>OZ245364.1:0-847500 GCA_965226545.1 Candidatus Poriferihabitaceae bacterium
CAACACTTCATTGCCGGGCATGTTGACGCCGCGCAAGGCGCCGCGCATCAGCCGTTGGCATGCGCTCCAATAATCGCTCAACCGCCCGATATCGACCCAGTGAAAGGCTTCTTCAATCGCCCGAAACGGCGCGTTTTGTTCGATTAACTTCGGCAACAATTGCGCGCCGATGTCGTAGTCGACGCCGCTCGGGATTGCATCGATGATTTGCGGTTCGAACAGGCAGATGCCGGTGTTGACCAAATTGGATTTGGCTTCGGCGCGCGACGGTTTTTCCTGAAACGAAGTGACGCGCCCGTCGGCGTCGCATTGCACGACGCCGTAATTCGAGACGCGCGCCGGGTCTACCTCGCTGACCACGATGCTGGCATGCGCGCCGGATTGCCAATGCTTGCGCAGCACTTGGGTTAAATCCAAATCAAAAATCGCGTCGCCGCACACCACCAAAAAAGTGTCGTCAAAAAACCCGCCGAATTCCTGCACGCGTTTGATGCCGCCGGCCGAGCCGAGCGGTTCGCTGAGCACCGCGCCTTTTTCGATGCGTCCTTCGAAGGAATAGCCGATGTCGACGCCCCAACGGCGTCCGTCGCCGAAATAGTTTTCTATCGATTCCGGCAGATGGCTGACGTTGACCATAATATCGACGAAGCCGTGCGCAGCCAATTGCTCGACCAAATATTCCATCACCGGCTTGCCCAGCAATGGAATCATCGGCTTGGGCAGTTCATACGACAACGGCTGCATGCGCGTGCCTTTGCCGGCCGCCAAAATCATCGCCTTCATTTTAATCTCCGCCGGGCGCAATAAAAAAGCCCCGTTGCCGAGGCTTTTTTAGGGTGCGAATGCGATTTAATCGTCGCCGCCGAACACCCCGAAGATATGCAACAAACTGGTAAACAGATTGTAGATGGTGATGTACAAGGTGATGGTCGCCATGATGTAGTTGGTTTCACCGCCGTGCACAATTTGGCTGGTTTGGAACAAAATCAACCCGGACATCAGCAACACAAACATCGCCGACACCGCCAACGACAACGCCGGCAGCGAAAACGCAAACGCCGCCAGCCCGGCCAAAAACGCCACCAAGATGCCGACCATCAACATCCCGCCGATAAAGGTGAAATCCTTTTTGCTGGTCAACACATAGCCGGACAAGCCGAGAAAAATCACGCCGGTGGCGCCCAATGCGGTCATCACCAACTGCCCGCCGTTCGGCACTGCGCTGATGTACCAACCGACAATCGGGCCCAGGGTATAGCCCATAAAGCCGGTGAAGGCAAACACAAACAACAAGCCGAGCGGCGAGTTGCGGAATTTGGTGGTCAAAAACAACAACCCAAACCAACCAATCAACACAACGAAGATGTTCAACGGCTGCGCGCCGCTCATCATCGCAACAAATGCCGTAAACGCGCTAAACAACAGCGTCATCGCAAGCAACAAATAGGTGTTTTTCAACACCTTGTTCATTTCCAACCCGCGCGCACCGACGCGCGTTACGGTGTTCTCATAGCCGTTCATTTTCAATAACCTCTCGTGTGAATGTGGGCGTGGTTAAAATAATAAGTGAAATAAACTATTAACTGCAAATAAATGTTAACTACAAACTGCAAACTAAAAATTAAACTGCAAGCGAAAAATTAAACCGTGCGCAAGCGGGCGCGTTGCGAAATTTATGTTACGAAACTTGTGTCGCGCGACTTGCGTTGATGTCGGTTAACATAAACATCGCGGCGGGGAAAATCAAGGGTGGGGGCGCCTTAATAAAGTTGCGCGTCAGCACCGCCAAAATCGCTCGGATTTAATCGGTATAAATGCGTCAGCCGCCTCGCGAATCTGCTTTCCCGCCACCGGCCCTGCGACAAACACCTTTTTGCCTTGGCGCTTCGCCTCTTTAACCGCCGGCACAAAATCACCGTCCGCCGAAAGCAGGTAAGCCACATCATATTCGTCGCGATACGCACAACTGACCAAATCAACCGCGATGTGAACATCCACTTGCTTCTCCGTTTGGTATGGAATTTCCCGACGCCGTAAACCGTCGAGTGCAGTGGCGATATTTGTCGGGATTTTATTTTCCGGATTCGCCAACAGTGCGCTGATTTCTTTGAGCACCGGGTTGCGTTTTGGACTCATCCGTTTCTGTTCAATGCGCCCGAGAATGACTCGAACATTTTGTGATTTGAGAGAATCGATAAACCTCTCCTGCTTGGCTCTCTCATGGGGTGGGGTTAACACTTTCCCAACATAGTAACGAATCCCACACACCTCCCTGTCCAGAACAAGTTCTTGAGCAAAGGTTGGATAATGAAATGAATTGCTGCTTACGCCGATTGACTTGAGCGCGTGATACCAATTGCTGCCATCGATAAACAACACGGCTCGCGTGCGTTTTTTGTTGGACATTTTAAATTGCTCGGATAAAAAAAGACCCCCGGGTCGTCGCGACCGACGTATGCCCGGGGGTGGTTAGGCTTTCGACCATGCCAAATTGGCGGCGACTTGTCAACCGCGTAGCATGGTGAGAAACGACCCCCGGGGCGCCGTTGCCGACGAAAGCCCGAGGGGGATTAGGATTGCAATAATAACGAAAAAATCCGTTTAGTCAACCTTTAATTTTTGAAAAACGAGGGGTTTCATAAAAATAGCGGAACACCAAAAAACCGTTGTAATTGCCGCCGTCGGCGGCATTTGGGCAAAAACGCGCGATATTGAAGCGACGAATCCCATTTGCATCGGCATCAAAAACCGTCGGCGAATAAAAAAAGACCCTCGGGTCGCCGCAACCGGCGCATGCCCGAGGGTGGTTAGGCGACGAACTTTAACCGGCGCGATGCGGCTTGTCAACCCGCGCGGCGATAATGCTACACTTGGCGCATCGCAACCCCGCACGCAACAACCATTGTCGGAGGCTGATTTGGCGGATCGAAGGTTACAAGTTTTTGCCACGGTGGCGCGGCTTTTGAGTTTCACCAAGGCGGCTGAATCACTGCACATGACACAGCCGGCGGTCACCTTTCAGATTCGGCAACTCGAGGAACAGTTCAACACGCGGCTGTTCGACCGCACGCACAACCGCATCGTGTTGACCGCGGCCGGCGAGTTGGTGAAATCGCACGCCGATGTAATTATGGCGCGTTATCGGCGGATGACTGATGAAGTGCGCGCGATGGTCGGCGATGTTTCCGGGCCGTTGGCGGTGGCCGCCAGCACCACGATTGGCGCGTATTTTATTCCCGGCATTGTCGGGGCGTTTAAGACGCAATTCCCTGCGGTCACGGTGCGCCTGCGCATCGCCAACACCACCGGGGTGATTCACATGGTCGAAAACAACGAGATTGACGTCGGCATTGTCGAAGGCCCGGTCAACAATAAAGGCTTGGCGACCGAGGTGATTTGGAACGACGAACTGCAACTCATCTGCCCGCTCGGGCATGCATTGGCTGCGCGCAAGGCGGTGACGATTGACGAATTGTTTAAGCATAAATTCATCAGCCGCGAAGAAGGCTCGGGCACGCGCGAGGTGATGGAAAATTACATCACCGCGCAACAACAGGACAGCGCCAACCTCAACATCATTATGGAATTCGGCGGGCCCGAATCCATCAAAAGCGCGGTTGGCGCCGGGCTTGGGGTGGCGATTGTGTCGATTGCGACGCTGCAAAAGGAATTGACATTAAAATCATTGTGCGCCGTGCCGCTCAAGCCGCCGATGCGGCGGGCGTTTTCCATCGTGCATCAACGCCAACAATTCCGCCTGCAGGCGATGGAGGAATTTTTGGAGTTTGCGCGCCGCCATTGCGCAGCCGCGCGCGCCGCCAAATGAATCATCGCGCGCCTTCGCGCCTCGGCGTTGACCGTCAAGGCTATCGCAAAAACGTCGGCATCATCGTATGCAACCGCGACGGGCGCGTGTTGTGGGCGCGGCGCGTGCGCCGCGACGGCTGGCAATTTCCGCAGGGCGGGGTCAAGCCGTTGGAGCCGCCGATTGACGCGGCGTTTCGCGAACTGCGCGAGGAAGTCGGCTTGCAGGGCTATGATGTGCATCTGCTCGGCGCAACCGACCGATGGCTGAAATACGAAGTGCCGTACGCCGGCGCCGGCCGCGCGCACGGTTTTCGCGGACAAAAACAACGCTGGTTTTTGTTTCAATTAATCACCGTCGAATCGCGCGTGCGCTTGGATGTATCGGCCACCCCGGAATTCGACCGCTGGTGCTGGGTGGATTATTGGCGACCGGTGCAGCAAGTGGTTGCATTTAAAAAAGAGGTGTATCGCAAGGCGTTGACGGAGTTGGAACCGTCGTTGGCGCAGATGTATAGATGAGGAAGTGATTAAAATTATTAACGTTATTAAAATAATGAAAATAATTAAATAAGATAAGTGACTGTTATTAAGTGCAAACTTATTAAGTGCGAAATGATTAAGTGCAAAATAATTAAATGCACAGCAACCAATTAATAATTATTAATTAAATTAATTATGAATTATTAATTTAACTATTAACTCCCCCCAACCGTCATCTTGTCAATCAAAATCGCCCCGGCGCGCAAGTTGCGGCGCGCATCGATGTCGGCGCCGACGGCGACGATGTCGCGGAACATTTGCGCAAGATTGCCGGCGATGGTGAATTCATGCACCGCGTGTTGTATCTCGCCGCGCTCGACCCAATAGCCAAACGCGCCGCGCGAATAATCGCCGGTTACGGTGTTGACGCCAAAGCCGATGAGTTCGCTGATGACCAAGCCGCGTTCGAGTTGCGCGACAAAATCCGGCAGGCATTGTTCGCCGGTTGGCGCAATTTCGAGGTTATGCACGCCGCCGGCGTTGGCGGTGGTTTGCATAGCCAAGCGACGCGCGGCGTAACTGTTGAGCACATAGCCGCGCAACACGCCGTCTTCGACGATGTTGCGCGGTGCGGTGGCGACGCCTTCATTATCAAAACTCGCCGCGCCCGGCGATTTCGGCAAGTGCGGGCGTTCGTGAATGCGAATCGACTCGGCAAAAATTTGTTTGCCCAATGCATCCAACAAAAACGACGCCTTGCGATACAAACTCGCGCCGCTGATGGCGCCGACCAAATGCCCGAGCAAGCCGGCTGACACCCCGGGCTCGAAGATAATCGGATATTGCCCGGTGCGCACCTTGCGCGCGTTGCATCGCCGCAATGTGCGCTCTGCCGCGCGTTCGCCGATATGCGCCGGCGCCTGCAAATCGCCGGCGTCGCGCGCCGTGTCATACCAATAATCGCGCTGCATCTGCCCGCCTCGACCGGCGATGACCGAGCAGGCGATGTCATGCGAACTGCCGCGCGTCAAGCCGCGAAAATCATGCGAGTTGGCGTACAACGAAAATTCCTGATGCCACGATGCGGTCGCGCCTTCGCTGTTGGTGATGTCGGCGTGATAATCCAACGCCGCGCTTTCGCACAGCACAGCGCGCGCAAGCGAATCGTCGATGTCCGGTTGATGCGGAAAATATAAATCCAGCGCGGGAAATTTCTCCGCCAATCGCGCGCGGTCAGCCAAGCCGTTGCAGTCATCGCGCTCGGTGAATTTGGCGATGGCGCAGGCGTGGGCGACGCTTTTTGCGATTGCATCGGCGGAAAAATCGGCGCTCGCGGCCGCACCGCTGCGATGGTCGAAGTACACGCTGACCGCCAAACTGTTGTCGCGATGATGTTCAATCGTCTCCATCTCGCGATTGCGCGCGGTAACCGAAACGCCGCGGTCGATGCCAACCGCGACTTCGGACATATCCGCGCCGTGTTGGCGCGCACAAGTCAGCGCATGTTCGGCGACTTCGAGCAGTTGGTTATCGATGCCGTCGACATCATCGACGTTGTCGACCGGTGCATCGCGCCGCACCGCAGGTGTCGCGCCGCTCACAACGCCGCGCCGCCGACGGTCAATGCATCGATGCGCATCGTCGGTTGACCGACGCCGACCGGCACACTTTGTCCATCCTTGCCGCAGGTGCCGACGCCGCTGTCCAATTGCAAATCATCGCCGACCATCGATACCCGCGTCAGCACATCGGGGCCGTTGCCGATTAAGGTCGCGCCTTTGACCGGGCGCGTCACCTTGCCGCCTTCGATGCGATAGGCTTCGCATGCGCCGAAAACAAATTTGCCCGAGGTGATGTCGACTTGTCCGCCGTCGAAGTTGACCGCATACAAACCGTTATCGACCGATTCGATAATCTCTTTCGGGTCGTGCGGCCCGGCCAGCATATAGGTGTTGGTCATGCGCGGCATCGGCAAATGCGCAAATGATTCGCGTCGCCCGTTGCCGGTCGGCGCCATGTTCATTAATCTCGCGTTGAGTTGGTCTTGCATATAACCCTTCAGCACGCCGTTTTCGATTAACGTGGTGCATTGACTCGGTTCGCCTTCGTCGTCAATCGATAAGGAACCGCGTCGATTGAGCAACGTGCCGTCATCGACCACGCTGCAAAATTCGGATGCAACCCGTTCGCCGATGCGCCCGCTAAACGCCGAAGTGCGCTTGCGATTAAAATCGCCCTCCAAGCCGTGCCCTATCGCTTCGTGTAGCAGGATGCCGGGCCAGCCGGGCCCCAACACCACGGTCATTTCACCGGCCGGCGCATCGACCGCCGTCAACTGCAGCAACGCTTGACGCGCCGCTTCTTGCGCGTATTGTTCGGGGCGTTGCGATTGGCAAAAATAGTCATAGCCCAACCGCGCGCCGCCGCCGCCGGAACCGTTTTCGCGCCGCCCGTTTTGTTCGGCGATGACATTAACATTCATTCGAATCAACGGACGCACATCGGCCGCAAGCAAACCATCCGACCGCGCAATCAACACGACATCCTGCACCGCCGCCAAACTGACAACGACTTCGCAAATGCGCGGGTCAACTTGACGCGCGGCTTGTTCGGCGCGCCGCAACAATTGGATTTTATCCTCAGTGCCGAGCGATTCGAGCGGGTCAATCGGCGGATACAACGCCGCATGCTTGCGCGCATCGCCGACGGCGACTTGGGATTGCGCGCGCCCGCTGCGCGCAATCGCCGCAGCCGCCCCGGCGGCATCGGTCAACGCCGGCAATTGCAGTTCATCGGAATAAGCGAAGCCGGTTTTTTCACCGCTAACCGCGCGCACCCCGGCGCCTTGTTCTATCGAATAACTGCCGGATTTAACTTTGCCGCCTTCCAACAACCACCCTTCGCGCCGCGAATATTGAAAATACACATCGGCGTAATCGATTCGCGGCGTCATCAATCGCCCGAGAATTTTCTCGACATCATTGACGCCCAACCCGGCCGGTTCGAGCAAGGTGTGGTGGGCGGTTTGTAACAGTTGAGTCATTGGGTTTTCTCGTTTAATTGGTGGTCATTAATAATTCATAAACTATTCATTAACTATTAACTGTTCGCAACTCATTATTAATAGTGCATAAGTTAATGAATACTTAACTTAAATAAGTAACGCTTTAATAATAAGTGACACTTTAATTAATAATCTTTAATTAATAATGCTGCGACAACTTTTTTACAAGCGGCAAGCAAACACTTCGAATCAAACAAACAATTCATCCCGCCGATGCGTCAAGCACGGCAATTGTTCGCGCAAGGTGTTCAGTTTGCGCAAATCAATCTCCGCCAACAACACGCCGCAACCGTCAACTTGATGCGCCAATACTTCGCCCCAAGGGCCTGCAATTAAACTGTGCCCATAAGTCTTGCGCCCGTTGTCATGCGCGCCGACTTGTGCGGCGGCGACCACATAGCAACAGTTTTCAATCGCGCGCGCCCGCAACAGCACTTGCCAATGCGCGCGTCCGGTGCCAACCGCAAACGCCGACGGCACCGTCAGCAACTGCGCGCCCAACGCCGTCAACTTGCGATACATCTCGGCAAAACGCAGGTCATAACAAACACTCAAACCAACTTTCGCCATCGGCGCATCGACCACCACGCAACGCCGCCCGGCTTGGGTGTAGGCGGATTCGGTTTGGTGTTCGCCATCCGCCAACTGCACATCGAATAAATGAATCTTGTCATAGCGCGCAACATTCGCCCCGCGCGCATCATACACCAGCGATGAATTAAACACGCGCGCAGCATCATCGCTTTTGAGCGGCAACGACCCGGCAATCAACCAAACATTTTCGCGTTTGCTGAGTTCGGCGAGGAAATTTTGAATCAAGCCGTCGCCATGCACTTCGGCGCATCGCATTAGTCGCGCGGCGTTTTTCGGCATCAACGCAAAACATTCCGGCAATACAATCAACTCGGCACCTTCGCGTTTGGCGCGCGCAACGAATTCGGCGGCAACGTCAAGGTTGGCGACGATGTCGTCGCCGGAGGTCATTTGGATTGCGGCGATTGTTGTCATTGGTTTGCATCTTCGCGCAACACTATCGCGCCGATTTGTCGACCGCTGCGCGTTTGATTTTGCAGGCAGGTGCGTCGATGGCTAAAAAACCGCGCCGGTTCGGTTGCCGTATCGACATCGAGTGAATCGAGAGTGGACACGCCGGCGATGCACGCGCGCTTTTGCACATAACGCGGCAGATTAAAATAATGTGCGCCACTATCGTCGCGCATAAAACAATCGTCGCAAGTCACAACATCATCATCACAAAACCGCGCAACAAACTCCGCCGACACGCGATACGAATGCAATTGAATCGCCGGCCCAATCGCGCCGACGATGCGACGTTTATCCGCGCCCAACCGCACCATCGCATCAATCACCGCCTCGACAATCCCGCCCAACGCCCCGCGCCAACCGGCATGCGCCGCGCCAATCACGCGCGCCCGCGCATCGGCCAACAACACCGGCGCACAATCCGCCGCCAACACGCCAAGCGCAACCCCGGCCTGCGCAGTCGCCAACCCATCGGCTTGCACAATGCGCGAGTCATCATGCGCATCATCGACAACGCAAACCAAATTCGAATGCACTTGTTGACAAGTAACCAACCGCCGCGCATCAAGATGCCCGGCCACCCGCGCACGATTGGCGTCAACCGCATCAACCGAATCACCAACAAACCAACTACAGTTCAACGAATCAAACGCCCCCACCGACACCCCGCCGCATCGCCCAAAAAACCCATGCCGCACCACCGCCCGCAAAGACGGCGCCGCCAATTTATCGGCGCACAAACAAACCAAAGCGGACATCCGCAAACCATACCACAGCCAATGCAATGCTATAATCCGCGATGCGTGGAGAGCTGGCAGAGCGGTCGAATGCGGCGGTCTTGAAAACCGTTGACCTTAACGGGTCCGGGGGTTCGAATCCCTCGCTCTCCGCCATTTGTTTTTTTGTGTTGCCAAACGGACAACGTCAACCGCCAATTCCCCCGACCAAACCGGTTATGAAATACAAACAAATTGACTTCCGAAACAACACGCTTTGCCACGGCGACTGTTTGGATATTTTGCAAAAGTGGGCTGAGCAAGGTCACAAGGTGGATTTGATTTATCTCGACCCGCCGTTTAATTCCAACGCCAGTTACAACATTTTGTTTGGCAAAGATGCGCAAGGCAAGGCGCTCGATGACCGCGCACAGTTCGTCGCTTTCGATGACACTTGGAACTGGTCAGAACAGGCGCACAAACGAGTGAAGCGACTGTGCGCGGTGCCGTATCAAGAACTCGCCAACGCCATGCAGGGATTGAAATTAATTTTGGGCGAAGGCGGCATGCTTTCTTATGTCAGTTACATGGCCGAACGGCTGGTGTGGATGCGCGAAATATTGAAAGACACCGGCAGCATTTATTTTCATTGCGACCCGACCGCTTCGCATTACATGAAAGCGGCCATGGACAGCATATTTGGCGCAAAAAACTTTCGCAATGAAATGGTTTGGTGCTATCGCGAACGCGAGTTGTCGCACAAGCAATGGAATAAAAAACACGACATCATTTTGTTTTACACAAAATCCAACCAATGGAATTTTAACTGGCGCGAAGTTGCGGAAGAATACAGCGAATACACCGTTGCTAAAAAGTTTAAATATATCGATGAAGACGGTCGTCGATATCGGCTGCGTTACAAAGACGGGCGTAACGACCCTCGTCAAGAAAGCGAGGAAACCTATCGCCAATACATGGAGGTGGGCGTTCCACCGCGCGATTGGGTATCGATTCCGATATTAAATCAAGCGTCAAGAGAGCGCTTGGGTTATCCCACGCAAAAGCCGCTTGCCTTGTTAAATCGAATTGTTAAAGCCAGTTCCAACAAAGACGAAATTGTGCTGGACCCATTTTGCGGTTGCGGCACAACCGCCGAAGCGGCGTGGAATCTGCGGCGCAAATTTATCGGCATTGACATCTCGCCGTATGCAGTTACCGAAGTTTGTCGCCGGCGTTTAAAAAACGCCGAGGGTGTGACTGTTCAGGGGTTGCCAATGGACATGAAAAGCGCAGCCGATTTGGGCGCAGCCGACCCGTTTGTATTTGAAAAATGGGCGGTATCCTGCTTCCCGGGATTTTTGCCGAATGAAAAACAAACCGGCGACGGCGGCATCGACGGCAGAGGTTTTTTACTGCATGAACCGGTCGACGAAAAAGGCGAGCCCATCACCAAGCAATGCGTTGCGCAAGTTAAGGTCACCCGGCCGACGACGGACGCAATTCGTGCGTTGCTTTCGCAAGTGACCGGCGGGCATGCGGCGATTGGGGTTTTCATCACATTAAACAAACTCAACGAAACAAAAACCATGCGTGATGCGATTAACAAAGCCGGCACGCTCGCCTTCAAGGGCGGCACGGAAATCTATCCGCGCATGGTGTTTTGGTCGATGGAAGAATACTTCGCCGGCGTGTTCCCCAAACTGCCCGAACGCGGTCATCCAATCACCGGCAAATCAATCGCGCAGACTGAAATTAATGGGTCGGTGTTTTAACCGCATGGTGATGTGTTGTTATAATTGTGTGTAGAGTGGTTGAATGTGGCGGTGTTGGAAATGGTTTATCTTTAACGGGGGCGGGGGTTCGAATTTCTCGCTCTTTGCCATTTGTTTTTTTACAAAGCACAATTTTTTCTTTCTCGAGTTGGAAAATTTAAAGATGGCTAAAAAAACATTCGCGCAGTATTTCTTCAAAATAACGCATTGTCTCGGGCAACGTGACGGTGTTGACGAAGCGAAAAAATGTTTGGGGGACGCAGAAAAGGAACTCAGCCATCAAGATTACACGACACTTGAAGAACTTGTAAAACCGCACGAGCAATGGACAAAGGCGCGCGCTGAGTCCGCAAGAAAAGCCGCCGAGTATGCTCAACGCAAGGAACAAGAGCGCGTCGCGAGAGAAGTTGCTCGCGCGCGTATAAATGATTGGTTCCAAACAAACTTTGACGGCGCCGATGATTTGTATCACGCGCAATTTGCCGGCATCTTGTCACAAGACGAATATGCGCAACTCAAACAAAAACATCAAGAACAAGAAAAGGCTCGTCTCGAAGCGCAAGAAAAGGAAAAACTCCTCGCGGCGAGGAAGGATGCTTTGGCTCGCTTGGAGGAATGCTTTGAAGCGGACTTTATTGGCGCTGAAAACTTGTATTGCGAACGGTTTGCCGAAGTTTTGTCTCGAAGCGATTATGACGAGGCGAAGTGCGCCTTTGTAAAAAATTGGTTTGAACAAAACGCATTGCGCCCCAACGCGCAACAACCAAACGACGAGCAGATTGCGGCGATTGCGTCCATCAATGAAAATGTGCTGTTGAAGGCGCGCGCCGGCTCGGGGAAAACTTCGGTGGTTGCCGAACGCACTCGGTTTTTAATTCAGCATGCGGGCATCAAGCCCGACGAAATTATGTTGCTTGCGTTTAACAAAAAAGCCGCGGAGGGAATAACTCATCGCATACAAACGCAATGCGGCATTGGCGATTTTAACAATGCGCGGACATTCCATTCGCTTGCGTGGCAGGTGGCGCCGCCGGCAAAAACTCCGCTGTTTGACGAAAAGGGCGGAGGCGTATCGACGGCGCAACAAAAACAGTTTGTCCAAAAACTGGTAAACGGTGCCAAAAACATCGCGTTTCTTTTAAGAGCGCACGTTTTTTTTCGCGCTGAGATAACGGAGATGGAAAGCCTCGGCAGTTTTTTGTCGAAAGAGGATTATTACCTCTATCGACGCAATCATCGTCAAGCAACCCTTAAAGGTGATTCGGTGAAGTCATTGGGGGAAAAATACATTGGCGATTTTCTTTTTGAGCACGGCATCGCGCACAATTACGAGCAAGTTTGGTGGTGGGACAATCGCAACTACCGCCCCGACTTTACGTTAAATGTGGTTGGCGCCAAAAAGCCGCGTGTCGTTATCGAACATTGGGGGATTGACGAAAACGACTCCAACAAGCAAGTTTCAGATTTATGGGACGGCTCTTGGGATGATTACAAAACTCAGATGGAGGAAAAGCGGGCTTACTGGAAGAGCGACTCTTACAAAAGAGAAAATGTGCTTTTCCTCGAAACTTCCATCGCGGATTTGCGCCCTGGGCGCGAACACTTTGAAAAAATTCTGTGTCGCAAATTGACCGATGCCGGTGTTGTATTAACAAAACTCGACAACAATGCATTGGCTAAAAAAGTTAATGAGATACGCATTGGAAAGTTGACCACAATGTTCCTGCAGTTCATTCAGCGGGCTAAAAATCAGCGTCTTTCTCCCGATGATGTCGCCGAAAAAATTAACGGGCTTGGCATCGGCACGCGCCCTTCGATTTTTTCGCACATGGCAAACAAAATTTACAGCGACTATGTGCGCGAACTCGACAAAACCGATTCATTGGACTTTAATGATTTGCTTGAGCACGCCATCGATAAAGTGCAGCAAACCAAGGGGGATTGTGCGATTCCCACAGCGGACGGTCGCTCAATCAAAATCAACCAACTTAAATACTTGATGATTGATGAGTATCAAGATTTCTCGCCGTTGTTTTTTAATTTGGTAGATGCAATTCGTCGTTGCAATCCGGCGATGAAGGTTTTTTGCGTCGGTGATGATTGGCAGGCAATTAATGCATTCGCCGGGTCGGATTTAAAGTATTTTGAATCTTTCGACAAATATATTGACGGCGCGAAACATCTTGCGCTGCTGACCAATCATCGAAGTGCAACGAGCATTGTCGACATTTCCAATCGGTTTATGGCTGGCAGAGGCGAACAATCGCGCGCTTATAAAACCGAAAAAGGCGAAATTTGTAAACGCCACACTGATGAAATTCGGATTGAGCGAAGAACTGATGCCGCGCATAAACAAGCGCGCGAGTTTGACCGTCGGTTTGTCGCCGCAATTAAAGGCAACCATGACAACACCAAATACTCCCCCAACAAATCGGTAATGGCGAAAACGTTAAAAGCGTGTTACACAATCATCACCGATGATTCAAATCGGAATAAACGCATCGCGATTCTGAGCAAAACGAACAGCGTGGGTTTCTATTATGAATCCCCCGCACAATTTAAAAGCGCGCTCAAAGAAACCTGCAAAGGTCACCCCGTATATCGAGATTTCGACAAATTAGTCGATGCAAGTACAACGCACGGCTATAAAGGGCGCGAAGCAGACATAGTCATTATGCTTTTTGTCAACGATGGCGCGTATCCGCTAATTCACCCCGACAGCGATTTATACGAAATTTTGGGCGCAACGCCACAAAAAACGTTGGACGAAGAACGGCGACTGTTTTATGTCGGGCTGACCCGCGCAAAAGAAAAGTTGTATCTGCTCTGCGAATCAGAAATCGAATCCGATTTTCTGCGCGAGATTACCGGCAACCATCCGCTCGATGACAACGATGACGATTACGACAACGATATCCCGTTTTAAAACCAACTTTTGTGCGAAACCCCACAGCCCCACCCCGCCCCCGCCCCCACAATGCGCCCTACACGGATGAAACAGGCGCGACGGAAGTGTCTGTCATGGAAGAACGAGGCGCAGGGATGCGCCGGTTTTTTATTTGCGCGGCGGCAAAACGCGCAAGTTAAATCGCCCACACTTCCCTACTCCCGCAAAACCAAATCCGCCGGAATGGCAAAGCCGATTCCCTCGACGCTTTCATCAGTGATTTTGGAACTCATAATGCCGATTAAATTGCCTTCGCGGTCGAACAAGCCGCCGCCGGATGAGCCCGGTGAGATGGCGACATTGGTTTGGATTTTGCGATTGCCGTCAATCTCGCGCAGTTGTGAAATCAATCCATCGGACAACGACAAATCCAATCCTTTCGGTGCGCCCAATCCATAAACACTTTCGCCGACTTTGAGCGTTGCATACTTGCGCACCGTCGCCGCAATGCCCCACAAGCCATCGACATCCAACAAACAAAAATCGCGGCGTTCATCGGCGTGTCGAATGCGCGCGGCAAAAGCGTTATCGTCATCCGCGCGTCGCGCAACTGATTTGTAGACGGCGATGCGTTTGGCGTTTTCGACGACATGGCAGTTGGTCGCGACGATGTTTGGGCGGACGATTACGCCGCTGCCTTGTGCGTCGTGGGTTTCGATTACTACGACTGAGCGCCAAGTTTTTTCGAATACTTGTTGGGCAAGGGTGCTATCCGTAGGTGGTTTGGCGGCGGCGATGTTCGGCAAGTTGTTTTTGCTTTCGGATTTTTGTTCTTGATTTCGAAACGCCGCTAAACGCAACCGCGCTTCTTTTTGCGCTGAGCGAATTTCGGATGCAGACAGCGTGTATCTAATATCGAATGACTTAAGCCATTTCGCTGTGCTTTCGTTACCGTTCGCCTTGGCGATTAACGCCCAAACATACCCTTCGTGGTAATCTTGAATTACGCCACTACCGTCCCAGTATGCACCGCTTAAATTTGCCTGCGCATACGCCTCTCCTTGCTCCGCCGCTTTGAGATACCATTCAACTCCTTGGCGTGGGTCTTTAGCAACACCTTGGCCATGTTGGTATGCGTAACCTAAACTATTCTGCGCGCCCGCATCCCCTTGCTTCGCCGCTTTGCTCCACCACTCAACCGCTTTGCGCGAATTTTTACGAACACCGTGACCTTTCAGGTATGCGTAACCTAAATTAGTTTGCGCATACGCATCCCCTTGCTCCGCCGCTTTGTGAAGCCACTCAACCGCTTTGCGACGGTTTTTACGAACACCTTGACCCCACATGTATGCGTAACCCAAAGCAGCCTGTGCTGTCGCAAATCCTTGATCCGCTGATTTGCGAAACAACTCAACCGCTTTACGCAGGTCTTTATCGACACCTTTGCCACTGACATACGCCCAACCCAAATTTACTTGTCCATTCGCAAATCCTTGCGCCGCTGATTTGCGAAACAACTCAACCGCTTTACGCAGGTCTTCATCGACGCCTTCGCCAAACATATACGCGTAACCCAAAACATTCTGCCCACCCGCATGCCCTTGTGCTGCCGCTTTGCGCCACAACTCAACGGCTTTGCGCGGGTCTTTATCAACAACATACCCATAGGAGTATGCTCTACCCAACTTATACTGCGCGTCAGCGTCCCCTTGCTTCGCCGCCGCACGAAACTTTGCGATTTCATCCGCGGAATACTCCGCCTTAACCGCCCCAACGCCCAACGCCGCCACCAAGACAGCGATTAACAAAAAATACTTTTTCATCGTCAGCACCTGTAAATAATGAAAGTAAAAAAACGCCTCGCTCAATTACTCGGCTTCGTTTGCGCGATTCGAAATTGCTTCGAATCGCACCACTGCTTCTTTTCGGGCAGAGCGAATCTCGGATGCAGACAGAAACTGCTCGATAGCCGCACGGTATTCCTCCGCATCTTCATCGCCATTCGCTTTGGCAATTAAAAACCAAATATACGATTCTTTCGGGTCTTGAATTACGCCTTCCCCCATAAAATAAGCCCCTCCCAAACGCGACTGTGCTAACGCATGCCCTTGCTCCGCCGCTTTGCGAAACCAGTCAACTGCTTGGCGTTGGTCTTTATCGACACCTTCGCCACGCCAGTATACGATGCCCAACTTCTCCTGCGCACTCGCGTACCTTTGCTCCGCCGCTTTGCGCCACCAATCAATCGCTTTGCGTCGGTCTTCATCAACCCCGCCTCCAGCCCAGTACGCGACCCCCAAACTGTATTGCCCCGCCGCAAACCCTTGCTCCGCCGCTTTGCGCCACCACTTAACTGCTTTGTGTAGATCTATATCGACACCATCGCCAATTAAATACGCCTCGCCCAACAGTGTCTGCGCGTCAGCGTTCCCTTGTTCCGCCCGCGTGCGCAATTCCGCTAATTCATCCGCGGAATACTCCGCCTTAACCGCACCGCACCCCAACACCGCCATCAAGACAGCGATTAACAGTAAATGCTTTCTCATCGTAAACATTAAGTAGTTTAGTAAATTAATCATAATACAAAGCCGCATGCGCCCCCATATGGCCTTGCGCATCCGCTTTGCGATACCAGTCAACCGCTTCGCCCAAGTCTTTCTTGACGCCTTCGCCTTTTGCATACGCGCAACCCAATCTAAACTGTGCACACGCAACTTTTTGTACGGCTGCTTTGCGATACCAATCGACTGCCTCACGCAAGTTTTTATCGACGCCTTCGCCATTGGCATATGCGTACCCCAAATTATATTGCGCATGAGAATTCCCTTGCTCCGCGGATTTGCGAAACAAGTCAATTGCCCGTGCGCGATTTTTACGTACGCCCTTGCCAAGCGCATACGCCACGCCCAAATTATTTTGCGCGTACGCATCTCTTTGCTCCACCGCTTTGCGATACCAGTCAACCGCCTGCGCAGGGTTTTTTTCGACCCCTTTTCCATACCAATATACATAGCCCAACTGCGCTTGCGCCTTTGCATGCCCGTGCGCCGCCGCTTTATTCAGCCAGTAAATCGCTTTGCGTCGGTCGTCATCACCGACTAACCCTGGACAGTGTACGGTGCCAGAGTACACCGCGCCCAACCAAAACTGCATGCCCGCGTACACTTGCGTCACCGCTTTGCGCAACCCATCAGCAATCAGCAAAACACGCATATTCGTCAGTGACTATAAAAGCAATCAATTAATAAGAACGCCGCACCTTTCTCGAACATGCGGGAACCGTGAAGTCGGCGCGACCGAAATCGTGTACTTCGAAATAATCATCTTCGGTTGGAATGCCCGCCGAGCCGGCGACATGTGCGCAATGCCGCCACATTATACACAGCGACCAACCCAACAAACCGCATAACCCCGTAGGCAGCCCACCGTAAACAGCGTTAACAAACCCCCAGTGGACGCTAATCACCCCACAAGTAACGCTACCCAAGCCATGACAAACGCTAATCGCTACACGGTCAACGCTAATCGACATTAATTAACAAGAATCGCCGGGCGAACAACGCTAACCATCGAGCAATTAGCGTTAGCCGGCGAGAAATTACCGCTTGCAAGGCGGCGGACAACGCTGATTGTTAACAAAAGCACCCGCCAAATTAATCGGCCATCAATGACTTCGGCATCGTCGCCACCCGATTCTTAATCGCCTTAAGCCGCAACCTCGCTTCTTTTGCGCCCGACGAATTTCCGATTTGGATAGGTGTGGTTCGATGCTGCCACGCGCTTCTGCCGCTTTTTTGTTGCCGCTGGCGATGGCGATTAGCAGCCAAACATAGGCTTCTTCGGCGTTTTGGGTTACGCCTTCGCCTTGCCAATAGGCGCCCGCCAAAAGTTTTTGTGCGTCCGCATTGCCCTGCGCGGCGGATTTGTGCGACCAGTTAACGGATTGCGCCGGGTCTTTATCAACGCCCTCTCCGAACCAGTATGCAAGGCTCAAACCATATTGCGCATCCGCATGCCCTTGCATCGCCGCTTTGCGGTACCAATCAACGGCCTGCACGGCATCTTTATCGACGCCTTCGCCTTGCCAGTAGGCGAGACCCAAATTAAATTGCGCATGCGCATAGCCTTGCGCCGCGGCTTTGGTATACCAATCAATCGACTGCGCAAGATCTTTATCGACGTCTTCGCCAATCGAATATGCATCGCCCAAAACCGATTGCGCCTCGGCAACACCTTGTGCCGCGGATTTGTGCCACCACTTAATTGCTTTCTGCAAATCTTTTTTATTGCCTTGCCCGGTCGCGTATGTCGCAGCCAAATTATTTTGCGCTTGCGCATTGCCTTGCTCGGCGGATTTGCGATACCAATGCGCAGCAAAGTGCACGTCTTTCTCGACGCCCCGCCCAAGCCAATATGCATGACCGAAATAATATTGCGCATCGGCATGGCCTTGCGCGGCGGATTTGCGCCACCAGTCGACGGCTTTGTATATGTCTTTATCGACGCCTTCGCCTTCTTGATAGGCTACGCCCAACGAAAATTGTGCGCCAACATTGCCTTGCTTCGCCGATTCGCGATACCAATGCGCGGCAAAGTGCGGGTCTTTGTCGACGCCTAATCCGAGTTGGTATACATAGCCCAAAACAAACTGCGCATCCGAATCGCCTTGTTCGGCCATCTTGTGAACCTGCGCAATTTGGTCTGCAGCCAGCCCTGCCTCGGACTCATGCCCCAATATCCCGGTCAATGCAACCGGCAACATCATGCGTATTTTCGTCATCGTCACACCGGCAATGGATTAATAAAACGCCGCGCATCTTCGAACGTGGCCAAGGGCGTATCGCAAATAATAGCACGCACTATTGCCCTCAAAACCCAATTGGCATCTGCCCGCCGCGCGGCGGACGAAACAAATCGCATCGCAATTTTTCCCGACGCGGTTGATTCAAACCGCAACGTTTGCGCGCCAATTGGAATCGTGTTTGGATTAAGTTTGCAAATTCACCGCGCCCGGTTAAGCGGGTAAAAAATTCGGGGTTGTAATCCGCGCCGCCGTGTAGGGCGCGCACTTGGGTCATTATTTTTTTGGCGCGCAACGGATAATGTTCGGCCAGCCAGGCGCGGAATACTTGTTTTAATTCATGCGGCAGGCGCAGCACGATGTAGCCGGCGTTTTTTGCGCCGGCGTCTTTGGCGGATTGCAACAGCGATTCGATTTCATTATCCGTCAACGCTGGGATAATGGGCGCCATTAATACGGTGACTGGGATGCCTGCGGTTGCCAATCGTTCGACGGTTTTTAATCGGCGTGCCGGGGCCGCGGCGCGCGGTTCGAGTTTGCGGGTTAAGGTTGCATCGAGTGAGGTTATCGATATTGCGGCTTCGACCAATTGCATCGATGCCATCTCCGACAACAAATCGATATCGCGTTCGATTAGCGCGGATTTTGTTATTAGCGACAGTGGATGGCGGCAATCGCACAACAACTCGACCAACTGTCGCGTGATTTTGAACCGGCGTTCGATGGGTTGATAGGCGTCTGTGTTGATGCCGAGTGTGATGGTTTGCGCGCGATAGTTGCGGCGCAATAATGCGCGGCGCAATAATTCGGGCGCGTTTTGTTTTGCGCTGAGTTTGGTTTCGAAATCCAAGCCCGGCGACAAGCCGAGATAGGAATGCGACGGGCGTGCAAAACAATAAACGCAACCGTGTTCGCAACCGCGATACGGATTAATCGACAGTTGCGTTGGAATATCCGGCGAATCGTTTTCGCTCAAAATACTTTTTGCCGATTCAAACCGCACGCGCGTTTGCGGATTCGATTCGGGTTCATCGCATTGCACCCAACCGTCGTCGACTGCATCGACTTGTCGAGTCTCAAACCGCCCCGGCGGCGAATCAACTGCACCGCGTCCCTTAATTGCGCGCGATGGATTGTTGGACGGTTCAGTCAATGGCGGCGATACGATAAATACAGTGATATGTGTTACACACGATTACATATCAGGACGTCGATACGCGCCGAGTTGCGGATTGTTGGCGATGACCAATTGCCACAGTTGCAAATTACGCGCACGAAATGCGCCGGCGCATACATGCAGATAATATTTCCACATTCGATAAAACCGTTCGGGCAATTGTTTCGAGAGTTGCGGCCAGGCCGCATCGAAATTTGCAAACCACGCCATTAAGGTGCGGTCGTAATCGGCGCCGAAGTTATGCATGTCTTCAATCACCATTCGACTTTGCAATGATGATGCAATTTGTTTGAGCGACGGAATCTCGCCGTTGGGAAAAATGTATTTTGCAATCCACGGGTCGACGCCGACATACGAATGATTTTTGCCGATGGTATGCAGCATAAACAAACCGCCATCAGCCAAACACCGCCGCACCACGCGCATATAAGCGCGATAATTTTTATGCCCGACATGTTCGAACATCCCGAGCGAGACGATTGCATCGAACGATTCATCGACCGCGCGATAATCCTGCAAACGAAATTCAATCGGCAAACCGCTGCATTGTTGTTGACCGAGCGCGACTTGTTGTTTGGAAACGGTGACGCCGACCACCTGCACGCCGCGCGTCTCGGCCGCGTATTTGGCGAAACTGCCCCAGCCGCAACCGATATCCAGCACGCGCATGCCGGCTTGTAAATCCAATTTACTGCACACCAATTCGAGTTTGTCGCGTTGTGCGTCGTCGAGAGTATCGGCGGTTTTCCAATAGCCACAGGTGTATACCATCCGCGCATCCAACATCGCGCGATACAAATCATTGCCGATGTCGTAATGCGCTTCGCCGACCGCAAACGCGCGCGCGCGACTTTGCAGATTCGAAAACATCGCGCGCAAATACGGCAATGCATACGAAAGGAATCTGTATTTGCGAATCCGCGACGCGCGCAACAGGCGGTTGTACATCTCATCGAGTTGTTCGCATTCCCACCAACCGTCCATATACGACTCGCCCAAGCCGAGCGAACCGCCGGCCAACACCCGCCGATAAAATCCGTTGTTGCGGATTTGCGGGTCCCAAGGATGGTCGCCGTTTAATGTAATCGTGCTGCCGTCGAGCAACTTTGCCAAATGACGCGCAGCGGCGCCGCGGGCGGGGGTGTTCATGTTGTTATTAAATCTAAGTGAAGTTAAGTGACGAGTGAAGTGACAAGTTCGTGACGATTTCGCGGCGATTAAATTGCGCGTTGGTGTTAACTATTTTGTGACTATCTTGCGACTATCTTGCAACAACTTTGCACGATGTGCAAATGCACTGTCGCACTCAATGCGCCTCTTTCCAATTCGCACCAATGCCGGTATCGACCACCAACGGCACATCCAGCGTCGCCGCTTGCGCCATTAATTCGGCGGTGGTTTGCGCAACGAATTCGGCGGCGTTTTGTTTGACCTCCAACACCAGTTCATCATGCACCTGCAAAATGATTTTCGCCGGAATCGATTCGCGCAACAGCCAACCATCGACCGCCAACATCGCGCGTTTAATTAAATCCGCGGCCGTGCCTTGCATCGGTGCATTGATGGCGGTGCGTTCGGCGTATTGTCGGCGTTGCGCGTTCTTCGCGGCAATCTCCGGCAGGTTCAATCTGCGACCGTATAAAGTTTCGACATAACCGCGTTCGCGCGCGCGGATTTTGGTCTCGTCCATATACGCCTTGACGCCGGGATATCGTTGAAAATAAATCTCGATGTAGTTGCGCGCTTGATGTTGGTCGATTTTTAATTGGCGCGCCAAACCAAACGCCGACATGCCGTAAATCAAACCGAAGTTAATCGCCTTGGCGCGGCGGCGTTGTTCGGCATCGACTTCATCCAGCGACACGCCAAACACTTCGGACGCGGTTGCGCTGTGTACATCGACATTGTTGGCAAACGCTTCGACCAAGCCGGCGTCGCCGGATAAATGCGCCATGATGCGCAATTCAATCTGCGAATAATCCGCCGACATTAATACATTGCCCGGCGCGGCGACAAACGCCGCGCGAATTTGTCTGCCGTCTTCGCTGCGGATTGGAATGTTTTGCAAATTCGGGTCGCTCGATGACAATCGACCGGTGGCCGCAACCGCTTGATGATATGAAGTGTGAATCCGTCCGGTGTCGGGGTTGATTAACGCCGGCAGTTTGTCGGTGTAAGTGCTTTTTAATTTCGCCAATGCGCGATGTTCCAAAATCAATCGCGGCAATTCATGTTCATGCGCCAATTCCTGCAGCACGCTTTCGGCCGTCGACGGCTGCCCTTTGGGCGTTTTGCGCAACACCGCAATGCCTTTTTTTTCGTACAGGATTTCCTGTATCTGTCGCGGCGATGCAATGT
Source organism: Candidatus Poriferihabitaceae bacterium (assembly GCA_965226545.1). GTDB lineage: Bacteria > Pseudomonadota > Gammaproteobacteria > Arenicellales > Poriferihabitantaceae > JAHRAW01. The sequence continues at coordinate 22,107 of OZ245364.1, forward strand.
TAAATTCTTCGCCGGCGCATTCGAACACATTCGCTTCGATGCGCGTCAACCGTTGCGCGATTTGCGCGGATTGTTTGCGCAACATTGCGGCATCGATGGCGACGCCGTTGGCTTCGGTGCGCGCCAACACCGCCACCAACGGCATCTCGATGTCGATAAATAATTTGCGCAACGAAGATTCGGCTTCGATGCGCGGCGCCAATGCATCATGCAATTGCAATGTCACATCGGCGTCTTCAGCCGCGTATTGAGTCGCCTGCGCAACATCGACTTGGTCGAAGGTCAATTGTTTTTTGCCGCTGCCGGCGACATCGGCGTATTTAATCGTCGCGCGATTAAGATGTTTGCGCGCCAAGGTGTCCATATCATGCCGCGAGTTGCCGGCATCGAGCAAATACGACATCAACATCGTATCGCCGGCAATGCCGTCCAACACAATGCCGTTGCGCGCCAACACGGCGAGGTCGTATTTAATGTTCTGCCCGACTTTTTTAATGCGCGCATCCTCCAACAACGGACGCAGTTGCGCCAACGCATCCGCCATCGACGCCTGTTTGGGTGCGCCGGCATAACGATGCGCCAGCGGCAAATACGCCGCATCGCCTTTGCCCGATGAAAACGACACACCAACCAACTCGGCGCGATGCGCATCGGTCGAAGTGGTTTCGGTGTCGATGGCAAACATGCCGGCTTTTTTAAGTTTATTAATCCACCGCGTTAATGTTTTTAAATCGCTGATGGTTTCATAATTCGTTTGCGGCTTTTGCGGTGCACTTGCGTCGTCAACTTCACCGTCCACTTCACTGCCCAATTTTTTAAGCCACGACTCGAATCCCAACTCGGCGCACAACACGCGCAAAGCGTCAAGGTCAGGTTCAGCAATTTGCAATGCATCGACATCGACTTCCAGCGCAACATCGCATTTAATGGTCGCCAATTGTCGCGACAACGCCAATTGCTCGATGTTGTCGCGCAAGGATTCCCCAACCTTGCCGCTTATCTCGGCGGCGTCGACGACAAGTTTATCGAGCGTACCGAATTGCGCCAGCCACTTGGCCGCGGTTTTTGCGCCGACGCCGGGCACGCCCGGAATGTTGTCCGAGGTGTCGCCAACCAACGCAAGATAATCGACGATTTGTTCCGGCAGCACGCCGAATTTGGCGCGCACGCCTTCGATATCCAGGCGCGCATTTTTCATCGTGTCCAACATCCAAACGCGCTCGCCCACCAATTGCGCGAGGTCTTTATCCGCGCTGACAATCATCGTGCGCCAATTTTTTTGTTCGGCGACGCGCGCCAAGGTGCCGATGACATCGTCGGCTTCGACATCCGGCGTCGACAACAATGGCAAGCCCATCGCCGGCACGATTTTTTGCACATACTCATTTTGCGCGCGCAAATCATCCGGCATCGGCGGGCGGTTGGCTTTATATTCGCGATACATTCGATGGCGAAAGGTTTTGCCTTTGGCGTCCATCACCACCGCCAACCGCGCCGATTGATGTTCGTTTTGCAATTTGCGCAACATATTCATCATGCCCAACACCGCATGCGTGGTTTGCCCGGCGGCGTTGGTCAGCGGGCGAATCGCATGATAGGCGCGAAACAAAAACGCGGTGCCGTCGACCAAAATTAATTGCGCATCAGATGCGTTTTGGTCGGCGGCGTCGGTGTTGTTGGTTTTGTCGGTGGCGGGCATGGCGGGTTGGTCGAACGGCGGGTAATGCGGATGAGATAACGAATGTGAATCGATTTGAATCGATTGTGAATCCATTTAAGATGAATCCAATAATTTAGCGTTGCATTATCCCCCAAACCGCCGCGCCGTGCTACGATTTGCATATCCATGAGTATCGATGCATATCGATGGCGGAGACGACCGATGAATGAGCGAAACGGCAAATTGGTGCGCGCGTTGGTGCGCGCGATGGCGGGCGCAGTTTTGACGGGTGCATTATTGATGAGTGCGCACGCCGAAGAATCCGATGACGACAGTGCCGCCGGCCCCAACATCAAAATCGAAGTGTTCGGCGACAACGCCGTGATTCGCGAAGAGCGAATCGGCGGGCGGCTCGAGCGCGTATCGATCGAACGCAAAAAAGGCTTGAGCGAAACCTATCGCAACAATCGCCCGGATACGCTGTGGTCGGGACCCGAAGACGAAGTCGGCGATTTGCCCAACATGCGCAAATGGGTGATTACCACTTGGTGATTTTGGTTGCGAACTTAAGCGACGAACTTAAAAGTTAACGGCAAGGTTAACGATAAAGTTAACGGCGACGCGGACGACGACGTTAATGAACTCACGCCTGCGGGGTGCGCACTGCAAGCGTACGCGGCGGACGCGGGGCGACGCGCAAGGGAATCGACACGGTGACGGCCACGCCGGAATGGTCGGCGCGATTTTCGGCGCGCGCGTGACCGTTGTGATATTCGGCAATCAACCGCACCACAAACAACCCCAACCCCAAATGCGAACGTTTTGCATCGACGCCGCCATGCGACACCATCGGGTCGAACAATCGAGTGCGCAGATGTTCGGGCAGGACGCGCCCTTCGTTTAACACCACAATCTCGGCAAACTCGGCGCGCGCTTGTACGCGCACGACAATCGGCCGGCCCGGGCGGCTAAATCTCACCGCATTGTCGATGAGTTTATCCAACATCTGCGACAAGTGATCGGCGTTGCCTTGTATCGACAACGGCGCGCCGATTAACTCGAGGCGAAATTCATGCGCCGGCAAACTGATGCGATAGCCGTCGATAAATTCGCGCACCAACGACGACAACTCAATCGGCTGCTTAACATCATCGCGCATCGCGCCCTCCAAATTCGCCGCTTCGGTCAAACTCGTCAAGATTGCGCGCAACCTATCGATGCCGACGCGCGCGCGTTGCATGTATTGATTGTGGCGAATCTCCGGCAGGTCGGATTCGATAATCTGCAGCGATGAACTGACGACATTAAGCGGGTTGTTCATTTCATGCGCGAGGATGTCGGGCATGCCTTCGAGATAGCGGGTGTAGCCGGACAATCGCGCGAGCATTGCGCTGATGCTGCGCCCCAAATCGCCGAGTTCATCGCCGGGATAATTGCGCGTCGGGATTTGCGATTCGACCACGCGGCCTTCGGCGGTAATCGCCTTGTCGGTGGTGATATGCAGGCGGCGAATGCGCATCGTCAACCGCCACGCAAACATAAACAACACGGCGACCACAAACACAAACACCAGCACCGTGGCCACGCTTAAATTGCGCAACAGTTGATATTGCAGCATCGACACGACATTGCCGCTTTGCTCGACCACGACCGCGCCGAGGATGTCGTCGCCGGCGCGAATCGGATAACCGGCGACGATGATTTGCGCCTGTTGGTCGAGCGACGGACGCGACGTGGCGCGCGCTTCGCCCTTTAACACCGCGCTGAAAATTTTATCCGGACGATGCGTAACATCGGTCGATACATCGACAAACTGTTCGACCGGGCGTTTGGTCAACGCCGCCAATCGCGCCTGAATGGTTTGCAGCGCGCGTTGCCGCCAAGTGCGCGGCGGCGGTTCGGCTGATTGTTCAATCGGCTCGGACAAGCCGCCGACCACGGCGCGCACGCGCTGCGCTTTATCCAAAATCCAAATCAAGGAACGCGGTTGATTAAGCCCCTGTAAAATTTTGGCGAGTTCCGGCGAACTTAATAAAATTTGCCCTGGCTCGCCGCTCGGCAATTGCGGCGACGCCGCCAACACCGCGCGAACGATGCGCGCCTGCGGGTCGTCGACATCGGCGACAAAAAAACCCAACTTCGCGCCGCCCGACACCAACGCGCGCGGAAACTTAAACACCACTCGATAACCCCAATCGGTTTTGACGATTTGCGCGGTGAAGGTCGGCGACGGCGCACCGCTTATCGGCAGCCGCCATTCTTCATCGACCCAATAGACGCTCATCCGCCCGTCGGCGCGCGCGACCATTAAATAATGTTTGCGCGGTGCGTGCGGCGGCTGCACCAACACGCGAATTTGATCGCTGCCGTCCAATCGGCGCAATTCCAAATCGCGATAGACGACGCGGTCGTCGTTGACTTCGAATAATGCATAAACCGAATCATCGGTGTGCGCAAATACATTGACCAATGAAAACGAATCCGGGTCGTATTGCGCATCGCAAAAAAACGGCGTGCCGCCGGTGTGATAGGCGGCGTGTTGACGCAAGCCGCGCCATTTATCGACGGCGCCGTCCAACTGCACCGGCGGGTCGATGGGGTGGGCGTATAAATCGTTTTCTTCGCCGAGCACTTCGGGCACGCCGGTTTCCGGGTTAAACAAATCGACGCGACCGTTGAGCAAGGTGGCGATGCCGTTGGCGGTCAACAGCAACGCATCTTGTTGGCCTTGCACCAAAAAGTTGCGCATCTCCTGCACATAGTAATAGCCCATCCACGGGATAATTAACAACGCCAGCACCAGCCAAATTAATTTGGCTTGGATGCTGATGGTGCGTCGTCGTCGGGCGTCGGTTTTGGATGCGCGCAAAATCACGGCATGATTCTATTAATGACTCAATCCGGCTTCCAGCGATAGCCGACGCCGAACACCGTTTCAATCATCGCAAAGTCGCGGTCGGTTTCCTTAAACTTTTTGCGAATTCGCCGCACATAACCGTTAATGGTGTTTTTTTCGACCGCGTGTTGGCGGGTGATTTGCATCAAGGCGTCATAAGTTTTGACATGGCCCGGTTGACGCGCGAGCGATTCAATCAGCCAAAACTCGGTCAACGTAAAACTTAAATCGCGCCCTTGCCAACTGACCGACATGGTGTTTTCATCCAATTCCAACTCGCCGAGCATCAGCACCGACGGTTGTTCGGAGTCGGTTTGCAAACGCGCGGCGATGCGAAACAACGATGCAACGCGCACCGCCAAAAATTCCAAATTGACCGGCTTGGTGATGTAATCCCAAGCGTCCAAGCGCAACCCGGAAACGCGGTCGATGTCGCTGTCGCGCGCGGTTAAAAAAATAATCGGCATGTGCGGATTGCGGCGGCGCAAATCGCGGCATAAATCAAACCCGCCGTCCAATTCATCGCCGAGCATGATGTCCAAAATCGCCAAATCCGGCGGCTGCCGTTCAAACCCGTCGAGCGCATCGCGACGATTGCCGTATTGCTGAATCGCATAACCTTGCGATTCGAGCGCATGCACGTAATTGTCGCGCTGGTCGGCGTCGTCTTCAACGATGGCAATGGTTCGCATGGTGGTCAATTGGGTGCGATGTTGATGTCGATTTTGATTTCGAAGTCGATATTGATGTCGAAGTCGAAGTCGCAGTTAATATTAATATCGATGTCGATGTCGATGCGGTGATTAAAAAGTAACAATATAAAAATAAAAACAAAATTAAAAAAATAAAAAAGTAAAGGTAAGTGTAAATAAAAGTGCAAGTACAAATGCCAATACAAACAAAGTAAACCAACCAAAGTATACCGACAATTAAACCCCCCAACGCAACCCGCTACACCACCTCTAAATCGGCATAAGCGCGCACCAGCCATTTGGTGCCGGCGTCGGTGAAGTTGATTTGAATGCGCGCGTGTTCGCCTTGTCCCTCCAAATTAACCACCATGCCTTCGCCGAATTTTTTATGGCGCACCTGCAACCCCGGCGACAATACATCGACTTCGGCGTCGCCCTTGCCCTTGCCGCCGGCGGAAACCGCACCGCCAACCGTGCGCGCACGACGATGCATCGGTTGCGCGCCGCCGAGTTTGGTTGGGCGCAATTCATGCAGATATTGTTCGGGGATTTCATCCAAAAATCGCGACGGGCTGGCGTAATGTTCGCGGTTGTACAACCGCCGCACTTCGGCGTGGCTGACAATCAACCGCTGCATCGCGCGCGTCATGCCGACATAGCACAGGCGGCGTTCCTCCTCCAATCGTCCGGCTTCCTCGAGCGAACGTTGATGCGGAAACAAGCCCTCCTCCATGCCGCATAAAAACACCAGCGGAAACTCCAAACCTTTGGCCGAATGCAAAGTCATTAATTGCACGCAATCCTCCCATTCGGCCGCTTGCGCTTCGCCGGCTTCGAGGGCGGCGTTTGCCAAAAACGCGCCGAGTGCATCGTCGGCGTCGGCATCCGATTCATCGGGCGCAAAATTGCGCGCGGCGTTGATTAACTCCTCGAGATTTTCGACGCGCGATTCGGCGCGTTCGCCGCGTTCATTTCGATAATGCGCCAACAACCCGCTGGACTCCAACATCCGCTCGACCAACGCCGCCAATTCGATGTCGCCACGCGCGCGCGAAAGCGCATCGATTAATCGGCGAAATTCATCCAGCGCATTGGCCGCGCGCGGCGCAAGATGTTCATGCAATTGTTCGGAGGCGCGCCACAATGATACGCCGTTGGCGGCGGCGCATGCGCGCAATTGCTCGAGCGTTTTTGCGCCGATGCCGCGCGGCGGGAAGTTGACCGCGCGTTCGAAGCCGGGGTCGGAATCGCGGTTGACCAACAATCGCAAATAGGCCAGCGCATCCTTAATTTCGGCGCGTTCAAAAAACCGCAAGCCGCCGTATACCCGATACGGCATGCCGGCGTTGAGCAATTCCTGTTCGAACACGCGCGATTGCGCATTCGAGCGATACAACACGGCGACGCCGTCGCGACGGCGTCCGGGCTGCTCGACCCAGGATTGGATTTGCGCAATCACAAATCGCGCTTCATCCAGCCCGTCGCGCGCCGCGTATAAACCGACCGGTTCGCCTTTTGCGCCGTCGGTCCACAACGTCTTGCCAAAGCGTTGCGGATTGTTGGCGATGACCGCGTTGGCGGCGTTTAAGATGTTGGCGGTCGAGCGATAGTTTTGTTCGAGTCGCAACAATTGCGCATCGGCAAAATCCTTTTCGAAGTGGCGCAGGTTTTCGATGCGCGCACCGCGCCAGCCGTAAATCGATTGGTCGTCGTCGCCGACCGCGAACAGGTTTTTATGCGCATCAGCCAACAGCCGCAGCCAACGATATTGCAGCGCATTGGTGTCTTGAAATTCATCGACCAAGACGCAGGCGAAACGTTTTTGATAATGCGCGCGAATGGGTTCGTTGTCGCGCAACAATTCATAGGCGCGCAACAACAACTCGGCAAAATCGACCAAGCCGAGCCGTTGGCACGCGGCTTCGTAGGCTTGATAAATGCGCCGCATGGTTTGCTGTTGCATATCGTCGCCGGGCGGCAGTTTGCCGGCGCGGCGCGCCTCTTCCTTGTGCGAGTTGATAAGCCATTGCGCTTGTTTGGGCGGCCAATGCGCTTCGTCCAATTCCAACTCGCGCATGATGCGGCGAATTTGGCGCAATTGATCGGCCGAATCCAAAATCTCAAAATTGCGCGGCAGGTTGGCGGCTTCAAAATGCAGGCGCAGCATTCGATGACACAACGAATGAAACGTGCCCATCCACGCCTGACGCAACGGCGCACCGAGCAGTTTTTCGATGCGCGCGCGCATTTCGCGCGACGCCTTGTTGGTGAAGGTGACCGCCAAAATCGACTGCGGCGACACGCCGCACGCCTGCACCAAATACGCCACCCGATGAGTCAGCACGCGGGTTTTGCCGCTGCCGGCGCCGGCCAACACCAACACCGCCGCATGCGCCGTGCCGACCGCTTGGCGTTGGGCGTCGTTGAGCCGGTCAAAAATATGCGTGGTGTCCATCGGCGCATTGTAACCGCAAGCGCGGGTTGGCGGAATTGGCGCGCGATTGCGTATAATTGCGCGGCGATTTTTGCAGTGTTACTTTCGCGGCGTTATTTTCGCAACGTTAAAATTAATGTTAAAGCAAGGTTAAGTTAATAGTACAGTTAATAGGTTAGACATAAGTTAAATTAAAATTAAACTTGCGATTAAACTTTTAACCTAAACTTAAAATTAACGACCAACCTTAACCCGCAACATGCGCGGAGACATTGTGATGAACAAAGCCATTGACATCGATATCGACAAACTCGACGGCAAACGCATCGTCGACCACGACCGCAAACACATCTGGCATCACCTAAGCCAGCATCAAACATCACCCGGCGCAGACCCGTTGATGATTGTCGGCGGGCAAGGTTTGCGCGTGCACGACATCAACGGCAAGACCTATTTGGATTGCACCTCCGGCGGGTTGTGGACGGTCAATGTCGGCTATGGACGCGCGGAAATCGCCGATGCGGTGCGCGAACAATTGGCGACGATGTGTTATTTCGCCGGCACCGCCGGGACGATTCCGGCGGCGCAGTTTGCCGAAAAACTCGCGACCAAATTGCCCGGCTTAACGCGCGTGTATTATTCCAACTCCGGTTCGGAAGCCAATGAGAAGGCGTATAAACTTGTGCGCCAATTGGCCGCGCTTAAATACGACGGGCAAAAAAACAAAATCGTGTTTCGCGAACGCGATTATCACGGCACCACCATCACCGCATTAAGTTCGACCGGGCAAGCGCAACGCCGCGAACAATACGGACCGTTCACGCCCGGCTTTGTCGAGATGCCGCATTGCCTCGCCTATCGTTCGCCCAACGGCGACGACCCGGATTTTGGCGTGCAAGCCGCGCGCGAATTGGAGACCGTCATCCTGCGCGAAGGGCCGGATACGGTCGGGGCGGTGGTGCTCGAGCCGATTACGGCCGGCGGCGGCGTGATTGTGCCGCCGCCCGGTTATTTTGAAACCATCGGCGAAATTTGCGCGAAGTACGGCGTGTTGTTGCACATCGATGAAGTCGTGTGCGGCTTGGGGCGCACCGGCAAGTGGTTTGGTCATCAACATTTCGGCGCCCAGCCCGACATCGTCACGATGGCAAAAGGCATCGCCAGCGGCTATGCGGCGATTTCGGTGACCGCCACGACCGAGGAGTTGTTCAGCGAATTTCTCGCCGAGCCGTCCGACCCGATGCATTATTTTCGCGATGTCAGCACCTTCGGCGGTTGCACCGCCGGCCCGGCCGCGGCCTTGGCAAACCTGAACATCATCGAAACCGAGAAGTTGGTCGACAACGCCGCCACTGTCGGCGCGTATTTAATGGACAAACTGCTCGAGATGAAGGACAAGCACGAAGTGGTTGGCGATGTGCGCGGCAAGGGGCTGTTTGTCGGCGCGGAATTGGTCGCCGACCGCGACAGCCGCGCACCGCTGGCTGAAGCGGCGACCGTCGGCGTGGTCAACGATTGCCTGAAACAAGGCGTGATGATTGGCCGCACCAACCGCAGTTTCCCGCAATACAACAACACCTTATGCATCAGCCCGGCGTTGGTTTGCCAACCCGACGACATCGACGAAATGATGGTCGCCTTGGACAACGCCTTGACGCGCGTTGTGCGTTAATCGATGCGCGTTAATCCAAACGACTGGTCGAAACGATTTGCGATGCGAACGAGTGCGATAAAAATGATGCGCGCGGGGAAATGGTGGCTACGCCCTGAATTGAACAGGGGACCTCATCATTATGAGTGATGCGCTCTAACCGGCTGAGCTACGTAGCCGTGCATTCGGCGGCGCATAAGCGTAACGCATTTGCGCGCGCGGTGCAAATTGCGTCGGCGTCGGCGCTGATGTTTTTTGCGCACGGTCGATTATTGCGCGGCGTCGCGCGACCGCATAACGCGCGAAGTTAATCATGCGCAATCGCAAAAACGCCTTTTACGCGCAATCCGGCGGGGTGACCGCGGTCATCAACGCAAGCGCGGTTGGCGTGTTGGACGGCGCGCGTCGCCACAAGGCGCACATCGGCAAAGTCTATGCCGGACGCAACGGCATACTCGGCGCATTGACCGAAGAGTTAATCGACACCTCGCGCGAAACCGCCGCGACGCTGCGCAAATTGCGCCACACGCCGGCCGGCGCCTTCGGTTCATGCCGCTATAAACTGCCGAGTTTGCGCGAAAATCGCCGCGAATATGAAAGGTTGGTCGAGGTGTTTTCGGCGCATAACATCGGCTATTTTTTCTACAACGGCGGCGGCGATTCGGCCGACACCTGCCTAAAAATCGCGCAACTGGCAAAACAACTGCGCTATCCGCTGCGCTCGATTCACATCCCCAAAACCGTCGACAACGATTTGGTCGCGACCGACACCTGCCCGGGCTTCGGCTCGGTCGCCAAATACATCGCCGTATCGACGCGCGAAGCCGGCATGGACGTCGCCTCGATGGCCAAAACCTCGACCAAAGTGTTTGTGTTGGAAGTGATGGGGCGACACGCCGGCTGGATTGCGGCGGCCGGGGCAATGGCATCCGATGAACGTTTGCATCTGCCGGTCATCGTGTTGTTTCCCGAAGTGCCGTTCGACCGCGAGGCGTTCATCGCCCGGGTGAAAAACACCGTCGCCAAATACGGTTATGCATCGGTGGTCGTCTCCGAAGGGCTGCGCGACCCGAGCGGCAAATTCCTCTCCGAGCAAGGGCGGGTCGATGCATTCGGTCACGCCCAACTCGGCGGCGTTGCGCCGGTGATTGCGGCGTTAATCCAGCGCGAATTGAAATACAAACATCATTGGGCGGTCGCCGATTATCTGCAGCGTTCGGCGCGGCACATCGCCTCGCGCACCGACAGCGACCAAGCCTATGCGGTCGGCAAGGCGGCCGTGGAGTTTGCGGTCGGCGGCGGCGATGCGTTGATGCCGGCGATTGTGCGCGTATCCAATCATCCGTATCGCTGGAAAATCGGCGCGGCAAAACTGCATCGCGTCGCCAATGTCGAAAAGAAAATGCCGAAAAATTTCATCAGCCGAGACGGCTTCGGCATCACCCAACGCTGCCGCGAATATCTCGCCCCGCTGATGCGCGGCGAAGCCTATCCGCCATACCGCAACGGCTTGCCGGATTACGCGCAATTAAAAAACATCGCCGTCGCCAAAAAACTCCCGGACTTCGACCTGTGACCCTGACCCGCGCGCGCGAATTGCTGCAAGTACAAGCCGATTTCGGCGGCGCCTACAATCGCCATTCGGCAAAACTCATCCTCGACGAAGTTACCCGCGAACACGGTCAGCAGGCGGCGGATGAGTTAATTGTCGAGTTAAATCTGCATAAAATTTTCGACTTTAAGCCCGGGGAATAGCGCTGAGGTGAAAGCGGTGCGCGGTTGATTGCGCCAATTATGGCGCGCGCAAATCCGTCTGCGGCTTGTCTTTTTTGTCGAGCAATGGAATATGCAACGCCGGCTTCGGTTGGTCGCACGGCGCACATTTTTGACTGATTTGCGCCGGCGTCGCCGCGCGCAACTTTAACTTGGCAATCGCCAACAACCGAATCAACGCATCGGCCGACCCGTCAATCGCGCTTTGCCCGGACTCCCAACGCGCGATGGTTTGATGCGTGCAATGAATCTGTTCGCCAAGTTGCTCTTGCGTTAACCCCATCAGGCAACGCAAAAATTCAATCTCATCCCCGCCAAGTGCGCCGGCGGTATGCACGAGATGTTCGGCAATCAATTTATGCACCCGATTGATGCGCACAACAACGGCTTCCCGTCCGGCGTCGTCAATCATCGTGCGGCAACGAATGTATACATTCGACAAGCCGCTTTCGGTGTAGTGATATTTAATGACGCGGGGTTGTTGTCGATTGGATTTTTTTGCACTCATGGCAGGTCTTCCCACATTGCAGTAATCAATTGAACACTCGGTTTACTTTCGCCGACAACCGCCACCAAACAAACCTTGCGGCTGCCTGATCGAGGCGTGTATCCGCAAATCATGCACTTGCACAAGGTCTCTTGAGAATCCGACGAATCGACAGTTTCAATGTAACCGTGCTCAAGAACATACAGCACATCGGTTTCGTTAATTCCTCGTTGCCACATGCGTCGTTTTGCATGACGGCTAATCGTCAATTCAAAATCGATGTGTTGCGTGTACTCAAAAATACATTTCTTGGCTTCACTAGCGGACAGCATTTACTCACTCCAATGAGTTTATTAAATATGATACCCATTGCCCGCAAACAAATCAAGCAACGGTTAAATGGCGTCAAAACAATAACTCCAATACCTTGCCCTTGCGCACTCACTCGCCCGCCGCCGATTTTGCCTTGCGTTTCGCCAAAATCTCATCGGCTTTGCGCATCGTTTCGAGTTGCATCTTGACGGCGCCGTCGATGACTTTTTTGAAAACGGCTTGACGCTCTTCGCTGGTGGCGTTGCGGAAAAAATCCTCGGCGGAACGGTATTTTTTGGTGATTTTACGCATGTCGATTCTCCGGCTGATACAGGTCGATTGCATCGCCGACTATAACACGCGCCGGCGCAACGCCGCCTACACCCCCAACAACGGCGCAATCACCAAACTGACTATCGCCATCACATTAATCAAAATGTTCATCGACGGCCCCGAGGTGTCCTTAAACGGGTCGCCGACCGTGTCGCCGACTACGGCCGCGGCGTGCACATCCGAGCCTTTGCCGCCAAGGTTGCCTTTTTCGATGAATTTTTTGGCGTTGTCCCAGGCGCCGCCGGCGTTGGCCATGGTCAGCGCCATCAACACGCAGCCGAGCAGGGCGCCGGTCAGCATGCCGCCGAGAGCGGTGGCGCCGAGGGCGAAGCCGACGACGGCCGGCGCCGCCACCGCCAATACGCCGGGCAAAATCATTCGTTTGAGTGCGGCTTGGGTGGCGATGTCTACGCATCGTTCCGAATCCGGTTCGGCCGTGCCTTCCATCAAGCCGGGGGTTTCGCGGAATTGGCGGCGGATTTCAAAAATCATATCGAACGCCGCGCTGCCGACCGCTTTCATTGTGATGCTCGACACTAAAAATGGAAAGATGCCGCCGATGAAAATGCCGGCCAGCACTTTGGGGTCGTTGACGCGCAAGGTGAAGCCGGGGTTGAGTTGCGCGACGGTTTCGATGAACGCCGAGATAATCGCCAACGCCGCCAACGCCGCCGCGCCGATGGCGAAACCTTTGCCGATGGCCGCGGTGGTGTTGCCGAGTTCATCGAGCGAATCGGTGATTTCGCGCACTTCATCGCCGTAGCCGGCCATCTCGGCAAGCCCGCCGGCGTTGTCGGCGACCGGGCCATAGGCATCGATGGCCATCGTGATGCCGACCGTGGCCAGCATGCCGACCGCGGCGATGCCGACGCCGTATAAACCTGTTAGCGCGCTTGCGCTTAAAATAATCGCGCTGATAATCAACAGCGGCACGACCACCGATTCCATGCCGACCGCCAGCCCGCTAATCATCACCGTGGCCGGGCCGGTTTCGCCGCTTTTGGCGATGTCGCGCACCGGTTTGCCGCCGGTGTAATACTCGGTGACCAAGCCGATGCCGATGCCGCCGGCCGCGCCGACCACCACCGCACCCCAAACATTGACGCTGATGCCCATCCACATCATCAAACCAAACGCGGCGATGACAAACATTATCGGCGCGCTAATGGTGCCGATGCGCAGGGCGAGTTCGGGCGATTTGGCGGTGTTCAAACGCACCAGCAAAATGCCGCCGAGCGAAGCGACTATGCCGAGCGAGGCCAACGCCAGCGGCAAAAACATCAACGCGTTTTGCGCGCCGCCGCCGGATGCAAGGGTCGCCAGCACGGCCGGCGAAAGCGTTGCGGCGATGGCTATCGATGCAATCATCGCGCCGCAATAGGATTCGAAAATATCCGAGCCCATGCCGGCGATGTCGCCGACGTTGTCGCCGACGTTGTCGGCGATGACGCCGGGATTGCGCGGGTCGTCTTCGGGGATGCCGGCTTCAATCTTGCCGACCAAATCCGCGCCGACATCCGCGCTTTTGGTGAAGATGCCGCCGCCGACGCGCGAGAACAACGCCACCGAAGACGCGCCCATGCCAAAGCCGTGAATCACATGCGCGGTGTGCGCATCGCCGCCGTACAACAAATACAACAAGCCGATGCCGAGCAGCCCCATCGCCGCAACGCACAAGCCCATAATCGACCCGCCAAAAAACGCCACGGTCAACGCCGCCGACGCGCCTTGTTGTTTGGCTGCGGTGGTCGTGCGCACATTGGCGCGGGTGGCCGAATACATGCCGGTGTAGCCGGCGAACGCCGAACAAGCCGCGCCAACCAAAAACGAGAACATGACATGCACACCCAACGCCGACCAGCCAATCAACCCGGCGACCACGGCCACAAACACCGCCAAATAGGTGTATTCGGTGCGCATAAACACCATCGCACCGCGGTGAATTTGTTCGGCGATGGCAACCACTTTGTCGTCGCCGGCCGGGCGCGACAACACCATTCGATAAATCGCCAAGGCAACGCACAACCCCAACGCGCCCAACAACATCGGTATTAAGGCAAGCAACGACATCGAGAACTCCTGCGGCAAAAAAAACGGGTGAGTGGGAATGAATAATAAAGTGAGAATAAAAATAATGCGCACAATAATGCGAAGTGTAACTGCGAAGCGTACAGTGAATAATTTTGTGCGGTTTTTTAAAATGGCGTTGCCGTCGAACGCTTAATTAAGTTGTACACGGCAACGTACACCTGTGCCATATCGGCATGACGCGCGCGATTATAATTGCCGCGCGCGTGCAATTGCAACCGCCCAAGCGGCGTTAAATGCGCAACCGCTCGACAATCTCGCCGCCCAATAAATGTCGCTCGATGATTTCGTCGATGTCACGGCGGTCGACATAGGTATACCAAACCGCCTCCGGATAAATCACCAACACCGGGCCTTGTTCGCAACGGTCCAAACAACCGCTTTGATTAACCCGCACCTTGCCGCGACCGTGAAACGCGGCGGCTTTGAGTCGACGCTTGGCGTAATCGCGGCAATCCTGCGCGGCAAAATCGGCGCAACATCGTCGCCCGTCTTTGCGTTGGTTGACGCAAAAAAACGCATGGCGCAAATAATGCGGCGCGTTGTCGGGGGTTTTGGGAGGCTTGTCGTTCATCGTCGCCAAGTTACAACAACAACTCAATCCAATGCAACACCGGCGCATCGGTTGCGGTTTGCAGATGCGTTTGACAACCGACATTGGCGGTGCACACCACATCGGCGCGCGCATCGCGAATCGCCGCCCATTTATTGTCGCGCAACCGCGCGGCGATGCGCGGCTGTAATAATGAATAGGTCCCAGCCGAACCGCAACACAGATGCGAATCGCGCAATGCGCACACCGAATAGCCGACGCGCGTCAACAACGATTCGATGATTCCACCGGCGCGCAAACCGTGCTGCAAAGTGCACGGCGGATGAAATGCAACTCGACGCGGTTGATTCGATTGGTTCGATGCGTTCGAGACGTTCGATGAATTGGATGAATTCGACAACTGCGACAACTGCGACGGTCGATATTCCGGCGGCAATTCATCGCGCAACAATTCGGCGATGTCGATGACGCGTTCGGCGATGCGTTTTGCCTTGGGCAAATATTCGCGGTCGTCGGCAAACAACTTCGGGTATTCCTTAATCGTCAACGCACAGCCGCTGGCGGTGATGACAATCGCCTCGACCTCGTTCAATTGCGCATGCCACCGGTCAATCAAGCCGCGCGCCGCATGTCGTCCGGCATCGACGCCGCGCGTATGCCAAGCGACGCCGCCGCAACATGCATTTTCGGTTTCGACCAAGCGAATGCCGAGCCGCGCCAATACCGTGCGCGCGGCAAAATTGGTGTGCGGCGCAAGCGCAGGTTGCACGCAACCGCTCAAGCCGAGCATCGTGCGCATCATTGGCGCCGGCGCGGATTGTTCGGCGTACGTCGACGGTCGAGGCAACGGTCGATGCGATGGAATGGCGAATCGCGCGACCCACCGCTTCGGCAACCAGTTGCGCACCACGCGCGCCAATTTCAGCAACCGCGCAAACCGTCGCGCATCGGATACCGCATGCACAATCAACGCGCGCCGCATGCGGTCGATGCGCGTACGCGGCAGTTGCGCATCCAACGTGCGTTGCCCAATCTCCAACAAGGAATGATATTGCACCCCCGAAGGACAAGTCGTCTCGCAACTGCGGCATGACAAACATCTATCCAAATGCCGTCGCATCGCGCGGCTCGGCGCACCGCCTTCGAGCAATTGTTTGATTTGATAAATCCGCCCGCGCGGCCCGTCCAATTCATTGCCCAACAATTCATGCGTCGGGCAAGTCGCATTACAAAACCCGCAATGCACACAATTGCGCAAAATCGTCTGCGCCAATCGACCGTGCGGCGAGCAAAGCAATTCATCGGGCAATGCGGTTTGCATGTCGCGCATTGTACTCGTTGCCGTGGGGAGGTGGCGTTGGCGGTTAAGGTTGCGGCGGTGACGACGATGTCGGTGATGACGATGATAATGACGATGGCGACAGTTGATGTTTGCGGTGGCGATGACAGTGACGACGGTGACGACTGTGTCTGCATTAACAGTGACAGTGACATCAACATTCACTCTCACTCTCACTCTCACTTTCACCTCTACATCAACCATAAAACGAAACCCACGCCATTGCGGTAAAATGCGCGCGTTCATTCTTATTTCACACAACCAACAACCACCAACTTTCGATGCCCGAACCCGCTCCGTTGCTTGCCTTGTCGGCGATGCGCAAATCGTTTCCGGGCGTGCTGGCCAATTGCGATGTCGATTTGTGCATTCGCAGTGGCGAAATTCACGCCTTGCTTGGCGAGAACGGCGCCGGCAAATCGACTTTGGTGCAGATGATTTACGGCGTATTGCGCCCCGATGGCGGCGAGATTCGATGGCGCGGAACCAAAGTGTCGATTCGCGACCCGGCGCGCGCGCGCGCGATTGGCATCGCGTTGGTGTTTCAACATTTCTCGCTGTTCGATTCGCTCAGCGTATTGGAAAACATCGCCTTGGGATTGCCGCGCGCGACCAACCACGACCAACTGCGCGCGCGCATCGGCGAACTCTCGGCGCAATACGGCTTGGTGTTGGATGCCGACCGCCACATTTATACGCTGTCGGTGGGCGAACGGCAGCGGGTGGAAATTATTCGCTGCCTGTTGCAAAAACCGAAACTGCTGATAATGGACGAACCGACTTCGGTGCTGACGCCGCAGGAAGTGACGCGGCTGTTTGCCACCTTGCGTCAATTGGCTGATGAAGGGCTGGCGATTTTATACATCAGCCACAAACTCGATGAGATTAAGGCGTTGTGTCGGCGCGCGACGATTTTGCGCGGCGGGCGGGTGGTGGATTCGGTCGAGGTCGCCGATGAAAGCGCGTCTTCGCTCGCCGCCAAAATGATTGGCGCCGAACTCGCCGAGCCGATGTTGCGCGCCGCCAACGCCGACGACGGCGTCGCCACCATCGCCTTCGAGGTTGCGCAATTAACCCGCGCGCCGAACTCGCCGTTTGAGGTTGCGTTAAAGAACATCGATTTCAATGTGCGCGCCGGCGAAATCATCGGCATCGCCGGCGTCGCCGGCAACGGGCAGGATGAATTGCTCGCCGCCTTAAGCGGCGAAACCACGCACGCCGACAACGATGCAATTCGCATCGGCGGCGTCGCTTGCGCGGCGTTGTCGCCCAATCCGCGCCGCAAACTTGGGCTGGCGACGATACCGGCGCAACGACTCGGACACGCCGCCGTCGGCGAAATGAATTTGTGCGACAACGCAATGTTGACCTCGTTTGTGCGGCTTCGCTTGGGCGTACGCGGCTGGATTCGCGCGCGCCGCTGCCGGCGGTTTGCCGCCGACATCATCGCGCGATTCGGCGTCAAAGCCGGCGGCGTCGATGCGCGCGCCTCGAGTTTATCCGGCGGCAATTTGCAAAAATTCATCGTCGGGCGCGAGATATGCCAATCGCCGCAAGTGTTAATCGTCGCCCAACCGACTTGGGGCGTCGATGCCGGCGCCGCGCAAATTGTGCATCGCGCCTTGCGCGCATTGGCCGAACAAGGCGCCGGCGTGGTCGTCATCTCGCAGGATTTGGATGAACTGATGAAACTCAGCGACCGCATTGCCGCGATTTGCGCCGGACGACTGTCGCCGTTGCATCCGACCGACACCATCACCACCGAACAAATCGGTTTATTAATGGCCGGCGCCGACCCATGCGCCTAAGCCGCCCGCATTGGCGGATGCCATGGACACTGGCGCGCCGCGCCGCGCCGTCGCGCGTGATGGTGTTTTGTTCGCCGTTGCTTGCGCTCGGCGTTACCTTGCTGGCCGGGGCGTTGCTGTTTTCCCTGCTCGGCGTGCATCCGGGGCGCGCCTTGCATGCGTTTTTTATCGAGCCGTTGACCTCGCCTTATGGCTGGTCCGAACTCGGCGTCAAGGCGACGCCGTTGGTGCTTATCGGCGTCGCTTTATCGGTTGGATTTCGCGCCGGGGTGTGGAACATCGGCGCCGAAGGGCAATTAATTTTGGGCGCGGTGTGCGGCGGCGGGATTGCCTTGGCGTTGTATCGCATCGATGCCGCGTGGGTGTTGCCGTTGGTGTTGCTCGGCGGCATCGCCGGCGGCGTCGCCTGGGGCGCGATTCCGGCGTGGCTCAAAACCCAATTCAACGCCAATGAAATCCTGACCAGTTTAATGCTCACCTATGTCGCCGGCTTGTTGTTGAGTTTATTGGTGCATGGCCCGTGGCGCGACCCGGACGGCTTCAACTTCCCCGAATCGCGCCTGTTCGCCGACTCGGCAAAAGTGCCGACGCTGTTGCCCGGCTTGCGCCTGCATCTCGGCGCGGTGTTTGCGCTCGGCTTGGTCGCGGCGGCCTGGGCGTTGTTGGCGCGCACAATTATCGGCTTTCAGATGAAGGTCGTCGGGCAAGCCGCAGCCGCCGCGCGCCACGCCGGCTTTAGCGAAAAACGCGCGGTGTGGTTTTGCTTTGCATTGGCCGGCGCCGCCGCCGGCTTGGCCGGCATCGTCGAAGTCGCCGGGCCGATTGGGCAATTGCTGCCCAACATCTCGCCCGGCTACGGCTTCACCGCCATCATCGTCGCCTTCGTCGGGCGGCTGCATCCGCTCGGCGTGTTGTTTGCCGGGCTGCTGTTGGCGTTGTCGTATCTCGGCGGCGAAAGCGCGCAAATTACGCTTAACCTGCCGCTGGCCGTCACCGGCGTGTTTCAAGGAATGCTGTTGTTTTTCCTGCTGGCCTGCGATGTGTTGATTCACTATCGCTTGCGCCGCGTCGCACCGCGCACTGCGGAGGGTTAAATGGACATCCTGTTGCCGGCAATGTTGACCATCATCACCGCAGCCACGCCGTTGTTGTACGCGGCCTTGGGCGAATTGGTGACCGAAAAATCCGGCGTGCTCAATTTGGGCGTCGAAGGCATGATTTTACTCGGCGCGGTGTGCGGCTTTGCGGTCGTGCATTGGAGCGGCAACAGCGCATTGGCCATCGCCGCCGGCGCTTTTGGCGGGGCCGCCTTGTCGTTGGTGTTTGCGCTGTTGGTGCTCGGCTTTCAAGCCAGCCAAGTCGCCACCGGATTGGCGTTGACGATTTTTGGCATCGGCGCAAGCGCGTTGTTGGGGCGCGATTTGGTCGGCGTCGCCTACGACGGGCTGCCCAAATTGCCGCTGCCGTATCTGTCCGACCTGCCGTTCATCGGCGCGTTATTGTTTCGCCACGATGCATTGGTGTATGGCTCGGTGGCGTTGACGGCCGCGGTGTATTGGTTTTTGGCGCACAGCCGCGCCGGCTTGATTGTGCGCGCGGTCGGCGATTCACATCACGCCGCGCATGCGATGGGCTATGCGGTGTTGCGCATTCGGCTGCTGGCGATTTTGTTTGGCGGGGCGATGTCGGGGCTGGCCGGCGCCTATTTATCGCTCGCTTATGCGCCGTTGTGGGTCGAGAATATGAGCGCCGGACGCGGTTGGATTGCATTGGCGTTGGTGGTGTTCGCCACTTGGCGCGCGTGGCGGGTGTTGGCCGGCGCCTATTTATTCGGCGGCATCACCATCCTCCAACTGCATGCCCAAGCGCTCGGCGTCGGCGTGCCGTCGCAAGTGATGTCGATGTTGCCGTATCTGGCGACGATTGCGGTGCTGGTGTTCATCTCGCGCGACCCCAACAAAATCAAACGCAACGCCCCGGCTTGCATCGGCAAACCGTTTCACCCTGAGGCATAAACGAATTCATTATCGAATCCACCATGCGCACATCACCGCGCGGTTAATTGCGTCGATTTTTTGCTATACTGCCGCGCTTATTACGGCAAGCCGCGACCGGTCAAGCGACATCGCCAAACGACAGTCAACATCAATCGAACAAAGTCAATCGACATTACCCATCAACACAGACACAACAGACACAATCGAACAGAGGTTTGAGGTTATGAGCGACAACGACAACCGCGTGGACAACAAGCGCCGCCGCCTGTTAACCGCCGCGACCGGCGGCATGGGCTTGGTCGGCACCGGCGCGATGATGACGCCGTTTGTCGGCAGCATGGCGCCGAGCGAAAAGGCGCGCGCAGCCGGCGCGCCGGTGGCGGTCGATATCAGCGGCATCGGCCCGGGGCAACAACTCACCGTCGAATGGCGCGGCAAACCGGTGTGGATTATCGGGCGCTCGCCGGAGGCGTTGGCGTTTTTGCCGACGCTCGACGATTCACTCGCCGACCCGCATTCCGACAGCCCGCAACAACCCACCTACGCCAAAAACGAATACCGTTCGATTAAGCGCGAGGTGTTGGTGTTGGTTGGGATTTGCACGCATTTGGGCTGCTCGCCGAAATTCCGCCCGCAACTCACGGCCGACCCGGACGGCGCGTTTTTATGCGCCTGCCACGGTTCGCGGTTTGATTTGGCCGGGCGGGTTTATCGCAATGTGCCGGCGCCGACCAACTTGGTTGTGCCGCCGCATCGCTATCTGTCCGACAGCGTCATCTTAATCGGCGAAGACGAGGGGGCGGCATAATGAAACTGCTCGATTGGATTGACGCCCGTTTCCCGGCGCGCAAGGTGGTGCGCGAGCATTTAACCGAATACTTCGCGCCGAAGAATTTTAACTTCTGGTATTACTTCGGCAGTTTGGCGATTATCATGCTGGTGTTGCAGATTGTCACCGGCATATTGTTGGCGATGAACTACAAACCCGACGCGAATTCCGCCTTCGCCTCAGTCGAATACATCATGCGCGATGTTTATGGCGGCTGGTTTGTGCGTTATATGCATTCGACCGGCGCCTCGTTCTTTTTCATCGTCATCTATCTGCATATGTTTCGCGCGATGATGTACGGCTCGTATCGCAACCCGCGCGAATTGTTGTGGGTGTTTGGCATGATTATTTATCTGGCGATGATGGCGACCGCGTTTTTCGGCTATCTGTTGCCGTGGGGGCAAATGTCGTATTGGGGCGCGCAGGTCATCGTCAATTTATTCGATGCGATTCCCTGGATTGGCACGCCGCTGGCCGAATGGATTCGCGGCGATTACGTCATCTCCGACATCACCTTAAACCGCTTTTACGCCCTGCATTATCTGGTGCCGTTTTTGCTGGTCGGCTTGGTGTTTTTGCACATTGTCTCGCTGCATAAAGTCGGCTCGAACAACCCCGAAGGCATCGAGATAAAGCACGGGCCAAAAGGCAACAAATGGAGCGCAACCGCCCCGGCCGACGGCATCCCGTTTCATCCGTATTACACGGTCAAAGACACCTTCGGTGCAATCGTGTTTTTGGCGTTGTTTTTTGCCGTGGTGTTTTTCCTGCCGGAGATGGGCGGTTATTTCCTCGAGCAACCCAATTTCGAGCCGGCCAACCCGCTCAAAACCCCCGAACACATCGCCCCGGTCTGGTATTTCACGCCGTATTACGCGATTCTGCGCGCCGTGCCGAGTTTCGCCGGCACCCAAGTGTGGGGCGTATTGGCGATGTTTGCGGCGTTAATCGTGCTGTTTTTTCTGCCGTGGCTCGACCGCAGCCGCGTCTCCTCGATTCGCCACAAAGGCTGGCTGTTTAAAATCGCCTTGGGCATCTTTGCGCTGTCATTTGTCGCACTCGGCTATCTCGGCACGCGCCCGCCGACGCCGCAACTGACCGCTTTATCGCAACTGTTCACCGTGTTGTATTTCGCCTATTTCCTGCTGATGCCGTGGTACAGCAAAATCGGCAACCGCACCCCGCCGTCGAGGATTGGGCAATGACGCCGCGCATTTATCTCCGCGCACTTCGTACACTTCGCACCCTTTGCAAGTTGCGCGCACTTCGTATACTGACCACATCAGTCGCCTGCGCCTGCGTCGTAGGCTCGGCGCACAGCGTCGCCGCCGAGACGCCTTCGAAGATGGCGCTTAAAACCTATGAAGTGTCACTCAAAGACATCCCATCATTGCAGCGCGGCGCGAAGTTATTCGTCAACTATTGCCTGTCCTGCCACAGCGCAAAATTTATGCGCTACAACCGCATGGCGCGCGATTTGCACATCCCGCCCGAATTGGTCGAGCGCGATATGATGTTTGCGGCCGACAAAATCGGCGAACCGATGCAGACGACGATGCCGCCGGATTCCGCGGCCGAATGGTTTGGCGTCGCCCCGCCGGATTTGTCGCTGGTCGCGAGATTGCGCGGCGCGCAATGGTTGTACAACTATTTCAACGCCTTTTATCTCGATGACAATTCGCCGAGCGGCTGGAATAATCTGGTGTTCGAAAATGTCGCGATGCCGCATGCGATGTATGAACTGCAGGGGCTGCAACGCGCGGTGTTTAAAACGCACACTGACGAACACGGCCACGAAGTGATAACGCTCGACCACTTCGAAAAAATCGGCGACGGCTTGCTCGATGCCGCACAATACGAACAAGCCACCCGCGACCTGACCAACTTTTTGGTGTATCTCGGCGAACCGGCAAAATTGGTGCGCATCCGATACGGGCTGTGGGTGATGCTGTTTTTGGCGGTGTTTGCCGGGCTGGCGTATATGCTCAAACAGGAATATTGGCGCGATATTGAAAAGTAGTTACAGTGACCATCGACTTGCGATTGACTCGCGCGATTGACTCATTATTAACCGGCAAGCGGATGCATCGAACAGTTAATTACTGTTACTTTTTATAATCACTGTTACTTTGCACTGTGGCCTGACACCTGGCTTAACGACACTCGATGAATTGACGCAAGTTTAACGAAGTTGACGATACATAACCCACGTTAAACAACGCTTGATTCGCTTGATTAACGCGGAAACGGCGCGATATTGCGCATACCGCCCACCCCCGAACCCCCCATGGCGATTCTTGATTCGACCGATTATTCCGAGCCGCTGATTGCGCGGCATCCGTCCTTGACGTTGCTGTGCGGCGTGCCGTGCGTGTTTAGCCATTGTTGCCGCATCGTGTTGCTGGAAAAGGACATCGAAGGCAACATCGAATACGCCAACCCGCGCGACAATCCGCGCCGCGTCGGCGAAGCCAATCCGTACGGCGAAGTGCCGACCTTAATCGACCGCGATTTGACGCTGTACGACATCCGCGTGATTATCGAATATCTCGACGAAAGATTTCCGCATCCGCCGCTGATGCCGGTCGACCCGGTCAACCGCGCCAAGGCGCGCCTGACGATTTCGCGATTTATCCGCGATTGGTTGACGCCGGTCAACCAACTCGAACACACCGGCAAATTAAAACCGCCGGCCGCACTCAAGCGCACCTTGCGCGACGGCATGCTGGCGATTTCGCCGCATTTTGCGCGGCGCAAATATTTTATGGATGTCGAATACAGTTTGGTCGACGCCTTCCTCACGCCGCTGTTATGGCGACTGTCGGCGTTGGGCATCGAGTTGCCCAAACAAGCCGAGCCGTTGCGCCGTTATGCGCGGCGAATGTTTAACCGCCCGTCTTTCGAAGCCACGCTCAGCGAAGCCGAAGCCGCGCTCGGGCGCGTCTGAATCCGCCGGTGTCAACCAATTCATCGGCCGGTTATGATTCATTGAAGCCCTATTTGCTCAGGGCGATTCATCAATGGGCCGTCGACAGCCAATTGACGCCGCAGGTGTTGGTCGATGCGCGCGGCGACGGCGTCGTCGTGCCGCGCGAACATGTGCGCGACGGGCGCATCACCTTAAATCTGCATCCGCGTTCGGTGCATCATCTGCAACTCGGCGATTCACGCCTGTTGTTCTCGGCGCGATTTTCCGGGCGGGTGTTTGAGGTGTGCGTGCCGGTGGACGCGATTGCGGCGATTTACTGCCGCGAAAACGGTCGCGGCATCGTGTTTCATCTCGGCGATGAAGTGTTGGGGCAACACGATGCGCAACCGAATGCGCAATCAAGTGAACAACACGGTGCACAACCCAACGCGCAACTTGATGCGCAACACAGTGCACCATCCAACGCGCACTCAACCGACCAAGCAACCGACCAAACGAATCGTCCGCAACGCGCACAGCCAAAATTGCGCGCCGTCGAGCAGCCGCACAACCACGCCGCACAAGGCGAGCCGCCGCAATCGCCGCCGCGCAAACGCGCCAAGCCTTATCTGAAACTGGTGAAATAAATGAAACAATTTTGCGGCACGACAATTTTGTCGGTGCGCGACGCTGATGAAGTGGTCATCGGCGGCGACGGACAAGTGTCCTTCGGCGACACGATGATGAAAGCCAATGCGCGCAAAGTGCGGCGGCTGTATCACGACCGCGTATTGGCCGGCTTTGCCGGCGGCACCGCCGATGCATTCACTTTATTCGAAAGATTCGAAGGCAAATTGGAAAAGCATCACGGGCAATTGGTGCGCGCCGCCGTCGAGATGGCGAAGGATTGGCGCACCGACCGAATGTTGCGCCGATTGGAAGCCTTGTTGGCGGTGGCGGACGGCGATTCATCATTGATTATCTCCGGCAACGGCGATGTCATCGAGCCGGAAAACGGCGTGATGGCCATCGGCTCCGGCGGCAACTACGCCAAAGCCGCAGCCCTGGCATTGCTCGATGCCGGCAACACCCCGGCGCGCGCGATTGTCGAACAAAGTTTGCACATCGCCGCGCGGATTTGCATTTACACCAACGACCACCTGACGCTCGAATCATTGCCGCGCGGCGGCGGTGAACAAAATCAATCGGCAAGTCAATCGGCAAACAAGTCGGCGCGCAAGTCGACGAGCAAGTCGGCACGCAAGTCGACGTAATCGCCGCAACCGTTATCATCACTTCGAAATTATTTCACGCTCACTTCGAACACACTTCGAACCCATCGAACCAACCACCCGCCTTAGCCGCAGACCCCGCCATGACCGAAATGACGCCGCGCGAAATTGTCGAGGAACTCGACAAACACATCATCGGACAACAACGCGCCAAACGCGCGGTGGCGATTGCCTTGCGCAACCGTTGGCGGCGCAGTCAAGTCGATGAAGCCTTGCGCGGCGAAATCACGCCGAAAAACATTTTGATGATTGGCCCGACCGGCGTCGGCAAAACCGAAATCGCGCGCCGTCTGGCAAAGTTGGCGCACGCGCCGTTCATCAAAGTCGAAGCGACCAAGTTCACCGAAGTCGGTTATGTCGGACGCGAAGTCGATTCGATTATTCGCGATTTGGCCGATACCGCGGTTAAGATGATGCGCGAATCCGCGATGGACAAAGTGCGCGCGCGCGCCGAAGACGCTGCCGAAGAACAGGTGCTGGATTTGTTGCTGCCGCCGCCGCGCGACGGTGTAAGCGAATCGCACGGCGCGGCGCGCCAACAATTCCGCAAACAATTGCGCGAAGGCGATTTGGACGACACCGAAATCGAGATTGAAGTCGGCGCGTCTTCGGTCGGCGTCGAAATTTTTGCGCCGCCGGGAATGGAGGAGATGACCGGGCAACTGCAAAATATGTTCCAATCATTAACCGGCAACAAAACCAAACGCCGAAAAGTTAAAGTCGGCGACGCCCTGTCGCTGCTGACCGAAGAGGAGGCGTCGAAACTCATCGACGACGACGACATCAAACAAGCCGCGGTCGCGCGCGTCGAACAACACGGCATTGTGTTTATCGACGAGATTGACAAAATTGTCGGACGACACAAGGAAGGGCACAGCGGCGGCGCGGAAATTTCGCGCGAAGGTGTGCAGCGCGATTTGTTGCCGTTGGTCGAAGGCACCACGGTATCGACCAAATACGGTTTCATCAAAACCGATCACGTATTGTTTATCGCCTCCGGCGCGTTTCAATTAACCAAGCCGTCCGATTTAATCCCCGAACTTCAGGGGCGGTTGCCGATTCGCGTCGAATTAAATCCGCTCGCCAGCGATGATTTTGTCCGCATCTTGACCGAACCGGACGCCTCGCTGACTCAACAATATCAGGCGTTGCTGGCGACCGAAGGCGTTGCGCTCAAATTCACCAAAGACGGCGTACGCCGCATCGCCGAAGCCGCATGGCGCGTCAACGAACAAACCGAAAACATCGGCGCGCGCCGTTTGCATACGGTGATGGAACGCCTGCTGGAAACCATATCGTTCGACGCCGCCGACAACGCCGGCAACCGCACGACCATCGATGCAAAATATGTCGACCAATACCTGCGCGATTTGATCGAAGATGAAGATTTGTCGCGGTATATCTTGTAACTTTTTTTGCGGCGTTGCTTGTTAAGTTAATTAACAAGTCACTTAATACGTTACTTGATAAGTTTACTTAATAAGTTTACTTGATATATTTACTTAATAATTCACTTATTAAGTTACCGGTAACATTATTTGTAAAATGACCAATAACGTTACGGATAACGTTATTTGTACAATTCCGCACAACGTTATTTATCAAGTTGCGACAACTTTGCCCAACTTTTTATTGTCACTTTCATTGTGACTTCCGTTGTCACTTTATAATGTGACATTTTTATAATGTGACTCCCGCCGTAACTTCCCAACCCGATTGAACAATGAACCCCACCGCAATCATGCGCGGCATCGTGCGCGCGGTGTTGTTGTGCGCGGCGGTGTTGTTGGCGGGCATCTTCGCGCTGTGCGGCTTAACCAACCGCGCATTGTTTATCCGTCTGGCGATGCTTTGGCCGGCCATCGTATTGCGCATCATCGGCATCCGCGTACGCGCGCAACCATATAACGATAAATGTAAACGCGAACATCAACCCGCACCGCCAACGCGCGGCGTGTTACTGCTCGCCAACCACATCTCATGGACTGACACCTTGGTCATCGGCGCAAGTTGGCAAGTGATTTTTCTCGGCAACAGCGAAGTCGCGCGGCTGCCGATACTCGGCTGGGTGTTTGCGCGCGCCGGCACGTTGTTCATCCGCCGCGGACAAGGCGCAAGCCAAGCGCGCATCGACATCACCCGCGCATTGCAACGCGGAAAAAATGTCGTGTTGTTCCCCGAAGGGCGCACCGCCGAAGGCGCGCAACTGCGCAAATTTCATCCGCGATTATTGCAAGCCGCCATCGACGCCGACGCCGCCGTCCAACCCATCGCCTTGCGCTACATCGACGCCAAAGGCGCGCGCGTCACCCGCCATTCACTCGCCGGCAATGCGACCATGTCGCAAAGCGTTTGGGCGACTCTGTGCGGTGATAAAATTATCGCCGATGCATTGTTGCTGCCGCCGCTTGCGCAACCCGAGCGCAACCGCCAACAACTTGCCGACGATGCACAACGCGCAATCCAAACCGTGCTCGACCAACAAGCAAGCGCGGCTGCTTCACTGTCCATTTAATAGCCGAACTGTTACACTTTTCCATCAACACCTTCCACCAACACTTTGCCAACAATGAAACAAACATCAAACAGTCGCCGCGCAATGAAACCCAAACAACTCGACCAGTTTTACACCAAGCCGCAAGTCGCCGCGCAATGTTGGCGCACTTTCCAAACGCTCGCCAACCGATTGGGCGTGGACGAACGCCGTTATTGGTTTGTCGAACCGTCCGCCGGCTGCGGTTGTTTCTATCAAAACCTCCCGCCCCGCCGCCGCATCGGGTTGGACCTTGCCCCGCAACAATTGCCGAACATCCGCGGAAGTGGAATTATCCAAGCCGATTATTTCGACTGGACGCCGCCGACAAAACGCGCATCCAATCGACGCTACATCGTCATCGGCAACCCGCCGTTTGGCAAACGCGGCAAGTTGGCGATTGATTTTTTTAATCATTCGAACTTCGCCGACATCATCGCCTTCATCGTGCCGGTGATTTTTAGAAAATACGCGGTGCATCGTCATCTGTCGGCGAACTATGCATTGGTGAAATGCAAAAATCTCGACAACGATTCATTTTGTACGCCGGACAATAAACCGTATTCGGTCAACGCCGAATTCCAAATTTGGACTCGCCGCGATATTCTCGACATTAAAACCAACCGCGCGCGCAATAAACTTATCGACCTGCGCGAATCCGCACCGCCGCCAATTCAGCACGATGATTTCGAGATGCGTCAATACAACAACACCGCAGAGGCCTTGCCGGCATTCAAGCAACCGTTCGATTTCGCCGTGCCATGTCAGGGCTATCAAGATTATTCACGCCGCGAAACCGACCCGCGCAAATGCGAAAAACACAAACAATGGATGTTGTTTGTCGCCAAAAATAAAATCGTGCGCGCGCGACTTAACCAATTGGATTTTGATTTCCTTGCGCATGAATGCGCGACCGCGACTCCGGGCTTTCGCAAAAACGATGTCGTGCGTTGCTATGTTAAATCCAATGCGCCGTCGTCGTCATCACCCGCGCCGCCGCGCGCATCAGCCGTTTAGCCGGCGGCGGCAACGCGTGCGCGCCGGCGGCGACGGCGGCTTCGGCGTGTTGGTTTTCATCATCGCGCATTTGCGCGACTATCGCGCGCGAGCGCGAATCCTTCGGCGGCAATTCGCCCAGATGCGATTCGAGATGCGCGACCACTTGGCGTTCGGTCTCGGCGATAAATCCCAAATTCCATTTGTCGCCGAACAACCCGGCGGACGCGCCGAGCGCAAACGCGCCGCCATACCACAACGGCGTTAACGCACTCGGGCGCGCGCCCAATTCGGTTAATCGCTGCGCGCACCACGCCAAATGATCATTCTCTTCCTCGGCGGCTTGCAACATCTCCGCGCGCAGTTTGCCGTCGCGCGCCACCATAGATTGGCTTTGATACAACGCCTGCGCGCACACTTCGCCGACATGATTAACCCGCATATAGCGTCCGGCGCGCCGCCGTTCACCGGGCGTCAACGCCGCATCATCGCCCACCGCCGGCGAGGCGCGCGCCGCCTGCGGCTTGCCGGCGCAAGTCGCCAACGCCGCGCCCAGTTGAATCAACCAACGGTCGACATTGGTATAGTGGCGCGGCGCGTCTTGTTGTGCGTTTGATTGTGCATCTTGTTGTGCGTCGTGTTGTGCACTTGGATTTGCACTTGTGTTTGCACTTCGACTTGCACTTTGATTCGCACTTCGATTGACCGCGCTTCGATTAATACTTTGCACTTCATCATTATCATTCATCCATCCAGCATAACTTAAAGCCTCCATTAAGTTTGCATATAATCCAACCAATGAATCGCCGCACACTAAACCCATCCAGCATCGCGCGCCATTTTTTAAAATTCATGCCGCGCGAATCGGTTATCGACCAGCCGGCATTGTTGCGCGTGTATGAATGCGACGGGTTGAGCGCGTATCGGCAGACGCCGTTGTTGGCGGTATTGCCGGACAGCATCGAGCAAGTGCAGCGCGCCTTGGCGGTGTGCGCAAAATTGCATCTGCCGGTCGTCAGTCGCGGCGCCGGCACCGGTTTATCCGGCGGCGCAACGCCGTGCGAAGGCGGCGTGGTGTTGTGCCTTGCCAAGATGAACGCGATTTTACAAATCGACCCGCGCAATCGACGCGCGCGCGTGCAGCCCGGCGTGCGCAATCGCGTCATCTCCGAAGCGGCAGCGCCGCACGGTTTGTTTTACGCCCCGGATCCCTCCTCGCAAATCGCCTGCACCATCGGCGGCAATGTCGCCGAAAACGCCGGCGGCGTGCATTGCCTGAAATACGGTTTGACCGTACACAACATCGAATCATTAACCGTGGCGACGATTGACGGCGCGTTAATCGAATTAACCACCGCCGAATCCGGCGGCTTCGATTTACTCGCGCTGCTCATCGGTTCCGAAGGCATGTTAGGCGTCGTGGTCGAAGCCTGCGTTAAGTTATTGCCGTTGCCGCAAGCCGCACGCGTTGCCTTGGCCGCTTTCGACGACCCGTCCGATGCCGCCGACGCAGTCGCCGCGATTATCGCCGCCGGCGTTATCCCGGCCGGCATCGAGATGATGGACAACCCGGCCATCCGCGCCGCCGAAGAGTTTGCCCACGCCGGCTATCCGCGCGATGCCGCGGCGATTTTATTGTGCGAACTCGACGGCTTCGAGACTGAAGTCGATGCGCAGTTAACGTTTGTGCAATCGTTACTCCGCCAACACGGCGCGCGCGAAATTAAAATCGCTCGCGATGAATCCGAAGCCGCACGATTTTGGTCCGGACGCAAAAGCGCGTTCCCGGCCATCGGGCGAATCTCGCCGGATTATTATTGCATCGACGGCACCATCCCGCGTCGTCAAGTCGGCAATGTGTTGGCGCAAATTAATCATCTGTCGCGCGAATACGGTTTGCGCGTCGCCAATGTCTTTCACGCCGGCGACGGCAATTTGCATCCGTTAATTTTATACGACGCCAATCAACCCGGCGCGCTCGAAAAAACCGAACAACTCGGCATGCGCATTCTGCAACTCTGCATCGATGTCGGCGGCACCATCACCGGCGAACACGGCGTCGGCTTGGAAAAACTCGGCGGCATGTGCGCGCAATTCAGCGACGCCGAACGCGCCCAATTCCACGCCCTGCGCACCGCCTTCGACCCGCATCATTTATTAAACCCCGGCAAAGCCATCCCAACCTTGGCGCGATGCGCGGAACATAATGCAATGCATGTTCATTCCAACACCCCGCCTCGTTTCGCCAACCTCGAACGGTTTTGATTGCACTGTTACTTAATGTGCATTGCACTTTTAATTAATATGTCCGTTATTAATAATGACAGCGGCGACAGTGTCGACAGTGGCAACGGCGACCATGTCGTCACCGACAACGCCGCCAACGACAACAACATCGAACTCGAAATCCAAACACAAGTCCAAGCCGCCTATGCCACCCGCACACCACTCTGCATCATCGGCGGGCAAAGCAAATCGTTTTACGGTCGCCAACCCCTCGGCGATGAATTATCAGTGCAACATCATTGCGGCATCATCCGCCACGACCCGCCCGAGTTGGTGCTCACCGCCCGCGCCGGCACGCGCATCGTCGACATCAACGCGCATCTCGCCAAGCATCAACAGCAACTCGGGTTTGAACCGCCGTTGTTTATTAAAGACGCGGGCACTGTTAATAGTGACAGTAACAGTGACACCAACCCCGCCACCTTAGGCGGCGCAATCGCCGCCGGCATTGCCGGGCCAAGCCGCGGATATGCCGGCGGCGTGCGCGATTATGTGTTGGGCGTAAAAATCGTAAATGGCAAAGGCGAAATCCTGCGCTTCGGCGGCGAGGTGATTAAGAATGTCGCCGGCTTCGATGTCGCGCGATTGATGGTCGGCGCAATGGGCGCGCTCGGCGTGTTGTTGGAAATCTCGGTCAAGGTCATCCCGCAACCGCGTTTCACGGCAACCTTGCACTTAGCCCACCCCACCGTCGCCAAAGCCATCGAATGCATCACCGCATTATCAAGCGCGCCTTCGCCGCTCACCGCTGCCGCATGGCATTTTGGGCGCACTTCGTTGCGATTGGCAGGCGATGAATCCGCCGTGTTGCGCGCGGCGCAGTTAATCATCGAAACGCACGGCGGCGAGTTGGATTGTGAATCGGATTCGCATTCGAAAGAGTTCTGGCAACAGTTGCGCGACCATCGCTTGCCGTTTTTTTCTGCGCGCGATGATGATGCATTGGTGCGCGCGATTATGCCGCCGGCAAGTGATTCGTTTATTAACGAAACGCAGTTGTTGGATTGGGGCGGTGCGCAGCGATGGTTGGTCGGCGATGTTGATGCATTGCGCAAAGATGCACCGCTTGATTCGCAGTTGACCGATTTTTATCCGCGCGACCGTGATGCTGATGTGTTCGCGCGTCCGTCGGCGGATGTGTTGACTTTGTATCGTCGAATGAAATCCGCCTTTGACCCGGCGGGTATTTTGAATCGTGGGCGAGTGTATGAAGGGTTGTAGCGAGTTATAAATAAAGTGACAAAATAATGCCGAATCAATGCGGGCGGGTGCATTTTTTGGTAATTTTTTCGATTGACGCCGGCTGAAAACGCTTAAAAACCCTTGTTTTATGCGTGGATGGTCAACCACGATTCATCGAAATTAATCGCGGCAAGCACCTCATTGAAATCCAATTTTGGCGGCTTGCGGATTTCATAGTTAACCGCAGAAGCAGGAACTGCTTTGATGATTGTAAATTGCCCGCCATGCGGTTGCCATGTAAAACAATGCTCATCGTTGGCTGCGTTATGTCCAACAAAATTGTTGCGTGCATTTACTTGTGACGTGATTCACTCGCTCATTCCATATTTCAAACATCGCAAGTGTTAGCGATTTCATTGGATTTAGCGAGAAGGGCTTCGGGCGTAACGCGCCGCCCTTTTGAGTGAATCAAAAACGCTTCGGTTACGATTGCCATTGCGCGAGTGACTTGTGGGTCTTCTCCGCGCAAATCCAATTGCGTTAACGCCGCCGTTATGGCGTTGCCGAGTTTGGCGGTATCGCAGTTGCTAGTTTTCATATTGATGCGCTCCAAGATAGTTGAATAATTTTACGCTCGTGGCGTTTGAATACCAATTCGGAATTAATCGGATTTCTTATGGTGACCGCAAAAGGGGTTTCGTTGAAATTCTTAACCGCGTAAATAAAATAAGAATCCGCCAAATCCGCGCCTACTTCATGCTCTTTTTCGGTGAGCACTATGTTGCCCGAAAGCGCGGACAATCCCTTAACTTCCACCGCGAAATCTTGTTTGCCGTTGGCACGGTGCAGGCTGAAATCGTACCCACATCCAGTATGCGTCACATCTTCCGCTTCAGTGTTTTGGAAAACTATTTCGCTTCGGTAATTTTCCATGAAGAAATTTTCCGCCGCTCGTCCGGTCAATAACCGCTTGGCGAAAGTGTTTGTCTTTTTGTCGACGACAGTTTCAACGCTTGGCGTGCAACCCGTGAACTGAACAATCATGGACAGCATTTTTTCAATGCTGTGTCCTTTGTATTCTTCGTACGCTTGCACGCAGTTTTGTCGCATTGGGCGTTTATCCCAACCCGTCCTGTTATTTGGAAACAGTGGATCGAATTCATCTCGGTAATTTTTAATGGACGCCGGCTTAATGCCAATGGAAAAGCCAAGCACATTAAATGCTTCTTTGAACGAATTAAAACCCAGCCGTTCTAACCCTAACCGATTATATTGTGAAAGGAACAAGCCGCAAAAAATCGCTTGTTGGCGTTTATTAATATCCATACTTGCCAATAATGCTAAACGGCGTGACACGGAAACCCTGCACACAGCAGGTCATGGTCCGGAATGTCATCGGCGGCGATTTGTTGTATATCGCCTTGCGAATTCATCGCAAAATTTGTTGAGTATGCCAATCGCGCATGTTCATCAATCTCTGATGCAAAAACGCATCGCATGCCATGCGAAGAAGCGGCGAGATGAAACCCGCCAATGCCACAAAACAAATCAACAAAAGTTTTCATGTCGCAAGTAGGTGATGCCAAAAGTAAGAAGACTATACACAAAATTGTCACGCTTTTTGGCGTGTCGAAAATCGATTTTTAATCGAGATGCATTGTGATTTTTTTGCCGGGGGCGAACTCCGCCCCCGGTGTTTTTTCTTAAAAAAAATGAACACCAACCCCCCGCCCAGCATCGACCTAATCGCATTCAAAAAAGCGATTGACGAAGCCGAAAGTTACGACGAACTGCTCGTCGTCGAAATCAAAATCAACCGCGCAATCGGTTGGCTGCACGACTACGCCCACACCTTCACCGGCAAATACAGCAACAACTGCACCTCCGAATACTTCAACCGCCTGCGCACCCTACTCGACAAAATAGACACAAAGAAAAAAGCCGCCAACGCCGCCCTAACCACCGCCCAACCCGCCACCCCCCAATAATCGCCGTCGCGCAAAATTGCGCGCGCGATTTATGCTATACTCCGCCGCCGTTGCCCAACCGCAATATGCAGATGAAAACATTTTCCGCCACCGCCAACACCATCAAACGCGAATGGTTTGTGATTGACGCCGAGAATCAAGTGCTCGGGCGGCTGGCGGCCGAGGTCGCAAGCCGGTTGCGCGGCAAACATAAACCCGAATACACGCCGCATGTCGACACCGGCGATTATATTATCGTCATCAACGCCGCCAAAGTTGCGCTCACCGGCAACAAGGCAAACGACAAAGTGTATTGGCGACATACCGGGCATCCCGGCGGCATCAAAAGCACATCGTTTAAGGAAATGATTTACAAACACCCGACGCGCGTCGTCGAAAATGCGGTGCGCGGCATGCTGCCGAAAAACAAACTCGGGCGCGTGATGCTCGGCAAACTTAAAATCTACGCCGGCGCCGAACATTCGCATGAAGCGCAACAACCGACCGAACTGGCGTTGAAGCGCGGTTAATATAATTGTGCGTGTTGCAAGATGCGCGCGACACTCGCCACACATCGACCCCATTCACCTCCACCTCGACATAAACCAACATCGCCATGAACGAACAAACCACGCATCGCGGCACTGGGCGGCGCAAATCATCGGTGGCGCGCGTTTATTTGCGCCGCGGCAGCGGCAAAATCACCGTCAATAAACTCTCGCTGGAAAAATATTTCGGGCGCGAAACCGCGCGCATGATTGTGCGCCAACCGCTCGAGTTAACCAATTTGCTCGGCGATTTTGACATCACGGCCACGGTGGCAGGCGGCGGCAACAGCGGGCAAGCCGGGGCGATTCGCCACGGCATCACCCGCGCCTTGATGGAATACGACGAACAATTGCGCGCGCCGTTGCGCAACGCCGGCTTCGTCACCCGCGATGCGCGCGAAGTCGAGCGCAAAAAATTCGGCTTGCACAAAGCGCGCAAACGCCCGCAATATTCCAAACGCTAAGGCGTGTCGCGTCTTGCGCATATCGACAAACTCGACAGCGTCCGCTGTTTTGCGGCGTTGTCGGTGGTGATTGCGCATATCCTGCAGATTTGGCTGTGGCCGCCGCGCACGGTTACCCTTTATCCGCTTGGTGTGACCGGCGTTTGGGTGTTTTTTGTATTGAGCGGGTTTTTAATCACCGCCTTGTTGCTGGCCGAGCCGCGCGAACGGGCGTTTGGCGAATCGCTCAAACGCTTTTATATCCGCCGCAGCCTGCGCATCTTTCCGATTTACTATCTCTATCTGCTGGTCGCCTTCGTCCTTAATCACGATGGCATCCGCCAACTCGGCGCGTGGCCGTGGCTGTATCTGACCAACTTCGAAATTTTCGCCGCCGACCGTTGGGCGCTGACCAACAGTCATCTATGGACGCTGTCGCTCGAAGAACAATTTTATTTGGTCATCCCGTTTGTCGTCTTAATGTTGCGCGCGCGCCCGCGATTATTGCTCGGCGTGTTTGCATTCATCTGCGCCTCATCGATTGCAATGCGCGCCGGCTTGTTGTTGGGCGGCTACAGCGCAACGCCGCAAGTCGATGTGTTCACTTTCGCCAATTTGGATTATCTCGCGCTCGGCGGATTGCTGGCGTTGGCGCATCGCTGTTATGGCGAACGACTTGCGCGCTATGGAGTGCCGCTGATGCTGGGCGGCGTCGGCGCGTATTACCTCACCGCGATTTGGCTTGCGCCGCACGTCGGATTGGGCAATGCCGTGCATCTTTCACTCGGCCGATTCGCGCTCGGCGTCGCCGCAGTTGGGTTAATCATTTATTCGATTTACTCGCGCCAACGCCGCACCTTGCTGCACAACCCAATCACGATGCACCTCGGCAAAATCAGTTACGGCATCTATCTTTATCACCTGCCGCTGGTCGTGTTTTATCAACCGATACTCGCCCTGCTCGGCATCGATGTCGGCGATTCTCTCGGCATGCGCATACTATGCGGCTTGGCGTTAACCATCGGCTGCGCGCAATTATCCTATACGCTGATTGAAAAACCGCTGTTGCGCCGCAAGGCCAGTTTTCGCTAAACACCCATCGCCAACTTAACGCCGCGCAATTGGGGGATCGTCTAACGGTAGGACAGCGGACTCTGACTCCGCCGGCGGGGGTTCGAATCCCTCTCCCCCAGCCAACGCACGCCGCAGAGAATCCGACGCGCCGATGTGGTATGTTGTTTTGACAACAGTGATTGTTAACAATCGTAATGACGCCTCGACCAACCTACCGCCGCAAAATGCATTCACTTCCTCCCCGCCGGTTCGCCGCCGCATCGTTTGCCTTGTGTGCATTGGCGATGTTGGCAACCTTGTCGTTGTCGACAACGCCGGTTCACGCCGCCGAGTTTGACAAATTCATCGGCGCGTATTCCGGTTCGGCGCAGGTTGATGGCGGCACTCGGCGCGATATGAGTGTGCGCATTGGGCGCGCCAAAGGCGGGTTTGAGGTGCAGTGGAAATCGATTAGTTATAAACCCGACGGGCGGATTAAGGAGAAGGAATATGTCGTCGGTTTTCAAGCGACGCAACGCGCCGAGATTTTTGCCTCGACCATGGGCGTGGATTTGTTCGGCAACGCCGTGCCGCTCGACCCGATGAAAGGCGACCCGTATGTTTGGGGGCGCATCATCGGCGATACGCTCACCGTGTTTTCGCTGTTGATTGACGAAGGCGGCGGTTATGAAATGCAGCAATACAATCGCACGTTGGCGGACGGCGGCTTGTCGCTGGAATATCTGCGCATCCGCAACGGTGAGAAGTTAAAGACGATTAATGCGTTTCTTAAACGGAATTGATTTGGAATTATTGCTTTGGCATTAATTGTTTTAACAAACACCGCACGAATTAAAATAACAAGACACATTAATTAACGCGTTAATTGCCAACCATTAACGCTTGCCGCCAACTATCGAACCCGCATGCCGGCGCGCGCGCCTTGGTCGGGGTGCAGTAAAAAAACTTCATCGCCGTCGCCGGCCGCCAACAGCATCGCTTCGGAAACGCCAAAGCGCATTTTGCGCGGCGCCAAGTTGGCGACGACGACGATGCGCCGCCCGACCAACTCCTCAGGCGCATACGCCGATTTAATGCCGGCAAACAGCGTGCGTTGTTCGCCGCCGATATCCACGGTCAATCGCAACAATTTATCGGCGCCGTCGACGGCTTCGGCTTTGATAACTTCGGCGACGCGCAACTCGACCTTGGCAAAATCGTCGATGCCAATCGTGTCGGCGCCGGTCGTATCGACGGTCTCATTTTCAGTGGTTGGCTTGTTCTTTTTCGCATTCGCATTCGTACTCGCACTTGTACGTTTACTTTTACGCGCACTTTTTTTCTTGCCGCCATTGTTGTCGGCATCGACATTATCGTTGTTGTTAACACTGTCGTTGTCGACATTGGCGTCACCATCCGGCGCGCGACTGTCGGCGACGACGGCATCGAGTTGCGCGTCGGTGATGCGCACCAACAACGGTTGATAGCCGCCAATGACATGGTCGAGCAGCGGTTGTTTCGAATCAGCCCACTGCGGCGCTGGTGAATTTAAAAATTGCGCGGCGCGCAAGGCCGTGGTCGGCAGCACCGGGGTTAAATAAATCATCAAGGTGCGAAACAAATTCAGCCCTTGCGTGCACACCGCCTGCACTTCGTGTTTGCGCGCGTCGTCCTTAATCATCCGCCACGGTTCGGCGCCGGCGACATATTGATTGGCGCGGTCGGCGAGCGCCATAATTTGGCGAATCGCCCGACCGTATTGGCGGCGTTCGAAAGCGTCGGCGATGGCGTCGCCTTGTTCGGCGAAGTCGCGCCACATTGGTAAGTCGGGCAATTGTTTGCCGAGTCGACCGTCGAATTGTTTCTCGATAAACCCGGCGCAACGGCTGGCGATGTTGACCAGTTTGCCGACCAAATCGGCGTTGACGCGCGCCTTAAAATCATCGAAGTTCAAATCCAAATCGGCGATGCCGTCGTCCAGTTTGGCGGCAAAATAATATCTCAAGTATTCGGGGTTGAGGCGGCGAAAATACGTTTCGGCGGTGATGAAGGTGCCGTGCCGCTTGGACATTTTTTGTCCGTTGACGGTCAAAAAACCGTGACACCAAACCGCACTCGGCGCGCGCAAGCCGGCGCCCTTTAACATCGCCGGCCAAAACAGCGTGTGAAACCGCGCGATGTCCTTGCCGATGAAGTGAATCATTTCGCAATCGCTCGACGGCGCCAAAAATTCATCGAAGTCGATGTCGGTGCGCGCGCACAGATTTTTAAAACTCGCCAAATAACCAATCGGCGCATCCAGCCACACATAAAAATACTTGTCGCGTTCGTCGGGAATTTCAAACCCCCAATACGGCGCGTTGCGCGAGATGTCCCATTCGAGCAATTCCTCTTCGAACAATTCCTTTTGCTTGTTGGCGATTTCGATTTGGGTGTGTCCGCCATCGAGCCATTCGCTTAAAAACGCGCGGAAGTCGTCGAGTTTAAAAAACAACTGTTCGGATTCGCGCAGTTCAGGCGTCGCGTTGGTAATCGCCGACACCGCGTTTTTTAAATCGGTCGGCGCATAAGTCGCGCCGCACACTTCGCAATTGTCGCCGTATTGGTCGGGCGCGCCGCAACGCGGGCATTCGCCGCGAATAAAGCGATCCGGCAAAAACATTTTCTTTTGCCCGTCAAAAAATTGGCGGATGACACGCCGCGTGATGTGGCCGTTTTTTTTCAGCCGTTGATAAATCCATTCGGCCAGTTCGCGATTCTCGGGCGAATGCGTGCTGTGATAATTGTCGAACTCGATGCCGAAGTTGTCGAAGTCGCGGCGATGTTCGCGCGCAAATCGGGCGATTAATTCCTCCGGCGTCACGCCTTCCTGTTCGGCTTTAAGCATAATCGGCGTGCCGTGCGCATCCTCGGCGCATACATAATGACAGACATGCCCGCGCATCCGCGCAAACCGCACCCAAATGTCGGCTTGAATGTATTCGACCAAATGCCCCAAGTGCAGCGGGCCGTTGGCGTACGGCAATGCGCTGGTAATCAGCAGTTTTCGTGCGGACATCGGCGGAAGGTTGACAAGGGTGAATGAAACATTGCGGCGGCGGCGTGGGTAACGTGGTATTATAGCGCGCGTTTGTATCGCCCAAGCGTTTTGTTTTTGTCGCGATAATTATCGCGCGAACCAAGACAACATACGCAACCGGGCGCAACCGACAATTGCATTGCGCCGTTTTCGGTTTAGTCGCAAACGTATACATTTACCTTGCGCTTGCTTAACGCCAAACGCCGCCGCACATTGTTTGCATCGCAAAACGAAACCGCACTTTTAACCATCCCACCACGAACGCGAATGACCTCAACCGACCGCGAAGCGATTGAGCGCAAACTCGCCGCCATCATCGACCCGCACACTGGGGTGGATTTAATCCAAAGCCGCGCGTTGGCTGATGTCTCGGTCGATGGCGAGCGCATCACCATCAATCTGGTGCTCGGCTATCCGGCGAAAAGTTGGCGTGATGAATTAATTAAATTGGTGCGCGAGGCGGTGCCCGGCGCCGAAGTGTCGGTGGCGTTTGACGCCGCATCGCATGAAGTCCAAGAGGGCGTCAAGCCGTTGCCCGGCGTCAAGAACATCATTGCGGTCGCCTCCGGCAAAGGCGGCGTCGGCAAATCCACCTTGTCGGTTAATTTGGCCTTGGCGTTGTCGGCCGAAGGCGCGCGCGCCGGCATTCTCGACGCCGACATTTACGGGCCGAGCCAGCCGCGCATGCTCGGCACATCCGGCAAGCCGCAATCCAAAGACGGCAAAACGCTCGAGCCGATGCACAGTTATCACCTGCAGGCGATGTCGATAGGATTTTTGGTCGAAGAGGAGGCGCCGATGATTTGGCGCGGCCCGATGGTAACCCAGGCGCTCGAACAACTGCTCAAGGATACGCAATGGGACAATCTCGATTACCTCATCATCGACATGCCGCCCGGCACCGGCGACACGCAATTGACGCTCGCGCAAAAGGTGCCGGTGTCCGGCGCGTTGATTGTTACCACGCCGCAGGACATCGCGCTGTTGGATGCGCGCAAGGCGTATAAAATGTTTGAGAAGGTCGACATCCCGGTGCTTGGCGTCGTCGAAAACATGAGCGTGTATGTTTGCCCGAAGTGCGGGCATCAAGATTCGATTTTTGGCGAAGGCGGCGGCGCGGCGATGGCCAAACAATACGACTTGGCGTTTTTGGGCGGCGTGCCGCTCGACCGCGCGATTCGCGAACACGCCGACGGCGGACGCCCGAGCGTGGTCGCCGAACCCGACGGCGCAATCGCGCGCGCGTATAAAGACATCGCCCGCCGCACTGCGGCGCGATTGGCGTTGCGCAAAAAAGATTTCAGCGCAAAGTTTCCCAACATCGTTATTCAACAAAACTGATTTCGATGCCGTTAACTTAGACGCCGTTGCCGCAGTTGGTTTTGATTCATATCCGTATTTATATTTACATTCATATTTGCATTTATAATCACACTCATCTTCATCGTTAATCGCGCCCGTTAAGTCGACACCCCAACCCACCATCCAACCAACAACGCCGCGTTATGAGCATTAAATCCGACCGTTGGATTCGCAAGATGGCGACCGAGTGCGCGATGATTGCGCCGTTTGAGCCCAATCAAGTGCGTACGAGCGAAAACGGCCCGGTGATTTCCTGGGGCACGACCAGTTACGGTTACGACATTCGTTGCGCCAATGAGTTTAAGATTTTCACCAACATTAACTCGGCGATTGTCGACCCGAAAAATTTTGACGCCAACAGTTTTATCGATGTACAAGATGAAGTGTGCATCATCCCGCCGAATTCATTCGCCTTGGCGCGCACCGTCGAATATTTCCGCATCCCGCGCAATGTGTTGACCTTGTGTCTCGGCAAAAGCACCTATGCCCGCTGCGGCATCATCGTCAATGTCACGCCGTTCGAACCCGAATGGGAAGGCTATGCAACGCTCGAGTTTTCCAACACCACGCCGCTGCCGGCAAAAATCTACGCCAATGAAGGCATCGCCCAAGTGGTGTTTTTTGAATCCGATGAAGAATGCGAAGTGTCGTATAAAAGCCGCGGCGGAAAATATCAGGGACAGACCGGCGTTACCTTGCCGAAGATTTAACGCTGCATTAATGCCGCTCGATGCCGTTCGAATGCGGCTTGAATGTCGCACTCGAGATGCGCACGGCGTCGGCTTAACCGTCGCCCGCTTGTGTTTTGCTTGTGCTTTAATCGCGCCGTGCCAAAACTTACGTCATGCTAAAACTCGCGCCATGCCAACACTCGCGTCATGCCAACACAAACCGTCCTCGCCGAATTAACCGCCGCCTGCAACCAACACGGCTTGTTGGTGCGCGGCGGCTTTGTCGTCGCCGACGATGACCGCGTGCCGCAGGTGACAACTTTGCTGGGCGCGCGCCGCGCTTCGCATCTGTTGTTGGTCGGCAACGCCGGCTCGACGATGTGGCGCGCGTTTGCAATGTCGCGCGAACATCAAGACGGCGCCGCCGACCCGCTCAATCGTTGGAGCCGCCGCATCGCCGAACAACTCGCCGCGCAATTTAACGCGCACGCATTGTTTCCGTTTGGCGCACCAACGCGTCCGTTTTTGGCGTGGGCGAAAAAAGCCGAACACCTGCATAACTCGCATCTCGGGATGTTGATTCATCCACACTACGGATTGTGGCACGCCTATCGTTTTGCGCTGGCGTTTGCCGATGAAATCGAATTGCCGTCGCCGCCGCGCGCATCTGCATGCGCATGCAATGATTGCGCGGATAAACCGTGTCACCCGGCGTGTCCGGTCGGCGCGTTTGGCGCAAACGGTTACGATTTGCAAAAATGTTGCGCGCATCTAAACGCGCACGCGGATTCGCCTTGCATGCAATTCGGTTGTCAAGCGCGCATGGCATGCCCGCAAGGTGAAACGCATCGTTATGCGCCGCCGCATGCGCAATTTCACATGCGCGCTTTTGTCGATTCGATTTGCGGTGGTTAACGCTGCGCCTTAACGTTACATCGAACTTCACATCAAACTTTACATCGAACTTTATTTCGAACTTCACATCGAACTGCACATCGAACTTCATGGCGCATCAACTCGGCATCGACACCGGCGGCACATACACCGATGCGGTGTTGCTCGATTCGGCCGGGCAGGTCGTCGCCAAACATAAAAGTCTAACCACCGGCTACGACCTCTCGATTGGCATCGGCGATGCACTCGCCAATTTGCCGACGGCGTTGTTGCGCAAAGTCAACTTGGTGGCGTTGTCGACCACGTTGTCGACCAACTCGGTGGTCGAAGGACGCGGTGCGCCGGTGTCGGTGTTGTTGCCCGGTTATAACCAACAACAAATCGCCAAAAGCGGGTTGGGCGAAATCATCGGCGGCGAATTCATCACCGCCTTGGGCGGCGGACACGACGCGCTCGGCAATGAACTTGCGCCGCTGGATACTGCGCAGGCGGCGCGCGTTATCGAACGCATGCGCGCGCGCGTCTCGGCGTTTGCGGTGTCGGCGTTGTTTGCAACCCGCAACAACGCGCATGAAAACCAACTGCGCGAATTGGTGCGCGAATTAACCGGCTTGCCGGTCGCCTGCGGACATGAATTGGCAAGCGGCTTGGGCGCGCCGCGCCGCGCGTTAACCGCGGCGTTGAACGCGCGGATGATTCCCTACATCCACAACTTAATCGAATCGATGCGCAAAATATTAAAACAGCAACGCATCGATGCGCCGTTGATGATTGTCAAAGGCGACGGTTCGCTGGTCAACTTCGAAACCGCGTTGCGCCAACCGGTCGCCACGGTGTTGTCCGGCCCGGCCGCAAGCGTCATCGGCGCGTGCGCGTTAAGCGGCGTGCGCGATGCAATCGTCGTCGACATGGGCGGCACCACCACCGACATCGCCGTGGTCGCCGACGGTCGCCCCGAACTTTGCGAAGACGGCGCGCGCATCGGCGATTGGCGTCCGATGGTGCGGGCAATTCGCGTGTTTTCCATCGGGCTGGGCGGCGACAGTGAAGTGCGTTTTGCCGGGGCGTTGACGCTTTCCAATCGGCGCGTTGTGCCGATGAGTTTGTTGGCGCATCAATTCCCGCAGGTTGTCGACAAATTAAAACGACAATTAAAAGGCGCGCCGAGTGCGCGCAACAATCGCTTTGCGTTGCGCATGCAACAAAACGAAGCCTTGCTGCGCGCCTTAAACCGCGAGGAACAAAACGCCTGGGCCGCGTTGGCCGACGGCCCGATTGAACTCGAATCGCTCAGCGAACACAATCGCCCGCGCCTGCGCGCACTGGCAAAAATGGAGCGCATGGGGCTGGTGATTTACAGCGGCTTTACGCCGTCGGATGCAACCCACGCACTCGGGCTGAGCGCGCATTGGGACGCCGACGCGGCAAAACTCGGCGCGCAATTGTGGGCGCGGCAAATGCGCCATTTATACGGCTGCGGCGATTGGCGCAGCGACGATGTGCAGGCGCCGTGTCGCGAGGTGGCGACGATGGTGGTGCGGCAAATCTGCCAAAAACTCATCGAAGCCGGTCTCAATCAACACGATGCATTAAGCGAAGCGCACGCGCAAAACTTAACCGCATTGCTCGCCGACCTTGCGCTCGGCGCCGCCGATGCGGCGCGCGCGCCGTTGTTCGAATTGCGCTTTGCGCGCGCGCATCCGCTGATTGCGGTCGGCGGCCCGGCGCGCGATTATTTCCCCGAAGTCGCCAAACAACTGCGCATGCAATTGCATCTGCCGACGCATTTTGACATCGCCAACGCAGTCGGCGCGGCGCGCGGCGCGGTCGTACAAACCGCGCAAATCACCGTCACCCAACCGCAATTCGGCGTGTTTTATTTATTCCACAAAAGCCGCCCGATGGTGTTCGAACGCCTCGAAGATGCGCTCACCCAAGCCGGCGAAATCGCCGTCGCCGAAGCCGCCGCCCTCGCCAAAACCGCCGGCGCCGCCGCAATAGAAACCCGCCTCGAACAAAACCACAACCACGTCAAACACGACATCGACGGCGAGTTGTTCGTCAGCGCAACGATAACCGCGGTCGCGACCGGGCGGCCGGCGGTTTAACTTTGGATGTGTGCGCACTTTAACCCAGGCAAAACGAACCGGATTGTTGTTTGTAACATTTTTGGTTTCGACTTGGTTTTGTCCTTATAATTTGGCTATGGCGTCCAAATCCAATCGGTGTTTTTAACATGGCAAGCAAAAATAAATTGTATGTCGGCGATAATCTCAACGTGTTGCTTGGGATGAATTCCAA
This sequence comes from Candidatus Poriferihabitaceae bacterium, assembly GCA_965226545.1. Taxonomy (GTDB): domain Bacteria; phylum Pseudomonadota; class Gammaproteobacteria; order Arenicellales; family Poriferihabitantaceae; genus JAHRAW01. Next base: position 66,474 of record OZ245364.1, read on the forward strand.
CACGGTTGATTTAATTTATCTCGACCCGCCGTTTAATTCCAAACGAATTTATCGTGCGCCAATCGGCACGCCAGCCGGCGAGAAAAACGCGGGGTTTGACGATATTTGGGTGTGGGGTGAAGACGTCGATATTCGCCTCGAATCGTTTTTGGAAATGCACCCCAATCTTTTCGGCTATATCGGCGTGATTGGAAAAATTCACGGCTTGGCGATGCAGGCGTATTTGACATTTATGGCGCAACGCATCATTGAAATGCACCGCGTGTTAAAACCCACCGGCAGTTTATATCTGCATTGCGACCCGACCGCTTCGCACTACTTAAAGGTAATCCTCGATGAAGTGTTTGGCAAAAACAATTTTCGCAACGAAATTATTTGGTCGTATCGCACCGGCGGCGCAAGTTCGCGGCGGTTTTCCAGAAAACATGACGTTTTGTTTCTGTACGCCAAAAACACGCGCGAAGTTTTCTTCAAGTCGTTGACCGAGAAATCCTACACCCAAAGCCCTTCGCGCCGCGCCGGCACGGTTAATTACGGCGGCGGCACGGCGGAGTTTCACGAAGATGAACGCGGCGTATACACCATTGTGAACATGCGCGATGTTTGGGAGATTAGTTACGTCGGCAGCACTTCGCCGGAGCGCACCGGTTATCCGACGCAAAAACCTCTTGCACTTTTGCGGCGGATTGTGGAAGCCTCCAGCCGCGAAGGTGACATAGTGATGGACCCGTTTTGCGGTTGTGCGACCACCTGTGTTGCCGCGCAACAAATGCATCGCAATTGGATTGGCGTCGATGTAAGCGATGTTGCGGTTGAGTTGGTAACCGACCGCTTGAGCCGTGACGGCGACCAATATGTGCTGTTTAAGGATTTTGTTCCGCTAAAAACGCCGCCGGTGCGCACCGACCTGGAAAAAAGTTCACTTGGCAAAAAGGAAATGAAAAAGAAACTTTTCGGCGAACAAGCCGGATTATGCAACGGTTGCAAGAAGACGTTTGATTATGTGAACTTGGAGATGGACCACATCATTCCGAGGAATAAACACGGCGGAGATCATCCGCAAAACATGCAGTTGCTTTGCGGCAGTTGCAATCGAATCAAGGGCGACCGCCCGATGGACTATTTGAAACTTCGTTTGCGCGCACTGCAAAGAGGCACGCAGTTTTATTAAGCGTCACACTATTTCGCTCAGCGGTTTTTCACGCTGGTTTATCGATAAATTCCCGCCCCATTGCAACCAAAATCGCATGCAGGTCGAAGGGTATCGGATAACGGCGGCTGGAATGTTGACGGCTGATTCGCGGAATGATAATCGGCGAAGTGTTGACGATTAAGAATCGCCCCTCTTTGGTTTTTGCGCGGGTGAATTTAAACACTTGTTCGAGAAAATCCAAATAGTCGCGGTAACTTTTATAAATCGAATAATCGCGCGCGTTGTAATACGGCGGCGAAGTGAAGGCGAGATGAAAACTTTCGTCGGGCACTGCGCGCAACGTTTCGCGCACATCGCCGAGCACGACAGTGTTTTTTAAAAAATCGGGCGAATGCGAATGCGCTTCGCGCGGCGTGGAAATGGTTGCATCGGCAAAAAATTCTTTTTGAATAATGTCGCCAATCGCTTCGTTGGGATGACGGCGAAGCGCTTTAAGTTGTTGCGCAACCGCGCGATTTTTCTTAAACACCAACAGCCCGCGAATTGCCTGCACAACCACTTTGGGGTCGTCACTTTTTAAAAATTCCGTCAAAACGGCAATCGCCGACTCGGCTCGCATGCGCCCAATCGAAGAAACCGCTTCGCGCCGCACTTCGGTGGATTCGTCGCCGCGCGCGGATTTTGTCAACGCAATGATGTTTTGCTCGCTCTTGACCTTGCCAAGCGTTTTCGCCGACCACAGACGAATTTTTTGATTGGGATTAAACAGCAACGGCTGCACCCAACCGTCGTCAAAATCGCGCGGCAGCCTGCCGAGATTTTGCAGAATAAACAAAACGCTTTTGTTGTCCGGATACCTCTCGACCAAATCGATAAGCGCACGGTTGCCTTGTTGTTTGCAAAGATTGATTCGCTCTTTGGTTAACATAACGCGCTCTTTTGGATGTCGACGACCGAATAATTTGCGCGCATTGCGACAAGGATTGATTTGCAATTACAACCCGAACCAACCGTCACAAATACCAATCGATTTCACTCTTGCCGCTTTGCGCGAACGCGCGTTGTTCCTTCATCTTGCATTCGGCGTAGGCCTGCAGATAGCGCGCGCCGAAGTATTCGCTGAGCACTTGTGCGCGGCCGCTTTGTTCGAATGCGGTTTGTGCATCGAACGGCAGGGTTTCATCCAGCGATGCGCCGGCGTTGCCTTGTGCCGGGGCGGGCGGGCGCACTTTTTGCGTCAAGCCGTGATGGATGCCGGTTAGCACTGCGGCCAAAGTTAAATACGGATTGGCGTCGGCGCCGGCGATGCGGTGTTCGATGCGCACCGCATCGGCGTCGCCTTTGGGTATGCGCACCGCGACTGAGCGGTTTTCATGCGCCCAATTGGCGCGCACCGGGACATAATTGTTCGGCGCAAAGCGTCGATAGGAATTCACATTTGGCGCAAAAATTCCCATCGCTTCGGGCGTGATGCGCAACAGCCCGCCGATGGCATGTTGCAGCGCATCGTTGGCGTTGTATTGATTTTGTTCGCGCGCAAAAATGTTTTCGCCGCGCGCATTGCGCAAACTGACATGCAGATGCATGCCGCTGCCGGCGCATTCGGCATACGGCTTGGCCATAAAGGTGGCGCACAATTTGCGCGGGCGGGCGATGCATTGCACCGCGCGACGAAACAGCGCGCAGTGGTCGGCGGCGCGCAACACTTGGTCGGTGTGCGCGAGGTTAATTTCAAACTGTCCGGGTGCGTATTCGGATGACATCGCGCCGGTGGCGATGCCTTGTGCCGCGCACGATTGATGCACCGCGTGCAGATATTCGCCGAACGATTCGATTTGATCGATGCCGTACACTTGCGTCGACTCATCGCGCTGCGAATCCAACGGCGAACGCGGCGGCATAATCGCGCGCGCATCGCGCTCGACCAAATAAAATTCCAATTCAAACGCAACCACCGGCGCAAGATTCAACTCGGCAAACTTCGCCAACACCCGCGCCAACACGTTGCGCGGCTCGAAATAATACGGCGCGCCGTCCAACCCTTGCAGCGTCAACAACACCTGCGCGGTCGGTTGCTGCGCCCAATCGGCCGGCGCCAAAGTGCCGTCAATCGGCGCGGCGATTTCATCAGGGTCGCCGTCTGAAAATCCCATGCCCTTCGGGTCCAATGATTCGCCGGCGGCGGAAAGCAACATCGCCGAGCCCGGCAACATCATCTTGCCGGCAAACACCTTGTCGGCTTGCGCAATCGGATACCGCTTGCCGCGCATCACGCACGACAAATCACACGCCACCGCATCGAGATACAACGTGCGCGGATGGCGACGCAAAAATTCGGCGAGGGGATTGTTGGCGGTCACGGTGGTTGGCGAAAAAATTTCGCAGATGCAGACAGTTTGCGCTGTGCGGCAACGCAAATGCAAACGCTGTTGTTCGTTTTTACAAAGCGTTTATTCAATTCCAAAATGACGCTTGACCGAATCAATTTTTGCGAGTTCGGACAAAAAATAGCGCAAGTTTGCGTCGGCATCCTCGGTGCGTTGGCGGACAATTTCGTCATAGTCCAATTCCAACAAGTCGCAGAATTCCCGTCCGGTCATCGCTTGCGCCAATGCGATTTTGCGCTTGAAACCATCGTATATTGCTTGTTTGTTGTTTTGATTAAAACAACAAAAGTGTGCAGTCACAGTATAGCGAATGTGCTGAGCATTCTTGCTGATAAAGCCGTGCATCGCGCGGCGTTCGGCGCCAGCCTTTTTGGTATCGAATGAATCCCCGTCTTTGAGTTCGACAATGTGGCAATTTTGGTTGCCTTGTCGTCTTTTGAAAATCATGAAGTCCGGCTCACTGCCTGCAAAATCCAACGCCAAACACTTTTTCATATTTTGTTTGTCGGCAACCAACACGCCGTCCGGCATTATTTCGAGAGACAAAAAGTCATCGAGGTCGTCGATTAACTGCACTCGACTTTTGACAATTCGCTCCAGTTCGTTACCGGACGAAATTACCGCCGAATGTGCGCGACTGACAAGACGTCCAAGTTCGTTGTCGCCAAACAAACGAACGTAGCCGCTACCTTCTTTCCGCCCTTTGGCGTTTTTGATGAGAGCCATGTTAACCGTTCAAATCGCACCCAAGAAATTTTCGGTCATGCATTTGGCACGCCGCCAATACCGAGAAACTGCCGGCGGCCGGGTCAATCACAATGTCACCTGCGTTCGATACCGCGGCAAGTAACTCACCTTGCAGTTCGACCGGTTTTTGATGCGTGTGTTCGTTGCGCGTTGTTTTTTCGTTCCAAACATCGGGGATGTTGTGAATTTTCCAAACACCTTTGGCGCGGCGCGGTTGTTTTTGCAGCACGACTAAATGTTCGCTAGCGCGGCGCGTACGATAGCCCATGCCGATGCGCCCTTTGTGCCAAGTGACCATATCGACGACATCTAATTGTGTGGAATCGAGCCATCCGGTGAAGCCGGTACATAAGTGAAACTTGTCCATCCACAAAAACAAGTGACCGCTTGGCGTCAATGTGCGGTCAATCTCGCGGATGAATTTGGTGATGGTGGTTGAATCCATCTGCGCCAAGGCACAACGTTGTTTGCCGCGCGATTTGCCTTCGTTGCCGTAATTCATTTTATCCAGCACGCCGCGATATTGCGGGTCGAAAAAGGCGACAGGGATTTTATCGTCCGGCAGTTTGCGCAGAAAGGTTAATCCGTCCATTTTTAGCCGTGCATTGAATTTTAAACCGCGCGGCAACTTCGGCGCGGGCGTTGTAATGCAGTGAGTCGCGCCAAACACATTGCGTTTGGGCGAGACGGTTTTTACTTTGTGTGATTGTACGGCGACGCTCATTGGATTAAGACGAGTGTTGATTTATTAATGCGATGTGTTGTGCGGTGTGTTGCAGTTGTCGCATGGTTGCTTTTAATCTTACCGTTGATTCTACCAAATTGCGCGGCGCGCACCATTGCAAATTTTCAGCTCAAATTTACCGCACCCGCGCACCAATCAAATCGGTCGTCGCCGCAGGCGATGAACCATGGATTATCGAGTTTGGGTTTGTTATAAACCAACGGCGCGCCGGTTATTGAAAACAACGCACCGCCGGCGGATTCGAGAACGCATTGCGCCGCGGCCGTGTCCCATTCGAAAGTCGGCGCCAATCTTGGATAAACATCTGCTTCGCCTTCGGCGAGCAGACACATCTTCAGCGAACTGCCGATGCCGCGCGTTTTAATTGCGCCGAATGTTGGCGCCAATCGCGCGCGATAGGCTTCGACGCGGCGGCTTTTATGCGCGCGGCTGACCAACATCGTAATCAAGCGGCTATCGAGTTTGCGCGTGCGGATGAGTTGCGATTCGCGCGCGCCGATTTTTTTATGTGCGCGGTTGCCGGCGGCGTAATAACTCACCCGCCCGACCGGCGCATGCACAACGCCAAACACCGTGCGACGGTTTTCAATCAGCGCGATGTTGACCGTGAAGTGACCGCTACGTGCGACAAATTCGCGGGTGCCGTCGAGCGGGTCGACCAGCCAATACCGCCGCCATTTGCTCCGTTCGGCAAACGGCGCACCGCCGGATTCTTCGGACAACAACGGAATCGTCGGCGTCAATTTCTCGAGGCGCGCGCGGATTAATGCATCGGCGCGGCGGTCGGCGTCGGTCAACTGTGAGCCGTCGGGTTTGGTATGCACCGCAAAATCGCCGGCGTATACTTTAAGAATTTCATCGCCGGCGTCGATGGCGATTTGTACAACTTCATCCAAAGTCCCTCTACACGGATGCATTAAGTCGACCGCGCATCCAGCAACAACAACGCCAACAACACGCGCGCATCATTGACGCGCGGATGGGTTAGCAATTCGCTTAACTTCGCCAGCGGCCATTCGACTTGTTCGAGCGGTTCGATTTCATCGCCGGGCAGTTGATGCGGATACAATTGTTCGGCGATAAAGATGTGCGTGGTCGATGTGGTGTAGCCCGGCGCGCTGTGCACGCTGCGCAACTCGGTGAGTTTATGCGCGCCAAAACCAATCTCTTCGGACAGTTCGCGCAATGCGGCGTGCGCGGGCGTTTCGCCGGGGTCGATGCGCCCTTTGACAAAGCCGAGTTCGTAACTGTCGGTGCCGACCGCGTATTCGTTAACCATCACCATCGCATTGGCGTCGTTAATCGCAATCACCATCACAATGCCGGCGCCGCTGTTGAGTCGTTCGAATGTCGCGCGCGCGCCGTTGGAAAAACGCAAGTGCACGGCTTCGACGGTAAACAACCGCGTCTTGCCGATGATTTCACGGTGCAGAATTTCGGGCTTTTGGTTGGCGGCGGGTTTCATTGGACGGATGATTATAATTAAAACGACATTACTTAAAATAGTTAACCGATTGACGTTTTTTAATTAATGTACCTTGTCGCAACTCGACGCAGTGCGTTAATTAAAAAAACGCGATGCACAGTGACAGGTCACCGTACACCGCGTTTTGTATCGCTTTTGTTCGCACGCAAGCGAAGTGCGTAAAGTTTTGTCGCGCGAAAGCGCGCGAAATAGTTACGCCGCCGCCGATGCCGCCGCAATAACATCCTTCATTTTGTCCATCGCGCGTTTTTCGATTTGGCGAATGCGTTCAGCCGAGATGTGATATTCATCGGCCAATTCATGCAGCGTCGGTTTGTCATCGGATAGCCAACGACGTTGCACAATGTCGCGGCTGCGCGGATCCAATTGTGCCAGTGCATCGCACAATTGCCGCCGCGAATCCGCGCTTTGATGTGAATCGCCGACCAGCACCGCCGGGTCATAACGGCTGTCGCCGAGTTTTTGCGCCGGCGCGAATGCGATGGAATCATCGTCGTCGTTTTCGTCCTGCGGGTCGAAGGCGATGTCGGCGCCGCTCATGCGCGATTCCATCTGGCGCACGGTGGCCGGCTCGACATCCAAATCGCGCGCCAGTTGACTGACCTCATCATCCTTCATCCAGCCGAGCCGTGCGCGTGATTTGCGCAAGTTGAAAAACAATTTGCGTTGCGCCTTGGTCGTGGCGACGCGCACCATCCGCCAATTGCGCAACACATAATCGTAAATCTCGGCTTTGATCCAATGCACCGCAAACGACACCAGCCGCACATCGCGCGACGGGTCGAAGCGTTTGACCGCCTTCATCAAGCCGACGCTGCCTTCCTGAATTAAATCCGGCAACGGCAAGCCGTAGCCGGCAAAGCCGCGCGCGACCTTGACGACATAGCGCAAATGCGAAACCACCATCTCGCGCGCGGCGTCTAAGTCGTTGTCGCTGTGATAGCGCAACGCCAATTCGCGTTCGCGCTCGACGGATAAAATCGGCGCGGCGTTGACCGTGCGCATATACGAGGCAAGATTCTCGCTCGGTGCGAGATGAATCGCCATTTGAGTGTTTTGGCTCATCACAATTTCCCCCTTAAATCATCGATATTAAAGGCAATATAAGGGCGATTTTAACACTTTCAAGGGTATTTCGCCAATTTTTTGCGGTTGCGGACAATGCCGACTACTGCAATCAAACCAACGCCGTTTTACTTATGAATTGCATCAGCGGCTACAAGTATTACCCCGCTAATGAACAGCACCCCGAACAGCACAAAGTAGGCAATGGCCAGATTGCTGTTGATGATGTAGTTGTATGCGTCGCCACCAACATAAGCGTTCACTTTCTCGAGATATGCGAGTTCAGGATTTTCGTAAGCGAACATTTTGTACAATCCCATTCCTAATGGGATGACGGAAGCCAAAAACAATCCGATTGAACAACCCCGCATCCCACCATCAAGGAGAAATGGTTGTTTAATATTGTCGTCTTTCATTAGATTACCCCTTTTAGTGTGTTGGATTAAATTTGCCAAATTGCGCAATGTGATTTGCGTCGGGCACAATTATACACAAAAAACTTTCCTTCTCTGTTACACTTTAACAGCAAGCACCGTTACACCGCCGTATGATTCGTTTTCTACTCAACCGCGAAAAAATTGCCATCGACCCGCGCGCCGATTTGACGGTGTTGGATTATCTGCGCGAGCATCGCGGGCATTTTGCCGCCAAAGAAGGTTGCGCCTCGGGCGATTGCGGGGCGTGCACGGTGGTCATCGCCGCCCCGCACGACGCGCAGTTGACCTATCGCGCGGTCAATTCCTGCATCATGATGGTCGGTGCGTTGCATGGCAAACAATTGTTGACCGCCGAACATTTGGTCAATGCACAAGCGGTCGATTCATCAACGGTCGATTCGCACAGTGCAGAATTCTCGGCGCAACACTCGACGCAACATTCGCTCGATACATTGCATGCGGTGCAACGCGCGATGGTCGAACAACATGCATCGCAATGCGGGTTTTGTACGCCCGGGTTTGTGATGGCGTTGTTTGCGTTGTATAAAAGCCGCGCGCAACATAAAACACCGACTCGTACGCCGTTAACGCGTGATGAAATCGAGGCGCAGTTGGGCGGCAATTTATGCAGATGCACCGGCTATCGACCGATTATCGATGCGGCCGTCGATGCCTGCACCGCGCCGACTGACGACCAATTCAGCATCGATGAAAAAACCATCGCCGCGCAACTGTGTGCATTGGCAAAACAACAGCCGCGTACGCAACGGTTTTTTGCGCCGCACAATGTTGCGCAACTGACCGCGCATTGGCGCGAACATCCGCAGGCGCGGTTGTTGGGCGGCGGCACCGATATGGCGTTGGAGGCGACGCAACAACTTAACGAATTGCCTTCGTTGATTGCGCTCGATGAGGTTGTCGAACTGCGACAAATCGAATCCGATGATGCGCATTTGCACATCGGCGCGGCAACGCCGCTTGCGCAATGTACGGAAGTGTTGTGCGCGGAATATCCGCAATTGCGCGAATTGTTGCATCGTTTCGGCTCGGCGCAAATCCGCAACTGCGCAACGCTCGGCGGCAATCTCGCCAATGCATCACCGGTCGCCGATTTGTCACCGTTGTGGTTGGCGTTGGATGCGGTTGTGGTCGCGCAACAAGAGGAGCGCGTGCGGCACATCGCCATCGATGATTTTTTTATCGCGTATAAACAAACCGCGCTGCAGCCGCATGAATTTATCCGCGAAGTGATTGTGCCGCGGCGCGCGCCGGATGTTCGGTTGGCGGCGTATAAAGTCAGCAAGCGAATCGACGATGACATTTCCGCGGTGTGCGCGGTGTTTTGCGCGCGGCTCGATGGGCGTAAAGTGATAACAATGCGCGCCGCGTTTGGCGGCATGGCGGCGACGCCGAAACGTGCAAGCGGTGTGGAGCACTGCTTGACCGGCAGCGTGTTCGATGAGGATGCATTGGCGCGCGCACAACACGCGATAGCCGATGATTTTACGCCGCTGGATGATGTCCGCGCCGGCGCGCAGTATCGAATCACGGTGGCGCGCAATTTATTGCGCCGATTACATATGCAATGGTTTGCGCCCGAAATCCAAACGCGCGTGCCGCCGGTTGCACCATTAAATTCGCCATCGAATGTTTCATCGACTGCGGCATCGACTTCGACATTGACTTTGCAATCAACCTCGAAAGTTTCATCGACTGTGCCGTCGACTTCGACCTCGAAAGCACAATCGACTTCGCAACCGCGTACATCGTAACCGGTCAACGTGAATTACTTAAACGAACAACCGCAATTGTCGCGCGCCCAAGCCGGCGATGCGCTTGCGCACGACAGCGCGCATAAACATGTCAGCGGCGGCGCGCGCTATGTCGACGACACCGACGCCGCGCGCCTGCATATCGCGGTCGGCAAAAGCGCGATTGCGCACGGCGAAATTGTGCGGATGGATTTATCGGCGGTGCGTTCCGCGCCCGGCGTTGTCGATGTGGTTACCGCGGCCGATGTTCCCGGCGCCATCGATATCGGCGCGGTGTTTGGCGGCGATCCGTTGTTGGCGAGCGATGCGGTCGAGTATGTTGGGCAACCGTTGTTTGCGGTGGCGGCGCGCGATTTAATTGCGGCGCGGCGCGCGGTCGTGCTTGCCAAAATTGAATACCGCGAACATCCGCCGGTGTTGGCGTTGCGCGATGCAATTGCGCGCGAATTTTATGTGCGCCCGCCGCATCGAATGACGCGCGGCGATGCATCGAATGCATTGGCGCGCGCCGCGCACAAGTGCAGCGGCGAAGTGTGCATTGGCGGGCAGGAACATTTTTATTTGGAAGGGCAGGCAGCAACGGTGCAAGTCGATGAAGACGGCGGCGTGATTGTGCATTCGTCGAATCAAAACCCGAGCGAGACGCAAAAACTTATCGCGCAAATTTTAAACTTGCCGATGAGTCAAGTGGTGGTGATTACCCGACGCATGGGCGGCGGGTTTGGCGGCAAGGAAACGCATGCAAGCGCCTGGGCCTGTTTGGCGGCGTTGTTTGCGGTGCGCACCGGCGTGATGAGCGAATGCAAATTGCCGCGCCGCGATGATTTTATCGCCACCGGCAAACGACACAACTTTATCAATCGCTATGAAGTCGGCTTCGATTCGCGCGGCGCGATTGATGCGGTGCGCTATACGCTGGCTGCACAATGCGGCAACTCGCCGGATTTATCCGATGCCATCGTCGACCGCGCAATGTTTCATTGCGACAATTGTTATTACTTGCCGAACGCCGACATCGTCGGCTTGCGATGCAAAACGCACACCGTATCCAACACCGCATTTCGCGGCTTTGGCGGGCCGCAGGGAATGCTCGCCGCCGAAACGGTCATCGATGAAATTGCGTTTGCGCTCGATAAAGATCCGCTCGAAGTGCGCAAGGCAAATTTATACGCCGCCGCGCCGCGCAATGTTACGCCGTATCATCAAACGGTCGACGGCTTTAATGTCGCCGACCTCATCGCGCAACTCGAACAAGACGCGGGATATTGGCAACGCCGCGATTCGATTCGTCAATTCAACGCCGCCAACCCGATTATTAAAAAAGGCATCGCGCTCACCCCGGTGAAGTTCGGCATTTCATTCACCGCAACCCATCTCAATCAAGCCGGCGCGTTGGTGCATCTATACACCGACGGCGGCATATTGCTTAATCACGGCGGCACCGAGATGGGGCAGGGATTGTTTATCAAGGTCGCGCAAGTGGTCGCGCGCGAATTCGGCGTGCGCGCCGAGTGTGTGCAAGTGTGCGCAACGCGCACCGACAAAGTACCCAACACCGCACCGACCGCGGCTTCGGCCGGCGCCGATTTAAACGGCATGGCGGCTAAACGCGCGGCGCGTGAAATTAAACTTCGGTTGATTGCGCATCTTGCCGATAAGCACGGTGTGCCGGCGGCGCAAATTAACTTTGCCGATGAATGCGTTCAAGTTGGCGATGTTAAATTATCGTTGGCGCAAGTGGCGCAATCGGCGCATTTGGCGCGGGTGTCGTTGTCGGCATTCGGCTTTTATCGAACGCCGGATATTTATTACGACCGCGAACGCGCGCGCGGTGCGCCGTTTTATTATTACGCCACCGGCGCGGCGGTGTCCGAGGTGGCGATTGATTCGTTGACCGGCGAATACAAATTGTTGCGCGCCGATATTTTGCACGATGTCGGCAACTCGATAAATCCGGCGGTCGATATCGGGCAAATTGAAGGCGGCTATATTCAGGGCGTCGGTTGGTTGACCTGCGAGGAATTAAAATGGGATGCGCACGGTCGATTGTTAAGCGACAGCCCGGCGACCTATAAAATCCCGGCGATTGGCGATGCGCCCGCGGTGTTTAACACTCGAATGTTATCGAACGCGCCCAACACCGCGCGCACGGTGTTTCGTTCCAAAGCGGTTGGCGAGCCGCCGTTGATGTTGGCGATTTCAGTGTGGTGCGCGATACGCGATGCAATCGCGGCGTGCGCCGATGGCAAAGTTTTTCCGGTGTTGCATGCCCCGGCGACGCCTGAGGAGATTTTGCGCTGCATCGATTCGTTAACCCAAACGTCGTCGTGCGAGTCAAAAAACACCGTCGTGCGCGGCAAAAAATAACCGCTAAAAAACCGGTGCGCAAATAACAAGCGGCAAGACAATAAACAATCAGACACTAAACAACCAATCGATGACAAGGGCGAACACCCTTTCGCCCTTGCCATTGACGGTAAAAAACCTAAGAACGCTTCGCCACGGTCTTGTCGCTTGATGTCGAGCCGCGCCACAGTTGCCAGCCAAACCAAGCCAATGCCAATGCGCCGACGGTGAAGATGATGTCGCCGGGTACGCGCATCCAAACGAAGAATTCCATAATCGGTTGATGCATGAATTGCGGTGCGCGCGCCGACCAATAGCCGACCGAATAACTTTCCATTGCCTGCAAAATGCCCTGCGGCAACAGCGATAAAAACACCATCGCGCCAAGCCCGATGTTAAACGCCCAAAACGAAACTTTGAGCGTGCGGTTTTTCCACAACGCGCGATCGCTCGATAAGCACAAACAAAACAACGACAAGCCGATGGCGAGCATTCCATAGACGCCGAACAAGGCGGCGTGGCCATGCACCGGCGTGGTGTTCAGCCCCTGCAGATAATACAACGCCAGCGGCGGGTTGATTAAAAAGCCAAGCAAGCCGGCGCCGACCAAATTCCAAAACGACACCGCCAGCAAAAACATCAACGGCCAATGATATCTGCCTATCCACGATGATGCTTCGCGCTCGACTTTATAATGGGTATACGCCTCGAAGCCGATGATGACCAACGGCACGACTTCGAGCGCCGAGAACATCCCGCCAATCGCCAACACGCCTATCGGCGTGCCGCTCCAATATAAATGATGAAAGGTGCCGAGTACGCCGCCGGATAAAAAGATCAACGCCGCAAACAACACCGAAATCGACGCGGTTGATGCGCGCAACAATCCCATCTTGACGAACAGGAAAGCGATGATGGCGGTGGCGAACACTTCGAACACGCCTTCGACCCAAAGATGCACCACCCACCACCGCCAATATTCGGCGACGCTTAGATGCGTGTTTTGTCCCCACAGCAAACCGGCGCCGTAGAGCAAGCCAATCGCGATGCTGGAAATTAACAGCATCCAAATTAAATGTCGATTGCCGCCTTCGCCGCGCAACGCCGGCCACAATGCGCGGAACATCATCACCAGCCACAACAACAAACCGATGAACAAAAAGATTTGCCAGAATCGTCCGAGGTCCAAATATTCATAGCCTTGATGCCCAAACCAAAAATTCGCCGTAAATGAATCAAAGCGGCGTTGCACGCCAAGCCATTCGCCGGCGAATGAACCGACCACGATAATCAGCAAACAGCAATACAAAAAGTTTACGCCGATGCGCTGCAACTTCGGCTCATGCCCGGAAATTAACGGCGCCAGAAACAACCCGGCCGCAAGCCATGCGGTTGCAATCCAAAACAACGCCGCTTGAACATGCCAAGTGCGGGTGACGGCATAGGGAAGATAATCGCTGATTGGCAGCCCGTAGAATTCGCGCCCGTCGACGGCGTAATGCGCGGTGATTGCACCGAGCGTAATTTGCACGACAATTAATGCTATGACTGTGGCGAAATATTTAAGCGTCGCGCGCATCGATGGCGTTAATTTAATTTCGGCGAAAAAGTCGCTCTTGGCGACGCCGAATTGCGGGGTTAAATCATCGCGCCATGCATCGTATTGGCGCACGTAATACCAACACAATGCGCCAATCCCGCCGAGCAACAATACGATGCTGGCAAGGCTCCACAAAAACACCGGCGCGGTTGGCGTGTTGCCGACCAATTTTTCATGCGGCCAATTGCTGGTGTAGGTAATCTCTTGTGCGGGGCGATTGGTGGATGCGCCCCATGAAGTCCAAAAGAAAAACGCCGACAACGCGCGCGCCTGTTCAGCGGGCAATCGCACATTCGCCGCAATCGCCATTTGCTTGCGCAGTTTAAGATAGGGCGCCGTGTCGCCGCCGAATAATCCGTAATAATGCGCGCCGACCGTCGCCATTGCGCGCGCGCGTTCGGCTGACACCGTAATCGAATTGTCGCTTGGGTCATGGGTGTTGGTGCGCATCTCGACGCGCACGGCGGCGGTGACATAGGCGCGCTGCAATTCGTTTAACTCATCCAAGCGCGCGCCGTATTCGCGTTGCGCGACGATGTCGGCAAGCGCACTGGCCTCGCGATGCAGCCAATCGGCGGTCCAATCCGGCGCAAGATAACCGCCGTGTCCCCAAACCGAACCCAGTTGCATGCCGCCGAGCGTGCGCCACACTTGTTGACCTCGCAAAATTTCTTCGCGCGTGTGAATCACTTCGCCATTCGTTGCGCTGACAACGCGCGCAATCGGCGGCGCCTGTTGATAAATTAAATTGCCGAAGCCCAACAATACGGCGAATGAAAACGCCATCGCCAAACCGAAAATAATCCACAACCGCTTAATGGGGAAAAGTTGTGCGTATCCCATGACAATGCTCCCGCGTGAATGGAGTCGCATTGTCGGCGCAACGCGCAATTTGTTTCCTTGATGCAGGTCAAAAATCGCCCGCGTTAAATTGCCGAATGAAGCCGTTTCATCCAGTTATTTCATCAATCCATTATCAACCCATCGCATCAATCCACCTCATCAATCAACGCGCGCAAGGCGGTCAAATTGCGCGCCTTGAAATAATTGCGCACGCCGATTTGGATGATGCGATCGCGGCGCAACGCGCTTAATACGCGGCTGACGGTCTCCGGCGTGGTGTGCAATAACGCCGCCATATCGGACCGTCGCAACGGCAACACCGCCTCACCGTTTGGCGCATCGCGCAATAACATCCACAACAACGCCGCAATCCGCGACCGCGCGCGCGATTTATGCAGCAACGCGGCCTCGCGATGCATCGCCGTCAATTCGCCGAGCGCGTGTTCCAAAAATCGCCCTTGCAAATGCGGATGCGCGGCAAACAGACGATGCAATGTTTCATGCGCAAAGCAACACAACTCAACCTCCGATAATGCCGTGGCGATAAATTCGCCGCGTTGGTTTGTGGGGGCATTTATGTTTGTAGTTGCGTTTGCATTTGCACTTTCACTTGTACTTGTACTTGCACTTGCATTGACATTTACATCCGCATCCGAACTTGCGGAATTCATCGGGCCTAAAAACGCCGGCGCAAACAAAACGCCCGCCAGCGAATCCGGTTGCGCCGCATACTCCAACCGCAACGCCCCCTTCACCAATCGGGCGATATGCGGCGACGGGCAACCGCGCGCATACAACCGCTCGCCGCGTTTGAGAAAAATCCGCTCGCGCAAACGGTGATTATGCAACGCGGCTTGTTCGCCTTGTTCGCCGGTCAACACCGTTTGGGTTACCGGATGCATCAACAAACAATGTTGACAATGTTCGTCGGCATCGCAGGCGGAAATCGCGGGAAGGGATTGTTTGCGCATTCGGCAAATTCGTTTGTGGCTGTGCGTATTATCGGTTAAATCGCGCCAAAAAACCGCCGCAAGTAATGCAACTTAATTTGTTACAATTTGTTCTGCACCGCATCGATATTAACGCAACCGTTAACCTAAACATTGTCGTGCGCGACAAAAAACAATCATCCGCGCACAATCATCAACGCACAATCATCAACAACACTATCATCAACAGCATAATGAATTGGGCGCAAGCCATCGCCGAGTGCACCATATCCAAAGCGCGCGCCAATTGCGGGTTTGTGTTGGTCACGGTGCTTAGCGTTAAAGGTTCAGCACCGCGCAATGCATGCGCCAAGATGGTGGTAACCGAATCGAAAAGTTACGACACGATTGGCGGCGGCAATTTGGAATATCAGGCGATTGCCCAAGCGCGCGAATTGTTGACCGCCGGGCTGCCTGCGATTGTGCAGCGCGAATTTTCACTCGGCGCCGAGTTGTCGCAATGTTGCGGCGGCGCGGTAACCCTGCTGTTGGAATGTTTTCCGGCGTGTCGATTTAACATTGCATTATTCGGCGCCGGGCATGTCGGGCAAGCGTTGGCGAAAGTGTTGGCAGAGTTGCCGTGTCGGTTGTGGTGGTTTGATTCGCGCGACGATGTGTTTCCATCCGCGTCCGCCAACACGCAAACCATCACCATGCAAAACCCGTTCGCCGCCGTCGACCAATGCCCGCCCGCCGCGTTTTATTTAATTATGACGCACAGCCATGAACTCGACATCGAAATTTGCGAAGCGGTGTTAACGCGCGGCGATTCTAAGTATTGCGGCTTAATCGGCTCGAAATCCAAAGCCGCAAAATTCCGCAGTCGATTGCGAAAAAAAGGCTTTAGCGCCGATGAGTTGGCGCAATTAACCTGCCCGATTGGCTTGCCGCAACTCACCGGCAAAACGCCGATGGAAGTGGCGGTGTCGGTTGCCGGGCAGTTGTTGGCGTTGCGTGGGGATGGTGTCGACGGAGTCGACGGTGATGTCGTTGAGGGAGTCGATGCAAGTGTTGATGAAAGCGGCGATGAGCGCATCGAGACAAAAGTTGGTTGACGAAGTGTTCGAAGTTGCGCGGCGCAGTGTGTCTTTTTGTTATGGCGCTTTAATGGATTGTTAATTGGTTGTTAATTGGTTGACAAGCAATCGCCGACAGCGGCGTTTTGTAAACTGCGTTGCGTAAACATCAGCCGCCCATCGCAAACAAAGCCGAGCGATTGCCAATCGACTTTGTTTAGTTTATCGGCGGCTTTACCGAGGTCGATGCCGGCATCCGGTTGGGGAAACAACGCCAGCACCGAGCCGTCGTAGGCTTGTGCGTCGCTGACAAAAAACGGTTTGTCTTGGCGGGTTTTGCAGTTGACATAAATGCGCGCGCCGGGTTGATGATGATAGGCGCGTCCCCATTGCCACCAATTGGTTTCATCGAAGGGTTTAATTTTGCGCTGCAGCAACGCGCGCTTAAACTTTTTTAGATGCGCGCATTTTTTGTTGTAAATCATTTTGCGTTTGTCGCCGTGTTGACGGGTGCGCGAGCAGACCATATCGACATTGGCATAACGTTGATTGGCGAATATTTCATCGGCGCCGCTGACGGCGCCGACTTTGACATTAAAAAAATCGCCGAGCACGCCATGCCGCGCCGGCTTGCCAAACCACAGTTGCCCGTTGTGTTGGCAAAACAAATTGCCCATGTTGGTTTTGCGGCTTCGGCAATCGCGTTGCCATCGCCAAACCGCGCAGTTGGGCGCAACGCCTTGGAAGATTCGCGCATCGCCCAATTCATAAAAATCGGTTATCGAACCTTGTTGGTACAGTTCGCGGTTTAAGCGTTTGGCGTTGGTGCTTTTTAAAAAATCGCGCGGGGTGATGAATATCAATTCGCCGCCGCTGCGCAAATGCGCGATGCATTTGGCGATGAAAAACAAATATAAATTGCTGCGTTTGTCAAACCATTCCATCGGCAACAGGCGTTTGGTCGATGCGCGGATATCCTGAAAACGCACATAAGGCGGATTGCCGATGATGGTGTCGAATTGGTTATCGAGCGAATAAGCAAAAAAATCCGCGCGATGCACACGGCTATCTCGATTCACCCGCGCATCCAATTCGATGCCAACCGCATCGCCATCCAACGCCGCCATAAACGCGCCATCCCCCGCGGAAGGTTCGAGCACAGTGCCGCGATTTTTGCGCAGTCGCAACATCGCATGCACAATCTGCGGCGGGGTAAATACCTGCCCCAACCGACGAATATCCGGTGCGGCGGCTTTGTTGCGGGATACGGGTTCTTCGAGTTGGGTGACTTCGTTGTCGTCTTGCGGTTTGGGCATTGTTAAGTTCCTATGGTGTGATAGCGATGAAGATTTTAACACAAGCGCACCGCATAAAAAACCGCGCGCAATTTTAATCGGCGGCGTGGTTGGGTTTGATTTTTATTGGGATGAGTTGCGCTTTGGTAAGCGGAGGGCGAGTTTATCCAAATGGGCATCGAGTTTGATGAATTTGGAGCAAGTTCTTTTTAGTTCGGCCGATGCGCGCGCCCAAAAAACGACTTCGACTGTGAAGCCGTCTTGCACCAACCTCTCAACCGGCGGGATGTAATCGCCATCGCCGGATACCAGCAAGATTTTGTGGTTAGTAGGGCCATCGCCACGATAAGCGTCTCTGCCCATTTCATGCGCAAGGGCGGTGTCAACGCCTTTTTCTTTGTTGGCGACATTGCGATTGCGAATCATCAATTCAAAGCCGACTGATTCGGCGAACGCCCATAACGAATCATTTGGCGGCGGGCGTGAGCCAACCAAAAGCACTCGACCAATCTCGTCATCGCCGTTTTGGGTAACAAATCTATAGAGTTTGCCGTAATCAATTTTGTAATTGCGGTCGAGCGTTTTGCCGCTGTTGTCGCCCCGCTCTTGTCGTTGTTTGCCAATCGCCGCTGCACGTTGCCCTTCGATAAATAAATTGGAGTTGTCGATATAGATAAACTTTTTCATTGCGTTTGCTCTCGTTAGTTGTGCACGGCGGGCGCGCATAAAAACCGCGCGCCTTTTTAATCGGCGGCGCGGTTTTGGGCGGCGGTTTCGGATGTTATTTTGGAATCAAGCACGTCCTCCAGCGTTTCCAGATTGAATTGCAACTCTTCAAACATTTTTAACACTTTCGGTTCGCCGCCCATTTCGACGAAGGCAATCATCATTTCTTTGTTTTTGCATTCTTGTTCGCTGTGTTTGCCGCCATAATGGGCATAGCACCTTGCGCTATTAACCGCCCATTTGATCAACGCAAACAGCGGATATTCGCCCGGATTAAGCGGTACGCGTTCGTAATCGGTTTTTAGGAATTCATCGATCATTTGGGTCACCTCTTTGGTTAAAAGTCGATGGGGATTTTAGCATAAGGGCGGCGTATAAAAAAACCGCGCGCAATTTTGGAAACTGCGGCGCGGTTTTTTTTGGCGTTGCCGATGCCGGCGGTGTTTTGTCGGTTTAGTGAAAAAATTGGCGAGGGAGTTGATGATGTTCGCGATGGTTTGGTTGTCTTTGACAAGCACGGCAACGAGAAGTCCGATGATTGTGTACAGCAGGTTTTTAAGCCATGCGTTTTCGGATTTGAGTTCTTTGATTTCGCCTTTCAGTTCGGCAATGCCGGCTTTGGTTTCGGCTTTGACGGTGTCGATTTTGCCGCTCAGTTTGGCATCGACAGTGTCGATTTTGCCTTCCACACGCGCAAGGCCTTCGTTGGTGGCAACGTGTTTGGCGTTGGTTTCCAAGCGTACTACGCGACCGTGCAACGCCGCCGGCGATGAGTCGTCGCTGGCTTCGTCACCATAAGGGGACTGATCTTCTTTGACTTGATTGGGGTCGTCTTTGTCGTAAAGTTTTGTCATTTGGTGAGCACCTGTGGGGCGGAAAGTATGAAGGGAGTTTAGCACGAAGTTGGGGGGTGAAAGCCGCTTCGTGTAAGTGTGCGCATCATCGTCGGCTGTGCGCATAAAAAATGTGGCATAACGCACAATCGCGGAGGTTTTTTGGCGAGATTGGCGGTGGTGGTGGCGGGGACGACATTGGCAATGATAAAAAACCCCCACCCAATAACATCGGGCGGGGGGTTGGGTTTGTGGGATTTATTGGGGTTTTTGGGTGATTGGGTGATGGTTTTAAGGGGGGTTAGGCGATGGCGTAGAATTGCGCCTTTTTGCTGTCGACTATATCGAGTAGTTTGCGCAGTTCGGTTTGGTATTCCGCTTGGCTTTTTTGGCTGCGGGCGGTGGTGTAGGTGCGGGCGTAGTCGAGCAGATGTCCTATCGCACGGTTGATTTTGATTTCTACGGCGACCAGGGCGGCGACGGTTTCGGCATCGTCTACGGCTTTGGCGAAGGCGATTACATCGACGGGGGTGGGTTTGGTGGCGGGTTTCATTAGTTTGGGTTATTGGTCGTCGAGGGCTTCATTGATGAATTTGCGTAATTCGTGTAAAGGTTCGCCGCGAATCGAGACGACATACGTAGCACATTGAATCTTAATTGCTTTGCCCTGCTTGTCAATGGTCGCAACGGCGTTCTTGGTTTTATCCAAACGTTTTACTACGCCGCACTTGCAATTCCACTTAACAATTTCAACCATGATTAATTTGCCAATCGTAAGTTAAAAAAAAGCCGAGGGCGTTTCCGCCCCCGGCGTGAAGCGGATTGAGAGTCGGGATTAGAAATCGACTTTCAAGTAGCCCTGCAGGGTGCTGCTGTCTGCAGACAATTCGCTGTTGTTGTCAACCGTCACGTATTCGGTGATGAACGAGGTGTTCGGACCGATTTGGCGAGAGTAGCCAAGCAACACTGCGTTTTTGTCAAGGTTTTCACCGAGCACGTCGAGTCCGTCATTGGCGGAATCTTCGTATTCGAAGTAAAGCTTTGACACGTCACTGATGTTGTAGCCAAGGAACAAGCCAATCGTGGTGACGTCGTTTGCCGTCGTCAGAGCGTCGACAACTGCTCGCTCGTTGTTGGCTGCATAGTTGACAGCATCAGCGTCGGTAACCGGGTCAGTGCCATCGCCAATAAGCGAAATCGCACCTTCTTTTGCATTGGCATTGTCGGTGTTGTTTTCAAAAGCAACATACCAATCCAATGCATCCAAAGAACCATTGGCGCTGATAACGAAGTTGTCCCAGCTTTTGCCAACTTGTTGGGCTTCGTTGTTGTTGACACGATAGCCAAGGTTAATCGTGGCAACGCCCATGTCGTAATGACCGGTGGCAATCCACGAATCAATGCCGGTTTCGGCTTCGACTTTGGCGTAATCGACGGTGCGTGAGGCGACGCAAGTAACAGCGCCAGCGGCAGCGGTAGCAGTGACAACGCTGGCGTCGGCAGCAGTACAGTTGTTGGCAGTGTTAGAAGCAACACCTTGTGCGAGAACGGTCACAGAGTCTTCCGCAGCCGCATTGCTGTCATCGTTTTGGGCGGTTGCCATAACGCTGAAATTGAATGCGCCTGCACTGCCGTCATAACGAACGCCTTGCAAGCGAGAACCACCGTCGCCATAGCGGTTGTTACCGCCAATCCACCAAGATTGGTCCCAGTTGGCAGCGTTGCGATACGGGTTGCCTTGTTGACCGAGGGTGACTTTGCCGAATGCGCCTGAATACCAGACATTGGCGTGACGGCCAAGAGTTTTGTCCGCCGCATCATTTTCCAGCGAACCATTGGCACCGACAGCGGTTTCCCAATGCAAACCGGCTTCAGCACCATTGCCGAGGTCTTCAGACCCCTTGATGCCAATGCGGCTACCGAATTGACCGTGACCGAGTTCCAGTTGGGCGTCGTCGGCAGTGACTGAACCGCCCGCTACGAAAGCGCCAGCAGTAGGTCCGCCAATTGAAAGGCCACCAGGGGCAGCATCACCCGCTTTGAACTGACCATCCTCCGAGTAGCCACCAGCCACAAGGCCGCCTGATTGAACTACGACGTTGCCGTTGGCATTAACAGATATGCCGTTAGCAACCTGCTTGTCATCGGTGTCGGATTGTTGCAAGCCGCCACGCAATGACCCATACACCGTAAAATCCATTGCAGAAGCGACGGCAGAAAAGCCCATCGTTCCCGCCATGGCAATCACGGCAAGTAAAGATTTTGAAACTTTCATTTGAATTTCCTCGAGAAATGAATGAAATGATAAAAAAGAAAACACTGCATAACCGCCCAAGCGAATGTGTCGGCGAGGGCATACACAATGTGCGCGTGACAATAATGGCGATTTGCGCGATTGCCAAGCGATTTATTAAAAAAAAGTTAACCCAAAAAAACCCGCTGAAACCCGCATAAAACAAGGGCAAACGCGCCGAGTTGCCAAAACGCAATAAAAATAATGCATAAAAAGCGGCGGAAATAATGGCAAAATCCGCATCGCTGGGCAAAGGAACCGTGCGGCGGGTGTGCGTGAAACAAGGTGCGATTGCTGTCCAGTCGTTCAAGTACCTCGCAAGACCACTAACCCGTCATTATTAATATACAATCCGCGCGCCGGGAAATTAGCCGTGCCGGCTAAGTGTGCGGCAACCAAAAACTGCAAATGCGTTGCGGCAAGACTCCATCAATAACGCCGCAGTTAACCCGCCAACGATAAACAACGGCTTTGCGCAAAAACATTATCAAGCATCGATGCAACCGCCCGCCGTCTCCATCCGCCAACTCAGCAAATTTTTCGGGCATGACTCGATGCGCGTTGTCGCATTGGACGATGTCTCGGTGGATATTCGTCAAAACGAATTTTTTACTTTGTTGGGGCCATCCGGCTGCGGCAAAACCACCTTGTTGCGCTTAATCGCCGGGTTCGAGCATGCCGAGTGTGGCGAGATTTTATTGGGCGGGGAATCGATTGCGCATCTGCCGCCGCATCGTCGGCCGGTCAACACCGTATTCCAAAACTACGCGCTGTTTCCGCATCTTAATGTCGCCGACAACATCGGCTTTGGCTTGGCTATGCAGGGCAAGCCGCGCGGGGAAATTGAACGCGCCGTGGACAAAATGTTGGCGTTGGTGCAGATGCGCGATTTGGGCAATCGGCGCATCGACCAAATCTCCGGCGGGCAACAGCAAAGGGTTGCGTTGGCGCGCGCCTTGGCGCCGCATCCGCGCGTGTTGTTGTTGGATGAACCGCTGTCGGCGTTGGATTACAAACTGCGCAAGGAAATGCAAATCGAACTGAAACAACTGCAGAGTGACACCGGCATTACCTTTGTGTTTGTCACCCACGACCAAGAGGAGGCGTTGGTGATGTCGGATAGGATTGCGGTGATGAACGCCGGGCGGATTTTGCAAATCGGCGCGCCGAATGAAATTTATGACCGTCCGGCGGCGCGGTTTGTCGCCGACTTTATCGGCGACACCAATTTTATCCGCGCCAAATTGCTCGGCGGCGACAGTGATGCGGCGCGGCTGCAATTGCCGTCCGGGGCTATCGTTGCGGCGCGCCCGACCGTGCATGCGCGCGACGATGCATCCGCTGATGCGCCGACTGATGTGCCTATCGATGTTAATGTCGCGGTGCGCCCCGAGCAGGTGATGTTGTGTGATGACGAGCCGGATGCCGATTTGCGCGGCGTTATCGCGCGCATTGTTTATTCCGGCACGGCGACGCATTATCATCTGCGGTTGTCATCCGGCGAGGCGTTTGTTACGCGCGAACAAAACAGTGACGGGCAACAAACCCATCGCGCAGTCGGCGATGCGGTCGGCGTTAAATTGCGGCGCGGCGTTGTGCATATTTTGCCGGAATAATCGAAGTGTCCTCGGTCACGTCATCCGCATCGACCGGCGTTGTCGCGCAACGGCGGCAAACCAAAATCAATTGGCTGCTGTGTACGCCGGCGTTGGTGGTGTTGTTGCTGGCGGCGTCGGGCCCGTTGTTGGTGATGTTGGTGTATTCGTTTTTATCCGCCGGCGATTATGGCGGCATCGAGTTTCAGTTTTCCACCGAAGGCTGGTTTGCGGTGTTTTTTCACCGCGACATTTTTGACGACAACATCAGCATCGCCGGCGCGCATCTGTCGATTTTTTGGCGTTCGGTTAAATTATCGGCGGGGACGACATTATTATGTTTGGCGTTTGGTTTTCCGACCGCGTATTTCATCGCCACCGCACCGCGTCATCTGCGCAATGCCTGGCTGTTTTTGGTGACGATTCCGTTTTGGACCAATCTGCTGATTCGCACCTTTGCGGTGATGGAGGTGATTCGCAACAAGGGGGTTATTAATAATCTGCTTACGCAATTCGGTTGGATTGATGCGCCGGTGCAAATGTTGTTTACCGATTTTGCGATTTTGTTGGGGATGAGTTACGTCTATTTGCCGCTGATGATTTTGCCGTTGTATGCATCGATTGAAAAATTGGATTTTAGTTTGGTCGAAGCCGGCTACGATTTATACGCAACCCGCTGGCGCGTGTTGTGCCGGGTGATTATTCCGCTGGCCAAACCGGGCTTAATCGCCGGGTCGATTTTGGTGTTTATTCCGTCGCTCGGCGCGTTTGTTACGCCGCGCATCTTGGGCGGCGGCAAACACATGATGCTCGGCAATTTAATCGAACTGCAATTCGGTCAAGGACGCAATTGGCCGCTCGGGGCGGCGTTGTCGCTGGCGTTGTTAATCATCGTCGCGGCGGCGTTGTTGGTGTACATCAAAAACGTACAACCGGCGGCAAAAAAATAATGGCGAAACTAATGACGACAACAGTGACCTCTCGAATCAAAGGGCGCGTGTTTGGGTCGCACAAGTTTGTATTGCGCAAACTGCCCGGCTTTACAGTCGCGGCGATGGCCTGCTTTGTATTGTTGTATGCACCGATATTAATCTTGGTCGGCTATTCGTTTAATGCCGGGGAAACCTTGGCGGTGTGGGAAGGATTTTCGTGGCGCTGGTATCACACCGCTTGGCAAAATGAAATGGTGCAACGCGCCACCGGGTTGTCGTTGCTCATCGCAACTCAAGCATCGTTGTATGCAACAATTTTGGCGACCATGGCCGCCTTGGGCACGACTCGCGTGCGCGCGTTTCGCGGGCAGACCGGCGTATACACATTAATAAACCAACCGCTGATGGTGCCGGAGATTGTAACCGCGGTCGCCTTGTTGATTTGTTTTGCGGCGATTAAAAAGGCGACCGGTTATCAAGGGCTGGTGTATTTGGTGTTGGCGCACACCGCGTTTTGCATTCCGTTTGCGTATCTGCCGATTCGCGCGCGATTGGAAGGGATGGATTTGTCGCTGGAAACCGCCGCCGGCGATTTATACGCAACGCCGTGGCAAGCGTTTCGCCGAGTCACCTTGCCGTTATTGTGGCCCGGCGTATTGGCTGGGGCGATGTTGGCGTTTGTGATTTCGTTGGATGATGTTGTCATCACCGAATTCGTTAAATCCTCCGGACAGGACACTTTGCCGACCTATATGCTCGGGCAATTGCGCCGCGTTATCACCCCGGAAATGTACGCGATTTCCAGCGTATTGCTGGGCGTGTCGGTTATACTGGTCACGATGATTTTTTTCATCAGCCGCAAAAAAGCGTAACGCCATCGCGCGGCTTGCAGTTGATGCATCGTTATTCATCACTGCACCCATACCTTTTACTTTGCATTGTTAACCCTGGAGAATTGAAATGAACCTTAAAATCAAACGCGGTATTGTCAAACTCAACGCCGCATTGGCATCGTTGATGCTGGCGTTTTGCGGCGCAAATGCGCATGCCGCCGGCGAATTGCATCTGTTTAACTGGGGCGATTACACCAACCCCGAGTTGATTAAAAAATTCGAATCTGAATACGACGTCAAAGTCACGCTGACCGATTACGATTCGAACGACACCGCACTCGCCAAAATTAAAGCCGGTGGGCACGGTTATGATTTGGTCGTGCCGTCGGCAAACTACATGCCGATTTGGATTAAAGAAGGGCTGTTGTTAAAGACCCGCCCGGATAAAATGTCCAACTTCCGCAATATGCGCCGCGAATTTCGCGACCCCGAATGGGATCCGAAACGCCATTACAGCGTGCCGTGGCTGTGGGGAACGATTGGCCCGGCGGTCGACATCTCGCTGTATTCCGGCGACATCAACACCGCCGCGATTTATCTCGACCCGCCGGATGAACTCAAAGGGCGCATTAACGTCGTGCCGGAAATGGGCGATGTCATCGGCTCGACCATTATGTATTTGGGCGGCGAGTTGTGCACCACCGACAAACAATTGTTAAAGCGCGTGCGCGATGTTTTGGTCGACGCCAAACAACATTGGATTTCGATGGATTACGACGCGATTGAAAAACTCTCGGCGCGCGACATCGGCGCATCGTTGGTGTGGAACGGAATGGCGTATCGCGCGCGCAAAAACAATCCGGATGTTCGCTACGGCTATCCGCGCGAAGGCTTTGTGTTGTGGATGGACAGCGTCGCCGTGTTGAAGGACGCCAAGAATGTCGAGAACGCGAAGTTGTTCCAAAACTTCATCATGGCGCCGGAAAACGCGGCGTTGCTCTCGGAATTCGCGGCGTACGCCAACGGCATCAAAGGCTCGGAGAAATACATGTCCGACGACATCG
This sequence comes from Candidatus Poriferihabitaceae bacterium, assembly GCA_965226545.1. GTDB lineage: Bacteria > Pseudomonadota > Gammaproteobacteria > Arenicellales > Poriferihabitantaceae > JAHRAW01. The sequence continues at coordinate 92,631 of OZ245364.1, forward strand.
TCAATGCCCCGGAAATCAACATCCCGAAAAAGTTGGCGAAAGCCGGGCAGTTCATGCAAACCTGTTCGCCGGCGGCGACCAAGTTATACACCGCCATTTGGACTGAGTTGCAAAAATAACGGCGCGGTTGGTGATTGTTAATTTGGGCGATTAACTTGAGCGGTTTTGGGTTGCGCAGGTTTGAGTTGCGCAGTTAACTTGCATCGTTAACTTAACCTTGCGCGACGGTTTGCACAGTGTAACGTTACGTTAACGCCCAAGTTAACTTGCCGTCGCCGGGGAGGTTGTCCCCGGCGACACGCGCCCAATCTTGTTGACGCTTGTTGCCGATTGCTAACAATTGTTATTAATTGATTCCAACGATTCCATTATGTTGCTCCCCGCTTTTTTGCCGCTTGCGCTGATTTTGTCGTTTGCCGATTGGTTGCGCATGGTGTTGCCGAGTTTGGAAGCCGATTTTCATTCGGCGATATACAACAAAAACTACGCGCGCGCCGAGCGGTTGCTGGATGAAGGCGCGAATTTAAACGCCGACATCGGCGGCGAGACGCCTTTGCACATGGCGGCGCGCAAAAACGACACCCAAAGCCTCGAGTGGCTCATCCAACGCGGCGCGCGCCTTGACCCGCCGGATAAAAAAACCGGCTCGACGCCGTTGGTGTGGGCGGTGTTGAAAAATGCAAACGATGCAATCCAATCGCTACTGGCGCACGGCGCCAACGCCAATGCGCTTAATTATCGCGGCATCTCCGCGCTGGAAATCGCGATGTCGGAATATCAAATAAAGATTATGGAATTGCTGCTCGAACACGGCGCCGACAGCAACGCCAGCCGCGGCGACTTGACGCCGATGTTATTCGCCATCGGCAAACGCCAGCCGGAATTGGCCGCGCTGTTGCTTAAACACGGCGCCAATGTGCGCGATGTTGACGCGGATAAACTCACCCCGCTGCATCGCGCCGCGCACACCAACCAAACGAATATCGCCGAGATGCTGATTGCCGGCGGCGCCAATTTAAACGCCGCCGATTGCGACGGTTGGACGCCTTTGCATTGGGCCGCTTCCACCGATTCGGCCGCTGCGGTTAAGATGTTGCTTGGCAATGGCGCCTTTGCCACCGCCCGCACCAACGACAACAACACGCCGCTGCATCTGGCGGCGCATAAACATTCGCTTGCGTCAACGCAACATCTCATCGACCACCTGACGCAAGACGGCGGCGACATCAACATCAAAGGCTATGCAGGCTGGACGCCGTTGCATTGGGCTGCGCGCGCCAACGCCGTAAAAATCGCGCAACTGCTCATCCAACACGGCGCCGATATCGACGCCATCGCCAACAACGACATTACGCCGCTGGAAATGGCGCGCCGCATGCAACACTCGGATATGGTCGCCTATCTCGAATCGTTGCAGTCGTAAAAGCGCGGGCATTGTGACCGTGTACAATGCCGCAATACCCGTCGAGTCGAAAATACTCGATGCGAACGCTGTCGATGAAAATTTCCACACCGTCACTCCGTAATGAAAACCACCGTTATGAAAACCCTTATTAAATACATCCTGATAATTGTTGTCCCCATCGTCTTGGTCGTTTGGCTGGTCGGCAAAGTCGATTGGCTGCAGTACGCCGTCAAAAGCCGGTACGCGACGCAAACCAATCAGTTGATTGAAAAAACCGGCGGCGTAAATCGCCGCGATGAACACGGCAACACGCCGTTGCACTTTGCCGCGCAATACGACAACCCGCAAGTCGCGGAATTTTTAATGCGTAGCCGCGCCGACATCGATGCGGTCAACACCGCCGGCGACACGCCGTTGCACTTTGCCGCGCGCGCCAATGCGTTGGCGGTGGCGACACTGTTGATTGAAGACGGCGCCTACATCAACCCAACCTCAGCGCGCGACTCGACGCCGTTGCATGCCGCCGCCACCGGCAATGCGTTTGCAATCGCCGAGTTGTTGATTTTTCACGGCGCCGATTTGGACGCCAAAAACGCCGACGGTTTTGCGCCGTTACATTTGGCGGTGATGAGCGGCGCGGCAAAAACCGCCGAACTGCTCATCGAAAGCGGCGCCAATGTGAAGGTGCGCAGCCGCAACAGCGACGACAACACGCCGCTGGAAATGGCGCGCCAAGCGAAAAAATGGAAGATGGTAAAGTTACTCGAAGCCGCGCAATAAACGTCTCGATATCGACAACGACATCGATATCAACATCGACTTCGTCATTGACGACAACGGCGACGACACCAACATCGACGCGTCGACATCGACGCACCGCGCAATGCAAACGACTCGGTCGGACGCACACGGTCAAATGCCCGCACCCAAGCGCGCCGACATCGGGTTGCATAATTGGCGACGCCAACCGCACAGTGCTTGGGCGTTTCAACATGTGCGCGAATTAATTCCGACCGCATCGATTAACGCCGCGCGCATGCAAGCGCGCACCGCACCGCCGCACAACGAACTCTCCAACTTAACCGCCGACGACTTGCCCGGCATCGACGGTGACGCGTTTCGCACACAAGCGCGCACCGCATCGCCGCACAACGAACTCTCCAACTTAACCGCCGGCGACTTGCCCGGCATCGACAACGATGCATTTCACAAGTTGTTGCAAAAATCGCACACCGATTGCCTGCGCATCTTGCATCGCGGCGCGACAGTGTGGCAATGGGTCGGCACGCATTGCGATGTGCATGCGCCGCACATTGTTTTCTCAGTCAGCAAATCGATTACCGCAATGTTGGCCGGCATATTGGCGACGCGCGGCGACCTCGATGTCGACCGCAACTGCGCGCATTATTTGCCGACGGCAATCGGCGGCGCGTATGAAGATGCGCGCGTGCGCGATTTGTTGGATATGACCGCTTCGGTGGCGTTCGATGAATCGTATCTCAGCGCCGGTCGCGAATATCAAAATTACCGTCAAGCCGCCGGCTGGAATCCGCCGCGCGTCGATGCGCCAACATTAGCCGCGTATTTACATTCGCTGCCCAAAGGCGCGCGCCAACACGGCGAAGTGTTTCAATACTGCTCGCCGAACACCGATTTATTGGCGCTGATTATCGAACACATCGGCGGCGCATCGTTTGCCGAATTGTTGTCGACATTAATTTGGCAACCAATGAACGCAAGCAACGACGGCTATATCACCTTGGACCGCGCCGGCAACGCACGCGCCTCCGCCGGCATCTGCGTTACCCTCGCCGACTTGGCAACCTTCGGCGAGATGATGCGCTGCGGCGGCTGCATCGGCGAAAAACAAATCATCGCGCAATCATGGATTGACGACACCCGCACCAACGGCAATCGCAACGCCTGGCAACGCGGCAATTTCAGCGCACTGCTGCCGCAAGGCGCGTATCGCAATCAATGGTACCAATCCAACAACCGCGCACAATGCTTCATGGCACTCGGCATTCACAGCCAATGGCTCTACATCAACCCACAAAGCGAAGTGGTCATCGCCAAACTGTCATCGCAAGATGCGGCGGTGGATGAACGCATTGATGCGAGGTTGATGTTGGCGTTTGCCAAGTTGAGTGGGGCGTTTGGGGGATGAACGTTCGGGCGCAATGCAACTGTTGCCGCGCATGCGTCGGCGGTTATACAGTGCGCGTCGATTATTTATCGTATAATTTGCGCGCGTTTAACGTAAGGTTAACCAATGAAAATCGAACACATACACATTAAGAATTTTCGCGTTTTTCGCGACGCTACGATGGACAACATTCCCTCGCTGGCGTTTTTCATTGGCTGCAACGGCAGCGGTAAATCCACCGTCTTTCAAGTGTTTGGATTTCTCAAAGACGCGTTGCAGAACAATGTCAACATGGCCCTGCAAAAATTGGGCGGCTATAAGGAAGTGGTAACCCGCGGGCATTACGGCGAGCCCATTTCGGTTGAAATCAAATTTCGTTTGAAAATTTCCGGCACCGCCCGTTTGGTCACTTATTCCCTGGAAGTTGCGCTTGACCCCGAACACGAAACGCCGATTGTGTCGCGCGAAATTTTGCGCTACAAGCGGAAAAGCCACGGCTCACCTTATCATTTTTTGGATTTTGCCAATGGTAAGGGATACGCCATAGACAACGAGGACGATTTTAAGTCCGATGAAAAGTTGAATAGAGTCGAACACAAATTGGACTCGCCCGACATCCTTGCCATCAAAGGATTGGGGCAGTTTCAGCAATTTAAGGCGGCAAACGCTTTTCGCAATCTGATTGAAAACTGGCACATATCCGATTTTCACATTGCCGCGGCCCGGCAAAAAACCGAAGTCGGCTTCGCCGAACATTTGTCGGAACGCGGCGATAATTTGGCGTTGGTTGCGCAACATCTGCACAAACACCACCCCGAGGTGTTTGCCGACATTCTCGACCGATTTAGGCAACGGGTGCCGGGCATGGAGGAGGTGACGGCAAAAGTAACCGACGAAGGCAGCGTGCTGTTGCGCTTTAAGGACGGTTCATACAAAGACCCGTTCCTCGCCCGTCATGTGTCGGACGGCACGATTAAAATGTTTGCATATTTGGTGCTGTTGCACGACCCCAAACCGCGCGCATTTTTGTGCATGGAGGAGCCGGAAAATCAGTTATACCCAAAACTGTTTGCGGAGTTGGTCGATGAGTTGCGCGAATATGCCAACAAAGACGACGGGCAAGTTTTTGTGTCGTCACATTCGCCTGAGATGCTCAATGCGGTTGACCTTGACGAGGCCTTTTTTCTGCATAAGAAAAACGGCGAAACCACAATTCACGCCATCAGTCAAAACCCGCAAATTAAATCGTTGATTGATGCCGGCGACAAGTTGGGGTGGCTCTGGAGCCAAGATGTGCTGGGCGATGAAATGGAAAATTATCAAGGCGCGCAATGAACAATTCGAACAACCCGAACAATCCGCGCATCAACTTGGTGTTTTTGCTCGAAGAACCATCCGCCAAGGATTTTCTTTGTGCATTATTGCCAAAAATTTTGCCGCCCGATGTTGACTATCGCTGCATTCCTCATCAAGGACGCGGCGATTTGCGCAAATCCATTCCCATTAAACTTCGCGGGTGGCAAACGCCCAACACGCGTTTTATTATTGTGCATGACCAAGACAGCAATGACTGTAAGAAGTTGAAGCGGGATTTGCGCGCGTTGTGTCGAGAAACCCTGCATCCCGACTGTCTGATTCGCATTGTTTGCCACGAATTGGAGGCCTGGTATTTTGGCGACCTTGACGCTGTGCAAAGCGCGTTCCCATCCTTTCGCGCCGCGCGCCATCAAAACCGAGCGAAGTATCGGCAGCCGGATGACATTATCAACCCAAGCAAAGAATTGGAAACAATCGTGAACGGATTCAGCAAGTATCGTGCGGCTAAAAAAATTCCGCAGTACATGAATATCGACGCCAATCATTCGAAAAGTTTTCGATGTTTTGTATCCGGCGTGTGCGCACACGTCGATTCCCAATCACCATAACCGACGCGCGAAGTTAACTTGCGCGCGACAATCAAGCGCGACACAAAAATTTACGCCGCACGGCATGCATCGGCAAACGATGCCTTCTTAAAAAACGACCGCGCATTAATCCGCAAGCGCATTAAAATGCCGCCGCGCATCCGCCAAGTTTTCGGCGGTGTCGATGCCCGGCGGCGGTACGGCGACGGCGTCGACGCATACGATGGTTTCGCCGTGCCACAGGGCGCGCAGTTGTTCCAATTGTTCGCGTTGTTCGAGAGGGCATTCGCCGCGTGACGCAAATCGTTGCAGATAGGCGGCGCGGTAGGCGTAGATGCCGACATGGCGGCGCGCGACATCGATGGCGCCGATTGGTGCGCGGCTGAAATACAGTGCGCGATGATTGCAATCGACAATCACCTTGACCGCCGATGCATCGCGCCATTGTGCATCATCGACAAGTGCGGTCGATGCCGTTGCAATCGCGGCGTGTTGATGTTCGTCCAACGCGGCTGCAACTTGGGCGATTAACTTGGGCGGCATGCGCGGTTCGTCGCCTTGTACATTCACCACGATTTCATCTTTGGCGAATCCCAATGCCGCCGCCGCTTCGGCGACGCGTTCGGCGCCGCAACGATGCGCGGGCGAAGTCATCACTACGCGCGCGCCGGCGTTGGCGGCGGCGGCGGCGATGCGATGGTCGTCGGTGGCGATTGCGACCGATTGTGCGCCGCTGTCGCGCGCGCATTCGAACACGCGCACAATCATCGGCTTGCCGCCCAAATCGGCGAGCGGTTTGCCGGGCAAGCGCGTCGATTCATAACGCGCCGGGATGATGATGTGAAAACGCTTCATTGAATATGCGCGGCGGCGGCGGCGACATCGCCGTACAGCACATCGCCAATGCATCGATACACCGCACTGTGAAAACGGTTCATCGTGCGCGTACGCAATTAATAGTCGATAGCGCATCCAATCGCTGCGCCACCGCATCGATAAACCGCGCATCGACCGACGCCTCCAACGGCACCGCCCAATAACGCGCGCGCGATTCATGCGTTGCCAACAACGGCTTGCATTTAACCGCGTCCTTTTCGGTCATCAACACCGGCGCGCGGTCGGCAAAGCGCAATTCATCGCAGGTAAAACGATGATGGTCGGGGTAGGCGTGGGCGACGACATCGATGTCGTAGGCGCGCAGTTGCCGAAAAAATCGCGCCGGATTGCCGACGCCGGCGAGTGCATGCACGCGCCGTCCGGCGAATTCGGTCAAGGCGCACGATGCATCACCGTGCAATTGCACGGCGCGTTCAATCGCGCAATGCATTACATATTCGTTTTGATTTTTGTTTTGGTTTTGGTTTTGATTGTTACTTTCACTTGCATTGTCGATATCGATGTCGATACCGTTGTCGTTGTTGGTTTTGCGGTCACTGTTACTGTCACTGTTACTTTTACTGTTGCGGTTACTTGGAATGTCACCGTCGCTGTCGTCATCGCCACCGTCGTCACAATTGACCACGACAAAATCAGCGCGCGCCAGCGCAGTTGGCGGTTCGCGCAATGGGCCGGCCGGCAGACAATAACCGTTGCCAAACCGCGCCTCGTCACCAACCACGACAATGTCGATGTCGCGGATTAAGGCGTGATGTTGAAAGCCGTCGTCGGCGATAATTAAATCGCAGCCGAATTGTTCAATCAACAATTGCGCGGCGCGCGCGCGGTTTTTGCCGACCGCCACCGGCGCGCCGCTTCGATGGTAAATCAACAGCGGCTCATCGCCGACTTCATCGGCGGCGTCACAGCGGGTGATTGCATGCGGTGTGCGCGGGTTGTGCGGATAGCCGCGCGAGACGACGCCGGGGGTTGCGGCGCGTTTGGCAAACGCGCGCGCCAGCGCAATCACCAACGGCGTTTTGCCGACGCCGCCGACCGTCAAGTTGCCGACCACAATCACCTTGGCCGCCACCCGCGCACTTTTCAACAACCCACATCGATACAAAGCGCGCCGCACCGCCATCAACGCCGCATACAACCGCGACAGCGGATACAACAGCCGCGCCAAGTTGCTGCGGCGTCGCCAAAAGCCGGGCGCGCGCGGCATCAATCGAGCGGCGCGCCGTGCTGGGCGTTGTACAGCCGCGCATAGGCGCCGTTGGCTTGCAGCAATTCGTGATGCGCGCCGCGTTCGACAATTTGCCCGCGTTCCAACACCAAAATTAAATCGGCGTTTTCAATCGTCGATAATCGATGCGCGATAATCAGCGAGGTGCGGTTTTTAATCAGTTGGGTAATCGCCGATTGAATGCGGCGTTCCGAAGTCGAATCCAACGATGAGGTCGCCTCGTCCATAATCAACAGCGGCGCGTCCTTGTATAACGCGCGCGCGATGGCGATGCGTTGCCGTTGCCCGCCGGACAACCGCACGCCCTGTTCGCCGACGCGGCTGGCGAAGCCATCCGGCATTGCATCGACAAATTCGGCGCAGGCGGCGGCCATCGCCGCGGCGCGCAATTTTTGTTGGTCGATGCGCGCGCCGTAGACGATGTTGGCGGCGATGGTGTCGTCGAATAAGGTGACCTCTTGCGTCACTATCGCGGTGTTGGCGCGCAATGATTCGAGCGTGAGGTCTTCGAGCGGCGCGCCATCGAGACGAATGACGCCGGCGCTCGGCGAATAAAATCGCAACAGCAACGAAGCGATGGTCGATTTGCCGCTGCCTGAGGCGCCGACCAAGGCGACGGTTTGTCCGGCGCGGATATTAATCGATATGCGCTCGAGCACCGTCGGGCCGTTTTCGAGATAGTGAAACGACACGTTGTCGAATTGCACCTCGCCGCGCACATCGCGCAATTGAATCGCGCCGCGGTCCGGCTCTTGCGGCAAATCGATGGTCTCAAACACCGATTGCGCGCCGGCCAAACCGCCTTGGATGACCAAATTAACCCGCGACAAACTGCGCAGCGGTTTGGTGCTCATAATCATTGCGGTGAGATACGCGGCAAACACGCCGGGCGAAGTTTGTTGCTGCAACGCCAGCCAAACCACCACGGCCATGCCGAGCGACGACAGCAGCACAATCAACGGCACGCTCAACGATTCGACCGCCGCGGCTTTCATCGATTGCTGGCGATTGCGGTTGACCGCATCGTAAAACAGACGTTGTTGATGCTTATACGCGCCGAAAATTTTGACCAGCCGATGCCCGGTGAGCGCCTCTTTGACGATGTGGGTGATGTCGCCGACGCTTTGTTGGATGCGCAAACTAATCGCGCGAAACTTACGGCTGGAGAATTTAAAAATTAAATACGCGATGGGTATAATCACCGCAAAAGACAGCGACAACTTCCAACTGAGATAAAACATCAGGCACAACAAAAACAGCGCCTTGGCGCCGTCGCGAAACAACGTGCGAATTGCGCCGGTGCTGGCGCCGGCGACTTGTTCTACGTTGTAGGTGAGCCTCGCGGTTAATGCGCCGCTGGCGTGTTGGTCGTAAAACTGCGCCGGCGCGCGCAACAGACGCGCAAACATTTTTTCGCGCAAATCGGCAATCACCCGCCGCGCCACCCAACTCATGCAATAGCCGTCGATGAAATTGCCGAGTGCGCGCGTCACGCCGAGCGCAATCAGCGCAAGCGGCAACCACTGAATAAACGCCCGGTCGCGGTCGACAAAGCCGCGGTCGATAATCGGCTGCACCATCGCGGCCAATGACGCATCGCCCGCGGCCACCAACAACATCCCGCCAACCGCGGCACAAAACACCCACTTATACGGCCAGACATGGCGCAGTAAGCGGTAATACAACCGCAAATCTTCGGTGGCGGACACGGGCGGGCGGGTTGCGCGGGCGGTCAGGCGAGTTGCCGCGCGCGACGCTCTTGATTGGGCGGCACGCCAAAATGGTCGCGATAGCATTTGCTAAAACGCGGCGTCGATACAAAACCGCTGGCGCCGGCGACCTTGGCAATCGGCAACGTGGTTTGCAGCAACAATCGGCGCGCGTGGTCGAGGCGCAGGCGCAGATAGTATTTGCTCGGCACGCAATGCAGATGTTTTTGGAACAGACGTTCGAGTTGCCGCCGCGACACGCCGACATGCGCGGTGATTTCGCCGAGGCTGATGCGCTCTTCGATGTTGGCTTCCATAAACGCAACCGCGTCGGCGAGTTTGGGTTGCGCCGTGCCGAGTCGCAATCGCAACGGCAGACGTTGGCGGTCGTTGCGCCCGCGCACGCGCTCGACCAAAAATTCCTCAGCGACTTCGTTGGCCAACTCCCAGCCGTGTTGGCGGGCGATGAGATGCACCATCATATCGACCACCGCGGCGCCGCCGGCGCAGGTGTAGCGGTCGCGGTCCAATTCAAACAACTCCGAACTGATAATCAACTCGGGGAATCGTTCGCGCAAGCCGCTGATGTTTTCCCAGTGAATCGTGCATCGATAACCGTCCAACAAGCCGGCTTCGGCGAGCAACAAACTGCCGGTGCAAATCGCCCCGAGCGAGACGCCGCCGTCGCCAACCGCGCGCAATGCGCCGCATAATGCTTCGCTGTTTTTGCGTTCGATGTTGACGCCGCCGCACACAAACAACGCATCCAACGGCGGCGCATCAGCCAACGCGCCGACCTCGAGCGTCAAGCCGCAACTGGCGCGCACCGATGCGGCGGATTCGCCAAGCACCACCCAGCGATACAGCGATTTGCCGGACAGGCGGTTGGCCATGCGAATCTGGTCGATGGCGGCGGTGAACGCCATCATCGAATATTCGTCTATCAGCAAAAACCCGAAGGTCGTCGCCGACGGTGCAGGGGTGCGCGGCATCATCTGATTGTGTCGCATCGATTGTGGAAGCGGGCGCGCATTATCGTATAAACTTGGTCGATGGCGCAATTGCGACATACTTGAGTCGCATATTGTATAAACTTTGCGATGCAATCGCGCGCGCATTAAATTGCGCCGCCTTAAAATACCCATCGACATTATTTAACCACCCGCGCCAACGACGCCCATTCCCATGCCCGACAGTGCACGCAAACGCGGCGGTCGCCGCTCCCGCCAAGCCGCCGACAATGCCGCGCAATCCGCTCAAGCGCCGGCGTTCATCACCCGCAAAATCCCCGAATACGAATTGCTCGATGAAAACGGGCTTGAGATTATCGAAGCCAACGCCGACGTGATTTTGGCGGAAATCGGAATCGAGTTTCAGTATCCGCGCGCGATTGAATTATTCCAACAAGCCGGCGCCGAGATTGACGGCACGCGCGTGCGTTTCCCCAAGGATATGTGCCGCGACATCATCCGCGACTCCGCGCCGGCAATCTTCGAACAAAAGGCGCGCAACCCGGCGCGCAACGTGATGATTGGCGGCAAGCACACGGTGTTTGCGCCGGTGTATGGCCCGCCATTTGTGCGCGATTTGGACAACGGGCGAAGATACGCCAAGATTGAGGATTTTCGCAACCTGGTCAAACTCGCCTATTGCCTGCCGACGCTGCATCATTCCGGCGGCACGGTGTGCGAACCGACCGATTTGCCGGTCAACAAGCGGCATTTCGACATGGTGTACAGCCACATCAAATACAGCGACAAACCGTTCATGGGCTCGGTCACCCATCCGCAACGCGCCGAGGATTCGGTCGCGATGTGTCGGATTTTATTCGGCGAAGAATTCGTTTCGCAAAACACCGTGTTGGTGAACTTAATCAACGCCAACTCGCCGATGACTTTCGATGAATCGATGCTCGGCGCGGCCGAAGTGTATGCGCGCAACAATCAAGCCTGCGTGATTTCGCCGTTCATTTTGGCCGGGGCGATGTCGCCGGTGACCGCGGCCGGCACATTGGCGCAAATTCTCGCCGAGGCGTTGGCCGGCATGGCGTTTATCCAATTGGTGCGGCGCGGTGCGCCGGTGATTTTCGGCACCTTCGCCAGTTCGATTTCGATGCAATCCGGCGCGCCGACCTTCGGCACGCCGGAGCCGTCGATGGTGCTCAACGGCGCGGCCGCATTGGCGCGACGCTTGGGCGTGCCGTTCCGCTCGGGCGGCTCGTTGTGCGCATCCAAAATCCCCGACGCCCAAGCCGCGTTTGAAAGCGCCAACACGCTGATGCCGACGATGACCGCCGGCGTCAACTTTGTGCTGCATGCGGCCGGCTGGTTGGAGGGCGGGCTGGTGTCGAGTTATGAAAAACTGATTTTGGACGCCGACCAACTCGGCATGATGGCGGTGTATGCCAACGGCTTCGATTTGTCGGATAACGGGCAGGCGCTTGCGGCGATTCGCGAGGTTGGGCCTGGCGCGCATTTTCTCGGCTGCGAACACACCCAGCAAAATTTCAAAACCGCGTTTTATCGTTCGGCCATCGCCGACAACAACAGTTTCGAACAATGGCAAAGCGAAGGCGGCCACGACGCCGCGATGCGCGCCAACACCATTTGGAAACAATTGCTCGAAACTTATGAACCACCGCCGCTCGACCCCGGCATCGACGAGGCGTTGCTGGAATTTATGCAGCAACGCAAAGCGTCGTTTGCCGACTCCAATTATTAACGCGGCGTGCTGACGCTGTATCAACAGCAAAGTTCGGGCAACTGCTACAAAGCGCGGTTGATTTTGGCGCACATGCGCCTGCGGTTTCGCATCGTCGACATCAATTCCCTGGATGGCTCGACGCGCGCGCCGGAATATCGCGGCATCAACCCCAACGCCAAAGTGCCGGCGGTGCAGTTTGACGACGGGCGCACGTTGTTCGAATCGAATGCGATGTTGCTGCATTTTGCGCGCGGCGGGCGGTTTTTGCCGCACGACGCCTGGACACTCGCCAAAACCCTTGAATGGCTGTTTTTCGAACAGTATTCCCACGAACCGGCGATTGCCGTGCGCCGCTCCTTGCTGCTGTATCCCGAACGCGCCGCCTCGAATCGTTGCTGAAACGCGGCATCGACGCGCTTGCGGTGATACAAACCCAATTGCAAACCGCCGACTGGCTAACCGGCGACGCCCCCACCGTCGCCGACCTGTCGCTCTACGCCTACACCCACATCGCCGACCAGGGCGGCTACGACATTGCGGCGTTTCCGGCGGTGGCTGCGTGGTTGCGCCGAGTGGCGGCATTGCCCGGTCATATCGATATTGACTGGCGCCCTTCGGATGCGGATGCGCCAAGCGGCGATTAGTCGGCGGATTCCTCGGCGATTCATCGACGATTCATCGCACAACCCGCGCGGTGGTGATTTTTGTATAAACTATTGCGGCTTTTTCTTTATACAAACGATTTTGTATAAAGTACGCTTTGCACAAACTAACTTGTATAAAGAAATACGCCGTTTTCTTTATACAAATGATTTTGTATATCGTCTACTAAACACAAATGGGTTTGTGTAAAATAAAAGGCGATTTTCTTTATACAAACAATTTTGTGCTTAATCTGTCAACGACAATCCCTTTTTCACAAAATAAATCGCCCTTTTCTTTATACAAAATCCAATGCCCCCGTTTGTCCCCGACCGCCTGCCGCACGCGCGCATCGACTACGCCGCGCCGCGGATGATTGCCGCACTTGGCGAAGCCAACCGAAAAATTGCGGTATATGACGCATTGTTTGCCGAATCGCGCAGTTCCAATCTGTTGCTCGCGCCGTTGGTGCGGCGCGAAGCGTGGCTGTCATCGCGGATAGAGGGCTCGCAATCGACGTTAAGCGAGGTGTTGCTGTTCGACGAAGGCGAAAGCCGCGTGGTCGGCGAAAGGCGCGACGACCTTAGCGAAATCGTCAATTACGCCGTCGCCCTGACGCTTGGCGAATCCGAAATCAGCCGTCGGGCGTTTTCATTAAACGTGCTGACCACCTTGCACAAAAGATTGCTCGGCTATGGCAGCGTGCGCGGGCAACACAGAAACCCGGGGGCGTTTCGCGAACGATTGGTTTGGATTGGCAAGCCGGGCGCCGCGATTGACGAGGCGACCTATGTGCCGCCCGAACCGCTGTTGGTTAATGAATTAATGGAAAACTGGGCGAATTACTACCACACCGAACAACCCGACGCGCTTGTGCAAGCGGCGATTTTGCACGCGCAATTTGAATTGATTCATCCGTTCGAAGACGGCAACGGTCGACTCGGGCGGCTGTTGATACCGCTTTTTTTATGGGACAAGCGGGTGTTGGCGCGCCCCAATTTTTATCCATCGGCGTATTTGGAAAAAAACCGCGACGCCTACATGCATTCGCTGAAACAATTGAACGCATCCCCCGGCGATTGGAACGGTTGGGTGCTGTTTTTTCTGCGGGCGATTACCGAGCAGGCGAATGAGACGGCGCAAACAGTAAGGGCAATCGCGGCGTTGTACGAAGAGTTAAAGACACACGCGCTCTCGCTTACGCATTCGCAGTTTGCCGTGCCGATATTGGACGCGATTTTTGAACTGCCGATATTTAAGCGGCGCAACCTTGAAAAAATTATCGCGCAAAACAGCCGCGTATTGCCAAGCGAACCGACGCTGCACGGTGTGTTGACCAAATTGGTCGAACACAAAACGCTCGAAGTGCTAAGCGAAGGCAGCGGTCGACGCGGCACGATGTATCGGTTGACTCGGCTGATGGAATTGCTTGAAGCCTAACCTTGCCGCCGCCGCCCTTTGCGCGGGCGGACGCGCGCCGATTCACCGCTCGGTTCGGGCAATGTAACCGTTTGGCGCAATCGGTCAAACGACGCGGTTTTATGCGGGATGGCGAGTGCATCGACGAAGTGCTCCTGAAACTTCGGCTCGACGGCGGTTTCGATTTTGTCGATGCGGCGGGTGACATCCTCAATCTCCAGCCGCGCGGTTTTGTCGAGCAGGGCGATAATCGCGCCGGCGCCGGCGGCGTTGCCGGCTGAGGTGACATGCGGCAAATCGCAATCCGGAATCATGCCGAGCACCATCGCGTATTTAACATCGATGTGTGCGCCGAATGCGCCGGCCAGCCGAATCCTGTCCGGGCGGTCGATGCCGAGTTGGTCCATCAACAATCGCGCGCCGGCGTATAACGCGGCTTTTGCCAATTGAATCGCGCGCACATCGTTTTGCGTAATCGACACCACCACCGCGCAATCGCCGAAGTTGTCGTCGGCGCCGACCAATACATAGCGCCAGGTTTTTTCATCGGGTTGGATGCGCGCGGATTTTTCGGCAAGCGCGCCGTCGAGCACGCCGTCGGCGCGCAGCACGCCGGCCAAAAACATCTCGGCAATCACTTCGATAATCCCCGAGCCGCAAATGCCGGTGACGCCGGTGGCCGCAATCGCTTCGACAAAGCCCGGTTCATCCGACCACAATTCGCAGCCGATGACGCGGAATTTGGGCTCGAGGGTTTGGCGGTCGATGCGCACGCGTTCAATCGCCCCGGGCGCGGCGCGTTGTCCGCCGCTGATTTGCGCGCCTTCAAACGCCGGCCCGGTCGGGCTCGAGGCGGCGAGCATTTTTTTGTCGTTGCCAAGCACAATCTCGGCGTTGGTGCCGACATCGACCAGCAAAGTAATTTCACCGCGCTGATACGGCGCTTCGGAAAGCGTCATCGCCGCGGCGTCGGCGCCGACATGTCCGGCGATGCACGGCAATAAATACGCGCGCGCACCGCGATGCGCACGCAAGCCCAATTCGGCGGCGCGCATCGACACCGCGCGATCGGTGGCCAAAGCAAACGGTGCGCCGCCCAATTCGACCGGATTGATTCCCAGCAACAGATGATGCATCACCGGATTGCCGACCAAGGTGATGTCGACCACATCGGTCAACGCAACCTCGGCCTCGGCGGCGACTTGTTCGAGCAATTCCTGCAACGCTTCGCGCACCGCCCGGGTCATGTCGGCTTCGCCGCCGGGGTTCATCATTGCATACGACACGCGACTCATTAAATCTTCGCCGAAACGAATTTGCGGATTCATCCGCCCGTTCGATGCAACCACCTTGCCGTCGGTCAAATCGCACAAATGCGCGGCAATCGTCGTCGAGCCGACATCCACCGCCATGCCGTACGCGCGCGTGCACAACCCCGGCGACAAGCCGATGAGTTGCGAATCATCCAGCACCCATGCGGTCACTTTCCATTGCCCGTCGCGCAACACCCGCTGAATTTCGCCAAGCAAATAAAAATCCGCGCGCAACCCGACCAGCCCCCATTCGAATTCAAGCGCATCCAGCAACCGCTGCAAATCGCCGCTGGGTTCATGCATGTTCGGCTCGGGCACTTCGACATAATGCAGCCGCACCGCCGGATTGACGGTGATGTTATGCACATCGGCGCGCTTGCGCACCACTTGTCGATGCACCTGACTTTCCGGCGGTATGTCAATCACAACATCGCCGCGCAATTTTGCCTGACACCCCAACCGCCGCGTTTGCGCCGCGGCATTCGCATCGATATTAAAAAATTCGCACTCGGCGGCGCTCGGCGGCGAAAGATGTTCATGCGCCGATTGAATCTTAAACTTGGCAAACTCACCAACACTGACATCCACCTGACACCTGTCGCACAACCCCCGCCCGCCGCACACCGTATCCAAATCCACCCCCAACTGCTGCGCCGCCTCCAACACACTTTTGCCAACGGCAACCTCCCCGCGTTTGCCGGACGGGGTGAAGATGATTTGCACGGTGTTGGGCTTGCTCATGGCGGCGGGATTTTACAATGATTGTTGGGTTTATAATGGCGGCTTTAGTCATCTCTTTTCTTGCGGAATCGACACTTATTTCGCGGCACGAACTGATACAAGGTTAATGAATATGTCCAAAAATACCAAACATATTTCCTGCGAACAATTTGTCGAGTATGCGGAGTTTTGTCCGCATTTATGGGATGCGGCGGTCGGACAAATCGTACACCACCAATCTTTGGGGGAAGGTGAAATTACTTCAATTGACCGAGGAAATAATCCGCTGTTAATTCACGTTCGTTTCTCTGGTCAAGTGGAAAGCAATCGGTTTCATGGAAAAACTTTTCCGCAATACTTTTTTTCCTTTCACGCCGGTGACGCGCTGAACGCTCAAATCGAAAAGTGCAAGGCGGATTTGTTGCAAAAAAAAGCGGAAGAAAAAAGACAAGCGGAAGAACGCGCAAAAGAAGCGTTACATCAGCAAGCGGAAAAGAAAAGGCTGGCGGAAACGCGGGCGGCAATGATTGAAGCGTATGAAAAACTTGCGCCGCAATACAATTTGTCAAAGAGCGACCTTGTCGCAAAAAATGGACCGACACCGTTGGCGTTTGTTTTAAAGCGATTGGATGACGGCGAATTGCTTGATGGCGAAACCGACGCGGTGCGCTTGGCGCTTGCACTTCACAAGTTGGTCAACGGAAAACCGCTCAACGATGATGAAATCGCATATTTAGAGGAAGATGTTCCGTACGGCGACACTGCGCGTTTTGCCGCACAAGCAACTTACTTTTTACAACGATACCAATCCAATAAAAATTGGTGGGATTTGTCAAAATCATCAAGTGCCTGGCGCAAAGCGAACCAACCTGAACGCGCCATCATGGCCACGGCGATATTGGACGAAATTGACGGCGACGAACTTGCCGACAAGAAAGCGGTCGGCGCCGTATTGACGAGCCGTGGAGGGGCGCACAGAGATTTAGGGTCGCTTCAAGAGGCGAAAAATTGCGCGAACAGAGCGTTGTCTCTTTCGATAACGTACTATCCGCACAATTTACTGGGCGCAATTCTGTTTGCGGAATTGGATTTTGACGCTGGACAACGGCACTTTGACGAAGCCAAAAAACTCGGCGCGACCGAACGCGAACAAGATAGCGCCATTAGAGAAGCTATTAAGAAAGCGAATTCCAACGCCAAAAAGGCAATTGTCGACCACCTGCAAAAAGAAGACCCGCAACGTTACCATTGGGCGGAAGCCCTGCTTGATTCTCCGCGAGCATACAGCCATGCGGCTAACAGCAACACTCTCTCTGAAAGCGACGATTCCGACGACGACATTCATTTTTAGACCATCCTGTCAACACTGGCGCGTAAAAAACACCACCCAACTCACCCCGCACCTCCATAACAATCCACCCCGTCATCCAACGAATAATATCCCCCCGCATCATCGACATAAATATGCCGCGTAATTTGCATGTCGTTGGCGTTGTCCAGTGTGCCTGCCATAATCGAAGTGTTGGGGCGATTGTTGTTGCGCCAAAAAAGTGAACTGCCGCAATGTTTGCAAAAGCCGCGTTGGGCGTCGGCGGATGAGGCATACCAGGCAAGTGCGTTGTGCGGGTCGTCGATTTGTAAATCGGTGGTGGCGCAGGCGGTGGCGACGACAAAATGTCCGCTGGTTTTGCGGCATTGTGTGCAGTGGCATGCGATGAGTTGCGCGCGCGGGTTGGCGGCGTGATAGCGCACTTTGCCGCATAAGCAGCCGCCGGTTTTTACGGTTGTGGGCATGGTTTTATTTTAAACCAAACCACTCAGGTCAGCGTCGACGCAACCGCGCCGCCGATGACGGTTGCCGCAAGCAATAGGCGTTTCATTTAACCGCGCGCAGTGTTGGTGTTCAGCGCGCTAAGGAAAAGTAATGACGATTTCGTTCACATGATTTTCGCCCGACTCATCGTCCCAAGTTAGTTTGATCGGTTGCTTGAGTTTCGACTCGAACGTGACGGCGGCGATTAATTTCACTGTTTGCCCACCATCGAGTTTTTCAAGGGGGAATTTGGAATTAATGTCGTCTTCTATGAACCAACTGTCTTCTTCAAGCGATTTAAACCGAACATTTTTTGCCGCAACGCTGCCGACATTCTTTATATGCACCTTATAACTATTACGAGACTTGCCATTTACGAACTCGACAGTCTTTACGCACTCGGCAGTGAAATCGGCTTTCTTACTGTCCGCTTCAGTTTTCATTCCTTGTTGCAAGAGAAGTTCATTAAGTTTTCGCTGGCTTTCGCCAAGCGTCACTTGGCGTTTGTTAAAACGGTAGGTTTGGCAAATAGCGATTGCGGAAAGTGCCAATGCCAATAACGCGAAGATTGTATTTAAGTTCATGTCTTTGTCTCGTTTTGTTTGGTTGCGGCTAATTATACACCATCCACCGCCTTCATCAATCGCGCGGTTTCGACAAGGGCGACGATGATTTTTTGGTAGTGGGTAATTTCGGCGGCGGTGAGGACGCGGTTTTTTCGGTCTTTTAGGTATTTTTGCGCGGGTTGATAGCCGCCGATGAAAAATTCCCATGCGGCTTGCGGCACACCGCCGAAAAATTGGCGGTCGTTGATTTGCACTTTGCCGATTTTTTTCGTCGGGTCGGTGAGCTCAAATTTCACTTTGGCAATGTGGTGGTCACCTGCATAGGGGTAGGTGGTGATTAATGAATCCAACGCATCGCTTTGCAACAGATGCAATGCGCGCAATTCGCCGCCGAGTTTTGCCAATTGCCAAAAGTATTCGGCGTCTTTTGGATACGGCACACGCGGGAAATCTATTTTGAGAAATTCGATGTATTTTTCACGGTAAGCGGGCGAGTGCAACACGGCGTAGATGTAATCCAATAAATCAATCGGCGCAAAAGTTTTTGCGTCGTTTTGTTTTTCGACGACGAAGCGCAAGCCGAGGGAGTCGGCGATGGTTTTTACGATACGCATATTTAAGTTGGGTTCGCGCAACGCTCTGTCTTCCAAGGTGTTTGGAATAGGTTCGGGGTAGAGGTAAAGAGGCGCGCTTGATTCGATACCTTGCATTCCCGAGCTCGACCAACTGCGCGAGTCCGAGATGTGCTTGGTAATGAATGCCGCCGCCGCCTTTTCTTCGATATCACCGCGCTTAAATAGTAGCCCTACATTTTCGCCGGCAATGTAGTGACGCATCACTTCTCCGCGCGGGCGACTGTGAAACCCGTTTGATTTGCCGGTGTAATAGGTATAGCGCGTATCAAACGGGCGATAATCAATCGACACCGGAGAATCATTTTCGCCATTAAATACGTTATCTTCCAAATCTCTGCGCGCAGTATTAACTTTCCAATCATTGTCCGCGCCCAGTGCGAATTTTTCGCGAGCGACATCGTCGTTCATTGTGCGGAATGCCGCAATGGTTTTTATTAACGCGTCGCGTTCGATATGAATAGTAAAACGGTCTTTGTGCGTTTTTATGCCGCTTGCGCACACCGGGAACAATTGCGGCAACGAAAATCCTTTTTCATACTCGGCAAGCATGCTGTAATCCTTTGGCACAAAGAAATAGTGCGATGCACGCACGTTAATTTTCTTAAACTTAACTTGGGACAGGTTATGCGCGTTAAGAAACGCATATTTACTTTCGCGCTTACCGTATAAGTCGCAGTGAAATACGCGCGCCAACGCACCACTTTTTTTGGCACCAGTTTTGACAAGCAAATTAATCGATACGCCCTGCATAATATCGAACACATTTTCATCGGCGGAGCCGTCGGGTGCGGTTTCTTTTATGCGCGAATTGCCGTGCAAATCCAAAATGTAAATCTCGTCAAAAGTTTCCAGCAAATGCTTGCGCATTTGACGATGAATGATGCCTTTAATAAAACTGTTGTTGGAAATATACGCCAAGATGCCTTCTTCGGTTCGTTGCACCAAATGTTCGCCATAGCGAATAAATTTAATGTAGTCGTCGGAAAGCGGGGCGATATTTTGCTCGTCCAAATCCTGTTTATATGCATCGATTAAATTTTTAATCCACGCGCCATCGTTGCTGCTACTCATCGCATACGGCGGATTGCCAATAACCACCATCACCGGCGTTTCACGCTTAATTTGGTTTGCTTCATTCGCCTCTTGCGAAAGCCATTGCGCAAAAATCGATTGCGTATCCGGATGATGTTCTTCCAACGAATTGGTGAGATAAACGCGCAACCGCGAATCGCCCAAATCGCAACCGCTTTGACGCAACACCATCTCTAATTTTGTATGCGCCATCGCATACGACGCCATCAACACCTCAAAACCATTCAAGCGCGGCACCAAATCATCGCGCGCACTTTCAGCCCAAACACCTTGTTGTCCGACAAAATGATGTTCGTAAATATGCCGCACAATTGCGGCGAGAAAAGTGCCGGTGCCGGTTGCCGGGTCCAAGATTTGCACTCTGTGGACTTGGCGAGTGACGGCTTCGGTTTCACCGTCTTTGGCGGCAAGGGTTATCTCGGTTTTGCCGGTGTCGGCAAGCCCGCGCGATAAGTCGAATTTGCTTTGCAATAAATCATCCACCGCGCGCACAATAAAATCCACCACCGGCTCGGGGGTGTAATACACGCCGCGACTTTTGCGAAGTTTGGGATTGTATTTGCCCAAAAAGGTTTCATAAAAATGCATAAACGGGTCGGTGCGGCGGGTGGCTTTGCCGTGCCCGCTCATGAGTTCTTCGACATCGACGATGCGAAACAGATTCGCCAAATCATCAACTATCGGGCGAATGCGTTTGTCCAAATCAAAGCCGGCGATATGATGAAAAAACTTGCGCAAAAACGGATTGCTGTGCGGGATGAGTTCGGCGGCTTGGCTACGGCTGAAATTTTGCGCGACATCACATTGCAGGCGCGCGGCAAACATTCCATATGCGATGGTTTGCGCGTAAATATCGGCGAATGCATCCGTGGAGATGTCGTGGATTAAGATTCGCTTTATCGCCTCGAATTCGCCGAGCAAGGCGCTATTGGTTTCATTGCGGTCGGGGTCTTGTTCGTCGCGTTGCAATGATTCGGCGGTTGCCTGTTTCAACAGCCGCGCTTTCATCGCCATGCGCTTCGCCAATTCATCGGCGGAAGTGATTAACCGCCCTTGATGCGCGGCAAAGTTTTGCAACAACTCGCCAAACTCGGCAACGTTTTTTCGCACCGCAACAACTTCACCACGCACTTCGCCAATCCGCACGGTCTGCACCAACACGCCGTTTTGATAACGGCGAAATTCCAAATAATCGGTGAAGATAAAATTTTCCAGCGCGTTGGTGTATCGAGTTAACTGGTCTTTATACGCCGCATCGTCCAAGTTTTTGCCAATGTTTTTGGTCTCCACATAACCAAACGCAATGCCGTTGCGCTGCACCAATAAATCCGGCGCGCCACATTCAATTTGCTTTGGCTCGTTTACCACGGATGCACCGTCGAGTTCGGCTTGCAGCAGGGCTGTCAACGCGGTGCGATAAGTGTGTTCGGTCGCGTTGCCGCCGGCATAAAGGCGGTTTAATTCGCGGATGTATTGGGCAACGCTCACCTCTGCAATACACCATCCACGCTAAACGGCTCTCCCGCCAATTGCGTTTGAATGAGTTGCGCGAATTCGGATTCTTTCATCGGGTTGGTGGCGCGATGCGTAAATCGTAAATGGTAAATCTACTGGAGAGTATAACAAAATACCCGCGCGCATCATTTTTCCTCTTCCTCCTCCTCCAATTTACGCGCTTGCGTTAACGCGGCGGCGATTAAGCCCGAAGGCACGGCGATGACGACCAAGCCGATGACCAATATGCAAAAGGTGAATATGCGGCCGCCGACGGTGATTGGATAGACATCGCCGTAGCCGACGGTGGTTAAGGTTGCGACCGCCCACCATAAGCCGCTGAACACCGTGCCGAAGGCGTCCGGCTGCACTTCCTTTTCAAAATGATAAATGCCGACGGCGGATAGATACAACAACATTGCGGCGGCGGATAAAAATAAACCGATGTCGCCGCGCGCGAGTGCAAAGGCGCGTAAAAAAAGGCGGGTGGATTGGTTGTAGCGCAATAACTTTAAGATTCGCAAGGCGCGTAGCGGCAGCAAATCGACGCCCAATAAAAGATAAAACGGCGCGATTGCCAGCAAATCGATAACGCCAAAAAAACTGAATATAAACTTGCGGCGATGGGTGGCGACATAAACCCGCAATGCGTATTCCGCGGTGAAAATTAACACCACGACGACTTCGATGGAATACAACACCGCGTGCGCAGTCGCGGTTAAATCGGGCAGGGTGCTGATGGAAAAGACGATTAAGGAAACAACGATTAAACTTTGTATCGCCCAATCAACCGCGCGACCGGCGCCGCGCGGTTGTTCGACGAGTTGTTTTAATCGTTGTTTGAGGTTGTTCATCGACGCATTAAGCGTTCATCAGCGCATTGGTTAGCCGCGTCGCCGGCGGCGTTCGCGTCCGCCGCGTCCGCCGGCGCCGTCTTCGCTTGGTTGGCGATATTTTTTCAGCCAACGCGCGCAATTGTTGTCGTATCCCATGACCACATTCGCGCCCATGACCGCCTGCATAACTTCTTCATGCAACGGGTTGGTAATCGCCGAAGTCAGCCCGGCGGCGATTGCCATGCTTAAGAATGTGCCGTCCATGCCTTTGCGGTTGGGGATGCCAAAACTGAAATTGGACGCGCCGCATGTGGTGTTGACTTTTAATTCCTCGCGCAAGCGTTTAACCAGATGAAGCACTTGCCGTCCGGCGCTGTTGACCGCGCCGACCGGCATCACCAAGGGGTCTACGACGATGTCCGAATAATGAATGCCAAAATCGGCGGCGCGTTCAACGATTTTTTTGGCGACATCAAATCGTTCATCGGGGTTTTCCGATATGCCGGCTTCGTCGTTGGAGATGGCGACCACCGCCGCGCCGTATTTTTTAACCAACGGCAAAACCGATTCGAGCCGTTCGTCTTCGCCGGTTACCGAATTCAACAGCGGCTTGCCTTGATACGCATCCAGCCCGGCTTCCAGCGCCGCCACCACCGATGAATCAATCGACAACGGCGCATCGGTTATCGACTGCACCAAGCGAATCGACTCAGCCAAAATGCGCGGTTCATCAGCCAGCGGAATGCCGGCGTTGACATCCAGCATCAATGCCCCGGCCGCGATTTGCGCGCGCGCATCGGATTCGACTCGGCTGTAATCGCCGTTTTTCATTTCTTCGGCGAGTATCTTGCGCCCGGTCGGGTTAATGCGCTCGCCGATAATCACAAACGGCTGCTCGAAGCCGATGCGCACCTCGGCGTTGGCGGAACTGAGAATGGTTTCGGTCATGTTGGTTGCTCGATGAAGTTAAAGATTAAAAATCGATTCCCGGTTGGCCGTTTTGGCAAGCCGGACACAGTCGATGAAACACATCGGTGCTGTTTGCACCGTAAAGCGTGTTGCATTTTTGACAAAGCATCGCATGGGCGTCGGCGTTATGGTCGTTGCCCGATATTTTGCGCGTGCCGAGACACAGTTGTTCGTTTTTGTTAATGGCGCCGATTTGGTTGTAATCGCCGCCGCCGCTTTTGAATTCGGTTGGGCGGTTGCATGTTACCACTTGGTCTTGTTGCATCAGCGTCGGCGACCACGGCTTGCGCCCGTCCAACACGCCGGATTGCGTCACCATTTCGGCGACCGCGGCTTCTTGTCGATACGCCATTAAATGCACGCCGGCAACGCCGTCGATTTCCTTAAGTTGTTGCATCAACTCGACGCAGATGGCGACGCCTTCGCGTTTTTGGTCTTGCGCGCCTTCCAGCCGATTGACGACGGAGTCGGGGATATGAACGCCGGGAACATTGGCGCGAATCCATTGCGCGGCGCGCGCCGATGCCAACGGGCCGACGCCGGCTAAAATAAACACTTGGCGATGCAAATCGCGGTCGCGTACGCGCTGCATATACGCGGCGAATGCCGGCATATCGAAACAATATTGCGTCTGCACAAAATCGGCGCCGGCCGCGATTTTTTTAGCCAGGCGGTCAACGCGAAAATCCATCGGCGCGGCGAACGGATTTGCCGCAGCGCCCAACAACACGCGCGGCGGCGCAGTTAATTTGCGCCCGCTGAACAGCCGCGACTCATCGCGCATCGCGCGCGCCATCGACAACAGCGACATGCAATCCAAATCAAACACCGGCTTGGCCTCCGGATGGTCGCCGGCTTGCACGCCGTCGCCGGTCAAACATAAAATATTGGCGACGCCCATCGCCGCGGCGCCGAGTATCTCGCCCTGTATCGCAATGCGATTGCGGTCGCGGCACGAGATTTGCATCACCGGCGAATAACCGCGCCGCGTCAAAAGCGAACAAACCCCGACGCTCGACATGTGGCAATTCGCGCCCGAACCGTCGGTGGCGTTAACCGCATCGACCACTTCATCGAACAATCGCGCTTGGGTGAAAACATCATCCGGGTTGGCGGAATCCGGCGGCGACAATTCGGCGGTCACCGCAAACGCACCGTCGCGCAACACGCGCTCCAATCGCCCGGGCGATACATGTCCGGGACGAATCGGCAACGCCGCGCCCATCGGCGGCTCGTCGGCATACTTCATCACTCTTTCTCCGTGGCGGCTTTTTTATCGGCAAGCGTGCGCACTTGATGCAGCCAGGATGATGCGCCGCGCCGCGACCAATCCACCGGCGGCTGCACCAACACAAAATTTTCGCGTTTGCGCATGCGCAAATTGCCGCGATGCGCCTCGACCCAAACGCACGGCATCTCTTCGATAACTTCGCAATTACCGTTGGCGCGCACCCCGCCGCACGGCCCATTGCGCAATTGTTTCGGGCAATTCATCGGACACGACATGCCGGTCGAACTCAACACACATCGCCCGCACATTTGGCAATCGAACAACACCCCCTTAACAATTTTTTCGACGAACGCCACCGGCTTCTCCAACCGCGCATAGCCGATGCGCAAAAACAACGGATGCAACCGCGCGATGATGTTCTCAAAGCGCAGATACAACCATTCCATTTGCCGGGCGCGACGCACCGACCAGTGACGCAATTTCATTGCTTAATCTCCGCGCGCCGAGACAATTCGAAATTAGCGAACAACATCTTTGCTGTACGGCGCCAATTGTTTGGCAATGGCGGCGCGGTCGTAACGTTGTTGCACGCGAACCCGCACCAACGTTAAGTCGTGCTCAGCGCAAAGCGTATGCAACAAACGGTCGCGCGCGCGTTGGTTTTGTCGTTGATGGCTTTTGTCGTCCAACTCAATCAAACATTCAATCGACAATTCGCGTTTATCGCAGATAACAAAATCGATGTGGCGGTCGCGCGTCTTGCCCGTCAACGACCAATTTCGATTGCCGCCATGTTGACGCGCAACCTCGAATATATCGTGCCACCGCACCTTGCCAAATACGCGAAACTTATCGCCGATAACTTCATCCACCACATTAAGAAACGCAATCTCGGCGGGGGTAAACAAATGGCTGCGCAATTGATACGCCGACGCTTCAAAACTTTTTTCGCGTTTGGGCGCAGGTGCAGGCGCCGGTGCAGACGAACGCGGGCGCGACAACAACCGCAGCCCAAGCCAGGCAAGTGCGATGAGTGCGAGCAGCGGCAATAGGGAATTGAATAGTTGAGTTAACATTAAATTAAAGGTTAAGTTGCAAATTAATGGTTGAAAAGATTGGTGCAGATAACGCAACAATGATGCGCCGGCGGTTACCCAACAAGCCAGAGGAAAAAGAAAAACGCCAGCAACGCCCACACGAAACGACTCACTTTGGACGTTGACTGTTTTTTGTCGATGCTACGCATCAACTTTAAAACCAGAAAGCAATCATCCAACGCTCGATGGGACTGCGTTAACGAACGACCCGTTTCATACTTAACGGCGTCACCCAGTTTGTGCCATCGCCAATCGCCGTAGTACGAATGTTTTTCGCCGCGAAACTCCGCGTAGTAAAGCATTGCACACCCCATGTTAACGGTAACCTCCGGCATCGCCGGATTGGCGTCCAACTCCTTTTGATATTTTTTCACGGTCTGCTTGAGCGTATTGCGTTCAAACTCCGCGTTATATGCCCAGACAATTTTTGCACCGCCCAGCAATGCCATCAGTTTGTTGTGTACGGCGGAGTACTCAGGCGCATTTTCCTGCATCAACGTTTCTTTCGTAATGCCATGAACGGCTGACGCCTCGCTGGGCACGCGCCCGTTCTTCGGCATGATAAGCGTGTTAAGGCGCACCGCGCCGGTCGTGTCAATCACGGCGATTTCGACCATCTGGTCGTTGCGACCAAGCCCGGTGGTTTCAAAATCCATGATGAGGACGTTTTTTCGGTTAAGGTATTTCCCGATGCGGTCAAGCGCCATCTTTATCTTTCCCCGGCTCATCACCCTTATTACGAATCAACGCCAACAACCGCGCATCATCATATTCGCCGTCGAGTTTGGCGGCGGCGGCTTCGGCTTCGGCTTGTAAATCATCGCCGCAGGATTCGTTTACGCGGCGCCAATCGGCGAGATAGGCGTCGGAGCCGCCTTTGCCGGCGCGCATCGCGGCGCGGTCAATTGCATCGGCGAATCGCTCGGGGAGTTTCACCTTGACGCTTTCGCGGTTGCGCTTGGCGATGATTTGCGCGGGGATGTCGCGCCACATTAATATGATGAGTTTTGCCATTTGGCGCGTCCGGTGAATGGTTGTAACAGCGGCGGCGTCAGCCGACCGCTTCGCCGAGGGCGACCGTTAATTGTTGGTCGCCGGTTTGTACGCGTTCGTATTCCAGCCC
The DNA here is from genome assembly GCA_965226545.1 of Candidatus Poriferihabitaceae bacterium. GTDB lineage: Bacteria > Pseudomonadota > Gammaproteobacteria > Arenicellales > Poriferihabitantaceae > JAHRAW01. The sequence goes on from OZ245364.1 coordinate 119,573, forward strand.
GAGATAGTCGGCCGCATCGCGCGCGCAGGTGTCGATGTCGGCGTCGTTGCGTTGGGCGAGATACACCAATTTGCGATAGTTGCCGAAGTATTCGTCTTTCAGTTGCGGGAATCGATCCAAGCCGAGCCCGTTTATGATGAGGCGATTGAAATGGCGGGCGAGAAAATCGGTCAGGTAAAAAGTGCCGACTTCGGCGGTTTGCAGTTGGTCGAATTGCGCGCCGCCGGCAAACATTTCATAACAATGCGCGCCGGGCAACCGCTCGACGCCTTCGCGCGCCAGCAATTTATCCAACAGCCCGCCGGTGCCGCAATCGGAATACGCCGCAAAAATTTTGCGATAGTGCGCGCGGTTTTGGCGGATTTTTTCCTCGACGGCGCGCGGGATGTGCTGCGGCGTGTTGTGCAATTCCGCCGGCAAGCATTGAATATCCAGATGCGCCCAGTGGTTGATGGTTTTGACGCGCACCAAATCATGCGCCAGCGCACCGCAGGCGATTACCAACACCCGTTCGGGCGGGTGTTGTGCGCACGAAGATGCGGCGTTGGACATCACGTGGGCGCGCGCTTGGGGTTAAGCCGCACGGGTTAAGCCGCGCGCTTTTGCGCGATTTTGGCGGTGGCGATTTCGACCGCCACGGCCGCATCACGACAATACGCATCGGCGCCAATCGCTTCGGAAAACTCTTCGTTGAGCGGCGCACCGCCGACCAATACGATGTAATCGTCGCGAATGCCCTTCTCGACCATCGTGTCGATGACCACCTTCATATACGGCATCGTCGTGGTCAGCAACGCCGACATGCCGAGAATGTCGGGCTTGTGTTCATCCAACGCCTCGAGATAATTTTCCACCGGGTTGTCTATCCCTAAGTTAATCACCTCGAAGCCGGCGCCTTCCATCATCATCGCCACCAGATTTTTGCCGATGTCGTGGATGTCGCCTTTGACCGTGCCGATGACCATCTTGCCGATGGGCTTGGCGCCGGTTTCGGCGAGCAACGGGCGCAGGATTTCCATCCCGCCTTTCATTGCATTGGCCGACATCAACACCTCAGGCACAAACAAAATGCCGTCGCGAAAATCAATGCCGACAATGCGCATGCCTTCGACCAATGCATCGTCGAGCACTTTGGATGCCGACCAACCGCGTCCGAGCAGAAGGTTGGTGCCTTCCATGATTTCGTCGCGCAAGCCGTCGTATAAATCGTCGTGCATTTGCTCGACCAATTCGTCGTCCGGCAAGGCCGACAAATCCAACTGGTCGTCGTTGTCTTTTGCAGTCATCTGAACCCCCGCTTGAGTTGGTTTGGAATCATCGGCGCATGCAATTGCGCGCATGTACCGAACGCTGTGGCGGTGAAATATACAAAATCGAACGCACACGCGCACATAAAACGGCGGATTGCAATGCGACATCGACGGTCGATTTTACGACAGGCGTACACGACGCCGGCGCGGATTATACGCCCGAAAATCCGCCTGAATGCAAGTGGTGCGGCAAGTGTCGCGCAAGCCTTTCGAAGGTTACGCGATGCGCCCTTAATCGAAGCGCATCGAAGTCACTCGACCGAAGTCACTCGACATCAATCGACATCACTCGACACGCATCGGCGTTTTGACTGCGCGCAAAATCGCGCCGATTTCCGGTTTGCCGCGCTCGATTTCGCGCTCGGTCAAGCCTTGCACTTCATGCGGAAACACCAGCCAGCGGTCGGTTTCATACAGATAAAAATCCGGCGTGCGCGCGGTGCGATTGTTGGCCGGTTTATACCACGGCGCCGCCACTTTCACCTGCCGCGGCATGTTGCGTCGAGTGCGCGATTGCAGTTGTTCAATCACCGCTTCGATGCTGCGCCCGGAATCATAAACATCATCGACAATCAACAGCGCATTATCAAAGCATAAAGTGCTTTCCAAATACCCCAGCCCATGCACGCGCACCCGCCCGGCCGGTTCGCCCATCGCGCGATAAAGCGAAGTGCGCACGCTGATGTGGTCGGTCGGCAATTCGAAACGTTCGAGCATTTCCTGCACGGCGATGCCCACCGGCGCACCGCCGCGCCAGATGCCGACGATGAAATCCGGACGAAAGCCGCTTTGGATAATCCGTGCGCCGAGCCGATAGGAATCTTCGAGCAACGCTTGTGCGGTGATGAAGTGTTTTTCGCTTAGGCGCGATTCGCGAGCGAGTTGTCCGTTCGGTGGTTGGTTTGGTTGTTCGGACACTTGCGCGTTGATGGTTGAGTTGCGTTTGAGTTGCGGTTGAGTTCAATCGATTGGTGCCCGGAGCCGGAATCGAACCGGCACGATGTTTCCATCGAGGGATTTTAAGTCCCTTGCGTCTACCTATTCCGCCATCCGGGCATTGGCGGGTTGGAGGCTGAGCCCGGAGTCGAACCGAGGTGAACGGCTTTGCAGGCCGCCGCATAACCACTCTGCCACTCAGCCAAAACCGCCGACCGCGCGCGATTATACTATTTGTTGGCGCTTGATATTAAGTGTAGCATTGCCGCTTGCATTGTCGCTTGCAATCATCCGCACTGACCTCATGACCGCGCCCGCCAAAAAACCGCTCGCCAAAAAATTGCTGGAATGGAGCGGTGCGCTAACCGCCGTGCTGTATTCGGCGCTGGTGGCGTTTAACATCGGCGCCGAAGTGCTCGGCTTTATGATGTTGTTGGCGTCGGCGATTTTGCTCGGCGTGTGGGCGCATTTATGCGCGCATCGAGCGATTTTTTTGTTGCAGTTTTTTTATGCAATCGCCGCAGTGGTCGGCATCGTACGATGGTGGTGAAGACGCGGAGGCGCGCATTGTTCGCCGCGTGGTCGATTGCGGCGGTGGCGTGGTTTATTAACTTCGGCAACTCTGTCGCGCATGCCGCCGACAAAACCAATGCATTGCCGGAGATGGTCGCGCGCGAATTGGCGCGGCATTCGATTCCGCCGCGCGCGGTCAGCATCGAAGTGCGCGATATGCAAACCAACGAGTCGATTCTGCGCGTCAACGCCGCGCGCGCGCGCAATCCGGCTTCGGTGATTAAAATCTTAACCACATTGTCGGCGTTGGAATTGCTTGGCCCGCAACATCGTTGGCGCACCGAATACTACGCAGACGGCGCGATTCGCGACGGCGTTTTGCACGGCGATTTAATTTTGCGCGGCGGCGGCGACCCGTTTATTCGGATTGAAGATTTGCTCGCGCATATTCTCGCCTTGCGCCAACTTGGGATTGTTGAAATCGCCGGCGATTTGGTGATTGACAATTCGCTGTTCGCGCCCGATGCGCACGACCGCGCCGCGTTCGACGGCAAGCCGCGCCGCATGTACAACGTCGGCGCAGACGCCGCGCTGATTAATTTCGCGGCCACGCGGTTTGTGTTGACCCCGCTTGCCGACCGCGCGGGGTCACTACAAATACACCTGCGCGCCGAGCCGCCGCTGGCCGGGCTGGTTATCGACAATCAATTGACCGCCGCCGCCGGCAAATGCCGCAACCCAAACGCCGGCTGGTCGATGCGCATCGTGCGCCCGCCGGGACAACCCGAGCAATTGCGCGCGCGATTTCGCGGGCATTATCAAAGCGATTGCGGCGTACATGAACTCACCCGCAGCATTATCGCCGGGCCGGAATACGCCTATCGCGCATTTGCAGCAACATGGCGGATGATGGGCGGGCAACTGCGCGGCTATCGCATCGGCATCACGCCGCCGAATGCGCAATTATTAACCGCGCGCGAATCCGAATCACTCGGCAAAATCATCGCCGACATCAACAAATACAGCAACAACGCAATGGCGCGACAATTGCTGCTGACCATCGGCGCAGAGATGCATAGTCCCCCGGCAACGCGCGCCGGCGCAATTGCGGTGGTGCGGCAATGGCTTGCCGACAACAACATCGCGATGCCCAAATTGAAACTGCAAAACGGCGCCGGCTTATCGCGCGACACCCGCGCCTCGGCAATCGGTTTATCGGCATTGTTGGCGCGCGCATGGCAAGGCGATTATCGCCCCGAATTTGTCGCATCGCTGCCGCTGGCGGCACTCGACGGCACAATGCGCAAACGCCTTACCGATAGCCCGTTGCGCGCCCGCGCGCGAATCAAAACCGGGCTAATCGATTATGTGCGCAGCATGGCCGGCTATGTGTTCGCCAACGACGGGCGGCATTACGGCATCGTGATGATGATTGATTCGCGCAAAGTCAATTTTGACAATGGCAATGCGATACAAGACGCCGCGCTTAATTGGGTGTTTATGCGGCGATGAATGGTTGCGGTATTGCGCGGCGCATTAAGTCGAGTCGAGTTGAGTCGAGTTGAGTCGTGTCGAATAACAGTTGTCGCTTATATCGAATGTATTTAATGTATATCGAATATATTTATTGACAATTCAATTGCCAAGAGACGCCAAACCGGTCATTTACCCAACAAAATTTTTTGCCAAATCCATAATTATCCGGCGGCATCAAAACTTCCCCGCTTTGTGAAAGCGATTCGAACAATCGATTCAATTCATCTTCATTGTCGCATTCGACAAACAGCGAAATCGAAGGCGTGAAGGTAAACGCATGCTTGATTGGGCTGTTGAGGCAAATGAATGCTTGCCCGCCCAGCGTAAAATCGGCTTTCTTAAAACTGCCCTCAGGCACGGTTTCATCCGCACCATAACGGACAATTTGCCCTATCTCGGAATCGGGGAATATCTCGACATAAAATCGCATGGCTTCCTCGGCCATGCCTTCGAACATTAGAAACGGGGTGATTTTATGCGGGGGTGGCATGGCGGCATTGTAACAAAACGCGGCACGTGGTTTGGTTATATCAAAAACCCGCCCAATTGCTCAGGCGGGGTCAATAACACCCACCAAGAAAAATCCATCGATTCAATCGATAATGATATTTACAGTCAACGCCTTGACATCACCAAAATCATCGTCGCTGATGTATTGCATTATCTCAAGCCCCCAATCCGCACCGTCGGGCGAATCGTGGATGAAACCGATGCCGAAAGAACCGGTTGCCGAAGTGTCTGTTTTTGTGAATCCGGGGGAAGTGCTGATGGTGGGGGCGATGACATGGGGGTTGGGATGGCTGTCCTCGTATTTGAAGGGAGCATCTTCGCTTTCCCAACTTGCCTTTAATCGTGTATAGCCGATGATGGCGTAAGGGTAAAACGAATCCGTTGCGAAACCACCAAAGCGCAAATAGCCGCCGATAAAATGGTCTACGCCAATCTCAAGTTCATGGTTGGCAACCACATCGATATAGTTTTGATTGGGATGATGCACTTCATATTCATGCGTTTTTTCGGTTGCCCCGAATCCCAATCGCAATTCAGCGGCGATGTACTCATTAATTTGCTTGCCGATTTGCAAAACCCCCGCTGCAACGTCTATATCCTGCGGTAAATCATTCGCATTGCCAACCGAACTGCGGCCTTCAAACGCAACATCAAGCCAAGCCAAACCGACGTTGGCGTAAATTTCCCCGACCTTCGGCAAATCCGCATGCAAAGCGGTCGTGGATAAACCCAAACCGAGCATCGCAACACCCAACAAACCAAAAAATCGCTTAACCATTTTGCCCCCCAATCGAAGATTGATAATCCGCCGTTGCCAAAAGCGTCGAGTCGTTGTCAAAATCATAAACAATGCGCGGATATGCCAAAGTAAAATCGCCAAAATCAACCAAACAAACCCGGCGCGCAGCCGATATAAAGAGGCGTTCGGTAACACTCACCCGCTCACTCATCATCGCGCAATCATTGTCGGAGTTGATGTCGCCGTTTGCCTCTATGCAAGCGCCAAAATAATAACTGCCGACGGGAGATGGGGTGAAGGCATCGTGGCTCAGCACGGAAGTTGTCCCCGGCTTCAATTCGTCCACCAGACGACCGTCAATTTTTAAGTCGTTCTCGTCTATGGTTGAATCGACCGAGCGGTAGTAAACCAGAACGCTTTCGGGCGAATATCCTGGCCCCGATTCATCGTTGCTCACCGTTGCAGAAAACTCAATCGCGCCATTCTCAAGTACGGATGTATCAAGGGAACTGAAAGCGGTTACGCTTAAATCAAAATCTCCGCCATCGACGGTAACTTCCACACCCTTTGAGCACTTGCCGCTTTCTGCGGAACATACGCCATAGTAGCCGGTAGTCGACGCAAATACATCGGCGGTTATTTCAACGCACTTTGTGTTACTGAAAAAATCACCACAATAATAAGTGGTATCGGTTTCGGCAAAAGGGCGAATCTCAACTTCTGCGTCATCCTGCGTGATGGTCTCGCCATCGGAGCGCCGAAATACAAGATTGCGTCTATCGTATTCCTTGGACAAAAAGGGTGTTTCGAGCACGACTCTAAACTCGGAATACCCCTCTGCGTTGCGTTTGTCAGGGTCGGCCGTTGGCGCATTCAGTGGCGTATCAATGTTTGCACTTGAGCCACCGCCACCGCCGCCACTATCGGGCCCACCACCACCTCCACAAGCAACCACCCCAACCACCCCCAACACAACGAGTGCGAGTTTGGCGAATTGCCAAGTGTTTTGATGATGAGTTTTCATAAGATTTTTGCCATTCAATCAACGATTTTTTTCGCCGTGTCAAGTAAAAAAACCCCGCGCGATGCATCAGCACCGCCCAGGGTTCGCCAATACTCAACAACACAAAGCCGTTGTCGTAGTAGACGGGTTAACTGCGGCGTTACTATGGAGTCTTGCCGGAACGCATTTGCAGTTTTTGGTTACCGCACACCCGCCGGCACGGTCAACTTCCCGGCGCGCGCATTGTAGTTTAATTTTGGCATTGACGGGTTAATCGGTTTTGGTTATCACACTCCTCGAGGGGAGAGTTGCCGGGCCAGCCCCAATCTTGGTTCACATGCACCCGCCGGCACGTGTTTCTTTTCCCGGCGCGCGCATTATGCCCTTTTCCGCCGTTTTTTATGCATTATTTTTATTGCGTTTTGGCATCTCGGCGCGTTTGCCCTTGTTTTATGCGGGTTTCAGCGGGTTTTTTTGGGTTAACTTTTTTTTAATAAATCGCTTGACAATCGCGCATTTCGCCATTATTGTCACGCGCACATTGTGTATCGCCCTCGCCGATTTGGGTTTGGCGGTTGCGCAATGTATTTTTTTGTACAACTCAATTGAGGATATTTCCATGAAAGTTTCAAAATCTTTACTTGCCGTGATTGCCATGGCGGGAACGATGGGCTTTTCTGCCGTCGCTTCTGCTATGGATTTCTCGGTTTACGGCTCGCTTCGCGGCGGGCTTCAACAGTCCGAAAAAGACGACACGCAGATTGTGGGTGGCGCGACTATCGCTGCCGATGACGATGGCAACATCACGGTCGGCGTTGTTGGCGCAGACGGTCTCGTGGCAGGCGGCTTGAAAGAAGGCGCCTCACTCGGTGATGCCACCAACTACGGCACGGTAGCGGCATATGATGTCGACACCGATGACTTCGTAGCGGGTGGCAAAGTCGAAGCCGCCGACGCACAACTGGAACTCGGTCACGGCTTTGCCGGTAGCCGAGTCGGCATCAAGGGGTCTGAAGACCTCGGCAATGGTGCTGAAGCCGGTTTGCGTTGGGAAACCGCTGTTGGCGCCAAAGGCGATTTGGCTGACAACGGTCGTCTCGCCAATGTCTGGTATTCAGGCGCATTCGGCAAAATCACGATTGGTCAGCAAAACAACCCGTATCGCAACGCTGCGAACTGGGACCAATCTTGGTGGATTGGCGGCAACAACCGTTACAACGACGGTGGTTCTCGCTTGCAAGGCATCCGTTATGACGGCGGCTCTGGCGCATTCAACTTCAGCGTTATGGCAAATGCCGACAACGACACCGACTTTGCATCTGCGGCGCGTACGATGACCATTACTGCGACGACTGACAGCAGTTTGTGTGCCACTGGTGCACCTACTACGGAAACGGGTAGTGACATCTCTTGCGTAGCCACCGAAACCGTCACTTACGACGAAGTCGAAGCCGAAACCGGTCTTGATTCCATCATTGCCACCGGTCATTACGACATGGGCGTAGCCACGATTAACCTTGGCTATCGTACCAACAGCAATGAAAGCCAATATGTCGGTCAAAGCCACGACAACTTCGTTATCAGCGCCAATGGTTCGCTGGACGCATTGGATTGGTATATTGCGTTTGAAAACAATACCGACAACGCCAATGTTACGCGTGGCACTGCTGCGAAAATCACGCCCGCTGCCGCCAACGGCAATGCTGAAGTCGTCAAAGCCAACAAAGATGCAACGGCAATTGCCGATGCATTTGAAACGGCGCACGACGTCACCACGATTGGCTTGTTCCTCGGCTACAACATCAGTGACGTGTCAAAAGTTTACATGGAGTGGGAAGATTCCGCCAATGACGGACTCGACGTGCTCGGTGAAAACCTTGACAAAAACGCAGTGTTGCTTGGCTACTCTCGCTCATTTGGCCCGAACACCTCGTTCATCGCCGAATACGTGTCGGTTGACAACAACAGCGAATTGTCTGCAGACAGCACCACCCTGCAAGGCTACTTGAAAGTCGATTTCTAATCTCGACTCTCAATCCGCTTCACGCCGGGGGCGGAAACGCCCTCGGCTTTTTTTTCATTATTAACCGAGAATTGAAATGAACAACCGAAAATCTTTATTCGTTGATGCAAACGAAACCTACGATGATGATTTTGTCGTAAAGCCCGCAAAAATAATCGGGCTTAACGAAAGCGACACTGTTGTTGGCAACGACAACATGCCTGCAGTTTCCTCTGCCGAATCCATTAAATCCGTTGGTGGCAAAATGGCAGTCAACACCGTAATCCGTAGCATGCACACCGGTGAATCACTCCCTAAATCCGCCAGTGACGAAATCGAGCATACGATACAAAGGGGCTTGTTAACGGTCGGCATTGCGGCATTGGGCAGTGTATTGGGTAGCATATTTGGCACTAAAAAATGAAACCCGCCCGCCCCACCACTGTCGATATAGTCGCCTTCGCCAAAGCCGTAGACGACGCCGAAACCATCGATGAACTTGTCAACGCCGAGATGGACATCAACCGTGCCATAGGGCATCTGCTCAACCACGCCCGCACCTATAATTTCGTACACAGCCAGAAAGTACAAGACCACTATCAAACCGAACTGCGCAAACTGCTCGACATCGTCGACAGCAAAAAACAAAATCTACAACCCCTCGCCGCCACCCCCGCCCTCGCATAAAAAAAACCCCGCCCAAAACAACAGGCGGGGTTTTTCATAAAGCAAACCAAATCAAACAATGGTGAACTTAAACGGCTCACCTCCCGGCGTGGATTGCGCTCGTCACAGTGTCGGTAAAACGCTAATCACAGCATGGATAACGCCCGTCACAGCGCAAGTTGCGCTAATCACAGCGTCAGTAACGCTTGCCCCGACGCCGCAGGGGTTAAAACGATTCGATGCGCCAACCGCTGCCTACTTTTGTGAGGGTGACGGTGAAAATCTTGCCGTTGATTAACGCGTTTTCGTGTACCGCATTGCCGCCAAGAGATACACATAAACTCCCGGTGCATAACCGACCACTCGAATCAACCGACAATACGCCGCCGCTGGAAAGCGTGCAACTAGCGCCCCCCGGCGTTAACACTTGACCAACAGAACAAGTGCCGCTCGTGGTGCTACCGCCACCGCCACTGCTAACGGTCACCGAAACGTAGTCGCAATTGTCCCCTGGGAAAAGCTCATCGCCGCCGTCAGGTACGCAAGCGATGTAGTGGTAATTGCCCGCAGTGCTCGGGGCGGTCAAACTAATGTTTTCTGATAAGGCGCGGCCCGGCGAAAGTGCCGGCACCGAATCCGTGCCCACTCGGGTGTCGCTTGCATCGAGGGTAGAGTCGCTCGACAGATAATATGTCAAGGTGGAAGCGGGGGTGGCAATATCCGCGAATTGCCAGTTGCCAACTAAAGCGGATAACATGAACGATTGGTTGGGGGTTAAGGTGGAATCACTTACGGAAAGATGTACTTCGAAATCCCAAGCATCCACAAAATCAAGCCGTTGACTGCCGGCTGCTTCCGCCCCGGCAGTCACCGGTGAATTGGAATGAGAATTCGACTCCCCTTCGAAATGTGTGCTAATCGGTGCACAAGCATCTTCGCCTGAAGTTTGTCCTCCCGCCCTTTGGCATTCCGTGATCGCCGCACTTCGCGCGGCTGGCAAAGTATTGCGTGTCGCCCATGCCAATACGCCATCATCGCCGTTGGTGTGTCCGCCGGTGGCATAAGCGATATGCGCGGTGAAAGTGACGAGCACTGCACAGTTGGCGCCACTTCCGCCGTCATCAATGCACAATCGCATCGCCTCGCTGTGTGCCAACGCTTTCGTCGATTGATTGACGCTTGTTCCATAAAACCAAAAGTGGTCGGTTTTTCCAAATGCTAACGCACCGTATTTCGCTTCCTCGGTCACCGCCACCGCCACACTTGCCGAACAATCATTGCTTGGGTCGCTGTCGTCGGCTGACACTACGCAAGCGCCATAATAATAAGTGCCGAGGGAAAGTGGGGCGAAGACATCGGTGGATACTTTGAAAGTCGCCCCCGCCGCCAATGGGCGTATCGAAAACGTGATAACTGAGGCGTCAGTATTATCGATGGCTGCATTTGTCGAGCGATAGAAAACAAGCAATGCTCTCGGGGCGCGGGAAGCGATAGTGTTGGTGACATCAATGGTTAAGGTAATCTTTTCGCCGGTTGCCACCGATGATGTTTTACTGGCTGTGGCACCGGTTGCCGACCAATCGTAGTCGATGACGGCGACAATTTCGGTGCCGGTGATGAGTCCCTCGTCATTGACACTGCCGCCGGCGTCTGTATACACCTCAACGCCAAGATAATCATTGGACACTGCTTCGTCGTCGCCGTCGTCGGCAACGGTTTCGCGCTCGAATTGCCCTTCGACAATAAAGCGCGTCGGCTTGGTGGAGTCAGTGGATAGCGTGGCGGCGGAGATTTCTTGGGTGATTACTCGTTCGCTGTCGCCGCCAACCGCACCCACCGCATAAGTGCCGACAACGTCGCCGATTTCTTCAAGCGTGGCTTTATCATCCGAACGATACAAAACGAACGAAGTATTCGCAGGCGATACGGTGCCGCCGGTGTTTTCAACCGTAACCGACAATATAAAATTCTCATCGGCGGCGATTACAAACGCACTTCGCGCACTGAGAGTGCCCGCACCACTTGATTCGACGGGTGCGGCGGCGACGGCTTCAATGCTGACGCTTTTGATGGCGAGTCGCCAGTCCGCCGGGCCGATGGTGGCACTTGGTCCGCTACTGCCGCCACCACCACCGCAAGCGACCATACCAAACGCAAATACCAATGCGGCAAGAATGAGTTTGGCAAATTGCCAAGCATGTTGATGCACTTGCATCACGATTGCCCGCCAACTTCAATAATCTCCACACGCACAGTACGCCGAGATTTCAAATTGGGATTCATCGGCAAATCAACCTCGGCAACGCCGACAGTTGCGCCTTGCGCGATAACGATTTCAATCGGTTCAGCGGGAAAATCTTCACCGGCGATTGCCGGGTTTGCGCCTTCGCCGGGCATCAACTGCACAACCACACGCACCGGATTGGCAACCGCATCGGCAACCTGCGCTTGCAAACGCAATTCACCGCCACTTTGGAAATTCTCGCGCAAGAAACGCACCGTGACATCGCCGGCCGTGACGCCGCTAACCGGCGCTTTGCGCTCGATCACTTCGATGCGATTTTCTGAATCAACCGTGCGCCATACTTCCTCGGCGTTAACTTCGCCGCGATTGGCGACTCCCAATCCCGCCCATTGCGCTTTGCCGCGCTTCACGCCGAGCGGCTTGACGAACGAGATGCGCATATCGTTGCGCTCGTCTGTTTGATTGCCGCCGCGCCAAGTGCTGGAGAGTTGCAAATACGGATGCGGTTTCCATGCCAAGGCAACGCGATTTTGCCGAACGCTTGCGCCGAGTTGTTGTTGGCTATCCCAAACGCCGGTGCTGATATCCAAATTGATTGCGGTGGTGGGCGAAAGTTTTACCCCGATTTCACTGCCGCCAATTGCGCGCTCCTGAAAGCCGGGGCGTCCTTCGCGCCAACCGCTTTGTACCGCATAATGATTGATGTAGCCGATTCCCCAAGTGCCGACATAATCCGCGCCGAACACATGCCGCTCATGCCCGCGGTCTAAATTTTGTTGCAATGCCGCTGAGACGCCCCAAAAATGAAGGGGGGAGGGTCCGGCGGTGTGATTCTGCCGCGCGCCGCCGGCGAAACGATGCACCAAGCCGATGCGCGTGTCGCTGCGGTCAAAGCCGAATTCGTCGCTCCAGCGGGTAATGCCGTTTTGTAAAAACAACGCGCCTTGCGGCAATGAATTCGCCGCGCCGCCGCTGATATTCATCAACGGAATAACCGCATCCAAATCGCCGCGCACTTTGCCATCGCCGGCGACTGAATAATCAAGCGATTGCTGAATGTGAAAACCGTGACCGAATACGCGCTTGCCATGCTGACTCAATACATCCGCACCGCGTTCGAAGAAAAAGCCAACCGTGCTATCGACCGCACATTCGCCGGATTGACGCGCCGCGAGAGATGCGTTTTCTGCGCCATCCATTTCGGCAAGGCATGAGGTTAATGATTGCCGATACCCGGCAAAAAAATTGGACGAATCATCCGCTTGGGCGAGCGGAATAAAACTCGCCACCGTTAGTAATATAAGGATATTTCTCATTGGAATACCTGCAAAGGTTAAGTTGTATATTCCCCGACATTTGCGACCGCGGGAGCCTGAAACATTAAGCCGATACACTAATCGGCGTATAAATCGAACGGATATTAAATGCCCGTTATGCCCGTGTCAATATCATTATTGCAGATGATTTGCAAATTGTTTTCAATCAAAATGCCGCTAAATAATCACTAAACAATAATGTGTTTGTGTGCAAATGCCACTGTATCGCGCAATCGGCAATGGCGCGGGCGGATAAGGGCGGGTTTGTCATTGACGGCGAATTCGGCTATTATCGCCGCATTCGGTTAACGCCGATTTTCATCAATGAACAAACCCGAAAACAAACCCGCCAAAACGCCGGCGCCGAGTGTTGCCAAGCCTGCCGCGAGCAAACCGGCGCGCGTTGCCAATCAAACGGCATCCGCGGCATCCGATTCGTTTACCTTGACCGACAACGCCACCGGTCAATCGTGGCAATTGCCGGCGCGCGTCGGTGCGATGGACAATCGGCTGATTGACATCAAGCGGCTGTATGGCGACACCGGCATCCTCACCTACGACCCCGGCTTTACCTCGACGGCGTCTTGTCAATCCGACATCACCTTTATCGACGGCGAGAAGGGCGTGCTGTTGCATCGCGGCTATCCGATTGACCAACTCGCCGAGCACAGCGATTTTATGGAGACCTGTTATTTGCTGTTGTACGGCGAATTGCCGACGCCGGAACAAAAGGCTTCGTTCGATGCCGATTTAAAAATGCATTCGTTGTTGCATGATCAACTCTGTTCGTTTTATTCGGGGTTTATGCGCACCGCGCATCCGATGGCGGTGATGGTCGGCGTGGTCGGGGCGTTGTCGGCGTTTTACCACGACAGCACCGACATCACCGACATCGAACAACGCCAACTGGCGGCGCATCGGTTGATTGCCAAGATGCCGACGATTGGCGCGTTTGCGTATAAATATTCGCTCGGCATGGCGTTCCCGACGCCGCGCAATCAATACAGTTATTCGGAAAATTTGTTGCAGATGATGTTTTCGAATCCGGCTGAGGATTATGAAATCAATCCGGTGTTGGCCAAGGCGGTTGACCGCATATTAATTCTGCACGCCGACCACGAACAAAACGCCTCGACTTCGACCGTGCGCCTGGCCGGCTCCTCCGGCGCCAACCCATATGCCTGCATCGCCGCCGGCATCGCATCACTGTGGGGCCCGGCGCATGGCGGGGCGAATGAGGCGGTGCTTAAAATGCTCGGCGAGATTGGCTCAAGCGAACGCATCGGCGAATATTTGAAAAAGGCGCGCGACAAGGACGACCCGTTTCGCTTGATGGGCTTCGGGCATCGGGTGTATAAAAACTACGACCCGCGCGCCAAAGTGATGCGCCAAACCTGCCACGAAGTGCTCGAGGTGCTCGGCATCGAAGACCCGTTGCTCGAGTTGGCGATGAAGTTGGAAAAAATCGCGCTCGAGGACGATTATTTCGTTTCCAAAAAACTCTATCCCAATGTCGATTTTTATTCCGGCATTATTTTAAAGGCGATGGGCTTTCCGACCTCGATGTTCACCGTGATGTTCGCCATCGGACGCACGGTCGGCTGGGTGTCGCATTGGAAGGAAATGCTCAAAGACACCGACCAAAAAATCGGTCGCCCGCGGCAATTGTATTTGGGGCAAAAGCAACGCAACTATGTGCCGGTCGACAAGCGCGGACACACCGAGAAAAAAGTCACTTGGTCGTGGTTGTGGCGCGGCAAGTAACGGCAAACGGCGTCGGCATTAATGTTACTGTTAATGTCGATGTTGACGTTGGCATCGTCGTCGCCGTCGACATTAATGTCACCGTCTCAAACTAATCCTTAAGCATCCAACCCATCCACGCGCTTCCACTCGTTCGCGTTTGCAGTATCGACAATGCTCGTCAAAATTTTATTCAGTGCGGCGGTGATAGCGGGCGCGTTGTTGTGGTTGCGCGTGATGCGCAAACCCGCCGATGCATCGTCTGATGCGGAATCGGAATCGAACTCGGACTCGCACGACGCCGCACCGTCGGTGCGCGCAGTTGCATTTGGCTTGCTTGGCGTTGTGTTGATTGCATCGCTTGCCGTGTTCGCCTTAAAACTTCGCCACGATTATCGCATCATCGAATTGCGAATCACTTCGGGCGATGCGGTCGCCACGTATCACGCGCGGCAAAAATCGATTCGCGGTCGGCGATTTACCACGCTCGACGGCGCGCGCATCACCTTGGGCGAAAACGACCGCATCGAAACCACCGAATTGGATTAACCGCAATGCAAAGATTTTATAAACCGTTGCACTTCCCGGCGACGCTGTGTCTGATAGGCGCATCGGTGGCAACGTGGTTGCTGATGATGACGCCATTGGCTGATGTTGTGCTGCGCAATCTGCTGATTGCCCAAACCGCATACGGCTTGACCGAAGTGCAAAGCGGGCAATGGTGGCGATTGGTCACGCCGATTTTTTTGCATTTTGGCTTGTTTCATCTGGTGTTTAATATGTTGTGGACGTGGGAATTCGGGCGGATGATTGAATCGCAACAAGGCGCGGCCATGCTGCTCGGCTTGACCGCCTTGCTTGGCGTCGCCGCCAACCTCGCGCAATTTGTCGCAAGCGGCCCGTTGTTCGGCGGAATGTCCGGGGTGATGTACGGCTTTTTGGGATATGTGTGGTTGCAAGGCGCATTCAATCCACGATTTACGCTTTGCCTTTCACCGCAAGTGTTGGTTGTATTGCTCGGCTGGTTTGCGCTTTGTTGGTCGGGCGTGTTGTCGTGGTTTAATTTGCATGTCGCCAATGTCGCGCACACCGCCGGCTTGTTGTGCGGCATTGCCGTCGGCGGTGTCGTACTTCTCGGCGCGCGATTCGGGCGAAGCCGATGAGCCGCACTGCCGCAAATTTCCAACCAGTCGATAATCGTTACGACGGTCCGGCGCTCGAAACCGAGATTTTGCAATTTTGGGAATCGAATGCGATATTCGAAAAAACCCTGCAGCAAAGCGCCGGTCGGCCGCGATTTAGTTTTAACGAAGGCCCGCCAACCGCCAACGGCAAGCCCGGCATTCATCATGTATTGGCGCGCGCCTTTAAGGATATTTATCCGCGTTATAAAACCATGCGCGGTTATTACGCGCCGCGCATCGGCGGCTGGGATACGCACGGCTTGCCGGTCGAACACGAGATAGAAAAAAAACTCGGCATCTTCGATAAAAGCGAAATCGAAAAACAAATCGGCGTCGCCGAATTTAATCGCATGTGTCGCGAATCGGTGATGACCTACATCGGCGAATGGGAGGCGATGACAACGCGGATGGGGTATTGGGTGGATTTGCGCCGCGCCTATTACACGCTGAATAACGATTACATCGAATCGGTGTGGAACCTTCTGCAAAAAATTTACGACAAGGGGCTGATGTATCAAGGCTATAAAGTCGTGCCGTATGACCCGCGCATCGGCGCAACGCTTTCTTCGCATGAAGTCGCGCTCGGCTATAAGGAGGTTAAAGACCCATCGATTACCGTGCGTTTTCGCTTAACCGACGAAGCCAACACTTCGCTGTTGGTGTGGACGACCACGCCGTGGACACTGCCGGCGAATTTGCTGTTGGCGGTCGGCGTCGATATCGAATACGCGCGCGTCGCCTGCGAAGATGAAGTGTTGATTGTCGCAACCTCGCGCATCGAAGCCGTGTTTGGTGAGGCCGAGCATCGAGTGTTGTCGACTTTATCCGGCGCCGAATTGATTGGCGCGCGTTATCAACGATTGTTCGATTATTTAACGGTCGACAGCGGCGAGCCGTTTCGCGTCGTCGCCGCCGACTTTGTCAGCACCGACAGCGGCACCGGCATCGTGCACACCGCCCCGGCCTACGGCGTAGACGACCTTGCGCTCGGCTTGCGCGAAAACTTGCCGGTGATTCACGGCGTCGGTTTGGACGGTCGATTTAAGCAGGAGGTGACTCCGGTCGCCGGCAAGTTTTTTAAGCAAGGCGATTCGACCATCATCGAATTGCTGACCGAACGCGGCTTGTTGTTTAAAAACGAAACCTTGCTGCACAGTTATCCATTCGGCTGGCGCACCGGCGACCCGTTAATTTATTACGCCAAAGAGGCGTGGTATATCGCCACGACCAAAATTAAGGATCGAATGGTTGAGTTGAACCGCACGATTAACTGGGTGCCGAAATCGACTCGCGACGGGCGGTTTGGCAAGTGGTTGGAAAACAACATCGATTGGGCGTTGTCGCGCGAACGATTTTGGGGCACGCCGTTGCCGTTGTGGCGCAGCCAAGACGGCGACACGATTTGCATCGGTTCGCGCCAACAACTCGAAGAATTTTGCGGGCAGCCACTCGGCGAAGTCGATTTGCATCGCCCGAGCATCGACGCCATCACCTTTGTGCATAACGGCAAAACTTATGCGCGCGTGCCTGAGGTCATCGATTGCTGGTTTGATTCGGGGGCGATGAGTTATGCCCAATGGCATTATCCGTTCGAAAACCGGGATGAATTTGCGCGCCACTTTCCGGCCGATTACATCTGCGAAGCCATCGACCAAACGCGCGGCTGGTTTTATACGCTGCATGCAATCGCGGCGTTGGTATCCGACCAAGTGGCGTTTAAAAACTGCGTGTGCTTAAGCCACATCGTCGACCGCCACGGCAAAAAAATGTCCAAGTCGCAGGGCAACATCGTCGACCCGTATGAAGTGTTCGACAGCGTCGGCGTCGATTCATTGCGCTGGCTGTTTTTGGCGCGCACCGCCCCCGAGGGACAAAAACGCATCTCGGTCGACATCGTGCGCGAGGTGGCGGCGTCGTTTGTCAACACCTTTTGGAACACCTATGCATTTTTTGTGCTGTATGCGCGGCTCGATAAAGTGGACTTAAGCCGCGCCATCGCCGCGCACAAACGCGCCGAGATTGACCGTTGGATTCTTGCGTTGGCGCATCAAACAATCAAAACCGCCACCGACGCACTCGACCAATACGACGCCAAACGCGCCGGCGCCGCGATTGAAAAACTGGTCGACCAATTAAGCAATTGGTATGTGCGCCGCAACCGCCGCCGATTTTGGAAAAGCGAACACGGCGACGACAAACAAGCCGCGTATCTCACCTTGTATGAATGCATCGATTTGTGTCATCGATTGATGGCGCCGTTCATGCCGTTCTTAAGCGAGGCGGTGTATCGCAACCTGCACGGCAACAATGCAACCGCCGAACAAAGCGTGCACTTAACCGCCTGGCCCGAAGCGGATGAATCGTTGATGGATGAACAACTGGTCGCCGAGATGGATGCGGTGCAGCAAGTCGTCGGGCTTGGGCGCACCGCGCGCGAACAAAGCCGCATCCGCGTGCGTCAACCGTTGGCGCGCATGCAAATCGCCGCGGCCGACAAAACCATGCGCGACGCCATCATCAAACATCAATCGCAAATCGCCGACGAACTCAATCTCAAATCGGTCGAGTTAATCGACCGCGACGCCGGCTTGGTCACGTATTCCATCGCGCCGAATTTCCAAACGCTCGGCAAACGTTACGGCAAGCGCATGCCGGCCATCAAAGCCGCGTTGGCAAATGTAGACGGCGCGGAAGTTGCCGCGCGCATCCAAGCCGGCGCGACTGTCGAATTGCAAATCGACGGTGAAACGATTGCACTCAACGGCGACGATGTGCGCATCAACACCGAATCCGCGCCCGGCTTTGCCTGCGCACGACAAGGCGCGCTGTTGGTTGCCCTCGACACCGCTCTCGACGAAGCCCTGCTGACCGAAGGCGTCGCCCGCGAATTGGTGCGCAGCGTACAAGACGCGCGCAAATCCGCGGCACTCGAAGTCGCCGACCGCATCACCCTCGACATCCGCGGCTCGAAACGCGTGATGGCGGCGGTGCAACAACATCGCAATCACATCATCACTGAGACGCTGGCTGATGAACTGACGAGCGACGGCAAGTTGGACGGCTTTGCCGCTGAACGTACGCTTGATGATGACCATTGGCGCCTTGTGATTCGCAAGCGGGCGGCGCAAGGTGGGGCGGTGAAAACGACGACGACGAAAGTGCGGGCGGCGGGTAAAACCGGTGTGCGTAAAAGTGCGAAGAAGAAAACTCGTGGGACGGTGAAAACTGTTGTGCGTAAAAAGGTGACTACGAAAGCGCGTAGTGCGACCAACACTGTTGCGCGTAAAAGTGCCAAAAAGAAAACTCGCGGCACGGTGAAAACCGGGGCGCGTAAAAAGGTGACAAACGAAGCGCGTAGTGCGACTAACACTGTTGCGCGCAAAAGTGCCAAAAAGAAAACGCGCGGCACGGTGAAAACCGGGGCGCGTAAAAAAGTGACGAACAAAGCGCGCAGTGCGACTAACACTGTTGCGCGCAAAAGTGCCAAAAAGAAAACGCGCGGCACGGTGAAAACCGGGGCGCGTAAAAAGGTGACAACGAAAGCACGTAGTGCGACTAAAACTGGTGCGCGTAAAAAGGTAACAAACAAAGCGCGTGCCGCGACTAACACTGTCGTGCGTAAAAAAACAAAAAAGAGCGCGCAAAAGAACAAGCGCGCAACTCGCGCAAAAAAAGGGCGCGGCAAGCGATGAAGGTGTTGGTCACCGGCGCGGCCGGTTTTATCGGCGCGGCGGTGTGTGCGCGGTTGATTCAAGACGGCGCGCATCCGATTGGCATCGACAGCCTGACCGATTATTACGACGTCGCCTTAAAGCGCGCGCGACTCGAACGTCTGCATCAATGCGGTGAATTTACCTTTATGCAAACCGATTGCGCGGCGCGCGACGACATCGACGCATTGTTTCGCGCGCATCGATTCGATGCGGTGGTGCATCTTGCCGCGCAAGCCGGCGTGCGTTATTCGCTGGACAATCCGCAAGCCTACATCGACGCCAACTTAACCGGCTTCGGCAACATCTTGGAAGGTTGCCGCGCGCATTCGATTGCGCATTTGGTGTTTGCATCGAGCAGTTCGGTGTATGGCGGCAATGCGCGCATGCCGTTTGTCGAAACCGATTCGGCTGAACATCCGTTGTCGTTGTACGCCGCGACTAAAAAAGCCAATGAAATGATGGCGCATTCCTATGCGCATTTGTATCGATTGGCGTGCACCGGGTTGCGGTTTTTTACCGTGTATGGCCCATGGGGACGCCCCGACATGGCGTTTTTTAAGTTCGCCGAGTTGATGTTGCAGGATAAACCGATACCGGTATACAACTGTGGGCGCTTGCGCCGCGACTTCACTTACATCGACGATGTTGTCGAGGCGGTGATGCGAATATTAAAACGCCCGGCGCGCGCCGCCGATGATTACGATGCGCACGCACCCAACCCGGCGACCAGCGATGCGCCGTATCGGTTGTATAACATTGGCTGCGGCGCAACGGTCGAACTAAATGAATACATCGATGCACTCGAAGCCGCGTTCGGCATAACCGCGCAACGCGAAATGTTGCCGATGCAACCCGGCGATGTCGTCGCCACGCACGCCGACATCTCGGCGTTGATGCGCGATTTTGGTTTTGCGCCGCAGACTAAAGTGCGCGATGGCTTGGCGGCGTTTGCCGATTGGTATCGAAATCACTATGCAAAACAAAACGCCGTTAAGTGAGACGACGCAAGATGAAGTGTCGCAAAACCAAACTGCACAAAATGATTTGCCGTGCGCATGTCGCGTTGCGCATATCGCATTAACCGCGTCGCCCTTAATGTGCGCGCCTGCATCGCACTTAAAATAAACACCGCTTAATATGTCGCATTACAATTCGTTGCGCATGTTAAATGAATCGCACCGAATGAACCACACCGCACTTAACATGCCGCACTCACCATGTCACTTAATATGACCGCACACAAAGACCGCCTGCTGGAAAAAATAAAAAACCGCGACGCGGTTGTTGCAATCTATGGGCTGGGCTATGTCGGCTTGCCGCTGGCGTTGCGCTTTGCCGAAGTCGGCTTTGCCACCATCGGCTTTGACATCGACGCCGAAAAAGTGGGCCGACTAAACGCCGGACAAAGTTACATCGAACGCATCCCCGCCGCGCGCATCTTCGCTGCCGAACGTTTCACCGCAACAACCGATTATGCGCAAACCGCGCGCGCCGACGCCTTGATTATCTGCACGCCGACTCCGCTCGGCAAACATCGCGAACCGGATTTGCGTTTTGTCATCAACACCGTAGACGGCATCGCCGCACATTTGCGCGCCGGGCAATTGGTGTCGCTGGAAAGCACAACCTATCCGGGCACCACCGAAGAGGAATTGTTGCCGCGAATCCAATCGCGCGGGTTTACGGTGGGGCGCGATGTGTTTTTGGTGTATTCGCCCGAACGCGAAGACCCCGGCAACGAAAACTTTGCGGTGCACAACACGCCGAAAATATGCGGCGGACACAGCGCCGATTGTTTGCAAGTTGGCGCGGCGTTGTATCAATCGGTCGTCGCCGAGATTGTTCCCGTCGCCGACACCCGCACCGCCGAGATGGTCAAACTGCTGGAAAACATTTATCGCGCAGTCAACATCGGCTTGGTCAACGAACTCGGCGTGATTTGCGACAAGATGAACATCGACATTTATGAAGTCATCCGCTTGGCGGCCACCAAACCATTCGGCTTCACCGCGTTTTATCCGGGGCCCGGCACCGGCGGACATTGCCTGCCCATCGACCCGTTTTATCTCAGTTGGAAAGCAAAAGAATACGGCGTCGATTCAAAGTTCATCGAACTGGCCGGCGAAGTCAACGCCAACATGCCGGCCTGGCATGCGGCGCGCGCCGTCGCCAAACTAAACCAAGCCGGCAAATCAGTGCGCGATGCGCGCATATTAATCCTCGGCGTGGCTTACAAAAAAAACATGGACGACCTGCGCGAATCGCCGGCACTTAAAATCATCGAGATACTGCAAGCACAAGGCGCCAACATCACCTACTGCGACCCGCATGTCGCAAATCTCAACGGCTTGCGCGATTATGATTTCGACCTGCAAGCCCAACCGCTAACCGCAAAACTGCTGGGCAACTGCGACGCTGTCATTATCTGCACTGACCATGATTTGTTTGATTATTCGCTGATTTTGGCTAAGAGTTCGGTGTTGGTGGATACGCGCGGGGTGGTGGCGAGGTTGGGGGCGCAATAGTTGCGCGCGCGCGCATCGAAATTATTGGTTGCGCCCAATGCGCAATATATTTTCAACAAGTCCTTCAATATGTTCGGCGCGGGTTGCGTGATTCAAAATGCATACGCGCAACACTGGTCGTCCGCCCACTTGCGTTGCGGACATTAAGTAGTCGCCTTCGTGTTCTATTTGATTGCGAATCGTTGTGTTGATTGCGTCAACTTCGCGGTGCGACAACCCCGCTTGAATAAATCTAAAAGTCACGATGGATAATTGCGGCGCGGTGACGATTTCAAGATTGTCATCCAAGTTAATAAGTTGCGCGAGATATTCGGCGCATTGTACGTTGTGCAATACGTTACGACCGAGTTTATCCAACCCGTAGTGACGCATGGCAATATAAAAAGGCAGCGCGCGGAATCTTCGCGAGAGTTCCGGTGTGATGTGATAGAAAATATATTCCTCGGCCGCCGGGTCTTCGCTTGTGTTTAAATAATCGGTTGTTTCAAAAAACAGTGCGCGCGCGGCGCCGGCATTTTTGTATAAAAGTACGCTTCCATCCAATGATTGAAAAAACCATTTGTGTAAATCCATCGTGACCGAATCGGCGCGCTCAATTCCAACATAGCGTGACCTTAATGCTTGCGATAAAAGTCCGCCGCCGCCGTAAGCCGCGTCAACATGAAACCAAGTGTTGTGTTTTTCGCACAACGTTGCAATTCCATCCAACCGGTCAATCGCGCCGGTGTTTGTCGTTCCCGCACTTGCAACAACGCACACGACATTCGCATGGCGTTCCAGTGCGCGTTCAAGTTGGTCAAGGCGCATGCGGAATTGTTGGTCTGTTTCAACGGCGATAACGTTGTCATTTCCGATGCCGAGAATTGCGGCGGCGCGAAGAATGGAAAAGTGCGCCGCTTGCGAACAGATGATGACCGGCGCGGATGGATTGCAAAAAGCATGCAACCCTTTTTGTTTATATTCGGGACCAAATTTATCGCTTAACGCGCCGGCGATTCCGCCCATATTCGCCAACGAACCGCCGCTCAGTAAAACGCCTTCGGCTGAATCGGGAAACCCCACAAGTTGCTTCATCCAATCAATGACCGCACGCTCTATTGTCGTTCCGATTGGCGAATGCACATAACCGACCACATTTTCATTAATCGCCGCGGTGATTGCATGCGCCAACGGGTCGGTTGCCAAGCCGGAAGGTGCAATCCAACCAAAAAATCCCGGATGCGACCGGCGGCGCGGATAACGTTCTATCGCATGCGCGATTTTGTTGATGAGCGCATCAAGCGCCGCGCCTTCTTTCGGATATTCAAGGTCAAGCATTGCGCTCACCGCGCGCGCATTCGGTGCGCGCGTAATCGGCGATTTTTCCCGCTGACCAACAAATAAATTAATCATCGCGTTGGCGTCCAGCGCCATCGGCTTAGATAAATTATCCCGCTCGGCCAAAATTGGTCGTGGTGGTTTACTCATCAACGTCACCGTTTAAAAGTTTGTGGTTTGGTTTTGAGTATAAACCAAATCGCGCTGAACGCAGAAAGCGCAAACAGAATCAACGCAATCGGATAGTCAATAATTTTGGTTACATCGCCGTTCATCAACGCCAAACTTTGCGACAACGATATTTCAAAACGCTCGCCCAAAAAGAAAGTGATAATGAAAATGACCGTTGAATAGCCAAAACTAATCATTAAATAACCCAACAATGCAAACACAAACATAACCGCGACGCCAAATAAACCGCCGGTCGCCATGGACACGCCAACGATGCACAGCAACAATGCCGAAGAAAAAATGACCGACTCCGGCGCCGACACAACTTTAACCCACAAGCGAAGACCCAATTGCCCGACCATCAAATTCATAAAGTTGGCAATGACCATTGCGCCAAACAAACCGTAAATCAAACGCCCTTGGTCTTGAAATAAAAGCGGGCCGGGCTGCACGCCATGTATCATCAATGCACTGATAATGAGTGCGGCGCCAACACTGCCGGGAATGCCGAGTGTTAATAATGGAATCAAGTTCGCGCCAACCACGGCTGAGTTTGCGGATTCGGCGGCGGCAATTCCTTTGAGATTACCTTTGCCAAAAGAGTCAGGATGATTGGAAGTTGCTTTGGTCATCGCATAGGACATAAATGCCGCGGCGGTGGAACCGATTCCCGGCAACGCGCCGAGGAGTGTGCCAATGCCGGCGCCGCGTAACAATGTATACCGACAACTCCAATATTCAGCCCATGACACACGCCGGTCATTCGCGTTGCCGGTGTTTTTAATTTCAATTGCGGATTTCACGGCGCCGCGATTGGTTGACAGTCGTCTTAATATTTCGGAAATCGCGAGCATGCCGATTGCAACCGACGGCAATGGCAATCCGTCATACATCTGAAAAAAACCAAAGATTAAGCGCGGATTATAATTTTCCGGGTCAGCGCCAATGTTGGCGCAAAATAATCCCAACGCGGCGGCAATGATTCCTTTGACGAGCGAGTGACCAATCAGTCCGCAGAGTATGGAAAACGTGAATATCATTAAAGCAAACACTTCAACCGGGCCCATTCGCAGCGCGGCGATCGCCAGCGGTGCGGACACGGTAATCAAAACGATGTCGCTGAACGTATCGCCGGTGATGGATGAGAACAACGCCATTTTAGTCGCCTTGAGCGGCTTGCCTTGGCGCGCAAGCGGATAACCATCCAACGCGGTGGCGGCGGCATCCGGCGTGCCCGGCGTATTGATTAATACCGCCGGCACCGCGCCGCCGACCAAGCCGCCTTTACTCACGCCCATCAAAAAAGCAATCGCCGGCAAAGTGGGCAATCCAAAGGTAAACGGAATCGCGATTGCCATTGCCATCACCGGACCGATTCCGGGAACGGCGCCGACAAACTGACCGACCACGACGCCAAACAAAACAAACGCCAGATTCCAAATCGTAAACACATCGCCAAATCCCGCGATTATGGTTGTCCAATCAAGCATGATAATTTTTAATGCAATCCGCGTTCAAGTATTACATCCATCAACAACCAGATGACGGTCGGCGTGGCGATGACGCCAACGCACAACCATCGCACGCGCTTTTCGCCGATGGTTAGCATCAATGTCAACGCCAATAGTGGGGCGCAGTAAATAAATCCGAATTTGAAAATCCCCCAAAGCCCGCTCACCAAAATGGCGAAATAAATGCCGGCGCGCAAAAAAGTTTGTGCATCTTGCGTTTGGTGTTGCGTGGGCTTAATGAAAAGAATGCATCCACCGATGCTCATGATGACGGCGACTGCATTGGGAATCGCATCCGGTTTGACCCAACTTCCTTCCGATGAATCCACGAATGTTGGGATAACCCAAAAGTAAAGTAACGCGCCAAACAAAACAAAAAACAAACCCGATGCGCGGTCGGCATTGATGGACATGCGACTAACTCATCTCATCCGGCGCGCATTACGCCCGCCGGAATATTGGGCATTAATTGCCAAACAACACTTTGACATTCTCTATGCCGTCAACCAACATTTTCTTGGTCTTTTTCGGGCCGAGGTTGAGCACGTCGGTGGAAGCGGCATTGCGCACAACCTTGCGAACTTCATCCGATGCAATTGCATTGGCAAGCGCATCGGCGAGTGCGTTGCGCGCTTGTGCGCTCGTGCCGGCGGTGGTGGCGAAATAAAAATACGGGTCAAGATAAACATCGTAGCCGGACTCACGAACAGTCGGCGTGTTTGGCGAATAAGCGTGGCGCGAATCGTTGGCACTGACGATCATTTTGAAATCACCGGATTTTAAATACTTAACATGCGTGCCGGCTGAAAATCCTGCCAACACTTGTTTGCCGAGCAACAATTTATGCGTTTCGGCTTCGCCTTTGGTGGTGACGAAACGAAAGTTTGCGTCGGCTTGTTTATTAATCACGCCCATCAATAACTTTTGCGGCGGCGCATCAAAACCGATTGCCAAACCGTCATTATTTTTGGAATACTCAATCATTTCTTTCAAGTTATTAAACGGCGCATCAGCGCGCGCCACCAATGCCAGTTGCGCACGGGCGACGGTGCCAAGATAATCAAAACTGTCCAAATCGAATCCCAACTTGTCACCTCGCTTCACAATATTAATCATCACCGGCATATTCACGCCCATGCCGATAACATTACCAGTCGGCGCACTTTTGGCAATGCCGGTAAACATTGCCACGCCACCGCCGCCGGTTTTATTTTCGGCGACGATATTCCAACCGGTTTGCGCTTTCATCACTTTGGCAATGATTCGCCCCATGGTGTCGGTGGAACCGCCGGCGGCAAATCCAATTTGCAGATGCAGAGTACCCGAAGGTTTCCAATCCGCCGCATGAATGGTGCCGACCGCAAACATCAACAATCCGGCAATCATAATTTTCTTATAAATGCGCATAATGTAAACCTCACTTGGTGGCCGCTAAAAGGACGCCCATTATACTTAAATTCGCCCCGCTCTAATCCACCAAGTCGCGCGAGTCGGCAGCGAGATGCTGATGCCATTTCAGCGCGCGTATGTCAATGGATTGCGGTAATTCGTGTAAACACCGTCGTAACCGGCTTTGATGCGGGTTACATCGGCAACTTGCTCGAGTGACGCTAATCACCGCACAAACCTCGTTAGCCAAAGGCATTAACGCTAACCGCGCCCCCGAAGTTTCCCCAACCGCCCCGTCAACTTGTCGCACCTATCTTGCAATTCCGCGACCCGCGCACGCTCCTTGGCAACCACCTCCGCCGGCGCTTTTTGGATGAAATTCGCATTTGCCAGTTTGGATTGACTGCGCGATAAAGCGGCTTCGGCGGCGTTGAGTTCGTTTTGCAGGCGCGCGATTTGTTCGGTTGAATCGGTCGCCGCATCGCTCAAGATGATTTGCACATCGCCGACCACGGCCACCGCATCGTCGGCGGATGCGCCCGCATTGCGCCATCGAATTGGTTCGGTTTTGGCGAGGGTTTCGATGCAGGTGCAACTTTCCGCCGACAATTTTTTTGTCGACGCCAACTGCACCGCAACCCGTTTGCCCGGGGCGATGTTGTGTTCGCTGCGCAGTTGACGGATGGCGAGAGTGATGTCCATCACCTCGCGCATTTGTTGTTCAGCGTTTGCGTCGATGAATTTTTTCTCCGATTGCGGATAGGGTTGTTTCATTATCGTCGCACCGCTTTTGTCGGCAAGCGGTGCAATCGATTGCCAAATCTCTTCGCTGATGAACGGCATAATCGGATGCACCAACCGCAACATCGATTCCAATCCATACACCAACACCCCGCGCACCGCGCGTTGGCGCGCCGGGTCGGCATTGGCATCGTTAAGTGTCGGCTTTGCCAACTCGACATACCAATCGCAATATTGATTCCAAATTAATTCGTAAATCGCCTGCGCCGCCAAATCGAAGCGATAGGATTGTATCGCCCGATGCACCGCATCGATGGTGCGATGTAATGTCGATATCATCCAACGTTCCGCCAACGCCGGCATTGCCTTGCTGTTTGCGGTTGAGCCGCATTCGCGTTCTTGGCAATGCATTAATACAAACCGCGCTGCGTTCCAGATTTTGTTGCAGAAGTTTCGATAGCCGCCGGTGCGTCCGAGGTCGAAGTTAATGTCGCGTCCGGTCGATGCAAGTGCGGCGAAGGTGAATCGCAATGCATCGGCGCCGAATGCATCGATGCCTTGCGGGAAATCGGCGCGGGTTTGTTTTTCGATTTGCGCGGCATCTTGCGGACGCATTAAGCCGGCGGTGCGTTTTGTAACCAACGACTCTAAGTCGATGCCGTCGATTAAATCAATCGGGTCGAGCACATTGCCTTTGGATTTCGACATCTTGTTGCCGTGTGCATCGCGCACCAAGCCGTGGATGTATACCTGATGAAACGGAATGTCGCCGGCGAATTTTTCGCCCATCATAATCATCCGCGCCACCCAAAAAAAGATGATGTCGAAACCGGTCACCAACACACTGGTCGGATAAAATGTTTTTAACCGCGCGGTTTGGTCCGGCCAACCGAGCGTCGAGAACGGCCACAACGCCGAACTAAACCATGTATCGAGTACATCTTCATCGCGACGCAACGGCACGCTAGCGGCGAGTTTGTATTTTTTGCGCACCGCCGATTCATCGCGCGCGACATACACATTGCCGTCGTCGTCATACCACGCCGGGATTCGATGCCCCCACCAAATCTGCCGCGAGATGCACCAATCTTGAATGTTATCCAGCCATTGATAATAGGTCTTCGCCCAGTTCGACGGCACAAATTGCACGCGCCCGCTTTTGACCGCCGCAATCGCCGGGTCAGTGATTTGCGCCTTGCCGCCGGGCCGACCGTCGGCGGTGCGCGCGCGGGTTAAATCGACATACCATTGATTGGTCAACATCGGCTCGACCACCGCACCGCTTCTATCGCAACGCGGCAGTTTATAACTGTGTTTTTCCTCGCGCACCAAAAATTGTTGCGCGCGCAAATCTTCGGCGATAACGCGGCGCGCATCGTAGCGATCCATGCCGCGATATTTTTTCGGCGCGTTGTCGTTCATCTTCGCATCCGGTGTGAGCAATTTGATGATGGGAATGTTTTTATCCGGATGCCGCATATACACTTCATAATCATTGAAGTCGTGCGCCGCGGTGATTTTGACGCAACCGGTGCCGAAATCGGCGCGCACATATTCATCGGTGATGACCTCAATCGCACGCGGCGGGTCAGTAAGCGGCACCCAAACGCGCCGCCCAACCAACGGACGATGGCGTTCATCATCCGGGTGCACGGCGATGGCGCCGTCGACCAAAATCGTCTCCGGTCGAGTCGTGCCGATTACGACGCCGTCGTTGTCACTGTTACTGTCACCGTCGCCATCGACAAACGGATAACGCACGTAATACATCACCCCAGTGGCTTCTTCGTTCACCACTTCCAAATCGGACACGGCGGTCAACAACACCGGATCCCAATTAACCAATCGCTTGCCGCGATAAATGATTCCTTCGTCATAGAGTTGCACAAACACTTCGAGCACCGCTTCGCTCAAACCTTCGTCCATCGTAAAACGTTCATGCCGCCAATCGGGCGAGGCGCCGAGTCGGCGCAGTTGGCGCGAAATGTTGCCGCCGGATTCGGCTTTCCATTGCCAGATGCGTTCGATGAATTTTTCGCGCCCAAATTCTTCGCGCGTTTTGCCCATCGCGCCAACCGCGCGCTCGACCACCATCTGCGTGGCGATGCCGGCGTGGTCGGTGCCCGGCTGCCATAAAGTGTTGCGCCCGCACATTCGATGATAGCGAATCAACGCGTCCATAATTAAATCCTGAAACGCATGCCCCATGTGCAAATTGCCGGTGACATTCGGCGGCGGAATCATGATGCAATACGGCTCGGCGTCGGGTGCATCCGGCGCAAAACATTTTTGCTTTTCCCAAAATTGATACCACTTGGTTTCGAGTTGTTGCGGGTCGTAAGTTTTATCCAGCGTCATTTTGTTCACTTTCATTGCGGTTGATTGTCTTGCGTTCGATTGTAATGTGGTCGATTGTAGTGCGGTTGTAGTTTGGTTTGATTGCGGCGTCGGTTAAGTTTATTTGGCGTGAAGTTTACTTGTTGCGACTTGGTGCGACTTGGTGCAACTTGGTGCGGCTTGACGCGACTTAACTTCTTAACGCGCACCGCGCTTTTCGTCAATCGGCAGATGCTTTGGCGTAATGCCGCGCGCGACATATTCGCGATAGCGCGCGCGCCCGGCGGTGCGTTCGGCATCGCTGTTGCCGACCAACTCGGCGATGCGCGCAAACTGTTCACAGTTGTCCGGCAGTTCACTGCGCAACGACACCAACAAATTGCAATTGTCCGGACCATCCAACGCGCCGATTTGCACCGGATACCGCACCGCATCATGCGCCTCGCCGCGATACAACGCATGCGGCACAAAACTGCTTTGCGAAAAAGTCCATAAAGTTTTATCCAACGCCTCGGCGCGCGCGATGTCGTCGGTTTGCACATAAATTTTATAGCCGGCGACAAATGCGCGATTGACCAATCGACAGGCATAACGTTCCTTGTCGGGCTGGGCTCCGAAGTTAAGCACATAAAAATCGACTTGATGGTTTGTTGATTTGGTCATTTTTAATTTGCTCGATGCGGGAACGAGCGTTGCGCACAAAAAGTTAACTGTGTCGACAAACTGATTCGCTTTTGATTCGCGGACAAGGTAACTTTGTCATTTGCGCCCGAGTAAAAACTCGACCAACAACGGCACCGGTCGACCGCTTGCGCCTTTATTTGCGCCGCTGTGCCATGCCGTGCCGGCGACATCGAGATGCGCCCAATCGAATTTTTGCTTTCTGGTGAAATGATGCAAAAAACACGCGGCGGTTACGGCGCCGGCGTAACGTCCGCCGATGTTGGCGAGGTCGGCAAAATTGCTTTTGAGTTGTTTGGCGTATTCATCCCACAACGGCAATCGCCACGCGCGGTCGCCGCTCGATGTGCCGGCGCACAACAATGCATCGGCAAGCGATTCGCTGTCGGTAAACAACCCGCTGGCCGGCGCACCCAACGCCACCGCGCACGCGCCGGTCAAGGTGGCGATGTCAATCACAACGCTCGGTTTGTAACGTTCGGCGTAGGTCAACGCATCGCATAAAATCAATCGTCCTTCAGCGTCGGTGTTTAAGATTTCGATGGTCGTGCCGTTCATCGCGGTGACGATGTCGCCGGGTTTGTTGGCTGCGCCGTCGGGAAGATTTTCGCTGCTCGGCACGATGCCGACGAGGTTAATTTTTAATTTCAACTCGACCGCCGCCTGCATCGCGCCAAACACGCTTGCGCCGCCGCACATGTCGAATTTCATTTCGTCCATCGCCGCCGACGGTTTGATGGAGATGCCGCCGGCGTCAAAGGTCAGCCCCTTGCCGACCAACACCACCGGCGCAGCGCCGCGCGCACCGCCTTTATACTGCATGATGATGAGTTTGGCCGGCTCGCGGCTGCCGCGCGACACCGACAACAACGAACCCATCTTGAGTTTTTTCATTGCGGATTCATCCAAAATCTTAACCGCGATGCCGAGTCGTTTTGCCATGCGCCGCGCTTCGGCGGCGAGATAAGTCGGTGTGCAAATATTGCCCGGCAGGTTTGCATAATCGCGCGCCAAATTAACGCCGCGCGCAATCGCTTCGCCTTGTTGGATGCCTTTTGCCACTTGCGCGCGTTGTGCCGACGCGCACGGCAGAATAATTTTTTGGAGTTTGCGTTTGGGTTTTTTGTCGCTTTTGGTTTTGTCGTATTGATACAACGCATCGCCAATCGCCTCGACCACATTGCGCGCGCGTCGCGCCAAATCGGCGCGGTCGTTTTTGTCGCCGGCGCTTTTTTCGCCGCGTGTGTTGGAATGGTATTCGGCTTCATGCAAACAAACATGCGCGCTGCGCACCGCGCGTTTATCCAACAGCCGCATCGCCGCCGCCGTCGCCGTGCGCGCCGCGATTGCGTTGAATTTGTTTTTTGCGCCCAGCCCAACCAGCAACACGCGCTCGGCTTTGACGCCTTTCGGCGCGTGGATTAAATGCACATCGCCCAATGCGCCATCGAAATCGCCGCGCTTGAACAGGTCGCGAATAAAACCGTCGCGGTCAAGGCGCGCGCCGCTCGGGGTTAACCCGGCGGCGGTTTTGGAGTTAAACGCGCCAACCACCGCGCATTCGCTCGGCGTGTTTTTAATGTCGGCAACGTCAGCCGCAAATTTCATGGGGTGCTCGCTTGGATGGTGCTGTCATGATGATGTTGTCATACTGTTCGGCGCATTGTATATTAATTGCGGCGAAGACGAAGACATTAAACTTAACCCCGAATTGATGAACCGAGGACAAAATGATTGTTGCCATATTCAAACGCGTGCTAAGGCCGGAGGTCAGCGAAGCCTATGCATCGCATAATCGCGCGCTTGCCAAATACGAAAGTGAAATTGACGGCTTTATTAAATCCGAATCCATCGTCGACGGGTTGTGCGGCTGGACGATGTATTATTTTGCCTCTGAGGCGGCGTTGCGCGCCTGGCAAATTCATCCGCAACATTTGCAAGCCAAAAAAATGGCCGGGCGGTATTACCAAAGTTTCAGCGTTGAGATTCTAAATAACCACACCACAACAATGCCGAAAAAATCATGATGGCGATCATGACAACCATCATGACGCCGCGCCGATGATTTTTCGCCGCGCGTTTATGCGCGAAGTGTTACACTTAGCCGGCGCAGTCGGCATGGTGTTGCTGTCGATTTTTTTGGTGGTGCGCGTGATGGGTTTTTTGCGCCGCGCCTCCGAAGGCGACATCCCGGCCGCGGCGGCGATGGTGTTGTTGTCGCTCAAAACCGTTTCCTATCTCGATGTGTTCGCGCCGTTGGTGTTGTACATCGCGGCATTGTTGGTGCTGGGGCGTTGGAGTCGCGATAACGAATTAACCGCGTTGGCGGCGTGCGGCGTCGGGCTGCGCGGGCTTATCGCCCCGGCGTTGTTGTTGGCGGCGTTGATTGGCGCATTGACCGCGGCGTTTTCATTATATCTGTCGCCATTATCGGCGCGCAGCGCGGAAACCATCACCCGCAATTTAACCGCGCGCGCCGCCACCGCCAACATTGTGCCCGGTGTGTTTGCCGCACCCAGCGGCGGCGGCGTGTATTTTGTCGAACGACGCGAGGCGCGCGACGACGAACGCGAGCGCAACGGCGAACGTGACCGCGAGCGTAACGGCGAACGTGACCAAACGCCATTGCTAATCGATGTCTTCGCGCATCATCACGGACACATCTTGCGCGCCGAATCCGCGCGCGAATTGACCGACCCACAAGGCGGCGTGCAACTGCAACTTAACAACGGCGCGCGATGGCGCGCAATCGCCGGCGACGCCAATTACGACGTGCTGCGTTTTGATTCCTACACCGTGCAATTAACCGCGCGCCAACCGCAACCCAAACCGCCGCCGTTGCGCGCGCGCCATACGCGCGATTTGATTGGCGGTGCGCGCGACGCCGTCGGCGAACTGCATTGGCGGCTTGCCAAAATTGTCATGCCGGCGGTGTTGATGATTTTCGCGCTCGGGTTTTCACAAATCGCGCATCGCCAAAAACGGTTCGAAGGCATGACCGCCGCATTCGTAACATATTTTGCCTATTCCAACTTGCTCGGCTTCGGCGTGTTTTTGATTCGCCGCGGCGCCGCCGACCCGCAATGGACGTTGTGGTTGATTCATTTAACCTTCGCCGCCGCCGCCGTCTGGTTATTGCATCGCCGCGAACGACTTATTTGACCGACTCGTCCGACCGCCAACCGACTCGCACAACCCGCCATCGATTAATAATGAATCTGCTCGACCGTTATTTGGGCAAAGTGATTTTGCAATACGCCGCCTTGACGATGGCGGTGTTGCTCGGCTTGTTTGCGTTTGTCGGGTTGCTCGATCAACTCAGCGATTTGGGGCGCGGGCGGTATGATTTTGGCGATGCGTTGATGCATGTTGCGCTTGAAATGCCGCGCAATTTATACGCGTTGTTTCCGATAGCCGCCTTGCTCGGCGTGATGCTCGGCTTGTCGTTGCTGGCAAATGATTGGGAGTTGACCGCATTGCGCGCAAGCGGCGTGTCGGTGTGGCAAATTGCGATTGGCGTGACCAAAATCGGCGCGCTGTTGGCTGGCGGCGCGTTGTTGGTCGGTGAGTTTGTCGCCCCGAACAGCGAACTGCGCGCGCAAAGTTTGCGCGTTGAGGCGATGCGCGCAACACTCGGCGGACAAATCGCGGCCAATTTATGGTTGCGCGACCAAAACGCCTACATCAACTTGGGCGAAGTACGCGCCGATTTAACCGCGCGCAACATTCGACTGTTCGAATTCGACGACGATAAAAATTTGCGCACCTTGTTGCATGCCCAACGCGGACGGTTTGACGCTGACCATTGGCGGCTTAGCGATGTGCGCCAAACCAGATTTGAAGAAGGCGACGACGATAACGGCGCCACAGTCGCGCAATTCGATTCGCTTAACTGGCAATCGGCGGTTACGCCGAAGTTGTTGTCGGTGTTTTTGCTCGACGCCGACCAACTGTCACTTCGCCAACTGTCGCGTTATCTGAATCACTTAAAACAAAACCGCCAACAAACCGCCAAGTATGAACTCGCCTTTTGGCAAAAACTGCTGGCGCCGTTGTCGGTGGTGTTGATGATGTTGCTGGCGATACCGTTTGTATTCGCCAATGTGCGCGCCGGCGCCTTGGCGCGCAGTTTGTTTGTCGGCGTAATGCTCGGTCTCGGCTTTTCGGTCGGCGCACAAGGCGTCGGTTATTTGACGCTGGCGATTAACCTGCCGGCGCCGCTCGGTGCAATATTGCCGCAGGCGGCGGTGTTGTTGTTTGCCCTGTGGTTGATGAAACGAGTCGGCTGATGATTTCGATTATGATGAATGCATCGTTGTCGATGAACAATGTCGATGAATGATGAACGAATAATTAAACCGCGTGAACAAATCCAAATGATAAACCCTATCAACGGCGCGCGCGCATCGACGCGTACGACACACACATCAACAGGTGCATCGAAATGAACATCGAAACCAATAACGCCGAACAAGTCGCCTTCATCGGGCTCGGCACGATGGGGCATCCGATGGCCGGACATTTGGCGCGCGGCGGTTGTCGGGTGCGCGTGCATAATCGCAGCCGCGCCAAAGCCGAACAATGGGTTAATCAATACGGCGGTGAATTGGCTGCAACGCCGGCGCAAGCCGCCGACGGCGCGGCGTTTGTGTTTGCCTGCGTCGGCAACGACGACGACTTGCGCGCGATTACCGCCGGGCAACACGGCGCGTTTGAAACGATGGCGCGCGCTGCGGTGTTTGTCGACCACACCACCGCATCAGCGGCGGTCGCGCGCGAACTGGCTACACTGGGCAAAGAACGCGGCATCGAGTTTTTGGATGCGCCGGTTTCCGGCGGACAATCCGGCGCCGAGAACGGCGAATTGACGGTGATGGTCGGCGGTGATGCGCAACCGTTTGCGCGCGCCAAACCGTTCATCGCGCATTATGCGCGCGCGGTCACCCACATGGGCGATTCGGGCGCCGGGCAATTGACCAAGATGGTTAATCAAATCTGCATCGCCGGCTTGGTGCAGGGCTTGGCTGAAGGCGTCGCCTTCGCCGCCAACGCCGAGTTGGACGCGCGTTTGGTGTTCGATGTCATCACCAAAGGCGCGGCGCAATCATGGCAGATGGTCAACCGCCACGAAACCATGATTGACAATCAATACGATTTCGGCTTCGCCGTGGATTGGATGCGCAAAGACCTTGCGCTGTGTTTTGCCGAAGCCAAGCGCAACGGCTCGCAACTGCCCATCAGCGAAATCATCGACCGCTATTACGCCGAAATCCAACAAGCCGGCGGCAACCGCTGGGACACTTCGAGTTTGCTCACCCGCCTGCCGCGCAAGGAT
Source organism: Candidatus Poriferihabitaceae bacterium (assembly GCA_965226545.1). GTDB lineage: Bacteria > Pseudomonadota > Gammaproteobacteria > Arenicellales > Poriferihabitantaceae > JAHRAW01. Next base: position 154,996 of record OZ245364.1, read on the forward strand.
TTGCCGTAACCAAAAACAAAACGGCGCCCGACGCATCCGTTGCGTCGGGCGTCGGTGCATCAACCTCGATTGTTTTGCGCGCGCGCTTTTGCACGACGATTGACATTGCGACCGCCGCCGACTTCATCGCGACGAAACGCGGCGAGATGCAATACGCGCTTGTCATGCAACAACGCAGCACCGGTGATTTGCTCACTGTTGATGCGCACATCGTTGCCAAGCCCGGGCGCTTCATATACTTCGCCCGGCGCGGTGCGAACCGCATCGAGAAACGCTTCGACCGGCGGTTGCCCGGCGTTTGCGCTTGCATCCGTTGCGCCGCTGCGGTTGACCGCATCGATTGCATCGATTGCGTAACTCGTCAGCAACTTCGGAAACATGTGCGCAAACACGTCGCCATGCGCAAACAAATCCACGCCGCCGATGTCGTTGCCGGCAAAAAACACTCCGCCAACTTGTTTCGGCTGCGCTTTGACCGCGCTTTTATAACCGCTCAGTTTGGCGCGGGATTGGAGGCGAAGTTCAGCCGCATCCGAGGTGTGCGAACTTACGCCCATGCGCGCGAATTTGGCGTCGTTTCCGCGCCATACTTCGCCTTGGTCGGAATCGCGCGAACCGCGCTCGCGGATGTTTCGACTAACCGCATCAATTTTGCTTCGTCGTCCTTCGCCAAACTGATAAGCGTCGTCGTGGGTGCGAAAATCGGCCGAGCGATATCCCCAGCGGTCGCGCTCAACGCATGACACCGGAATTATCGTCTTCTGCTTCGCCGGCGCAAAGACGGTGATGTTAATCGTGCGATTCTGCTTTGCACCGGTCAACTCATCGCCTTCGACCAACAACACCGGCTTGTCGCCTTTGTTGTCAAACAACACCTCCGACACGCTGCCGCCTTCGCTAACTTCGCCCAACGTCGCCGTGCCGGCATCCAACGCTTCGCCAAGCGTAAGATAATCGCGCGGCAAGTCGGCGGCGGCGTTGTCGTAAAGCGGAACCATCACCAAATGCTCGTGCGCAATCGGCGCGCCGGGCGTGAATTTGGCGAGGATTTCCTTCAGGGTTTCAACCGCGTCTTGGGGCGACGCGTTTTTTGCTGATTGCATGGTGTAGCCTCTCGTTTGGTAGTTGATAAGGGTGACACACATGCGGGCGGCGGTTAAAAAAACAACCGCGGCGAACGGTTTTTTATTCGTTTTTGCGCCGACTTGCATCCAAGCGCGGATGGCGGACGGCGGACGGCGAATCAATCCATAAAGATGTCGAGATATTGCGTAAAAACAAAAATGCGGTTGCGCGAATAGCCGGTGATTTCGCGCAACATCTTTGCCTTGTTCATTTCATTGACCACGCTGTTCGCCGTGCTCATCGATACATCCAATTGTTCGGCGGTTTGTTGTACGGTGGTAAACGGCTCGGAAAACAAACGCTTTAACAGTTTGCGTACGTTTTTTGCGTTGCGCATCTCGATGGCGCTTTGTTCACACCTTTCACGCAACTCGATGATTTTTTCGAACGCGCCCTTGCTTTTTTTGGCGGTTTCGGTCACCGCGACAAGAAAAAATGCAATCCATTGATCCATATCGTTGCGCGTGCGAACGAAAGTCAACGCATCGTAATAGTCGCTTTTGTGCCGCTCGAAAAAATCCGACAGATACAACGTTGGTTTTGCCAACATGTTAAGTTCAATCAACTGCAAAATAATCAACATCCGCCCAACGCGTCCATTGCCGTCGTTGTACGGATGCAACGTTTCAAATTGATAATGCGCCATCGCCGCCTTGATTAACTGCGGCATGGTTAAATCGCGGTTATGCAAAAACCGCTCGAGGTCGCTCAGCAACTCGGCCAAGTCGTTTTGATGCGGCGGAATAAAATGCGCGGTTTGAATGTCGGCCCCGCCAATCCAATTTTGCGCAGTGCGAATTTCGCCCGGCTGTTTGTGTTGACCGCGCACGCTGGACATTAATATCTTGTGCGTCTCGTTGAGCAAACGCATGCAAATCGGCAAGTCGGGCAAACGCGCGATGGCGTGATTGATTGCATCGACATAATTTCGCACTTCCTGCCGGTCATCGCGCATTGAAGGCACAACTTCATTTTGCGGCAACGCCGCCTCTTGAATGTTGGTTTTGGTGCCTTCCAACCGACTGGATTTAACCGCCTCGTTCAGCACATGCATCTCGATGAAAAAATCCACATCGGGAATCAGCGCGGAATAGGCATTAAGTTCGCCAAGCGCACCACGCGCCTCTTCGAGCAACACCGGGATTTTGGGGTCAGCCCAGTGATATGGGCGATTGATGAGGTTTGGCAAAAAACACTCATACCGACTGTTTTTTCTCGGGGAAATGGTCTTGTAACGACCGGCGACAAAACCGGCGGGCGATTTTTGGGTGGCGGTCATCGATGGTTCGTTTGGCAAAAGGGCGTTCTTATTGCAAAAAACGGGCGGAAATTGCAATACAGAATCTATATTGCAAAAAAACGCCGTTTTTTGCAATAAGAAATATCATAATGCAAAAAACGGGCAAAAATTGCAATACAGAATCTATATTGCAAAAAAACGCCGTTTTTTGCAATAAGGAAAGCCATATTTCAATAAACCGCCGAAAATTGAAATATGGCGTCACCACCCCCGCCGCCGCAATTCCGCCTTTAATCGCCGTATGCGGTCGGCGGACGACGGATGGCTTGCCAGAAACGAACTCGCGCTTTTTATTTTGGCGTGAAAAGTAAGCGCGCCGCGCGGGTCAAAGCCGGCGAGATAGGCGTAGCGCATGCCGTCTTGGTCGGCTTCGTATTCATCCTTTTGTGAATAGCCGGAATCCACCGCCTGCAAACCAAGTTGCGCGCCATACGCCGCGCCGCCCGAACTGACGCCACCAATCAACAGTTGCCCGATTTGCGACCAAGCCGCGCGTTGCTGCCGTTTGGCGCCGTGTTGGCGCGCAAGGTGGGCGTTTTCATGCCCGAGAATCGCGGCGTAGGCATCCCAATCATTATCGAGCAATTCGACCATCCCCAAAGTCAACGCCACCATCGCACCGCTCTCGTCGTGCCCGGCAAACGCATTCGGCTCGGCGTCGGCACACAACAACAACCGCGAATCAACTTCCGATACGGCGTTGATGCGCCGATGAATGTGATTGACGGCGATAAACCAACTCGTCGGCAATGTGGTCAGCGTGCGGTTTTTATGGGTGAGTTCGATGCGCGGTTTGTTTGACTGCACAAAATCGCTTGGCTGCCAAAATACTTTGCAGGTGGCGGTTGCGGTCAACGGCAACAGGGCGAAAACCAGCGACAAGGTTCGCCCAAAACCGCGCCAACAACCGCACCTATAATTCGGTGCTGTTTGATGTCTCATCATTGGCAAGCGGTTGCGTTGCTTTGCGATACAAGTCGGCAAGGATTTTTTTGTTTTGTTGCCACTCGTCGTACTGAGTGAAACGAAACCAATAACTGCCTTTATAACTGCCTCTCTTATAGCAGTGAAATATCGACACCTTCTCAAGTTGTGCGGCGATGTCGTCGCTTTCCGGCAGATAAATTCGCACATCGATGTGTTTTTTCTTCGGATACAGCCGCAGTTTTGTCGCGCCCCTTTTGCCGACAAAGGTCGTTGAGATGTAATTTTTTCGATACAGCGGCGTTTCATCGGCGATTTCCGCGATGATTTTCTTGGACAACTCCACCAACGCTTCGGTGGACTTCCCAACCCAATACGCTTCATTGGCCTCTTCGTTGTTCTCTTCATCAAGAACCGAAGCAACCAAATCGCGCGTATCCAAAACCTTATAAAAGTGCAACGGGATTTTATCCTCGGCGGATTCAAACGCCGTCACCTTCAACGCCACAATCGGTATGTGGTTGCCAAACAACCCAACGACATTAAAGAATCGCCCGCTAATTTCCTCGGCGGCGATTACGGCAACATGGTCTATGCCCGGATAACGGCGACGTTCGATGTCCCAATATTCAATCGTACGCACGATGTGCGTTTCATCGGTGGCGCCGAGTTGCACTTCCAACTCGAAGCGTTCGTTGCTGTTGTCGTTTTTCAACAACAGGTCAAGACGCCCGCCGCTTGGTTGGCGACGCTCTTTGTCGACCAACTCGACATCATCACCAAGCCCGAGAATTTTCGGGTTGTTGGCGATGACATCCTGCAACCAATATTCATCTCGTTTCAGTTCGCGCAACCCCACCGGCTTCAATTCCGTGTAATCCGTTTCGTCATTTGTGTGCGGCTCAGGCATCGTCGACTCGCCCTTACCTCTTCAACTGCCGCAACTTCTCAATCGCCCGCAATTGCGCAACGGCATTGACGAGTTCGGCTTGGGCTTGGGCGTATTCCATTGCCGAGGTGTTGTCGCGCAGGGCTTGTTCGGCTTTTTCGCGGGCTTGTTCGGCGGCGGATTCATCCAAATCGGCGGCGCGGATGGCGGTGTCGGACAGCACGGTGACCAAATGCGGCTGGACTTCGAGCAAGCCGCCGGAGACGAAAAAGAATTGTTCCTCGCCGTTTTCCTGACGCACGCGCACATCGCCGGGTTTCAATCGGGTAATCAGCGGCGTGTGGTTGGGGGCGATGCCGAGTTCGCCCATTTCGCCGGGGGCGAACACCATGCTGCCTTCGCCCGACCAAATCGCGCGTTCGGCGCTGACGATTTCGACTTGTATGGTTGCCATTTAATTGCGCGGGTTGATTAACTCAATTGCTTGGCGCGTTCGACGGCTTCGTCGATGCCGCCAATCATGTAAAACGCCTGCTCGGGCAAGTGGTCGTAATCGCCGTTGGCGATGCCGACAAAGGCGGCGATGGTGTCGGACAGCGGCACGTATTTGCCCGGCGTGCCGGTGAAGGTTTCGGCGACGGTGAACGGCTGCGACAAAAATCGCTGCATGCGCCGCGCACGACCGACCGCCAACTTGTCGTCTTCGGATAATTCATCCATGCCGAGAATCGCGATGATGTCCTGCAGTTCCTTATAGCGTTGCAGCGTGCTTTGCACCGCGCGCGCCGCGGCGTAATGTTCGTTGCCGACAATCAGCGGGTCCAATTGACGCGAGGTCGAATCCAGCGGGTCGACCGCCGGATAAATGCCGAGTTCGGCGATTTGCCGCGACAGCACCAAGGTTGCATCCAAATGGGCAAAGGTGGTCGCCGGCGACGGGTCGGTTAAATCATCCGCCGGCACATACACCGCCTGAAACGAGGTGATCGAGCCGGTTTTGGTCGAGGTGATGCGCTCTTGTAACGCGCCCATTTCATCCGCCAGCGTCGGTTGATAGCCGACCGCCGACGGCATCCGCCCGAGCAACGCCGACACTTCGGTGCCGGCGAGGGTGTAGCGGTAAATGTTGTCGATAAACATCAACACATCGCGCCCGTCGTCGCGAAAATGTTCGGCCATGGTCAAGCCGGTCAACGCGACGCGCAGGCGGTTGCCGGGCGGTTCGTTCATCTGCCCGTATACCATCGCGACTTTATCGAGCACGCCGGCTTCGGTCATCTCGTGGTAAAAATCATTGCCTTCGCGCGTGCGTTCGCCGACGCCGGCAAACACCGACAAGCCGCTGTGCGCCGTGGCGATGTTGTTAATTAATTCCAACAAGGTCACCGTCTTGCCGACGCCGGCGCCGCCGAACAGGCCAATCTTGCCGCCTTTGGCAATCGGCATAATTAAATCAATCACCTTGATGCCGGTCTCGAGCAATTCCAAACTGGCCGCCTGCTCTTCATAACTCGGCGCCGGACGGTGTATCGGCATGCGCACATCGGCTTTGACCGCGCCGGCTTCATCGACCGGCTCGCCCAGCACATCCATAATCCGCCCCAATGTGCCGGCGCCGACCGGCACCGAAATCGGCGCGCCGGTGTTGTCGACCGCCAAGCCGCGCCGCAAGCCATCCGACGACCCCATCGCGATGCATCGCACCACGCCGTCGCCCATCTGCTGCTGCACTTCCAGCGTCAACCCGCCTTCATTAATCTTCAGCGCGTCATACACCTTCGGCACCGCTTCGCGCGGAAACTGCACATCGACCACTGCGCCGATGATTTCTACGATATTGCCTTGCATGGTTTTACCTTGTGACGAGTTAAGTGGTTGAGTTTAATAATGCGTTTGGGAGGAGGGCATGCTGTCGACTACGCCGCCGCACCCGCGGTTGCCGAATTGCGTTGATTAGACTCGCGGACGCGCGCGGCATCTTGCATTAAACGTTGGGCGCGGCGCGTGCCTTCGCGCCAAACATACATCGAGACATACAAAGCAACGCGTAACACCAACTCCGAGCGAATCAACGGCGTATAAGCAAGAAACGCCTTTGCCGAACACAAGCCAAATCTTGCATAAAACGCTTGAATATCCGGGTTGTCGGTTACATCCAACGGACGCGCTTTTTTTAACGCGTCTTGATGCTTGCGCAAATATTTTGCAACTTCGCGCAAATTAAACATCACGGTTTTGTGTCGTTTGTAATTGCGAATGGCGTCGTTTAACACTTCCAATAACCGCAAAACGGATTGCCCTTCCTCCGAAGAAAGCGCGCAACGATTGTTGCGGATATTCGTGCGCAAAAATTGAACAATGTCGCGCCGCAACTGACAAAGCGGAAACAACACTTGGTCGTGTTTCGCTTCGCGTCGCCAACTTCGCCACACGTGGAATGCCAGCACAATAAATGCGCACATTAATACACCGTTCATTTCTTTTTCCGGGTTGTTTTGCCAAGGGTTGTTTGCGTGAAGTCGCGCACGAGCGGCATGAAAAACTTGCGGTACTCGCCGTTTTCTTTCGCCAATCGATTAATTTCGTTTTGCCGGTCGTTCAACTGTCGTTGATGCACCGCATGCATATAGTACAAGAACACAATGCAGACAAGCCACCCGCCCGTTAGAACCGTAGGGTCGCTGATAATTCGCCACAGTGTGAGGAAATAATTCGCCATGTCTACACCGCCGCCGCCCCGCCAACAATCTCCGACAACTCCTGCGTAATCGCCGCTTGGCGGGCTTTATTATAAACCAATTGAAGTTCGTCGATGAGTTTGCCGGCGTTGTCGGTGGCGGCTTTCATTGCGACCATGCGTGCGGCTTGTTCGCAGGCGGCGTTTTCGACGACCTCTTGATAAATCAGCGATTCGATATAGCGCGTCATTAACGCATCGATGACCGCTTTTGAATCCGGTTCGTACAAATAATCCCAATAATGCTTGACCGAATCAGCGTCGTGTCCGCCGGGGGCGATGGGGATGAGTTGTTCGACCGCCGGTTTTTGCGTCATGGTGTTGACGAATTGGTTGCCGGCGATAAAAAGTTTGTCGATGCGGCCTTCGATGTACTCATCCATAATCACTTTAATCGCGCCGATTAATTCCTCCAACTGCGGCGCATCGCCGAAGTTGGATGCTTCGCTGACGATGTCGGCGTTGAAGCGATTAAAAAACGCGCCGGCTTTTTTGCCGAGCACGGCGACGCGCACTTTTACGCCGCGTTGGTCAAACGCCGCCATCTCGGCGACCGCCTTGCGAAACAAGTTGACATTCAACCCGCCGCACAAGCCGCGGTCCGACGACACCACGACAAAGCCGACCGCTTTGACTTCGCGCGCAACCAAATACGGATGTTTGTATTCCGGATGCGCATGCGCCAAATGCGCGACCACGCCGCGCATTTTTTCGGCGTACGGCTTGGCCGCCTGCATGCGCTCTTGCGCGCGCCGCATTTTGCTGGCGGCGACCATTTCCATCGCCGAGGTAATTTTGCGCGTGCTGCCGATGGAATTAATCTGCGTTCGAATCTCTTTTGCGCCGGGCATTTATTTCACCGTTGCTTTGTTGGGTTTAACTTGAGCGATGAATTTTTTCATTGCATCGCCGGCCTTTTTGCGCGCCGCGCCAACCATGCGGCGGTGCGGTCGTTTGCGCAGTTGTTGTTGACGCAGGCGTTGTTGGCGCAGATGGTGTTGATGTTGATGCCACCGCCCGCCAAAAAACGCCAGCGCAATCACCACCACCGCGCCGCCAACCGCCAACCCCGTCATCGCGCTTTGATTTTGCGCGGCGGCGCCGCCGAAAACATTCAGCAGCGCAACCAACGCATTGCCGGCGATTTGCACAACCGCATCGGCGTTGCTTATCAAAACCCACGCCGCCAACAATGTCACGGCAACGCCGACGAGCGCGGCGCGTACGCGCGCTTTAAGTCGCCGCGTCCAGTTTTGTAACGCGCGACGTTTTGCATACAGCGCGATTGCGGAAGCTGCGCCCAGCACAATTAAGATGAGTTGTGTCTGCATGGTTGCCTGCATGATTGATGCGCGCCGTATCAGCGCATCGTCATGTCAAAATGATTGCGTTGATGATTGCGTTGCGAAGCGCCTTGTTTTAAGGCGGCGTTGCGTCGCACCGCGTTTTTTTTGGCGCGATGTTTGCGCACGCAGCCGCCAATAAACGCCGCCAAACTTAACGCCAACACCGCCGCCACCATCGAATAAATCTGCATCGCCGACAAAAATGCTTGGTTAAGAATCTGCAACAAAATAAACGGCAAGGTTGCCATCGTGCCGAGGAACACCGTCCAAGCCGCCGCCCGCCGCCCGGCTTGTATCACAGTGCGCGCTTCGCCCGGCGGATGAATCCAACCAAGAAACACGCACGCCGCCGCCAGCGACATGGCGATTGCGACTACTGTTGGCGTTTCCATTGGCGTTTTGCGACAACTTACGTCAACTTAAAATCGATACTGCAAGCCAAGCACAATGACCGGGTAAACATCGAAGTCGTCAAAGTCGTCTGTCAATTCGGCGTGCTCGGCTTTAAGGTCGTCTTCAAATTTGCCCGGACAGTCCTTGTCCGACGTCACATTACCTTTGTCGTCAATGGAAAAACGGCATGAGTCGGTGCTGTCCTCCACCGAACCGTTTGCACTCAACAACGGCGTCCCCTGAAACATTGCGCCCAACTCAAAATTAACACTCAAGCCGCGCGGTTTTTGGCTCGACCAACCGATGCTCGCATACGGCGCAAGCGACTCGAAAGCGACTTTGATGTTTGCGTTGCCGGTGTATGAAGTGTCTTCTGGGCCGTAGGTGAATGAATCACCAACCGAACTCGAACGCAATTCGTTATCGTTGGCAAGCAACCCGACACTTAAGCGAAAGCCGTTGCCGGCTGGATGCCAATCGGCGATGACGCCATACGTGCTCCAATCCAACTCGCCGGTATACTCAGTGCCGTCTTCGGTTTCGTCGTAACTGAATTCGTATTGATTGATTACCAGCCGTGCGTTGAAATGGTCGTTAAACTTGCGCTTGATTTCGACGCCGGCACCGAGCGTGCCGAAATGTACATCCGCGCTTATCGCCGTGTTTTGCGCATGGCTGTTGCCGACGATTGCCAGCAACAACATCGCGCATGCAGTTTTGATTAATCGATTCATCACCAACTCCCGGTAGTCTTAAAATCATTCAACGCCGTTTTCATTTTGGCGGCGACGTCGTCGTTGTATTCGGGGGCGGCGTTGATGGCCGCGAGCAGTTCGGCGTGTGCGTCTTTGAGATGCGATTGCATCGCAGATTCGAAGGCGACGACTTTTTCGACTTCGACATCATCCAAAAAGCCTTCGTTTACCGCAAACAGCGACAACGCCATCTCGGCGACCGACATCGGGCGGTATTGCGGTTGTTTCATTAACTCCATCACGCGTTCGCCGCGTTCCAATTGTTTGCGCGTGGCTTCGTCCAAATCGGAGGCGAATTGTGAAAACGCGGCGAGTTCGCGGTATTGGGCGAGCGCGAGGCGAATGCCGCCGCCGAGTTTTTTGATGATGGGGGTTTGCGCCGCACCGCCGACGCGCGACACCGACAACCCGGCGTTAATCGCCGGGCGAATGCCGGCGTTAAACAAATCGGTTTCCAAAAAGATTTGCCCGTCGGTAATCGAAATCACGTTGGTCGGCACAAACGCCGATACATCGCCGGCTTGGGTTTCGATAATCGGCAACGCGGTCAGCGAGCCGGTTTTGCCTTTGACTTTGCCGTCGGTTAACTTCTCGACTGCGTCTTCGTTGATGCGCGCGGCGCGTTCGAGCAGGCGCGAATGCAAATAAAACACATCGCCCGGATACGCCTCGCGCCCCGGCGGGCGGCGCAACAACAACGAGATTTGCCGATAGGCCCAAGCCTGTTTGGTCAAGTCGTCATAGATAATCAGCGCGTCTTCGCCGCGGTCGCGGAAATGTTCGCCCATCGTGCAGCCGGCATACGGCGCGATGAATTGTTCGGCGGCTGAACTCGATGCGCTGGCCGCAACCACAATGGTGTGCGCCATCGCATCGTGTTCTTCGAGTTTGCGCACCACCGCGGCGATGCTCGACGCCTTTTGCCCGACCGCGACATAGATGCATTTGATGCCGGCGCCGCGTTGGTTGATGATGGCGTCGATGGCGACGGCGGTTTTGCCGGTTTGGCGGTCGCCGATGATTAACTCGCGTTGCCCGCGTCCAATCGGCACCATCGCATCGATGGATTTCAATCCGATTTGCACCGGTTGGTCGACCGATTTGCGCGCAATCACGCCGGGCGCAACCTTTTCTATCGGCGAAACGCCGGCTGCGTCAATCGCGCCTTTGCCGTCAATCGGCTGCCCCAGCGGGTCGACCACGCGCCCGAGCAGGGCGTCGCCGACCGGCACTTCCAAAATGCGCCCGGTGCATTTGACCGTGTCGCCTTCGGACAGATGTTTGTATTCGCCCAGCACAACCGCGCCGACCGAATCTTGTTCGAGGTTAAGCGCAAGGCCATAAGTGGCGTGTCCGGGACGCGCGCCGGGGAATTCCAGCATCTCGCCTTGCATCGCATCGGCCAATCCGTAGATGCGCGCGATGCCGTCGGTCAGCATCACAATCGTGCCTTCGCTGCGCGATTCGGAATCCGGCGCAAATTGGGCGATGCGCTCTTTAATCAGTTGCGAAATTTCGGACGGGTTGAGTTGTATCGACATGTGCGGCTCCTGCGAAACCATCGTCATTGATGGATTCGGGCATTGAGGTTAAACAGCGTTAAAGTGTTCAGGGCGAATAAAGCGTTAAAACGGGTTGCGTTAATATTAAAGAGTCGATGTTAAAGAATCAAAAGAATTAAAGTGTTAATGATTAATGATGGTGATAATAATAATGACAGTGACAGTGACAACGAAAAATACGGTGATGTCGAAAATAAAACGTCAAGTATCAACCGTCAATCGTTAATTAATAATGAACAGTTAACAATTAATAATTACTAATTAATAATCGACTATCGATTATCGATTATCGACTTTCACCAATCAACATTCACCATCAAGCATTCACCGCACCGGCCAATTGCCGCAGTTGACCGCGCAACGAAGCGTCAATCACCAAATCGCCGGCGCGCACCACTGCACCGCCGATGAGGTCGCGGTTGACCGAGCAGGTTAGGGAGACCTTGCGCCCAAGTTTGCCGTGCAAGGCCGCTTTGATTAGTTCGCGTTGGCGTTCGGCGACCGGTTCGGCGGTGATGAGTTCGGCGACGACGACGCCTTCGGCTTGGTTGCGCAACGAATCATATTCGCGCGCAATCGCCGGCAGGGCGTTTACGCGACGGTTGCGCGCCAGCAATTTGATTAAGTTAATCGCCGGCGGATGCAATTTGTCGGGCGTGATGTTAAGCGCGCCGGCGGCGATTTCCACAATCGCGCGCGCCAATTGCGCGGCATCGATGCGCGGGCTGTGGATGAAATCGGCGGCTTGGGCGTCGTCGACAATCGCCGCAAACAACGCCAGCGCCTTGCCCCAACCGGCGAGGTTGTCCTCTTCGCGCGCCAGCTCGAACACCGCGCGCGCATACGGTCGGGCGATGTGGCTTTGCTCTGCCATCGGTGCGCGGCGTTAGGTGAGTTTGGCGGCGATGCCGTCGAGCAATTCGGCGTGCGCGCCGGCATCGACTTCCTTGCCGAGAATTTGCTCGGCGCCGGCGATGGCTAATTCGCCGACTTGTTCGCGCAACCGATGTTTGGCTTTGCCAACTTCGGTGTCGATTTCACCGTGCGCGGCTTTGATGATGCGATCGCTTTCGGTGCGCGCGGTTTGTTTGGCGTCGGCGACTATCGTCGCGCCGCGCTTTTCGGCTTGCGAGACGATTTTTGCGGCCGTGGTTTTGGCTTGGGCGATGACTTGCTCGGCTTTTTGACGGCCTTGCTGTTCGGCTTGACGCCCCTTTTCGGCGGCGGCCAAGCCGTCGGCGATGCCGACCTTGCGCGCATTGAGCGCGCCGATAATCGGCGTCCACACATAGCGCCCGCTAAACCAAACAAACAGTGCAAAAAACAGCACCTGAAACAACAGGGTCAGATTGATGTTCATGGCTTTATCCGAATCGATTGGTTTTGGTCTACGCCGCGACCGCAAACAACACATACATCGCGATGCCGACGGCAATCATCGGCACGGCATCGACCAAGCCCATGACGATGAAGAACTGCGTGCGCAGAAGCGGAATTAATTCCGGCTGCCGCGCCGCGCCCTCCAAAAACCGTCCGCCCAACAACCCGACGCCAACCGCGGCGCCAACCGCGGCCAAGCCCATCATAATTGCGCCGGCAATAAACAAAAGTGCTTGCTCCATCGTAAATCTCCACAAATAAGTGAGTGAAAAAGTTAATTAAGTGTCGTTGACAATTGCATTGACGAATTGCGCGCCGAACGGCGACCACAAGGCAAACGGCAACAACGACTTAACGATAACAAAAAAACAACGGCGCGGGCGATGCAATTAACGATGCGCCGTTAATGCGCTTGATGCGCCATGTCCATATAGACCACGGTCAACACCATAAAAATAAACGCCTGCAAGGTGATGATTAAAATGTGAAACGCCGCCCAAATAAACTGCAGCAAACCGCCGAACAGAGTCAACACGACGCCGCCTGCGCTGAGTTCGGCGAAGGAATTCCCGGCAAAAAACATCAGCGAGATGAGGATGAAAATCATCTCGCCGGCGTACATGTTGCCGAACAAGCGCAGCGAATGCGAAATCGGTTTGGACACTAGGCTTACGAATTCCAAAAAGAAATTCGGCAGCACGAACAGTAATTTAAGCAGCGGGCTTTTTGCCTCGAATGGATGCATTGTCAATTCGGCCGCAAAGCCGCCGATGCCTTTGTTTTTGACGCTGTAATACACCATCAACGCAAACACGCTGAGCGCCAACCCAAAGGTGATGTTGGGGTCGGTGCTGGGCACGATTTTTTGGAAATGCACGCCGCCCAAGCCGAGCAATCGCGGCACGACTTCGACCGGCAACAAATCCATTAGATTCATTAAAAACACCCAGCAAAACAAGGTCAACGCCATCGGCGCAACCAAATCGTTTTTGCCGGAGAAGGAACCGCGCACGTTTTCATCGATGAATTCGACAACCCATTCGACGAAGTTTTGCATCGCATTGGGTTCGCCTTCGCTAACCCGCACCGCCACCCGCCGAAACAGCCATAAAAACAACGCGCCCAATCCAAACGACCACGCCAAACTGTCAACATGCACCGCCATAAACCCCATCTGCGCGGCTTCAGCGGCGTCCGAGGCAATGCCCCAATCGCCGTCGATGCGACGACCATAGGTGAGGTTGGTCAGATGATGGCGAATGAATTCGCCGGAAGTCGGAGCCGCGGACGCCATTGGGTTAAGTTGTCGCTGTTGGGTTAACTTGTGAAGTGGTCGCGTAACAATACAATCGCCAAACTAAATAATCGCCAAACTAATTGCGGCGGCGGTTATCGGCAAATGCGCGGCGTTGGTTAATGGGTTGCATCAAAATTGTCGCCGACAAAATGATCGCTTATCGAGATGATTCATTATGATTCATCGCGTCGTTGATGTCGCGGTTGTGGTCGCATATCGGCCGCCCAAAAATAGCCGCCTTGTGCGATTAAAAAACCGAACATCAGCCAAAGCGGCGCAAGGTCGAGCCGCGCCAATGCAATAAACGCACCGCCCGCCACCACGATTAACTTCACCCCCAACCCGGCAAACAACGGCAACAGCCCGGCATTGGCAAGGTCGGCGTGTTGGGCGATGCGCGCGGAGTGTAGCACACTTTTGGCGGTGATGAGCGTCGCGCACACCCCCAGCCCGGCGCCAAACCACAACGCCTGAACGCGCGCCCAACTGAGCGCAAGCGCATCACCCGCCGCATCGAATGCGCCATAGCCCGTCGTTGCGGCGATGCAAATTAATGTCGCCGCGAGCGTCAATGCGCCTTGTGCGCGCAACACGCGGCGCAAGGCAATGCGCAAATTAACTTGCGGCGGATGTTGCGGCTTGCGATTGGACTTGTCAGAATAATCGCGCATCACAACAACAACCCCAAGGCAATCGCCCACATCACCAGCGCAATCGCCGCATCCAACACCCGCCACGCCGTCGCCGAACGCAAATGCGGCGCAACCAAATGCGCGCCATAACCCAGCGCAAAAAAGAACGCAAACGACGCCGTCATCGCGCCGAATGCAAAATGCCATTGCGCCGCGTATTGCGTCGACACTGAACCGAGCAATACGACCGTATCCAAATACACATGCGGATTGAGCCAAGTAAACGCCAAGCAAGTCCACACCACCGCCGCGCGCGAACGCGCCGGTTTGTTGGCGGCATGCAGCCCGTCATCGGCGCGCACCGCCAAAAACAAACTGCGCGCGCCGTATAAAAACAAAAACCCTGCACCGCCAATCCGCGCGGCGCGTTCCAACCAATCAATCCGCGTTGCAGCCCAATCAAACCCAATCACCCCCGCCAAAATCAACACAGCATCCGACGCCGCACACACCAAACAAACCGCCAACAAATGTTCGCGATTTAACCCTTGGCGCAACACAAACGCATTCTGCGCGCCAATGGCGACGATGAGTGACAGGCCGAGGGAGAAGCCGGCGAGTAGGGCGGTGAGGGGCATTGGGGTTTGTGCGACGACGCGCTTAATTAAGTTTGTTGATTGTCTCGACTCGCAGCCGCAAATTTAATTTACTGGACACTTTCACCAGAAGTTTTTTCTTGCGTTCATTGCTCAAGGGCGCACGCACAAAAAATCCGTCGCGCATATCTTTCCAATCCGAGTTGTGTTGTTGCGTCGATATTATCGGGTGCTCGCCCTTCTTAAGTCCCAACGCGGCCGCTTTTTCGAAGCCGACCTTTCGCAATGATTCAAGAAACGTGCCCGCCGCAGTGTCGCAGCAAATCACCTCCCCGTCAGGGAAAGTTACTTTCAACATCGTGGGGCTTGCTTTTTGTTGAGAATTTTGCCCATTACCGCCGAGCGAAACGTGCTGCACCTTGGGGGCAAGTGAACTTAAGTATTCGATAACGCACTCTTTGGGCGGCATGTGTCCGCACAACACATCGACTTTTTCTGAAACCGCCGCGATGACGCTTTCGTTTTTCTCTTCGAGCAACTTTTCCCACGCTTGAGGGATTTGGCTGACCGACTCTCTTTCGGCAACCGCTTTGTTATGGTCGTCGTGTGCGAATCGAAAAGCGTTGCCATTGGCAACATCTTCAAACAACAAATATTTTTGCAGACACTCGGCAGCGTCGGCGGCGTCGTTCTCGGCTAAATCCAAAACGCAAAATTTGCGTTCTTCATAATCGCCTATTCCTGCGGGCAAATAAAAACACCATTCGCAACCGTCGGTTACAACCGCAAGCGGAACCCCTTTGTGAAAAGCGTACCTAAACACTTGCGAAACCGCACCGCTAATGTTCCCCGGTCTTTTTACTTCGATAAAAACGACCGGCTTGTTGGGTTTGACACACAACGCAAAATCGACCCGTCCGCCCGAAACTGCATACTCCGGACACACCGCTTGTGTATCATCGGTTGGCCAACCCAACTTGCGCAACAAAGGCAAAACGACGCCCAGCGACACCGCCGACTCATTGACATACTCATGATTGCTTAACTTTTCGCGTATCTTCACTATCTGTGCTTGCAACGACATCATCATCCCCTCATCGATTCGAAGTTAACTTTATCACATTCGCAATTTTTCCCGTACATATTCCTCAGCACGGTCACCCTTAATACGATTGCAACCCCCACACAATAACTGCAAGTTTTCAATATGCGCAGTACCACCGTAACTTTTGGCAAGAATATAGTCGACCTCAAGATGGCGGGGTTCGAAAGGCGCGCTACACATCGCACAGTTACCGTGTTGCTCGCCATAAAGTTTGCGCTTGTTTTCCGGGCTGTTGTATTTGGGCGGGTTGCCCAAATCGGTGCGGCGTGGGGCGTCGCGTAAATGCGCACCGCGATAAATTAACCCGTCGGCTTCTTTTTGTAAACGAAGTTTGATTAACCGCGCCGGCGTTTCCGAGATGTCGATGCCGACCCATTGACGCGCCAACCGTTCGGCGGCGACGCAAGTGGTTGCGCAGCCGCAAAACGGGTCGAGCACCATGTCGCCTTCATTGCTGCCGGCGTTTACGATTCGCTCCAACAACGCAAGCGGTTTTTGCGTCGGGTAGCCGGTGTATTCCTTTTTACTACGCGCGGCGATTCGAATCGGCCACCAATTTTCCGGCACTTTACCGTGCGCACCGTATTCTTCCGCCGTTTGCGCGTTGATGCCATAACCGCCGGCATGCGGTGCGCCACCGGCATACGGTATGCGCACGGCGTCGCGATTAAAGGTCCATTTATCGCCTTTCGCATACCACAGGATATGGTCGGTCTTGCGATTGAATTGGCGCATCTTGGGCGAGCCGGGGCCGTGATAACACCAAACGATTTCATTGCGAAACTGTGCGCGACCAAAAATGCCGTCCATCAGCACTTTAAGATAATGACTCATCGTCGGGTCGCAATGCAGATAAATCGAACCGGTTGGTTTTAATATGCGATGCATCTCCAACAACCGAATCGCAAGGTAAGTTAAATACGATTTATCACTCTCGCGAAACGCGGTTTGGATGAAGGCAAAAATGCCGCCGTGTTTGGCGCGGATTGCATCCAGCCCGGCGATTTCGATGTCGCGTATCGACCAAGTGTCCTTAAATTCCGCGCCGGCGGCGGCACTGTCGATGGCGGCGGCATAGTTGTGATTGGAATTAAACGGCGGGTCGAGATAAATTAAATCGATGCAGTTGCTGTTGATGCCGCGCAAAATCGGCAGGTTGTCGCCGGTAAAAATGCTTTGATGTTTGATGTTCATCGATGTCGCCGTTTATTTCACCCGCGCAATAATCCCGTCCAACTCATCCAAGGAATGATAATGAATCACCACCTTGCCGCCGGCTTTGCCGTGCGCAATCGATACGCGCGCGCCGAGTTTTTTCGACAAGGTGTTTTCCAACCGATTAACATCGGCGCTTTTTTTCGCGCCGCCACCGCTCGACTTGCCGCCGCCGCTTAATAAACGCTTAACCATCGCCTCGGTCTGTCGCACGGTATACCGATTGGCGACGGTTGCCGAAGCCGCTTTGGGTTGGTCTTTGGTCGGCAATGCCAGCAGGGCGCGCGCGTGTCCCATATCGAGTTCGCCGGCCTCGAGAAGTTGACGCGCACTCGGATGCAAGGCAAGCAGGCGCAACAAATTGCTGACCGCTTCGCGCGATTTGCCGACCGCTTCGGCGACTTGCGCGTGGGTGAGTTTGAATTCTTCGATGAGACGTTGAAAACCGGCGGCCTCTTCCAACGCGTTTAAATCCTTGCGCTGAATGTTCTCTATCAACGCCACCGCCATCGCATCTTTGTCCGACACTTCGCGCACCACCACCGGCACCTGCCCCAACCCGGCCAATTGCGCGGCGCGCCAACGGCGTTCGCCGGCGATGATTTCATAACGGCTTGCGCCAACGGCGCGCACCAACAGCGGCTGGATGATGCCTTGTGCGCGGATGGTTTCCGCCAATTCTTCCAACGCGGCTTTGTCCATGTGCAAACGCGGTTGATATTTGCCGCGCTGTAATTGTTCTATCGGCAACTCGCGCACGCCGGCGCGCGCCGACGACGCCTCGCCGGGCGGACGCACATCACCGAGCAATGCGCCCAGCCCGCGCCCAAGGCGCGCCTTTTTCTTTTTGCTCATGCGGGCGACGTCGCGAACGATTGGATTGGGATTGGCAATGTTGACGCGACGATTACTCGGCGCGACGCCGCGCCACTTCGCTGGCCAACGCCAAATAGGCTTGCGCGCCGGTGCATTGGCTGTCGTATTGCAGCACCGGCAAGCCGTGGCTCGGCGCTTCGGCCAAGCGCACATTGCGCGGGATGACGGTGCGAAACAGTTGCTCGGGGAAATGTTGGCTCAATTGGTCGGCGACTTCTATCGCCAGCGTATTGCGCGAATCGAACATCGTGCGCACCATGCCGAGCACTTTTAACTCGGGGTTTAACTGTTGTTGGACCAGTTCGATGGTTTCCATCAAACTGCTCAAGCCTTCGAGCGCGTAATATTCGCACTGCACCGGGATGAGCACTTCGCGCGCCGCGGTCAAGGCGTTGACGGTCAACACATTCAACGCCGGCGGGCAATCAATCAACACCATCGAATAACGCGACACAATCGGCGCCAGCGCATCGACCAAACGAAAATCGCGGCGTTCCAATTGCGCCATCTCGACCAAGGCGCCGGATAAATCCGGGCGCGCCGGCAACAAATCATAATCGCCGGCGGTGCGCACCAACGCATCTTCGACGCCGCCGCCTTCGAGCAGCACTTCATACACGCCGCGCCCGACATCGCGCATCGCCACGCCGCTGCCGACGGTGGCGTTGCCTTGCGGGTCCATATCGACCAACAATGAATGGCTGCCGGCGCCGGCCAAACAGGCGCTCAGATTAATGGCGGTGGTGGTCTTGCCGACCCCGCCTTTTTGATTGGTGATTGCAATTACGCGCACGGCTGATGTTGGGTGGATGAGTTGAAATCGACGACGATGAGATGCCGCTCGGCCGGCAAAAACGGCACGCGGATTCGCTCGACCGCAATGCGCCCGGCAAGCGCGCGGCGCTGATTGTCGCACAGCGCGGCGATTTCTTCTTGCGGCGCTTTGCCTTTCATCGCCAGCAATCGACCGATGCGATTATGCACGGATGCGGTTGCCGTCAACATTGCGCCGAGCGGCGCAAACGCCCGACTGATAAGCGTATCAAATTTTTGCGCCGCGCGATAATGTTCGATGCGCGAATGCACCACCTGCACATTGGCAAGTTGCAGCACATCGCGCACATGCCGCAAAAACTCGACGCGCTTGGCGCGGCTATCGAGCAGCGTCACCTGCAGATGCGGCATCGCCACCGCCAACGGCAACCCCGGAAACCCGCCGCCCGAACCGACATCCAACAGTGAATCACCGTCGACAAACCGCGCCGCCGACAGTGAATCCAACACATGCCGCGTTATCATTTCATCCGCGCCGACTGCGGTTAAGTTGATGCGTCGATTCCATTGCGTTAACAAACTTAAATGCGCGCATAACTTTTCGCATTGCGCATCCGACAACGTCAACTGCAGTTGCGCGCAACCGTCGTTGAGTTGTTCCGTGTTATAGTGGCGCGCGGTTGTATCGATGGTCATGGTTAATGCGGTGCAGGGTTGGCGAAGCACAATTGAGTGACGCATTAATTCATTAACCCGCCGATTGATTAATCCGCCGTTTGCTTTGATTGGTTAACTTTACTTCGTTAACGTTACGCCGACCAATTCGAACTCGACTTATCGAACTCGACTTCGCATTGTTTTTAATTCGCGTTAGGCGTTAAGCGCTTGGCGTTTGTTTTTTATCGAACCCTCATCAAATCATTTGTTCCGCGTGCGGCGCAAGTTGCATTGGTCAAGTTGCATCGTTTATTAAGATGAATTATTTCGGCGGTGAATTCCGCCAACCCTCGCGTCGCCAACCAACGCGGCGACCTTACATGAATAAAAAACCGCCCAAAAAATCGCGCGCGGCAACAAAGATGGCGCAGCAATTCGACCGCCATTATATCTATCAACGCGGCGTGCAGTCGCCGCACGCCGATGTCGAGTTAATCCAACGGGTGTATCGGCAGGCGCGCGGTGCGCGCGCGCGCCATTTGCGCGAGGATTTTTGCGGCACCGCGGCAACCTTGTGCGCATGGCTCGAACAAGGCGCGCAATTTACCGGCGAAGGCGTCGACAACGATTCCGAACCGCTGGAGTGGGGGCGCGAGCACAACTTCGCGCCATTGGGCAAAGCGCAACAACGCGCGACTTTGCGCTGCGCCGATGCGCGCGTCGCCAGCATACGCGCGCCCGATGTGCGTTGCGCGTTTAACTTTTCGTATTGGATTTTTCGCCGCCGCGCCGAACTGCTCGAATACTTTCGCGCAGTGCATGCCGACCTTGCCGAACACGGCGTGTTTGTCATCGATGTACACGGCGGCGGCGAATCGTTTTCCGAAGAGGAGCAGATTATCGATTGCGATGAATTCGATTTTATCTGTCATCAAACCGATTTTTCGCCGGTCGACCATTGCGCCAACCTCGCGCTGCATTTCCGCTTCGCCGACGGCTCGGAGATGCGCAACGCCTTTCAATATCGCTGGCGCGTATGGTCGATGCCGGAGATTATCGATGTGCTGAACGACGCCGGCTTCACCGACATCCGCGCGCATTGGTGCATCGAAGAAGACGACTTTGAGACCAGATATGAACTCACCCGCGTCGGCTACAACGACCCGGCGTGGGTGGCGTGTTTGGCGGCGGTTAAGTAAACGGTGTGTGGCTTGACGATGTGGCTTGACCTTGATGTACAGTGTGATTTCGAATTCGGAATTCGAACGCGGCGGGGCATTTATTAATGTGCATTAATACTCATTAAACGACACTCATTAAATACAGTCCTCGTTTAAATACCGCGATTAACATTGTTAATTTAATTAACGAACAACGTTACTATTATTAATGTTAACGATTAATGTTAATCACACAGTTGCGCATGCGACGCCAGCCATCAAGCCACAACCTCAATCCGTCGGCCCCGCCAACGCCAACCGCCGTCCCTTTTCATTGTCTTCATACTTGCGGAAGTTGTCGATAAACAACCGCGCCAACTTTTTGGCTTGTTCTTCCCAATGCGCCGCGCTCGGATGCGAATTGCGCGGGTCCAGCATCGCATCGTCCACGCCCGGCAAGGCGCGCGGGATGGTTAATTGAAAATGCGGCAGCACTTGCGTCTCGGCGTTTTCGATGGCGCCTTCAAGAATCGCGGCGATGATTGCGCGCGTATCGGCTATCGAGATGCGGCGCCCGGCGCCGTTCCAGCCGGTGTTGACCAAATAGGCGCGCGCATTGGCGGCGCGCATTCGATGGCCGAGCACTTCGGCATAGCGGGTTGGATGCAAACTTAAAAACGCCGCGCCGAAACACGCCGAGAAGGTCGGCTGCGGTTCGTCGATGCCGCGTTCGGTGCCGGCCAATTTGGCGGTGAAGCCGGATAAAAAATGATATTCGGTTTGCGCGTCATCCAACAACGCCACCGGCGGCAACACGCCGAATGCATCGGCCGACAAAAAAATCACCGTGCGCGCATGCCCGGCGCGCGAGATCGGTTTGACGATGTTGTCGATGTGATGCAGCGGATACGACACGCGCGCATTTTCGGTTTTGCCGGCGTCGTCATAATCAATCGCGCCGTTCGAATCGACGCACACGTTTTCGAGCAATGCATCGCGGCGAATCGCGCGATAGATATCCGGCTCGTCGGCTTCATTTAAGCGAATGGTTTTGGCGTAGCAGCCGCCTTCGAAATTAAACACGCCGCTGTCATCCCAGCCGTGTTCGTCGTCGCCGATAAGTTTTCGCGCCGGGTCGGTCGACAACGTGGTTTTGCCGGTGCCGGACAGCCCGAAAAAAATCGCCGCATCGCCGCGTTCGCCGACATTGGCGGCGCAATGCATCGACGCCACGCCGCGTTGCGGCAACAAATAATTCATCATCGAAAACAATCCCTTTTTCATCTCGCCGCCATACCAACTGCCGCCGATTAACTGCATGCGTTCGCTCAGATTAAAGGCGATGAAGTTTTCCGAATGCAGATTCATCGCGCGCCAATCGGGGTTGGTCGCTTTGGCGGCGTTGACCACGACAAAGCCCGGGGTGAAATCACGCAACTCGTCCGCGCTCGGGCGGATGAACATATTTTTGACAAAGTGCGCCTGCCACGCGACCTCCATCACAAACCGCACCGCCAGTCGCGTATCCGGATTTGCGCCGCAAAAACCGTCGATGACAAACAATCGCTTGCCGCTAAGTTGCGCGCAGGCGAGTTGTTTTAACCGCGACCATTGTTGCGCGTCGAGCGGCTTGTTGTCGTTTTTGCCTTGGTCAGCCCACCAAAAAGTGTCGCGAGTAACTTCGTCGCGCACGATGTATTTGTCGCGCGGCGAACGCCCGGTAAATTCGCCGGTATCGACCGCCACCGCGCCGCTTTGCGTTACCAAACCGCGTTCAAACCCGCGCAACGCCGCGCGGGTTTCTTCGCGATACAGTTGTTCATAACTCGGGTTATGCACAATCTCGCGCGCGTCGGCGATGCCCAGTTGCGCCAACTCAGCGACGATTTTTTCCGCGCACATCAATTCGCCCTTCGCAAAGTTTTCACGGGTTACAAAGTCACCCTCAAATAGATTGAACAAAGCAAACTTAACAAGAAATGTCTGCACTATAAAGATAATCGTCGTCAACGTAACCGCTAACATCACAGTCCTCTACAACGCTTTCTACTGCACTTGTGAAATCATAGTCATACCGCAAATCATACGAATCCATGCCTGCAACTTCGGCTTTCGCCTCAAACGAGAGGAATCCTTCATCAGCCCTAAACAAAATTGCCAATGCAATGACAGTGGCGCCAATTAATATGGCTTGCGGCGTAGTGATTTTTCTCATAACAGATGCCTCTGCACGAAATTGTACGAACAAAACAAACGTCGCCGCACGACAAAATGAAACGGGCGATGCAGGATGCATAGTATCGCCGAATGCACGACGGATTCCAACCGCAACGATATTGCCGCCGCCGCCGCACTTTGCTACACTGCGCATCGTCTCAACGGGGCGCTCTATGTTGATAGATGCGAGCTGAGAGGTGCAGATGCGCCGACCCGTGGAACCTGATCCAGATGATGCTGGCGGAGGGATTGAGACGCCGTCCACTTCGGCTTGTGTTCGATGCCGCATGCGGATGGTCACCCCTTCGTCGGCTCGTCATGTCAACCGAAGAGGTGATTATCATGCGTAAACTTTTTTTCCTGCTGACGGCGATTGCATCGTGCGCCGCCACTTTGCCGGTGTACGCCGCAAGCGTCACCGTCTACACCTACGATTCATTTGTCGCCGAATGGGGCCCGGGGCCGAAAATCAAGGCGGCGTTTGAAGCCGATTGCAACTGCACATTAAACTTCGTTGCGGTCGACAACTCCACCGGCATCTTAAGCCGCGTACAACTCGAAGGCCAAAGCACGCGCGCCGATGTCGTGCTCGGCTTGGATAACGCATTGATGGCCGACGCCAAAGCCACCGGCTTGCTGGCGCCGCACAATGTCGCGCTGGATAAATTGCGTCTGCCGATTAACTGGCGCGATGAAATTTTCCTGCCGTTCGATTACGGTTATTTTGCCTTCATCTACGACAGCGAAAAGTTAACCGCGCCGCCGCGTTCGTTCGATGAATTGGCCGCAAACGACTCGCTGAAAATCCTCATTCAAGACCCGCGCAGCGCGACGCCGGGGCTTGGGTTGGTGTTGTGGGTGAAGGCGATTTACGGCGAGCGCGCGTTCGATATTTGGCGTGAACTGCGCGACAACATCGTCACCGTCACCGGCGGCTGGTCCGAATCCTACGGAATGTTTTTGGACGGCGAGGCCGATTTGACATTGAGTTATTCGACTTCGCCGGCGTATCACATCACCGCCGACCAAACCGACCGTTATCGCGCCGCGCAATTCGATGCCGGACACGGCATGCAAATCGAAGTCGCCGCGCAACTTCGCAACGCGCCCAACCCGGCATTGGCGCAACGCTTCATGCACTTTATCGCCGCGCAAAAATTCCAAGATGCGATTCCCTCCGGCAACTGGATGTATCCGGTGATTGAATTGCAAGACGGCTTGCCGCCGGCGTTCGCGCAATTAATTGCGCCCAAGCCGTTGTTGTTGGACTTTGAGGAAATCGCCGCCCACAAAGCCGAATGGGTCGATGAATTCCTGCGCGCCTTGCGCGATTGACACGACCGCATTCGATGGCCGGCATCCTCACCGCCGCGTGCATATTGACGCTGGTGCTGTGCGCACTCGGCGCGTTGGCGCACGCGGCCGGTGCGATTGAATTAATCGATGTTTGGCGCCAACCGCAAACCGTGGCGATTGTGCGTTTCACCTTAATACAAGCGACTGCATCGGCCGCGTTAAGCGTCGTCGCCGCATTGTTTTTTGCGCGCGCCCTTGCGCGTCGTACGCGGTTTCGCGGACGCGCTTGGTTGATTGGGCTCAGCCATGTTGCGTTGGTGATGCCGTCGATGGTCGCGGCACTCGGCGTGGTCGCGGTGCATGGGCGAAGCGGTTGGGTCAATCATTGGCTGCAAACTTTCGGCGATGCGCGCGCCGATTATTTATACGGATTGACCGGCGTATTAATCGCGCATGTTTTTTTTAACGCGCCGCTGGCCGCGCGCATTTTGTTAAACGGTTTAACGCAAACGCCGCACCACCATTGGCAACTCGCCCGCCTGTACGGCATGACGCCGCGCGATATTTTTTGGCGGATTGATTGGCCGGTGTTGCGCGGGTTAATCCCCGGCGTGTTCGGCTTGGTGTTTTTGTTGTGCTTTACTTCGTTTGCGATTGTGTTGACCTTGGGCGGCGGGCCGCGCGCGGCCACTTTGGAGACGGCCATTTATCAGGCGATTCGTTTCGATTTTGATTTGTCGCGCGCGGTTGCGTTGTCGTTGTTGCAAATTTTCATTTGCTTGTTGTTGGCGTTGGCGTTTTTTGCCAAACACAACGCCCTGCCGTTGCGCGCCGCCGATGTCGCCGCCATCGACCGTCCGGACGCCGCCTTTGCGAAGACGCGCATTATCGATGGCCTGGTGTTGACGGTGATGGCGTTGTTTTTACTGTCGCCGCCGATTGCCGTGTTGCTCAAAACATTCGATGCCAACGGTTGGCAAATAATCAAAGCCGCGCACTTTTGGCGCGCGCTGTTTTGGTCATTGTTAATTTCCGTTTGCGCCGGCGTGTTGTCATGCGCCTGCGCCTTGGCGTTGGCAAATTGGACCGCCACCTTGCGCTTGGCGCGCGCGCGCATTGCGATTGTCCCCGAGACCATCGGCTTGATGACGTTGTTGGTGCCGCCGATGGCGTTCGGCGCCGGGTTGTTTTTATTCTTGCGCAACTTCACCGATGCCTTGTCGCTTGGCCCGTTGTTGGTGGTGTTGCTGAATGCGCTGCTGACTTTGGCGTTTGCGCTGCGCATCATCGCCCCGCCGCTGCTGACCGCCCGCGCGCGTTTCGACCGGCTATGCACCGCACTCGGGTTGCGCGCGCGACATCAATGGCGACATGTATTGTTGCCGACGGTATCGACCGCGTGTTGGTTTGCATTGGCGGTGGCGTGCGCATTGTCGCTCGGCGACCTGGGCGTAATCGCGCTGTTCGGCACCGACCAATTGCGCACCCTGCCGCTGTTAATGTATCGCCTCATCAGCCATTATCGAATCGAACAAGCGGCTGTGGTTGCATTGGTGTTGTGTCTGCTGTGCCTGTTGCTGTTCGTCGCCGCCGACCGCGCAAGCCGCAAACGGCGGGCGGTTGATGGCGCGTATTAATGATGCATATTAATGACTCAGTTGACTGTGCAGTTGACGATGCAGTTAACCTTGCGACTAACAACACGGTTAATCCTGCGGTTAACGATGCCGCCGACGACGCGAAAAATAACCGACGCGCACCAATGAACAATACCTCGCCAATGTTGGAAGTAACCCAGGTTTGTTACGCCTATCCAACGGCGACCATCCGCGCCGATTTTTGCGCGGCGCGCGCGCAAAGCGCGGCGTTGATGGGCGCAAGCGGCGCCGGCAAATCGACCATACTCAACCTCATCGCCGGCTTGCTGCATCCCCATGGCGGCGATGTGCGCATCGATGGGCAAAGCGTATTGACCTTGCCGCCGGCGCAACGTCCGTTGACCTATTTATTCCAAACCGACAATTTATTCGCGCATCTTTCAGTGCGACAAAACATTGCGATTGGCTTGCGCCCGAATTTGCGTTTGTCGGAAGCCGAAGCCGAAGCCGTCGACCGCGCATTGGGGTGGGTGGCGTTGCACTCATTCGATGCGCGCAAGCCCGGCGATTTATCCGGCGGGCAACAACAACGAGTCGCCTTGGCGCGGTGCTTTGCGCGTTGCGCGATGCAACATCGCCCGCTGCTGATGTTGGATGAACCGTTCACCGGCTTGGACGAGTCACTCAAAACCGAAATGGTCGAATTGCTCCACGCCTTACAAGCGGCGCATTCGCTCACCATCCTCATCGCCACCCACCAACAACAAGACGCCGAACGCCTGCGCGCGAAAATTGTGCGGGTGTAATGCGGTTAATTTGTTAAGTGAATTGATGCGGTAACGAATCGCGTTGTTTGTGAAATTAACTTGCGCGGGATTAACTTATGCGACGGTAACTTATGAAGTTAACGTGCATAAATAATTTGTTATTAACTTATGTGGACTTGTATAAACTTGCGCACAGTTAACTTGCGCGATGTTAATGATGAAATTAACTTATAAAAGTGAACTTGCGAAAGTTAACTTACGAAGTTAACGCACAAATTATTCCCCCGGCTCGCCAAGCCAACGCGGCGTTTCATCATCCGCCTCGACCAATCGCGCAATCCACGGCTGCGCATTGCGCATCCAAATATGCGCGTGCGGCGTCAACTCGGCGAGGTCATCCAAACTGCCGGCTTTGATGCTGTATTGCGTCGGCGATTCGCCTTGATGATACAACCGCGTGCCGCATCGCCCGCAAAACGCGCAATGTTTCACCGCCCCGCTGCGCCCATGCGTCGTCCAAATGCGCGGCGTCTCGCCCGACCATTGCACCGCCTCGGCGGCGATAATTAACGACAGCCCAAACGCCGCGGCGGATTGCTTTTGACAATCGCGACAATGGCAGGCGTAAAAATCCAACGGCGCGCCGCGCAACCGATAACGAATCGCGCCGCATTGACAACCGCCTTCGCGGAGGGTGGACATTTGATTTTGTCGAGTGAGTGGGGTTAACGCGTCGGATTAAACCGTCGCCGCATTGATGATTAAGACGATGGATTAACTTGTCGATGAACTTGTCGATTAATCGGTCGATTAACTTAACGCGAAATTAATTAACGTTAACTTAAACCGTCCGCATTAATACCGTGCACATTACGCGCGCAAACGTTCGTTGTCCGGGTCATACGGTGATTCGGCAATCACAGTCGCCGCGTGTCGTTTGCCGAGAATTTCGATTTCGAGTTGCGTGCCAACTTCAGCCAGCGGCGGCTGCACCAACCCCAACGCGAGCGATTTTTGCGTGCGATAGCCGAAGCCGCCCGAGGTGGCGCGCCCGACCAATTCATCGCCGCGGTAAATCGCTTCCGAACCGCGCGCATCGGCGTCGCTGACGCCGCCGACCTCCAACGTAACGAAGGCGTTGGCAAAGCCGCGTTTTTGCCAGGCGAGCAACGCCTGTTTGCCGATGAAATCCTCCTTATCGAATCGCACAAATCGCTCCAAGCCGGATTCGAGGGCGGCGTATTCAATCGACATCTCGCGCGGAATCAACCGATAGGATTTTTCCAAGCGCATCGAATCCATCGCGCGAATGCCGAACGGTTTGATGTTGTATTGCGCGCCGGCTTTCATGATGCGGTCGAAAATGTAGTTTTGCATCTCTATCGGATGATGCAGTTCGAAGCCCAATTCACCGACAAAGTTGACGCGCAACAAATGCGCTTGCGCCGCGTCGATGTTGACGAAACGGCCGCTCAGCCAACGAAACGCCTGCGCGGATAAATCGGTGTCGGTTAATTGCTGCAACACTTCGCGCGATTTCGGCCCGGCGACCACCAACACACCGTGTGCGGTGGTGATTTTTTCCAACTTCACACTGTCGTTCGGGCTGTTGCCGTCCGGGCGCAATTTGCATAAATAATCCCAATCATGCCGTTCCATCGCCCCGGCTGAGACGAGGTAATAATGTTGTTCGCCGGTTTTATAGACGGTGAATTCGGCGCGCACCCCGCCGTTTTGCGACAGCAGATGACACAAGCCAACGCGCCCCACAGTGCGCGGGATGCGATTGCAAAACAGTGATTCGAGCCAGGCATGCGCGCCGCCGCCGCTGACCGTGAATTTGGAAAACGCGCTCATGTCCAACACGCCGACGTGTTCGGCGACATGCTTGCATTCTTCGCCGACGAAGGCGAAATAGTTCGAGCGGCGAAACGAGTATCTTTCGACGACTCGTCCATCCGCCAACGGCGGCGAAGTGTTGGTGTTGAGCAGCACCTCGCCGGCGCCGATTTGGTCGGCGGGCAATTCATAGCCCGGCGGCGCAAACCAATTGGCGCGTTCCCAGCCGTACAGATGCCCAAACACCGCCCCGAGTGCTTTCAGGCGGTCATAGCACGGCGCGGTTTTCAGCGGCGTGGCGGTTGCGCGTTCTTCATCGGGGTAATGCGTCGTAAACACATTGCGATAGGCTTCCTCGTTTTTTTCGCGCAAATAGCCGCGCGCCGCATACGGGCCAAACCGACGCGGGTCGACGCCGTTCATATCGACGCTCGGTTCGCCGTCCACAATCCATTTGGCCAATTGCCAACCGGCGCCGCCGGCGGCGGTGACGCCGAAACTGTGGCCTTCGCTCAGCCAAAAGTTTTTCAGCCCCCAGGCCGGCCCGACGATGGGGTTGCCGTCCGGGGTGTAGGCGATGGCGCCGTTGTAGATTTGCTTGACGCCGACTTCGCCAAACGCCGGCACGCGATGAATGCACGCTTCGATGTGCGCTTCGATTCGGTCGAGGTCGCCTTGGAACAATTCGTTTTCGCATTCCTCGGCCGGGCCGTCGACATAACAACACGGCGCACCGCGTTCGTAGATGCCGAGTATCATCCCGCCGGCTTCTTCGCGCAGATAGTAGCCGGCGTCGGATTCGCGCAACACGCCCTGCTCGGGCAGCCCTTTTTCCTTGCGCGCCAAAATCTGCGGATGCGGTTCGGTGACGATGTATTGATGTTCGACCGGTATCACCGGAATATCCAGCCCGACCATCGCCCCAGTGTTGCGCGCAAAATTGCCGCTGCAGGAAACTACATGCTCGCAGGCAATCTCGCCTTTGTCGGTCTCGACCACCCAGCCGTCGGCGCATTGGCGCAGCCCGATGACTTTGGTGTGGCGATAAATCTGCGCGCCGCGATTGCGCGCGCCTTTGGCCAAGGCGGTGGTTAAATCATTCGGCTGGATATAGCCGTCCTGCGGGTGTTGGATCGCCCCGACCAAGCCGTCGGTGTTGCACAACGGCCAGCATTCGCCGACTTGTTCGGGGGTGAGGAATTTGATTTGCACGCCGACCGTGCGCCCGACGCCGGCGTAATAACGGTATTCGTCCATGCGGTCTTCGGTGCACGCCAGGCGGATGTTGCTGACTTGGCGAAAGCCAACCGACAAGCCGGTTTCCTCTTCGAGTTCCTGATAAAACCGCACCGAATATTGATGCAATTTACCGACCGAATAACTCATGTTAAACAACGGCAACAAGCCGGCCGCATGCCAAGTCGAGCCGGTGGTCAATTCTTTGCGTTCGACCAAGACGACATCATCCCAGCCTTTTTGCGCGAGATGATAAAGCGTGCTGACGCCAACCACACCGCCGCCGATGACCACCGCTTTGGCTTTGGATTTCATTGGATTAAGTTCCGTGGGGGGTTAAGGGGTTAATGGGGTTGGGGAATTAAATGTCGATGCCGACCGAGACGCTTTTTACCAAGAGTCGTTGCGCGAGTCATTAATAGTGACATCAAGTTACAGTAGTGACATCGCACTGACATATTAAGTGACATCGTTCAAGTGGCATCGACCAATGTCGACCGCCGCCGCCAAACCGCCGCGTGATTTTACTGCAAACCGCCGCACAATTCACAATGCGTCTGTGATTCGATAGGGTGCGCCGTCGTGCGCCAAACCACTGTAAGACAATCGCAAGGCACGCAATTTAATTCGACTTAAGGCGCATTAATTCGAACTAATTCGAACTTTAATTCGATTAACGCCATTCGCAATTGGCAAGCGATTGGATTTTTCGCTACACTTGCATTCGCGGCTTGCCCGTCATTGATGAACAAAAATTCACAACACCAACTCAACCAAACCAAACGACCAAAAGCGGGTAACTTGAGATGCCTTCGCCACTGTGGAATCAATGCGTTGACCGATTGCGCGAGCAACTCTCGGAAGCCGATTTGGATGCATGGATTGCCCCGCTTCAGCCGGTGCAGCAAAACGACGCCTTAACCCTGCTGGCGCCGAATCGCTATGTGCTGGAATACGTCCAAGCCAATTTAATCGGGCCAATCGAGAAAGTGGTGGCCACCACCGGGCGCGGCATCGGGCGGGTGACGATTGAAATCGGCGCACACAGCGTCGAAACCCCGCCGCCACCAGCCGCCGAAACCGCCGCCGACTCGCCCGAAGCCGCGCCAAAGCGCGCCGCGGGCGGCTATCAGCGCGGCGCGTTATTCGATGAATACACCTTCGCCAAACATATCGAGGGCGATTCCAACAATATCGCGCGCGCCGCGGCGATGCGCGTCAGCGATTGCCCGGGCGAATCCTACAACCCGCTGTTTATCTACGGACAAGTCGGGCTCGGCAAAACCCACCTGATGCAAGCCGCCGGACATCGCATGCGCGAACGCAACCCCAACGCCAAAATCGTCTATGTGCATTCCGAGACCTTCGTTAATCAGATAGTCGATGCGGTGCGCACCAACAGCACGCGCGATTTCAAACGCCATTACCGCTCGATTGACGCCTTGTTGGTCGACGACATCCAGTTTTTTGCGCGCAAAACCCAATCGCAAGAGGAGTTTTTTCACACCTTCAACACGCTGTCCGAAAAACGCCGGCAAATCATCGTCACCAGCGACCGCCTGCCGACGGCGATTTCCGATGTCGAAGACCGATTGTTGTCGCGGTTTGGCGCCGGCTTGCAGGTGTGCATCGAAGCGCCCGAATTGGAAACCCGCGTCGCGATTTTGGAAAAACGCGCGTTTCAACACGGCATCATCCTGCCGAATGATGTCGCGTATTTTATCGCCCATGCGTTTCGTTCCAATGTGCGCGAATTGGTCGGCGCCTTGCATCGGGTTTTCGCGCACGCCGAATTCACCGGACGGCGAGTCGACACCGACCTTGCGCATTTGGCATTGCGTGACTCGCTGCGCGACCAACAACTGCGCTTTAATATCGACAGCATCCAACGCACCGTTGCCGATTATTATCGCCTGCGCGTCGCCGACCTCACTTCCAAACTGCGCACGCGCAGCATTGCCCGCCCACGTCAATTGGCGATGTACCTGGCCAAGGAATACACCGAACTAAGTTTGACAAAAATCGGCGACCGCTTCGGCGGACGCGACCACACCACCGTGTTGCACGCCCATCGCACGATTAAAAAACTGATGGAAATCGACGCACAACTTAAATTGGATTGCGCCAATGTCCGGCGAATTCTTGGCGTATAGCGTATAATACCGCTGTGCATAAAGCGGTGGAAAACCTGTGCGGCGGTGGTGTATTGTTTGTGGATAGTCATTCGGGTTGCGGTTATGCACAATTTATCAACCGCTTTTGCCCGCCTTATCCACCCAGTTACGCACCGCGAGTTTAGTTATAAGCCATTGATTATTCTGGTTAAATTCGACTTGCACACATATCAACAGCCCCTACAACTGTAACTACTGTATTTAACGCCATGAAACTAACCATAGACCGCGATAAAATTTTGCCAATGCTGAGTTTAGTCAGCAGCGTTGTCGAAAAACGTCAGACCTTGCCGATGTTGTCCAATTTACATTTCGAATTGGCCAACGGCACTTTGCGCACCGTCGGCACGGATTTGGAAGTTGAAATCACCGAGACAGTCGAAGACGTCAAAGGTGAAGACGGCGCATTGACGTTGTCGATGCAAAAGTTCTACGACATTGCGCGGATGTTGCCGGAAGACGCGGTCATCAACATCAAGCAGGATAAAAAAGACACCGCGCAAATCACCTCAGGGCGCAGCCGCTACACCCTCAAGACCTTGCCGGCGAAAGAATTCCCGCGCATCGAAACCGAAGATTGGCAGGAGCGTTTTAAGATTCAGCAAAACGTGCTGAAGGCGTTGCTGGATAAAACTTCCGTGGCGATGGGGGTCAACGACGTACGTTATTACCTGAACGGCGTGTTGTTGCATCTCTCGGCAAAACAATTGCGCGCCACCGCCACCGATGGGCATCGCTTGGCGCAATCCGATGTCGATATTAAATTGGGCATCAAAGGCACGCGCGAATTAATCGTGCCGCGCAAAGCGGTGCTGGAAATCAATCGCTTTCTCGGTGAAGGCGAAGGTGAATTGACTCTGGAGATGAATGAAAACCATCTCAAACTGAGCAAAGCCGGCGGCGTGCTAATCACCAAACTGATTGACGGCAAATTCCCCGAGTTCAAAGACGTGATGAGCAAGGAATACGAAATTTGCGTGCGCGTCAATCGCATCGAGCTCATCGAAGTGCTCAACCGCGTGGCCGTGCTGACCAACCCCGGCGAACGTTTCCGCGGCGCAAAAATCAATCTGCAGGAAAACCTGATGAGCATCTCGGCCAACAATATGGAACAGGAAGAGGCGGTCGAGGAATTGCAGTTGGAATACAGCGGCGCAGCCATCGAGGTCGGCTACAACATCGGCTATCTGGTCGACGCCGCGCGTGTGGCGGAAAGCGATGAGTTGGATGTGCATCTGCAAGGCAACGACGGCATGTGCGTACTCAAACAACCGGGCGACGAAAGCACCACTTGGTTGGTGATGCCGATGCGCATCTGATGTTGCGCGGTGTTGATGTTTCATGTGAAACATCGCCGCGTAAAACGCCGAAGTGGGCGGGAGTAAGTGATAACGATGCCGGGCATTGCCCGGCATTTTTTCGGGAGGGTGTTTCATGTGAAACAATTTGGCGATTGTTGTGTGCGGGCTGTGTGCGGTTTTGCGGCGCGTGGTTGAGTGGGCAAGTGTTATGTGCGGCGGCGTGAGCGTTGTCGTTTTGCTGCGACGGCTTTGCGGAATTTGCTTGGTGAGGGTTGCTGTTGTCGGGCGGTGCGGTTTTTGCGGATTACGTGGATTGTTGGGTTGGGTTATTTGTTGCGATGTGGCGGATGTTTTGTGTCGTGCTGCCGGCGAAATGTTTGCGCGCGGTTCCGCACCGACGGGTTAATACACGGATGCGTACGACGGCATGAAACACACGCGGCGAAACGTGGCTTGTGTTTGCGTTAAGCGCAACGGTGGTTCGGCGGCACTTTGGCAATGTGCAAAGTAAAGGTGACGACGAGGCGACGCGGCGCGCTTGATGGTTATGCTGGCGCGGTTGCGGTGTTGGCACTTCTCCGTTGCCGCGCGGTTTGCGTTGCGCGATTGTTTCACATGAAACATTGCACGCCTGTTCGCTGTCGCGCCGTTGCTTGTCCGGGGATTGTTCGCCGCGGCAGTGATGCCCGACCGTCAAAGCCGCTACGCACACACCCAACAGTCGTTTTCCATACCGCTCAGTCGCCGACGTTCATCGGCAAGCCGCTGTTCGTTTGTCAGCGCCCAAATAACCGCAATCAATTTATCGCCACCAACCGCGCCGGCACATTCCAAGTCACCGCGCGCCCCGTGTCGCGCGATTGTTTCACATGAAACATTACGCGCCGGTTCATTGCCGGCATCGTGTTCGCCCGGGCGTCGTCAGCGGCGACGGTGGTGCCCATTGTCAAAGCCGCCGTTTGTTTGTCGGTGCCGTCCAAATAATCCGCGAGTCAATTTGCCGCCGCCGCACCGCAAACCAAACACGCAACTCCGCGCGAGAGAGAATGTCAAAACAAACATAACGCCAACCGCAAAAGTGAATGTAAAAATCAAAACGCCCGCCGAGATTTGTTGATGTTGTCGGGAGTGTTGGGCGGTGGATAACAAACGGCGGCGGTGATGACGATAACGATGGCGGCGGTGGCAATGCCGGTGATAACGGGAACAGCGGCAACAATGACAGTGACGACCGCGGCAACGGTTGCGGCAACGGTGTCGATGCATCAATCCAACCAACCGCGCTTGCGCAACGGTTCCAGCCGTCAATCTCAACCATCGCCAAACCAAAGTCCGTCACGCCATCGTCCAAGCCGGTGCATCGCATCATCGTTACAACCCGCTATAACTTTGACGCATCAACTTCGACGCTTGCGCAATTGATGCCATGCGCAACACCGTTGCCGCGCGCGCAACGAACAACGAGCAACGAACCAACAAACGTTGCCGGCGACAAACCGCGCGATAGTGTCGGCACATCGATTCAACAAACTGCCGCCGCCACACCAAACAACTTCACCCAACTACTTCACCTATCGCGACATCCAACCTCGCTAACCTCGCCGACAGCACCGCATCACCCCACCATTCACCCCGCCACCCCGCCCGCAATCAAGCGATTTAATCGCCCCGCCAACCGCCACATAACGCCGCCATTACCGCGCCCGAAAAAACGCCATAACTAATTGATTTATATGAATAAAAAAACATCGGTCAAGCGGCGTAAGGCGGCAAAACGTGGTAAAATTGGCGACTATTTATTCTCGGCGGCGCCAATGGCGAAGAAGTACGATTCCAGTAGTATCACCGTCCTCAAAGGGCTCGATGCGGTGCGCAAGCGCCCCGGGATGTACATTGGCGACACCGACGACGGCACCGGCTTGCATCACATGGTGTTCGAGGTGGTCGACAACGCGATTGACGAAGCATTGGCCGGGCATTGCAGTCGCATTCAGGTGATTATCGGCGCCGATGAAACGATTACCGTGTTTGACGACGGGCGCGGCATTCCGACCGGCATACTCGAAGACGAAGGCGGCAAGAGCGCGGCCGAAGTGATTATGACGGTGCTGCATGCCGGCGGTAAATTCGACCAAAATTCCTACAAGGTCTCGGGCGGGTTGCATGGCGTTGGCGTGTCGGTGGTCAATGCGTTATCCGAGCGATTGGAGATGGAGATTCGTCGCGACGGCAAAATTCATCGGCAGGAATATTGCCGCGGCGAACCGCAGGCGGCGTTGGCGGTGGTTGGCGACACCGAGCAAAGCGGCACGACCATCACCTTCAAAGCCGACCCCAACGTGTTTGGCGAAATCCAATTCCGCCACGACATACTCGCCAAACGATTGCGCGAATTGTCCTTCCTTAACTCCGGCGTGCACATCGAGTTGACCGACGCGCGCAACGGGCAGCACGATGTTTTTCAATATGAAGGCGGCATCGCCGCGTTTGTCGCGCACATCAACCAAACCAAAACCGCGCTGCATCCGAGCGTGTTTACGATGCGCGGCGTGCGCGATGAAGTCGAGGTCGATGTTGCGATGCAG
Source organism: Candidatus Poriferihabitaceae bacterium (assembly GCA_965226545.1). Classification (GTDB taxonomy): domain Bacteria; phylum Pseudomonadota; class Gammaproteobacteria; order Arenicellales; family Poriferihabitantaceae; genus JAHRAW01. The sequence goes on from OZ245364.1 coordinate 190,732, forward strand.
TGGAATGATTCTTATCAGGAAAACATTTTTTGCTTCACCAACAACATCCCGCAAACCGACGGCGGCGCGCATTTGGCCGGCTTGCGCGCGGCGATGACGCGCACCTTAAACGGCTATGTCAATCAACTTGGGCTGGCCAAAAAGGAAAAGGTTAATTTAAGCGGCGACGATTGCCGCGAAGGGTTGACGGCGGTGCTGTCGATTAAACTCGCCGACCCGAAATTCTCCTCGCAAACCAAGGATAAATTGGTTTCGTCCAATGTCAAAGGCGCGGTCGAGGCGCAGGTTGCCGAGCGGCTGAGCGAATTTCTGCTGGAAAACCCGAGCGACGCCAAGGCGATAGCGTTGCGCATCGTCGATGCGGCGCGTGCGCGCGAAGCGGCGCGCAAGGCGCGCGATATGACGCGGCGCAAAAACGCGCTGGATTTGGGCGGGTTGCCGGGCAAACTGGCTGATTGCCAAGAAACCGACCCGGCGTTGTGCGAGTTGTATTTGGTCGAGGGCGATTCCGCCGGCGGCAGCGCCAAACAGGCGCGCGACAGACGCTTTCAGGCGGTGCTGCCGCTTAAAGGCAAAATCCTAAATGTCGAAAAAGCGCGCCTCGATAAAATGCTCACTTCGGACGAGATAGCGACATTAATCACCGCCTTGGGCGCCGGCATCGGCACCGCCGATTTTGACATCAGCAAACTGCGCTATCACCGCATCATCATCATGACCGACGCCGACGTTGACGGCTCGCATATCCGCACTTTGCTGCTGACGTTTTTCTTTCGCCAGATGTCCGAATTGCTCAAGCGCGGGCATGTCTATATCGCCCAGCCGCCGCTGTATAAAATGACCGTGAAAAAAAAGGAAACCTATGTGCGCGACGATGTCGAGATGAACGAATACATGCTCAACCAAGCGGTCGCCAAAGCCGAGATTGCGCTGTCCGGCGGCGCGACCTTGCGCGGCGAAAAACTCAAATCTCAAATCGCCAACTTCCACGCCACCCAAGCCATCATCAACCGATTGGCGCGCCGCTATAATCGCGACGCCTTGACCGCATTGCTGGCGATTGAACCGATTAGCGCCGATGAACTCGAATCGCCGAAGTCGTTGGCGCGCATCGCCAAAGCGTTCGAAGCCGCGCTTAATCGCGATTCATCCGATGTGAGCCGCTATACGGTCGTCGCCAAACCGCGCGCGTTGGAGGTGGTGTGCCGACAATACGGTTTCGATGCCGAGTTCCAATTTGGCACGGGGTTTTTTGAAAGTTCCGAATACGCCGATTTAATCGCTTGGTCCGCCAAGTTGCGCGAGATGGAAGGCGGGGCGATGCGCGTGCGTTGGGAGGAACGCGAAACCGAAGTCGCGCGATTTGATGAGGCGATTGCGTGGATTTTTGCGCGCGTTAAACAAGGTGTCGGCATCCAACGCTATAAAGGGCTGGGCGAGATGAACCCCGAGCAGTTGTGGGAGACGACGATGGATCCGGCGGTGCGGCGGTTGTTGAAAGTGACGATTGAGGACGATGTCAGCACCGACGAAGCGTTCGAGATTCTAATGGGCGACGAAGTCGAACCGCGCCGTGCGTTCATCACCAACAATGCGTTTGCGGTGGTTAATTTGGATATTTAAGTTTCGCCGGTTAAGACGGTTTTTGTATGCCATGTTAATCGATGCGTCCGCTCGACAAGTAAACGCGCGCGAGTAAACTAAAATCCAAGCCATCCAAACCAACATCAAACAAACTTCTCGCGCGGTTGGGCAAACACCCGTCGCAACATCGGTGCAAAGTATTCGAGCGACTTGGAGGGATAGTCCGGGTCGAAACAGTTTTGGTCGTAGTGTTCGCAAAAATCCGCGCAATCTTGATACCACCGATGCCCGCGATAACGGTCGCGCGCGTGGCGGTCGCCGCCGTAATGATGCGCGTAGTAATATAGTTGAAACACGCCGTGATGTTTGACAATCCAATAAATGCGTTCGTCGACAAACGGGCGCAAAATCGCCGCCGCCATCTCGCTGTGCGAAATCGGCGCAAGCGCATCGGCGATGTCATGCAACAACGCCGCGACAATCATCTCTTCGGATTCACCGCCGGCTTCGGCGCGCGTCGCCGATTGCAGCGAATGCGCCAGCCGCGAGATTTGATAGCCGCCAAAGGAATTTTCCAATTCGCCCAAGGCGGCCAACAACCGCTCCGGCAGGTCGCGCAAATACGCCTGTTCATAACGCGCCAACAATTGATAATCCTCGGCGCTGCCGTGCGCCATTTGTGAAAATGAAACGGTTTTGGGAGGGGTCATTGGAGTTAACGGGTGGGTTGATGTGGTGAGTAAAGTGAAAATAAAAAGTGACAGTAAAAGTGAAAAGTAAAAATACAAAGTAACAGTACAAAGTGCGGGCACAAATTAACGGCAAACAAAAGTAACGCCAAAAGAAACGGTGACAATATAAAGTAAAAATAAAAGTACAAGTACAAGTACAAGTACAAGTACAAGTAACAATACAAGCAGAAGCAAAACAAACCAATCAAATAATCATGTCAGTTTCGCACATTGCGCATCGCGCAACGCACTGCAATTATGCACCGTCACTTCATCGTCATTTCCGCGCCCGCGCCTCGCGCAGTTGGCGGCGTTTGGCTACGCGCATTCGCGGGTGGTCGGGCAGGTGTTTGGCGTGGCGGTCGATGACTTCGCGCGACAGTTGATGAAAGTGGCGCGCAAAAAGTGCGCGCGCGGTTTGCGGATATTCGCGCGATAAATCCGCCAAACACCAGCCGATGCCGGTTTGGATGAAGCGTTCGTCGCTGCGCGCCAAGGTGTTGATGACCGCGCCGATTAATTTGTGTCGTCGCCCGGCGCGCGCGGATGCACGCAATGCAACAATCGCCGCGCGACGTTGCCACATCGATTTTGCCGTGCGCCAACCGCCGATGCGCCGCGCGCTTTTTGCGCATCGCAACGCCAACCCATCCAACACGCGCACGCACAACCAATCGCAAGTGGACCAATCGTGGATGTCGCCGGCGGCAAACGCCGCTTCGACCAATCGCAAAATCGCATCGCCCGACAATTGCGGCGCAAGAATGCGCAGCCACAAAATCGCGATGAATTTATCCTCGGCAAACCGTTCGGCAAACAAAAGGCGAATCAACGCAAGTTGCGCCGCCGCCGATTCGCGCGCCGCGCCGGTTTCATCCAACCATTCGCGCAACAGACCATCGCGTAGCGGCGTTGCCACGCCGCGATATTCAATCGCGCCTTTGAGATAACGGTTAAACCAAACGCGCTTGTTGTCATCGGCGACCGCGCACAATCGCGCCTGCAATTGCGCGATGCGCGCGCGCTGTTCGGCGGCGGTCGGCATCACCTACGGCAAAATCGCCAACACATTCTCCGGCGGTCGCCCAATCGCAGCCTTGCCGCCGCACACCACAATCGGCCGCTGCAACAACTTCGGATGCGCGGCAATAATCGCCGCCAACTCGTCTTCGTCCGCAACGCGCGCATCCAATCGCAATTGCCGATACTCGGCTTCGTTGCGGCGGATGAGGTCGCCGACCGAAAGTTGCAACAACGCCGCCAACCGCTTAATCGTCTCGGCATCGGGGCAGTCGTCGAGATAATGCACAACCTGCAACGCATCACCGCGTTCGCGCAACAATGCAAGCGTCGCGCGCGATTTGGAACAGCGGGGGTTGTGGTAAATCGTAATGGCGTTCATTTGCGCAGTATAACAAGCGCTTTATGTAGCAATATGTTATATTTTGTTGCGAACGCGAAAAACAACGCATGCATTACCTCTACAAAATCGCTCGAGTCGATTCCGACGATGTTTATGTCGGCGTGACCAACGACCCCTTTAAACGTTGGCAAGAACACTTCGAAAACGACAGCGTCGTCGGGCGGTGTTTGCGCGAGCATGGGTTGGCGGGCTTCGCCTTTTCATTCATCGGCGTGTATGCCAGCCGTACAGATGCGGAGAACGCTGAGCGTATTTGGATTCAGGAGAACAATCCAAACTTAAATGTTGCGGCGCGAACCGGGTTGGCCTCGGGTTTGGATATGGAAAAGTTGGCGGACAACGAGCACTTTCAGATTCTTGCTCTGAACTCACAGCAAATAGTCGCTAAGATTAAAGTGACAAATGACGAGCAGCGAATCCCGATAACGATGTCAGACCGTCAATTGTTCCTGTTGGCGCCGCGGACGTGGTGGAAAGAATTTCTCGGCGAAAATTTGACGCGTCGACATACGCAAGAAATTGCGGATGCGATGATACAAGTTGCCCGGGCAAAAGAAACGCGCCGACGCGAAATCGCCAAAAAGGCGGGGGAAACGAAAGATGTTCGCCCAATTTTGGATGCGCTCCTGGAGTTGCGTATTCCCAACCCAGGGTTGCCGTCGGGCGAAATTAGTGTTGCGGACGCCTTGCGTACCGATTCGCAGGTCGTGCACAAGTACGGAATTCGCTACTTAGATGGAAAAGGATTGTGTGTGGCGACGAACATTCCTCAATTCCGAAAATTGTGGCAACACACAGATTGGAAAAATGTGGATATCAAACAACTAATTAGAAATAGTTTGCCGAATCGTCCGGCGGAACGACCGGTCAGGTTTGGAAAAGAAACGGCGAGGCCTGTTTTGATTACTGAAAGCGACCTTGCAAGGTTGGGCTTGCTTCAAAGAATGCGTCCAAACGCCGCCGGTTCGAGCGCAAGTTTAGCCGGCTAACGGTGCATCACACCGCCAACACACCTCAAACGTCGCCGGATTAAATTCGCGGCAGTTGGGGCAGGGTTTGTTGGTGGCCGGGGTTGGGCTGGTTTCGAAGTGTTCGATTTCGCGGGCGGCGGCGGCGGCGTCGCGGTCGTGTTGCACCCAGACCTCCGGGTGGGTCATCGGCAATTCGCCGAAGCCGCCGACGGCGTTTTGATTAAACAGCAGGCATGGCACGCCGTTGTTGCGCAGCAAATCCATAATCAATTGCGCGTCAATCAGTGATTCGGCGGTGTATACCAATTTCATCGTTGCCGTCCCTGCGGTTTGCGGGCGCGCGGTTTTGGGCGCGGGCGTTTTGGTTTTGGCCAGGCGATGATGATGGCATGCACTAACGTTGCCAGCGGGATGGCGAAGAACACGCCCCATACACCCCACAGCCCGCCAAAAAATAACACGGCGACGATGATGGCAACCGGATGAATGTTGACCACTTCGGAAAACAACAACGGCGCCAGCAGATTGCCGTCGAGCGCTTGGATTAACAAATAGGCGATGACGACATAAATAAAATCGCCGCTCCAACCCCATTGGAACCAAGCGATTAACACCACCGGAAAGGTGACCACGGCCGCGCCGACATACGGGATGATCACCGACACGCCGACCAACACCGCCAACAACATCGAGAACTGCAAGCCGAAATAAGTGAAGCATATAAACGACACCACGCCGACGATTAAAATTTCCCAAAACTTGCCGCGGATATAGTTGCCGACTTGGGCGTCGACATCGCTCCAAACGCGCGTCGCCAATTTTGTGTCGCGCGGCAACAATTCGGCAAGCCAATTTAAGATGCGGGTTTTGTCCATCAAGAAAAAGAAAATCAAAATCGGCAGCAAGATTAAATACACCAACAAGGTAATCACGCCGGCCGCGCTGGATAATGAAAAGGCGATAATCATTTGCCCGATGGCGGTCAGTTGCGCGCGCAACGCATCGATGATTTCGCGCACTTGCGCGACCGAAAACAACTCCGGATAACTTTGCGGCAACGTCATTAACGCGGCTTGTCCGCGCGTCAACATCGTCGGAATTTGCCGCACCATCTCGGTCAGTTGGTTGTACAACGCCGGCAACAACCCGAACACCACCAACACCACAAACAACATAAAGGCGACAAACACCAACCACACCGCGGCGCGGCGCGGCACTTTAACGCGCGTCAATTTGCGCGTCAGACCTTCGAGCAGATAGGCGATGACCAACCCGGCAAACACCGGCGCCAACATGTTGCCGGCGTAAGTGACCAACAAAAACAAACCAAACAACACCGCCGCAAGATAAACAATCTCGGGGTTAGTGATTTGTTGTTTGAACCAATTGGTGAGACGTTCCATAAGTTTAGGGGTGCGTTGGTGGGTGTTAATGTTAAGTGGATGTGTGCGTGTAAATGTGCGTGTCGATGTAAGTGTAATTGTAATTATAAATGTAACTATAACCATAACCATAAGCGCAAGGGTAAAGTTAACTGTAACTGTATTAATGCATTAATGTCCTGCCGAGGTTCGATGTTATGCGCACTGTTTATGCAGAGTCGTGCGCGTCAATTAGTTGCATCAACCAGTTCGACCGCGTGGCTAACGGCGACATGCGGCGTTAACATTTTGGTTACTGAACAGTATTTTTCCATCGATAACGTCACCGCGCGCGTCGCTTGTTTGGCATCGATGGCGCCGCTTAAACGAAACACAACATGAATGCGGGTAAACACCGCCGGGATGGTGTTGGCGCGTTCGGCGGTGATGGTGATGATGCAGTTTTCGACCGGCTGGCGCGCCTTTGCCAAAATCGACAGCACATCGATGCCGCTGCAGCCGCCAAGCCCGAGCAACACCATCTCCATCGGTCGTGCGCCGATGTCGTTGCCACCGCTTTTGCGCGACGCCGAAATCAGCGCGAGATGGCCGCTTGCGGTGCGCGCTTCGAAATCGCGCGCGCCGGTTTTCACCAACGTAACCGACATCGTTTCACCGGATTCACTTGTATCGAGTCGTTGTACATCAATCATTTTAATTCACCGTTCATTGTTGCTTTCACAGTAACAGTTACATTCACAGTCACAGTCATAATCACAATCACTTAACTTCGGCGACGCAATTGCACCGCATGCAATCAACATCCATTTTCGCGGCGTTGCAAATCGAAAATGAATCGTTCGACCGCATCGCCCAAGGTTGCAATATACGCCTCATCGCGCCATACGCGCACGCACAGCGGCGCATACTCGGGGTGATAACTGAAAAAATCGCACCACCTTCGTCCGGTCACCCACAACAATCCCTGCACTTGCGCGATGTGTGCGTTGGGCATGGTGGCGCGCGCCACGGCGTCGGTGTGCGCCGGCGGCGCCGGGCATTTGATTTCCAACACGCCGTCGTCGCCGATTAAGCCGTCCGGGCTGGCCGCGATTTGTTTGCGGGAGTCGAGATACACCAAGCCGACTTGCGCGACCGCATGCCCGGTCAAGCGCGAATATTCATCGCGCGCTTGCGGCTCCAACTCAATGCCGCGTTGCATCCATTTTGATTTTGGTTGCGCGCGCATTGCAAACGGTTCGCGGCGTTCCGCCAACAATGCATCCATATAACGTCGCGCGCTCATCGATGGCGCGCCGGCGGCGGTGAGGATGTTTTTGAAATTCGATGCGGTGGCAACGCCGCAGCGCGCGCGCAACCACGCTTCGCCGCCTTGCGCGACATCGAGCACAATCATTTCGTTGGCACTGCGTTTTTTATCGATGCGTTGCGCGCGTCCGGGGCGTCGAATAATTCCGCCAACTTCGCGCCGGGGTCGGCGGCGCGCATCAAGGTCTCGCCGATTAAAAACGCATGCACACCGTGCGCGCGCATGCGCTCGATTTCGCCGCGCGCGGCAAAGCCGCTTTCGGTGATTAAGGTGCGCGCCGCCGGCACCGCATCGCGCAACGATAAAGTGGTGTCGAGCGACGTTTCAAAGGTGCGCAGGTTGCGATTGTTGACGCCGATTAACCGTCCGGGCGCGGCGATGGCGCGTTCGAGTTCGGCGCGGTTGTGGGTTTCAATCAATGCATCCATGCCGAGTTCGGCGGTCAACTCAGCCAACTCGCGCAAGTGGTCGTCGTCCAACGCCGCGACAATCAACAGCACCGCATCGGCGCCGAGCGCGCGCGATTCATACACTTGATAACGGTCGATGACAAAATCCTTGCGCAACACCGGCAACGCGCATGCATCGCGCGCCGCGCGCAAATCATCATCGCCGCCGCCAAACCATCGTTGGTCGGTCAGCACCGACAAACACGCGGCGCCGTGCGCGGCTAAATTTTGCGCCAATTGCGCCGCATCAAACGCCGCGCGAATCACGCCTTGACTCGGCGAGGCTTTTTTAATCTCGGCAATCACCGCCGCGCGTCCGGCGGCAATCGCGTTGTCAATCGCATCGGCAAAGCCGCGCGCGCGCGGTTGGGCCTCTGCGCATTCGCGCAAACGGTCGAGCGGATATTCGCGCCGCTTGCGCGCGACTTGTTCGCGTTTATCGCGCAGGATTTGGTCGAGGATGTCGCCGCTCACTGCATCGTGTCGGTTAAAAAATTATTCAGCAACAACTTGCCGTGTTCGGTGAGAATCGATTCGGGATGAAACTGCACGCCGACAATCGCGCATTCGCGATGTTGCACCGCCATAATTTCGCCGTCGTCGGTGTGCGCGGTGATTTCCAAACACGCCGGCACATTATCGCGCGCCAAGGCCAGCGAATGATAACGTGTCGCAATAAACGGCGACGGCAATCCGCGAAACAAGCCGGCGGCGTTGTGATGAATCGGCGATGTTTTGCCGTGCATCAATTGCGCGGCATGCACGATGCGCCCGCCAAACGCCTGCGCAATGCATTGATGCCCCAGGCAAACGCCAAGCACGCCGATGCGTCCGGCAAAATGCCGCACCGCCTCGACCGACACGCCGGCTTCATTGGGCGTACACGGCCCCGGCGACAACACCAATTGCATCGGGCGCAGTTGTTCTATCTCGGCAACGCTGCGATGGTCGTTGCGCACAACGATGACCCGCCGCCCAAGTTCGCCCAAGTATTGCACCAAGTTATAGGTAAACGAATCGTAGTTGTCGATGACCACCACCGGACGCGCGGTGTTGGCGGCGTTACTTTTTACAGTGCCGTCGACATCGTTACTTACATCGACACTTACGTCGTCACTTGCATCGTCACTTGCACTGTCACTTACCTTGTCACTCATGCCGTAACGTTTAACAGTGTCGTTTGCGCCGCCACTTACCTTGTCACTTGCACCAACACTTTTAACAATGTCGTTTACATAGCGACCTGCACCGCCACGCACCGCGTCGCTTACTTCGTTACTTACTTCGTCACTTGCACAATGACGCACATCGTTTAACGTCGCCGCCATCATCGCCCCCGCGCGTCGGTGGCGTCCAAACGCAATTGACGTTCGGCAAGCGCGACGGCGTTAAGCACGGCGCGGCCTTTGTTCATTGTTTCCTCCCATTCGTTCGATGGAATCGAATCGGCGACGATGCCGGCGCCGACTTGAATATGTACGCGGCGGTCTTTAATCAATGCGGTGCGAATTGCAATCGCGGTGTCCAAGTTGCCGTTCCAGCCGAGATAACCAATCGCGCCGGAATACACGCCGCGATTGTCCGGCTCGAGTTCTTCGATAATTTCCAACGCGCGCACTTTGGGCGCACCCGACAACGTGCCGGCGGGAAAGGTCGCCTTGAGCAAATCGATGGCGTCGAGGTCGGCGGCGAGTTGTCCGCACACATTCGACACGATGTGCATAACATGTGAATACTTTTCAATCATCATTTGTTCGGTTACTTTCACCGTGCCGATTTGCGCAACGCGTCCGACATCGTTGCGCCCAAGGTCAATCAACATTACATGCTCGGCGCGTTCCTTGGGGTCGGCGAGCAATTCTTTTGCCAAGGACGCATCTTGTTCGGCGTCTTCGCCGCGTTTGCGCGTGCCGGCGATGGGGCGCACGGTGATTTCGCCGTCTTCGAGACGCACCAAAATTTCCGGCGAGGCGCCGGCAATGTGAAAATCGCCCAAGTCCAAATAATACATATACGGCGACGGGTTTAAGGTGCGCAACGCGCGATACAAATCCAACGGCGAACCAAAATAATCGACCGACATCCGTTGCGACAACGCCACCTGAAAGACGTCGCCGGCTTTGATGTAACGACGACATTGTTCGACCGCCGCCTCGAATCGTTCGCGCGGGAAGTTGGATTCAATTTTTAACGCGCGCGCATCTTCATCGAGCGAGGTCGATGAGTCCGCTGATGTCGATGCCGCCGGCGCGCGCGCATTGTCGGGCGCAACTTGCGCCAATTCATCGAGCAATGCATCGATGCGTTGTTTGCCGGCGGCCCAGGCATTCGGTTGAGTCGGGTCGGCGTGCAGAATCACATACAACCGCCCGGCCAAGTTGTCGAACACGACGACTTCATCGGACACCAACAGCACGATGTCGGGCGCATCGACCGCGTCGGGCGCGTCTTTGGCTTTGATGCGCGGCTCGATGCAGCGCACCGTGCCGTAGCCAAAAAACCCAACCAGCCCGCCGCAAAAACGCGGAATGCCGGGCATCTCGGGCGCGCGATGTTGTTGTTGGAAGTTGCGGATTTCATCCAGCGGGTTGGCGCATTGTTCATCGCGCAACACTTCGCCGTCGCGCGCAATGATGCGTACGCGCGCACCGCGCACCTCGAGGCGCAAGCGACACGGCAACCCAATCGTCGAATACCGCCCCCACTTCTCGCCGCCTTGAACTGATTCGAGAAGATAACTGTACGGACGCGCGGCCAATTTGCGATACGCGCCGACCGGCGTATCGCAATCGGCGAGCACTTCGCGCATCAATGGAATGCGGTTATAGCCGCGTTGCGCGAGCGCGCTGAATTCGGATTCGCTTAGCATGCAGGCGGGAGTTCGAGTTTGTTTTATGGTTGGGGTTGACGCTTGTTTTTAATTTCGAGTTCGAGTTCGATGGCGAGTTCGATTTAATGGACGGTGAAAAAGTAACCGATGAATTAATCCGTTTACACTTTATCCAACTGCGCGCGAAATTCTTTGATGACGCCGTCGTAATGATTTGGTTGGTTGGCGTCGCCCGCGTTAAAAATCGCGCTGCCGGCGACGAAGGTATCCGCGCCGGCGCGGGCGATGGCGGCAATGTTGTCGACCTTGACGCCGCCATCGACCTCGAGACGAATCGCGCGTCCGCTTTGCTCGATGCAGTGACGCGCGGCGCGCAGTTTGTCGTAGGTGGCGTCGATAAAAGTTTGTCCGGCAAAGCCGGGGTTGATCGACATCAACAACACCATATCGACCAAATCGATGACGTGGCGCAATGCATCGAGCGGCGTCGCCGGATTAAACGCTAAGCCGGGCTTGCAGCCGCATTGGCGAATCAAACGCAAGGTGCGGTCGATGTGTTCGGATGCTTCGGGATGGAAGGTGATGTAATCGGCGCCGGCGTCGGCGAATTCGGGGATGATGCGGTCGACCGGTTTAATCATTAAATGCACATCAATCGGCGCGGTCACGCCGTGCTTGCGCAAGGCGGCGCAGACCATCGGGCCAATCGTCAGGTTCGGCACATAATGATTGTCCATCACATCAAAATGCACCATATCGGCGCCGGCGTTGATGGCGCGGTCGACCTCCGCGCCGAGGTGCGCGAAATCGGCCGACAATATCGATGCGGCGAGTAACGTATCAAACGGCTCAATCGGCGCGGGCATGGCGGCAGTTTAGCGCATCACCAACAACAACGCGCGTTCATCGCGAATCAATTCCAACAACAGCGCGCGCTTGCCGTCGATGGCGCGCTCCATTTCGGCGAAGGTTGCCACCCGTTTGCGATTGACGCCGACGATGACATCGCCGTCTGCCAAGCCGGCGCGCGCGGCTGCGCTGTCGGCTTCGACCGATACGACTTCGATGCCGCCGCGATGTTGCGAACTCGGCAGGGCGCGTTTGAATCGCGCGCCGGCAAATCGCGCGCCGAAACGTTGGGCGGCGTCAATCACCGCGCCTTCGGTAATTTTGGCGGTCACGGTGGCGCGTTTGCCGTCGCGATAAAATTCGACTTCGGCGTTTTGTCCGGCGCGCAACAAGCCGACTGCGTTGCGCAAATCGACGCCGTCTTCGACAATCGCGCGGTCGAATCGAACGATGACATCGCCCTCGCGAATCCCGGCGCGCGCGGCCGCGCTTTGCGGCAATACGCGCGACACCACCGCGCCCTTTTTGCCGGACAACCCGAAAGCGTCGGCCAAGGTCGGGGTTAAATCCTGCATCATCACGCCCAACAAGCCGCGCCGCACATCGCCGTGCTCGACCAATTGCGCCATCAATGTTTTGACCATGTTAATCGGTATCGCAAAACCGATGCCGACGCTGCCGCCGCCGCGCGAAAAAATCGCGGTGTTGATGCCGACCAGTCGCCCGTGTAAATCGACCAACGCGCCGCCGGAATTGCCGGGGTTTATCGAGGCGTCGGTTTGGATGAAATCTTCATAGCCTTCGATGCCCAAGCCGCTGCGCCCCAATGCGCTGACGATGCCGGAGGTGACCGTGCGGGTTAAGCCGAAAGGATTGCCGATGGCGACGACAAAATCGCCGACGCGCAACTGCGCCGAATCGCCGAGCGCGATGGCATCCAATCGCGCTTCGGTGACGGCCAGCACGGCGATGTCGCTTTCGGTATCCGAGCCGACCAAGTCGGCGTCCAAGGTGCGTCCGTCGTGGGTGGTGACGGTGATTTGTTCGGCGTCTTCAATCAAATGATGATTGGTGATGACATAACCGTTTTCGGCGTCGACGATGACGCCCGAGCCGAGGCTGTTGGGCGCGGATTGCGGCATGTCAAAAAACCGCCGAAAGAACGGGTCGCGCCGCAACGGATTTTGTCGACGCCGTGCGCGCGTCGATAGGTTGACCACGCCTGGCTGCACGCGTTCGACCATCGGCGCCAAACTTGGCAACGGCGTACCGTCGACCGCCCAAGGCAACGCCGCGTACGCGATGTTCGGCGGCGTCGCCGACAGCGAAACGGTGAGCGCAAGCGTCGCCAAGGCGAAGCGCGCGGAAGTTAAGGCGGTGCGCACGGTGTTAAACGGAAGGAGGTGATAAGCGGACGGTGAATCTATCGTTGCAATTCAATGCAATTTAAATCAAGTGCGGGGTAATTTAATTGCGGATAAGTTTACTTAATATTAATTCGACTTAATATCGTTTCACTTAATTTAACTCACTTAACGCACTTAACTTAATCCAAAACAAGCATCGATAATTATCGCGTATAGTGCATGCGCGACATCGCAATTGTTGTGTGCTTCATAAGTTAACTCGTTAAGTTAAGTATAAACCAATTTACTTCCATCGATATGCGCGCACACACTACTGCACAAACTTAATTCACCACCAACCCGCCAACCAAGATGAAAAATTTATTCGCGCCGTTGTCCGATAAAGCGGTGCTGGTGTATTCGGCGTTGGGGCATGCGTATTTTCACATGTTCACGGCGTTTTATTTTGTCATCGTGTTGTCGCTCGAAACCGAATGGCGGTTGCCGTATCACCAATTGGTGAACTTGTGGAGTTTCGGCGCGTTGTTGGTCGGGGCGTTTGCGTTAATCGCCGGTTGGTTGGGCGATAAATGGAGCGCGGCGAAAATGTTGGCGGTGTATTTTATCGGCATGGGCGCGTGTTCAATCGTTGCCGGCTTTGCCGAGACGCCGGCGAAGTTGTGGTGGGCGTTGTCCGGCATCGGATTGTTTGCGGCGATTTATCATCCGGTCGGCATTCCGCTGGTGATTCGCAACAGCGGCAAAAATCAAGGCGCCGCGCTGGCGGTCAACGGCGTCTTCGGCAGTTTCGGCGCGGCGTTGGCCGGCGTGGTCAGCGGTTATTTGGCGCAACGCGGCGGCAGTTTTTTGGCGTTTGTATTGCCCGGCATCGTGGTCGCGGCGACCGGCGTATTAATGACATTGGGGCTGTCGCGCCGCGCCCATGCCGCGCCGCGCGCCGCGTCATCATCATCAAAGCCATCCGCGCCGGGCACTGCGCGCGCGCCGTTGTTGGTGCTGCTGTTTTGCCTGACCGCGGGTGGGTTGATTTATCACGCCACCCAAACCGTCGCCCCCAAAGTGCTGTCGGTGCGCATGCCCGGCAATCCGCCGTTGACCGCAGTCGGTTGGTATGTCGCGCTGATTTACGCAGTCGGCGGGTTGTTTCAATTCATCGGCGGCGCGCTCGCCGATAGATGCAACTTAAAGGCGGTGTATCTGTGGCAATTCGTCGCGCATGCGGTGTTGCTGTTAATCGCCGCACAAGCCGACGGTGCGCTGTTAATCCTCGCGTTATGCGCGGCCGTGGCGCTCGGCGCCGGCGCCTTGCCGGCCGAAAATATGCTGTTGGCGCGCTATACGCCAAGCCGCCATTACGGGCTGGTGTTCGGCTTGAAGTTCGTGTTGTTTTTTTGCACCGGCCCGGTCGGCGTGCTGTTGGTCGCGGCGGTGGCGCGAATCACCGGACAATTCGTCGGCGTGTTTTTCGCCATGGGCATGGTCGGCGCGCTCATCTGCGCGGCCGCCTTGGCGTTGCCGCGCAACACGCCGGCCGCTCAGCCGGCGATGTAATGCTCCAATTGGTCAATCGTGTATTGCTGTTCGGCAATCACCGCCTTGACCAAATCGCCGATGGAAATCATGCCAATAACGCGCCCATCCTCGACCACCGGCAGATGCCGAAAGCGTTTTTCGGTCATCAACGCCATGCATTCATCGACGCGCAAATCGCAAGTCGCCGACGCCACCTTGGCGGTCATAATGTCGCCGACGCGCGTGGTGTCGGAGGAGCGGTCAGCCAAAATCACCTTGCGCGCATAATCGCGCTCGCTCAAGATGCCGACCAATTGCTCGCCATCCATCACCGCCAACGCCCCGACGCCCTTTTCCGCCATCAACCGAATCGCATCCAACACCGACTGTTGCGGCGACACCCGCCACACCACCCCGCGTCGCTCGCCCAAAATATCACCAATCGTCGCCATGATGCACCCCCTGGATAAGTTGTTGCCGCCAATGAGTATAGCCGATATAAACGTCGCCGTCGGCGATGTCGTTGGCGACGGTAACGACGTCAATGTTGCCAACGACAGTGTGCGTAACAATACGCCAATCGACATAAACGGTTTGCACACCAACCGCCAATGACCGCCTTGCGCTGCCTGCCGCCGGTTGCGCGCCGTGATGCGCGCATTGTGATTCTCGGCACAATGCCCGGCGCCGATTCGCTGCGCCTGCAACAATACTACGCCAATCCCGGCAACGCCTTCTGGAAAATCATCGCCGCATTATTCGACATCCCCGCCGACGCCCCCTATGCCGCCCGATGCCGCCAACTCACCGCACACGGCATCGCCTTATGGGATGTACTCGCCGAATGCAATCGCCAAGGCAGCGCCGACACCGCCATCCGCAATCCCAAACCCAACGACTTCGCCGCCTTCTATCGCCAACACCGCCAACTCACCCGCCTATTTTTCGCCGGCACCGGTGCCCAACACCACTACCAAACCCTAATCACCCCCGCCGCCGACTTCCCCACCGACTTCACCCGCCTGCCGTCTCCGAGCGGCGCTTTTGCTCGCAAGTTGGAATGGAAGACGGCGCAGTGGCGGGTGGTGCGGGAGGCGGTGGGGTTATAGCGTTAAGGCGTGGCGCAACATTTCCGCAATGCCGCGCGCGCCGTCTTCGGCAAAATATACGCCTCGTTGGTTGTATTGTTGTATGGACGTTGAAAATTGCGGGTCGGTGTCGCGGTACGACGTCGTCGACCAAATATACGAATGCAAAAACAAATCGCGGTGGTTTTCTTGGTGCATGCGTTTTTCAATTTCCTTAATCAGCGAATGCACCCGTATTTTTGCGTCGATGGTTCCGCTGTGGCGGGCAATGCCTTTGGGGTCAATGAAAAACACGTCTTGGCGCGCCGAATCTTTCAGCCATAAAATAAAATCCGGATAAAACGAATAATCGTTAAAAAACGAAACGCCTTTGCCGCGACTTAAATTGCGCATCAAATAAATCTCTTTGTTGTGCACTTCGGCGCAATCGTTGCGCGCCTCGACCAAATCAGAGACAAACTTTTTTTCGCCGCTGTTCAGCGGCGTCGGGCTGACCTTAATGCCCGGCGGTTCGTTTGCGTTGCGCTCGTCGTCCAATCGAGTGTCCACATGCAACAACGGAATATAGGCGTGGAACTTCGTATCCAACAGCGAAAGTTGAACGCCGTCCAAAACAAAATCATCGGCGTATTGACCGCTTTCCATCGCCCGCGCCAAATTTTCTATCTCGGCAATCAGCCGCGTTTTCTTCTTGCTGACCGACAGGCGGTATTCTTTGATGTAGTTGGCGTGCTCGTCGGTTAACGTCACCGCTTCGATGTGTTTTTGTTCCCATTGTTGGCGCGCGTGTTGCCAGAGATTTTTGGCGTATTCGCAAATTAACGTCACCGCCAACTCCTCCCATTCGCGCACGCGCGCATAATTCGCAAATTCCATTTTTGCCGCGGGGATGAGAAGCGTATACCAATCATCGCGCGCCAGCAGTTCATTGACCGCTTGCGGCGTTATCGTGATGTTGTGCCAGCGGCTTTGTTGTTTGCGCGCAATAATTCGGTGATAAATGCGTTGGCGATTCATCAGCGCACGGTGTTGTTCGGTGAATATTTCGCGCGGCGGCGGGTGCGTCGCGGATTGTTGCCGCGCAACCGCGGTTTCAGTTTGCAGATGCGGGCGGCGGTCAAGCGTCGTATGCAGTTGTGCATTGGGCGCATCGGGTTTGTCGAGCAAATCAAGGCACTCATCGGAATATTGAAACTCGCCGACATCGTCGCGTCTTTTGATGATTTTCAGCCCGTCGGGGCGCGGCATGGTTTTGACCGGCAATTGAAAAAGGTCGCGGTCGGTGTGGATGCCTTGTTGGTGCAGATATTTTTTGAACTGCTCCATATAATTGGCGCGCAAGCCAAACACATTGAGCGTTTCCAACAAACTCAATTTCGCATCCGTCTGGGTTTGCGAAAGTTCGAGACGGTCGTGCCGCTTTAACGACATATCGCGCCCTTTCAGCCGCACGCCGCGACCAAACATTTGGATGATTTGCGGGCCTTGCCCGGTGCCGACATGCAACAGCCCCATCGTCGACACCCGCCATGAATTCCAGCCGGCGACAAACTTGCGCGCGCCAATCACCATATTAATCGGCGAGTGCCGTTTGTCGACATCGGCAAATTGCGGTTTAACAAATTCGTTTTTGCCGACGCGAAAATCGTTTGCCGTGCCCTCGGCGGCGGTTTGCGCCTGTTCCAGCAATGCATACAAACCGGATGCATCGCCCACGTTAATCACCCCAAACGGTTCATCGGGGTTGGTGGTGTGCAGTTGCAGTTCGCCGGCGGCGGTTAACTGCGCAACTTGCAGTTGCCCGCGCCCGTTAAAAATTTGCGCGCAAACACCGGCGTAAATTTCATTCGCCGAGTTGCCGATTTGCACCAGCCGCTCGGCAAATAAATCGACGCCGTTTTCATCCAACAATTCCGATTGCCCGCGCACAATCCGCTTAATTTCCTTTTTAACGCCGCCGGCGCGGTTGTTCAGCACCCACGCCAAAAAACGCACAATCGAAACCACATCCGATTTGGTTTGGTTGTTGGCGCCGGTTTTTTGTCCGGTTACCGTGCGCCCAAGAAACATCCAAAGCGGCGGCGTTAAGTTGTATTCGCGCAATTTGCCGCCGCTTTCGGCGAACACTTTGCATTGTTGATAAAACATCAACAGGCAGCCGAGCATATAGGTGTTGTTGGTTTCGCCGTCGTAATCTTCGCGCAGGTTGGTGATGTGATAATTTTTGCCGTAGCCGTCGTCGTAAAAAAACTTGTAGGAATAATCAAACAAGATGGATTTGCCGTATTCATCGCGCAAGTCGGCGATGCCCGCGCCGCTGCCGGCGACCGCTTGATTAAACGTCGCCGAATATTCAAATGTAAAACCGTTGCGCGCAAGTTTTTGTCGATGGTTGCGCCAAACATTGCCTTTTGCGCCAAGATGCCCTTCATCCACCAAAATTAAATTGTTTCCTTCAAACGCCTCCAAGGCGACGCGCTTGACGCCTTTTTGTTCGGCGATTTTATGCAGGTCGATGATGTCGACGGTGTTTTTGCCCGGCAAGCCGCCGACATAATCGCCATCGGAAAAAAGCCGCGCCGGGATTCCGCTTGCGCGCATCTCGCGCAAGTGTTGATTGGAAAGCCCTTCGTCCGGCGTGACCAAAACGATTTTGTTGAGTTTTTTGATGCGGTTGTGCTTTTTTAAATAATGCAGATACTGCAGAAGGTTGGCGTGCAGCAACAACGTTTTGCCCGAGCCGGTGGCGCTTTGGAATGCAAGTTTGCGCAAGTCGTCGGCGGTGTAGGGCGGGATTCGTTTGCGCGCGAAACGGAATTTGTTGTATTGGTTTAATTCCTTCAACAAGTCGTCGGCGTCGGTGAAATACAAATCCAAATAGCGTTCGGTGAAAAGCAACGCAAGATATTGAAACGGTTTCCACGCGCGTTCGCCGCCGTCCATTTTGAGTTGTTCGCCGATGCGACGAATGTTTTCATCATATTCGCGCACTTGTTCGTGGATGAGCAGGCGGTGCGCGTTTAATTCGCCGTAAAAATTCGGCGGCTCGCCGGATGCGCCGCGGTTTTCGGCTTGGTTGACCGCGTTAATCATCTCGCGCAAGCCGGGAGAATTGAATTGGCTGCACATGAAGCGGTGCAGTACTAAGCGGTTTTCGAGTTCAGGCATTTTTTAGTTTGCGTTGTTTGGCGATAAGGTAATCGATGAAGGTTACACAAGCGGAATACATAAATATTGCTTCGTCAATACTAACATTGGCGGAGTTCGCGCCAGAGAGCGCATGGCGAATGCCCGGCTCGGCGTTTGTGTAACCGTAAAGTGTCTTAAGTGCGCTTTCAAGTGCCGGGTGGATATGGATATTTTTCCCGTGCAGAAAGTTTAGCGCGTCCGCCAAAGTTGCCTTCGGCTTTCCTGAAAGTTGTTTTGCCGCCGATTCAACGGCGTGAATGCTGTCGTCAACTGAGTCAGCGTAGTCGCCGCGATTTAATTTTTCGGTTGCCGTTACCAAATGGGTTTTTGCTCCGGCAAATTCGGATTGGTTTACGTTGTTAAGTGATTTGGATATAGATTCTCTGTGCTCGTTGCTGGTTGTTGGAACGATGCACACCTTGGTGCCCAAGCGTTGAACAGTATAAGGAGAAAATTTAAAGCACGCCTCTATCGCTTTCACCAAAGGGCGGTCTGCGCGCGATTTACGTAAAACATACTCAAGAAACGAAAGAGTCTCGTGATACTCACCTTCGACAATCAAATTACGTAACCACGTTCGGGCGGACGAGTAACCGCCAACCCCAGGACTGTCGTGAGGGAGATTCAACACATCCATGTTGTATGAAACCCAGAGATATTTCCAGCGCGATTTGCTGAAAGGTACACCTTCTCCAAAAGGCCCCGCCGTAACATCTTCATTTATCGCACGCGCAACAAAAAACCAAACCTCGTTTCGAAATTTGGCGGGTAACGCGTCCAACCGCAACGCCTCCGGCAAAGGCGCAAGCCCTTCCCGTTGCGAAAAGGTCAATTCATAATCATCATTCTGCACAGCCATCACTCACCCCCCCCTCAAACATCAAAGCCTGAAACACCGGTTCAATCATTTCCGCGTCCCAATTATCGCCCTCTTGTTGCAGGGCGTTAAGCATGTGGTCGCCATTGACATAAATTTTGTCCGGGGCGTCGACGAGGTTTTTGCGGTGTTTGGTAAACCATTGGTTTAACTTTTCCGCGTCGGTTTTTTTCGTGTCGCGCCATAAAATAAGCGCGTTGTCGCCGTCGGCGGTTTTGCCGGATACGGCGAGAATGCCGTCGAGCACTTGTCGGCGCGCAACCTGCAGACCGAGCAGGAAGTTAAAGGTTTCGGCAAGGTCGGCCGGCGCGTTGCCGCGTACGCCTTCGCGCACCACCGTCAAGGTGTGTGCGCCGGGTTTTTCAAAATCTTTAACGACTAATGTGGCGTTGCGGTCGTCGCGCGTGACGCCGTCGTCAAGGCAATAGCGCAAAAGATAATCGTCGGCGAATTTTTGATGTTCGGCTTGCGCCAACAGTTCGCTGGGCGCGGCGATTTGCAAACTGTCCAGCGTGTCTTCGTAGGATTCCAAACGGATGTATTTGACCAATTGGCTTACGCCGACGCGGCTTGTCGGCTTGCCGTCTTTCCATTCGGTTGAGTAAATCGCTTTTTTGATTCGCGGCAGCAGCACGGCGTCGAAATGTTTGCCGAGTTCGACGAGGACGTATTTGCGGTCGCCGTTGTCGTTGCGGTTAAGGTTGATGACGGCGTGACCGGTTGTGCCGGAGCCGGCGAAGTAATCGAGCACGTTAACGTTTTGTTTGCCGCCGCTTGCAGCGACCACGCAATCTTCGACCAACCGCAACGATTTTGGAAAATCAAACGGGTTTTCTAAAAATAGCGCTTTCATTACGCGCGCACCATGATTAGCCGACGCGTAATCGCCGCTATCCCACCAAGTTCCTGGCGTTGCACCTTCGTCCATACGGGTTTTAAACTGTATTCCGATTTCGCCTTCGCCGCTTTCTCCGTCCCCGTTGCGCCGAACGCGATACTCGCTTAAATCTGACTGAATACGCTCCCATCCGCGATGCCAGCGTTTTTCCACTTTTTGCGCCCCAACATATTTGACGGGCCAGACGACAGCCTCACCCTTAACAGGATCTTCCAAAATTTTGTACGCGCGCCGGCTTTCGTCCCACTCCATTTTAGGAATGCGAAGCGAATCGTCTGCCCCGACATATATGGGGTAAAACATGGTCGGCACGTCCTCTCTGCGGTCCCCCGCCCCTTGCCGAATCAAAGTAAGCCAAGCGTAATTCCCTTCCTCATCTGAAAAAGGATAGCGCGTCAACTGTTTTTCGGTTTTGGGTATTGCGGCGGGTGCGGAATTTTCGCAACCAAAAAACATTCCGTATTCGTGGTTGGGCGAAAATTGCTCGGTGGATTTTCGCCCAACCGGATTGGAACGAACTGACACAACACCCAATTCATTTTCAAAAACGCTCTGCATAAGCGAACGCAAACGCCACGCCTCTTCGTCGTCAATCGCGCAACACACCACGCCGGTTTTTGGCATCAATAACTTCGCCAACTGCAGGCGGTCATCCATCAACGCAAGCCACGATGAATTTTTGTAACCGTTTTTGTAAATAATCGCCGATGCATCAGTGTTATACGGCGGGTCAATATAAACACACTGCACCCGCCCGCGATACTGCGCCTGCAACAAGTTAAGTGCCTGAAAATTTTCGCCATGTACAAGCAACCCATTCATCTGCTCATCCAACGGCGCATCGTTGGATATTTCGGCAAGCAACTTATCCGTAAACGCCTTGTCAAAATGCCGCGTATCCAGCACCAAAAACGGATTCGCTTTAAGAAAATCGGTCGGCAGTTTTTTTGCGAACGATTCCAATTCATCAATCGCAAACAACTCCACCCATTCGGCAACTTGCGCTTTATTGGCGACGATGTCGCCGTAAAACGACGCCGGCACTTTGTCCAACGTAATGCAGTATTGCGTTTCCAAAACAAACTTCTTTTTCAACCAAAGTTGTTTTTGGAAATCTTCCAACTGCGCAAGGAAGTCGATGATTTGGTCGCCGGCGCGTTTAATCGCTTGCGTCTGCGCCAAGGCGCGCTTCAACACCGCCGGATGATTGGTTAGTTGCAGGTTTTCCACCGACAACACTTCGCTTTTCAAGTAATAATCCAATTCGCGACGCAAAAAGCCGCCCAAATCTTTATGGATGAAATAATCAAAACTGTTTTTGGCGGCGTAGGCGTCGATGTGTTTGCGCAACAACGTGCGGTTTTCATCGCATTCGGTCGGGCAGGATTTGCAAAGCGGCGCCAGCCACTCGTTGTGTTTTTTGTTCAGCGCCGAACGGATGCGCGATTCGATGTTGGCGTTAAGCGTTTCCTGCCCGTTTTTGGGGTGGGCGGCTTTTTCGCTTGCGGTTAACGGGCGATGCTCAAAGCGGATAACCAAATCGTCGCCGACGACCTCGATAAACTTTTTCGCCAACACAAACATTCGCTTCTTGCCGTTGGCTTCTTTAATGTGGTCTTTTTCATTGTCGGCGCGCGCGATTTCAAAACGCACGCGAGATTGCCCTTTGTCTTTGTCAACCAAAAAAATATACGACGCATAATTTTCGGTCGTCTTGATGTAGTACTGGTCGGAATTCGCCCAATGCAATTTCACCTCTTCGCCGTTGTAAGGGATGGCGTAGGCGTCGTTGCCGTGGCTTTTATAACGCCGCAACGAAATAAAATCGCCGTCTTTGTAATAGCGCGCAAAAAATTGATAGAGATGATTGAAAGTGTCGTCGCGCGCCTCTTCATCGTCAATGCGCAATTGGATGTCGTTTTTTAACTTCTTGATTCTATTAAGGTCGTCGGCTTCGTCGTCGGACAACCCTAAATGTTGTACGGCAAGTTGCCGCGCTGCGCTTAACGTCTTGCGCGCATGTTCGCGGTTGGCGGCGGAGATGTCGCCAAGCGTTTCGTTAATTTCCGGGAACAGGCGTTTTTCCAAAAACGAATGCACCTCCTCGGATTTGTGTTTCATAATCCGATACAAGCCAAAATCCAAATCGCCGCGGTCCAATTGAAACAACTCGCGCAACTTGGCTTTAAGCAGGTCGCGATTTTTGTCGGTGGTTTCTTGCTTGGTGTTCATTGCTTGATTGTAACAAAAATAAACCCCCCGCTACCGCGCAAACCAATCATCCACCGCACCACGCACCGAAAACGCCGAGTCGATATCAAAGGAAAAAGTTTTATGACGATATTCACCGTCCGCGTCTTGGCGGTATTTCTGCAGGTAATCGGCTTTGTGGTCGCGGATGTGTTGGACGGCTTTGATTAGGGCGTCTACATCGGCGGCGGTGGAATATACGCCGAAACTGGCGCGCACCATTCCGCGATGAAGTTCGGCGAGGGCTTCCAATTCCTTGTTGGATAAATCGCCCATTTGTTCGCCGAGGTCGGTGGAGATCATTTCGCGTACATACGGATGCGCGCAAAAGCAGGCGTTGCGTACGGCGATGTTGAAATAATCGTTTAATACGGCGGCGACGAAGGAATGATGCAGCCCGCGTAAGTTAAACGACACGGCGCCGACGCGCGGGAATTTTTTGGTGTCAACGGCGGCGTAGACGACGACATCGTCGATGGCGTTAAGGCGCGCGACGGCGTCGTTTAATAGCGCGGCTTCTTCGGCGGCGATGATGGGCATGCCGATTTGGGTTAGTGCATACGCCACCGCTGCCATGTGAATTGCGCCGGCGATGTTGGGGGTGCCGGCTTCGAAACGGTCGGGGAATTTTTCGGTGGTGAAGTGGCGGTCCAAATAAACATCATCGACCATGCCGCCGCCGGCATCGAACGGTTCGGCGTCGGCGAAAAGGTCTGTGCGCGTAATCACCGCGCCGGGTGCGCCGGGGGCGTAGAGTTTATGGCCGGATAAACACACAATATCCAAATCGCGCGCCGGGTTGGCGTGTCCGCTCATTTGTATTGGCGCATGCGCGGCCAGTTGCGCGGCATCGACCAAAATCGCCGCGCCATAACGATGCGCCAATTCGGCGATGTCGTAAATCGGATTCATCAAACCGGTGACATTGGATGCGCCGGTGACGGCGACATAGTTTACGCGTTCGCCGTATTCATTTATGGCGCGCGCCATGCGCTCGACATCGACGCAGCCCAAACCGAATTCGCCGGTGACCACCGGGATATGCACCACGTTTTCGAAATGCATTCGATGCGGCAAGTCGTTCGAATGATGTTCCATTATCGTGGTGATGACGACATCGCGCGTCGGGCGTTTTTGCGCCAAGCCGCGCGCCGCGCAATTGAGCCCGGCGGTGGCGCCGCTGCCGACAAAAAAGCAACCGTGCGTTTCCGCATCCGCGCCGACAAAATCGCGCAACATCGCATGCGCCCAAGCGTATTCGCGCGTGGTCAATTGCGCGGCAAAATGCACGGTGGTGTGCGGGTTGGCGTAATGCGGCAGATATTCATCCAACACCGCCCGCCCGAATCGCAACGCCAAAGTGGTTGCGGTGCTGTCCAAATAAACCCGCCGCGCGGTTTTGCCGTTCGCCAATCGATAACAAACCGCATCGCCAACGGCGGCGCGCAGTTTGTGCAGCATTTGTTTGCGGCGGGTGGGGTTGTCGATTTTCACTTGGGGGCGCGGGTTAACTTGCACTTGTTAAACGGTCGCCGACAAGTGCGACATTGCATTGATGTTGCATAGGCATTGCATCATTGTCGTTTACAGTTGCAACGATTGCGGCATTGGTCGAGTGTTAACATCGACAAGGTCGACATCGAAAGTTAACATCAAAAGTTAACATCGATATGTAACATCGAGATGCAACATCGATGCGGCACAAGGATATGCATTGTACGCCGAATAATTTGCCGCGCCGATATGCGCCGACAGTGTGCGCATAATGCGCATACCGCGCATGCAAGCGCATCATAAGTGCATAAATGAATGCATAATGAATGCATCATAATAAATGCATACCAATGCACACAGGTGCATATAATGGACACCCCGCCAACCGTGCGCGGCAACGACAACAGCAATCACCAACGGCATGCAAAACTACGACCTCATCGTCATCGGCTCCGGCCCGGCCGGCAAAACCGCCGCGATTCAAGCCACCAAGTTGGGGCGCAAGGTGGCGGTGGTGGATGGCATGGCCGAGGTTGGCGGGGTGTGTGTGCATACCGGGACGATACCGAGCAAGACGATGCGCGAGACTGTGCTTAATCTCACAGGGTTTCGCGAGCGCGGGTTTTATGGGCGGTCGTATCGGGTGAAGCAGGACATTACCGCGGCGGATTTAATGCAGCGGTTGAACATGACCTTAAAGCGCGAAGTGGATATTTTGGAGGATCAACTGGTGCGCAACGGCGTCGATATCACCTGCGGACACGGGCGGTTTATCGATGCGCATTGCATCGAAGTCGAAGCGGCCGGCGGCGAGCGCACACCGTTGCGCGCCGAGCGGTTTGTCATCACCGTCGGCACGCGCACCTATCGCCCGGAGTATGTGCCGTTCAACGGCGCGACGGTGATTGACAGCGATGAAGTAACCAAGATGCCGCGATTGCCGCGTTCGCTCACCGTCATCGGCGCGGGCGTGGTGGGCGTCGAGTACGCGACTATTTTTCAGGCGTTGGACATTAATGTAACGCTGATTGAGCCGCGCGAGACGATGTTGGATTTTATCGATAAGGAAATCCTGATGCATTTTCGTCACGACATTGTCGATGCCGGCTTGCGGCTGCAGTTTGGACAAAAAGTTAAATCGATTACCGCGCGGCGCAACGACACTTGCGTTGTGCGATTGGAAAGCGGGCGGGCGTTTGCATCGGAGATGGTGTTGTTTGCGGCCGGGCGCATCGGCGCGACTGATTCGTTGGGGTTGGAAAATTGCGGATTGGAAGTCGACCATCGCGGGCGATTGACGGTCAATGAGAATTTTCAAACCACTGTGCCGCATATTTACGCCGCCGGCGATGTTATCGGCTTCCCGAGTTTGGCCTCCACTTCGCTCGAACAAGGGCGCATCGCGGCCTTGCATGCTTTGGGCGAACGCGTGCATAAACAGCCGGCGTTTTTTCCGTACGGCATTTACGCGGTGCCGGAGATGTCCATGGTCGGCATGACCGAAGAGGAAGTGATTGCGCGCAAAATTCCATATGAGGTTGGCGTTACGCCGTTGCGCGAAACTTCGCGCGGCAAGGTGATGGGGCTGGGCTCGGGCGTGGTCAAGGCGATTTTCTCGACCAAATCGCGGCGGCTGCTCGGCGTGCATATCGTCGGCGAAGGCGCAACCGAATTGATTCACATCGGTCAAGCGGTGCTGACGTTGAAAGGCACCTTGGATTATTTTTTGGAGAATGCGTTTAATTATCCGACGCTGGCCGAAGCCTACAAAGTCGCGGCGTTGTATGCGCATAATCGAATCGTTGCGTTAAATAACGGGCGTGATTCGGATTCTTAAGTGATGGTCTTAAGTGACGGTGCGGGTTATGTCGATGTCGGCATTGTCGGCGGCGTCACGGTCATCGTACGGTCACCGTCGCATTAATCAATAACAGTGACTCATTAATTAAAGCGTGTCGTAAATTAAAAACCAAACCAAAATTGCGGCACGATAAAACCGTGTCGCAAGTTACCGCGAATGGTTACGGCAACAACACCGTCGCGCCGGTGGTGCGTCTTTCTTCCAATGATCGATGCGCTTCGGCCGCGTCTTCGAGAGCGAAGGTTTGATTGATATGCACTTGCACCGCGCCGGAAAGCACTGCATCGAACAATTCATTGGCGCGGAAAATTAATTCCTCGCGCGTGGCGGTGTAGTGAAACAAACTTGGGCGGGTGACAAACAGCCCGCCTTTGGCGTTGAGCGCGCCGATGTCGAACGGCGCAACCGCGCCGGAGGATTGCCCGAAGGTCACCATCATTCCGCGCGGCTTGATGCAATCCAGCGATTTCATAAAGGTGTCCTTGCCGACTGAATCATAAACTGCGGCGACGCCGTTGCCGGCGGTGAGTTCGCGCACCTGCGCAACCCAATCGTCGCGCGAATAATCGACGACATGCGTGCAACCGTTGGCGCGCGCCAATTCGGCTTTGGCTGCGCCGCCAACCGCGCCGATGACCGTCGCGCCGAGATGATGCGCCCATTGACACACCATCAAGCCGACGCCACCGGCCGCGGCATGCACCAAAATCGCGTCGCCGGCTTGCAGATGATACGCGCCGCGCAATAAATAATGCGCGGTCATTCCCTTCAACATAATCGCCGCGGCGGTGTTGTCGTCGAGCGCATCCGGCAATTTGACGACGCGCGCGGCTTTCATGTTGCGCGCTTCACTGTACGCGCCAATCGGCGGCGATGCATAAGCGACGCGGTCGCCGACGGCAAAGCCATCCACTTGCGCGCCGATTTTTTCAACGATGCCGGCGCCTTCCAAGCCGGGCGTAAACGGCAATTGCCCGGCGTCGTACAGCCCGGTGCGAAAATAAACATCGATAAAATTTAAGCCAATCGCGCGATGGCGCAGTTGTATTTCATCGTCTGCCGGTGCGGCGAGCTTGCAATCGCTCCATTGCAATTGCGATGCGTCGCCGGTTTTTTTGATGATGATATGTTTCATTGGATTCGATTGGGTTAAGTGCGCATGCGTTAAGTGCGCGCGCGGTTAATGTGATGGTTGGCACAGTTAATGTTAAGTGCGATTTTGTAGGTTAAGCAAAATAAATTACTTGCAACCAAAATGCAACTTAACTTAATCCAAATAACTTGATGCAAATAACTTAATGCAAATTAACTTAATTCATTTATTAATGCACGGCGCGCAAAGCATCGCGCAATGATGTTAAATCAAACTGTTGCAACAATTCGCGCGCGCTGAGCGCATCGCCGAATTGCCAGCCGAGCGAATGCGCCAACTGCGCGATGATTTGCGGCGCGGTTTGTCCGGCGTCGCGCAAGGCATCCAGCGAAGTTTCGCGCGCGCGTTTGGCAAGCCGTTGCCCGGCGGCGTCGCACAACAGCGGCACATGCCAATAGGTTGGCGTCGGCAAGTGTAATGCGCGTTGCAATGCAAGTTGCGCCGCCGTCGATTCGATTAAATCGGCGCCGCGCACGATGCAAGTTACGCCCATCTGCGCGTCGTCGACAACATTGGCGAGATGATAGGCGAATACGCCGTCGGCGCGGCGCACGACAAAATCGCCGAGTGTGCGCGCCGCCCGGCAATGTTGCGCGCCGAGCAGTTCATCGACAAAATGCAGTTCATCCTCGGCATCGATGCGATAGCGCCAGGCCGGCGCGCGGCTTGGGTTGCGCGGTGCGGCGTTGCGGCAGGTGCCGGGATAAATGCGCGCGCGCGCATGCGGGGCGTTGACGGCGTCTGCGATGTCTTTGCGCGAACAATAACAGGCGAATAATGCGCCGCGTTGTTGCAATTGGGCGAAGGCGTTTTCGTATTGCGCGGTGCGCGTCGATTGCAAGTGTACTTTAGACGCATTCGATTCATTCGATGCATCGGAAGTGTCGAGTGCATCGAATGCATTGTCGGGCGCGGCATCCCAATCCAAGCCGAGCCAAGTTAAGTCATCGACGATGGCGCGGATGTATTGCGGGCGGGCGCGGCTTGCATCCAAATCATCGATGCGCAATAGAAATCGTCCGTTTGCCAATCGCGCCTGCATCCACGCCAATAAAGCGGTGCGCAAATTGCCGAGATGCAACCGTCCGCTGGGGCTGGGGGCGTAACGTCCGCAGGCGGGGGATGAATCGTTTTCGGGCATTGGGTGGCGGTTCGAAGTTCGAAGTGCGTTCGAAGTGCAATGCGAAATCAAAATGCGAAGTGCATAAGTGCAAGTGCAATTATGCAATGCAACTTATTAAGTGCAATTGCATAGTGCAAATTACAAAGTGCAATTACGAATTAAGAATTAAAAATTATGAATTACAAATGACAAATCACAGATGACAAGTTACGAATTAAAAATCACAACCATTAAATCGCATCCGCGTCTCGCAAGGCGGCGATTTGTTCGGGGGAATAGGACAGCACTTCGCGCAGCACTTCTTCATTGTGTTCGCCGAGCAGTGGCGCGCGGGTTACTTGTACATCGAATTCGGAGAATTTAATCGGGCAGCCGACCGATAAATATTTGCCGCGTTGCGGATGGTCAACCTCGACCACCGTGCCGCTTTTGCGCAATGACGGATCCTCGGCGAGTTCCTTCATCGATAAAATCGGCCCAGCCGGAATGTTGAGCGGCGTGCAAGCCGCCATCACTTCGAATTTGGTGCGGCGCATCGTCCATTGTTCAATCGCGGCGAAATCTCATTCAATCGCGGCAGGCGCGATTCGGGCGTGGCGTAATCGGCGTGGGTTTTCCAATCGGGTTGACCGATTAAATCGCAGATGTTGCCCCACACCGCCGCTTGGGTGATGAAATAGGTGTAGGCGTTTGGGTCGGTTTGCCAGCCTTTGCATTTTAGGATTCGCCCCGGTTGTCCGCCGCCGGAATCATTGCCGGCGCGCGGCGTGGCATCGCCGAAGGCGACGCCGTCGATATGTTGGGTGTATTCGCGCAACGGGCCATGTGCCAATCGTTGTTGGTCGCGCAGTTTCACGCGGCATAAATTCAACACGCCATCTTGCATCGGCGCGAAAACGCGCTGCCCGCGCCCGCTGCGTTCGCGTTGATATAACGCCGCGACGATGCCGAGCGCAAGATGCAGGCCGGTGCCGGAGTCGCCGATTTGCGCGCCGGTGATGAGCGGCACATCGTCTATAAACCCGGTGGTCGAAGCCGAGCCGCCGACGCATTGGGCGACGTTTTCATACACCTTGCATTGTTCATACGGACCCTCGCCGAAACCCTTTATCGACGCCAAAATCATTTTTGGATTGAGTTGCTGAATCCGCGCCCAACCGAAGCCCATGCGCGTCAACGCCCCGGGCGCAAAATTTTCGACCAACACATCGCATTGTTGCATCAACTCTTCGAGCGTCGCCTTGCCGGCGGCGGATTTGGCATCGATGGCCAGCGAACGTTTGTTGTGGTTGAGCATCGTGAAATAAAGCGAATCGGCGTCTGCGATGTCGTTGAGTTGATTGCGGGTTGCATCGCCGCCTTGCCGACGTTCGATTTTGATGACATCCGCGCCCATCCAGGCGAGCAGTTGGGTGCAGGTGGGGCCGGATTGCACATGGGTGAAATCGAGAATGCGGATGTTGTCGAGGGCTTTCATTGCGGGCGCGTGACGGCGATGGGTGAAGTGGAAGGTGAAGCGAAAGTATAAGAAGTGCAAATCCCAATGGTTGCACGGTCGATGAGGCGGCGACAGTAACAGTGACGTATACAGTAACGAGTGACGGTGCGTATACAGTGACAAAGCGGCATTTTTAATGACATCCGCGCGATCGCGGGCCATTCGGTTGCGGCATTCCCCGATAAAACCCCCGGCGCGCGAAACGGCTTAACGCATTTGCGGCACCGGGGTTCCGTTGATGTTTATTTTTATGCGATGCAAAATAGCGGTTTTGCGCGCGTTTGTAAAGCCCCCGAAGCGGTCAAACGAATTGAGGTCAATCGATGTCAATCGAGGTGAAACGATGTCAATGGCGGCAAAACACCGCCGATTCGCGCCTGCACTTCACCGATTCGCCGCTACAATCCGCCGATGAAAATCATCGAACTCAAAACCTGGGTGGTTGCCAATCCGCCGCCGCATTTTGGCGGGCGGTATTTTATCTTCGTCAAACTCATCGCCGACAACGGGCTCGAGGGCGTTGGCGAAGTGTATGCCGCCACCTTCGCCCCGAATGTCGTGGTGCGGATGATTGAGGATGTGTTTGCGCGGCATATCGTCGACGCCAATCCGTTCGATATCGAGAAATTATGGCGGCGCGTTTATGGCAGCGGCTACACCTTGCGCCCGGATGTGTCGCTGGTTGGCGTGCTCAGCGGCATCGAAATCGCCTGTTGGGATTTAATCGGCAAGGCGGTGGATAAGCCGGTGCATGCGTTGCTCGGCGGTTGCGTGCGCGACAAACTTCGAAGTTACACCTATCTTTATCCGTCCGCCGATGCAATCGCGGCGGGTAATGAGGATGTTTACACCGATGCCGATGTCGCCGCCGCGCGCGCGGTGGAATATGTCGCGCAGGGGTTTACCGCGCTTAAGTTCGACCCGGCGGGCGCGTATTCGGTGTATGACGGTCGTCAGCCGACGATGCAAGTGTTAAATCGCGCCGCGCAATTTATGCGCACCTTGCGCGAGGCGGTTGGCAATCGCGCCGATTTATTATTCGGCACGCATGGGCAATTCACCGCGTCCGGCGCGATTCGTTTGGCGCAATGCATCGAGCCGTATCAGCCGTTATGGTTGGAGGAGCCGACGCCGCCGGAAAATCCGCGCGCAATGGCGCAAGTCGCCGCGCGCACCGGCGTGCCGATTGCCTGCGGTGAACGATTGACCACCAAATACGAATTCGCGCGGGTGTTGGAAATGCAGGCGGCGTCCATTTTGCAGCCGGCATTGGGGCGGGTTGGCGGCATTCTCGAAGGCAAAAAAATCGCCGCCATCGCCGAAACGCATTACGCGCAAATCGCCCCGCATTTGTATTGCGGCCCGATTGAAGGCGCCGCCAACATACAATTGGCGGCCTGCATACCGAATTTTTTAATTTTGGAAAGCATCGAAACTTGGGGCGGTTTTCACGCCGAGATATTGAAGCAGCCGGTGCAGTGGCAGGATGGTTATGTAATGGTGCCGCAAACGCCGGGCTTGGGCGTCGAGTTAAATGAATCGGTCGCGGATGCCAATCCGTATACCGACAATCGGTTGCATTTGGAAATGAGCGACGACGCGTATTTATAGTTCGTTCGATGGCGTCGATAAACTTGCGCATTGACAAACTTAACTTGCATCGATAAACATCGATAAACATTTACACTCGCGCGCCGCAAAGTGCGGTGTGTCGCAATCGAAACGCATCTCGAAACGTTAATCGTCAACTCAACCCCAACCTCACCATTCCCAAAATGCACTCCACCAAACTGAAAATCGGTTTCATCGGGCTGGGCAATGTCGGCGGCAAATTGGCAGGCAGCGTTTTGCGCAACGGCTTTGCGTTGACGGTGCGCGATTTGGATGAATCCATCGCCGCGCCGTTTATTAACGCCGGCGCAACTTGGGCTGCGTCGCCGAAGGCAATGGCGCAAGATGTCGATGTGGTGATTACCTGCCTGCCGACGCCGGCTGCCAGTGCGGCGGTGATGGAGGGCGAGGACGGCGTATTGGCGGGAGTTGCGCAAGGCGCGGATAAAGTGTGGATGGAGATGAGCACGACAGACGAAGCCGAAGTGCGGCGGTTGGGCGCGCAAGTGCAGGCGCGCGGCGGTTGTGCGTTGGATGCGCCGGTGTCCGGCGGTTGTCATCGCGCCGCGACCGGCAACATTTCGATTTTTGTCGGCGGTGCGCGCGCGGCGTTCGAGCGGGTGTTGCCGGTGTTGACCGCAATGGGGCGGCGGATTTTGCATACCGGCGGGTTGGGTTCGGCCTCGGTGCTGAAAGTCGTCACCAATTATTTGGCGACCGCCAATTTGGTTTCATTATGCGAAGCGTTGGCGACTTCGAAAGCCGCCGGGATGGATTTAAATGTCGCGTATGAAGCGATTCGAATTTCGTCCGGCAATTCCTTTGTGCATGAAACCGAAAGCCAAGTGATTTTAAACGGCAGCCGCGACATTAATTTCACGATGGATTTGGTGTGCAAAGACATCGGTTTGTTCGATGCCATCGCCAAACGCGCCGGCGTGTCGTTGGATGTTGCGCCGTTGTTGGTCGATATTTTTCAACAAGGGATGCATCGCTACGGCGCGCGCGAATGGTCGCCGAATATTGTCAAGCGATGGGAGAAACAATGCGGCGCGGTGCGCGCGCCGGGCTTTCCCGCGCAGATGGTGGATGATGAAGCGGAATCGCCGGGCGATGAAGTGCAGGTGGTTGCGCGGCAGGATGAGGTGAGTTAACTTTAATGTGTAACGCGCGACGGTCAATCGCGCCTATTAAAGTGCGCGTAAAGTGCAACGGTCAATTTCGTGTGTCGAAGTGCGCGTAAAGTTCGACAGTGAAACGCGACGGTAAAACGCTTTGGTAACACTTGACGGGTAAAACGAAGTCGACCGCATCAATCGCGCCGCATCATCAACCAAATCGCCAACACCGCCAACACCGCCAGCCACGCCAAACTCCACGCCGGCATCGATAAATGCATCAATTGCCATTGCACTTCCGCGCATTCGCCCGAGCCGCGCAACACCAGCGCAATCGCCTTTTGCAACGGAAAGACATCGAGCAAGTATTCCAACCCCGGCCCGCATTCGGGCGTTTGTCCGGGCGGCAAGTTTTGCAGCCAAACATGTCGCGCCGCGACCGCCGCGCCGATGGCGGCGAAAACGGTTGCAAGCGCGGCGTATATCCGCCGCCCCCAGCCGCGCGGGTTATGCAATGCGCCGCACAGCATTAATGCGCCGATGGCGATGAAGGCGATGCGTTGGATGATGCATAGTGGACACGGCGCGAGTCCGGCGATGTGTTGAAAATAAAGCGCCGCGCCGATTAAGCCGGTGCACAGCAAAAATCCGCCGACAAAAATGGCGCGATGGCGGGTGCGGGCGCGATGGAAGGGAATCATTCGGTTTGCGTTTTATGCGGCGTTGACGATGGTTGTGACGTAAGCGGGCGATTGGTTGGGCGCGACGCGCGTTCATCGTTGGCGGCGTTGGTCGGCGGGTTCATTTTATGTCGGTCAATCAGTTACCGCGCGCGGTCAATAAATGGTAAAACCGCAACTATTAAAACGCGAATCGTCAATCGTCAATCGCAACCGCGCCGCCATCCACTCGCCGTCACAATATAGCACCGCCTTAACCGATGCGACAACCCCGCCGTGCCGCTTGACACTGCGCGCATAGTTGTATATCTTTCGCGTTTGCGCGCAGGCGTTGGCTTGCGCTTGCCGTCCTCACACCCGTATAAGCGGAGGTCATTGAAAATGAAAAACCGACCGAATCACCACGTTGCCGCGCGGGCGGTTTGGCGTGGTTGGGTGGCGTGTGCGGCGTTGGTGATGGGGTTGGCGGCGGCACAATCGGCGCATGCGCAAACCGGCCCCGATTTTCCGGCAAGCGCCGAGATAGCGGCGCAAACTTTCTCGATATGGCAATCGATTACCCCGATTACGCTCGCCGCCGCCGATGACGGCGTCTCGCCTGTCGCGTATACCTTAACCTCTGGCGACACCAGCATCGCAGACGGCGCGCGCATCGCCGGCTTGATTTACACCGCCGGCGCCCCGGCAACCATCAGCGGCACGCCCAGCGCCGCCTTCGACGACACGCTCACCTACACCGCCACGGACGCCAACGGCGCAACCGATTCGCTGATATTCGCGATGACTATCGAAGCGCCGGCATTCGAACAGGAATTGTATTCGTATACTTTCACCGTCGGCACAGCCGCGCAATTGGATTTGCCGCTGGTCAGCGGCATCGATGTTTATCATTCGTATGGCGAAGCCTTTGGCGTGCGCATCGATGCGCAAACCAATCCGCCGCAATTAATCGCCGATGGCAGCGCCGCCATTGGCGTGGTCACTTTCGATTATGCGGCGTTGGGGCGGTTATACGATATGACGAAAATCGAGGCGGTGATAATCGCCGGCTTGGGCGCCGATTTGATGCCGTCTTATACTTTCACCGCCGGCACGGCGATGACTTTCGATATGCCGAGCGTCACCGGGGCGACGATTTACACCGCCGAGATTGCCGCAAACGCCGGCTATGGCGTGGATTTCTCCTCCAGCCCGCCGAAGTTGTACAACGCAACTACGCTTGGCAATTCGGCGTATACGCAGTATTACACCTTTGATGTTACGGTTGCATCTGCGGCGGATACGGCGTCGAGCAGTTTGTCGAGCACTATCCCGGTCGAGTTGGTGGTGTATGCGCGATTGACGTTTCCGGGTGTCAGTGCGAACGGCCGCGAATCTGTTTTATTCAACAGGGATACGGAAACCGCCGTCCTCGCTTACACGTTTCGAGCGACCGGCGGGTTGGCGCCGCGCACTTACTCGATTGACTCGGCGGTGTCGAGCGGGTTGACGTCTTCCGCAAACGCCGACGGCTTTTCCATTCAAGGCAAATTGGTTGCCGGCGTAGACGACGACCGCACAATTACCGTTACAGACGCCAACGGCGCCACCGCAACTCTTGAGATTGCATTGAAATCAAAAAGAGGCGATGAAATTGCAACGCGCGATGTGTTGCAGGCATTCGCTTACTACACCTTCACCGCCGGCACGGCGACGACTTTCTTCCCTTCCGCAGACCTCACCGGCGACTCGGACGGATTGGAGTGGGTTTTCAGTTGCGATGCGTCGGGCATCGGTTGCATCGGCGACAACGATGCGGGCGACATCAGTGGCGTGTTCAGCACGGCGGGCACCGCCGCCGGCGTCGCCGTCACCATACACGCCACCGACATTAGAGAAAACCGCGCATTTACCACCCTTTATTTCGTCGTCGTCCCCGCCCCAAGTTTCGACCTTCCGCCGGTGGTTGCGGTGCCTGCAGACAACAGCACCACCCCCTACACCTTCACCGCCAAACACGGCCGAGCCCCGCTGGCGTATTCGCTTGACCCGGCATTGCCGAGCGCAACCGATAGCGGCATAACCTTCAGCAGCGACGGCGTA
This sequence comes from Candidatus Poriferihabitaceae bacterium, assembly GCA_965226545.1. Classification (GTDB taxonomy): domain Bacteria; phylum Pseudomonadota; class Gammaproteobacteria; order Arenicellales; family Poriferihabitantaceae; genus JAHRAW01. The sequence goes on from OZ245364.1 coordinate 226,061, forward strand.
TTGAGCGGCACCGGGTCATTGCTGGGCAAACAATTCGTCATCACCGCCACGGACCGAAACGGCGCAGTCGGCGCAGCCACCTTCCTGATGTCCACCCTCGAAGCCCCGGCATTCGCCCAAGCGGAATACGATTACACCTTCACCGCCGGCACCGCCAAACAAATCAACCTGCCGAGGGCAACGCAAGGCGCATTCCAAAGTTACAGCGCCGGCGCCATCACCGCCGCAGGATTCACCTTCTCCGCCGGCGCCGCCTTTGCCGCCGACACTGCGCCCGACCAACATCAAACGCCAACCCTCAGCGCCGACCAAACCAGCCAAGCCGGCGATTTCACCTTCACCCTATCCGCCGATGCGAGCGGCTACAACCCGTCCGCATCGATTCGCGTACACATCGCCGCCGCTTTGGCATTCCCGGCCAATGCGCCGACCACATTCACCTTCACCGCCGGCGAAGCCGTCGACCTCACCTTTTCGCAAGTGAATGGCGGCGTTGCGCCGATGGGCTATGGCATCAGCGGCGATTTGCCGGATGGCTTGGCATTCGATGCGCCCAACAACGCCCCGCCGCGAATTTTCGGCACGCCGAGCGTGATGGAAGAAAGCGCCGTTACCTTGCAAGCCATCGATGCAAGCGGCGCAATGGCGCAATTGGCGATGACCATGACGGTGTTTAATGTGCCGGTGTTTTCGCCCGCCATCATTAATGTCACCTACACCGTCGGCAGCCCGTATTACACCAGCGACGATGTCACCCCTCGATATGCGCTCGAATTAACCTTGCCGGCGGCGCAAATATCAGTCGGCAGTTTGTCGTATACCGTCAGCGGCACCTTAAACGGCTTGGCCGCTACATTGCTATCGGATAATCGAGTCGTAATAAGCGGCACGCCAACCTCCGCCGGCGCAGTGGTTTATCAACGAGTCGTCACCTCCGACAACGGCTTGACCGCAACCTTCGTCGCCAATTTAAACATCCTCAACTCGCCGACGCCGTTGTTTTTGGCGACGCAAGGCGATTTGTCATTCACCGCCGCCCATCTCAGCACCTATTCCCTCATCTCGGCCATCGGCGGCAGCGGCGCGCTTGCCTATTCACTGTCGCGCGTCGGCGGCAGCACCAATGCATTCGATTTGGTTTCCGCCTCGCGGAAATTGCGCAGTAAAGCGAATTTGACCGTCGCTGATGCCGGGCAATATATCCTGGTCGCCACCGACACCGTCAATGCGCGCGGCGAGACCACCTTTAACGTTGTCGTCGCCGCGAAGTTGGAATTTCCGGCGTCGGCGAGCCCGGTGTTCACCTATCGCAACACCGGGCAACTGTTCGATTTCACCCTTGCCAACGCCAACGGCGGGCAGGCGGCGGTTACTTATGTATTAACTTCCGCCGGGGAAATTTCAGCGGACTCCACCTTCGCCGATTTATCCTATGCAGCCGCCTCCGGCACAACCCCGGCGCGATTGGTCGGTACGCCAATCAGCCGCCGCACAACGATGTTCACCTATGCCGCCACGGACGCCAACAGCGCAACCGATATGTTTGCCTTCACCCTGCAAACCTTGACCCAACCATCGTTCACCCCGACCGGACCGGTGGCATTGTCGTACACCCAAAACGACCCGACGCACACTTCGGGCGGCACCACCAACGACGAAGCCATCACCTTGCCAAGCGCGATTAGCGGCGATACTTTGGCGTACACCATCGGCGGCGCATTGCCGAGCGGGATGATAAGCACGGCATTGGACGGCGGGGCGCGATTGGTGATTAGCGGCGCGCCTTCGGTGGCGGGGAATTTTACTTTTCATCACATCGCCACCGATACTGTGCCGCATGTTAATACCTACACCGTGACCATCTATGTCGCCGCCGAACCGGTGTTTGCCGCCGCGCAAGATAAATTGCATGCGACTTTGAATTTTGTATTCAGCAACCACGACCTGCCGAGCGTAAGCGGCGGGTATGGCACGCTTAATTATGCACTCGCCCCAACCTTGCCGGGCGGGCTTGCCTACACCTCGCCGACTCGAATCAGCGGTACGCCGAGCGTTTTGAACGATGTCGGCAATGCCACCTACACCTTGACTGCAACCGATGCACACGGTGCGCAGACCGAATTATTGTTTGAACTCGAAATCTATCCGCCGTTGGCATTCCAAAGCGGCAATCCGCAGGAGTTAACCTATACCGTCGACACTCCCAAAACCGCATCATTCCTGCCGGCAACCGGCGGGCGTACGCCGTTGACCTATTCGATGGTTACGAGCGGTAACGCCGGCTTGACCTTCGATGCCGATGCGCGCGTATTGAGCGGCAGTTTCACCGCCGCCCCGCCCGGCACCCCGCAGTTTAATTACACCGTGACCGATGCCAACGGCGCGTTTCTCCACTACGCCTTTCGCTATGTCGTGGTCGGTGCGCCGCGATTCACCACGGCGAACGAAAACGCATTAGAAGCCGGCTATTCCTTCCGCGCCGGCACCGCCATCGCCGCCAACACCACCTTGCCGACGGCGTTGGCCGGGGCATTGCCGTTAACCTATAAACTCACCATCGGCGCGGATTCGCAATACGGCGCGGAAACTTTCGCGCATGCCAACGGCATCACATTCGACATCGCCACCCGCACCTTAAGCGGCACGCCAACCGCACAAGAACGCATCACCACCCATCTGCGCTATCACGCGCGCGATGCCAACGCCACAGACGCGGCGGAAAATACGCATATCTTCATTGCGCCAACGCTTGACATCGGCGGGCAGGTCGATTTAACCTTTGGTACGCGCCAGGAAAACGTCGACATCAGTTTGTCGAGGGTCGAAGACGAAGTCGACAATGTTACTTATTCACTCAACGGATTAAACGGCGCGATTTTGCCGGCCGGGTTAACGCTTAATCCGACTTCGGTGGATGCGCAATTTGGCGCGCAATTGGGCGGCACGACCGGGCAAGCGGTATACCCCACCCAAACTTTCGTCTACACCGCCACCGATGATTACGACGGCGCGCAAGCGCACACCACTTTCAGCATCACCGTGCAGTTGCGCCCGTCGTTTACCCCGACACAATTGGTCGCCACCTACACCCAAAACGAATCGCGTTGGACCGCGGACGACGGCGCAAGCGGCGGCGAAACGTTAACCTTGCCATTCGCCACGCACGACACGTTGCCATTGAGTTACGCCGTTGACGGCAATCTGCCGAACGGTGTGACGGCGATTGTCCTCGCCGATGACTCCCTCGAGTTAAGCGATGCGCCGAGCGTCGTCGGCGACTTCACCTATATCCGCTACGCCACCGACAGCAACGACCGCAGCGATACATTTACCTTAAACCTGCACGTCAACCCGCGGCCGAGTTTTGATGACAGTCAAGCGCGTTTGTCGGTTACGCCCGGCGGCAGGCAAGACGACGTGCAATTGCCAATAGTCAGCGGTGGTTCCGGCGCCATTTCCTACGCGATTTCGCCGAGTGCCGCTCGTTCCGGTTTAACTGTGGTGTTGGACAGCGCAACTGCGATGTTGACCTATGGCGCAAGCGTTAGGACAAGCGACGGCGAAGAAACCACGCCGGGGAGTTACCAATACGAACTCACCGCCATCGACGCCAATGGCGCGACTGTGTCTTTGACGTTTGATATACAAGTGCATAAAGGGTTGGCGTTTGCCAAGGACTTCTCCGACATCGGCGCCACTTACACCATCGGCGTGCCGTTGACCTTGCCGGCTGCGGAAGGCGGCTTGGAACCTTATGCGTTTGAAATCTCTTATCCCGATAAGGGCGCAGATGATTTTCCACGCCCGCTCAACAGCATCCTCGTAAACCCGGGGTTGGTGGTGAGCGACGACACCGCTTCGCCGTTGGTTATCGACGGCCCGCTGGTACACACCGGACGATTGGCAGAAAACGAAAATTTTACCTTGTCATATACGGTCACAGACGCCAACGGCGCGACCACCAATCAACTGTTCACCTTTAGCATTGTGCCGATGGCGTTTGTCGATGGCAGCCCGCCGCAAGCAGTCGATGTACTCGAACTCGATTTCAATGTCGGCGTTATCACCACGCATGACATCTCGGCGACCTATGCGGGCGGCACCGACAATTATGTCGCCTATCAATGTATCGGTGTGCACAACGAGGGTTGCAGGGATTACACCGAATTGTCGGAGCCAAGTGCCGGGCTGAATTTTTATGTCGACGAAGGGCTTACGTTTGTCGGCTCGAACGAAGCCGGTGGAGTCCACGTCGTCAAGTTAATCAGCAGCGTCGACTACGGCAAAAACTTCGAAGGGGTTAAACGCGAGTATGTAATGCAAGCCACCTACATGACGACCGTCGGCGGTGCCTTTGCGCCGACTGAGTTTGTGAAGACGTTAACCATCTCGATAAACCTCAAAAGCCCCGACCGCTTCGCCGCGCTTAATGACGAAGTGCTGCCCAAAGTGGCGGTGGCGGCGGTCGCCGGCACCATCGGCGCGATTACCGACCGCATCGCCAACATCTCCGCCGTCCCGCGTCTTGCGATAGGCGGGCAATCGCCGGTGATGGCGTTTGCCAATAACGCAAAAGCCTGGGTCGACCAAACCCTCGACGGCAAAAAATTATTGTCCGGCAGCAGTTTCGTAATGCCGTTGGGCGCACATACCGGCGGCGATGTCGCCGCGCCAACCCAAAGCGCGGCGGCGGTGTGGGGCAGTGCGAATTATCGCGAACTGTCCGGCGACGCCAACCTCATCGATTGGAGCGGCAATATGCTGAGCATCCATCTGGGAATGGATGCGCCGATTGCGCCCAACCTGCGCGCCGGCTTTGCCGTGACCCAATCCGAAACCCAAATCGATTACACCAACTTAACCACGCCGTTGCCCAATCGGGTGCAAGCCAACAGTTTCACGGTCGACGCCGCCAAAGGCGATTACACCGTCGATGTGATTGCAGCGTATCCGTATGTCAGTTGGCAAAACGAAAACACCTCGCTGTGGGCAAGCCTCGGCGGCGGCGCCGGTGAATTGACCATCAGCGAATTGGGCGAAACCCATAAAGCCGACCTCGGCTTGCTGGCCGGCGGCATGGGCGTCAACAGTTACCTCTCGCCGCAACTGCAATTGCGCGTCGAACTGCAAGCCGGCGCGATGGACATCAAGGAAAACGATGACGAAACTATCCTCGACCAAGACATCAGCACCAGCACCGCGCGCGCCGGCTTGCGCTGGCATCGGCTGCAGCCGACCGTCGCCGGCGCGGTGCGGCAATCCAATGTGCAACTCGGCGTGCGCCAAGACGGCGGAGACGGCGCCAAAGGCTCGGCGGTCGAAGCCGGGCTGGGCTGGAATTATCGCCGCAGCCGCGTCACCCTCGAAACCGGAATGTATACCCTGCTCGGCAACGCCGAATACCGCGAACACGGCATTTATGGTCAACTGCGCGTAGTCGCCGGCGCCGACGGACAAGGATTGGCCATCGATATCCGCCCAAGTTACGGCGACAGCGCGCAACAATACGGCAAAATGTGGGATGCCGAAACCTTCGCCGATTTGGACGCCAATGATGAAGACTACGCAATGCAAACCGAAGCGCGCCTATCCTACGGCTGGCAAGGCGCACACGGCTTACTCGCCCCCTTCTTCGATGTCACCACCGCCACAGACGACACCTACCGCCTCGGCCTGGATTGGTCACCAACCCGCCGCGTACAAGTTAACCTCACCGGGCAACATCAACAAGAGTCCGGCGTCGACGAACAAAGCGTATTGCTCAAAGGCGAAGTGCGCTTCTAATCGCACGGCGCATTGCCCGCCGTTGTCTGTGGACTTCGGCGGGTTTTTTGCGGTTGTGATGGGAATTGATAATTGATGATTCGCAATTCACCATTTACAATTCACCATTCACAAATTCACAAGTGTGTTTCGTTAATCGGTAACCCGTAACCATTAATTCGTATGAGCGAAGTTAAAGTAGAAAACCTGCATAAACGATTTGCCGGCGTTGGCGTGGTGAACGGCGTTTCGTTTGCGGTGGGCGCGCGCGAGGTGTTGGGGTTTTTGGGGCCGAACGGCGCGGGCAAGACGACCACGATGCGGATGATTACCGGATTCCTTGCGCCGGATGAAGGCGCGGCGACGATTGACGGGTGCGACCCGATGGAGGATCCGGTCGGCGCGCGCGGGCGGTTGGGGTATTTGCCCGAAGGCGCGCCGTTGTACGCCGATATGACGCCGCGCGGCTTGTTGGAATTTGTCGCGCAATGCCGCGCGATGCCGCGTGAAACGCGGCGCGCGCGAATCGATGATGCGATTGCGCGCGTGCATTTGGATTCGGTTGTCGACCAACGCATCGAAACCTTGTCGAAAGGCTATAAACGCCGCGTCGGCTTGGCGCAGGCGATTTTGCATGACCCGCAAGTGCTGATTTTGGATGAACCGACCGACGGCTTGGACCCGACGCAAAAAATCGAAGTGCGCGAACTCATCCGCCAGATGGCGAAAGACAAAGTGATTATTTTATCGACGCATATCTTGGAGGAAGTCGAGGCGGTGTGTACGCGCGCGATTATCATCGCCAAAGGCGCAATCGTCGCCGACGACACCCCGAGCGGCTTGTTGGCGCACGCCCCGGAACACAATCGCATTGTGCTGCATATCGCCGATGTCGGCGATGTCGAAGATGCACAGCGCGCGTTGGCGCAAGTGCCGGGAGTCGGCGCGGTGCGCGAACGCAAATCGGCGCGCGAATTGCATGCGCGGCTGTTGCCGACGGCGGACGCCGATGTCGAATCGATTATTGCGCGCGTCGGCGAACTGGCCTTGCAGCATCGCTGGAAGGTGCGCGAATTGCGGCGCGGCGGCGGCTCGTTGGAGCGCGCCTTTACCCAACTCACCCGCGCCGATGCGCGCCGCCGAGCCGCGTGATGGACGCATTATTCGGCATCCTCAAGCGCGAACTCGGCGGCTATTTCGGCACGCCGATTGCCTATGTATTTCTGGTGATATTCCTGCTGTTGGCGGGGTTTTTCACCTTTTTCATCGGCGGGTTTTTTGCGCGCGCGCAGGCCGATTTATCGGCGTTTTTCAGTTTTCATCCGTGGCTGTATTTGTTTTTGGTGCCGGCGTTATCGATGCGGCTATGGGCGGAAGAACGCCGCAGCGGCACAATTGAATTGTTGCTGACCTTGCCGGTCGGCGTATGGCAGGCGGTGCTCGGCAAATTTTTGGCGTCGTGGCTGTTCATCGCCGTGGCTTTGGCGTTGACGACGCCGTTGTGGATAAGCGTCAACATTCTCGGCGACCCGGATAACGGCGTAATCGCGGCCGCGTATTTCGGCAGTTGGCTGATGGCCGGCGCCTATCTTGCGGTCGGCGCCTGCGTTTCGGCGGCTTGCGCCAATCAGGTGATTGCGTTTGTGGTGGCGTTGGCGGTGTGTTTGTTGTTGGTGCTAAGCGGCAATGCGGCGGTGTTGGATTTGTTCACCGCCTGGGCGCCGCAAGCGGTCATCGATGCAATCGCTTCGCTCAGTTTCCTTTCGCATTTCACCGCAATGACGCGCGGCGTAATAACGCTGCATGATGTTGTGTTTTTTGTTTCGGTCGGCGCGTTCTTTTTATTCGTCAACACCGTGGTGGTCGAGTTAAAAAAGGCGAATTAATCCGCGTTTGGTTTAATCGCAACTCAACCGTAACCGTCACTTCAGTCACTTATAACCGTAACGTAACAACCGTCACTTAACCGCAATCGACATCATCAACTCGACATCGACATATCGACATCAAAATGGCCACCCGCATTCAACGAAGACGTTTTGGCATCACCGCCGTGCCGCTGGCATTGGCGGTGTTGTTGGCGGTCAATTTGCTGGCCGGGCTTATCGGTTCGCGCGCGCGCATCGATTTAACCGACAACAATGTTTTTTCATTGTCGCAAGGCACGCGCAACATCTTGGCGTCGTTGGATGAACCGATTGAGTTGCGGCTGTTTTTATCGCGCGACGGCTTGCGCGAATTGCCGGCATTGGGCTGGCATGTCGCGCGCGTTCAAGGGTTGCTGGATGAATATTCGCGCCGCGCCGGCGGCAATTTAACCGTCAAATTCGAAGACCCGGAACCGTTTTCCGAAGCCGAAGACCGCGCGGTCGCGTATGGTTTGTCGGGCGTGCCGGTCGGCGGCGAAGGGCAGTTTTATTTTGGGCTGGTTGGCGAAAGTTCGGTCGGGGCGATTGAAACCATTCCGTTTTTCTCCGAACAGCGCGAACAATATTTGGAATACGATTTAACTCGATTGATTCACCGCTTGGCAAACCCAACGCCGCCGACGGTCGGGCTGGTCAGCGGGCTGCCGATGCAAGGCGGCGAAGGGCAGCCGGCGTGGACGGTGTTGGCGCAAGTGCGCGAATCGTTCTCGGTGCGCGAAGTGCAATTGGACGGCGGCGACATCGCCGACGACATCGGCGTGCTGTTCATCGTACAACCGCCCGAATGGAGCGAAGCGGCGCTGTATGCGCTGGATCAATTCGTGCTTGGCGGCGGGCGGGTGTTGTTGTATGTCGATTCGTTTTCCGAAGCCTTGCCGCCGAGTTCCGAAACCGCCGCGGCCGTCAATCCATTGCTGCAACAATGGGGCGTGAAACTGGCGACGGATAAAATCGCCGCCGATGTGCAGCGTTCGATAAATGTGCAAGTGCAGCGCGACGGGCGCATCGGCAATGCGCAATATCCGCTGTGGATGAATTTAACCCGCGATGAATTGGACGGCGAGGATGTCATCAGCGCCAACCTTAACAACATGATTTTTGCCACCGCCGGCTATTTCGAAGCGGTCGCCGACGCCGATGTAACAATGACGCCGTTGGCGACCACTACCTCGCGCGCCGCGCAATACGACCGCGCGAAAATTTATCAAGGCGTCGACCCGGAAATTTTATTGCGCGATTATCAACCGCTCGGGCGCAAGTTGGCGTTGGCGGTGCGATTGAACGGTGATGCGAGCAGCGCATTCGACGGCAAGGTCGCGGAGGCTGAGTGGTCGCGCCCGCATCGCGCCGAATCCGTCGAGCCGATTAACATCATCGCGGTCGCCGACGCCGATTTGTTGCAGGACAGATTTTGGGTGCGCGTACAAAACATTTTCGGCGCGCAGATTTCATTGCCGTATGCGGCCAACGGCGCGTTTGTTGTCAACGCGCTGGAAAATCTTGCCGGCAACAATGATTTAATCAGCGTGCGCGACCGCCCGTCGCCGTTCCGTCCGTTTACCTTGGTGCAGCGGATTCGCAGCGACGCCGATTTGCGCTATCGCAGCAAGGAAAAGGAATTGTTGGATTCATTAAATCAAGCCGAGGCGCGATTGCGCGAATTGGAAAAGGCGCGCGGCGACCAAAACGAAGCCTTGATTGACAAACAACGCGAAGCCGAAATCGCCAACTATCGCTTGGAAAAAGTGCGCATCCGCAAGGAGTTGCGCGCAGTGCGGTTGGATTTGCGCAAGGACATCGAAAACTTGGAGACGTTGATTAAGTTCATCAACATCGCGTTAATCCCGCTGTTGATTGGCGCAAGCACGGTGGGGTTTGCATTTTGGCGTCGCCGCCGCACCATGCGCGCATTGCGCGCCGATTAAGGCGACAAGTTTGTTAAGCGAATGATTTGTTAAGTGCACTATTCAATAAATTGCGATGATTAAGGCGCGCACATTAATCGGCTTGGCAACGGTGGGCGTTGCCGCCGCGCTTGCGGTGTGGCAATTAAGCCGCGCGCCGCAAACCGAAGACGGCGCGGCGTTGTTTGCCGGCTTGTATGATTCGCTCAACGACATCACGCAAATCGAAGTGCGCGCCAACGAAGGCGCGTTTCACGCCGCGCAAATCGACGGGCAATGGGTGGTGCGCGAACGCGATGATTACCCGGCCAACACGCGCGCGGTGCGCGAATTTTTATTGGGCGTCGCCGATTTAACCATCCGCTCGCGCAAAACCGCGAACCCGGAATTGTATGAACAACTGCAGTTAAACGACCCGAGCGACGCGAATTCGCGCGCGGTCGAAACAACCTTGCGCGACGCCGACGGTGCGCCGCGCGCGGCGTTAATCATCGGGCGCAACCGCCCATCGGCCGCGCATCCGCAACATTTTGTGCGCCTGCCGGACAACCCGCAAACTTGGCTGGTCGAAGGCGAGTTGAACGCACCGCGCACGCCGATTGATTGGCTGGCGCGCGATGATTTTTTGCGCATCGATAAAGCCGACATCCGCAAAGTTTCGCTGAGCGGCGGCGGCAAGGCGGTGAACATCGAGCGCAAAACCGCCGAAGAGTCGCTGGCTTTGCAGGGCGTCGGCGATGCGATGCAGGTGAAGGATGAATATTTGGTCGACGACATTATTAATCTGTTTGTGTCAAATCGATTCGATGAAGTGGCGCGCGCCGACCAAGTGCAGGTGCGCGGTGCGACCGCGACGATGCATGCGTTTGGCGGCATGCGCGTGGTGATGCGCCAAGCGACGCGCGACGATGACGACAACTACATCCGCCTGCGCGCCGAAGTTGACGCCGAGGCCGAGGAGGCGGTGCGCGAAGCGGCGGACGCGCATAATCAACTTTGGCAAGACCGCGCATGGCAATTGGCGGCGAATCGCATCGATAGTTTGACGCAAACATTTGCCGAGTTGGTCGAGCCGGTTGGTGCGGAGGAGAAGGCGCAATAGCGCATTCGATTTTGATTTGTTGTTTACCGTTTATTGTTAAGCGTTATTTGTTATTCGTAATTCGTAATTCAAAATTCATAATTCATCATTTGTTTTTCACAGTGACAACTCATCGACAATGAATCATTTGCTATTCGATATTCACCATCCATAATCCAATCCAACCATTATATTTTGTCACCAACGAGCGTTAATTATGAGCGTATCAATATCCATGCCGACACCCACGTCAATGCCAATCCGCATTGCGGCGATGGCGGCGTTGACCGCCGCGTTGTTATGCACCGGTTGCGTCAGCGCAAAACGTGCGCCGGATGCCGGCATAAGCGATCCGTTTGAACGCGCCAATCGCGCGGTGCTGAAATTTAACTTGGCGCTCGACCGCGTTGCGCTCAAGCCGACGGCAAAGGCTTACGCCAAATTGCCGCAAGGCATGCGCGGCGGCATCGGCAATGTGTTTTCCAACTTGCGCGAACCGGGCACGATTGTGAACGAATTGCTGCAGGGCAAACCGCGCGGTGCGGCGCGCAGCACCGGGCGGTTGGTTATCAACAGCACAATCGGCTTGCTCGGTTGGTTTGATGTCGCGGGCAAATGGGGGCTTGCGTCGCATCACGAAGATTTCGGGCAGACGCTGGCGGTGTGGGGCGTTGCGTCTGGGCCGTATTTGGTGCTGCCGTTTTTTGGCCCGAGCAATTTGCGCGACACCGGCGGCTTTGTCGTCGGGCAAACCTACACCGACCCGACCGCGCTGATTGAGCCGAATGAAACGCGTAATGCGTTGACCGTGTTGCGCATCGTCGACCGCCGCGCGCAATTTTTGGGCGCCGATGAATTGCTCGAGGTGCAGCCGGATAAATATTTATTCCTGCGCCAAACCTATCTGCAACAACGCGCGATGGACATCAGAGACGGCGAAGGCGCCGATGAAGACGAAGTGTTTTTGGATGAATTGTTCGATGACTAACCGCCGCATAATTTTCGCGTCGATGCGCGCATCGATGTTCGCATCAATGCAAGTCGATGCAACAAGTTAATTCCGTTAACTCAGTTAACCCCGATTAATTAACTTCACTCACTTAACGGATGCGCGGCTGATGGCCATTTATGCGGTGGGCGATGTGCAGGGTTGTGTGACCGCCTTGGAGGCGTTGTTGGCGAAACTGCGCTTCGATGCGCGCGTCGACCAATTGTGGTTGACCGGCGATTTGGTTAATCGCGGCGCGCATTCGCTCGAAACATTGCGCTTGGTTAAACAACTCGGCGACAGCGCGATTTGCGTGTTGGGCAATCACGATTTAAATTTGCTGGCGGTCGACGCCGGGTTTCGCGAACTGCGCGCCGGCGACACGATTGCGCCGATTTTGCGCGCGCCGGACCGAGACGATTTGCTCGAATGGCTGCGGCATCGACCGCTAATGCATTGCGATGCGCGCGCCGAACTCAGCGTAAAAACAGTGATGGTGCATGCCGGCGTGTATCCCGGTTGGCGGCGCAAACAGGCGCGCGAATTGGCGCGCGAAGTCGAGGAGTGGTTGCGCGGTGCGCATCATCGCAAACTGCTCGAATGCATGTACGGACGCAAGCCGCGCACTTGGGGCGACGCGCACGGTCGCAGCGCGCGCGCGCGATTTATTCTCAATGCGTTTACTCGAATGCGTTATTGCAGTCGAAGCGGCGAGTTGGATTTCGAACACAAAGCCGCGCCCGGCGCGCAACCCGAAGAATTGGTGGCGTGGTTTATGCACCCCGATATGCAATGCAAAAAATGGCGCATTGTGTTTGGGCATTGGTCGGCGCAAGGGTTGTTTACGCGCGACAACATCATCGGCTTGGACAGCGGTTGCGTTTGGGGCCGCAGTTTGACCGCAATGCGTCTCGATGGCGAACACGCCGGGCAGGTGTGGGCGGTGGATTGTGGCGAAGTTAATGGCGCGGGTTGACGGTGTAAGTTAACAGTGCGAGTTAACAATGTAACTTTTAACAACGCAAGTTAACCAAAGTAATGTAACGAAATACGCTTAACAAATTAACTTGGCAAAGTGATTTAAAGTAACCCAAAGTAACTTAACGAAGTAACTTAACAATTCAATTCAACTCAACTCAATCCAATTTAATGAAAACCAACACCATCCCCGCGGATGAATCGCTTGCGCCGTTGTTGCAGTATTTGGATGAGTCGCCGACGCCGTTTCACGCGGTTGCCAACTTGGCGGCGCGGCTCGATAGCGCGGGATATGTGCGCGCCGATTTGGGTGCGGCTAAAGCGCCGAGCATTCCCGGCAAGTATTATTTCACGCACAACGATTCATCGTTGATTGCGTTGCGCTTGGCGGCACCGCCGGGCGAGGACGGCTTTCGTTTGGTCGGCGCGCACACCGACAGCCCGTGCTTAAAGGTCAAGCCGAATGCAATCGACTGCAATAATCAATACGCAAAACTGGCGGTCGATGTTTATGGCGGGGCGTTGCTGGCGCCGTGGTTCGACCGCGATTTGGGATTGGCCGGCAAGGTATGCGTAGACGATGCGCGCGGCTTGCGGAATGTGTTGCTGAATATCCGCCGTCCGATAGCGGTGATTCCCAGTTTGGCGATTCACTTGGCGCGCAATGTTAATGACAAGCGCAAGATTAATCGCCAACGGGAAATGTCGGCGGTGTTGTGTCGAGTTGGCGAGGGTGACGGTAAAAACAAAAGTAATCGGAACAGTACAAGTAAAAAGAAAAACAAAAATAAAAATAAAAGTAACAGTGACGTTGACGGTCACGACAACGTCGACAACACCAACATCGATTCATTCGATACCCGCGTCTTTGAACGGTTTTTACTCGATGAATTGGCGCAACAGCACGGCGAAACGTTTGCCGATGATGCGCGCGTGTTGGCGCATGAATTGTCGTTGTACGATTGCCAGCGCGCGGCATTGGTTGGCGTGCGCGGCGAATTTATCGCTTCGGCGCGGTTGGATAATTTGCTCAGTTGTTATGCCGGCGGCGCGGCGTTGCTTGGCATCGATGCGCACGGTGCACATGATGAACGCGCCGCGCACAATGCGGTGTTGGTGTTGAACGACCACGAAGAGGTTGGTTCGGAATCCGCCGGCGGTGCAGGCGGGGCGTTTTTATCGGCGGTGTTGCGGCGCGTTTGCGGCGGCGATGATGAATTTTTGCGCGCGATGCATCGCTCGATGTTGTTGTCGGCCGATAACGCGCACGGCGTTCATCCGAATTATCCGCATAAGCACGAACCGAATCATACGCCGCTGCTCAACGGCGGCGTGACGCTTAAAATTAATCACAACCAACGTTATGCAACTTCCGCCGAAACCGCGGCGTTGTTTCGGCGGCTGTGCGCGCAACGCGGCTTGGCGGTGCAGACGATTGTGACGCGTTCGGATATGGCGTGCGGTTCGACGATTGGCCCGATTACCGCAGCCAAACTCGGCGTGCGCACCGCCGACATCGGCGCGCCGCAATTGGCGATGCATTCGGTGCGCGAATTGGCCGGCGCCAACGACCAAGCCGATTTATGCGCGGCGTTGCAGGCGTTCTTTACGGCTGAGTTGAGTTAAGGCGGCGGTCGAATACGCTCAACAACAAACGCGAATCATCGCCGGCGCCCGGCTGCATTTCCAATTGGTCGCCGCGCACGCCCAAGGCAATCAACCAATCGCGCACCACTTGCGCCCATTGCCGCCCGGCATCGCCGCCCGGATAAAAAATCACCACTTCGGTGCGCGCATCATCGCGCACATTGCGCAAGGTGTCGCGAATCGCTTCGATGTCCAACACGGTTTGCCCGTTGACGCGCGCCGGCCAATCGGCGCGCAACAACACTTGTTCATAAACGCCCGCGCCGTATGCGGCGGTTGACAGCCAGCATGCCAAGACGCATGCGGTTGCGGTGTTAATGATTCGGTTGGTTTTGATTTTGGTTTTCATGTTCATTGTCACTTTCATTTTAACTTTCACTTTAACTTAACTTCGACTTAACTTTAACTTTCATCACAGCCGATGTCGGTTGAGTTGTCGCAATGGAATAATGTTACAGCGTCTTCGTTGCGTATTGTAATTGCAGTTACATTTACATTCGCACTTGCACTTGCACTTCACCCATCCGCCAACACCACATATTGTTCGACGCGCCAGTTGGGGGCATCGTGCAAGCGGATTTGTTTGCCGGTGGATTCGGCGAGTGCTTGCAGATGCGCGGCTTCGGCGCCTTGCAGTTCGGCGATGACTGTTGGGGCGGCGCGCACCGTGCATTTTTTACAGTCGCCGCGCAAAATCTCGCGGAAGATTTCACAGCAAATCGATTGCGCGCTTTTATGCGCGCCGCCGCCGTCGCACATCGCGCAAGTTTCCAACAACATCGCCTGCAAACTTTCGCCGTTGCGGCGGCGGCTGATTTCGACCAAACCAAGCGCCGACATCGGGCTCGGGCGCGTTGGCGTTGGGTCGGCGGCGAGTTCATCCGCCAATCGCCGCCACAGTTGTTGGCGTTGTTCGGCGCATTGCATATCGATAAAGTCGGCGACGATGATGCCGCCCAAGTTGCGCAGGCGAATTTGTCGGGCGATAACGCGCGCCGCTTCCCAATTCGCGCGCCAACCAATGTCGGCGCCGACCAAGCCGCCGCTGTTGACGTCAATCGTATGCATCGCTTCGGTGCGGTCAAACACCAAATGCCCGCCGCCCGGCAATTCAACCCGCCGCGCCAATGCGCGTTCGATTTCGGCTTCGGTGTCGTATAAATCAAAAATCGGCGTGGGCGCATGATGCAGTTCGAGTCGTGCGGTGCAGTTGTCGACAGAGAGGGGGGCGATGTTGTTGTCGGCATCGTTGGCGACTGTGTCGACGACACTGTTGCCGGTAACTTCGTCAACACCGTTATTAATGTCGTTGCCGACAACGTTATCGATGTCTTTGACAACGTCGTCGCCAACACCGTCGACAACATCACCACCAACAATAATCCGTTGCGCATGCGCCAACGTCTTCGGGCAATCGATAAGTACGCGCGTCACCGTGCGCCAATCGGCGTCGCGTACGGCGCGCAAGGCGAGCGGCAGGTCGCGGTGCAATAAAGTTGGCGCGGAGGCGCGCGCGGCTTGATTGATGATGGTTTGCCAATCGTCGGTTAACTTCGCCAACTCGGCGCGCAGTTCATCATCGCGCGCGTATTGCGCCGTGTATCGCGCCAACAAACCAATGCGCGCATCGCCGCGCAGGCGTTGCAGTTTTTCCAAACAAAGTTGACGCGCATTTTCATCGAGGCGTCTTGCGGTCAACAGCGCATCGCGAGTCGGCAGATACAACAGATGCCGACTCGGCAAACTGATTTGTTCGCTCAGCCGCGCGCCTTTGTCGCCGATGGCGCTGCGCATCATCTGCACGATGCGCGTTTGCCCGGCGCGCAATCGCGCGAGTGCATCGTCCGCGCTTTCGTTCGGCGCGCGCACCAATTCATTGGCATGCAAAAACGCGCTGCGCGCCGCGCCGATGTCAACAAACGCCGCGCGCATGCCCGGCAACACGCGCAAAATCCGCCCCAAATAAACATTGCCAAGCCAATCACGCCGCGCCGCGCGTTCCATTTCGATTTGTATCAACACGCCGTCCTTGCGCCAAGCCACGCGCGTTTCATAGCCGCCGGCGTTGATCAGAATTTCGTTTTTCATTGTGCAGTTTGTCGAGCAGTTTGCATTTGTGGTTTGCTTTGTCGCTTGCATAGTTACTTGCATAACCCTTGCATCGTCACTTAACACATTGCGCGAATGCGTTTACAGTTAACGTTACATTGTCACTTAACCTTGCAATGTACACGGTTCACTTCCGCCGCCACATCGCGCGTTTGTTACTTTTTACTTGTCGCTTGCAACTTAACCTTTGCAACCGGTTACTTATTCCCCCGACCAACCGGCTTCGATAAGCAACCGTCGCGCCGCGGTCAACGACAAGCCAATCGCCGCGCTGTAATCGCCGTCGATGTGCGTGATAAACGCCGCGCCGCCGCCTTGGATTGCATAGCCGCCGGCTTTGTCGAGCGGTTCGTCGGTGGCGCAATAGCGCGCGATTTGTTGTTCGGTTAAGGCGGCGAAGGTGATGCGGGTTTCGTCGTTATGCACAATCGATTTGGTTGCGCCGATGACCGCAAGCGCGGAATGTACGCTGTGCGATTTGCCCGACAACTTGCGCAACATTTGCGCGGCGTGCGCGCGGTCGTCGGGTTTGCCGAATAGTTCGTTGTCGCAGGCGACCAGCGTATCGCCGGCGATGACGATGTCGTGCGCATCGACTCGCGCGCGCACCGTCTCGGCTTTGCATAACGCCAACCGCTTGCATAATTGTTGCGGCGATTCGTTTTGCTGCGGCGTCTCGTCGATGTCCGGCGATTCGATTCGAAATGAATCGGTTAACTGCGCGAGCAATTCGCGGCGGCGCGGTGAGGTTGATGCCAGGATAATCATTCGATACTCATTCGATATTCATTAAGTACGCATTGAACTGTTCATTCGTCAATCGTTCATAAATCATTCACAAATCATTCGACACGCATCAAAACTTAATCGCGGTGATACGGCAAGCCGGTCAACAGCGCATGGCAGCGATACAATTGTTCAGCGACAATCACGCGCGCCAAGGGATGCGCGAAAGTTAGCGCCGACAACGACCAAACTTCATCGGCGGCGCGCAACAATTGCGGCGGCAACCCGTCGGCGCCGCCGATGAGCAGCGCAATGTTGTCGAAGGTCAACATCCAACTATCGAGTTGCGCGGCAAGGTCGCGGGTGGTGCGGGCGCGACCCAATCTGTCGAGCGCAATCACGCGGCTGTGTTGCGGAATCGCGCGCGTCAATCGCGCGGTTTCACGCGCCGCGATTTTAACGCGGTCGGCGTTTTTGCCGCGCCGTTCCGCCGGCACTTCAATCAAACGCAACGCCCACGGCGCGCGAATCCGCTTGATGTATTCACCGCAAGCGTCGCGCACCCATGCCGGCATTTTGTCGCCGACTGCGATTAAATGAATCGTTAACATTGCAGTTCATTGGGCGCAGTGTTGGGCACGGTGTCGAGCGCGTCGTTAATTAATGCATTCATTAATTTATTAATTAACGAATTAACTTATTAACTATGAACGAACACTGTCGTCACCATCATCGTCGTCAACGCGGACACTGTCACCGTCGCCGTCGCCGCCGACATCGTCGTCCCCGTCACTTGCACTGTCACTTCCACCGTCTCCATCCACCACATCCGCCAACCGCGAATCCCATAAACTTTCCAAATCATAATGCGCGCGCGTTGCGGCGCGCATGATATGCACGACGATGTCGACAAAATCGACCAGCACCCAATCGCCAATCGCTTCGCCTTCGATGCTTAACTGCCGCCAGCCGGCCGCGCGCAGTTGCATCACCACGCGTTCGGCCAGCGTTTTAATGTGGCGTTCGGAAGTGCCGGTGGCGACAATCATATAGTCGGTGATGTCGGTCAGTTGGCGCACATCGAGCAGCCGCACCTCGACGCCTTTGGCGTCGGCGAGCGCGCGCAGGGCGATTTCGCTCATCCGTTCGGCATCGATGCGCGCGGCTTCGGCGCGTTGCAATGCGTCGAGTGAGGTTGGGTTGTCGAGGTTAGGCGCCATAAAGATGATGCGCACGGATGTACTCGCGCACAGCGCGCGGCACCAATGCATCGATGGATTGTCCGCCGCCCAATCGCGCGCGCACCATGCTTGCCGAGATGTCGACGGCCGCGGTTTCGACCAGCGCGATTTTACCGGCGGCAAAATCGCACAAGGCGCGCGGCGATTCGACTTGCGCGCGTTGCCACCAATGCGGCGGCGGCTCGGGCAATGCCCAGCCGGGGCGCGCCAACGCAATCAAATGTGCGCGCGTCAATATGTCGCGCCAATTGCGCCAACGCTCGAGCGACAACAAGGCATCGAGCCCGGCAATCAAGGCCAATTGGCGGCGCGGATGGCGGCGGCGCAATTCGGTCAAAGTGTCGATGGTGTAGGACGGCGCGCGGTGCATCTCCATCGTCTCGACGCGCAATCGCGCCCGCCCGCGCACAGCCAAGCGAGTCATCGCCAAGCGCGCCTCGGGCGGCGCAATCGGCGGCGGGCGATGCGGCGGCGCGCCGGCCGGGATATACGCGATTTCGCGCAAACCGTGCCGGTCGAGCATTTCGCGAATCGGGCGCAGATGCCCGTGGTGAATCGGGTCAAAGGTGCCGCCGAACACGCCGTATAAATCGAGGGCGTCCATCGCCGCGCACTATAACAAACAAATCGCCCGGCGCGCTTGTCGGCGGCGGTCGGTTTTTGTTATGCTGTCACCCGCGCGGCGTGTTTGGCGCCTCGCCTTTTTATTGTGCACTGTTATTAACGCGCACTTATTCACACTTATTCACTTGCGCATTGATTAACTTGACCATCAACCGTTTTCAACGCAACAACTTAACCGACGACCGGTCGGCGACGAGGGCGACAGTTAAATGAATTTGGACAACCGACGATGCGCGCGGCAACGCGCATCAACCAAGGCGGCGTTGTGGCTGGCGTCGTTTATCATCCTTGTTGCGCCGCCGGCCATCGCCGATTGGCAACTCAATCTGCCGCGCGGCGTTTCGGAAATCAGCCGCGAAGTGTACGACATGCACATGATGGTGCTGTATATCTGCACGGTCATCGGCATCGTCGTGTTTGGCGCGATGTTTTACAGCATCCTCAAACACCGCAAATCGCGCGGCGCAACCCCGGCAAAATTTTCGCACAGCACCGCAGCCGAAGTGATTTGGACAATCATCCCGCTGCTGGTGTTGGTGGCGATGGCAATCCCGGCGGCCAAGGCGTTAATTAAAATGGAAGACACCGGCGGGCATGAATTGACCGTGGAAATCATCGGGCATCAATGGAAATGGGAATACGCTTACCCCGAGCAAGGCATTCGTTTTTTCAGCAACCTCGCCGAAAACAGCCGCAAGGCGCGGGTGTTGAATTCGGGCATCGACCCGGCCAGCGTCGATAATTATCTGCTCGAGGTCGATAAACCGATGGTGTTGCCGGTCGGCGCCAAGGTGCGATTTTTGTTGACCTCGAACGATGTTGTGCATGCGTGGTGGGTGCCGGATTTTGCGGTCAAGAAAGATGCAATCCCCGGCTTCATCCGCGAGATGTGGACGGTGGTTGACGAGCCCGGCACCTATCGCGGGCAATGCGCCGAGTTGTGCGGACGCGATCACGGCTTTATGCCCATCGTGGTCGAAGCGGTGCCGACCAATGATTTCGACGCATGGGTGCAATCCACGCGCCAAGCGGCCGCCGCCGAAGCCGACTCGGCCGACCGCGAATGGTCGCAAGATGAACTCTTAACGCGCGGCGAAGCGGCGTATAACGTCTCCTGCGTCGCCTGCCATCAAGCCGATGGACAAGGCATCGCCGGCGTTTTCCCGGCGCTCGATGCAAGCAAATTAAGTTTGGATGAACATTTAAACATCATCCTAAACGGCGTCGCCGGCACCGCCATGCAGGCGTTTGGCGCGCAGTTAAGCGATGTCGATATCGCCGCAATCATCACTTACGAACGCCACGCCTGGGGGCAGGAAAGCGGCGATGTAGTGCAGCCGTCGGCGGTCAAGGCGGCGCGATGATGCGCATTAATTTGCATCGCACACTTGTCGAATAAATCCATTATGCAACCCACTCTCGAACACTGCCGCTCGTGCGCCGCGCCGTTGGGCAATCCCAACTTCGTCGGCGCAATCGCGCATTATTGCAAATACTGCGTCGACGCCAACGGCGCCGTTAAATCGCGCGAGGCAGTGCTCGATGAAGTGCGCCGCGCCGGGGTGCGCCAATGGATGATGAACGCCTGGAATCTTGCCGACGACGACGCCTTGACGCGCCGCGCCGATGCATACATCAACACGATGCCGCATTGGGGGGCGTAAAATGACGGCGCCGCAATCGATTGATTTTCAAGAGGCGTTACTCGAAGAGTTCGCGCGCGCCGAATCGCGCGGGCGCAACAGTTGCGAAATCCGCGCCAGTGATTTGCACCGCACGGTCGGCGGCTATCCGGGCAACAACCATCGCATGCCGGTTTGTTGCGATGTGATGTACGGCGAAATGCGCGACACCGACGAAGTGGTCGATGCGCCGCCGAAAGGCAAGGGCGCATCGCTTAAAATTCGCTATTGTTTGCCGCGTTGACCGCGACAGTTGACCAACGATTGATTGATTTGCATTTATAGTTACATTCATCTTTAACGACTCATTGAACGCTTGCGTTATCGAATTAACGCGTCACCCATCCGCTTTTGAGGAAACCAACATGAACGCTTACGCCACCACCGCCGACCACGCGCACGACGACCATCACGGGCCCGCGCCCGGTTTGATGCGCTGGGTTACCACCACCAATCACAAAGACATCGGCACGTTGTATTTGTGGTTTTCGCTGATTATGTTTTTCATCGGCGGGGCGATGGCGTTGGTGATTCGCAGCGAATTGTTTCAGCCCGGGCTGCAGATTGTCGACCCGCATTTCTTTAATCAAATGACCACGATGCATGCGTTGGTGATGATTTTCGGCGTGGTCATGCCGGCGTTTGTCGGGTTGGCCAATTGGATGGTGCCGATGATGATAGGCGCGCCGGATATGGCGTTGCCGCGCATGAACAATTGGAGTTTTTGGATATTGCCGTTTGCGTTTGCGATGATGTTGTCGACCTTGTTTATGGAAGGCGGCGGCCCGGCCGCCGGTTGGACTCTCTATCCGCCGTTGGTGTTACAAGGCGGCAACAGTTTCCCGTTTATCATTTTCGCCATCCACATGCTCGGCGTGTCGTCGATTATGGGCGCGATTAACATCGTCGCCACAATTATGAATCTGCGCGCACCGGGCATGACCTATATGAAAATGCCGCTGTTCGTTTGGACGTGGTTCATCACCGCTTATTTGTTGGTGGCGGTGATGCCGGTGTTGGCCGGGGCGGTTACGATGTTGTTGACCGACAAATTTTTCGGCACCAGTTTCTTCAACGCGGCCGGCGGCGGCGACCCGGTGATGTTCCAGCATATTTTTTGGTTTTTTGGCCATCCCGAAGTCTATATCCTCATCCTGCCGTCGTTCGGATTGGTCTCGGAAATCATCCCAACCTTTTCGCGCAAGCCGCTGTTCGGCTACACCTCGATGGTATACGCCACTTCGTCGATTGCGTTGTTGTCGTTCATCGTATGGGCGCATCACATGTTCACGGTCGGCATGCCGTTGGTCGGCGAATTGTTCTTTATGTTCACCACAATGCTGATCGCCGTGCCGACCGGCGTCAAGGTGTTCAACTGGGTGTCGACAATGTGGCGCGGTGCGTTGACCTTCGAGACGCCGATGTTGTTCGCGCTCGGCTTTGTCGTGATGTTCACCATCGGCGGATTTTCCGGCTTGATGTTGGCGATGACGCCGATTGATTTTCAATACCACGACACCTATTTTGTCGTCGCGCATTTTCATTATGTGCTGGTGCCCGGCGCGCTGTACGGCATCATCGCCGGGGTGTATTACTGGCTGCCGAAATGGACCGGGCACATGTACAACGAAACTCTCGGGCAATGGCATTTTTGGCTGTCCACCGTATTCGTCAACGTGCTGTTTTTCCCGATGCACTTCGTCGGCTTGGCCGGCATGCCGCGCCGCATCCCGGATTACGCGGTGCAGTTCGCCGATTTCAACGCCATCGCCACGATAGGCGCATTCGGTTTTGGCTTCGCGCAAATTCTGCTGCTGGTCATCGCCGTGCAATGCATCCGCGGCGGCAAAAAGGCAAGCGCACAAGTGTGGGAAGGCGCGCATGGCTTGGAATGGACGGTGAGTTCACCGCCGCCGTATCACACCTTTTCGCCGCAGCCGGTTGTGAAGTGACGGCGCGGATTAATCGTTACGCCGTCGCGCGACCAATGAACATCAAAACCAAACGCACCTTAATTGCGCTGGCGTTGTTGGCGGCGGCGTTTTATTTTGGTTTTATATTAATGTCGGTGTTGGCATCCGGCTAACGTTTATTGCGCCATCGATTCGTTATAATTAACGGCATCATTAATGTCCGCCGTTTGCGCCAACCGTCGCCAATCCAAATCTCCAAATGTCCAAACCAACCCCCATCGACCGTCCGCCGAATCGCAACAAAACCGTTGCGGCGTTGTTTGCGATTCCGTTGTTGATGTTTGGCTTCGGTTATTTAATGGTGCCGATATACAACATCTTTTGCGACTTGACCGGGCTCAACGGCAAGACCGGCGTAATCAGTGCGGCCGAAGTTTCGCATCAGCAGCCCGATGCATCGCGGTTGATTCGCGTCGAATTTATGGCGGTGCTGAATGAAAATATGAAAATGGATTTTTCGCCGCGCGAATCGTATATGCAAGTCAATCCGGGCGGGCGTTATCAAACCGAATATTTTGCGCATAACTTGCGCGACCGCACAGTGGTCGGGCAGGCGGTGCCGAGCGTATCGCCGGGGCGGGCATCGAAGCATTTCAGCAAAATCGAATGCTTCTGCTTTAGCCAACAAACATTCGCCCCCGGCGAAAAACGCGAAATGCCGGTGATTTTCACGGTCGACCCCGACCTGCCGCACGACATCGAAACCATTACGTTGTCGTATACCTTTTATGATGTAACCAAACCCGAAGACAAAGTCGAACACGAACACGACCATTCGACGCACAAGCATGCGGTTATACACCGCCCCACCAACTCGCCAACCCACTGAGAATCCAAACCGACTATGAACACCGCAGAAAACAGTTATTACGTCCCGCACGCCGCCAAATGGCCGATGATTGGTTCGGTCGGCTTGACCTTGTTGCTCGGCGGGTTTGCAGCGTTGTTAAACGGCGCGGCGTTGGGCGACGACATGATGTGGGCCGGCGCGGCGGTGTTGGTGGTGATGTTTTTTGGTTGGTTTGGCACGGTGGTGACCGAATCCGAAAACGGCGCGTATAACGCTTGGGAGGATAAATCGTTCCGACTCGGCATGGCGTGGTTTATCTTTTCCGAGGTGATGTTTTTTGCCTGCTTTTTTGGCGCGTTGTTTTATGCGCGCAGTTTGTCGGTGCCGTGGCTGCTCGGCGAAGGCGACGGCGCATTGACGCATCAATTTTTATGGAGCGCGTATACCGAATTCTGGCCGACCAACGGCCCGGGCAATTTGGGCGACAGCGATTTTCACATGGGCTGGTGGCCGTTGCCGTTCATCAACACCGCGATTTTGTTGACTTCGGGGTTGACTGTCACTTGGGCGCATCACGGCGTCAAGGTAAACAACCGCGCGCAAATCATCATCGGCTTGGCGTTGACCGTGTTTCTCGGCTTTTTGTTTGTCTATCTGCAGGCGATTGAATACATCGAGGCGTATCACGCCGGGCTGAAAATGACCAGCGGCATTTACGGCTCAACCTTTTTCATGCTGACCGGCTTTCACGGTTTGCATGTCACCTTGGGCGCAATTATGTTGAGCGTAATGTTGGTGCGCGCAATTCGCGGGCATTTCACGCCGCAACGACATTTCGCATTCGAAGCGGCGGCGTGGTATTGGCATTTTGTCGATGTCGTTTGGCTTGGATTGTTTTTGTTCGTGTACATCATCTAATCGACGGCGCAACAATCGAATGGCTAATTGCATAACGCGCGTCGTGCGCGTGCGCGACTTTCGAATCCGACAAATCCGACAACCCCGACATCAAGCACCGGGCGGATGCGGCTCAATCAGCCCGAAGTGAATCCCGGCAAACAACAGCAACAATAAAATCAACGATAACAAAATGCGCAGGCTGAGCGATTTAACCACGCGGCGCGAATCCGACGGGTCTTTGATGAGAAAATACAGCCCCGAAAACAAACTGGCGACCACAAACAACAACAAAATCACAATGAGCAATTTAATCAGCAACATAATCTTCAATGCGAGGGGCGTTGTCCGGCAAGTGCGGAGTCAGATTCATAATAAGTGCAAGCGCAATCATCGCAACGCACACTTATCGATTTGCATCGTTGCCGTTGCGTACGATGATGCATAAAGCCGCGGCTTGGATGTTGTTCATCATCGCGTTGTCGATATTGCTGTCGCTTGGCGCATGGCAATGGCGACGCGGCGTTGACAAAACCGCGGTCCAAACCACGATGCAAACCGCAATGGATTCACCATACCACATCCCCATCTCGAGCGTCGCCGCGTTGCGCGCGCATCCGCTTGCGTATCAACAAGCGCAACTCGAAGGCGAATGGCAAAACGCCGACACTGTATTCCTCGCCAATCGAGTGCATCGCGGGCGGGTTGGGTATGAGGCGTTCACGCCGTTTCGATTGATGGACGGCGCATTGATGTTGGTCAATCGCGGCTGGGTCGCCGACACCGCCGCACCGCCGGCGGCACTTGCACCGCGCGGGCGCATTTATGCACCGCAAACCGGGTTTACGCTCGGCGATGCATATCGTCCGCCGGCGCACGGCGCGACAACGAATGCGTTGGTGTTGCAATATTTGGAAACGGGCGCCGTCGCCGAATTGCTCGACGAAGCGGTGCAGCCGATTGCGCTTGCATTGCACGCCGCACATGCGGATGCATTGACATCGATTTGGACGCCGATGACGATTCCACCGGCGCGGCATTTTGGCTATGCGGTGCAGTGGTGGGGGTTGGCGTTGACCTTGTTGGTGTTTGGCGTTGTTTGGCATCGACGCGGCAATCGCCGTTCGCGTTCTCGCATCGATTATCGATAAGCGCGCGCATGCGAATCAAATTGCTCGGCGTATTCGCCGTGTTTCTTGCGCCGTTGTTGGCGGCGTTTATTTGGTATTACGGCTTCGGCGGCGCATCCGCCGCGCGCAGCATGGTCAATCACGCCGAGTTGTTGCCGCCGATGGCGGTTGCGCCGTTTGCCAATGTCGACGGCGATTCGCCCAACCAAGTGCACACCCAATCGCAACTCGCGCGCAAGTGGCACATCGTGCAAATCATCGCCGAGCCATGCGATGAATCATGCCAACGCGCGTTGTACAACACGCGACAGATGCGCCTTGCACTCGGGCGACGCGCGGCGCGAGTGCAACGAATCATCATCGCGGCCGACCGCGCGTTGATTAATGCATTGCAGCCCGCGCATCGCGACGCGCTGTTTTTGCTCGAATCCGACAACGGCTTGGGCAAACAACTGCGCGCCAAAATGAAAAACCCGCTGGATGCCGTGGTCATCGACCCCAACGGCAACATCATCATGCGCGCCGCGTTTGAGTTGTCGCCGGCATTGTTGCTGAAAGATTTTAAAAAATTATTGCGCCTGTCGCGCATCGGTTAAGCGGTTTATGCGCCGTCGGTTAACGATGCCTGCAATCGTCCGGCGTTAAAAGTTAACCGTTTATTTTTGTCGATAACCCAATCATCGCGGTGCATGCAATGCGCCGCTTGATATGCGCGTGATATGCACGTGGTATGCACGTTGTACGCATGTGGTATGCATGCCGCGCCGCAACGCAAGGGGTAATTAATAATGGATAATTAATAATTGGCAATTGCCGGCCAATTGTTTTAATATCGAGCGTCCACTGGATTGACCACCGTACACAATGAAAACCAATCACAACCAAACGGACTCCGCCGCAAAAGGTTTATACGACCCGCGCTTCGAACACGACGCCTGCGGCGTCGGCTTTGTCGCCAACATCAGCGGCGAAGCGCGCCGCGACATTATCGACGACGGCTTGGAAGTGCTCGGCAACTTAAGCCATCGCGGCGCGGTCGGCGCGGACCCGCAAGCCGGCGACGGCGCCGGCATTGCATTGCAATTGCCGCATCGATTTTTTGTCGATGCGCTCGAGTTTGCATTGCCGCCGCGCCAACAGTATGCGGTCGGGATGATGTTTATGCCGCGCGCCGATGCGCTGTGCGATGAAATCAAACACCTCGTCGAACGCCGCATTCGCGCGCACGAACTGCAGCCGCTCGGCTGGCGGCGTACGCCGACCGATTCGCGCGTGTTGAGCGCAAGCGTTGCGCCAACCGAACCGCAAGTGTGGCAGGTGTTTATCGCGCGCGGCGATTCGATTCGTTGCGCCGATGAATTCGAACGCAAGTTGTTTGTCATGCGCCGCCAAATCGAAGCGGATGTTTATCGTCTCGATAATGTTGACACTGTCAATGATGCCGCGCACGACGGTCACGGTGACAGTCACAGTCAAAGTTACAGTGACTTCTACATCGCATCGCTGTCGTGCCGCACAATTATTTACAAAGGAATGCTGCGCGCCGAACAACTCAGCCACTATTATTTGGAGTTGCGTGATGACAAACTCGAATCCGCATTGGCGTTGGTGCATCAACGATTTTCCACCAACACCTTTCCGGCGTGGCGGCTGGCGCATCCGTATCGATTGATTGCGCACAACGGCGAAATCAACACCTTGCGCGGCAACATCAATTGGATGGCGGCGCGGCGCGGCGCGATGACCAGCGAACGCATCGGCGATGCATTGCAGGAGTTGTGGCCGTTGATTGCCGACGGTTCATCGGATTCGGCGGCGTTCGACAATGCATTGGAATTGCTGCTTGCCGGCGGCTATTCATTGGCGCGCGCGATGATGACCTTAATCCCCGAAGCGTGGGGCGCGGGTGATTCATTAAGTAACACTTCGCGCGACACTTCGAATCATTCATCGAAAGTATTAATGTCGCCGACGTTGCGCGCGTTTTATCAGCATCATGCGGCGTTGATGGAGCCGTGGGATGGCCCGTCCGCGGTGGCGTTTACCGACGGCAATCAAATCGGCGCGATGCTCGACCGCAACGGTTTGCGTCCGGCGCGTTATTTGGTGACGCGCGACGGCAAGGTGGTGATGGCGTCGGAGGCCGGCGTGTTGGAGGTCGCGGAAAAAAACATTGTGCGCAAGTGGCGTTTGCAGCCCGGCAAAATGTTGTTGATTGATTTGCAACAAGGGCGAATCATCGATGATTTTGACATCAAAACCGAATTGGCAACCGCGCGCGATTATCAACGCATCGTCGCGCGCAGCCAAATTGAATTGCATTCATTGGGGGTTGGCGGCGCGACAGTTAAGTCCGAATCAGCCAAAGTCGATAAAGCAAACGGTGAATCAGTCGACGAAACGGTCGATGAAGTCATCGACAAAACCATCGACAAAATGCGCCGCATGCAACGTGCATTTGGATGGACGCGCGAAGCGTTAACCTTTGTGCTTGCGCCGATGATGAAAGACGGCGCGGAAGCGATTGGTTCGATGGGCGCGGATTCGCCGCCGGCGGTGTTGTCCAAACACGCCAAACCGCTCGCGCATTATTTCAAACAAAACTTCGCGCAGGTTACCAATCCGCCGATTGACCCGATTCGCGAAAGTTTGGTGATGTCGTTGCTGACGATGATTGGGCCGAAACCGAATTTGCTCGGTGATGTGCATGGCGATGCATTCGATGACGATGCGAACGGTATGCGGTTAATTGCGCCGACGCCGGTGTTAACTTGCGAACAACTTGCGCGCATTCGCCGCATCGATGAATACACCGACGGCGCATTGAACGCGCATGCATTGGATGTTTGTTTTGCGCATGCTGACGGTGCAGTTGGCATGCGCGCGGCGATTGTGCGATTGTGCGATGCGGCCGAAAGCGCGGTGCGTGAAATGCGGGCGGCGAAAATCAAGCGGTCGAAAACGAAGTTAACAAAAACGAAAGCCGGCGGCGATTTGATTTTAATTTTGTCGGACCGCGCCATCGATGCGCAGCGCATTGCAATTCCGGCGTTGCTGGCGGTGTCGGCGGTGCATCATCATTTAATTAATTGCGGTTTGCGCACTGCAGTCGGCTTAATCGTCGAGAGCGGCGCGTGTTTCGAAGTGCATCATCTGGCAACGCTGGCCGGCTATGGCGCCGAGGCCGTCAATCCGTATTTGGCGTTCGATGCCGTGGCAATGCTGGCGCAGCAAAATGAATCGGATGAATCGCTCGAGTCGGGCGAGTCGGTCAAATCAGTTAAGTCAGTTGACGAGGCGCACGCGAATTACCGTGTTGCGCTCGATGCCGGGTTGAAAAAGGTGATGTCGAAAATGGGCATCTCGACCTATCAATCGTATTGCGGCGCGCAAATTTTTGACGCGGTTGGATTATCCGAAGAATTCATCGCGGATTATTTTTGCGGCACGCACAGTGCAGTCGGCGGCGTCGGGCTGGATGCCGTCGCCGCCGATGTGTTTGCTTGGCATGCCGATGCCTACGGCGAATCCGCCGCACCGGCCATCGACGATGCGCTCGATGTCGGCGGCGATTACGCCTATCGAGTGCGCGGCGAAGCGCATGTGTGGACGCCCGAGACGGTCGGCGCATTGCAAAAATCCGCGCGCGCCAACAGCCAAGAGGAATACGCGCAATTTGCGCGCGCCGTCGATGCGCAACACGGCGCGCCGCTTAATTTGCGCGGCTTGTTTGCATTCACGCCGCACAATGCGCCGATTGCGCTCGATGAAGTCGAATCGGCGCGCGAAATTGTCAAACGATTTTCGACCGGCGCGATGTCATACGGTTCCATCTCACATGAAGCGCACACCAATTTGGCGCGCGCGATGAATCGGTTGGGCGGCAAATCCAACACAGGCGAAGGCGGCGAACAACGCGAACGTTATCTGCCGCTGCCCGACGGCGCGCCCAATCCGAATCGTTCGGCGATTAAACAAATCGCATCCGGACGGTTTGGCGTCACTTGCGAATACTTGGTCAACGCCGCCGACCTGCAAATCAAAATGGCGCAAGGCGCAAAGCCCGGTGAAGGCGGGCAGTTGCCCGGACATAAAGTCGATGAACAAATTGCGGCGGTGCGGCATTCGACGCCGGGGGTGGGATTGATTTCGCCGCCGCCGCATCACGACATCTATTCGATAGAAGATTTGGCGCAATTAATTTACGACTTAAAAAACGTCAACCCGGATGCGCGCATCTCGGTTAAATTGGTCGCCGAGACCGGCGTCGGCACGGTCGCGGCCGGCGTCGCCAAAGCGCACGCCGACCATGTCACAATCGCCGGCAACGAAGGCGGCACCGGCGCAAGCCCATTGACTTCGATTCGCCACGCCGGCGCGCCGTGGGAAATCGGCTTGGCCGAAACGCAACAAACCTTGATGCGCAGCGGCTTGCGCGCGCGCATTGCGGTGCAGGTCGATGGCGGCTTGCGCACCGGGCGCGATGTCGCGGTCGGCGCGTTGTTGGGCGCCGATGAATTCGGCTTTGCAACCGCGCCGTTGATTGCATCCGGCTGCTTGATGATGCGCAAATGCCATCTCAACACCTGCCCGGTCGGCGTCGCCACGCAAGACCCGCAACTGCGCGCGCGGTTTGGCGGACAGCCGGAACACGTCATCAATTATTTTTTCTTCGTCGCCGAACACTTGCGCGAGATAATGGCGTCGCTTGGCTTTCGCACAGTCGATGAAATGATTGGGCAAACGCATTGCCTCGATATGCGCGCCGCGCTTGCGCACAGCCAATCGCGCGACTTGGATTATTCGCGCATTTTGGCGGCGCCGGATGCGCCGCACGATGCACCGCGTCGCCGCCGCGAAGCGCAACAACACGGTTTGGAAGATGCACTCGATGTGCAGTTGATGCAGCGCGCTCGCGCCGCGCTCGAGCATCGTCAATCTGTGCAAATCGATATTGCGATTGCCAACCGTCATCGCGCGATTGGCGCGATGTTGTCCGGTGCGTTGGTGCGCAAACACGGCGGCGACGGTTTGCCCGACGACACGATACGCATCCGCGCGCGCGGCAGCGCCGGGCAATCATTCGGCGCGTGGTTGGCGCGCGGCGTCACGTTGGAATTGTGCGGCGAAGCCAATGATTATGTCGGCAAGGGATTGTCCGGCGGGCGCGTGATTGTTTATCCGCCGTCGGATTCGGGCATCGGCTGCCGGTCCGACAACATCATCGTCGGCAACACCGTTTTATACGGCGCGACTTCCGGCGAATGTTTTTTCAGCGGCGTCGCCGGCGAACGGTTTGCGGTGCGCAATTCCGGCGCGGTTGCGGTGGTCGAAGGCGTCGGCGACCACGGTTGCGAATACATGACCGGCGGCGTGGTCGTCTGCCTCGGCGCCACCGGGCGCAACTTCGCGGCCGGCATGTCCGGCGGCATCGCGTATGTGTTGGATGAACACGGCGCCTTCGCCGCGCATTGCAATCAACAACAATTGCAGTTGGAAGCGATAGCCGTCGACGGTGGTGTCGATGTAAATGAAATCGATGTAAATAAAGTCGACATCAACAAAATCGGTGCAAACAAAGTTAACGACGGCAACGTCGATGCCGACATCGACATTAACATCGACATCGATAACGACATCGACGACCCGCTTGGTGCGGATGAAACGCGGCTTAATCGATTGATTAAATTGCATGCGCGTTACACCAACAGTCAATTGGCGCAACGCGTGTTGGATAATTGGCGCGATTATCTGCCGCGTTTTGTTAAGGTGATGCCGTTGGAATATCGCCGTGCGTTATTGGCGCGGCGCGCAGTGTCCGCGCAACAAGACGCTCAACCGAACAACCGCCAACGCGAACCATTGTCTGATACGCAACATGGGTAAACCGACCGGCTTTATCGAATACGCGCGCCGCGAACGAGTCGGTTTGCCGGTGCGCGCGCGCACGCGCAACTTCGATGAGTTTATGCAGGCGTTGCCCGAATCCGAATTGCGCACGCAAGGCGCGCGTTGCATGGATTGCGGCATCCCGTATTGCCACAGCGGCTGCCCGGTGCATAACCTCATCCCGGAATGGAATGAATTGGTGCATCGAAACGATTGGCGGCGCGCCGCCGATGCATTGCATGCCACCAACAACTTTCCCGAATTCACCGGACGCATCTGCCCGGCGCCGTGCGAAAGCGCATGCACTTTATATCTGCATGATGCGCCGGTCACGATTAAAACGATTGAACACGCAATCATCGAGCGCGCGTTTGCCGAAAACTGGGTGCGCCCGCAACTTGCGCGCACGCGCACCGACAAACGAATCGCGATAGTCGGCTCAGGCCCGGCCGGCTTGGCGTGCGCCCAACAACTGGCGCGCGCCGGTCATGCAGTGGCGGTGTATGAAAAACACGACCGCAGCGGCGGCTTGTTGCGCTACGGCATCCCCGATTTTAAATTGGACAAACGAATCATCGACCGGCGCATGGCGCAGATGGAAGCCGAAGGCGTCGTCTTTCACAACGACGTCGACGTCGGCATCGATTTGCCGAGCGCGCAATTGGTCGATGAATTCGATGCGATTGTGCTGGCCGGCGGCGCCGACCAACCGCGCGATTTGGCAATCGCCGGGCGCGATTTATCCGGCGTGCATTTTGCGATGGATTATCTGACCGCCAACAGCCGCTGCGTACAAGACCGTGCACAAAGTCGCGCACAAGGTCATGCACAAAGTCATGCGCACGATGCACTCGACAATCAACCGCCGATTTCGGCGCGCGATAAACGCATCGTCGTCATCGGCGGCGGCGACACCGGCTCGGATTGCATCGGCACGGCCAATCGTCAAGCGGCGGCGTCGGTTACCCAAATCGAGATATTGTCGCGCCCGCCGCAGGACGAAGACAAAACATTAACCTGGCCGAATTGGCCGCACAAATTGCGCACGTCGAGTTCGCATGAAGAAGGCTGCCAACGATTGTGGGATGTCGCCACCCGCGCCTTTATCGACGACGGCGCCGGACGGTTGGCGGCGGTGCGTTGCGTCAAGGTTGCATGGCGTCGCGAAGCGCAACAGTGGCGCATGCATGAAGTGCCGGATTCGCAATTCGATATACCGGCCGAGTTGGCGTTGTTGGCGATGGGGTTTTTGCATGCGGCGCCGGCGCGATTGCTGGACGAATTGGCGATTCGATTCGATTCGCGCGGCAATGTGCAAGCCGATGAAAACGGCGCGCAGGCGCATCGCACGCACAATCCAAAAGTGTTTGTCGCCGGTGACATGCGGCGCGGACAATCGTTGGTGGTGTGGGCGATTCGCGAAGGGCGTCGCTGTGCGCAGGCGGTGGATTGTTATTTGCGCGGTGTTGGGTTTGAGGAATGAGGGATGTTTTGTGTTGCTTGTGCTTCGTTGTCGATTGCAATTGCAAGTCGAAGTCACAAATTGCAATTGATGCATCATAGATTGCACATCACCGATTGCACATTTCATTATGACGCGTCCACAATTCATCCGCGCGCAATAATTAGTGCGGCGTTATTAACCGTTAACCATTTAACCCATCATCGACCGTGACCGAATCCTCCTCATTTGCCAACAGTCGTCTGCTGCGCGCATTGCGGCGGCAACGCACCGATTGCGCGCCGGTGTGGTTGATGCGTCAAGCCGGGCGGTATCTGCCCGAATACCGTCGCACGCGCGAACACGCCGG
Source organism: Candidatus Poriferihabitaceae bacterium (assembly GCA_965226545.1). Lineage (GTDB taxonomy): Bacteria > Pseudomonadota > Gammaproteobacteria > Arenicellales > Poriferihabitantaceae > JAHRAW01. Next base: position 259,222 of record OZ245364.1, read on the forward strand.
CGATTTTTTGACGCTGTGCAAGACGCCCGAGTTGGCGTGCGAAGTAACCCTGCAGCCGTTGCGGCGGTTTGCGTTGGATGCGGCGATTGTGTTTTCCGATATTTTGACGGTCGGCGATGCATTCGGTTTGGGATTGTCGGTCAACGAAGGCGAAGGCCCGCGATTTGCCCGACCACTTTGTGATGCGCGCGCGATTGCGCAATTGCCGACGATGGATGTGCATATCGAGTTGCGCTATGCGCTCGATGCAATTGCATTAATCCGCCGCGAATTAAATCCGCTTACGCCGTTGATTGGATTTGTCGGCAGCCCATGGACGCTGGCCGCCTACATGGTCGACGGACGCGGCGGCGATTTTAACCGCGCCAAACGATTGTTGTACGACGACCCGCACAGCGCGCATCAACTGCTCGGCAAACTCAGCGACGCGCTCGCCGATTATCTTTGCGCACAAGCGCGCGCCGGCGCACAAGCGTTGATGGTGTTCGATACTTGGGGCGGGTTGTTGTCGACGGCGGCGTACGCCGAATTTTCCCTGCGCTATCTTGGGGAGATGGTCGCGCGCGTTAAATCGGATTCGCACGGCGTCGATGCGCCGATTATTTTATTCACCAAAGGCGGCGGCGCATGGCTCGAGGCGATTGCCGACACCGGCTGCGATGCGGTGTCGTTGGATTGGACGGTCGCGCCGGCCGATGCGCGCAAACGAATCGGACATCGCGTCGCTTTGCAGGGCAATCTCGACCCGGCGGTGTTGCGCGCCTCGCCCGCGGTTATCGAGCGCGAAGTCGGCGCGGTGCTGGCGCAATTCGGCGATGCGCCCGGGCATGTTTTTAACTTGGGACACGGCATTACGCCCGACATCGACCCGGCGCATGTCGCGCAATTGGTCGATGCGGTGCATCGGTTAAGTCGCGTCGATTAATAGTCGCGCATCATTTCGAATCATCGTCAATCCGCGCGTTGTCAATGCAACATTATCGACGACACATTGTCGAAGTAACATCATCGATGCCGCCGCATCGATGTCACACTGTCGACGCGCACAACGCTGCCTTAATTCATCGACACTGTTCATCGACACCGGTCGACATCACTCACTGGCTTTATGCTTGGCGTGTTCGTATTCGCGCAGTTGCGCGTCATTGGCTTCTTGTTGATGCGCGGCTTTGTATTGTTCATACGGCATGCCGTACACTTGTTCGCGCGCCTGTTCATAGGTTAAGTCCACGCCGTGTTCGCCGGCCGCGCTGCGATGCCATTTGGCAAGACAATTGCGGCAAAAATAAGCGAGGTTCATCAAGTCGATGTTTTGCACATCGGGATGTTTGCGCAGATGCGCAATCAGTTTGCGGTATATCGCGGCTTCGATTTCGGTTTGGGTCGAGGGTGCGGGCATCGTTTGGTTCCATCGGTTAAGTTGCGCACATCATAAAATAAAAATCGGGCGTTTGTTATACTGAGCGCCCGCAACAAAATCAACCGTGATGCATCAACAAGAAATCATCGACCGCGCGCGCGCGGTCATCGAGATAGAAACCGCCGCCGTCGATGCATTGTCGGCGCGGATTGACGCCGATTTTGCCGCGGCTTGTCAAATGATTCTGGCGTGCACCGGGCGCGTCGTGGTCACCGGCATGGGCAAATCCGGACACATCGGCGGCAAAATCGCGGCGACTTTGGCCAGCACCGGCACGCCGTCTTTTTTTGTGCATCCCGGCGAAGCCGGACACGGCGATTTGGGGATGATTACCCCGCACGACCTCACCCTGATGATTTCCAATTCCGGCGAGACCGCCGAGGTCACCGCGATTTTGCCAATCGTGCGACGCATCGGCGCCGGGCTGATAACGTTGACCGGACGGCGCGATTCGACCTTGGCGCGTCAAGCCGATGTCGCGTTGGATGCCGGGGTCGCCAAGGAAGCGTGTCCGCACAACCTTGCGCCGACCGCCAGCACCACGGCCGCGTTGGTGCTCGGCGATGCATTGGCCGTGGCCGTGCTGCATCTGCGCGGGTTTTCGGCGCAGGATTTCGCGCGCACTCATCCGGGCGGCGTGCTCGGCAAACGGCTGTTGTTGTACGCCGCGGATTTAATGCGCGGCGGCGATGAATTGCCGCTGGTCGATGAACACGCCACGGTGCCGCAATTGTTGGTCGAGATGTCAGCCAAATCGCTCGGCATGGCCGGGGTGGTCGACGCCGAGCGCAAATTGCTCGGGATGTTCACCGACGGCGATTTGCGCCGCGCGTTAAGCCGCCGCGTCGACATCTATCAAAGCCGCGCGGTCGAAGTGATGACCACCAATCCGGTCACGATTGCGCCGGATACGCTCGCCGAAGAGATTGTGACCAAGATGCGCCAATTCGCCCAACAAGGCCCGCATGCAATCAACGGCGTGTTTGTCGTCGATGCCGAACATCGCGTGGTCGGCGCGCTTAACACGCATGATTTGTTGCGCGCCGGGGTGATTTAACCGTGTTGGCGCAATGGCGAAACGCGGCCGCGTTGTTTATCGCACTCGGCGCATTGTCGTTGTGGCTGCAGTTTGGCTGGCTGCGCATCGATGCACCGCCGGCCGCACCGCCGGGCGCGCCCGATTATGTGGTTGAACGATTCGAATTGACCGAGTTCACCGCCGCCGGTCGCGCCTATTCATTGCGCGCCGAACAATTGACGCATTACCCCACCCAACGCCGCGCGCATCTGCAACGCCCGCACTTGGTGCAATATCGCGCCGCGCGCGCGCCGCGCGATTTAACCGCCGCGTACGGTTGGTTGTATGACGATGAAGGCAAGTTGCATTTATACGACGGCGTGCAGGTTGTCGAAGACGGCGCGCGCGTCGAGTTAAATAAAATAACCGTGCGTTTGCATCATTGATGATGAAGACCTCGCCGGCCGCCATCGAAGACTCCGCAAAATCCAAAACAGTGGATGCGCCGCGCACCTTGCGCGCGGTTGGTTTGGTCAAACACTATCGCGGACGGCGCGCGGTTGATGCGGTCGATGTGCGCGTCGATGGCGGCGAAGTGGTCGGCTTGTTGGGCGTCAACGGCGCCGGCAAAACCACCAGTTTCAACATGATTATCGGTTTGGTGCGTCACGACGCCGGCGAGATTTTTCTCGGCGACGAAAACATCGGCAACTTACCGATGCATTTGCGCGCGCGCAAAGGGCTTGGTTATTTGCCGCAGGAACATTCGGTGTTCCGCAAATTAACCGTCGAACAAAATCTGTTTGCGGTGCTGCAGGCCGCCGGTAAGTTGCGCGCGCCGGCGCAACGCGAACTCTGCGAAAGTTTGTTGCGCGAATTCGGCGTGTTGCATCTGCGCGACCAACCGGCGATGCAACTTTCCGGCGGCGAGAAACGCCGCGTCGAAATCGCGCGCGCCTTGGCGCTTGCGCCGACGTTTATTTTATTGGATGAACCGTTCGCCGGGGTTGACCCGATAGCGGTGCGCGAAATTCGCGCGATTGTCGCCGCGCTTAAAACCCGCGACATCGGCGTGTTGATAACCGACCACAATGTGCGCGAGACGCTCGGCATCTGCGACCGCGCCTATATTATGCACGACGGCAAAGTGCTGGCGCACGGCGACCCGCAAAAACTCACCCGCATGCAATCGGTGCGCCGCGCGTATTTGGGCGATGATTTTAAACTGTAGCGGCGCAATAGTTCGCTACAATGCACTCCCCCGAAACGCATTGGGAGAATTATCATGCAGTTAAAAATCAGCGGACAAAAAATGGAAATCACCGCGGCCTTGCACGACCATGTCGCCGAACGTCTCGAAAAAATCACGCGGCATTTTGACCATGTCATCGCCGCGCGCGTCGTGTTGTCGGTCGAAAAAAACCGTCACACCGCCGAAGTAACCGTCAACGCCAAAGGCGCGGTGTTGCACGCCGCGGCCATTGCCGCCGACATGTACGCGGCGATTGACGCAATGGCTGAAAAACTCGACCGCCAAATCGTCAAGCACAAGGAAAAGTTAACCGACCATCATCGCCACAAAACGCATCAACCGCCGCAATGATTTCACCTCCATCCAATGCCGCGGCCGAGGCATGCGCATCGAGCGACTCCGGCGATGCGGCGATAGGCGCGTATGTCGATGCGGCGCGCGTCGCCGTGGATGTCGAAGCGTCCAGCCGCAAACGATTGTTTGAACGCATGGCGCAATTGATTGCCACGCGCAACGATGCATTGGATGTCGATGCGGTGCTCGGCGTGTTGACGCGGCGCGAAAAACTTGGCAGCACCGCACTCGGCGACGGCATCGCCCTGCCGCATGCGCGCATCGACGGCATCGGCGAACCGCAAATCGCCGTGGTGCGGTTAAAGCACGCGGTCGAGTATGAAGCCGCCGACGGCAAACCGGTGTGGTTGGCGGCGTGCTTGTTGGTGCCGACCGAAGCCAATCAAACCCATCTGCGGTTGTTGGCGGCGTTGGCTGAGCGATTTAACAACGCCGCGTTTATCGCGCGAGTCAAGGACGCCGCAAATGCGGCGCAATTGGCCGCGCAATTCGCGCGCGCACCTTGAGTGCGCAGGCGGCATGAACCCGCCGGCCGACCGCATCATCGTCAGCGGCTTGTCCGGCTCGGGCAAGAGCGTCGCGCTGCAGTCGCTCGAAGACATCGGCTATTACTGCATCGATAATCTGCCGTCGGTGTTGCTGCCCGAATTCAGCCGGCACTTAACCGACGACAACACCTTCGCGGTCGCCGCCGTCGGCATCGATTCGCGCAATCGACATTTTTTGCGTTCGTTGAACGACAAATTAAAACAACTCGAAAGCCGCGAAAATTTTTTATGGCGGGTGTTGTTTTTACAAGCCGATGAATCGGCGTTGTTGCGACGCTTTGGCGAAACCCGCCGCAAACATCCGCTGACCGATGCGCGCACGCCGTTGATTGACGGCATTCGCCAAGAGCGCGCCTTGTTGCAGCCGCTGTTGGACCGCGCCGAAAAAATCATCGACACCACCGACACCACGCCGCATGAATTGCGCGGCTTGATTCGCGATTTTGCAGCCGGCGGCGCGGCCGAGTTGCCGTTGTTTTTCATCGAATCCTTCGGCTTTAAATTCGGCGCACCGCGCGACGCCGATTTTGTTTTCGATGTGCGCTGCCTGCCCAATCCGTATTGGCGCGAATCGTTGCGCGCATTGAACGGCTTGGATGCGCCGGTGCGCGAATACCTCGATGCACAAGCGCAAGTCGGCATGATGGTCGAAGAGGTGCACCGCTTTTTGCAAATTTGGCTGCCCGGCTTTGCCGAACAAAACCGCAGTTATTTCACCGTCGCCATCGGCTGCACCGGCGGACGGCATCGCTCGGTGTTTGTCGCAGAAAAGTTGCGCGCGCGATTTGCCGGCGATGCAATCAATGTGCGCGTGCGTCATCGCGAACTCGATTCACAACAACGATAATCGATAATCGATAATCAACAATCAATAATCGAAATCGACATCGATGATAGTCAAGCGACGCATTCAAGTGGTCAACAAACTGGGGCTGCATACGCGCGCCGCGGCCAAGTTGGTTAAACTCACCCGCGATTATGACGGCGCAATCCGCTTGGCGCACGCCGACAAAACCGCCGACGCCAAAAGCATTATGGAAGTGATGATGTTGGCGGCCGCACAAGGCAGCGAATTGTGCTTGACCATAGAAGGCGAAGACGCGCATCAACTGGCCGAACAACTGTGCGGTTTGTTCGCCGATTGCTTCGGCGAGGGCGAATAGATGTTCACCCTGCATGCCCACGGCGTCGGCGCCGGCATCGCCATCGGCGCGGCGCGGGTGTTGACCGGCGCGCGCATCGACGCGCGCGCGATTGATGAATATGCAATCGAGCCGCATGCCGTCGCCGCCGAAACCGCGCGCCTGCACGACGCCATCGCGCGCACCGTGCAATCGCTCGGTCAACTGCGCGCGCAATTGCTTCGATACGCACCGGAGGATGTGGTCGCGTTATTGTCCGGGCATTTGCTGATGTTGGCTGACGCCCAATGGCGCGAACAGCCGGCGCGCATCATCGATGAACGCCGCATCAACGCCGAAGCCGCGCTGGCGCGCTTTGCTGATTCATTGATTCGATTTTTCGACGGCGTAACCGACCCGTATCTGCGCGCCAAGGCGATCGATGTTGCGCAAGTGGCGGCGCGCATTCAAGATGAATTGGGCGGACAACCCGCGGGCGCATTGCGCGGCATCAAAGCCGATGAATTGACCGACAAAATCGTCGTCGCCGACGACTTAACCCCGACCGATGCAATCGAATTAAAACGCCGCAACATCGGCGCATTCATCACCGGATTGGGCGGGCCAATTTCGCACACCGCGATTTTGGCGCGCAGCATGAAAATCCCGGCGATAGTCGGGCTCGGCGCAATCGATAGCGTGCGCGACGGCGATGTCTTAATCGTCGACGGCAAACGCGGCGTGGTGTTGGTCAATCCGGACGACTCCGCCATCGCCGCCTATCAACGCCGCCGCGAAAAAATCCGCCGGCGCATCGACGATTTGGACAAACTGCGCTTTGCCGAAGCCGAGACACTCGACGGCGCGCGCGTGTCGCTGCAGGTCAACATCGAATTGCCCGATGAACTCGAAGCCGACATCGCGCATCGCGACGGCGGCTGGGCGCACGGCGTCGGCTTGTATCGCACCGAATTTTTATTTATGAACCGTGCGCAGCCGCCGGATGAACAGGAACAATTCGAAGTCTACGCCGACATCGTGCGCCGCGCGCGCGCGCCGGTTACGATTCGCACATTGGATTTGGGCGGCGACAAACCCGCGGACGCCCGCGGGCGCGGCGGTGCAGTCAACCCGGCGCTTGGACGGCGCGCGATTCGGTTGTGCCTAAACGACCTCAATTTATTCAAGCCGCAACTCAAAGCGATTTACCGCGCATCGATGGCCGGCGAAGTGCGCCTAATGGCGCCGATGGTGTCGTGCATGGACGAGTTGACGCAATTGTTTGCATTGCTCGATCAAATCAAACGCGAACTGCGCCAAGCCGGACATCAATTCAATCCAAACACGCCGGTCGGGGCGATGATTGAGGTGCCGGCGGCTGCCATCGCCGCCGATTTATTCGCCGCAAAACTGGATTTTTTATCCATCGGCACCAACGATTTAATTCAATACACCCTCGCCATCGACCGCATCGACGACCAAGTCAATTATCTCTACGACCCACTGCACCCGGCGGTGCTGCGGCTAATCAAAACCATCATCACCGCCGCCAAAACCGCCGGCATCCCGGTATCGATGTGCGGCGAAATGGCCGGCGACCCGACCTACACGCGCATTTTACTGGCGCTCGGCCTGCGCGAATTCAGCATGGAACCGGCCTCCCTCGCCGAAGTCAAACGCCAAATCCGCCTGACCGATTTGGGACGGCTATATCCGCGGATGGATAGGTTGATGCAATGCGCGGCGCCGGCGCAGATGCGGGGGTTGGTGGCGGAGATGAATCAATGAGGCATCCGTTGACACGGTCCAACCGTGCGCATTGGCAGGTGCGCTTTGCCGAGGTTGGGATAGATGGTGCGCAATCGTCGAATTTCATCGATGGTTTGCCGCGCCCATATTTGCCGCGCGGCTTGCCTGCGATACAAAGTGCGCTCACTTATCTTGAACGCATCGCATCCGATAACTTATGCATTGACTCGCATAACAACCCATCAAAAGTGGATGCCGCATGTTTGTGGGCTTAAGCGGTGTAAAGCAAAGTTAATGCTGCCCCGCACCGCAATCACCGCATCACCGCGCATATCAGAATCGCGTCTCAACCCCCAGCCGCACATACCACCGCGAATCGCGCGCAGCATCATGCATCGGATGTCGCTCGACGCCCAAGGCGGTTTTGAATGCGCTTTGGTTGGCGCCGTTATTTTTATTCCCCACCGGCGTTTGATACGCCGCCTCGAGTTGCAGGTTGCGTCCGTTGGGCGATAAGTCGACATCGTGTTGTTGATGTGTCACTTCGCCGTATTTAGTTCGCCCCGCCGGCATCGTCAGCGTCGCTTGTGCGCGTTCGGTGCGTAACGGTTGCGTTAATCGAATCGTCAATTGGTCGTGTTGATGGCGCAATGATTGTCGAGTTGCGCCGAGTGCGAATGCGCCGCTTTTGATGGTGTCTTCGATTTTCCAGTGTGCGTTGTGTGCGGTTGGATTCGTGTTGCCGAAGTATGCGGTGGCGAGTGTTTGCCAATTACCGAATCGACGGGCGAGGTTGATGCCGGCGAATATGGTTGATGCGCTTAAGTCATTTTGCGCGTTGTTATTATTTACGCGCGCCCCGAGCAGCGAATCGGTTTCGCGCACTGCGCCGGCTTGGATGGCGAATGCACCGTGGCGAGTGCGAGTCGTCCAATCGATCAATAACCCCAAACCGCGTTCGCCACCGTTGTCTTGCCATTGGCCGAAATGCGCGTTGCCATGCATCAAGGCGAATCCGAATCGACCATTGTCATGCCGCCAACCTGCGCTTGCGCCGTTTTGAGTGAATGCCAAATATGGCGCAACGAATGCGTTGTTGTTGCCGAAGCCGACGCTGTGGATATGGTTAAAACGATTGTCGCTGTCGGCGAAGTTAAATGCATTGTTAACGATGTCGCGCGTGGTTGGGTTGCCGAAAAATTGCGCCGGGTTTTCGCCATAACCCAACACCCACCCGCCTTGTTGGATATAGCCGCTTTGCGTCACGTTATCTGCGCCAACGCGCAATGCAAGTTCGCCCTGCGGCATCGTCGCCGTTAACTTGGTTGGCGGCGGGGTGTTGTCGATGGCGGCATGTGCGATTAATACAGTGGCGGGGAAAAAGAACGGCGCGCCAAGTTCATCAAAGCCGGCGATTTCGATTTCGCTTAATTCGGCAAACGATGCACCGAAGGCATTGCCGTTTAAGGTAATGCCGGTTTGCGACAGCGGCATCGAATTTTTATCGCCCGGCATTGCGGTCGACATCACGCCTTGCGGTTTGGTTGCATTATCCAAATCGACGAGGCCTTGTCCGTAGATGTCGGAGTCGGCATAGTCGTCGTCTCGGTTGGCGGTGGCGAATAGGCGGTCGACCAATTCGGTGTTGCCGAGTTGGTCGCGGAAGAATTGTTTTAGTATGGCGAGAGAGCCGGCGACGATTGGGGCGGCGAAGTCGGTGCCGAAGAAGAAAGTAGAGGGGTCGTAGTCGACAGCAGTGCTGTCCGCCGTGCTGTCCGCTGTGTCGACAAAGCCCGGTGCGGTGATACAGAAGTTTTTGGCGATGCCGCAACGGCTTGATGCCGAGGAAATTTTGCCGCCTAAACCCAAAGCGACCACGGCGATGATATGGCTTTGCAGTTCGGGGAAGTCCACGCCGAGCCCGGCTAAGAATTCCGGCGAATCATCGCCTTGATTGCCCGCCATCCATGTGATGATTTTTTTGTCGGCATCGTCGACGTCGGCTTGCGCAAGTGCAGCGGCGGTGCGCGCCCAACCGCGGCGAATGTCGGCGCGGGTATAAGTGCTGATTGCGCCGGGTGCGCCAAAACTAAAATTAATAATGTCGCCGTTGGCATGGCGGATGATGTTGCCAAAGAAAAGGGCGTAGTCAATGTCCCTGGTGTCTTCGGCATCGTCAGGCACGGGAGTCGGCTCACGCGCGGGTTCACTCCGTAGTACGTCAATTGGCAAAAGCGATTCCCCCAATTCAGTTGCCAAAAAGTCGATTTTCGCGTCAAAGGCGATGCCGTAATCGTTTTCATAAATAACGCCTGCGCCAGCCGCAATCGCCGCCACCGCTGTGCCGTGCCTCAGTTGTGCTCCGGTCGGCGTGTAAGTGCCAATCAATTTTCGCACGGTCACTTTGCCCGCGCGCCCAAATGCGTCGTGGTCGACATCAATGCCGGTGTCGACAATGGTTATCGTTACCTCTTTGCCGGTTGCGCCGCGCGCGTAGGCGTTGGCGGCTTTGATGGGTTCACTATGTAAGGCTGCGAAGAAAGGCACATCTTTATACTCCTCCACCTTGTCGTCGTAATCGTCGGGGTTTGCGGGTAGCGTGACCGAAGGTGATGGGCGCGCTGTGAATGTCGCATCGCGCGGCGGGCTGTTGGTATCGGTGCCGCCACCATTGTCACTCGAACTAGAACTCGAAGAAGATCCACAACCCGCAACCGCACACAGTAAAAACGACAACACCACCGCCCGCAAAACGCGCACGATAGCCAGGCCACATTCGTCTACAAAAAAATCGCGATACATAATAATTCCCCCGAAAGCAGTTTATTTGCCCACTGCGTCCGCATGAAAAGAACGAGCGGGATACCAGTCAAGTGCCAGGCGTCGACGGCGTGCAACTATTCACGCAAACCAAACCCACGATTAAGCAAATGCAAATTCAACCAAAACAACGCAACCACAAACAACACAATAATCGCATACGACAGCCCGAGGTTGATTTCGGTGATGCCGAGGAAGCCGTAGCGGAAGGCGTTAATCATGTACACGATTGGGTTGATGTGTGAGACGCCGCGCCAGAAATCGGGGAGCAGTTGTATCGAATAAAATACGCCGCCGAGATAGGTTAGCGGGGTGAGGACGAAGGTGGGGATGATTGAGATGTCGTCGAATTTTTTGGCGAATAGGCCGTTTAAAAAACCGCCGAGTGCGAACAGCACCGAAGTCAACGCCACCACCAGCAAAATCACCGCGTAATCATGCACCGCCAAGCGGCTGAAAAACAGCGACACCACTGTGACAACCGCGCCGACCAACACGCCGCGCGCGACGCCGCCGCTGACATAGCCGAGCAAAATGACGGCGTTCGGCACCGGGGCGATTTGAATCTCCTCAATCGAGCGTTGAAACTTTGCGCTGAACAACGATGATGAAACGTTGGCGTAGGCGTTGGTGATGACCGACATTAAAATTAACCCCGGCACGATGTAATCGATGTAACGAAAGCCGCCCATCTCGCCGATGCGCGGGCCGATTAAATTGCCGAAGATGACGAAGTACAGCGAAGTGGTGATGACCGGCGGCAACAACGCCTGCTGCCAGATGCGCATGAAGCGGGTGACTTCCTTGTTCACCAAAGTGTAATAGGCGATGAGTATGCCGCGTCGGTTCATTGACGGTGTGGTTGCGAGTTGGTTGAAGAAGTTGAGTTGAAATTGAGTTGCGGCTGATTGGACGGTTCATTGTTGGGCGTCGGTCAATTGCAAAAACAACTGCTCGAGGCGATTGGTTTTGTTGCGCATGCCAAGTGCGCGGATGTTGCGTTGCCCAAGCCATTCGAATACGCCGTTTACGCTTTCGCCTTTGGCGAGTTCGATTTCCAAGGCGTTCGGGCGTTTGAGCAGCCAGCCGCGCGGCAGGTCGGGCGGCGGATGGTCGAGCGGTTTGGCGAGGTCGAAGACATACGTTTCCTTTTGCAGTTTTTCCAACAACGCGCTGACCGCGGTGTTTTCAATCAGTTCACCGCGGTCGATGATGGCGACATTGCGGCATAAACTTTCGGCTTCCTCCAAATAATGCGTGGTTAAAATAATCGTGACGCCGCGCGCGTTGATGCGGGTTAAGTATTCCCACATCGAATGGCGGATTTGGATGTCGACGCCGGCGGTCGGTTCGTCGAGTATCAACAGGCGCGGGTTGTGCATCAATGCGCGCGCAATCATCAGCCGACGTTTCATTCCGCCCGACAATCGCTGCGCCATTTCATCGCGCTTTTCCCACAAGCCGAGTTGATGCAGATGTTCGTCGGCGCGCTTTTCGGCTTGCTTGCGCGCGATGCCGTAATAGCCGGCTTGATTGCACACAATCTGACGCGGGGTTTCGAAGATGCTGAAGTTAAATTCCTGCGGCACGACGCCGATGAAGGATTTGGCGCGCGCAAAATCGCGGTCGATATCGACGCCAAACACCCGCACCGCACCGCCGCTTTTGTTGATGAGCGATGAGATGACGCCGATGACGGTGGATTTGCCGGCGCCGTTTTTGCCGAGCAACGCAAAAAAATCGCCGCGCTCAACCGACAAATCGATTCCTTTGAGCGCAACCACACCGCCGGCGTAGGTTTTTTGCAGGTTCGAAAGCGCGAGTGCGACCATGCCGCAATCGTAGCAGGGCGCGGCGGATAAGTCGATAAACAATCGTGCGGCAATTGCACGGTAATCGTGCAGCAACCGTGCGATGTCGACTTCGATATCGATATCGATGTTGATGCTGATGTCGATTTCGATACCGCCGTCACCGTCGATATCGATGTCACGCCGATGTCGTTACCCGTCCGTCAACCGCTTGGTCATTTCAATATGTTCGATGCCGGCTTCGATAAATGTCACGCCGCGCACAACAAAGCCATGCATCGCATAAAACGATTGCGCATGCGTTTGTGCATGCAGGCGCACCGCGCCCAAGCCGCGCGCTTCGGCTTCGCCCAACAGATGATGCAACATCGCCGCGCCGACGCCGCGTCCGCGCCAATCGCGCAACACCGCCATGCGCCCGATGTGTCCGTCGTCCAACAGCCGCGCGGTGCCGATGCCGCGCGATTGCGCATCGCGCGCCAGCACATGCAAATAATGTCGGTCGTTGGCGTCGATTTCCAAAGATTCGCTGACGCCTTGTTCATCGATAAACACGCGCCGGCGAATCCGCGCAATGATTTCACCGTCGCGCCGCCAATCGGCGGTCTCGATGGCGTATGCATCGCGCGTCATCGGTCGAGCAATTCCAAGATTGTGGTCTTGTCTTTTTTAACCACGACAATTTTTTGCACCACCGGCGCATCGGCGCGGCTGAGCCAAACGCTGACCGAATCGCGCGGGCGGTCGATGCGCCGGCGAGTGATTTTCCAACCGTGTTGCCCCAGCGACTCGGGCGGTTCATAGCGATAATTGCGCACGCGCCGCGCGCCGACTTCGAGGACATCGATGCCGGTTAAGTGCATCAAGGCATCGTCGTCGACCGTTGATGTCGCCATCAATGTCAACGGAAAGGTTGCGTCGGTCAACTGCGCCGCCCGCTTAAACTTCGTGGGTTGCTTGCCGGCCAGTTCAATCGATCGCGTTGCGCAATCCACGCTAAATCTGTGTTCGGTTTGGTCGCCGTCTTTCTTGCGCATAATTTCGACGCCGCCTAAGGGAATCAATCGCCCGTCGCATTCGCCAAATCCGGTTTGATGCCGCGCGCGCCGCCCGCGTCCGAACAACTTCGCCAATCCTTTTAGTTTGACGGTCGAGGTGACCGCGTAACCGTCGGCGGTTTTTTCTATCGCAATTTCGACGGTGCCGATTTTTATTTTTTCATACGACGCCGCATACGACAGCGTTTGTTCTTCAATCGCCATTGCGCGTTGCGATGCAAAGATGCACAACATTAATGCGCACACTATTAAGCGGCGGCAAAACAATCGTGTTGTACGCGGCGCGATTCGATGGGGCGACATTAATTACAATCCTTCGACGGCGGGTTGACGATGCGACGGTTTGTCGTTTCGACGGCGTTGCCAAGTGTCGGTTTGCGGCGCGGCAAACCAATCAAAAATTTCGCGCGCATATTTGTCAATTGCGCGCCAATACAATTGATGTTCTTTAACCAACACGCGTTGTTGCAATCGTGCGGCATTGTCTCTGGGATGCACGGCAACACGTGCTTGGTCAATCATCGGTCCTTCATCCAAGCCGGCGGTAACCAAATGCACCGTCGCGCCGTGCTCGGTGTCGCCTGCATCCAATGCGCGTTGATGGGTGTTCAAGCCTTTGTGCTTCGGCAACAACGACGGATGAATATTTAAGATGCGGGCGTCAAAGTGATGCACAAATGTTTTGGGCAATATGCGCATCCAACCGGCCAAAATAATTAAATCAGGTTCAAACAATTCGATTTCCTTTATCAAGTGCGCATAAAACGAATCGGCGCACGGATGGTTTTTGCGCAGCACGATGATGCCCGGCACGCCGGCTTGGGCGGCGCGTTGCAAGCCGAGTGCATCGGTGCGGTCGGCAATCACCGCGCGCACCCGCGCGGCTAAATTGCCGGCGATGATGTTGTCGAGCATCGCCTGCAAGTTGCTGCCGTTGCCGGACAACAACACCACCAAGTTCAATCGCCGCGTCGTTGTCGTCGTCGTCGCCATCGTCGATGTGCCGTTGATTGCATTCATCATCGTTGCGCCGTGGTTGGATAAATCGTTGTTGCGGATAAGGCAAAAGTTATGCGCATGTTACCCGTGCATCGATTGTGCAACAATCGCGTAACAATCGCGCGTCAATCGACAATCGTAACCCGCGCCTTGCCTTCGCCGCCGCTGCGGATTTGTCCGAGGCGGAATACGGTTTCGCCTTGCGATTCGAGCAGGGCAACGGCTTTTTCGCATTCGCGCGCGCGCACCACAATCACCAATCCGATGCCGCAGTTAAAGGTGCGCAACATTTCGGTTTCACTTAATTGTCCGCGTTGTTGCAGCCAATCGAATAATGCCGGGCGTTGCCATGCCGAACGGCGGATTTCGGCGACCGCGCCTTCGGGCAATACGCGCGGCGGGTTTTCCAACAAACCGCCGCCGGTGATGTGGGCGACGCCAAGCACGTCGATGCGTTGCGCCAAGTGCAATATCGACTTAACATAAATGCGCGTCGGTGCAAGCAATGCATCGGCCAACGTTGCAACGGGCATTGATGCGGTCGTTGCATCAATCATTGCATCGGGCGATGCGTTGCCGGGGGCGACGGCGTTGAGGGCGTCGTCATCGGCGGCGTTAACCAGGCGGCGAATTAATGAAAAGCCGTTGGCATGCGCGCCGGATGATGCCAAGCCAAGCAGCACATCGCCGTCGCGTACGCGCGCCGGATTCGGCAGGCGGCTTTTTTCGACGATGCCGACCGCAAAGCCGGCCAAATCGTATTCGCCGCCGACGTACATGCCCGGCATCTCGGCGGTCTCGCCGCCGGTCAATGCACAGCCGGCGAGTTCGCAACCGCGTGCGATGCCGGTAATCACCTTTTCGGCGACATCAACATCGAGTGCGCCGCAGGCGAAGTAATCCAAAAAGTACAGCGGCTCGGCGGTGTGCGCGATTAAATCGTTGACGCACATCGCCACCAAATCGATGCCGATGCCGTCGTGGCGGGCGAGTTGCACCGCGAGTTTTAATTTGGTGCCGACGCCGTCGGTTGCCGAGACCAACACCGGCTCGCGAAACCGCGCCAGCGGCGGTTCATACAAGGCGGCAAATCCGCCCAAGCCGCCGAGTACGCCCGGGGCGTTGCGGTCAGCCAGCGGCGCAATGCGCGCGACCAGTTCGTCGCCGGCGTCAATGCTGACGCCGCTTTCGGCGTAACGGTCGGGGTGATTGGCGGGCAGCGGCGCGGGCATTGTCGCGGCGGTTGCGCTTTGTTAAGATGACGACATAAGTGCGACAACAATAACACAAACCCAAACCTGCAACGCCAACTCAAACTGCATCATCCGTTGAAAAGTAAACTGCATCGCCAACTGTATCGCCCACTGCAATGAACGTCCCCGCCGGTCGCGCGCCGTCCGCCGCGCCAACTTTGCTCGATGCGGTTGCGCCTGATGCGCGCGCATTGATTCTGCGCGAATGCAAAACGCGGCGTTGCGCCAAGGGCGAGCAGGTGGTGCGCGCGCAATCGAGCGACGACAATTTTTATCTCATCGCGCGCGGCAAGGTGCGGGTGACATTGTTTTCGCGCGACGGGCGCGAGGTCAGTTTCATCACGCTTGCGCCGGGCGATAACTTTGGCGAATTGGCGTTGATTGACGGGCAGCCGCGTTCGAGCGATGTAATTGCATTGAGCGAAACCGAATTGATTGTGATGCCGCCGGACACCTTTCGGCGGATGGTGCGCGAACATCCGGCGGTGGCGCATCAATTGTTGCGGCAATTGACTTCGGTGATTCGCCGATTGTCCGAGCGGGTGTTTGAATATTCGACCATCGGCGTCAACAATCGCATTCACGCCGAAGTGCTGCGCTTGGCGCGCGCCGGGCTGGATTTGGACGGCGTCGCGCGCATCGACAACCCGCCGACGCATGCGCAACTTGCAAGCCGGGTGAGTTGCCATCGCGAAGCGGTCAGCCGCGAACTGAAATCGCTGGAAAATCGCGGCGTGGTGCAAAAGAAAAACCGCAAGTGGATTATCCAAGACATCGATGCCCTGCAGGAATTGGTCGACCACGCCGTCGGGCGTGAGTGATGCGCGGGCGGCGCTTTGGTCGTAAAATGCCGATTCATCATCCCCGCGCATCGTTGTTGGGCGTACAATTGCGGTTTGTGATTTGTAACTTAATCGTTAACCTTGTAACGCATAAGTGTTAATGTTAAGTTGCGATTTTAATGGTTAACATTAAGTTGCTTGCCAACATTAAGTTTTAACTTTAATCTTAACTTTTAACTTTAATTTAAATTTTAACTTTAACTTCTTAAACGAGACGCCACGGTGCTTTCCCAAATCCCCAATCTGTTAACCATGGTGCGCATCGCCGCTTGTCCGGTGTTGGTGTTGGCGTTGAACGACCGCGCTTATGATGTTGCAATCCTGTTGTTTTTGGTCGCCGGCATCACCGACGGGTTGGACGGCTACATCGCCAAACGTTACAACTGCCAATCCGGTTTTGGCGCGACCTTGGATCCAATCGCCGACAAACTGCTGATTGCCTGCGCCTACATTATGTTGGCGATATTAAACGACATTCCGTTTTGGTTGTTGGTGGTTGTGATGTTCCGCGATTTGGTGATTGTGGTCGGGTATTTAATGTTGGTGATGATGGGCGACGACGTGCCGATGAAGCCGACTTATTTAAGCAAGTTCAACACCTTCCTGCAAATCGTGTTGGTCGTTGCGGTGCTGCTCGGCAAAGCCGATTGGGTGCCGGCGCCGTTGTTGTTGCAGACGCTGATGGTGCAGGCGTTGATTATCGGCGTATCGCTGACCACCTTGGGCAGCGGCGTGCAGTATGTATGGGCGTGGGGCATCAAGCGCGATTCATCGACGGATTAATCGCGCAAGTTAATCGTGCGTTAACAATGTGTGCGCAGTGCACGAACAATTCGCGCGTAAAAATTAATCGACTCGCAATCGAATCGTAATCGCCGCTTAATCGACTCTTAATCGCCGCGTACGCGCAACGCATCGCCGAGCGCACAGGCGCATTGCGCAACCCGTCGTCCGAGGGTTTCGGCAAGTTGTTGTTCGACGGCGTCGATGGGCAGGTCATCGGTTTCGCCGGCGTAATGGCTTGCGCCGTATGGCGAACCGCCGCTTACGGTTTGCGCGAGTTGTGTGCCGGCGTAGGGAATGCCGACCAAGACCATGCCGTGATGAATCAACGGCAGCATCATCGACAACAACACGCTTTCATTGCCGCCGTGCATGCTGCCGGATGAAGTGAACACCGCGCCCGGTTTGCCGGCCAATGCGCCGGACAACCACAATGGCGCGGTTTGTTGCAAAAAATAATTAAGCGGCGCGGCCATTGCGCCAAAGCGCGTCGGGCTGCCGAGTATCAACCCGTCGCAATTTTCCAAATCGTCGCCGTCGACATAGACATCACCGTGCGGCGGAATCGACGGCGCAGTCGATTGACAAACCATCGATACCGCCGGCACGGTGCGCATCACGGCGGTGCATTGCGCGACGCTTTCGACGCCGCCGGCAATGCCGCGCGCCAAGTTGCGCACCGAACCGCGTCGGCTGTAATACAAAATCAAAATGTTTGCCATCGGTTGGCGCGAGTTGTCGACGCAAGTTACTGCGGCGCGGCTTGCAGCAAAAATTCCATCAACGCGCGCTGCGCATGCTGACGGTTTTCGGCTTGTTGCCAAACCGCGCTTTGTGCGCCGTCCAACACTTCGGCGCTGACTTCCAAGCCGCGATAAGCCGGCAGGCAATGCATAAACAACGCATCCGGTTTGGCGTGCGCCATCATCGCGCGGTCAACGCAAAATCCGTCAAACGCCGCGCGCCGCGCATCGCCGCTGTCTTCCTGCCCCATGCTGACCCAACAGTCGGTCACGACCAAATCGGCGTCGCGCGCCGCCATCGCCGGGTCGCTCCCAAGTTCGATGTGCGCGGCGCATTGTTGGCGCAACGCCTCGTCGGGCGCATAGCCTTCGGGCGCGGCAATCGCCAATTGAAAATCGAATTGCCGCGCGGCGTTCATCCATGAATGACAAACGTTGTTGCCGTCGCCAATCCAAGCGACGCGCCGCGCGCGAATGTCGCCGCGCATTTCCAAATAGGTTTGCACATCGGCGAGCAATTGACACGGATGATTAAAATCCGACAAGCCGTTGATGACCGGCACAGTCGATGCGCGCGCCATTTGTTCGACGCGTTCATGCGCATGCGTGCGCATCACAATCAACCGCACCATCGACGACAACACCCGCGCGGTGTCGGCAATCGGTTCGCCGCGCGCAAGATGCGAATCGTTCGGCGCCAAAAAAATCACCCGCCCGCCCAATTGCGCCACGCCGCTCTCGAACGAAACCCGCGTGCGCGTAGACGATTTTTCAAACACCAACGCCGCGCTTTGCCCGCGCAACAAATCGTCATGCAACTTGCCGTCGCGCGCCCGTTGCTTGGTCGCCATCGCGCGCGCAATCACCCCGCGCAATTCATCCGCGGATAAATCCATCAACGATAAAAAATGCCGAACGCTCATTTGCGCAATTGTGCTTGGGTTAAAAAAATAAAAAGCGCCGACGGCGCTCGAACAATTTCGATTATAGACAAATTATGGCTAGATTCAATGCGCCAATTTATGCCGTTTCCATCGCCCGCGGGCGCGCGACGTCTGCGCTCGCCACAGCATGAAAATGACGGATTACTTCGCCGCGCTTTTCAAAATTTGTTCAATTAATTCTTTTGCTCGACGCGGAGACGACGATGTTTCCGCAAGAATCTTAAAAATCTTTTTGTAGGCGGATACATCCGATGCGGCAACCCCCGTCAAAGAAGAACGTTTGCGACGCACCCTAATATTTTTCAGTTTTTTTTCCAATTCGGCAAGGCTTTTAAAGTTTGCGCTGCCGCTCATTTCGGCGTATTTTACCCGAGTTGCCGCGACCTCCAACAACCATTTGTCAATTGCCTCGACCGTTGCAGATGCACTTAAATATCCGGATTCTGCAATGTCAGATGCGGCTTCCAACTCATCCAAAGCGGCCTGAAATTGTCGTTGCCGATTGCGGTTTTGTGACGCTTCACGGCAACATTTTTCCAAATTGCGGCAAATCGCCCCAAGTCGATTCTCAAGGTTGCGGAGGTGCGCGCTTGGCTCAAAATAATCACGCCTGCCATTTGGAACAATTCGCGGGTCCAAGACATGGATTTCCGCCACACACCAACGATTGAATCGAGTTTCCATAAAAAGATGGTCAAATACGGCTTCGTCACCAATCTGAATATTGCCCACCCGGGCGCGAATTCCCCTCACCCCAAGTTGTTTTGGAAGTGCACCGCGATACGATGAATGCGCAATCCATCCTATCGCTGCGCAGTCGTCACTTCCCAACGCGGGAATCTCTATTTTTTCCAAGTTGGTTAGGCGGTCTTTTCGATTTTCGGTGAAAAACAGTTCGTTTTTATGCGGTCGGTTAACCGGTGCGTCGTCGCCGGCAAGGCGAACCTCAAGCACAAAAAGTCGGCTTTGATTAAACATTTTGTTAATGCATGAAGCGTGCGAAAACGAATCGCTAAACGGAACACTGCACACTTCCCCGAGATATTTTTTTACCGAATCATGATTCAACAGATAAGCGGCCGCATGGCGCGAGATCTCGTCGATGTTAACCTCGAAGAAGTTGTCGGGATAGTTTTCGCCGGACATTTTTTCAACGGTTACACATCCAAGTATCAAATTTTCCGCCGACAATTTTTTGCCGGACGCGGCGCGGAGTTTTTCACCGTCCCAAACAACCTTAGTGACCGGTTGCTTTGAATTTTGTCGAGTTAAAAAAGTGACTGATTTTCCGAACGCAATGCCGGCCAATCGGCCTACGCCCCTAAACCCTCTGTCATGTTTTGGGTTTTTTCCGCTTTGTGCAACGGGCATCAGTTCGCGAATCGCTTGGTGGTGAGATAATCCGCGCCCGTTGTCCCTTATCGATACACGGAGATTTTCAGCGTCGATTGTAATGTTGACTTTACCCCGTCCGGCAAGGCGGTTTTGAGCGACGGCATCGGCGGAATTTTGCAGATACTCACGGTAAATCGTCAGAGGGTTTACATACATTCCCGAGGTAAGTAACCCCAATATACTTCCGCCAATAAGCGGAGGGCGGTCATGTTGTTCGGTATTCGTCATGTTATCCGTTGCTTTTTCGCGCGTGTTTGACGGGCTGTGCGCATACGTACGGGCGCCGGGGTTGCTCATTTTCGTACAAACCGGCATCTTCCACCAGTTCATCTTCGCTCGGCAACACCGGGTCCGGATTGATTTTCCAAAATATCGGAACAACCTTGCGGGGCTCGTTGCCATTAATTTCTTTTGTGTCCAGCGTGTGAAAAGGCAACGCTTTGCGAATTAACGCATCGACCTTGCGGTTGCCGGCGAGTTTTAAGTAACGTTGATGTTGTGCACGTTCCCCTCGCACCGGCTCGGACAAAATCACAAGCAGTTCGTCGTATTGCGCCGCGGACATTCGGTCACGAATTGCCAGATATTCGTCCCGTACGGCTTGCCCCTTGCCGTATTCATAATAGTCTCGGTGAAAAATAAAGCCGTGCGGGTAACTTAGCAGGCGCTTAAAGTTTTCTTGGCTATCGCCGTATGCACGATTAAAAAACTCCGCGTTGCCGCTTACCACGCCGCGGGTTGCCTGCAACATAATTTGGAAAGAGCGCAGGTAATAGCGATTCCAATTTCGTCCCACATGCGAACGGTCTTTGAGCGTGACCGGCTGGTAGCGCATGGGGAACGACCAGATGCGAACGCCAAGTTCCGCATTCAAATCAATGTTTAATTTCATCCTTGCGTACAAATCATCCGGCGTGTCCATAAAGTTGTACAGCATATAGTTTGAAAGTGCCGTGATGCCGTTTTCCGCCGCCATTTTAATGGCGACACTGTAGACCTTGCGCACGCCAATGTGGTCAAACGCAATTCGCAAAGGACTCAGACAAATTTTTGCCATTTCTTTTAAGTACATGGGGGATTTAGCAAGTATTCTGGCGTCTACTCCTTGATTGAAGTCGACTCGCCGCTTCAGTTTTTTCCCGTCACGGTTAATGATTGCACCGGATTTAAATCCAAGGTCGCAAATTTCCGCAATGATTTCGCGGTATCGAGACGAAGCCGTGACATTATTGTCCATTAGCACCAAGTCCTTTTTTTCGCCGTGCAGTTTCGCGATTCCGTTAACCAAGTTGTAAAGCGGCGGCATTTCTGTTTGCGCGCCTTCCAGTTTCGGCACCCCGCAAAAATGACATTTGCGGATGCAGCCTCTGGAGGCGTAGCCAAAATAGGCGTCGTTAACCGGATAATCGTAATCGATTTGTTCCAAGATGTCGTAATTGGGCACGCGTTCCTCAATGGGTGCACCGTCAATATCGTCCGCACCGAAGTCGCCGTCTTCCGTTGATAAGCGCAAAGCGTGTGCAGGCGGGCCGTTAAGTAATCCGGGGATAAACCGTACGCCGGCCCATCGCGGTACTTTGACAAATTCCTCGCGCATCAGCGACGCCGAAATGCCGCCGACAAATACGCGCTCCGGCTGGTTGCCGGCGGCTCGAATCGCAAAGTCAATGGTCTCGGCGGTGCGTTTCCATTCAAAACTAAACAGGGTGGTTACACACACGCGGTCCCAGGGTTCCATTAACACTGAGTGGTCCTCCCCTTTGATGAAGCGCACAGCGTCCCCTCGGTCACGGTGGTAAGACGCGAGTTTCATCAACCCGAGCGGCGGATATTTGTTCCGGTAGCCGGGCTCGACCAAGAGTACGCGGTTAGGCATCAGTCATTTTGCGGAGTCGTGTCGCCTCTTTGCAGAGTTTCCTGACGGCTTGTTTGAACGAATTAAATTCTGTCACAGTCAGGCTGGTTACGTCCGCTCTGGTAATGTCAGAAAGTAAATCTTTGGCCTGTTTAACCGCCGTTTCAGCATTGCTAATGCGCGCGAGCTGATACGCTTGATCAAAGTCAATTTTTCCGCCAAGGTATTGTTTAAGCCACTTGTCTTTTTTCATCACGACCGGAAGTTGATTTCGCAACTTTTGTGCATTGAATGAAGTGTCGTCGGGAGCGTCACTCAGTGCCTTGATTTTTGACAACAAAGTTTTGCGAAAACCACTGTCTTCGTTCATTTTTTTCGAGATTTCTTTGGAACGAACGATCACGTCATAGTAACTGAAACGTGACAACTTTTCATCGCGATTTTGCTTCATCGCCTCAATTACTTTCACCCTGATTCGAATGGTTGCCGCCGATTCACCAAACAAATCGGCGATTTGGTCAAAATCAAGGCCATTCATTTTTTTGACATACGCGAAATTGGCTTTTTCATATGCAGTCCATTGCGTTTTCCCTTTAACATGAATTTGGCTCAAAAAAGCCGCCATTTGTTCGTCAGATAAACCGCTGACGATATCGCAAGGAATAAGTTGCCATAAATCGTTGTCGGGGTCTTTCTCGTTTAGCATGCGGTATACCGCCAAACGCGAATTGCCCTCAATCACTTCATGGGTGTCTTTTCGAATTAATATGGACTCCATAAGCCCGCCGTTTCGCTCGACGTCCGGGCGCAAATTTTCTACGCTCTTCTGTTTCTTAAGTTCGCTGTAGATAAATTCTTGTTGCTCCTCCTCCGCAAGGCCAGCGAAACCACGCTTCCCATGCGTGCAAGTATACACGCGCGGGTTGTCTTTCAAAAATTTGAGCGTGTGGATGTCGATGTAATCGTCGCTAACAGGTATTTCACTGTTTGAGATTTTGATTGTTTTACTTTTCATCACTGTTCTCCGCAAAATAGTCGGGTTTTAGGTGGGCGCAAGAATTTTTGCCAACGATTCCGATAAATCAACGTTAAATTCCGCATTGAAAGTATCGCGCGTTATGTCGCCTTGCGTCAACTGGGCGGCGCGATATTTGGCGCTCAGCAAAGTGTCTACCCACTCATCGATCGTGTCAACGCCAATCAAGTTATGCACAAAGCAAGTTTCGGTTTGCGAGATTCGGTGTATGCGGTCTTGGGCTTGAAGATAATCGTCAAGGCTGAAGCCGCGGTCGTAGAAAACGGCGTGATTGGCGACCGTCAACGTCAACCCTTCTTTTGCCGCACCTGGGGTGGCGACCAAAATTCGACAGTTGCGGTTTTCTTTAAATTCTTTTAGCGATTCATTGCGGTCTTCGACGGACATGTTGCCATGCACCTTTTGTGGTTTGTGGCAATGCAGTTTAGCGCAAAGCCACTCAACGTTTTTAATGAATCCGGTCCATACAATGGCTTTGTTGGCCGCAACATCAATTTCGCCAAACAATTCGGTTAGTTTGGTGAATTTGCCCGGCGTCTCGTCGTAATTGTCGTCGATAATCGCCGGGTTGGATGCGCATTGTACAAGCCGCAAAAGTCGTTTCAGTATGTACTCAGCATCGTCGGTGACCGGGCGCCCGTCCGATATTAACTCATACGCCATTTCGTTTCGATACGATCCGTAAATGGCGGATTGTTCGGGGGCAAGTTTGACAAGATGAGTCAGGATCTTTTTGTCCGGAAGGTCAATTCCGGCGGTCGCCTTGGTTTCCCGTACAGCAAAAGGCCGAATACGACTCATAATGCCCTCCAACAACAACCCGTACTCCGACAGGTCGGCGGAAGCGGACGGAAGGTCAAGGGTCTTTTTGAATTCGTCAAATGATTCGCCAAAGGTTTCCCCGCCGTCGAGAAACTTAATTTGTGACCAAATGTCGTATGGACGGTTGGCCACCGGCGTTCCGGTCATGATGATTCGACGCGCGAAACATTCCGACAAAGAATGAAAAGCGGCGGCAAGTTTTGAATCTGGATTTTTGATTTTTTGACTTTCATCCAAGATGGCGGCAACGCGACACGTTTTTAAAAAATCGCGAAACAAGCCGAGGTTGGTTGAAATCACCTCATAATTCATTACATACATCAATACCGGAGCGTTAAGCGCGGTGCTGTTTGCGCGCCGGTTTTCCGACAATACGCGCGGCGTGACATGTGAATGGGTTGTCAATTCGTCAACCCAGTTTTGCACCAGGGTTTTTTTGGTCACCACAAAAATTGTATCGACAACATCTTCGCCCAACCACAGCAACGCAAGGTCGTTTGCGATTTTGGTTTTCCCCAAACCCTGCTCGTGAAATATCGCCGCGTACGGCAACGCGCGCACCGCCCGCACGGCGTCCAGTTGATACGGATAGGCGTCGTGTTTGGCGGTTAACTTCGGCGGCTTTCTTAATCTAAACGCCATAGTCTTCCCGTCACTTGGTCCAATTGCCAAAAATCAAGTTCGTCTGGCATGAAAACGCAGGTGTTTCTGCGTCGCCCAAGACAACCCAAGAAAATCGCCACTTGCGCATAGGCATGTTCATTGTCGATGCCCTTTCGGGTTTTTGTCTCGGTCAGCAAAACTGAATCGCTGACTACCGACAGAAGCGCGTACATGTCCGGACGAAAGTCGCCGATTTTGCGTGGAGTGGCATCGTCGGACGCTTTTTGCACATCGGCGACAAGGGAGATTTGTGGATAACAAATCATTAACGCATTTGTCATTCCGACAACCAAGCATTTGTTCGCCTCACTCAGTGACATCAGTAAGCAATTTTTGCAGTTGCGCCGAAAGCGTTTCCAAGGCGTTAACTTGCTCAGTGACTTCTTTGTCATTTTTGTCGCGCAGATTCTGCATCTCGGCGTAAGGTAAGTTGTCGATCTTCTGCGTAAGCAGTTTTGCCAGTTGATACAAAGTCGCATCTTTCAATGCGGTCTTGTCTGCCGGCTGCATGCCGGGCTGTTGCTGGTTAAGGAATTGCTCGGCTTTTTCGATGGATTTCGCACCGCCATCAAGAAAAATCTTTTTTGCGTCTTCATTTTCAAGGACCCTTGGCAATTGTCGAACGTCGGCAAGACGGTCTATTTTTCCATCTCGAATCCATTCGCCAAAGTTTGTCAGGTCGAGCCCAGCTTCAAATATCGCTTCTTTAATTTTTGACCTTTGCAGTTCAACAAAGCCGCTGAAGCGGTTTATATTAAACGCGCCGTCGTCAACGATATCGCGATAATAGTCGTTCATGTCGCTGTATGCGTCTATCTGCCGTTCCAGGTCAGCTTTACCCCCGCCGCAAAGGGCAATGATTTCGTCATAGTCCATTAAGTATTTGTTGCGCAGTTGATGCAGATACTGCGCTTTTTCGTATGCAGGCCACTGCCGCGCACCAACAAGATGCGCGCAAATTCGAATGGCGTCTATTTCGCGGTCGCTGGCGTTATCCATGATAATCGATTCGATGCAAGACCATTTATCGTCCCCGCTATCTTTGTGAAACTTGCGATAAATGGCAAGTCTGGTGTTGCCGTCGATGCAGATGTATTTGCCGTCTCGATTGACGACTCGAATTGGCTCAATAATTTTTCCATTGGCTCGAATCGAATGTTCCAAATTTTGATAGGAAGAATTACCGCCCGCCCCACTTTTCATTCCGCGCTCCGTCCCATTTTCAGACGCAGAGCGCAAAGCAAAATAAATGTGGTCAGGGGTAATCTCACCCTCATATTTACCCAACGCATTCTTTATCCTTGGATTTTCCAAGTCAAGCCAGACGTTTTTAATATCTAACTTTGCATGCTTTTCTTTCATTTGTAGGCCTCTCGGTCAAAGTTTAAGTGTTACCAATCGATATAATGGAGAAATTGTCGTTGCGAAATTAATGCGTAGACGTAATAGCGCATTCATTTTTTATTTGCAGTTAACAATGCGCGATTTATTCTAGCATCTATATGCATCAACTGGCAACAATTTTGCCACAATTCCATACACCTCTACGCTGGTCAATTTATCAATGTTATACTAGTAACGTCAACACCGTCGGTGTCATCTTTAGAATTAACCGCTACGGTCGACGCAACAGTTCCCGTTACCTTTCACCCGCCGATGCCCGCAACCAACTCATCCGTCAAGAAAACGGTGCTCGCCTATTCGGGCGGGTTGGACACTTCGGTCATTCTTAAATGGCTGCAGCAACAATACGGTTGCGAAGTCGTAACCTTTACCGCCGACATCGGGCAAGGCGAGGAGACCGAAGCGGCGCGCGTTAAAGCCGAGCGGTGCGGTGCGTCCGAGATTTTTATTGAGGATTTGCGCGAGGAGTTTGCGCGTGATTTTGTGTTCCCGATGTTTCGCGCCAATGCGGTGTATGAAGGCGAATATCTGCTCGGCACTTCAATCGCGCGTCCGCTGATTGCCAAACATTTGGTGCGCATCGCCGCGCAAACCGGCGCCGATGCAATCGCGCACGGCGCCACCGGCAAGGGCAACGACCAAGTGCGCTTCGAACTCGGCGCCTATGCGCTTCGCCCGGACATTGCGGTGATTGCGCCGTGGCGCGAATGGAATCTTAACGCGCGCGCCGATTTAATTGCGTATGCGCGCCAACACGGAATCGAAGTCGAACAAAAACCCGACGGCGGCTCGTTGTATTCGATGGACGCCAACTTGTTGCATATCTCATACGAAGGCGGCGAGTTGGAGGATCCATGGTGCGCGCCGCAGGAATCGATGTGGCGATGGACAACGTCGCCGCAATCGGCGCCGGATGAACCGCGCGAAGTAACGTTGCGTTATGCGCGCGGTGATGTGTGCGCCATCGACGGCGAGTCGATGACGCCGGCGCAAGTGATGCAAACCTTAAATACCGTCGCCGGCGAACACGGCATCGGTCGCGCCGACATTGTCGAAAACCGTTTTGTCGGAATGAAAAGTCGCGGCTGTTATGAAACGCCGGCCGGCGCGGTGCTGCTCAAAGCGCATCGCGCGATTGAATCGTTGACTTTGGACCGCGAAGTCGCACACTTAAAGGATGAACTTGCGCCGCGCTATGCCGCATTAATTTACAACGGCTATTGGTTCAGCCCGGAGCGCAAATTGTTGCAACAATTCATCGACCAATCGCAAACGCATGTCAATGGCGAAGTGCGACTGCGCCTTTATAAAGGCGGCATCGAAGTGCTCGGACGCCGCTCGGATGATTCACTGTTCGACCCGCAAACCGCCACCTTCGAACAAGACCAAGGCGCCTATCATCAAGCCGACGCCGCAGGTTTCATCCGATTAAACGCCCTGCGCCTGCGCCTGCATGCGCGCGCTCGCGGGGTCGATGCTGATGAATTCGATGAGTGAACACCTTTCATTGCTCGTCGACGCGCCAATGGTGCAATTGAATCTGCCGGACGCGGATGTTCGGTTGTATTCGCAATTTTTTGCGCCGGAGGAATCGCGCGAGTTGTTGGCGCAGTTGCTCGCGCAGATTGATTGGCAACAGGAAACGATTCAATGGTACGGCAAGTCGATTCCGTTGCCGCGCGAAACTGCATGGTACGGCGATGAAAATATGGTGTACACCTATTCCGGCATCCGCGTGGAACCCGCGAAGTGGACGTCGCTGTTGGACGACATCAGAAAGCGCATTGAAGAGGTGTCGGAGACGACCTTTAACTGTGTGCTGTTAAATTATTATCGCAACGAACGCGATTCAGTTGCTTGGCATGCCGACGACGAACCCGAACTCGGCAAAAACCCAATCATCGGCTCGGTCAGTTTTGGCGAGACACGCGATTTCCAAATGAAACATAAACACACCGGGCAACGGAAAAACATCCCGCTCGAAGACGGCAGTTACTTGCTGATGTCCGGCGCAACGCAACGGAATTGGTTGCATCAAATTGCCAAATCCAAACGCCCGATGAGTGGACGGGTTAACCTTACGTTTCGCACCATCGGCAATGCCGGGGGCATCGATGTTTGATTTATTGTTAAAAGGAATCTTTGCGCAACAGGAATTGACAACCGAGCAAGAACAAATCGATTACTTGCGCGGATTGCGAAAAGCCGGAAGGGAATTGTGGAGTTCCTACCAAACACAAAACGTGCAAATCGATTATTCACGCACCGATATACAGCATGCATATTTGTTGCGTTATTTTCCCTTTTATACGCAGTTGGTGCCGCGCGTATTGGATGAACACGAAGTTTCCCTTTTGCCAAAAGAATCTTTGCAGGCAACGTTTTTCGGTTGTGGTCCGGGTGCCGAATTAATTGGTCTGTTAATGCACTTGCGGGAGCATGTTCCGGTCACGGATGAAGTGCGTGCAAAATTTGTTGATGTTGCACTTAAGGCATGGGAAAATTCGATACGCCTCAACCTTGACTATGTTGTGCCAACGCTTTGGGATAAACAAAAGTGCCGTGCTGAAGGGCTGGTCGCAGATTTATCGGTGCCTCAATTGTCACATACGGTGGGTGCGGCAAGCTGTCATTTGGCGGTGTTCCAAAACTGCTTTAACGAGATAGCCCGGAACCAACACGGCAAGTTGGTCGAAAACATTAAAGAACTTTGCCAAAAAATGCCAAGCGGTGCGGTGACTCTTATTGTCGACAGAAGCAAGTATGGCATTACCAACCAAAGTATGACCAATTTAACTTCGTGGGCGCAACAATGCGACGAAGTGGACTTGGTTGGCGATTGTAGTTTGGGGGAACGCCAATTGAGTTGCCGAGAACTCAACGACAAAATCCCTAACATCATTTTGGATAATCTGTATTATCGTGGCGGGGGTATTCCTCTCACTAAAAAAACAACCGGCTTAATTCTTACCAGCAACATAACGTTTGTATCGCTCGCATTGCAACGCCGCTAAAAATCAAACCGAGATACGATTGACCTGCCATGATTTCCATCATCATCCCCCTCTACAACGAACGCCAAGCCGCGCTCGATGCGGTGATGCGGTTGCGACGTGTGCGTGGGGTGGGGGAGGTGGTGTTGGCGGATGCGAGTGATGAGGGGGAATCGAGGCGGTGGGTTGATGAGGTTGAGCGGCGGTTTGGTGGTGATGGGTTTTTGCGGGTTGTGCAATGTGCGCGGCGTGGGCGGGCGGTGCAGATGAATGCGGCGGCGGCGCGGGCGCGCGGGGAGGTGTTGGTTTTTTTGCATTGCGATACGCAATTGCCGGCGGCGGCGATGCGGTGCATCGATGCGGCGATTGGCGACGGGCGGATGCATGGGTGGTTTGATGTGCGGCTGGATGATGCGCGATGGGTGTTTCGAATCATCGAGAGAATGATTTGTTGGCGCGCGCGCTTGAGCGGCATCGCCACCGGCGACCAAGCGATGTATGTTGCGCGCGATGCATTTGTAGCAACGGGCGGGTTTGCCGAGATGCCGTTGATGGAGGATGTCGAATTGTCGCGCCGACTTAAATCGCTTGGCGCGCCGGGCGTGATTGACCGCGCGGTGGTGACCTCGGCGCGACGCTGGCGCGCGCATGGCGTGTGGCGCACAATTTTTTTAATGTGGCGATTGCGATTGTTGTATTGGCTCGGCGTTTCGCCGCAACGATTGGCGGCGCGTTATGCCAATGTGCGCTAAGCGCGCGATACCGCTTTATTTAATGGCCAAAGCGCCGCGCGCCGGACGGGTCAAGACGCGCATGCATGGCGCGCTCGGCGAAGTGCGCGCCGCGCAACTTGCCCAACAAATGCTGCTGCACAGCGCGCACACCGCGCAACGCCATTGGCGCGGCGAGGTGGTGTTGTGCGTTTGGCCGGATGATGCGCATGCGGCGTTTCGGCATCTGCGGCGTCATGCGCGGCTGCGCATTGTGCGCCAACGCGGCGCCGACCTTGGCGCGCGCATGCATCATGCATTGACCGAAGGCATCGCGCGCGCCGGTTGCGCGGCGGTTATCGGTTGCGATGTGCCGCATTGTCGCGGCGCGATTTTGCATAAGGCGCATGCATTGCTGGTGCGCGGGCGCAATCCGATGGGCGCGGCGCAAGACGGCGGGTTTTATTTGCTTGGGCTGCATGCCGCGCCGGCTTCGCTGTTTGCCGACATCGCTTGGGGCGGTGCGCAAGTGTGCGCCGCATTGCGCGCGCGCGCGATGCGCGCCGACATCGAGTTGGCTGAGTTGCCGAAGTTGCGCGACATCGATTCGTTCGACGATTTAAAATGGCTGGCGGCGCGCGACCGTGCGTATCGGCGGTTTGTTTGATTGCATGTGTGCATAGTTAACAATGCAATTGCGAAGTTATGAAGTTACAAACTTATGAAGTTGTCACTTTATTAACTTAACAATTTACAAAATTGTAAATCTATCAATTTACCAAATTATTAAGTTATGAGTTTATCAATTTACGAAGTTACAAAAATATAAAAAGATAAATTGATAAACTTATAAACAAGTAAACTGAAAAAGTTAACATAAACCGCCAAGTTAAAAAGTAACAACAATTCACCAACTCATCACTTCATCCAACCGTCGATTAACCAACCACGACGTTAATGCGCCGTCGCACACGAAACATTGGGCAGCCGACTCCGCCGCGGTTTATGGCGGGGTTTTTGGCGCCGAAGTATTGGCCGACTTGGGGGTGGCTGTTGTTGTTGCGCGTGTTGATGGTTTGTCCGCGTCGTTGGTTGATGGCGGTGGGCGCGAAACTTGGGCGGGTGATTGGCGCGCGCAACGCCAAACGCCGCAAAATCGCCGCGATTAATTTGGCGTTGTGCTTTCCCGACTGGAGCGCGGCGCGGCGCGCGCAACTGTTGAACGAACATTTCCAACATTACGGACGCGCCTTGTTGGATGTATCGATGGGGCTGTGGTCGAATCGCGCGCGGCGCAATCGATGGTGCGTGTTAAAGCGGCGCGATTGGTTGGTGCGCACATCGAAGCGGCGGCGCGTCATCATCGTCGCCTATCACATGACCGCGTTGGATGTCAGCGGCTGCATCGCCGGCGACGCGCATCCGATGGTGTCGATGATGAATCGCGCCGTCAATCCGCTGTTGACTTGGCAGTTGTGGAAGGGGCGCAGCCATGCAAGGCGCGGCAATACGCGGGTGGTGATGCGCGAACAAGGGCTGCTGCCGCTGGTGCGCGCAATGCGCGCCGGGCGCAATTGTTTTTTGGTGCCGGATGAAGATTTCGGCGTCGGCAAGCACGGCGTATTCGCGCCTTTTTTCGGCGCGTCCAAAGCGACGTTAACCGTGGTTGCGCGGCTGGCGAAGATGACCGATGCATTGGTGGTGCCGAGCACAACGCGGCTCGATGAAAGCACCGGGCGATATGAGATGACGCTCGGCGAACCGCTCGCCGATTTTCCCAGCGGCGACGCCGCCGCCGATGCGCGCGCGGTCAATCGCGCGATGCAGGAATTGATTCGCCAACATCCGGCGCAATATATGTGGACTTTCCGCTGGTTCGAAACCCGCCCGTTTGGTGCGCCCAATCCGTATAAAACGTCGCGATGAACATTTTGGTCATCAAGCAAACTTCGCTCGGCGATGTGCTGCATTCGACCGCGGCGATTCGCGCGATTAAAACCCGATATCCGCAAAGCCATCTGAGCGTGTTGACCGCCAACGCATCGCTCGACATTTATCGCCACAACCCGCACATCGATGAATTAATCACGCTCGATTATCCGGGCATCAAACGCCAATGGCGACAACCGCGCCGCGTGGTGCGGCATCTGCGCGCGGTGATTCGTCAACTGCGCGCGCGGCGGTTTGCATTGGCGTTTGATTTGCAGGGGCTGGGACGCACCGCGCTGTTTTTATACGCGGCGCGCGCCGACCAAAAATTCATCAAGGGGCGTTGGCCGTTTGTCGGCGGGTTTCGCAACAAACAACTGCACGCCATCGCCGAGATGCAAGGCGTGTTGCAATGCGCCGGCATCAATGCCGCCGGTGTTGCGATGGAATGGCATGGCGGCGATGCCGAGCGGCGGTTTGTCGATAATCTGCTGGCGCGCATCAATCCGCGCAATCAGCCGTTGGTGGTGTTCAGCCCGTTTTCGCGCTGGGCATCGAAGGATTGGCCGCTGGCGCATTATCTCGAACTCGCCGCGCAAATCGAGGCGCGCGCCTGCGTCGTCATCACCGCCCAAGCCGCGCATCAGCCAAGCATTGCGCGGGCATTGCGCGCGCGCGAATTGCATTGCGTTAACTTGGCCGGGGCGTTGAGCGTCGCGCAGTTTGCCGAATTGGTCGGGCGCGCGCAGGTGCAGGTCAGCGGCGACAGTTTTCCGATGCATGTCGCCTGCGCCAAACAAATCGCGGCGATTGCGCTGTTTGCGCCGACCGATGAAGCCAAAGTGGGGCCGCAAGGCGGCGATGTGCAGTTGTTGCGCGCGCCGGATTGTCGGCGTTGCGAGCGCGCCGATTGTCGGCGCAACTGTATGGCGCGGCTGTCAACCGACGCGGTCGGCGGCGCGTTGCTCGCTCGGCTTGACGCGCTTGCGCGCGGTTGAGGCGCGCGCGGCGCGCGGCGCGCGTTTGGGCGGGTGCATCATCTTTTCGAATTCGATTTGCGATTGTTTGGCTTCGGCAAACAGCCAGTTGTGAAACGCGACAATTTTCGGCTCGTTCTCGCGCCCGGGCACGCACACAAAATAATACGAAACATTGGATTTAAACACGATATCCGGAAACAACCGCACCAACCGCTCGGCGTTTAAATCCTCCAACACATGCGCGCTGCGCACCAACGCCACGCCTTGATGGTCAATCGCCGCCTGTATCGCCAAACTGGTTTGCGGGAATTTCGGGCCAATCCACAAATCATGCGGGTCGACTTCGACCTCGGCGGCGCGAAACCAATCGCGCCAAGTCGGGCAGATGTCAATCGAATGCCGGCACAGCAACGGCAACTTAAGCAGGTCGACGGGTTTTTTCGGCGCGAGATTTTCGTTTAAGAATTGCGGGCTGCACACCGGAAAGACGTATTCGGTCAACAGTTTTTCCTCATGCAGATTGTCCCAATCGCCAAGCCCCAAGCGCACGCCGACATCGGCGTTTTGCGCATCAAAATCGACCAAGTCGTCGTTGGTCGAAATCCAAACATCGATGTCCGGATATTGTTGATTGAAATGCCCAAGCCGATGCACCAGCCATTTAAACGCGAACGATTGCAGCAAGGTCACGCGCAACGCCGATGAGGCGCCGCGTTTTTCGGAGAGGTCTTCGAGGGTTGCGGTCATCCGTTGGATGAAGGTGCGAATCACCGGCACCAATGCATGCCCGGCTTCGGTCAGCACCACCCGCCGCCCGCGCTTTTCGAACAACTTCACGCCCCACAGCGATTCGGCGTGTTTGATTTGATGGCTGATGGCGCCTTGGGTGACGAACAACTCCTCGGCCGCGCGGGTGTAACTCGAATGCCGCGCCGCGGCCTCCAAGGCGCGCAATGCTGAAACCGACGGAAAGCGGATTTGTGCCATGCCGAGATTATCGCGCAAATGCGCGCCGCGCGCCAATGGGTTCATCAAAATTATTCATCATTGCCCTGCCTATGTATGAAAAACGCTCATCCTTTTGATGAAAATATATCGTTTGTTTTCAAGGGCTGTCGCCCGCATAATGCCATTCATCGCTGATGAACGACGTTAATCGCTTGTCGCAAATCAGTAATCAATTGGCAATCTTAACATGAGCAAACTTGAAATGGCAAATGAAATGTGGTTTGTAGTCGGCGGTTCGGTGGTCGGCGCATTGGCAATTTTGGCGGCGGTGGTTGCCGTCATCGGTTGAGGCGTAGCGAAATGAGCATCGATCGAGTTATTCGCTTCGGCGGACGTTTCGACGGACGCTTCGACGAAACCGGCGGCGCCCCGCGCAATGTGCGTTGGATGGTTGACGCCGTCAAATTGGCGAAACGCGCCAAAACGCAGTTGGTACATTGGCATGCGCGACGCGTAGCGGTTCGCCAATTGCATGCAATGCCGGATTGGTTGTTGCGCGACATCGGCATTGAGCGTCATCAAATTAATGACGCGGTTAATCACTTGGGCGCCGGGCAATCGCCGTGCGCCAACAATGCGACCGCAGAAAAACTTGCGGCGTAAGACAGCGTTTCATCCCTCCGTTGGTGTTTATTTGGGCGGCCTCTCAGGCCGCCCGTTTTTTTTGCATTTTATGGTCGGGTCGCGGGTTGCGGTTTATCGCTTGTCGATTGTCACCGGCATTTGTAATTCCACTTTCACTTTTACTTGCACTTTTACTTGCACTTGCACTTCCGCTTTACCCCACATTTAAGTTTCGATTTACATTTGCATCGACGCGGGTAATCGGGTATTTTATCGGCGGGAGTCGGCTAAACAGTTGCTTTGCGATGGGCGTTTATCGTTCGTTGCGGAGAGGAAAGTCCGGGCTCCATTGGGCAAGGTGCCAGGTAACGCCTGGGCGGCGCGAGCCGACGGAAAGTGCCACAGAAAACAAACCGCCTGTTTACGCTTCGGCGCAAATGGGTAAGGGTGAAAAGGTGCGGTAAGAGCGCACCGCGTCTCCGGTAACGGCGGCGGCACGGCAAACCCCGCCTGGAGCAAGACCGAATAGGAATCCAATGCGTCGCCCAACGCCGGATTCGGGTAGGTCGCTACGAGGCATTCCGGTGACGGGTGTCCCAGATGAATAACTGTTCACGACAGAACCCGGCTTATCGGCCGGCTCCCTTTGCGGCAAGTGGTTGTGATAGTCGATGGCGGCAATCGACTGTTGTAAACGAAGCGGTAACCGACAGTGTTAAGTTAAGCATCGTTAATTTTATTAATTAACTTCGCTTATCGCGTCACTTGTAACGTCACTCGTAATGTCAATTAATTAACGACACTGTTAATTAACCACATATTGATTAACAATATTGGTTTTCCAATTTAACATCGCCATCGCCATCGCCGCCGCCACTTACGCCGTATATTAACGCCATTAATTAACCCCCCCCCAACCGCATCGAACGATTGCCGCCGTGATGACCGCCTTGCCAACTGCGCCGCTTCGTCCGCCGCAACAGGTGATGCGGCTTGCGCGGTTGGGCAGTTTTCATCCGACGCGATTGAGTTTTATGCGCGCGTTGTTGCGCGATTTGGCGCGGCATCAATGGCGGTTTGAGCGCGTTTTGTGGCGCATCGATGCGCGCGGCGAAGGCGTCGCCACCTATCGCGCCTCGAGCAAAGCGCGGGTGTATACCTTAGTGTGCTTTGCGCGCGAGTTGGCGGATGAATTGCGCTCAGACCGCGTCATCGCCACCCGCTGGGACACGACCTTTGCGTTGTACGACGGCGAACCCGACGACGCCGAATTGGCGCGCTTGCGCGAATCGGTGCCGAAGCAGGAAGCCGGGCAATACACCGCGCGCGAGTTGGTGCTGGCGCGCGCCAATAAAAGCCTGCGGGTGTTTGGCGAGGTGGTCGCGCAATTGGCGCGCGGCGCGCAGCCGTCGACCGAATTGCTCGAACAAAGCGGCTATTTATTGCGCACCACGGCGGTCTATGGCAACGGCAAATTCGGCATCGCCGACCGTGCGCGGCTGCAAACCCGCGCCGAATTCGCCGCGCCGTTTCGCGCCGAGTTGCTCAGCGTTTGGTTGATTCGCTGGTTCAGCATCGACCTCGTCGAACACTTGGCGCGCTGCAAAGGCGGCGCGCGCGCGGTGCGATTGCGCCGCGATGTTGCGCGGCGATTGGGCGTCGGCAACGCCACCGGCTTGGGCATGGCGCCGTTTTTGGTCAATCATCCGACGTTGTTGCATCATTGGATTAGCGCGCGCGAAACCGCCTTGGCGCGGGTGCGCGCAGTGCCGCAATGCGCGCCGGCAATCGAAGCGCAATTTGGCGAATTGCTGGCGCGCGCGCAAACGTTGTTGGATGCCTGGCAAACCGACGACGCGCGTCAAGCCCAACGGCTGGACGAATTGCGCGCTGACTTGGCAAAAATCCGCGCGCGCGTCGATGCCGGCGGGTTGCGCGGCAAAGCGCCGTGGCAAACCTTAATCGATTGGTCGGCGCGCGAATTGTGTCTCGAAGCGCAGGAGTTGTTGGTGTCGCTGGTCATCGAACCGCACGGCGCATTGGTCGATGAATTATCCGAGACGATGTCGGCTGATGAAACCCGCCATTGGTGCATCCGCGGCGACCAACCGCTCACGCAATTGCGCGAATCGCTGTCGCGCGATTACGATTGGGCCTTGTCGGTCGATTATGCCGCGCGTCAAAACTGCGCGCGGTTTTGGTATGTCTCCGAAGAAAAACTCGAGCCGCGACTCGGCGAACGTTTCGACGAACCCGGCGCCGAGGCCGAATTGCCGCTGGCCACCGGGCGCGACATCGCCCGATTGTGCGCCGATTTGCGCGATGCGCGCCAGGCCACAGTCGGCGAATTCTTGCTCGAGTATCCGCAACATCGCCATGCGGTGCGCCGCGCACAACGCACCGCGCGATTGCCGTACGCCGAGATTCGCGACAATTTAATTTCCGCGCAATTGTTGCCGCTGGATTTGTTGCGCTGCAAGTTGTCGTTTTTTGGCGCGAATAAATTCGACCCCAAATCGGATCGATGGGTGCGCATCACCTTGTATCAACACGCGCCGTTGCCGGATGAATTATGCGAAGCCGTCGCCGATGATTGGAGTTATCCGCCGCGCGCGCGCCAATGAAGTTGCTGCAGTTGTCGTTCAATCAAATCGAACAAACCGCCGTCAAGGCGGTGCGCGCGTCCGGGTTGTCGTGGGGGCTGGCGGAAGACGCCGCGCGCGCGGTGCGTTGCCTGCATGAATGCGGATTAAACGGCGCGCGCGTGTTGGCGCGGCGATTGGATTGCGTCGATGCACTCGGCGCACCGCGCGCGGTTGGCGGCGTTTGGCAAAGCGCAAACGGCGCGCTCGACCCGTTGTTGTGCGCGGCGGCGTTGTGCGACGGCTTGCCGGCGGCGCGCGCCATCGATACCGAAGCGATGGCGTATCCGTTGTTGGTGTGCGGCGCGCTTGGGCAGTTGGCGAAAAGTGAAGAGATTGCGGTGCAAATCGAATGGCGCGATGTGCGGGTGCGGGTGCGGGTGCGGGGTGATTCGGCGCGGTTGTGTTTGTTGGTTGATGGTGACAGTAACAGTGACGTTAAAAGTGAAGTTGCCGACTGCGACTTTAATTGTGATTTCGACTGTGACTTCGATTCCATCGATGCGTTATGGGTTGCGCAAACTTCGTTTTTGCGTTGTCGGGTAATCGAGCGTGACGAGGTGACTGTTGCAAATGCAAGTGTTAATAATGAATCGATTAATAATGAATCGGTTAACCGCGAAACAATGCGCGCGCAGGTGTGCGTTGATGATTGGGCGCGATTGCTGGAATTTGCGCAGCGCACTTATGTGCCGGAAAGCGATTTGTCGCGGCGTGGGGCGGGTTATTGATGTCGCTTGTTATGCCGCATTTCGCACGCTACACTGTTATTTGTTACGCGCGCTCGATGTATTCGCCGGTTTCGGTGTTCACTTTAATCCTCTCGCCGGTTTCGACAAAGGTCGGC
This sequence comes from Candidatus Poriferihabitaceae bacterium, assembly GCA_965226545.1. Lineage (GTDB taxonomy): Bacteria > Pseudomonadota > Gammaproteobacteria > Arenicellales > Poriferihabitantaceae > JAHRAW01. Next base: position 296,785 of record OZ245364.1, read on the forward strand.
ACAACCAAACGATGTCCGGTTTCGCACACCGCCGGTTTGCCGCCGCCGGCGGCGGTTTGTCCTTTAATCGCGCCGTCGGTTTCGGTGATGCTGAGGGTCACCACATTCGGCAATTCGACGCCAATCGCCGCGCCGTTGTGGAAGTTGATTTGCACTTCGATGTTCGGCAACAAAAACGGCGTTTGCGCGCTGAGTTCATCGCTCGGCAACGACAGTTGTTCATAGTTGTCGACATCCATAAACACATGCGCATCGCCATCGGCGTATAAATATTGCATGCGACGCGGTTCGACGCGCGCCTTTTCGATTTTGTCTTCGGAACGGAATCGTTCGTTGAGTTTGACGCCGTCGCCCAGCGACTTCATCTCCAACTGCACAAACGCCCCACCCTTGCCGGGCTTGACATGATTTTTCGACAACACGCGCCACAATTTGTTGCGGTATTCAATCAAATTGCCGACACGCGCATCAAACGCGGAAATTTTCATTGGCTTATCTCTCGATGCGGAGGGTGAAAATAAGTGACGAAAATAAAAGTTACAGCAAAAGTTACAACGCAAGTTACGGCATAAGTCACAATACAGGTCACAACACACTACAATTTAACCCACTTGATTCGACCGCCGTTGCGCGCGCATTGTAACGATGCATTGCGCGCGCGGCAAGATGTCGATGCAAGATGAATCATGATGAACAAAACGGCGAACACAAAGACCAACGCAACGACGGGCGCAACGACCAATGCAACCGCCGCGCCGGCTTTCGATGCCGAACGGTTTTTGGCGACGCTTAACGCGCGCCCCGGGGTGTATGTGTTTTATGACGCCGGCGGGGCGGCGTTGTATGTCGGCAAGGCGAGCAATTTAAAAAATCGCGTCACCAGTTATTTTCGCGCCGGCGGACAAACCGCGAAGGCGAAATTGATGACCGCCAAAATCGCGCGCGCCGAAGTGCATGTTACGCGCGGCGACGCCGAGGCGTTGATTTTGGAAAACAATCTCATCAAGGATAAACGTCCGCGATACAACATCTCGTTGCGCGACGACAAAAGTTTTCCGTATATCCGCCTGACCGAAAGCGATGAATATCCGCGTTTTGTTTTTTTTCGCGGGCGGCGCAAACCGAATGAACGCTATTACGGCCCCTATCCAAGCGCCGCGGCGGTGCGCGAGATGTTGGCGCAACTGCATAAAATTTTTCGCCTGCGACAATGCACCGATGCATTTTTTAACAACCGCTCGCGCCCGTGTCTGCAGCATCAAATCAAACGCTGCAGCGCGCCGTGCGTCGGGCGAATCGATGCCGCGCACTATCAAGACGATGTGCGCCAAGCCAAAGCGATGTTGGCCGGGCGCGATTTTGCATTGTTGGATGAACTCGCCGCCAAGATGGAACACGCCTCCGAATCGTTGGAATTCGAGACCGCCGCGCGCTATCGTGACCGCATCGCTTTATTGCGCCGCGCCACGCAAACGCAAACCGCGGCCGGCGGCTTTGCTTGCATCGATGTCGTGGCGGTGGCGCGCGACGCCGATAAAGTTTGTTTCAGCGTCGCCTCGATTCGACGCGGGCGCAATTTGGGCGCGCGGTTTTTGGTGCGCGCCAATCCGCTCGATTGGAATGAATCGCGATTGCTGCAGGCGTTTTTGCCGCAACATTATTTGGACGGCGCACCGAACGCCGCTTCGGACTCCTCTCCCCAAGCGAATCCGGATGCCTATCCCGATGAAATTCTCATCAGCGAAAACAGCCGCGGCGTAAAGGCGTTTTGCGACGCCTTGGCGCGCGAAGCCGGGCGGCGCATCGAGGTCAAACATCGTTGTCGCGCAACCCGCGCCAAGTGGATTGAATCGGCGCGCGCCAACACCGCCGAACATTTGCGCATGCATTTATCCGCGCACAGCGCGCGCGGCGCGCAATGGCAAAATCTCGCCGTGTTGTTGTCGCTGGCGGAAATCCCGGCGCGCATCGAATGTTTCGACATCAGCCACACAATGGGCGAGCGCGCAGTCGGCGCATGCGTCGTTGCCGATGCCAACGGCGCGGTTAAATCCGATTACCGCCGCTTTAACTTAAGCGTCACAGACGGCGATGATTATGCGGCGATGCGCGAAACTTTATCGCGCAGATATCAACGATTGGTGCGCGAAGACGCCAAGTTGCCGGATTTGGTGTTGATTGACGGCGGCAAAGGGCAGTTGCGCGTCGCCGTCGAAGTGTTCGAAGAATTGCAGTTGAGCGAACAAATCACGTTGCTGGCGGTGTCCAAAGGGCGCGCGCGTCGTCCCGGCGATGAGTTGTTGCACATGCCCGGCATTGCGCGCGCCATCCGCCCGCCGCGCGCCGCCGGCGGCTTGCATCTCATCCAACAAATCCGCGATGAAGCGCATCGTTTCGCCATCAGCGGACATCGCCGCCGCCGCGCCCGCGCGCGCCGCGAATCACCGCTCGGCGCAATCCCCGGCGTAGGCGATGCCCGCCGGCGCAATTTATTGCGGCATTTCGGCGGCTTGCGCGAAGTCGCGCGCGCCGATGTCGATGCGTTGGCAAAAGCGCCGGGCATCAGTCCGGGGTTGGCGAACCGTATTTATGCGCACTTTCATGATTGATGCGACATGATTGATTCGGCACGATTGATGCGTGCGCATTCGGCGTTGCATCGCGTCACTATATTAATGTCCGCATATTAATGTCCGCATATTAATGTCAGCACACTATATTAACGTCGGCGTATTAATATTAATGTCGTCACTATTATTAACACCCCCCAACCCCCCGCCGCCCGGCAATATGCATTAAAATCCCCGCCCGCCCCCGCATCCGATTGCCACGATAATGCCCCCCGCCGCTTTACTTCGCGCATTGCCGAATCTGCTCACCTTGTTTCGGGTGGCGTTGATTCCGGTGTTGGCGGTCGCGTATTTTTTGCCCGGCGGGCATCAAAATTTCATCGCCGCCGCGGTGTTTGTGTTGGCGGCGGTCACCGATTGGCTCGATGGCGCAATCGCGCGGCGGATGAACACCGTCTCAAAACTCGGCGCGTTTTTGGATCCGGTCGCCGATAAACTCATCGTCTCCACCGCCTTGGTGTTGTTGGTGTCGGACCGCGCGGCGTTGGCGCAATCGCTGCATATCATCCCGTTCATCTTGGCCGTCGCCATCATCATCGGGCGCGAGATTGTCGTATCCGCCTTGCGCGAATGGATGGCAGAACTCGGCGCGCGCGCCGCAGTGTCGGTCGGCGCGCTCGGCAAATTCAAAACCGCCTCGCAAATGGTGGCGATTATTTTGTTGCTCTATGCCAAGCCGCTGCCGTTGCCGGCGTTGTCGCCGATGGCATCGTTGCCCACTTTTCGCATCGGCGAGGCGTTGTTGTATCTGGCGGCGACGTTGACCTTGTGGTCGATGTGCGAATATCTGCGCGCCGCGCGTCCGCATATTAATCATCACTAATACTTCATCACGACAAACCGCCGCTTGACATCGCCGTCGCAGTTGGCGACAATTGCGCGCGCAACATCGGCGGGAATAGCTCAGTGGTAGAGCACAACCTTGCCAAGGTTGGGGTCGCGAGTTCGAATCTCGTTTCCCGCTCCATCGTATTAACATGTTGTTTCGCTTTGCTTCGCATTTATGAATTGCGATAAATTGCGATACATTACATTGCGACGCATACCGATGTATCGAAGCCGGGGGCTTGCCCTCGGTTTTTTTTCGTCTGCAGTTGGCGGTTAGGCATCTTGATACCAACGCAATAAAGCGCAACGCACTTCGTTTCGCTCGGCATTTTCGACACGGGAAATAATGGCGATGCCGTCAAGTCCTTAAGCACCATCACTTACGAGGAAGTCGAAGCCGAAGCCGAAACCGGCATTGATTCGTGGATTGTCACCGGTCATTACAACATGGGTGTAGCACACGATTAACCTTGGCTATCGCACCGACAATGTTCCGACTCAAAACATCGGCACTCGTTACGATAACTTCGTCATCAGCGCAAATGGTTCGTTGGATGCATTGGATTGGTATATCGCGTTTGAAAGCAATAACGACAATGCCAATGTCAAAAGCGTCAGCAAGAAGTGACGCAACGATTTACCGAAACCGAAGTGGTGGTAAATTACAACTTACGGCAAGGGTGTTTGCCCTTGCTTTTTTTAACTTTTCACTTGGAGATACGATAATGCCCACAATGAGCCGCACTGAAGTGTTGGATGAATTAGAAGACATCGGTAAAAGTTTCTTTGTTGTTAACTTCCACATCGGCCACTTCTGCCACAAACACCCTAACGCGAGAATCGGTGACAGCGTTTTTGTTGGCGGCGACCAATACACCCGCGCTTCAATGCAAACGCGCCGTGATGGCATGAAGAGAATTTTCGCCGCCAATGCCGAGTGCGTTGCGCTCGACCTCTGCCGCAAGTCGAATCCTGCAAATTTGGAACGCAAACAGAAACTTGGCGTCAAGGGCAAAACAATTGTCGCGTTGGCGAAAGCAATAAAAAAGATTCATTGCCGCTAAATCAATTTAGCAAGTCGCCAAAAAAACCGCGCCTAACCCGCGCGGTTTTTTTATGCGGTGCGCTTGTGTTAAACTCCCTTTCGATAGCAGTAAACTGAAACTGTCGGTAAGGCGTACGCCCTTGGTTTTTTAAACCTTTTGATTGGATAAACCCAAATGAACGACAGAGTTACCAAATTCGCCAATATCGACGAAGTTAGCGAGTTTATTGGTGGTGACAACTACCTGACAATTTTTGGCGGTTACTCTGCCGAAACTGTTATGTCGCTTGTCGAAACTGGCATGGTTGTTACAGAAGACGGCTTGTACGCGATTCACTATTCCGAGCAACAAACCCCTTTCGAGGCTATCCTTACACTGTTAGCCAACATCGAGATTCGTAGCGCATTCACCAGGGTCGACAGAGACATCTGCATAAACGACGAATTATCTCGTGTGATAAGGTTGGGTGGCACCGCAATAGCCGAGGCAATATTCGCCGAATTCCTTAAAAAACGGCAATGAGCCCCGCCGCACTTGTGCTACAATTAACTTTCATTTCAAGTATGAGGGTGTGAAATGACTATTCCTTAACAGTATCTTCGGCGAACAAATAGATGATTTGTTTAGCCGACGAGTTAGGGTTCCAAAGCGGGAAATCTGCTCCCCCGCAATCACTGGATACCAGTGAGGCTAATATCACGATGCAGTTTATGAATGTTGTGATATGTTCCGCGCGATGCGGCATCGCTACTGTAAATTAAAGAAGCCAAGGGGCCTACAACCGCCCAGATTGTTCGCTTAACAGTTACCAAAAAAGTCGTTCGTTAAGCGACAAAGTAAAAATTATTAACGCCGGGCAATTATTGCCCGGCTTTTTTTTGCTAAAATCACTTCGATAGCGACAAACTGAAACTTACGACAAAGGCGTCGCCCTTATTTTTGAATCTTTTCATTGGAGATACGACCATGCCCACTTGGCAAACAAAACTAAAGAAAATCGGTAAAAGTTATTTCGTCGCCAACTTCGAGCATTACTATCCCGGCGCAAATAATCACCCGTCGTTGCGCGGCAGAAATTTAGACCACGCCCCTCGCCGGTCGTACATGATGCAAATCTTTGAAGCACAACAAGAATGTTGCGCATTAGAAGCATGCGCAACCGCAAATGCAAATCGATTGGACAACAATGAATTCGGCATGTCCGGCGTCGAAGTTGTAGCGGAAGCGAACAGGCTACTTGGCGAGTACTGCGAGAAAAAGTAAAACCAACCGCGCCTAACCCGCGCGGTTTTTACATGTGGTGTGCTTGTGCTAAAATCCATAAACTACTCAACAAAATTTTTTCATAAGTCGGCAAGCGCCGTCGCCGCATAAATCGGCGCGCACCGCTTGACATCGGCGGCAACTCTTATACAATTTGCGGGTGCGTTGTAAACGCATATCGGGTTAATTATTAATGTTGCGCGGTGTTAAGTTTTTGTTGCGCGGCGTTTAATTCACCAACAACTAAACATAAACACCAACACCAACGAATAAACGCCGTACGCGGCGTACTCCCTGTGGCACATCAGTCCGACGACTCGGTCGAGTTGCGCGCGCAACCGACGCGCAAGCAAGTGACGGTTGCGTTGTGCGACATCGTCGGCTACACCGCGCGTTCGGTGCGGTTGGATCCGGAAGAATTGGCGGTCGAAGTGCGCGCGGTGCAGGAAATTTGCGCGGCTTGCCTGCATAAACACGGCGGGCGCATCGTTAACTATTCCGGCGATGGAATCTTGATGTTGTTTGGGCATCCGTTGGCCGGCGAATTCGATGCGCAAAACGCGGTGCGCGCGGCGTTGGAAATCGGCGCGCGAATCGAATCCGAAGGCGCGCGCATTGGCGCGGCGGCGAATGCGGATGCGGTGAAAATTCGAATCGGCGTCGCCACCGGCATCGTGATGGCCGGGCAACGCGGCGTTGGCGTGCATGCCGACGGGTCGGCGGTTGGCGATGAAATGTTGTTTGGCGAAGCGCCCAACCTTGCCGACCGTCTGCAGCAACTCGCCCAACCGAACGGCGTCGTGGTTGCATTGCGCACGCGGCGGCTGGTGGGCTCGGCGTTTGTGTTTCGCGATTTGGGCGAATGCGCGGTCAAAGGGTTTGCGCGCCCGGTGCGCGCTTGGCGGGCGGTGCGGATGACCTCGTCATACAGCCGCCCGGCGTTGTTGCCGCGCCGGGTGACCACGCGGTTTGTCGGACGCGCCGATGAATTGACGCAACTGCATCAGCATTTTGCGCATGCCCGCGCCGGACGCGGACGCGCGGTGCTGGTGTGCGGCGAAGCCGGCATCGGTAAATCGAGATTGGTGCGCACTTTCGAAAAAGCCGCGAATAGTTTTGTTAATAATGCAGCCAATGGCATCGTCAATGGTGTCGTCACTAACTCCGTTGGCGGAGTCGATGAACGGGTTGCGCGCGACAATGCACAAAGTGTCGAACGAAGTGGCAAGAAAAGTAATGCGCAAAGTAACGAGCAGAGTGTCGAGCAAAGCGGCAAACAGGGTAAAACGCAAAGTAACAAACAACGCATCGAACGAAGCGTCGAACGAAGCGGTAAGAAAAGTAACGCGCAAAGTAACGAACAGAGTGTCGAGCAAAACGGCAAACAAAGTAACGCGCAAAGTCACTCACAAAGTAACAAATTGCGCATTGCACAGAATGTCGAACGAAACGGAAAGCAAAGTAACCACAAAAGTAACAAACAACGCATCGCACAAAGCGTCGAACAAGGCAGCGCACAAAGTGCGGCGCACAGCAACCATCCCAACCAAAACAATGACTCAAACAACAATCAAAACAACGACCAAACCGCATTAAATAATTTCAATCGGTTGCGCATTTATTGTTCGCATTGGTCGAGGTTGACGCCGTTTAAGCCGATAGTCGATGAGACGCATCGTTGGCTGCAGATTGGCGCGGATGACGCCGATGCGATTAAGCGCGAGGCGATACAGCGGCGCATGGCGGCGATTGGGTTGAGCGATGCGGATGAACATATTTTATTCGCCGAGATGTTGTCGTTGGAGGCGCATCGTGCGTTGAATTTGCGCGGCGGCGAAAAACATCGGCGGATGGTCGATGCATTGGCGACGATAGTGATTCGCTTGTCGCGATTGCAGCCGTTGTTGTTGATGGTCGAAGATTTGCACTTCGCCGATTCGGCGACGCTCGAAGTGATTGGCGGCATCATCGCCCGCGCCACATCGGAAAAATTATTGCTGGTGTTGTCGTCGCGCAACGATGCATTGTTGCCGCGCGGGTTGCGCGATGTTGGCGCGTTGTTTCATCTGCGGCTTGGCGGCTTGGATGAAACCTGCGCGGCGCAATTAATCGATGATGTGTTCAACCAACAACCGCCGCCGCAGTCGGCGGTGCATGCATTAATTAAAAAAGGCGGCGGCGTGCCGATGTTTTTGGAAGAGTCGAGTTGGTATTTGCGCGACCAGATGCATGAACAACTGCGCGAACAATTGGGCGACCAAATCGATGAGGTGAACATGGCCGGGTGGTATGTCGCGCGCGAAGAAGTTGCGCCATATAACGCGCATTCACCCGATTCATTCGGCGAGTTGTTTGATGTGCCGGATACATTGCAGGATTATCTCAATGCGCGGTTGGATTCGCTTGGCGACGCCAAACCGATTGCGCAAATCGCCGCGGTGTTTGGCGGCGATTTTCGGTATGAATGGATTGACGCGGTCGCCAAACAAAATCATCTCGACGCCGATGCGGCGATGGATGAATTAAGCGCGCAGGACATCGTGAGCATTCGCGCCGACAGCACCGAAGACCGTTATGAATTTCGTCACAGTTTGTTTCAAGAGGCCGCATATCATTCGCTGCTGAAAAAAACCCGCAAACTGTATCATCGGCAAATCGCCGAATTGTTAAGCCAACAAGGCGAAGGCAAACAACGCCCCGAACTGCTCGCGCATCATTATGCGCACACCGACGCCAAGGCGCGCGCCGTGGATTTATGGCTCGGCGCCGGACGCCGCGCGATTACGCGCGCGATGTTGCAAGATGCGCTTGCGCACATCGAACGCGGGCGGCGATTGTTGGGTTCATTGCCGAACGGCGCGCGACGCAAACGGCGCGAATTGGAATTGTTGTTAAACCGCGCGGTCGCGCTGACCGCCGGCGCCGGCTATCACGGCGATGCGGTAACGAACGCCTATCAACGCGCGCTGTTGTTGGCGAACGACGCCGGCACCGAACGACAAACATGGGCGGCGTTATACGGCTTGTGGCGATGCCGCGTATCGCAGGCGCGGTTTGCCGATGCATTGCGATTGTTGGCGCGATTGAAAATGTTGTGTCGTCAATCGCGCGACGCCAAATTAGAATTAACCACCTGTGGCTTGCAGGCGATGACGCGCATGGTCGCCGGCAAGTTTGGCGCGGCCGAACGTTTTTACAATCGCGCGGTGGCGTTATACGACGCCAGCCGCGACAAAAACATGGGCGTGCGATTCGGACAAGACCCTTATCTAACCATTCGCGGCTTGGGCGCGGTCAATAAATTGTTGCGCAATCAACTGTCGGAGTCGCTCGATGAAATCGCCTGCTCGGTCGATGCGGCGCGCGCAGTCGGTCATCCGTATACGATTGCCGAAACCTTGCGCGTCGCGGCGATGTATCGACAAATCGCCGGCGATTTGGACGGCGTACGCGCCGCCGCCGCGGAGACCGCGCGATTGGCTGATGCGCATCAGTTTGCCGGCTTGGGCGCAGCCGGGCGAATGTTTTTGGCGTTTTGCGATGCGGTCGGCGCACAAAACGCATCGGCGGCGCAAGTGATGGAGACGCATCTCGCAAGTTATCGCCGCAACTACGGCGAATTGTTTCTGCCGTATTTTCACGCGCTGCTGGCGCAGACGCATGCGGCGCTGGGCAATTATGATGCCGCTTTATCCGCCGCACAAAACGGACAAATGCTCGCCATACGGTTTGGCGAACAATGGTATCGCGCGCCGCTTTTCGGCATCAAAGCGCGAGTCGCCCAAGCCGGCAAATTATGCGACGCCGCACAAATTAACGATTGGCGCCGCCAAGGCCGCGAACTTGCCAATGCACAGGGTGCGCATTTCGCGCTTGGATTTTTGCGCGAATAAATGGATGCGGTGCGTTGGGATTTTTTGTGCGAGTAAATGGAAGCGGTGCGTTGAGATTTTTACGCATGGATGATGTGTACTTTATTTTGCATTATCCATGCCAACCTTTTTGTTTTTTACTTTATTAAGTAAATACGACATCGGGCGGTCGCCCTTTATGCTGTTGCAACTTCGACAGAGCAGTTGCAAATTTTCCGTCTTGCTCGTGCCGCCGTGTTTGCGCGCAAGAATGTGGTCGAAAGTTAATGCGTTCCGATGAAAAGATTTTCCGCAACCATTGCACCGCCCGCCTTGCATTTCATAAAGACGTTTCTTTTCCCTGCGTCGCCGCTTAGTCCGTTCACTGACGCTGAATTTAAGCCAACACCAAAGGGCGGCAAGCACAAACGCAAACAGCAACAAGTCGGTTTCCATTTATTAATAACAATACAAAGTATGGCCGAGGCTTCCAAACAACCCGCCAACCGAAAACACACTGGACACGAGAGTGGATGTGCTTCCCGCCAACCCCAACGAACCCATGCCTATTGCCGTTGCGCCGCCGGTTATTGGAAAGAGTAAAAGAAAAATGGACGCGCCACCCACCACGCTCCAAAATAAAGAAACTTCGCATTCGGAAGTCGCGCGAAACACGACAAAGCCGATGACATACAACAATGTCACAAACGCCACCGCCGCCGCCGCAAATATAAACGGATGCAACTTTGCCCAAGCGACGGTTTTCGCGCGCCACTTCGCCGCATACTTTTCGACTTTAAACATCACGCCCTGTTTTGCGGCAATTTCTTCATCGGTTTTGCTCCTTAAGCAAAACAACACGAACAAAAACAATGCGCCATAAATGGTCAGATAAAAAAGTTGCCACCACCCACTGCGTCCGATGTCGTGCAGGCGTCTTGCGCCAACCGCAAGCAGTGGGCAAAGTGTCAACAACCACCAAATGGTCTGCAGTACGCCGTTCGCACTGACCAACCAGCCAAGCAACGTGACAAACAAGAAAAACCACCAAAATTCATTTCGCGCGGCGCGCCCGCGGAAATCCATAAACTTGATAATGCAAGTTTTAATGGCTGACCAACAGTTCGCCATTGTCGGTTTTATGTGCATATTTTTCATCATCATCGTTACCGTAATTCATGCGATGCGCAAGTTTACACACGGGCGTTACACCCAATAGTGTCAGTGCATTCAAAACGGAATCAAACCGTCAATCAAATAAAAATCCAAACCAACTCAACTTAACTCAAATCAAAAATCAAAAATCAACTTTCATAAACCCCAAAAGTTGTTCACTGTCAGGTTGGAAGTTGCTGTTGTTTTCGATGCGCACATATTCGGCGATGAGTGCGGTGTGTGGGTTGAGTTGGCAGGCGTAGCCCAGCAGCGTCGAAGTTTTGTCGAGGGAATCGCCGGACCAATCGACGCCTTCGCCGGTTGAATCTTCCCATTGCAAATAAAATTTGTGCTTTTCGCTGAAGTTATACGCCAAGAATAATCCAATCGTGTCGGTGTCATGCGCGATGGCGAGGGCGTCGGCGACTGCGTGCACTGCGGCGTTGGCGGCTTGATCGATGGCGCCGATGGGGCGGGAACCGGGCAAGGTGTCGGGTTGGATTGGGCGTTCGCTGCGCGTGGCGGTGGTGTTGTCGCGGTTGCGTTCATGGGCGAGCGCCCATTCGAATTCATCGAAGACGCCGTTGGCGCTGATGACGAAGTTGTCGAAACTTTCGCCGAGCGGCTGGGCATCGACGCGATTTTCGCGCCAACCGAGATTAATGGTCGCGGCGCCGAGGTCGTATTGCCCGACCGCAATCCAAGAATCAACGCCGCTTATCGTGCGCGGGGTTGGGTAGGCGACGGTGGCTGAGGCGGCCATGGCGTCGCCGTGGTCGTCGCCGGGATTGCCTTCGGCAAAGATATTCACAAACCGCGCTTCGGGTGATTCGTCTTGTTCGGCGGTTGCCATCAGGCTAATTCGAAACGCGCCGAAGTCGCCGTCATAACGCATGCCTTGCAAGCGCGTGCCGCCGTCGCCGTAGCGGTTGTTGCCGCCGAGCCAATAGGCTTGATCCCAATTTGCGGCCAAGCGATACGGATTGTTTTGTTGACCGGCGGTGAGTTTGCCGAAGATGCCGGACAGCCATACATTGGCGAGCCGACCGTCGGCCGCATCGCCGTCCGCGCCGATTTCGGTTTCCCAGGCAAAGCCGGCGCGCGCGCCGTTGCCGAGATATTCGACGCCGCGGATGCCGATGCGGCTGCCGCCAAAGCCGTGTCCGAGTTGCAGTTGTTTGGCGGATTTTTGTTTAACGCCGGCGCCGACCACTTGATGCGCATCGAGCATGGCAATGTTTTGCGTAAACCCAAGCCGTCCGTCTTGTTGGCCGGAATCTTCGACCGTGCGTTGCCATTGATAGCCGGTGTCGGAAAACCAATTTTCGCCAAAAAGTTTTTCGAAATGAAACGAATTGTCAATATGCCCGTCATTGATTTCGAAGTCGGGCACCATGAAATTCCCCGTAATCGACTGCACCAACGATTCGAAAAACGATTCGGTTTGGGCGGCGGTAAAGCCGACCGACGCGAGTTTGGTTTTGAGTTTATCCACGGTGTCGATGGCATCGACTATCCCAAGCGTCTTGCCGTCGGCTTCGATGTCGATGGATGAATTAACTTTTTGGTAACCGTCGGTGGTTTGATGATGCATACCGGCGCGCAATGAGCCGTATACCGTTACCTCAACTTCGATGGCGGCGGCGCATGCGCACCACGCCATCGTTGCCGTTGCGCAGGCGATGCGCAATTGGTTGACGATTTTCATTTTGTTCTCCGATGGGTAAAGCCGTTGGTTAATTTTTACCGCCGACGGTAATGCGGTTGACCGACGGTGTATGGCGCACAGTTTTCATTGTCGATTAACGCGCCGCAAAAAACAAGTGCGCCCAATGTATCGATGTCTCGATGTCTCGATGATTCACACGCCGATTAATCAAACGCCGCCGCCAACAGTTCGCGCGTATAAGGATGTTGCGGACGCGCAAAAATTTCGTGCGCGGCGCCTTGTTCAATCACATCGCCGCCGCGCATCACCAACAACTCATCGGCGACCGCGCGCACCACGCTTAAATCATGCGAGATAAATACATAAGCCAATTGGCGGCGGCGTTGGATGCGCACCAACAAGTCGAGCACTTGTATCTGCACGCTGCGGTCGAGGGCTGAGGTTGGTTCATCCAAAAACAACACTTGCGGTTCGAGAATTAATGCGCGCGCGATTGCAATCCGTTGACGTTGTCCGCCGGAAAATTCATGCGGATACCGAAACCGCGCGTTGGCGTCAATCTCGACTTCGCTTAACAATTCAATCACGCGCGATTCGCGCGCGCTTTGGTTCGCCAACAAGCCGTGCGCATCCAACCCTTCGCACACAATATCGCCGACCGACATGCGCGGCGACAACGAACCGAATGGGTCTTGAAACACCATCTGCATCGCGCGTCGCAACGGTTTGCGTTTGGCGCGCGATGTCGGGATGGCTTCGCCGTTTAACCAAATGCGCCCGCGCGATTCAATCAGGCGCAAGGCGGCCAACGCCAAAGTGGTTTTGCCGCTGCCGGATTCGCCGACCACGCCGAGGCTGCAGCCGGCGCATAAATTAAACGAGACGCCGTTGACCGCTTTGACATAACCGACCGTGCGTTTTAATACGCCGCGCCGAATTGGAAAATGCACGCGCAGATTATCCGCCGCCAATCGCGTTGCGCCGCGCGTCGGCGATTGACGAATCGGCGGCTCGGCTTCGATGAGTGCGCGGGTATACGGCTGTTCGGCGCGTTGGAAAATTTGCGCGCAGGCGCCGCGTTCGACAATTTTGCCGTTGCGCATCACCAATATGCGGTCGGCGATTTTGCGCACCATGTGCAAATCATGGGTGATTAACAACAGCGCCAAATTGCGCGAGCGTTGCAGGTCTTTGAGCAAATCCAAGATGCGCGATTGCACGGTGACATCCAAGGCCGTGGTCGGTTCATCGGCGAGCAAAATCTCCGGATGATTGGCAAGCGCCATTGCAATCATCACCCGCTGACGTTGTCCGCCGGACAATTGATGCGGATACGCGCCGAGTCGTTCGGCGGCGTTATCGATGCCGACTGAGTCGAGCAGTTCGAGAATCATTTCGCGCGCGCGCGCGCCGGTTAAGCCGCGATGAATTTGCAGCGATTCGCCGATTTGTTTTTCGACGCTGTGCAGCGGGTTAAGCGCGCTCATCGGTTCCTGAAAAATCATCGAGATGTTGTTGCCGCGAATGCGCCGCAAGGTATCGATATCGGCGCGCACCATATCGACGCCGCGATAATGCATCGCGCCTTCGAGATGCGCATTGCTCGGCAACAATCGCAAAATCGCGTGCGCGGTCAACGATTTGCCGGCGCCGGATTCGCCGACCAATGCAAGCGTCTCGCCGGCGTGTAACTCGAAGTTCAATTGGTCGACGACATTAATAATCCGCGCCTTATGGGGTTGTGGTTTTATTTGTTGCGGTCGTTGCCGCCATCGCCACTGTCGTCGTTGCGTTGGCGCCGATGTCTGCACTTGCGATTGCACTTGCTCTTGCTCTTGCACTTCATGCGCAAGCGGTTCGGCGGCGAAGCCGATGCATAAGTTGCGCACAACCAGCGGCGCGTGTTGTTGGTTGGCGGTCATTGCCCTGCGCCCGGTTGTTTGCGCGGGTCGAAGGCATCGCGCACCGCTTCGCCGATGAATACCAACAGCGACAACATCACGGCAATCACCAAAAAGCCGGTGACGCCGAGCCACGGCGCCTGCAGATTGTTTTTGCCTTGACTTAACAATTCGCCGAGCGACGGCGAACCGACCGGCAAGCCAAAGCCGAGAAAATCCAAGCCGGTTAAGGTGGTCACCGAGCCGCTTAAGATGAACGGCATGAAGGTTAAGGTGGCGACCATTGCATTCGGCAGGATGTGGCGAAACATAATCGAGGTGTCGGATACGCCGAGCGCGCGCGCGGCGCGTACATATTCCAAATTGCGCGCGCGCAAAAATTCGGCGCGCACCACGGCGACCAATCCGGTCCATGAAAACAACAACATCAAAATCAGCAAACTAAAAAACCCCGGCACGATGACCGCGGCCATGATGATTAATAAATACAACGCCGGCAAGCCTTCCCAGATTTCAATAAACCGCTGCATCAACAAATCGCACAGCCCGCCAAAATAACCCTGCACCGCCCCGGCCGCGACGCCGATAATCGAACTTAGCAACGTCAACGCCAGCCCGAATAAAATCGAGATGCGAAAGCCGTACAACACCCGCGCCAACACATCGCGCGCTTGGTCGTCGGTGCCGAGATAATGGCGCGTCGATGGCGGCGTCGGCGCCGGCGTTGGCAATTCATAATCAATCGTGTCGTGCGCAAATGGAATCGGCGGCCATAACATCCAACCGTCGCGTTCAATTAATTCGCGCAAATACGGGTCGCGATAATCGGCGAGCGAATCAAACTCGCCGCCGAATTGTGATTCGGTGTAATCGACCAACACCGGCGCATACCAATCGCCGCGATAGTGCAGCAACCACGGCTTGTCGTTGGCGACCCATTCGGAAAACAGCGACAACACAAACAACAACAAAAAAATTCGCAGCGACCAAACGCCGCGCCGGTTGCGCGTGAAGTTGCGCAAGCGTCGCGAAGCCGGCGGCGACAACGTCGCGCCAAACCATTTTTGCGGCGCGGCTTGCGCGCGGTCGATGTGCGCGTTCATCCGCCGCGCGATTCGAAATCGATGCGCGGGTCGACCAATGTATAGACGACATCGCGCACCAACTGCATCAGCATTCCAATTAAAGTGAACAGATATAAAATCGCAAACATCACCGGATAATCGCGGTTGAGCGCGGCTTCATAGCCGAGCAGCCCAAGCCCATCGAGCGAAAAGATGACTTCAATCAACAGCGCACCGGTGAATAAAATGCCGATGAACATCGCCGGAAAGCCGGCGATGACGATGAGCATTGCGTTGCGAAATACGTGACCGTACAGCACGCGGTTTTCCGACAAGCCTTTGGCGCGCGCGGTTTGCACATATTGCAGTTTGATTTGGTCGAGGAAGGAATTTTTGGTGAGCATCGTCAACCCGGCAAAGCCGCCGATGACCATCGACAACACCGGCAAGGTGATGTGCCAAAAATAATCGATGAGTTGCCGCCACCAAACCAATTCGTCCCAGTTGTCCGAGGTTAAGCCGCGCAACGGAAACAAATCAAAATAACGCCCGCCGGAAAACAGCACGATTAACAACACCGCAAACAAAAAACTCGGAATCGCGTAGCCGGCGACAATCACCGCGCTTGACCATGCATCGAACGCCGAATCATCGCGCACCGCCTTGCGCACGCCGAGCGGTATCGACGCCAAATAAACAATCAAGGTTGTCCACAACCCGAGTGAAATCGACACCGGCATTTTTTCGATAAGTAATTCGGTGACGCGTTTGTTTTGGAAATAACTTTCGCCAAAATCAAAACGCAAATACGACCACAACATATTAATGAATCGTTCATGCGCCGGTTTATCGAAGCCGAATTGTTTTTCTATCTTGGCGATAATCTCCGGACGCAATCCTTGCGCGCCGCGATAATTGCCGGTGACCGCATTGCCGGCGGCGCCGGCTGAATCGGACGCTTGCGCGCCGCCTTGCACATCGCCGCCGGCGCCGGCAAATCGCGCGGTGGCGGCCACCGCTTGGCCTTGCAGTTCGGCGATGAGTTGTTCGACCGGGCCGCCGGGCGCAAACTGCACGACCGCGAAGTTAATCAGCATGATTCCAAACAAGGTTGGAATCATCAACAGCAGTCGGCGGATGAGATACGCAAACATAAATAAGCGTTGGAGTCATTAATATTAATAACAGTGCGCGCCGCGACAAATTAAACCAACGCGCGATGCGTCGAGCCACTGTGATGCGCAATGTTGTTGTCGTAATGCGTTGTCAGGTGCAGCCGTTGTCGCGCCGTTGTCGAGATGCCATTGTCGAGATGTTGTCGCCGCGCCGTTATGATTTCGTCGTTGTCAAAATCATCGCGCGAGTTGCGCGTCTTTGTTGGGGTCAATCCACCAAGTGCCGGGGAATCCCAAATTGTATACCGGGCGGCGCGACGGATAAGCGAAGCGATTCCAAAATGCAATCCACGCTTGGTCCTTGTAATAGGTTGGCACCGCGTAATAATTCCACAACAACACGCGGTCGAGTGCGCGGGTTGCGGTTTGCAGCGTCGTCAATTCGCGCGCCGCGACGATGTCTTCAATCAATGCATCGACCGCCGGATTTTTAATGCCGGCGGAATTGGCGCTGCCGCGCACATCGGCGGCTTTGGCGCCGAAATAGTTGCGCAACTCGACGCCGGGCGGCGGAAAGAAGTTGAGCGCGCCGACCCATAAATCGAAATCCGAATCATCGATGCGCACCCGCCATTGCGATGAATCGACCAGGCGAATCGATGCAGCGATGCCGAATTTTTTCATCGCCTCGATGTACGGCTGCGCAAGCCGCTGTGATTCCGGATAGGCGGTCATCAACTCCAATGAAAATTGCGCGCCGTTTTGCGCCGACATCAATTTGCCGTCGCGCAATTCATAGCCGGCTTGGTTAAACAATTGCAATGCGCGGCGGCGATTGCGGCGGTCGCGCCCGCTGCCGTCGGTTTTCGGCGCGATGAATTCGCGCTCGAGTGCGCCCGGCGGCAGTTGCGCGGATAGCGGCGACAACAATGCGCGTTCGGCGGCGGTGGGTGCGCCTTGTGCGGCGTATTCCGAGCCGGGAAAATAACTGTTGATGCGGCGATATTTTCCGTACAGCAAGGTGCGCTGGATGGCCTCGAAGTCGTACAGCAACACCAACGCTTCGCGCACGCGCACATCGTTAAATTTTTCGCGGCGCAAATTGAAAAAATAACCGCCCATGCCGCGCGGGCTTTTATTCGCCACGCTTTGCACGACGACTTGCCCGGCATCGACCGCGCCAAAATCATATTCGCCAGCCCAGCGTTTTGCGCTCGGCTCCTGCCGAAAATCAATCTCGCCGGCTTTGAACGCTTCGAACTCGACGGTCGGGTCGCGATAATATTCATAGCGAATTTCATCGATGTTGTTGATGCCGACTTTGACAGGTAAATCTGCCGCCCAATAATCGGCAACTCGTTTATAAACAATCGCCCGCCCGGCATCGACATCGGCAACCCGATACGGGCCGCTGGATAAAGGTGCATCGAGCGTGGCCGCAGTGACATCTTTATCTTGCCAATAATGCACCGGCAACGGATACATCCCGGCGGCGTTAATCATCGGCTTGGAATCGTTGCGCGTGGCGAAGGTGAACTTAACCCGTTTGGGCGACAACGCTTCGGCGGATTCGATTTCCTGATAGAACGCTTGAATGAACGGTCGACCGTGTTCTTTAATGGTGTTCAACGCAAACACAAAATCATCGGCGACAATCGGCGCACCGTCGTGATACACCGCCGATTCGCGCAAGTTAAAAATCGCCCAACTTTTATCCGCCGGGTATTCGACCGTCTCGGCGATTAAGCCGTATAAACCGTCCAACTCATCGGCTGAGCCGGTCATCAACGCATCATAAGCCAAGCCGATGGAGCCGGGCCAATCGCCCTTCAACACATAAAAGTTAAGCGTATCGAATGAACCGAATGCACCGAGCACAATCCGCCCGCCTTTTTTGGCGTTGGGGTCGGCATACGGAAAATGCGCGAAGCCGTCTGCGTACAGCGGTTCGCCGAATTGGGCGATGGCGGATTTTTTGACGGTGTCGGCGGTCGCAAACGACGCGGTTGTGATGAAGGTTGCGCATACAGCGGCAATCAAACAGCGGTGCGTGCGGTTGCGCGGGGGGGAGTGGTTGGGCATGGTGATATTGTTGGTGATGATTATGTTGATGACGGCAAAGTGTTGGTGAAAGTAACAGTAACAAAGTAACAGTAACGAGTGACAAGTGACAGTGCAAAGTAAAACAAAAACAAAACAAAAACAAAACAAAAATAAAAAAATAACAGTGCAAGTAAAAATGAAAATAAAACTAAGTGACAAGACAAAATAAAATAAAACAAAATATAAAAACAAAACCGCATCGCATCGAATTTTGCCGGCGGTTTTGCCGCCGTTATTTTATTGCCATTATCATTGCGGTATGATGACGTCGATGACGCGCGTTGCACAAAATCGGAAGTTGCCGGCGGCTGAATGCGCGCGATTTGTTGCGCGGTTGTTGCGTTGGCATGCGCGGCATGGGCGCACCAATTTGCCGTGGCAAAAACGCCGCACGCCGTATCGCATCTGGGTGGCGGAAGTGATGCTGCAACAAACGCGCGTCGATACGGTGATTCCCTATTATCGCAAATTCATCGGGCGATGGCGAACCATCGCGGCGTTGGCGATAAGCGACGAAGATGAATTGCTGCATTATTGGTCGGGGCTTGGTTATTATGCGCGCGCGCGCAATTTGCGCAAGGCGGCGCAAAAAATCGTCGCGCATCACAACGGCAGATTCCCCAAACAATTCGACG
The DNA here is from genome assembly GCA_965226545.1 of Candidatus Poriferihabitaceae bacterium. Classification (GTDB taxonomy): domain Bacteria; phylum Pseudomonadota; class Gammaproteobacteria; order Arenicellales; family Poriferihabitantaceae; genus JAHRAW01. The sequence continues at coordinate 316,045 of OZ245364.1, forward strand.
CCGCCGTCGCCCTGCCCGGCATCGGGCGGTCGACCGCCGCGGCGATATTGGCGTTTGCCTACGGGCAACCGCGCGCGATTTTGGACGGCAATGTTAAGCGCGTGTTGGCGCGATATTTTGCATTGGCGGCGGCGGTCGATTCGCCCGACGGTGAAAAACGTTTGTGGCAACTCGCCGAACAACTCACCCCGCATCAGCGCATCGCCGATTACACCCAAGCGATGATGGATTTGGGCGCGATGTTGTGCGTGCGCGCCAAGCCGCAATGCGCGCGTTGTCCGTTGGTCGCCGATTGCCGCGCGTTTGCCTTGTCGCGCGTCGATGATTATCCGCGCCGCAAGATGAAACGCGCGCGCCCGACCAAATCGGCGGTGATGTTGTTGGTGAAAAATCGTCGCGCCGAGTTGTTGTTAATTAAACGTCCGCCGCGCGGCGTGTGGGGCGGGTTGTGGTCGTTGCCGGAGTATGCGATTAATGGTGATGATGGCAGCGGCGATGATGTTAATGATGTCAATGACGTTAATGCCATTAATAAAATTAATGAGAGTAATGCGGTTAATAAAGTTAATGTAATCGACGCCGCGCGACTCGATGCGATTGAAACTTGGTGTCGGCGGCAATTCGGCGTGAGCATCAAAGTCGGCAAACCGCAACCGATATTGCGCCATTCGTTTACGCATTTTGATTTGGATATCGTGCCGTTGCCGGCGCGCGCCTTGCGCATTGCGCGGCGCGCAAATGATGCGCAACAATGTTGGTATAACCCGGCGTCGCCGCCGACCATCGGCTTGCCGCGTGCGGTGCATCGATTGTTGGATGAGGTGCGGCATTAGTCGCGCAATTAATCGCGCACTCCATCGCACAGTCAATCGCACAATTAATCGCATAATTAATCGCACAGTCAATCGCGCGACTCGCGTGCATTAATGACGCAAAATTAAACTACAATGCGCCGATGAGCCGAAAAGTGCACTGCGTTAAATTGCAAGGCGAAGCCGAAGGGCTGGATGCGCCGCCGTGGCCCGGCGAACTTGGGCGGCGTATTTATGACAACGTTTCCAAACCGGCGTGGCGCGAATGGTTGCAACAGCAGACGATATTAATTAATGAGTATCAACTCAACCCGCTCAACGCCGAACACAAACGTTATCTCGCCGCGCAAATGGAGGCGTGGTTTTTTGGCGACGGCATCACGTTGCCGGATGCTTGGACGCCGGATGATGCGGACGACGCCACGCGGGATGACAAGTAACAGTGCAAGTGCCGAGTGTAAGTGCCAAGTGCGAATACCAAGTGTCAAGTTGCAAGTACAAGTACAGACACGGCACAAGCGCAGGCAAAAGCAACCGACCAAATAACGTTGGCGATGCATTAAATTAAGGGTATAATCGCGCCGTCAGCGATGGCATTGTCGTGCGATTGTTGCGGGCATCATTTGCCGAACTGTTTACCGTCACTCTTTATATTCTTCCAATGAAACCGTTTACGTTTACTTCCAAATTTACTTCCAAATTATTGGTGGCGTTTTGCGCCGTTGGGTTGGGCGCAAGCCAAGTGCAGGCGGCGCCGCAGTTGCCGTCGTCCGGGGTGGTGTCGCTGGATTCGATTCCGGTGTGTTATGACTTCGGCTGCAAAAAGGTCGTGCGCGTTCGATTGAGCGAAGCCGAATGGCGCAGCATCGCCGATTGGTTTGTGCCGCCGGCCGAAACGCCGCATCAAGAGCGCAACCAAATCCGCAACGCCATCGGCTGGATGGAAGTCATCGTCGGCCGGCACACGCCGACTCATAAAGACGTTGCGCTTGATTTGCCGTCGACCAACGACCATTCGAAATTTTTCCCCGGGCAACTGGATTGCATAGACGAGGCGGTCAACACCACCGCGTATTTAAATCTGTTTGCCAAACGCGGATTGTTGTCGCATCACGAAGTTATCGAAGCGGCGTATCGACGCTCGTGGTTCGACCAACATTGGGCCGGGCAAGTGCGCGACAAACAAAGCGGCGTGCCGTACGCCGTGGATTCATGGTTTCAACCGAACGGGCATTTGCCGGCGATACAAAACACCGCAGAGTGGAGCGAAGTTTCGCCGTTGACCTCATTGATTGACACTTCACCGGATGAATTCGAAGAAACCGAAACGCGCAACGAATAAGTGAGCGAACGCATCGTGGTCGGCATGTCGGGCGGCGTTGATTCATCGGTCGCCGCCGCCCAACTGCTCGATGCCGGCAAGCGGGTGACCGGCTTGTTTATGAAAAACTGGGAGGAGGATGACGACCCGCAATATTGCGCGGCGGCCGAGGATTTGGCTGACGCCGAACGGGTGTGCAAACAACTCGGCATCGAATTGCGCACGATTAACTTCTCGCATGAATATTGGGAGCGCGTGTTTCGCGTTTTTTTAAGCGAATACCGCAACGGTCGAACGCCGAACCCGGATGTGCTGTGCAACAAGGAAATTAAGTTCAAGGAATTTTTGGAATGGGCCGGCGCACAAGGCGCGGCGCGCATCGCCACCGGACATTACGCGCGCATTGCGCGAGACGGCAATCATTGCCTGTTGCTCAAAGGTCTCGACCGCAACAAGGATCAAAGTTATTTTCTGCACACCTTGGATCAAACCGCATTGTCGCGCGCCGCGTTTCCGCTTGGCGCGATGCAAAAAAATGAAGTGCGCGCGATGGCGCGTCAATTAAATTTGGCGGTGCATAATAAAAAAGACAGCACCGGGCTGTGCTTCATCGGCGAACGGAGATTCGATGAATTCCTTGCGCGATTTTTGCCGGCGCAAAAGGGCGCGATTAAAACCCTCGATGGCAAAACCCTCGGCCAACATTGCGGCGCGTTTCATTACACCATCGGGCAACGCCGCCTGCTGGACATCGGCGGCGCCGGCGACGCTTGGTATGTCACCGACAAGGACACGGCGCGCAACATCGTTTATGTCGTGCAGGGCCACGACAATAAAGCGCTCAACAAACGTGTTGTGCTGATTGACCATCCGCATTGGATTGCCGACGCCGCGCGCATCGGCGTCGAGTACACCGCGCAAACCCGCTATCGCCAAGCCGAACAACCCTGCGTCATCACCGAATTAAATCGCACCGCCGCGCGCATCGAGTTTGCCGAAGCGCAACGCGCGCCGGCGCCGGGGCAATCGTTGGTGTTGTATTGCGGCGAAGTGTGTTTGGGCGGCGGCGTGATTCGCGCGGCGCATAATTGATAATTGATAATTGATAATTCGTAATTCACAATTCATAATTAATGCACTTCGCCGAAATCGGTTTTATTGGTTTTCATTTAATTTCATTCGATATCATCTTCATGGATGTACGTTCATTAATCGATTGCGATAAACCCCGCGCGGTTGTTTACGCCGCGCGCGTGTTATGATGCGAATCGATAGGCATCACTTAGGTTGCGCCCGTGGCAAATGATTCGCTTGCGTTGGATGAACTCACCGCGCTTTCCCCGCTGGACGGCCGTTATCTGCAAAAAACCGCGCCGCTTGGCGCGCAGTTCAGCGAGTTTGCGACGATTCGCGCGCGCATCGAAGTCGAAGTCGCGTGGTTGATTCATCTTTGTCAATTGCCCGACCTTGTCGAAGCGCGCGCGCTTAGCCAAGTCGAACGGGATTTTTTATGCGCGTTGCACCGCGATTTTTCGGCGGAGCATGCGCGACGCGTCAAGGCAATCGAGGCGCGTGTCAATCATGATGTTAAGGCGGTCGAATATTTTATCAAGGAGCGAATCACCGGCGCGGATGCGCCGCCGCAATTGCGCGAAGTCGCCGAGTTTGTGCATTTTGCCTGCACCTCCGAAGACATCAACAATCTTGCCTGTGCGCTTTGCGTCAAACGCGCAAGCGAACAAATCATCGCCCCGCAACTGCGCGATTTATTGTCGCGCATCGATGCGCTCGCCGAACAACACGCCGACCAACCGATGTTGGCGCGCACCCACGGACAACCGGCCAGCCCAACCACCGTCGGCAAGGAATTCGCCAATGTCGCGCATCGATTGCATCGCGTTGGCGCGCAACTCGATGCGCAACAAATGTTCGCCAAATTCAACGGCGCCTCGGGCAACTTTAACGCGCATTGCGCGGCGTATCCAACACTGGATTGGCGCGCCATCACCGAATCGTTTGTGCATTCATTCGAGTTAATCCATCAGCCGTTGACCACGCAAATCGAGCCGCATGATTGGTTGGTGGAATGGTGTCAGATTTTGTTTCGCGCCAACGGCGTGTTGTTGGATTTCAGCCGCGATGTGTGGGGCTATGTTGCGCTCGGTTATTTTTCGCAGCGCGCCGACCCCAACGAAGTCGGCTCGAGCGCGATGCCGCATAAAATTAACCCGATTGATTTTGAAAACGCCGAAGGCAATCTCGGCCTCGCCAATGCATTGCTCGGGCATTTTGCCGCCAAGTTGCCGATAAGCCGCTGGCAACGCGATTTGAGCGATTCGACCGTATTGCGCAATCTCGGCGTCGCCGTCGGGCATGCGTCGGTGGCGATGCAATCATGCATGCGCGGCTTGGATAAAATTCAACTCAACACCGCGCGCATCGATGCCGATTTGGCGCAACATTGGGAAGTGCTCGGCGAAGCGATACAAACCGTGATGCGCCGCCACGGCGTCGCGGCGCCATATGAACAATTAAAAAAATTAACCCGCGGCGCGCGCGTCGATGCCGATGCGCTGCATGCATTCATCCGCCAATTGGAATTGCCCGAATCGGCGCGGCGTCAATTATTGGCGTTGACGCCGCAAAACTACATCGGCTTGGCCGCAATGCTTGCCGAAAACGCGCGCACCTTGCGCGCCGATGACGATTGACCGGCCGCAACTCGACCGCATCGACAGTGACTGCACCGACATCGACCGCATCAACATCGCCCGAAGCGTTGCCGCGCCTTTCCAAAGTGATGGCCGAACGCGGCATTTGTTCGCGGCGTGAAGCCGACCGTTTGATTGAACGCGGGCAAGTGTTGGTCGACGGCAAGGTGCAGAATCAATTGGGCGTGCGCATCGACCGCACTCAGCGAATCGAATTGGTCGAAAGCGCGTTGCGCGCGCAACAACAATTGGCAACCATATTGGTTAACAAACCGCGCGGTTATGTCAGCGGCACGCCGGAGGACGGACATCAAAGCGCGTTGTCGCTGATTACCCGCGCCAATCGCCAACATCGTTTTGATGAAACGCCGACGTTGCGCGGGCTGGCGCCGGCCGGGCGATTGGACATCGATTCGCTCGGCTTGTTGGTGTATACCCAAGACGGACGCATTGCGCGGCAATTGATTGATGCGCAAAGTCGCATCGAAAAGGAATATTTGGTTTGGGTGGTCGGCGCGTTAAGCGCGGACAAAATCGCGCAACTTGGCGACGGGCTTTGGTTGGACGGTCGAGCGTTGCGTCGCGCCAAGGTCGAGCCGTTAAAAAAACCGACGGCGCAACCGGCGTTGTTGCGCATCACCTTGACCGAAGGACGCAAGCGACAGATTCGCCGCATGTGCGAATTGGTCGAGTTGCGCGTCGTGCGATTGTTGCGGGTGCGCATCGGTGCGGTCACGCTCGGTGCGTTGCACGCCGGCAAATGGCGGCGGTTGCAGGCGGATGAACAGTTTTAATCGCGCATGCGCAACACACTGTCACAACACTGTCCAGGCAATTAAACTTATCCAACCAATCAAGCCAATTAAATCATTTACGAATGGTCGTGCGCGTCAATTCATACGGCAAGTGCATCGTTATACATTGTCATACATCGCCACACATTGTCACATACCGTCACACATCATCACGCACATCAATCCGCGTTGATTCGAATTGTTGTGAATTATTTCGAATTGCTTCGAATTGCTTTGCATTGATTAAATCCAATCACTCATTAACTTAATTCCATCGCCAATGTTGGAAACCGCTTTACGCAGGATGTTGTTTGCCGCCGACCCGGAGCGCGCGCATCGGTTGGCGCTCGATGCGTTGACGATTGCATCGCGCGCGCGACCGTTATGCATTGCGCGCGCCAATTGGCGCGGCAGTGACCGGCGTTTGCCGCATCGGGTGATGGGCATTGCGTTTCCCAATCCGGTCGGGTTGGCGGCCGGGTTCGATAAAGACGCAAGCGCCGGCAATGCATTGCATGCGTTGGGTTTTGGTTGGCTTGAACTCGGCACGGTGACGCCGCTTGCGCAGCCGGGCAATCCCAAGCCGCGATTGTTTCGGTTGCGCGAACATCGCGCGATTATTAATCGAATGGGATTTAACAGCGGCGGCGTGACGCGGTTTGTGCAACACCTTGCGCGCATCGATAAGCGAATCATCATCGGCGTCAACATCGGCAAAAACGCGGCGACTCCGTTGGCGCGCGCGCATGAGGATTATTGCGCGTGTCTCGAGGCGGTGCATGCGCGCGCCGATTATGTTGCGATTAATGTTTCGTCGCCGAACACGCACAACCTGCGCAAACTGCAGCAAGGCGATGCGTTGGATGCATTGTTGCGCGCGATTTGCGCCAAGCGCGAACAATTGGCAGACGCAAGCGGAAGCCGCACGCCGTTGGCGATTAAACTCTCGCCGGAGTTAACCGCCGATGCGGTAGATAGCGTAGCCCACCTTGCGCGCAAACATCGCATCGACGGATTGATTGCGACCAACACCACGTTGTCGCGCAAGGCGGTCGATGGTCATCGCCACGCCGCACAGCCGGGCGGCTTGAGCGGCGCGCCGTTGGCGGCGTTATCGACGGCAACGATTGCGCGGTTGTTTGCGAATCTGCAGGGCGAGATTCCGATTATCGGCGCCGGCGGCATCGACTCGCCGCAATCCGCCGAGGATAAATTTCGCGCCGGCGCTGAGTTGGTGCAGATTTACACCGGGTTTATTTATCAAGGCGCGCGATTGATTGAGCAAATCATCGCGCATCTTAACCAACAACTTGTCGAACATAAACGGTCAAGTTTGCGCGAATGGTTGGATGAAGTGCAGATGCGCAAGTGAAGTGCAAGTAGCAGTAACAGTGACAGTGTAAGTGCGAATGCGAAAGTAAATTCGAATGCAAGTGCAAGTATCAATTCATATAAATACAAATACAAATTCGTAACTCACAAAAACAAAAATTATTTAACCGCACACAACACAAATTCATAATTATCCATCACATAACCGCCGCCGATGTCGGCGACCAATTCGCGTGTGCGCACGAAGTCGGCGCACCGATGGCGCGCACATCGCACACCTCGACAAACGACGGCGGATTGTGCTGCGCGGCGGGCATGGCGATTGCATCCGATGACCAAATTAACTGCGCCGATAAATATACTTGATAAATGGACGCAACGGCGTACATAATGGGCGCGCTTAACATTGTTTACCACCGACTGAGGAAAAAATGAACGCGACATCTGAAAATGCAACGCTGCTTGCCAAAGATCACCAACATTTAATTCATCCGCTGCACCACAGCGCCGGGCACGCCGCCGGGCGCGTTTGGGTGCGCGGCGAAGGTTCGTATTTATTCGACGCCGACGGCAACCGCTTTATCGACGGCTTGTCGTGTTTGTGGAATGTCAGCGCCGGGCACGGGCGAATCGAATTGGCGACCGCCGCCGAAAAACAAATGCGCGAGTTGGCGTTTAGTTCGAGTTATGCCGGCGGTTCGAATCGTCCGGCGATTGAATTGGCCGAACGGCTGGCCGGCCTCGCCTATCCCGGCATCAATCATTTTTACTTCACCTGCGGCGGCGGCGAATCCACCGACAGCAACATCAAACTGGCGCGCAGTTATTGGAAAACCAAAGGCAAGCCGGATAAAGTGAAGGTCATCGGTCGGCAATGGGGGTATCACGGCGTGACCTTCGGTGCGATGTGCGCCACCGGCATCAGCGGTTATTGGTCCGAGTTTGCGCCGTTGATTCCCGGCTTCAGCCACATCCCTTCGCCCGACCCGTATCATTATCCGATGCCGAGCGACGGACAATCGCAGGGCGTTGCCGCCGCCAATGAATTGGAAAAGGAAATCTTAAAACAAGGCGCCGACACGGTGGCGATGTTCATCGCCGAGCCGGTGCAGGGCGCCGGCGGCGTGATTGTGCCGCAGCCGGATTATTTCGCGCGTATTCGCGAGATTTGCGATCAATACGAAGTGCTGTTGGTGTCCGATGAAGTCATCACCGGCTTCGGGCGCACCGGCAAAATGTTCGGGCTGCAGCATTACGGCATCGAGCCGGATTTAATGCAGTTCGCCAAATCAATCACCTCGGGCGCAGTGCCGCTCGGCGGCATCGGCATGCGCGATGAAATCGCCGAGACGCTGACCGCGCGCAACACGCCGTGGATGCACGCCTACACCTACAGCGGTCATCCGACTTCATGCGCGGTTGCGCTGGCGACGCTCGACATCATCGAAAACGAAAATCTGCCCGAACAAGCCGCCGACAAAGGCGCGCATCTGCTGGCGCGTCTGCACGCCGAACTCGACGACCTTGCGCATGTCGGCAATGTGCGCGGGCAGGGGATGATGTGCGGCGTTGAAGTGGTCGCCGACAAGGCAAGCAAAAAGTGGTACGATGCCGATTACACACTCGGCGCCAAGTTGACCAAGGCGCTGATGCAACGGGGGTTGTATACGCGTGTGCGCAGCGAATTGATTTGCATTGCGCCGCCGCTCACCACCGAGCGGGCGGTTCTCGATGAGATTGTCGAGATTGTGCGCGATGCGGTCATTGAAGTGACCGGCGATTAACGTCGGTCGCACGAGGCGCATTTTTGATGTTGAAATGGCATCGCCGTCCGCGGCGAGGAGGATACATCCATGTCTCTCAGAATCAACGACCAAGCGCCAAACTTCCGTGCTCAAACCACCCAAGGTGAGATTGATTTTCACGATTGGCTGGGCGACGGCTGGGCGATTTTGTTTTCACACCCCAAAGATTACACGCCGGTATGCACCACCGAATTGGGGTATGTCGCCAAACTTGCGCCCGAGTTTGCCAAGCGCAATTGCAAGGTCATTGGGCTCAGCGTCGATTCGGTCGACGATCATTCCGGTTGGGCGCGCGACATTGAGGAAACTCAAGGCTGCGCGGTTAACTTCCCGATGATTGGCGACCCCGATTTGGGCGTCGCCAAAATCTACAACATGTTCCCGGCCGATGAAACCGGCAACGCTTCAGAGCGCACCGCAATGACCAATGCGACCGTGCGCACCGTGTATATCATCGGCCCCGATAAGAACATCAAATTGATGATGACTTATCCGATGACCACCGGGCGCAACTTCGATGAGATTTTGCGCGTGTTGGATTCGATGCAACTGACCGCCAAACATCAAGTCGCGACTCCGGTGAATTGGAAAAACGGCGATGATGTGATTATCGTCCCGGCGGTTTCCGACGAGCAAGCCAAGGAGAAATACCCAAAAGGCTGGAAAACGCTCAAGCCGTATTTGCGCGTGGTTGCGCAGCCGAAGTAACTTCCACTGCGGCGACTACGGCGTTGTGTTGTGCAAACCCGGCGGTGCGTTTTGCCGCCGGGTTTTTTGCGTTTGGCGGCGGCGCGTGTGCGGTTAATCGGTTGGCGGTTAATCGCCGGTCAATGACAAGGCATCGATGCGCGTCGGCGGTTTATTTTGCGCGCTGCAATCAATGCGCAAATAGCATCGGCGTTAAATTGGATTGGGGTTAATGCCAAACAATTGCGGGCACGCCGAATAATTTTTCATGCAACATCACCAGCAACCAATACGCAAGTATGCCGACGCCGACGGCGAGTGCATCCATTTTGAGTGACGGTGATTTGCCGGGGGCAAGCGGGCGATTGCGGCTTAAATCGAACAATGCATACGCGGCGAAGCCGGCAAAAAACAGCGCCACCGGCGTTTCACCGTTGGCGGCCAAATGCCCGAGCGACCACAATAAAATGCCGAGCGACATCGGATGGCGCGCGATCTGTTTGATGTGGCACGGCAACTGCGATGCGACCAACAACACCAACGCCGGCAACATTAACACCATCGGCGCAAAGCGCGTTGCCGCCGCCGGCTGCCAAAACGCCGTCGGTGCGGCCGCGCCCATGCCTTTAATCATCAGCGCCAAGCCGACAAACGCAAAAATCGAAAACGTCGCCTTATACCGCCGCTCGCCCAACCACGCAATCAACGCCGCGCGTTTTGTCGGCAGAGTCGGAATTAAATGCACGCCAAAAAACAGCGTCATACCCAGCAGCAACCAAAACATTTTGCACCTCGCCATCGGTCAACTGCGCACATTGTAGCGCGTTTGTATGATGCATGATGCGCGCCGCGCGTCGCCGCGTGTTACGATGCGCCCAACGATACTTCCAATGCATCGCGCATCGCGCGCCGTTTATTGTCAATGTCGAATTCGATTCAATTCACCGCGCAGCCGCTCAGCGAGGCCTTGGCGCGCGCGCCGCGTTTTGCCTGCGCGCATTTGCCGACGCCGCTCGAGCCGCTGGAAAATTTAACCGCGCATTTGGGCGGCGCGCGGTTGTGGATAAAGCGCGACGACTGCACCGGTTTGGCGACCGGCGGCAACAAGGCGCGCAAGTTGGAATACCTGCTCGGCGAAGCGCGCCAACAAAACGCCGACACGCTCATCACCCACGGCGCGGTGCAATCCAATCATGTGCGCCAAACCGCCGCAGCCGCGGCGTTGGCCGGCATGCGTTGCGAAGTGTTGTATGAACATCGCGTCGATGACCCGGACGATGATTATCAAGCGTCCGGCAATGTGCTGTTGACCGAGTTGCTCGGCGCGCGCCAACATCATCATCGCAAGGATGAGGACATGGACGCGGCGATGGCAACGCTTGCCGAACAATTGCGCGCCGTCGGCGCGCGACCGTATTTGATTCCCGGCGGCGGCTCCAACCCGATCGGCGCGCTCGGCTACGCCCACTGCGCGTTGGAATTGGCGCAACAAGCCAAACAACAAAATTTAACCCTGCGCACGGTCGTGCATGCAACCGGCAGCGCCGGCACGCAAGCCGGCTTGGTCGCCGGCAACCGCGCGCTCGACAATCCGTTTGCAATCCTCGGCGTCGGCGTGCGCTTGGCGCGCGAAGCGCAGGAACAAAAAGTGTTCGAGTTGGCGTGCGCCACCGCAACCCACCTCGACACCCCGCCGCCGCCACGCGATGCGGTGCGCGCCAATTGCGATTATGTCGGCGCCGGCTACGGCTTGCCGACCGACGGCATGATCGAAGCGGTGAAGTTGCTCGCGCAACTCGAAGGCATCCTGCTCGACCCGGTGTATTCGGGCAAAGGCATGGCCGGCTTAATCGACATGGTGCGCCGCGGCGAATTCGACAAGGACGAAGATGTTGTCTTCATCCACACCGGCGGCGCGGCGGCGTTGTTTGGCTATCGTTCGATTTTCGCCGACAAGTTCACCGCCGATTAACTTCGCAGCCGCGCCTCAATCGCGGCTCAACACTCCACCAACCCCAACGAATGCCGGCTCAGCCGCTCGGCGCCGTGTTCGCGCACAATTATCGAATGTCCCCAGCACATTGCCAGGTTGGCGCGTGAATCCATGAGGATGATGTGGATGAAAAATACGTTGTTGACCGCCATGGGTTGCGGGTTGTCGCGGTAAAACATCGGCGGGTCCATCCAGCACGGCGCGAACAGCGCGCTCATTGCGTAGCCGCAGGCGTTTAAGCGGGCGTGTGCGAAGCCGTGGGCGTCGAGGGTTTCGGCGTGGGCGGTGAATACGTCGCCCATCGGCGCGCCGGGGCGAATCGCGGCTTCGCAGGCGAGCAAGGCGTCGTGCGCGGCGGCGTGCATGTTGCGTTGTTGCGGGGAAGCTTCGCCGATGATTAATGTGCGCATCATTGCGGCGTGATAATGGCGATAGGCGCCGGCCCATTCCAGCGTCAATTGGTCGCGCGCGTTTAATCGGCGGCGTCCGGATTGATAGCGGCACAACAACGCCGCTTCGCCCGAGCCGATGATGAATTCATTTGCCGGATAATCGCCGTCGCCGACAAACACCGCGGATTGCATTGCCGCCAAAATGTCGCCTTCAAACGCGTCGGCGCGGGTGGTTGCAAGCGCGGCATCGAGTGCATCGTCAGCCAATTCGGCGGCGCGTTTGCAACAGGCGATTTCCGCTTCGCTTTTTTCGCGGCGCAGGTCGGCGATTAATGTTGACGCTTCGATTAATTCGGCTTTGCCGGCCAATGCATCATGCACGCGCATGCCGTGATAGGCGGTCAGCCCGGCGGTTTGGGTTTCGATGCCGAGACGTTTTTTATGCAGGCGCAATTCGCCGAGCAACGCCGCCAATTCGGCGTGCGGGTCGGCGGATTGATGGTCGCGCCAGATGTGGATTTGTTGGTCCGACAGCGTCGAGGTTTGTTGCGCTTGACGCAAATCCGGCGCGCGCGTCAACAGATGCAGTTCGCCGTTTGCGGTCAATATCATGCATTGAAACAACGCAAAACCGAATGTGTCGTAGCCGCAAAGATAATAATGACTCTCCGGGGCGAACAACAACATCCCGTCCAATTCGCGCGCCGCCATGCGCTTGCATGCGCGGTCGATGCGGGTGGTGAATTCTTGATGGGTGAAGTGTAGTGGCATGGGGTTAAGTTGATGAGGTGCGTTAAGGGAAAGTGCAAGTAACAGTAACGATAAAAAGTAAAAGTAACAAATAAAGTAATAAGCAAAGTAATAAGCAAAGTTACAAATAAAGAAGGGCCAAGTTATCTTGTTCCATTGTAAATTTTGCCGCCGCGTCAACTTAACGCTTGGATGATTTGTTGCCCGGTTTCCAAACGATGTGACCGTTGATTCCGTGTTTTTCGTAATTCGCCAAAACATCTTCGGCGAATTTCATCAAATCCTCATCGCCGAGTGCTTCCGCTTGTTTATGCAGATTAATAAATAACTGCTTTGCGGTTTCGGTTTGGTTGTAGTTTTTCTTTTTGAAGTTGTGTGCCGAGCAAAGAATCTGCCCGTTGGCGATGGTCGCTTTCCCGCCCGCATCTTTGGGTGTGATGTGGGCAATATGCAGTTTCACGCCTTCGGGTTTGCCGTGGCCGCAGACCGCGCATTTGTAGTTTCCGCATCGCATAATTGCCGCTTTTTGCGCGGCTGTGAAATCCATTTGATTAGCGGCGGGTTGGTTTTTCAAAAAATGGAGTTTGCTGCTCCAAATTATGCAAACCAATCATCTGTTTATACCACTCAAAAACATATGCGCTTTCCACAAGGGTCACATCGTCTTTAATTTCGTCAAACGGTTTGGTTGCAATCCGTTTCTTAAACAGATTCGCTTTCTTTTGGTCGGCGACCATAAAGCACTTCGTTTTGAAATATTTCAACTGATAACTTCGCAAAAGCGCCGTCGTGAAATTGGTTGAATGCTCAACATCAAAAGTTTGAACCGGATAACCGTTTTCAAACCACACCACATCAATCTGCCGAATCAAATCCAGCCGGTCGTCATATGTAAATCGCGGAATCGAATCCAACGATGCGACCTCGGATAATTTTTTGCCGTTTAACACAACATTTTTGTCGGGCGTGTAGGTTTGAAAATTTTTCATGTTGCCGATTTCAACCAACATTCCTTGCAGATGACCGTGCAACTTCTTTTCCGGCAAAGCGGAAAAAGTTTGTTCTTGCAGTTTATCCTGTTCAATAGCGTCAAACAAATTGTTGTCCACTTCGTAATTCAACAAAGCGTATGAACCCAAACCGATGCGCTTAATCCGTATTTTGGGATTTTTGCCGCGACCGTTTTTCAACAATTCCACGGTGGAACGAACCATTTTCCCAATGTCGTCCGCCTTGCTTGCAGCAGCCAAATCAGGGACTTCTGCATACAGTGCATTAAGCGTGGCCGCACCGCCATGCCTTTCCAAAACTTCAATTATTGCGTCAGTCCACTTCATAGCGGTTTTCATTTTACACATTGAGTTAAATCGGCGCATACCGGCCGTTTCCCGCCTTTGTTTTTGTCCAGGCCAACATTCAAACAGAGTCGTCCGGTGGTGCGAGTCCACAGCAATACATTCGCCATCCACTTGCGCGAGAATTCTAAATAATCGTCGTATTCGAGAAAATCATCTTTGCCGTCGCCGCTGTATTCCATCCCTAAATTATACGGCGGCGAGGTGACGGTCAAATCCACCGAATCGGCCGGCAGAGTGGCCGTGACGGTGCTGTCGCCGTGGATTATGTTTTCATCAATCATCATTCGCTAATCCCAAAAATTCAGCCCGCAAAGCATTTGCGTCAGCACAGATATGCCGCTCGCCACAATGCCCGCAATAAATTGCATCGTCGTCATCATCGGCATCGAATTCCAACGGCAAGTCGCAATATTCACAATTCATGGTTTCCTCTCAAAGTGCGCATACAAACTGGTCAGGCAAGGTTGATTTTCAACTCTTCGTATTTCACAGTTTCAGTTTGCAGTTGCTGGCGGCCATGAAGACTAAGCGCGATTATACTTTAACTCACGGACGCATTGGGCACAGCAATTTATTTGTCAACCATTCGGCAAAGTCAAAACCAACCCCAAAACTAAAACGCCGCCAAGCCGGTTTGTGCGCGGCCGAGAATTAATGCGTGAATGTCGTGCGTGCCTTCATAGGTGTTGACCGTTTCCAAGTTGGCGAGGTGGCGGATGACGTGGTATTGGTCGGCGATGCCGTTGGCGCCGTGCATGTCGCGCGCGGCGCGGGCGATGTCCAGCGCTTTGCCGCAGTTGTTGCGCTTGAGCAGCGAGATGGTTTCGACTGCGCAGCGGTCTTCATCCATCAATCGCGCCGCGCGCAAACACGCCTGTAAGGCGACGCTTAATTCGGTTTGCATGTCGGCGAGTTTCTTTTGCACGAGTTGATTGGCGGCCAGCGGTTTGCCGAATTGTTTGCGCGCCAAGGTATATTCGCGCGCCGCATGCCAGCAAAATTCGCCGGCGCCGAGCGCACCCCAAGCGATGCCAAAGCGCGCCTTGTTCAAACAGCCAAACGGCGCGCCCAAACCGCGCGCATCGGGCAGGCGGTTTTGTTCGGCGACCAACACGTCGTTCAGCGCAATCGAACCGGTGGGCGATGCGCGCAAACTCATCTTGCCTTCAATCGCCGTGGCTGCATAGCCGTCGGATTCGCTTTCGACGATGAAGCCGCAAATCACGCCGTCGAGTTTCGCCCAGATGATTGCGATGTCGGCAATCGGCGCGTTGGTAATCCAGGTTTTTTCGCCGGTGATTCGATAGCCGTCCGCGGTTTTGGTTGCGCGGGTTTGCAGTGCGCCGGCGTCCGAGCCGTGTTGCGGTTCGGTCAAGCCGAAGCAGCCGATTAATTCGCCGCGCGCCAGCGGCGGCAGATAGCGCGCCTTTTGTTGTTCGCTGCCGTAGGCGTAAATCGGATGCATCACCAACGACGATTGCACGCTCATGCATGACCGATAGCCGCTGTCGATGCGTTCGACTTCGCGCGCCAGCAAGCCGTAGCAAACATGATTTAACGCCGCACCGCCGTATTGTTGCGGCAAGGTTGCGCCGAGCATGCCGAGTTGCCCGAATTGTTTCATCAATGCCGGGTCAAACGATTCGTTGCGATAGGCGTCGACGATGCCGGGCATCAACTTTGCCTCGCAAAACTTTCGAGTTTGGTCTCGCACCGCCCGTTCTTCGTCGGTCAATTGCGAATCGAAATCAAACGGGTCGTCCCAGTTGAACGGTGCAGTCGGCATTGGAGGGTGGGTTGGGGGTGGGTGGATGAATAAGTTTACGGCACCAAATCAGTGTCGGTTGTTAAGTGCGAAATCAAACAGTCAAATAATTAAGTAATCAAACCATTAAGCAATCAAGTTATTAAACAATAAACACTTAACAATCAAAAACAATTAACTAAAAAGTAACTTAATAACTTATTCGATAACTTGCGACAACTCGCACTACCGTTGCAATTAACTTTTCACAATTGCCACAACGCTTAACTTCCGCAATGCTCGCCGGCAAGTTAACGACAATCGAAATTGTAACCCAGTCGGTCAATGCGCGTGTTCTTCGGCGCGTGATTGTTGGGTGATTTTCAGATACGCCGCCACCAGCGACGATTCATGCACCACGCCGCGCAACTGTCCGCGCGCATCGACCACCGCGATGCTCATGCCGACAAATTGTTTCATCGCTTCCATCGCCGCCCACACCGACATCGAATCGACAAAGCGCAATGCATCGGTATCGATTAGCGCGCGGTCGAGATGTTGTTGTCCGGCTTGTTCGGCGTTTAGCAGTTGCGGCAACGCCAGCACGCCGACATAAACGCCGTGTTGGTCGACGACATGCGCTTCGAAACATTCGGCGCGGCGCATTGCGCGTTTAATTTCCGTCAACGGCGCGCCGATTGTTGTGCGCAAAAAATCATCCGAGAGTTGCGCGCTGATGTTGCGTTGCGACAGCCGCAGTTTGTCGCGCCCGGCAGACAAATCAAAACCGCGCGTCGCCAATTCGCGGTCGAACAACGAGCGACCAAACAAACGACAGGCGACCAAATTGGCAAAGGCAACGCTAATCATCACGGCCACGGTGAGTTCATAATTGTGGGTGAGTTCAAACACGATTAAGATGGTCGCCAACGGCGCGCCGATGACCGGGCCGGTAACCGCGGCCATTCCGCACACCGCATAGAATCCCAAATCGGAATACAACCCGCCGTACAACGCCTCGGCGCCGTGCCCGACGATGGCGCCGAACAGGATGCCGATTAACAACGCCGGGCTGAACACGCCGCCGGCAAAACCAAAACCCATGCACAACCCGGTGGCGATAATCTTCGCCGCCAAAATCACCGCCAATTGCGCGGCGCCGTACGCGCCCGGCGTAATCGCCGCGCGCAAGGTTTCGCCGCCGACGCCGAGTATCTCCGGCACCCATTGCGCGCCGATGCCGACCGCCAGCCCGGCCGACGCCGGCTTTATCCAGTTTGGCGCAGGCAATAATTTTGCGATGCGTCGCGCAAACAAAATCGCATGCATGTACAGCATCGACACCAAGGCGCCGAGTGCGCCGATGGCGACAAACGCGGCGAATTCATGGGCGTATACCGCATGCGCGGTTGCAACTTGAAACAACGGCTCGCGATGAAAAGCGTGTTCGGCGACAAAAAAACCGGTGACGGCGGCCACAGTAATCGGCGCAAACGCGCGCAATGAATAATGGCGCAGCACCACTTCATGCGCGAAGATAATCCCGGCAATCGGCGCGCCAAACGCGCAGGCAATGCCGGCGGCGACGCCGCAACCAATGCCGAGCGCGGGTTCGATTTTGCCGATGCGCGCAATCGCCGAGCCGACCGTGCCGCCGAGATGCACCAATGGGCCGTATTGCCCAATCGATGCGCCGCCGCCCGCGCCAATCACCGCCGACAACGCCACCACCAAACCGCTGCGCGTCGGCATCAGTTTGTCGGATTGCGCGGCGTAAATCACATCCGCCGGGCCGTGCGCGCGCGCATCGACGGCGAACTTTAACAACAAGCCGACCGCCAACCCGCCCAACGCCGGCAACAAAAACAACCACATGGAAAATTTAAACTGCGCATCAAGCGCGTCGCGGCTTTGCGCGGTCGTGTATAAATGCGCGCCGAGCCATTTAATCGCTTCGACAAACGCTGCCGCAAAGGTCGCGGCAACCGCGCCGAGCACGACGCCGAGTATGGCGATGCGCAGGAGGTGGGCGATGAGGTTGACGGGTTTCATTTTTACAACGCACGTCCGCCGCCAAACCAGGCTGAGCCAATCGCCCAAACGCCGCTGATGAACATTGTCGCGCCGAGCCATGGGGCGTAATCGCCGTCGTTGCCGAGCAGCACCAACACGCCGAGCAGCATGCCGACGCCGATAATTGCGCGCGCGGTGCGGCGTTGACCGACGGCGAGTTGGCGGGTGATTTTGTCGAGTTGACGGTCGCGGGTGTGCAGGATGAATTCGTCGTTTTTGACGCGGTGTAAAATTTGATGGGCGAGCGTCGGCAACTCCGGGGCGAGGATTAATAAATTCGGCAGTTCGCGACGCAAGGCGCGCAAGGCGGCTTTGCGGCCGATTTGTTCGCCGGTCCATTTTTCCAAAAACGGCTTGGCGGTTTCCCATAAATCCAATTGCGGATACAACTGCCGACCGATGCCTTCGATGTTCAACAGCGTTTTTTGCAACAACACCAACTGCGGCTGCACCGGCATCTGAAAGCGATGCGCGACGCGAAACAAATCGATTAAAAATCCGCCGAATGAAATCTCGCTAATCGGCTTGGCGAAAATCGGTTCGCATACGGTGCGAATCGCCGATTCGAATTCATGCACCGGCGTGTCCGGCGGCACCCAGCCGGCGCGGATGTGGGCGTCGGCGACGCGGCGATAATCGCGGTCAAAAAACGCCAGCAGATTTTCGGCGAGATAGCGTTTGTCGGCGTTCGCCAACGCGCCCATGATGCCGAAATCGACCGCGCGATATTGTCCATCGGTCGAGACAAAGATGTTGCCGGGATGCATGTCGGCGTGAAAAAAACCGTCGCGAAACGCTTGAGTGAAAAATATCTCGACGCCGTCGTGGGCGAGTTGGCGGCGGTCGATGCCGGCGTCGTCGATGGCATCGAGGTCGCGAATTGGAATGCCGTGAATGCGTTCCATCACCATCACATTGCGCCGCGTGTGTTGCCAATGGACGCGCGGCACGTAAATTAAATCGGAGTTGGCGAAGTTCGCCTTGAGTTGGCTGGCGTTGGCCGCTTCGCGCATTAAATCCAATTCGTTGTGAATCGTTTGGTCGTAATCGGCGACGATTTGTTTTGGCTTAAAGCGGCGCGCTTCGCTCCAATAACGTTCAGCCAACTCGGCCAAGGTGTGCAGCAGTTTTAAATCGCGCGCAATCCATTGCGCAATATCCGGGCGCAACACCTTAACAATCACTTCGTCGCCGTCGATGAGTTCGGCGTAATGCACTTGTGCAACCGAGGCCGAGGCCGCGGCTTGGTCGTTGAATTTTTTAAAATGCGCATCGAGCGAATCGCCGTAGGCGCGTTCGATGATGGCGCGCGCACCGGCAAACGGCGGCACGTTATCTTGCAGTTGCACCAATTCATTGGCGATGTCGGGCGGCAATAAATCCGGGCGGGTCGACAACATCTGTCCGAATTTAATAAACACCGGGCCCAATTCCTCCAACGCTTGACGCAACCGTTGCGCGCGCGGTGCATCGCGATTGCGTCCGCGCGGCAACAACGCCAAACAAAACGCATACGGGCGCAACGGGCGCAAGGCGCGGATGAATTCGTCAAGATTGTGCTTGACCAATACGCGCGCAATGCGCAGAAGATGAATGAAGTTTTGATGCACCGGCGGATGTTGTGGGTTGGTTTAACTTGGCGGTTAATGCGGCGTTGCGTTAATGCGCGTCAATTGTTTAATCAATCGTTTAATAAATCGTTTGTGAATCGTTGAATCAATCGTGCACTTAATTGCGTGCGTTATCGCACAGTGAATGGCGCACTTAATCGCACAGTTAATTGCGTTGGTCACGCCGTCAATCGCGCGGCGTCGAATGCGCGCGATGCAGTTGCGCGATGCGTTTATCGATGCGGTCGATGTTGGCGCGCAATTCGTTTACTTGATTGGCAAATCGCCGCATTGCGGTTTGCCCGACGACCAAGTGCGTCTCTTCGCTGAGATAATCGCCGCAGTTGGCGCGCATTAATGAAAACGCATCGCCGAGCATCCGCGCCGTGTCGCGCACGGTTTGCCCGATGGCGCGCGCCGCGACATCGCCGAGTTTGCCCGCCAACCACTCTTCGCAATCCAAATCCAATTGCGCGAGGATGGCTTGCATTTCCTGCGCCAACTCGACATCGCCGCGAATCGTAACGCGCGCGGCGGTGTTAACATTGTCAGCAAAATTATCGGCGGCAACTTTATCGCCGCGCGCGAATGGTTTGCCGGTTGCCGCGCGCAACACAAATCCGCACAACGCCGATGCGCTGCCGCACAAGGTGACATCCGGCGGTGCGTCGGCTTCGCGGCAAAACGCAACGCCGTGTTCGCCCGGCAGGCAATATAAAGTAACCCGCGGCGCGCTTATCTCAACGCAAAACACCTTGCCGTCCAACTTTGCCAAGTGACGCGCGCCGTCGGCGTCGAGCGCAATCAGGGTTGCGGCGGCGTCGTTGAGTAAATCGAGCAGGGCGATTTGCATGCGGCGGTGCATCGGCAAAGTATAACCGCCGACAAACGACAACTGCAAAGCGCGTTAAGCGGCGTTAACCCTTAACGCCGATATGCAGCGCAACGATGCCGCCGGTTAAATTATGCACGCGCACTTCGTCGAAGCCGGCGCGCAACATCATCGTTCGCAAGGTGTTTTGATCCGGATGTTTGCGAATCGATTCGACCAAATAACGGTAACTGGCTTCGTCGTCGGCAATTAATTTTCCGAGCGCGGGAATCAACGCAAATGAAAAACGGTCATACAGTCGATTGAGCAACGGCACAATCGGTTTGGAAAATTCCAACACCAACAACCGCCCGCCGACGCGAGTCACGCGATGCATCGTCGCCAACGCCGCATCGATGCGGGTGACATTGCGCAGCCCGAAGGCAATCGTCGTGCAGTCAAACGCCTCGTCGGCAAAGCAAAGATTTTCGGCGTCGCACAACGCATATTGAATGTTGCCGAGCCAGCCGGCATCGGTTAACTTGTCGCGCCCGTGGGCGAGCATCGTCGGGTTGACGTCGCTGACCGTCACCGCACCGTGCGCGCCGACTTGTCGGGCGAGCAACATCGCCATATCGCCGCTGCCGGCGGCGACATCCAACGCAGCATCGCCGCAATGCAAACCGCTTTGTGTTGCGGCAAACCGTCGCCACACTCGATGCGCGCCAAACGACATTAAATCGTTCATCAAATCATAACGCCCGGCGACCGAGCGAAACACTTCGCCGACCAATCGCGCTTTTTCGGCGACATCGACTTCACGGTCGCCAAAATGCGTTGTGGACGAATTGGTGGATGAAGCGGTGGCGTCTTCGCGATTCATCGGCGCGTTCGGTTAATCATCCAACTTGCGTTGATGTCCGGCGCGCTTTAACTCGGCGAGATAATTGCGCCAATTTTCCGCTTGATGTTCGCCCAAGGCATACAACGTATCCCATGAATAAATTCCGGTGTCGTGCCCGTCGTCAAACGCCAGTTTGACCGCATAGTGTCCAACCGGTTCGATGCGGTCGATGTTCACTCGTTCCTTGTCCAGTTGCAACACGCGTTGTCCGGGGCTGTGCCCTTGCACTTCGGCCGACGGCGAATGCACGCGCAAATATTCACAACTCATCGAAAACCGCACGCCATCGTCAAACGCAATCGACACGATGCGCGTGGTGCGGTTTAAGTTAATCTCGGTTGGGGTGTGGAGGCTCATTTGGTTTTCATAATCCGCAGGTGCGTGATTACATTGTCGTCGTCGCAACGATACAAGTGCAACGCCAAAACGTCTTCATCATATTTCCACTGATGATACGACATGTTACTCCCCGCCCTTTAAATGAAAAACAACCTCAGCATAAGCCGCACGGTTTTTCTCGACGCGGTTTAGCACCGGGCGTTTGTATTGGGTGACGATTTTCATGTTTGCCAGTTGCGCGATTTGCGGGTATAGATTGTGTTTGTCGTTGGCGACCAACAGAACATTGTAATCCGGTTTGAGATGTTGTTTGCAGTGATTAAGCACGGCGGCGATTCCATCGATGTACGATTGTCGCGCTTGTGCGCCTTGTCCATTGCATAGCGGCCCGATTTCCAACGGGTCGTTGCGCACAAAGCCGAATAAATCGTATGCATAAGCGTGTTGTTGATGATAATCAATCAAGCCGACATACGGCGGGCTGGAAAAGATGCCGTCGATTTTTTTGCGTTTGACTCGCTTGGCCAATTCGGGCGCATTTTGCGCGAGTGCATCGATGAGGTCGATGTTGCGGCTGTCGCCGATTAAACATTGTTGGCGGGTGTCGGTGCGCAGTTCGGCAAATTGCGTGATGCGTTTGATGCTGTCGCGCGAATGTCGACGCCACCAACTTAACAGGGAAAACGGCGGGCGACATATCTTGCCGTGTTTTTTGCAGTAATACGCGGCGGTTATCGGCGTTTTTAATGTCGCCAAATCGGCGTGCGTGGTCGCCCGACACGAACGCATCGTGCGGCTTAATATCAACGCCAGCAATTGTTGCGTGCGACGGTCGTCAATCTCGCGAATTTGCGCAAAGACAAAATCAATTTCGCGGCGCACCGGCGCCAAAAACCATTGGTCGATGAAGGCATCGCCTTCGGGTTGCGCAACCTCGATGCCGTGCGTTTCGATAAGGCGCGCATAGGTTTCGGCAAAGATTGCGGTTTTTTCATCGGCGTATTGCGTCTCGTCGATCTCATTGCGCCGCACTTTGCGTTTGTATTGCGGCGATGGAAAAAATTGTTGGTTGAATGTTTTTAATTGCGCGGTTAATTCGGATTCGAATTCGGTGATGCCGCATCGTTGTTGTGCGGCTTCGAGTTGTTGCGCAATGTCGGCTGCAATGCCGGTCGCTTGGCGCGCATCGAACGCACCGAGTTTGGTGTTGCTGATGAATGCATTAAACGCCGACACTTCGATGCCGACGGCGTGCAGCCCAAGTTCATTGGCTTGCACCAAGGTGGTGCCGCTGCCGCAAAACGGGTCCAGCACCAAATCGCCCGACTGAAAAAACGCGCGGCGTTTAAATTCATCGGTGTGCGCATCCAAAAAATACTCAGCCAATTGCGGAATAAATTTGCCTTTGTACGGATGAAGACGATGCACATGTTTGGTGGTTTGCGATTCGGTGTATTCGCAAAACGACAGCCGCCAATTTAAATCGTCGCCCAATCGTCGTCGCCAATCGCGCGCTTGGTCGGCGCGGGTTTGGTAATACGACGCCAACTCCTCGGCGTCCACCACTGTGCCGCGCGCGGTTTTGGTTTTGCGAATGCGGCCGTATTGAATCAAATAGGAAATGTTGGCCGCGGTCACTTCGCGTCCGGTGGTTTCGCTCGCCCATGCGCCGGCTTCTTTCAGCGTCAATAAATTTTTCATTGTTCGGTCAACCATTCAGCCGCGCGTTCGGCAAAATAAGTTAACACCGCATCGCAGCCGGCGCGTTTGAAACAAGTTAACACCTCCAACACCGCCGCGCGTTCATCAATCGCGCCTTGTTCGGCGGCGATTTTTAACATTGCGTATTCGCCGCTGACTTGATAGGCGAAAGTTGGCATCGCGAAAGTTTGTTTGATGCGCCACACCAAATCCAAATTCGGCAGCCCGGGTTTGACCATCACCATATCGGCGCCCTCGGCGATGTCCAAGGCGGTTTCGTGCAACGCCTCATCGCCGTTGGCGACGTCCATCTGATAGGTTTTTTTATCGCCGCGCAATTGTTGCGCCGAGCCGACCGCTTGCCGAAACGGCGCATACAACACCGAGGCGCACTTCGCCGAATACGCCAAGATGCGCGCATTGGGCAGCCCTTGTTGTTCGCAAGCGTCGCGAATCGCGCGCACCCGTCCGTCCATCATGTCGGATGGCGCAACCACATCGGCGCCGGCGGCGAGATGCGAAAGCGCCTGTTGCACCAACGCATCGACGGTGCGGTCGTTTACAACATCGCCGCGCGCATCGCAAAGCCCGTCTTGACCGTGGCTGGTGTAGGGGTCGAGCGCGACATCGGTTATCACCCCCAATTGCGGCGCGGCGTCCTTGACCGCGGCGCAGGCGCGCTGCACCAATCCGTTCGGGTTCCAGGCTTCGGCGGCGTCTTCGGTTTTTTGCGCGGCGTCAATCGCCGGAAACAACACCACCGCCGGCACGCCGAGCGTCTGCAGTCGTTTGCATCGGCGCGTCAATTGCGCAATGCCGATGCGCGACACGCCGGGCATCGCCGCAATCGGCTGCGACTCGTCGCCTTCGCAAATAAAAATCGGCTGAATTAAATCGGCAACCTCAAGCGCGGTTTCGCGCATCAATGCGCGGCTAAACGAATCCGCGCGCATGCGCCGCAACCGCACTTGCGGAAAGCGCCCCTGTCGCGGATGCGCCGCCATCGGTCAGCGCTTCGTGCGCGCCCGCTTGGTGGACGATTGGGTTTTGGACAAACGCTTTTTGCCCGCGCGTTTATTAACGACGCGTTTGGCAACGCGTTTTGCCGCCGTCTTTTTTGGCGCGCGACTCTTGGTTGTCCGCTTTTTGCTCACGCGTTTATTAACGCTTCGTTTAGCGGCGCGTTTTGCCGTCGTTTTGTTGGACGCACGACTCGCAGTTGCCCGCTTCGTGACTGCGCGCTTTTTCGCAACGCGTTTCGCCGTGCGTTTTTTCGTCGCCTTGTTGGATGCGCGACTCGCAGTTGGCCGTTTTTTGGTCACGCGTTTATTAACGACTCGTTTGGCAACGCGTTTTGTCGCCGTCTTTTTCGCCGCGCGACTCGTGGTCAAACGCTTCTTGGTCGCGCGTTTTTTACTCGCCTTCTTTGTGGCGACGCGCTTGGTCGCACGTTTGGTTACGCGTTTTTTCGCAACCCGCTTCGCAACCCGTTTCGTCACGCGCTTTATCACGCGTTTCTTTGTCATTCGATTCGGTGCGCGCTTCTTGGCGATGCGCTTCGCCGTTTTCTTTTTCACCGCGCGTTTTTTACTCGCCACTTTTTTGGCGACGACTTTGGCGACTTTCTTTTTGGTTGGTTGCGCCGCGCGCGACGGTCGTTTCCGAGCGGTTGTTTTGCCCGCGCCGCCGCCGGTTTTTTTCACCGGCGCCGGCGCCTTGGTTGCCTTGCGCGGCTTTTTCGGCTCGGCGGTTTCAATCCGCGTAATTTGTCCGCCGGCGATGACGGTGCGTTCGTCAAACGCCGGCGTTTGCGACGCCGTTTCAAACGACGGAATCTCCAACGGGCGAATTTCCAAATCGACCAACGCGCAAATTTCATCATGCACCTGCGCGGCGTCGCCTTCGAGTTCGACGCGGCGCAGTTTGTGTTGCGCACGATAGTATTCGAACAACGGCGCGCTTTTTTCGCGGAACGCCATCACGCGCATCTCAGCCGCGCGTTCGCCGCCGCCGTCGGCGCTCAATCGCCCGTCGCATTCATCGCATCGCCCGCGGTTTTTCGGCGGGCGACTTTGTCGATTAAACACCGCGCCGCATTTTTCGCATTGCAATCGTCCGGCGGCGCGCCGCACCAACTCAAAGTCGGCGGCGTCCAAATGCACCGCAATCTGCAGCGATGCGCCGAGCATGCCCAGCAGGGTATCGAGCAATTGCGCCTGCGGAATGTCGCGTGGAAAGCCGGCAATCACAAACCCGCGCTTGCAATCGCGCTCGCGCAGCCGTTCATCCAGCAAATTAATGATTCGCTCGTCAGTCGGGTTGTCGCGCACATGACGCGGCGCGGCGCGCAACAACCCCGCCACCGAGATGTCGGCGACGCCATACCGCTCGGCCAGCAGATGCCCCTGCCCCAATTTGTCGACGCCCGGCGCGCCAATAAGAACAACTCGCATTGTTTTGCCCGTGGTGAATGAATGCGGAAACGGTTGGACTTCCCAGGCGCGCAGTTTATGCCCCGCCGCCGATTTGGTCAAGTGGCGGGGGGTTGGGGCGGGGACGGGGTGGAGATTTGTGTTTTGTTTTGTGTGTAGAATTGGGGTGATTCAAACCAAACTGGCAATCGAGGTAATTGAGGTGGACGAAGACAAAGTTGATTTGCCGGGCTTTTAAAGATTCCAAGCGTGACGATTTTCCTCGCGAAAAATAGCAATCGAGCGGGGCGGTTGCCCCCGAGCCCCTTCACTTTAAACTGGTAATAAACGATGCCCAACAGTAACCGTTTCGATTTAATGACTTGGCTGAACAGTTGCGGAAAAACTTT
This sequence comes from Candidatus Poriferihabitaceae bacterium, assembly GCA_965226545.1. GTDB lineage: Bacteria > Pseudomonadota > Gammaproteobacteria > Arenicellales > Poriferihabitantaceae > JAHRAW01. The sequence continues at coordinate 342,003 of OZ245364.1, forward strand.
CTTCGTTATGAACTTTGAGCGTGTTTTCCTCGACCTTGGCGGACGGGTAATTGGGGAAGATGTATTGACACCTCACTCAATCTCTTCACGTAAAAGTTGCATTCGGCGAATCGCCAGAGAAAAAATGCATTGCCGTGCACTGCAAATATGTAAAAACTCTCGGCTGGGTAGCCAGACACTTGGCGTAACTCACACACAAGCCATTAGGGAAGCGGAGCGTTTACGCAAAAAGTATTGCCGGGTTGACTGACGGGCGTACTATGCGAATTACATGCGCAACACCCGCCAATCTTTTTTTCGCGCGACCGGTAATTGCGCATTGGAGTCCGCGCATGCGGGCTATTTTGCAACGGATGCGATGAATCAAAATGGGTTGATTGGCAAGTGAAAACGATGTTGCATACGCGGCGCTTGCCAATCTTTTTTTCGCGCGACCCATAACTACGCGTGAGGCTCCGCGCACGTTTAAATTGTTGGTTGCCGATTATAGCAAAGACATCTTTTACGGGGCGCGGTTGCGTTGGTAATCGCGGCGGGCGATGAATACGCCGCTGGCGATGACGATTGCGGCGCCGAGCACTGAGGTGATGGTGAGGATTTCGCCGTATACCAAAAAGGCGATGATGACGCCCCACACCAGCACAAAATAATTAAACGGCTGCAACACCACCGCCGGTGCGCGCGCCAGCGCCATGATTAACAGCATGTGACCGATAATCGAAGTTGCGCTGATGAGCAACAGCCAGGCGAGTTCGACGCGGTTGATGGGTTGCCATACAAACGGCGCGAGCAGCATTGCGCCGACGAAGCCGGCGATGCCGAGATACAGCAGCGATGTCTCGAGCGAATCGCGCCAAGCGGCTTTGCGGGTGAGGACGTTGTATAAACCAAACATGAACGCGGCGGTGACGGCGAGCAGCGACGCCGGTTGAAACACCGCGCTGCCGGGGCGCAGGATGATTAATGTGCCGACAAAGCCGATGAACACGGCCAAGGCGCGCCGCCAGCCGATGTGTTCGCCGAGCAACGGCGCCGACAAGGCGGTGGCGATTAACGGGAAGGAGATGAAGATGGTGTGCATTTCAGCCAAGCCAAGAAATTGAATCGCATACGAAAACACGATGATTTCATAACTGAGCAACAAGCCGCGCGCGATTTGCAACAGCGGGGTGTGCGAACGCAACGCGGTCCTCAAGCCGACGCGTCGTCCGGCGTAAATCGCCGCGAACAACATAAAGAAGGCGAATCGAATCGCGACGATTTGCGACGCCGGCAGGGTTTCGACGAGATGTTTGGTCAGCGCATCCTGCGATGCAAAAAACAAAGTTGCGACAATTAACATTAACACCGCCGCGCCGATTTGTTCGGGCGGTCGATGCGATGCGGGTTTGGGTGCGACGGATGGCAAGTGGAGGTGTTGGTTGGTGTTTGTAATTGTTTGTGATTATTGATTGCGCGCGCATTATACGGTTAATTGTTTAGGTGCGGTGCATGTTGTTATCGATAATGCGGTTGCAAACGATGCGGTCAAAACAGTCGATGGCGTTGGTTTAATTGCAAAGTAAAAGTTCACGGTCAATGCGCCGCAATTAACAGTGCAATGTAAAGTGCAGTTACTTTTTGTGACAAAGGCGCGCAGTCAAAATAGTTGACGTTGTTTAATTAACCGCACAATCAAAGTGCACGGTTAACATTTCGCAATTTAAAGTGCCGCAATTAAAAACGCAATATAAAGTGCAGTTGCACTTCACAAACAAAGTGAACTGTCAAAGTGAACAGTTAAAGTGTCGTTGCACTTTACAATCCATCCGACAAGGTCAACGCAATGCAGCCAACCCATCGATTCACATCACAACGAACGGCGCAGTTGGCTGCGGGTGTGGTGGGCGTCCAATGCCAAGTCGATTAGGCGGTTGATGAGTTGCGGGTATGGCACGCCGCTTTCGGCCCACAGGCGCGGGTACATGCTTATCGGCGTGAAGCCGGGCAGGGTGTTGAGTTCGTTGATGTAGATTTTTTGCGTTTGGCGATGCACAAAAAAATCAACGCGCGCCAAGCCGGCGCAATCGAGTTGATGAAAGGCGCGCACCGCCAATTCGCGCACGCGCGCGGTGCATTCATCCGACAACGGCGCCGGGACGATTAACTCGGATGAATCATCCAAGTATTTGGTTTGATAATCGTAAAACGCGCCGCCGGGAATAATCTCGCCGAGTATCGATGCGTGCGCATCGTCGTTGCCGAGCACCGCGCATTCGATTTCGGCGCAATCGCACATCGCCTGTTCAATCACAATTTTTGCGTCGAATTCGAATGCGTGGTCGATGGCGTCGATAAGTTGTTGGCGCAACTCGGCGCGGCGGATGCCGACGCTGGAGCCGAGCCGCGCGGGTTTGACAAACAACGGATACTTTAATTTCTCGGCGCGCGTCAGCACGGCATCGGCATCCGCCGCGTATTCGCTTGCGCGCACCGCAAGATAATCGGCTTGCGCAATGCCGGCTTCGGCGCAAAGTTTTTTGGCGAGGATTTTATCCATCGCCGCAGCCGATGCGGCGACGCCGCAGCCGACATAGGCGATGCCGGCCAATTCGAATGCGCCTTGTATTGTGCCGTCTTCGCCGAAGGTGCCGTGCAATGCCGGGAACAACACATCCAGTTGCGGCGGGGTTACCGGTGACGGTGATTGTTGCGATGTCGCGCGAGTCGATGAATGAGTCGATGCTCGATTCGATGCATGAGTCGAGGCGGCGGTTAAGTTGCCGCGATGATGCAGTTGCAAAGTGATTTCATTGTCGACCGGTTGCGCGCGCACCGTGCCGTCGGCGAGCATCGATTCGAATTCATCGGCGGCGCCGAGATGCCAATGACCTTCGGGGTCGATGCCGATGAGCGTGACCGCAAAGCGGCGTTGGTCGATGGCGTTGAGAATCGAGCGCGCCGAGATGACCGAAACTTGATGTTCGCAGGAGCGTCCGCCAAACAACAAGCCAAGTTTAATTTTGTTGGCGGCGTTCATCTTGGTTCACCGTCGTTTATTGCGCAAAGTGCTGCACGACTTGATTGCACAGCGAAATCAGCGCGTTAATCCACGGCAGTATGGCGATGAGAATTAAAATGTTGGCGGATAACAACCCGATGCGCCACACCGATGAGTCGGTTGCATGCGCATGCGAATCGCTTGCGTCGAAGTACATCAGTTTAATGATGCGCAAATAATAAAATGCGCCGAGCACCGCCAACAACACCGCCAGCACCGCAGCCCACACCAAGTTGCTTGATACCAACGATTGAATTACCGCCAACTTGGCGAAAAAGCCGGCGGTCGGCGGAATGCCGGCCATCGACAACATTAACACCAACAACAAAAACGCGACCCACGGACGGCGTTCGCTCAGCCCTTTGAAATCGGACAATTGGTCGAATTCGGATTCGCGGCTTGCCAAATGCAAAATCACGCCGAATGCGGCCAAACTCATCGGCGCATACACCAATGCATAAAACAACGATGCGCCAAAGCCGGCCGGATTGCCGGCGATGGCGCCGAACAGAAAAAAGCCCATGTGCGCCACCGTCGAATAGGCGAACATGCGCTTGATGTTTTGCTGTGCGATGGCGATTAAATTGCCGACGCCGACCGACAGCAGCGCAAGGATTAACAACATCTCGCGCCACAACGCCGACAAATCGCCGAGCGCGCCGCCGAGCAGGCGAATCAAAATCGCAAACGCGGCGATTTTTGGCGCGGCGCTTAAGAAGGCGGTGGTCGATGTCGGCGCGCCGTGATAGACATCCGGTAGCCACATGTGAAACGGCGCGACGCCGAGTTTAAAGGCGACGGCGACGACGATGAACACCACGGCCAATGCAACCGCCGGATTGGTCGCGGCATCGGCGTTAAGCGCGGCGCGCACTTCGGACAACTGCAGCGAACCGGATAAGCCGTACAACAACGACATGCCGTACAACAACATTCCGGAAGCCAGCGCGCCGAGCACGAAGTATTTCATCGCCGCTTCGCCGGCGAGTTTGTCATCGCGATGCAATGCAATCATTGCATACAAACAAAGCGACATTAATTCCAAGCCGAGATACAAGGTGAGCAGATGATTGGCCGACGCCAACACCATCATGCCGACCAAGGCGAACATGCCGAGCACGTAATATTCGGGGCAGAAGATTTCGCGGTGTTGGTTGTAGGCGCGTCCGTAAACAAACGCGAGCGCGGATAACAAACACACGGCGATTTTTAATGCGCCGGCCAACGGGTCGTTAATTATCGCGCCGTTGAACGCCGCACCGCCGGGCGCATCGATATCGATGCGACCAAACGCCAACAATGCGCCAACCAAGACGGACAACACCGCAAGGTGATAACACAATCGATTGCAAAACGAAAACCGCATGCATGCGCCCAATAATAAAATCGCGCAGGCGGACAACGCCAGAAAAATTTCCGGCAACGCGGCGGAAGCATGCAAGGCGGCGAAGGTCATGGTGGTGTGTGGTGGCGGTTACGGTTTGATTTGCGGCGCGGTGATAGGGGTTACAGTGACAAGTGTAAATGTGATTAAAAGGTTAAGCGCGATTAGGAAGGTTCATTTATTTTGCAGCGTCAACAACTTATAGCCAAAGGCAATAAATACAATTCCGGTGGTGATTTTTAGCCAGCGTTGCATCACCAAATTTTTCGCGGCGGATGCGAGTTTATTAAACAGCATCACCATTGACGAAAACCATATCGCCGCCAACATCGAATGCACCACAACCAACAAAGCCGCCCACATCTCGGCATTGTCACCGATTGGCATAAACTGCGGAAACGCGGCGACATAAAACATCGAAACCTTTGGATTTAATGCGTTGGTTAAAAAGCCGTCGGCGAAAGATTTGCCCGCGGTTTTTTTGGCGGACGGTTGAACTTGCCCGATTGTTTCATTGCGTTTGAATGCGCTAATGAGCGATTTAATTCCAATCCAAATTAAATAAATTGCCCCGATGGATTTAACCGCCAAAAAAGCGGCGGCTGAATTTAACAGCAACACCGATATTCCAAAAATGGACAATGCGCCGTGCAGATAAAACGCGACAACAAAACCGGCTGTATTTGCAAATCCGGCGCGTTTGCCGGAAACCGGCACGGTGGATGCAATTAATAAACCATTTGGTCCCGGCGACATCACCAATAAAAGCGAAACAATCGCAAACGTTAATAGTTGTAACGGTTCCATAATGTTGTCCTATTTGCAACACTACAAGGTTGGAAATGAATATAGCATAGTATTTATTTTTTAATCCATATCGATTTCGGTTGCATTAATAATTTCAGTAACGTTACAAAAGTTTGCAATGTAACAAACGCAACATTAAAAGTTGTCAAATGTCGTCAAGCGTCGTCAAACATCGGTAACAATTAACGGCGCAACAGTCAGTTGCGAATCACGGCAATTTGGAAACGGCAATATGCGCAACCAAGTTTTCGACCGAAGCATGCATGATTTCGAGCAGCGGATTTGGCCAGATGCCGAGCAACATTATCGGCGCGGCGAGTGCCGCCAGGCAGATGGTTTCGCGCGCGGTTAAATCGTCGAGTGCGGCGATTTTGTCGGAGGCGACTTTGCCGTAGACGACGCACTTAATCATCCACAAGGTATACGCCGCGCCGAAGATTAAGGTGGTCGCGGCCAACGCCGCCACCCACGGCTCGATTTGGAAGGCGCCGAGGATGACCAGAAATTCGCCGACAAAGCCGGAGGTGCCGGGCAAGCCGACGTTGGCGAAGGCAAACACCACGATGAACGCGGCGAACAGCGGCATTGGCGCGGCGACGCCGCCGTAGGTTGACAACTCGCGCGAATGCATGCGGTCGTACAACACGCCGACGCATAAAAACAGCGCGCCGGAAATAAACCCGTGTGAAATCATCTGCACCATCGCGCCTTCGATGCCGTGCGCGTTGAACATAAAAAAGCCGAGCGTGACAAACCCCATGTGTGAAATCGATGAATAGGCGATGAGTTTTTTCATGTCGCGTTGCGCCAAGGCGACCAAGGCGATGTAGATAATCGCTATCAGCGAAAGCGCGATGATGACGCCGGCGAGATGTTTGGATGCATCCGGCGTAATCGGCAAGTTAAAGCGCACAAACCCATAGCCGCCCATCTTGAGCATCACCGCGGCGAGAATCACCGAGCCGCCGGTGGGCGCTTCGACATGCGCATCGGGCAGCCAAGTGTGCACCGGAAACATCGGCACCTTGACCGCAAACGCGGCAAAGAACGCGCAAAACAGCGGGATTTGCGCCGACAACGCAAGCGGCAGCGCGTGATAGGCGAGGATGTCGAAGTTGCCGGCGACGTGATACAAATACAACAACGCCACCAACATCAACAGCGAACCGAGCAGGGTGTATAAAAAGAATTTAATGCTGGCGTAGATTCGGTTTTCGCCGCCCCATACGCCGATGATTAAAAACATCGGTATCAACATCGCCTCCCAAAACAAATAAAACAACACCGCATCCAACGCCGCGAACACGCCAATCATCAACCCTTCCATCAACAAAAACGCCGCCATGTATTGCGCGACGCGGTCGGTAATCGAGCGCCCGCCGGCGATGACGACGATGACGCTGAGCAAGGTGGTCAACAAAATCAGCGGCATCGAGATGCCGTCTACGCCGAGTGAATAGCGGATGTTGAACGCCGCAATCCATTCGAAATTTTCGGTGAATTGCATCGCCGCGCTGTTGGTGTCGAAGCCGACATATAACGCGCCGCTTAACAACAAAATCGCCAAGGCAAAGCCCAGCGCCAGTTTGCGCGCCAACTCGGCGCGACGGTCGCCGACGCCGAGCGTGATTAACCCGGCGACAATCGGCAGCCAAATCAGCGCGCTGAGCAGATGGTCTTGCATTGTGCGGCGCGGTTAAAACCAGGCGAACCAAGTGACCAACAACAACAAGCCGACAATCATTGCGAATGCATAATGATAGGTGAAGCCGGTTTGCAACAGGCGCGCGAGGTCGGCGATGCGGCGGGTGAGACGCGCGGCGCCATCGACCAAGCCGCGGTCAATCACGGCGCGGTCGATGCGCGCATACAGCCATTGCCCGAGTCGCATCGCGCCGTTGGCGAACAGCCGTTGATAGAATTCATCGAAGCCGTATTTGCGCAATAGCAGACGATGTAGCGGCGCAAATCGCGCGGCGATTTTTGCCGGCAGGTCGGGCTTTTTGCAATAACAACGCCACGCGACGAAGATGCCGAGCGCAGCCAGCCAAAACGGCGCGCTGAGCAAGCCGTGCCAAAGCGCGGCCAACACAACCAAAAAGCCGCTTTGCCCGGCGGTTAAGGCGGCGGTGATTTTGTCGCCGCGCGCGGCGTCGATGTAAATCGAATCGCCAAAAAACGCGCCGTCGGCGACTGATTCATAAAACACAAACCCGGCCAACGCCGCCGGCACGGCCAAGGCGACCAACGGCCAAATCACCACGCCGGGCGATTCATGCAGATGTTGGCGCACATTGTCGTCGCTGCGGCTTGCGCCGTGGAAGGTCATAAACAACAGGCGGAAGGAATACAAGGCGGTGATGAACACGCCGAGCAACAATGCCAGATGCGCAAAGCCGGCGCCGAACAAATCGCTTGCGCCGACCGAAATGATGATTGCATCCTTCGAGAAGAAGCCGGCAAACGGCGGGATGCCGGCCAATGCCAGCGAACCGATGGCCGCGGTGATGTAGGTTATCGGCATGATTGTGCGCAAGCCGCCCATTTTGCGCATGTCTTGTTCGTGGTGCATGGCCATAATCACCGAGCCGGCCGCGAGAAACAACAGCGCCTTGAAAAACGCGTGCGTGCCGAGATGAAACACCGCGACATGATACGCCGAGGCGCCGAGCGCGACGGTCATATAGCCGAGTTGCGACAAGGTCGAATACGCGACCACGCGCTTGATGTCGTTTTGCACCAGCCCGACCAGCCCCATCAACAACGCGGTGGTCGCGCCGACCACCAACATCACCGACAACGCCGTGGTCGACAACTCGAACAACGGCGACATGCGCGCGACCATGAAGATGCCGGCGGTGACCATCGTCGCCGCGTGAATCAACGCCGAGATTGGCGTCGGGCCTTCCATCGAATCCGGCAGCCAAACATGCAACGGCATTTGCGCCGATTTGCCCATCGCCCCGACAAACAACAGCAGGCAGATTAAGGTTATCCAACGCCATTCGCCGAATACGGTGGACAGCGTTTGGTGCTCGGCGGCCGGGGCCGCGGCGAACACCGCGCCGTAATCCAGCGAGCCGAACACCGCGAGTATCGCGGCGATGCCGAGCAGGAAACCGAAATCGCCGACGCGGTTGACCAAGAACGCCTTTAAGTTGGCGAACACCGCGCTGTCGCGGTCATACCAAAAGCCGATTAACAAATACGACACCACGCCGACCGCTTCCCAGCCGAAAAACAACTGCAGGAAATTGTTTGCCATCACCAACATCAACATCGCAAACGTAAACAGCGCGATGTAACAAAAAAATCGTTGATAGCCGGGGTCGGTTGCCATGTAGCCGATGGTGTAGATGTGCACCATCAACGACACGAAGGTGACCACGACCATCATCATTGCGCTGAGCGAATCAATCATAAAGCCGATGCGCAACGGCACGTTGCCGGTCAACGCCCAGGTGTATAGGGTGGTGTTGTAGAGGTTGCCGATGCGCACGTCGGCATAGACCACCAGCGACAAAATAAACGCAATCGCGACCGCGCCGATTGCAATCGAATGCGATGTGCGTTTGCCGAGCGTTCTGCCGAACAAGCCGATTAGCAGGGCGGCGGCCAGACACAGCAGCGGGATGGCGAGATGGATTTGTTTCATCCTTTAAGCGTATCGAGTTCTTCGACGTTGATGCTGCGGCGGCTGCGAAACAGCACGATTAATATCGCCAACCCAATCGCCGATTCGGCCGCGGCCACGGTGAGCACAAAAAACACAAACACCTGCCCGGCCGCATCCTGCAAAAAATGCGAAAAGGCGACGAAGTTTATGTTGACCGCCAGCAACAGCAACTCTATCGACATTAATAAAATGACGACGTTTTTGCGGTTGAGAAAAATCCCGACGACGCTGAGCGAAAACAACAGCGCACCGAGAATTAAATAATGCGACAGGGGAATCATTTGCGTGATGAGGCGACGGTTAAGACGGTTGATGTGACGGTTGTGACGGCTTTGACGGTTGCGATTGTTGACGTGCCGACGGTGCGCATTGGTTGGGCGATTTGGATTGCTTGCGAGTTATTCGAACTACTCGGACGACTCGGGCGATTCGCTTGGCATCTTAACGATGCGCAGACGGTCTTGGCGGCGGGTGCGCACTTGTTTGGCCGGGTCGATGCGTTTGCCGCCGGGGCGTTGGCGCATGGTTAAGGCGATGGCCGCGACAATCGCGGCGAGCAAAACAAACGCGGCGATTTCAAACGGATAAACATATTCGGTGTATAACAAGCCGCCGAGTTCGCGGGTGTTGGAATATTCGACGGCGTGCGTCGGCGGGTTGGCGAATTGTTCGGGCGCAAACGCGCCGACCAACAACAACGCCAATTCAATCGCCAACAACGCCGCGACCACGCTGCCGACCGGCAGATAACGCGCAAAGCCGGCGCGCATCTCGGCGAGGTTGATGTCCAACATCATCACCACAAACAAAAACAACACCATCACCGCGCCGACATACACCAGCACCAACACAATCGCCAAAAATTCGGCTTCGAGCGTAATCCAAACGCAAGCCGCGCTGAAAAACGCCAGCACCAAAAACAACGCGGCTTTGACCGGATTGCGCACGCTGACCACCATCGCAGCGGAGCACACCAACGTTGCCGCGAAAAAATAAAAGGCGAACTGTAAAAAGGTCATTGGACGATGCGGTTTGGGCGGGCGATGCGACGCTGCAGTTTCACAATGCGAATCGACGGCGCGATGACAATGCGACAGCAGTGCAATTTAATAATGCGAGTGAACATTCGAGTTGGCGATGCGAGTTGGCGATGCGATTTAATAATGCAGTTTAGCAACGCGGTTTAATAAATGCAGTTTAATAATGCAATTGGGTGTTCGATATTAACGAGTTGACGATTAACGATACGGCGCATCCTGTTTGCGCGCATCGGCGATTTGCGTTTCGAAACGGTCGCCGATTTCGAGCAGGCCGGGTTTGTCGATTACGCGGCGGTCGGCTTCTTCCATGTGGAATTCGTGGATGTCGGTCAGCACAATCGAATCGACCGGGCATGACTCTTCGCAAAAGCCGCAATAGATGCATTTGAACAAATCGATTTCATAGCGAGTCGTGCGGCGCGTGCCGTCGGCGCGCTCTTCGGAATCAATCGTAATCGCAAGCGCCGGGCACACCGCTTCGCAGAGTTTGCAGGCGATGCAGCGTTCTTCGCCGTTGGCGTATCGACGCAACGCAGGCAACCCGCGAAAGCGCGGCGATTTTGGGGTTTTCTCGCGCGGATACATCAGCGTGATTTTGCGGCTGAACAACCGCCGACCGGTTACCGTCATGCCGCGCCGCAGTTCTTTGAGCGAGAAGGTTTGATAGAGTTGTTTGAGATTCATTTGGGATTCGTTGTGAATTCGTTCGACGTTTAGTTAATTGGCGCGGTTGATTCGATTGATTCGTTTCGAGTCATTAATAAACAAGTTAACAATAAATAAAGTTAACCAGTTAATAAACTAAATAAGTTAATAAAAAAGTTATGCATCAAGTCGCGCGATTGATTCGAAGTGCATGGGCGGACAAGTTCACAACCGCGTTATAAAACGATGCCCATCGAAGTGGCGGTGCGTTGGCGAAGTTAGGAAAACGTTTTGACAAACGGCGTGTAAAATTTGCCGGCGCCGATGACGACAATCCACAGCAATGTTACCGGAATCAACACCTTCCAACCGAGCCGCATGATTTGGTCGTAGCGATAGCGCGGGAAGGTGGCGCGGAACCACAAAAAGAAAAATGCGACCAATGCGGTTTTGATGCCGAACCAACCTATCGGCGGCAGCCACGTAAACGGCGCGATTTCAATCGGCGCCAGCCAGCCGCCCAAAAACAAAATCACGGTGAGGGCGGCGATGAGCAGCATGTTGGCGTATTCGGCGAGGAAAAACACCGCAAACGCCATGCCGGAATATTCGACATGAAAGCCGGCGACGATTTCGGATTCGCCTTCGGCGACATCGAACGGCGAGCGGTTGGTCTCGGCGACGCCGGCGATAAAATACACCAAAAACAACGGCAGCAACGGCAGAAAATACCAATGCCACAATCCGCCGGATTGGTTTTGCACGATTTCGCGCAGGTTTAAACTGCCGGCGACCATCAGCACGCCGACCAAGGCAAAGCCCATGGCAATTTCATACGCGACGATTTGCGCGGCCGAACGCATCGCGCCCAAAAATGCGTATTTGGAATTCGACGCCCAGCCGGCGACGATGACGCCGTATACGCCCATCGACGTCAACGCCAGAATGTACAACAGCCCGGCATCGATGTCGGCCAGTACCAGCGCATCGTCGAAGGGAATCACCGCCCACGCGGCCAACGCCGGCGCCAACGCCAACGTCGGCGCGAGCAAAAACAGCGTCTTGTTGGCGCGGCTTGGGATGATGATTTCCTTCATCAATAATTTGCAGGCGTCGGCAATCGGCTGCAGCCAGCCTTTTGGGCCGACGCGATTTGGCCCGACGCGGATTTGCATATAGCCGATGAGTTTGCGCTCGGCGAAGGTGAAATAGGCGACGCACAACATCAACGGCGCCAAAATCGCGCCGATTTTCAGCAGCGTCCACAACGTCAATTGCACGCCGAACGGCAGATACGCGGTCAGCGCAAAGAATAATTCCCTCATTGCGCAGCCTCGACTTGCACCTGCGCGCCGGCGCCGAGCCGCGCGGTGTTGATGTGCCCGGCCGGAACATAGACGCAATCATCCGGCACGCGTTCATCGGCTTGGGCGCGCAGATGCGCATCGCCGGCGCCGTTTTTAAGATGCACGCGCGCGCCGTCGGCGAGTTGCAGTTTGGCGAGCGTCGCGCGGTTAAAGCGCGCGGTTGGATGCGGGTTGTCGGCGGTGCGTTGCAATGCCGGCGCGTGGCGCACGATTTGGTCGCCGCGATACATCGGCATATCCAACAGCCGCCAAATGCCGGCGGTGGCGCGCGCGCGCGGCGGCGGCAAGGTCGGCGAAGGGGTCGGCGGCTGCATGTTGGCTTTCGCCGGTTCGGCGTCGTCGTCGACAGATTTGTCGAGTGTGTCGATGCGGGCTTCGGCGGCGAAGGCGGCGCGCACTTGGTCGAGCGTCAGATAATCGAAATCGGGCAAGTCAAAAAAGTTGCCGAGTACGCGCAGGATTTTCCACGCCGGACGCGATTCGCCGCGCGGCAACACCGCAGCCTCGGCGCGTTGGGCGCGCCCTTCGCAGTTGATAAATGTGCCGGCGGTTTCGGCGAACGCCGCCATCGGCAACAACACATCGGCGTATTCCATCGAGGTTTCGTTTTGATAGGCGGTGATTTGCACGACGAATTGCGCGGCGCGCAAGGCGCGCATGGCGGCGGCGCCGTCGACGCAATCCAATTCGGGGTCGGTGGCGAGCAACAAATAGGCGCGGCGCGGGCGCGCAAACATCGCGGCGGCGTCCAAGCCAACTTGCGCGCTTTCGCCGCCGGGCAGACGATGCGGCACGCAACCGGCCAACCACGCGGCGGCGCCGTTGCCCGGCGGCAATTGCGCCAGATGCGCGCCGGCGGTTTGGCAAATCCATTGGGCGATGCCCAACAAGGCGGCGAAGTCGTCGTCTTGTTGCGCCAACGCGCCGAGTATCACCGCCGCGCCGTCGCCGGCGGCGTGTAAATCGGCCGCCATCGCGCGCGCGCGTGCAATGTCGTTGTCGGCATTGTCGGCGACACTGTCGTTATTAACGTCACCGTTACCATTGTTACTTTTGCCACCGTCGACATTGTCGCCGCCGCCAACATCATCACCGTGCGGGTTGCGCCAAGCGGCGATTTCATCGGGCAACGGCGTGTTGGCGAGATGCGCCAAGTGCGCGGCGATTTCGGCGAGGTGCATCGCGGTTTGTTGCGCCGCGTTAATCGAATGGGCGAGAGCGAAGTTTTGTTGATAGGCGAGCGGGTTGACCGCGCTGATGCGCGCGCCGGTCGATGTCGCGGCGCGCAGTCGCAGGGCGAGCAGCGGTTGTTCCTTGCGAATGTTGGCGCCGACCAACAACGCCGCGCGCACTGATGTCAATCGTTCAATCGGCAATTCGCACGCCGGAAAAAGCGGCGCGTTTGCATCGCCGCGAAAATCGCGCTGTTGTACGCGGTGGTCGATGTGATTGCAGCCGAGCGCGCGCGCCAATTTTTGCAACAGATAGTATTCCTCCAAGGTCGCGGTGTGTCCGGCGAGGGCGGCGAGGTCGTCGCCGCCGCGCGTCGCCGCGCGCACGCCGTCGCGGGCGAATTGCAGCGCGGTTTCCCACGACGCTTGCCGCCATTCGCCGTTGCGGCGAATCATCGGCGCGGTTAAGCGGCGGTCGCTGTTGACGGCTTCGTAACTGTAACGGTCGCGGTCGGCCAGCCAACATTCATTGACGCGCGGATTGGCCAGCGGCAACACGCGCTCGACGCGGTTGCGCAAGGTTTGCATAACCAAGTTCGCGCCGACGCAATCATGCGGGCTGACGCCGCGATGGCTTTGCAATTCCCAAACGCGCGCCGCGAAACGATACGGCTTGGAAGTGAGCGCGCCGACCGGGCACAAATCAATCATGTTGCCGGACACTTCGGAATCGACCGTGCCGTTTAAAAAGGTGTCGATGTAAACATCCTCGCCGCGTCCCGGCAAGCCGAGCTCCATCACCCCGGCAATCTCCGCGCCGAAGCGCACGCAACGCGTGCAATGAATGCATCGCGTCATTTCGGTTGCAATCAACGGCCCGATGTTGGGGTTGGGCACCGAACGTTTGCGTTCGAGATAGCGCGAATCGTCGTCGCCGTAATCCATCGCTTGATCCTGCAGCGGGCATTCGCCGCCTTGGTCGCACACCGGGCAATCCAGCGGATGATTGATTAATAAAAATTCCAACGTGCCGCGTTGGGCGTCGCGCGCCAAATTCGAATCGGTAAACACCACCATGTTTTCGGCAACCGGTGTTGCGCAAGCCGGCAACGGCTTGGGCGTCAACCGCAAATTTTCGCGCGGCGTCGGCGCGGACTCGCCGCCGGCGACGGCCACCTGCCCGACTTCGACCAAACACATTCGACAGTTGGCCGCTATCGACAACTTTTCGTGATAACAAAATCGCGGGATGTAAACGCCGGCACGGTCGGCCGCGGCGATTAACATCTCGCCGGCTTCGGCTTCGATGCGCTTGCCGTTGATTTCAATGGTAATCATCGTTTGCGTCGACGTAAGGGCGTTGGTTCGATTGGTTTAGGTTGCGATTTATGTTGTGGTTTACTTCGCGGGTTACGTTTGCATTGCGCGATTCGAACTTCAGTCACAAGCGATTCGCAATACGCGCATTACGCCGCTTGTGCGCGCTGCAGTTTGGCTTCGAATTCGCTACGGAAATGTTTTAAGAAACTTTGCACCGGCCAAGCGGCGGCGTCGCCGAGCGCGCAAATCGTGCGTCCTTCGATGCGGTTGGCGACATCGAGCAGGGTGTGCAGGTCGGCGGCGACGGCTTGTCCGCGGTTGACGCGTTTTAAGATGCGATAAAGCCAGCCGGTGCCTTCGCGACACGGCGTGCATTGCCCGCAGGATTCTTCATAATAAAATCGCGCCAAACGTTCCAGCACCAGCGGCATGTCGGTGGTTTCGTCCATGACAATCACCGAGCCGGCGCCGACCGCCGAGCCGTGTTGGCTGAGCGAATCGTAATCCATGTTGGCGCGCATGATGATTTCCGCCGGCAACACCGGCACCGATGAACCGCCGGGGATGACCGCCTTAAGTTTGCGCCCCTTCCACACGCCGCCGGCCATTTTGAGCAATTCGGCGAACGGCGTGCCCATGTTGATTTCATAATTGCCGGGCTGTGCGACATGCCCGGTGACCGAAAAGATTTTGACGCCGCCGGCGTTTTCGACGCCCAAGCCGCGAAACCATTCGCCGTTTAACCAGGCGCCGCCGCCGCGCAAAATCGCCGGCACTGAGGCGTAAGTTTCGGTGTTGTTAATCGTCGTTGGCTTGCCGTATAAACCGAACGCCGCCGGGAAAGGCGGCTTGAATCGCGGTTGGCCCTTTTTACCTTCGAGCGATTCGAGCAATGCGGTTTCCTCGCCGCAGATGTAGGCGCCGGCGCCGAGATGATTGTGCATCGTAAAATCAAACCCCGAGCCAAACAAATCTTCGCCCAATAATCCGGCGTCGCGCGCTTCGCTTAACGCCGCTTCGATGCGCTGATACGGCTGCCAAAATTCGCCGCGCAGATAGTTGTAGCCGATGGTCGCGCCCATCACATAGCCGCCGATGGCCATGCCTTCGATTAATGCATGCGGGTTGTAGCGCAAAATGTCGCGGTCTTTGCAGGTGCCCGGCTCGCCTTCGTCGGAATTGCACACCACGTATTTTTGCCCCGGCGCATCACGCGGAATAAACCCCCATTTAATCGCCGCCGGAAAACCGGCGCCGCCGCGTCCGCGCAAGTTGGCGGTTTTAATCGCTTCGATAATCGCTTTCGGCTCGATGCGTTCGCGCAAAATTTGCTCCCACGCCTGATAGCCGCCGCCGCGCCGATAGGCTTCCAACGTCCAGCAACGCCGGTGTTCGCTCGGCAAACAAACGTCGCGGCATTCGCGCAGTGTTGGGTGGTGGTCGGTCATCACTTTAGGGTTGGAATAATCGCGGGCGTTATTGTTGGTCGTCGTCCGGCGCGGCGCGGCGATACGTTTTAATCGCCGCAATAATAGCACTTAAATCGCCCGACGCCCAAAACGGGTTTTTATCGCCGTTGATTATACAAAAAAGCGATTGCCGACCGTAGCGTCGTCTTGCGCAGTGCCTTGTGCATCTTTATGCGCATCGTTTTGCACTTCATGCGAATCCGTCGATGCACTCGATTCATTCGCCGCACTCGATGCATTCGATGCATCACTGCGCGGCGGCGTCGTGCAAAACCGCATCGCATCGCGCGCGGAGTCGAGCGATGTGCAGGTGCGCAACCGTTGTGCGATAAGGTCGCGCGATTGGTCGGATGAATCGATGCCGACCCAGTTGCGGTTTAATAATTCGGCGGCGATGCATGCGGTTGCGCAGCCGCAAAACGGGTCCAACACCCAATCACCTTCATTGCTGCTGGCGCGAATCACGCGCGTTAACAACGCCAACGGTTTTTGCGTCGGGTAGCCGGTGCGTTCCTTCGAATACCGCCCGACCGCCTTGATGTCGGTCCACCAATCGCGCGCATTGACGCGGGTGAAATACAACCCGGTGGCGTCGTTGTCGTCGCGATAAATGCGCATGCGGTCGCGTCCGCTTAAGTATTCCCACCACTGTACGCCGTCGTCAACACCTTCGGCCAACGCACGCTGCAGATAGCGTTTGCGAATTTGTTCGCCCGGCAGGTCGATGTATGAACGCACTTTTTGCACATTGTGTCGATAGCGACTTTTGCATTTGGCGTACATCAAAATCACATCGTGCTTGGATGCCCATTTGCGTCGGGTTGCGCCGCCGGTTCGATAGCACCACGCAATTTCATTAATAAAGTTGCGCTCGCCAAATACGCCGTCCAACACAAACCGCAATCCATGCGCCATCGCCTGGTCGCAATGCAGATACAACGCCCCGCCGCCGGTTAAAATCCGCCGACATTCCATCAGGCGAATCGCCATGTAAACCAAATAACAATAATTATGCGCATTGCCCATCGCCTCGACGCCGCTCAAAAACGCATGCAGTCCGTCGTGTTGTCGGCGAATTGAATCGCGCCATTGCGGTGCAATGTCGGCGGGCGCAAAGACATCGGCAAACCCCAGCCCTTCGGCTTGCGAGCCTTGTGCGGCGTTGAAGTGTTTGTTTTTGTTAAACGGCGGGTCGGCGTAAATTAAATCGATGCATTCATCGTTAATCGCGCGCAAAAAATTCAGGTTGTCGCCCAAGAACACCGTGCGGTTTTGCAGGTTGCGGCGCATTACCGCCCGTTTCCATCGAACCCTTGCAAAATCTCATCGATGCGCTGCGGCGTTAAGTTTTCATAATACTCACGGTCGATTTGCATCATCGGGGCGCCGGCGCAGGCGGCGAGGCATTCGACTTCTTTTAAGGTGAATTTGCCGTCGGCGGTGGTTTCGCCGAAGGCGACGCCGAGTTTTTGTTGCAGGTGGGCTGCGACTTCATCGCTGCCGCGCAGCATGCAGGAGATGTTGGTGCACACCGAAATTTTGTGCCGCCCGACCGGCGCCAAGTCGTACATCGAATAAAAGGTCGCGACTTCGAAGGCGCGCACCGTCGGCACGCCGATGATGTCGGCGACCAATTCAATCAAGGCGCCGCTCAGCCAGCCGTGTTCGTCCTGTGCGATGCGCAACGCCGCCGGCAACGCCGATTGACGATGCGCGGGCGGGTATTTGGTTAATTCGCGCGCGATTTCGGCGCGCGAATCCTCCGACAGCGTCGCGCTCGGCGCATCCGGTTGGGCGGCGTTGTTGGCGGCGTTCATCGGTCAATCTCGCCGAAGACGACGTCTTGTGAGCCGATAATCGCGACCATGTCGGCGAGCATGTGGCCTTGCGTCATTTCGTTTAGGGCGGCGAGATGCGCGAAGCCGGGCGCGCGGATTTTGCAGCGATACGGTTTGTTGGCGCCGTCGGAGATGAGATACACGCCAAACTCGCCCTTGGGGTGTTCAATCGCCGCATAGGCTTCGCCGACCGGCGGGCAATAGCCTTCGGTGAACAGTTTAAAATGATGAATCAACGATTCCATATCGCCTTTCATTTGTTCGCGCTTTGGTGCGCTGAGTTTGTTGTCTTCGACCATCACCGCGCCGGGGTGATTGCGCAGCCAGTCGACGCATTGGCGAATGATGCGGTTGGATTGACGCATCTCTTCGATGCGCACCAAATAGCGGTCGTAGCAATCGCCGTTGGCGCCGACCGGGATGTCGAAATCGAGTTGGTTATAGACCGCATACGGACGTTTTTTGCGCAAATCCCATTCGACGCCCGAGCCGCGCAACATTGGCCCGCTAAAGCCAAGCGCCTTGGCGCGTTGCGGCGACACCACGCCGATGTCCACGGTGCGCTGTTTCCAAATGCGGTTGTCGCTCAGCAGGGTTTCGTATTCATCGACGCAGCCCGGAAAACGTTCGGTGAACGCCTCGATAAAATCCAACAGCGTGCCTTGTCGTTCGCGGTTGCGCGCCTGCATTTCTTTGCGATTGTCGCGCGCTGATTCGTCGTATTGCGGCATCGAATCCGGCAGGTCGCGATACACGCCGCCGGGGCGATAATAGGTTGCATGCATGCGCGCGCCGGACACCGCTTCATAGCAATCCATTAAATCTTCGCGCTCGCGAAAGCAATACAAAAACACCGACATCGCCCCGACATCGAGCGCATGCGCGCCGAGCCACAAACAATGATTTAAAACGCGGGTGATTTCATCGAACATCACGCGAATGTATTGCGCGCGAGGAGGCGGCGTAACGTTGATGAGTTTTTCAATCGCCAACACATAGGCGTGCTCGTTGCACATCATCGATACGTAATCCAGCCGGTCCATATAACCGATGCTTTGGTTATACGGTTTGGATTCGGCGAGTTTTTCGGTGGCGCGATGCAGCAGCCCGATGTGCGGGTCGCAGCGTTCAATCACTTCGCCGTCCATCTCCATAATCACGCGCAACACGCCGTGCGCGGCCGGATGTTGCGGCCCGAAGTTCATCGTGTAGTTGCGAATCTCAGACATTGGATTCGCAGCCATTTGATTCGCTGCCATTGGATTCGCCGCCCGGCGGTTTGCCGATGGTGCGCGGCACCAGCACGCGCGGTTCAATTGTCACCGGTTGATAAATCACCCGCCCTTGTTGTTCGTCGTAGCGCACTTCGACTTCGCCGGACAACGGAAAATCCTTGCGAAACGGATGCCCGATGAATCCGTAATCGGTCAGCAGCCGGCGCAAATCCGGATGCCCGTCAAACATCACGCCGAATAAATCAAACGCCTCGCGTTCATACCAATCGGCGGCTGGCCAAACATCGGTTAATGAATCCAACGCCGGCGCATCGTCATCCAACCAAACGCGCAACCGCAATCGACGATTATGCGCAAGCGACAACAGATGGCAGACGACCGCAAATCGAGCGGTCGGGGCGGCGGTGTTCGAGTTGTTCGCGGCATTCGCGTTATTCGCACGGTTCGAATCGTTGGCGGCGACGACGCCGGACTCGCCGGCATGCGCTGATTCACTTTGCCAATGCGCATAATCGACCGCGCATAAATCCATTAATGAATCGAATCGACACTGCGGGTCGTCGCGCAGTTTGGTGCATGCATCGAGCCATTGCGGGCGCGCAATCTCGACGGTTAATTCGCCGTGTTGCACGACGCTGTTGATGAGCGCATCGCCGAGCAGTTCGGCGATGTGTTGGCGAAATTGAGGCGGTTTCATCGATGTCGTATTCGGTTTTGTATCCGCATTATTGCACGGCTAATTGGCTGCGGTTAATGGACTGCAGTTAATAAAAGTTACATTGCAAACTGTCGGCCGGCACTCCACAACGCGAAGTTGGCGAATTGTAATGCGCCAAATATCAAGATAATGGCGGTGAACAGTATGCGGTTTCGAATGTGCGCAAAAATGATAAACAGCGGAAACAGCACGACCAAATATCGCGGCATCGACAACGCCGAATCGTAATGCGCGGAAAACGAAAGTGCAATCATGCCAAAGCAATACAACGCCAACAACGCGCCGATGCACCGCCAAGCGCGCGCCAATGCAACCAACGCCACTGTGGTCAACAACACGCCATAGCCGAGCGAAAGACGCAATTCGGCGCCGAGCGCCCGCCCGTTGGCTTCGCCGTACATTGCATAATACCCTGTGCGCAACAAATTAACCGCCGGGTTTTGCCGACCGCTCGACGACCATGCGGCTTGTGCATCGAACATCGCCAACGGGTTGCCGGTTTGATGCCAAGCGAATGCCATAAAAATAAGCAGCCCGCACGGTGCCAGCGCAAGCCACAGCCATTGGAAACCGCCTCTCTTAAATAATGCGCGCAGGTTCCAAGTGCGCGGCGGCAAACGCCAGCCCACTTGGCGCAAATATTCCAACGCCAACAGCGGCGTAAGCAATATGCCGGTCATGCGCGTCAAGCCTGCGCACAGCGCCAACAACGCCGCGGCCCACCAGAATCCGCGCCGCGCGCAAAACCATGCGCCGATGGATAATGCGATGAACAGCGACTCGCTCATCAAGCAGGAGAACACATACGCCGTGGGGAATAAAAACAAAAACAACACCGCGCGGCGTGCGATGTCTTCGTTATATTCGCCGGCGACCAAGCGATATAAAAAATACGCCGCGGCGATTAATGCGCTGTTCGAAACGATGAGTGCGGCGATGAATGAATTGCCGATGAGCGCGGCAATGGGCGATGCCAGCCAAGTGTATAAAGGAAAATGCCCCCAAGCCATCGTCGTTGCGTGTTCGTGTTGCGCGAAATCCATCGTGCCAAGATAGCCGACATCGGTGTGCAGGTAATACCACAGCGAATCTTGTGCGCTCCAGATATCCAGCCAAGCGAAGCCGCTGGTTATGCCGAATGCGGATTGAATATCGCCGGTCATGCCCGGCGCCAGCGGCTCCAAAACCCATCGTCCGAAAAGTCCGGCGGCGGTTAACACCAACCGAGACGCCGCCCACAGCACAATAATCCGCCCCAATTGCGTGCGCCAATCGGCGTCTTGCATCGTCGGCGCGGCTATTGTCGGCGCGACGGCGGCGAGGTTGGGTTGGCGGGCGCGGCGCAATTTTGCGCGTTGCCGCGCGCGGCGTTTTTGTTTTACGGAAGGCATATTAAAAAGAGGTTTGATTCGCGCGCAACATAAAACTTCGCGCGGCGATAAGTTCTTCGATGCACCACATCACCAACCAATTAAATTTGTTTGCGTGTGGTTCGAATGCGGCGGTTTCGATGGCTGGATTAACGCCGAGGCTGTTTGCAATGCGCCGCATTCGGCGTTAAACCGTGCGCGCAATGGTGTTGGTTTTTTTAATTTTTTTATGCAGTTGCAAAATCCCGTAAATTAACGCCTCGGCGGTCGGCGGGCAGCCGGGGACATAGACATCGACCGGCACAATGCGGTCGCAACCGCGCACCACGGAATAGGCGTAATGATAATAGCCGCCGCCGTTGGCGCATGAACCCATCGAGATGACCCAGCGCGGTTCGGGCATTTGGTCGTAGACGCGGCGCAACGCCGGCGCCATTTTGTTGGTTAAAGTGCCGGCGACAATCATTACATCGGATTGGCGCGGGCTGGGGCGAAACAGCATGCCGAACCTGTCCAAATCATAACGCGCCGCGCCGGCTTGCATCATCTCGACGGCGCAACAAGCCAAGCCGAACGACATCGGCCACATCGAGCCGGTGCGCGCCCAGTTAATTAATGCGTCAAGTTTTGCCGTGGCAAAACCGTGCTGCAGAGTGCCTTGCAACGCCATCGGTCAATCCCAGTCAAGCGCGCCTTTTTTCCATTCGTAGATGAAGCCGACCACCAGCACGGCAAGAAAAAACATCATCGCCCAAAAGCCGAACAAGCCGATTTCATCCAGGGCAATCGCCCATGGAAACAAAAACGCAATTTCCAAATCAAAAATAATGAACAAAATCGCGACCAAATAATAGCGCACGTCGAATTTCATTCGCGAATCTTCAAACGCCTCGAAGCCGCATTCATACGGCGCGAGTTTGTCGTCATACGGACGGCTCGGCGCAAGCACCTTGCCGACGCCAACCGCCACCGCGCCGATGCCGGCGGCGACCGCCAAAAAAAGCAGGATGGGAAAATAATTTGCCAGCATTTTGGGTGTCGGCGTTATTGTACGGTTAATTATTGCGGTTAATAAACTGCAGTTAATAAAAGTTACATTGCAAACTGTCGGCCGGCACTCCACAACGCGAAGTTGGCGAATTGTAATCCGCCAAACATCAAGACAACGGCGGTGAACAGAATGCGGTTTCTAATGTGTGCAAAAATGATAAACAACGGAAACAGCACAACCAAATATCTCGGCATGGCAAGCGCCGCACTGTAAAACGCGGAAAACGAAAGCGCAATTACACCGAGGCAATACAATGTTAACAACGCACCGATGCATCGCCACCCACGCGCCAATGCAACCAACGCCAGCACGGTCATCAACACGCCATAGCCGAGCGCAGCACGCAATTCGCCGCCGAGTTGTTGCCCGTGTGCTTCGCTTTGCATTGCATAATACCCTGTGCGCACTAAATTAACCGCCGGGTTTTGCCGACCGCCGGGCCACCATACGGCTTGTGCCTCGAACATCATTAACGGGTTGCCGGTGAGATGCCAAGCGAATGCCATAAAAATAAGCAGCCCGCACGGTGCCAGCGCAAGCCACAGCCATTGGAAACCGCCCCTCTTAAATAATGCGCGCAGATTCCAAGTGCGCGGCGGCAAACGCCAGCCGAGTTGGCGCAAATATTCCAACGCCAACAGTGGCGTAAACAATATGCCGGTCATACGCGTTAAGCCTGCGCACAGCGCCAACAACGCCGCCGCCCACCATAACCCGCGTCTCGCGCAAAGCCATGCGCCGATGGAGAATGCGATGAATGTGGCTTCGCTCATCAAGCAGGAGAACACATAGGCGGTGGGGAATAAAAACAAAAACAACACCGCGCGGCGTGCGATGTCTTCGTTATATTCGCCGGCGACCAAGCGATATAAAAAATACGCCGCAATGATTAATGCGACATTCGAGACGATGAGCGCGGCGATGAATGAATTGCCGATGAGCAAAGCCACCGGCGATGCCAGCCAAGTGTATAAAGGAAAATGCCCCCACGCCAACGTCGGTGCATTGGCATCGTGCGGCGAAGCCATCGTGCCAAGATAGCCGACTTCGGTGTGCATGTAATACCAAAACGAATCTTGTGCGCTCCAGATATCCAGCCAAGCGAAACCGGAGGTTATGCCGAAGGCGGCTTGAATATCGCCGGTCATGCCCGGCGCCAGCGGCTCCAAAATCCATCGCCCGAAAAGCCCGGCGGCGGTTAACACCAACCGCGATGCCGCCCACAACACAATAATCCGCCACAGTTGCGCGCGCCAATCGTTGGCTTGCATCGATGACGGTGATGACGCTGTCGGCGGCGCGACGGCGTTGGGTTGGTGGGTGTGGCGCAATTTTGCGCGTTTACGTGCACGGCGTTTTTGTTTTACGGACGGCATATTAAAGGCATCGATGGTTGGGGCTTGCGCTTTGTTATGAGACGCATGCGGCGTAAATCGCCATGATAAGAGTCATTAATATGCGTCAATAATCAATGCGAAGCAAAAGTAAAAGTATATGTAAACGAAAGTAAAGCCAAGTAAAAAAAGTAAACTCAAGTAAACCAACAAATCAATACAAAACCCCCAGCCGCAAATGCCGCAAAAAATTGGTGCCGAAGGCGGGATTCGAACCCGCACGGATTGCTCCACTGCCCCCTCAAGACAGCGTGTCTACCAGTTCCACCACTTCGGCGTTTGGCGGTCGATGTCGATGGCGGTGTTGATGGTGATGTTGACGTCGATGTCCAATTGCGCGGCGCGTTTATTCGCTTGGCGCAACCGGGATGTCGGATTCGAGAGATTCTTCGTCCGGCGTCTCGGGGATTGCCGGGATGTCGGCGACGCCGGCGCGCGGTGCGCCCGGTTCGGTGACGCTGACCGATTCGCCCTGATGCGTGTAAAAATACGCGAGGGTTAAACTCGACAGGAAAAACACCGTGACCAACACGGAAGTGGTGCGGCTTAAAAAATTCGCCGAGCCGCGCGCGCCAAACAATGTTTGCGACGAACCGCCGCCAAACGCCGCGCCCATATCCGAGCCTTTGCCTTGCTGCAACAGCACCAAGATGACAATCGCCACCGCAATGACCAGGTGAAACACAAGTATGATGTTGGCTAACATTAAATCGTCCGGTTGAAATGATTGCGCTTGTGCGCGTTGAACTGCGTTGGTATTAATTAATTAAAGTAACATTAATCAATGTAAGTTAAATTAAATTAAAAAATCCAAAGTTAAAAGTACAAAATCAAAAGTGCAACTCAAAAGTAAAAAGTGCAACTTACAAAAAGTACAAGGTACAAAGTGCAAAAAGTAAAAGTAAAAGTAAAAAATAAAAAGTACAAAGTAAAAAACACAAATCACAAAATCAAACTCATCGCAATACAATCACGCCCGTGCCGCATCACGCGCCGCCTCACAAATTGCAATAAACGCTTCCGCATCCAACGACGCACCGCCAATCAGCCCGCCATCGATGTCGGCTTGTGCCAGCAACGATGCGGCGTTGTCCGGTTTCATGCTGCCGCCGTACAGCAGGCGGCAATCGGCCAATTGCGCATCGCAGGCGCGCAGTTGCGCGCGGATGAATTGATGCACTTGTTGCGCTTGTTCGGGCGTTGCAGTTTCGCCGCTGCCAATCGCCCACACCGGTTCATATGCAATCACCGCGTTTGCAAGTTGCGCCGCCGGCACTTCGCCCAGCACCGCATCGAGTTGGCGGGCGATGATTTGTTCGGTTTGCCCGGCGTTGCGTTCATCGCGGGTTTCGCCGACGCAAATCACCGCGCATACGCCGGCGCGCAATGCCGCATGCGCTTTATGCGCGGTTTGCGCGTCGGTTTCGCCGTATAACACGCGGCGTTCGGAATGCCCGACGATGACATAACGACAACCGCCATCGGTCAACATCGCCGCCGACAACTGCCCGGTAAATGCGCCGTCTTCATTGGCGTCGACATCCTGCGCGCCAATCGCAATCGGCGCACCGCGCAATGCCGCCACCGCATCCGCTATCAAAATCGCCGGCGGACACACCGCAATTTGCACCGCATCGTCGCCATTGCCACGCCAACGACGCGCAATAGTGGCGCACAACGACGCCGTGCGCGCACGGTCGCCGTTCATCTTCCAGTTGCCGATTATCAGTTTGCCGCGCACCGTCGTCGCCGATTGCAAAGTCGGCAAATGTTACCTGCATACGCCGTGCAATGCAATGTTAATGTATTGCGGCGATGCACCGTCGGTCGCGGCGTTATCGCGCAGTGCAATGTGAGTTCGTTCAAGGCACCGTCGTTCAATTCACCGTCGGTCACGGCAACATTAAGCGATGCAATGCAATGCATCGTCCATTACGGCAACGCCACGCGCAAACCAATCGAGGCAATTGTGTTGGTTGATGCCGAGTATTCGCCGCTCAAGTTTTCGTTGCGCACCTTAACCGCATCGGCGAATATGCGCGCGAGGCTGAAATCCCAATCGGTGCGCGCATTGATGCGCCAGCCGCCGCCGAGGCTAAGCCAGCGGCGATTGGCGTCGGGGATGCGCGGCGTGCGCAGGCGGCTGTTGGCAATCGGCGTTTCGTCAACCGCCGCACCAAATCGCCAAGTCCACTGCGGCGTTTGTCGATAGGCGAGGGCGATGCTGTAGGTGTCGGAATCGCGCCACTGATATTGGGTGGTCGAGGAAAGTGCGCCGGCGTCGATGTGCAGTTGGTCGAATGCGCTCCAATCGGTGCGACGCCAAGTGGCGAACCATTCGAGTTTGGGCGAGAGGCGTTTATACGCCGATAAATATGCGCTGGCCGGCAATTCGATTTTTGCTGATGCGGCGGCGGTGGTTGTCGATACATTGGGAATCGCGAGCGATACATCGCCGCGGATGGTTAACCGCACCGCTGAACGATAGCCGAAACCGATGCGCGCATCGTCGTCGCCGACAATTGCGCCGAGCGTAAACCCGGTGCCGCTGGCGTCGCCTTTGACGGATGCCGCTGCGTCTATGATTGTGCCGGGAGCGACGGTGATGGATTGCATTTGACTCAACTCCGCATCGGCTTGCAGATAGGTGATGCCGCCGCCGATGGCCAATGCATCGTTTATGCGCACCGCCACCGCCGGGTTAACTTCGAGCGTAATCAATTGCGATTTGACCGCGTGATAACGCCCGATCCAATTGCGCGGATATTCGGTGGTTAAGCCGAACGGCGAGGTGATGCCGAAGCCAAAACGGATGCGGTTATGCGCCGGCGACTTAGCCAAACGCTTTGCCGAGCGCAACACGCGCGGCCAATCGGTGGCGTAAAACAAATTCGGCACGAGTGCATCGCCGCCGCCGTCGGCATCGGCGCCTTGCGTTATCGAGCCTTGATTGCGGAACTTGGCGACGGTGTCGATGGCATGCACCGCCGTTTCGATTTCGCGTCCTTGCGTAAACATCAACGACGCCGGGTTATGGAACATATCGGCGACGCCGTCTGCGGCAACGCCGGCGCCGGCATAGGCGCGCGCCAAACCGCTTGCGCCAATCTCGCTGATTTGAAAACCGCCGCCATGCGCAACCGCGCACAGCCACCACGTCGCACACGCGACGCATGCGTTGCTGAGTTTCATCGATATCCCCCGTTGGGATTGTTGCGTTGTTTATATTGGATGAATAACTTATTGGTAACTTTGTCACTTAACTTTGTCGCTTATAACTTAGTCACTTATAACTTAGTCACTTATAACTTTGTAACTTAACTTTGTAACTTAATAAGTTAATCACTTATTAAGTTACATTATTATTGCAAGTTAACAGTCGCAAGTTGCAATTGATGAATTACGAATTACAAATTACAAATTACGAATCGCAACTGCATCCCGTCAACCATAACGCGGCGCCAGCATAACAGTTTTACACGCGCGATTGCCGCTGATGATTATTTCATCGGCGGATTGATTCGTCCGGCCAACAATGCCGCGACCAACGCCATCGACGCGACCAACCACAGCAATTGATGCCAACCGAAGTGCGCATACCAAAACCCCAACAACCATGAACCCAACGCCGCGCTCGAATAGTACACCGACACATACAATCCATTGACCACGCCTTTATGTTCGGTGGCGCGCGCATTGGTCATTGCGCACAAGGTTGCGTGAATAAAAAACATCCCGCCGGCGAATGCAAACATCGTTGCAAACATCACCGTCGGCGAGGCGATAAAATACGCGCTTAACCCAAGCGCATAACACCCCAAGCCCAACCACAACGCGCGCGCAAACCCGCCGAGCCGCGCGACGATTTGTTCCGACCACACCGCCGCCGGAATGCCGGCGAGATAGCCGAGATACAACAACGATGCGCGCGCCGCTGAACCGCTTGGGTCGATTTCGACCAAACGAAACGACAGCAGATTAAGCACACCGGCAAAACCAAAAAAGGTTAGCGACAATAAAATATAACTGTTGCGATACAACGCCAACGCCAACACGCGCTTGATGGCGGCTGCGCTTAATCGCTGAAAATTAATTTCGGCGTCGGCATCCAAGCGATGCAACAACCACCACGCCGGCAACATCATCGCGCCGACCGCAACAAACATTAACGGCCAGCCAAGATATTCGGTCAACACGCCGCCGAGTGCGCGGCTGGTGCAGCCGCCGGCAATCGTTGCGCCAACATACCATCCCATGGTGCGCCCGATTTTGTCGGGCGGCGCCATCGTTGCGCAATAGGTGGTCAAGGCGGTCAAGATTGCCGGCATCAACAGCCCCTGCAAAAACCGCAACGCCAGCAGATGCCAAAACGCGCTCGCCCAATAAAACGCAAATTGATTAACAATCAACAACAACACCGCCGCGCGCACCATCGTGCGCGCCGGTATCGCCTGCAAAAAATAACCGTACACAATCGGCGCCAATGCAAGCGGCAACAAGGTTAAGGTAATCAACAAACCGCTGTCGGCGGCCGAGACATTAAATTCCGCCGCCAATTGCGGCAGTATCGGTTGCGGCACATACAGTGTGCAGAACGACAGAAAAGTCGTTATTAATGCAATCGATAAGTTTTTGTTTGGCATTAAGTGGTTGTCCTAAAATTCATCTCACAAATTATTTCACAAACGCATCATACAACTTCACTTAACAACTTCATCACCCAACGCCATCTCGCACCACAATGGAAAATGGTCCGAGCCATGCGCATCATCGCCAACCGCACAGCCGCGCACGCTATCGCGCAATGCATTACCGACAAAACAATAATCCAATCGCGCCGGTTGGTCGTGCACATCGCTGGTGTATCCGCCGGCGACTTCGCCGTTGGCAATGCACCACGCATCGACAAATCGACAAGGGTTGGCGACGCGTCCGCCGTAATCGCTTTTTGCCCCGACGATTAATTCGTATTCCGCCGACTCCGGCTGAAAGTTAAAATCGCCGAGCAACACCGCATCATCGCCGAACGTCAACATCGGCTGCACGCCGCGCCATTCCATCGCCTGCAAATCGCCGGACACCGGCGCGCCCTGCCACGCGGCGCGGTCGTGAATATCCAACAACGCGCGCACTTGCGGCAACCGCGTCTGCGCGCACAGATGAGTCAGATGCACCGAATACACGCGCAACACGCGCGCGCCAAACGCAATGCACGCCTCGAGTGCCGAACGTTGAATGCTGAGCGCATCGGTGCTGGCAACTTGCGGCAACAAATGATTGCGCGAATACAAAATCGGCATACGCGACAACACCATATTGCCAAACCGCCGCCGTGCCCCGCTGTGCGCCGGCGCCTCATCATCATGCAAATCCACCCCCGCGCCAAACACCCAATAATACCCGCCCAACCCTTCCGCAATCGCCCGCGCCTGGTCGACATACTCCCCCAACGGCAACCGCCGCGCAACTTCCTGCAACGCAATCACATCCGCCCCACCAACCGCCTCAATGATTCGATTGACATCAACGCGATTATGGTCGTCGGTGGCGTAGCGGATGTTGTGGGTGAGGAGGCGCATTGGGCGTATGCTACACTATGCTTATGCATCGCAAGTTATTAATCGCGGATGATGAATCGCAGATGCGGGGCTTGTATTAAATGAATCCAGATGACAGGCCTTTTACGCCGAATCGACCGGTTAGCCCGGAGTTTTTTGTCGGCAGAGAGTCGCAAATCGGCCGACTTATCGATGTCGTTCTTCAAGCGCGCAAAAATTTGCAGATTGCGTGGATTGGCGGCGAGCGCGGTATGGGCAAAAGTTCGCTTGCGTCTTTTGTTTGCGCTGTCGCTGAGATGCACCACAACGCATTGATTGGACACGTTCATCTTGCTGGCGCGAATGAGTTGTCGGAGATGGTGCGACAAGCGTATATGGATTTAATCAAGGATAACCAACGCGGGACCGTAGAGCGGAAAATGTTTGATTTTTTCGGCGACAAAGTCGAGAAATTCGGTCTGTTTGACACGAGGATTAAGTTGAATTTGTCGCCCGAAGAGTTGAATGCGGATGCGGTAAGTTTTGCGGAAGCACTTAACAAATTACGCAAGCAAGTCGGTGGCGATAAAAAGATGGTGTTGTTGATACTCGACGACATCAACGGGCTTGCCGAGTCACCGGCTTTTGCGCATTGGATTGAAAGCATGGTGACGCGGCAGTTGGAAATCCCGGTGTGTTTAGTTTGCGTTGGGCTGCCGCAACGGTTGGAATCAATTCGCAACAACAATCCTTCGGTCGTTCGCACATTTAGCGACATCATTAACATCGAGCCGTGGGCGAAGGATGAAGCAAAAGATTTCTTTCGCAAAGCGTTCACCAAAAAAGGTGTCGAAGTTGACGCGGAAGTTTTGGATTTTTTTGCCATGCATTGCGGCGGAATTCCAACGGTCGCGCATGAAATAGGCGCGCAAGCATGGCGTTTTATTAAAGACAAAAAACTTAATATAAAAATCGCCCGCGAAGCCGTCGCGCATGCGATGCGTTTGATTGACGAATGTTGTATCGCAAAGGAAGCAATGCAGGCACTGGCAAGCGCGTATACAAACCCACCCCAACCTCAACCCCGCAACCCACTGCGCCATTGACGTTTTTTTGCCTCCGCCGCTTCCCATGCGCGCGCGTAGGCGACGGTGGTGCGGATGCCGATTTGTTTTATGCGGCCTTTTTCCCAGCCCGATTTGCGTCGCAGCCTGTATCCCTTGCGGACGATGTCGCCGGTGACGCCGACCTCGACGATTTTGTTGCCCACTTTGAAGTGGTAGCAATACGCGATTCGGTTAGTCGGCATGATGGGTTTCTTCGATGAGGGCGAGTAAATCGGATGCGATTTGCACAAACTGCATTATCAATGCCGCAACCCACTGCGCCATTGACGTTTTTTTGCCTCAGCCGCTTCCCATGCGCGCGCATAGGCGACGGTGGTGCGGATGCCGATTTGTTTTATGTGACCTTTTTCCCAACCGGGTTTGCGTTGCAGTTTGAAGCCCTTGCGGTCGATGTCGCCGGTGACGCCGACCTCGACGATTTTGTTGCCCACCTTGAAGTGGTAGCAATAGGCGATGCGGTTAGTTGGCATGATAGGTCTCTTCGATAAGGTCGAGTAAATCGGATGCGATTTGCACAAATTGCATTATATCAATTGTTGCAGTCGTCGGTTTGCCAAAACGGTTGCCGCGTACGGTGATGCGGTCGATATAACGGTCCGCGCCCACCCGCCCCAATTCGCCGGCGCGATACGGCAATATCTCCCTGGCGTGTATCAGCGAATTGCACGCTTGACGAAATGTCAGCGCAGTTTGGCGGGGTGATTTGTGATACGCCCAATATTCGCCGCAACGCAGGCGCGCGATGCGTTCGGCGGTATGCGCCAAATCCAACAAGCCGCGCAACGCCACCGCCGCCCACACCGACAGGCGGTTCACTTCGTTTTCATAATAGCCCGTCGCCCATTCGGTGATGCGCTGCAAGTCGGCGATTTTTTCATCCGCCAACAATAAACTCAACAGCACATACAAATCCCGCCGCAACGTGGCGGTCTCCAGCACCGGGCGGTCCGTGTCGTCCATATCCGTTTGCCTTGGGTAAAATTATGCGGGCATTATAGCGCGGTTTTTGTGTGTTGTGTTGTGCGTACGAAAGCCGGTTTGCCGCCCGCTTGTGGCGACAAACCGGTGATTTTCGGTGAAAGAAAATCATTTGTCATCCTTAAAATTAAAAAACTCATGCATTTTTTTGATTTTCTTTAACATTTGATTTTCCGATTCCATTTTGTCGATTTTCATTTGTTCGGCTGGATTTTTCCTTACGGTATCCAGCACAACTTGAGCCAACTCAGCCACTTTGGCTTCGCTAGGCAAATTCCTTATATGTTCGACAAAACCGACGTAGAGTTGCATCACCCGTTGCTTGTGGTGATACTCTTCTCGGGTCCTTTTAATTTCGGAAATCGCTCTTTGGCAGTACCAAGCAATCCACGCAAGCGGGAACCCCAACGTCGTCTTGAATAACAGCAACTCCCAAGTTAGGCCGTCGCCCCACACTAAAGCGTAAACATATAACCCGACATATACCGCCACCAAAAACAGAAGTGAACCGTAAAAACCCACATACAGCCACTTGCTGACGACGTTCTCGTCTTTCGCCTCCTTAAAACTTGCCGCAAGCCCAGTGGCAGTTACGCCGGGCAACAAACTTTCTATGTGGTCTTCCAACTGTTTAAACTTTTTCTCATTTTCGTTATAGAAATCGATGAATTTTTGTTTCAGGCAAGGGGTTTCCTCGCCTTGTTCCTCACCATCGCCAAATAACTCGGCATTAAAATCCGCGATTTGCTTATGTTTTTCCGCTACATCATCCGCTTTTTCATGAACGCGTTGGTGCAATCCATTAACGGTAGCCAACAGTTCTTCAACTGTTTGTTTAGCGGCACTGATTTTCGCCAGTTGTTGGGCGGCTGCGTATTGAGTGGAATTAATTTCCCCCAGTTTTTGGTCGGCTGCTTGGTTAGTGGCATCGATGGCCGCTGATTGTTGGTCGGCGACATCTTTGACGGAATTGATTGCCGCCAATTGTTGGTCGGCGACATCTTTGACGGAATTGATTGCCGCCAATTGTTGGTCGACGGCATCTTTGACGGAATTGATTGCTCCCAACTGCTGGTCGACTGCTTGTTTGACGGCATTAGTTGCCGCCAACTGTTGGTCTACTGCTTGTTTGACGGAATTAATTTTCTCTAACTTCGCATCGGCGGCGGCTTTAACGGCATCAAGTTGCTCTCGCTGTTGCTCAGCACGAGTTTTAATCTCAAAAATTTCATCGGCGACACGATGAGCATCTCCCCACTTGTTGTCAAAAAAGTCGTTAATTAATTCACAGGTGCTTTCCGCCTTTTTTAAGTCACGGAGATATTTCTCCACGCGCGCGAAAAGTTGTTTCGACTCGGCGAGAAGTCTGTCTAATTCCGCGCTTTTGTCAGATTGGTCTGCCATGGTTTTATCCCCACAAAAAAAGTTAACCCCCAAAAACCCCACCCCACCCAGCACAGAGTCCCCACCAAAAATTATACCCCACCCCACCCCGGCATCTCATCCCAAACCCGTCCCTCCAACACCCTTCCGGTTTTCTTTTTGTTTACGCCGCCCCATTGTTTGAAGAAGAACGGGACATTGTTGCGCAGGCAGTTGTCGCGGATTTGGGTTACCCAGTTGGGGTTGATTGGGCGGGCGCGCGGGCCGGATTCGCCGCCGACGATTACCCAATCTATGCCGGATAAATCCAGTTGCGGCAGCGGCGACAGCAGCGGTTCGAGGGAAAGGAATTTGATTTTGGCGGCGGTGTTTTTGAGGTGGTCTGCGCGTTCGATATAGCGGTGTGATTCGATGCTGGTGCCCATCCAAATGTTATCCGCCCACGGTAAATGATTGTTGATTTGTTTGACGCGTTCGGGGCGTTTGGTGAGCACTTGAAAGGTGTGGCGCGATGCTTGGTTCATCACGGCAAACACTTGCATAATAAATTCCGCCGGCACTTTGCGGTGAAACAAATCGCTCATTGAGTTGACAAACACCAATCGCGGTTTTTGCCAGTGCAGTGGTTCTTGCAATGTGTGCGGATGCGTGGTCACCGTAAATTGATTGCGATATTTATGCAGCCCGCAAGCGTAAAGCCGCTTCGACATTCTTTCGGCGTAGCAATTTTTGCAGCCGTGGCTGATTTTGGAACAGCCGGTGACCGGGTTCCAGGTGGTTTCAGTCCATTCGATTTTGGAGGGTTGAGACATTGGCGTTGGTTTGTTGGGATAGTGTATTACAATCCGATTCTATTAAACTTTAACTCGTCGGGCTTTATTGCTATGAGTAAGAAAAAAGCCAGCGTGCGTGCGCACACAAAAGAGAAGTTGCAGGTTTACCGAGAATGTCTTACTAACTGTTTGTCGGTGCTAACCAGGCGAAAAGGTTTCAACAAAATCACCGTCTGCGAACCGTTCGCCGGCTCGGGGCTTGTCGGCGGGCAGTTGCCGGGGAGTGCATCTCATGCGGCTCATGTTATTAACGGCTTTTTGACGGAAGGCGATAGCCGTTGCAAAATTGAACTTTTGTTAAACGAATTAAATGCAAATAAGTGCCGCAAACTTCGCGAAAAACTTTCGAAGTATTCTTCGTTTGTTTCTGTCACTAACATTGATGCGGATGTTTTCATCAACAGTATATTGGCAACAAAAAACGTGCAGATGGGGATGTTTTTTATAGACCCTTTTGGTTATACCCAAGTTAAGCAGAAAACGTTAGACCGGTTGTTCGAGTTTCAGGTTGATATTATCATTTTTGTCCCTACAAACCAGATTTACCGGTTTGTTAATGCCGGTAGAACAGCGGGTAAATTGGGTCCCGTCCGTAAGTTTTTGGAAGATTGCGGAATCATCAAGCGGGACTTTGCGAGCGTGAAAAAACTTGAAAAGGCGTTGGTGCGCAATTTTAAAAGGCGAGCCAACACCATTTTTGGTTACAAGCATCCCCTGATTAATCGAGAGAAAAAACACAGTCGCCATTGTTTGTTTTTTATCACCAAACATGTCGTGGGAGCCAGAAAGTTTCTGGATGGAATTGAAAAAGCGAAAGAAATGCAACCGGGCTTTCAGCACTTGATTCCCGGCATAAATGCCGACAAACATCGCAAGACAGTTTTAAGTTGTCTGAAAAAAGAAGTGGACAACTACGAACTTTACAAACTTCTTATTGCGAAAAGGTTGTTGCCGAAAAAAGCCAATCCCATCCTCAAACAACTTGAGAATGATGGGGTTATTTCTGTTGCGGAAGTTTACAGCGGTAGCAGGAAAAGCAAGGGATTTTACCTTGGGGATGCCAAAAAGAAGGTGCGAATTAAGAAAAATTAGCGCCAGAGAGTCAACGCGTCCACCAACGTCTACAAACCCAAATCCGACAATTTGGTCGCCACCTTAAACTTCGCGCCAGATGTGTCTTTAAAGATTTCCTTAAAATGCCGCTTACCGCACTCCACTTTATTGTTTTCTTTTTCGCGGCGCGCATCTGCATAGTGCGTGCTTTTGGTTTCGCACACAAAATAAAGTTTGTTCTCGCGGGTGACCAATGCCCAATCCGGATTGTACGGGCCGATGGGCGTGTCGATTTGGAACCAACGCGGCAATTTTGTAAATAGCCGCACTTTGTCGTGGCTGTCCAATTCCAGCGCGAATTCTTTTTCCACATTGGAATCGCATTCCACATAATCAAACGGGCATTTGCCGCTATTGACTCGTTGCAGGTTTTCCAAATAGCGCGTGATTCCCTGCTCCGCATCTTTTTCAATGCGACTCATTTGCCAATATTCACCGGCGATTTTTTCGTATTCGATTCCTTTAATCATCAGGCTGTGCAGCGCGCGCAAAATCTCTTGCGCGGCGCGCGTCATGAATTTCTGCGGGTTTATAAGAAATTCCTCCAACCGTTCGAATCGTTTCAGTATCGCCACCAAAGTGCGGCGCGTTAATTCAGTTTCTTTTTGCAAGTAGGCAAGCAAATCCGGCAGGATGACCGCCAATTCGGGTCGGCGAGTGGTCGCTTGTCGGACGAGGGTGGGCGCAACCCCGCCGCCGCCGATGTCCACCCCCACTGTTTGGATGACAATGCGCGCCGGATGTATATCCTCCATATCATGCATGCAGTCAACCGCCTTGTTAATCAGTTCAGCGGTATCAAACTGCACACGGTAGCGCGTGCGGTATTTAATTCGCTCCCACAACGCCTTAAAATCTTCGTCGAGAAACACTTCTTTTTTAAAGCCGATTTTTTTGCGGCTTCGGGCATCCTTCAAGCGTTTGTTAAAGGTGCACTTCTCAATTCTGTCAGTAATCTCCGCGTTAATGTCGGCGTATTGCTCGCCGATGGTTAACACGAAGTTCGGATTCTGCGGGTTAAACTTTTCAAGGATATTGCCTTGGTCGTCGATGTAACCGTGGTCTTTTAATTCATCCAATATCTTCTCGGATTCATCCTGTTCGACTTTTTCACCATTGTGGATAATGCCGACAAAGGTGGTTAACTGAACTACGCCAAACTTAATGCCGCAATCTTTTTCGTACTCGTTCTGCAATGTACGGGCGTAACTTTTATAGGATTCATTGGCGACAACGGTCAGCCGGTTGATGCTTTCGGTGCGTACGCGTTCACCGTCTTTGTTGACCGGCAAGCGCAAGCCGCGACCAAGCTCCTGCCGTTTTTTCTCGTTTGAGCGCGTTTCGTTGAGTGTGCAGATTTGGAAGACATTCGGGTTATCCCAGCCTTCGCGCAATGCACTGTGCGAAAAGATAAAGCGCAACGGCGTGGCAAGGTCGAGCAATCTTTCCTTGTCGCGCATAATTAAATTGTAGGCGTCGGCGTCATCCGCTATTCTGCCGCTGGTGTCTATGGCGCGCCCTCTATTGTCGCGCGAAAAATAGCCGTTATGGATTGCGGCAATGTCGGTTGCGACGAATTCGCGAAAGCGTTCGTCGCGCGTTAATTCTGTGTACGCTTCTTCAAACCACTTGCCGATTTTGCCGAGCGCAGTTGTGCCGTCGTCGTTATAAACGCGGTAGTTGGCGACTTTATCAATGAAAAAAAGCGACAGCACTTTAATGCCCTCGTTGCTCATCGCCTCCTCCTTTTCCAGATGCTTTTCGACGGTTTTGTACACCTGCGCGCGCATTACCTCGTCGGTTATGCCGCCGATTACCGCGCCGCGTTTCAGTAAATGCCCGCCGGTAAACTGGATGCATTCTTTTCCCGGCGTGCAGTCAATGGTTTGCACGATATAGCCGTCTTGATAGATTTCGCGGTTGCCGGATTTTGTATACAGGTTGTCGTCCTGCTTTACGGTCAGTTGGCAACGCTTAACTTCCGCGCCGTTCTCTTTGTCGAATTCAATCCGCGCTTTGATGCCGTTTTGGTTGTTAACACCAAGCAATTTTACATACGCGTCGTTATGCGCGTCTTCCTCGGTCACCGCAGCGACTTCGATGCTTTTGACCAAACGCAAATCATGTGCGCGCACCGGGTCCAGTTTGTAAAGCAAGTTAAGCGGCTCGCGATGAGTCGCCGAATAGCGCAACGTTGCGATTGGGTTAAGCCCGGCAATCGCATTTTTGGCTTTGTCCGTGTTGGCGACACTTTGCGGTTCGTCGATAATCAAAATCGGATGCGTTTTTTGAATAAACTCAATCGGTTTGCGCCCGGACATCCGGTCGTTTTCACGGTAGATAACGTTGAAGTTTGCCAGTGCTTCTTCCGTCATTTGCGTGGTGTCGCCACCCGGCACGTCCCTTAGGAACGATTGGATGTTAATAACCATAATCTGAATCTGGCTGTTGCCGGCAAAGCGGCTTACGTTGTTAAGTTTTTTGGAATCGTAAACAAAATGGTCGAAAGCAACGTTGTCGTACAACGCGGAAAAATGTTGTTTGGTCATTTCAATGCTTTTTAACACGCCTTCTCGGACGGCGACGCTCGGCACGACGATGATGAATTTTTTAAATCCATAGTTTTTGGACAGTTCGAAAATCGTGCGCAGATAAACATAGGTTTTGCCGGTGCCGGTTTCCATTTCAATCGAAAAATCCGGACTGCGTAAATCGGATACTTTTGGGATATGGTTGGCTTCCTGCACTTTTTGCACATTGGCAAGAAACTCGTCAAGGTTGAGCAAAAGTTCGTTGCGTACGCCAAATTCGCTAAACGCCAATCCGGTTTCAGCGGATTCGTCCATCGTAAAATTGGATTGCGCCATCGGTTGCCCGCCAAACACGTTGACGACGGCGTTGATGGCGTCTTGTTGGTAATCCAGCGTAGGGTCGAATTGCAGTTTCATTTTTTAACCCTTGTAGTAAGTGGCGCTGTCGAGTTTATTCAGCAGAAAACTGATGAAACTGAGAATGTCGAGGCAATCGGCTTTTTCGATTGGCCACCCAGCGGCGGTTTCATGTGCCGTTGGGTTTCGTATTGCTTGCACCAAGCCTGCGGAAAGAAATTTTATCCCGTTTTGCACGTTTCTGTCGGTGTCGGATTTGC
Source organism: Candidatus Poriferihabitaceae bacterium (assembly GCA_965226545.1). Lineage (GTDB taxonomy): Bacteria > Pseudomonadota > Gammaproteobacteria > Arenicellales > Poriferihabitantaceae > JAHRAW01. Next base: position 379,648 of record OZ245364.1, read on the forward strand.
ACGGCGTGATTTTGAGGACGCCTTCAGGTCCCCAAACCGACATCATAAGTTTGTGACCATCTTTGGTTTCCTGCGCTTTGTCTTTTACCATGTTGTTGTACGCCTTGCATGCCTCGGATACGGCGTGAAAATAATACCCGTCGCGGTAAAGTTGTCTGCTGTGTTCATGTATCGCACGATGAAACTTTCGTGACATGAACTCGCCGAGTTCAGATGAAGAGCCGACGCCGCCATCCGCCAATATTTTATCCAAAGCCAAGTGGGCATCTTCTGAAATCAGTTGGCGACAAAACTTAATCAAGAGCGCGTTTCGTTCTTCATTGGACATCTCTTGTTTGGCGAGCGTAAGTATCCAGCCATACACATAAGATGCGCGCTCCGATGTAATGCTTTTGTTGGGGAAGGTTTCCAATTGAAAGTGGAAAATCGCGCCCGCGGCACGACCAATTTCGTTCATGGAAACGTCCCACTTAATCAGTTCGCCAAACTGAGTGGCTATCAATTTGTAGTTCGGGGTTTGAGTCATCACACTGTCCTAAAAACAATTTCCGTGCCTTCGTGTTCAGCGCGGATTTTGAAAGTATGCACGGCGTTGGTTTTCAGTTGGTCGTTGCCGCCAAAACTTTCATCCAAGCAGATTACTCGGCTCGGGTTTTTGTTGGCGATGGCATCGATTACTTCTTGCGTGATTTCTTTTTCCAAGCAAATTAGCAGGTCGCCGTCGTCAATGGCGAAAACTTCCTTGCCGGCAAGGGTGATTTTTTCGACGGGCGCGGTCAGCGAGTAACCGGTTTTTAACATCAGTTCATACAAGATGTCTTCCGGCGTGGCGTCGGCGGCAATGTGGTCAATATGTTCCTCAAGTTGTTGTCCGAGGTCGGTGATTTTTTCACTGTCGCTTTCCCACACCTTGAAGTTTGATTGGGCGAGTTTGAACGCCTTGAAGCCAAGGTCGAGCCCGCCGTTGTCGTCTAAATCGATTTGGTTTTTTTCATCGGCAATTTTCTTTGCAGCACGGCGTATGCGCTCTCTCGAAATCTCCGCTATGTTGCTGTAGCCTGCATTGTGCGCTCTCGATTTGACATTTGTTTTTTCGGGCAACTGCACTGCAATCCAACTACGCTTGCCGTTATCCTCGGAATTAAGTTGCATGATTGCATGCGGAGTCGTTCCAGAACCGGCAAAGAAATCCAATACGACCGCATCTTTGTCGTTAACTATCTGCGCCAAATAAACAATAAGTTCAATTGGTTTCGAGAATTCAAACGGTATGTCCAGTGCAGTTAAGCACTTTGTTCCATTTGCATTGATTTTGTCCAGAAGCAAATCTGAAGGTCGGCGTCCTTTCTTTACCATGTCATTGAGAAAGATTTTTCTGCGGACAGACCACTTGGTTTCCCCGCCATCAGTTTTAATTAACTGGCTGGACCTTGCTTTGCAGAACACTATCTGGCCGCTTGCAAGCAGCTCCTCAAAAGATTCTTTGTTGTGGGAAAACGATTTGTTTTCGGGGGTTATAACCACCTCACCATCGGGGCAATTAATTGGGTATCGACAATTTTCAAAATACTCCAAAGTAGGTTCGTACAGGTTGTTCAATTTGTACGCACCGCGCCCGTCGTTATCGTTGCGGTCGAAAGAATTAATATAGTCGTCATCCAGCGGAAGGTAAAACTTCCCCAAGAAATCAATACTTTTTGCATAAACTACTACGTAGTCGACAGCAGGCGATAAGTGCGTTCCTCTGTTTGCGCCTTTTTTGGATTCGCGTGTAATTAAGCCAACAAAATTTTCCTCGCCAAACGTCAGGTCGCAAAGCGCTTTCAAATTCGCTTGCTCATTTCCACCAATGCTAATAAAAATCACCCCATCATCACGCAACAAACTCTTTGCAATAGAAAGCCGCGGATACATCATATTAAGCCAACGCGAATGATACCGCCCCGAAGTCTCGGCGTTATTCATAAGTATCCGCCCATTACCGTCCTTTTGCCCGGTATATTTCAAATAAGTATCCAGCGTTTCACTGTACTTATCCGGATAAATAAATTCCTTGCCCGTGTTGTACGGCGGGTCGATGTAAATCATCTTGACCTTGCCGAAATACGAGCGTTGCAACAGTTTCAACACCTCCAAATTATCACCTTCGATAAAAAGATTTCCGGTGTTGTCAAAATCAACCGATTCTTCGCGCACCGGCAACAAAGTCGCCACCGACCGCTCTCGAGTAATCTGCGCGCAATCGCTTTTACCCGCCCAAACCAAACCAAAGCGTTCGTTGGGCTCGGCAACCAACTCGCCAAGTGCGGATTGCAACTGAACGAAATCGACCTTGTCTTCGTTAAAAACTTCGGGCAACACCTTCTTAAGCGACTGCTTAAGCGCATCGCGCTTTTGCGCGGCGATGTCCACCGACTTCAAATCAACTTTTTTCGGGCTGCTCATTGTGTTCATTAAAAGAGTTAACGGCTCGACGGCTGTCAGTATACCCGATTCACCCCGCGCATAAACAATGCTACATTGCCAAAATGCAAACCCTCCGCCAACAAATCACCGCCATCACCCAAGGCGCCACCACCGCCACCACCGCGCTCGACATCGCATTGACCGCGGCGACGCAAAGTGAAAGCGTTTTCACGCGCATCGGCGGCGATGAGGTGCGCGCGGCTGCGGCGCAAATTGATGCGGGCGAGGGGCGCGGGCGGGCGTTGGCTGGGGCGTTGGTTTCGGTGAAGGATTTGTTTGATGTGCGCGGTGAAGTTAACTTGGCCGGGTCGGTGGTGTTGCGGCATGAACAAAGTGTGGCGCGTGAGGATGCGGATGTGATTGCGCGGTTGCGGCGCGCCGGGGTGTTGTTTGTTGGGCGCGCGAATATGAGCGAGTTTGCGTTTAGCGGGTTGGGATTGAACCCGCATTACGGCAACCCGCTTTGCATTTGGGATAGGGCGACCGGGCGATTGCCGGGCGGTTCATCATCCGGCGGGGCGGTTGGCGTCGCCGAGGGGATTGTGCCGGCGACGATTGGTTCGGATACGGCCGGGTCGTGTCGATTGCCGGCGGCGTTTAACGGCATCGTCGGCGTCAAGCCGAGTTTTGGGCGGCTGTCGTTGCAGGGCGTGTATCCGTTGTCGCCGACTTCGGATGCGCCGGGGCCGTTGGCGAATGATGTCGATGGTTGTTATATGTTGGATGCCATCATGCGCGGCGCCGACCCGAATGAAACGCCCGCGCCGATTGCACAACGCGACCCGGCTTTGATCCGATTATGGCTGCCGCACGCGAAAGTAACCTGCGACATCGAGCGCGAAGTCGACTCTGCATTGACGCGCGCGTTGGGTTGGTTGCGCGATGCCGGCGTGTCGATAATGCATGCGCCGTTGACGATGTTGGATGATTGCCTCGAGATGTTTTATACGCGCGCACCGGCGGTGTTCGAAGCCTATTTGGCGCATCAATCGCGGCTGGAAACGCGCGGCGATGAATATGATCCGTTTGTGCGAAGACGATTGCTCGGCGGCGCAAAATTTAATCGCGCCGCGCGTGAAGCGGCGTATCGAGAAAAGGCGGCGTTGATTGAACAATGCAAAAGCCAAGTGCGCATAAGCGGCGTCGATGCATTGGTCTATCCGACCGCCGCCTGCATACCGCCGGCATTGACCGAGTTAACCGACGCGAAAAAAACCGCATCGATAAATCTCAACTGCCTGCGCAATGCATCGACGGTGAATTACTTCGACGGCTGCGCCATCTCGCTGCCGTGCCATCTGCCCGATGAACCGCCGGTGGGGTTGATGCTGAGCGCAATGCATGGCGAAGATGATTCGCTTTATCAAATCGCGGCGGCGGTGGAGAGGGTGTTGAATGTGCGGCGGGGTGTGGATGTTAATTCGCGCGGCGACGGTTGATTGTTTAATAGTGACAGTGCAAGTGACGGTGAAAGTGTAAGTGACAGTAAAAACGAAGTGACCATTACAGTGAAATGAACAGTGACTCATTAATAGTGACTAAATTCGACATCGAAACCACCGGCGCAACTTGCGAGCAATCGGCGGCGTTTCATCGTGCGTTTGGTGAATATATGGAATATCGCGCGAGTGCCTTTGCGTCGGTTAAGGCGTTGTGTCAAGACGGCGATGGGTTTGCGATGGCGCATTTGTTTAAAGGGTATTTGTTGTTGTCGATGGGCGCGAACGAAGTGGTGGACGCGGCGCGTGATTGTCATCGGCTTGCATTGGCTTGCGGTGGATTGACGCGGCGCGAAAGTTTGCATGCGCGTGCATTGTCGGCGTGGGCGGATGGCGATACTGCGTTGGCGTGCAATGTTTGGGGCGACATCATGCGGATTGCGCCGTGCGATATGTTGGCGATTAAACTGCAGCATTTCGCGTTGTTTTGGCGCGGCGAATTTGTGCGCATGCGCGATGAATTGGCGCGCGTGTTGCCGGCGTGGTCGGATGATGCGCCGGGGTATTACAACTTGCTCGGTGCATATTCGTTTGCATTGCAAGAGACCGCCGGCGCACAACAAGGCGATGTAAAACATGCCGATGTAAAACAAGTTGATGTAAAACAAACTTATGCGCGCGCCGAACAACTTGGGCGATGCGCTTGTGACAATGCGCCGGATGATTTATGGGCGTTGCATGCGGTTGCGCATATTTTCGAGATGCAAGGGCGATTGCGCGAAGGGCAAGCGTGGCTCGACCGACCGTTGGATTTTTGGGATGACCGCAATCCGTTTCGCGGGCATTTGTGGTGGCATCTTGCGTTGTTTGCATTCGATGCCGGCGATTATGACCGCGCGTTGGATTTATACGACAGTGCGGTGCGTCCGGCGCCATCGACCTTTTATCTCGACCTGCAAAACACCGCATCGCTGTTGGCGCGATTGGAATTCGCCGGCGTCGATGTCGGCGCGCGTTGGCAATCTCTGTTGGAAACGGTGCGCGAACGAGTCGGCGATGTCGTGCTGGCGTTTACCGAGCCGCATTATGCGATGGTGCTGGCGCGATGCAATGATGTCGATGCATTGACGCAACAATGCCGCGCGCAATATCAACTCGCATCCAACCCCGGCAATGCCACCGGCGCATTGGTGGACAATTTAATCGCGCCACTGTGCGCCGCCATCGGCGCCTTCCATCGCGGCGATGCATCGACTGCGCGCGTGATGCTTGCGCCGTTGGTCGATAATTGCCAACCTATCGGCGGCAGTTGGGCGCAACGTGATGTGTTTGCGCTTTATCTCATCGAATCGGCCATCGCCGAAGGTGATTTTGTATTCGCCAAACAACTGTTATGTACGCGGGTACAACGTCGACCGAACAGTGCGCCGAGTTGGCAAAAATATTTGCAGGTGTGTGAGCGGCTTGGGGATGAAGAGTCGATGGGATGCGCGCGGCGGGAACTTGAGCGGATTGCGTCACGGTAACAGTAACAGTGACAATGTCGTCGATGACGATGTCGCCGCTGACACCGACACTGTTACTGTTGCAATCACAAAACTACATCACAACAACAATATTCCCGGTATGCCGTTTGGCAACAAACGCTTTTTGCGCATCGACCAATTTCGCCAATGGATAAGTCGCCGCCAGTTGCGGGCGGAGTTGGTTGTGGTTGATTTTGTCCACCAATTCGGCGAACACTTCGGGCGGCGGGATGGTTGCGCCGTGCAAGGTTAAGTCGTTTAAATATAAGGTGCGCAAATCGAGCGTTACTTGCGGGCCGGCAATTGCGCCGGAGGTGACATACCGCCCGCCGCGCGCCAGTGCGTCAATCATTTGCGGCCACAATGCACCGCCGACAACATCGGCGACGACATGCACGCTTGCATCGCCAATTGCATTGTGCAATGCCGCGCGCAAATCATCGGGCGTACGCGGCAGCACAACATCCGCGCCCATCGCGCGCACTGCGCAGGCTTTGCTCGGGTCGCAAAGTGCAATCACCGTCGCTTCACGCCGGCGGCAGAGTTGCACCAACGCCGCGCCGACTCCGCCGGACGCGCCGCTGATTAATACGCGTTCGCCTTTGCCAACTTCGGCGCGGCGCAACATGTGCATCGCGGTCATCGATGAAGTGGCGAAGGTCGCCAACTCGGCATCTGATAAATCGCAACTAACCGGATGAACATTTTGCCAAGGCGCAACCGTATACTCGGCAAACCCGCCATCGACTTCGCTGCCAAAATACTTCGCGCGATTGCGGTCATGCGGATGATTCCAATCGCGAAACCAAGGGTCAACCAACACCCGCGCCCGGTCCAACCGCCGCGCCGACTCCGCATCAACCCCCGCACCAATCGCACACACCACCCCACAAACATCCGCCCCCTGCACACGCGGAAACGCCACCGCCACCCCGCCCCAAGCCGCATCGTCGTCGACATCCCCGCCCGCGCGCGCATCGGTCGCGTCGGCATTAATCGCCACTGCCGCCGATTTGGAATACCAACCAACGCGCGTGTTGACATCGGTGTTGTTCAACCCGCAAGCATGCACGCGGATTAACACTTCGCCATCACCGGGCGCGGGTTTGGGATGGTCGGTGCGATGGTGCAGGCGGTCGTAGTCGCCGTGGGCGGTTAGGAGGACGGCTTGCATGGTTTGGGGCGTGTTCATTTTTGTTATGCGGGTATGCGGCATCGACATTCATTAAAAAACCCCGCGCGATGCATAATGAGTGACGGGTTGATTGCTTTGGGCTTTACCAACTAAGACGAAGTTGTGCCGAGCCCCAGCACAATCTTTTTTACCCCGCACACACCCGCCGGCATGCGTTGACTGCTCGGCAGCGCGCATTGTAGTGCATAGTTGCACGCATTCGCATGTGCATATTGTGTGGGGTTTGGGGAGGGCGGTGCGATGGTGCAGGCGGTCGTAGTCGCCGTGGGCGGTTAGGAGGACGGCTTGCATGGTTTGTTGAGTCATTTTGTCATGTGGTGTTGTTTGTTAATGAAACGATGAGTCGGCGCGCGGTCGTCGGTTAACTATCATCGTCCACGACGGCGATTTGTTTGCCGTCAAATGCGTAAATCGTTTCATCGCCGGCGATGTTGCGGATTTTCATTCGAAAGGTTTTTGCATCGATGAAATATTCGCCCTTGATTTTTTGGCCGCTGTCCGGGCGGTCTTCCGCGCCGAGCGCGATTTTCCATACGCTCGATTTGCGTATTGCATCAAACTGCACGCATTCAATTAACTCCAAGCCGCTGTCGCTGATTTCCAGCCGCTTAAAGTTTTTTGTCGTTTGCCGACGGTCGTTGTGTTCGGTGATTTTGTTTTGCAAATACGGGCTGCAAAACCGCTTAATTCGAATGCGATATTGTTTGTCGATTTTTTTAACCTCGATCGATGCGCTGTCGTTGGTGAACAACTGTCCGCCTTTCTCGCCGAGCAGGTCGTCCAGTGATTTAATCCGCAAACGCGCATCGCCGCGGCGATATTTGCGCGCTTGTTTGTCGGCTTCGGCTTGCGAAACGTTGTCCGCTTTGCGCGCGTAGATGATGACCGCTTCATCGGCGTTTGTTTCCGCCACTTCGGTTAGCACCGTGTCGATTAACTGCATCGTCAATTTTTTGTCCAGCCCGACATATTTCACCGGCGCGTATTTGCCTTTTTTGGTGGCGATTGCGCCATTCCAAAATTTGCCGAATTCGGATTCTTCCTGCGATTGCCAGCCGGGCAGTTGCGCGAAGATGCGCTGTTCGGTTTGCTGCGGGTTGCGAAACAGGCGCACGCCGTCTTGAATTTTATGATGGTCAAACACGACGCCGGCGTCGGCTAAGCGATCGCGAGTGGTTTGCACGGCGTTTAAGCCGACATCGCCGACGACGAATCGCCGCCCTAATGCATGCGCAACTTTTGCGGTGGTGCCGCTGCCCGAGAAGAAGTCGGCGACAATCATGTCTTCGTTGGAAGACGCTTTAATGATGCGTTCCAACAACGCTTCGGGTTTTTGGGTGGGGTAGTTGACCAGTTGTTTGCGCCAAGCGGATATATTTGTGAAGTGACCTTCGGCCCACCAATCGGTTGGAATTTTGCCTTTTTCTAATCGCTCTTGAATTTCATCAGCGTCTTTGTTATCAGGGGAGCCGAACCCCCGATTCAAATGGAGTGGGTTATCCGCTCTGTAAGGTACGCGCACATTGTCGGCAAAGAAATGATAATCCGAAGTCGATTTTGCATAAAACAAAATCGTATCGTGCTTTCTTTGGAAAGTGGTTGTGGTGATGTTGGGTCCGGTGTAACACCAGATGACTTCATTGACGAAATTTTCTTCACCAAAAACCTCATCCATCATCACCTTGGCATAATGCCCAATATGCCAATCCAAATGCACATAAATGCTGGCGTTCTCCGCCATCACTTCGTGAATCGCCAGCAGGCGTTCGTACAACCAATTAAGATAATCTTCCTTCTGCCAAATATCGCCGTACATCACTTCTTCGCTCAGCAAAAGTTCGCCGTTGGCGTCAATTTTTCCGCCGTCCGGCAACGTGCCACCGTTGCGTAAAAAAACTTTTTTAGCGTAATCCGCGCCGCTGGCAAACGGCGGGTCGATATACACCAAATCCGGACGAATGTTTTGCGTCAACATCCACGCGCAAGCCGACAAACAATCGCCCTGCAATAAATAATTGCCGTCGGTTTGCGCACCAAGTTTGCTTTGCCCGTTGGCGCGCACTTGCTCGACGAGTTTTGCGTCATACAGCGGCAATTCGACGCCGGCGGTCAAGCGGTTTTGGTAACTCAACAATGCCTGTCCGCGCGCCGGGCGGGCGGTGTACGGTTTGGATTTTTTCATAATGCTTTGCGTTGCCATTGCGTTACTTTTTTGCGCAGTTCGCTTAACTGCGGCTCGAAATCGCTTGCGCCGTTTTTGTCGACAAACACGGCGTAATCAAAGTGCGGATTCTCGTACACAAAAGTGTCTCGCACAAAATCTTCTTTGCCGCGAAAGTCGTCATCATAATAAGGTGCGCCTTTGGTTTCAATAATCAGCACTTTTTTAATCGCGGCGTTGGACGGCTGGTCAAGGCGATACGGTTTGCCGTCGCGCTTAATCAACAAAAAATCCGGCGTGTATTTTCCCAACGGCGTTAGGATGCTGAAACTTTGCAGATTGCCGTGCGTGATGCCATTGTAGTACAACTCAAAATCGGCAAGCATGCTTTCCTTTAACATCTCGACGATGGCGTTCTTTTCAAAATCGCTGTCGAAGCGATAAGGCAAATAGTTAAAACTAAGGTCGCGCGGGTCAATGCCTTCATCGTCGAGGTCTTCGGCTAAACGGTGTTGCCGTAAATACATTTTGCGCATGTCGTCTTTTGCAATGTGCGGAATAAAAATTCCGCCGCCGCGCGTGATGGTGTTTTCGCCGTCCCACTCCAACAGTTCAATTTTGGCATCCTCCGACATTTTCTCGCGGCGGTATTGACGCTCGTCGGCGAAACAATCGGCGACCGCATTGACGGCTTGACGCCAAACATAATCGCCGTCTTTGGGGTGCACGGCAAACCAATCGCGTTTGCGGGCGAATTGTTGATAAATGCGCGTCAATTGTTCGCCGTGTTCGCTTTCCAACTCGGCGGCGGTGTGTAAGCCCCACAGGGCTTGTTGCAGGTCGGTGAGAAAATCGCCAAAGTGATTTAAGCGAAAAAAACCGCCGCTTTGTCGCGTGGCTGCATCGGATGCCGTGCGTTGTTCGGCAAGTTGACCGCGTTTGTTAATCGTGGATGTGGTGATGTCGGCGGCGCCATGCGCCCACCGCTTAAAAAATGCGCGCGTATTAAATTTTTGCAACTGCTCGTGCACCGATTCACCCTCCTTGTCGGTTTCCACCGTTAAATACCAAACGTTTTTCCATTTCAGTTCGCCCAGTTTACTTTTGCGCACAACCACCGGCACGCTGTTGACATCGCCGCGCTGCAGTTGGTCGACCGTTAAATTATGCATTGCCTTCAATTGTTCGGCAAGCAATGAATAATTGTCGCCGCCCAAATAAATCAGCGCGGTCTCGTCTTTGGCTTTGGTAACTTCGCGCAAACATCTGCAAGTGGTTTGCAACACAAAATTTGTAGTGGTGTTTTTGCGCGGCAACGCCACCGCCGTTAAACTGCGGCAATCCCAACCCTCTTTGCCGACCGCGACCAACAACACAACCCGCTTGTCACTGTTCGGGGTGTCTAAACTGTGAAACTTCGACAGTGCATCAGGCGGCAACGGATATTTTTTCGCGTCACCACCTTTGGCGTAATACGCAAAAATCTCGGAGTGCTGTTGCGGACGGTGGCGGCTATACCACGCCTTAACCGCCGGCAAAATCTCTTCGTTAAGCGCGGCAATCGACGGGCAATAAAAGGCAATTTTGCTTTGGGTGTCGTCAGCATATTGCTTGTCATACCCGCCAAAAAAATCATCCAGCGCTTTGTGAATAAACGCCTCTTCGCGCGGTTCATGGTGACCGACCACCTTGGGCGTTTTAAGAAATACGCCGATGCCTTGCGCCAAAGGAAAGTCATACACGACATCCAAAATGCGCCCGGTGCGCACTTGTTGCCCGCACACTTCAATTTTATTTTTGGCAAACGGTGTACCCGAGAAACCGTTCGCTTCACGCAAATTTCCGCCGTTCGCCAAAATGCCAACCGCTTGGCGCAGTTTTTTATCATCGCTTGCCGAGTGATGCGCCTCGTCCAAATACACCGCCAATGCGGGAATGTCGGTCATGCGTTCGCATAACTCATTCGGCAGCGTATCAGCGTCGCCTTCCAACAACGGCGCATTAACAGCGCGGCGTTCCAGCACCACTTTTTCGGCGTTGGTGATAAACACCAAGCCGCGCGCGCGGGTTTGCGCCAAGCGGTTGACCTTTTCCAAATTGGGGTTGTTAACGCGCGTGCTTCGTTTGGCGGCGGCGGGGCTGTCCAAAATCTCCAAATGAATTTCGCGTTTTATCGCTTCGGCATCGGCGGACGGCAAAATCCAATGCGGGTCGAAGTCGCGGATGGTTTTGAGCGACGGCAAAATCGCGGTTTTGGATGCATGTGGTGCGAGTACGACAAAGTTATGCGCAAAGCGTTTGTCATCCGGCAACAGACGCGAAAAATGCAAATCCGCATAAATCATCGCCGCCATTAAATAGGTTTTGCCCGCGCCCATCGGCAAACTAAAAACGCGGTTGGGATAGGGAAACCCGCCAAACATTTTGCGCACTTCGGCGTGCCAATCGCCGCGCAAGAGATTGTCGTTAATGTTCCGCTCAACTTGCGCAAGGTTGTGCGCTTTGGCAAAGGCGATAAGAAACTGTTGCGCCGGGCTGTACGATTCCAAACTGCCGCTGTGTCCGTATTCTTCGGCCAAGGCGCGGTCGGTTAAGTGACCTGCATTAATAATGTCGGCAATGATTTGATTGTCGCCGACAAACTTCATCCACAAATGCGCTTCGAACGCTTGGCGTTGCGGCAGACGCATCTTGTCGGCTTTGTCCAAATGCCGAAACACCGCGCCAACGATCGATTGACCGTTTTCGCGTTCTTGTTGCGCCCAATTCGCAGATTGGCGCATAACCAGCGATGCGATGGAGAAGTCGATGTTGGCGCGTGGCATCAGTGTTCGGCGGCGGTTCGCACGACGGCAGTATAGCCGATTGCATCACCCCAAATACCCACCCCTTCCCTGCGGCGTCTTAATCCCCAACAACGCCCCACCCACCTGCGTGCGCAAAATCTGCGCAGTGCCGCCGCCTATCGTAAACATCCGCGCGTCGCGCACCATTCGTTCCAGCGGGCGTTCGCGCGAATAGCCGGCGGCGCCGTGTAATTGCAGGGCGTCGTTGGTGATTTTGACGGCGGATTCGGCGGCGAAGATTTTAACTTGTGCGGATAGGCGGCGGTCGGGGAAGGGGGCGGCGGAGTCGGCGGCTTGATGCAGCAGGGCGCGGGCGGCGTCCAGGGCGATGGACATATCGGCGAGCATCCATTGCACGCCTTGGAATTCGCCGATGGGGCGACCGAATTGGTGGCGTTGGGCTGTGTAGGCGAGGGCGTGTTCGAAGGCGCCTTGTGCGATGCCGAGGGCGACGGCGGCGGCGCCCAATCGTTGGGCGTTGTAGGCGGTCATTAATTTATTGAAGCCGAGCGGTGCGCCGTCGTCATTTAATAACGCCATCTCGGTCGGCACTTCGAGATTGTCGAAGAGGATTTCGGTTTCAGGGATGCCGCGCAAGCCCATCGCCGGTTCGCGTTTGCCGATGGTTAAACCGCTTGCGCCTTTTATGCCGATAAAGCCGGCGATGCCTTGTGCGCGATTATTTTCGAACACGCGCGCGAAAATTAAATGCAGTTTGGATACGCCGCCGCCGGTTATCCAATGTTTTTTACCGTTGATGATAAATCGGTCGCCGCGTTTATCGGCGCGTGTTGTCATCTCGTTTGCGGCACTGCCGGCGTCGGGTTCGGTGATGCATATCGCCGGCTTGTCGCCGCCGAGCACCAACTGCGATGCCAATTCTTTTTGCGCGTGATTGCCGTAATGCATAATCGCGCCGATGGCGCCCATGTTGGCTTCGACGACGATGCGCCCGGTCGCGCCGCAAGCGCGCGCGATTTGTTCGACGACGCGCAATGCATCGGTCAACCCCAACCCGCGCCCGCCGAATTCGCGCGCGATGGTCATGCCCATCAACCCTTCGCGCGTGAGGTCGGCGACATTGTCGCGCGGATAATTTTCGCTTGCGTCGATGTCGGCGGCGCGCGCGGCGAAAGTTTGGTCGGCGAGCGTTTTGGCGTTCGCTATTAATTGTTGTGCGGTGTTCATTTGGGTTGTTAAGTTTGAGTTAACTTAAGTCAATTAACTTTGATTAAGTTAACCGTAATTAATTAACTTAGTCGAAGTTTATTTGATTGCACTTTACTCGACGATATGCAACCCGCCGCGTCGCCAACTGCGCATTAACTTTTGATGATGTTCATTATGCCGCGCGATGTTGGCGGCTTTGATGTGACCGAAGCCGCGAATCATTTTCGGCGCGTCCGCGATTTGCACCGCCAATGCATAATTGCGATGCGCGCCGTTGTTGCGCAACTCATCCAACAGATAATCGATGCTGTGTTCATAATCGCGGATGCATTGGCGTTCTTGTTTGCGCTCAACGCCGTATGCAAACGGGTCGAGTTTTGTTGCGCGCAAAAATTTTAACTTCGCGAGGATGGCGAATGCATACAAAGTCGATTGCGGAAAGCGGCGTTTTTTCATTACGCCGCTGATGCGGTCTTTTTTGGCAAACAACGGGGCGGCGAGATGGAATTGCAGTTTAAGTTTGCCGGTAAATTGCGCGCGCAGTTGACGGCGAAAATCGCCGTTGCTGTACAACCGCGCGACTTCGTATTCATCCTTATACGCGAGTAGCCGAAAATAATTTTGCGCAACGGCGACGGTCAATGCATTGTCGGTGCAATCATTCGATTCACTTGATGCACTTGATTCACTTATCGAGTCACCGTTTGATTTGTCGTGCACTTTGTCATGCACTTCACCGTCCACTTCACCGCGCAACAACGCATCGCATTGACGCGCGCGATTAACCAACGCCATATATCGTTCGGCATAGGATTCGTTTTGATAATCGATTAACCGTTGCCGTCGCACTTCGATGATGTCGTCCAACTCAGTTAACGCTCGATGCGGTTGTGCCGCAAATAAATTTTCAACCGCGCGCAAATTAACCGCCGCGCGTCTCCCCCATAAAAACGCCTGCTGATTACTCTCAATCGCAACACCGTTTAATTCAATCGCGCGCGCGATGGATTGTCGGCTGACCGGAATCAAACCGCGTTGCCAAGCGTAACCGAGCAACACCATATTGGCGGCGATGGCGTCGCCGACCAATTCGCGCGCAATGCGCGTGGCGTTTAAGAATTGCGCGTCGCGACTCTCGAAGCGCACGCCGTCGCGCAATTGTTGCATCGGCAAACGATAATCGGCGTCATAAACAAATTCGGCGGTCGGGGTTTCGTTGTCGTTGACGATGGCGGTTGCGCGCGACGGGTCGATGCGCGCCAATGAATCCGACATCGCCGCCACCACCAAATCGCAACCGAGCAATACATCGACCGCGCCTTCGTTGATGCGCATTGTGTGTATCGCGGCGCGATGCGATTCATCTTGCAGTGAATCGTTGGCGGCGGTGTTCGATGCATAGTGCGATACATTGTTCGATGCACTGTGCAGTGCACCGTGCGATGCATTGTGCGACCAAGGGTTCGACGAAGTGTTCGATGAAGGGCGCGCGGCGATGCGGACATGGCTGAGTACCGCGCCGAATTTTTGCGCCAAGCCGGTTTGATGCAGGGTAGTGCATTCTTTGCCGTCCAAATGCGCCGCCATTGCAATCAATGCGCCGACGGTTAACACGCCGCTGCCGCCGACGCCGGCGAGCAGGATGTTGCACGGTTGTGTTGGGTTTAATTGCGCATCGGTTAAGTGCGAGTCATTTAAGTTGACGGCACTGTTCGAGTCATTAATACTGTTCGCATTAACAAACCGCGACGGTTCCGGCAAAACAATATCGACATTGCCGCGCGCGACGGTTGGGCGGCGCACTTGCGCGCCGGTGATGCTGACAAAACTCGGGCAGAAACCGTCCAAGCAGGCGTAATCGGCGTTGCATGCACTTTGGTCGATTTGGCGTTTGACGCCGAATTCGGTTGGCAACGGCAACAGCGATAAACAATTCGATGCCGCACCGCAATCGCCGCAACCTTCGCACACTTCGGCGTTGATAAAAATCCGTTCATTGATTTGCGGCATTGCGCCGGTTTTGCGGCGGCGGCGTTTTTCCGCGGCGCAAGTTTGGTCATAAATAATCACGCTGACGCCGCGCACTTGTCGACAATGGTTTTGCAGTCGCGCCAATTCATCGCGCGCATGCACGGCGACATCCTTGCGGGTTAACTTTAATTTATTGCGCAATTGTGCGCGCGCAGCCTCGGGGTTTTCGGCGACGACTGTTAAATATGCAACGCCTTCACCGCGCAATTGCGCGACCAATTGTGACAAGGTTAACTTGCCGTCGACCGATTGTCCGCCGGTCATGGCCACGGCATCGTTGTATAAAATTTTATAAGTGAGATTGACGCCGCTTGCAATCGCGGCGCGCACCGCCAAGATGCCGCTGTGAAAATAGGTGCCGTCGCCGATGTTTTGGAATGCGTGTTGCGTATCGGTAAACGGCGCGATGCCAATCCAAGATGCGCCTTCGCCGCCCATCTGGGTGAACAATTCGGTGTTGCGATGCATCCACTTTGCCATGTAATGACAGCCGATGCCGGCCAAGCCGACGGCATCCTCGGGCAATCGCGTCGATGTGTTGTGCGGGCAGCCGGAACAAAAATGCGGCGCGCGAATCGGGTTCGGGGTGCGCGCGGCCAACCTTTGTTGTTTATCCGCATGATGTTGCAGGCGTTGTTGCATTGCATCGCGCAATGCATCGGTGGCGCGCGCCAATCGTGCAAGGCGCGGCGCCAAAACGTGCGCGACGATGGTTGGCGTGAGTTCGCCGGCGGTGGGAATCAACGGTGCGCCGTGTTCATCGCGTTTGCCGATGATGCGCGTCGCCGCGCCGTATAAAAGCGCGCGCAATTGTTGTTCGATAACATCGCGCTTTTCTTCGATGACGATAATTTCCTCAAGTCCGTTTGCAAACGCGCGCACACTTTTTTCATCGAGCGGCCACGACAAACCGATTTTATAAATGCGCACGCCGAGCATCGACAACCGCGCATCGTCCAAGCCCAATTCGCCGAGAGATTCGAGCGTGTCCAAATGCGATTTGCCGGAGGTGACGATGCCCAATTGCGCGCGCGCACCGTCGCAGGTGATGCGGTTGATGCCGTTGGCGCGGGCAAAGGCGCGCGCGGCATCGATGCGATGGTCGTACAGCAACGCCTCTTGTTCGAGCGGCGTGGCCGGCCATTGCGCGTTTAATCCGCCGGGCGGCGACGCGAATTCGACGCGTTGTATCGACACGCGGCGCGGGTCAATCTCGGCGGTCATCGCCGCGTCCATGTTGTCGGTAATCGCTTTCATGCCAACCCAGCAGCCGCAAAACCGCGACAAGGCCCAGCCGAGTACGCCGTAATCCAACACCTCCTGCACATTCGCCGGGTTCAACACCGGCACGGCCGCGGCGATTAACGCCGGCTCGCTTTGATGCGCGGTGGTCGATGATTTGCATGCATGGTCGTCGCCGGCGATTGCCAACACGCCGCCGTGCGCGGTGGTGCCGAAGGCGTTGGCGTGTTTAATGGCATCCAAACTGCGGTCGACGCCGGGGCCTTTGCCATACCACATTGCAAACACGCCCTGATAATTTGCGTCCGGCAACAAATGCACCTGCTGCGTTCCCCATACGGCGGTCGCGGCGAGGTCTTCATTAACCGCCGGCGCGAAACGGATGTCGTATTCATCCAGCCATTTGCCGGCCTTCCACAACGCCACATCCAAAGTGCCGACCGGCGAGCCGCGATAGCCGCTGATAAACCCGGCGGTGCGCAAGCCGCGCGCGCGGTCGCGTTGTTGCTGCAGCATCGGCAGCCGCACCAACGCTTCGATGCCGGTCAAATAAGCGCGCGTCGCCGTGCGGGCGTATTTGTCGTCGAGTGATGCCGGTTGCATTTTGATTGGCGAGGGTGTGGGTGGCGATTTTGATGTCGTTATTGTAGCGATATTGGTAAACGCGGGGTTGGGGTTATTTAATGTGTGTGACTGTTACTTAATGAGTGCGATGGTTAATTTGCCGAGTTGTTAATTAAATGAGTGCATCGTGTCGGCGGCGTCACTGTCAATGCCGTTACTGCCGTCACTATGTCAACATCGCCAACACCGCCAAAAAACCGCCGCGATTGTGCGTTATGCCACATTGTTTATGCGCACAGAAGGCGATGATGCGCGCACTTACACGAGGCGTGTTTTTACCCCCGACTTCGTGTTAAACTCACTTTATACTTTCCGCCCCGAGGCGCTTAACCCAATGGTAAAACTTTACGACAAAGACGACCCTAATCAAGTCAAAGAAGATCAAACCCCTTACGGTGACGAATCCAGCGACGACTCATCGCCGGCGGCGTTGCACGGTCGCGTAGTACGTTTGGAAACCAACGCCAAACACAACGCCAACAAAGAAGACATCGCCCACTTGGCAGGCGAAGTCAAAAGCGGCCTCGCTAAACTGGATGGCAAAATCGACACTGTCGATGCCAAACTGAGCGGCAAAATCGAAACCGTCAAAACCGAATTAATCGGCAAAATCCAAACCGTCAAAACCGAAACCGACACCAAGTTTGCCAAAGTTTACGCCGAACTCGCATGGATGAAAAAATTGCTATACGTGTCCATCGGCATGCAGGTCATCGACTTTGCCCAAGACAGCCCAATCATTGCGAGTATCATCAGTGTGCTCGTCAACCTTTTTCGATAAACCGGCAAATGCCAAGCGTAAGCATCAATAAACGCGCCAATAAACCCGCCTGTTGTATTGGGCGGGTTTTTTTATCGAAGTCGCCGCCGTCCACCGTTCATAATCGTCAACATCACCAAAAAAACCGCCGCGATTGTGCGTTATGCCACATTTTTTATGCGCACAGACGGCGATGATGCGCACACTTCACGAAACGGATTATCGGAAGTTCTGCAGGATGCAGGTGCGCGTCGGGGGGTGGGGGTGGTTCCCCGCATAACTCGGCGTGGTAGTGACCGGGAAGTTGGTTGTGCCCCTCGAGTCGTTTTCCTCATGAGCGACTCGAGGGGTTTTTTGTTTGTGATGTTTATTTTATCAATCCAAAGTCGCCCGCAATTCGCCGACATATTGGTCGAGCCAATTGCGTAGCGGTGCGAGCGACGGGTGCGACAGGCGGCGGGTTAATAAATGCACGACGCGCGGCAGGTGTTGCAGATAGCCGTGCTTGCCGTAGCAAACGGATAATCTTGTGAAGATGCCGGCGACTTTGCAGTGACGTTGTGCGCCCCAGATGATGAAATGTTCGCGCAGTGCTTGTTCGCAGATGGCGGGGTGGTGGGTTAAATAGCGTTGCAGCATTCTCTCGGCAAACGATTCATCGATGTCGCGGCGCGCGTCTTCGAGTAGCGAGGCCAAATCATAGCCGGGTGAACCAAACAGCGCGTCTTGATAATCCAACAGCGCGCATTCGCCTTGCGACAACATTAAATTATCGATGTGAAAATCGCGCAGCACCAGCGTATCCGGCAACGGCGGCAATTGACGCAACATTGTTTGCCAGATGCGCGCAAATGATTTTCGCGCATTGCGCGGTGCGCGCGCCGACCATTCGCGGCAAGTCGCCGGCAGATGCCAATCCAACAACAAATTCGCCTCGCCCAATGCGCGGGTGGCGGTGTATCGCGGCAGGGCGATTGTGCAATGGTTGGTGCGCGCGATTTTTGTCAGCGCGTCGATGGCGCGTTCGTATAAATCCGATTCGGTTGCGCCTTGTGCGAGTTGTTGGGTGAAGGTTTGTTCGCCCAAATCTTCGAGCAACATTAAGCCGCGCCAATGGTCGGCGGCGTAAATTTTTGGCGCGCGCAATTTGATGCATTGCAAATGACGGGTGACGGCGGCGAAGGCGCGGGTGTGCTCACAGCGCGCGGCGTCGTCCATTAATAATGCGGATGTTGTCGATGGGTTGCGGGTTAACCGAAAGTAACGGCGTGTCGATGCATCGCTCGGTAAAGCGGTTTGTGCAGCGTCGCCCCAGCCATAGTGTTGTAAAAATTTGCGGCGCGTTTTGTCACGCACTTTATCGTGCACGTTGTCGCGCGATTGATTCGACGGTATGACGGTTTGCAAAGTACCCAAAACCGCGCGGATGATTCGCCCGCACAACGCGCGCCAAGTTGGGCGGATGTGGCGGGGTGGTTGACGGTTCATTCGACGGTGTATTCGACGGTGCACTCGTACGATTCACTTAATACGGCGACTTGCACGATGACTCGCGCAACGACTCGCACACTACGCATCAATGTCAGTGCGCGTTAAAATCTCATGCCCGTTTTCGGTCACCAAAATCGTGTGTTCCCATTGCGCCGATAAACTGTGGTCTTTGGTTACCACCGTCCATCCATCTCCGAGCAGGCGGGTTTCCTTTTTGCCGGCGTTAATCATCGGCTCGATGGTGAAGGTCATGCCGGCGTGCAGCGTCATGCCGGTGTTGGGTTTGCCGTAATGCAACACTTGCGGCGGTTCGTGGAATTTGCGTCCGATGCCGTGTCCGCAATAATTGCGCACCACCGAAAAACCGTGCTGTTCGGCGTGGCGTTGAATGCAATGCCCGATGTCGCCGAGGCGCGCGCCGGGTTGCACCAAATCGATGCCGAGATGCATGCATTGATAACTAATCTCGCACAATCGTTTGGCGCGCACCGACGGTTCGCCGACATAAAACATTCGGCTGGTGTCGCCGTGAAAGCCGTCCTTAATCACGGTGATGTCGATGTTAATAATGTCGCCGTGCTTTAATTTTTTATCCGACGGAATGCCGTGGCAGACGACATGATTAATCGAAGTGCATATCGATTTAGGAAAGCCGCGATAATTCAGCGGCGCCGGAATCGCGCGTTGCCGGTCGACAATAAATTCATGGCACAAACGGTCGAGGTGTTCGGTGGCGACGCCGGCGCACACATGCGCACCAATCATATCCAGCACCTGCGCCGCCAGCCGCCCGGCAACGCGCATTTTGGCTATCTCTTCGGCGGTTTTGGTGGTGACCGACATCTCCGCCATCATCGCAAACTTCGCCCTTGTAGCGCAAGCCGTGCGCGGCGATAGTGTCGAAAGTGTCGATGCCGGCGATGGTGTCGATAATGCCATTTTGGATTGCATCGGCGCGGCGTTTTTGTTAAACTCGCGCGTCCATACGCGTCGGCGGCGCAGCGCATTATTAATTCATTGTTGCGCAACGCCGACTAAATCGCACACGGCGCAATGTTCGCTTGGGTGCCGCGCAATGCAATTTGAGTTGTTATTTGCATCAATTGCACCGCGCGGTTGGCGCGCAGTAACCGTGGAGGAATAACCCATTGCATTTGAGTAGTTAACATGGCGGATATCAGCATGCGCGATTTGTTGCGCGCCGGCGCGCACTTTGGTCACCAGACGCGGTATTGGTCGCCGAAGATGGCGCCGTATATTTTCGGCGAGCGCAACAAGATTCACATTATCAATCTGGAAAAAACCCTGCCGATGATGCGCGAGGCGATGGATTATTTGCGCACCGTCGCCGCGCAACGCGGCAAGATTTTATTCGTCGGCACCAAACGACAAGCCGGCAAGAAAGTGCGCGCCGAAGCGATGCGTTGCTCGACGCCGTATGTCGATCATCGCTGGCTCGGCGGGATGTTGACCAATTATAAAACGGTCAAAAAATCCATCACGCGATTGACCAATTTGGAAAAACAAATCTTGAGCGGCGACTTGGCCGGGCTTAATAAAAAAGAGGCGCTGACCCTCGAACGCGAACGCGCCAAATTGGATCGCACCTTATCCGGCATCAAGGAGATGGAAGGGCTGCCAGATGCGTTGTTTGTCATCGATGTCGAGCAGGAATACATCGCCGTCGCCGAAGCCAACAAACTCGGCATCCCGGTGGTGGCAGTGGTCGACACCAACTGCTCGCCGGACGGCATCGATTACGTCATCCCCGGCAACGATGATTCATCTCGGGCGATTGCGTTGTATCTGCAAGCCGCGGCCGACAGCGTGATTGAAGGGCGCAACGCCCCGCAAGTGGCGGCGTTGGAAACCGGCGACGAATATCTCGAGGTCGATGATGCCGGCGAATTGGTCGGCGTGCGCCCGGCCGGGCGGGATAAACCGGCCGATGATGCCAAGGTGATTATCAAGCCGAAGGTTTCGATGGTTAAGCCGGTGACGGTCGACAAGGTTAAGGTTGACGCTAAAGCCGCTGACAAGGTCGACGACAAGGGCGATGGCAAAGTTGACGACAAGGTTAAAGACGATGGCGTTGCCGACAAAGACAAAGTTATCGCCGCTGACAGCGTTAAAGACGAAGTCGCGGTTGACGGCAAAGACGACGTTGATAAAGACGCGGGTGATAAAGATGCGGGCACCGCCGGCAAAGTTGTGGTCATCGCCGGCAAGAAGGTTGCCAAACGCAAGGTGGTTAAAAAGGTGGTAAAGGTCACCAAGAAAGTGCGCGCCAAGAAGGTTGCCAAACGCGCGCCGAAGAAAACGACGGGGGCGGGCAAAAAGGTCGCCAAGAAAACTGTCGTCGAGAAAGCGGTTGGTAAAAAAGTGGCGAAGAAGGCCGCCAAGAAAACTGTCGCCAAAAAGGCCGGTAAAAAAGCCGGCAAAACCAAGCGCGCGTAATGGCGTTGTCGAGCCACTTTACTTGTCACTGTTACTGGTCACTTTATTCGTCACTGCATTCGCTATTAACTTGTTATCGACTCGTTAATTAACGGCTGCTCATCACTCAATCGTTACTCACCGTCATCGGGGTTCATCATGGCAAACGACATTTCAGCGGCAATGATTAAGGAACTGCGCGCGCGCACCGGCGCCGGCATGATGGATTGCAAAAAGGCGTTGGCCGATTGCGGCGGCGATTTGGATGCGGCGGTGGCCGAATTGCGCAAACGCGGCGTTGCCTCGGCGCAAAAAAAAGCCGGGCGCATCGCGGCCGAAGGCGTGATTGTGCTTGCCGAAAACAAACAGGCGGCGGTGTTGGTTGAGGTTAATTGCGAAACCGATTTTGTCGGCAAGGATGAATCGTTCGGCGCGTTTGCGCGCGCCGTCGCCGATGTGATTTTGGCGCAACGTCCGAAAACAGTGGACGATGCATTGCAATTGAAATTATCCGACGGCAACACGATGGAAGACGCGCGCCAGGCGTTGGTCGGCAAGATTGGCGAGAATATTAATGTGCGGCGGTTTTGCATTATCGATGCAGCCGACGGCGCGGTTAGCGCGTATATGCATGGCGCGCGCATCGGCGTGTTGGTGGCGGTGCAAGGCGGCGATGCGCAATTGCATCGTGATGTGGCGATGCATATCGCGGCCAGTGCGCCGCTTTGCATCAGCGAAGACGACATGCCGAAGGCGACGCTGGATGCCGAGCGCGCGATTTTTGTGGCGCAAGCCATCGAGAGCGGCAAGCCGAAAGAGATTGCCGAAAAAATGACGGTCGGGCGGATGAAAAAGTTTTTGAAGGAAAACACGCTGCTCGGTCAGCCGTTCGTCAAACAGCCGGACAGCAGCATCGCCCAACATCTCGGCGACGCCAAAGTGTTGCAGATGGCGCGATTCGAAGTCGGCGAAGGGCTGGAAAAACGCGCCGATGATTTTGTCGCCGAAGTCAAGGCGCAAGCCGGCGCGAAGTGAATGCGGCGATTGATTTAATTGCCGAGAATCATTAACAGTGCGGCGACAGTGCAACGACATACGATGAACATTGTATGAACGCTGTGCAACGCAATGGTCGGGCGTTATTGATGCGTTAAGTGTCGAGTGTCGAATGTCGATGTTAACGCTGTCACTTAATACCGTAACACCGTCGACAACGTTAACCAGTTAACCGCAAGTTGGTTTTATTCACCAACCGTTTCACTAACCACTTCATCAACTAAACTCCATCAACCGCAAGACAAGCCAACGATGACGATTGAACAAATCCAAAGCGATGCCGAATCTCGCATGAAAAAAAGCGTCGAGGCGACGCGTGATGAGATGAAACGCATTCGCACCGGGCGCGCGCAAGCGTCGTTGCTCGACCACATCATGGTCGATTATTACGGCGTGCTGACGCCGATTAATCAGGTGGCGACGGTGAGCGTTGTCGATGCGCGAACGCTTGGCATTCAGCCGTGGGAGAAGGCGATGTTGGCGCCGATTGAAAAGGCGATTTTGGAATCCGATTTGGGCGTCAATCCGGTTGGCGCCGGCGAATCGCTGCGCATTCCGTTGCCGCCGATGACCGCCGAGCGGCGCAATGAACTCGCCAAACAAGTTAAGCGCGTCGGCGAAAACGGCAAGGTTGCGGTGCGCAACATCCGCCGCGACGCCAACAATTCGGTGCGCGATTTAAAGCAAGGCAAAGAAATCAGTCAAGACGAAGAAAAAGACGCCGGCGGCGCATTGCAAACCTTGACCGACAGCCACATCGCGCAAATCGACCAATTGGTTGCCGAAAAAGAAAGCGAAGTTACGGCGATGCAATAGCATCCAACCGTCAACCCAATGCGCCCGTGTCCACGCCAGATTCATCGCCGCATCGCCCGTTGCAACTGAATTCGCAGATGGATTCGTTGGTTGAGTCGGCGTTGCATTTGTCGGCGCATTCACCGTCTGATTCGCCGTTGCACTTGCATTCACAATCACCGTCGCACGCGGCATCGTCTTCGTCGTCACATTCACCGTCGCATTCGCCGATACGGTTGCCGCAACATTCACCGTCTGATTCACCGTTGCACTTGCAATCAAATTCATCGTCGCACTCGGCATCGTCTTCGGCGTCACATTCACCGTCGCATTCGCCGATACGGTTGCCGCAACATTCACCGTCGGATTCACCGTTGCACTTGCAATCAAATTCATCGTCGCACTCGGCATCGTCTTCGGCGTCACATTCACCGTCGCATTCGCCGATACGGTTGCCGCAACATTCACCGTCGGATTCACCGTTGCACTTGCAATCAAATTCATCGTCGCACGCGGCATCATCGTCGTCGTCACATTCACCGTCAAATTCATCGCAACATTCACCGTCCGATTCACCGCCGCAAATGCCGTCACATTTGCCGCGTCACATTGCGGTGATTATGGACGGCAACGGGCGGTGGGCGAAGGCGCGCGGGTTGCCGCGCATTGCCGGGCATCGGCGCGGGTTGGAGGCGGCGCGAACCATCGTGCCGTTGTTGATTGCGCGCGGCATTCCGTATCTGACCTTGTTTGCGTTCAGCAGCGAAAATTGGCGGCGTCCGAAAAGCGAAGTGCGCGCCTTGGTCGAATTATTGTCGGCGGCGTTGGACGGCGAAACCTTGCAACTGGCCGAGCGCGACATTCGATTGCGCGCGATTGGCGATTTGTCGCGTTTTCCCAAACGGCTGCAGACTAAAATCCGCAACGCCATCGACGCCAGTTGCGAACATCGCGCATTGAATTTAACCGTGGCGATTAATTACGGCGGGCAATGGGATGTGATGCAAGCCTGCCGCGCGATTGCGCGCGCGGTCGAACAAAAAACCGCCGCCGCCGATTCTATTGACGCGGCATTAATCGAATCGCATCTATGCACGCGCGATTTGCCGCCGCCGGATTTGTTCATCCGCACCGGCGGCGAGAAACGCATCAGCAATTTTTTACTGTGGCAACTCGCCTACACCGAATTGTATTTCACCGACACCCATTGGCCGGATTTCGCCGAGAGTGATTTGGACGGCGCCTTGGCGGTGTATGCGCGCCGCCAACGCCGATTCGGCGCGGTGCCTTCGGGCGACGAGGAGGTCGAAGTGGCGGCGCAATCATTGTGAACGCAAACTTTCTTAAATCACCGCTCGGCGCGCGCATCATCACCGGCGCGGCGTTGGCTTTGGTTGTGATGTTGCTCATCGTCATCGCGCCATTGTGGTTGTATGCATTGGTGTGCGCGGTGGTGCTGGCGTTGGCGTGGCGCGAATGGCATCGCTTGGCGCCGAGCGGCATGGTCGAGTTGGTCTGCGTGGTTGCGCCGTGCGCGTTGGGCGCGGCGGTGTTGTATCAACATCCGCATCATTTGCCGACGGTGTGCACGGTTGGCGCGGTCTTTTGGTTGTCGCGCGCATTTTTTTTGGCGCATCGCACGCCGCGCGAATTGCATTTTGCCGATTGGCACGGCGGGTTGATTTTTTTGTTTGCGTGGAGCGCGTTGTTGTGGATGCAAATCGAGTTCGGCGCGTTGGCGACGATTTCGATGTTGATGATGATATGGGGCGCCGATTCGTTTGCGTATTTAATCGGGCGCAAATTTGGTCGGCGCAAATTGGCGCCCAACATCAGCCCGAATAAAACCATCGAAGGCGCGCTCGGCGGTTTGATTGGTGCGGCGGCGTTGGCGGCGGTGTCCGGCGTTTTTGTCGTGTGGCGCGCGCAATTGGGTGTTGGCGCGTTTTTCATTTGGCTGTTGGCCGGCATTGTCGCGGCGTTGTTTTGCATCCTCGGCGATTTGTATGAAAGCGCAGCCAAGCGGCGCGCCGGGGTTAAACACAGCGGCGATTTATTGCCCGGACACGGCGGCGTGTTGGATCGCATCGATGGGATGCTGGCGGCGGCGCCGGCGTTTGCTTGTGTATGGCAATGGGCGTGAGCGTCGCGTGAATCAATCCGTCGTCATTCTCGGCTCGACCGGCTCGGTCGGCAACAGCGCGCTCGATGTTATCCGCGCCAATCGGTCGCGCTATCGCGTGGTCGGATTGGCCGCCAACAATAATCTCGATGCGCTGAGCGCGCAATGCGCCGAATTTTCGCCGCATACCGCCGTGCTTGCCAATGAAATGCGCGCCGAACAATTGGCTGCGCAACTGGCGTCGCAAGTGTCGACCAATCAAGTGACTTCGCAATCTGCGACTAATCAAGTGTCGACCAATCAAGCGGCGACAAAATCGTCGAACAAGGTTGACGCATCCAACGATTCATCGACGCGCGTCGAAGGCGGCGATGCGGCGGTGTGTCGGTTGGCGTCAAGCGGCGCGGATATTGTTATCTGCGCGATTGTCGGCGCGGCCGGTTTGCCGTCCACTTGGGCGGCGGTGCAGCGGGGCAATAAAGTGTTAATCGCCAACAAGGAACCGTTGGTGATGCTCGGGCGCGCGTTGATTGATGAAGCGCGCGCGCACAACAGCGTCGTCATCCCGCTGGACAGCGAACACAACGCGATTTTTCAATGCCTGCCGACGCGCGCACAAGCCGCACCGTTTGACTCGCTCGGCGATTGCGGCGTGCGGCGCATTTGGTTGACAGCATCGGGCGGGCCATTGCGCGAATTAACCTTGGCGCAGATGGCGCGAGTGACGCCGCAACAAGCCTGCGCGCATCCGAATTGGTCGATGGGGCGCAAAATCTCGGTCGACTCGGCGACGATGATGAACAAAGGCTTGGAATTAATCGAAGCCTGCGCGTTGTTTGGCTTAAGCGTCGATGAAATCGAAGTTGTGATTCATCCGCAAAGCGTCGTGCATTCGCTGGTCGAATACGCCGACGGCTCGACCTTGGCGCAATTGGGTTGCCCGGATATGCGCGTGCCGATTGCCAACGCCTTGGGTTGGCCGGCGCGCATCGAATCCGGCGCGCCGCGATTGCAATTGACCGATTGCGCGCGGTTGGATTTCGCCGCGCCCGACGAGACGCGGTTTCCGGCGTTGCCGTTGGCGCGCCAAGCCGCGCGCGAAGGCGGCACAATGCCGGCGGTGATGAACGCCGCCAATGAAATTGCGGTGCACGCGTTTCTTC
Organism: Candidatus Poriferihabitaceae bacterium; assembly: GCA_965226545.1. GTDB lineage: Bacteria > Pseudomonadota > Gammaproteobacteria > Arenicellales > Poriferihabitantaceae > JAHRAW01. The sequence goes on from OZ245364.1 coordinate 406,171, forward strand.
AAGGCGCGCTCGGATTTGATAGAATCATCCCGTTGGTCGACAGCGTGATGCAGGCGGTCGGCGCGCAGCCGTGCGATTTGCAAAGTGCGTTGGAAGCCGACCGAGTTGCGCGCGAACATTGTCGGGCGTTGGTCGGGCGGGCGCGCAAAAGTGCGTAAGTGGCGCGGGTTCGTGATGCGTTAAGTGCGAATTAATTGTGAATTAATTGTGAATCGCGAATTGCGCGGTCAATGCAGTTAATACAAGTGAATAAATGAAACCATTAGGTTAACTTAAACGTTAATTAACATTAATCCAAAAACTTGCCAATTTAAGCGAAGTTACGCGCCGCCACGCGCCGACCAAGGCGGCGGTTTATTCGAAGTTGGCGTTCGAGTGCGCGGTCAATTGGTTGGCAAGTTTATAATCCAAATTTACAGTCCAAATTCGCAATCCAAACTTCATAGTCCAAATTCACAGTTAACGTTCACAATCGAAGTTCCAAGTTCACAATCAAAGTTCAACCAACGTTAACCCCTTAACCAACCAAACCAAATAACAGGATTAACTCATGATTGGCTTTTTATACAGCGTTGCCGGGTTCATCATCGCCATTGGCGTGTTGGTCGGCGTGCATGAATACGGGCATTTTGCCGTGGCGCGCAAATGCGGCGTGAAGGTGTTGCGGTTTTCGATTGGCTTTGGCAAGCCGATTTTTACTTGGCGACGCAAAGGCGACCCGACCGAATATGTCATCGGCGCGATTCCGCTCGGCGGCTATGTCAAGATGTTGGATGAACGCGATTGCCATGTGCTGGATGAGGAACAACACCAGGCGTTCAACAATAAATCGCTCGGTGCGCGCAGCGCGATTGTGTTTGCCGGGCCGGCGATTAACTTTTTGTTTGCGATTGCGGCGATGTGGGCGGTGTATATGATTGGGCAGCCCGAACAGCCGGCGGTGGTCGATGAAGTTATCGAAGAGTCCATCGCCGCGCGCGCCGGAATGCGCGACGGCGATCGCATCATCGAAGTCGGCGGGCGGCGCGTGAACAGTTGGCAGGCGCGACAGTTTTATTTGGTGCATCAGGCGTTTAAGCAAACCGACGATGTCTCGATTCGCGTGCTTGGCATCGATGGCGCGCAACGCGATTTGCGCTTGGATTTTTCCGGCGTCGACCCGCGCAATCTTGGGCGGTTTAATGTGTTGCTCGGCATCCGCCCGCCGCCGGCGCCGGCTGATGTGGTCGGCATCGCCGCGGCCTCGCCGGCCGCGCGCGCCGGGTTGAAATTGGGCGATCGCATCACCGCTATCGATGCGCAACCGGTCGCCAATATGGGCGAGTTGTTTGAGTATGTTCGCGGGCATCCGGGCGCGGATGCGGTGTTGTCGGTGCGCCGCGATGATGTCGAGTTGTTGCTTGATGTAACGCTGGATGAACGCAAAGCCGGCGGCGTCGCCTACGGTTTTCTCGGCTTGTATCATCCGAAAGCGGAGACCTTCATCGCGCGGCGCAATCCGTTTGCAGCCTTGCGCGATTCGGCGGATTTCACCTATCGCGTAACCGCCTTCACCTTGCGCGCGTTTTATTACATGGTGACCGCCAAAATCTCGACCGATGCGATTTCCGGGCCAATTACCATCGCGCGCGTCGCCGGGCATACCGTGCAAATTGGCGCGATTGATTTCATTAAGTTTATGGCGATTATCAGCATCAGCCTCGGCTTGATTAATCTTTTCCCGGTGCCGATGTTGGACGGCGGGCATTTGTTGTATTTCGCATTCGAAGCGGTGCGCGGGCGTCCGCTGTCGGAAAAAACCATGATGCGCGGGCAGGTCGTCGGCTTGGTGTTGTTGATGTTATTAATGTCGCTGGCGTTTTATAATGATATTATGCTCCTGCTGTAATCGAGCATACGCCTGTAATCGAATTCGCCATGCCCCCCATGTCAATCAATACGAATCATCGCGCAACCGGTCGCGCCGCTTGCGTCGCCCGTCGGGCGGCGTCGACATCGTTGTCGTCGTTGACATCGTTAACCTCTTCGTTGCTGTTGGCGGCGTTGTTGTTGTTGACGACAATGCCGGCGCGCGCGATTGAGCCGTTTATCATCACCGACATCCGCGTCGAAGGCGCGGAACGTTTGGAAGCCGGCACGGTGTTTAACTATCTGCCGCTCAAAGTCGGCGATGAATTAACCGATGAAGAGGCGCGCCTCAGCATCAAGGAACTTTTCGCCACCGGCTTTTTTCGCGATGTCGAACTCGAACAAGACGGCACGACGCTGGTGGTTAAGGTGGTCGAACGTCCGTCAATATCCGAAATCAAAATCACCGGCAACAAGGCGCTGGATGATGCGGCGATTAAACAAGGCCTCGAACAAGCCGGCTTGGTCGAAGGGCGAATTTTAAGCGCAGCCAGTTTGGATAGAGTGTCGCAGGAAATTGAAAACACCTATCTGTCGCTCGGGCGGTATTCGGCGTATGTCGAAACGGAGGTTGAGGAACTCGAGCGCAATCGCGTCAAAATCACGTTGAAAATCAGCGAAGGGCGCGTCGCCACGATTAAGCGCATCGCCATCATCGGCGCCGAGCCGGCGCGATTGAAAATCCTGCGCGAACAAATGTCGCTCAGCGATAAACGCGGTTGGCGGCCGTTTACGCGGCGCAATCAATATTCGAAACAAAAACTCGAAGCCGATTTGGAGGCGATTCGCAGTTATTACCTCGACCGCGGCTTTTATAAATTCGAGTTGGTCACCAACACCGTCGAAATCAGCGCCAATAAACAGGATATCTTTTTGTTCATCACCGTAAACGAAGGCGGGCGATATGTATTCGGCAAAAGCGCGTTCGAGTTGGTCGGCGCGCGCGAGGAGGAAATCGAAGTCGATTTGGATTCATTGGACAGTTTATTAACCGTGGTGCCGGGCGATTCGTTCTCGCGCAAAACCGTGCAAGCCGATAGAGCCGCCATCGCCGCGCGATTTGCCGATGCCGGTTATGCGTTTGTCGAAGTGCGTCCGGTGTATGAACCGGATGACGACGCCGGCATCGTCACGGCGGTGTTTGCGATTGAACCCAAACAGCGGGTTTATGTGCGCAAGATTGAAATCACCGGCAATGTGTTCACCCGCGATCAAGTGGTGCGGCGTGAATTGCGGCAATTCGAAGGCGCGTGGTATTCGGCCGCGGCGGTGCGGCGGTCGCGCGATCGATTGCGGCGGCTGGGGTATTTCAGCAATGTCGCGATTGAAACCCCGCCGGTGATTGGCGCAACCGACCAAGTCGATATGCAGGTGGTGGTCAGCGAAAGCAGCACCGGCTCGATAGCGTTTTCACTCGGCTATTCGGATACCGATGGCGCGTTATACGGCTTGGATTATGCGCAGCGCAATTTGCTCGGCACCGGACGCGAATTGCAGTTGGATTTTGAATCATCGCAAACCACCGACTCGCTCGAGTTGCTGTACACCAACCCGTATCACACCGAAGACGGCGTCAGCCGCAGCATTGTGTTGTCGCAACGCCGCGTCGATACCGATGAAGCGGATTCGGCCGAGTACATCGTCAACGCCGAATCCGGCGGCTTGCGGTATAAAATCCCCATCGCCGAAAACAATTCGCTCAATCTCGGTTTTAATCTCGAGGATTTTTCGCTCGACAACACCAGCAACACGCCGCGCGAATTTAACAGCGTTATCGAACACACCGATTCGGGGATTAATCTTCTCGGCAGCATCGGCGTGTCGCAGGATACGCGCAATGATTTTTTCTTCCCGACGCGCGGCTCGAGCCGTTCGTTGTTGGTCGATTTCTCGGTGCCGGGCAGCGAATTCGAATATTACAAAATCAGCGCGAATTTTACGAATTATTTGCCGGTGAGTGATTTTATTACGATTAAGACTTCGCTTGGGTTGGGGTATGGGGACAGTTATGGTGGGAAGGATGAGTTTACGATTAATAAAGCGGCGACATCATTTACCTTTACCGACCCCGTCATGGATACGGAGTATGACGAAAGCGTCCCTCGTAGGATTGATCCTGACACTGGGATAAATCAAGTTGGGGCAGTCGAAACATTTACGGTCTCTGAAAACTTTAGGTTTGGCTTACCGTTCTATCGCCGTTACCACGCAGGCGGTTCCAGTTCAGTGCGCGGGCATGATGGACGGTCGTTAGGGCCGCTTAGTTCAGGTTTGGTCGGAGTGGCGAACTGTTACGCCGACGATGGGAACGACGACACCAAGGAAGAAGTCGGAAGGATTGGTCCGTGCACCGCCCCCATCGCCGACGCCAACCGCGAAACCGTCGGCGGCGACAAGCGAGTGTTAGTTAATTTTGAAATTCTCTTCCCGCCGTTTGGCAGTGAAGCCGGCAACGACAAGCGGATGGGATTGTTTGTCGATGGCGGGATGGTGTTTGGCGACGGGTTTGATTATGACGGCAATCGGATTGATGGCGACATCGATTTAAGTGAGATGCGCTATTCGGTCGGTTTTCTGTTTGATTGGCTGTCGCCGATTGGGCCGTTTTCGATGAGTTATGCAAAAACGCTTAACGAAGAAAGCGGCGATGATACGCAAAGTTTCCAAATCACCGTCGGCTCGGTGTTTCGATAATCGCATCATTGCGATTGCGTCGTAACATTGCGCCGACAATTTTATTAACCCCTTTAACCCAGATAATCCAGATGAACATCATTCAACACAGTGTTACCCGCGCCCATGCAGTTAAACTTGCATTGGCAACTGCATTTGCACTTTCATTTGCATTCGCACCGTCGGCGTACGCCGCCAACATCGGCTATGTCGACGCCGAAAAATTGGTTAACCTTGCACCGCAAGGAGTCGCCGAAAGCAAAAAACTCGAGGCCGAATTTGCCGAACGCAACCGTGAATTGCGCACGCGATTTAAAAGTTTGCGCAAAGACGAAGCCAAATTGGAAAAGGACGGCTTGCTGATGACCGCCGGCGAACTTGCCGAGAAGGCCGAATCGTTGCGCGTAACCAAGCGTCAACTGCAGCGCGCCGAACGCGAATACAACGAGGATTTTGGGCGGCGTCGCGATCAACGGTTAAAAACCCTGCGGATGGTCATCACCGAAGCGGTGATTGCCATCGCCGAGCGCGAAAGCCTCGATGCGGTTTTCCAAAATCGCTATGTGGTTTATGCCGGCAAAAACATCGACATCACCGACAAAGTGCTCGACGAATTAAAGGCGCTGCACAAAAAGAAAAAATAATCGGGCATGGCGCGTCGCATCACCTTGGATGAAGTTGCGCGCGCAACCGGCGGTGCGGTGCGCGGAGACGGCGATTTTGTCGTGCATCATTTGCGTTCGTTGACGACCGCACAAAATGATTCGCTGGCGTTTTACGCCGCCGGCACACCGCGCGCGCAACTTAGATATTGCCAAGCCGGGGCGATGTTGTTGTGCGCCGCGCATGCCGATTGGTTTGACGGGCATAAAATCATCGTCGCGGATGCCTATCTCGGCTATGCGCGCGCTAGTGTGTTGTTTGTTGATGTCGCGGACAGCACAACGAGCGAAGTGGGGCGCGGTTTACCTCGCAACGATTTGGCCGGCGTGTCATCCGATGAATCGACGGTTAATAACATTGCGCGCGATGTATCGCTCGGTTCCAATTGCACCATCGGCAAAAATGTTTGCATCGAAGCCGGCGCGGTTATCGGCGCCAATGCGGTGGTGGGCGACGATTGCATCATCGGCGCGGATACGCACATCGAAGCCGGCGCGGTTATTTATCCGCGTACGCACATCGGCGCGCGCTGTCGAATTTCCGGCGGCGCGGTTATCGGCGCAAGCGGATTCGGTTATGCGCGAGACGGCGATGCGTGGGTGTCCATCCAACAACTCGGCGGCGTGCGCATCGGCGATGATGTCGATGTCGGCGCCAACACCACGATTGACCGCGGCGCGCTCGACGACACCATCATCGGCGACGGCGTTAAACTCGATAATCTGATACAAATTGGACACAATGTTCAAATCGGCGAACACACGATTATGGCCAGTGGCGTCGCCGTCGCCGGCAGCACCGTCATCGGCAAGCGATGCCAATTCGGCGGGCGCGCGGCGGCGATTGAGCATCTGCATATCGCCGATGATGTCGTCGTGCAAGCCAACAGCGTTGTCGCCAAATCGATTTTAGAAGCGGGCGTGTATTCCGCTATGATAACGGCGCAGCCGGTCGCGATGTGGCGCAAAACCGCGGCGCGCCTTCGACGCATTGACCAACTTGCGCGGCAAATCAAAACCCTTGCGGAGAAAATCAAATGAGCAGCCAACCGACTTCGACGCGCAACGCAACGCCGCCCGAAGCATCGAGCGCGACGCCGACCGCCGCGCCGCTCGAGACGCCAATCAGCATCCACAAAATCCGCGAAATTTTGCCGCATCGCCATCCGTTTTTGCTGATTGACCGCGTACTCGAATACACCCTGCACAAAAACTTGAAGGCGGTTAAAAATGTCACGGTCAACGAGCCGTTTTTCCCCGGACATTTTCCGCGTCATCCGGTGTTTCCCGGCGTGCTGATACTCGAGGCGATTGCGCAAGCCTCGGCGATTTTGGCAAGCCTGGGCATCGATGCCGCGCCCGAAGACGACATCGTGTTTTTATTCGCCGGCATCGACCGCGCGCGATTCAAACGCCCGGTCGAGCCCGGCGACCAACTGATAATTGACATCGTGCAAACCCACTGCAAAAGCCGCGTATGGAAATGTTCCGGCGAAGCGTTTGTGGACGGCGAATTGGCCGCGACTGCCGACATTATCTTCACCTACCGCCCGATTTAATCGGCGCGCACGACGGGTTTATCGGGCCGGGTTGCGGTGCACGACACGAAGATACATCCGAGCGCGGTTATCGGCGCGCGCGCGCAACTGGGCGTTGGCGTGCATATCGGCGCGTTTTGCGTGGTCGAAGATGATGTCGTCATCGGCGACTGTACGCGCATCGAGCCGCATTCGGTGATTCGCAATCACACCCGCATCGGCGAACACAACCGCATCTTTCAATTCTGCTCGATTGGCGACGAGCCGCAACATCAACAGTACGCCGGCGAACCGACCACGCTTGCCATCGGCGCGCGCAACACCATCCGCGAATATTGCACCCTCAATCGCGGCACCGCGGCCGGGCTTGGCGCAACCCGCATCGGCGACGACAACTTCATCATGGCGTATGCGCACATCGCGCACGACTGCACGCTCGGCAATCACACGGTGTTTGCCAACGGCGCAAGTTTGGCCGGGCATGTTGCGGTCGATGATTATGCAATCCTCGGCGGGTTCTCGTTGGTGCATCAACACTGCAACATCGGCGCGCATTGCATCACCGCCATCGGCGCGGTTTGTTTTTCCGATGTGCCGCCGTTTGTGATTGCGGCCGGCAATGAAGCCAAACCGTTTGGCATCAACACCAAAGGCTTGCGGCGGCGCGGGTTTGGTGATGAAACGATTGCGCGGTTAAAAAAAGCCTATCGATTGTTGTATCGCAGCGATTTAACCTTGCGCGCGGCGATTGAATCCATGCAACAACTCGGCGACGACGCGCAATTGAAATTGTTAATTGATTTTTTACAACGCAGTTCGCAGCGCAGTTCGCAATCAAAGGCGCGCGGCGTGATTCGGTGAGTAAAGTTATGTCCGCGCGCCCTGTGCGAAAGCGTCCTTTACAAGTCGCCATCGTCGCCGGCGAACCGTCCGGCGACCTTCTGGCGGCCGGCTTGATGCGCGCGATGCGCAAACACTGCAAATGCAAATTCAGCGGCGTCGGCGGCAATCGCATGCGCGCGGCCGGCTGCAAATTATTGTTCGATATGCAACAACTCAACATCATCGGGCTCGACGGGCTGGTGTCGAAACTGCCCGGCATCCTGCGGCTTAAACAACAATTGCTGAGCGCGTGGCGGCGCAACCCGCCGGACATCTTTATCGGCGTAGACGCGCCGGATTTTAATTTGCCGTTGGCGCGCCAATTAAAAAAATGCGGCGTGCCGTGCGTACATTATGTCAGCCCGACGGTGTGGGCTTGGCGCGGTTATCGCGTCAACAAAATCCGCGATTCCATCGACCACATGCTGGCGTTGTTTCCATTCGAAGTCGATTTTTATCGCCGCCACAATATTGCGGTCGATTGCGTCGGGCATCCGATGGCTGATGAAATCGACCAACCGAATCGCGCGCGCGCGCGTCGCGCCTTGCGCATCGATGGCGCGCCGTTGATTGCATTATTGCCCGGCAGCCGGCGCGGCGAGATGCGTCGCCACGGCGCGCTGTTGTTGGATGCGGCGCAACACATCATTCGCGATATGCCAAACGCGCGGTTTGTTTTGCCGCTTGCCAATGATGCGGTCGCCGATGAATTTGCGCATGTTACGCCGCGCCCGCCGGACCCGCCGATTCGCGTGGTGCGCGGCAAGGCGCGCGAGGCGTTGGAGGCGTGCGATTTTGCGGTGCTGGCGTCCGGCACCGCCGCGCTCGAGGCCGCGTTGTTGCGCCGCGCGCACATCGTCGTCTATCGCGTCGCGCCGCTTGCCTATTGGCTGATACAGCGGTTGCGCCATGTCGATTATTATTCGATGCCGAATCAACTGTTGCCCGCGCCGACCGTGCCCGAACTCATCCAACGCCGCGCGACCGCCGTCAACATTGCGCGCGAATCGCAGGCGTTATGGGACGATGTTGAACGCCGCGAATTGTTGGAAACGCAATTTGCGCAAGTGCATGCCGCGTTAAAACAAAACACCAATGAACGCGCGGCGGAAATTGTGTTGCGGCTGGCGCAGGCCGGGGATTCGCAGGAAGCGTTGCGGGTGGATGCGCAGGTGGATGTGCAAGTTGATGCGGTGCGTGGTGCAAGTCAAAGTGTTAAGCAAAGTGCGAGTCGATGTGCACAACAAAGTGTTGCGCAAAGTGCAAGTCGAAGTGCAGAATCAAGTGCAAAGAAAACTGCAAAGAAAACTGCAAAGAAAAGTAAAAAGAAAAGTGTACAACAGCGCACCAAACAAGGTGCGCAGCAAGATGCACAACAAGATGCAAACCAAAGTGTCAAACAAAGCGCCAAGCAACGTGCAAATGAACGTGCAAATGAAAGTGCGAAGTGAAATGCAAATCAAAGTGCACATCAAAGTGCACATGACAATGCAAATTACAATGCAAACTAAAATGCAAAACCAATCATCAAACAATGCGCGGCATTATTCGAAGTGCGGCATTAATTATGTACGCGACAGTGTGCGCGTTACTGTGCGTGACAATTCGTACAACAATTCGCCCGTCAATCCGCCCGTCAATCCGCACAACAATGCGCGCGATTGAATTAATTGCCGGGGTGGATGAAGCCGGGCGCGGGCCGTTGGCCGGTCCGGTGGTGGCGGCGGCGGCGGTGTTGGATGTTAATCATCCGATTGACGGGTTGGATGATTCGAAAAAACTTTCGCCGACGGTGCGCGCGCAACTCGAAGGCGCGATTAAACGGCGCGCGTTGTATTGGGCGATTGGTCAAGCCAGCGTCGCCGAGATTGACGCGCTTAACATTCTTGGCGCGACGATGTTGGCGATGCGCCGCGCGGTGATTGCGCTTGGCGTTATGCCGACGCGCGCGTTGGTCGATGGCAACCGCAAACCGCAATTGCCGTGTGCGGTGCGCACGATAGTCGGCGGCGATGCATTGATTGCCGAAATTTCGGCGGCGTCGATACTCGCCAAACAGGCGCGCGACCGAATGATGATTGCGTTGTCGGCGGCGCATCCACAATACGGTTTCGACCGCCACAAAGGCTATCCAACGCGCGCGCATTTGGATGCATTGCATCGGTATGGCGTATGCGCGCATCATCGCCGCAGTTATGCGCCGGTGCGTCGCGCCTTGGGGCGGGCAAAATGAGCGACTTCGTTCATCTGCATCTGCATTCGGAATATTCGCTGGCTGACGGCATCGTGCGTCTCGATGCATTGGCGCAAGCGGCGTCAACGCACGGCATGAGTGCGGTGGCGTTGACCGACCTTGCCAATGTGCATGGCGCGATTAAATTTTATCGCGCCTGTTGCGCGCATGGAATCAAACCGTTAATTGGCTGCGACGCTTGGGTCGAGAATCCGTTGGCGTCTGAACAAATCGACCGGATGATTTTATTGTGCTTGGATAATCGCGGCTATCAAAACTTAAGTCGATTGTTGACCGAAGCGCATCTGCGCGGGCGGCGACAGGGCAAGCCGGTGATTAACTGGGCGCATTTGCGCGAATGGAACGGCGGCTTGTTGGGGTTGTTGGATGACCAAGACGGCGCGTTGGCGAATGCATCGAATAATGATGCGCAACACGACAAATTAATCGGCGCGTTTGCACAATTGTTTGGCGACCGGTTGTATCTGCAAATCAGCCGCGTACATCGGCGCGGCGAGGAAAAATACATCGCGCGCGCCAAACGCGCCGCGCATGCAAACGGCGTCGGCTTGGTCGCCACCAATCGCGTCGAGTTCATCAGCGAATCCGAATTCGATGCGCATGAGATTCGCATCTGCATCAACGATGGGCGGGTGCTGCAGGATCCGCGTCGTCCGCGGCGATTTACCGAATCGCAACATCTTAAAACCGGCGAAGCGATGGCGGAGTTATTCGCCGATGCGCCTGAGGCGATTGAAAACACCGCGCAAATTGCGCGCCGATGCAATGTATTTTTTGATTTCGACCAACATCATCTGCCGGCCTATCCGGATGCCGGCGATGAATCGGTCGAACAAATTTTGCGACGACTCGCCGAACAAGGCTTGCGCGAACGCCTCGATGCGGTGCCTGCGGTTGACAAAGACGAAGTCGAAGTCGAAGTCGAAAATAAAAACAAAAATAAAAATAAAAATAAAAACAAAGTCGCTGCCGGCGACGTTGACGTTGACATCGACATCGACGACCGCGCATACACCGAACGTCTCGATATGGAATTGTCGGTGATTGAGAAGATGGGCTATCCGGGCTATTTTTTAATTGTCGCCGATTTCATTCGTTGGGCAAAACAAAACGGCATTCCGGTCGGCCCCGGGCGCGGCTCGGGCGCGGGTTCCTTGGTCGCGTGGGCGACCGGCATCACCGAGATTAATCCGCTGCAATACGGATTGCTGTTCGAACGGTTTTTGAATCCGGAGCGGGTGTCGCTGCCGGATTTCGACATCGATTTTTGCGTCGACGGTCGCGACCGCGTCATCGAATATGTCACCCAACGTTACGGTCGCGACCAAGTCGCGCAAATCATCACCTTCGGCACGATGGCGGCCAAAGCGGTGGTGCGCGATGTTGGGCGAGTGATGGGCATGCCGTACGGGTTTGTCGACCAAGTCGCCAAGTTGATTCCGTTCGAATTGCAAATGACCTTGGATAAGGCGCTTGCGCAGGAAGAGGCGCTTGCCAAACGCTATCGCATCGAACCCGAAATCCAAACGCTTATCGACAGTGCGCGCCAACTCGAAGGCATCGCGCGCAATGCCGGCAAGCACGCCGGCGGCGTGGTGATTGCGCCGAGTGCGCTCAGCGATTACGCGCCGCTGTACGCCGATGCGCAATTGGCGCAGGCGATTACCCAATGGGACAAGGACGACCTCGAGGCGATTGGCTTGGTCAAGTTTGATTTTTTGGGGCTGCGCACGTTGACGATTATCGAATCGGCGGTGACGATGATTAACGAACAAGCCTGCGATGCGCCGCCGCTGGATATTAAACAAATTCCGTTGGACGATGCGCCGACCTATAAACTCATCCAAAAAGCCAACACCACCGCGATATTCCAAATCGAATCGCGCGGCGTTAAGGAAATCATCACGCGATTGTTGCCGGATAAGTTTGACGACTTGGTGGCGTTGATGGCGTTGTATCGACCGGGGCCGTTGCAATCCGGAATGGTCGAGGATTTTATCGACCGCAAACACGGGCGACAAAAAATCACTTATCCGCACGCCGCGCTTGCGCCGATTCTCGAATCGACTTACGGCGTGATTTTGTATCAAGAGCAGGTGATGCAAATTGCGCAAACGCTTGCCGGCTACAGCATCGGCGCATCCGATTTATTGCGTCAAGCGATGGGCAAAAAGAAAACCGAAACGATGAAGCAACAACGCGCGGTGTTTCGCGACGGTGCGGTGGCGCGCGACGTGCCGCGGCGATTGGCGGAACAAATTTTTGACTTGATGGAAAAATTCGCCGCCTACGGTTTTAATAAATCGCATTCGGTCGCCTATGCGCAAATCGCCTATCACACCGCGTGGCTCAAGACGCATCATCCGGCGGCGTTTATGGCAGCGACATTGTCATCCGAGATGAACACCGACAAGATTGTGGATTTACTCGCCGATTGCGATAAACAAAAATTGCCCGATAAACAAAAGTTGACGGTGAAGCCGCCGGACATCAACATCTGCCGACACGGTTTTCATTCGGTCGATGCGCAAACCATTTCCTTCGGCTTGGGCGCGATTAAGGGCATCGGCAAAAACGTCAGCGAATTGGTCGAGAGCGAACGCGCGCGCGGCGGGGCGTTCGAGGATGTGTACGATTTATGCCGCCGCCTCGACCCGCACATCGTCACCAAACGAGTCATCGAAGTGCTCGCCAAAAGCGGCGCGCTTGATGCATTCGTCGACCACAAAACCGGCTTGCGCGCATCATTGGTCGCGGGCATCGCCGATGCAATGCAAGCCGCCGAACAACGTCAACAAACCCGCGACAGCGGACAAATCGATATTTTTGGCGAAGTCAAAAAAGCGCCGCTCCCGAGCAAAGCCGCGTTGGTTGAATGGAATGAGGCGCAAATACTCGCCGCCGAAAAGGAAACCTTGGGGCTGTATTTCAGCGGTCATCCATACACCCGCTATCGCGGCGAATTGGCCGGCGTCGGGCGGCGCACGCCGCCGGCCGAACCCGGCAAGAGCGGATTGTTTGCCGGCTTGGTGACCGCGATTCGCATCACCAAAACCCGGCGCGGCAAAATGGCGATTGCGGTGTTGGACAACGCTGATGCGCGCGTCGAGGTGCGGTTATACGCGGAAAAATTAAATCGCTATCGAGATTTTCTTAAAAAGGAAAACGTGCTGATTGTCTTCGGCGAATTCGGCGTCGATGAGTTAACCGGCGGCGCACAAATGCGCGCCGATGCGGTCGCCGATTTGGATGCATTTCGCGCCGGTTGTTTGCGCTCGATTCGCCTGACCTTAAGCGAACAACAATTGCCGGCTGATGCGATGCAATCGATGCACGACATTTTGTCGAAATGGCGCGGCGGCTCGGTCGCGGTTACGTTGCGCTATCAACGCGCCAACGGCGAAACCGGCGATTTACAACTCGGCAAACAATGGCGCGTGCAACCCAAACAAACGCTGTTCGATTCGCTTGCGCATTTTGTCGGCGCGGATAATTTAAGTTATGAATACGACACGTCGAAGTTAACCAACGGCGCGGCGGCAAGTTCACATGCAAATTCACGCATGCGCGCCGGCAAAAGTTCGAATTTTCGTTCGAATGCAAGTGCGGGTTAAAGGTGCAGGTGCAAGTGCAAGTGCAAATATAAGTGCAGGTTAAAAGTACAAGTGCAAGTACAAGTGTTAAGTGCAAATACAAATACAAATACAAATACAAATGCAAATGCAAGTTAAAAGTAAAAGTACACGTGCAAGTACAAATACAAATAAAAAGTACAAGTTAAAAATACAAACACAAAAATATTAATGTTGTTGATGACAATGCCAACCATCGCGAAGTTAAGTTGATAATTTAACAATACTTAATAACCCTTAATAACACTTAATAACGCTTGATAATTGCACCACCAACAACAACTTCGCCGCCAACAACTACCCTTCACCTCGCGCCGTCATTGTCGCCGGCAATTCACCGCATTCAATTTCGCGCAATTCACCGTTGCCGGGCCACGGTCGGTCGGTTAAGGCATTACCGTCCGCGGCGACCGCTTCGAGCCATTGCGCCGGGCCGATGGCGCGATATTCGACGCCGATTTTTGCATCGGCGCCTTGTGCGAGAAGATGCGCGACGAATTGTTGCGCCAATGCATCTTGAGTGAAATAGCCGAGCGATACGCGCAAGTTGCCGCGCTGTTTATTTTCTCCGCGTTCGGTTTGGCTGAGATAATGGTCGACGCCGCGCGCGCGCAGCCATTCCATTAACGGCGCGGCATCGGCGCGCGAAGTAAACGGGCCCAAATACACCCGCAAGGCGCGCATCTCGCGGCGTTCATCGCGCACCGTGCGATGCGCTTTGATTCGTGCGCGTTGGATTCGCGCGATGGAAAGTTGCAGTTCGGTGTTGCGCGTAAACGGCCCGATGCGATAACAAATCACCGCGGCGTCGGCGCGGCGTTCGCGCGCTTCGGCAAGAATCTCATCGACCAAATGCATCGCCTCGCGATTGATGTCGCGCGCGCTGCGCGTATCGGCGCCGGGCGCGCTGACGCCCGACCAATACACCGCAACATTGGCGGCGAGCAACAACAACGCCAGCCACTTCATTGGTCGCCCCGCAATGCAATCTCGCGCACGCCGCGCAACACCAAGCCCTCGACCACTTCGCCGTCCATCGATTCATCCGCCAACGACAATTGCCGCGCCATCGCCGCGCCGTCTCCGCCGGTTATCAACAACCGAACCGCGCCGCCCAACGCAACCCGCTGTCGCGCAATCGCTTCGCCAACCCCGCCGCGCACCGCCAACCGCGCGCCGGCTGCAATCGCTGCGCCGGTGTTGGTTGCCAAGGCGGTTTGAGTTGCGTCGCCGCTTGTATCGTCGCTTGCATAGTCACTTGCATAGTCACTTGCATCATTACTTTCATCGCCGCCGGTCGATGATGAATCATCGAATTGCGCGCACGATGAACTTGCATCATTGCCTTCATCGTCACCGGTCGATGATGAAGTATCGAATCGCGCGCGCGATGATTCGGTTAACTTCGATTCAGTTAACTTTGATTCAGGCAACGATGATTCACGCAACGATGATTCGCCGGCGTTACTTAATGCATCACGCACCGCAATCCGCGTATGCGCCGCCAATGCGGTATGCATCGAATGCCAGCCCGGCAAAATTACGCCGCCGCGAAACACGCCGTCGGCATCCAATGCATCAATCGTTATCGCCGTGCCGGCATCCAGCACAATCGCCGCATGCGCGCCGCACAATGCGCGCGCGCCAATCAACGCCGCCCAACGGTCGTTGCCGAGCGTTTCGGCGTCGGCATATCGATTAATCACGCCGCATTGCGCACGGCGCGCGCGCACAAAATTCGGCGCCAACGACCAATGTCGCCGTGCATACCGCCCAAATTCATCGGCCACCGGCGCGCGCGCAACACAAGACGCCCACACCGCACGCGGCTCAAGTTCGCGCATGCATCGCCAATCCGCCGGCGGCAATTCACACACCCCGCCCGCGCCGCGGTCGGTCGCCCATTTAACGCGGTGGTTGCCGATGTCGACGAAGAGATTCATTTGTGATGCGGCCGGAAGGTGGCGTGATAATGATTGTAATTTGGCGGTGCTAAGTTAATGCGCATCAATGCACTTGGATGCGATGAACGCGGCATTGTCGCCGATAATGCATGCGTTTGATTCGTAAATCGAATCGTAATTGCGTCGACTGTCGATGAAGTGTGGGCAATCAATATTAACAAACCGATTCAGTTGCAGTGCATTGACGGTGCAAGTAAACGATGTCGACAAAACAAACACGGTCGTCAACGTTAACAGTGCAATAATTATTTAACCGCAATGCAACAACAACCAAACCAAAACCAAACAGTCACCACATTATTTTACGCCACCACCATCACTCCACCGCGCGCAAACTTGCGTTCGCCGACACAATGCGTTGTTGGTTGCCGTCTCGGTTAATTAACAGCGCACCGTCTTTATCCGCGCCGCATACGGTTGCATAAAAAGTTTCATTGTCTTGATGAACGCGCACACGTTTATTCTGCAGGCAATGCAATGCGCGCCAACGGTCGGCGAAGGCGGCGAAGCCGTGTTGGCAAAATTGTTGCAATGCATTGCACTGCGCGATGATTAACGCCGCCGCCAATTCATCGCGGTCGATTTTAATGTCGGCGTCGGCGAAATTAATCGGCGCGGCGCCATTCGATTCGACCGATTCGACCGACGGTGATGACGATACATTGACGCCGACGCCGATGACCGCGAAGGCGTTGCGCACTTCGACCAACACGCCGCCGAGTTTTTTGCCGTGCAGCAATAAATCATTCGGCCATTTCAATCCCAACGCGCCTTGTTGAATCAATCGGTCGATGGCGTCGATATTTAAAGCGCGCAATGCATCGATGCACGCCACGCCGCACGCCAACGACAACCCATCGACGCGCGTTGACGCGATGCGCCAGCCGAGTGACATTAGCAACGCGGCGGATTTTGCATCGCGCCATTTGCGTCCGCGCCGCCCGCGTCCGGCGGTTTGGCGTTCGGCCAGCACCGCGCGCGCATGCGCATCGGCGCAATCCAACAGCATTCGATTGGTCGAATCGACTTCGTCTTCGCACTGCACGCGCCCGTCGACAATGCATGCGGCGCGGCGCAATTGCGCGTTAATGCGCGCGGCGTTGTGCGGCGGGCGGGCGGATGGCATCGGTGCGGGCGGGGCGAAGGTGAAGGTGAATCAAGGCGGGGCAGATGAATCAATGCGAGACAAGGTGAAAATCGAGGCGAGGGCAACCGCGCAATTGCGCTGATATTAACTGCAAATGCGTCGCACGCCAAGTGGTGCACCGCTTGACAAATGCGCCAAAATGCAGTGAAATGCAACACCCATTCGCGTAGCCCCCGCAAATACCGCGATGGTTATTTAAACAAGTATCTTAATGTTGCCGAATCGTCTCCAGATGCATTCACCGTTGTCGCTCGCCGCCCGCCGCCTCATGCATTCGCTGTTGCACGCGCCGTTGCGTTTATTGACGCAGCCGTTGCTGTGCGGCGGGTTGCTGTGGATTGCATTCGGTGCGCCGGCGCACGCGCAATTTTCATACGAGTTGCCGACGCCGAATACGATTTTCGTCCAAGAAAGCAACGGCGGCGCAATCGTCACCTTGCCGGCCATGACCTATCCTGACCCGGAGGGTTTTCCGGGTTTCGAATATTCCTACGGCATCTCCGACAGCCCGCCGGAATTCGCGGGTACGATAGATGACTTTGTATTCCGCAATCTTCTTGAGTTTGACCCGGCGACGCGCGAGTTTGATTTTTCATTGCCGCCGAGTCGCACCGATTTTGTAACCACCGACTCGAACGGCGTCGATTTCATTTCCAAGCGCGCGTTCCCGTTCACCTACACCATATACGCCACCAATCGCGAGTATCGCGACGATGTGGTCGACGAGGAATGCGTCTGGCAAATCAGCGAAGACCGCAACCGCGTTAATGCGTTACGCAACTGCCCGAATGTATTTGAGCTGGTGATTTTGCAAACTCCGGTGATTGATGTGCCGGTCGACACGACCTATCATTATGTCGCCGGCTTCGAGGTCAGCGACCGCATGCCGCGCATGCGCTACGGCACGCAAAGCGACCGCTACAACCCGCATGCGGATTTGAAAATTAACTACGGGCTCACGCCGATTGACGGGCTTAATAATGTCAATCTGCTCAACGTCCCCAACAACAATCCGCGGCTCGGCGAAATGCGCCTGCAAGGCACCCCGAGCGTCGGCAGCGGGTTTGTCGCGTATTCGGCGGTCGACAGCGCCGGTTATTATGCCGATAGGATTGTTCGTGTGCAGGTGCATGCGTCGCCGATATTGCCGACCATCGCGCAAAAAAGCATCCCCACCGGAGAGCGCACCGCATTGAATTTGCCGGGCGTTCAATCCGGCGGGGTTGGGCCTTTTTCCTATCAACTCAGCGGCGCGCCGGATGATTTCGAATTGCACACCGCCGGCGCCATCGGTAATTGGGGCATAACCGCCCCGCGCGTCGGGACATTCGAGATGACTTGGACGGTCGCCGATTACGGCGTGGACGGGCTGGCCGGCATCGACGAAGACTCGGCCGACGCCGGCGAAGTGCCGCGCGTCTCCAAAACGTTTACGCTGGCGGTTACCCCAGACTCCACGCCGGTGCCGAAATGGGATATCGAGGACGGGACGCCGTTGATTTTTGTGCAGGACAACACGGCGTTTCACGAACTCACCCCGGTCGGCGGGCTGGCGCCGATGTCGTTTTGGAGCGTACCAACTTTGCAGAGCGGGTTGACGCACAACACCAACGGCACAAGCATGCGCATAGACGGCAGCGCATCCGCGGCCCTCGTCGGCGGGGCGACCTATACGCTGAACGTCGAAGATTCCAACGGGAAATCCGACGGCGTCGATGTGCATATTGAAGTGACGCCGATTCCGGCGTTTGCGCAAAGCCAATATGCCGTCACCTTCACCCAAGGCGTCGCCGCCAACTACACCATGCCGACCATCGTCGAAGGCGCCGATGATTTTCTCGCCTATCGCTATCAAGACGCCGCGATTACGCGGCTGAGCGCGGCCGGGTTTCTGGCGCCGGACGCGCGGATTGCGCCGTATGTTGTCTCGATGACCGCCGATGCCGCCTTAACCGCCGGCATCGCCGAAACCTTTTCCGGCGATTATCCCAATGTCAGCGGGCATTCGGCGACGGCGACGACTACATTCGTCGTCGTGCCGGCGCCGACCTTTGCGTTGAGCGAATATTCCCTGTCGTTTACCACCGGCGCCGTCAACACCTTCGATATGCCGCTGGTCGAAGGCTATTTCATCGACCACGACTCCGATTTGGGCGATTACACCGGCGACAAACAACTCGGCGCCGGCTTGTCGCTGTTGCTCGATGGCACTGCGCGCGGGCGGCTTGTCAGCGATGACACGATTCTCCCCGGCGCATTCACCTTCTCCTATCGGGCGAATTATTTGGGCGGGGTGTTGGAGACATCGATACTCGTGCATATCGCCGAGCCGCCGGTGTTTGCCGCGCCGCCGGATGCGTTGACTTATGTCGTCGGGCGGTGGACCGCCCAAACCTTGCAGGCGGTGCGCGGCGCCGCGCCGTTGAGGTATTCAATCGCCCCGTCGTTGTCGAATGGCTTGGCGCTCGAGACGGTGCAGGGCATCATCTACGGCAGACCGGGTGCGGTGGCGAGCGGCGAATACACCTACACCGCGACCGACGCCAACGGCGCGACCGGCGCGCATATCCTCACCATCGAAGTCGCAACCGCGCCGGCGCCGTTTGCGCAGGATTATTATGATTATGAATTCACCGAAGGGCAAGTCAGCGCGTTTGATTTGCCGATTCTGCCGACCGCCGACGCCTATGAAACCGATTTGGCGTTATACAACGGCGTCGGCGAAATCGCGCAGGGGTTTTCGGTCGCGGCCGGGCAATTGCCGGCGCAGTTGATGGGCAACCGCGAAATCCAATCGGCGCAACGGTTCACCTTTACGCTGTTTGGGCTCAACTTGGACGGCGAAGTGTTGGACGACACCGAAATCGCGGTGGTGGTGCAGCCGCCGGTCAGCATCGACGGGTTGCCGGAGAATGTGGTGACCGCCATCGATTACACCAACCCCACCGTCTCGTTCACCCGAGTCGGCGGCGTGTGGCCGTATACCTACTCGATAACCCCGGAATTGCCGGGCGGGCTTGTACTGGCCGAGCGCATCGACATCCGGCGATATTTCCGGCCGGACAGAAGCATCTACGCGGTCACCTTTTCCCACGGTCGGCTGGACGGCAAGCCGCACGAATTGTCGCCGGATAGGCGGTACATCATGCAAGTAACCGAAGGCAACGGCGGCGTGACCACGCAAACCTTTAATTTGGAAGTGCTGCCGAGACCGGTATTTGGCAAGAGCGATTATTACTACACCTTCACCGCCGGCACGGTGAGCGAATTCACCCTGCCGACCGCGGCGGTCGGTGCCCTCGAGCGCGCGCTGTATTCGCTTCATTCGACCGCGCGCGTCGGCGTTTTGGTGGATATGAAAATCAACCACTCGCAACAACTCGACTCGGCGCCGAAGCGGCCGCCGTACCTCATCAGCAACAGCCTGGATTCGCCGGTAAGCCAAGCCACGGTCAATTTTTACATGTATTACGCAGCCAAAGATTTTCTGCCGAGATACGCATTTACCGGCAGCAGACTGCACATTGCCATCGTTGAGCCGCCGAAACTCCTGGTCGACATCAACTTCTCCCGGGTGGCCACTTACACCGTCGGCTCTCGCATCAAGCGCGCCTTGGCGACCATCACCGGCGGCGCCGGCGCGTTGAGTTTCGCTTTCACGCGCTCCGATGGAAAACCGTTGAACGGGATTGAGTTCCTCATCACCAACAAACAGAACTCGCCGCTCTTCCCGGTGGGCCTCCCGGCATTCGAGTTGCATGCCGATGTCACCACCGAGGACAGCGGCGAATATGTGTTGACCGCCACCGACGCCAACGGCGTGACCGACAGCCTGGATTTCCATTACACCTTCCTTGCCCCGCCGCGTTTCGACGACAATTTGCCGAGCGAACATATATTCGCCGTCAACAGCCCGGCCGATTATCAACTGCCGAAAGCCGAAGACGGCTACCGAGTACGGTATCTGTTCTTCGGCGATTTGCCGAGCGGGCTGACCTACAGTGAAGACGATGCCGCCGATATTTATAAAATCGTCGGCACGCCGGATACGGTGACCGCGGTCGCGCCGGTGACGTTTATCGCCTACGACAACGGCGGCGCCGCCACCTACACTTTAAATGTCGGCGCGGCGGCCAAGCCGTCGTTTTCGCAAAGCAATTGGTTCGCGGATTATTCGCAAGGCGCATCGAGTTACACGATTGGCGGCGTGCGCAGCGATGCGGCGTTGACCCTGCCGCTTGCCGTCGGCGACAACTTGACCTACACCACCCTCGGCGCATTGCCGTCCGGCCTCATCGCCCAATCGGCCGGCGAAGACCTCATCATCACCGGCACCCCGAGCGTCACCGGCGAATTCATCCATCAACGCATCGCCGCCGGCGCCGCCGGCGCCGACACCTTTACGATGAATGTGCGCGTCATCGGCATCGATTTCGCGCCCACGCAGGACAAAATCCACTACACCCTAGCCGGCGGCGCGCGCACCGTGCAGTTGGCGACGGCTTCAGGCGGCGTCGGCTATTTGGCGTATTCGGTGTCGCCGGCGTTGGATTTGTATCACCTCGGCGCCGTCGCCGCCCTCGACGCCGACAATGCCGCCCTATCGCTTGACCTCGACAGCGGGCTAAGCGGTGAGCGCACCTACACCGTGACCGTCACCGACCGCCACGGCGCGCGCGCGGATTCCGAATTGCTTATCGAATTTTATGCGCCGTTGGCGTTCGCCGCCGCCAACCCGTCGAGCCCGGCGACATTCACCTCGGATTTTTTGATGACCTTCGCCTATTCGCAGTTGAGCGGCGGGCGGATGCCGTATGAATATTCCCTGCCGATTGACCGCAACACCATCGGCAACGGTTACGACAACCGCCCGACATATGCCGGGTTGATTTTTGACGCGACCAATCGCCTGTTATACGGCAAAACCGCCGGCACGCAAATCGGGCGATTTGCCGACGTGGTTCAAATGACCTACACCGCCACCGACGCCAACGGCGCGGCCTTGCAACATATCGCGATTTATAACGCGGTGTTTCATCCGCGCTTCTACCACACCGCGCCGTATGACCCCGATGCGGTGTATGCATACGACGCCGCCTACACTTTCCGCGTCAGTGCGCCGGTCGATAATTATGAGTTGCGCGGCTTGCCCTACGCCGGCGTGGCGCCGTACAGCATTAAATTCACCGAAGGCATCAACACCGCGCCGGCCGACGCCGAATACATCATCCCCGGCTTGGTGATGGATTTGGGCCCGTCTCGAGGCCTCTATAAGCATTACCCGCGATTGAACGGCATCCCAACGCGCGCCGCAGACGAAGCGGTGACAGTGCAATACACCGATTTCAACGGCGCCAGCGTCTCGATTAACGCAACCTTTACGATATTGCCGCCGCCGATATTGCCGCCGATTGCCGACCTCAATCTGCCGGCCGGACAGCAAAACCTCGCGATTCAATTCCCGCCCGGCGAAAATTTACTCGGCGCAGGCGACGCCGGGGTAGTGAGTTACAACCTGATTAACGTCGACGACGGTGCCGCTGCGACCTTGCCAACCGGCATCGTCTTCGATGTCGACAGCCGCGAATTGCTCGGCAGTGCGCCGGCGGCGGTGGCGGCGGCGGTGACCTATATCTACACCGTAACCGACCAATTCGCCGACATCACGGCCACCGTCGGCTCGACCACAGTCGGCCAGACCTTCAGCATCGCCGTGGTCAACAAAGCGGCTTATCCGTCGACCGGCGCCGATGTAACGTATGTCGTCGGTTCGGCCAGCCATCTCAGCGACGACGTCATCAGCAGTGATGCGATTACCCTGCCGGCGGTCAGCGGCGCCGTTGGCACGGTGGTGTACACCACCCCGGGCGTGCCGGACGGCATGCTGGTCTCGACAATCGGCGAGCAGTTGTTGCTCAGCGGCGCGCCAACCACCGGCGGCGTGACCTCCTTTTTGCGCATCGCCGATGACGACGGCGTGACCGGCGGGCAAACCACTTATACGCTGAACATTTTCGTTTTCGAGTCGCCGAGTTACGACGGCACCGCATTGCCCAATCTGCGCGCTACTTTGGGCGGGCGGCGCGCGGTGCAGATGCCGACGCCCAACGGCGGCAGCGGCGGCTTCTCCTACAGCATTTCCCCGCCCGACGACGGCTTGTTGCTCAACCCCGAGACCGGCATCCTGCTGATTACCACCGAACAAGGCGAGGTGCGCACCGACCGATTCACCTTGACCGCCACCGGGCGACTCGGCGGCACGGTCAGCGCGCTTTTTTCCATCACCTATAACGAGCGAATGTTTTTTGTCGGCGACAATCCGCCCAAACAATATTTCACCAACACCGGACGCAAGCCGACCACCTTCACCACCGCCGGCGGCGGCGCCGGCCCGCCGTATGAATACGCGATGGATTTTGGCCCGCGCGCCGTATTTAACGGCTTGTCGTTCGATGGGCCATCGCGCGTGTTGCACGGCTCGTTTACGCGCACCGGTCAATATTACATCCCGTATGTCGCCACCGATTCGGTCGGCGGGCGGGCGGTGTTTACCTTCGATGTGTTCAGCAACGGCGCGCCGCTGTTCAGCGGCGCCAGCCTCAGCCAATTGAGCCAAGGCTACACCTTCAGCATGGCGCAATACGCCGAATTCACCCTGCCGACAGTGCGCGATAATGCGCAAGGCTACGGCGAAAAGACCTATAAACTCACGATAGGCGACCCGCAATACACCCACCGCATCAGCCAAAGCGACCGCGAAACGGCGTACAACGACCCCGAATTCGACATTCACGGCGTAACCTTTGATGCGCCGTCGCAACTGTTGGCCGGCACGCCGACGGTGCCGGGCGTATACCGCTTAAACTACAACGCGCGCGACGCCAACGGCGTCATCATCTCGGCGCAAGCCAACGTCTTCGTGCTCGGCGATTTCGCTTCGCCGATGTATACGTTGCGTTACACCACCGGCAGCACCTCGGTTAAAGACCTGCCGCAACTGCCGGGCAGCATCGCCTATTCGGCCGACATCCAATCATTAATCGCAAGCGGGCAACCGGGCGAAGGCTTTGCGTTGGATTTAACCGGCTTGCCGGCGCGATTGTCGGCCAATGCAAGCGTGCGTGAAGGCGCATTCACCTTCACCCTCGGCGCGATTGCGACCAACGGCGAAGTCGTCGCCTCGACCGAAATCGAAGTGTTAATCACCGCGCCGATAACCATCGAGGAGGCCGGGCGGGTGTTGTACAGCGGGCAAGGCGACAACTTCACCGCCGATTTGGCGATAAACGGCGGCGCCGCGCCATATGCCGTCGGCGTTACTCCGCCATTGCCGAGCGGGATGTCGGTCAGCGTGGTCGACGACCCCGGCACGCGCATGCGCATCCAAGGCGCGCCGACGCAACTTTCCGATGTCGCCGCGTATTCGTTTCGCATCACCGATGTCAACAACGCCGTCGGCGAAACCATCGTGTCGTTTGCGGCCGTCGAAACCCCGCGGTTTGCCAACATCTTCCCGGCGTTCACCTTCACCGCCGGCACGCCGACCGCGCACACCTTGCCGACCGCCGTCGGCGATGACGGCGTGTTGGTGTATACGGCCGATGCGGCCGCGGCCGAAACCTTGCGCATGGGCGGATTGCTTATCGCCGACACCGCGCAATTTGCGCATCCGCCGGTGGTGCGCGCCGACGCCGACACAATCGCGCGCGCATTAAAAACCTTGCCGTATGGCGCGCATTATCCCGGCTTGAGTTCGCGCATCGGCGAAGCCACGGCGTTTATTTATGTCGCGGCCGCGCCGGCGGTGGCGTCGGATAACTTGTCGTTTACCGCCAACATCGTCACCACCTTCGATTTAACCGCAAGCGGCGGCGCCGGCGATTTATTGCATTCATTGCGCTTTGTCGATTCGCGCGCCTTGCCGCGCACTTGGGTGTTCGACCACAACGAATTGCATATCCGCTCGGCCAACACCATTATGCCGAGCGACGGCGGGCGGTTGGTGTGGCGCGCCGTCGATTCCAACGGCGCCACCGCGTCGGTAACTTTCGATTTGGTCGTCACCGAACGCCTGCACTTTGCCGCGGCCACGCCGCTCGACCACGCCTTTGCGCGCAACGTGGCGACGCAATACGATTTGCCGCGCGCCGTTGGCGGCGTCGATGCCACCTACGCACTCAGCGGCGACTTGCCGGACGGCTTGATCTTCGAATCCAATGTCGCCAACCGGCTGTATCGCATCACTGGCACGCCGAGCCAAACCGACACCGGCAAACGCCTCACCTATGTCGCGACCGACCGAAACGGCGCGAGTGTGAGCGTCATATTAACGTTCCGCGTCACCGATAAACCGTCGTTCACGCCGAGCAATGTCGCCGTCACCTACACCATCAACGCCGCTACGCACAGCAGCGGCGGCGCGCAAAACGCCGATGCATTGACCTTGCCGGGCGCGGTTGGCGCAAGCGGGGCGGCTAATTACACCAGCGGCGGCGGTTTGCCGAGCGGGCTTGTCGCGACCGAAATCAGCGGCGGGCAGGCGGTGATTAGCGGTACGCCAACGCAAAGCGGTGATTTTGTTTATTTGCGCATCGTCACCGATGCGGCCAATCGCGTCGATACCTTCAGCGCGCATCTGCATGTTGCGACCGCTCCGATGTTTGGCGCACAGCCGACCGTGCATCACACGATTGGCGGGCGCAATATCGTCGAATTAACCCGCGCCGAAGGCGGCTTCGGCCCGTTGTCGTATTGGTTTATCTTGTCGCCCGACACCAATCACAGCGGCTCGATTACTTTGGATTCGGCGGAGGCGGTGTTGACGATGGCGTTGACCGCCGGCCCGCCCGGCGATTTCGTCTTCATCTTACACGCCACCGACCGCCACGGCGCAAGCGCAAGCGGTTTGACGCCGATGCACTTTTATGCGCCGCTGGATTTCGCCGCCGGCAATCCGCCGGCTGCGTTAACTTTTGGCGGCGGCGTCGTGCAATTCGCGCATGCCGCTTTCGGGCGCGCGCCATATCAATACGCCTTGCCGTTGGATATGTCGCTCACCGACGCCGACAACAACCCGCTCCTCAGCGATTTTGTCTTCGACTCGGGCGCGCGCCAATTGAGCGGGATGTTCCGCTCGGCCGCGATTGCCGGCATCAACCTAACCTACAGCGTCACCGACGCCAACGATGCGACTGCTTCGTTTGCGTTGGTGTTGCAGGCGATTGACGCCATTGCCGCGCCGGATTCAGACGGGCGGCAGGCCTTGGACGCCGGCTACACCTTCCGCGTCAATCAGGCGGTCGATGTTACCTTGCCGCCGCAAGGCCAAGGCGGGGTCGAGCCGTTTACCTATCGACTCACAGTCGGCGCGCAATCGAAATATGAAGACGCCGCCTTTAGCGCGCCCGGGTTAACCTTCGACAGCGCAAGCCGCATTCTCAGCGGCACGCCGTCAACGCCGCTGGCGACTCAATCGTTGGTCTATCATTTGCGCGACAGATACGGCGTGGGCGTCGAGTATGCGACCGAAGTGACGATTGTGCCGGCGTTGCGCTTGGACGGCTTCGAGTACCGGATTGCGCGCGCACAAACCAACATCGATTTGACCTTGCCGGATGCGCAGAATGTGTTCGGTGCGCCGAATTATAGTTTGACCAGGATTACCTGCTGCTCCGGGTTATTGCCCGAAGGGTTGACCTACGATGCCGCCAGCCGCCGGCTGACCGGCGCGGCGCCGGATTCGCACGAGGCGGTCGATTATCAATACAGCGTCACCGATGCTTTTGACGGCGCCATCGCCGTCGCCACCTTTAAATTGCGCATCATCACGCCGCCGCCGATACTCGACCCGTCGGGCATCAGCGCAACCTACACCGTCGGCACGCCGACCTATACGATTAACGGCGTGCAATCGGCCGCCCCATTGACCGTCACGCGAACGCCCAACCCCGACAACGACTATTACATCTATAAAAATGTCGGCGAATTGCCCGGCGGGATGTCGCGCAGCAATATCGGCTTCAATCAAATCGCAATCCAAGGCACGCCCAATCAAATCGGCGCATTCACATTCCTGCGGATTACCGATAACCCCTATCCTGGACTGTATGAATTTCGCAGCGTCACCTTCACCTTGACTATTGACGTCGCGGCGCCGCCGAATTATGCCGATGCGGTCGGGCCGGAACTGCATGCCACGGTCGGGCATCCGGCCGGCGCGCAATTGCCGGCGCCGAGCGGCGGCGCGGTTGGGCTTTCCTATCGCGTCAATCCGCCGTTTGCCAACGCCGGCATCACCATCAACCCGCTGGATGCGGTGTTGTTAATCGCGCCGACCGAATTTACCTCGAGCGGCGATTCGGAAACCACCGAACGCACTGAATACGAATTAATCGCCGCCGACGCAAACGGCGTCGACACATCGTTGACCTTTGGGCTGCAGTTGTATGCGCCGATTGCCTTCGCCGCCGGCAACCAGCCGTCGGCGCAAACCTACGCCCAAGATGTCGCGTTTACCGCGTCGCCGCCGTTTTTGGCGGCGGTCGCCGGGCGGTTGCCGTATACCTATTCGCTCAGCGGCGGGCAAGCCGCGCGGCTAAGCGTCAATCAACTCAACCGCACCATTGGCGGCGTGTTCGAAAACTTCGGCGAACATCGCCTCGAATTCACCGCCACCGACGCCAACGGCGCAACCGCGCATCACGTGTTTACCGCCGTGGTCACGCCGTCTGCGTTAAGTTTCACGCCCGATGCATTGGCGTTTGCGCGCGGCATGTCGTACGGCGCAACCGGCGAACCGATTGGCTTTTTATTCCGCGTCGGCCAACCTTTCGAACTCACCCTGCCGCGCGCCGAAGGCGGCGTGACGCCGGTTACCTACAGCGAAACCGCCGACTTCGCCGATGTCGACTATGACAGCATTGTTTCCGGCGCACTGCCCGGCAGCAGCGTCGATTTGGATACGCTGATTTGGCGCGGCACGCCAACCTCGCCGGTGTTTCTCGACAACACGATGCTGTTGTGGGCGCGCGATTCGAGCGGCGCGCAGGTCACCTATCACATCACCCAACGTCTGGCCAATCCGTTGAAGTTGCCGACGCAACTGGATTTGGTCTTTACCGTGCAACAACCGTTGGAGGTGCAATTGCCGCAGGACGCGCCAAACACTTGGCTGAATTTCCTCAGCCTCGACGACGACGCGCCAACGCCGGGCGCGCCGACCTATCAACTCGCTCCGCTCGGCGGCGGCGACTTGCCCGACGGCTTGACTCTCGATGCCGCCAGCGGGCGATTGAGCGGCATCGCGCCGGCGACGCCGGTTGCATTGGCGCAATACGAATATCGCCTGACCGATGTGGACGGCGCGACCGATGCGATTACCTTCGCCATCAGCATCTTGGACGCGCCGCGATTCCCCGACGGCGCACCGCAAGGCGCCACCTTCACCGCAACCCATCCGCAAAATTACACCCTGCCAATCGCGCTGGTCGATGACAGCGCGGCGATTACTTATGCCGCCACCTGGGCCGATGCCGATTGGCTGTCGAAAACCCCAAACGATGCGCAAACCACATCGCAACTCATCCTGCGCAGCGAAGCGTTGCAATCGCAAGCGGAGGTGTTGGTGACCTATACGGCATCCAGCGGCGGCGAAACCAACACGGTGATATTGCGGTTTATGGTCGCGCCGGCGCCGTATTTGGATTTGCTTGCGTACAACGATGACGAATTCGAAATCAACGTCGAAGTCGATTACCAATTGCCGGTCGCCGACGGCGGCGTGCCGCCATACAGTTACGAAATCACCAGCGCATTGCCGCCGGGCTTGCGATTGGCGCCCGGCGACAATTCGCGGCAAATTGTCGGCACGCCGTCCGAAATCGGTCGCTGGCCGTTGACGATGGTCAACACCGATTCCAACGGCGCGGCGATTATCCGCGCGGTCAGTTTTGTTATTCATCCGACCGCGCCGCGCTTTTACGCCGGCGCAGTGCCGCCCGCAACCTATTCGACGACCACGCCGGCGGCGATTACCCTGCCGGTGCTGGAATACACCGGCATCAATCTGCCGCTGGCGTTGCAACTCGAGTTGCGCGTCGATGATGAAGACGCCGGCGCGATGCAATTGCGCCTTGGGCAGGACGGATTCGGCTTAACCTTCTCGCAAGTCGACACCACCAACACCTACACTTTATCCGGCACGCCGTCAGTCGCCGGGCAATACCGCGTGATTTACGATGCGCGCCCGCGCAGCGGCGACCCCGACAACGCGCCCTCGGCGCAAACCACCTTCGGCTTTACCGCGCTTACGCCGCTGTCCATCGCCGACCAACCGGACATCACCTTCACCACCGGACACCTCAGCACCTATACGCTGAACGCCGCGGTCGGCGGGGTCAATCCAACCTATCAATTGGAGCGAATGGACGCGGCCGCGCCGAGCGGTTTGACCTTATTCGTCACCGCCGGGCAATTGCGGTTGGCAAACACGGTGGATTTTGGCGTCGGCGCGGTGCATCAACATCGCATCGCGGTCAGCGATGAAATCGGCGCGAGCATCGTCGGCAATTATTTTGCGGTGCAACAAATCGCGGCGCCGACATATACAACCACCCTCGATGCGTTGACCTTCACCGCCGGCGTCGCCATGGCCTATACCTTGCCGCCGCCGAGCGACGGCGGCGCGCCGTTGAGTTATTCGATAGCCCGCGACGGCGGCGCGGCGGTGCCGGGGCAATTCACCTTCGACGCAGACCAGCGCATATTGTCCACCGACACAAGCGATGCGACCGGCGGCGCGAGCGGCAATTTGGGCGATTGGATTCTCAGCGCGGCTGATGTCAACAACGCGGTGGCGAGCGCGACCTTTGCGGTGATTGTCGAGGCGTTCCCGCAATTCGATTCCGCGGCGCAGGCGTTCTTCGAGCCGCGCCTGTATTTCCGCACCAACACCGAAGCCGCGTTAACCTTGCCGGAGGTTGTCGGCGGCGCGGCGCCAATCAGTTATCGCGTCACCGGCGATGCCGATTGGCAAAGCGCGGTTGCGCCGTTTCAAGGGTTCACCTTCGACCCGACGACGCGCGCGATAAGCGGCAGCGAATCCGCCGTGCGCGAACAAGACGGGCTGTATTACCACGCGCGCGACCGCCATTTGGCGACCACTTCACATGCATTCAGTTATGTCATCGGGCTGCCGTTGTCGTTGCCGATGCCGGATGATTTGTTGCTGCCGACCAATCAAGAGTTGCCGGGCGCGCAATTGCCGCAAGCCATCAACCAATTGACGCCGTTGAACACCACCTACACCTTGACCGGCTTGGACGGTGCGGCCTTGCCGAGCGGCTTGACCTTCGACGGCGCGCAAAACGTGCGCGAATTAAGCGGCACCGCGCCAAGCACGGCGGTGCCGCCGATGACATTAGTATACGGCGCGACCGATTTGAACGATGGCGGCGTCGCCACCGCCTCATTCACCCTGCAAATCGCCGCGCGCCCGCGCATCATCGGCGGGTTGCCGGGCGACATCACCTACACCGCCGGTCAACCGCAAGCGAACACCCCCTTGCCATTGGCGGAAATCGGCGGCGGTGCGGCGATTACCTATCAGTTAACCGGCGTCGACGCGGCCGATTGGCTGAGCCGATTGCCGAACACCGCACAAAGCACCGCGCAGATTTACCTCGTGGCCGCGCCGACTCAAGTCGAATCTGCTGTGCCGTTGACCTATACCGCAACCTCCGGCGGCAGCGTGACCACGGCGGTGTTTAATGTCAGCGCGGTCGAGGCGATGCAATTCGCCGTCGCTACGCCGTTGAGTTTGGTGCTGAATGAACCGATTGACGCGGAAAGCCCGTTGCCGTTTACGCTGCCGAGCGGCGGGGTTGCGCCGTTTACCTACGCCTTCCTCGGGCTGCCCGCGGGCATTGCGCAAAACGGCGCCACCAACACGGTGCTCGGCACGCCGAGCCGCGTGCTCATCGGCATCGATGCGCACACCACCTTCCGCGTCACCGATGTCAACGGCGCGACCGCCGACAACATCGTCACCTTTAACATCTATGCCGATGCGCCGCGATTTTTATCGCTGCCGCCAAGTTTGTCGAAGCACACCGTCAGCGCGACGTTTACCCCGGCGCTTACCCTGCCGCCGGTCAACCCGTACGGCTTGGCTGTGCCGACGCAACACAGCATTCAATTGTCGGTCGACGGACAAGGCGAACACACCATCGAAGTCGGCGAAACCACCTTCGGCTTGAGCATCGTGCAACTCGAATCGACCGCGACCTATTTGCTCAGCGGCGCGCCCAACACAATCGGCACCTATGCGGCGTTGTATTCGGTCAGCGACGACAACGCCGGCATCGGCGAATACGCCTTCTCCTTTGTCGCCGGCGCCGCGCCGCGCTTTGCCGCGCAATCCGATTTATCCTTCACCGCAACTCATCCCTCGACCTTCACCTTGGCATTGGCGCAGGAAGGCATTGCGCCGTTGGTGTATGCGCTTGAGCAAGGCGACGGTTCGGCGATTTCGGCGCAATGGGAATTCGATGCGGTCACGCGCCAATTGCGCAGTTTATCGACCACCACCAAAGACGACGCCGGCTTTTTCGCGCTCAGCGTGCGCGACATCAACCACGCCGCGGCCGGCGTTTCGTTTCGCGTCGATGTCGTCGATGCGCCGCGATTTGCCGCGATTGACTTGGCGCCGTTGATAGTCGGCTTCTCGTTTCGCATTGGCACAAGCGTCGACCTCACGTTGCCGGCGGCCATCGGCGGCGGGGTGGGGCCGTTGACCTATCGATTGCGCAACGGGCAAGACCCGGGCTATTTCGGCGCGGCGTTCAGCGTCGCCGGGCTGGCGTATGACCCGGCCGCGCGCGTGTTGTCCGGCACGCCAACCACGCCGTACGACGGTTATTTCACCCATTATCTGCGCGATGCCAACGGCGCAATCCTGTCGCAAAGCGCGCCATTGTTCATCTCCGCGCCGCTTTCGATTGGCGTGCAATCCGATATCGAATTGCTCACCGGCAACACCATCAACATCCAATTGCCGCGCGCACAAGGCGTCATCGGCACATTGCTGTATACGCTGGCCGACACCAACGGCGACCAACGCCTGCCGGGCGAAATGACCTTCGACAACACCCGCCAACGTTTGGTCGGGATGGCGACGGCGCCGGCGGCGACCAAAACCTATGTGTTGAGCACCACCGATTATTTTGACAACGCCCAAGCCACCAGCACGTTTACGCTCGGCGTGTTTGACAAGCCGAGTTTTGTCCCATCCGACATCACCGCCACCTACACCGTCGGCGCATCGACCTACACCGTAGGCGGCGCGCAATTCGGCGATGAATTAACCCTGCCGTTCGCCGATGGCGCAAGCGTAGCCGGCATCCGTTATGCAGTGGCGCGCGCCGATTTGCCGAGCGGGTTGACGCGCCGCGCATTGGGCGGCGATACGATTGGCGTTCGCGGCGCGCCGACGCAAAGCGGCTTGTTCACCTTCCTGCGCACCGCCGCCGACATCGGCTTCCCGGCGCGCGAAGGCACATTCACCTTAATCATCAACAGCGCCGCGGCCTTGCAATTTGACCCGCCATCGCAGCCGAAAATCCACGCCACCGTGGACGGCAACTTCCTCGGCGTGCAGTTGCCGTCGGCGACCGGCGGCGGCGTTGCGCTGTCCTATGCCATCACCCCGCCAATCGCCAGCGGCGTCAATGTCAATTTCGAAACCTTGCGGCTGTTCGGCGTCGCCGACGCCAACGCCGACCTCGGCAACACCCGCCACACCTTGCGCGTCACCGATGTCAACGGCGCCAGCGCAAGCCTGCAATTCGATTTGCAGGTTTACGACCGATTCGGTTTTGTCGCCGGCGTCAATCCGAGTGCGGCGACCTACACCGTCGGCACCGCGGGCAAGCCGGTGACTTTCCTGGCCGCGCGCGGCGGGCGCGGGCCGTACGATTATTCGATTGCGATTGAGCAAATCGACGCGCCCAATAATTTAACCTTCGATGCAAGTGCGCGCGAATTGTCCGGCATGTTTTTGGGCGCAACCGAACCGGTCAGCATCGCCTATCGCGCGACCGACGCCAACGGCGCGATGGTGCAACACCTTGTCGAATTGGCGGTCATCGAAGCGCCGTTGTTCTCGCCGGCGGATTTAACCGAATTGTCGCGCGGCTATTCGTTTCGCGTGAATGTCGCGGCGCAAGTTACCTTGCCGGAAGTCGATCTCGGCGCCGCGCCGTTCACCTATCGCCTGACCGACGGCGCCGACAGCGGCTATGAAGCCGCGCAATTTGCGCTCAGCGGGCTCAACTTCGACGCCGCGGCGCGCATCTTAAGCGGCGCGCCGACGCAAGCCTATGGCGGCGCGGTCGAATATCACGCGCGCGATTCCAAAGCGTCATACACCTCGGCGACCACCGACATCCGCGCCTTTGGCGCATTGAGTTTGAGCCAATCGGACATCAGCCTCGCGGTCGGCAAAAACGAAATGGTCGCGCTCAACGCCGCGCTCAATGTGGTCGGCGCGGCGTCGTATACGCTGACCGATTTGGTCGGCGACGATTTAACCAATCTGCCCGGCGGCATCGCCTTCAACCCCAGCACCCGCACCTTAAGCGGCGTCGCGCCGAATTCGCCGGTCGACCCGCTGACGTTTGTCTACACGGTGCATGATGATTACGATTCATCTTCGGCCTCGGCATCGTTTGCGATAAGCGTCGATGCAAAACCGTCGTTTAACCCGCTGCAAATTTTTGCGACCTACACCGTAAACAACGCGGCGTATTCCAGCGGCGGCGCGCGCGCACCCGGCAACTTAACCCTGCCGCGCGCCAACGTCGGGCCAACCTTAAGTTACGCGCTCGAAGGCGCAATCCCCGACGGCATGACGCGCACGCGAATCGCCGATGATGAATTGGTGCTGACCGGGCTGCCGACGCGCGCCGCGGCGTTTACCTTCCGCCGCATCGCCATCGATGTTGACAACCCGCAACAACGCGGCACGTTCACCTTAATCAGCGTGGTTGCGCCGACGCCGACCTTTGGCGCGCAAACCGTGGACAAACTGCATGCCACGATTGGCGGCAATGAAATCGATGAAACCATGCCGATGGCAAGCGGCGGCGCCGGCGAGTTGGTCTATTCGATAGTGCGCGCGGTGCCGAGCGGGTTAACCTTCGATGCCGACACGCGCGAATTAACCGGCGTCGCGGCCGCCGACGCGGTGACGGGCAATGTCTCCCGCGCCTATAACGCCGTCGATATCAACGGCGTGACCGCGTCACTGTTGTTTGATATGCAGGTCTATGCGGCGTTGCGTTTTGTCGAATCGATTCAACCGCAAGCCGTGACCTACAGCCTGGCCACCGACAAAACCCTGACCTTCTCCGCGGTTGCGGGCGGGCGCGCGCCGATTCAATACGCGCTGGAGGTCGCCGCAATCGGCGCCTCCAACGACCTCACCTTCGATGCGACGACGCGGCTGTTGTCGGGCGGCTATCTCGGCGGAAGCGCGGCGGTCGATTTAACCTACATCGCCACCGACGCCAACGGCGCGCGCCGCGAACATCCTTTTAGCGTCGCCGCGGTCGATGCGCCGCAATTCACCCCTGTCGACATCGCCGCGTTGGTTGTCGGCTACACCTTCCGCGTCGGCGCGACGATTGACGCAACCTTGCCGAGCGCGGTCGACGGCGTGACGCCGCTGACGCATCGCTTAACCCGCGGCGTCGACAGCGATTACGATGCGGCGCAATTTGCCGGCGGCGGCGTGGCGTTTGATTCGGCGACGCGCATCTTGAGCGGCGCGGCCACCATCGCTTTCAATGATGCGGTCGAATACCACGTGCGCGACGCCAACGGCGCCGGCGCCTCGACGCCGGCCACCATCCGCATCCTGTCGTCATTGACCTTGGAGCAGCCGGATGTCAACTTATCCGGCGCCGCCGGCGTCAATGTGCAATTGGCGCGCGTGCGCAATGCGGTCGGCGCGATTGTGTATACGCTGACCGATTTGGACGGCGTCGGCTTGGATGATTTGCCGAGCGGGGTAACCTTCGATGCGGTCGCGCAACGATTGGGCGGTCTTGCGCCGGGTGCGGCGATTACCCAATCGTTCATCTACACCGCCACCGACGACTTCGACGCCAACAGCGTCAGCGTCACCTTCGCCGTCAGCGTGGTCGATAAACCGACCTTCTCGCCGACATCGCTCAGCGTCACCTACACCGCCAACAACGCCACCTATGTGCGCAACGATGCGCTCATCAGCGATTCGTTAACCTTGCCGATGGCCGATGGCGCGGTCGGGCAATTGAGTTATGCGGTCATCGAATCCAATCTGCCAAACGGCGTGTCGCAAACCGCATTGGCGAATGACACGGTGGTCATCAGCGGCGCGCCGACCGAAACCGGCGCATTCACCTTCGCGCGCATCGCCGCCGACTCCGGCGGCGTCGAAGCGGGCACGTTCACCTTGTTGATGGAAGTCACCGCGGCGATGCTCGACCCGATAGCCAACGGGCAAAGCGGCTTGCCGGCGCTTTATCACGCCACCATCGCCGGACCCGACTTGGATGCGGATTTGGGCACGTGGCGATGTCAAATCGGTTGCTATTATGAAATGTCGGTGCAGTTGCCGCCCGGCTTGGTGCATTGGTCGGATGCGGCCACCGGCGAAAACCGCCTGCGCGGTTCGCCCACCGCCGGCGTCGGCGTCGGCAATTACGGCGTGCGCGGCGGCGATTTATGGGGCGCGTCGATTTTCCCGTTCACCCTGCAGGTGTATCCGCAACTCACCTTTGCGTCGGGCAACCCGGACTTTGCGTTCTACAGCGTCGGCGCGCAAAATGCGCAAACCTTCACCCTCGCCGGCGGTGGGCGCGCGCCGTTGCAATACGCATTCGATGTCAGCGGCTTGACCTTCGACAACAACTTGGCATTCGATTTTGATACGCGCATCTTGTCCGGCACTTTCGCCGAAGCGCCGAGCGCCGACGATGCCGGGCAATTGACCTACAGCGTCACCGACGCCAACGGCGCAATGGCGCAGCACCGCATCACCTTTTACGCCATCAATTCACCGAGTTTCACCGACGCCGACATCACGACGATTGGCGGCGGCTATTCATTCCGAGTCGGCTCGACTGTCGATGCAACCTTGCCGTTCGCGTCCAGCGCATCATCCTCGGTGACCTATCGCATCACGCTCGGCGCCGCCGGCGGCTACGATGCCGCGCAGTTTTCGGTCGCCGGGCTGGCGTTTAATTCGCGCACCGGCGTCTTTTCCGGCAGTCCGACCGAAGTGTTCTCCGGCGCGGTGCAATATCACGCGCGCGACGCCTATGGCGGCGTCGGCTCAGTTGCCAGCGCCATCCACATCTTCGCCGTCTTCGGCTTGACGCAAGACGACATCAACGTCGCCAGCGGCGTGAGCGTCGATTTGCCGTTGTCGGACGCCGTCAATGCAATCGGCGCGGTCGCGTATACCTTGACCGATTTGGACGGCGTTGGCTTGGATGATTTGCCGAGCGGGGTCAATTACGATGCGATCAATCGCAAGTTGACCGGCACTGCGCCGGGTTCGGCGGTGGCCGCGCAATCGTTTATCTACACCGCCACCGATGGATTCGACAGCGAAAGCGCCAGCGTCACCTTCACCATCGGCGTGGTCGAAAAACCGGTGTTTACGCCGTCGGCGATTCAACTCACCTACACCGTAAACGGCGCAACCTATTCGCGCGACGGCGCGCGCAGCGGCGATGCGGTGACCTTGCCGCCGGCCAGCGGCGGCGGCGCAAGCGGCGTGACCTACAGCCTGCCGCGCGCCGATTTGCCGAGCGGGTTGACGCGCGCTAATTTATCCAACGCCGCGATTGTCATCAGCGGCGCACCGACCGCGGTCGGCGCATTCACCTTCATCCGCATCGCCACCGACACCCTGTTCGCCACCCGCAGCGGCACGTTCACCCTCATCACCGAAGTCGCGCAACGCCCGAGTTATGCCGGGCTGAGTCAAGCGGTGGTGCATGCCACGGTGCAAGGCAATGCATTATCCGTGCAGTTGCCGCAGCCCAATGGCGGCGCCGGCGCGTTGGTGTATTCGGTGTCGCCGCCGTTGCCAAATGGGCTGCAGTTGGATGCGGGCACCGCGCAATTGAGCGGCACGGTCGCCGGCGGCGCAACAGTCGGTGACACGCCGTATACAGTGACAGCGACCGACATTAACGGCGTAAGCGATACGCTGACGTTTACCTTGCGTTTGTATGCGCCGCTTGGGTTTGGCGCGGCCAATCCGCCGGTGGTGGCGTACAGCGTCGGCGCGGTCAATGCGTATACTTTCGCCGCCGGCGCCAACGGGCGCGCGCCGTATCAATACGCTTTGCCGCTCAACACAATCACCTTCGCTAACAATTTGGCTTTCGATGCCGATGCGCGGGTGTTGTCCGGCGCGTTCTCGGAAGCCGGCGATTCGGAATCCGCCGGCGCGTTAACCTATGTCGTCACCGACGCCAACGGCGCGGCAGTCGAATACGCATTTTCACTGTCCTCATTCACCGCGCCGAATTTTGCCGCGCCCGACATCACCACATTGGATAACGGCTATTCGTTCCGCATCGGCGCGGCGATTGACGTCACCTTGCCGTTGGCGCAAGGGTTGGCGACGCCGTTTACCCATCGGTTGACGCTCGGCGCCGACAGCGGCTATGACGCCGCAGCGTTTGCGGTTGGCGGCGTGACGTTTGATGCGGCTACGCGGATATTGTCCGGCACGCCAAGCGCAACCTTCGGCGGCGAAGTCGAATATCATGTGCGCGATGCATACGGCGGCGCGGGTTCGGCGAGCACTGAAATCAACATCTTCGCGGCATTGACGTTGGCGCAACAAAATATCGATTTGGCCGCCGGCGTCGCCATCGACCTGCCGCTCGACACCGCCGTCAATGCAATCGGCAATGCGGCGTACACCTTGACCGATGTGGACGGTATCGGCTTGGATAATTTGCCCAGCGGAATCAATTACGATTCGACCAATCGCAAGTTGACCGGCACCGCCCCGGCGACAACGCAAGCGGTGCAAACCTTCATCTACGGCGTCACCGACGATTTCGACAACAGTCAAGTCGCGGTCACCTTCACGCTCGAAGTGGTCGAACGCCCGGTGTTCAGCCCGTCGCAAATCGCCGCGACCTACACGCAAAACGCCACGCCGTATTCGAGCGGCGGGGTGCGCTATGACGATTCATTAACCTTGCCGGCGGCCGGTGGCGGCGGCGTCAGCGGGCTGAGTTACGCCATCTTGGGCGGCGAAGCGGCAATGCGCAATTACGGCTTCTCGCGCACATTGTTGTCCGACAACTCGATGGTCATCAGCGGCGCGCCAATCGCCATTGGTGCATTCACCTTCGAGCGCGTCGCCATCGATATCGGCAACCCCGCGCGTCAAGGCAGTTTCACCTTAATCGTCACCATCGCGCCGCGCGCCGGGTTTGGCGCACAAAGCCAATCGCAATTGCATGCGACGATTGAAGGCAACGCCTTGGATGTGCAATTGCCGACCGCCAGCGGCGGCGCCGGCGGGGTGCAATCGTATGCGATGGACATGCCGTTGCCGAGCGGGTTGCAGTTGGATTCGAGCACTGCGCAGCTGAGCGGCACGGCCGCGGCTGATGCAAGCGTCGGCAAAGCCCGCCCGACCATCCGCGCCGAGGATTTAAACGCGGTCGGCGATTCATTGGCATTTGATTTAAGCGTATACGCCAAATTGATTTTCGCATCGACGCCGCCGAGCGCAATCACCTACAGCGTCGGCGTCGACAAAAGCCGCGCGTTGGCCGCCGGCGCCGGCGGGCGCACGCCATACACCTACGCCCTCGATACCGGCGGCGTCGGCGTCGCCAACACCTTGACCTTCGATGCCAACACCCGCACATTATCCGGCGCGTTTTCCGCGCCCGGCGCGGCGATGGCGACCTACACCATCAACGACGCCAACGGCGCGGGCGTTATGCATGAATTGGCGTTGCGCAGCACGGCCGCGCCAACCTTCGCCGCCGCCGCCGTTACGACGTTGGACAACGGTTATTCCTTCCGCGTTGGCGCGGCGATTGACGCGACCTTGCCGGCGGCGCAAGACGGCGTTGCGCCGATTACCTATCGGTTGACCGTCGGCGCGGGTTCATCGTATTCGTCGGCGCAATTGGCGGTTGGCGGGGTGGCGTTTGATTCGGCGACGGGGATTTTGTCGGGCGCGCCGACCGCGGCGTTTGCCGGCGCGGTCGAATATCACGCGCGCGACGCCAACGGCGCAATTTCATCGAGGAGCGTCAATCTGAATCTTTTGGCGGCGTTGTCATTGGTGCAACCGGACATCGAATGGGGCAGCGGCGAAGGCGTCGACCAGCCGTTGGCGTCGGCGCAAAACGCCATTGGCGCGGTCGCGTATCGATTGACCGATTTGGACGGCAGCGTCAACTTGGCCGGCTTGCCGAACGGCGTCACCTACGCATCGACCACCCGCCGATTCGGCGGCGTGTTGCCGCAAAATGCGCCGTCGTCGACCGCATCATTCATCTATTTCGCAACGGATGGACATGACGACAGCAGCGTCACGCTCACCTTCACCATCAGCGTCTTCGAAAAGCCGGCGTTTAATCCGTCGACCCTCGAAGCGATTTACACCGTCAACACGCCAACCTTCGGCGTCGGCGGCGTACGAAGCGCGGGCGATTTAACCTTGCCGGCGGCAAGCGGCATCAGCAATTTGGTTTATTCGCCGTTGCCCAGCCTGCCGAATGGATTGTCGCGGCGCGCGTTAAGCGACGGCGCGATTGTCATCAGCGGCGCGCCGAGCGGCATTGCCAATTACACCTACACCCGCGTCGCCACCGACACCCAAAACCGCGCCGGTACTTTCACCTTGCGCATACGGGTGGTGCAGGCGTTGGCGTTCTCGCCGCAGGCGCTCGAGATATTAAACGGCATCGGCAACAACGTCATCGCATGGCGCACCGAAACCGACAACCTGTTTACATTGCCGGAAGCGTCGTACGGCGCGACGCCGATTTCCTATTTCACCAACGACCGCGACGATTGGACGCGCCTATCCGGCGGCGAATTTCCGATCGGCTCGACGCTGTCGTTCGATGCAAGCACGCGAGTGATTGCCGGGCGCATCACCATCGGCGGGACCAACTTGGCGACCAATCGGTTTCGTTATCACGCGCGCGATGCGCAAGGCGCGGTGGTTACCGAGCGGTTGCGTTTTGTCGGGCAGGTGCCGCTGACTTTGCCGGTGCAGGATGATTTGGTCGTGCCGATTAAATCAACGCCCAACATCGAATTTGCCGAAGCCGAAAACCGACTCGCCGATTTGTCCGGTCCGCCGCGCGCTTATGGGATTGGCGAAGAAGTGGTGACCTATTCGTTGACCGCCTTGGGCGGCGGCGCGTTGCCCGGTTCATTGCGATTGAATAACGCGCGCATTTTGGTCGGCGCCGCCCCGCCGAATGCGGCCGCGCCGGCGATGTTCGTATACACCGCCACAGACGCGGACGGCGATTCGGATTCGACCACCTTTACGATGGAATTCACCGACACGCCGCGATTCATCGGCGGCGTGCCCGGCAATCGCACCTTCACCGCGGCCCACGCCGATGCATTGACCTTGCCGCTGGCGCAAATCGACGGCAGCGGCGTGATTAATTATGCGCTGAGCGGTGAAGACCGGGCTTCTTCGTGGCTGACCAAAACCCCGACCTCGGCATCGACTACGCAGCAAATCATATTGAACATCAACACCAACGCGGGTCAATCGGCGGTCGTCTTGACCTACACCGCCGCCAACCTCGGCAGCGTAACCACTGCCGTATTTAATGTCAGCGTGGCCGACGCATTGACCTTTGCGCGCGCCGACCTCACCAAAATTGAAGACGGCACGGTCGGCTTTTATCGCAGCCCGACCAATTTATTGGCGTTTGCCGCCTTGACCTTCAGCGGCGGGGTTGCGCCATATAGTTACGCGCTTAATCCGGTGCCGAGCGGGTTGACGTTGACCGGCGCGGCCTTGGAGGGCACTTATGACCGCGTCACCCTCGGCGTCGCCGCCGCGACCACTTTCCGCATTACCGACGCCAACGGCGCGCAATTGCAAAAAGCATTCGATTGGCTGGTGTATTCGAATGCCGCGCAATTAAACGGCGTCGCCGCGCCGATTGGCGTATACAGCCGAGACGCCGCGATTGTGCCGCCGATTACGATGCCAACGCTGGCGCAACCCGAAACCTTGTGGCCGCCGATTGCCCACACTGTGCGATTGAGCGTGCGCGGCGTCGTCGCCGAGTTGGCGGTCGATGAAACCGCCTTTGGCTTGACCTTGTCGCAAGTCGGCGCAACCGAAACCTATACGCTGTCCGGCGCGCCCGACACCGGCGGCGTGTATCAGGCGGTGTATCGCGTGCAACCGAATCGCAGCGGCGCCGCATCGCATTCGTTTAGTTTCACGGTAATCGCGCCGCCGAGTTACAACGCCGCGCAGGATGATTTAACCTTCACCGCCGCGCATCCGCGCACGGTGAATTTGCTGGAAGCGATTGACGGCGCCGGCACAGTCGCGTACACCCTCACCCGCCAAAACGGCGCGGCCTTGCCGAGCGGATTAATATACGACGCCAACACGCGCCAATTGCGCAGCACCACCGCATTGGCCGCCGCCGATTTGGGCAACTTCATCCAAACCGCGACCGACGATAACGGCGCGTTTGCCGCCGTGACCTTTGCGGTGCTGGCGGTTGCATTCCCGAATTTCGCCGCGAACGATGTCACCACGCTCGGCAACGGCTATTCCTTCCGCGCCGGCGTGGCGATTGATGTGACCTTGCCGTCGGCCGCCGGCGGGTTGACGCCGTTGACCTATCGCATGACGCTTGGCGCGACCAGCGGTTATTTCGATTCGCCGTTGCGCATCGACGGCGTTGATTTCGACACCGCCACCCGCGTCCTGTCCGGCGTTGGCGTCGCCGCATCCACCGCACAATTCCGCTATCACGCGCGCGACGGCAACGACGCCACCGCATCGACGCCGAGTTCGATGAATATCTTCGGCGCGCTGACGCTCGAGCAGGGCGATGTCAGTTTGCCGACCGATGTCAACAACTACACTTTCGATTTGACCGATGCTGAAAATGTCGTCGGCACGGCAGCCTATACGCTGACCGACCTCGATGGCAGCGGCTTGGATGATTTGCCGAGCGGGATTACCTACGATGCAACCTTGCGCCAACTCGGCGGCAATGTCCCGTCGACTGCGGCGGCGCCCAAAACATTCATCTACACCATCACCGATGATTACGACGCCGGCGTCGTCGCGGTTACCTTCACCATCGGCGTGGTCGACCGCCCGGTGTTCACCCCGGCGCAAATCGATGTCACCTACACGGTCAATGTCGCGACCTATTCGCGCGACGGCGCAAACGCCGTCGGCCAATACACCT
Source organism: Candidatus Poriferihabitaceae bacterium (assembly GCA_965226545.1). GTDB lineage: Bacteria > Pseudomonadota > Gammaproteobacteria > Arenicellales > Poriferihabitantaceae > JAHRAW01. The sequence goes on from OZ245364.1 coordinate 448,339, forward strand.
TGCCGGCCGCGACCGGCGGCAGCACCGCAACGCCGCGATACAACATCGCGCAAGGGCAAAATGATTTGCAAGCCATCGGCTTGCGGCGCGGCGGCGGCACGCTCGACGATACGTTGACGATTGACGGCACGCCCACCGCCACCGGCGCGGTCACCTTCATCCGCGTCGCCACCGACAAAACCTTCCCCGACCGCAAAGGCACGTTCACCTTAATTGTCACAGTCGCGTCGCAACCGAGTTTTGCCGACAAGAGTCAATCGCCGATACAAGCCATCGCCGGCGGCGCGGCGATTAATGCGCCATTGCCGACCGCCGACGGCGGCGCCGGCGATTTGGCGTATACGCTGGCGCCGACGTTGCCGAGCAGTTTGCAGTTTGACGGCGACAGCATATTGCTCAGCGGCGCAGTCGATGCCGGCACAAGCGCAAGCACCGCGCAATATGTATTGACCGCCACCGACGTAAACGGCGCGCGCGCACAATTAACCTTTACGCTGCAAGTAGTTGTGCCGCAGCCAAGTTTCGGCGGCGGTCAATCGCTGATACAAGTTATCGCCGGCGGCGATGCGATTGATGTGACCTTGCCGAACGCGGACGGCAGCGGCACCGGCGATTTGACCTATACGCTGAGCGGCACGTTGCCGAGCAGTTTGCAGTTTGACGGCGACAGCCAACTGCTCAGCGGCGCAGTCGATGCCGGCACCGGCGCAAGCAGCACGCAATATGTAGTAACCGCCACCGATGTAAACGGCGCGACCGCGATGTTAACTTTTACGCTGCAAGTGATTGTGCCGCAGCCGCGTTTCGGCGGCGCATCGCAACCCGACCTGCATGCCACCATCGGCGGCCCGGCATTGGAGGTAACCTTGCCGAGCGCCGCGGACGGCGTTGGCGCATTAACCTATTCGCTGGCGCCGACATTGCCGAGCGGGTTGACCTTGGATGTCGCCACCTTGCGATTAAGCGGCGCGGCCGCGGCCGATGCGAGTGTCGGCAATGTGCGCTATACGCTGAGTGCAACCGATGTAAACGGCACCGCCACTTCGCTCGATTTTAATCTGCGGGTGTATGCGCAACTCGCCTTCGTCGCCGGCAACCAACCGAGCGCGGTGACATTCAGCGTCGGCGCAAGCCGCGCGGTAACGTTCTTGGCGATTAGCGGCGGGCGCAGTCCGCACGATTATGCATTGGATACAAGCGCGATTTCGGCCGCGCACAGTTTGGCGTTCAACGCCAATACGCGCATATTGTCCGGCGGGTTTGACGCGGTCAATGCGCCGGTCGATTTAACCTACATCGGCGCCGACGCCAACGGCGCGATGATTGCGCATATCGTTAACCTCATCGCCATCGCCGCGCCAAACTTTGTCAGCGGCGACATCACTACGCTCGGCGCCGGCTATTCGTTCCGCGTCGGCACGCTCGTCGATGCAACCTTGCCGAGTGCAAGCGGCGGGTTGCCGCCGTTGACCCATCGGCTAACGCGCGGCGCCAACAGCGGCTACGATGCCGAGCGGTTTGCGCTTGGCGGCGTGGCGTTTGATGCGGCGACGCGGATTTTATCCGGCACGCCGACCGATGCCTTTGTCGGCGCGGCGCAATATCATGTGCGCGACAGCAACGGCGCAACCTCATCGGCGACCGCCAACTTCCGCGTGTTCGATGCATTAACGCTGACCCAGCCCAACCTCAGCGCCGCGACCGATGCCGGCGTCGATATCGCCTTGTCCTCGGCGCGCAATGCGGTCGGCGCGGTCGACTATACGCTGACCGATTTGGACGGCAGCGGCTTGGATGATTTGCCGAGCGGGATTACCTACGATGCATCCGCGCGCACCCTCGGCGGCGACGCCCCGTCGGCGGCGGTGACGGCGGCATCGTTTATCTACACGGCCACGGATGGTTACGACAGCACCGCCGCGGTCGTCACTTTCACGCTGGCGGTGGTCGAGAATCCGGTGTTCAGCCCGCCGCGAATTGTTGTGACCTACACGGTCGGCGCGACTCCGTATTCGCGCGATGGCGTTCGCTATACCGATGTGTTAACCCTGCCGGCGGCAAGCGGCGGCGGGGCGGATGGCGTTCGATACAACGTCAGCGGCGAAAATGATTTGACCGACCTCGGGCTGAGTCGGCGCGGCGGCCGGCCAGACGACCGGCTGACAATTGAGGGCGCGCCAACCGCCGCCGGCGATGCCACCTTCGTGCGCATTGCAACCGACAAACTCGACGACACCAAACAAGGCACGTTCACGCTAATCGTCACGGTCGCCCCGCGCTCGAATTTTGCCGGGCAACAAGCCGACCTGCATGCAACCATCGAAGGCAATGCATTGAATGTGCAATTGCCGCTTGCAAGCGGCGGCGCCGGCGGCGTGCAGTCATATACCATCAGCCCAACCTTGCCGAGCGGTTTGCAGTTGGATGCATCGGCGGCGCGCATCACAGGCACAGCCGCAGCCGATGCAAGCGTCGGCAATGTGCGATACACCTTAACCGGCGCCGACATCAACGGCGTTGGCGCGGCATTGCAATTTAATGTGCAGGTATACGGCAAACTCGGTTTCGCCTCGACGCCGCCGAGCGCGACCACCTACAGCGTCGGCATCGACAAAACGCTGGCGTTATCCGCGGCCAACGGCGGGCGCGCGCCGCATCAATACGCGATGAATCTCGCCGGCGTATTCGCGGCGAATGATTTGGCCTTCAACGGCAACACCCGCGTATTGTCCGGCGGGTTTTCGGCATCATCTGCGCCGGTGGTGGTGTCCTATTTAATCACCGACGCCAACTTTGCCACCGCCGAACACACGATTACCGTGCACACTGTCGACGCGCCGAATTTTGCCGCCGCCGACATTACGACGTTGGACAGCGGCTATTCGTTCCGCGTCAATGCGCCGATTGATGCAACCTTGCCGGCGGCGCAAGATGGCGTTGCGCCGATTACTTATCGATTAACCCGAGACGCCGATTCATCTTACGGCGCGCCGCAATTTAGCATCGGCGGGGTGTTGTTTGATGCGAGCACTCGAGTGTTATCCGGCACGCCATCCGCGCCTTTCGACGGCACGGTCGAATATCACGCGCGCGACGCCAACGGCGCAAGCGGTTCGCGCTCCACCGCCTTGGTCATCGTGCCGGCATTGCAATTGGCGCAATACGACATCAGTTTGGGCGTCGGCTTAAGCGTCGATGAAACCTTAGCCGCCGCGCAAAACGCCGCCGGCACGGTCGCCTATACGCTGACCGATTTGGACGGCAACGGCTTGGATGATTTGCCGAGCGGCGTCAATTACAACCCGAACACGCGCAAACTCAGCGGCGTTGCGCCTGCATCACCGGTGGCGGTTAACTCATTTATCTATACCGCCACCGATGATTACGACGGCGGCAGTGCAAGCGTCACTTTCACCATCGGCGTATTCGATAAACCCAGTTTCTCGCCGAGCAACATCGCCGCGACTTACACGATTAACATCGCCACCTTCACCCGCAATGATGCGCAAGCGATTGCGTTGACCTTGCCGTTGGCCGGCGGCGGAGTCGGCGGGGTGACCTATCGCCAACTCGACGGCTTGCCGAACGGCTTGTTGGCGCGCGCGATTGGCGAGCGGCTTGAGGTGATTGGTACGCCGACACAATCCGGCGCGTTTACCTTGATGCGCATCGCCACCGATTCGAACAACCGCGCAGGCACTTTTACGCTTAACGTCTTGGTGGTGCAGCCGCCGCGATTTAGCGCAACCCAAACGGCGTTGTCGTTCAGCGTCAATCAACCGGTTGCGGCGGATGAGTCATTAATAACCGCCGCCGGTTCATTCGGCGATTTGTCGTATTCCCTCAGCCCAAACGCGCCGAGCGGGATGGTGTTCACCGACGACAACCCGCCAAAAATCAGCGGCATCCCCACCGCCGCGCACAACCGCGAACACACCTTGCGCGCGCATGACGCCAACGGCGGCGTTGGGCAAACGCGATTCCGCATCGTTGTCGTCGCCGCGCCGAGTTTAGACGACGTGCAGGCGATTTACACTTTCCGCCGCGACTCGGCGCGCACTTATCGCTTGCCGAGCGCAACCGCCGGCGCGTCGCCGTTGACTTATCGATTAACCGTCGGCGCGGGTTCCGGTTATGGCGACACCGCCTTCGCCAATAATTCGACCGTCGCCGGCGTCAACTTCGACGCCAACACGCGCGAATTGTCCGGCGCGCCAAGCACCAACACCGGCGCGGCCTTGGCGTATCACGCGCGCGACAAAAACGGCGTGACCGTCAGCGCAAACACTTCGATAGCAATCATCGCCGCGTTGACCTTCACCGCCGAGCAAGCGGATTTGGTTTGGCCAATCGGGCAACAAAACATCGCCATCGAATTGCCGCGCATCGATAACGCCATCGGCAATGTCGTTTATTCAGTGCAGGCGTTGCCGTCTTGGTTGCGATTCGATTCGGCGTCGCGCCGATTAACCGGCGCCGCGCCCAACAGCGCGCAAGCATCGCGCACCTTAACCTATCGCGCCATCGATGCATTCGATAACGCGCGCGTCGAGTTGGTGTTTGCGATTGAAGTCGTCTCCGCGCCGCGATTCACCACCCCGCCGCGCGATGTTACTTACACCGTCGGCACGGCGACCACCTTTAGCCTGTCCGCGGCGCAAGGCAGCGCGGTGACTTATCATTTATCCGGCGTGCCGGCGTGGCTTGGCACTTCGCCGAGCGCGAATGGCGCAAGCAATCCGAGTGCAACGCCGTTTGCGTTATTCAGCACAACCTCGACGCCGGCGACCGCGCAGGCGAGCGTGCCGTTGACTTATCTTGCGCAGGATGTCGGCGGGATGCCGACCACGGCGGTGTTTAATGCGCGCGCGGTTAACGCGCCGCAATTTGCCGCAGTGCAACCGAATTTAACTTTCACCCGCGGCACCGAACCGCGCGCGACGACATTGTTGACCGCGCAAGACGGCGCGACGCCGTTGCGGTATTCGTGGGATTACAGCGGCGTGTTGTTGTCGCTGAACGAGGACACCGCGCGCATTACCGGCACGCCGCGCATATCTGAGACGCGCGAAGTGACTTTGACCGTGACCGATGTTAACAATGCGATTGCGACGCGCACTTTTAACATTACGGTGGTCGAGCCGCCGGCGTTTGTGCCGGTCGAGGAGGGCGATGATTTGTGCGGTAAAGAGGTGGATGAGGTCGGCGCATTGCGTTGCGATTACACCGTCGGTGAAACCGTATCGAATGCCAATGCATTGACGATGCAAATCGCCGACGGCGGACACGGTGACTTCGTTTATACCCTGCGCGGCGGCGGCAACACCTATGCGGACGGTGACTTTATCGATGGGCGCGGCGGGTTGGCTTATCTTGCCGACACCGTAAACGATGTCTACATCATCAGCGGCACGCCGACTACGGCGGGGCGTTATGCATTGACCTTCGATGCCGTCGACGCCAACGGTGCGCCGGCAGGTAATCCGTTTATGGTCGTCATTGTCGTACACGAAGAACTGTCGTTTGCAACCGACGGCAACATCGTCATTCGCGTTGGCGATTATGAGGTTACCACCGGCTCCGAACATCCGTTGCCGAGTGTGCGCGGCGGTGCGTTGCCCGTGACTTACAGTGTGACGCCGCCGCTGACGCAGTTGCCACTGTGGAACGTGCCGTCGACCACCTTCGGTGTGGTACCGCAATTGTTTGTGCAATTCACGCCCGCTGAGTTGGAGACGTTAAATGAACAGGCGCGCGACGGTGAATTGCCGGTGTATGCCTACGATTACACCGCCACCGACGCCAACGGCTCGACCGCGCAGTTGGTGTTGACCATCACCGCCACCCCAACTTCGCCGGATGATTTCCTCGCAACCAATGCGATGATTTTGTCCGAGGTCACCAACGCCATCGTCTCCGACACGGTCGGCGCGATTGTTAAACGCTTGAATCAAGTGCGCTCCGCCGGCGGCGTGTATGCGCCCGGCTTTGCGATTGGCGGGCAAAGCGGCATGCAACAATTGTTGTTGACGCACGGCAAGGCGTTGGCGGATGACGAGATGGATGCGATGCAATTATTAAGCGGCGCGCATTTTATTGCGCCGCTCGGCGTCCGCCACGATGAATTCGGCGACCTCATCGGTATGCCGTCGGCGGCGATTTGGGCAAGCGCGGAATATCGCGAGATGTCCGGCGACGCCGATGCATTAAGTTGGGAAGGCGAATTAATGGATTTCACCCTCGGCTTGGACAGCAGCGTCAACGAAAATCTGTTTGTCGGGGCGGCGGTTGCGTGGTCGAAAAGCGATATTGATTACGACGCCGGCGATGGCGATGCCGGCGGCGGCGAATATCATCTCGATATCACGGCGCTTTATCCCTATCTTAATTGGCGCAGCGGCGATGTCGATTTATGGGCGGCGTTTGGCTTTGGCAGCGGCGATTTAACCATTAACCGATTGCGCCCGAGCGTCGACACCATCGAAACCGATGTCGATTTATTCGGCGTGGCGATGGGCGCAAGCGGCGACGCGACGACTGTGCGCAAATCCAAATTGCGCATTCGCGGCGAGTTGTTGACCAGTCAATTATCGATAGCCGAAGTGCCCGGGCAATTAACCGCGCAGGATATCGATGCCGGCTTGGCGCGAGTCGCGGCGGAACTGTCATCGCAACGCGATTATCTCAGCGGCGCGCGGATGAATCCGTTGTATTCGCTTGGGCTGCGCCACGAATACGGCGACAGCGAAACCGGCGCCGGCGTCGAGACCGATCTCGGCTGGCGTTATCTCAGCCCAACCGGGCAATTCAGCGGCGAGTTGCGCTTGCATCGCGCCTGGGCTATCGATGGCGAATACGATGAATGGGGCGTGTATGCGCAAATCCGCAATCAAACCGGCTTGCATCAACCCGGCTTGGCGATGAAATTGCGCACCGTATACGGCGAAGCCGAAGCCGCCAATTTGTGGCAAAACCCGTTGCCGAGCGCGATTGACGACGCCGCCGCCTACGAAGCGCGCATCGATGCGCGGCTTGGCTTGGGCATCACCGACCGTCGCTTGCGCGGGTTGTTGACTCCGTTTGTCGAATGGTCGCATGACCAAACCGATGTGTATCGGCTTGGCGTCGATTGGGCATTGAGTCGCGGCTTCACCTTAAACTTAATCGGCGAACGCGAACAAGCCGATGCCGGCGATCAACAAAGTGTTTTGTTGCGCGGCAAGATTGGGTTTTGATGGGCGGGGGTTAAGTGATGCGCGCGGCGATGTTGTTATTGCGGCGACGGTAAGCGCCATCGGCATTGCAAACAGTGCGAATAGCCCGGTTTGCACAGTTGATTAAATTGCCTTTATCCCGGTGTATTGCATAAACATCACTGCTGCCCGCCCATGCCTCGCCCAAGTTGGCGTATTGCCCCTGTTTATTTCACAAACACCGCCGTTAATTCCGCCACTATCGATGCGAAAAGTTCCACTATCTCCGCAAATCGCCATGCCCGCATTGGAAACGCCGCAACCACGCCGCTTTTTTTCTGTTGACATTGCGGCGGCGGGTTCGGTATATTGCGCACTTGTCGGCATTTGCCGATGGTGTTTGTATTCACATCACTGGGGAATATAACCACACCAACCGATGAACACCGCAAGCGGTGCACGGTGATTCCACTTGCCTATTTTTTTGGAAATGCAGACAACCTTTTTCGCATCGTCGATTCGTTCAGTGAAACGACGTTTGTTTAATCAACCTCGCTTAACGTTGCGGTTGGCGGCGTTGGCGGCGTTGTGCTTGCTTGCGGTGGTGCAGGAGGTGCGCGCGCAGATTCCGGTGATTGAAGACAAGGTGATTATGGCGAACAGGGGCTTTCGCAATAGCGTCATCGACTCCAATAACGAATTGGTGTCCACCACGATTATCAGACTGCCGAAAGTGGATGGCTATAACGTCCCACTTGTTTCTATTAATCCCGAGATTCACGGCGGCTCGGGGCAGAGCACCAGTGGATGGACTGACCTGGTGGATGGAGCCGGACTCTACCGTCCACCGGGACTAGACGACACCAATACTTACGGCATCCGAATCCAGCCGTACGATTCCACCGCCGACTTGGATCCCTGGCACAGAAACCCGCCCTCCTGGACGACGACGGCGACTTACATTCTCCAACATATCAAAATAACACCGCCTAGGAATCCAACCCTGAGGCGAACGTTCCGCATCACCGCCGTCGCCGTGCCGGGAATGCCCGGCTCCGGCCCCGACTCCTATTCCACCCACAACGTTGTATTGGCAGTCGGGCATGCGGTTGATTATCAACTCCCGCATCGGTTGCGTTTTACCTCCAACTTCACCGCCGCAAACTACGACCCGAACCCGGCGGTTTCGACCTCATACACACAAACCGGTCTTGCAGTGCCCGGCGTATCGCTCGCCAACGTAGGCACACGCATTCGAAGGGCGCATTTACAAGGCACGCCGACCACGCCGGGTATCGACAATTTCCAATTGGGCGGCTGGTACAGCGTAGGCGGCCCGTTTTCGCCGGGCATCGCCACCAGCGGCGTACAGGTGCGGGTTGTCGCCCCGCCTTCGATACCGGGCGGCGTGATTAACTTAACCTTCGATGTCGGGCAGAGCGTAGTCCATCAATTCCCGGCGATTGACGCCGACAACGACGGCTCCGGCAACATTGTGCTTTCCTTGGAGGGCAGTTTGCCGAACGGCGTGGCATTCTATTCGCATCGCGCCGGTTTTGTGGACGGCGTCAACCCGCGCACCTTGTCCGGCGTGCCGACCGAGGTCGGGCTGTATAACTTAAGTTACACCGTCACCGACAACGGTTTTGCCGGCGGCGAAGTGCAGGCGCATCGCCCGGTGCAGTTGTTGGTGCGCCTCAATGTCACCGGTGAAATTCTCGAATCGCAATACGATTTAACCTTCACCATCGGCGACCCGGTGGCGTATACCCTGCCGGAACTCTACACCGACTCCGGCAACACCTTTTCGGTCACCAGTTTTGGCGTGGTCAGCGGCGGCGTCGATTTGGGTGAGTTGGCGAATCCCGACGGCAGCGACATCGATTTTGATTTGAACACCGGAATATTTAGCAGCCCGAATGTGTGGCAACCGGGCGGGTTTCGGCAATTCATTCTGCAGGCGTACAACTCGGGCAATCCCGGCCCGATGGTTACTTTCACCGTCGACACCGATGTCGAACTGCACACGGTCAACCTTGTCGTCAACACGCCAATCAACACCACCTTGCCGCTGGCGACATCCGCGGGCGGCGGTTTGCCGTTGCATGATTTATTCGGCGGGCAAAACGATGATATTAACCGGTTTACGATTTTCGACAGTGGCGAGGCGCGTTATCGGCGCGATTATCCGGCGGTGCAAACCAACGGCATCACCTTTGATTTGGGCGTTGGCACATTCAGCGGCAACGCGATTGCGCCGCAAGCGGCGACTTTTACCGTGCGCACTTGGCGGCGATATTCGGACGGCAAAGAATACGCGCGCAATTGGCTCAACATTGCCATCAACGCCATTCACGGTTTGCCGCAATTTCCGGTCGGCACCAGCCCGGCGGACCAACAGATAACCGCGAACGCCAAAATGCCGATAAGCGCGGTGACGCTTGGTGCGGCGATTGCCGGCACGCCGTCGCTGGGGTATGAACTATCCTCCGGCGGCACAACATTAAGCGCGGACGGCGTGATTAACGGGTTGACCTACCTTGCTGCCACCGGTCAAATCAGCGGGACGCCGTATCGTGAAGGCACAATGGTGATGACTTATACCGTCACCGACGCCATCAGTCAGACGGATGCATACACCTTCACCTTCGCAATCACCGCGCTTGCCGCGACTTTCTCGGTCGCGCAAACCGATTTGGCGTTCACCGCGAAACACACCAACACCTACACCTTGCAAAACGCCGAACTTGGCAGTGGCGATTTTGCCTATACGCTCGAACGCACGGACGGTGCGGCGGTGCCGGCGGCGTTGGTGTTTGATAGCCAACAAGATGTGCGCACTTTGCGCAGCACCGCCGAGTTAACCACCGCCGATGCCGGCGAATATCGCCTGTTGGGCGATGATGAATCCAGTTTGGCGGTGCCGGCGACGACTTTCGACATCACGGTGGCCGATGAATTAACCTTTCCGGCGGACGCGAACCCGGGCGAACAATATCTTGGCGACAATCAAGCGGCGACAATTACGCTCGGCAATGCGGATGGCGGAATGGCAACGGTTGGCTATACACTGACATCAGGCGGTGCGACGATTGCCGCCGGCGGCGAACTCATCCCCGGCTTAACCTATACCGCCGCCAGCGGGCAGACCGATGCGACGCTCAGCGGCTCGCCGACCACGGTCGGCATCACCCAACTCACCTACACCGCCACCGACCCGAATGGCGCGAGTGCGCGGTTTACTGTGACCATCAACATCGTCGCCGAGCCGACGTTTGCTTCGCCGCCGCGCACCGAATTGACCTTCACCGTATCGCAATTGCCGGTGTGGGAATTGCCGCCGGCGTTCGGGGTTGAGCCGATTTCGTATGTATTATTGGGCGCGCCGAATTGGTTGGAAGTGACGCCGACGCCGACGGCGAGTGCCAGTGCGGTGCCGTTTACCTTGCGATTGACCGGCGACGATGCGACGGTTGCCGATGCCGCCATCACCTTTCTTGCGCTAGACGCCGTGACTCCGCCGCGCACGACCACAGTCGCAATCACCGCAGCCTTGGTCGCCGTGCCGGCGTTTGATGCAACGCCGACCAATCTCACCTTCACCGTCGGCGTCGCCCTCGACAAAGAAACGACCGGTGTAACCGGCGGTGCGGTGCTGACATATTCGATTGCCCCGACCTTGCCGAATGGGTTAACCCTCGATACAACAAACGGCAAAATCGGCGGCACGGCGACGGCGGCGGACGTTGGCGCGGTTTATACGATGACGGTCACCGATGAAAACGGCGTATCCGCGACTTCGCCGGAATTTATTGTGCGCGTCTATGCGTTGCCGGTGTTTGACCCGGCGGCGAATTACGGCCCGTACACCTTCACCGCCGGCAAAGCCGAGACCGTACGCGTTGTTAAACCGGACGCGGGACTAGGCGCACCGCCGTTGAGTTTTGCGTTTGGTTTCGATGCGATTACGTCCGGGCTGAATGTCGCCGACGGCATCACCTCTGACGCCGACGAAGGCGAATTAACCATTGATTTCTCCCAATCGCTCGGCTCATTCCCGCTGGCGTTTGCCGCCACCTATCAAGTCATCGACGCCAACGACGAGGTGGTCAAGGCGCCGACGATTACCTTTTTGATTTTGCCGCCGGTCACCTTCACCAGAACCGACCAAGACATCTTAGTCGCCGGCTACACCTTCCGCCGCAATCGCGCCGCCGAGATTACTTTGCCTGAAGCGGCCGGCGGCAAGTCGCCCATCGAGCATTACCTGTCGGTCGGCGTATCGCCGTACGATGGCGCCGCGTTGGACATCCCCGGCACGACCTTCGACAGAAGCAGCCGCATATTTAGCGGCGCGCCGACATCCGCCGGACGATGGGCATCGACATTGCATGCGCGCGATTTCAACGGCGCAATCCGTAGCATCAATGTTAACTTCAATGTGCTGGGTTTGTTGGCGTTACAACAATACGACCTCGAATACAGCACCGCGCAAACTTCAATCGCGGTCACTTTCGCGCGCGCGCGCAACGCCATCAGCACCGACGTCACCTATGCCCTTATGGATGTAGACGGCGGCGCGCCCAATTTGCCCGGCGAGTTGCAATTCGATGGGGATACGCGCGTTTTGTTTGGCGACCCCGGCATCGCTGAATATGGCCCGACCACTTTCGTATATAGCGCGGTCGATTCATTCGATAACGCCGCCGCCGCCGCGACCTTTACGTTGAGCGTATTGAGCAAGCCGGTGTTTAATCCGCCGCGCGCCACGGTCACCTATTCGCCGGGCTCGACCACCTACACCGCCGGCGGCGTGTTGTATCCGCTGTTAACCCTGCCGCGCGCCATCGGCGGCAGCGGCGCATTGGCGTATTCAGTTTCCGGCGCGTTGCCCGGCGGGATGTCGATAAGCGACGCCACCGCCGATGCGGCGGTGGCGGTTAGCGGCGCACCAACCGCACAGAGTGCGACCACCAATTCGGGCGATTATGTTTATTATCGTTTCGCCCGCGACGCCGACGGCGAAGTCGCGACTTTCCGTTTGAATTTATATGTCGCCGGCGCGCCGCGATTTGTCGCCCAACAACCGCAATTGCGCACCACCATCGGCGCACCGCCGAAAGAGGCGCAATTGCCGGGCGCCATCGGCGGATTGCCGCCGTTGTCGTATTCGATTGCCGACTTGCCGACCAATCTCGCATTCGTCGATAGCGGACAATCCGGGCGCACGTTGTATTACCGCGCGGTCAGCGGCGAGGACACTGTCGGCATCCATCATTACACGATGCTGGTCACCGACAGCAACAACGCCACCGCATCGTTGCAATTTTCGTTGCGCATTTATCCGCAATTGGCGTTTGCCGGCGCGCAGCCGGGTTCGATGCAATCCTTCACCGTCGGCGCGCCGGATAAAAGCATCGTGTTTCAGCCGGTCAATGGCGGGCTTGCGCCGTATCAATATGAATTGGGCGATATATCGACCGTCGCCGTCGGCAATAGTTTGGTTTTCGACTCGTCCACCCGCACCTTGCGCGGCACTTTCGCCCAAACCGGCGGCGAATATGCGCTCACCTATATCGCCACGGAAGACAATGGTGCTACGTTGAGTTATGGCTTTAGCGTCGTCGCCGTTGCCCCGCCGGAATTTGCCGATGATGCGTTTGATGAATGGGTGTTTTCGTTAAACGCGCAAACGACACTTCCATTGCCGCTGGCCAGCGGCGGGGTTGCGCCGTTGCGTTATTCGATTCGCGGCGAATTGCCGCGCGGTTTGGCGTACGACGCCGCCGCCAATCAAATCACCGGCGCACCGAGCGAATTGCTTGCCAACCGCAGCATCACCGTCATCGCCACGGACGCCAACGGCGCATTTGTCGAACATAGTATTTCATTAACCGTGGTGCGCGCGCCGGTGTTTGCGCCGTCTGAAATCCTGTTGTCGTACACCGCCAATCAATCGTATTACTTGCGCGACGGCGTCTCGACCAATGCGACGGTCACCTTGCCGGCGGCAAGCGGCGGCGAAGGTGCGTTGGTGTATGAAGTCATCGGCGGCACGCCCGGCGGGATTACGCCAACCGACATCGGCGACAACCAATTCACCCTCAGCGGCACGCCGAACGCCCCGCTCGAGACCACCGCATTCACCTACACTCGCACGGCCACGGATGAAGGCGGACGCGGCGGCACGTTTATGCTGATTATCGTAGTCGCGCCTGAGCCGACCTTCGGCAGCCGAACCATCAGTAATGAAAAATACAGCGCGGATTCGATATTCGCCGCAACCTTGCCGGCCATCAGCGGCGGCATTGCGCCGATTGTGTATGAGTTGACCGACAGCAACGGCAACGGCGTTCCCGGCTTAATTTTCGACGCCGACAGTCGCACCCTTTCCGGTCAAATAGGCGACGGTGCGCATGTTGCTTCGTATCGCTACACCGCTGTCGATGCCAATAATGTTGCGGCGCCGCCGTTGGATTTTGTGTTCGAGAGTGTCGATGCAACACGTATCGGTTTTGAGCCGGATGTATACGAATACACAGTCAACGCCGAAATCCCCGAGGGTCGCGAAACGTTCACGGTCACATTGCAAACCCCGCCGAGCCCGGCGAGTTACGAAGTCCTTGGCAACCTACCCAACGGCGTCACTTTCGACATCATTACCGGCAACACGTCCACAGTGCCTGTCACATTTTCCGGCAAGCCCACCAGGGTCGGCGTTTATCCGTTGACCTTTATGGTCAGCGAAATCGGCAATCCCAATGTTCGGCAAAGCGGTGTGTTTACGGTGACCATTGTCGATAAACCGTCGTTCGCAAGCGGGCAATACGAATATCTGGTGCGCGTCAATCGCACCGATGAAACCAACATCGACCGCAGGATAAACACTTCATTTGTGCTGTATCCGGGCGCGATTGCGCGCGGTGATATTTTGGACCACTTGCCGAAAGTGCGCGCCGGCGCCGGCACGATTACCTATGAAGTGATGAGCCCCGACATCGCCACATTGCCCGAGTGGATTGAGGTCCAACAAGAAGGATACGAAAACAAAGAAGCCATTCGGGTGCAAGCCCTCGGCGAGGATCTGGTCGACGAAAACGCGCCTGAGCCGGTATACGCCTATACCTTCGTCGCCACCGACCAAAGCAATGTGCCGACAACGGCATTGTTAATGTTCTCCTTAAGCGACGGCGAAGCGGATGATTATGTCGCCATCAACGAAATCATTTTGCCCGAAGTGTCGGCGGCGATTATTTCGGATGCCATCTCGGCCATCACCGAACGCATCGCGCAATTGCGCGTACCCATCGCCGCCCCGCGCGTTTCGTTTGGCGGGCAATCATCCTTCGCCGAAATGGTCGCGACACACGGCGAAGCGTTTGCCGACAACCAACTCGATAGCAAACAACTATTCAGCGATGCGCGCATCACCCTGCCAATCTCCGCAGACGGCAGCCCAAGTTTGCGCACGCAACGCCCGCCGGCATTGGCGTTTTGGGCGAGCGGCGAATATCGCAAAATGTTTGGCGACACCCCCGAACTCGAATGGGACGGCGACCTCACCGGCATTTATATCGGCATCGACGGGCTGATAAGCAATCACGACATCCGCGGTTTCGATATTTACGCCGGGCTTGCGTTGGCGCGCGCCAAAACCAAACTGCAATACGACGACATCGGCGAACAACGCACCGGCGGACAGGGCGATTACAACCTCAACATCACCTCGGCGCATCCGTACATCAGTTGGCAATCCGGCCCGCATCTCGATATGTGGGCGACGGTCGGTTATGGCGAAGGCAATCTAACCATTGAACGCCACGACAACACCGATGTCGTCTCGACCGATGTATCCCTTGCCAATCTCGCCTTCGGCGTAAGTCGATTAATATCGCAACACGACGGCAACCATATTCGCCTGCGCGGCGAAATGTTGACTGGGCGCCTCGATGTCAACGGCAATGAAGACATTGTTAAACAAAGTGTCGACACCGGCTTGGCAAAACTCGCGATGGTGTTGTCGCATCCGCGCGATTTGCGCAACGGCGCGCACTTCGATCCGGTCTATCTGCTCGGCGCGCGCTATGATTATGGCGACAGCGAAAGCGGCGGGGCGATGGAATTATCCAGCGCGATGCGCTACACCGGCGCAAATCGTCGGGTTAGCGGCGTGTTGCGCGCGCATGGCGTACTTTCACAAAGCGGCGAATACAAGGAATGGGGCGTGTATGCGCAACTGCGCAACCAACCCGGCTTGGATAAGCAAGGCATATCGGCCAGCCTCACGCCAATCTACGGCGAAACCGAACATCAAGACCTGTGGCAAAACACCCCGACCTTCACCGCCGACCCGGACGATTACGCATTGCATTGGAATGCGCGATTGGGCTACGGCATCAACGCCTTGCGCGACGGCACCTTAACCCCATTCGCCGAATTGGCGCATCGCACCGACAACATCTATCGTCTCGGTTTGGATTGGACGCCCAACAACGGCGTCACCTTCAACCTCACCGGCGAACAACAATCCCTCGATGGCGAAGCGCAAAATAGTTTGTTGTTGCAGGGCAGGGTTGGGTTTTGAGTTTTCGCGTGAATTAACCTCGCGTTAACCTCGAATGAACATCGATACGCCGTGCGCTTTTGTGTGCGGCGTTTTTTTTTGCGACGGTAACGTTGCGGTGCAATTGCAGTGACACTGCAACAACATAACAACGATGCGGCAACACTTGCGCAAATCATGTCAAGCGGGTAAAGTGCGTTGGTAACGGATTATTGTTGCAGTTAATTCACGGTTGATTCACAGTTAATTAAATTCCAACGACCTCGACGATTAACAAATGCCCCGCAACCCGACTCGCGCGGTCGCCATCGGCGACATTACCATCGGCGCGCATCATCCCATCGCGGTGCAAAGCATGTGCGCAACCGCCACCACCGACATCGCGGCAACGCTTGCGCAAATTAATCATCTGCACGCCGCCGGCGCCGATGTGATTCGCATCGCCGCCGACAACCCCAAGGACGCGCGCGCGATTGTGCAATTGCGCGCCGAAACCGCCGCCACCCTCAGCGTCGATTTGCAGGAAAACTATCGGCTGGCGCAATCGCTTGCGCCGCATGTCGACAAAATCCGCTACAACCCCGGACATTTGCATCATCACGAACGCAATAAATCGTGGCAAGACAAAGTATCGTTTATCGCAGACATTGCCGCGCAACACGATTGCGCCTTGCGCATCGGCGTCAATGCCGGCTCGGTCGACCCGCACTATCGCGCCGCGCGCGGCGATAATTCGGTTGCGCCGATGGTGCAAAGCGCGCTGGCGCACAGCCGCCATTTGGACGACATCGGCTTTTTGCGTTATTGCGTATCGCTCAAAGATTCCGACCCGCGCAAGGTGATAGACGCCTATCGAATGTTTGCCAAGGCGCGCCCCGAAGTGCCGCTGCATATCGGCGTAACCGAAGCCGGGCTGCCGCCCGACGGCGTCGAAAAAACCCGCATCGCGCTCGAACAATTAATCGGCGTTGGCATCGGCGACACAATTCGCGTGTCGCTCACCGTGCCCAACGACCAAAAACACTTGGAGATTGAACACGGGCGCAAAATCATTAAAGACATCCGCGCCGGACGGGTGCGCAGCGTGGTGCGATTCGACGACAAACGACTCAACCTCATCAGTTGCCCGAGTTGTTCGCGCGTCGAAAACGAATCGTTTGTGCAACTGGCGCAACAGGTTAAACAACGCACCGCCTATGCGCGCGATTATGCGATTACGATTGCGGTGATGGGTTGCCGCGTCAACGGCCCCGGCGAAACCGACGACGCCGATTTGGGATTGTGGTGCGGGCCGAATTATGTCAACTTGAAAAAACGCGGCGAAAAAATCGGTGCGTTTACTTATGATGAAATTCTGCCGCGCCTCGATGAAGAACTGCGCGCAATGATTGCGCAACCGCGCGGATGAATCGGTTGCGTCCGTACAAATGAAACCGTCGCACGCCATCGACAGCGGCAACGTCGACAACACCGCATCGCGCGGCGTTTGGCATAACGGCGTCTGCCCGCATGATTGCCCGTCGGCATGCGCATTGCAAATCGAACGCCTGTCGCCGACGCGCATCGGCAAAGTGCGCGGCGCAAAAAATCAGCCGTATACCGACGGCGTCATCTGCGCAAAAGTGTCGCGCTACGCCGAACGCGCGCATCACCCCGACCGATTGTTGCATCCATTGCGCCGCATCAGCGACAAAAACGCCGCGCCAAAATTCGAGCGCATCGGCTGGGACGATGCATTGGAATTGGTTTGCGAAAAATTTACGGCGGCGCAAGCCGAGCACGGCGGCGAATCGGTGTGGCCGTATTATTACGGCGGCACGATGGGATTGGTGCAGCGCGACGGCATCATTCGGTTGCGCAATGCGATGGGCTGGTCGGGGATGAAAAAAACCGTGTGCGTGCAAATCGCCTATGACGGCTGGCGCGCCGGCGCCGGCGCGGTGCGCGGCGTCGATGCGCGCGAGATGGCTGAGAGCGATTTGATTGTGTTGTGGGGATGCAACGCCGCGGCCACGCAAATTAATGTGATGCATCACATTGCGCGCGCGCGCAAACGCGGCGCGAAGTTGGTGGTGATTGACCCGTATGAAAACGCCACGGCCAAAGTCGCCGACCTGCATCTCGCGCCGCGCCCGGGCAGCGACGGCGCATTGGCGTGCGCGATGATGCATATTATGTTTAAACGCAACTACGCCGACCGCGATTATTTAAATAACTACGCCGACGACGCCGCGCAACTCGAACGCCATCTGCAATCGCGCGATGCGCATTGGGCGGCGCAACTCACCGGGCTGTCGGTTGCGCAAATCGAATCCTTCGCCGAAATGTACGGCGCAACCCGCAAGAGTTACATCCGACTCGGCATCGGCTTTTCGCGCAGCCGCAACGGCGCGGTGAATGTGCATGCGGTGTCGTGCCTGCCGGCGGTCGGCGGCAAATGGCAATGGCGCGGCGGCGGTGCGTTGTTGGCGACTTCGGATTCATTTTCGGTCGACCATTCATTAATTCAGGGGCTGGATGATGAATCGGATGCGCGCACTTTGGATATGTCGCTGATTGGCGCGGTGTTGTGCGGCGAAACCCGCGCGTTGCGCGGCGGTGCGAAGGTCGCGGCGATGTTGATACAAAACACCAACCCGATGTTGATTGCGCCGAATCTCAACAAGGTGCGGCGCGGGTTGTTGCGCGATGATTTGTTTGTGTGCGTGCATGAACAATTCATGACCGAAACCGCGCAACTTGCCGATGTGGTGTTGCCGGCGACGATGTTTGTCGAACACGATGATTTGTATTTAAGTTACGGGCATTCGTTTTTGCAATACGGCGCGCGGGTGATTGAAGCGCCCGGCGAATGCCGTTCGAATCATCGGCTGATTTGCGAGTTGGCTGCGCGGCTCGGCGCGCAACACCAAGGGTTTTTGTTGGATGAACAACAACTCATCGACCGCACCTTGCGCGCATCCGATTATCCGCCGCGCGAATCATTTACCGACCAACATTTTGTCGATTGCGCGCCGCCGTTTGACGATGCGCATTTTTTGCGCGGCTTTGCCACGCCCGACAAAAAATTCCGCTTTGCGCCCGATTGGCGCGCACTCGGCGAATACGCGCACGACATGCCGCCGTTGCCGGATCATTGGGATGTGCTCGACAACGCCGACGCCGAACATCCGTTGCGCTTGGTCGCCGCGCCGTCGCGCGGTTATCTCAACGGCACCTTTGTGCAGTCGCCGTCGTCGCGCGCGCATGAAAAATCCCCGCACTTAAAAATCCATCCGCACACCGCGCAGCAACATCAACTGCCCGACGGCGCGCGCGTACGCATCGGCAATCGGCGCGGCGCGGTTACCGTCACCGCCAAACACGCCGCCAACATCCAAGCGGACACCGTGGTCGTCGAAGGCATCCACCCGGCGCACGCCTTCCCCGAAGGCATCGGCATCAATGTGCTGATGGACGACGCCCCAGTCGCCCCGGCCGGCGGCGCGGCGTTTCACGATACGGCGGTGTGGGTGCGGGCGTGTGCGGCGTGACGGGTTAGGTGTATTCGGCGCAGTTGTGTTATTTTTCGCGTAAATCGGCGGGTTTTCGGCGAAGTTTGCCGGGTTGAACGATGTTGATGCGGCGACGGGAAGTTGCTGTTGCCCTTTACACGCCTTTGGAATGCGCTTGGAATGCACTTTATTTACTCTTTTTTTGGATTTTTTAATCATTTTTATTATTTTTCATTGCAATCCGCGGGTTTTTTTGTGTAAAATCGCGCGCCGTTCGACATCGTGAGCCCGCATAGCTCAGCCGGTCAGAGCGGCTGATTTGTAAGTGTTGTGCCTTTGATAAACCTTGCACCTTTGCGGCGGAAACGCGCAAAGTGGAGGCGGCTAAAACGGGGAAACCTTAACTGGCGCGATTGGTTTGTTGACGCGCGTTGCAGAAGGCAATCCCGTGCTATCCCAACCGGGAGAGTGTAGAGACTTTACGCCGCCCGCCTAAGTCGGTGCGCCGATAGGGCGAAGAGAAAGTCCGCACTCCAAACCCCGATGGCGGGGGCCGCGAAAGCGGCGGCGGTGTGAATCAGCAGGTCGTGGGTTCGACTCCCGCTGCGGGCTCCAATTGTCGACGGTGATTGACGGTATTGACTGTTGCAGTTGACGTTACAACGTTACGTTACATCGAGCGTTACATTTTCGCGCGCGTTTGGCGCGCATTATTCACTTTGGCATTGCAATGATCGCGGCGAGTTTTTCAATGCGCGTACAATTGCGCCGCTTGACCGGCGCGCAACAACGCGCGAAGCCATACAGATTTTCCGGCAGTTTGTCTGCCTGCAGTTTGCCTGATTGTGCCGGAGGGGTTCCCGAGCGGTCAAAGGGGGCAGACTGTAAATCTGCTGGCTCAGCCTTCGGAGGTTCGAATCCTCCCCCCTCCACCATTTTGGCGGATTGGATGCGCGGGCGTAGTTCAACGGCCAGAACCTCAGCCTTCCAAGCTGATGATGTGGGTTCGATTCCCATCGCCCGCTCCAATTGCGGTGTCTGCCCACATAGCTCAGTCGGTAGAGCACTTCCTTGGTAAGGAAGAGGTCACCGGTTCAAATCCGGTTGTGGGCTCCAGCCGAACGGCGTTGTGTTTTGTGATGTCGAGTATTTATGTCGATTCGATGTCGATGTTGCTTGTTACTTGTTAATAGTTTGTTTTTAATGTACACATTTACTTATTTGGGTAACCAACCATGGCCAAAGCAAAATTTGAACGCACCAAGCCGCATGTCAATGTAGGCACGATAGGTCACGTAGACCACGGCAAGACGACGCTGACGGCGGCGATGACCAAAGTGTTGTCGTCGAAGTTTGGTGGCGAGTCCAAGGCGTTTGACGAGATAGACAACGCGCCTGAGGAGCGCGAGCGCGGCATCACCATCGCGACGGCGCATGTCGAGTATGAGACCGACAAGCGGCATTATGCGCATGTTGATTGTCCGGGGCACGCGGATTATGTGAAGAACATGATTACCGGCGCGGCGCAGATGGACGGTGCGATATTGGTGGTGTCGGCGGCGGATGGTCCGATGCCGCAGACGCGCGAGCACATTTTGCTGGCGCGCCAAGTTGGCGTGCCGCACATTGTGGTGTATTTGAACAAAGCCGACATGGTTGACGACAAGGAATTGTTGGAGTTGGTCGAGATGGAAGTGCGCGAGTTGCTCGATAGTTATGAATTTCCGGGCGACAAGACGCCGATCATCATCGGCAGCGCATTGAAGGCGTTGGAAGGCGATGCTTCCGACCTC
The DNA here is from genome assembly GCA_965226545.1 of Candidatus Poriferihabitaceae bacterium. GTDB lineage: Bacteria > Pseudomonadota > Gammaproteobacteria > Arenicellales > Poriferihabitantaceae > JAHRAW01. The sequence goes on from OZ245364.1 coordinate 469,382, forward strand.
GGCGAAGGTTCGATATTGAAGTTGGCAGAGGCGTTGGATACTTACATCCCCGAGCCGAAGCGCGCGACTGATGGTGATTTTTTGATGCCGGTTGAGGATGTATTTTCGATATCCGGACGCGGCACGGTGGCGACCGGTCGCATCGAGCGCGGGATTGTGAAGGTTGGCGATGATTTATCGATTGTCGGCATTCGCGAGACGCCGAACACGACCTGCACCGGTGTTGAGATGTTTCGCAAGTTGCTGGACGAAGGTCAAGCGGGCGACAATGTTGGCATTTTGTTGCGCGGCACCAAGCGCGAGGAGGTTGAGCGCGGTCAAGTGCTGTCGAAGCCGGGTTCGATTACGCCACACACGCAGTTTGAGTCTGAGGTGTACATTTTGAGCAAAGAAGAGGGCGGTCGTCACACGCCGTTTTTCAAGGGCTATCGTCCGCAGTTTTACTTTCGCACGACCGATGTGACCGGCGCGGTTGAGTTGCCGAAGGATGTTGAGATGGTAATGCCGGGCGACAATGTGCATTTGGTGACCGAATTAATCGCGCCGATAGCGATGGAAGAAGGCTTGCGTTTTGCGATCCGCGAAGGCGGTCGCACGGTTGGCGCGGGCGTTGTTTCCAAGGTGATTAAATAATCCAATTTAATCATCAATGTCATCGATACTCATCCAATGAAACCATTGCCAAGCGTTGATTGCGCATTCGCCGTGACTCATTTAATTAATGCAATCGCAAAGGCCAGTAGCTCAATTGGCAGAGCGGCGGTCTCCAAAACCGCAGGTTGGGGGTTCGATTCCCTCCTGGCCTGCCAGGCGATGCGCGGGGGCGGATTGTGGACCAGGTGAAATTAATCATCGCCGCGGCCTTGGTCGTCGGCGCGGTTGGCGCGTTTTATTTGCTGGCCGAATGGTCGCCGGCGTTGCGCTTTGGCACGGTGATTGTCGGCGCGGTTGGCGGCGTGGCGTTGACGCTGACCACCGAATTGGGGCGCGATGTGATTGCATTCGCGCGCGGCGCCAACATCGAACGCCAAAAAATGGTGTGGCCGGCGCGGCGCGAAGCGGCGCAGGTGACCGGGCTGGTGTTGGTGATGGTCGTGTTGTTTGGGCTGTATTTATGGCTGCTGGATTCGATTTCGTTTTACGGCATTTACACCCTGTTGCTCGGGCTGAAAAGTTGATGATGACCTTGATGATGAACGAACCTCAATTCACCGCCGCCGATGCGCCGCCCGCCGATGTCGCGCCCGACGACCGGCTGGAAAAGCGCTGGTATGTCGTGCAGGCCTATGCCGGCTATGAAAAGCAGGTGCAGAATTTAATGCGCGAACACATCGAGCGCAGCGATTTGCAGGACCACTTCGGCAAAATTTTGGTGCCGACCGAAGAGGTCGTCGAGATGAAGAGCGGGCAAAAGCGCACCAGCGAGCGCAAATTTTTTCCCGGCTATGTGCTGGTGCAGATGCATATGACCGACGAAGCCTGGCATTTGATTCGCAACGTGCCGAAAGTGTCCGGGTTTATCGGCGGCACCGAAAACCGCCCGATGCCGATTAAAAACTCGGAAGCCGAAGAAATCATTCAACAAATGACCGACAGCGCCGACAAGCCGAAGATGAAATTCACCTTCGCGCCGGGCGAGTTGGTGCGCATCATCGACGGCCCGTTCGCCGAATTTAACGGCACGGTCGAAGACGTCAATTTCGAAAAAGCCAAATTGCGCGTGTCGGTGACGATTTTGGGGCGTTCAACTCCGGTGGAGTTGGATTTCATGCATGTCGCAAAAGGTTAAGGTCGGAGAAGCACGATGGCAAAGCCAATAGACGCATACATTAAACTGCAGGTGCCGGCCGGCGAAGCCAAGCCGAGCCCGCCGGTCGGGCCGGCGTTGGGGCAGCACGGCGTCAACATTATGGATTTTTGCAAGGCGTTTAACGCCGAAACCGAAGGAATCGAAAAGGGGCTGCCGATTCCGGTGGTCATCACCGTCTATACCGACAAAAGTTTCACCTTTGTGCGCAAAACGCCGCCGGCGTCGGTGCTGCTGAAAAAAGCCGCCGGCATCGCCAAAGGCAGCGGCGTGCCGAACCGCGACAAGGTCGGCAAGGTTACGCGCGCGCAATTGGAGGAAATCGCCAAAACCAAACAGCCCGATTTAAGCGCGTTTGATTTGGATTGCGCGGTGCGCACGATTGCCGGCAGTGCGCGCAGCATGGGCATCGACGTCGAAGGCGTCGACAGCGCAAGTTAAACTCGAAACTCGAACTCGAATCCGACACGACGACCAGGTGAACCGATGAAACGCGGCAAACGAATTCGCGCGGCGGCTGAACGCCTCGAGCGCGACAAAAATTATCCGCTGGGCGAAGCGGTCGAGTTGGTCAAGGAATTGGCCGGCGGCAAATTCGACGAGTCGGTCGATGCGGCGATTGCGCTCGGCGTCAACGCCAAAAAATCCGACCAAAACGTGCGCGGCGCGACCGTGTTGCCCAAAGGCACCGGCAAAACCAAGCGCGTGGCGGTGTTTGCCGAAGGCGAAAAAGCCGATGCGGCGCGCGCCGCCGGCGCCGATGTGGTTGGGCTGGACGATTTGGCTGAACAGATTAAAGGCGGGCGGCTGGAATTTGACGTATGCATCGCGGCGCCGGATGCGATGCGCGTGGTCGGGCAACTCGGGCAGATTTTAGGTCCGCGCGGGCTGATGCCGAATCCGAAAGTCGGCACGGTGACCGACGACATCGCTTCGGCGGTGCGCGACGCCAAATCCGGGCAGGTGCAATATCGCATCGACAAAGCCGGCTTGATTCACTGCCCGCTCGGCAAGGCGTCGTTTGCCGCCGATGATTTGGCGGAGAATTTAAATGCGCTGATTGCCGCGTTAATTAAAGCCAAACCGGCCGGCGCCAAAGGGCATTACATTCGCCGAGTGGCGTTGTCCAGCACGATGGGCCCGGGCATCAAGGTCGAACGCGCCAGCATCGAGGCGATTCGTTGACGGTTTGTGACCAGTTTTGTTGTGTGCAATTTGTTTCGCAATTGGTAATTGACGGTTTGTAATTGGTAATTTGTAATTCGCAATTTGCACTGCGCAGTTTGCGATTGTTATTTTGTTATTTTGTAATTGGCGGTTTGCAAGTTGCGATTTGTATTGTGTTACATCGGCGCGATGGTTGGTTTTGTTGCGCCGCGCGATTTGATGGTTCTCCATTGGGGAATCGTCGAAGACCGCAGGCGAGCCGCAAGGCTCTTAATGCCGCGTCCTAAGTGACGCGCCGCCTGCGCAGACGGGTGGCGTTTGCGGTCGTTGCGTATCGACGGCGCGAACGTCCAATCGATTAATCGGAGCGTTGATATGAGTTTGAGTTTTACGCAAAAGCGGACGGTGGTCGACGAAGTGTCGGCGGCGATTCGCGATGCGCGCGCCGGCGTGCTGGCTGAGTATCGCGGCTTGTCGGTCGCGCAACTAAGCGCGTTGCGCGGTGATGCGCGTCAACAGGGCGTGTGGATGAAGGTTGTCAAAAACAACCTTGCAAAACGCGCGATTGCCGACACCGATTTCGCCTGTTTGTCCGGGCATTTTCAAGGCCCGGTGATTTTCTCGACCGGCGAAGACGCGGTTGCGGTCGCCAAAGTGATGGCCGAGTTTGCCAAAGACAACGAGCAACTGGTCATCACCGTTGGCGTAATGAACGGCGAATTGATCGACGCGCGGATGATTGGCGCGTTGGCCAAGTTGCCGGGGCGCGATGAACTGCTTGCCAAATTGGCCGGCACGATGCGCGCACCGGTGCAAAAATTCGTCGGCACGCTCAATGCAATCCCGAGCCAATTGGTGCGCACGCTTGCGGCGGTTGTGCAAGCCAAAGCGTAACGGTTGGCGTATTGCATAACGCGCCGCACGTACTCATTGTCCGACTCATTCATCTCGACTCATTAATATCGATTCGATTCGGTTGCGATTTTTATTTTTGCGAATTGATTTCGAATTGATTTTGAATTGACTCATTTGCGTTGAGTATTAATGCTTCGATTTTTTTGATTTTCGATTTTTGATTATTCACTCATTGGGGAATTGATAATGGCTTTAAGCAAACAAGAGATTTTGGACGGCATCGCCGAAATGTCGGTGCTGGAATTGTCCGAATTAATCTCCGCGTTGGAGGAAAAATTCGGCGTAACCGCGGCCGCACCGGTGGCGGTTGCAGCCGGCGGCGGTGAGGCGCAAGCCGCGGCCGAAGAGCAAACCGAATTCACCGTCACCTTGTCGGCCTTTGGCGACAACAAGGTCGGGGTGATTAAGGCGATTCGCGCCATCACCGGTCTTGGGCTTAAGGAAGCCAAAGATTTGGTCGAATCCGCGCCGTCGGCGGTGAAGGAAGGCGTATCGAAAGAGGACGCCGAAACCTTCAAGAAGCAAATCGAAGACGCCGGCGGCACCGCCGAGTTGAAGTAACGCCGGTCGATTGTTGGGTCGACCGGCGGTCGGCGCGTCGCGAATTTTTTGCGCGGCGCGCCTCAGTTTGCGCGCGGCGCATTGCGCACGCGCGTTTGGCGCTTTATGAATGAGTTAAACCGAATGAGGCCACGATGAATTATTCGTTTACCGAAAAGAAGCGAATCCGCAAAAATTTCAGCAAGCGCATTAATGATTTTCGCGTGCCGTATCTGCTGGCCACGCAAAAGGAATCGTACCGCAAATATTTGCAGGACGATGTGCCGAGCGAACAGCGCATCGATGTCGGCATCCAGGCGGCGTTTAAGTCGGTGTTTCCGATTGAGAGTTACGGCGGCAACGTGATGCTGAAATTCGTCAGTTACGAACTGGGCAAGCCGCGCTTCGATGTCGCGGAATGTCGTCAGCGCGGGTTGATTTACGCCAGCCCGCTGCACGCCAAGATGCAATTGGTCATCTTTAACAAAGGCGGCGGCAACAAAAAGGTCAAGGATATTAAGGAACAGGACGTGTTTTTGGGCGACATGCCGCTGATGACCGACAACGGCACCTTCGTCATCAACGGCACCGAGCGCGTGGTGGTCTCGCAACTGCATCGTTCGCCCGGTTTGGTTTTTGACCGCGACATTCACAGCACCGGCAAACTGCTGTTTAAGGTGCGGGTGATTCCCTCGCGCGGCTCTTGGCTGGATTTTGAATTTGACCCGAAGGATTTGCTGTATGCGCGCATCGACCAGCGTCGCAAACTGCCCGGTACGGTGGTGTTGCGCGCGCTCGGCTACAGCACCGACGAAATTCTCGCGATGTTTTTTGAAAACGACCACATCAAAGTCGCCGAACGCATCGAGTTAACCGACCCGGCCGCCATCAAGCGCGCGGCCGACAAACCGTTGGCGCGCGACATCGCCGACCGCGACAGCGGCGAAATCTTCGCCAAAGCCGGCGCGACGCTGGATAAAGCGACGATTAAAACCCTGCGCGACGCCGGCATCGGCGAGGCGATGGTGCAGTCGTTTTCGATGAAGTTGGCGCCCGAACGATTGCGCGGGCAGGAACTCAGTTTTGATTTAATCGATGCGCGCGGCAAGGTGGTGGTCGAAGCCGGGCGGCGCGTCACCCGCCGGCATGTGCGCCAATTGTCCGAAACCGGCGCCGAGCGCATCGACGTGCCGAGCGATTTTGTCATCGGGCGCACCGTGGCGCGCGACATCGTCGACCCCAACGGCGGCGAAGTGTTGGCTGAAGCCAATGCGCGGGTCAGCGAGCCGATTATCAAGCGGTTAATCGACGCCGGCATAAACGAAATCGAAACGATTCACACCAACGACATCGATTGCGGGCCGTTTGTGTCCGAAACCCTGCGCATCGACCCGACGCACAGCGAAGAGCAGGCGCAAATCGAAATTTACCAAATGATGCGCCCCGGCGAACCGCCGACCAAGGAAGCCGCGGCCGCGCTGTTTACCAATTTGTTTTTTAACACCGAACGATACGACCTGTCGGCGGTCGGGCGGATGAAATTTAACCGCCGCCTCGCGCGCGCCGACGACGAAGGCCCCGGCACCTTAAGCAAGCAGGACATCGTCGATGTGATGAAGCAAATCATCGCGCTCAAAAACGGGCAGGGCGCCCCGGACGACATCGACAGCCTCGGCAATCGCCGTGTGCGTTCGGTCGGCGAATTGGTCGAGACCCAGTTTCGCATCGGCTTGGTGCGCGTCGAGCGTTCGGCCAAAGAGCGGCTGAACTTGGTCGAGAGCGACAACCTGATGCCGCAGGATTTAATCAACGCCAAGCCGGTGTATGCGGTCATCAAGGAGTTTTTTGGCTCGAGTCAATTGTCGCAATTTATGGATCAAACCAATCCATTGGCCGAAGTGACTCACAAACGCCGCATCTCGGCGCTCGGCCCCGGCGGCTTGAAGCGCGAACGCGCCGGCTTCGAAGTGCGCGATGTGCATCCGACGCATTACGGGCGCATCTGCCCGATTGAAACGCCCGAAGGCCCAAACATCGGGTTGATAAACTCCTTCGCCTGTTTTGCCAAAACCAATGAATACGGTTTTTTGGAAACGCCGTATCGCAAGGTGGACGACGGGCGGGTGACCGATGAGATTGAATTTCTCTCGGCGTTTCGCGAAGAGCAGGCGGTGATTGCCCAAGCCAACGCCGAGCTCGATGCCGGCGGGCGGTTTGTCAATGAACTGGTGTCGTGCCGCCACAAAAACGAATTCTCGCTGGCCGCACCGCAGGACATTCGTTACATCGACGTCTCGCCGCAACAAATCGTTTCGGTGGCGACCGCCTTGGTGCCGTTTTTGGAACACGACGACGCCAACCGCGCCTTGATGGGCTCGAACATGCAGCGTCAAGCGGTGCCGACAATTCGCAGCGAAAAACCGCTGGTCGGCACCGGCATGGAGCGCATCGTCGCCGTGGATTCCGGCGTGACCGTCATCGCCAAACGCGGCGGGGTTGTCGACTCGGTGGATGCCTCGCGCATCGTCGTGCGCGTCAACGACGACGAAGCCAGCGAACACGAACCGGGCGTCGACATCTACAACCTGATTAAATACCAACGTTCGAATCAGGACACCACCATCAATCAACGCCCGCTGACCCGAGTCGGCGACATCGTCGCGCGCGGCGATGTCTTGGCTGACGGGCCGTCGACCGACACCGGCGAGTTGGCCTTGGGGCGCAATGTGTTGATTGCGTTTATGCCGTGGAACGGCTACAACTTCGAGGATTCGATTTTGGTGTCCGAGCGGTTGGTCAAGGACGAGGTGTATTCGTCGATTCACATCGAGGAATTAATTTGCAAGGCGCGCGACACCAAACTCGGCTCCGAGGAAATCAGCCGCGACATTCCCAACGCCGGCGAAGGCGCGCTGTCCAAACTCGATGAATCCGGCATCGTATACATCGGCGCGAAGGTGCAGCCCGGCGATGTTTTGGTCGGCAAAATCACCCCCAAGGGCGAGACGCAATTGACGCCTGAGGAAAAATTATTGCGCGCGATTTTTGGCGAGAAGGCGTCCGATGTTAAGGACACCTCGCTGCGCGCGCCGTCGGCGATGAAGGGCGTGGTTATCGATGTGCAGGTGTTCACCCGCGAAGGCTTGGACAAGGATGCGCGCGCCACCGCCAACGACAACTACGAAATCGACATCGTCAAAAAGGATTTGGAGGATCAAAAGCGCATCGTCGAGGAAGATTCATTTGCGCGCATCGAAAAGCATCTGCATAACCGCGTCGCCGAAGGCGGACCGAACGGGCTCAAAGCCGGCGAAAAGGTTACGCGCGATTATCTCGAAAACCTGCCGCGCAGCAAGTGGTTCGAAATTCGCCTGCGCAACGATGAATCCAACCGCGCGATTGAACGCATTCGCGACCAGTTGGAAACGCAACGCAAGGCGTTCGCCGCGCGCTTCGATGAAAAAGAGGGCAAGATTCGCATGGGCGACGATTTGGCGCCGGGCGAATTGAAAATCGTCAAGGTGTTTGTCGCGGTCAATCGTCGGCTGCAGCCGGGCGACAAAATGGCCGGGCGGCACGGCAACAAGGGCGTGGTGTCGAAAATCGTCGCGGTCGAAGACATGCCGTATATGGAGGACGGCTCGACCATCGATATCTGCCTCAACCCGCTCGGCGTGCCGTCGCGGATGAACATCGGGCAGGTGCTCGAGACGCATTTGGGCTGGGCCGCAAAATCGCTCGGCGCGCAAATCGACGAGATGTTGCGCAAGCGCAAATCGCCGGAGCAGTTGCGCAAATTTTTGTCGCGCGTATACAACGGCGGCGGCAAAAAAGAATCCATCGATGAATTTTCCGACGACGAGGTCATCGAGTTGTCCGACAACCTGCGCGAAGGCGTGCCGATGGCGACGCCGGTGTTCGACGGCGCGCATGAAAGCGAAATCAAGGCGATGCTGCAACTCGCCAAATTGCCGCACAGCGGGCAGACCACTTTGTACGACGGGCGCACCGGCGAGGCGTTTGACCGCCCGGTGACCTGCGGCTATATGTACATGCTCAAACTCAATCACTTGGTTGACGACAAGATGCATGCGCGCTCGACCGGTCCGTACAGTTTGGTCACCCAACAGCCGCTCGGCGGCAAGGCGCAATTCGGCGGGCAACGGCTCGGCGAGATGGAAGTGTGGGCGCTCGAGGCCTACGGCGCCTCGTACATTTTGCGCGAGATGCTGACGGTCAAATCCGACGACATCGGCGGGCGCGCCAAGATTTACGAAAACGTCATTCGCGGCGACCATGCGATGGACGCCGGCATTCCGGAGTCGTTTAACGTGCTGGTCAAGGAAGTGCGCGCGTTGGGCTTGAACATCGAACTGAAACAAATTCCGGTCGAATCATCGCCGCTCGACGCAACGCCGCAGGCAGCCGAAGCGGAAGCGGGCGAAACCGTCGCGCACGCCGAAGTCGACGAAACCGGCGCGGCGCAACCGGAACTGATCGAGGCGGCGCCGTTTGAATCCGCGCCGTCATCACTGCAATCCGCCGGAGGTGCAAAATGAAAGACATCTTTAATCTGTTTAAGCGCGACGATTCGCCGGATGATTTTGACGCGATTCGCATCGGCATCGCATCGCCGGAAAAAATTCGGTCGTGGTCGTTCGGCGAAGTCAAAAAGCCCGAGACCATCAACTATCGCACCTACCGTCCGGAGCGCGACGGCTTGTTTTGCGCGAAGTTGTTCGGCCCGGTCAATGATTATGAATGCCTGTGCGGCAAGTACAAGCGGCTGAAACATCGCGGCGTGGTGTGCGAAAAATGCGGCGTCGAAGTAACCTTATCGAGCGTGCGGCGCGAACGCATGGGACACATCGATTTGGCCTCGCCGTGCGCGCACATTTGGTTTTTAAAATCGCTGCCGTCGCGGTTGGGGTTGTTGCTCGATATGACCGTGCGCGAAATGGAGCAGGTGCTTTATTTCGAAAAATACGCGGTGATTGACCCGCGCATGACCGACCTTAACGTCGGCGAATTGCTCAGCGAAAAGGAGTATCACGACGCGATTCAAAAACACGAAGGCGAATTCGAGGCAATGATGGGCGCCGAGGCGATTCGCACGTTAATCCACGACAAGGATTTGCCCGAGGAAATCGACCAATTGCGCGATGAAATCAGCGAAGCCAAATCGGTGTCGAAGATTAAAAAACTGACCGCGCGGATGGAAATCCTCGAGTCGTTTGTGCGCTCCGGCGACAAGCCGGAGTGGATGGTGATGGAGGTGCTGCCGGTGTTGCCGCCGGATTTGCGTCCGTTGGTGCCGCTCGAAGGCGGGCGGTTTGCGACTTCGGATTTAAACGAATTGTATCGCCGCGTGTTAAACCGCAACAATCGCTTAAAGCGGCTGTTGGATTTAAACGCGCCCGATTTAATTGTGCGCAATGAAAAACGAATGCTGCAGGAATCGGTCGATGCATTGCTGGATAACGGTCGACGCGGCAAGGCCGTGACCGGCGCAAACAAGCGGCAGTTAAAATCGCTGTCCGACATGATTAAAGGCAAGCAGGGGCGGTTTCGCCAAAACCTGCTCGGCAAGCGCGTCGATTATTCCGGGCGTTCGGTGATTGTTGTTGGCCCGACGTTGCGCCTGCATCAATGCGGGCTGCCGAAAAAAATGGCGCTCGAATTGTTCAAGCCGTTCATCATCAACAAACTCGATGTCAAAGGCTATGCCGGCACGATTAAGCAGGCGCGCAAAATCGTCGAGCAGGAAAGCCCCGAGGTCTGGGACATCCTCGAAGAGGTGATTCACGAACATCCGGTGCTGCTCAACCGCGCGCCGACGCTGCATCGGCTCGGCATTCAGGCGTTCGAGCCGGTGCTGATTGAAGGCAAGGCGATACAACTGCATCCGCTGGTGTGTACGCCGTACAACGCCGATTTCGATGGCGACCAAATGGCGGTGCATGTGCCGATTTCCATCGAGGCGCAACTCGAGGCGCGCGCGTTGATGATGTCGTCCAACAACATTTTGTCGCCGGCCAACGGCGAGCCGATTATCGTGCCGTCGCAGGATATCGTGCTGGGGCTGTATTACATGACGCGAACGAGCGCCGCCGCCAAAGGCGCGGGCGGATATTTTGCCGACGTCAACGAAGTGCGCCGCGCCAATGAAACCGGGCAGGCGCATCTGCATGCGCGCATCAAGGTGCGGATGAACATCGATGGCGAGATGCGCACAGTCGACACCACCGTCGGGCGCGCGTTGTTGTCGGAGATTTTGCCGCCGGCGTTGGATTTTGCATTAATCGACCGCGCGCTTAAAAAGAAGGCGATTTCCGAACTCATCAACACCGCCTATCGACAGGTCGGCTTGAAGCGCACGGTGATTTTCGCCGACCAATTGATGTACACCGGCTTTCGCATGGCCGCGTTGTCCGGCATCTCGGTCGGCGTCGACGACATGGTTGTGCCCAAAGACAAGGTGACGATTATCGAAGCCGCGCGAAAAGACGGCAAGGAAATTCTCAATCAATACAACAACGGCTTGCTGACCGAAGGCGAGCGTTACAACAAAGTCGTCGACATCTGGTCGCGCGCCGGCGAACGCATCGCCGAGTCGATGATGAGCGAAATCAGCGGCGAAGTCGTGACCGATAAAAAGGGCGACAAAGTCGAACAAGATTCGTTTAACTCGGTCTTTATGATGGCGGATTCCGGCGCGCGCGGTTCGCCGGCGCAGATTCGCCAGTTGGCCGGAATGCGCGGCTTGATGTCCAAGCCGGGCGGCGAAATTATCGAAACGCCGATTACCGCCAACTTCCGCGAAGGGCTTAATGTGTTGGAATACTTCATCTCGACGCACGGCTCGCGCAAAGGGCTTACCGACACCGCCTTGAAAACCGCCAGCGCCGGCTATATGACGCGCCGCTTGGTCGATGTGTGTCAGGATTTGGTGATTATCGAAGGCGATTGCGACACCACCGACGGCTTGATGCGCGAAGCGCAAGTGCAGGGCGATGAAGTCATCGTGCCGCTCAAAGACCGCATCCTTGGGCGTTTTCTCGCCGAGGATGTCGTCAATCCGGTCAGCGGCAGCGTTGTGGCGACGCGCGCGCGAATGCTGGATGAACAATTGGTCGCGCAAATCGAACAAGCCAACATCCACAAAGTCAAAGTGCGCTCGGCGGTTACTTGCGCGACGCGCTTTGGTGTATGCGCCAAATGTTACGGGCGCGATTTGGGGCGCGGCGACGTCATCAACGAAGGCGAAGCGGTCGGCGTTATCGCCGCGCAATCCATCGGCGAGCCGGGCACGCAATTGACCCTGCGCACATTCCACATCGGCGGCGCGGCGTCGTCGAGCGCGCGCTTAGGCCACATCGAAGTCAAAACTTTCGGCGCAGTGCAATGGTCGGATGTTGAACTCTCCGAAAATTCCGCCGGCAAACGCATTGTGACCGCGCGCAACGCCGAGTTAATCGTTCTCGACGCCAACAAAGTCGAGCGCGAACGCCACAAACTGCCGTACGGCGCGAATCTGCAGGTCGATGACGGCGCGGCTGTCGATGAAGGGCAGATCGTCGCCGAGTGGAAACCGCATGTGCGCCCGGTGTTGGCTGAGTTTGACGGCGAGGTCGAGTTCGTTAACTTTAATGTCGGCGAACAACAAGTCGAAGACAAAGGCATCGCATTGCCCCAAGGCATGGAGTTGGTCGGCGAAGAGTCGGCCACCGTCATCGTGCAGGAGGACGAAGCGACCGGCAAAGTCGGCTACAGCGTCAAGGAACAATTGGCGCATGAAATGTTGCCGAAACTGCGCGTCAAAAACGCAAATCGCCACCAAAGCCCGGCGATTGTCGCCAAGAACGCCGGCGTGGTGCGCATCGTCGACCGTCGCGTCGGGCTGAACGCCGATGAAGAAACCGAAAAATTGGCGCGCAAAGACGTCAACCGCGATTTGAAAAAACGCGAGATTGACGCCGACACGCATGCGCAATACGACGATGAAGTGCACGCGCTGATGAGCGACCCGAAATTTAAGGAAAAAGCCAAGCGGCATTTGGACAAGATGCGCCGTCAACCCATCACCTTGCGCATCGAAAAAACCAAAGGCGGCGAAATCGCCGAAATCGTCACCAAAGGGCGCAAAGCCAAAGACAAAGCCGACGAGTTCGAAGTGTCGGACGACCGCCGCCGCGACCTGCTGGTCAAAGACGGCGACAAGGTCAAAAAAGGGCAGCCGTTGGTGGCGCCGTTGCCGTTTAGTTACGCGGCGCCGAGCGGTTCGGTTATTGTCGCGGCGCACGGGCAAGGGCGCAACGCCGGCGATACGTTGGTCGAAGTGCCGGTGGAAATTAAATCGCTGGACATCACCGGCGGCATGCCGCGCGTCATCGAATTGTTCGAGGCGCGGCGCCCGAAGGATGCGCAGATTCTCGCCGAAGCCACCGGCATCGTGTCGTTTGGCAATGAAACCAAGAGCAAAAATCGTCTGGTGATTACCGGCGAAGGCGGCGCGGAACACAGCGAATTGATTCCGAAAACCCTGCAAATCGCGGTGCTCGAAGGGCAGCATGTCGAACGCGGCGAAGTCATCGTCGACGGCTCGCCGGTTGCCGCCGACATTTTGAAATACCGCGGCGTCGCCGCGCTTGCCGATTATTTGGTCGAGGAAGTGCAGGGTGTTTATCAACTGCAGGGCGTGAAGATTAACGACAAGCACATCGAAGTCATCGTGCGCCAAATGTTGCGCAAGGTGCGCATCACCGAGCCGGGTGACAGCGGTTATCTGGCTGATATGCCGGTCGAAAAATCGATTGCGTTGGATTACAACGACGTCTTGCGCGCACAAGAAAAAACCGCGGCGAAATTCGAGCCGATGTTGTTGGGCATCACCAAAGCGTCGCTGACCACCGAATCATTCATCTCGGCGGCGTCGTTTCAGGAGACCACGCGCGTGTTGACCGATGCGGCGGTGCGCGGGCGCGTCGATACCTTGCGCGGCTTGAAGGAAAACGTCATTGTCGGGCGCTTAATCCCGGCCGGCACCGGGCGCGCCTATCACGAAGACCGCCGTCGGCGGCGGCTCGAAAGCGTGGAAAAAGACCGTGAGATTGGCGAATTAATGAAAGCCACGCCGCTCGACGGCGGCGAATCGCGCGACCAAACCAAATAGGCGGTGGCGGCGAAATAGCGGTCGAAGTCAATTAATCGCGGCGCAGGCAATCGCGGCATAGGCAAAGCGGTTGCGCGGGTGGCGGCATCGAGGTGCATTCGCCGCAAAAAATCACCGTGAAGTGAAATTATCATGCGGTGCGGCGAAAACAGTTGCCACAGTCGCCGCCGTCATCGTCGCCGACCTCGCCGCTTTTATCGTCATTGCCACCGCCATTGTCATCGTCATCGTCATCGTCATTGCCACGTTATTGCCACGTTATTGCTACGTCATTGCCATTGCCGGCGACGCATTGGTCAAAATTGGCGGCGTTGTAAGTCGCCGATGTCGATTGTGCTGATGCCGGTTGCACGCCGCTTTCTTGGCATCGATAGTCGTTATATCGAGCGACAAATATCTCCGCAGTTGTCGTTCGCAATCGCAGTTTGTTGCAATTTGTTGAAGTCGGCTGCATTTTTACCGCCGATTTTGGGCTTTTTTGCGTTTTGGCGGGCTTTATTGTCGATATATCTTGACAGATTCGAAAAAACGCCGTAAAATCGCCGCCTTTTTACGCATACGGCATTCCGCCCGTGCGTTATTGATTTTTTACTGATTATGCCGTTATGACCGTGATGAATTCATCGCAACGCAAAACCCGGAACAACCGATGCCGACCTTGAACCAATTGGTGCGCAATCCGCGCGCGCGACAGGTGAAAAAGTCCAACGTGCCGGCGTTGCAAGCCTGCCCGCAGAAACGCGGGGTGTGCACGCGCGTATACACGACGACGCCGAAAAAACCGAATTCGGCGTTGCGCAAAGTGGCGCGCGTGCGGCTGACCAACGGCTTTGAGGTGACCACCTACATCGGCGGCGAAGGGCACAATTTACAAGAGCACTCGGTGGTGCTGTTGCGCGGCGGGCGAGTCAAGGATTTGCCCGGTGTGCGCTATCACACGGTGCGCGGTGCGCTGGATACTTCCGGGGTTGCCGACCGGCGTCAAGGTCGCTCCAAATACGGCGCCAAGCGCCCGAAATCCTAATGCCGCGCCGCCGCGAAATACCGAAGCGCGACATCCTGCCCGACCCGAAATACAAGGATCGGACCATCGCCAAATTTATCAACATCATGATGCTCAACGGCAAAAAATCCATCGCCGAAAAGATCTTGTACGACGCGCTCGACATCATCAAGACGCGTAGCAAGAAGGATCCGGTCGAGACCTTCACTGCGGCGATTGAAAAAGTCAGCCCCGGCGTCGAGGTCAAAAGCCGTCGAGTCGGCGGCGCGACCTATCAGGTGCCGGTCGAGGTGCGCCCGAATCGGCAGTTGGCGCTGGCGATGCGCTGGCTGATTGAAGCGGCGCGCAAGCGCAACGAGCAATCGATGACCGCACGACTGGCCGGCGAACTGCAGGACGCCGCCGAAGAGCGCGGCAATGCGTTTAAAAAACGCGAAGACACGCACAAGATGGCGGAAGCGAATAAAGCGTTTTCCCATTACCGCTTTTAAGGCGCGACTTCATTATTATCTTGCCGAGCGAATCCGCATTTTGACGAATCATTATCCGAATCACTATTCGAATCATCACTCGAGTCATTACTCATTTAATTAACGCAACTTAACGCACATTCATTAACCCATCAACCCATTCCCCAACGCGACTTAACGCAACGCCACACCATCCGCTCAGCCCAATGGCACGACAAACTCCACTCGAACGATACCGCAACATCGGCATCATGGCGCACATCGACGCCGGCAAGACCACGACCACTGAGCGCGTGTTGTTTTACACCGGCCTGTCGCACAAGATTGGCGAGGTGCATGACGGCAACGCGGTGATGGATTGGATGGAGCAGGAACAAGAGCGCGGCATCACCATCACCTCGGCCGCGACCACCTGCTTTTGGCACGGCATGCAGCGTCAATATCCGCAACATCGCATCAACATCATCGATACGCCGGGGCATGTCGATTTCACGATTGAAGTCGAGCGTTCGTTGCGCGTGTTGGACGGCGCGGTCGCGGTGTTTTGCGCGGTTGGCGGGTGCGAGCCGCAATCCGAAACGGTGTGGCGGCAAGCCGACAAATACCGTGTGCCGCGCATTGCTTTCGTCAACAAAATGGACCGCACCGGCGCCGATTTTTTCCGCGTGGTCGGGCAAATCGAAACCCGCTTGGGCGCCAAGCCGGTGGTGATGCAGGCGCCGATTGGCGCCGAGGACAATTTCGAAGGCGTGATTGATTTGGTCAAGATGAAGGCGTTGTATTGGGATGACGACTCGATGGGCGCCAATGTCGAAGAGCGCGACATCCCCGAACACCTGCGCGAACTTTGCGATTCGCACCGCGAAAAACTCGTCGAGGCGGCGGCTGAAGCCGACGAAGCCTTGATGGAAAAATACTTCGACAAAAGCGACCTCGACGCGGATGACATTTGCCGCGGCATTCGCATGCGCACGCTTAAAAACGAAATCGTGCCGGTGTTGTGCGGCTCGGCGTTTAAAAACAAGGGCGTGCAGGCGATGCTGGATGCGGTGATTGATTATCTGCCGAGCCCGCTGGATGTGCCGCCGATTGGCGGCATCGGCGGCGACGGCAAAACCGAATTGGTGCGTCGCGCCGACGACGATGAGCCGTTCGCCGCGCTTGGCTTTAAAATCATGAGCGACCCGTTTTTTGGTCAGTTGGTGTTTTTCCGCGTGTATTCCGGCAAGATTAATTCCGGCGACAGCGTATACAACTCGGTCAAAGGCAAAAAGGAACGCATCGGGCGGATTCTGCAGATGCATTCCAACAACCGCGAAGACATCAAAGAAGTGCGCAGCGGCGACATCGCCGCGGCCGTCGGGCTTAAAAACGTCACCACCGGCGACACGCTGTGCGACCAAAACGCCGAGATTGTGCTCGAGCGCATGGAATTCCCCGACCCGGTCATCTCTCAAGCGGTCGAACCGAAAACCAAAGTCGACCAGGAAAAACTCGGCGTCGCACTTGGCAAATTGGCCAAGGAAGACCCTTCGTTTCGCGTGCACTCGGATGAAGAATCCGGGCAGACCATCATCTCCGGCATGGGAGAGCTGCATCTCGAAATTATCATCGACCGCTTAAAGCGCGAATTTAATGTCGATGCCAACATCGGCCGGCCGCAGGTCGCGTATCGCGAGACCATCACCGAGAAGGTCGAGCAGGAACACAAATACGCCAAGCAAACCGGCGGGCGCGGGCAATACGGGCATGTGTTCATCCGCGTCGAGCCGCGCGAATTGGGCGAAGGCTATGAGTTTGTCGATCAAATCAAAGGCGGCGTTATCCCGCGCGAATACATTCCGTCGGTGGATAAAGGCGTGCGCGAAGCGATGCAATCCGGCGTGGTCGCCGGCTATCCGGTGATAGACGTGCGCGTCTCGCTGTATTACGGCTCGTATCACGATGTCGATTCCTCCGAACACGCCTTTAAGGCGGCCGGCATGCTGGCGTTTAAGGAAGCGGCCAAGCGCGCCAAACCGCAACTGCTCGAGCCGCTGATGGCGGTCGAAGTGGTCACGCCCGAAGAATACATGGGCGGCGTCAACGGCGATTTGTCGTCGCGCCGCGGCATGATTCAAGAGATGGAAGATTCGCCCGGCGGCAAAATCATCAAAGCCGAAGTGCCGCTGTCGGAAATGTTTGGCTATGCCACGTCGTTGCGTTCGGCCACCCAAGGGCGCGCCACCTACACGATGGAATTCCAAAAATACGCGCCGGTGCCGACCAATGTGGCCGAAGCCATCAAAGCCGCGTAACGCCCGCATCCTTTATTAATCGCAATTTAATCGCCTTCACGAATCGACTTAACGATTTTTGATTTTAACCGGAGCATAACCATGGCCAAAGCAAAATTTGAACGCACCAAGCCGCATGTCAATGTGGGCACGATAGGTCACGTTGACCACGGCAAGACGACGCTGACGGCGGCGATGACGAAAGTGTTGTCGTCGAAGTTTGGCGGCGAGTCCAAGGCGTTTGACGAGATAGACAATGCGCCTGAGGAGCGCGAGCGCGGCATCACCATCGCGACGGCGCATGTCGAGTATGAAACCGACAAGCGGCATTATGCGCATGTTGATTGTCCGGGGCACGCGGATTATGTCAAGAACATGATTACCGGCGCGGCGCAGATGGACGGCGCGATATTGGTGGTGTCGGCGGCGGATGGTCCGATGCCGCAGACGCGCGAGCACATTTTGCTGGCGCGCCAAGTTGGCGTGCCGCACATTGTGGTGTATTTGAACAAAGCCGACATGGTTGACGACAAGGAATTGTTGGAGTTGGTCGAGATGGAAGTGCGCGAGTTGCTCGATAGTTATGAATTTCCGGGCGACAAGACGCCGATAATCATCGGCAGCGCATTGAAGGCGTTGGAAGGCGATGCTTCCGACCTCGGCGAAGGTTCGATATTGAAACTCGCTGAGGCGTTGGATACTTACATCCCCGAGCCGAAGCGCGCGACTGATGGTGATTTTTTGATGCCGGTTGAGGATGTCTTTTCGATATCCGGACGCGGCACGGTGGCGACCGGTCGCATCGAGCGCGGGATTGTGAAGGTTGGCGATGATTTATCGATTGTCGGCATTCGCGAGACGCCGAACACGACCTGCACCGGTGTTGAGATGTTTCGCAAATTGCTGGACGAAGGTCAAGCGGGCGACAACGTTGGCATTTTGTTGCGCGGCACCAAGCGCGAGGAGGTTGAGCGCGGTCAAGTGCTGTCGAAGCCGGGTTCGATTACGCCGCACACACAGTTTGAGTCTGAGGTGTACATTTTGAGCAAAGAAGAGGGCGGTCGTCACACGCCGTTTTTCAAGGGCTATCGTCCGCAGTTCTATTTTCGCACGACCGACGTGACCGGCGCGGTTGAGTTGCCGAAGGATGTTGAGATGGTGATGCCGGGCGACAATGTGCATTTGGTGACCGAATTAATCGCGCCGATAGCGATGGAAGAAGGCTTGCGTTTTGCGATTCGCGAAGGCGGTCGCACGGTTGGCGCGGGCGTTGTTTCCAAGGTGATTAAGTAATCGCCGCTCGCATCGTCCACGCCCATTCATTGACTCCAATTAACCGTCGGAATTATCCGTGAAAGTCGACAATCAAAAAATCCGCATCAGCCTCAAAGCGTTCGATCATAAAACGATCGACCGTTCGGCGCGCGAGATTGTCGAGACCGCGCGGCGCACCGGCGCGTTGGTGATGGGGCCGATTCCATTGCCGACGCGGATTGAGAAATACACCCTGTTGCGCTCGCCGCACGCCAACAAAACCGCGCGCGACCAATTCGAGATTCGCACGCACAAACGCATTCTCGACATTGTTGAGCCGACCGAAAAAACCGTGGACGCGCTGATGAAACTCGATTTGGCGGCCGGGGTGGATGTCGAAATCAAACTGTCCAGCGAACCGCAGCGCGAAAAGGCCGCGGGTTAATTACCTTCATCAATATCGACCACTCGACCAAGACCATGGCGCTCGGACTCATCGGCAAAAAAATCGGCATGACGCGCGTATTCACCGACGCGGGCGCTTCGCGCGCGGTGACCGTGATTCAAGCCGAGCCCAATCGGGTGACGCAAATCAAAACCGCCGCCACCGACGGCTATCACGCGGTGCAGGTCACCTGCGGGCGGCGGCGCAGCGGGCGGGTCAGCGGCGCGATGCGCGGGCATTTTGCCAAAGCCGACACGCACGCCGGTCGCGGCGTGTGGGAATTTCGTCTCGACGATGCGCCGGCCGAACCGCCGCGCGAATTGACCGTGGAGATTTTCAGCCAAGGGCAAAAGGTCGATGTGACCGGACGCACCATTGGCAAAGGGTTTGCCGGCGTAATGAAACGTCACGGCTTTCGCGGCGGGCGCGCCTCGCACGGCAACTCCAAAGCGCATCGTTCGGGCGGCTCCATCGGCAATGCGCAGGATCCCGGGCGGGTGTTTAAGGGCAAGAAAATGGCCGGACATCTCGGCGACCGTCGGCGCGTACAGCAAGGGCTGGAAGTGATTCGCATCGACCGCGAACGCAATTTGTTGTTAATCGGCGGCTCGATTCCCGGCGCGCGCGGCAGCGATGTAATTGTGCGCCCGTCGGTCAAAGCCAAAGCGCAATCAATCGAACAATGACCATCGCAATGTCAACAGTCACTGTAACTTCGACGGCAACTTCGACTGCAATGCCAATTGCAATGTCGCTTGCTGCGTCGCCTGCAACGGCAATGCGCATGCGCATGACCGGCGCGTCTCATTCATCCACCTGGCGTGGATTTGCACGGCGGATATCATGACGCAACAGTTAACAGTGCAATCACCGAGCGGCGCGCGCGGCGGCAAGTTGGAAGTGTCCGACGCCGTGTTTGGCGGGGCGTTTAACGAGCCGTTGGTGCATCAAGTCGTGGTCGCCTATCACGCCGGCGGGCGCGCCGGCACGCGCGCACAAAAAAATCGCGCGGCGGTGTCCGGCGGCGGCGCCAAGCCGTGGCGGCAAAAAGGCTCGGGGCGCGCGCGCGCCGGCACGATTCGCAGCCCGTTGTTTCGCGGCGGCGGCGTCGCTTTCCCGGCGCAAAATGCCGACTTTTCGCAAAAGGTCAACCGCAAAATGTATCGCGCGGCGATGCGCTCGATTTTGTCCGAATTAAACCGTCTGCAACGCCTCATCGTTATCGACCGGCTGGGGTTGGAGGCGCCGAGCAGCAAAACGCTGGCCGCGACCTTGCGCGCACTCGATGCCGAGCGCGCGTTGCTCATCGTCGTCGATGCCGACCGCAATGTTGAATTATCGGCGCGCAACTTGGTCGGCGTATCGGTGTGTGAAAGCGCGCGGATTGATCCGGTTGCCTTAATCAGTCACGACAAAATCGTCGCGACCGCCGATGCGCTGCAAAAAATCAACGAGGCGCTGCAATGAACCACAGCGAACGTTTGCATCAGATTATCCTGCGCCCGGTGATTTCCGAAAAAACCACCGCTGCCGCCGACGCCAATCGGCAGATTGCCTTTGCGGTGCGCGTCGACGCCGGCAAAAAGGAAATCAAGCAGGCGGTCGAATTGTTGTTCGAAGTCAAAGTGCAAAGCGTGCAGGTCATCAATGTGCGCGGCAAAGTCAAACGCTTCGGGCGCACCCCGGGCAAACGCAACAATTGGAAGAAGGCCTATGTGCGTCTGCAAGAAGGGCATGACATTGATTTTCTCGGCATGGCTTCGGCCTAAGCATTCGAAATCACCCGTGCGAAATGAAACGACCGTTAACGACCGTTAATCGACCGAATACAAACGACTGAATGATTGAGCGACGCCATGAGCGCCATTAAATCCATACTCATCAAGCAACAACCAACCACGCCGGGACGGCGCGGGATGGTCAAGGTTGCCACGCCGGGCTTGCATAAAGGCAAGCCGCATGCGCCGTTGACTCGCGCCAAAAAGGCGATTGACGGGCGCAACAACGCCGGGCGCATCACCGTGCGGCATCGCGGCGGCGGGCATAAGCGGCATTATCGATTGATTGACTTCAAGCGCAACAAGGACGGCATCGCCGCGACCGTCAAGCGCATTGAATACGACCCGAATCGCAGCGCGCACATCGCCTTGTTGGTGTATCGCGACGGCGAATATCGCTACATCATCGCCGTGCGCGGCTTGAGCGCCGGCGACCAAGTGATGTCCGGCGACGCCGCGCCGTTTAATCCGGGCTGCGCGATGCCGTTGCGCAAAATTCCGGTTGGCAGCATGGTGCATTGCATCGAACTCAAAGCCGGCAAGGGCGCGCAGTTGGCGCGTTCAGCCGGAGCCGCGGTGCAGTTTGTCGGCAAAGAGGGCGCGTATGCGCAATTGCGCCTGCGTTCCGGCGAGATGCGCAAAGTGCATTTGGATTGTCGCGCAACGCTCGGGCAAGTCGGGCATTCGGCGCACAGCCTCGGCAAACTCGGCAAAGCCGGCGCAAAACGCTGGCGCGGCATTCGCCCGACGGTGCGCGGCGTGGCGATGAACCCGGTCGACCATCCGCACGGCGGCGGCGAAGGGCGCACCTCAGGCGGACGCCATCCGGTGTCGCCGTGGGGCGTGCCGACCAAGGGCTATCGCACCCGTTCCAACAAGCGCACCGCCAACATGATTGTGCGCCGGCGGAGAAAATAAATGCCGCGTTCGATTAAAAAAGGCCCGTTTGTCGACCATCACCTGTGGGCGAAGGTCGAAAAGGCGCGCGGCGAATCGTCGCGCAAGCCGATTAAAACCTGGTCGCGCCGCTCGATGATCATGCCCGAATTTGTCGGTTTGACGATTGCGGTGCACGACGGGCGGCGTCATCTGCCGGTGCTGATTAGCGAAAACATGGTCGGGCATAAACTCGGCGAGTTTGCGCCGACGCGCACCTATCGCGGGCATGCGGCCGGCAAAAAGGTTAAATAAGTTCGCTTATTCGCCTTATCGCGCCCATCCCATCAACCCACAACCTTACCAACGTACTTAAACGAGTGTCCGTCATGCGAGCCAAATCGATTGCCAAATACATTCGGCTGTCGCCGCAAAAATGCCGTCTGGTGGTTGACCAGATTCGCGCGTTGCCGGTCGACAAGGCGCTGGAGATTTTAAAGTTCAGCGATAAAAAAGGCGCGGTGCCGGTCAAAAAGGCGCTCGACTCTGCCATCGCCAACGCCGAACACAACGAAGGCGCGGATATCGATGAGTTGTGGGTGGACCGCGCCATGGTCGACCAAGCGCCGACCTTGAAGCGATTTCGCGCGCGCGCCAAAGGGCGCGGTGCGCGCATTTTGAAGCGCGGTTGTCACATCACCGTCGGCGTCACCGACGAACCGCGCGCCAAAAAATAACGCGCCTACGCATATTACGAGCATACGACCAATGGGACAAAAAGTTCATCCAAACGGCTTTCGCCTCGGCGTGATTCGCGAGTGGAACGCCAAGTGGTACGCCGAAAAGGGCGGCTACGCCGAGACGTTGGCCGCGGATTTAAAAATCCGCGCGTTCATCACGCGCCGGCTGGCCAACGCCGCGCTCAGCCGCATCGTCATCGACCGCCCGTCGCAGAATCTTAACGTGACGATTTTTACCGCGCGTCCCGGCATCGTCATCGGCAAAAAGGGCGAGGACATCGAGCGCCTGCGCGGCGAATTAATTAAAATGAGCGGCTTGCCGGTGCAGGTGGCGGTCGAGGAAATTCGCAAGCCGGAACTCGACGCCAAACTGGTCGCCGAGAACATCTGTCAGCAATTGGAAAAGCGCATTATGTTTCGCCGCGCAATGAAGCGCGCGGTGCAAAACTCGATGCGGCTCGGCGCCGAAGGCGTCAAGGTGATGCTGGCCGGGCGATTGAACGGCGCGGAGATTGCGCGCACCGAATGGTATCGCGAAGGGCGCGTGCCGCTGCACACCCTGCGCGCCGACATCGATTACGGCGTGCATGAAGCGCACACCACCTACGGCATCATCGGCGTCAAGGTGTGGATTTTTAAGGGCGAAGTGTATGCCCCCGAACCGTCGACTGAGGTCGGCGCCGAGCAACCGAGCGCAGGCGGATAAACGATTATGTTGCAACCCAAACGCACCAAGTTTCGCAAGCAGCAAAAGGGCCGCAATCGCGGCCTGGCGACGCGCGGCAATCGCGTCAGTTTCGGCGAATACGGCCTGCAGTCGGCCGGTCGCGGGCGCTTGACCGCGCGGCAGATTGAAGCGGCGCGGCGCGCCATCACCCGCCATGTTAAACGCGGCGGGCGCATGTGGATTCGCGTGTTCCCGGACAAGCCGGTGTCGAAAAAACCGCTCGAAGTGCGCATGGGCAAAGGCAAGGGCAATCCGGAATACTGGGTTGCGCTGATTAAACCCGGCGCGATGCTGTATGAGATTGAAGGCATCTCGGAGTCGGTCGCGCGCGAGGCGTTTCGTCTGGCGAGCGCAAAATTGCCGGTGCGCACCACTTTCGCGCGGCGTCAGGAGGGATAGGCGATGAAAGCCTCCGAATGGCGCGCCAAAAGCGTCGAAGAACTCAACCGCGAACTCATCGAGTTGCGGCGCGAACAGTTTAACCTGCGCATGCAGCGCGGCGCCGGACAACTCGCCAATCCGATGCGCTTCGGCGAAGTCAAAAAAGACATCGCGCGCATCAAGACGATATTAAACCAACGGGCGAAAGCCGACGATGAATGACGCAATGAACGAAGCGGTAAACCACGCGGTCAACAAAGCCGCCGGCGAGGTTGCGGTGAGCGGCGCAAGCGCGTCGCGCGCGCGTTCCTTGCGCGGCGAAGTCGTCGGTGCGCGCGCCGACAAGACGATTACGGTGTTAATCGAGCGCAAGATTAAGCATCCGTTGTACAAAAAATACATTCGCCGCTCGACCAAAGTGCATGCGCACGATGAACAGAACGAATGCCAACCCGGCGACAGCGTATTGATTGAGTCGTGCCGGCCGTTGTCCAAACTTAAGCGCTGGCGACTGGTTAAGGTCGTGCGCAAAGCCGCCTGATGCGGGGAGTGTTACAATGATTCAAATGCAGACAATGCTTTCGGTCGCCGACAACAGCGGCGCGAAGCGGGTGATGTGCATCAAGGTGCTCGGCGGCTCGAAGCGGCGGTATGCCGGCATCGGCGACGTCATCAAAATCACCGTCAAAGAGGCGCTGCCAAACAGCCGCGTCAAAAAGGGCGACGTGTATGATGCGGTCATCGTGCGCACTCGGCACGGCGTGCGTCGCGCCGACGGCTCGCTGATTCGCTTCGACCGCAATTCGGCGGTGTTGCTTAACGCCAGCCATCAGCCGGTCGGCACGCGCATCTTCGGCCCGGTGACGCGCGAATTGCGCTCCGAGAAGTTTATGCGCATCATCTCGCTTGCGCCGGAAGTGTTATAGGCGCAATGTGGCGGTTGCCATTTGCATTCATTAATCATGCATTCATTAACCATTTGAGTTTGCACATGCAGCGAATCAAAAAAGGCGACGATGTCGTGGTGCTTGCCGGGCGCGACAAGGGCAAGCGCGGCAGTGTGTTGCGCGTTGTCATCGGCAAGCGCGGTCAACGCCGCGCGCTGGTTGACAACGTCAACTTGGTCAAGCGGCACACGCGCGGCAATCCGCAAAGCGGCGAAGCCGGCGGCATCATCGAAAAAGAGGCGCCGATTAATTTGTCCAACTTGGCGTTGGTGAACCCGGCGACCGGCAAAGGCGAGCGGATTGGCTATAAAACGCTCGAAGACGGCCGCAAGGTGCGGTATTTCCGCTCGAACGGCGAAATCGTCGACCTCGCCTAAGGCCTGGATTAATCCATTAACTTGAGTCAATTAAATTAACCGGTTAAGTTAATTTTAATTGCAACGATTGAATTTCATTGAAACCTGAACATGTCACGATTGAAACAACAGTTTGACCGCGAGATTGAGCCGGCGTTGCGCGCGCAGTTTGGGCTGAAAAGCCCGATGCAAACCCCGCGCATCAGCAAGATTACGCTCAACATGGGTCTCGGCGAAGCGACCGCGAATAAAAGCGTGTTGCAGTCGGCGTGCGATGATTTGCGGCGCATCAGCGGGCAGAAGGCGATTGTGACTCTCGCGAGCAAATCCGAAGCGGCGTTTAAGATTCGTCAAGGCTGGCCGATTGGCGCGAAGGTAACCCTGCGGCGCGACCGCATGTATGAATTTTTGGATCGGCTGATTAACATCGCGATTCCGCGCGTGCGCGATTTTCGCGGCTTGCCCGAGCGGTCGTTCGACGGGCGCGGCAATTTTTCATTCGGCATCAAGGAACAAATCGTGTTTCCGGAAATCGATTACGACCGCGTGGATGCGTTGCGCGGACTCGATGTATGCATCACCACCACGGCGCAAAACGACGAGCAGGCCAAGGCGTTGTTGCGCGCGTTTAATTTTCCCTTGAAGGCATAACGACAATGGCGCGAAAATCCAACGTTGCCCGCGAGCATCGCCGCCGCAAACTGGCGCGAAAATACGCCGAGCGGCGCAAAAAATTAACGACCACCGTGTCAAAGCCGCATGTCGCGGCCGACGACCAGTGGGCGGCGATGATTGCCCTGCAAAAATTGCCGCGCGATTCGAGCAAATCGCGCCAACGCAATCGATGCGCGCTGACCGGGCGACCGCACGGTTATTTCCGCAAATTCGGCCTGTGTCGCAACAAACTGCGCGAAGTGATTATGCGCGGCGAAGCGCCGGGCGTGGTTAAATCCAGTTGGTGACACCATGAGCATGTCCGACCCCATCGCCGATATGTTGACGCGCATCCGCAACGGTTCGCGCGCCAAGCAAACCAGCGTGTCGATGCCGGCGTCGCGCATCAAATCGGCGATTGCCGAAGTGTTGCGCGATGAAGGCTATATCGCCGATTTCGCCGAGCGCGACGGCGATGTGCACAAAACGCTCGAAGTGCAACTGAAGTATTTTGAAGGCGCTTCGGTGATTGAAGAGATTATCCGCGTCAGCCGTCCGGGCTGTCGCATTTATGCGCGCAGCGACGAATTGCCGTCGGTGCGCAACGGGTTGGGGGTGGCGTTGATTTCGACCTCCAAAGGCGTGATGACCGATAAATCGGCGCGCCGCCGTCAAGTGGGCGGCGAAGTGTTGTGCACGGTGTTTTGATTGCGCTTTAACCGCATCGGTCAACTGATTGTCTCGAAACTTAATTGAAACTTAATTGAGCATTGTTAATTGCGCATGGTTACGGTTAACGTCATCGTTAACATTAACTTGTTAAATTAAAACTTTGTTAAATTAAATTGAGTTGCGATTTGAATTAAACGAAGTTAAGTGAATTAAGTTAAATTGAACTGTACTGAATTGAATTGAATTGAGTTAAACGATTATGTCGCGCATTGCAAAATTGCCGATTGAACTGCCCGGCGGCGTCGAGGTGAACATCACCGACGCTGCGGTCAACGCCAAAGGCCCCAAAGGCGAGGGGCGGTTGCCGCTGTTGCCGGGCGTGCGCGTCGAGCAACAAGACAACACGCTGCGGATTCACGCGCAGCCAACCCACCCGCGCGGCGCGGCGATGTCGGGCACCGCGCGCACTTTGGTGTACAACCTGATTTACGGCGTCAGTCAAGGCTTCGAAAAACGCCTGACGATTGTCGGCGTCGGCTATCGCGCGCAGGCGCAAGGCGACAAATTAAATTTAACGCTCGGCTTTTCCCATCCGGTCGTGTATCAAGCGCCGGCAGGCATCAAGATTGAAACGCCAAGCCAGACCGAAATCATCGTGCGCGGCGCCGATAAACAGAAGGTCGGGCAAGTCGCTGCCGAGATTCGCGCTTATCGCCCGCCCGAGCCGTATAAAGGCAAGGGCATTCGCCACGCCGATGAACACGTGCGCCGCAAACAGGCGAAGAAAAAGTAACCGCACACGACCCGACGATGACAAAAGGCAAAAAACAATCCCGCTTGCGCCGCGCCGCTCGTGCGCGCGCACACATTCGCCGCTTGAGCGCGCATCGATTGACGGTGCATCGCACGCCGCGCCATTTTTACGCGCAGGTCATCGCGCCGAGCGGCGATAAAGTGCTGGCTGCGGCGACCACATTGGACGCCGAGTTTCGCAAGCAACACCCCAACGGCGGCAACACCGCCGCGGCCGACGCCTTGGGCAAGATATTGGCCGACAAAGCCAAAGCCGCCGGCATCGAACAGGTCGCGTTTGACCGCTCGGGGTTTCGCTATCACGGGCGCGTCAAGGCGTTCGCCGAAGCCGCGCGCGGCGGCGGATTGAAGTTTTAACTTTTCCCTTTTCCCTTAACCTTTAACGTTAACCTTAACCGTTGCGGTTTTAACCGACGAGACGATGGCAAAACCAAGAGAGCGCGATGCGACGCGCAAAGACAACTTCAAAGAGCAACTGATTAACGTCAGGCGCGTTTCCAAGGTTGTCAAAGGCGGGCGCATCTTTGGCTTTTCGGCGTTGACCGTGGTCGGCGACGGCGCCGGGCGCGTCGGCATGGGGCGCGGCAAAGCGCGCGAAGTGCCGGTCGCCGTGCAAAAGGCGATGGATGACGCGCGCCGCAACATGTTTCGCGCGCAACTCAAAGGCAAAACGCTTCAATATCCGATGAGCGGCCGGCACGGCGCCGCGCGGGTGATGTTGCGCCCGGCATCGGAAGGCACCGGCATCATCGCCGGCGGCGCAATGCGCGCGGTGTTCGAAGTGCTCGGCGTGCAAAACGTGCTGGCCAAAGTCATCGGCACGACCAATCCGGTCAATGTCACGCGCGCGACGATTGCGGCGTTGCGCGCGATGCGCGGGGCGAAATACATCGCGGCCAAACGCGGCAAGACGGTCGATGAAATTAAGCGCGGCAAGTGACGCGTTGATTCGAACTTCACTCGAACTTTCTTAACTCGAACTTTATTCGAACTACATTCGAACTACATTCGAACTACATTCGAACTTTATTCACGCTTTATTGTGATGCGTCTCGATGCACGCGTGTTAATTTTCCAAGTTAACTTTAACGATTCATTAACATTTAAACGAGCGACTTAACCGGCGACGATGATGGCGGACAAAACAGTGCAAGTAACCTTGGTGCGCAGTTTGCACGGGCGGTTGAAAAAACACCGCGCCTGTGCGCGCGGGCTTGGCTTGCGGCGCATGCATCAACGCGTCGAAGTCGCCGACACGCCGCAAAACCGCGGCATGATTAACAAAATCGCCTATATGCTCAAATGCGAGCCGGGCGGGGAGTCGAAGTGACGTTTCCGTTAGCAACGTTTCGGCAAGTGACATTTCGAAGTCGCGCGGTTGCGGCGTGCACTGTGCGACATACTGTGCGGTGTACTGTTCGATTAACGTTGCGATGAACTGTGCGATGAATTTAACCAACGCCTTGGGCGCAAAAAGACAATGCGATTGAACACACTTAAACCGGCGGTCGGCGCCAAGCGCGCGCGCAAACGAGTCGCGCGCGGACGCGGCTCAGGCAGCGGCGGCACCGCCGGGCGCGGCGACAAGGGGCAGAAATCGCGCTCCGGCGGCTATCACAAAGTCGGCTTCGAAGGCGGGCAGATGCCGTTGCAACGCAGGCTGCCAAAGCGCGGCTTTCGCTCGGCGGTCAATCGCCACGCGGCTGAAGTGCGCCTGCATTCGTTGGCGAAAGTCGACGGTGATGTCGCCGATTTGGAATCGCTCAAACGCGCCGG
The DNA here is from genome assembly GCA_965226545.1 of Candidatus Poriferihabitaceae bacterium. Lineage (GTDB taxonomy): Bacteria > Pseudomonadota > Gammaproteobacteria > Arenicellales > Poriferihabitantaceae > JAHRAW01. The sequence goes on from OZ245364.1 coordinate 498,151, forward strand.
CGTGCTCGGCGCGCACATCGACCGCGCCAAGGTGATTTTATCCGGCGCGATTGACCGCGCGGTTACCGTGCGCGGGCTCGGCGCAACCCGCGGCGCGCGCGCGGCGATTGAAAAAGCCGGCGGCAAGGTCGAAGACGCAGTCGCCCCATCGCAAACCAAACCCGCGGGCAAGTTGGTAAAAAAACCCGCATCCGAGCGTGTATCGAAGCGCGCATCCAAACCCGAGAAAGAGGCGTAATCGATTATGGCGCAAGGCGCATTAACCCCGGGGCTGTTCGGCAATTTGTCCGAGTTAAAACAGCGCATCTTATTCGTGCTCGGCGCGATGGTGGTGTTTCGCATCGGCGCGCATGTGCCGGTGCCGGGCGTCGACCCGACCGCGTTGGCGGCGTTGTTCGAACAAACCAAAGGGTCGATCGTGCAGGTGTTCAATATGTTTTCCGGCGGCGCGCTCAGTCGGCTGTCGGTGCTTGCGCTTGGCGTGATGCCGTACATTTCGGCGTCGATTATCATGCAGATGATGAGCGCGGTGGTGCCGCAACTCGAGCAACTTAAAAAAGAGGGCGAAGCCGGGCGGCGCAAAATCACCCAATACACGCGGTATTTCACCGTGGTGCTGGCGTTGTTTCAGGGGCTGGGCATCGCCGTCGCCGTCGAAAGCCAGCAAATCGGCGGCAACCCGGTGATTCTGATTCCCGGCATCGGCTTCAAAATCACCACCGCGGCAACCTTGGTCGCCGGCACGATGTTTTTGGTGTGGCTGGGCGAACAGATTTCCGAACGCGGCATCGGCAACGGCATCTCGCTGATTATCTTCGGCTCGATTGTCGCCGGCTTGCCGTCGGCGGTCGCCGGCACCTTGGAGTTGGCGCGCACCGGCGCGTTTTCGCCGATAGGCGTGCTGGCGTTGTTTGTCGGGGCGGTCGCGGTTACTTATTTCGTCGTATTCGTCGAACGCGGTCAACGGCGCATCACGGTCAACTACGCCAAACGTCAGCAAGGGCGGAAGATGATGGCCGGGCAAAGCAGCCACCTGCCGCTGAAACTCAACATGGCCGGCGTCATCCCGCCGATTTTTGCATCGAGTTTAATCCTCTTCCCGGCCAGCCTCGGCAGTTGGTTTGGGCAGGCCGAAGGGATGGGCTGGCTGCGCGACATGGCCACGACACTGCAGCCCGGGCAACCGGTGTATACCCTTTTATACGGCGGCATGATTGTGTTTTTCTGCTTCTTTTACACCGCAATGGTGTTCAACCCCAACGACATCGCCGACAATTTAAAACGCTCCGGCGCGTTCATCCCCGGCATTCGCCCGGGCGCGCAAAGCGCAAAATACATCGACGGCGTGGTGTCCAAGTTAACCTTGGTCGGGGCGATTTACATCACCTTTGTGTGTTTGATTCCCGAGTTTCTCATCGTGCAGTGGAGCGTGCCGTTTTATTTCGGCGGCACTTCGCTTTTGATTATCGTCGTGGTGACGATGGATTTAATCGCGCAGGTGCAGTCGCATCTGATGTCGCGCCAATATGAGAGCATCCTGAAAAAATCATCGCTGGCGCGGCCGCAAGGCATTCGCTAAGCGTGATTTTCCAGTTCCGTTTTTTGTTTTCGTTAACCAATCATTGAGGACAGTGCAATGAAAGTGCGGGCTTCCGTCAAGAAAATGTGCCGAAACTGCAAGATTATTCGGCGAAATCGCGTTGTGCGGGTGATTTGCACCGATCCGCGCCACAAACAACGGCAGGGCTAAATGTTGCGCCGATGCGGTTTTTGCGGTATACTTGCGCGTTTTTTACGCGCCGATGCCCGCGTTTATCTGCGCGGCGTTGGTGCGACTGTTGGCTGGTTTGGTTTAAGCACGCCCGAGCGGCGTTTGGGTTAATACGATGGCGCGAATTGCCGGCATTAACTTGCCGAATCACAAGCACATAGAAATCGGGCTGACCGCGATTTACGGCGTCGGTCGCACGACCGCGCGCAAAATCTGCGCCGACGCCGGCGTTGCGCCGAACGTCAAGGTGCGCGATTTGGACGATGCGCAATCCGAACGATTGCGCGCGCAGGTCACCCGCTATGCGGTCGAGGGCGATTTGCGCCGCGAAGTGTCGATGAACATCAAGCGATTGATGGATTTGGGCGTGTATCGCGGCTTGCGGCATCGGCGCGGTTTGCCGGTCAACGGGCAACGCACCAAAACCAATGCGCGCACCCGCAAGGGGCCGCGTCGCGCGGTCAAGAAATAATCGCGCGTTATCGATATTCGACATTTAAACCATCGCTACCATTGCGAAATGAATACGGCGCGCGGCGACGCATCGAAGCCCGCGCATCGAAACCCGACTCATTTTAAATACGACACGAATACGAGACTATCGACAAATACGCCACCATTGACGCATCCGTCAATGCATTAATTCGACAGTATCGACAGTATCGAAATTATTACCGACATTATTAACCGAACCTAATTCGCAAATGGCAAAGAACGCATCCGGCAAAGCCAAGCGCCCGACCAAGGCGCGCAAGCATGTCACCGAAGGCATCGCGCACATCCACGCGACCTTCAACAACACGATTATCACCATCTCGGACCGCCACGGCGACACCTTGTGCTGGGCTTCGGCCGGCAATTCGGGCTTTAAAGGCTCGCGCAAGAGTACGCCGTTTGCCGCGCAAACCGCCGCCGAAAGTTGCGGACGGCGCGCGCAAGAGATGGGCGTAAAGCAACTCGAGGTCAAAATCAAAGGCCCCGGCCCGGGGCGCGAATCCGCAGTGCGTTCGCTTAATGCGCTGGGGTTCGAGATTCATTCGATATCGGATATTACGCCGATTCCGCACAACGGCTGTCGTCCGCCGAAACGCCGCCGCGTCTAAGGCGCGCGCACAACTGAAACCCCAACTTCATCGACTTGACCGACTGACATGGCAAGATACACCGGCCCAACCTGCAAACTCGCGCGGCGCGAATCGACGGATTTGTTTTTAAAAAGTCCGGCGCGCAGCATCGACGCAAAATGCAAATTCGACCGCGTGCCCGGCGTTAAGCCGTCGGCGCGCCGTCCGCGCACCACTGTATACGGCGTGCAACTGCGCGAGAAGCAAAAACTGCGCCGCATGTACGGCGTGTTGGAAAAACAGTTTCGCGGCTATTACAAGGAAGCCGCGCGCATTTCCGGCTCGACCGGCTTGAATCTTTTGCAGTTGCTCGAGTCGCGGCTCGACAACGTCGTCTATCGAATGGGCTTTGGCGTCACCCGCGCCGAGTCGCGCCAATTGGTCAGCCATAAATCGGTGATGGTCAACGGGCGCAAGGTCAATGTCGCGTCGTATCGCGTTCAGCCGGGCGATGAGGTCGAGATTGTCGACAAAAGCAAAGTCCAGTTGCGCATTAAATCGGCGCTGGAAATCAACGAACAAATCGGTTTTGTGCAGTGGGTCGAGGTCGACATCAAGGCGGTCAAAGGGCGGTTTCGCTCGCTGCCGGAACGCGCCGATTTGCCGCCGGACATCAACGAAGCGCTGGTGGTTGCGCTTTATTCCAAATAGCAATCGCGCGCCGATTGTTTCAGTCGTTTACGCTCATCGCACTGCGAGGACAAGATGCAAGATTCGACCATTGATTTTCTCAAGCCGCGTTTGGTGGAAGCCAAAAACATCGACGAGCGGCATTCGCGCGTCACCATCGAGCCGCTCGAGCGCGGCTTTGGGCATACGCTCGGCAATGCGTTGCGGCGCATTTTGCTGTCGTCGATGCCCGGTTGTGCGGTGACCGAAGTGCGCATTGACGGTGTGCTGCATGAATACTCGACGCTGGACGGCGTGCAGGAGGATGTCATCGACATCCTGATGAACTTAAAAAGTTTGGCGTTGCGCATGCACACCCGAGACGAAGTTAAGTTGCGCATCGATAAAACCGGCCCGAAAACCGGCACCTGCACGGTAACCGCGGCCGACATCGAATTGGTCGACGACATTGACGTGGTCGACCCGAATCATTTAATTGCGACGCTTTCGAAAAACGCCGCATTGAAAATGGAATTCACCGTGCGCCGCGGACGCGGTTATCAAACCGCCGAAAGCCGCCTGCAGGAACCCGATGAATCGCGCCCGGTCGGGGTGATTTATCTCGATGCATCGTTCAGCCCGATTCACAAAATCGCCTATGAGGTCGAAGCCGCGCGGGTTGGGCAGCGCACCGATTTGGATAGGTTGGTGATTGACATCCAATCCAACGGTTCGCTGGATGCGCAAGATGCGATACAACGCGCCGCGACCTTGCTGCACAATCAAATCTCGGTGTTCGTCAATCTCGAAGAGGCGATGGAATACAGCCGTGCGCATGAAGAGCCCGAAGTCGACCCGCGTTTGTTGCGCCCGGTCGATGAATTGGAATTGACCGTGCGCTCGGCGAATTGTCTCAAAGCCGAGGGGATTTATTACATCGGCGATTTGGTGATTCGCACCGAAACCGAATTGTTGAAGACGCCGAATCTCGGCAAGAAATCGCTGACCGAAATTAAGGATGTGCTGGGCGAGATGGAACTTTCGCTCGGGCAAAAAATCGAGCATTGGCCGCCGGCGTCGCTGATAACCAAACGCGACGACGCGAGCGGCGGGATTTAACCATGCGCCATCGAAAAACCGGGCGGCGGTTGGGGCGCACTTCGGCGCATCGCAAGGCGATGTTCGCCAACATGGCGGCGTCGTTATTCGATTATGAACGCATCAAAACCACGCTACCCAAGGCAAAAGAATTGCGCCGCGTCGCCGAGCCGTTGATTACCCTGGCCAAAACCGCCAGCGTCGCCAATCGGCGCATCGCGTTTGCGCGGCTGCGCAATCGCGCGATTGTCGGCAAGTTGTTCGATGAGTTGGCGCCGCATTTTGCCGACCGTCCGGGCGGTTATTTGCGCATCTTAAAATGCGGCAATCGCGCCGGCGACAATGCGCCGATGGCCTATGTGCAATTGGTCGGTCGCGACATCGAATCCGCGCCGAGCGAACAACCGGCGCCGGCGGATGCGCGCGGCGCAAAACGCGCGGATAAAGCCGACGATAAAGAGGTCGTCAAAGATGCCGTTAAAGATGGCAAAGACGGTAAAGACGCTGTCAAAGACGCCGTCAAAGATGGCAAAGACGGTAAAGACGCCAAACATGCGAAGTCGCAAGTCGATGCCGGTGATTCATCCGAATCCGAATCCAAAAGCGAATCCGGCGCTGAATCCAAAATCGCCAAAGTTAAAGGGCAAGCGAAAGGCGCGCCCAACACTGCGGGTAAACCTGCAGGCGTCGTTGCGAGCAAAGCCAAAGGCGCGGGCAAATCCGCAAGCGCGAATAAATCTGCGAGCAAGAACCAAGCCACAAACAAAACCCAATCCGCGCGTAAAACGCAGCCCAACAAAACCGCCAAGAGTAAAGGCAAATAAATGGAACTCGTCGGCAACGATTATTTCGAGGAGCCCATCGCCGTGCCGGCGTAAAAAAACCCGCCCGATGTGTTGGGCGGGTTTTTTTGTCGCCGGCGGCGGTGTTTTGCCAACTTATCGGAAAAAATTGGCGATGAAGTTGATGATGTTCGCGATGGTTTGGTTGTCTTCGGCAAACTCGACAACGAGAAACGCAAGGATTGCGTACTGCAGTTTTCTATTCCATGCGTTTTCGGCTTTCACTTCAGCATTGTCGGCTTTGGCCTCGGCTTTGGCTTCTTTGATTTCGGCTTTCACTTCGGCGATGCCGGCTTTGGCTTCGGCTTTGGCTTCTTTGATTGCGCCTTTCACTTCGGCGATTTCGTTGCTCAATTCGGCATTATCGGCTTTGGCCTCGGCTTTGGCTTCGTCGATTTTGCCGCTCAGTTCGGCTTTGTCGGCTTTGGCTTCGGCTTTGGCTTCGTCGATTTTGCCGCTCAGTTCGGCATTGTCGGCTTTGGCCTCGGCTTTGGCTTCTTTGATTTCGCCGCTCAGTTCGGTGTAGACGGTGTCGATTTTGCCGCTCAGTTCGGCATTATCGGTTTTGGCTTCGGCTTTGGCTTCTTTGATGTCGCCTTTCACTTCGGCGATACCGGCTTTGCTTTCGGCTTTGGCTTCGTCGATTTTGCCGCTCAGTTCGGCGTTGTCGGTTTTGGCTTCGGCTTTGGCTTCTTTGATGTCGCCTTTCAGTTCGGCTTTGGCTTCGTCGACCTTGCCTTCCAAGCGGGCGTTGCCGGCTTTGGCTTCGGCTTTGGCTTCGTCGATTTTGCCTTCCAAGTGCGCCGCATCCCTTTTGGTGGCATTGTGATGCGCATTAGTTTCCAAGCGCACCACCCGCCCATGCACCGCCGCCGGCGACGGGTCATCGGCGCCGATGGGTTCGGCGACGGCGGCGGCGCCGTAAGGGGCTTGATCTTCTTTGACCTGATTAGGGTCGTCTTTGTCGTAGAGTTTTGCCATTGGGTTAAGCGCCTTGCGGGGCGGGAGTATGATGGGAGTTTAGCACGAAGTCGGGGGGTAAAAACCGCTTCGGGCTATGTGTGCGCATTATTGTCGTTTGTGCGCATAAAAAATGTGGCATAACGCACAATCGATGCGCTTTTTTGGCGGTGTTGACGGTTAAAGTTTGACGGAGACGACATTGTCGGCGGCGGGGTTGGGCATTTGTTAAGTTGTTGTGTGGTGAAAAGTGAAAGGCAAGCGCAGCGCATACCATTCCCCCCAACACAAGCATTTCCCCCCACACAACTTGCGTCCGCGTTTTTTGGGTTAATTTTTTAGGGGGTATGCGGCAATTTTGTTTTATTTAATTTATTTTCATTTTCTTTTTTTCATTGACACGGCAAGTATGGGTGTGCAAAATCCGCATGTCCAAATTATTGTGCTTCGGCTCGTCGCTTCGGCGGCGGGTTTTTATCCATATTGATAAAATTCGAGGTGTGTGATGAAACGCTTACTTAACATTTCTTTGTTGTTTGGCTTGTTGATGCTCGGCGTTGCCGGGCAGGCGAAGGCGCAAGCACCCGACCAACCCGATTTAACTTTTGTCGCCGGAGTGGTAACCATCGTCACTTTAGCCGAGCCCGCCGGGGGGACTGCAACTGATGACGACACCACATTAACCCGTCAGAATGGGGGAGCCATTCCAAGTTCATTGGTGTATGACCGGTCCACCCTCGAATTGCGCAGTACGACTGCGATAGCGGTAGCCGACAGCGGTGCATACAATTATTATTGGGTAAACGCAGATTACTCTGACGGCAACGTTGTATTCCAAATCGTCGTGCTGGCGGAGGCGCCGACGGAAACGCCGGTATTTGGATTCCCCGACAGCGCAAACCCGGGCGATACGACATTAACCGTGGGCGTAGCCGCAGGCGACATCATTCTTGGCGATGCCGAAAATGCCGCTACCGCTACTGTCATTTATGTTTTTAACGCAGACGGCACGCAGTTCGGCGACGGCGCCGCCATTGCCGTCGGAAGCGGACTCATCTACAGCGCCCGAGTAGACGCATCGACGCCGGCAAAGATAAGCGGCACGCCGACTACGGCGGGCGACTATGTGATTGACTATCAAGCCACCGACTTAGTCGACATCGCAGCATTCACATTCACCATCACCGTCGAAGCGGCGGCGTTGCCACCGCCGGCATTTGCGGAGTCGTCCATCGCTTTCACCTTTACACAAGGCATCGCCTCCATGGTAACGATTCCAGCCGCCACCGGCGATGTGGCTTCCACCATTCTCGATACTGACACCATCACCGCCAATGGGTTTACGCATTCCGCTGTCGATAGCGGCACGGCTGAAGCCACGCTGCCGATTGTGATTTCCAGCACGACTTCCACGCCGCTCAGCGGCTTAACCCCAGCCGTTGTGCAGGTAGTGGCGTCTAACGCAGACGGCACAGAGTCGGCGATATTACAGGTTAGTTTGCATGTGTTGCCGCCGCCGGCGGTGTTTGCATTCCCAGACGGCGCAAACCCGAGCGATACGACATTAACTGCGGGCACAGCCGCAACCGACATCATTCTGGGCAATGCCGAAAATGGTGTGGGGCAGATTGGTTATCAGGTTAAAGTGGGCGACAGTGCCATAGACAACGGCAAAGAAGTGGCCACCGGATTGACCTACACCGCCGCCGGCGGCATGACGCCGGCAAAGATAAGCGGCACGCCGATTGCGGCGGGCGACATTGTGATTGAATACTCCGCCACCGACCTCGAAGGCGCCGGCTTGCCCACCGTAGCATTCACATTCACCATCACCGTGCAGGCGGCGCCGTTGGCATTCCCCGCCGGCGCAAACCCGGGCGATACGACATTAACCGTGAGCACAGACGCAGCCAACATCATTCTTGGCGATGCCGAAAATAGTGTGGGAACGTTGGTTTATCAGATTAAAGTGGGCGACAACGTCATCACCGACGGCAACGAAGTGGCCCTCGGACTGACCTACTCCGCCCGCGTCGACTCGTCGACGCCGGCAAAGATAATCGGCGTGCCGGTTGCGATTGGCGACACTGTGATTGAATACATCGCCGTCGACCTCGGCGACAATTCTCACAGCGTAGCATTCACATTCACCATCACCGTGCAGCCGTCGGCGTTTGTATTCCCAGACGGCGCAAACCCGGGCGATACGACATTAACCGTGGGCGAAGTCGCAACCGACATCACTCTTGGCGATTCTGTAAATTGGCAAGGATTGGTATTTTATGATTTGAACGCAGGCGGCTCCAGGATAACCGACGGCAACGAAGTTGCCCCCGGACTGACCTACACCATCGCAACCGTCACGCCGCCGGCGCCGGGAAAGATAACCGGCACGCCGACTGCGGTGGGCGACACTGTGATTCGATACCAAGCCTTTGACACGGCTGGCGCCGTACGCCCAGCATTCGAATTCACCATCACCGTGCAACCGCCGCCGGCGTTGGCATTCCCCGACGGCGCAAACCCGGGCGACCAAGCGGTGCTGACGACGAGCGTATCGTCGATAACCCTCGGCAATGTCGAAGGCGGCAAAGCCCCATATATGTATGCGTTTAGCGTGGACGGCACAGCCGTCACCAACGGCAACGAAGTGCTCGTCGGCATGACCTACTCCGCCGAAAACGGCGGGACGGCGGCAACGATTAGCGGCACGCCGACTGCGCTTGACGCCACCGGCGTCGATGTCACCTATATCGCCACGGACGCCAACAATGCAATGGTAACCTTCGGCTTCAATTTAAGCGTCGTCGATAAGCCGACCTTCCCGGCAAACTTCGCCGCCACCTACACGCAAAACCAGCCGAACTACAGCAGCCGAGATGCCCTCAGCGCAGACGGCGATGCGTTAACTTTGCCGGCGGCAAGCGGCGTCGTCGGCACGCCGGTTTACGCCGTCCTCGATAACAGTCTGCCGGCCGGGTTAAGCGTTGCCGATGTGAGCAGCAGCGATTTGCGACAAGTGATAAGCGGCAGCCCGACGGAAACTGGGGCGTTTTCGTATACCCGCACCGCCACCGATGCCAACGGTGTAGGCACTTTCACCTTAACCATACAAGTCGCCGCCGCATTAAGTTTCGCCGCCGCCGCCAACCCGAGTGACCAAAGCATCTTAGTCGGCGATTTGACAAACATCACGCTCGGCAATGCCAGCGGCGGACAAGCGACGGTGAATTACACCCTCACCGCCGCCGGCGTAGCCATCACCGGCGGCGGCGAAATAACCGCCGGGATAACCTACACCGCCATCAGCGGCAACACGCCGGCAACCATTAGCGGCACGCCGACTGCGCTTAACGCCGGCGTCGATGTCACCTATATCGCCACCGACGCCAACAATGCAAGCGCAACCTTTGGCTTCAATTTAAGCGTCGTCGACATACCGAACTTCCCGGCGGATGTTTCCATCACCTACACGCAAAACCATAATCGCTTCACCAACGCCGACGGCAGCATTAGCACCAGTGACGCCTTAACCTTGCCGGCGGCAAACAACGGCGTTTCGCCCATCACCTATGCCACCGTCCTCAGTAACTTGCCGAGCGGGGTGGCCGCAACCGTTTTGGGCGACGAACGAGTGGAGATTAAAGGCACGCCAACGGTGACCGGGGCGTTTACCTATTCCCGCTCGGCGATTGACGGCAATGGCGGGGATACTTTTACTTGGAGCGGGATTGTTGCGGCGGAACCGACTTTTGGCAATCAAGACCGAGTGCATTTCATCGTCGGCATCGCCGACACTTCGCAAATAACCGCCGCCACCGGCGGTTTCGGGGCTTTGACCTATAGCATTGCCCGTCAAGATAGTGCGGCGTTAACCGGGTTGTCGATTGACTCGGCAAGCGGCTTAATAAGCGCAACCACCGCAGCGACGGCGCATACGGCGGATTACATCGTAACCGCCACGGACACGAACGGCGCAACGGCGACGGTGACTTTTGAGATTGCGGTGAGTGCGGTGTTGACCTTGCCGACGGTTCCCGGCGTCTCGTTCACCATCGGCACTTCGGGCGTTGTTACATTGCCGGCGGCAAGCGGCGGGTTTGGCACGCCGGTGTACTCCTTGGGCGACGGCGCAAGCGCAAGCGACAGCGTGCCTGCGTTCATCACCAACAGCACGCGCGAATTGAGTTACAGCGGCGCCACCACCGGCGTCTCCGCAGGCGCGATTGCAATCAGTTTCATCGCAACCGACACCAGCCCAACGCCGCAAACGGCAAACGCGGGGTTGTCCATAACGATGTTGTCGCCGCCAACATTCGCCGCCGGCGATGTAACGACCTTAACCACCGGCTACACCTTCCGCGTCGGTGCGGCGATTGCGGCGAATCTGGCATTGCCTGAATCAACCGTCGCCGGTGCAACGCCGTTCACCTATTACCTCACCACCGGCGCAAGTTCGAACTACGACGGCACGGCATTCAGCGGCACCAACAACATCGCCTTCACCGCCGGCACGCGCGTTTTATCCGGCACGCCAACGACGGCGGCAACGCATCAATTGCGCTATCACGTGCGCGATAAAAACGGCGCAACCGCATCGCAAGCCACGAGCATTTCCGTGATTGGCGCATTAAGTTTGGCGGCGGTTGACGACCAGAATTTTGCCGTTGGGCAAACCGGCATCAGCCTCCAATTGCCCGAAGCGACCAACACGATTGGCGTGGTCACCTACAACCTCACCGGCACCCTGCCCGGCGGAATCGCCTTTGACCCGGCGACGCGAATCATCAGCGGTGATGTGGCGGCAATGGCGGCGGTGGCGGCGGAAGCGATTACCTACACCGCTTATGACCCATTTGACAATACAACCGCACCGGTGATGTTCAATGTCAGCGTCGTCGAGAAACCCGCCTTCTCGCCGGCGGCTGTTTCCGTCACCTACACGCAAAACCATAACCTGTTCACCGATGGCGACGGCGTCACCAGTAGCAATGACGAATTAACCTTGCCGGCGGCAACCGGCGGCAGCGGCACGCCGACTTACGCCATCGACATCGATAATTTGCCGACCGGGGTGGCCGACACCGCTTTGAGCGACAACCGAGTGCAGATTAAAGGCACGCCATCGGTGGTTGGGGCGTTCACCTATTCGCGCACGGCGACGGATAGCGTTGGCGAAAGCACCTTTATTTGGACGGCGATTGTGGCGGCGGCGCCGACTTTTGGCAATCAAGACCGAGTGCATTTTGTTGTCGGCACGGCGGGGACTTCGCAATTAATCACCGCCACCGGCGGTGCGGGGGCGTTGGCGTATTCGCTCAGCCGCACAAGCGGCACTGTGCCGGGGCATTTGACGGTGGATTCCGCCGCCTTGTTAACCGCAACCGGTTCGATAGCTGTCGCCGACAGCGGCGAGTACACCTTGACCGCCACGGATATTAACGGGGCGACGGCGACGGTGAATTTCAATGTTTCGGTTAGTACGGTGTTGACCTTGCCGAATGTGCTCGGTGTTTCCTTCACCATCGGCACGACGGGTGATGTAACGATGCCGACGGCAAGCGGCGGGTATGCCCCGTTGGTGTATTCGATAGTCGCCGGCGATGACCCCGTGCCGGCGTATCTCTCGGTCATCAACGAAAACGACGGCACCAACGACATTGGCATATTGCGTTACAACGGCGATGCCACCAACCACACCGGGGTTTTACTCAGTTTCCTGGTCACCGACGGCGGCAGCCCAACCGCACAAACCAAACACGACAATTTTATTGTGTCGATGTTGCTCCCGCCGACATTCGCCGCCGCCGATGTAACGACACTGTCCACCGGCTACACTTTCCGCGCAGGTGCGGCGATTGCGGCGACGGTATTGCCTGAAGCATCCGCCCTCCGAAGTGCAACGCCGCTCACCTACAAATTAACCGCCGGCGCAAGTTCGGCTTACGGCGACACGGCGTTCAGCGCCAACAACATCGCCTTCACCGCCGGCACGCGCACCTTATCCGGCACGCCAACGACGGCGATGGCGCATGCACTGAATTATCATGCGCGCGATAAAAACGGCGCAGTCGGCTCAAGCCCCGCGAACATTTATGTGATAGGCGGGTTGACGTTGGCGCAAGGCGATATCAACATCAAAGCCGGCACAGCGTTCAGCATGCAGTTGCCGGAAGCGACCAATGTAGTCGGCGACGCCACTTATTCATTGACCGGCACCTTGCCCGGCAGCCTTGCCTTCAACGCGTCGAATCGCACTTTATCCGGCACCGCACCGGCGACAGCGGCGGCGGGGGTGGCGATTACCTACAAAGTCGACGATGGTTTTGACGACACTTCCGCACAAGTTGTCTTCAACATCGCCATCGTAGACGCCCCGACCTTCAGCCCGTCTACCCTCCTCGCCACCTATACCGTAGGCAGTGCGATTTACAACACCGGCGATACCGCCAGCACAAGCGGCGATTTGTTAACCTTGCCGGAGGCCACCGGCGCCGGCGGTACGCTGGCTTATGCCGAACTCGACAACAGTTTGCCGGGCGGGTTAAGCGTTGACGATGCAACCGTTGCGAAGCCAGTCATCAGCGGCAGCCCGACGCAAGTGGGGGCGTTTTCCTATACGCGCACCGCCACGGACACCAACGGCATGGGCACTTTCACCTTAACGTTACATATCGCCGCCGCACCGATGTTTAGTACAACGCAATCGCAAGTGCATTTCGTTGTCGGCACGGTCGGCACTTCGCAATTAATCACCGCAAGCGACGGGGCGGGGGCGTTGGCGTATTCGCTCAGCCGCACAAGCGGCAGTGTACCGGGGCATTTGACGGTGGATTCCAACGCCTTGTTAAGCGCAACCAATGCGATAGTCGCCGCCGACAGCGGCGAATACACCTTGACCGCCACGGATATTAACGGCGTAACGGCGACGGTGAATTTCGTTGTGACGGTGAGTGCGGCGTTGACCTTGCCGTCCGTCACCGATGTCTCATTCACCATCGGCACGGCGAGCACGGCGATGTTGCCGGTGGCAAGCGGCGGTTTTGGCACGTTGATGTATTCCTTGGGCAACGGCGTAAGCGACAACGTGCCGGGGCATATCACCATCAACAGTTCGCACGAATTGAGTTATGACGGCAGCACCACCGGCGTCACCGTCGGCGCGATTGCAATCAGTTTCGCCGCAACCGACACCGCCACCCCGACGCAAACGGTAAGCCAGGGGTTTTCCATAACGATGTTAGCGAAGCCGGCATTCGCCGCCGGCGATGTAACGACCTTGACCACCGGCTACACCTTCCGCGTCAACACGGCGATTACGGCGACGGAATTGCCGGCGGTCGCCGCAGGTGCGGCAACGCCGTTGACCTACAAATTGACCGCCGGCGCAAGTTCGGCTTACAGCGCCGCGGCGTTCAGCGCCAACAGCATCGTCTTCACCGCCGGTACGCGCGCATTATCCGGCACGCCAACCGCGGCGATGGTGCATGCGCTGAATTACCATGTGCGCGATAAAAACGGCGCAATCACATCGCAAGCCACGATGATTGATGTGCGCGGTGCATTGACATTGGCGCAGGGCAATTTAAATTTCAATGTCAACGAAGTGGTCAGCCTGCAGTTGCCGCAAGCCGCCAATGTAGTCGGCACCGCTGTGTATGAATTGGACGGCAACTTGCCCGGCGACCTCGCCTTCAACACATCGAATCGCACTTTATCCGGCACCGCACCGTCGACAGCGGCGGCGGGGGTGCCAGTCACCTATAAAGTCACCGATGATTTTGACGGCACCTCGACGCAAGTTGTCTTCAACATCGCCATCGTAGACGCCCCGGCATTCGACCCGTCGACCATTCTCGCCACCTACACCGTAGGCAGTGCGATTTACAACACCGCCGATGGGGTTAGCATGAGCGGCGATGCATTGACTTTGCCGGAAGCCACCGCCGGCGGCACGCCGAATTATTCCGTCCACGCCGACAACAATCTGGCGGATTCTGGGTTAAGCGTTGCCAATGTGAGCGCGAGCGACTTGCGACAAGTTGTCAGCGGCAGCCCGACGCAAGCGGGGGCGTTTTCCTATACGCGCATCGCAATGGACAGCAACGGTGAAGGCACTTTCACCTTGACTTTACATGTCGCCGCCGAGCCGTCGTTTAGCGGCACGCAATCGCAAGTGCATTTCGTTGTCAACACGGCTGGCACTTCGCAATTAATCACCGCAAGCGACGGGGCGGGGGCGTTGGCGTATTCGCTCAGCCGCACCGACGGCACCGCTGTGTCGGCGGCATTGTCGGTGGATTCCACCGCCTTGTTAACCGCAAGCGGTTCGATAGCCGACGGCGACAGCGGCGAATACATCTTGACCGCCACGGATATTAACGGCGTAACGGCGACGGTGACTTTCACTGTGACGGTGAGTACGGCATTGACCTTGCCGACGGTTCCCGGCGTTTCATTCACCATCGGCATGGCGAGCACGGTGATGTTGCCGGCGGCAACCGGCGGGTTTGGCGCGCCGGTGTATTCATTGGGCGTCGGCGCAAGCGCAAGCGATACCGTGCCGGGGTTCATCACCAACAACGCGCTCGAATTGCGTTATAGCGGCGCGACCACCGGCGTCTCCGTAGGCGCGATTGCAATCAGTTTCACCGCAACCGACACCGCCACCCCGACGCAAACGGCAAGCCAGGGGCTTTCCATAACGATGTTGGCGAAGCCGGCATTCGCCGCCGCCGATGTAACGGCTTTAACCGCCGGCTACACCTTCCGCGTCAACACGGCGATTACGGCGACGGCATTGCCGGCGGTCGCCGCAGGTGCGGCAACGCCGTTGACCTACAAATTGACCGCCGGCGCAAGTTCGGCTTACAGCGCCGCGGCGTTCAGTGCCAACAGCATCGTCTTCACCGCCGGTACGCGCGCATTATCCGGCACGCCAACCGCGGCGATGGTGCATGCGCTGAATTACCATGTGCGCGATAAAAACGGCGCAACCACAACGCAAGCCACGAAGATTGATGTGCGCGGTGCATTGACATTGGCGCAAGACGATATCAACATCAAAACCGGCACAACAGGGTTCAGCATGCAGTTGCCGGTAGCCGGCAATGTAGTCGGCAACGCCAATTATGAATTGACCGGCACCTTGCCCGGCACCCTCGCCTTCAACACGTCGAATCGCACTTTATCCGGCAACGCACCGGCGACAGCGGCGGCGGGGGTGCAAGTCACCTACAAAGTCACCGACAGTTTCGGCCCCGTCTCCGCGCAAGTTGTCTTCAACATCGCCATCGTAGACGCCCCGGCCTTCGACCCGTCGACCATCCTCGCCACCTACACCGTAGGCAGTGCGATTTACAACACCGGCGGCAGTGCCAGCAACTCCGGCGATTTATTGACTTTGCCGGCGGCAACCGCCGGCGGCACGCCGAATTATTCCGTCCTCGCCACCAACAGTCTGCCGAATGGGTTAAGCGTTGCCGATGTGAGTTCGACCGACTTGCGACAAGTTATCAGCGGCAGCCCGACGCAAGCGGGTGCGTTTTCCTATACGCGCATCGCCGCGGACGACATCGGCATGGGCACTTTCTCCTTAACGTTACAGGTCGCCGCCGCGCCGTCGTTTGGCAACAGAACGCAATCGCGAGTGCATTTCATTGACAGCACGGCGGGCACTGCCCAATTAATCACCGCCGCCAATGGTGCGGGGGCGTTGGTGTATTCGCTCAGCCGCACAAGCGGCACTGTGCCGGGGCATTTGACGGTGGATTCCGCGGCCTTGTTAACCGCAACCGGTTCGATAGCCGCCGCCGACACGGGCGAGTACACTTTGACCGCCACGGATATTAACGGCGTGACGGCGACGGTGAATTTCGATGTTTCGGTGAGTGCGGCATTGGCATTGCCGACGGTTCCCGTCGTTTCATTCACCATCGGCACGGCGGGCACGGCGATGTTGCCGGCGGCAACCGGCGGGTATGGCACGGTGGCGTATTCATTGGGCGATGGCGCAAGCGACGCCAATCCTGCGTTCATCACCAACACCGTGCGCGAATTGAGTTATGACGGCAGCACCACCACCGCCGGCGCGATTGCAATCAGTTTCATCGCAACCGACGCCGCCACCCCGCCGCAAACGGCAAGCCAAGGGCTTTCCATAATGATGTTGGCGAAGCCGGTATTCGCCGCCGCCGATGTAACGACATTAACCAACGGCTACACCTTCCGCGCAGGCACGGCGATTGCGGCGAATACGGAATTGCCTGAATCAACCACCGCAGGTGCAACGCCGTTCACTTATAAATTGACCACCGGCGCGGCTTACACCAGCGGGGATTTCGCCGCCAACAACATCGTATTCACCGCCGGCACGCGCGTTTTATCCGGTACGCCAACCGCGGCGATGGTGCATTCGCTGCATTATCATGTGCGCGATAAAAACGGCGCAACCACAACGCAAGCCACGAAGATTGATGTGCGCGCCGTATTGGCGTTGGCGCAAGGTGATATCAACATCAAAAACGGCACAACGGGGTACAGCATGCAGTTGGCGGAAGCCAGCAATGTAGTCGGCACCGCCGCCTATACAGTGGCCGGCACCTTGCCCACCGGCATCACCTTCGATGCCGCCACGCACACTTTAGGCGGCACAGCACCGTCGACAACGGCGGCGGGGGTGGCGATTACCTACAAAGTCACCGATGATTTCGACGGCACCTTCAAAGAAGTTACCTTCAACATCGCCATCGTAGACGCCCCGGTCTTCAGCCCGTCGACCATTCTCGCCACCTACACCGTAGGCAGTGCGATTTACAACACCGGCGATGCCGCCAGCAGCGCCGGCGATGCATTGACTTTGCCGGCGGCAACCGCCAGCGGCACGCCGACTTATGGCGCCCCCAACCCCGACGGAAGCAATCTGTCGACTTCTGGGTTAAGCGTTGCCAATGTGAGCGCGAGCGACTTGCGACAAGTTGTCAGCGGCAGCCCGACGCAAGCGGGTGTGTTTTCGTATGTGCGCATCGCAACGGACACCTATGGCATAGGCACTTTCACCTTAACGTTACATGTCGCCGCCGCGCCGGCGTTTAGTGCATCGCAATCGCGAGTGCATTTCATTGACAGCACGGCGGGCACTTCGCAATTAATCACCGCAAGCGGCGGGGCGGGTGCGTTGACGTATTCGCTCAGCCGCACCGGCGGCAGCACTGTGCCGGCGGCATTGTCGGTGAATGACTCCGGCTTATTAACCGCAACCGGTTCGATTGCCACCGCCGACTCGGGTGCTTACATCTTGACCGCCACGGATATTAACGGCGTGACGGCGACGGTGAATTTCGATGTTTCGGTGAGTGCGGCGTTAACCTTGCCGACGACTCCCGGCGTTTCATTCACCATCGGCACGGCGGGCATGGTGATGTTGCCGGCGGCAACCGGCGGGTATAGCACGAAGGCGTATTCATTGGGCAACGGCGCAACCGACACCGTGCCTGGGTCCATCACCAACAGCGGGAGCGAATTGCGTTATAGCGGCGCCACCACCGGCGTCACCGCAGGAGGCGTGATTGCAATCAGTTTCACCGCAACCGACTCCAGCCCAACGCAACAAACGGCAAGCCAAGGGCTTACCATAACGATACTGGCGAAGCCGACATTCGCCGCCGGCGATGTAACGGCTTTAACCGCCGGCTACACCTTCCGCGCAGGCACGACGATTGCAGCGACGGAATTGCCGGCGGTAATCGCAGGTGCGGCAACGCCGTTGACCTACAAATTGACCGCCGGCGCAAGTTCGGTTTACGGCGACACGGCGTTCAACAATGTAAACGGCTTCGCCTTCGACGCCGGTACGCGGATGTTAACCGGCACGCCAATGGCGGCGATGGTGCATTCGCTGAATTACCATGTGCGCGATAAAAACGGCGCAATCACAACGCAAGCCACGAAGATTGATGTGCGCGCCGTATTGGCGTTGGCGCAAGGCGATATCAATTTTAAGGTTAACCAAACGGTCAACGAACAGTTGCCGCAAGCCACCAACATAGTCGGCGACGCCACTTATGAATTGGACGGCAACTTGCCCACCGGCATCACCTTCGCCGCATCCACGCGCACTTTAGCCGGCACCGCACCGTCGTCAACGGCGGCGGGGGTGCCAGTCACCTATAAAGTCACCGACAGTTTCGGCACGGTCTCCACGCAAGTTGTCTTCAACATCGCCATCGTAGACGCCCCGGTCTTCAGCCCGTCGGCCATTGTCGCCACCTACACCCAAAATCATCCGATTTACAGCATCAATGACATGAAAAGCGCAAGCGGCGATGCATTAACTTTGCCGTTGGCCAGCGGCAACAGCAGCACGCCGCCGACTTATCGCGCCCCCAACCCCGACGGAAGCAATCTGACGGCTACTGGGTTAAGCGCTACCAATGTGAGTTCGAGCGACTTGCGACAAGTTGTCAGCGGCAGCCCGACGCAAGCGGGTGCGTTTTCCTATACGCGCATCGCAACGGACGCCAACGGCATGGGCACTTTCACCTTAACGTTATATGTCGCCCCCGCCCCGGCGTTTAGTACAACGCAAGCGTCGGCAAATTTCACCGCAGGCACCAGCGGTACATTTTCCTCGCCCGCAACCGGCGGGTTTAAGGGTGAGTTGACGTATTCGCTCAGCCGCACTGACAGCGGGGTAGTGGCGGCATTGTCGATAGACGCAGACAGCGGCGAAGTAACCGCAGCCGCTTCGATCGGCGGCGCCGATGCAGGCGCTTACCTCATCACCGCCGCCGACCCTCTCGGTGCAACCGCCACTTTGCGATTGGACGTGACGGTCGGTGGTGCAGTGACAGTCATGGTTGAAGACAATACTTTCACCGTCGGCGATTCATTGGAATTGCCGGTGGCAATGCAAGGGCGCGCACCTTATACCTATTCCATCACAGACGGCAGTTTGGTCGGCGGGTTGACTTTTAACCCGGCCACTCGCGCGATTGAAGGTGCATTGACCGTCGCAACGGCGGGCGGCTTGACAATGATGCCGACCTACAACGTTGTAGACGCCAACGGTGCAACGGCAAGCGATGCATTTACCTTGCACATCATCCCGCTGAAATTCGCAAGCGATGAACGCACCTTGCAATTCCGCTCGGGCGAAGCGCAAAGTTTTGATTTAAGCGATGAATTAACTGTCGCCGCCGGTGCCGGCACGGTCGCCTACGCCATCGCCCCGATGCCGAATGAGGAAGGGTTAACGTATAGTGCCGCCACAAACACGTTCAGCATCGCCAAAGAGTTTGTCGTCGAGGGCGATACAGTGTTGAGTTATACCTTCACCGCCACCTACTCCGTTGGCGCGCAAACTCGAGTCGCCACGCAAAACATCGTGCTCAAAGCACGAGGCGGCGGCGAAGAACTTGCGCCGGTGAATGAAGAAGTCATCAGCAAAATTGCCGCCACCGTAGTCGGCAGCACCTTGGCTGCGATTACCGAACGCATCGCCGTCGCCAACATTGCGACGCCGCTTGCGTTGATAGGCGGGCAAACGCCGCAAACCGCATTGGCGAATTACGCAAAAGCGGTGGCGGATGATGCGGACGACAACAACGCATTGCTCACCAACAGCCGATTCGTGTTGCCATTCGCATCATTGCCGAGCAATGCAAACGTCGGGGCGATTTGGGGCAGTACGCAAATGCGCGAACTCGATGGCGATGTCGATGCGGTCGATTGGAGCGGCGATGTTAGCGGCTTGCATCTTGGCGTGGATTTTAAGGTTGGCGAGAATTTAATCGGCGTCGCCGTATCGAAAAGCGATGCGGACATCGATTACAAAACGACAGACGCGCAAGGCAACCTCGAAGAGGGCAAATACGAAGTTTCGTTGACCGCATTGCATCCGTACATCAATCGTAAATTCGGCGAAGTCGATTATTGGGCGAGCATCGGTTTTGGCGAAGGCGAGATGACCGTCACCGAAAAAGGCGGCGACGCAATCAAAAGCGACCTTAGCCTCAACTCACTCGGCGTCGGCGCCGGCATGCAAATCGAATCCGGTTTGCAATTGCGCGCCGAAGCGCAAATCGCCGACATCGATATCGAAGGCAACGACGACTTCGGTTTGCGGGCGCAAAACCTCAGCACAAACTCGGTGCGCGCATTGGCGAGATGGGAAAACATTTATCTCACTTCAAACGTGCCGCTGTTCACCGCCAACCAAACCGCGTTCTTCGAAGCCGGCATGCGCCGCGATAGTGGCGATGGCGAAAGCCGCCGTGCGGCAATGGAAACGACAATCGGCTGGAATTACCGCGGACAACGCGCGACTATCGAAGCGGCTATGCATGGTTTATTCGGGCGCAAAGATTATCGCGAGTGGGGCGCGTATACCAATTTGCGCATCAGCGGCGGCGATGACGGGCAGGGCTTGTCGTTGCGCGTGCGCCCAAGTTATGGCGAATCTCAAGGCGAATTCGGTCGCGTGTGGGATGCCGATTCGTTCGATGATATTGTCGAAAGCAAAAACGACAGCACCGCATACCAATGGCGCACCGAAACGCGATTGTCGTACGGCATCCAAAGCGCGAGCGGATTGGTTGCACCGTTCGTTGATGCCGCAGACGACACTTATCGCCTCGGCGTCGATTGGTCGCCGCATCGATATTTCGATGTCAACCTCACCGGCGAACGTCGGCATGGCAACGACGATGCGGATGAACGGCGCGTGTTGTTGCAAGGGGAGGTGAAGTTTTAATGCGGTGACAAGTGTCGACCACTGTCGACACAGTTACAATCGTAACGCGCCTGCCGTTGTCTTAACGACACGGCGGGCTTTTTTGCGCATGGGTAATGTACACTGCCATCTCGCATTATCCACACCCGCCACACACTCCCACATCGTATATTGAAAAAATCCCCACCCCCGTCCCGCACACCATCACATCGCCGCGATTATTACTTTGATGCCGCACGCGCCTGCGGCTATCGCGCGCGGTCGGCGTTTAAACTTCAGCAAATCGACCAAAAGCATCGTTTGATTCGCCCCAACATGCGCATTGTCGAATTGGGTTGCGCGCCCGGCGGTTGGTCGCAATATGCGCAATCGCGGCTTGGTGCGCGCGATGCGATTATCGGCGTCGATATGCGCGCGACTGAGCCGCTTGCCAAATTGCATTTTATTTGCGGCGATTTCACCGAGCCGGCGGTGATTGCGCAAATCGTCGATGCGCTCGATGGGCGCAAAGCCGACCTTGTTTTATCCGATATGGCGCCCAATATTAGCGGTGTGCGCGACGCCGACCAAGCGCATGGCGCGCGATTGCAGCGTGCGTTGGCGGAATTTTGCGCGCAGCAATTGCGCGATGGCGGGGTGTTGCTGACCAAGTTGTTTGGCGGCGAGTTGGCGCCGGCGATACGCGCGATGTTTGCCGCGCATTTTAATGAGGTGCGCCAAGTTAAGCCGGATGCATCGCGCGCGCGTTCCAAAGAGGCGTATTTGCTGGCGCGCGGACATCGCGCACAAACGACATAGCAAAAACGGTCGGTTTTGGCGTATACTCACCAACCCGCCTATTCATCGCGCCTGCATTGCGCGTTGTCAAAGCCGCCGTCGTTGCACTGAAACCGTTATTGCACCGTCGGCGTTAACCCCTTCTCCCGTAACTGATGCCCAACATGACCAAAAACATTTTGCTGTGGTTGTTCATTGCCATGGTGCTGATGTCGGTGTTTAAGAATTTCGTCAGCACCGACGACGCCGACGGCAGTGAAATCGACTACTCGACCTTCTTGAGCCACGTCCAACAAGGCAACATTGCCGAAGTGGAAATCTCCGATGATGTGATTCGCGGCGCGACTCACGGCGGCGAATCGTTCATCACCTATGCGCCGTACGACCCCAAACTGGTCGACGATTTGTACACCAACGGCGTCAAAATCAAAGCCAAAAAAGAGGAGGAGACATCGTTGCTGGTGCATTTGCTCATCAGTTCGTTTCCGATTCTCTTGTTGATTGGCGTGTGGATTTTCTTTATGCGGCAAATGCAAGGCGGCGGACGCGGCGGCGGCGCGTTTAGTTTTGGCAAATCCAAGGCGCGGCTGTTGACCGAAGACAAAAATCAGGTCACCTTCGCCGATGTCGCCGGCGTCGACGAAGCCAAGGAAGAGGTCGGCGAATTGGTCGAGTTCCTCAGCGAGCCGGCGCGATTCCAAAAACTCGGCGGGCGGATTCCGCGCGGCGTGTTGATGACCGGCAGCCCGGGCACCGGCAAAACATTGCTGGCCAAAGCGATTGCCGGCGAAGCCAAAGTGCCGTTTTTTACGATATCCGGCTCGGATTTTGTCGAGATGTTTGTCGGCGTCGGCGCTTCGCGGGTGCGCGATATGTTTCAACAGGCGAAGAAAAATTCGCCGTGCATCATCTTCATCGACGAAATTGACGCGGTCGGTCGGCAACGCGGCGCCGGCTTGGGCGGCGGGCATGACGAACGCGAACAAACCTTAAACCAATTGCTGGTCGAGATGGACGGCTTCGAAGCCGGCGAAGGCGTCATCGTCATCGCCGCCACCAACCGCCCGGATGTGCTCGACCCGGCGTTGTTGCGCCCCGGGCGATTTGACCGTCAAGTGCATGTGCCGTTGCCGGATATCCGCGGGCGCGAAGCGATATTGAAAGTGCACATGCGCAAAGTGCCGTTGGATTCGGACATCGATGCGGCGATTATCGCGCGCGGCACGCCGGGATTCTCCGGCGCCGATTTGGCGAATCTCATCAACGAAGCGGCGTTGTTTGCGGCGCGCGAAAACCATAAGCGAGTCGGCATGGCGCAATTCGAAAAAGCCAAAGATAAAGTGCTGATGGGCGTCGAGCGGCGGTCGGTGGTGATGTCCGAAGACGAACGCAAAAACACCGCCTATCACGAATCCGGTCACACTGTGGTCGCCAAAGCCTTGAGCGAATACACCGACCCGGTGCACAAGGTGACGATCATCCCGCGCGGGCGCGCCTTGGGCGTGACCATGCAACTGCCCGAAGAGGATAGATACAGCCACAACCGCGAGTTTCTGCTGGCGCGCATCGCCGTGCTGATGGGCGGACGCATCGCCGAGGAAGTGTTCATGGGGCAGATGACCACCGGCGCATCCAATGATTTCGAACAGGCGACCGAGATGGCGCACAACATGGTGGCGCGTTGGGGCATGAGCGATTTAATGGGGCCGCGCGTCTATGGCGACAACAGCCACGAAGTGTTTCTCGGGCGCGAGATGGCGTCGCAACGCAATCTCAGCCCGGAGACCGCCGAGAAGGTCGAGAGCGAAGTGTCGCGCATCATCAAGGAACAATATCGCCGCGCGCGCGACCTCATCGAAACCAACCGCGCCAAAATCGAAGTGATGGCGGCTGCGCTGTTGGAATGGGAAACTCTCGATGCGGCGCAAGTCGAGCAAATCATGCGCGGCAAAAAGCCGACGCCACCGTCGTCTGACGAAAGCCCGCCGAGCGGCAAAGCCAACGCCGACGACGATGCGCCGCCTTTGGATGAATCCGACCTCGATTTGAATCCAAGCGCGTCCAACTGAGCCGCTTATGATGCGCGAATCGTTGTTCGGCACCGACGGCATCCGCGGGCCGGTCGGCGAAGAACCGATTACGCCGCAGACCGTAATGAAACTCGGCTGGGCCGCCGGGCGGGTGCTCGGCGGCGATGCCGGCGGCGGCGCAAAAGTGTTGATTGGCAAGGATACGCGCGTCTCCGGCTATTTACTCGAAGCCGCGCTCGAAGCCGGGTTTTCCGCGGCTGGGGTGCGGGTGTGTTTTTTGGGCCCGTTGCCGACGCCGGGCATCGCCTACCTAACGCGCACCGCGCGCGCCTGCGCCGGCGTGGCGATTAGCGCATCGCACAATCCGTATTACGACAACGGCGTTAAAATTTTTTCGGGCGGCGGGGTTAAATTGCGCGACGCATTAACCGCGCGCATCGATGCGATGATGCGCGAGCCGATGAAATGCGTCGATTCCCGCCAACTCGGCAAAGCCGAACGCATGCGAGACGCACAAGGAAGATACATCGAATTTTGCAAGGCGACATTGCCGCCGAGCCGCTCGTTGGCCGGTTTGAAAATCGCGGTGGATTGCGCCAACGGGGCGGCTTATGCGGTCGCGCCGCATGTGTTTGCCGAGATGGGCGCCGAAGTCGTGGTCATCGGCAATCAACCCGACGGCTTTAACATCAACGCCGAGTGCGGCTCGATGCATATCGAAGCATTGGCGCAAACGGTGCGCGACAGCGGCTCCGATTTGGGCGTTGCCTTGGACGGCGACGCCGACCGCGTGTTGTTGGTGGATTCGCGCGGCGAACGCGTCGATGGCGACCAAATTTTATATTTGCTGACCAAACATCGCTTGCGCAAACGCCGCTTGCAAAAACAACATCTCGGCGGCGTGGTCGGCACGGTGATGAGCAATGTCGGGCTGCAACTTGCGCTGGAAAAACTCGGCGTGGCGTTTGTGCGCGCGCAGGTTGGCGACCGCCATGTGCATGAATCGCTTGCCGAAAACGGCTGGCTGCTCGGCGGCGAAACTTCCGGGCATATTATCTGCCTCGACAAAAGCACGACCGGCGACGGCATCATCGCCGCATTGGAGGCGCTCGATGCAATGCTCGACAGCGGGCGCGCATTGCATGAACTGGTCGACGGAATGACGGTGCATCCGCAATGCATTGTTAATGTCGCCATCGGCGGCGCGCATAAACGCCGCATCAGCGAAGATAAAAAACTGTGCGCGGCGGTCGCGCAAACCCAAAACGAACTCGGCAAAACCGGACGCGTGGTGCTGCGCCCATCCGGCACCGAGCCGGTTATCCGCGTGATGATTGAAGGCGAAGCGCGCGCGCGCGTCGAACAATGCGCACGTGAATTGGCTGAAGCGGTCGAATCCGCCGCCAAGCGCGTCGTGCGTGCCGTGTCCTAAGCGGGCGGCGTGAGTGGATTGCCTTGCATTTTTTTATAAACGAAACGAAATGAAACGAACGAAACGGCGCGCGCAGTCGGCGTGGTTTTAATTGTTGTTATCGAACTGCGGCGGATGATTCTGGTACCGAGGGTCGGACTCGAACCGACACTGAGTTGCCCCAACCAAATTTTGAGTCTGGCGCGTCTACCAATTCCGCCACCCCGGCACTGCGCCAACGATAAACATTTTTGCCGCCCAACGCAACCGCCTGTATTAGTCCAATACATATGGCAATCAGGTTGATATTCAGCAAGGCATTGTATAGGCGTTTTCAGTCCGATAGAGTGGTGCGGCAGGATGGTGTTGTATTGGATTAGCCATTGGGCTAATTTTTGGTTGAATTGGGTGATGTTATCGAGCAGCAATTCGTCGTGGTAGTCGGCGAATTGTTCTTGGATGGTGCGGTTGAATCTTTCGGCATGCGCGTTCATTTTGGGGCAGTGCGGATAGGTGTAGAGGTGTTGAATGCCGAGTTCATCGAGTCGGTTTTGGAAGTGTTTTTGGAATTCGCTGCCGTTGTCGGTGAGCACATTTTTGGGCGTTTGCCCGAGCAGATTGCAGAGTGCATCGAAGACGATGGTGGTTTGTTTGCTCGAGGCTGAAGTGGTTGCGCAGGCGAAAGCGATGCGGCTGTTGGGGTCGATAAAGGTGATGATGTATCGTCGGATGCCGTCTTTGATGCGCACCACGACATCGGCGGCGATGGTTTGCAACGGCGCTTGGGTGTGTTGCGGACGCGGGCGGGCGCGGCGTATATTGCGGCGCAGCGGTTTGCGTTTGCCGGCCGGCGTCAGGCGCGTTGGTCGGATGCGCATGCGTTGCGGGTCATCGGCGATGATGCGCCCGATGGTCGATGCGCTTGGCAACGGCAGGCGGTGTTGTTTGCAAAACGGCGCCAACAATTTGTGAATCTTCGCTTTGCCGAGGTTGGGAAAGATGGTGCGCAACCGTCGGATTTCATCGACGAGCAGCCGCGGCGGTTTTCGCCGGCGCGGCGTTTTCGGTGCGCGTGATTTGCCGTTGAGCGCCTTGATGCCGCCGCGGTTATAAGCCGCTTGCCAGCGACGCAAAGTGCGCTCACTTATCTTGAACGCATCGCAAGCGGCGGCGCGTCCGTGTTTGGCGACAAAGTCGAGAATGTCTCGTCGGTCGCCTGCGATTTGAGTGGTCATGGCGCAAACCATGCCCAATTTCGCCGCGCGATAAAAACCTTTTACCCGATAACCTATGTATTGAACTCGCATGACAATCCATCCAAAGTGGACTGACATATGTTTATGGACTTAAGCACCGCCGTTGCAAGGGCGCGTGTCGTAATGTCGCGTCGTCAATACCGTCAATATCGCCATACCGTCTCGTTGCACTGTCGCACTGTACTGTCACAATGTCACACTATCGCATCGTCCCGCCGCACTGTTGCAATGTCACAATGCCGCACCGTTTCGTTGCATAGTCGTAACTTCACACTGTTGCACCGTCCTTTCGCACTGTCGCACCGTCGCAATGTCACAATCGCACACCGTCCGTCACTACACCGTCACAGCGTAACAATGTCACAACGCACCGTCACTTCATCACATCGTCACGCCACCCTCGCATGCAACTAAACCGTTTTGATTACGAATTGCCGCGCGCGCAAATCGCGCAATTCCCGACCGCCACGCGCGGCGAGAGTCGGTTGTTGTATGCAGTCGAATCAACCGACGCCGTCGACTCCGCGCAACAGTTTGCCGAGATGCGGTTTGGGCAATTAGGCGAATTGTTGCGCGACGGTGATTTGTTGATTGCCAACGATACGCGCGTGTTGGCGGCGCGCATCGCGGCGCGCAAGCCAAGCGGTGCGGCGGTGGAAATCATGCTCGAACGCATCATCGATTCGAACTCGGCGCATGTGCGGTTGCGCGCCAACAAACCGATGCGCGAAGGGCAACAGATTATTGTCGGCGAACATTCGTTATGCGTACGCGCGCGCCGCGACGGTTTTTTTATCATCGAATCTGACGACGACATTGCGGCAATGTTTGCCGAACACGGCGAAGTGCCGTTGCCGCCGTATATCGCGCGCCGCCCGAATCGCGATGATGATGAACGTTATCAAACCGTGTATGCAAGCCAAGACGGCGCGGTCGCCGCGCCGACCGCCGGGCTGCATTTCGACCGCGCGTTAATCGATGCGCTACAACGTCGCGGGATTGGCTGGGCGACGGTGACGCTGCACATCGGCGCCGGCACGTATCAACCGGTGCGCGCCTCATCCATCGATGCGCATCAAATGCATCGCGAATGGTTTGCGGTTGGGCGCGCAACTTGCGCATGCATCGCGCAAGCCAAGGCGCGCGGTGCGCGCGTCATCGCCGTCGGCACGACTGTGGTGCGCGCGTTGGAAAGCGCGGTGCGCGGCGGCGCGGTGCAGCCGATGTGCGGCGACACCGAATTGTTTATTCGGCGCGGCTATCGTTTTTGCGCGGTCGATGCGCTCATCACCAATTTTCATTTGCCGCGTTCGACGTTGTTGATGATGGTGTGCGCATTCGCCGGGCATGCGCGCGTGATGCGCGCCTATCGATATGCGCTTGCCAACGGATTTCGTTTTTACAGTTACGGCGATGCAATGTTCATCGAGCGCAAGCAAAAATCATGACGCGCATGACCGCAACGCAATGACCACACCGCACACACCGTTGACCTTTGCGCTGCAATGCACCGACGGCAACGCGCGCCGCGGACAAGTGACGTTGGCGCGCGGCGCAATCGATACGCCGGCGTTCATGCCGGTCGGCACGCTCGGCGCGGTTAAATCGCTGGCGCCGGAGGAAGTCGAATCGTGCGGCGCGCAAATTATTTTGGGCAACACCTTTCATTTGATGTTGCGCCCCGGCGTCGAGGTGGTGCGCGCGCACGGCGGGCTGCATAATTTTATGAATTGGCAACGCCCGATATTGACCGACTCCGGCGGCTTCCAAGTGTGGAGTTTGGCAAAACTGCGCAAGGTCAGCGAACAAGGCGCGACCTTTCGCTCGCCGATTGACGGACGCGAAGTGTTTTTGGGTCCGGTCGAATCGATGCAAATTCAACAGGCACTCGGCAGCGACATCGTGATGGCGTTCGATGAATGCACCGCCTATCCGGCCGATGTTAAAACGGCGCGCACTTCGATGCAATTATCGATGCGTTGGGCCGCGCGTTGTCGCGAAACCTATCGCGGCGATGGCGCATTATTCGGCATCGTACAAGGCGGCATGCACATCGAATTGCGCGAAGAGTCGCTCGCCGCATTAACCGCGCTCGACTTCGATGGCTATGCACTCGGCGGCTTGTCGGTTGGCGAGCCGCGCGATGAGATGTTGCGCGTGATGCATCACATCGCACCGCGCATGCCGCCGCAGCGTCCGCGCTATTTAATGGGCGTCGGCACGCCGCGCGATTTGGTCGATGCGGTCGCCGCCGGCGTCGATATGTTGGATTGCGTTTTGCCGACGCGCAATGCGCGCAACGGCTGGCTGTACACCACAAACGGCGTGGTCAAAATCCGCAACGCCGAACATCGTCTGGCGACCGCCGCCATCGACGCCGATTGCGAATGCATCACCTGCCGCCATTATTCGCGCGCCTATTTGCGCCATCTGTATCACACCAACGAAATGCTCGGCGCGCGGCTTTGTTCGCTGCACAATATTCATTATTATCAACGCCTAATGCGGCGGATTCGCGCGGCGATTGCCGAACGCCGATTTGACGCATTTGCGTCCGGGTTTGTCGGTTGACGGCGGCGGTTAAAACAAGTAGTACCGCATGGAAGTCTCGCCAACCTCCTTCAAAATATTAAACATTTCATCGGCCGTCCAACGCTCCTCCCTAAAGTACATCGATACCGGCGCGAAGAAATTTCGGTCGCTGTTGCCGTCGCGTTTGTTAACGTAAGTTTTGTTCAACGCGTAAAATTCGTTCATCATGGACACTTTGGACATAACGAAGTCATCCGTTGTGTAACTTTCGTTAAAATCACATCCCCATCCAAAGCAAACGAAAGGGGTGATGCGCTCATGATTTAACATGGCTCTGATGCCCGTTAAATTTTTCCCCAACCTTTCAATTGCGTTGCCTTGCGCTTGTTTGGGCTTGCCTTCTTTTAGGCGCTGTTTGTTAGTCCCTTGCTTTTTAACTTCTGAGACGACAACAATTTTAGGCGGCATCTCGCTGTCGCGTTTGCTTAACATGATAAAGCCGCCGTCAGGGATGATGCTTCTCTCGGGAAACATGTTGTCAAATTCCGAGCGAACCCCCGAAGTTTTAATAATGCGTAACATTTCGCCAAAAGTAATTTTGTCCTGAAAATGAAGTTGCCAACCCTCGTCTCGAAGGTTGGCATTAAAGCGCTCGTTGAGATACTCAATGCACTTAATCATCGCAATGTGTATCTCTTTATCATCCGCTTTTGAATGAATGTTCTTGGGGGCGTGCTGATTTTTGTTGGCACGCAACTCTTCAGACTTAGACATGGGTTGACCTTGCTGATTTGGCCGTCAGATTCTGCTGGGAATTCGTTTTTTCGTTGCGGTAGAAATAGTGACCATTCAAGCCGCTAATGTTAAAAAGCAAGATTTCACTGTGAAACAGGATTCCACTGAAAACGTTCTTCGGCAAACTAATAATCGAAGTAATTTCCGGGTAAATGCCGGTGACAAATTTTTGCCAGCGTTTGCTGTCCTCGCATTGATTCAGCCGCAGACCATACGGCGTAAACAACACAATTGGAGTGTCCACGCCAAACAACTCAATCGCTTTTTGCAACCACACTTCGGGCAATAGTGGACGCCCGCCGTAGTGGGACTTGACATAGGATTTGGTTTTTGCATCAATATTGAACGGCGGATTCATAATCACCAGTGAAGGCGCTTTAATTTTGCCTTTTCCTATGCTCAAATAATTGGCGACCATAGTGCCGGGGAACCCTTGTTTCTCGACGTCAATGCCAATAGTGGCAAAGCCGCTTTTCTTAAACGGACGCAACAACGAGCCGGCGCCAACGCAAGGATCGAGCACCGGTTTGCCCTTGTCAATTTTTGACCCGACCAAATTAAAAATAAACTGACTCACGCCCGGTGGCGTGTGTACAGTGGCATTTTTTTGCGTACGATAGAAGTTGTTTCGGTCAACGCGATACATAAGAACGCCCCTCAGATTTGCCAACTGCAATAAAATCGGCGAAATTCACACATCGAATATTGTCCGCCAATTTATTATAATCGCAAATGTCTGTCAACAATTTGCGGGCAATTTTGCTAAAATGGCGAATCGTCGGTATGCGCGGATTTGCCGTGTTTCCGATGCGT
Source organism: Candidatus Poriferihabitaceae bacterium (assembly GCA_965226545.1). Taxonomy (GTDB): domain Bacteria; phylum Pseudomonadota; class Gammaproteobacteria; order Arenicellales; family Poriferihabitantaceae; genus JAHRAW01. Next base: position 528,900 of record OZ245364.1, read on the forward strand.
TAATTAACCCCCGCTATTTTGCGAACGAAACGAAATGCCAGCCTACGAATCACTCAAACAAACCGACCCCGAAATTTACGACGCCATCCAAGGCGAGATGACTCGCCAAACCGAAGGCGTCGAGTTAATCCCGTCGGAGAACTACATCTCCGCCGCGGTGATGCAGACGATGGCGTCGGTGTTCAACAACAAATACTCCGAAGGCTATCCGGGGCGGCGCTATTATGGCGGGCAACAATACGCCGACGCGGTCGAAGAGTTGGCGCGGCAGCGCGCCCAATTGCTGTTTGGCGCGGCGCACGCCAATGTGCAGCCGCATGCCGGCGCGCCGGCCAATGTCGCCACTTATTTTGCGCTGCTCGAGCCCGGCGATTGCATACTCGGCATGGATTTAAGCCACGGCGGACATCTGACGCACGGTCATCCGGTCACCTACATCACGCGCATCTTTAATTTTGTGCATTACAAGATGAAGGACATCGACAGCGGCGAGATTGATTACGATGAAATGCGCGAGATTGCATTGCGCGAAAAGCCGAAGATAATCCTCGCCGGCTTCTCGGCTTATCCGCGCGAATTGGATTACGCCAAAATGAAGGCGATTGCCGATGAAGTCGGCGCCTACGCGGTCGCCGACATGGCGCACATCGCCGGGCTTATCGCCGGCAAAGCCGTGCGCAATCCGTTCGACGACGGCTTCGATGTCATCTTAAGCACAACGCATAAATCGTTGCGCGGCCCGCGCGGCGGGTTAATTTTATGCCGCGAAGAAGAACTCGGCAAAAAAATCGATAAGGCGGTGTTTCCCGGATTTCAAGGCGGCCCGATTATGCAGATGGTCGCGGCCAAAGCGGTTGCATTCAAGGAAGCATCGCAGCCGGAGTTTGCGCAATACGCCAAACAAATCATCGTCAATGCGCGGCGCATGGCGGAAAAATTCATGCAAAACGGCGCGCGGTTAATCACCAACGGCACCGACAATCATCTGCTGTTGATTGACTGCATCGAATCCTGGGGCTTGACCGGTCAGGAAGCCGAAGAGTTGTTCGACCGCATCGGCATCACTTTAAACAAAAACGTCATCGCCGACGACCCGCGCAAACCGCTCGACCCATCCGGCGTACGTCTCGGCACGCCGGCAATCACGACGCGCGGAATGAAGGAAGCCGAGATGGAACAACTGGTCGGCTTTATGCTGTCAGCCGTCGCCAAACGCGAAGACGGCGCGGCGTTGCATAATCTGCATGAAGAGGTTAAGGAATTCTGCAGACAATACCCGGTGCCCGGCATCAGTCGTTAATCGCCGGTTGGCGTTCGCCAATCGCGGGTTGCCGCTTATCACTCGTTAACGTTACGGCGCAAAGTTTGCGCAGTATCGCCGCGCAAGCCCCCGGTTCACAGTTGTCGTTTGTCACTTCCCGCACCCGCGACACATCACCGCGCAATTCCCCGTCGCCGTTGGTCACTGTTGATTGTTTATCGAAGTCAGCGGCGTTTGCGCCAACAATCACGCGCCGACGCCGCGTAAAGTGCGATTCCGTTTTGCGCCAATGTTGCGGTCGCGGCGGTGGTATACTTGTCTGATGTTGCCAAACTTTGACATTTGCTATCAGGCGATTGCGGCGCGCGACCGGCGGTATGACGGGCGGTTGTTTGTCGGCGTCACCAGCACGATGATTTTTTGTCGGCCGGTGTGCGCGGCGATGCGACCGAAGCGGCAAAATTGCCGATTTTTTATTTGCGCCGCCGGTGCAATGCAAGCCGGGTTTCGTCCGTGCTTGCGTTGTCGTCCGGAATCCGCGCCCGGCAGTGCGGCTTGGAACGGAGTCAAAACCACCGTGGCGCGCGCCTTAAAATTAATCGAGCAAGGCGCGTTGGAACAACACGGCGTCGCCGAATTGGCGGAACGACTCGGCGTCGGCGAGCGCTATTTGCGCAACTTGTTTGCCGAACATGTCGGTGCAAGCCCGAAATCTGTCGCCGACGCGCGCCGCGTGTTGCGCGCCAAACTTCTCGTCACCGACAGCCGCCGCCCGATGCGCGACATTGCATTCGCCAGCGGCTTCGCCAGCGTGCGCCAATTCAACGCCGCGTTTCGAAAACATTACGGGCGTCCGCCGAGTGCATTGCGCCAAGTGCGCGGGGCGCGATGATGACGCCACTGCAATTAACAAAACACCCGAGCCCGCTCGGCGAATTGATTGTGCTGACCGACGGCGATGCGCTGTGTTTTTTGGATTACGCCGACAACCCGGCGCGCATGCATAAACTGCTGAAGATTCGCTATCGGCAATATGAAATAACGCCGGGCGATGATGCGCTCGAGTTGCGGCGGCGGTTGGGCGAATACTTTAATCGCAACTGGCGCGCTTTCGATTCGCTTGATGTGCAACCCGGCGGCAGTGCGTTTCAGCAATCGGTGTGGCGCGCATTGCGCGAAATTGCGCCGGGCGAGGCGGTGTCCTACAAACACATTGCGCAAACGCTCGGCAACCCGAAAGCATCGCGCGCGGTTGGCGCAGCCAACGGGCGCAATCCGATTGCGATTGTGATTCCGTGTCATCGAGTCATCGGCGCGGATGGCGCATCGCGCGGCTATGCCGGCGGTGAATCTCGGCAATGGGAATTGTTGCGGCATGAGGGGGCGGAGGTGGGGTTGGCGACGGGTTAATTTTGGCGATTTTGTTTTGTATATTCCGTCTTGCCAAAATTATTGAAACACAGCCCCCGTCGGGCTACCTGTTGAATACAACAGCATTACGTTACATTCGCCATAATGCACTGCGCACCGCCAACGCCAACATCACAATCGCCGCCGCCGGCAACGCCGCCCAAAACCGCAACGCCACCACCGACCCCCGTCCCAATGCATCTTTACCGTGCCAACTTGCATAGCGCCCATACCAACAATCAAGTTACCCGGCCCATTATGAAAGTAAATTCGAGAACGACACCGCCACCGCCGAGAAATTTTCGGGATACTCCATCGCCACAGCCGCTTGCACGCATAAACGCAAACGGCAAATAAAGCGGTAAAACCCTAAACACAATGACACGGCGGGTTTTTTATTGCCAATCCATCGCCCAACGCCCGCATAAATATGGTGCCGAGAAGAGGACTTGAACCTCCACGGGGTTGCCCCCACTGGCACCTGAAGCCAGCGCGTCTACCAATTCCGCCATCTCGGCAAAACTCATCACTAAACAAAACTCAAGCGCGACACTTTACCGCCGCATAGTCGCATTGTCAATTTATCTCAGCTGCGCCAAAACACCGGCGACAACAACACCAACAAAGTGAACAACTCCAATCGCCCGAGCAACATTGCAAACATCAACACGCCTTTGCCGAAGGGGTTTATCGATGCATAGTTGTGCGCGACTTCGCCGAGGCCGGGGCCTAAATTATTTAAGCATGCGGTGACCGCTGAAAACGCGGTGACTGCATCGATGCCGGTGGCTAACAACAACAGCAACAGCACGACATAACTGAACAGATACAACGACAAAAATCCCCACACTGCATTGATGACATTATCCGGCACTGCGCGTCCGCCGAGTTTGATGGGGATTAGCGCGTTGGGATGCACCAGTTTGGAAATTTCGCGCGCGCCTTGTTTATACAGCAACACCATGCGGATGATTTTCATCCCGCCGGCGGTCGAGCCGGCGCAACCGCCGGCGCAACTGATTAATATCAACATCACCGGCAAGAACGCCGGCCACATCGAAAAATCGGTGACCACAAAACCTGCAGTGGTTGCAACTGAGACAACTTGGGTGACGGCGCGAATCAACTCGGCATCGAATGACAAATCGATTCGATGGTGCACCAATAATGTCGCCAAACAAACCATGCATACGGCAAACAGCACGACAAAATAAGCGCGCGCTTCGGAATCGCGAAAATAAGTTAACGGATTGCGCGCGCGCAAGGCGGTGAAGTGCAGCGCGAAGTTAAGACCAGCCAACAACATAAACACAACGGCGATGAGGTTGACGGCGTTGCTGTTGAAATATGCAAGGCTGGCGTCGTGCGTCGAAAAGCCGCCGATGGCGATGGTCGAAAACGCGTGGCTGACGGCGTCGAACGCGCTCATGCCGGCGAGGTAATACATCGCCGCGCATAACACGGTTAAGCCGAGATAAATTAACCACAAGCCTTTTGCGGTTTCGGTGATGCGCGGGGTGAGTTTGTTGTGCTTGACCGGGCCCGGGGTTTCGGCGCGATACAACTGCATGCCGCCGACGCCGAGCATTGGCATCACGGCAACCGCCAACACGATGATGCCCATGCCGCCGAGCCATTGCAGTTGTTGGCGATAATACAAAATCGATGGCGGCAAGTGGTCCAAGCCGGTTAACGTTGTGGCGCCGGTGGTGGTCAAGCCGGACATCGCCTCGAACAACGCATCGATGGCGTCAATCGCCGGCACGCGCATAAACAACAACGGCAACGCCGCCATCAACGACAACACCGTCCAAAACAACACCACCACTAACACGCCTTCGCGCAATCCGAGTTCGGCGCGATGATTGCGCAACGGCAGCCAGCAAGCCGCGCCGAGTGCAAGGTTGACGCACAGCGCAAGCAGGAACGGCGCGATTTCACCGTCGGCAAACCACCACGACACGGCCATCGGCGGCGCCAGCGTTGCGCTGAACAACACCAACAACGCGCCGATGAGTTTAACGACCGCTTTGATGCGCATCAAAAAAACGCCGGCGACACTTGAAAGAGTTTTTCAACATCAGGGATGCGTCGCTTGTCGATGACAAAAATAATCACGTGGTCGTGCTCCTCAATCACGCCGTCGTCGTCGAGCGGCGCGAGTTTATCGTCGCGCATAATCGCGCCGATGGTTGCGCCTTCGGGCAAGTTGATGTCGCGCAGTTTGCGCCCGACGATTTTCGAAGTGTTGCGGTCGCCGTGCGCAACCGCCTCGATGACTTCGGCGACGCCGCGCCGCAATGAATGCGCCGCTTGCACATCGCCGCGACGCACATGCGACAACAGCGCGCTGACCGTCGCCAATCTCGGCGAGACCGCAATATCCAGCACGCTGCTCTCAATCAAATCGATGTACGCGGTGCGGTTGACAATCGCCATCGCGCGGCGCGCGCCGAGTCGTTTGGCAAGCATCGCCGAAAGAATGTTGGCTTCGTCCTCGTTGGTCAACGCGCAAAACAATTCCATCGCATCGATGTTTTCTTCGCGCAACAAACCTTCGTCGGCCGCGTCGCCGTGCAGCACCACCGAGGTTTCGAGTTTTTCCGAAACTTGTTCGGCGCGCTTGGCGTCTCGCTCAATTAGTTTCACTTGAAAGCCGCTTTGCTCGAGCGATTGCGCCAACCGAAAGCCGATGTTGCCGGCGCCGGCAATCATCACGCGCTTGCCGACCTCCTCGGTGCTGCGCAATTCCTGCATCACCGTGCGAATGTTGTCGACGGTGGCGATGAAAAAAACTTCGTCGTCAACTTGTATCACGGTGTCGCCGCTGGGAATAATCGCGCGCTCGTCTCGGTAAATCGCGGCAACGCGGGTTTGTACGCTCGGCAGATGCGTTGCCAAATCGCGCAGTTCATGCCCGACCAACGCGCCGTCTTTATAGGCGCGCAAGCCGACCAAGCGAATTTTGCCGTCGGCAAAATCAATCACCTGCAATGCGCCGGGGTGTTCAATCAATCGGCGAATTTGTTCGGATACCACCTGCTCGGGGCTGATGATGACGTCAATCGGTATCGAATCATGACAAAACAAATCCGGGTGGTTGAGATAATCCGGCGAACGCACGCGCGCGATTTTGGTCGGCGTGTTAAACAACGAATGCGCGATTTGACAGGCAATCATATTAATTTCATCGCTGTCGGTAACCGCCAACAACATATCAACATCCTCGACGCCGGCGCGCAACAACACCTCAGGCGACGCCGCTTGTCCGCACACGGTGCGAATGTCGAGTCGATCCTGCAATGCCGCAAGCAGCCGCGCGTTTAAATCGACCAAGGTGATGTCGTTGTCCTCGCGCGACAAAATTTCGGCGGTCGATGCGCCGACTTGGCCGGCGCCGAGTATGATAATTTTCATTTGGTCATTGCGTTATTGCATCAAAGCATCATTTGCGCCGCAACATCATAGTGACATTGTGACATTGCGACACGGTCAATGCGCCGAATCGTTTTGCAGTTTGCAATAATAAAACCCGTCGCCCGGATGCACGCCCGGCAAACGTTGTTTGCCGAATCGCGTTGCAATGCCGGGCACGGCGAGCGGTTGCGGGTTGGCGTTGCGGTGTGCGTCGATGAAGGTTTCAATCACGGCGTCGTTCTCGTCCGGCAATATGGAACAAGTAACATACAAAAGGACTCCGCCTTTGCGCAACATCGCCCAAGCGTCGGTCAACATCGCGCATTGTTGCGCGGCGAATTTTTCAACATCGCTCGGCGCGCGACGATGTTTGATGTCGGGGTGGCGGCGAATCACGCCGCTGCCGGTGCAAGGCGCATCCAACAATACGCAATCAAACGCGCGTCGGTCCCACCAAGTTTCGCGGCGGGTTAAATCGCCGTCGATAACTTCGGCGCGCAAGGTTAACCGCGCAAGATTTTCGCGCACGGCATCGTTGCGAGATTTGCTGTCCAACGCCACCAACGCAATCTCCGGCTCGGCTTCGAGCAACAAGCCGGTCTTGCCGCCGGGGGCGGCGCATGCATCGAGCACGCGTTCGCCTTTGCGCGGCGCGCAATCGACGCCGACCAATTGCGCCGATTCATCTTGCACCGATGCCAAGCCGTCGGCAAAACCGAAGATGCGTTCGACCGGCGCCGGCGATTGCAAGGTCACGCCAAATGTGCCGTGTTCGGTTGGTTGTGCGCGCATGCCGTGTTCATCGAGTTTGCGCAGATAATCATCGCGGCTGATTTTGCGGCGATTGACGCGCAAGGTCAGCGGCGGCTTTTGATTGCTGGCATCGCAAATTTGCGCGCACTGCGCCGGCCATGCTTCGTTTACTTTTTCATGCAGCCATTTTGGAAACGCCAATTGCGCATGCGTCGGCAGATGCGCGCGCAACGAATCGCGGCGCGCGACAAAGCCGCGCAACACCGCGTTGATTAATTTATCAGCCCAGGCAAAACGCCCGCCCTTGACCGCATCGACGCTGCCATCGACGACCGCGTAATCCGGCGCGCGCATGTTGTCGAGTTGATGGCAGGCGTTGATTAATAAAAAATGCAGAATGCGGTCGCGCGATTTAATCGGCTTATCGATGAGTTGCGCGAGCATGCCATCGTAATAATGATAATAACGACACGCGCCGTAACAAAGTTCGGCAAGCCGCGCGGCGCGCGCCGGCTCGAGTTGATTGCGCGCGCGCGCCAACGCCGCATCCAGCGAACGTTTGCTGTCAATCACTTCGCACACCGCAGTGGCGGCGGTGAAATAAAAATTCGATGTCGGCATCGCGGCAAGTTGTGCGTCAACATTGCATTGCGGAAAAACGCATGCCCGGCGCAATCGTCATTCCGTTTAATAAATCGCGCGCCGCCATCGGCCGTCCGCCGGGTTTTTGCAACACCTCGAGTCGCAGTATGCCGTCGCCGGTGACGACATCGATGCCGCTTGCATCGGCGCGCACAACTTCGCCGCATTCGCCGGCGCGAGATTGCCCAATCGATGCGCGCAACACGCGCAAGGCAACTTTGTTGAGTATGCCGCGCGCCACCGGCGTCGGATAAAACGCGCGCACTTTGCGCTCCAACACGCGCGCACTTTGTCGCCAATCGAGTGGGGCATCGGCGGCGGTTAATTTGCGCGCATAACAGGCGCGGCTTTCATCCTGTGCGCGCGGCGTTAAGGTTTGATTGCGCAGCGCGGTTAAGTTGTCGCGCAACAATTGCGCGGCCAATTGCGCCAACTTGTCGTGCAACGATGCGGCGGTGTCGTCGTCGGCGATTGGAATTTTGGCGCACGCCAACATCGCGCCTTGGTCGACGCCTTGATTCATTTGCATCAAGGTTATGCCGCTGTGCGAGTCGCCGGCTTCGATGGCGCGCGCAATCGGCGCGGCGCCGCGCCAACGCGGCAACAATGATGCATGCAAGTTAACGCAACCGAGTTTTGCTGCGCGCAACGCTTCCGGCGGCAATCGCAAACCAAACGCAACCACGACGATTAAGGTCGGCGCGAGTTGCATAAGCGCATCGAGCGCGGCGCGGTCGAATGATTCGGGCTGAAACACTGCAAGATGATGCGCAAGCGCAAGTTGTTCGATTGCACTCGGCGTCGGTTTGCGTCCGCGTCCGGCGCGGCGTTCGGGGCGGGTGAATACGCCGACCACTTCGGCGTCGTCCGATTCCAGCAACGCGCGCAGGCTCGGCGCGGCGAACGCGGGCGTGCCGATAAACACAACGCGCATTGCGATGCGAATCAGGCGGCGCGCGCTTGGGCGTGTTGTTCTTTTAACAATCTTTTTCGAATCCTATCTTGTCTAGGGCGCGACAGATAATCGATAAACACTTTGCCGTCGAGATGGTCAATCTCGTGCTGAATGCAAATTGCAAGCATTTCATCGGCGTCGAGTTGGAACGGTTTGCCGTGCGCGTCGAATGCGTTAATCGTCACTGTCGCCGCGCGCTTAACCGACTCCAACACGTCCGGTATCGATAAACAACCCTCTTCGGATTCGATTTCACCGTCGGCATCGGATAACTCAGGGTTGACAAACACCATCAACGAATCGCGCCGCTCGGATAAATCCATCACCACCACGCGCTTGGCGCAGTTGACTTGCACCGCCGCCAAACCGATGCCGCCGGCGGCGTACATTGTTTCGGCCATGTCGGCGATGAGTTTGCGCAAGGCGTCGTCAAACACATCCACCGGTTGCGCGACTTGGCGCAGACGATGGTCGGGGTATTGCAGGATTTTTAGTGTTGCCATTTTGGTTGCCGATAATTCGAGCAAGGGCGGGCGATTATACATTGCGCGGCGCGTTTTGTGCGATGCGCGGTTTGGGTTATTGGGCTTGGATGATGGCGTACTTCATTATGTCAAGCCCAGTTTTATCAGTCCCTGTTTGCCAGCAGATTGTATAACATCCAGAAAGTTGGATGTTTTGTTCTTTTGTTTCCCAAGGCATGCGTGCAATTTTACCGGTCAACCTTTTTTGGTCGCGGAAGTACGCATAAATTTCATTTTCTGGGTTCCTTGTGCTTTCGTAAAACAAATGGTCGTCGGTAAAAATGACGGCGTAAGTTTCTTTAAACCCCGCATCGTGTTTAAGTTGTTCGGCAAACTTCACGTCTTTGCAGAATTTAAACATTATGTCCGGCTGTTCGCCGCGGTCACCGCCGCGCGGGAACTTCAATTCAATTGCGATATTCTGCGCATCTTTTGTGCAACGAACGACGATGTCAATTCGTTGTTTTACAAAATCTACGTTTTCGCAATCAGGTAAACAAAAAACGTCCATCTCACAAGTCACGTAATCAGTAGACAAGTGTTGATGCAAATAGTATGCAAGTTCGTGTTGCAGAACGTTTTCGTTGCGAATTTCTTTCCCCTCGGCAAAGTCGCGGGAAATCTGCTCGGCAAATTCGATAATTAACGTTTTGATTGTGTTCATCAGCACACTCGCAAGTTTACAAAACCAGTAAAATGTAAAATGCAACTGTAACACGATGCCATGTCCAACAAGACTCAAACCGACAGCCGCCAAACCCCGCTTGCAGTTTATCAGCGGCGGATTGCCGCCGGTGAGTTGCGCGCCGACCGCGCGCAGAATGCGGCGTTGAAACGGTTGACGACGTTGTATTGCGCGTTGGCGTTTAATCAATCGTCGTGGTGGGCGCGATTGCGGCGGGCAAAGTTGCGCGGGATGTATTTGTGCGGCGGGGTTGGCGGCGGCAAGACGATGTTGATGGATTTGTTTTTTGATTCGTTGCCGCACAACCTTGGCGAACGGATTCATTTTCACAAGTTTATGCAGGGCGTGCATGAACAAAAAAATCGCATCCACCATCGACAAAACCCGCTGGATGAAATCGCGGCAAAGTTTGCGCGCAAACGGCGCGTGTTGTGTTTGGATGAATTTGTCGTGACCGACATCACCGACGCGATGATTTTATCCGCGCTGCTCGGCGAATTGTTTCGTCGTAATGTGGTGTTGGTGACCACCTCGAACACGCCGCCGGAATTGTTGTATCGCGACGGGCTGCAGCGCGCGCGGTTTTTGCCGGCGATTGAATTAATTAAAAAACATTTGCGCGTGGTGCGCGTCGACGGCGCCATCGATTATCGAATGAATTATTTGGCGAGCGATTCGCTTTATCACGCGCCGCACGATGAAAACGCGATGCATGCATTGCGGCGCGGGTTTTTACAACTCGAAGGGCGGCGCGCACAATCGGCGCCGATTGAATTGAGCGGGCGCGCGGTGAATGCGTTGGGCGTTGGGCGCGGTGCGGCGTGGTTTGATTTTGCCGAACTCTGCCAAACCAATCGTTCGAAGTTGGATTACATCGAGATTGCGCGGCGGTTTCACAGCATACTGTTGTCGGATATTCCGCTGTTGGATGCGTCGCGCGACGATGCGGCGCGGCGGTTGATTGAGTTGATTGACGAGTTGTATGACCGCGGCGTGAACTTAATCGTATCCGCCGCGGCGCCGCCGGCGCAGTTGTATCGCGGCGTGCGGCTGCGCGAATCGTTTGCGCGCACCGCCAGCCGATTGCGCGAGATGTCGTCGCGCGAATATTTGGCGCGCGCGCATTTGCATTAACGTTTTATGTTTGCATTCGAATTCACATTCATACTTCCCATTCATAGTTAAATTTACAGTTCCAGTTACATTCGAAGTCGCAGTCGAAGTCGCAATCGAAATCATAGTTACATTTGCATCACACCGCGCATCAAGGTCGAGTGCGGCGAATTAACCCCCGTTTTTGTGCGAAACCCCACAGAAAAGCCCATGCCGCGCGCATAAGGTGCGCATACGGCGTCGATGGCGTCGTATGTGCGTCGAAGCATTGCGGTGCATTGCAGTGCGTCGGCGATTTTAATCAATCGTTTTTTCTTTTGGAGTTTTGAAATGAAACACAACACTTACGCGCTCGCTGGCGGGCGCAACATCGCGCGGCTTTTTTACGCCGCATTGATTGCATTGGCTGTGGCGACGTCGTCTTTTGCGGCGAAGCCGGACAAGGTCAATCTCAACACCGCCGATGTCGAGGCGCTGCAGTACATCCCGGGCGTTGGGCCGACCAAATCGGCCGAGATTGTTCGCGTACGCGAGTCGCTTGGCGGCTTCAAGGCGATGGATGAACTGCTCGGCGTGCCGGGCGTTGGCCCGAAGTTGCTGCTGGACATCGAGCAATACGGAACACTCGAAGGCGGCGTATCGACTCTGACTGAGGAGATGCTCGCCAATCCGGTGCACACCGTGCATGGAGAGAACGGTTAATCGGCGTTACAAAAAATTCTCCGTGGTACATTTTCGACCGGCGCAAGCCGGTCTTTTTTTTTGCATAACCGACGCGGCTATTGCGGCAAGTTCAGCGGGTTGTCGGCATCGACGCCGTGCATAAACGTCCGCCCGCGTTCGGGGTGGGCGAGTTGATAAATTAAGCCGAGCCAATTGTTGGCGATGGCTTTGCCGCTGTCAGTCCAGGTGTTGTCGAGATGCGGCACGATTTTATCTTCGGGCAATTCATCGGTTGCGCCGCGCAAGGCGCGTACGCGATGCGCTTCGACTTCGCGCAAAGATTCGCCGTAAAAATAATTTTGCGGGTGCGGCGGATAATCGTCGCGCACGCCGTGCACATAGCGCCCGACTTCGCGGCGGTATTCCTTAAGCAAACTGACCGCGTCGTATTCCGGATGTCCCTGAAAAAAAATAAATCGCAAGCCGTCCGGGCTGGCGCCGAGATGCAGCCCGGCTTGTTCGCCGACCGCCAACACCCGCAAGCCGGCGCGTTGGAATTGTTCGGCGTTGACTTCATAAACATGCGAATGCGGGGCGTCGAATCGCGTGTTGATGTTGGCGGTCAACGGATGCGCGGCGGTGATGCGATGCGAATACACGCCCCAGCGTTTTTGCGCGAGCGCATAGCGTGAAAAATTCCATTTCAATTGCACAATCGCATGCGTCGCCAAACATGAACACATCACCGAACAAACATTGTGCGAAGCCCACTCGACCACCTCGGTCAACGGCCGCCAAAACGGTTCGGCGGTGATGTCGGATTGCGCCGGGTTGGCGCCGGAGATAATCAGCGCATCCAACCCGTCGCGCGCCAAATCGGCGAAGTTGCAATAATGTTTATCGATGTGCGCGCGGGCGCGGGCCGCGCGCGGGATTTCGGCGAAGGTGAACGGATGAACATAAAATTGCGCGATGCGATTGCATGAACCAATCAATCGCAAAAATTGCCGCTCGGTCGCCTGCAAGGCCGCGTCCGGCATCATGTTAAGAAAGCCGATGTGCAGTTCGCGAATGTCCTGAGTGCGCGCGCGCGCGGCATCGAGCACTTCATGCCCTTCGTCGCGCAGCCGCGCAAAACTCGGCAGCGCACTGTGCGCGACCAGCGGCATCAGTCGCGCGCCATCTGCGCGCCAATCAAGTCGATGAAATCGGCTTCGTCGCGCAGTTCAAACACGCGCTTGGCGTCGATGGTGTAACCGTAACGTTCGGCGAGTTGTTGATATTTGGGGCGGCGGTGTTCGATGAGTTTGGGAAACAGCCATTGGCTGAATTCATCCGGGATGATTTGCGTGACCGAAGTTAAGTTGCGGCTGTCGAGAAATTCGGGCAGGTGTTTGTCGACAAACGCGCCGTCGTAATACATCGGCTTGGGGTTGGCGCGCGCGCGGTCGAGCAGGGTTTGTTCCATCTCGGCGTCGGCGCGGATATACAACAACACGGTGCGTTGCGCCAAAAAATCCCAGCATTCGGCATCGCTCAACTCGCACACGCTGCCGCCGGCGTCGTTTATGAAATGCGGATAGTGATAAAGGTCGCGCGCCTTTTGCATGAACGGCGCAACATCGCGCATGGCGTTGAGTTCGGCGTCGCGAAACAATCGTTGACGACGTTGGAATTCATCGAGCGACAAACCGCCGCGCGCCGGGTCGCCGATTTGCCCGAGGAAATGCGAAACGATGCGCAGGTTGTCGACCGAAATTTTGTGGCGAATGTAAATTAAATCGCGACGAAACAAATCGCGAAAAAATTCCTGCTGCATCGCTTGTCGCTTAATGTCGTCGCGAATCGGTTCGTTGAGATAGCGCGTGCCGATTCGATAATCGCCGGAATAATGAAACCAAGATTCGCTCGGCAATAGGCCGGCCAGCGTGGTCTTGCCGACGCCGGACATGCCAAGCAGGGTGACCGCCTTGTTTTGCCAACGGCGGAAGTCATCGCGGGTTTTTTTCATTGCAGGTCGTTTATGTTGTCGCGCGCGGCGATTTGTGTTGCGGTGGTAAGTGCAAGTACAAGTGAAAGTATAAGTGCAAACAAAAGTAAAGGTAACATTAAAAGTATAAGTAAAAAAATAACAAAGTAACAGTAACAAGTGACAGTGACAGTAAAAGTAAAAGTGCAAGTACAAGTCAATCGACAATTACCTCATCCGATGCATCACACTATGCAAACAGATACAACAACAACACCGCAAGCGCGATGCGATACACCACAAACCACCACAGCCCGCGTTTTTGTATAAAGCGTAAAAACCAATGAATGCATACAAACGCCGTCGCCGCCGACAATGCGCAGGCGAACGCCAACACGCCCCAATCAATCGGCGCATCGGCGACCCACCAGCGGCGGGTTTGCCAACCGCCGGCGAGTGCGATGACCGGGATGGCGAGCAAAAACGAAAATCGCGCGGCCGCTTCGCGGGTTAAGCCGAGCGCCAAGCCGGCGGTGATGGTGATGCCGGCGCGCGAGGTGCCGGGAATCAACGCAAGCGTTTGCGCCAGGGCAATCCACAACACATCGCGCCGTCGCAATGTTTCGATGGCGCGATTTTTTTTGCCGCGCCAATCGGCGAGACCAAGCGCAACGCCAAACAACAAGGTCGCCCAGGCAATCGGCGTCGGCGCGCGCAAGTGTTGCGCAATCCAATCGGCGAACAATGCGCCGGCGACGGCGATAATCGCGGCGCTGATTAACAACGCCGTTGCCAACTTGCCGTGCGGGTCGTTTTGGTCGCCGCGCAATCGCGCCAATGCGCCGCGCCACAACAAATACAAGTCGGCGCGAAAATATGCAAGCACGGCGAATAAAGTGCCGAGATGCACGGCGATGTCAAACGCCAATCCGCGGTCGTTCCAACCAAGATAATGCGGCACCAAAATCAAATGCCCGGAACTCGACACCGGCAAAAACTCGGTCAGCCCCTGCAACAGTGCAAGCCAAAATGCTTGGAAGTAATCGTTCATTTAATTGTGTTGTTAATGATGGTGCGGTTGCATACAGTTAAATCGAAGTTCAAGCGGCGTCAAAGTGCGGTTAACGTAAAGTTAAAATGAAGTCGAAGCGTAGCCCAAGTTAATGCCAAATAAAGTCAAACTAAAACCAATGCATCATAAACAGTGTTGTAGGTGCAAACTATACGGTTGATAAAAACACCTGCAGTACTGTTACTGGAACTATTAGCACTGCTGGCGTCAACGCGCTGTTGCCGCCGCCCGTAACCAAGAGGTTGCGCCGACGGATGCGAATTTTACGCATGTCACTATCTCGGTGTGCAGTAAGTTCACTGTGCAATCGCCCGCCAATAATGTGGTTGGGACGAAGGCGTAATGGCCTGATAGTGAATCGTTTGAGTGCCTTGTGAATTGATTCTGCACTGCGGTTTTGTTGGGGCGGCTTTTTGCCGCCCTTTTTTTATGCATTTGTGTATAATTGCTTGCATAAGTTGGTATTGACGTTCACTTTACTCCGTAGGCAAATCAATGAAACAGTTTGCGAAAGTTGTTGCGGTAGGCGTTGCCGCTTTGGTTTTGTTTGGTGCGATTGCGGATGATGCCGTCGCCGGCAGGAAAGAAAACAAGTTGTTTGCCGCCCTTAACGGCGGCGATTATGACGAAGCCAAAAAGTGGATTCGCAAGGGCGCAGATGTTAATGCTAAAGACAAAAAAGGTGACACGCCATTGCATTTGGCGGTAACGCCGTTGTATACGAGCGATGCAGGCGGCATTGTCGAGTTATTAGTTGGCGAGGGTGCCGACGTTAATGCCAAAGACGAGTTTGGTGGGTCACCGTTGCATTACGCGGCTTATACAAATAAAGTTGCCGTTGTCAAATTTCTAATCAGCAAAGGCGCGGATGTCAATGCGAAAGGCGACAAAGGCGAGACACCTTTATATTTGGCGGCTTATAGCAATGCAGTCGATGTTGTTGCCTTGTTAATTAACAAAGACGCGGATGTTAATGCTAAAGACACCAACGGTGATACACCATTACATTATGCGGCTCTTGCCGATGGCGATATGCCGCTACATGGCGAGACCCCTCTCCATGATAGAGATGGCCTTAGGCGCGATGCAATTCAAGATGCCGTTAATTCGGCCTTGAGACATCTAGCATCCGAGGATGACAAGCCTAACAAAGGCGGTGCAGTTGATAGTGTTACCTTACTAATTAACAGGGGCGCGGACGTTAATGCCGAAGACAACGACGGCAATACGCCACTGCATTTAGCGGCTTACCACAACAGATTCGATGTTGTTGCCTTGCTAATCAATAAAGGCGCGGATGTCAATGCGAAATCCGACAAAGGCAATACGCCACTGCATTTGGCGGCTTACAGCGATGCAGACGATGTTGCTACCTTGTTAATTAACAAAGGCGCGGATGTCACTGCCAAAAATAGCGACGACATTACGCCACTACATTTGGTGAATATGCCAAGTGAAGTTAAGGTCGCTACCTTGCTAATCGCAAAAGGCGCGGATGTCAATGCGCGAGACACCGCTGGCAATACACCGCTACGTTGGGCGGCTTACAGCAATGCAGTCGATGTTGTCGCCTTGTTCATTGACAAAGGCGCGGATGTTAATGCCAAAGACGTCGACGGTAACACGCCGCTACATTGGGCGGCTTACAGTAGTGCATTTGACACTGCCAAATTGCTAGTCAGCAAGGGCGCGGATGTTAATGCGCAAGACACCGATGGCAATACGCCGTTGTATTGGGCGATTGTCCACAATGCAAACGAAGTCGCCACATTGTTAGTTAGCCATGGCGCGCGTGTCAACGATGGGGCCGACTGGTTAATTAGTGAGGTTGCCAACCGGTTAATCAGTATCTATGACTCTATGAATCATGATGATTTTGTAAATTGCGGGTATCCCGAGTTCTCGCGGCGGTTTTTGCGTGATTTTTTCGAAGATGAATTTGCTGCCGCCTGTACGCCAAGTAAAACAATATATGAACTCACGGAAAGCGCGCTTCGCGAAAACCCTAATCGCAAAAGGGACAACAAAGCACTCGTTTCGCGGGATAGTGAATTGGACGCATTCCGGTTTGACACAGACAGTGTAACTTTGGATAGCGAATTAATTCGCGGAGCACAGGGGAAGGCGTCGGCTCGTTGGGCATCTCGCTACAAACAGCGGGTATATGACAGCAAAAGCGCGATGACTAAACTCACAAACTACCTGAAGGAATTCCTAAGCGACCATTGGCGCATCATCATCACGATACTAATGTGTTGGGTTATTCTTTCGTGGGTGGTTTCCATAATTTCGTGGGTAGTCGCCAACACCAAGCGCAAACGTTAACATGCGCAGCTTATGCCGCCCCTTGACATCAAAGCGTTGCACTTCGTTCGGCGAGCGTAAAGCCGCTGAGCGGTTGGTCGTAATCGCGGCATAGTGCGAGCACTTTAACCAATTCGCCCATCGCATCGGGCAAGGTTAAGGTTTTGATTTGTTGGGCGCATTGTACGGCGTGGCGGCTATCGGGCGATTGTTGATGCGTGAGCCAATCCAATGCGCCGAGTGACAACAAAAACGCGCCTTGCGAAGCGTAGCCGCCGATGGTTAACCCGGTGGCGCGCGCGGCGCGTCCGATGCGGCTGAAGTTAACATGCGTCGAGATGTCTTGTAACCCCGGATAAAAAAACGGGTCGGGGTGTGCGCGGTGGCGATAATGGCACATCAAGGTGCCGTCGCGACGTTCGGCGCGATAGTACGCGCGGTGTGCATGTCCGTAATCGATCACCAACAGCGCGCCGGCTTGCAGTGCGTTGGCGGCGTCGCCAATCCAGTTTTCGGCGCGCGGGTTAATCTCGCCGCGATTGCCGGGCGGTAATTCGATGTCGCCGAGATGCGCGCGCAACTCATCAGTCAACGGCGCGCCCATCGACCAATCGAATCCGTTGTCGTGCGCGGCGACGCCGAGTTCGTGCGCTACGCCATCAGTATGGATTTCAAAACGCATCGCCGGTATGGCATCCAACACTTCGTTGGCAATCATCACGCCGCGAAAATTGGGCGGCGGATGTTTGCGCCATTGTATGCATACGCCGAGATGCGCGGCGGTTTCGCGCAGTGCGTTTTGTTGGCGGTCAATTAAAGAGTCCGCCGTTTCGATAATCCAATAACGTGCCGGCAATTGGTCGAGTTGATGCAACGCCGTTAATAAATCAATCGCCAAACTCGCATCGCCGGCGCCGAATTCCAGCACATCGCCGCCGCCGAGCGCGTGCAACACTTCGGCGCATTGGCGCGCCAGACAATGCGCAAACGCTTTGCCGAGCGTCGGGGCGGTTATAAAATCGCCGCGCGCGTCGAAGCGCACCGCGCCGGCGGCGTAATAGCCGAGTTGTTCGGCATACAACGCATCATGCATAAAATCATCGAAGCCGATGCGCCCGCCGCGCGCATCGATGCGGCGTCGAATGCGCTTTGATAATTGCGCCGAATGCGCTTGGGCATGCGGCGACGGCGTGGATAATTTGCGCGACAATGCGGTTACAATGCGAGTCGGATGACGGACATCGGATTATGAACGGTTTGCAAGACAAAGTCGCGCTGATTACCGGCGGCTCGCGGCGCATCGGCGCAAGCACCGCGCGTCGGCTGCATCAATGCGGAATGAATTTGGTGATTCATTATCAACGCAGCGCCGATGACGCCGAGCGATTGCGCGCTGAGTTGTGCGAACAGCGCGCCGATTCGGTGATGTTGATTCG
Organism: Candidatus Poriferihabitaceae bacterium; assembly: GCA_965226545.1. Classification (GTDB taxonomy): domain Bacteria; phylum Pseudomonadota; class Gammaproteobacteria; order Arenicellales; family Poriferihabitantaceae; genus JAHRAW01. The sequence goes on from OZ245364.1 coordinate 547,104, forward strand.
CGGCGATTTAACCGAAGTGGCGAAGATTAAAAACTTGGCGCGCGAATGCACCGTGAAGTTTGGTCGATTGGATGCATTAATTAACAACGCCTCGACGTTTTTTCCGACGCCGTTGGGCGGCGCCGACGAGGCGCAATGGCGGGTTATTTTTGACACCAACTTAAAGGCGCCGTTTTTTTTAAGCCAGGCGGCCGCGCCGCATTTGAAAAAAACCCGCGGCGCGATTATCAACATCACCGACATTTACGCCGACCGCCCACTGTTCGAACACGCCGCGTATTGCGCGGCCAAAGCCGGCTTGTGGTCGTTGACCAAATCGCTGGCGCAGGAACTTGCCCCGCAAGTGCGCGTCAATGCGGTTGCGCCGGGCGCGATTCTATGGCCGGAAAACAACGCCGATGAACTCGCCCAACAACGAATGGTGTCGCGTACGCCGCTTAAGCGCGCCGGCGATGCGGAGGATATTGCAAACACCGTTAAGTTTTTGTTGGCTGATGCCGGGTTTGTTACCGGGCAGATGATTTGCGTCGATGGCGGGCGCACGATTGTGCCGTAACGGTTCATGATTGCACTGCGGTTTATTAATGTTGCCGACGGTGTGATGTCGCGCGAGTTAACTGTAACCATTGCAAAGTCACTGTAAAAAGTGACTGTAAAAAATCACTGTACAAAGTCACTGTATAAAGTAACCGTATAAAGTGCCCGCATAAAAAGCGATTGTAACTTTAACTTTGTAAAACGGTTGCGAATGCGTCACAAGTTAATTGTCCGTCAATTAACTACAAGCGAATCATCCATCACGATGAATCAAAACTGCGCTCGGATGCAATCGCATCAAGCGCAACGCGCACTTCCTCCGGCACCGGCGCGGTTTTGTTTTCTTGGCGGTCGAAATACGCATGCACAAATCGCCCGCACGCCGACGGCGCATCGTTTTGTTGTTCGAATAAACCGAGTTCATAACGCACGCTGGATTGCCCGATATGCACAACGCGCAAACCGGCGTCGAGCGATTCGCACGGCGCAATCGGCGCCAAAAAATTGCAGCGATTTTCGACAACCAACGGAATGATACGGCGATGAATAAATGCGCCGCTGCTGTGCGTTAAGTATTCGATGATGGTGAATTCGAAGCAGCGGTAATACTGCACATTATTAAGATGCGCAAGCATATCGAAATCCGACCAGCGCAACGCCACCTGCGTTCGATGCGGAAAATGCGCGCGACGCGCAGCGCGATAGTTGTCGGCGTTGGCGTTCAAAGTTGGGTGGCGACGCACAGCAAGCCGACGCTGCCGAGCACCACGGTATACGGCACCGCCATCCACACCATTCGTCCGTATGACAGGCGAATCAACGGCGCCAGCGACGAGGTCAGCAAAAACAAAAACGCCGCTTGACCGTTTGGCGTGGCGACGCTCGGCAGGTTGGTGCCGGTGTTGATGGCGATGGCGAGGTTGTCGAAGTGTGCGCGCGAGATTTCGCCGGCGACAAACGCCTGTTCGATTTCGTTGATGTATACCGTGGCGACAAACACGTTGTCGCTAATCATCGACAAAATTCCGTTGGCGGCAAAAAACAGCGACGGCTGCGCGCTTTGCGGCATGGTAAACACCAGCGCGCTAATCGGCGTGAACAAATGCGCCTCGTGAATCATCGCGACGATGACAAAAAACACCACCAGCAACGCGGTAAACGGCAACGCCTCTTCAAACGCGCGACCGATTTGATGCTCTTCGGTGATGCCGGTAAACGCGGTTTGTACCACGATAATCGCCAGCCCAATCAAGCCGACCGGGGCGAGATGAAAGGCCAAGGCAAACACCAAAAACACCCCGGCGACCGCCTGCACTTTAATGTGATACATCTCGGTGCGGCTGCGTTCGCGGTCTTGTTCATCGGAATATTCCTCGAGTACGCGGCGCACGTCGTCCGGCAACTCGGCGCCGAAATCGAACCATTTAACTTTTTCCAACAGATAGCAGGTGAGCAATCCGCACACCAACACCGGCATCGTAATCGGCGCCATGCGCAAAAAGAATTCGATGAATTCCCATTCCATTTTGGCCGCAATCAACAGGTTTTGCGGTTCGCCGACCAAGGTGCATACGCCGCCGAGTGCGGTGCCGACGGCGCCGTGCATGACCAAACTGCGCAAAAACCGTCGAAACTTTGACAGCGATGCGCCGAGTTTTTCGCTGTCTTCGGATTGGATGCGGTGATACACGCCGTAAAAACCGACCGACACGCTGATTAACACGGCGGTGACGGTCAAGGCGTCCAAAAACGCCGACAAGAACGCCGACAAAAAACAAAACAACAGCGACAGCGCAACTTTGGAACGTATGCGCAAAAACACGCGGCTGAACACAAACATCAACAGCGGGCGCATGAAATATATTCCGGCGACCATGAACACCAGCAACAACAGCACCTCGAGATTGGCGCGCACTTCGGCAAACACCGAGGCCGGCGCGGTCATGCCCAACAACATCACCTGCAATGCGATTAAGCCGCCGGCTTGCAGCGGATAACATTTAAGCGCCATCGCCAACGTGAAAATAAATTGGGCGATAATCACCCAGCCGGTGACGAACGGCCCGGCCCACCACAGCAACAGCGGGTTGAGTAACAAAAACAGGATGATGGATTTTTTATACCAATCCGGGCTTTGCCCGAGAAAGCGCGAATAGGCGATGTGTGCGAACGAGGTTTCCATGAGGTCTCCGGTGGCGATTGTGTTGTGACGGATGCGGTTGACGGGTGGGGCAACCGATTGGGTCAACGAATTCGGTCAAGCGAAGTTGTTGTGCGCGCCATTATAATGCGCAACACGCGGGCGCGCGCGCGAATTTATTGCGCGGATTGCGGCGCGTTTATTTCATTAATTCGGTTATTTTGTCAAGCCGAGTTCATCGAGAAAGTTGGTCAAGCCGATTGCATTAACCAAATTACATTCACTCAATTTCATTAATCAAACTTCATCCACCCAAGGCAACCGTGATGATTGATTTACGCAGCGACACCGTCACCCGACCAAGCGAGGCGATGCGTCGCGCGATGGCGTGCGCCGAAGTCGGCGATGATGTTTATCGCGAAGACCCGAGCGTCGCGCGATTGGAATGCGTTTTGGCTGAACGCGCCGGACAAGACGCCGGATTGTTTTTTCCCTCCGGCACGCAAAGCAATTTAACCGCGTTGCTTGCGCATTGTCGGCGCGGCGATGAATACATCGTCGCGCAACACGCGCACACCTATCGCTATGAAGGCGGCGGCGCGGCCGCGCTCGGCGGGATTCAACCGCAGCCGTTGGACGGCGACCAACACGGCGGCATCGATTTAACCAAAGTCGAGGACGCGATTAAAGCCGACGACATTCACTTCGCCAAAACCCGATTGCTTGCGTTGGAAAACACCAGCGGCGGGCGGGTGTTGCCGTTGGCGTATTTGTCGCGCGCTGCGCAATTAACGCGCGCGCGTCAACTCGGTTTTCATTTGGACGGCGCGCGCGCGTTTAATGCGGCGATTGAATTGCGCGTCGAGTTAACCGCGATTACCGCGCAATTCGATTCAGTTTCGATTTGTTTATCCAAAGGACTCGGCGCGCCGGTTGGTTCGGTGTTGGTCGCCGACAATGCATTCATCCGCGATGCGCGCCGATGGCGCAAGGTGGTCGGCGGCGGCATGCGGCAAGCCGGCATGTTGGCGGCAGCCGGGTTGTATGCACTCGAACACAACATCACGCGATTGGCTGATGACCACGCGCGTGCGCAAATGCTCGCCGAGAAACTTAGCACCAACACGCCGCTCGAAGTCATCGATGCAACGGCGCACACCAATATGCTGTTTGTTACCTTGCCTGATGAATCGCAAGGTGACTTGCAAGCATTGTGCGCTTATGCAAAACAACACGGCGTATTGCTCGGTGCATCCGACACTGGCAAGGTGTTGCGGTTGGTGACTCATTTGGATGTTACTGACCAACATATTAACGATGCGGCGACGGTGATTGCGCGGTTTTTTGAGTGACACTTTGCATAATGCGATGCATAACTCGATGCATGACGCTCTGTATAACTTGTCGCATTATTCATTAACAGTATTCGAACAGTGCGCGTTACATTAATCGACACAAAACCCTATGTCGAAATCGCGCGCCAATCGGTTGGCGCGATATGTCCGGTGTGGTCGCCGTTGGAATTGTGAATCACCGGTGCAAAATGCGTCTGCAGTTGCGCGCATTGCGGATGCGACAACAACGCCAACTGCGCGAGTAATGCGCCGAGTGCAACTTCGGCGGCGCGGGTTGCGCCGTCGTCGATTTTTAATGCGAAGCCAATTGCGCGCCGTAAAGCCACGCCCGCATACACCCCTTCGGCGCCGGTTTTGACAATCACCTGTCCGTCGCTTGCGGCGACGACATCGGTGCAACATCTTCCGTGTCCTGCCAACATCAGCGGCGCGCGCGGTATCGATTCCAACAATGTGGTCATCGCTCGCGCGCGCGGTTCGGCAAACTTTTGCGGCGCGCCAAACGCGGCAAAGCCGCGCGCCAAGGTTGCAAGCGGCATGCATAACGCCGGCAAGCCGCAGCCGTCGCGCTCCCAAGAAAACTCGAGCGGATTCGAATCGGTCAATTCGCCGAACGCGGTCATCCAGATGCGTTGCGTCGGGTGGTCGTAATCGCTGTAGCCGCGCGTCGGCGCGTCGAGAAATTTCGCCAAGGTCAACATCCCGGCATGCTTGCCCGAGCAGGTGTTCAATGCACGAAGCGGCGCGCCGCCGTTTTGCAGATGCGCGCGTTTGGCTGATGCCGACATCGGCAACGCTTTGCCGCATTCCAAATCATCGGTGTGCAGGTTGACGCGCGTCAGCCATTTCTCGACTGCATTGCGATGCACTTCCTCGCCGCTGTGCGATGCGCAGGCTAATGTGATTTCGTCGGCGGATAAGTTCGCTTCGTCCGCCGCGCCGCTTTCGATGAGCGGAATCGCTTGAAACATTTTCAACGATGAACGCGGATAGACCGGCGCATCGACCGCACCGCAGGCAAATAAAATTTCGCCGTCGGCATCGATAGCCACCGCCGCACCGCGATGGCGCGACTCGACTTGCCCGCCGCGATGCACTTCGACCAATACCGGATTGGCGGCGGGGGATTGTGATTGCTTTGACATTGGTCGATTGACAGGTGAGTTAACTGTGTAATTCGATTTCATTTGTACAATTTCATTTGTAACTTCGTAATGCCGTTTGCGTGCACTTTCATTTACATTGACATTTACACTGACATTTACCCTTTCGCTTGCACTTTGATTCGCACTTTGCATTGATGTCGCATTCACTTTATATTCGTTTATATGTATATGCGCTACTTGCACCTGCGCACTTGCACTTTAACTTGCACTTGCATTCGCTTTACCGCGCCGCGCGTGTATACTATAAACAATTCCGCATCAACAATTATTATTCACCCGCCCGTCCTCCGCAATGTTCGCTTCACAACGCCTGCTCGGCACATTAAAGGAAACCCCGGCCGACGCCGAAGTCATCAGCCATCAATTGATGTTGCGCGCCGGTTTGATTCGTCGCGTCGCGGCCGGCATTTACGATTGGTTGCCGACCGGCGTGTTGGTGTTGCGCAAGGTCGAGCAAATCATCCGCGATGAGATGAACCAATCGGGCGCGCAGGAAGTGTTGTTGCCGGCGGTGCAGCCGGCTGAGTTGTGGCGCGAATCCGGACGCTGGGAACAATACGGGCCGGAGTTGTTGCGCTTTGTCGACCGTCATCAGCGCGATTTTTGTTTGGGCCCGACGCATGAGGAGGTCATCACCACCTTGGTCAAAAACGAATTGCGCAGTTATCGTCAACTGCCGGCGAATTTTTACCAAATCCAAACCAAGTTCCGCGATGAAATTCGCCCGCGTTTCGGCGTGATGCGCGGGCGCGAATTCATTATGAAGGACGCCTATTCATTCGACATCGACGCGCGCGCCCTGCAGCGCACTTACGATTTGATGCATAAAACCTATTGCGCGATTTTTGACCGCATCGGTTTGCGCTATTGCGCGGTCGCGGCGGATTCCGGACAAATCGGCGGCGACACTTCGCATGAGTTTCATGTGCTGGCCGAGTCCGGCGAAGACGCGATTGCATTGTGCGAATCGCGCGGCTATGCAACCAATTTGGAACTCGCGGAATCGCCCAAGCCAAAAGGCAAACGCGCGTCGCCCGGCGAGGCGATGCAGATGCAAGACACGCCCGATGTCAAAACCATCGCCGCATTGGTCGAGCGATTCAATCTGCCGATTGAGAAAACGATTAAGACGTTGGTGGTCTGCGGCGCCGATAAAGATGCGCCGTTGATTGCATTGTTGGTGCGCGGCGACCATCAACTCAACGCGCGCAAGGCCGAGAAACTGCCGCAAGTCGCCAGCCCGTTGCGAATGGCGGATGCGGCTGAGATTCGAAACACCATCGGCGCTGGCCCCGGTTCGCTCGGCCCGGTCAACTTATCGATACCGTTGGTCGCCGATTATGCGGTCGCCGCGCTCGCCGATTTCGGCGCCGGCGCCAACATCGATGACAAACATTATTTCAACATCAACTGGTTGCGCGACGCCCCCGAACCGCAAGCCGCCGATTTGCGCAATGTCACCGAACACGATTCGACGCCCGACGGCAAAGGCAAGTTAACAATCGCGCGCGGCATCGAAGTCGGCCACATCTTTCAACTCGGCGACAAATACAGCCGCGCACTCGGCGCCCAAGTGCTCGGCGAGGACGGCAAGCCGATGTTCGTGCAGATGGGCTGCTACGGCATCGGCGTCACCCGCGTCATCGCCGCGGCGATTGAACAACATCACGACGAACGCGGCATCATCTGGCCGGCGGCGATTGCGCCGTATGAAGTTGCGATTGTGCCGGTCGGTTTTCACCGCAACAAAAAAGTGCGCGAAGCCGCGATTGCAATGCACGATGAATTAACCGCCGCCGGCTTCGATGTGTTGCTGGACGACCGAGACGAACGCCCCGGCGTAATGTTTGCCGACATGGAACTCATCGGCGCACCGCATCGCCTGACCTTAGGCGAACGAAGTTTGGCAAAAAACCGCGTCGAATATCATCGGCGGGTGGATGGGGATGAGCGCGAGATTGACCGCGCAAAGTTGGTTGATGAATTGCGCGCGATGAAAACCGTTTGATGATTCGGTTTTGTTTTGTTAATGCCGTCCGCACTTTTGCACTTTCGCAATGTCGCGGATGGCGTTGTTGTTTTTGGATGAATTGACGATGCGCGATTAACAATGAACGACACGCCAACCACCAACACCATCAATCAAATCGCCCCGCCGCGCGGACCGATTAAAGCGGTGCACGTTTGCTTCGCCAAGTATATTGACTTTAACGGACGCGCATCGCGTTCGGAGTTTTGGTGGTTTTTTCTATTCTTGTTGTTGGGCGAGACGATTGCCAAGGTGCTTGGTTTGCATTTTCACACAGATGCTGAATGTCGCGCAACGCCGTGGCTGGACCGACCGGACCACTGTTTCGTCTTGTCCAATTGCACTATTTGCGAGTTGTGGAAATTGGCGGTGCTGTTGCCTTCTTATGCGGTGGTCGTGCGCAGGCTGCGCGACATTGGGCGAAGTGTTTGGTGGGTGTTGTTGAGAGTTCCATTCGAAATAGTCGTGTTAATTCCGGCGGCGGACGATTCGATATGGTCGCATGTTGCGGTGTTTATCTGGATGCCGCTACTCGTTATGATGTGTTTTCGCGGCAAGTCAAACGCCGTCGCCATTCACCCAACCAACAAACTCCGCCGATGGTTTGTCGCTCGCTTGGAAAATCGCATCGACCGTTTATGGCTCGGCGGCGTGTTCGGCGTTACTGCATTAGTAACGGTGTTGTTGGACGCCCGTTATGTCGCATTGTTTTTGTTTGGTTATTTCCTTGTCTTTTTTTGGCGCACGCGCGACCAAATTTGCGCCGCTAGTCAGCCGGGCAAGCCGAGACCGCCCATCAAAAACCTCATTGGATTTCACATCGTTATGTTTTTCATTTTGCAAGGCGTTTGCCTGGGAGGCGCTTTGCTGTTCAATCAACCGTCGGCGGTCAATGCGTACTTTTCCGCGTTCAGTTTGGGGATGTTGATAAACGGCGCAGTGCTGTTGGGTTTTTTTGTCATTAACCACCGACGGCTGTTTGCGTATTATCACGTCGAATGTCTGTCGATGCGCGCCGGCGAAAATTCCGAAATAGACGACCGACCGTTTCTCAGAGGATTTATGCCGCTGTGCAATTTTCTTCGCCCACTGGCGGCATTGTTGGGCGGTTATGCTTTTTGGTGCGGCGCAACGTCGGTGTTGCTGCACCGCGCAAATCAAATCGACGGGCAACACGGTTTTCCCCACGCTCTTTTCGCGGAGGTTTTAAAGTTCACGATTGTGGTGCAGGTTGTTGTAGTGTTGGTTGGTTTCTTTTTGGCGGCACTGTTGAGTCGCAAATCACGTTCGAGATAAAAGAAAATAAGTTAGACGCCAATGTCGGCAAAAGTTGACGATTGACAATGAACGACACGCCCAACAATCACCCAACCAACAAACTCCGCCGATGGTTTTCCGCTCGCTTGGAAAATCGCATCGACCGTTTATGGTTGGGCGGCGTGTTGGCGGTGGCGGCGTTGACGTGGGGGTTGCTTGGCATGCGGTACATCGCGCTTTTTTTAATCGGTTATTTTTACGTGTTCGTATTGGTTGCGCGAAAGAAAGTGACGGCAATCTATCCGCCCAACGGTGACAGCATTATCCGTTTCGCATGCGCCAACGATTATTCATTGTCGCAAACAAAAACAAAATTCGCCGCCGCGGATGATTATCTTTTGCCCGTGTTTTGCTTAATGTTTTTAATTTACGCGAGTTCGACAATAACGCATGCCTTAAACTTATCCCCGCAAACGCTGGCGGCGATAATTGTCAACGCCGGATGCGGCTGGGTTTTTTTACTTCGACACAAGGAATTGTTTTCCGCTTATGCGGGCGATACGAAATTGCCGCCGCATGTTGTCAAACGCACGCGCGCTTATTTTAAATTGGTCAGGTTGTTCGGCTCATTGTTAACCATTGCATTGCTGTGGTGTTTTATTCTGCTTGCCTATGCCAACGGTTGGTTCGCGCCGCAATTTTTTTCATCGAGCGCATTAGGTGACCGCTATGCGATTTTTGCGCCAATGGCGGCGAATTGGTTATTGTTTCACCTCGCCACTTTATCTTTGTTGCCCGACGGAGAAAAATAATGAACGACACACCCAACAATCACCCAACCAACAAACTCCGCCGATGGTTTTCCAATCGCTTGGAAAACCGCATCGACCGCATTTGGTTCGGCGGTGTGTTGGCGACCAATGCGGCGGCGTTGTTGTTTGGCGCAAAGTACATTGGCGTTTTTCTAATTGCCTATTGTTTTATTTTTGTGCTGTGCTTGCGCGCACAAATCCGAGCCGCGTATCCCGCTCAAGCGGGCGTCGAGTACCACATTGGCTTCGACAAAATACAGTTGTCACGAAAAACGGTTGTGTTGTTTGGATTTTTGGGCGTATATCTTTTGAGTGCGCTTGCCGCGATTCTCGCCGTGTGGTTGCCAAGAGAGATTGTTAATGCAGTTCCCGTGTTGCTGACGGCGATTGTTTGCAACGGTTTTTTACTGCATCGTCACCGTGCGTTATTCACCGGCTGTTGCGGCGGCGGTCAACTGGCGGCGCGCTCAGAAAAAAGAATGCGGGCGATGATGGGGCGACGACGCCACGGGTCGTTTTCATCACGGCGTTTGCTAATCGCAACTGTGCTGTTTGTGTTCGCGTGGTGCGGTTTGTTGGCAAGTTATGTCACAGGGCAGTTTGGCGGTCAACAAGTTTTTGGATTGGAGGCAAGCGGCATCATAATGCTGTTGTATTTAGCCGGCGCTGTTGTATTCGGGCCCGCTTTGGTGCACTTTTTGTTTCTTGAGATTTTAGTGACAATCCTGCGCGGCTGGGGGGATAAAGAATAAAGTTCTGTGCAGTACAGTTACAGTGCAGTTGCGTTAATTGATAAACCAACATTAAAACCAAATCAAAACCAAAACCAACATCAACGCCGCATCAATATCCCCTCAAACGGCTCCACCTCCGCACCGACCGCGAGCGAAGCGCACCACCGCGCCTTGCCGCCCGGCGTGCAACGAATCGGGTGCGCGCTTGCGATAACCGCCGAAGGCACAACGCCAACCCGCGATGATTATCACGCCATGGAAGCGGTCGGCACTTCCACGCATAAAATCCTGTTCCAACCCGCGCATGAGGGCAAGGTGGGGTGGTTGATTACTTGGTATGTCAATACGCGGGGGGAGATGGGGCCGGAGAGTGAGGGGTTGGGGTTTCGGGTGGTTTGAGGGTGGGGTTATTGGCAACTCTCGAAACACCGTCCACCATGTTGGCGGAGTAGGGATTGCATAGCGCTAGTGTCCTTAACTAACAACTGTATCGCCATATCCAAAGGCGCCCAACCGAGAATAGTGTCTGTCGCATTCACATCTGCGCCATTGACAAGTAGCAATTTGGCGACATCCACCGCATTTGCACCCGCCGCAGAAAACAAAGGCGTCCCTCCGATAACATCTTTTGCATTCACATCCGCGCCATTGGCAAGTAGTACCTTGGCGGTGCCCAGCGCATTTTCCCACGCCGCACGATGCAAAGATGTCGTGCCGAAATTGTTTTTCGCATTTACATCCGCGCCTTTGTCAATAAGTCCTTGCACTAATTTCCCCCATCCGTTTTTCGCGGCAATATGTAAATCGGTATTGCCTTCTCCGTCAACCTGCCGCACCGATGCATCGCGTCCAATTAACTGACGAAACTCGGCGTGCTCGGTTTCCTCTTGATATTGCGGTACAAGCAGCAAGCCCAACAATACCACCGACACCACCGCCGCTACGCTAACCTTGCCAACAAACCCCCAACTGACTGGCGGTTCAGTCCCTTTCGTTTGCGTAGACGCTTCCACCGACGCCGACTTATCGAAATCATTTTTGCCACTTTCTTTGCATGCACAGTTGCAACGACTTCATCCCCCAAAGCCCCCCGCAACTCCGCAACCGATTGCGGACGGTCACTCTCATCAACCTGCATCGCCCAATCAATCGCCTTAAGCAAATCGTCACTGTATTTACCCTTGCCAACCACCGCCGCCGGCGGCATATCTTTATCCGCCTGACCTTGTTGTATCAAAAGCGCACGGTTCGGCGCGTCAATCAAAACGCTTTCATCGCCGCCAATTAAGCATCGATACGCGCAAATGCCAAGCGAATAAATATCCGAGCGCGCGCCCACTGGATTATTGAGATGCTGTTCCACCGGCGCATAACTGGCGGTGAGCACTTTGGTGAAGGTTTGACCGCGCGCCTGTCGCGCCGCGCCGAAATCCAACAGCACTGCACTACCGTTGCGGCGAAACATAATGTTCGCGGGCTTAATATCTCGATGAATGTAATCGGCTTTATGCACTGCCGCGAGACCGTCCAACAACTCATCGAGCATCCGTCGTATCGCGGCCTCGCTGAAACGCCCCTTATCCCTGAGCAAATCCGAAAGCATATCGCCCTCGATATATTCCAACACCAAATACGCCGTGCCGTTGGCTTCTATAAAGCGGTGCACTTTATTAATGTGTGGATGGTCAAATCGCGCCAAGGCGCGCGCTTCGTCCAAAAAGCGTTCCAAGCCCCAAGCATAGTTATCTTTGCTTGCACTGTTTTTCGGCTTAACCGTCATCCGACCGTCGCGCACGGCAAAATCACTCGGCAAGTATTCTTTTATCGCAACCAACTTGCTTAATTTGCAATCGCGCGCTTTGTAAGTGATGCCAAAACCGCCGCTGCCCAATACGCCTTGGATTTCGTATTCGCCTAAACGATAGCCGGCGGGGAGGTGTTGGGGGTGGTCGTTCATGGTGCTTTGCTTCGAGTAAGTGGTGGCGTCAGTACACGATTATAGCGATTAAGCGGAAGGTGGCGATGGGATTGCATTGTCGGCAGAGTTATTCGCAACACTTGTTACTTGCGCACACCGTGTAGCGTGAGCAAGGCAATCATTCCGAGATTATTGTCGTATGCCGCCCAATCTAATGGGGTCCGGCCATCATTGTCTTTCGCATCGACCACTGCGCCATTGGCAACCAGTAACTTGGCGACATGAAGTGCATTGTTCCCTGCCGCATGATGCAAAGGCGTTACGCCGTAATCGTTGCTCTGATTGACACTCGCGCCATTGGCAAGCAGTAACTCGGTAACAGCAACCGCATTTTTTAGCGCCGCCGAGCACAGCGGCGCAATGTCGCTTTCGCTTACCGCATCCACCGTTGCGCCATTGGCAAGCAATAACTTGGCGACATCAACCGCATCCTTACCCGCCGCCATATACAAAGGTGTCCCGCCGCCTTTGTTTTTCGCATTGACATACGCGCCATTAGCGAGCAATACCGTGGCGACATCCGTCGCATTTTCAACCGCCGCCGCATGCAAAGGCGTTACGAGGTCTTCGTCTTTCGCGTTGACATCCGCACCATTGGCAAGCAGTAACTCGGCCGCCTCAACCCTATTATTCCGTGCCGCATAATGCAAAGGCGTATAGTCTTCGTTGTCTTTTGCATTAGCATCCGCGCCATTGGCAAGCAGTAACTTGGCAGCATCAACCGCATTTTTCTGCGCCGCCATGTGCAAAGGTGTCGTGCCATTTTTTTCTTTCGCATTAACCGTTGCGCCATTGGCAAGAAGCCATTGCACCAATTTACGCATGTTGCTTGTCGCAGCAATATGCAAATCGGTCATGCCGGAATCATTAACATACTGCGCGGATGCATCACGCCCGATTGACTCGCGAAAAATAAACTGCTCGGACCCAAGTTCGTGTTGGTGAGCAACGTCGGCAAAAGCCTGTGCCACCGCGCGTTCGGCTTTGGCGTGCTGGCGTTGCCGCTCGGCTTCGGCTTCGGCTTCAAATAGCGCAATTATTTCTTGATACCCGTTCGCTTTTGCCAAATCCAAAGGCGTGTCGCCATCATTATCTTGTGCTTGCATATCTGCACCGTTGTCAATCAGCAACTTGGCAACTTCCACCGCATTATGAAAAGCGGCAACATGCAAAGATGCCTCTGCATGTATATCCGCGCCTCCTGCAATGAGTAACTTGGTGAACTCCACCGCATCGTTGCTTACTGCAATATGCATCAAGGTCTTGCCTTCGTTGGCTTCTGCCGCATGCACATCCGCGCCTTCGGCTATCAGTAACTTTGCGACAGCCGTCGCATTGTTATACGCCGCTTGATGCAAAGGTGTGTAATCCCGAATGTCTTTCGCATTTACATCCGCACCTTCAGCGATGAGTAACTTGGCTACATTCAGCGCATCTCGAAGCGCGGCGACGTGCAAAGGTGCTTTACCCCAATTGTCCCTCGCATTCACATCCGCGCCATTATTTAGCAACACTTTTACCGCATCAACATGCGCAGTCGCCAAATGCAGAGGAGAATCGCCACCACTCGAGTGCCAGCCCAAATCGTCGATTACCCCTCCCAGTCGTGCTTCCATAGGCGCACTCATATCGCCAATACTCTCCTCAATCTCAGCACCCACATCCGCCCCTGCATCTATCAACCACTGCATCAACCCCGCCCACCCATTCGCCGCCGCAATATGCAAATCCGTAGTGCCGGAATCCGAGTCAATTCCGCCCGCTGATGCATCACGCCCAACCAACTCAAGAAAAGCGGCATGCTCTCTCGCGAGCGTGCGTTCGATTTTTTTGATGCGTGCGGCTTCGGCTACGGCTTCAAATAGCGCAATTATTTCTTGATGCCCCTTCGTTTTTGCCAAATCCAGAGGCGTGTTGCCATCATCATTTTTTACTTCCACATCCGCGCCATTGGCGACCAGCAACTTGGCGGCATCCGCCGAATTTTTCCACGCCGCAGAATGCAAAGGCGTCCGGCCGCCTTTGGTTTTTGCATTGACATCCGCGCCATTAGCCAGCAAAAACTGAATCATTTTGCTGCAATTGTTAAACGCGGCATTGTGCAAAGATATACGCCCATTTGCATCCATTGCATTGACATTCGCGCCACTCACTAGCAACACTTTTGCCGCGGCGGCTTTGCTATCAGCAATCGCAAAGTGCAAAGGGTATTGCCCTTGCCGACGCCAACCCTCACTTAAACGCAAACATTTCCTTGTGGTGCCCCCCATCCCTTTGCCATCGGATTTGATTTGAGCATGCACGTTTGCGCCATTATCCACGAGCCATTCCGCCAACTTTGCCCACCCATTCGCCGCCGCAATATGCAAATCCGTAGTGTCGGAATCCGCGTCAATTCCACTCGCCGATGCATCACGCCCAACCAACTCACGAAAAGCAACCTGCTCCTCCGCAAGTTTCAAATTCACTTTATTTACCGCTCGCGCAGGTTTATCCGGCAATGCCGCTTGCAACTCGGCAATCGATTGTGGACGGTCGGACTCGTTCACTTTCATCGCCCAATCAATCGCCTTGAGTAACTTTTCGCTGTACTTTCCCTTGCCAACTTTCACCGCCGCCGGCATGTCTTCTTCCGCTTTGCCCGTTCTAATTAAATGCGCCCGACTCGGCGCATCAATCAACATACTTTCACCGCCGCCAATCAAGCATCGATACGCAACGATGCCAAGCGCGTAAATATCCGTCCACGCACCCATCGCATCGACGCTTTGCAGATACTGCTCAACCGGCGCATAGCCGGGCGTAAGGATTGAGGTGACTTTTTGACTGCGCCGACCAATCGCTTGCCGCGCCGCGCCAAAATCCAACAGCACTGCACTGCCGTCTCGGCGGAAGATGATGTTCGCCGGCTTGATGTCGCGGTGGATGTAACCCGCCTTATGCACCACTTCGATTCCATTCAACAATTCGTTCAGCATGCGCCATACCCCCGCTTCATTAAATCGCCCTTCGCGTTTCAACAAATCCGAAAGCATATCGCCCTCGATATACTCCAACACCAAATACGCCGTGCCGTTGGTTTCTATAAAGCGATGCACTTTATTAATGTGCGGATGGTCAAACCGCGCCAGCGTACGCGCTTCATCCAAAAACCGTTCCAAGCCCCAAGCGTAATTGTCTTGACTCGCGCTCTTGGGCTTAACCGCCTCCCGCCCGTCGCGCATGGCAAAATCACTCGGCAGATATTCCTTTATCGCAACCGATTTGCTTAATTTGCAATCGCGCGCTCGATAAGTAATGCCAAACCCGCCGCTACCCAACACGGCTTGGATTTCGTATTCGCCTAAACGATAGCCGACCGGCAAAGCGTTGCTGTGGTCATTCATAATGCGACACCTCAAACGGTTCCACCTCCACCAAATCACCCGCCGCCGCTCCATCCGAATCAGTCGGCAGGACAATGTAACAATTCGCCTCGCCCATCGAGTGCAAGATGCCGGAGCCTTGTTCGCCGGTGGTGCGCACGACAAGTTCGCCGTGGTTGTCGGTGCATAGGGTGCCGCGTTGATATTCGGCGCGGCCGGGGCGTTTTTTTAATTGGCTGGTGGTGCGCGCTTGGATGCGCAGCGGGGTGCGCGGTGTTTGCCCGCCGAGTTGGCGAATTGCCGGGGCGACGAATATGGCGAAGGTGACCATCACCGACACAGGGTTGCCCGGCAAGCCAAAAAATAATTTCGTGTCCTGTTCGTTATGCAAGCGTTCATTATGCAATCGTGCGGCGATGAATGGTCTGCCCGGTTTAATCGCCACTTTGGCAACCAGCACTTCGCCGTGCGCGGCTATGCATTGGCGGATGTAATCGGCGTCGCCGACTGATGCGCCGGCGGTGCTGATGATGACATCGGCGTGTTGTTGTGCATCGATTAGCGCGCGTTCGATTGCAGTGCGGTCGTCGGCGACGATGCCGAGGTCGATGCCTTCGGCGCCGAGTTGTGCCAGCATTGCATGCATCGTGTGGCGGTTGGAATCGTATAACTGGCCGATAGCCAACGGTTCGCCGAGTGCGCGCAATTCATCGCCGGTGGAAAAGTATGCAACGCGCACGCGGCGATGTACGCGCAATTGCGCGGCGCCGAGTGATGCCGCCAAGCCCAAATGCGCCGGCGTTAATTTTGTGCCATTGGCAATCGCCAAATCGCCGACCGCCAAATCTTCGCCGGCGTTGCGCACATTGTCGCCGCGCTTAACATCATCGGCGCGCATCACAATGCAATCGCCTTCGAGCGTTGCTCGCTCTTGCGCGACGACGCTGTCGGTCGCCGCCGGCATCACCGCGCCGGTCAAGATGCGTATGCATTCACTGTCGCCGACGCTATGGTCAAACGGTCGCCCGGCGTGCGCTTCGCCGATGATGCGCAAGCGCAATTCATCGTGCGCGTCGCGCAATGCATCGCGCAATGCGCCGTGCGCACAAAATGCATAGCCGTCCATCGCCGAGTTGGTGTGATTGGGTACGCGCACTTCGCTGATTAAATCATCGGCGAGGATGCGCCCAAGTGCATCGCGCAGTTCGAGTGTTTGCGTAAGGGTGTCGCGTTCGTTTTGCTTAATTTGTTGCGCGACTTGTTGGGCGACCGCTTCGGCGATTAATGTCGATGCGCGTTGCACCTCAATCGCTTGTGCATCGGTGTCGCAAACATCGTCGCTTTGCTGCGCGGGTGGTTCGATGCGGTTCATTGTTAATCTGGCGTTGGCTGTGCGGAGTGCAAGAGCGGATTGCGCGAGTGAATTGCGATGCGAATTACGGCTGCAAGTTACGCTTACAAGTTACGGATTACAAATTACGGATTACAAGTTACGCTTACAAGTTACGATTTTAAATCACGATTACAAGTTACGGTTGCAAACTACGATTACAAATACGACGCTTACAAATCACGCTTGCGCATCGCGTTGCCATGCGCCCGATTGTCCGCCGGATTTTTGCACCAAGCGCACATCGGTGATGGTCATTGCGCGGTCAACCGCTTTGCACATGTCGTAAATCGCAAGCAATGCGGTTTGCACCGCGCACAACGCTTCGATTTCGACGCCGGTGCGTTCGCGCGTTTTGACGCGGACAATGCAATGTACGCGGCTTAGTTTTTGACTTTGTTGTTTTTGATTTTGGTCGAGCGACAACTCGACATCGATATGCGAAAGTGCAAGCGGATGGCACAGCGGAATTAATTCCGCCGCGCGTTTGCCGGCCATGATGCCGGCGATGCGCGCCACGGCAAACACATCGCCTTTGGCGTGTTTGCCGTCGGCAATCAATGCGGCGGTTTTGCCATGCATGTTAATCCAACCTTCGGCAACCGCCTCGCGCACACTGCGCGGTTTGTCGCCGACATCGACCATTCGCGCCGCGCCTTGTTGGTCAAGATGAGTTAATTGCGCATTCATCGCGCGATTGTAGCGCATTGCCATTTTTTTGTTTATTGCGATTTGTTTATTGCGATTCGTTTATCGCGAGTTGTTTGTCGCGTTGTCGTCTGTCGCAACATAAAAAAACCGAAAGCCGCGTGAACGGCTTTCGGTTGATTGCTTTGCACTTTGCAAGCGTGTCGTTGATGAAGTTACGACATTGCGATGTTATAACTTTGTCAGTTGCAACTTAACAACGTGACAACATAACAACATCAAAACAACATCACGACAACACCTGCATCGCGGCGCGCACTTCGTGCATATTTAGTGCGCTTCGACTTCGATTTTCTTGCCTTGCACCTTTGCGGCGAACGGAAGGGTTAACTTCAGCACGCCGTCTGCGTATTGCGCGCGCACTTTGGTTTCGTCAATCGCCGCGCCGAGTCGCACCGCGCGATAGTGACGACCAATGCGTCGTTCACCGCTCAACACGCGAGCGTCTTTTTTGCGGGCGTGTTGTTCATCGGTTTGCGCTTCGATGGTCAACACGTTTTCCTTGATGTTGACCGCCAACTCCTCCTTCGTGATGCCGGGCAATTCGGCGGTGATTTCGTAACCGTCGTCGGTTTCAACGATGTCCAACGGCGGCGCGAAATTGAAGTCGGATTCATCGGCGAGCGGCGGCAAGTTGCCGAGCAACTGCCCCAAATCGCCAAACAGATTTAAGCCGCGATGCGGCGCTTTTACTAAACCGTACATAATGTGCCTCCCCCTTTACGGGATGAAAGTTTCGGTTGATGCAAAACTGGGGGCGACGGCGGGGAATTCAATAGGCGTTTACTGCAAGTTAATCGGCGACATTAAAGTTTCTTGCAATGCGTTTTGTAATGCGTTGTGTAATGCAACATGCAATGCACAGTTGCAAACCTCATTCAAACAACGGACGCAACGATGCATCGACCGCCTGCACCGTTTCGGAAGTCGAAGCGTCGACCACAATCACCGCAACGCCAAGATGATTGCGTTGCCAATCGTCTTCAAGTGCAACCTGCAAATTGGCGGCGCGTCCGATGGGCAACGGGCGGCTGAAATGGCGCACGACATAATCGTGGCGCAAGGTGCGTCCGTGGTTTTCGCCGCCGCCGATGCTGCGGATGATGTTGTTTTCATACACCGCCAAATGCGCCAACAACGCGCCGCGTTTTGATTCGCGACGGTCGGTGATGCGAATCGTTGCGGCAATTAAATCATTGTGCGCATCATCATTGTCACCATCGTTTGCATCATCGTTTGCATCGAAGTTATGGCGGGCAATCTCGGCGCGGATGTCGGCGTTTGCCGGCGTTTGATTGGCGCGCGCAATTGCGCGCAACACGCCTTCGCCGCCGCGCGCACCGACGCCGTCCACCAGAAACGCCGGGGTGTATACGCCGCGCACTCGTTTCTCCGCCGCCGCTTGTCGTTGCCGGCGCGAAAAGGTTGCGTGCGCAAACGGGTCAACCCAGCCGAGATAATTCCAATAATCGACATGAAAGGCGAGCAACACGGCGCGCGCATCCGTTTGTTGCAAAGTGTGTTGCGACATGGTTTGCCCGAGTTGGCTGAACCAACGGTCAGCCGGCGGACAACTGCTGCAGCCTTCGGAGGTGTACAACTCGACCAAGGCGGTTTGCGATTCGCCGGAGGTTAGTTGCAGCGAGTCGACGGCGACATCATCTTGCGCGCCGATGCATGTTGGTGCGAACAACATTGCGGATAACACCGTGCACAATGTCGCGCGCAACATAATTGCATTGCGGGTTGCGCATAACTTCGCGCGCACCATCGTGCACAACGCCGCGCATAATAAAATTACATTACGACGAATCATTTTGATGCGGCGGTGTCCGGCGCGGCAAACAACTTTGCGAATTCGCCGTAGCCGTGTTCGGCGAGTTGTTGGCGGGGGATGAATCGCAACGCGGCTGAGTTCATGCAATAGCGCAAACCGGTCGGCGCGGGACCGTCGGTAAACACATGCCCAAGATGCGAATCGCCGTGGCGGCTGCGCACTTCGGTGCGCGGCAACAGCAGTTTGAAATCGCGCTTCTCGATGATGTTGTCGGCGACCAACGGGGCGGTGAAACTTGGCCAGCCGGTGCCGGAATCGAATTTATCGCGCGAACAAAACAGCGGCTCGCCGCTGGCCGCATCGACATAAATGCCGTCGCGTTTTTCGTCGTGCAGGGCGTTATCGAACGGCGGCTCGGTTGCATCGCGGCGAATCACCCGATAGGCGAGGTCGCCCAACTGCGCGCGCACTTCGTCGTCGTCCGGTCTGCGATAGGTCGGCTTGTTCATCGCGCCATCATACCGCATCGCCGAGTATGCGCGGCAATTCGCCGATGTCGTTTATGACCAAGTCGGCGTCGAGCAGGTCGCCCGAGTGCGCGTCGCTCGAGTGCGCCATCGAATGCGTTTTCGACACGCCAATCGCTTGGGAGACGCCGGCGTCGCGCGCCATTGCAATGTCGAGCGGGCTGTCGCCGACGACTATCACTTGTTCGGCGCGCAAATTGCATGCGCGACAAAACGCGCGCGCCATGCCGCCGCCGGGTTTAACGCCGAAGCCGCTGTCGGCGCCGCATACAAAATCAATCCGCGCTTCGCATTTTAATGCGCGCAACATTTTGTGCGCATTGGCTTCACAATCCATCGTCGCCACGCCAAGTTTGCGCGGCGGCGTGCCGGCGTTGCGCAATGCATCCAACAAGCCGGGCAGGTCGTCGACCGTCGGCGCGTGATGGTTGTCGGGCAAACTAAAAATGGTTTCGATGTCTTCGAGAAGTGCGCCGTCAATCGTCTCGCCAATCGCTTCGCTCCAGCACCGCAAAATTTGTTGATTGCTTGCGCTAACCAACATCGCCCCGACGCGCCATGATTGCGTCTCGGCAATAAACCCGCCGCGCGCGAGCAATGTCGCGGCATCGGCGCGCGCGCCAAAATGCGCCTGCAACCGCTTGGCTGCGCGTTGATACGGCGCAAGCCAAGTGCGATTGAAATCCAACAAGGTGCCGTCCTTGTCAAACAAAATACCGCGGATGTTTTTCATTGGGTTCATTTGTTGATGTGATGTTGATGGGTTGATTTGATTTTGTCGAGTTCATCGTGTTGGGTTGCACTTTAATTTTATTTAACTTTAACTTTAACTTTTAACTTTGACTTAACTTTTACTGTTACTTTTATTGTTACTTTAACTTCAATACATGCAGTTGCATTAAATGCATCTTAATCGACGGTCATCATCATTTGCGATCAATGCCGTTCATGTGCCAACCAACCGCGCGCAAACCGCGCATATTCGGGATTAATTTCGATGCCGAGAAACGGTATGTCCAAGGAGTTGGCAACCACGCATTCGGAACCGGAGCCGGCGAATGGGATGAGCAATCTGCCGCGTTCCGCAATGCGCGATTGGATTAATCGTTGGGTTAATGCCATCGGTTTTTGCGTGGGATGTTTTAATACATCATGCCCGGCGTGGTTGGGCAATTCACTCGGCGGCATAACTGCGCCGCCGCAATCGCGGCAGGCAAACCAACGTTCCGCGCGTCCGGCGCCGCCGGCGAGCGCCGGGATGGCAATGACATCGCGCGGCAAGGCGCCGCCGTTGTCGTTGTATTGGGTGGTTTTGCCGTGTCGACTGTAACGTCCGTTGGTTGCGCGGCGTTCGCGACCGATGCAATTCTTAAAATGCGGCGTGTACGGTTCGCGGATTTGTTCCAACTGCAATGCCGGGCGTTTGTTGCCGGGCTGCCACAAACACAAAATGCTCTCATGCGCGCGCTGCCAAAATTTCGACGACGGCACCGCCTTGTTGGTGTAATGCCAAGCCAGCCAACGTTGTTCATCCATCGGATACCGCACCGCAATGTGCGCCAACACTTCGGCAAAACCGTAAACATAAATCAACCCGTCGTTCGCCAACAGGCGAAAGCATTGCGCAATCCACTGTTCGCACCAATCAACATATTGGTCGAGCGGCATGTTGTCATGGTTGTTGCCGAAATCTTTGCCGATGTTATACGGCGGGTCGGCGATTACGACATCGAATTTAACATCAGCCGATTGTTTGGCAAGCGTCGCCAACACATCGCCGGTGATGATGCGCGATTGAAACCGCACCGTGCGTCGCGCGCCGGTGCGCGGTTTGGCGGGCGGTGCTTTTTGCGGTGGTTGGCGGGTTGGCTTTTGTATTTGTTTTTGCATTGACTTGTGCAAAGTGTAAACACGCTTTGTTAAGTTACTTTACCACGCACTATCAGAATCCCGGCGGTGGCGATGATGGCGATGCCTATGGCGTCCAAATAAGTTGGCGTCTCGGACAAAATCAACCAACCCCAAAACAATGCCGACAACAAAAATGAATAATCAAAAGTCGCAATGATCGGCGACGGTGCGTTTTGATAGGCAAATATTTGCGCAACGATGCTAATTAAAAATGCCGCGGCAATCACAACAATAAATCCCCACTGCAATGCGGTTAACCATTCCCAGCCGCCAAAATAAAAATGGTTGTCGGCGGCAAATTCCGGTTGCCATAATTGCATAACGATTAAACCGATTGCGCCGACGATGACATACCAGACACTTTGCCAAAGCGAAACCACTTTGGAATTTTCGCGCGTAAGTTTGGCGCGGGTTATTAACATGGTTATCGCGTAAAAAACGGCTGACGCCACCCCGAACAATGCAAACCAATTAAAATTATTTGGCGTCGGTCGCACGATAAACAACATCCCAACCATCGCCAATGCAATCGCCAAGCAATTTTTACCGTTAACTTTATCACCGCCAAAAATCGGCGCAAGCAACAAAACAAACACCGGGAAAGTAAAAAGCAAAGCGGTGAGCAACGCAATTTTCACTTGCGGCAAAGCGATATAGAAAAATGTGGCGGTTATGATATACCCCCAACTTCGCGTTGTCACCCAGAAAAATGACCGAGGCATCAGCGAAATTGTGTCGGCGACCGCGCACAGCAACAAAAAGAAAGCGCCCGCCCCCAATAGCGACCGCAAGAAAAAGAGTTGCCACAGCGAGATTTCATCGCTAATAAACTTTGCCAAGGAATCGTTAAACGCCACTGCAAACCCGCTCAACATCACCGCGCCAATCGCTAACTTAACTTTGTTGGTTGCATTTGGCATTTCGATTCTCGGTTATTAAAAAGTTGTTTGGCGTTTCGTTTTACGCCATTTATGGAATTATTCCGGCGTACATCAGCCATGTTTACAAAGGCGGTCGCGCGCCGTTTCGATATGCAGAACAAGCCGACATTCACTGACGCGGGTCGCGCGAATCGATGCGGGGTTCGGTTTGATGTTGGATTTGATTCGAATTCTGATTCGAATTCGGAGTTTGATTTTGATGCGCAATTTGCGATTCGCCTTCGGCGCGCGCGGTGATGCGGTGTTTGCGTTGTGCGCGGCGGTTATCCCACCAATAAATCATTCCGCCGATTAACAGGCCCCAAAACACGCCGCCGATGTCGTACACGGTGAAATTGGTGGCGGTGATTATGAAGGTGATTAACGCCGCTTCGCGTCCGGTGCGCGCGGTTAAGAAGGATTGCATCGCCGCGGCCAAGGCGCCGAGCAACGCCAATGCGGCGACTGTGGCGATTAATAATTGCGGCGAACGGCTGATGAATGCAACCACCGCGCCCGCGCTTAAGCCGAACGCAACATAGGCCGCGCCGCTTGCGACTGCGGCCCAATAACGGCGTTTGGCGTCGGCGTGGGCGTCTTCGCCGGCGCACATTGCCGCGGTAATCGCCGCGAGGTTGACCGCATGCGCGCCAAACGGCGCGGCCAGTAAACCGAATGCGCCGCACCAGCCAAACAGCGCGCCGGCATTGGGGCGATAGCCCAAGCCGCGCAACACGGCGATGCCGGTGATGTTTTGCCCGGCCATCGTGATGATGAACAGCGGCAGGGCGATGCCAATCGTCGCCGCGATGGTGAATTGCGGAACGATTGGCGTCGGTTGCGTCCACAACAACGCGGTATCGAGCGGCGCGACCGGCAGGTGAAAATGTATCAACGCCGCGACCGCCAACACCGCGGCCGGCGCAGCCATCGCGCGCCACAATCGCGACACCACCAGCCACACCAACACCACCGGCAACGTCAGGTGCGGCGCGTTAATCATCGCGTCAATCGGCGCAAGGCACAGCGGAAACAACACCCCGGCCAACATCGCCGCAGCCAACGGAGTCGGGATGGCTTCGAGTGCGCGGCGCAACGGGCGAATCCACGCGCAACCGATGAACAACAATGCCGCGATGATGAATGCGCCAACCGCCTCGTTGAAGCCGCCGGCGGTCGGCGCCAAGGTCGCCAAAAACGCCGCGCCCGGCGTCGACCACGCGATGCTTATCGGCATCTTGGTTTTGAGGCTGACAAAAATCCCGCACAAGCCCATCGCAATGGTCACCGCCGCCAACCCGGTCGCCGCCTGCGCCGGCGTTGCGCCGACGCCAATCAGCCCCTGCAAAACAATCGCAAACGAACCGGCAAACCCGACAAATGCCGCGGCAAAACCGGCGCCCAAGGCTTGCAGGGAGATGTCTTTGAACATTGCGGGTGGGGGCGAGGGTGGGTTAAATGGAACGGTGAATTGGAAGTGGCTGTTAAAGTAAATTGCCGAGCGGAATATTAAACGAGAAAATAGTCAATCAAAATGTTAACGCAAAATGTTAAGTCGAAGTATTAAATCAAAAAGTGTTAACTTAAAAAGTAACGATTGCGTCGATAATGTTAACCGCAAACGCGCATCGATTGCAGTCGCACATTCGCGCATTCGCCGTCGGCATATTGTTATGCGGTTTGTCCGGCAATGCAAGCATTGGATTGGGCGTCGGCGACGATGACGGCGGCGACACGGTCGTTGGTCGACTCGTTAATTAATGTCACTATACTATCGCCATCAATACTATCGACATCATCATTATATCGACGGCACAGGCGGCACATATTAACGGTCACATTATAATGTCAGTTGGTAAAATCACCGCACACCTCGTTACCCTTAACCGCGACACTTAACACGACACTTACCACGCCCACTTATCGGACAACACAATGAGCACCGTCGAACTTTCGCTGCAGGATATTTACGCGCTGGCGCATCGATGCTTGTCTGCGCACGGTTGCGACGCCGACAACGCCGACGCCGTGGCGCGCACGGTCACCGACGCCGAGCGCGACGGTTCGGTGTCGCACGGTTTGTTTCGCATCCCCGGCTATGTAGCATCATTGAAAAGCGGCAAGGTGAACGGTTGCGCCGCGCCGCGCGTCG
The DNA here is from genome assembly GCA_965226545.1 of Candidatus Poriferihabitaceae bacterium. GTDB lineage: Bacteria > Pseudomonadota > Gammaproteobacteria > Arenicellales > Poriferihabitantaceae > JAHRAW01. The sequence continues at coordinate 571,862 of OZ245364.1, forward strand.
AAACATTGCGCAGTGCAACATTGCGCGTTGACGGCGACAACGGTTTTGCACCGCTTGCGCATGCGCGCGCCATCGATCCGCTCAGCGAAGCCGCGCATGAATTCGGCGTTGCGATGTTGGCGGTGGTGCGCGTGCATCATTTCGCGGCGTTGTGGCATGAAACCGAAGCATTGGCGGCGCGCGGTTTGGCGGCGTTGGCTTGCACCGCGTATAAACCGGCGGTTGCGCCGTTTGGCGCGCGCAAGGCGTTGTTCGGCACCAACCCGTTGGCGTTTTCCTGGCCGCGCGGCGACCAAGCGCCGATGACTTTCGATATGGCGACTGCATCGATGGCAATGGGCGAAGTGCAAATCGCCGCGCGCGACGGCAAGCCAGTGCCGCCCGGCACCGGGCTCGACGCCGAAGGCGTTGCCACCACCGACCCGGCGCAAATCGCAAAAGGCGGCGTGTTGTTGCCGTTTGGCGGACATAAAGGCTCGGCGATTGCGTTGATGATTGAATTGTTGGCGGCGGGGTTAATCGGCGAACGATTCAGTTTCGAAGCCGCCGAAGCCGACAACAACGACGGCGGCCCGCCGCGCGGCGGTGAATTTATTTTGGCGTTGTCGCCGGCCATCATCGGCGGCGACGATTGGGCAGCACACGCCGAACAATTATTTTCGCGCTACAACGAATTACCAGGCGCGCGTCTGCCCGGCGCACGTCGTCACGCCAATCGCGAAAACCCGGATGCGCGCGCGGTCAATGCGGCGTTGGTCGAAAAAATACGCGGGTTGTGCGACAAGGCGGATTAATTGTGCGAGTGGATAATGCAGGTCGATGATGCAAGTGCACAGTGCAAGTTAATAATGCAAGTTAACAATTTACAAGTTGGCAAGTTAACTTAACAATGTTAATTAACAGTGCAACTTAACAACACGACTTAACAATTTAAATCAACAATGAAAATTAAAGACAACATTGCAATCGTCACCGGCGCGGCAAGCGGCATTGGGTTGAGCGTTGCAAAACGATTGGCGCGCGGCGGTGCGCGCAAAATTGCGATGGTCGACCAATCGGCGGAGTGCGAACAAAGTGCGCAAGCGTTAAACCGCGAACTCGATTCACAAGTCGCGCGCGCCTTTGTCGGCGATGTGTGTGCGGCGGCGTTTCGCGATGAAGTGTTCGATGCGATGCAACAACAAGGCGATGTTGTGCGCATCTGCGTGCCGGCGGCCGGCATATTGCGCGACGGGCTGGCGGTCAAACTCAATCGCGAAACTTCGCGCGCGCAGTTGTACGATGAACAACTGTTTCGCCAAGTGCTGGATGTTAATTTAATTCATCCGGTGTATTGGGCGATGAAAACGCTCGCGCAAATCGCCGAGATGCGCGCAACCTTTGGTGCAAAAAAATGGCAAGCAAATGAATCGATTCAAGGCGCAATCATTTTCATCGGCTCAGTGTCATCACGCGGCAACCGCGGACAAGTGTCCTATTCCGCCGCCAAATCGGCCCTCGCCGCCGTCGCCAAAACCTTAAACTTGGAAGGCGCACATCACGGCGTACAAACCAAAATCATCCACCCGGGAATGGTCGACACCCCAATGCTGGACACAATGCCAGAAGGCCATCTCGAATCCCACTTCCTGCCGCAACTGCCGATAGGGCGGTTAATCACTCCTGCGGAAATCGCCGAGACGGTGGCGGTTTTGATTGAGAACCCGGCGATTTCGGGGCCGGTGTGGGTGGATGGGGGGTTGGCGCCGATGGCTTGAAATATGGGATTTTTGAGAGATTGACTTCTAATTTTTGATGAAAATGAATAGTTTGATTTTTTTGTTAGTTTTGATTATAATTTCGCTTCCTTTCCAACCAATCCAATTTGGTATTGATTATGACTCCTTCAATTCAAGTTTCAAAAACGTTGTACGGGCGTCTTGGCAAACATTCGGTTGGGTTTGAAACCCCCGCCGATGTCGTCGCCAAAATGGTGGATTTTTACGAACAGGGGAACGGCATTGTGTCGAGTGCATCTCCTGAGCCTGACAACCCCACCGACCTTGAGTTTGTTTATCTTCCGGTCAATGACGTCAATCACTTTAAGTATCTGTTGCTTGACCATAAGCGCGCCTATGTCAAACTGTACAAGACGGACGGCACAAGTGAACTCCATACTTGGCATGCGGAACGGTTTACCGTCACATCCAGTGTGGAAGGCAACTTGCGAAGCGGTTATGTAAGGCATTGGCGGGCAAAAGGCATCTTTAAAGTGGAGTTGTCAGTAAACAAAGACGACTTGCGCTAATTTGCCGACGGGAATGGCGGGTCGCTTATGCGCCCGCCGGACCTGTTATTGGTTAAATTGCAACGATGCCAACTCGCGCACGGTTGCCGTGCTAAAATTTAAAAACTCACTTATTTGATTGGTGCGCAGTTGATGCGTATAGTTACGCGGCATTGTCCAACACATCATTGAAAACCAATCGCATGTCGTACATTGAAAAAACCTTAGCCAACGACGAATCGGTGGCTGCCGAATTTAACTTCCACTGGATTGAATGGTTGTGGTTCGCATTTTGGATTCTACTTGCCATCCCGACGCTCGGCGTCACCCTGTTGTTTGCAATCTACGCATACCTGCGCATCAAATGCACGGAACAAGCGGTTACCAACCACCGCGTCGTTTTTAAAAAAGGCATCATCAGCCGACACACCGAAGAGATGCGCCTCAAATCCGTCGAAACGGTCGAAGTCCGTCAAAGCGTATTCGGTCGGGTTTTGGGCTACGGCAACATCAAAGTCACGGGGCGCGGAGTGAGCGACGTTATTCTTAAACACTTGCGTCAACCGTTGGAAGCCAAGCGGGCGATTGAAAATGCATTGCAGCAAGGGTAGAGGTTGGTATTTCTCTCGGACGCACTTTCAGCACTTAACGTATGCACTCTCCACAATTTTGTAGATAACCATGCCCAACCAAAAATTCACCGCCGATGAAATCACCCAATCGCTTGCGCAATTAAACGACAGCGCACTCGCGCCGTGGCAACTTGTCGACGACAAACTGCAAAAGATTTATGTGTTCGCCGATTTTGTGCAGGCGTTTGGGTTTATGACGATGGCGGCGGTGGTTGCCGAGCGGATGAATCATCATCCGGATTGGGGGAATGTATACAAAACCGTGCGGGTTGAATTGACCACGCATGAACTTGGCGGGATTTCGGCGTTGGATTTTTTATTGGCGGCGGAGATGGACAAATTGGCGGCGGTTTTTTTGCGCGATTGACGCGCCCGAAATCTCATTAACCCGACCCTCTTCGACAAACTGCAAAACGGCGCCTGCGTGTTGACCGCATCGGCGCGGTTGGCGCGCGACTTGCGCGCGCAGTTCGATCAACAACAACAATCGAGCGGCGCGCAAACTTGGCAAAGCGCGGATGTGTTGCCGTGGGAAGCGTGGCTGGCGCGCACTTGGGGATTGTTTTGCGCCGCGCGCTTTGATGCGCCGATTGTGTTGAATGCATTGCAGAGCCAAGTCGCTTGGGAGCGAATCATCCGCGCCGACCTTGGCGAACGGCAACGCGACGTTGCGCCGCTTTGGAATACGCACGCCGCATCAAAGCATGCAATGCAGGCGCGGCGGCTGTGCGCCGAGTGGCGCATTCCGCTGGCGCGTTGCGAACAATCGTCGCATTACGATCATCGATGTTGGGTGCGATGGGCGAAACGTTTTGCCGAGGTGTGCGCAAAAAACAACTGGATTGATTCGCATGACATCGCCGAACGGTTGACGACGTTGTTGGGCGAGCGGCGCGCCGATGCATTGGCGTGCGTGCGCACCAACCCGCGCGATGCATCGACCGATGCGCCGCACATCGAACTGCTTGGGTTTGATCAATTGACGCCGCAACAGCGCGCGATTATCGATGCGCTAAAAACTTGCGGCGCGCACGTGTCGGTGCATCCGCCGCCGGTGCCGCGCGATGATGACGCGCATGTGCAAATTCGCCGCTATGCAAACGGCGTCGAGCAATGGCGCGGTGCGGCGCGTTTTGCGCGCGACAAGTTGACCGCCAACCCTGATGCGCGCATTGCAATCATCGCGCCCAACCTTGCCGCCGAAGCCGATGCGATTGAATACGCGCTGGCCGAACAACTCTGCCCGCGGCATTTGCGCGAACCGCGCACCGCCGAACAACTGCCGTGGCATTTGTCGCTCGGCAAAAAACTCGACCAACATCCGATGGCCGCCGGCGCGCTGCTTATCCTTGCGCCGTTTGGCGGCGCGCGCTTGGCGATGCGCGATGTCGAGCGGCTGTTGCGTTCGCCGTTGATTGCCGGCGCCGCCGCGGAGATGCATGCGCGCGAACAATTGGCGGCGTGGTGTCGGCGGCGATTGCCGCATCAAATTGGTTTTGCGCGATTGTGCGAACGCATACAACCCACGCCCGATGATGACGCGCGCGCCGCGCCGCATTGCCCGCAACTGTTGCGCGCGTTTGCCAAGGCGCAGCCGTTGCTCGATGACGTTAAGAAAACCAAACCGATAAGCGAATGGGCGCGGCGATTCGACCAATGGCTCAATGCGCTTGGCTGGCCCGGTGATGCGCCGCTCAGCGGTGATGAACATCAAACCGCGCGCGCCGTTGGCGAACAACTGCATCGTTTGGCGTCGTTGGAATTGACCGGCGCGCCGATGGTTGCGGCTGACGCCTTTGCGCATCTTGTGCGTCAATCCGGCGAACGTGCGTTTCAAGTCGAGGCGCATGATGCGCCGGTGCAGGTGCTTGGACATAACGCCGCCGCCGGACAAACGTTTGACGCCGTGTGGTTTGGCAACTTAACCGAAAATCATTGGCATCCGCCGCAACGTCCGAATCCGTTTGTTGCGGTGGATGCGCAACGCCAAGCCGGCGCGCCCGACGCTTCGCCGCACGGCGCGCGCCAACTTGCCGAGATTGCGCAGCGGCGTTTGATTGCATCGACTTTCGACGCGGTGTTGTCGTGGCCGCACAGCGAAGACGATGCGCCGAATGCGCGCAGTGCATTGTTGTTTGCCGACGGTGATGAACAACCGCCGTTCGAAGTGGATTCGCCGGCGCGCGTCATTTATGCGGCGCGCGATGAATTGCAGACGCTCGATGATGCGCGCGCGCCTTCGGTTGCGCGCGGCAAAGCCGGCGGTGCGTCGCTGATTGAAGACCAATCCAACTGTCCGTTTCGCGCGTTTGCGGTGCATCGATTGGGCGCGCGCGCTGAGAATGAAAATCAACAGGGGTTATCCGCGGCCGAACGCGGCTCGTTGATTCATCGTGCGCTGGAATTAATTTGGCAACAACTCGGCGATTCGAAACGTTTATGCGATTGCACCGATAAACAACTCGATGCACACATCGCCGATGCCGTCGCACAAGCGACGGAACGTTATGCAATCAAAAGTGGCTACGGCGAAAAGTTTGCGGCGGTGCAACGTCGATGGGTGGCTGAGACGCTGGGCGAATGGTTGGCGTTCGAAAAAGAACGCGAACCATCATTCGAAGTGTTGGCGCGCGAAGAGGATGCCGAATTGTTGTTTGGCGATTTGCATTTGCGGTTTCGCATCGATCGCATCGACCGACTCGCCGATGGTTCGTTGGCGGTGATGGATTATAAAACCGGACGGGTTGCAAGTTTGAGCAACTGGGTTGGCGAACGTCCGCGCGCACCGCAGTTGCCGTTGTATGCGCTTGCGCAAAACGTCTCGTTGGGCATGCTGGCGTTTGCGCAGGTGAAAAAAGGCGAATGTAAATTGGTTGCGGTATCCGTGGCGCAATTTGAAAAACGCGCGACGGCGTTGCGGGAGTATAAAACGTTTAACAAACTGTGCGCGCATTGGCGCAAAGTGTTGCCGCAACTGGCGAATGAATTTGTCGACGGCGTCGCCGATGTCGCGCCGCTTAAATACGCCTGCGCGAATTGCAATTTGCAAACGCTGTGCCGCATTCATGAACAAGCCGGCTATGCATCGGTCGATGATGCCGACGCCGTCGATGTCGATGTCGTCGATGCCGCCGCTGACGGTGATGCGCGCGGTTAAGAATTCATCAAATCAAACCAAGTTAATTAACTTAACGCAATTAACTTAAACCAAACCAAACAAATCAATGAACACAAACAACGCGCCAATGCCGATTGAAGATGCACAAGACCGTCGTGCGGCGTTGAATCCGCGCGAGTCGTTTATCGTGCAGGCGCCGGCCGGTTCGGGCAAGACCGAATTGTTGGTGCGGCGGTATCTTGCATTGTTGGGCGTGGTTAAACGCCCGGAGCAAATTCTTGCGATTACCTTCACCCGCAAAGCGACCGCCGAGATGCGCGCGCGAATCATTCGCGCGTTAAACCGCGAAGGCGAGAGTGACGACGAAGTCGAAAAACTGATTGAAGGCGCGCTTAAAAACGACCAAAAACACAACTGGAAGTTAACCGAAAACCCGCGTCGTTTGCGCGTGCAGACGATTGATGCGTTTTGCAATGAATTGGTGTGGCGCATGCCGTGGTCAACCCGCTTTGGTGCGCCGCCGGATGTGTTGGAGGATGCACGCGAACAATATCAATTGGCGGCAAAACAAACGCTTGACCAAGTCGAGGAAGATTCCGATTGGGGACGCGCGTGCGCAAGTTTGTTGCATCTGTTGGATGCCGATTGGCACAAGGCGCAAACTTTGCTCGCCGATATGTTGGCCAAGCGCGATAAGTGGGTGCGCCTTGTCGCCGGCGACCATGCGCGCGACAACACTGCGTCGGTTGAGGAGATGTGGCAGAAACATATTGACGAACAACTTGTCGAGATTGCCGAAGTGTTGAGCGATTATCAAAGCGAATTATGTGCACTTGGCAAATTCGCCGCGCTTACATTGCTTGACGGTGATGAAAGGTATCGAGATTCGCCGATTGTTGCCTTGCACAGCGTCGAACATTTTCCGAAGAACGATTGGCATTGCATCGACCAATGGCGTGCGATAGGTGCGTTGTTGTTGACTGGTGCGGGTAATGTGCGCGCGACTGTGAACATTGCTATCGGCTTTCCGCCTGGAACCGACGAGAAGGAACGAATGCTTGCATTGCTCAAAAAACTGCGCGAGGACACCGTCGCCGACGCCGAGATGTTGCGGCAACTTAACAAAATTAAATTGCTGCCGTCCGGTCAATTCAACGCCGGGCAGCGCGAATCGATTGTTGCGTTAATGACCTTGTTGCCGTTGGCCGCCGCGCAATTGTCGTTGGTGTTTGGCGCGCAAAACCGCGCCGATTACATCGAACTCACGCAGCGCGCCGTCGATGCATTGGGCGAACTCGATGCGCCAAGCGATTTGGCGTTGGCGTTTGATTATCAACTCACCCATTTGTTGATGGATGAATTCCAAGACACCTCCAACGCGCACATCGACCTGTTGGTCAAACTCACCGCCGGCTGGCAACGCGGCGACGGGCGCACGGTGTTTTTGGTCGGCGACCCGATGCAATCGATTTATCGATTTCGCGAAGCCGAAGTCGGCAACTTTTTGCGCGTCAAAGCGGACGGGTTGAGCGACGACATTCGCCCGCAGTTTATTTCGTTGACCACCAATTTTCGTTCGCAACAAAACTTGGTCGATTGGTTTAACGACACTTTCGAACAAGTAATGCCGACGCGTGATGACGCCGCCATCGGCGCGATTCAATACAACCCGGCGGTCGCGCGCGCCGATGCGCAAGGCGGGCTGCATTTTTTTCATCGCATCGAAGATGTCGCCGACGCGCCCAAGCGGGTGGCGCAATGCGTTGCCGAAGTTCACGCCGAATACGCGCGCACTGCGAATCAACAAACCGCCGGCAAAACCATCGCCGTGTTGGGGCGTACGCGCAGTGCGTTGTATCCGATTGCCGATGCGTTGCGGCAACTTGGCGTGAAGTTTCAGGCGGTCGAACTGCAGCCGCTGGCCGACCGCGCCGCGATTGGCGATTTGCTTGCATTGACGCGCGCGATTGCCGACGCCACCGACCGCATCGCTTGGCTTTCGATTTTGCGCGCGCCGTGGTGCGGGTTGACGTTGGCTGAGTTGTGCATCTTGTGCGAAGACGACGCGGCCAACAAAAATCAAAATGCCGGCGCAAGCGTCGCCGAACAATGCCGCAATGCGCGCGCGTTAAAACAATTGCCGTCGCCGACGCGCGCGCGCGTCGCCAAGTTGATGGATTGCATGGACGCGGCGTTTGCGCGGCGCGGACGCATCGCAATGCGCGCCAATGTCGAGGCGACTTGGCTTGCGCTGGATGCGCCGGCGACGATTGACGGCGCGCATGATTTGGACAACTGCGCGCGCTATTTGGATTTAATCGGCAACCTCGAACAAACCCGCGGCGCGCCAAGTGCGGCGGATATTTCCGATGCGGTCGCCCATTTATGGGCTGCGCCCGGCGATGAAGCCGACATTCAACTGTTGACGATTCACAAAGCCAAAGGGTTGGAGTTTGACGCGGTGTTTTTGCCGGCGTTGGAAAAAGGCACGCGCAGCGAATCGCGCGCATTGTTGCGCTGGCAACAACCGCATTTGGATCGTTTGCTGCTTGCGCCGTTGCCGGCCAGCGACAACGCCGACGATGCGTTTTACAACTACTTAACCGAATTGGATAAAGCGCAAAATAAAAACGAAGCGCGGCGACTGTTGTATGTCGCATGCACGCGCGCCGAACAACAACTGCATTTGTTTGGCGTGGTTAAGGAAAACGACGATGCGCTGACGGCGCCGAGCGGTTCGTTGCTCGAATTGTTGCCGCAGGAAGTGTTGTGCGTCGATGTCGATGTTGATGTCGATGAAGACAACGAAGTCGCCGCCGACTCGCGCACACAGCCGGGCGACGAATCCCCCTCGCCGCGACTTCGCAGATTGGCTGATGATTGGTCACCACCGCCGTTGCCGCCCGGCATTGCGTTTGCCGCGGCGCCATCGGCGCGCGAAGATGAGATGCTGGAATTTTCCTGGGCCGGACACGGCGCGCGCATCGTCGGCATTGTGTTGCATCACATCTTCGAACACGCTGCGGATGATTGGCGCGCGTTTTGCAAAACCGCGCCGAGCGATGAACAAATCGCGCATTGGCAAAATTTATTGCGCCAACACGGCGCCGCCGAATCCGAATTGGCGGATGCGCAAGCGCATCTGTTGCTTGCCGTCAACAATGCGCGCACCGACCCTCAAGCCGCGTGGATTTTCGACAACACGCACCGCGAGATTAAAACCGAATGGGCGTTGACCGGCATATACCAAGGCGCCCCGACCCACATCATCATCGACCGCACCTTCGTCGACCAACACGGCGTACGCTGGATTATCGATTTCAAATCCAGCCGCCACGAAGGCGGCAATCTGAAAAAGTTTTTGGAAACCGAACAAGAGCGCCACGAAAATCAAATGCAAAAATACGCCGCCATCGTCGCCCACTTGTCGGATGCGCCGATTCGGCTTGGGTTGTATTTCCCGGCGGTGTGTGGGTGGCGGGAGTGGGCGGGGGCGGCGTAAATAAAGGAAGAGGCGTTATCCTTTACTTGGGGAGTTGGTAAGTAAAGGATGAGGCGTTATCCTTTACTAACGAATTCCGTAAGACAACGAACCTTACCTTAGAAAATGCCCACCGCCCCCGTCACGCCTGTGCGCGGCAATGTCATGGTGAAGTGTTTTGTTTAAGGGTAAAATCAAGTTGTCTCGGTTGGTCAACTGAAAGGTTAAGAATTGAACATTACGCCTGAACAAATTGATTCTTGGTGCGGGGTTGATTCGGAGAGTGCACATCTTGAGTTTAAGTGCGCCGAGAAATCTTTCAACAAAAACACTCTTTACAAATATTGTGTTGCGCTTGCCAACGCAAAGGGCGGTCACTTGTTGTTGGGCATTACGGACAGACCGCCTCGCCAAATTGTTGGAAGTGCCGCATTTGGCAACGCTGAAAAAATTGCCAAACAAATCCATGACAAGTTAAATTTTCGAGTTGAAGTCGATGCAGTGGAGCATCCGAAAGGGCGTGTGGTTGTGTTTACAGTTCCACCGCGTCCCATCGGCAGACCGTATGATTTGGAAGGCGCTTATTGGATGCGCGCCGGCTCGTCATTGACCGCAATGGACCCGGATACGCTTAAGCAAATTTTTGCCGAAGGACAACCTGATTGGTTGAGTGAGATTTGCCTTGAGGGCGCAAAGGCGGACGAGATTGTTGGATTGCTTGACGCAGAGAGTTTTCTTAACTTGATGGGCGCCAATTCCACAACATCCAATCAAGACGCGGTCGAATTGATTGCCCAAAAGAAATTGATTGTTAAGGTTGACGGCAAGTATTCCGTTCGGCGCATTGGCGCGTTGTTGTTGGCAAAAAACTTGGCGGATTTTGAATTGGTTGAACATAAAGCGCCGAGAGTCGTTGTCCATTCCGGCGCATCAAAACTGTCCGTTACAAATGACGTCATTGGGAGCAAAGGGTATGCCGTTGGGTTTCAGGGTTTGGTGAACTTTATTATGAATCAAATGCCGCGCAATCAAGTTATCGATGGCGCTTTGCGCAGAGATGTTACGATGATTCCCGAATCGATTGTTCGCGAGTTGGCGGCCAATGCACTGCTTCATCAAGATTTTAACGTGTCCGGTGCGCGGGTAACAATTGACATTTACAATAATCGTTTGGAAGCGTCCAATCCAGGCACTCCGATTGTGGCTACAACCCGCTTCATTGACCAAGAACAAACGCGTAATGCAGAACTTGCCGGAATGCTTCGGCGCATGAGAATCTGCGAAGAGCGAGGCAGTGGAATTGATAAAGTTATTGAAGAGGTTGAGGCGCACCAACTGCCGGCCCCGGAATTTTATTCCGATAAGTTGCGCACTTATGCGGTGATTTATGGACCAAAAGAATTTGCGAATTTGTCCCAGGAAGAACGTATTCGTGCGTGTTATCAGCACAGCGTACTTAAGTGGGTCAAAAGAGAGAGAATGACGAACCGGTCGTTGCGCGAAAGGTTTCATTTGCCCGAAAGCAAAAGCGCCGCTATTTCGCAAACCATCGTTGCGGCAGTGGATGCCGGGTACATCAAGTCGGACAAAACCAAAGGCGATTCGCGGAAATACGCCCGTTATTTGCCGGCGTGGGCGGTGTAAATCTTATTTAAAAGTAACCCAAAAAACGCATCAAAAATGAATGAAAGTTCATCAAAAACAACAACTTGTTTATTTAAAAGTAAACCACTGACGGCGCAAAACGGCGTCTAGCCCCCCACCAACCGCCGCTGCAACACCCCCAACACCACCCCATACACCGGCAAAAACACCGCCACCGAAATCACCGTCTTAAACGCCAAATCCACCGTCGCCAATTCGGGCCAATTTGCCGCCATGAATGCATCGTTGGTGCGGTGGAAGGCGATGGCGTAGAAGGCGTAGGTGTCGATGAGGTTGGCGAAGAGGGTGGAGATGAGCGGCGCCGGCCACCAGGCGGCGGCGTGGTGGCGGATTTTTTGGAAGATGGTGATGTCCAGCAGTTGGCTGAGCAGATAGGCGCTGGCGCTGGCGGCGCCGATGCGCCAAGTGGCGAATGCTGCGCTGAGAAAAATTGCCGGGAGGTAGGCGACGGCGACGATGAGGCGGGCGTTGGTTTGATTGGACAGACGCACGGTTAAGTCGGTCGCCAAAAGTACCAGCGGAAAAACAAACATGCCCCAGGTGAAATTTAAACCGCCGAGCGAAGCGGTGAACTGCACCGCATAATTGGCGAGCGTGATGACGCCGATGTGAAACAGCGCGAGGCTGGCGATGAGTTTTTTGTTGTACGGCGGCATTGGGTATACTGGGGCGCGCGGCATTGTACTGCATTTGCGCGGGTTGTTGTTTTTGTTTATTGTTGATGTTTACTTTTGTTAACTAAATTGTGTTTATTAATTGTTTGCATGCATTATTTTTTATTAATTGATTTTGGTTAAGTTTGTTTTAATGATTGCAATGTTAACCCGTATTAAAGGAGGCGGTGATGAAAAGTAAAGCGGCGATTGCGTGGCAAGCCGGCAAACCGTTGTCGGTCGAAGAGATTGAAGTGGCCGGCCCGGGCGCCGGCGAAGTGTTGGTGCAGATGAAAGCCAGCGGCGTTTGTCACACCGATGCGTTTACCTTAAGCGGCGCCGACCCCGAGGGCGTGTTTCCGGCGGTGCTCGGGCATGAAGGCGCGGGGGTGGTGGTCGAAGTTGGCGACGGGGTGACGTCGGTTAAGGTTGGCGACCATGTCATCCCGTTGTATACCGCCGAATGCGGCGCGTGCAAGTTTTGCAAATCCAACAAGACCAATCTTTGTTCGGCGGTGCGCGAAACTCAAGGGCGCGGTTTGATGCCGGACGGCACGACGCGATTTTCCGCCAACGGCAAACAATTGTTTCACTACATGGGCACCAGCACGTTTTCCGAATACAGCGTGGTCGCCGAAGTGTCGTTGGCGGTGGTCAACAAAGCCGCGCCGTTCGACAAAATCTGTCTGCTCGGTTGCGGCGTAACCACCGGCATCGGCGCGGTGCTTAACACCGCCAAAGTCGAAGCCGGCGCAGTGGTGGTTGTGTTTGGGCTCGGCGGCATCGGCTTGGCGGTGGTGCAGGGTGCGGTGATGGCGCGCGCGTCGCGCATCATCGGCGTCGATGTCAATCCGAAAAAATTCGAATTGGCGATGCAGATGGGCGCAACCGAATGCGTAAACCCGAATGATGACGACCGCCCGATTGCCGAGGTGATTGTCGATAAAACAGACGGCGGCGCGGATTATTCGTTTGAGTGCATCGGCAATGTCGAGGTGATGCGCGCGGCGTTGGAATGTTGCCACAAGGGCTGGGGCGAGAGCGTGATTATCGGCGTGGCCGGCGCCGGGCGGGAAATCAGCACGCGACCGTTTCAGTTGGTCACCGGGCGCGTATGGCGCGGCACCGCGTTCGGCGGCGTTAAAGGGCGCACGCAATTGCCGGGCATGGTCGAGCAGGCGATGCGCGGCGAGATTAAATTGGAGCCGTTCATCACCCACACGATGCCGCTCGACGACATCAATCGCGCATTCGATTTAATGCATGCCGGTGAAAGCATTCGTTCGGTGCTGATTTATTAACGTCGCTTTATCAACTTTGTTATTAAAGTCACTTCGTCAACGTCACTTTATCAACACCACTTTATTAACGCGCGCCAAGTTAAACCGGCCCGCCAAATCGACTCGCCGACGGTTTGCCGCCGATGAGTTCGAGGGCGGCGCGCGTTGCCACTGCGCAGATAATCAAACAGCCGCCAATAATCGCAAGCGGCGAAGGTTGTTCATTGATTGCCAGCCACACCCACAATGGCCCGAGCGCGAATTCGAGCAGCATAAACAACGTAATCTCAGCCGCCGCCAGATGACGTGATGCATAAATAAACAATGTATGCCCAAACGCGCCGAGTACGCCGCCGAATAAAAAGCACAGCAACAAATCATGCATCGATATGTGCAATGCACCGCCTTGCGCAATCGCCGACACCGGCATCAACACCAACGCGGATATTAACAAGGTCGGCAACATTTCACGCCGCCGCCGCGCGCGCACGATGACCGCATAACAGGCAAACATCACCGCAGTCAGCAACGCCAATGCATTGCCGATATATGCATCGAAAGCGATGCCTTCGACAACCATCACGCCCAAGCCAACGGCGCCGGCCGACATCGTCAACACGGTTGCGCGGCTCAATCGTTCGCCCAAAAATATTCGCGCCAATAGTGCCGTGATGAACGGAATCGCGCCGAGGATGAACAGGGTGTTGGCGACTGTGGTGCGCGTCAATGCATGCATGTAGGTCATTCCGGCGACGCCCAAAAACACGCCGCCGAGTGCACCGAGCGCGCCGATGCGCATAATCACGGCAAATGATTCGCGCCCAAAACGCACGGCGATATAGCCGCCGATGACGCACAGCAACGCCATCGGGCGATAGAAGTTTATCTGCCACGGCCCGGCGGATTCCATGCTGCGCACAATCAATCCGCCGAAACTGATAATCACCGAACTTGCAATTATCATCACCATCGCCGTTGCGCGTCCGCTTGCGATGCTTGTGCGCGTTATTTTCATCGGCGGATTGTATAACGATAAATGCCGCGCGCATGCATATCAAAGTGCACATATCACCGTGCAACCATCACCGGACATACATCGAAGTGCACCTCGAAGCGCGTATCGAAAGTGCACACACCAAGCGCACATCACCGCGCGGCAATTTGGTATCCTTATGCAATGAACACACTCTCGCCCGCTTTAAGATGGCGGCTGTATGCAATCAACATCGTCGCCACACTCATCGGCGTGGTGCTTGTGCCGCTTGCGCCGTTTGCGCATTTGATTGTCGATGGGCAAGGGCGCATCGACGGATGGTTTCACGAACGATTGTTTATTGCGTTGTTATTCGCCTATCCGTTTTGTTTGGTTGGCGGCGTGTTTGGCGGGTTGTGGTTGTTGCGACGCGCGCATCTTTATAGGGCGTATCTCGTTGCGGCGTTGCCGTTGCTGTGTGCGGCGTTGTTGGTGTGGACGTTTATCGAAGGCGGTGTGCGGTTGCGATGATGTACCGCGCTTTTCATTGGGGTTTGATTATTTTAATGTCGCGCGAGTCGATGCATCATGTTGATGCATCACGCGCAAACGCCAACGGCAAATAATAATCCACTTCGCTTTCCCGATAACCAATCAACTCGACCAACCGTCGTCTGCATTCGGCCTGCGATGCACCGCGCGATTTCCACACCGGCACGCGTTTGACCAGCGTCTCGATGCGTTCGCGCGGGGTGATAATCCAAGTGTGCTGCGGCGTCTCGCCAAAATAAAAATCCGCGCCGATGGTTGCCAACGCTTTCGGCTTCATGTACATCGCCAAATTTAACACCTTGTGCGCGCCGCTTTGTTTTACATATTGCGCAAGGAATTGCATCGTGCCGCCTTCGTCGCCGAGGTCGTCGATAACCAACACGGTGCAGCCGTCAATCGAAATCGAAATGCCGTGGCGAATGCGCGGGTTTTTGTATCGTTCGCCGGGGCCTTTATACAACGACAACCCAATCGTGCCGAATTGAATCGCGGCAAGATTATCGCCGCGCCCTTCGACCAAATGATCGTACAACACCACGCTCGGCAACAACCCGCCCATGGTCACCATCAAGGCGCGGCTGATTTGTTCGCGCGGCTCGACGCACTCGGCTTGATAAGCATGCACTTGTTTCGCCAAATCAAAACACGCCGCGCCGACCACCGCATCCGGCACCAGCAAAAAACTCAATTCATCCTCCGGCACACGCACGCCTTCGGGCGCGCGCCAAAAGTCGATGTCGATTTCGCGGTCAAGGTCGCGCGCTTGGCGCGCCAAAAATTCGGTGGGCGGCATGTGTGTTGTTGGTGAATGTTGGTGGTGGTCGTCGTCCGCCGCAACCGAGTTGGCGGCGTTGTTTGTCGGCTCGTTTCTCGCCTCGAGTATATTGCCCGGCGGCGTCGAGATTTTATTGTACGCGATGGTCGAGTCAACCCGCCATTCATCAACAACCCTGTTAATCATCGCCACCCTCGGCAACACCCTCGGCGCGCTGTTCACCTTCGCCCTCGGCGCCCTGCTGTCGCGCACAATCACCGCCGCCAACACCGCCTTCATCCAACGCCTGCGCGCCCGCATCACGCTGTCGCCGTCGGCGCTTAGCCGAGTGCGCAAATGGGGCGCGCCGTGTTTGTTGTTCACCTGGCTGCCGATTGTCGGCGACCCATTGTGTTTAGCCGGCGGATATTTACGTTTGCCGTGGCGGCGGTGTTTGTGGTTTATCGCTTGCGGGAAGTTTTTGCGGTATTTGGTTTTGTTGTGGTTGTTTGGTTGGGGTTGATTGTTCGATTGGGTTTTTGGTTTACTTTCTTTGGGGCGGACATGTTTGCGATGAGTACTTTGTAAAGTTTGACCAAGGCAAAGTTACCTCATACGGCAAAGTGGGCGACTTCGATTCAACGCAAGACCCCGAAGCGACCATTAATCTCAACACGAAAGAAGTTGAGCGACAAACCGCTTGCGACGATGGCGACCAAAAAACAGTGGTAATGGCGGCGGTAACAGTACTGTTATCGCCGTCAACAGTGAAGTTACCGCCGCTAACAGTGCTGTTCATCGTCGTAACGGTGCTGTTAGCGCAACCAACATTAATGTTACTTTCGCCAACAGTGAAGTTACTGCCGCTAACAACACTGTTAACGTCGCCAACATTACTGTCACCTGCACCATTCGCACTGTAAATGAAAGTTAGTTGCGAACAAACAAGAAGTGAAAAATAAGAAATGCGTGATTGATTACCACCGCCGCCGGCAGCCCCGCGACAAGCCATTTTTTAATGCGCAATGTTTTTGTTTGGTCATATTTGTTTTGGGCGGGGTTGCCTTGTTGTACCCACCAATAGGTGAATATCGCCACTGTCGTCACCCCCGCAGGGGTGAAAAATAAAATAGGATAGAAAAGTTCGATTTCTTCAAGAGTCGGCATCAGCATGTCAAGAACGGGGTCCATTCTGCTTATGCCGTACAACACCGGCAACGCCAGCACCAGCAAAATGAAATACTTTTCGAATTTCTGCAAACCGTCAAAATAAAATCCGCTTTGCGTGGCGTTGGTTTTTACCAGCCGATAAGCAATACTTGCCAATGGAATGTATATCGCCACCAATACCCAGAAGGAAGTGGGCCTTAAGAAAGCGATGATTAGAATTGAAGGCAAAAACAATACGGCAATAATCCAACCCGCGTGGACCACAGCCGAAAACCACAACAGCATCGCGACCTCAGACGCCAACCCATCCGCTACATAAGGCCCTCCCGCAACAGATATTGCATCATTTCCGCTCCAAAAATAAACAGATGGTCTGAATCGCAAAACCAATGTCGAAATGAGCACTGCCGCCGGCAGAAAGAAAAGCAACAGCCACCAATCGTTGCGTCCAGTGTCGTGCAATCGGCGTGCGCCAACCGCCGTCGCCGGCGTTACAAACACCGTGAACACAATGAACTCGATTAGCCATGGCGGCATATATGACCGCCAGTCGTCCCCCCACAACGCCTGCCGCAAAACCCTCATGGCAACTTCGCACAGCAAAATGAACAGTGCGAACCACCACAACTCACTGCGCGATGCGCGACCGTCGAAGTCAACATACTTGCGCAGGCAGATGCGCACGGCTTCAATCGGGCCGCGATAGGGGGCGGCGTGGTTGACGGGGGCGGGTGTGGGGGTGTTCATTTGTAAGTGTTGTAAATTCAATGTTAGTTGCGAACAAGAATGATGTGATAAAGAATAAGAAGCGCAGTGCAGATTACAACTGCCATCGGCAACTTTGCGACAAGAAATTTTTTACGAGGTGATGTTTTCGCGTGGTCGTATTTGTTTGGGGCGGGGTTGCCTTGTTGTATCCACCAATAGGTGAATATCACCACTGGAATCAGCACCGCAGGGAGTAGCGTAAGAAAAATTTGCGCCGCTTCACTAACGGACATCAGAATGATTATGCCGTACGTCGCCGGCACCGCCAGCACCAGCATAATGAGCAGTTTTTTGTACACCGGCAAGCCGTCAAAATAAAATCCATTTTGCGTGGCGTTGTCTTTTTTCGCCCACCAATAAGCGAATATTGCCAACGGAATGTATATTGTCGCCAGCATCCAGATGGGGACAATCGCTAATGCAAATAGGCTTGGTAACACAAAAAAACCGAATGTGAGAGTAACTGGAACCCCGTATAACGCAACAAGATACACAATCAACTTTTTCCCCAGTAACAGCCAAGCTAATGCAGGATTTAATTCACCAAAATGCTTTATATCTTGATAAATCATTATCGAAATGAGCATTGCCGCCGGCAAAAAGAAAAATACCAATCGCCAATCGCCGCGTCCAGTGTCGTGCAATCTGCGTGCGCCAACCGCCGTTGCCGGCAACACAAACATTGCGAACACGATGAACTCAGGCGTCCAAACTGACATGTATGACCGCCAGTCTTCCCACGTTAGCCGCATGGCAATCATGCAAACTTCGCACAGTAAAATGAACAGCGCGAACCACCACAACTCACTGCGCGATGCGCGACCGTCCAAATCGACATACTTGCGCAAGCAGATGCGCACGGCTTCAATCGGGCCGCGATAAGGGGCGGCGTGGTTGACGGGGGCGGGTGTGGGCGTGTTCATTTGTAGGTGTTGGAAATTAAATGTTAATTGCCAACAAGAATGGTGTGCAAAAGAAGAAGAATCGCGGTATAGATTACAACCGCCATCGGCAACTTTGCGACAAGCAATTTCGTATGGCGCGAAGTTTTCGCGTGGTCGTATTTGTTTGGGGCGGGGTTGCCTTGTTGTATCCACCAATAGGTGAATGTCGCCACTGGAATCAGTACCGCGGGGGACGCAAAAACAAAGGAATACACGATTTCATTAACGAGCACTTGAGTGCCTATGCCATACACCACCGGCAGCGTCAGCACCAGCATAATGAGCAGTTTTTTGTACACTGGCAAGCCATCAAAATAAAATCCGCTTTGTGTTGCCTTGTCGTTTTTCGCCCACCAATAAGCGAATATTGCCAATGGAATGTATATTGTCGCCAGCATCCAGATGGGGACAAGTGCTAATGAAAATATGATTGGATACACAGCCAAATTGAATGCGAGAGTAACCGGAATCCCGTATAACGCAACAAGAGACACAATCAATGTTTGTCCCAGTGCCAGCAAAGATAGCGCGATATGTAATCCAACAAACGCCTTTATTTCTATAAAAATTATTGTCGAAATTAACATTGCCGCCGGCAGAAAGAAAAACAACAGCCGCATATCGCCGCGACCGGTGTCGTGCAATCTGCGTGCGGCAACCGACGTTGCCGGCAATACAAACGTTGCGAACACGATGAACTCGGGCGTCCAAACTGGCATGTATGACCGCCAGTCTTCCCACGTTAGCCGCATGGCAATCATGCAAACTTCGCATAGCAAAATGAACAGCGCGAACCACCAAAATTCACTGCGCGATGCACGACCGTCCAAATCAACATACTTGCGCAGGCAGATGCGCACGGCTTCAATCGGGCCGCGATAGGGGGCGGCGTGGTTGATGGGGTCGGGTGTGTTCATTTGTAGGCGTTGTAAATTAAATGTTAATTGCCAACACGAAGGGTGTGCAAAAGAAGCAGAATCGCGGTGTAGATTACAACCGCCATAGGCAACTTTGCGATAAGCAATTTCGTATGGCGCGAAGTTTTCGTTTGGTCGTATTTGTTTTGTGCGGGGTTGCCTTGTTGTATCCACCAGTAAGTGAATATCACCACTGGAATCAGCACCGAAGAGAATATCGTAAGCAAAATTTCCGCCGCTTTGCTAACGGATTCCGGAATGCTTATGCCGTACAACACCGGCGCCACCAGCACCGGCATAATCAATAGTTTTTTGTAGACTGGCAAACCGTCAAAATAAAATCCGTTTTGCGCGGCGTTGTCGTTTTTCGCCCACCAATAAGTGAACGTTGCCAATGGAATGTATATTGCCGCCAGCATCCAAATGGGAACATGCGCTAAAGGAAATATGACTGCATACATAAAAGAACCGAATGTAAGAGTAGTCACAATCCCGTACATAAAAACAGGATACTCCATCAATTCTTTTCCCAGTAACAGTAAAGATAGTGCGGGATGTAATTCACCAAGAGGCAATATCCCTCGAGAAACCAATGTCGAAATGAGCATTGCCATCGGCAAGAAGAAAAACAGCAATCGCATATCGCCGCGTCCAGTGTCGTGCAATCTGCGTGCGGCAACCGCCGTCGCCGGCGTTACGAACATTGCGAACACGGCGAAAATGATGAATACGGGCTGCAAGTTCGGTATGTATGGCTGCCAACCTTTCCACACTATCGGCACGAAAAGCATGCAAACTGCGCACAGTAAAATGAACAGTGCGAACCACCAAAATTCACTTCGCGATGCACGACCGTCCAAATCAACATACTTGCGCAAGCAAATGCGCACGGCTTCAATCGGGCCGCGATAGGGGGCGGCGTGGTTGACGAGGTCGGTTTCGTTTAGTTGAATCATTTAACGAATCGATTGCGTTGCGCGATGAAAATAAATTGTTGGCAACGGGTTACTTTTGATACGAACAATCCCGCGCATTGAGTCGGCGAATCAATGCATCCCAAGTCATCTCGACATAATCCGCCGGGGCATCGACCGGCGGGCGGGCGTATTCGACCAAAGCGGCAACGCTTTGCGGCGACGGCGTTATCGTGTCGACATTCGATGCCAACACATCGACCTGCACCTTGCAGGCGTTTTCCAACATGTATAAAAAATAAAACGCTTCGCCGATGGTGCGACCGACCGAAAGCAGGCCGTGGTTTTGCATAATCATCAGCCAATGGTCGCCCAAGTCGTCGCCCAATCTCTTGCATTCGGCTTCGTTATCCGGGGCGTAGTCGTATTCATGCGTGCATACCAACGCGCCGATTTCGTTGGCTTGTTGCGACAGCGGCAACAAGCCGCATTGCATCGCCGACACCGCCATGCCGGCGCGGGTGTGGCTGTGCAACACCGCATGCACATCGTCGCGCGCGCGCAACACCGCAGCGTGAATTGCGTGACCGGCGTCGTTGTATTGCGCATCGAAGTTGACGCCTTCGCCTTGAATCACTTCGCCATCGAAGTTCACCTTGATTAAATTCGATGCGGTGATTTCTTCGAACAACAAACCGTACGGATTAATTAAATACTGATTGGGTTGTCCGGGGACGCGCGCGCTTAAGTGGGTGAAGATGACATCAGTCCAGCCAAACTGCACAAACAATCGATAGCACGCCGCTAACTCGACGCGCACACGCCATTCGGCTGCACCGCATTCGATGGTGCGCGCCGGGGTAGTCAACCTGTTATTCGACACTGTCGGTCACCGCCCCTTCGGATGCCGAGCCGACCAAGCGCGCGTATTTGGCGAGTACGCCGCGCGCGTATTTTGCTTTGGGCGGCTTCCAAGTTTTTGCGCGGCGTTTGAGTTCAGCCGCAGTCAACGCCACGCGCACTTCGCGCGCGCCGGCATCGATGGTGATTTCATCGCCGTTTTTAATCAACGCCAATGGCCCGCCGACCGCCGCTTCGGGGGTGACATGCCCGACCACAAAGCCGTGCGAACCGCCGGAGAATCGTCCGTCGGTGATGAACGCAACTTCGCGCCCGAGCCCCTTGCCCATAATCGCCGCGGTTGGCGAGAGCATCTCGCGCATACCGGGGCCGCCTTTTGGCCCCTCATAACGCACGACAATTACATCGCCTTTTTTAACCGTGCCGTCCAAGATTCGTTTAAGTGCTTGCTCTTCGGAACCAAACACGCGCGCGCGTCCGCAAAAGGTTAATCCTTCCTTGCCGGAGATTTTCGCCACCGCGCCTTGCGGTGCAAGATTGCCGTACAACACCACCAAATGACTGTTCGGCTTTATCGGATTGGTTAATTCATGCACGATGGTTTGCCCGCGCGGATACGGCGGCGTGTCGGCGAGGTCCTCGGCGATGGTGTTGCCGGTGACGGTTAAACATTCGCCATGCAACAAACCGTTATCCAGCAGCATTTTCATCAACGGGCGAATGCCGCCGATTTCGATTAACTCCGACATCATCGCGCGACCGCTTGGGCGCAAATCGGCCAGCACCGGCACGCGCTTGCCGATGCGGGTGAAGTCGTCTAACTTTAAGTTGACGCCAATCGCCGACGCCATCGCCAACAAATGCAACACCGCATTGGTCGAACCGCCGAGCGCAATGACGACGCTAATCGCATTCTCGAACGCCTTCTTGGTCATGATGTCGCGCGGGCGAATGCCGGCTTCGAGCAATCGCACCACCGCCTGCCCGGCCGCAAAACAATCGCGCGCCTTGTCGTCGGATACCGCCGCTTGCGCCGAACTGTGCGGCAAACTCATGCCCAACGCTTCAATCGCCGATGCCATCGTGTTGGCGGTGTACATTCCACTGCAGGAACCGGCGCCGGGAATCGCGCGGCGTTCGATTTCGCCCATCTCGGTTTGGTCGATTTTTTGTTGGGCGTGCGCGCCGACCGCTTCGAATACGCTGACGACATCGATGTTGCGGCCGTTGTGACGACCCGGCAGAATCGTGCCGCCGTATACAAAAATCGCCGGACGATTTAATCGCGCGATGCCCATCATGCAAGCCGGCATGTTTTTATCGCAACCGCCGACCGCAACCACCGCATCGAATCCCTGACACGCGGCCACGGCCTCAATCGAATCGGCGATAATCTCGCGCGACACCAGCGAATACTTCATCCCTTCGGTGCCCATCGAAATGCCGTCGGACACCGTTATCGTGTTGAACACCACGCCTTTGGCGTTGGCCGCATCGGCGCCGTTGGCGGCTTGCTCGGCGAGTTTATCGATGTGCATGTTGCATGGCGTCACGCGACTCCAAGTCGAGGCGATGCCGATTTGCGGCTTGGTGAAATCGGCGTCGGTAAAGCCGACGGCGCGCAACATCGCGCGGCTGGGCGCGCGCGCAACGCCGTCGACGACTTGCGCCGAAAAACGACGCGGGTTGTTGGCGGATTTTTCGTTCATTGCAATTGGGGTGGGTGGTTGTGTCGGTTAAGTTTGCGCGCGGCGCATTTGGTGGCGTGCAAAGTATCGTATTATAGGCAACTGTGCGCAAGCGAATAGTGTAACGCAAGCAACGCTTCAACAGTAACGCTGACGATGCCAACATCGACCTCGAAAATAATATCGACAACGCCGACAACGACATCGACAACATCGACCACAACATCGACTCAATGCATCGCAAGTGCAACTTCATAACACTTCGCAACACAACAAACGCAATAATTAACTTGTCCGTCAAAACATTAACCCGAGTTTTCGAGTTGCATCCAGCCTTGGTCGCCGCGTGTGCGTCGATGATGATTCGATGACCAATCTCTCGCCGACCGTTCTGCTGGCGCAGGAATTAATTCGTCGCGAATCGATTACGCCAATCGATGCCGGATGCATCGATATGTTGCGCGCGCGGTTGGTCGATGCCGGGTTTATGTGCGAGGCGATGGATTTTGGCGAAGTGCGCAATTTATGGGCGGTGTGCGGGCGGGCAAAACCGTTGGTGGTGTTTGCCGGGCACACCGATGTTGTGCCGACCGGGCCGGCCGCGCAATGGCGCATCGCGCCGTTCGCCGGCGTTGTCGAAGACGGCGTGTTGCATGGTCGCGGTGCGGCCGATATGAAAGGCGCGGTCGCGGCGTTTGTGACCGCTTGCGAAAGATTCGTCGCGCGTCATCCGCGCCATAAAGGCGCGGTCGGGTTGTTGATTACCGGCGATGAAGAGGGCGTCGCCCGCGACGGCACGCGCGCGGTTATCGATGCGTTAACTGCGCGCGATGTGCAAATCGATATGTGCATCGTCGGCGAGCCGTCGTGCGTGCGCATACTGGGCGACACGATTAAAGTCGGGCGGCGCGGTTCGTTTGGCGCGCGCCTAAAAATTCACGGCACTCAGGGACACATCGCCTATCCGCACGACAATCCGATTCATCGCGCGGTGTTGTTGTTGCATGAACTGCTCGGCGTGCAATGGGATGAAGGCAATGACAACTTTCCGCCGACCGGTTTTCAGATTTCCAATGTGCATGCCGGCGAAGGCGCGGCCAATGTCATCCCCGGCGGAATTGAGATTGAATTTAATTTGCGCTACAACCCGCAAAGCGATGAACAAAGCATCCGCGCGCGCATCGAACAGGCGTTGTTGCAGCATCAATGCGAATACGAAATCGAATGGCTGAGCGGCAATTATCCGTATGAAACCGCGCCCGGGCGACTCATCGAAGTGGTCGCGCAATGCGTGCATGCGGCCACCGGCGTTGCCCCGCAACGCGCCACCACCGGCGGCACTTCGGACGGTCGATTCATTGCGCCAACCGGCGCCGAGGTGGTCGAGTTTGGCCCGTTGAACGCGACGATTCATCAACTCAATGAATGTGTCGCGGTCGCCGATTTGGATGTGTTGTCGACGATTTATGAAAATGTATTGGTCGAGTTGTTGGGGTGAACGATGCGCGGCGCGCGGCTTTGTTATACTGGCGCGGTTGCGTTATTCATTTCACATTTTATTAATGCCACTTTGTTAAATGGTTACACTGCGGCATTGCAACATTGTTTAATACTTTACTGTTTCACCGTTAAGCGCACGCACTTTTCATCCGCACACTTTTAAGTAGACGCTTTCACTCGACACTGTTACTCGACACTTCCCATTCGCCGCTTCGACTTTTTATTTTTATTAACCTAATCCGCCAATGTCCGAAGCGCCGCGCATTAATTTTATCCGTCGACAAATCGAGGACGATTTGGCGAATCGACGGCATGCGCAAATCGTCACTCGCTTTCCGCCGGAACCGAACGGTTATCTGCACATCGGCCACGCCAAATCGATATGGTTAAATTTTGGCATCGCCGCCGATTGCGGCGGGCGGTGCATTTTGCGATTCGACGACACCAACCCGGCCAACGAAGATGAAAAATTCAGCGATGCGATTCGCCGTGATGTCGAATGGCTTGGCTATCATTGCGATAGCGTTACGTATGCATCGGATTATTTCGACAAGTTATACGGCTATGCGGTCGAATTGATTCGCAAACAACTCGCCTATGTCGATTCCGACAGCGCTTCTGAAATTCGCGCCAAGCGCGGCACCTTGACCGAACCCGGAGTTGCCTCCGCGCATCGTTCGCGCAGCGTCGAGGAAAATCTTGCGTTGTTTGCGGCGATGAAAAACGGCGCGCATGCCGAAGGCGAAATGGTGTTGCGCGCGCGCATCGATATGGCGTCGCCCAACATCAATCTGCGCGACCCGGTGTTGTATCGAATTTTGCATCGCCAACATCAACGCAGCGGCGATGCGTGGTGCATTTATCCGCTGTACGATTTTGCGCACGGGCAGAGCGACGCGATTGAAGGGGTGACGCATTCGTTATGCACGCTCGAGTTCGAAGACCATCGCGCGTTGTACGATTGGTTTATCGACCATCTCGAGTTGCCGTCGCGCCCGCGTCAAATTGAATTTTCACGGTTGAACCTGACGCATACGGTGATGAGCAAACGCGCGCTGGCGCAATTGGTCGATAACGGCGACGTCGACGGCTGGGACGACCCGCGCATGCCGACATTGTCCGGCTTGCGTCGACGCGGCGCGCCGCCGGCGGCGTTGCGGCGGTTTATCGAATTGGTCGGCATCACCCGCAAGGAAAATTTAATCGACGCGACCTTGTTGGAAAATTGCATGCGCGATGAACTCGGGCCAAGCGCGCAACGCGCAATGGCAGTGCTCGACCCGCTTAAACTTGTCATCATCAATTATCCGTCCGACCAAACCGAGACGCTCGAAGCGCCCAATCATCCGGGCGATGAATCTCGCGGCGTGCGTCAATTGTCGCTGTCGCGCGAGTTGTACATCGAGCGCGACGATTATCGCGACGACCCGCCGAAAAAATTCTTTCGCCTGGCGCCGGGGCGCGAAGTGCGATTGCGTTATGCGTTTGTTGTGCGTTGCGTCGATGTGGTGCGCGACGCCGACGGACGCGCGCGCGAAGTGCATTGCAAATATTTGGACGACACCCGCCACGGCGCGCAACCCGAAGGGCGCAAGGTCAAGGGCATTATTCATTGGGTTAATGCGCGCGATTGTTGTCGCGCCGAAGTGCGGTTGTACGACCGTTTGTTTACCGATGAAAATCCGGCGGCGGATAAAACGCGGGATTTTCGTCAGGCGCTTAATCCGAATTCGCTGCAGATTCGTGATGCGGCGATGCTCGAATCGTCGCTCGGCGAAGCCAACGCGGATGCGCCTTGTCAATTCGAACGGCTGGGATATTTTTGTCGCGATGCAAATGCGAAGTCATTAACCTTTAATCGCATTGTTACTTTGCGCGACAGTTGGGCGAAAATTGACCGTCGTCCGCCAAAACCGCGTGATGCTTAATGCAGTCGAGTGCGACATTCCAACGTCGCATTAAATCGCGCATTAAATCGTCTCGAGTGTCACATTAATCGCGCGTTATATTAACCTGCACATTTAACTGTGCACATCAAACGCCACATTAAACGTCACATCAAACGTCACATCCAACATCACCAACCTCAACTTAACTATCATGCATTTTCTTGCCGAATATTTTTTATTTTTTGCCAAAGCGATTACGTTGGCGGCGGTTGCGCTGGCGGTGCTCGGCGGTGCGGCGGCGATTGGACAACGCCGCAAAAAAACCGCCGATGCGCAATTGGAAGTGACCGATTTAAATGAACAATACGACCAAATGGAAAAGACCTTGGTCGAAGCGACCTTGACGCCGCAACAACGCAAACAACGCCGCAAAGCGCAAAAGAAATCCGACAAGGCGCGCGCATCCGCCGCTAAAAAAGCGGCGAAGTCAGAGGCGAAGTCAAAGTCGGAGGCAAAGTCAGAGTCGGATTCGGATGCGCAGGCAAAGTCGACATCAGATTCGGATTCGACATTGGATTCGAAATCGGATTCGAAATCAAATTCGAACTCGAACTCAATCGAAGTCGATGAAAGTAAACAAATCGAATCATCATCCGAATCATCCGATGCAACCGTTTCACAATCGCGACGGCGGATTTATGTATTGGATTTTGTCGGCGATTTGCGCGCCACGCCGGTGGCGTCGTTGCGCCGTGAAATCAGCGCGATTTTAACGCTGGCCGATGCGCGCGATGAAGTGTTGGTGCGGTTGGAAAGTGGAGGCGGCGTTGTGCATGGGTATGGATTGGCAGCGTCGCAACTGCAGCGCATTCGCGAACACAACATTAAGTTAACCGTGTCGGTCGATAAAGTCGCGGCCAGCGGCGGTTATATGATGGCGTGCGTCGCCGACCAACTCATCGCCGCGCCGTTTGCATTCATCGGTTCGATAGGCGTGTTGTTGCAGACGCCGAATTTTCATCGGTTGCTGAAAAAACACGACATCGATTTTGACCAACTGCATGCCGGCGAATACAAACGCACCTTAACTTTGTTTGGCGAAAACACCGAACCCGCGCGCGAAAAGGCGCAACAGGAATTGCAGGAAATGCATGAATTGTTTAAGCAACATGTTAAAACGCAACGCCCATCGATTGACATCGAACAAGTCGCGACCGGCGAATTTTGGTTGGGCGCGCGCGCCTTGCAGTTAAAGTTAATTGACCGCCTGCAAACCGGCGACGATTATTTAATGCAGGCGCGCAATGATGCGCAATTGGTGCAGGTGTGTTATGCCGCGCGCAAAACTTTGTTGGAACGCATGGCTTCGATGACCTCCGCGGATGCGGCTTGGCGCGGTGTTGCGGCGTTGTTGTCGAACATGCGCGGGCGCGACAGTTAATTTGACAACACATTCGAAAATGAATTCGACGGTGCATTCGACGGTTCATCCGTCAATTGATTTTGACACGTCATTCGATACGTCATTCACAATTCGATTCGCCATGCCATTAACCAATCCATTCACCATTTCATTCGACACCGTCTTCGATGATTTATTCACTGCCAAATCGCATCGCGCAAATTAATCCGAGCGGTTATGTTGCGCCGAGCGCCGATGTTATCGGCGCGGTGACACTGGGCGCGGAAGCCAGCATTTGGTTTGGTGCGGTGGTGCGCGCCGACAATGATGAAATCCGCATCGGCGCGCGCGCCAATGTGCAGGATGCAAGCGTGTTGCATGTCGACCCCGGCGCGCCGATTGACATCGGCGAAGCGGTGACGATTGGGCACAGCGTGATGTTGCACGGCTGCACCATCGGCGCGGGGGGGTTGGTCGGCATCGGCAGCCGCGTGTTGAATCACGCGGTCATCGGCGAACAATGCATCGTCGGCGCCAATACATTAATTACCGAACGCAAAACCTTCGCGCCGCGTTCATTAATTCTTGGCGTGCCGGGAAAGGTGGTGCGCGAATTGCGCGCTGAGGAAATCGAAACGTTGAGCGAATTCGCCGACCACTATGTACAAAAAATTGCGGTGTATCGACAACTTAAACGCGAATCGGATTGATACACCGTTTGCTCGGTTGATGTTGGATTGTTACGCGCGGCGCAATGCATCACGGACGGCGGCGCGCAATTTTTTATCGGGCAAGACATCGATTTTAATTTGCGCGCATTCATTAAACGCACAAAATCGAATCAATTCCTTTGCCAAAGATTCGGCAAAACGTTGTTTTTTGTCGGGCGGATTGATGCCCGCTTCGCCGACCAAGTTGCGCACCCGCAGGATTTTATCAAGGCGTTCGGCTTTGCAATCGATGCGCGCAACCAATGCGCCGCCCCACAACACCGGCAGACAAAAATAACCGTGCTTGCGTTTATGCGCCGGCAGATAACATTCGATTTGATAATCAAAATCAAACAACCGATTAATCCGCTTGCGTTGAATTAAAAAATTATCGAACGGCGACAAAATTTTTGCGCGGGTGCGTGCAAGCGGGCGCGACAACAACGCCAATGAATCCGGCAACGCATAATACGCGCAGCCATGCACATCGACCGCCAACAACTCGCCGTCGCGCGTCATTTGCGCAAGCGCGCGCACAATCGTCGGCTTGATGGCGGTGCGCAGATAGGCAATCTCGGCGGCGTTGCCGACGCCGTTGGCGCGCAAAAATGAAGTGATTAAAAATCGCGCGTATTGCGTTGGGCTCGGCGTTGCGGTGTTAATGCGCGCCGGCAACACGCGTTCGGCGAGGTCATACACTTTGACAAAGCCGCGCCGTTCGGCGGTCATTAATTTTCCCTCCATAAACAATTGTTCCAATGCGCGTTTGGCCGGCTTCCAATCCCACATGCCGCCTTTGCGCACGCCGTCGAAATCGCGCGAAGTTAATGCGCCGTCGGTTTTGATGCGCGCCAACACGCGGCGCATCACCGCGCGGTCGGGCGCATGCCAATGGCGTTTGCCGGCCGCATAAGCGCGCATCATCGGCAAACTAAATCGATAGGATTCCATCGGCAACACGGCCGCGGCGTGTGACCAATATTCAAACACCTTGCGCTCGCGCAACAATTGCGTCAAGTGTTGCGGTTGATAACGCCGCGCGCGATTCCAAAACGTGTGATGATGCGCGCGCTGCACCACCGAAATCGTGTCGAGTTGCACATAACCAAGATGACTCAACGCATCCAATGCATCTTGCGCACCGCGCGCATGACCGCCGCCGCTTGGCAGACGTTGACTGAGCAACGCCAACTTGCGCGCTTCGGCAATGGACAGGTTAACTTCACGGTGTTTGGGGTTGTCCATCGCGGCGGCATTGCGCGCCTTGCAGTGCGGCGCGTTTGGGGTTAAGTTTGCGGTTGGATTCGCGGTTGCGATTAAGAGTAATGTTAATTTAAATTTTAAGTTTAGTTTAAGTTTGGTTTAAGTTTAGATTTGTATTTACATTTGCAGTTAAAGTTAATCTTAAGATTGGATTCGCATTGGCTGGCGGTTGGGCTTTAGTTACAAGTTTAAGTGCACGTTATAAGTATACGGTTAAGTTCCCGTTATAACTTTTCACTGTCACTTCTAATTTAAGGTTCGCGTTTAAGTTTATGTGCATTTTATTGCTTGCCATCGGGCGGCATCCGCGTTATCCGCTGATAGTCGTCGCCAACCGCGATGAACGTCGCGCGCGTCCGAGTGCGGCGATGCATCGTTGGCGTACGCCGCCGATTGTCGCCGGGCGCGACGGTGTTGGCGGCGGCACTTGGTTTGGCGTCAACGCTTTCGGGCAACTCGCCGCGGTGGCCAATTATCATCGCGCGCATGTCGGCGCGCCGCGCCGCAGTCGCGGGCAATTGCCGCTGGCGTTTTTGGCGACGCGACAAAGCGCCGCGCAGTATGAAAATTTTTTGCGCGCGCACCGCAATCAATTCAATCCGTTTAATTTAATTTACGGCGATGTGCATGGCATGCATTTTGCCAGCAATGTCGGCGCACGCATGCGGCGTCTGCAAAACGGATTCTACGGCGTCGGCAACGGCGATTTTGCCGCGCCAAGCGTGCGCGTATCGCGCGGCGCGGCGTTGTTGGCGCAAGTGTGCGCGCGGCGCGACGAATGCATAAGCGATGCGTTGTTGGAAATGATGCGCTTTGATGCCGCGATGTTTATCCGCGGCGAAAAATACGGCACGCGCGCGACCACGTTGTTGTTCGCCGACAACGCGCAATTGCAATTGCATGAATGCAGTTACGCCGCTGACGGCGCGATGCATGCGCGGCGGCGATTTGTGTTGCCGATGCGCGCGCGCCGCCAAGCGCGAATTAATACAACGCCGACATATACAACGCGAGTTGTTTGATTTGTTGTTCGGATAACGCAAACGCGATTGGATTCATCACCGCGTTTTTTCGCGCGCCGGATTTAAACGCCAGCAACTGCGCCTCGAGATAGGTCGCGTGTTGTCCGGCGATGCGCGGATAGGCCGGCGGGATGCCGTGCCCCGATGGCCCGTGGCAACTCATGCAGGCGGCGATGTTGTACGGCGCATAACCGCCGCGGTAAATCGCGCCGCCGGCATCGGCGTCGGCTTGTTGTTCGGGGGTGATGGCGCCTTTGCGCGCCGGCAAACTGGCGTAATAGGCGTCCAAATCGGCGAAGTTGGTTTCGGTTAATTGCGCGATAAACGGCGCCATCACCGCGTTTTGACGCACGCCGGATTTAAACAACGCCAATTGCGCGGCGATATAGCCGGGCACTTGTCCGGCCAGATTGGGAAAGAGCGCGGTCGGGCTGTTGCCGTCGGCGCCGTGGCAGGCGATGCAGGTTTGCGCGACGGCGCGTCCGGCATCGATGTCGCCGGCATGCGCCGGTGCGCCAAACCACAACGCCGGCGCCGCGCAAATGCACATCGTATAAACGATGCGCTTGATGTTGTTGTTGACGTTATTAACGACCTTAATGGCGTTAACGCCGACACGAGTGCCTATACGAATGGCAACGCGAATAAATCGATTCATTTAAATGGCTCCGATGTAATGCGAATGAGAAGCGGATGCGCGCATTGTACAACAACCGCCGCGCGCGCCGCAATCGGTTACAATGCGGCATTGGTTACGCTACCGCCGTTTTAATGAGCACATCCCGCGCGCGCCCGGACGACTCACCCGCCCGCCCCGACACTTTGTTGCGCGTTGCAACAAAGCGTTGCGCCGGTGAATTGGATGCGGTCAATCGCGTCATCGAATCCCGTTTGAGTTCGGATATCGCGCTAATCAAAACGCTCGGTTCGCATCTCATCGCGGCCGGCGGCAAGCGATTGCGTCCGTTGGTGTTGTTGCTCTGCGCAAAGGCGTGCGGTTATCGCGGCGCGCATCATGTATTGCTCGGCGCGGTCATCGAGTTTATTCACACCGCCACCTTGCTGCACGACGATGTCGTCGATGCATCGGCGATGCGGCGCGGCAAGAGCACCGCCAATCATGTGTGGGGCAATCAAGCCAGCGTGTTGGTCGGCGATTTTTTATATTCGCGCGCGTTCGAGATGATGTTGGAAACCGACAAAATGGAAGTGATGCAAATTTTGGCGGCCACCACCAACACGATTGCCGAAGGCGAAGTGATGCAGTTGGCAAATGTGCGCAACGCCGACACCGCCGAACAAACCTATCTCGACACGGTGCATCGCAAGACCGCCAAACTGTTCGAATCGGCCGCGCAACTCGGCGCATTGTTGGCGGATGCGCGCCCCGATGTGCGCGATGCGTTTGCAAGTTACGGGCGGCATTTGGGCGTCGCTTTTCAATTGACCGATGATGTGTTGGATTACACCGCCGACAGCGCGCAATTGGGCAAGAATGTCGGCGATGATTTGGCTGAAGGCAAGCCGACGTTGCCGCTGATTTACGCGCTTGGCGTCGGCGCCGCCGACCAACAACAAACGATACGCCGCGCAATTGAAAACGGCGACCGCGCGCAATTGCAACAAATACTCGCCATCGTTGAATCGACCGGCGCATTGGCGTACACTACGACGCTTGCAAAACGCGAAGCCGATTTGGCGACACAATCTCTCGATGCGTTGGATGCATCGCCCGACAAGGATGCGCTGATGAGTCTCGCCGAATTCGCCGTGTTGCGCGCGCATTGATTTTGTTGTTGCGATTTTGTTGCATTGACTGCGGCATCGATTGTGTTGACGGACGACGGGGTGTAGCTCAGCCTGGTAGAGCACTGCCTTCGGGAGGCAGGGGCCGGAGGTTCAAATCCTCTCACCCCGACCAATGCAAGGTCGGTATGTCAACGATGTCAACTATGTCAACGATGCCAATGATTTAAATGTTAATTGGTAACGTTAACTTATAACGTTAACTTTGTAATATTAACAATGAGCAATGCAACATCAGTTACTTCACCAACCGATTCGATAGTTCACGCGATAACGTACTCGATAACACTATCGATAATTAATTCGACGGTCAATTCGATAGGCAATTCGACAGTTCATATAACAGTTCATTCGATTCGCAATTCGACAATCAACTCGACAAACAATTCGATTGGCGATTCGACCATTGCTTAATTGCAGTATTGCAATGTCGCAGTGCCAAAGTGCCGAAGTGTCACACCACCGCACCACCGCACCACCGCAGCACCGCAACAATCCAACATCACCACAATGCAATCCAATCACAATGTTTGAAATGACGCCGACCACGCGCGTGCGGCGTTCGCCGTATTTTGACGCCACGTTGGCCGCCGGTGTGCGCGGGTTTACGGTGTATAACCAAATGCTGTTGCCGACCGGCTACTTTGATGCGCGCGACGAGTATTGGAATCTCATCAACAACGTCGCCCAATGGGATGTCGCCGCGCAACGTCAAGTCGAACTGCAAGGCGTCGATGCCGGCAAACTTGCGCAGATATTAACGCCGCGCAATCTTGCCGGCTGCCAAATTGGGCGCGGCTGGTATGTCGCGTTATGCAATCACGCCGGCGTGATTATCAACGACCCGGTGTTGTTGAAAATCGATGAACAACGTTATTGGTTATCGATAGCCGATTCGAACATTGTTTTTTGGGCGCGCGCGATTGCGGCCGAGCGCGGGTTAAATGTGCGCGTGCATGAGCCGGATGTTTCGCCGTTGGCGGTGCAAGGCCCCAACGCCGAAGCGGTGATTGCATCGATGTTTGGCGATTGGGTGCGCGACCTGCCGTATTTTGGATTCCGCCGCGCCGAGTTGTCCGGCATGCCGTTGATGGTCGCGCGTTCCGGTTGGTCGAAGCAGGGCGGCTTCGAGTTGTATCTCACCGACGGCGCGCACGGCACGGCGTTGTGGAATGCGGTCGCCGAAGCCGGACGCGGCTGGGATATCCAACCCGGCTGCCCCAACACCCATGAACGAATCGAAAGCGGCTTGCTGTCGTGGGGCGGCGACACCGACGACGCCACCAATCCGTTCGAAGTGCGGCTCGGCAAATATGTCGATGTCGAGTTAAGCGATGAAGTCATCGGCGTCAAAGCGTTGCGCGCCATCGCCCAACAAGGCGCAACCCGCCATCAACTCGGCATCGTCTTGGACGACGACCAACCGCTGCAACAAGCGCACGCCGCATGGTTCGACATCACCGCCGCCGGGCAAAAAATCGGCGACATGACCTGCGGCGTCTGGTCATACCGCCTCGAACGCAACATCGGCTTCGCATTGGTCGCGCGCGACGCCGCACCGGGCGATGCGGTGCAGGTGCAAAAAAACGGCGCGACTATCGATGCGCGATTGGTGAGTTTGCCGTTTTAGACCGTCACCGTCACCCCCACCCCATCACGCCGCAAATCGCCGACGGCGACGAAGTTGCCGTGTGGGTTGCATTGGGCGAGATGTACGCCGCCGAAAAACATGTTGGCTTCGGCAAACGCGTGAACATCGGCGAAATGCGATTCGAGTTCGGCGCGGGCGGTTGGGTCGAAGCCGGATTCCAAGCGCAATGCATCGCCTTCGATGTGCATGCGCGGAGATTGTACGGCGTCGTGTGCGTTCATTGCGAAATCGGTCAGGTTGCACACCACCTGCAAAATCGCGCTGCGGATTCGATTCGAGCCGCCTGAGCCCAAGGCGCATGCGGCGTCTTTGGTTAGCAACACGCTCGGCGCCATCATCGATGCCATTCGTTGATTGACGCGCCAATCGCCGATGGCGCCCGGGGTTAAATCCTCTTCGCCGAGCATGTTGTTTAACATAAACCCGGCGTCCGGCACCAGCGCGCCGCAACCTTCGCCGTTGGATACGGTCAGCGATGCAATGTTGCGCGCCGAGTCGATGATGCTGAGATGCGTTGTGCCGCGCGATGCATGCGCGCGCGTGCGCACTTGATTGCGATATTGGGCGAGCAGTTTGGGGTGCAGCAACTTTGCCGTGGCGCCGTCGGCAAAATGCGCGGCGCGCGCCGATGCCGTAACCAACATCGCGCGGCGCAATGCATGCAGATGCGCGGCTTGCCCAAACTTGCAATCGCGCAAGTCAATCGCCTTTAACATTTCCAGCGCAAAGCCAATCAACAATCCGCCGGCGCTCGGCGGCGGGTTGGTCAACAGCCGCGCATCACGATAGCGTATTGCCAGCGGCGCGCGTTCAATCACTCGATAGCGGCGCAAATCATCGCGGGTTAAATGTCCGCGCGATTTGCATTGCGCAATCATCCGCGCGCCCAGTTCGCCTTGATAAAACAATTCCTCGCCTTGCTCGGCGAGCGCATCGAGCGTGTCGGCCAAGGCGCGGTTGACAAAACAATCGCCGGTCTGCGGCAGTTGATGCGGCGCGCGTTCGCTTATAAACAATTCGCGCGCCGATTCGGTTTGGTAAATCGGCGCGACCACGCCGAATAAATACGATTGAAACGCGTTGATGCGCACGCCGTTGGCGGCGAGGTCAATCGCCGGTTGCATCAACTCGCGCATCGGCATGCGCGCAAGTTTGCGATGCACCGCAAACATTCCGCGCACCGTGCCGGGCGTGGCCGCGGCGCCGAGACCGATGTGAAACTCCTGGCGCACTTCGCCGAAGTCGGCGTGAATCGGATGAAAATCGATGTCGGTTGGATTGTTGTTTTTATGCATCGGCGTATGCACAAAAAAATCAAACAGCGAAGTTTGCCGTTCGGTGTGCGCCAACAAAAACCCGCCGCCGCCCAACGACGCCAACACCGGCTCGGCGACGCAGGCGACAAAGAAGCCGGCAATCGCCGCATCGAATGCGTTGCCGCCGTCGCGCAACACTTGCGCCGCGGCCGCGGCGGTCAGTTGATGCCCGGCCGCAACCGCGCCGCCGCTGGTCGTATTCGCCGCTATAACGCGCTCCACAAATCGGTGCTCAGATAACGTTCGCCGGTGTCGGGCAAAATCGCCAGCAGGTTTTGCCCGGCGCATTCATCGCGCGCGGCCACTTCCAACATGCCGTGCGTTGCCGCGCCGCATGAGATGCCGGCAAACACGCCTTCGAGTCGCGCCAATTCGCGCGCCGCGCGATAGGCTTGTTCGGTGGTGATTTGCAGCACTTCATCATACGAATCGCGGTCGAGGGTGTCGGGGATAAAGCCCGGCGCGGTGCCCATGATTTTATGTTTGCATGCAATGCCGCGCGACAAAATCGGCGAGTCGGCCGGCTCGGTTGCAATGATGCGCACCGCCGGATGTTTGGCGCGCAAATATTCGCCCAGCCCGCTGATGGTGCCGCCGGTGCCGGTGGTCAGCACCACCGCAAACAAGTTCTCGCCAAAGTCGCGCCAAATTTCCTCGGCGGTTTGTTGATGCGCGGCCGGGTTCGATGGGTTGTAATGTTGCCCGACAAAAAAATAACCGTGTTGTTCGGCCAACCGCCGCGCCTCTTCAATCGCGCCCACCGTGCCGCGCGCCGCGGCGGTCAAAATCACTTCGCCGCCATAGGCGCGCAAAATTTGTTTGCGCTCGATGCTCATGTCTTCGGCCATCGTAAACACCGCGCGATAGCCTTTAACCGCCGCGACCATCGCCAAGCCGATGCCGGTGTTGCCGGAAGTCGGTTCGATAATCGTGTCGCCGGGCGTTAACGCGCCGGCGGCTTCGGCATCCTCAATCATTTTTAACGCCGGCCGATCCTTCACCGACCCGCCCGGATTAAACGCCTCGAGTTTGCCCCACACCGCGCAATGCAACCCGGCGCCGATTTTATTCAAGCGCACAGTCGGCGTATCGCCGATGGTTTGTAGGATGTTGTCGTATTTCATTTTGCGCAGTGTAAGAATCGATGCTTAATTTTCAAGTATCATTACGGCAATCAATTTGACTGGTAACCGGAAAGGTTAATGAGAAGCGAGATGATGAAAAGCGTAACGACTGTAAAATGCAAAAATTCGTCAACAAAAAACACAGATGGCGATATTCTGCATGGCGACAATTTGCAGTTACTCCGCAAAATGAAAAGCGAATCGGTTTCGTTGATTTACATCGACCCGCCGTTCAATACCGGCAAAACCCAAAACCGAACACGCATCATAACCGACAGAGCCGAGCACGGCGACCGTGTCGGTTTTGGCAAGCATCGCTATAATACTATCAAGATTCATCAATCCGGTTACAACGACCGATTCGATGATTATCTTGGGTTTTTGCGCGCGCGCTTAATCGAAGCACACCGCATTCTCGCCGCTAACGGCAGTTTGTTTTTCCACATCGATTGGCGCGAAGCGGCGCGCTGTCGGTTGCTGCTCGAGGAAATTTTCGGTGGTGCGCAACATTGCATAAACGAAATCATTTGGGTGTACGACTTCGGCGCACGCAACAAAAACCGTTGGTCGACAAAACACGACAACATTTATTGGTTCGCCAAAGACCCAAGTGACTACATCTACAATTACGGAGCCATCGACCGTATTGGCTACCTCGCACCCGGGTTGGTCGGCGACCAAAAGGCAAAACGCGGCAAGACTCCGACAGATGCCTGGTGGCAAACCATCGTGCCAACTAACGGCAACGAGAAAACCGGTTACCCGACGCAAAAGCCGCTGGCGATTTTGGACCGCATCGTGCGCGTGCATTCCAATCCTGGGGATACGGTGTTGGATTTTTTTGCCGGCAGTGGCACGACCGGCATCGCCGCGCGCAACCACGAGCGCAAGTACATTTTAATTGATGAGAGTCGCGAAGCAATAAAGGTAATGAATGCACGTTTTCGTCAAAAGCCATCTGCAGTACGTGGAGTGTCCGACCAGTACATCCAAATGGTCAAAATATTTAATCGCTTCCGTTTGGATTATTGTCCTGAAGCTTTGTATACGCCGGACCGGCCGTTTGAGTGGGTTAAAGGTAGCATGGCATCTGGTAGGTTAGGCGCTTTCGGAAAAAAGGTTGTCCGCGCGTTCTTGACCGAAAATGGTTTTTTTGTCGACTCATATACAGGCAGAGGCGTTGATTTCACGGTTAATGATTGTCGAGCGGCATCTAAAATTTCTACTTTATGGGCGAATGGCGCCTATAAATTCCAACAAATTCGTAAAGACGATTACGAATTTATATTTTTTTTAGGAGTTTCCCCTTCCACTGTAAACATTTGGGTTGCCAGTAAGGCTGAACTCGTGTGGAAAGATATTACAGGACAGCATGGCGGGCAACAAGGAAGTGATACTCGGTGGATTACCTGTGACCCGTCCATGGCCCCTTACGCTTGGATGTATCCGCAGAACGGCAATCCCTCTGCAATTTGCAGACACTTGCGCCGAATGTTGCGTGAAAACCGTTAACGATTCATCGTTGACAACGAGGACAATAAAAAGTCGAACGTTGCGCAATCACAATTTGCCGAATGCGCGCACCGCAGCGGTCGCACGGTTCACCGTTGCGTCCATACACCGCAAGTTGTTGCTCGAAATAACCGGGCATGCCGTCTGCGCCGGGTAAGTCGCGAACTTGTGTGACGTCGTCGGCGAAAATGTCGATTTTGGTGGGTGGCGTTACCGCATCAAAAAATTGCGTCAATCAGCGTATAATGACTGCAGTGACGGTTATCCTGGCTTTTGCGCCGGTGCTTGATTGAAGTTCACTGAGTTTTCACCACCAACAGCGGCGAGAAATTGACTGACTAACTCAATAAGCCACTGGCGATTTTGAACCGCATCGTACGCGTGCAGTCCCAATATAGGCGGTGCTGTCTTTTTGCCAGTAGTGGTATGCTTGACTCTGTCGTGCGCGACCTTGATTTTAGTTTTACTTTTTAGAATAGGGTTGCGGAGCGGCAAATGTAGTGCAAGCACACTTTAATCGAAAATGAACTTGCAGTGCGCGGGTGCCCAAACAGTAAATCCAGATGATTGAGGTGATTCAAATGACTCAGATGATTGAAATTATTAATTCTTTTCGGGGCTGGCATAGATAATGCGAAATAAAGTATACATCTCCCATGCGCAAAAGTCGTTTAAGTTGGGCGAAGCAATGTCGTTTAATCGAGTTGTTTGTTGCCGGTGCGACGGCGCGGACGGCGGCGGCGTTGGCGGATGTTAATCGCAACACGGCGCGGCGGAATGAACATCGGTTGCGTGAAATCATCATGGCGAACAGCGAACAATGCGGCATGCTTGCCGGCGAGATTGAGGCCGATGAGAGTTATTTCGGCGGTCATCGCAAAGGCAAACGCGGTCGCGGTGCGGCGGGGAAAACGCCTGTTTTCGGGCTTTTGAAGCGCAACGGCAAGGTTTTTACGGCGATTATTCCCGATGCGCGCCGCGCCACTTTGCTGCCGATTATCCGCGAGCGGGTCAAGCCGCAAAGTGTCGTGTATACTGATTCGCATCATGCGTATCGTGCGCTGGATGTGTCGGAGTTCAAACATCGCCGCGTCAATCACAGCGATTGTTTTGCCGATGGTCGCAATCATATCAATGGCATTGAGAATTTTTGGAGTCAAGCGAAGCGTCATTTGCGCAGATTTAACGGCATTCCGCCCGAGCATTTTCCGCTGTTTTTGAAGGAGTGTGAGTGGCGATTTAACACCGCCAACCCAAAAGAGCAGTTTCGTCAATTGAAACAATGGGTTAGAGCGGAATCTCGGTGATTATCTATGCCAGCCCCTTCTTTTCGGTCGGAGTATCGCCCCAAGGTTCAGCGTACGCAAAATGGTCCGCTAAAGTGGGTTTATGACTACAACATGGCTTCCGGCACACTCGGCGCGTTCGGCAAAAAGGTTGTCCGCGCGTTCTTGGCGGAAAATGGCTTCACAATCACCCCGTATAAAGGCAGGGGCGTTGATTTCATCGTTAATGGTCGCCTAGCGGTCGCAAAAACATCCAAGTTATGGGATGGCGGCATTTACAAATTCCAACAAATTCGTAAAGACCAACAAAATCGTAAAGACGATTACGAACTTATATTTTTTTTAGGGGTTTCGCCTGCCGCTGTAAACATTTGGGTTGCCAGCAAGCATGAAATCGTGTGGAAAGACCTTACAGGGCAGCATGGCGGGCAACACGTAAACAGTAACACTTGGTGGATTACTTGTGTGCCCTCGAAAGCGTCCTATGCTTGGATGTACCCACAAAACGGCAACCCCTCTGTAATTTGCAAGCGCTTGCGTCGAATGTTGAAGTAAAACTGTTGACCGATTCACCGTTGACAACGCGGACAATAAAAAGTCGAACGTTGCGCAATCACAATTTGCCGAATGCGCGCACCGCAGCGGTCGCACGGTTCACCGTTGCGTCCATACACCGCAAGTTGCTGCTCGAAATAACCGGGCATGCCGTCGGCGCCGGAGAAATCGCGGAGGGTGGTGCCGCCCTTGGCGATGGCGGTGGTTAGTGTGGTTTTGACGGCTTGGGTTAATGTTGCGCAACGGGTGCGGCTGAGTTTGTAGCAGAGGCGAAGCGGATGGATGCGCGCCAAGTGCAGCGATTCGCTGGCGTAGATGTTGCCGACGCCGACGACGATGGTTGCGTTCATCAACAGCGTTTTGATTGCAACTTTGCGCGCGCGCGATTTGGCGTGTAAATAATCGCCGTCGAATTCATCGTCGAGCGGTTCGATGCCGAGCGATTGGATGCGCGGATGATGCTGCGGATGTTCGGCGCACCACAACAAACAACCGAATCGACGCGGGTCGTGATAACGCAACAGCGCGCCGTTGTCGGTGATTAAATCGTAATGGTCGTGGCGGGCGATGCGATGATGTGCGTTGGCATCGAGCAAACGAAACGAACCGGACATTCCCAAATGCGCAAGCAACCCGCCGCGGTCGAGTTGCATCAATAAATATTTGCCGCGTCTTTGCATTGCGATGATTTTGCGCCCGCGGGTTTTTTGTCCGATGCGCGAATCCACCGGCCAACGAAGGCGACGTTCGCGCACGCGCAACCGCACAATGCGCGCGCCTTGCAAACGCGGACGCAAGCCGCGCAAAACGGTTTCGACTTCGGGCAATTCAGGCATCGGGTTTGGGCGGTGTAAAACGGGTTAAAATGCGCGACACAATGCGCGGTCGGTTTGATGATGGTTTCGATACTTGTTGGGATACTTGTTTCGATGTCGATTGTCGATGATGGTTTCGATGTCGACTTCGACGTCAACTTCGATGCCAACTTCGATAACCGTGCGCGCAAAATGTTTGCAAGTGTTTGTTAAGTGTTTACTAATTGTTTGTTAACGGCTTGCCAATCGCTTGCAAATTATTTACGAATTATTTACGAATGAGTTAACAACCAAGTTCACCATTTTAACCGCATCGAGCCAACGTCAATGTCGTTTGAAATCACCAATCGCCGCAGCGGCGAATCATTTGTCGCTAACGGCGATGAAACCATTTTGGCGGCGGCGTTGCGCGCCGGGCGATTGTTTCCGTATGGCTGTCGCAACGGCGTTTGCGGTGCGTGCAAATCTACGCTGGTGTCGGGGCGGGTTGAGTACGGCGAATACGACAAAGCCGCGCTCGATGATGATGAACGCGCGCAAGGCAAGGCGTTGTTGTGTCAGGCGATTGCGTTGGAGGATGTCGTCGTCGATGTCGCCGAGATTGCGACCGACGGCGAAATCCAAATTAAAATGTTGCCGTGTCGCATCGCCAAGATGGAAAAATTGGCGGATGATGTGATGCGCGTTTTTTTGCAGTTGCCGCGCACGCAAACGTTTAATTTTTTGCCCGGGCAATACATCGACTTGATAATGAAGGACGGCGCGCGCCGCAGTTTTTCCATCGCCAACCTGCCGGATGAATCGCGCGAGGAGGGAATCGAGTTGCATATTCGCCGCGTGCCCGGCGGGCGGTTTACGCCGAAGTTGTTTGATGTGTTGCGCGAACGCGATTTGTTGCGATTGGAAGGCCCGTTTGGCGCCTATGTTTGGCAATCGGCGGATGATGCGCCGGTGTTAATGATTGCCGGCGGCACCGGGTTTTCGCCGGTGAAGGGATTGATTGCGCGCGCCTTGCAAAACAATCCGCGCCAACGCATTCATTTATTTTGGGGCGCGCGCGATGAACAGGATTTATACCTGCATGAACTCGCGCAAATTTGGGCCGATGCGCATGAAAATTTTGACTATACGCCGGTGCTGTCGTCGTTGCCGCCGGCGCGCGCGGCGCAATGGCAGGGCGCGCGCGGTTGGGTGCATGATGCGGTGCTCGAGGCGCATTCGAAATTCGATGAGTTCGATGTGTATGCAAGCGGGCCGCCGGTGATGATTGACGCCTTGCGCAGTCGGCTTGGTGAAAAGGGCATGCGTGAGTCGCGGTTCTTTTTTGATTCGTTTACTTATGCGGATGATGGTGGCGGTGCCGGTAACAGTGACAGTGCAAGTAACAGTGACACTTAATACGTTAATCGCTTTGCGGGTTAACTGTGCGCGTTCAATGTGCGATTGACAACAGTAAATTACAAACAAACATAAACAAAAAATAAACAAAAATAAAAAAGTAAAAAGTAAAAAGTAAAAAGTAAAAAATAAACAATCATTAACACGGTCACTTCATTGTCACCGTCACTTTCGTCGTTTACTTCACCGCCGGAATTACCTCGCCGCTTGCATCTTGTTCGAGCAATTGACCGGCGCGTGCGGCGTCGCGGCGTGATGCGTTGGGGGCGAGTGCGGTGATGGCTTGTCGATAGCGGCGCATTGCGGCATCGACATCGCCGATGGCGTCGAGCAATTCGCCGAGTTCGAGATGGGCGTCGGCGCGACCGTCTTCGTTGATGACGGCGGCAAAAAATTCGCGCGCTTCGTCAAAGCGGCGCGCGCGGCGACATAATCTTGCGACCGCCAATTTTAAATCCGCATGCTCGCCGTATTTTTTCAGCCATGATTTCACCAGCGCAATTTGGTCGTTGGTGAATGCGGTTTCGACGCGACCGTATAACGCCGCCAACTCGGCGTGATAACCGCGGTTGAGTGCGCGGCGCAACGTTTTTTCGGCGGTCGCGTGTTTGCCGCAATCAATCAACAGCCGACAGTAGCCGGCGATTTGTTGCGGCTTTTTGCGTTGCTTTGCCGACAGTGCATTGAAGGTTTGCGTTGGGCGATTGCCGTCGCCTTGTAACAACGCCGGCGACGCCCAAAAATGTCGCGCCGCAAGTTGTTCCCATGTCACCAATTGATGCGGCGGAAACGCCTTGATGCGCACCAACAGCGGCAACAATTTTGCCAATGAATGCCAATCGGCAAGTTGCCGATACACTTCGGCAAGCAAGCGTCCGGCCGCAATGTTGTTGGGTGCGCGCGTGCGAAGTTTTTCCAATGCATCGCGCGCCTGCACCAACTCGCCGGCGTAAAAATGCAGACGCGCTTGAGTCAATCGAATCGCGGTTCGATGCGCGGGGTGACGCAGCAATGCGTCGGCAAGATAACGGTCGCGCGCGCGCGCATTGCCGAGTTGTTGAGCGGCATACGCCGCGCCGAGATAATTTAACAGCGGCGCCTTGTTGTGCGGCAACAAGTTCAGCAGTTTGCGTTCGGCGCTTGCCCAATCGCCTTCGATTAACTTTGCATAGCCGCGCATCGTAAAAATTTGCGCGTTGGTTTGATTGCGGCGCAATCGCCATTTGGCGAATCGCTTCGGCGCGCGCAACAACGCGCCGAGCAAATTAAAAAACCAATACAACAACAAAAACCCGAGCGCGGCAAACAACGCAAACAACGCCAACGGCAACCGTACAGTATACGGCGCGCGCGACAACACAACATAGCCGGGGTCTTCGAGCGCAAGCGATGCAAAGCCGACGGCGAGGCCGAGCGCGATGAGCGCGGCGATGATGGTTTTCATCGCACCGCCTTGGCCGCTTCGCGCAAGGCGCGCAACGATGCCGAGATGTCCGGCGTCGGCTTGGGCGTCGCGGATTTAAGTGCATCGAGTCGCGCCAACCAATTGCGCACGCGTTTCGAATCGGCGGCGAATTGTGCGCCGACCCAATGATGCGCATCGGCGAGTCGCGCGCCGTATGCATCGTGTTGTTCGCGCAACAACGCCAGTTGCGCGCCTTCCAACATCAATCGCGCCTTCTCGACCATCACCCAACGCAACTCGACCGACAACAACGGCGCAATCGGCGCGCCTTCGGTTTCGATTTGCACCATCGCTTTGATGTCCGCCAACACTGTGTTAACCGCGCGCCACATCGATGAATCGGTCGACGCGGACTCTTGCGTTGCATGCGGCGAAGTTTGTTCGAGAGGCGGCGCTTGTTTATCCGCTTCACTTGTCGGATTATTTGATTCGTTGTCGGATTGGTTGTGCGCATCCGACGCATCGCCGGCCAGCGGCAGATGAGTTAATTCGCGCGACAGTTCGCTGAGCGAAGTTAAGGTCAACGCCAAGCCGTCGTCGGCGCGCGCATCGAGCGCATCGATTTCATCGGCGAGCAATTGACGCACCGCAATCCATTCCGGCGCCGGCAACGGGCGCAGACGTTCGGCGGCGAGTTGCAATGCGGCGCGCGCCAATCGCGCATCGCCGGTCAGGGTTAAGCGATAGTTGGCGATGATTAACAATTGCTCGGCTTCGCGCACGCGCAATTGGTCGAGTTGCCCGCTAAACTGCGCGCGCGCCGCGCTCAGCGACGACGCCAATGAATGCACTTCGATGCGCAGTTGCGATTCGTTTTCGCGCAAGGCGTTTTTTTCGGCGCGCAGTTCGCCGCGCAATTCACCGCGCAACTCGGCAAGTTGTTGCCCGCCGATTCGTTCGATGTCGGCAAGCGTCGATTCGACTGCGGCGAGTCGTGTAGCCAGCGAAGCATCGCGCGTCGACGTCGTCGGGGTGTCGGCGATTGGCGCGGCGACGGGCGGTGCGGTGTTAACTTGCGCGAGCGGCGGCGCGGTTTGTGCGCGCAATTGCACGGCGTTGCGCCATAACAAATAG
Organism: Candidatus Poriferihabitaceae bacterium; assembly: GCA_965226545.1. Taxonomy (GTDB): domain Bacteria; phylum Pseudomonadota; class Gammaproteobacteria; order Arenicellales; family Poriferihabitantaceae; genus JAHRAW01. The sequence goes on from OZ245364.1 coordinate 616,286, forward strand.
CCGCCCACCATCATCGCCGCGCTGATGAACAACATCAACAGCGACACCACCACCAACCCGACGCGCCGCTTCGGTGCGGTGCGCGCATCAGTGGCGGATAAAGTCGGCGGCGGGTTCATCGGCGTGGGCGTTATCGATGGCATCGCGTTGGCGATGGGGTTGGCGATGGCATTGGCGATGGCGCAATGTTACCGCATTTGCGTTTATGGTTTAATTTTTGATTGGTAACTTTTAATGTTCAATTTGTCATTTGTCGTTTGCAATTCGCGGTTCGCGATTCACAGTTCACAATTTACATTTCATAAGTTGCAAGTTCACAAGTTCGCAATTCACAATCCACAGTTCAAAACTTATTGTCTGTAATTGCAATTGCGACTTCGAATGTAACTACAACTGTAAATGCAACTACACTCCACCGCATCCGCATCGACAGTTCACGCCACAACCGCCGCGCGCGTTTTTTGCCAGGCAATCAACGCATCGACCACCGCGCGGTCGCCGGGTTGGGCGATGATGATTTCGCCGCGCGCGCCGAGTTGTCGGCAGTGGTCGGCAATGCGCGCGCTGTAGGTGCAAATCGGCGTGTTCAACAACAACGCGGAATGTTCGCCGAGCAATTGCATAAGCGCATCGATGGCAAACACGCCGGTGGCGACGACGACATCGATTTTGCGCGCGCGCCATTTTGCAATCAACGGCGCGACCGCGGCGGTGGCGTGTACGCGACGATAACTTTCGACATATTGCACTTGTGCGCCGCGCGATTCGAGCGTTTGTTTTAAGTGTTCGCGTCCGGCTTGCGCGCGAAAGATGACGATGTGTTGTTCGGCGCAATCGAATGAATGCAACGCCGCCAGCAAGCCTTCGCTGTCGATGGATTGTTCGGCGACAAAATCGACGCGTTGGAATTCGCGCGTGCATTGTCGCGCGGTTTGCGGGCCGACCGCGGCGATGCGCGAATGCGCGGGCAGGGTTAATTGCGCGGCGCGCAATTGTGCGCCGATGTGTTTGACGGCGTGTACGCTGGTGAAAATTAACAACGCAACTTGTCGGCGGTTAAGTGCGCGCAATGCGCCGCGCACTTCGGGCGGATTGGACGGCGGCTGAATTTCAATCACCGGAAAAACAATCGGCGCGCCGCCGCATTCCTCGATGCGCGCGCCCAGTTGTTGCGCTTCGCGCAATGGACGGGTGACCAACACGCCGACGCCGCGCAACGTTGTTTGCGCGGCGGTTGTGAAAGTGACCGACGTCGATGGGTTGGCGGTTACTTGATGGGTTATGTTGTTGGTCACTTTATTCGTTACTTAGCAAGTCACTATTAATCGTCACTTCACTCGTCACTTCATTCGTTAACTTACCGCGTCACTTAACTTGTCACTTATTAAGTCACTTAATAACGTCACTTAATAACATAACGTTCGTAACGTTACTTTATAACATTCCTTAACACCCTCACACCCGACGCGCTTCATCGAGCAATTGCGCGGCGCCTTGTGCGAGCAGGTCTTCGGCGACGGCGGCGGCGAGTGCATCGGCATCCTGCGATGCGCCGCTGTGGTCGGCGCGCAACAGTGTCGAGCCGTCGACGGCGCCAACCATTGCGCGCAGATGCAATTGTGCATCGTGTTGGGTTGCATGCACCGCAATCGGCGCATGGCAATCGCCGCCGAGGTTGGCGGCGACATGGCGTTCGGTGCGTACGCAAAGCGCGCTGTCGGCGCAATTGAGTCTTGCTAATTGCGCGCGCAATGCATGGTCATCGACGCGACATTGCACGCCGATGGCGCCTTGCCCGGCGGCCGGCGGATGGTGATGCACATCGAGTCGTTCGCCGATGCGGTGATGCAAATTTAACCGCTCGAGTCCGGCGACCGCCAGCACCACGCCGTCTAATTCGCCGTTGTCGAGTTTGGCGAGTCGCGTCGGCACATTGCCGCGCAAATTCACCACGCGCACGTTTGCAAATCGCGCGCGCAATTGACATTGGCGGCGCAAACTGCAGGTGCCGACAACAAAATCGGGCGGCAATCGATGCAGCGCATCGACGCGATTCGATACGAATGCATCGCGCGCATCGGCGCGCGCGCAAATCGCCGCCAGCGTCAACCCGTCGGGCGATTGCGCGGTCATGTCCTTAACCGAATGCACCGCAAGGTCGGCTTCGCCGCTCAACAACGCGGCTTCCAATTCCTTTAAGAAAAGCCCCTTGCCGCCGATGTCGGCGAGCGGCGCATCGATGTGTTTATCGCCGTCGGTTTCGATTTTGCGCAATCGCACCGTTAACTCGGCGTGCGCGCGCAACAATTGGTCGCGCACAAAATTTGCCTGCCACAACGCCAATTCGCTTTGGCGCGTGGCGATGGTCAACGTCGACCTCATCGCGAGTCGACCATTTTCAGGCGCAAGGTTTTGATGTCGATGGTTTGCAGTTGCCGGTCGGCGTCGACCATCGCGCTGTATGAGGAATACGGGCCGAGTCGCACGCGGTAAAAATCGCCGCGTCCTTGGATGGTGATTTTTTGTATCTTCGAAGCGAAGCCGTGAAAGGCGAGGCGCACCTTTAATTTATCGGCATCAAAGTGTTTGGAAAACGAACCGGCTTGCAGCATAAACGCGGTGCGCGCGCCGCCGTCGCTTGGCGCGGTTTTCGAGCGTTCAATCTCGGGCGGACTGTGCGGCGCGGTGATTTCAATTTCGGGCAGCACGGTAAAAAATGAAAAATCGGTGCGCGGTTTATCCGACGGCGGCGCTTTCGATTGTGATTGTGATTGCGTTTGTGATTGCGCGGTGCGCGGCGCATCGCGCGACGTCCGCTGCGCGCCATCGATCAATTCGCGAATGCCGGCGCCCTGCAAAATCAACACGCCAAGCGCGCCGGCGATGATGCCGGCAATGAACGTCGCCACGCCGGACCATTGCCCGCGCGACGGTTTGGCGCGGCTGGGTTTGCGGCGGCGCGCCTGCGGCATTAATGTTTCCCCATTTGTTGCGGCGCGCCGACGCCGAGCAAGCCGAGCCCGTTGGCGATGACTTGACGCACGGCGTCGATTAAGCCGAGCCGCGCGGCGCGCACCTCATCGGCGCTCGACAAAAACGGATGGGCGTTGTAATAGGCGTGAAACTCGGTCGCCAATTCGCGCAGGTAATAGGCGATTAAATGCGGCTCGAGAGTTGACGCCGCGGTTTCGACAACTTCGGGAAAGCGCGACAAGGTTTTCATTAATTCCAATTCGCCGGGTTCGGTCAACGGCGCGGTGTCGGGCGCGGCGTCATGGGGAATGTTTTTTTCGCGCAGTTGGCGAAACACGCTGCAGATTCGCGCGTGAGCGTATTGCACATAATAAACCGGATTGTCGGATGACTGCGCTTTGGCCAAATCCAAATCAAAATCCATATGCTGGTCGTTTTTGCGCGAGACATAAAAAAATCGCGCGGCGTCGTCGCCGACTTCGCGGCGCAATTGTCGCAGGGTGACAAATTCGCCGCCGCGCGTCGACATCGAAATTTTTTCACCGCCGCGATACAACGCCGCGAATTGCACCAACGGCGTATGCAGCGTTTCCTCGTCAAAGCCGAGCGCGGCGAATGCGGCGGTGATGCGTCGCGCATAACCGTGATGGTCGGCGCCGAATACATCGATGAGTTGGTCGAAGCCGCGTTCGCCTTTGGTGAAGTGATAGGCGATGTCGGCGGCGAAATAGGTGCGCGAACCGTCGGCGCGCAACACCGCGCGATCTTTGGCGTCGCCAAATCGCGTTGCGGCAAACCAAGTGGCGCCGTCTTGTTCATATAAATAACCGCTTTTGCCAAGCGCATCCAACGCGCGCTCGACCGCGCCGCCATCGACCAATGCGCGTTCGGAAAACCAACGGTCGAACTGCACGCCGAATTCGGCGAGGTCGTCGCGGATGTCGTCAACCATCGTGTCGCGCGCAGCCGACAGCAATTGTTGATAGGCGGTTTGTTGTGATGCGTCTTTCGATTGCTGCGTCGATGGCGGTGTCGATTTTTGGTTGACGTTTTGTTTGGATTGACGCTTGGGTGCGCAGTCGTCGTTGCGTTCGGCGTTGTGTTCGGATTCGGATTGTTGTTCGATTTCACCAAGCGCAGTTTTGCAACGCGCAATCATTTCGTCGATGCGCGTTTCATCATCGTCGGGCAAGTTCGCGCACAGTGCATTGCCGTCGGCGCGCCAAGCGTCACTGTGTTGTTGATGCAATGCGGCGGCGATGTCGGCGATGTATGCGCCGCGATAGGCGTTATCCGGGAATGCAATCGATTCGCCGCATACCATTAAATATCTCAACCAAACGCTAAGCGCAAGGATGTCGATTTGTCGTCCGGCATCGTTGACATAATATTCGCGTTCGACGCGCCAGCCGACCGCTTGCAACACGCGCGCCAAGGCGTCGCCAAACGCCGCGCCGCGTCCGTGCCCAACATGCAACGGGCCGGTCGGGTTGGCGGAGACAAATTCAATCAACACCGATTTGCCCTCGGCGGAGTCGCTGCAACCGTATTGCGCGCCGCGCGTGCGGATGTCGTCGATGACCGCGCGATGCGCTTGCGTCTTGATGAAAAAATTAATAAAGCCGGGCGCGGCAACTTCGACGCGCTCGACGAGTTTCGATTCGGGCAGGGCGTCTACCAATTGCGCGGCAAGTTCGCGCGGATTGAGGCGCGCCGATTTTGCCAACGCCATCGCAAGGTTGCTGGCGAAGTCGCCGTGTTTGGAGTCGCGCGCGCGTTCGATGTGGATGCGCCGTTCGTCGCCGGGCTGCAGCACCCCGCGCCGACACAGCGTCTCGACCGCGTGGGTCAGCAATTGCGTCAAATGGGGTTTCATCGGCGGGAGGGAGAATTCGGCGGGCGTGCGATTCTACCTTAACGCCGCCGCGAACAAAGTGTCCGCCCAACCGCCGACTATCCGCCGCGATGGCGCAAGGTGATTTGTGTGACGAAGGTGTCGGCGGCGGCGGACAAGGTTATCGTTGCCGATTCGTTTGCGCCGATGGTGACGGGCAACGGCAATTCACCGGCGACGGTTTGTCCACCCGATTGGATTTTGACGCGCAATTTTGGCGCGCCTTCGATGAGGTAATCGCCGGGCGGCAGCGATACATTATCGAGTGTGGCTTCGCGATTGGCAGGCAGGCGCAAGGCGAGTTTACCATTATGCAAGCCGGCTTCGGTGTCGCGGCTGTTGGCAAACCAATACGCGGGAATCTCGATGCGTTGTGCGGTGCGGCGTATGCCGATGCGTGAACTATCGAGACGCATCCAAATGAGCGAAGGAACGCGATGCGGGTCTTCGGCGATGGTATGAATCAAGCGATATTGCTTGTGGAATTCGGGCATTGCAACCAATTGCTTGCCGCTTGGAGACCAGCCATGCGCAGACCCTCGATTTCCGTGAAAAATCATCAAATCAGGTTGACGCGACAAAATATATTCGCCATTGCCGAGTTCATGTCCTATCCACCCTTTGCCAAAATTCGCCGGGCGGTTATGCGCAAGGTAGCGGTCGTTTAATCCAAACATATCCAATGCCGGCAATTTGGAGAAATATGGCACAAAACCGGCGGGGTCTATTGCCAACAACGGTTGCGTATCGGCAAACGCGGTGCGCAATAATTTGCCAACAGGGATGCCGGTCTTTATATTGATTATTTCGGTCAACGCACGGTGATTTTCTTTATCGGCGAGTTGGCGGTCTTGATGAATATAAAACAAGCCGACGAGTGCAATCCACAGCATCGACAAAAACCAAATGCGTCGTCGGCGTGCAAGATGCAACATTGCATAACCGCCGGCGAATGCCGACAACAAAATCAACGGCGTGAAATGCCGCCGCGCCGGAAAGATGTCGCCGCCAATTATCATCACATAGACAGACCAGGCCGCCATCATCGCGCCGAGCATTAATAACATCGGGTCGAATCTCTGCGCGCGCGCAAACCAAACCGCCAACCCAAGCGTAGCCGGTATCGCAAGCGGCATAAAAAGTTTCGCGCCGTCGCGCAAATATTTCCAGCCGTCTTGCGCATGTTTATCGCTGAACGAAATTTTGGCGTAGGCGGTGTTGGGCAGCCAATCGTCGTAATACCACAAGCGAAACGCCAATTGCGCGGCGACAAAGCCAAGCGGTATTGCGAACAAAAACGCGGCGTGTTTGAGCGAAGTTAATCGCCGGCCGCCGGCGATAAACAATGCGCCGGCGGCGATGACCGCAAACATCGGCGCATCCGGGCGGGTCCAAGTTAGGCAGCCGAACAGTATGCCGGGCAAAATCAAGCGGCGTAACGTTGTCCGTTCAGGTGCATAAAGATGCGGCGCAAGGGTCACAATTGCGGCGGCGAGTAAGCCGATAAGTAATCCTTGCTCAAGTCCGCCGATTGCCCACACGGCAATTGGCCCGCTAAGCGCCAAGGCGAATGCGGCAAACGCCGCCGCCGGTGTCGCGCTCGATGCGTCGCCCGATGCACCGCCGCGCACAAAATACCAAACCACCAATGCAATCGCCGCCGCCATCCCGGCGAAGCCGGCGGCGCGCGCGGCATCGATGAGGTCAAGCCCAAGTGCACCGAGTGCGGCGGTGATCAACACCCACAACAAATTGGAATAGCCTTCGACGCGTTCGCCGTTGGTCCAAGTTAACCCGCGTCCTTCGATTAATCGCTCGGCATAGCGCAACGAGATTAATGCGTCATCGGCGATGAAGGGGAGGTAATGCGCGGCGTGTATTGCCAATGCGGCTATCGCGCAAACGGCGATGACGCCAAAGCGCAAGTACGCGGATGGTGCGGGGTTACCGCGAAAATCGAGGGGGGGCAAGGTGAGGAGTGATGTTGCGCGCGTTGCGCCGCAATTGACGCCGTTGGCGATTGTTGTTCATGGTCGTCGGTGGAGACATTAAAAACAAGGCGCGGATTATGTCCTCTCGGCAGCCTTAAATCAAGCATATAAGGGCGTTGCGTGCCTGTAAAAAATGCGGATTTTTTGTTAAATGCGATTGCGAATTATTCCCATTTGCGTTAAGGTAAGGCGTGATGTTGTCGGTTCATTGGGTGTGATTTGACGGTGTGATTGACGACATTGTCGAGTGATTGTTTTTATTTGCACTTGTCACTTTTACTTTTCACTTGTACTTTCACTTTGTACTTTTTACTTCGCACTTAACACTTTAACTTTTCGTTACCTTATTTGTTACCTTTTTTATTTTCCGTTGGAGGAATTCATTATGTATACGTTAAGCCCCCCAAATAAGTTGCGTCGACCGCGCAACTTGCAACGCAACTTGCAATCCACCATGCAATCAAAGTGTCGCGCATTCGTGCAATCGAAGTGTCGTGCATTGTTTGCATTGTTGTTGATTGGCGCAACCGCGCAAGTGGTTGCCGATGAGGAAGTCAATGTTTATTCCTACCGCAAGCCGCAGTTGATTGCGCCGATGTTTGCCGCGTTCACGCAACAAACCGGCATCAAGGTCAACACCGTCTACGCCAAAACCGGCATGCTCGAACGCTTGCGCAACGAAGGGCGCAACAGCCCGGCCGATGTGGTGTTTACCGTGGACATCGGTCGATTGACCGACATCAAAAACGCAAACTTAACTCAAGCGGTGCAATCGCCTGCGATAGAACGCAATATCCCGGCGAATGTGCGCGACCCGGACGGGCATTGGTTTGGGTTGACGGCGCGCGCGCGCATCTTGGCGGTGTCGCGCACGCGCGTTGCCGACGGCGCGATTGTCGATTATGAAGACCTCGCGCAGCCGCAATGGCGCGGGCGAATCTGTACGCGTTCGGGCAAGCACGCCTATAATGTTGCGTTGACCGCGATGATGATTGTGCAACACGGCGCCGCCGATGCGGAAAATTGGTTGCGCGGCGTTAAACAAAATCTCGCGCGCAAACCGCAAGGCAATGACCGCGCGCAAGTTAAAGCGGTTGCCGAAGGGGTGTGCGATGTCGCCGTGTTGAATCATTATTATCTGCATCAAATGGCGAAAGACGACGCGCAAAAAACTTGGCTCGATGCAATCCGAGTGGTGTTTCCCAATCAAGCCGGACGCGGCGCGCACATGAACATCAGCGGAATGGCGTTAACCCGCTACGCGCCCAATCGCGATAATGCGCTGCAGTTGATGACGTTTTTGTCCGGCGACCGCGCGCAACAAATGTATGCCGAGGTCAACGGCGAATATCCGGTCAATGAACGCATCGCAATCGGCGCGTATTTAACCGCGCTCGGCGATTTCAAACGCGACACCACCGCCTTGTCAAGCGTCGCCGCCAATCGCGCCGCCGCCGCCAAGATGGTTGACCGGGTTGGGTATAACGATTGATGCATTGTGTTGTGTTGTGCGTTTTACAGCGTGCAGCGTGCATTGTGCATCTTCGTTACTGTTACCGTTGCCATTGCAAGTTTTTATTAATCGTTAATTATTAATCCACAGTTTTTAATTGACGACTTAACTTGCAATGGCAATTTTGCCGCACAACTTTTGCCGCACAAATTTTTGCCGCGCAAATTTTAATTCTCAAATGTTTACCCCAGACAAATCGGCAACGATAAAGCCGAACAACCGACTTCGTATCCGCCGCTTTGTCGCCGCGCAACCGCATCGTGCGTGGCGCATTGCGGCGTTGTTGACGGCGTTGTTAACTTGTTTGCCGGTGGCGACGATTGTATATCTTGCATTATCGGCGCAGGAAAATATTTGGCCGCATCTGTTGGCGACGACCTTGCCGAAGTACATCGCCAACACCGCCCTGCTACTGCTCGGCGTCGGCGCATCGACATTGTTGACCGGCGTGTTGACCGCGCATTTGGTCACCACCTATCAATTCCCGCTGCGCAAATCGTTGGAATGGTTGTTGCTGTTGCCGCTGGCGATGCCGGCGTATGTCATCGCGCATTTAACCACCGATTTGTTGGAGTTTGCCGGGCCGGTGCAGCGAATGTTGCGCGCATGGTTTGGCTGGCAATTGGCGAGCGATTATTGGTTTTTCGATGTGCGCAGTTTGGGCGGGGCGGTGATGTTGATGGGGTTGGTGTTGTATCCGTATGTTTATTTGTTGGCGCGCGCATCGTTTGTCGAACAATCCGCGCATTTGGCCGATGCCAGTCGATTGCTCGGGCGCGGCCCGGTCGCCACTTTCTTTTATGTCACCCTGCCGATTGCGCGACCGGCGATTGCGGTTGGGGTTGCGTTGGCGTTGATGGAAGCGTTGAACGATTTTGGCACGGTGGATTTTTTTGCGGTGCAAACCTTAACCGCCGGCTTGTACGATGTATGGCTGAATATGGATAACCTCGGCGGCGCCGCGCAAATCGCGGCAACGATGCTGGCGTTTGCGTTGTTGTTAATCGCGCTCGAATACATCGGCAGACGCCATCGACGGTTTTACCAAAGCGGCGGACAATTCGCCGACAAGCCGCGCAAACAGTTGCACGGCAACGCCGCCGCGCTTGCATTTTGCGCATGCGCGTTGCCGGTGTTGTTTGGCTTTGTTGTGCCGGCAGGGTTGTTGGTTATGCATGCCGTCGCGCACTTCGACACTTCCGCCGACGCCGCGTTTCGAAGTTATGCGCTTAACAGTTTGCGCGTCTCCGGCGCGTGCGCATTGGTGTGCATACTGCTGGCGTTAATTGTCGGTTATGCGCGGCGGTTGTCGGATGGCGCGTTGATGCGCACGACTTCGCGCATCGCATCGCTCGGCTATGCATTGCCCGGCGCGGTGTTGGCGGTTGGCGTGATTGTTCCGTTTGCGGCGTTCGATAATGCGGTCGATGCATTTGCGCGCAATCATCTCGGCGTGTCCACCGGCTTGTTGTTAAGCGGCACAAGTTTTGCCGTGGTGTTCGCCTGCGTTGCGCGATTTTTGGCGGTGTCGGTCGGCGCGGTCGAATCGAGTTTCGGCAAAGTGTCGCAATCGATAGACATGGCAGCGCGCACGCTCGGCAACAACCCGATGCAAACCTTGCGGCGTTTTCATCTGCCGTTGATTCGCGGCGGGGTGTTGACTGCGGCGTTGATTGTGTTTGTCGATTGCATGAAGGAATTGCCGGCGACATTAATTCTGCGTCCGTTTAATTTTGAAACCTTGGCAACGCATGTGTATTATCTCGCCGCTGATGAACAAATCGAAGCCGGCGCGTTGGCGGCGTTGTGCATTGTGTTGGCCGGGTTAATTCCGGTGATTGTATTAAGCCGCACGATTGCCGATGCGCGCGGTGCGCCGATGCGCTACAAACAATCGCACGGCAAGCAATCGCGCGACAAGCCAACGTTGGAAAAATAAACTTTCGAAAAACAAACTCGATATGTCCGCACTTCTTCGCGTTGAGCGAATCTTCTGTCGATACGAACGCCGCTTTGCCGTCGTCGATGCATCGTTCGAAATCGATGACGGTGCGCTGGCGTGTTTGTTGGGGCCAAGCGGCTGCGGCAAAACCACCATCCTGCGCGCGATTGCCGGTTTTCATCCGCTGGATGGCGGGGCGATTTGGTTGAACGATGTTTGCATCGCATCAAAGCGCGAACACATCGCCGCGGAGAAGCGCGGCTTGAGTATGGTGTTTCAAGACCACGCGCTGTTTCCGCATCTTAATGTCGAAAAAAATGTCGCAGCCGGATTGCGCCGTTATCCGCGCGCCGAACAAAAACGCATCGTCGGCGCAATGCTCGAACGCGTCGGCTTGGCGCAATTGCGCGCGCGATATCCGCATGAACTTTCCGGCGGGCAACAACAACGCGTCGCCTTGGCGCGCGCCTTGGCGCCGAGCCCGCGATTGTTGTTGATGGATGAACCGTTCTCGAATTTGGATTTTGATTTGCGCGACAAACTGCGGCGCGAAGTGCGCGATTTATTAAAATCCATCGGCGCCACTTGTTTATTGGTCACCCACGACCAACAAGATGCCTTCGCCTTCGGCGACCGCGTCGGCGTAATGCGCGCCGGCGCGATTGAACAATGGGACACCGCCTATCAAATCTATCATCAACCGGCCAGCCGTTTCGTCGCCGACTTCATCGGCGAAGGCGTGTTGTTGGATGGAGTAGTGCGCCAAGGCGGCGCCATCGAAACTGAATTGGCGATGCTGCACGGTGAAACCGAACCTCCCGGCGAACATCCCCCCGGCGCGCGCGTCAAAGTGCTAATCCGCCCGGACGACATCGTGCACGACGACGACAGCCAACGCACCGCGCGCATCACCAAACGCGCGTTTCGCGGCGAGAATTATTTATACACGTTGACGCTGCCAAGCGGCGCGGAGATTCTGTCGCTGGTGCCGTCGCATCACAATCACAAAGTCGGCGAGGATTTGGGGATTGTGTTGGCGATTGATCATTTGGTGGTGTTTGCGGCTTGAGTTTATGCGGGCACTTGCACGCATAAATATCGAAAGCGATTCGATAACTCTTTGCTCTCCAACAACGCTTTGTTCGGCGAGTCGCGCCAATTCATTGTGTATGTGCCATGTAAAGTAATGGGGTCTTTTCGCCTCTTCATTGTTCCTTCCGACGCTTTTTCCGACCAAGCAAGGCGCCCTTCGGCAATTCGAGAGTCGTAGATTTTGAACTTTGCGTCTACAGTCGCCTGTTGCGAATTGCCCCAGTACGCTTGGTCGTTGGTGAGAAATACCGCATAACCATAATCGATTTTTTCAGATTTGACCCAACTCTCCAGCCGGGCAATGTCTTTGAAAAAATCGTATCGCCCATTGTCCAGAGCGAATTGGTTTGTTAGGTTAAATGTATCTTGGTCGATGGTTGTGCACAGTTTTTTGGTCTTGTACTTTAACTCCACGCCGATTTTCACGCCGCGAATCTTAAAAAATATGTCACAACGCTGCCGTCGTTTGGTTTGATTTATAGGCAAAGGATATTCAAGCCGCACTTCCGCATCCTTAAAAGTTTTATGAATCTCCCAAGCCAAATGATGTTGAAAGTCACTTTCCGAATGGAACACGCTTCGACACTGCAAAGCGGTTTCTAAAATTTGTGACAAGTCAAACGTTTTCATTTGCGAATCAATACTTCGGGTCATACATCATCGCGCCGATAAACCCGCGCAAGTCATCCGGTTTGGGTTGGTCGGTGAGGTTATGTTGCCAAGCGTATTCGGCGACGGCGACGGCGATGTTGAGGGACACTTCGCGGATTTGTTGCAGGGGCGGGTATAACGCGCCGCGCGTTAAATCGGTTTGGGCGATTGAATCCGCCAGCGTGCGCGCTGATGTTAAGAATACGCCATCGGGGATGTGATGCGCGCGGCAGGCGATCATGCCGAGGCCGACGCCGGGGAAGATATAGGCGTTGTTGCCTTGTCCGGGTTGGAAGGTTTGCCCGTTTAGTTGCACTTGCGCATATGGGCTGCCGCTTGCAAAAATCGCGCGTCCGTCGCTCCATTGATAGGCTTGTTCGGCCGAACATTCGGCGCGCGAGGTTGGATTCGACAGCGCAAAAATGGTCGGGCGGTCGTTTATTTGCGCCATCTTTTGGATAATCGGTTCGGTGAAGGTGTTGGGCGCGCCGGTTGCGCCGATTAATATGTGCGGGCGATGCGATTCGAGCGCTTCGATAAAATCATGCGGGATGTCATCCAATTGATGCGCAAACGGCGTGAGGTAGTCGGGCAGATTTTCGCGCCCGCCATGCACCAACCCGCCGCGATTGAAAAACCACAATCGCTTGTGCGCTTCATCTTCACTTAACCCATGCTCGACCAATGCGCAAACAATCATCGCGCCGATGCCGGAGGAGGCGGAACCGGCGCCGAGAAACAAAAATCGCAAGTCCTTAAAATCAATCTTCGAGATGCGCGTCGATGCGTATACCCCGGCCAAAACCACCGCCGCGGTGCCTTGAATGTCGTCGTTAAAACAAAATGCGGATGCTTGATATTGATTGAGCAATGCGAATGCATTATCGGCGATGAAATCTTCGAATTGAATCAGCACGCCGGGCCAGGCGTCGTTGGCGGCGGCAATCAGTTCGTCCATCAACGAAAAATAATCATCGCCCTGCAATCGCGGTGCGCGCACGCCGAGATACACCGGGTCGTCGAGCAGTTCTTGGTTGTTGGTGCCGACATCGAACATTATCGGCAAACATTCGCTCGGCGCGATGCCGGCGCAGGCGCAATACAACGCCAACTTGCCAATCGGGATGCCCATGCCGTTTGCGCCCAAATCGCCCAGCCCAAGAATCCGCGCGCCGTCGGTGATGACGATGATGCGGACATTTTTATGCGGCCAATTATCGAACACTTTGCGAATTTGTCCGCGTTCATTCGGCGTTACATAAAATCCCTTTTCGGTGCGAAAGATGTTGGCGAATTCGCGGCACGCTTGCCCGACGGTCGGGGTGTATATCAGCGGCATAATTTCGTTGATGTGGTCAATCACCAATCGATAAAACAATCGTTCGTTGCGGTCTTGCAACGCCGATAAAAAAATGTATTTTTCGATGTCGTGTTCCTTGCGCCGCATGTTGGTCAGCACTCTATCCAATTGCGTTTGCATCGTGCCGACATTGGCCGGCAACAAGCCGCGCAATTTATATTGGTCGCGCTCGGCGTCGGTGAAAGCGGTGGATTTGGTTTTGCCCGGATTGCGCAACAGGTCGATGCCCAGTTGTGCGGTTGAGTTGCGCGCAGTTGATTTGTTTGTGCTCATGTTGGTGTTGTGAGGTTGATGTTTAAGTTGATATTGGAAGTTAGTTTGCGTTGTTGTTAACGGTTTGTTGTTAACGCCGTAATAAAACCCGCCGTTAATTAAAGTTACAATCACAAAATGCAATCATCGCATATTACCATCGACGCGGTCGACCAATTGTTGCCGCAAACGCAATGCACCCAATGCGGCTATCCGCGTTGTTTGGATTATGCGCGCGCGTTGGTTGACGGTGATACCGGCATTAACCGCTGCCCGCCGGGCGGCGACACCACCATCGACGCGCTTGCCGAATTGTTGAACGCGCCCAAAGTTGCACTCGATGAAAGTTGCGGCGTGCATAAACCATTAATGCGCGCGGTGATTGATGAGGATAATTGCATCGGTTGCGTTTTATGCATCCGCGCGTGTCCGGTGGATTGCATTATCGGCGCGGCGAAGTTAATGCATGATGTGATTGCCGATGAATGCACCGGGTGTGAATTATGTTTGCCGGTGTGTCCGACTGATTGCATATCGATGGTCGAGCGGTTGCCGATGGTTACGGATGACGCGCCAAGTCGATGGACGCAGTTAAGTCAACGGCAAGTGGATAAATCGCGGATGCGTACGCAGCAAAAAGTTTTGCGTGAACAGCGGCGTGAACAACAACGTGCCGCGAAACGAAGTAAACGACAAAGTGACCGTCGCCGCGATTCGATGCGCGCGGAAATTCTCGATAGCGTTGCGCGCGTGCGACAAAAGCAACGGTCTATTAATGTAACAATGGATTAATGACTCCATATTAATGACTCGGCCGGCCCTCCACACCAACACCATCGCCGCGATGTTCGAGCGGTTGCGCGCCGCCAACCCGGCGCCGACCACCGAATTAAAATACGACTCAGTTTTCGAATTATTGATAGCGGTTATTCTGTCGGCGCAAGCGACCGATGTATCGGTGAACTTGGCGACCGCAAAATTGTATCAACACGCCAACACGCCGCAAACATTATTAACACTCGGCGCAAAAAAATTGCGCACCTACATCAAAACCATCGGGCTGTACAACACCAAAGCCGACAACATCATCAAGACCTGCAAGTTACTCATCACGCAACACAACGGCGAAGTGCCCAACACGCGCGAATCTTTGCAGGCATTGCCCGGCGTCGGTCGCAAAACCGCCAATGTAATTCTCAACACCGCCTTCGGCCACCCAACCATCGCCGTCGACACCCATGTATTCCGCGTATCCAACCGCACGCGGATTGCACCGGGCAAGAATGTATTGGCGGTCGAATTGGCGTTGGATAAGAATGTGCCGATGCGCTACAAACGGCATGCGCATCATTGGCTGATTTTGCACGGGCGGCACACTTGCATTGCGCGCAAGCCGAAGTGTGGGGAGTGTTCGTTGCGCGGGTTGTGTCCGTCGGTGGATGAGGTTGGGTGAATTATGAATTGTGGGGTTGGCGTTGTTTGCCTTGTCAATCCCATTGACATTTTGGCAAATGCGTTGTTATTGTTGTACGCATACCCAACACGAGATAAATTAAATGAATGAGATACTGACGACTGCGCAGATGGCGGCGTTTTTTGCCGACCGTGAATCGATGCGGTGGTATGGGCATCCGATTACTTCGGATGAACAGCGCATCTTGTTGCAAGGCGAGGTGGAGTTTTAAAGAAGTTACCGAAAGTAACTTTGCAAAAACAACTTTGCAAAAGTTACAAAATTAACTCTCACTTGCCCGCCGTTGTCGTTAACGACACGGCGGGCTTTTTTATTAATTACTTTGCTATCCGTCAGGTTGACGGGTTGGGCGGGGTTGTGCATAATCCGTCTTGCCAATGTTGTGAGGAGTAGCCCTTAGTCGGGTTACCCACTGAATAAAATAGCGGTTTGTACTCGATGCGCGCTCGCGCACCGGGGCGAATATGTGGGGATTTCACTCTGCTTCTCGTGACATTGGCAACGGCCCGACACTCGAGGTGTCGGGGTTTGCCAACTTCACGGGCGTGGTCTCGACATGGCACAATCCGCCAACAAGTTATTCGTCGGCGACAATCTCGATGTAATGCGCGGGTTGAACTCGCACAGCGTCGATTTGATTTATCTCGACCCGCCGTTTAATTCGAAGCGGATTTATTCCGCGCCGATTGGCGTTGGCAAAGGCAAAAAGAAAAAGGAAGTGCTGGCAAGTTTCCACGACATTTGGAATTGGAATGATGATGTCGATGAACGGTTGTTGGCGTACGCCGATAAGCACGCCGATTTGTTTTCGTATATCCAAGTGGTTGGCAACATTCACGGTGCGGCGATGAAAGCGTACTTGACCTTTATGGCGCAACGGATTGTTGAAATGCATCGCGTATTAAAAGACAGCGGCAGTTTGTATTTGCATTGCGACCCGACAGCGAGTCATTATCTTAAATTGATTCTGGATTCGGTGTTCGGCAAACACAATTGCCGCAATGAAATTATTTGGTGCTATCCGCCCGGCGGCAAGGGACCGAAGTTCGGTTTTCACCGCAAGCATGATGTTATCCATTATTACGGCAAAGACAATGTCGGGGTTTTTCATCGACCTTATACGGAAGTAACCGAATCGGCGGCGGCGAAGTTCACCTCGCAAGACAGCCAAGGACGCCGTTATAAAAGTTATCCCGGCGGTCGCAGTTATTTGGATGAAGCCAAAGGGCGACCGTTGCCGGATTGGTGGACCGACATTCATTCGTTGGGGCAAACCATCAGCAAAGAACGCACCGGCTACCCCACCCAAAAACCGCTTGCGTTGTTAAATCGAATCATCCAAGCGTCCAGCAACCAAGGCGATGTTGTGCTGGACCCATTTTGCGGTTGCGCAACCACCTGCGTCGCCGCACAAAACCTGCATCGCAATTGGATTGGCATCGATGTCAGCGATGTTGCGGTGGCGTTGGTTTCCGACCGATTGAATTACACCGACGATGCAAAAAATCTGTTCACCGATTTCGATGCGGTCAACACATTGCCGACGCGCACCGACTTAAAAAAATTCGATTGGAGCAAAGCCAAAGTGCGCAAACATTTCTACGGCGAACAAGCCGGCAACTGCAACGGCTGCCGCACCCACTTCGACCATCCGCGTCACTTTCACATCGACCACATCTACCCCGACTCAAAAGGCGGGCAATGGCAACTCGACAACCTGCAGTTACTTTGCGGCAACTGCAACTCAATCAAAGGCGACCGCCCAATGGAATATCTCAACGCCGCCTTAAAAGCGCGCAATGCAAAAATACACATTTATTAACCGGCGTTATTCGCCAATTGTTAATCAACAACGGCGCGAATGTTCGTAGCGAAAGCAATAACGGCAAAGCGTTGCCGGGTAAGGATTGTCGCGCCCCATGAAAACAACGCACGCGACACCCGCAAATAAGCACCGCGATTTCAGTGCCTTTTTTATGTAGTGCGTTATAATCTCGAATTGTCCGGCAATACGGGCGTACATTTCCATTTTACGGATAAATCGCAATGAAATTATTTAAGCAAATTGTCGCGGCTTGCATTGCCAGCAACAAAAGTAGCAAGTTGCGGAGAGCCGTAGACAACCTCAAGTACCGCGAAATCCAAGAGTGGATTGAAAAAGGTGCGGATGTCAATGCTAAAGATAAATATGGCGATACGCCATTGCACATGATTGCCCGTTGTACACGCGGCCAAACAGAGTGGCATGATGTTCGTGTTGCCAAATTGCTAATCAACAAAGGTGCAGACGTTAATGCGAAAACCTCTTTTGGCTGGACACCATTGCATCGGGCTACGGATAGTTTTCCTATACATGACGCCATTGAATTCGCCAAATTGTTAATTAGCAAAGGTGCAGAGGTCAATGCCAAAGATAGATACGGTAGAACGCCATTGCATCGAGCGGCTTATCGAAATGCAGTTGACATTGCCAACTTGCTAATCGGCGAAGGGGCAGATGTCCATTCCAAAGATGCTGACGGTAATACGCCCTTGGATTTGTCGACTTCCAATAAATCTGGGTGCGATGTTGGCGTTGCCAAATTGCTTATCAGTGAAGGCTCAGTTGTCAATACCAAAGATGAATATGGCACCATGCCATTGCATTGGGCGGCAGGACTCAATTCAGTTGACGGCGTCAAATTGCTAATCAGTAAAGGCTATGCCGTCAATGTCAAAGATGAAAACGGTCATACTCCGTTGCATTTAACAGTTTACAGGAATGCGTTTTCCACCGCCAAATTGTTAATCAGTAAAGGTGCAGATGTTAACGCGAAAAATAGGAGTGGCGGAACGCCATTGCATCTGGCGGCTTATGAAAATGCATTTGGCGTCGCCGAATTGCTAATCAGTAAGGGCGCGGATGTTAATGTGCAAGATTATGATGGCTATACGCCATTGCATTTGACGGTTTATAAGGAGGCAGTTGCCACCGCCAAATTACTAATAAACAGAGGCGCGGATGTTTATGCCAAAGATAACAACGGTAAAACACCGTTGAAACTCGCGCGGATGATGCTCAGAAGAGAGGTGGCGAGCACCATCTTTGTACGCGGCTTATTCATCCTCCTCTACCGGATGATAACCGCGCGTTAAATTTTTGCTGCCTTCTTTACACAACCCGCAATGGAAATCTTCATCACAATCGCCGTCATCACCGTCATCATTGCGACGGTCGTCGTCATCGTCGCGAGGTTTATTATTGCGCGCAAAAAAATTAAAGGGTTGTGTGCGGCGGTGTTGATTTTCGATGCGCGGGCGATGCAACGATGGATTGATAAAGGCGCAAATGTTAACGGCAAAGTTAACAGCGCGCGAAGGAAGGGCATCACGGCGTTGCATTATGCGATGTTGGTTGGCGCGTTCGACCTTGCCGAATTGTTGCTGGACAACGGCGCGGATATTAATCTTGGCGACAAATCCGGGCTTACGCCGTTGTTTCAAACGGTGGTCAGCGATGATGTCGAAGGCACAAACTTTTTGCTCGACAAAGGCGCGGACATCGAAGGAGTCGGCGTAAGGTATATGAAGCCGTTGCATTATGCGGCGCTTCAAGATACGGTGGTGGTGACCAAAGTATTGGTGGCGCGCGGCGCGAATCTTAACGCGCGCAATGATTATGCACAAACGCCGTTGCATATTGCGATGTACGCCGCCACCATCGATGCCGTTATGTTGTTGACCGACAGCGGCGCGGACATCGACGCGCAAAACCGAAACGGCGATACGCCGTTGCATTCGGCGGCGGCGAATGATTTTGTTGGCGCGATTAAAGTGTTGCTCGCCAACGGCGCGAATATGGAAATTAAAAATCAACTGCGCGAGACGCCATTGCATTCCGCCGCGTACAAAAATTCGATTGATGCCGCTCGTTTGTTGTTGGACAACGGCGCGGAGGTTAACGTCGTCGATAGCGACAAAAAAACCCCGCAACAAGTCGCGCGTAAAAACGGCAACAATGAATTGGCGGATATTATTGCGGCGGCGAGTGACGCGGGTTAAGCGGCGGCGGTTGTGTCGGTTGCGTCGATTGCGAATCGACCAATTGATTCGATGGTTTAATTTGGCGGGGGTGCGTACATTCGATTGTGTGCGTTGCGATTGTGCACATTCGATTGTTACATTGCGATTGTTTTGCGCAACCCGTTATAATGCAGACTAACAACGCAATCGCCGCTCAATAAAACTTGCCGCGCTACACTTGTTACGCTAACTTGTCGCACTGCACTTCGTCCAACCAAACGTCACTAAACTTAATAACCTTACCAACCTTAATAAAATAAATCCCAATGGAACCCCTCATCATTACCTTCGCAATTCTTGCACTCATTGGCGGTACGGTATGTTTGATTGCGCAACGAATTGTTAAGCGGCGCGCCAAGCGAAATTTTTTTGGCGCCATCGAAAGCGGCGATTACACCGATGTGGTGATATTGATTGAAAAAGGCGCGAAGGTGAACGACCGCGCGCCCAAAGGCAACACGCCGTTGCATGAAGCGATTTGGATTAATGAAGTTGACATTGCGCGATTGTTGGTTGGCGAAGGCGCGAAAGTTGATGTCAAAGGCGAATTGGACATGACGCCGCTGCATATTGCGGCGTTGCAAAACGCCGTCGACATTGCGCGCTTGTTGGTGCGCAAAGGCGCGGATGTTAACGCCATCGCATCGCGGCGATTGGGCATGACGCCGTTGCATGCCGCAACCATGCGCGACCGAGTCGATGTCGCCAAATACCTCATCGAAAAAGGCGCGCAAGTGAACGCTCGAGGTGATTACGGTTTGATGCCGTTGCATTGGGCCGCGCAACACAAAGCGGTTGGTTTGGCAAAATTGTTAATCGAACACGGCGCGGAAGTCGACGCCAAAACCGATTTCGGCGGCACCGCATTGCATGGCGCGGTCGAACATGATGATATTGCGGTCGGCAAAGTGCTGATTGCGAAAGGCGCGGATTTGCATGCGCGCGATCGCTTGGGCAAAACGCCGCTGCATCTCGCGGCGCGCGAATATGCGGTCGATGCCGTCGCCTTGCTCATCGACAAAGGCGCGGATGTTAATGCGCGAAACCGCAGCGATGAAGCGCCGTTGCATTTGGCGGCGCGCGGCAATGCGGTCGAGGCGGCGCGATTGTTGGTCGGCGGCGGCGCGGATATTAACGCCAAGGAAATCGACGGTAAAACCCCGCTGGATATTGCGCGCGAAAAAGGCAATGAGGAACTTGCCGAGTTGGTCAGCGGCGACCGTCCGCCGCGATATAAAATTAATTGACGCGATGGAGGTCTGTTAAACTTGTGCGCGGTTAACCCGGTGCGGCATTAACCTTGCGCGACATTATTCGACTATTTTTCACCAACAAGGGCAAACACAATGAGCATTAATACCAACGGCGGCATCAAAAGTAACGGCGACATCAACATTAACATCAGCACCAACGGCAATCTCAACGGTAACAGTAACAGTGACGGCAACGGCAACGACTTCGACTTCGCGCAAACCTTGCGCGAACACAGTCGTTTTCCGCTGGCGCGCGCGGCGTTGGGTGAATTGCAAATCAATCTTGGCTATAAATGCAATCAAGCATGCGAACATTGCCATGTCGAAGCCGGGCCAAAACGCACCGAGATGATGGATGCGCAAACCGCCGATAAAATTTTTGATTGGGCGGTGCAAAACAAAATCAGCGGCGTCGATTTAACCGGCGGTGCGCCCGAATTGAATCCAAACTTTCGTCGGTTGGTCGAGCGGTTTCGCGCGGCCGATATTGCGGTGACTTCGCGGTGCAATTTAACCGTGTTGTTCGAAGCCAATCAACGCGACCTTGCAAAATGGTACGCCGCACATAAAGTGCGGCTGGTGTGTTCATTGCCGTGCTACACCGCCGACAATGTCGAGGCGCAACGCGGCAAGGGCGTGTTTGCCAAAAGCATCGATGCCTTGCGCGAATTAAACGCGCACGGCTATGCGCGCCAACCCGATTTGACGATTGATTTGGTATACAACCCGATTGGCGCAAACTTGCCGCCGGCGCAGGCGGGGTTGGAACGCGATTATAAAACTCGATTGAAACAGGATTTCGACATCGATTTTAATTCGTTGTTGACCATCACCAACCTGCCGATAAAACGTTTCGCGCATTTCTTAACGCGCAACGGACAACTCGACGACTATTATCAACTGCTCGCCGACAACTTCAATGCGGCGACGGTGGATTCATTAATGTGCCGCCATCTCATCAGCATCGATTGGCTTGGCGGCGTCTATGATTGCGACTTCAATCAAATGCTCAACATGCCGCTGATTGCCGCGCGCGGCAAAAAACTCTGGCAGATAACCCGCGACGAATTAACCGCCGCGCCGATTGCACTCGGCAAACATTGCTATGCCTGCACCGCCGGCGCCGGCAGCAGTTGCGGCGGGGCGTTGACGCAATGATAATGTGTGCGACAATGTTTCGAGAGTTTGATTTAAATTAAATTTGAATTTGATTTAAGTTTGATTTAACTTTGATTAACTTAACCCCGCTTATTCGATTTCGATGAACGACACCATCCCACCCATCAGCGGAATGGACATGCCGCGTTATGCCGGGCGGTCGACGTTTTGTCGGTTGCCGGAATTGCGCGATGTGCAGCACAGTGATGTTGCGGTGTTGGGCGCGCCGTTTGACGCCGGCACGAGTTATCGCCCCGGCGCGCGGTTTGGCCCGCAGGCGATTCGACAGGCGTCGCGATTGTTGCGCACCAATTTTCATCCGCGTTATAACGTCGAGCCGTATCGCGTGCTGCAGGTTGCCGACGCCGGCGATGTCGGTTGCAATCCGTTTAGCATCGAGGAAGCGATTGCGCAAATCGAAACCGCGGCGGATGAATTGCTTGCCAACGCGCCGCGCTTGGTGACATTGGGCGGCGACCATACGATTGCGGTGCCGTTGTTGCGCGCGGTGCATAAAAAATACGGCGCGGTTGCATTGGTGCATTTCGATGCGCACTTGGACACTTGGGACACCTATTTCGGCGCGCCGTATACGCACGGCACGCCGTTTCGCCGCGCCGCCGAAGAGGGATTGTTTCGCGATGATGCATCGATGCATGTCGGCATCCGCGGCCCGTTGTACAGCAGCGAAGATTTAAAACAGGACGCCGAACTTGGCTTTAAGGTAATCCATTGCGATGAACTGCATGAGCACGGCACCGCGCATGTCGCCAAACGCATCCTCGAACGCATCGGCAATCATCCGTTGTATCTGTCGATTGACATCGATGTACTCGACCCCAGCCACGCGCCCGGCACCGGCACGCCCGAAATCGCCGGCTTGACCAGCCGCGAATTGTTGGAAATTGTGCGCCGATTAAAAGGCGTCAACATCGTCGGCGCCGACATCGTCGAAGTCGCCCCGGCGTACGACCACGCCGAAATCACGGCATTGGCGGCGGCCACCATCGCCTATGAAATCATCAGTTTGATGGCGTACGCAACCGAGCAGGGATAAGCATTGACCGATTCGCGTTTTGTGATTCGCCCGGCAGTGCCGTCCGATGCGGACGCGATTAACCGCATTTACAATTATTATGTACAACACGACATCGCCACGTTCGATGTCGAGCCATGGAACGAAACCAAACGAATCGAATGGCTTGCGCAGTTTTGTGTTGACCCAACTGTCTTCGATGTTGCCACTGTCGACAACGTCGATGGCGGTGACAACACCGTCAACACTGTCAACGTCGACAATGCCAACAAAGCCGTCGACAACACAGTCAACATCAATACACCGTATTACGCCTTAGTCGCCGAAGTCGACAAGGTCACCAAAGTCGACAACGTTACTAACGTCACCAACGTCGACAACGTCACCAACGTCGATACATCCATCATCGGCTTCGCCTGCAACACCGCCTTTCGCGCGCGTCCGGCGTATCGGCTATCGACCGAGACCACCGTCTATGCCGACATCGACGCGCCGCGCGGGGTTGGGGCGGCGTTGTATCGACGATTGTTCGAATTGATTGCGCGCACTTCATTGCATCGCGCCTATGCGATTATCGCGTTGCCGAATGCGCGGTCGGTGGCGTTGCATGAACGATTTGGTTTTATGCATGTCGGCGCGGCGAATCAAGTCGGGCATAAATTCGGCAAGTTTGTCGATATTGCTTGGTATGAAAAAAAATTAACGCGGCGCGGATGAGTTGCAACAGCGGCGATGCATCGGCGCGCGTGACCGTCGCGCGCTTGGCGTATAATGGCGCATCCTTGCTTTAATCATTATTCCAATCATTGTTGCAATCATCGTTTTAATCATCGTTAATCATTAAGCCAATGCCCCGCCCGAGCGGCCGGCGCGCCGATGAAGTGCGACCGGTTTCGATTATTCGCCGATACACTCGACACGCCGAAGGCTCGGTGTTGGTCAGTTTTGGCGACACGCGCGTGTTGTGCACCGCAAGCATCGAGGAAAAGGTGCCGCCGTTTTTGCGCAACAAAAAGCGCGGCTGGGTAACCGCCGAATACGGAATGTTGCCGCGCGCGACCGGGGTGCGCAACGTGCGCGAAGCGGTGCGCGGGCGCAACGGGCGGACGATGGAAATTCAGCGGTTGATTGGTCGCGCGTTGCGCGCCTGCATGGATTTGCGCGCGCTCGGCGAACGCAGCATCTTGATTGATTGCGATGTATTGCAAGCCGACGGCGGCACGCGCAGCGCGTCGATTTCCGGCGGCTATGTTGCCTTGGTCGATGCGGTCAACTGGCTGCTCGATAATGAACTGCTTGGCGAAAATCCGGTGCGGCGCGCGATAGCGGCGGTGTCGGTTGGGTTGTTTGACGGCGAAGTCGTCGCCGATTTGGATTACGCCGAAGACAATCGCGCGGCATGCGATTTGAATGTGGTGATGGACGACCGCGCCAATTTGATTGAGATACAAGGCGCGGCTGAAAGCGAACCGTTTGACCGCGCGACCTTGATGCAAATGTTGGATTTTGCGCAAGGCGGCGTCGATGCGGTGTTGCGCGCGCAACGCGAGGCGTTGGCCGAGGCGTGATGCGCTCGATTGTCGCGGCCACCGGCAACCGCGCCAAACTCATCGAGATGCGCGCGATGTTGGCCGGGCGGCGCATCGAACTGATTGCGCAAACCGAATTGGGCGTGATTGCGGCGCGCGAAACCGGCGCGACCTTTGTCGATAACGCCGTGATTAAGGCGCGCAATGCATGTCGGCAAAGCGGGCTGGGCGCGATTGCCGATGATTCCGGGCTCGAGGTCGATGCCTTGGGCGGTGCGCCCGGGGTGTATTCGGCGCGGTATGCCGGCGAAGACGCAAGCGACGAAGACAACATGCGGCGGTTGTTGGATGAATTGGCGCGCGTCGATTCGCCGAATCGCGCGGCGCGATTTTGTTGCGCGATTGTTTATGCGCGCGCCGCCGATGACCCGGCGCCGTTGATTTGCACCGGCGAATGGCGCGGCGAAATTTTATCGGCGCCACGCGGCGACAACGGCTTTGGTTATGACCCGTTGTTTTATCTCGCCGAACTCGACAAAACTTCGGCGCAATTAAGCGCGGCGCAAAAAAATCGCATAAGCCATCGCGCAATTGCGTTGAGCGAATTTATGCGGCGATGTCCGGAGGTGTTAAGTTAACTACGTTAACTACGTTAACTTCGAACAAGTTAAAGTAAATGTAGATGTAATCGATGTTCAATCCAATGTTTCGCGTCCAATGTGCAACACACAACACTTAACCCCCAATCATTAATACTTAACTTAACATCGTCATACACCGCAGCACACCGTCGCATACACCGAGTAAAAATATGTCAACCCAATTACATCTTGAAAAACTAACCGCCTTTGCCGGGCGGCGCGGGCCGTTGTTGTTGGCGATTATGGACGGCGTTGGTTTGGCGCCGGCGGGGCCCGGCAATGCGGTTGCGCTGGCCAATACGCCGGTGTTGGATGAACTGCTCAGCGGGCGTTGCCACACTCGATTGTTTGCGCACGGCACGCATGTCGGGTTGCCGAGCGACGCCGAGATGGGCAACAGCGAAGTTGGGCACAACACGCTTGGCGGCGGACGCATCTTTGCGCAAGGTGCGAAGTTGGTGCAGCGAGCGTTTGCCGACGGTTCGATTTATCAAAGCGATGTGTGGCGCGAAGTCGAGTCGCGCGGCGTTGGCGGCGCAAGCGTGCATCTGCTTGGCTTGTTGTCCGACGGCAATGTGCATTCGCACATCGCGCATTTGTTCGATTTAATCGAGCGTTGCCGACAGGCCGAAATTAAATCGGTGTGCGTGCATGCATTGCTCGATGGTCGCGATGTCGCGCCGCGTTCGGCGCCGGAATATGTTGCGCAACTGCGCGAAAAACTCGATGCGGTCAATCAACAACGCGGCTTCGATTATCGCATCGCCTCGGGCGGCGGGCGGATGGCGATAACGATGGATCGCTATCAAGCCGATTGGCCGATGGTCAAACGCGGCTGGGATGCGCATGTGCACGGCAAGGCGCGCGCGGTGCAAGATGTGGCGGCGGAAATTCAGCGTCAATACGACGCCGACTCGTCGATGAACGATCAATATCTGCAGCCGTTTGTCGTCGCCGACTCGGACGGCAAGCCGCGCGGTGCGGTGCGCGACGGCGATGCGGTGGTGTTGTTTAATTTTCGCGGCGACCGCGCGATTGAAATTTCGCGCGCGTTTTGCGAATCGGAGTTCGATGCATTTGCGCGCGGCGATGCGCCCGATGCATATTTTTGCGGCATGCTCGAATACGACGGCGACCTTGGCGTGCCGCCGAATTATTTGGTCGCCGCGCCGAAGATTGAACGCAGCATGAGCGAATTTTTATGCGCCGAAAAAATCAAAACCTTCGCGGTGTCGGAGACGCAAAAATTTGGGCATGTCACCTATTTTTGGAACGGCAACCGCTCGGAGCGATTGGATGAATCGCTCGAAACTTGGGTCGAGATTCCGTCCGGCGATTCGGCGTTTCATCTTGCGCCGCAAATGAAGGCGAATGAAATCACCGCCAAGACGATTGAATTGTTAACCGACGGGCAACATCGCTTTGGGCGAATCAACTTTGCCAACGGCGACATGGTCGGACACAGCGGCGATTTGGACGCCACCATCAAGGCGGTCGAAACGGTCGACCATTGCCTCGGTCAATTGCGCGAAGCGGTGCAACAATGCGGCGGCGTGTTGGTGGTCACCGCCGACCACGGCAACGCCGATGAAATGGTTGTCGAAAAAAACGGCGAACGAATCGTGCGCACCGCGCACAGTTTAAATCAAGTGCCGTTTGCGATTTGCGATTCGCAGAACGACAACGCCTATCGAATGGCCGATGTCGATAATCCCGGCTTGGCGAATGTCGCCGCGACGTTGTTTAACCTGCTCGGCTATCGCGCGCCGGCGGATTATTTTCCGTCGCTGATTGCATTCGACCGGTGAAGCCCGCGCGCAAGACGATTTACCGCGGCGCAATCGTTGACCTTGGCGTCGAGACGGTGCGCCTGCCAAACCGCCGCACTGTCGAGTTGGAGATAGTGCGCCATCCGGGCGGGGCGGTGGTCATCGCCGAAGATGCGCGCGGCAACATTGCGCTGCTGCGTCAATTCCGCCACGCGGCCGGCGGTTGGATTTGGGAATTGCCGGCCGGACTTATCGAAGTTGGCGAGACGCCGCTGCAAACCGCCCAACGCGAACTGCGCGAAGAAACCGGCTGCGTTGCCGTCGATTGGCGCGCGCTCGGCGTGTTGTTAATGACGCCGGGCTTTTGCGACGAACGCCTGCATGTGTTTTGCGCGCGCGAGTTGACCATCGGCGCGCCGGCGCGTGAGGAAGATGAATTAATGGAATTGCATTGGACACCGCCGGCGCGCGCCGTGCAGATGGCGGTCGGCGGCGAGATGGACGACGCCAAAAGCGTCGCTGCGTTGTTGCGCAGGGTTAACGCTGATGGGGAGGGAGGCGACTTGACCGAAACTTAATCGAAACGTAACGCGGCACTACAAATTACCAACGGCAACGCAAGTTAATCGGTGCAATGGATTAACGCAACTTAACGGCGGTTATTAATACACCCGAAGCAATTGGCAATGCAATGAAACGCAATAAAAATTTCGCAACAAGTTAAGTTGCGTCACAAGTGACATTGCAAGCGACATCACAAACGACATCGCAAGTTGCGCAACCGAATGGATGCAAGTTTGAATGCAATTGCAAAATGCCGACGATGCACGCCGACATTAATTCTTGCGATTAGTGCCGACGATTAATACTTGCGCTTAAACCGCGCGCGTTGTCGCGCGACTCGTTTCATTTCACGACGCACCGCCGCATCGCTGTCGCGCTTGCGAATGGTCGTCGGTTTTTCATAATGTTGCCGCCGTCGCGTCTCCGCAAACACCCCGGCGCGCTCGCAGGCGCGACGAAACCGACGCAAGATGACGTCAAACGGCTCATTTTGCCGAACTTGTACAGATGGCATATCCCAATCCTCAATCGTGTAAACAATCCGCGATTATAGCGCAAGTTTGCCGATGCGTACAAGCGCGGTTATGCGGGCGCGCGGTTCGAATGGGTTGCGCAATTGCGCCGATTGCGCGTCGATGTCGAGGTGATGGCGCGTCGATGGTTTGCCAAACGGCGAATCCACCGTCGCTTGCGGCGGCGAATTATTTCGACACAATCGCGCTCGGGCGCGGATAGCGGGCGCGGGCGTCGAAGTCGGAGAGTTCCATGTGGCTGCGGGTGTATTCTTCGGCGGCGTTGCGCGGCGGGTTGTAATCCCAACTGTGGCGCGCGCCGATTGATAAGGCGGCATGCACTTCGCGGCGGCGGCGTTGCGAGGCGAGCACTTCGCGTTTGACTTGTTGCGCATCCCAATGGTCGGTCGCGGCGGCGGTGAATTGTTGCATTAAGGCGCGGTGCGCGGGGTCGGCGGCGAGGTTGCGCAATTCATCCGGGTCGGCGCGCAGGTCGAACAACAAATCGGCGTCGCCTTGGCAGGTGATGTATTTGTAGTGCGCGCTACGAATCATCAGCATCGGTTCGGCGGTGGCTTCGGCGAGATATTCGCCGATGACCGGCGCGGCGAATTCGTCGTTTGCTTTGTCGTTAACGTTGCCGTTAACCTTGCCGTTAACATTGTGACGCACTTCATTGCGATTAACTTTGTCGTTCACGGCATCGTTATGTTCACCGTTAACTCGTTCGGTAACTTTGCCGTTAACTTTGTCGACAACTTTGTCGACAACTTTATCGACGACTGCATCGTCTTGACAGTACGCCGCCAAACTGCGCCCATCGAGCGGGTCAATCGGCGGGCGTTGGTTGGCGTATTCCGAATCGGCGAAATCCAACAGCGTCGGCAACAAGTCGACCAACGACGCCGGTTGTTGCACGCGTACATTGCCGCGTCCACCGGCGCGCGCGATAATTAGCGGCACGCGGCTCGACCATTCCATAAACGACATTTTGTACCACAAGCCGCGTTCGCCGAGCATGTCGCCGTGGTCGGAGGTGAAGATTATGTCGGTGTTGTTTGCCATGTCGCAATCGGTTAATGCATCGATGAACTTGCCGAGCCATTCGTCGATGTACGACACATTGGCGAAATACGCGCGGCGTGCGCGGCGGATTTGTTCGTCGCTGATGCGCGTTTGGTCGGCGCCGATGGCGCGCGCCAAGCGGCGGCTGTGCGCATCTTGTTGGTCGTCGGGCAATGCGCCAACGCGCGGCAACGGGATGTCGATGTCGTCGTACAACGCCCAATGTTTGCGGCGCGCGGCGTACGGGTCGTGCGGATGAATGAAGCCGACGACCAAACACAACGGACGCGCATCGTCGCCGCGCGCGTGGTCGTGGATTGCGCCGATGGCGCGCGCGCCGACTTCGTCGTCATAAGCGAGTTGATTGGTGACGGCGGCGACGCCGGCTTGTTGCACGCTCGACATGTTGTGATACCACAAGTCGATGCGTTCCTGCGGGTTGCGCCAATCCGGCACCCAGCCGAAATCGGCGGGATAAATGTCGGTGGTCAAGCGGCGTTCGAAACCATGCAGTTGGTCGGCGCCGACAAAATGCATCTTGCCGGACAAACAAGTTTGATAGCCGGCCAAGCGAAGATAATGCGCAAAGGTCGGCGCGGTTGACGGCCAATAGGCGGCGTTGTCGTAGCCGCCGCACCTCGAGATGTGTCGCCCGCTCATCATCGCAAACCGCGCCGGCGCGCATAACGGACTGTTGCAATACGCCGATTCGAACAACACGCCGTTGGCCGCGAGGCGGTCGATGTGCGGTGAATGCACCGTGGCATTGCCGTAGCATCCGAGCGCAAGTGCGCTGAGTTGGTCGGCCATGACGATGAGGATGTTTTGTTGTTTGGTCATGGTGCAGGTGCTGTCGAAGTGGTGCGTTGATTCGAACAGTGTGTCGTTGGCGACGCGACGGTCGATGTACGGTGTAAACAACGTTGCATTGTTACCGCCGAGTGCAAGTGAAAGCGAAAGTGCAAATACAAGTACAAGTGCAAGCGCAAGCGAGAGTACAAATGCAAGTGCACTTTAGTTGGTCAGCCATGACGATGTCGATAACAATGTGATGTCGACAACAATGTATTGTTATTAATCCGCGCGCGTTATTTTTGTGTTGTGCCAAGCGCGCGCAAATAGCGCGACCATGCAATTACCACGCTGCTGAGTAACAGCATCGCGCCGGTTTGGTGGGCGACGGCGAGGGTGAATGGTACGCGTTGGGTTAATGCGCCGACGCCGAGAGCGAATTGCGTGAACAACAGCGCGAGCATCAGCATCGCGCTAAAAAATCGACCGGCGCGCACCAAGTTAAAGGCGAACACGCCGACCGCCAGCACGACCAACACGGACAAGGCGCGGTGGGTGAATTGGATGGTCTCGAGATGGTCGAGCAGATTGCGCCACCATGGCTCGAGTACCGCGAGTTGTTGCGGCACCCATTCGCCGTTCATTTTTGGCCAGGTGTTGTATACCAAGCCGGCGTGGGTGCCGGCGACCAACACGCCGCTTGCCAACATCGCCATCAACACCAACAAGGCGACCGCGCCGTTGGCTTTGAGCGTGAGGTCGCGGCGGGTTTGGAAGCGGCGGCGGCGATTAAACAACCCGACCACCAAGCGCAACATCCAGGCGTAAATCACCGCCGCCAACATAAAATGCACCAGCAATCGTCGATGGCTGACGAACGGTTGGTCGACCAATCCGCTCTGCACCATATACCAGCCAATCCAACCCTGAAACGCGCCGAGCGCGAGCAGCATGCACAACGCGGCGAGTACATTGCCGGGGATTTTATTGCGCCGCCAAAAAATGAAAAGCGGCACGGCAAACACCGCGCCAATCACCCGCCCGAGCATTCGATGCGCGTATTCCATCCAATAGATGAATTGAAATTCGACCAGCGTCATTTGCGGATTGCGCAATTGGAATTCGGGGAAGCGGCGGTATTGGTCGAATTCGGCGAGCCATTGCGCATGCCCAAGCGGCGGGATGACGCCGCCGAGCGGACGCCAATCGACCATCGATAAGCCGGCGTCGGACAACCGCACCGCCCCGCCCAACACCACCATCGCAAACAACAACACGCAACAAATCGACAGCCACACGGCAATCGCGCGCGGCGCACCGCGGCGGGCGGATGGATACATCAAGTCGGGCGAAATCGTCTCCATGGGCGCGGTGTTGAAGGGTGGTGGTTAATAATTATCGGGTGACTGTGCCGAGTATTGCGACGGTTGATGGTGCAGTTTGTAAAAAGCAACCCAAATTTAATCATAAAGCAATTATCAATTTATTTTTATTGATTGTTTACTTATTAACTGTTCACTTCGTTAACCTTAACCCAATCATAATCGTAACTATAAACACAATTACAAACAAAATGATTCGCAATTTATAATTCATAATTCATAACTCACAATCCACACTTCACAATTCACAACCCACATCACTCATCCTCAAACGGATGCGCAACCCCAAGCCCGCCCAGCCCGCAATAGCCGTCGGGGTGTTTGGCGAGGTATTGTTGATGGGCGTCTTCGGCGTAGTAAAAATCCGCGGATGGGGCAATCTCGGTGGTGATGTCGCCGAGGTTGGCGGCGTGTAATGCGCGTTGATAAACGTCGAGCGATTCGCGTGCGTTGCGCAGTTGCTCGTCGTTGTTGGTGAAAATTATCGAGCGATATTGTTCGCCGATGTCGTTGCCTTGGCGCATGCCTTGCGTCGGGTCATGCGCGCGCCAAAATGCGCCGAGCAATTGGCGATGCGAAATTTGTTCGGGGTCATGCACCACCAACACAAACTCGGCGTGTCCGCTGTCGCCGGCGCACACTTCGCGATAGGTCGGGTTGCGGGTGCGACCGCCGGCATAGCCGACGGCGGTCACCCACACTCCGGGCAATTGCCAAAACATGCGCTCGGCGCCCCAAAAGCAACCGAGCGCAAACAACGCGGTTTGACAATGCGAAGGAAACGGCGCATGCAAACTGCGCCCGTTGACAAAATGTCGCGCGGCTTCGGGCGCAACTTCGGGCGCTTGTGCGGTGGGTTGCATGGCGCAATCAATCGGCGCGAACAAGCATCGAGATGCGTTCGATGCCTTGCGATGCGCGTCGCTTAAAAGGCGACGCCGTGTCCGTGTCCGACCATGCACATCACCATCGGAATCGACAGCAATGTATTGGTGCGCGAGGCCGCGAATGCAATCGCTTTGGCGCGCGCCTTTTGTTGGTCGGTGGCTTCGACCATGCCGAGCAGTTTCTTTTGATTCGGCCAAATCAAGCCCCAGACATTGAGCAACATAATCGTGCCAAGCCAAGCGCCGATGCCGATGAGGGTGACGCCGTCGGCGGCGAAGAAGTGGCGGGCAAAGCCGCCGACATATTCGAGCGCAGCCGCGCCGGTCAACCAAGTTGCAACCGCGCCCCAGCGGAACCACCACAAGGCGCGCGGCGCGACATATTTGGAAATCGCGGCCGGCCCCGGTCCGCCGGAATCTGCAGTCGCCTCGGCAACCGCCGGGACTTGCACGAAGTTGAAATAATACAACAAGCCAATCCAGGTGATGCCGGCCAAGACATGCAGCCAAACGATAATCGACCAAGTGGTTACGCGGTCGAGCGCCGGGAAGGCGATGAGTAACGCCAACACGAAACCGACGATGAGCGTACCGGCAATGCTTTTGAGTGGGTTCATCTTAATGCCCTGCGGAAATGGAAGTGAGAGTGGGTGATTAATACAAAATCGAAACAAAAATCCAACACAAAATCAAAACAACAATCCAACACAAAATCCAACACAAAATCCAACACAAAATCCAACACAAAAATCAAAGTGCAAATAGTGCGCGAATAAAAGTGCGAATCAAAAGCGCAAGTGCGCGAAATCAAGTGAAATCAACTTCGAACCGCGCCGCGCAATCGCAAACATACCCGCCCGCGCGCGCAATTGCAACTACCCGGCCATCAGGCGGTCGGCGCGCAAACGGCGGCGCGCTTCGCGGCGGACGGCTATCCAGCGAAACCGCACCGAATTGCGCACAATCTCGACATCGCGTTTTTTGAATTCATCGGCGACCGGCGCCCAATACACCAGCGCATCCGGGCTTTGGGTAAACGCCGAATCATCGTCGCCCAACGCGGCGAAATCGCAATTGGCGGCGCGCGCAATCACTTCGCGCGCGCCGGCGGCGAAATCCGCATCGGCGTCTTGCGGCGCGCCGATTTGGGTTAAGGCATCATCGACCGAGTCATTAATTAAGGCGCGCACGCGCGAATTATCAACGCCGTGTCGGCGCAACAACGCGCCGCAATACATCGCCAAATCCGACAGGCAGGCCAAATACACGCGCCATTTTGCAATGTTGATGGATTCGAGCATCGCGCGGTTGTTGAACAATTCGGGGAATCGCGTGCCGGCGCGGGTTTTCATATAGCCGTACAACGCGCTTTGCGCGACATAACTGGCGCGGCTGTCGATGAATTCGGTCAATGCCGCGCGCGAATCAATCGGCGCACGCCGCGCAACCCGCGCACCAAACACCGTGCACACGCTGTGCCACAGCGCGCGCCACTTCGCCGGATTGGAATCGGTCGGCTGCATCATCGCGCGATTGTAACGCCAAATCGGCGCGGGCAATGTTTTATATTGTTGCGCATTAATGTTATGCGTTATTGTTACGCGCGTTGTAGCCGCATTCGGTTTAGTTAACCGTGTTTATAATTGCAAGTTCGCAAGTGTTGGTGCAAGTATTAAGTGCAAGTACAAGTGCAAGCGTCAAGTAAGCGGACAATCAAGAGTACAAGTGCAAGTGCAAATACCAAGTACAAGTACAAATACCAAGTGCAAGTTTAAGTTTAAGTACAACCACAACCGCATATCGACAAACCACATTCGCAAACACAACTCGCAAGGCATCCAAATGAAATCCACAGTGCAATCTCAAGCGCAATCGAAGTCGCAATCCAAAGCGCAACCCAAGTCGCAATCGACCAATCCCCCGTTGCAAGTTTCGCAAGTGGCGGCGCAAATTCAAACTTCGCCGATTTTACAAATTGCCGCTGAAATCGATGCGCGCAAACGGCAAGGTGAGGCGTTGCATAATCTTACCGTCGGCGATTTTGCGCCGGAGATTTTCGCGCCGCCCGATGCGTTGTGCGCGCGCATCACCGCCGCCTATCGCGCCAAACAAACCAATTATCCGGGCGCGCCCGGCGTGGCTGAGTTGCGCGCCAGCGTCGCCGCTTGGCATAACCGCGCATTCGACCTCGACATCGACGCCGATGAAGTGTTGATTGCCGGCGGTTCGCGACCGTTGATTTATGCGTTGTATCGCGCCGCGGTGAATCGCGGCGAGAAGGTTGTGTATCCGGTGCCGTCGTGGAACAACGAAGATTACGCCAAGTTGGTCGGCGCAACAATCGTGCCGACGCCGACCACGCCGCAAAATCATTTTATGCCAACCGCCGAATCGCTCAGCGAACATTTGCGCGATGCGGCGTTGCTGGCGTTGTGCGCGCCGCAAAATCCGACCGGCACAATGTTCAACGTCGATAACTTGCGCGCGGTGTGTCAATTGGTGGTCGATGAAAATCGCCGACGCGGGCGCGCGCAAAAGCCGTTGTATGTACTATTCGATCAAGTGTATTGGGCGTTGGCGTTTGGCGACGGCTTTAATCATCCGCTGGCGGTGTGTCCGCAACTTCGTCCGTATGCGGTGTTTATCGACGGCATCTCAAAATGTTTTGCCGCGACCGGCGTGCGCGTCGGCTTTGGCGTTGCGCCGCCGGCGTTGCGCGAAAAAATGATTGCGTTGATTGCGCACATCGGCGCGTGGGCGCCCAAGCCCGAACAAATTGCGGTCGGCGAATTTTTGGCGCAAGCCGAATCGGTCGATGAATATCTGCGCGATTTCCGCGCGCAACTGTCGGCGCGGTTGGAGCGATTTTATCGCGCCATCATCGCCTTGCGCGACGACGGCTATCCGCTCGATGCGATTGCGCCGCAAGCCGCGATTTATTTAAGCGTGCGCATGCAGTTGCAAGGGCGCAACAGTCGACGCGGCGCATTGGCCGACGACGATGCGGTGCAGCGTTATCTGCTGGACGATGCGCACATCGGCGTGTTGCCGTTTTCGTGGTTCGGCGCGCATGCGCACGGCGATTGGTTTCGCCTGTCGATTGGCGCGTGTCGTCAAGACGACATCGACGCCATCGTCGGCGATTTAAAACGCGCCTTGGACGACCTGCAGTGACGCCGACGCTGGCCGGTTTGTTGGGCGCGCACGCCAAACTTCGCGCCGAACACATCGCGCTGGTGTTTGGCGGGCGCGAATACACCTTCGCGCAATTGCATCGCGCGGTCAATCGATTGGCAAACGCATGGTTGGATTGCGGCTTGACGCGCGGCGACAAGGTCGCGACCGTGTTGCCGAATTCATTTGAGTTAATGGCCGCGTATTGGGCCGCCGCGGTCAGCGGCGTGGTGTTGGTGCCGTGCAGTGCGCTGTTGCAATCGGACGGCTTGGCGACATTGTTGCGCGATTCACAAAGCAAGATGGTCATCGCCGATGTCGAGTTGTGCGCGTCCATCGATGCGGTGCGCGCGCAATTGCCGGACATCGACGCCGCGCGGTTTATCGTCGCCGGCGGCGAAGCGCGCGGTTGGATAAGTTACGCCGCGTTCATCCAAACCGCCGCCGTCGATGCGCCGCGCATGCGCATCCGCGGCGAAGACGAATACAACATCATGTATTCGAGCGGCACCACCGGCGCACCGAAAGGCATCGTGCATACGCATTACATTCGCGCGATGTATTGCACGCTGTTTGCCAACGCCTGGCGGATGACGCCGGAGAGCGTCGTGTTGCATGCCGGGGCGATTGTCTTTAACGGCGCGATGTTGGATTTAATGTCGTGGATGCAACTTGGCTGCAAGTACATACTGCATGAAAATTTCGACGCCGCGCGTTTCATCGATGAAGTCGCGAGCAGTCGAGTCACGCATGCGGTGTTGGTGCCGTCGCAAATCGCGGCGATATTGGCGTGCGAAAAATTCAGCGCGCAACAACTCGATTCATTGCAGGCGCTCATCAGCGTCGGTGCGCCGCTGCACTTGACGCATAAACAACAACTCAATCAACAATTGCCCGGACGGTTTTATGAACTCTACGGCGTCACCGAAGGCTTCATGACCATCCTCGACAAAAACGACGCCGTCGACAAAATCGAATCAGTCGGCTGCGCGGCCGCGTTTACCGAAGTGTGCATTTTGGATGATGCGGATGCGCCGTGCGCGCCCGGCGTTATCGGCGAAATTTGCGGGCGCGGGCCTTTATTAATGGCCGGCTATCACAACCGCCCGCAGGCGACCGCCGAAGCGTGGCGCAATGATTGGCTGCATTCCGGCGATTTGGGCTGCATCGACGACGATGGCTTTGTGTATTTGGTCGACCGCAAAAAGGACATGATTACCAGCGGCGGCGTGAATGTGTATCCCAAGGACATCGAGGAAGTTGTGATGCGTCATCGCCAAGTTATCGAAGTTGCCGTGTTCGGCGTCGCCGATGAAAAATGGGGCGAAACCCCGATTGCCGCCGTGCGCATCGAAGGCGATTTAACCGCCGCCGACTTGTGCGCATGGGTTAACCAACGCGTCGCCGCCAAATACCAACGCCTTGCGCGCGTCCTCATCGTCGACCAATTCCCGCGCAACGCCGCCGCCAAAATTCTAAAACGCGAACTGCGTGCGCAATATGAACGTGGGGAGTTTGAGTGACGGTGCGGTGGTGACGGTGACGCGGTTGATGGTGCGGCGACAATGATGTTGATGAAAACTTAAGGCGCGCGGTTGGCGTTATAAACTATTTGCACGCATAAACTTCTTGCGTACATAAAACACTTGCATACATAAACTGCTTGCGTGCATAAACCACTTGCGTACATAAACCACTTGCGTACATAAACTATTTTTGTGCATAAACTATTTGCGCCACAAACTTGCCAGCCACGGTTGTTGATGGCGCGGTTGACCGGTTGGGCGATAGTAGTGACGCAGTTCGATGAAGCCGGCTTGGGTGGCGAGGGTGCGCCAGGTGCGCCAAGTGTAATAACAGCCGTATCGCGCGCCGTGCCAGCCTTCGTCGTCATCGCCGCGCGGGTTGGAGGCGAACAGCACGCCGTGCGGCAGCAAGGTGTCGCGCAATTCGCCGAGTACGCGGACAATTTCTTGGCGCGGGATGTGAAACAACGAGGCGTTGGCGAACACGCCGTGAAAATGCGCGCGCGGCAATTGCAGCGCAAGAAAATCCTGCAGCCACACTTCGCAATTGCATTGCGCGCGCGCCCGCTGCACAAATGCGGTTGCGCCGTCCAAGCCGGTTGGTTGATGTCCGCGTTCGATAAACGCGGACAAATCGCGCCCCGGGCCGCAACCAAAATCCAAAATCCGAAACGGCGGTGACGCCTGCCGCATCTCGATGATGGCGTCCAACAATGCATCGATGTTTTGCGCGACATCGTGGTCGTGCGTGCCGCGCCAAAACGACTCGGCGTTTTGTTGATAATGTTGAGTCGTGGTGCGCGCAATCGCGCGCAATTCGCGCGGGGTTAACTTAGGCGGCTTCATTGCGGGCGCGCGTTCATCAGGGGGTTGCATGTTGTAAGTGTTGGGAATTTTGATGTGCGCACTATCCGCTTGCGCGTCAACCTTTCGCTTGCGTCCACCCCAATGCCGCGCGAATTTTTTGCGTGAGCGGTTTGGGTTTTTTGCGTTTATCGAGAATTTGTTGGGTTTGTACGGCGCGCTGCAAAGTCGCTTTTTGGAATGTCACTGCCAATGCCCACAGTTTCAATTTGCGCTGTTGCGAGAAATTTTTAACCGCGTTGGATTCGAAACTGTCGAGTATCGCCGCCAGCGCGGCTTGGTTGTGAAAATAATGCAACAACACCTCCTCCTCGTCGGCGGTTAGCCAAGTCATTGCGTCTATAATTTGGTCGTAGGTTAAATCATTCGAGGTCGAATGCGGCGTGTACGGAATAAACGTCTTGTCCTCGCGCAACATTTTTTCGATGGCGGCGTTGCCTTTGCGTTGATGGCGCAATCGTTTCTCGGCAATCATGGCGTGATAATACACCGCATCAATAATTTTGCGCCGCGCCGCGCGCCGCGGGCGCAAATAGGCAAAATACAACGACAATATGCCGGCGATGAGCGTCAATACGCCGGAAAACTTCTCGGCTTGCGACAACAATGCATACAATGCCGCCGCCAATTTGGAAATCATTATTAATGCCCGCTGGGTGAATCAACCGCCGCTCGTCGTCGATGCCGCCGTCCACCGGGCATTGGGCGATTGGAAGTTGGTGAAAATGATTGAAGTTACTAAAAATGATTAATGATTAATGGTTAATAAATGCTTGCTTTTTTGGCAAAAATTGCTATGATTGATATATCCGCTTGCGCTCAATGGTGAGCGATTGCTGAGGAATATCCAATGAACCGCACCCAAATGAATCTCGGCCCCGGCACATTGCCGGTTATTTAACGCGCCGCGTCGGTTTTCGCGGCGTCCGTATCCGCTTCCGTTATCTCACGCAACACCCCCGAGGCGCAGTCGTATAAATAGCCGCGCACGGTCACCGCATCGCCGACCAATGGATGGTTTTGCAGATGCGCAACATCCTCCAATAAACTCGCAACGCCCGGCTTGCTTGGCAGCCATTGCGGTTGCTTTGCGCCGAAGCGGCGGGTGAGGGCGTTGGTGTCGAGATGTTGCATGGCGCAATCGGTGTGATGGATGACAAACCATTGATTGACGCCAAACAGGGCGTGCGACAGCAACAACGAACGCAATGCATCGTCGCTGGCGCGTCCGCCGGCATTGCGGATGACATGGGCGTCGCCTTCCGCCAGCCCGGCGAATTTCGCCGGGTCGAGGCGGGCATCCATGCAGGTTAGCACCGCAAACTTGCGCGCCGGCGCGCCGGGCAGTTTGCCCAACTTGCCGAAAGTTTCAGCGTAACGCCGGTTGGCGGCAAGGAGTTGCTTGGCGACGCCCATTGTCGATGGGCTCAGCGATATTTTTTAATCTCGCCGCTTTTGATGCGCGCGAAATACAAATTCATCTCGCGTTTGACAATCGGCGCAAGGAAATACAAGCCGAGAATGTTCGGCACGCAAATCAAAAACACCAGCGCATCGGAGATGTCCAAAATCGGCCCCAACTGCACCATGCAACCGACCGCAACAAACGCGCAAAAGATGATTTTGTAAACGTTTTGCAGGCGTTCGCTTTCGCCGAATAGATAGGTCCAGCCTTTAAGACCGTAATACGACCATGAAATCATCGTCGAGAACGCAAACAACACGGCCGCAAACGCCAGCGGAATCGGGAACCATGAAAATTCGCGCGCAAACGCGGCCGAGGTCATTGCGATGTTTTTCGCATCGCCGGCAAAACTCGGCTCGGCGACTTGCGCGGTGCCGATGACCAAGGCGGTGATGGTGCAAATCACAATCGTGTCGATGAACGGCTCGAGCAACGAGACCACGCCTTCGGTGACCGGTTGATTGGTGCGCACGGCCGAATGCGCAATCGACGCCGAGCCGATGCCGGCTTCGTTGGAAAACACCGCGCGTTGAAAGCCGATAATCATCGCCCCCAACGCGCCGCCGGCGACGCCTTCGCCGGTGAATGCGCCGGTGAAGATGTTGGCAATCGCTTGCGGCAATGCGTCGTAATTTAAGGCGATGACGATGAGCGCGATGACGCAATAGAACAACGCCATAAACGGCACGAGTTTTTCGGTGACGCGGGCAATCGATTTAATGCCGCCGACAATCACCAAAAACACCACGACCGCCATCACCAACCCGACCAACCACCCCAGCCCGTCGAGCGCGCCGCCGGCGACGTGGTTTAATTGTTGATAGGCTTGATTGGATTGAAACATGTTGCCGATGCCGAGCGCGCCGATGAAGATGCCGACCGCGTAAAACGCGCCAATCCATCGCCCGAAGCCGCGCATGCCAAGTTCGGCGAAGCCTTTGCGCAAGTAGTACATCGGGCCGCCGGAGACGTGTCCGTCGTCGAATTCGCTGCGGTATTTAACGCCCAAGGTGCATTCGACAAACTTGGTCGACATCCCCAAAAAGCCGGCGACTATCAGCCAAAAAGTCGCGCCGGCGCCGCCGACGGTGACGGCCACGGCGACGCCGCCGATGTTGCCGATGCCGACTGTGCCGGAGATGGCGGTTGCCAATGCCTGAAAATGCGACACTTCGCCGTGGCTTTTGGGGTCTGAATAATCGCCGCGCACCAATTCAATCGCGTGCTTAAAGCCGCGCAGATTGATGAAGCCGGTGTAAAAGGTGAAAAACACCGCGCCGACCACCAGCCACAACACAACCATCGGCAATTGCGCGCCGAAAATCGGCAATTTGAAAAACACCACCTTGCCAATCCACGCCGCCAACGGCTCGGTGGCGGCGTTGATGGTTTCATCGATGCCGGCCTGCGCCGGGGATGCGATGAGCAGCGTCGCCAGCACGCCGACGAATGCGCGGTTAAGACGCGCCACAAGTTTGCTTGCGCAATGCGATGCGAATCGCATTGACTTAAGCGTTAAGTGAATCATTTCGAAAGGTTTCATCATCATTCTCCTCGAGCGTTGGGCATTACGGCACAATCGTCACCGGACGCGCCGCGGTTTGCAGTAAGTTGCCGGCCACGCCGCCAAACAGCAGATTGGCAAGCCCGGAATCGCCGTTGCGCCCGACAAAAATTTGCGCGACTTTGCGTTCGTCGGCGATTTGATTAATCACTTCAGCCGGACGCCCATGGCGCACCAAGCCGTCGATTTTCGCGCCGGTCGATGCAAGCGAATCAATCATCGGCTGCAGCACTTTGGCGCGCGCAGTTTCGATTTCCTGCTCGCGGCGTTTATGGCGCGATTCGTTTTCTTCGGGCGTGTTAAAGGTAAACGGCGACCATGGAATCACATACACGACCGTCAATTCGGCGCTTTCCAACGCCGCCACTTGTGCGGCAAATTGCGCGGCGCGTTTGCCCGGCGCACTGCCGTCTATTCCCACCAACAAGGTGCTGGTCATAGCAATCCCCTCTTTGCGAAAAATAAAAATGCGCGAGTGTCAATGCGACATCGCAACTCAAATTAAATCGAAGTCATTCGAATTAACCCGTACGAAGTCACTCGTATGAAATAAATCGTAACTCGAAATGCATCGAAACTCGAACCGATAACGCGAATTCAATCATCCGCGCGTTTTTCAGTATAGCGCAAAATCGCCTCGATTTGGCGGTAGTGTACACCGATGGATTCGCATCTTATTTTTCTGGTGCTGCTCGCCGCGCTTTGCCATGCGTTGTGGAACGCATTAATTAAGCAAACCGACGACAAAATCATCGGCTTGGTCGGCTTGCAAAGCGCGATTGTGTTGTTGTGTCTGCCGCTGATTTTTATATTCGATGCACCGCAGCGCGCCAGTTGGGGGCTGTTGGCGTTGTCGACTTGTTTTCATTTCGGCTATTACTTAAGCCTCGCCTATGCCTATCGTTTCGGCGATTTTGCGCATGCCTATCCCATCGCGCGCGGCGGTGCGCCGTTGGTGGTCGCCGCGTGGGGCGTGTTGGTGTTGCATGAAACAATGAACGCGCGCCAATGGAGCGCGCTCGGCTTAATTATCGGCGGCATTTTAATTTTCGCCGCGCGCCGGCTGCGGCAAGTGTTGCATGAACGCCAAGCGTTGTTCGGCGCGCTGCTCACCGCCGCCTTCATCGGCGCGTATACGATATCCGACGGCGTCGGCGGGCGGTTGTCCGGCGATGCGGTTGGTTATGTGGTGTGGTTAAGTTTGATTCAAGGCGCGCCGATGTTGGCCTATGGCTTGTTGCGCCGCCAACCGCGCGCCGTGTGGCGCGGCTTGCGCGACGGCTGGCGCCGCCATTTCATCGGCGCGGTGTTGTCGTTGTTGGCGTATGCCTTGGTGGTGTGGTCGATGTCGCAAACTTCCATCGCCTTGGTCGCCGCCTTGCGCGAGACGTCGATTGTTATCGCCGCCTTAATCGGCGCGTATTATTTTAACGAGCCGTCCGGTGTAAGACGGTTGGCGGCGTCGGTGGTGGTGTTGGGTGGGGTGGTGTTGTTGGCGGGGGCGTAACGAAAAAACGGCCGGCGAATGCCGACCGTTTTTTGGTCAATCCAAAATTCGCGTCAACTCAAAATTTTGGCAATTAAATCCGTCACAAAATTCGCCACTTGCGGATTGACATGCGCCAACACCGCCGCAGTGCAGGTAAGCATTAAGCAGGCGAGTTGAATGAATCGTTTATCCACTCGTTTTTCCAAACGGACGAAACTCGCTTCCAAACGGTCGAGACGTTCTTCCACCCGGTCGAGCCGTTCTTCCAACCGTTCAAACCGCGCATTAACTTTGGTGAAGTTGTTTTTAACATCACCTTTAAATGCGGTGATTTCCCCCCGCACTTTGGAGATTTCCTCCATCACCTTATTAATGTCCGCCTTCGTTGCCGAATGCGGCACAGCACCTTCGAGTTTCGCAACTCGTTCGGCGAGGTGATACATCTGATTCGCGTCAGCGTTGTCGGCAAATCCTGCCGTTTGTCCCTGTACGTTGTTCATAATTAAATCCTCTGCAAATAAGTGTGATAAAAAATTGGCGCGCAAATACAAATGCGCGCCAATGGATTATAGCAAAATTGCCGTCCGCATCATCGCAAAATCATGTCAATCATTCGCGCAACATATTCCGCCACATGCGGATTGACATGCGCCAACAACACCAAAAAGCCGGCGGACATGAAACCGATGAGTTGGTAGAAACGCTTGTCCACTCGTTTTTCCAAACGGGCGAAACTCGCTTCCAAACGGTCGAGACGTTCTTCCAACCGTTCAAGCCGCGCATTAACTTTGGTGAAGTTGTTTTTAACATCACCTTTAAATGCGGTGATTTCCCCCCGCACTTTGGCGATTTCCTCCCACACCTTATTGATGTCCGCCTTCGTTGCCGAATGCGGCACAATCGCTTCGAGTTTCGCAACTCGTTCGGAGAGGTGATACATCTGATTCGCGTCAGCGTTGTCGGCAAATCCTGCCGCTTGTCCTTGTACTGCTTTCATGTTTGATTCTCCAAGATTGACAAAAAGGATTAAGCGCACAAAACATGCGCCAATCGATTATAGCAAAATTGCCACCCGCATCATCGCAAAAACACGCCAATAAATTGCGTTGCCAACTCCGCCACATGCGGATTGTCCTTCACGAACAACACCACAAAGCCGGCAAGCGTTATGTAGAGTTGTCGGTCGAGGCGTTTGTCCATGTGTTTTTCCAGTTGGTCGAAACGCGCTTCCAATCGGTCGAGACGTTCTTCCACCCGGTCGAGACGTTTTTCGATGCTGTCAATCCGCGCATTAACTTTGGTGAAGTTGTTTTTAACTTCACCTCGCAATGCGGTAATTTCCTCGCGCAACTGATTGATGTCCGCCTTCGTTGCCGAATGCGGCACAGCACCTTCGAGTTTCGCAACTCGTTCGGCGAGGTGATACATCTGATTTGCATCAGCGTTGTCGGCAAATCCTGCCGTTTGTCCTTGTACTGCTTTCATGTTTGATTCTCCAAGATTGACAAAAAAGATTACGCGCACAA
This sequence comes from Candidatus Poriferihabitaceae bacterium, assembly GCA_965226545.1. Lineage (GTDB taxonomy): Bacteria > Pseudomonadota > Gammaproteobacteria > Arenicellales > Poriferihabitantaceae > JAHRAW01. The sequence continues at coordinate 659,686 of OZ245364.1, forward strand.
AACATGCGCCAATCGATTATAGCAAAACTTTCATCCGCATCATCGCAAAATTTTGGCAATCAAATCCGTCACAAAATTCGCCATATCCGGATTGTCATGCACCAACACCACCGCAGTGCAACCAAGAATTAAGCCGACGAGTTGGTAGAAACGTTTGTCCTGTTGGTCGAAACGCTTGTCCATTCGTTCTTCCATTCGGTCAAGACGCTCTTCCAAACGGTCAAGACGCTTTTCCAAACGGTCGAGACGTTCATCGATGCTGTCCATCCGAGCGGTCGATTTAGTGAAGTTGTTTTTAACTTCACCCTTAAATGCAGTGATTTCCCCCCGCACTTTGGCGATTTCCTCCATCACCTTATTGATGTCCGCCTTCGTTGCCGAATGCGGCGCAGTCGCTTCGAGTTTCGCAACTCGTTCGGCGAGGTGATACATCTGATTCGCGTCAGTGTCGGCGAATCCCGCCGTTTGCCCTTGTGCATTGTTCATAATTAAATCCTCAGTAAAATGTGAAAAAAAAAGTTACGCGCATAAAACACACGTACCTCGAATTATAGCAAAACTTTCACCCCCGCCAACCCGCAAATCCCCCCAAACAATTCCCCTCATCTCCAAATTATTCCTGCTATACTCCCCCCAAAACCCCCCGCATTTCTTGTTGCATTTTGTGCGTATAATCCCCGCATAAATCCCCCGTGTAAATAAAGGGTTTGACAATCGTGCGTGGACGGGGTATTTTTGCAACTTATGTGGATTGCGCCGTTGCGTTTTCCTTTTTTATTCATTCCGCCGAAACAGGTCTGACAAATGAATCCCGCCATTATCGAACGCTCCGTTCCCGCCGCCTCGCGATTTTTGCGACGGTTTGTTTTGTCGTTGCGCGCAAGTTGCGCGTTGATGTCCGCTTTTGTTTTGCTTGCGTTTGCCGTGCCTGCGTATGCGCAAATCACTTGGGTTGAACGCACCGGCACCGTTGCCGAAGGCACAATATTCCCGTATGGCGTTGGCGAAACGATACCGGATCGTTTTGAGTTGCCGAATCCGAGCAACACAGCGGCAACGCAAAGTTTGTGGATGAACGGCTGTCAATTCGGTGAAGGTGACACCATCGAAATCAGATCGTTTGATGCCACCGACACCGCTTGCACCTATGCCAACAACGCAATCGTCGGCATAATTTCAGGGTTCGGTACTAATTGGGCAATTGAAAGGGCTTCCAGTACTACTAATGCCAACTTTCAAGTTAACACTTCGAACGGCGTCGGAGCGGGTAACCCCAACTCCGTGAAGGCGGTTGCATTTTCGTTTGTGGCGGAGCATGGCGGCACCACCCTCACCCGTAATTTCACTTTCTCATTTTTCAGCCCGCTGACTTTCGCCACCGCAATTCCCGACCAAGAATTCACCGTCGGCGACGTCATCCTCCCAGATTTGGGCCCTAAACCAACCGGCGGCTATTTAGGCGTGCCCGGCACCCCCGGCGGCACCTTTGTTTTGACTTACAGCATCGATTTATTTGACCCCGACAACGACACCGCCCTGGACAGCATCGAAGTTCGTGAGTTTGGCGGCGCCGACTTGTTGTTGTCAGCGGCTTCACCCCCCGGACCCTATGCGACGACCAGTTATGTCATCACCGCCGGCGACCAAGACAACAACTTCGCCTACGCCACATTTTCGATTGGCGTAATCGCACCGTTGGTGTTTAAGCCGGATACGCAGACGGCGGTTTATGTCGTTAATTCATCCGATTATCAAATCGGCAGCACGCAATTCACTGACGACCTCACCTTGCCGGCGGCAAGCGGCGGAGACGGCAGTGCGCATGTTTATGCCGACTTGACCCCACTCGCCGTCACCGGCTTAACCGGCGCCGCCCAACCGAACGGTGAATACATCATCAGCGGAACGCCGACTATGACGACTGCGGTGGGCGGATCCACCTATCAGCGCACCGTCGCAAACACCGGCGGAATGCCGGATGCGACATACACCTTAATCATCAATGTCGTCCCCGACGAACTGAGTCTCACCCAAGAAGATTTGGCATTGACCGCCGGGCATGTTTTCACACACATGCTAAATTCCGAAGTCGCTCCCCCCCGGATCTCCGGTACGCCGACGTTTACCCTCGCCCGACTCGGTGGCGGCGTTTTGCCGAAGGGGTTGACGTTTGACAGAACCTCGCGAGAATTGACCAGCACAACATCGCTCGAAACCAGTGCCTCCGGCGACTATCTTTATTCCGTCACCAAAGGCGGCGAATCGGAGTCGACGACGTTTGAGATAACCGTAAACGACGCCGTATCATTCGCCGCCCAACCGACGTTGTCATTCGCCGAAGGCACCGGCGGCTCGGCAACATTGGCAATGGCAAGCGGCGGCACAGGCACTTTGGAGTATGCATTCACCCGTGACGGCGGTTCTGCTGTGCCGGGGGTAATCGGGTTTTCCATGACTACGCTTGAATTAACCGTGCAGAGTACGGTGGTGGTTGCCAATGGCGGCAATTACATCCTCACCGCCACGGACGAAAACGATGCATCGGCGGCGGTTACTTTTGCGATTAATGTTAACGGGGCGTTGGCGTTTACCGCCGCACAAGGCCCTCTCGCTTTCACCACCGGCAATGCCGGCGGGCATACTTTGGAATCGGCGACGGGCGGTGTTGGTGATTTGGCTTATAAGGTGAATTTGCCGGGCGAGACGACTTTACCCGCCGGCTATTCGTTTAACCCCGCCACGCTCGAATTGCGTTCGAATGGTGCGACTGCGAATGTATCTCTCGAATACACCGTCACCGATGAGGACGCAACGCCAACCAGCAAGGTGGAGACCTTTATGGTGAGCCATGTCGCCGCCCCGACGATTGATGCCAACTTGGCCAGCAGATATGGATTCCGTATCGGTGCCGCCAAATCGCACATTTTGCCGAGTACCAGCGGCGGTACGGAGCCGTTGACGCTCAAATTGACCTTGGGTGCGGATTATTTTGACACCGAATGGACCACCGGCTAAACGGCGTTACTTTCTACCCCAACACGCCCGCCATAAACGGCTCGGCACTCGTGGCGGCGACTTATGAATTTACCTATCATGTGCGCGATGCGCACGGCGTCACCGCATCGAGTGCGACATCATTATTCATCGCCGCCGGTGCCTTGGCTGCGCCGGATAATCCCGAGGTGTTCGTGCTGATCAACACCACCGGTTATGTTCCAGTGCCCGAAACCGCAAACGGTCTTGGCACGGTCAGTGCCTCCATCGACAGCGGCTTGCCGAGCGGCATAACCTTCGATGCGACCCGGCATGCATTGCATGTATACACGGCACAGACGGTGGTTGGGGATCACACCGCTGTCGTCAGCGCAAAGGATTCATTTAACACCCCCGCCGATGATAGCACCTGGAATTTAACGGTACGTGTCGTCGAACGACCGGTATTCACCACCTCGCCGGCGAGTATCAAAGCCGCCACCTACTCCGTCAGCGCATTAAGTTTCACCAGTGCCGACAGCGGCACAAGCACCCTTTACCCCAACGCCTTAACCATCAACGCCGCCGTGGGCGGCTATTCGCCGATTACGGAGCATCGCACCGAAGGCAATTTGGCGGCAAGCGGGATGAACATCGCCGTCCAACCGGATGAAAGCGTCATCATCAGCGGTAGCCCAACCCGAGCCGGCGATTACACCTACACCCGCATCGCCGTCGACAGCAACCCCGACGGCCCGCGCGAGGGGATGCGTACATTAACAGTGCATGTTTACGCCAAACCCGAATTTGCGAGCGCGCAAAGCGATTTGCGACTCACCCAAGGGCAACCGATGGTAACCCAAGCGTTAGTGGCCGCAAGCGGCGGGTTCGACGGGGCCGGCGATGGCTTGGCGTATACCATCGAGCCGACCACTTTCGCCGCCGGCTTGACATTCGATGGCAGCGCAACCCCGCCAACCATCAGCGGTACGCCGACCGATGCAAGCGACGCAACCGTGCGCTACACCTTAACCGCCACGGACGATAACGGGGCGTTTGCGCGCAACAGTTTCTCGGTGGGCATTGCCGGGCCGTTAAATGTGGCGCTTGCCCCTGAATTAACCTTTACCGTCGGCGAATCGTTGGTGCTGGACGATGCCACAGGTGGCGTGGAACCGTATATGACGCGCACTTTATCCGACACTGCCGGCGGCATCACCGCCAACACATTCACCAACGGGCTGGTATTCAACCCCGAAACGCGCACGATTGCCGGGCAACTTAACGTGACCACGGGCGACCACTTGACCTACAGCGGCTTGACCTACGAAGTAACCGACGCCAATGGCGCAACCGCCAACGATGAATTTAGTTTCACCGTGCAACCGATTGCGTTTAACCAACCGTCGCGCGAATTGTTGGTCACCCGCGGCAGCAATGCCACTTTCACTTTGATTGGCGCGCAACACTTCCGCCAAGCCATCGGCGGCGATATTGAATATACCGTCACCGAGCCCGTAAAGACTTATGAAGGATTGTTTTTTGAAGACGACATCGGCGCATTCGTCACCACCACTGACTTCGACGAGAACATCTTGCCGTCTGACAAAATCACCTACATCATCAGCGCCGAATATCAATACGGCGGCATAACCGGCGGCGCACCTGCGGTGCAAACCGTCGTCATCACCGCCTTCAACCCCGAAGAACTGCTGCCGATTAACGAAGTCGTGTTATCCGAAGTCGCATCCGCCTCAGTCGCCGGCACCTTGGGCGCAATCACCGACCGCCTTGCCGAAGCCAACATCTTGGCGCCGTATTTTTCCATCGGCGGACAATCGCCGTTGATGGCGTTGGCAACCAACGCAAAAGCCTGGGCCGACGGCGAATTGGATGAAAAAGAAGTGCTGAACAATAGCCAACTGATACTGCCACTCGGCGTCGGTGGCGGGCAAACCATTTGGTCGCAAATCGCCCTGTGGGCAAGCGCGCATTATCGCAATATGCACGGCGACAACGATGCGATTGATTGGAAAGGCAGCGTCAGCGGCGGGCATATTGGATTCGATATTGCCGCCAGCGAAAATATGCTGTTTGGCTTGGCCTTCTCGCGCACCAAAGCCGATATGGAATATCGCATCCTCGAAAACGATGTCGAAGGCGGGCATATAATGACCTTGCGCAGCGTCTATCCGTATCTCAACTGGCGCATCGGCGAATCCAATTTGTGGGCGAGTGTCGGCGACGGCGAAGGTGAAATCACCATCAGCCAAGACGGCGAAGAATTCGAAAGCGATGTCGGGCTGATAGCGGTTGGGCTCGGCGTCAGCAACGATGTATCGCCGCAAGTGCAACTGCGCCTCGAAATGCGCGGCGGTGAACTCGACATCGAAGGCAACGAAGCGCGCACCGTGCTGGCGCAAGACATCAGCACCAACACCGCCCGCGCAATGATTAAATGGCACGACAGCGCATTGCGCAGCGATATGCGTTCGGCGTTTGTCGAAATCGGCGTGCGCAACGACGGCGGAGACGGCGACACCGGCGCATCGATGGAAACCGCAATGGGCTACAAACAACACAGCCACCTTGCAACCACCATCGAATTCGTCATACACGGCTTGGTTGGGCGCGAAGATTACAACGAATGGGGCGCCTTTGGGCAATTCCGCATGGCCGCCGGCTTCGACGGACAAGGCTTGGCATTGCGCATGCGCCCGAGTTACGGCGAATCGCAAGGCGAATTCGGGCGGGTGTGGGATGATGAATTGGTCGACAAATTAACCGGCGACGACGATGCCGACGCCTATCAATGGCGCAACGAATCGCGGCTGTCCTACGGCATCCAAAGCACGCGCGGCTTGATTGCGCCGTTCGGCGAAATCATCAGCGCCGGCGACGACATCTATCGTCTCGGCGTCGATTGGTCGCCGCGCAATTTGTGGACTCGCCACATCGACTTAAACCTCACCGGTGAACATCATCGCAATCAAGCCGGCGCGAATGAACGGCGTGTGTTGTTGCAGGGGGAAGTGAAGTTTTAATTGGTGAATTTTGTGACTGTGTTGTCGATGTTGATTGTGTCGACCGTGTCACTGTGTACTGTCGTTACTTAAGTGCCGTTAATTAAGTAACCGCAAACACAAAAGTAAACACGAACAAAAATGCCCGTCGTTGTCCTCGGATGCGGCGGGCTTTTTGTCACTTGTAACTTGGTAACTTGCACTTGTGACTTGCACTTGTAACTTGCACTTGTGATTTGTGCATTGCAATTGTGACTTGTAATCGCGCCTTGCAATTGTGACTGCCATTAACTTCGACTAACCGCTAACCGCAACCTAATGCCGTCAACCAACACGCTCCCCTCCCGCGCATCCGCCGTCATCATCGGCGGCGGCGTGATTGGTGCAAGTGCGGCGTATCATCTCGCCAAATTGGGCTGGTCGGATGTGGTGCTGTGCGAACGCAAACAATTCGCCTGCGGCACCACTTGGCATGCCGCCGGCTTGGTCGGCACGATGCGCGCCAATGAAAGCCATGCGCGGTTGTGTGAATACTCGATGGCGGTGTTGCGCGAACTCGAATCCGAGACCGGACAATCCACCGGCTTTAAACAAGTCGGTTCATTATCGATAGCGCACGGCATCGACCGATTCGAAGAACTCAAACGCGTGGCGGCGATGAACAACGCCTTTGGCGTAACTCGCGTCGATATGGTTACGCCGGACGAAATCAAAAAATTGCATCCATTGGTCAACACCGATGATTTGCTCGGCGGCAGTTGGGTTGCGCAAGACGGCTATGCCAGCCCGGTCGATGTCACCGCATCCTTCATCAAAGGCGCGCGTGCGCACGGTGCGCAATGCATCGAAGGCGTCGAGGTGACGCAGATACATCAAGCCAACGGCAAAGTCAGCGGCGTAACCGCGCGCATCGATGGCGAAAGCGTGCACATCGATGCCGAGTTTGTCGTCAACTGCGGCGGGATGTGGGCGCATTCGCTCGGCAAAATGGCGGGGGTTAATGTGCCGCTGCATGCCTGCGAACATTATTACGCGGTTACCGAAAAACTCGACCTGCCGAACGACTTGCCGGTGATGCGCGACCATGACAAATGCGCCTATTACAAACCCGAAGCCGGCGGCATACTGGTCGGGGCGTTTGAACCGGATGCGGTGGCTTGGGGACAGGACGGCATCGCCGATGATTTTTGTTTCGATGAGTTGGAAGGGCATACCGAAGCGCAATTGATGCCGGTGTTGGCGGATGCGATGGAACGCGTGCCGATTTTGCAGACGGTCGGGTGGCGCAAATTTTTTTGCGGCCCGGAAAGTTTCACCCCGGATGACCAATTCCATCTCGGCGAATCGCCCGAGTTGCGCAATTTTTACATCGCCGCCGGGTTAAACTCAGTCGGCATCCAAACCTCCGGCGGCTTGGGGCGCGCGTTGGCCGAATGGATGGACAAAGGTCACGCGCCGATGGATTTATGGGGCAACGATGTGCGGCGGATGTTTGCCTTCCAAAACACTCGCCGATATTTGCGCGCGCGCGTATCGGAAACGCTCGGCTTGCTCTACGCCAATCATTATCCGTATCGACAAATGCAATCGGCGCGCAATGTGCGCCATTCGCCGATACACGAACGCTTGCAGGTGTATAACGCCTGCTTCGGCGAAACCGCCGGCTGGGAACGCGCCAATTGGTTTGCGCCCGAAGGCGAGACGCCGCAATATCAATACAGTTTCGGCAAACAAAATTGGTTTGCATATTCCGCGCAGGAACATCGCGCATTTCGCGAACAAGTTGCATTATTCGACCAAAGCAGTTTCGCCAAATACTTGGTGCAAGGACGCGACAGCGTACGCGCCTTGCAGCGCATCTGCACCGCCAACATCGACATCGCGCCGGGCAAATTAATCTACACCCATTGGCTCAACCCGCGCGGCGGCATCGAAGCCGATTTAACCGTCACCCGATTGCGCGAAGATCAATATCTCATCATCAGCGCGGCGGCAAGCGCGGGCAAGGATTTAAATTGGCTGGCGCGCAACATCGATTCGCAACTGCATTGCACAGTCGCCGATGTCACCTCCGCGTGGGCGGTGTTTGGCGTAATGGGGCCGGGCAGCCGCGCGTTGCTCAGCGAATCGTTGGATTGCGATTTATCGGTTGAGGCGTTTGCATTCGGCGCGGTGCAGCCGGTCGAGGTCGACTGCGCGCCGGGATTCGCGGCGCGGGTTTCATTCGTCGGCGAATTGGGCTGGGAATTATTGGTGCCGACGGATATGGCGCGCCATGCATTCGATTATTTATTGGCGCGCGGGCAAGCGCACGATTTGCGCTTGGCCGGCATGCATGCCTTGGACAGCGGACGGATTGAAAAGAAATTTTTGCATTTCGGTCACGATGTCGCCGACGAAGACACGCCGCTGGAATGCGGCTGCGGATTTGTGTGCGATTTAACCAAGTCGACCGAATTCATCGGACAAGACGCCATCGCCGCGCAAAAGGCAAGCGGGCAATGGCGACAAAAAAGATTGGTGCAATTTTTACTGCGCGACCCAGAGGTGATGCTCTATCACCACGAACCGATTTTACGCAACGGCGCAACCGTCGGCTATCTCACCTCCGGCGCTTATGGGCATACGCTCGGCGGTGCGGTTGGGTTGGGCTATGTCAAACACGCGGACGGCGTCGATGCCGCGTATTTGGCCGACGGCGAATTCGCCATCGATGTCGGCGGCGTCACAGTGCCGGCGCAGGCGAGTTTGTCGGCGTTATACGACCCGAAAGGGCTGCGGATGCGGGGGTGACATAGATTTTTGGCGGGGTTTTGGCGCGAGTATTGGCGGGGGGTGACGAGTATTTTAATGCGTATTAATGCGTATTAATGCATATTGACGGGTTGGGCGGCGTCGAAAGCGGGATTAAGCGGGGTAACAGGGCGCGATTGACCGTTTGCAATGGCGGCAAAATTATGCCAATATCATTGACCGTGCGATGTGTATATGCGCGCTTGGCGGAGGGGTATGCGCTTTGGTGCGATTGATGCGCATCGCATTGGGTTCACTTTTTTATTTTTCGCTTTTTCATTCTTTTTTATTCTTTTCATTAGCAGGAGTAACAAATGTCCTTTATTAAACAGAAGTTGTTTTCACTGATAGCGGCGGCGCTGATGTTGGCGTTTGCAGGCGCGGCGGTTGCCAAAGAAGTTACCATTGGCTACCAAGGCGTGTGCAATCCGTGGAAGTGGAAAATCCAAACCGGCGCGTTTGAAACCGCGACCGGCTATGACATCAACTGGCGGAAGTTCGATTCAGGCGGCGCCGTGATGAACGCAATGGCATCCGGCGATGTGCATATCGCAATGGCCGGTTCCAGCCCGATCGCCTCGGCGGTCAGTCGCGGCGTCGATGTGCAGTTGTTCTGGATTATGGAAGACATCGCCGCCGCGGAAGCGTTGGTGGTGCGCAACGGTTCAGGCATCGTCGCGCCGCAGGATTTGCCCGGCAAAACCATCGGTGTGCCGTTTGTATCAACCACGCATTTCCACATGTTGTTTGCCCTCGAGCAATTCGGCATCAACCCGAAGAAAGTCGACATTCGCAATATGCAGCCCAACGCCATTGCATCGGCGTGGGAAAGCGGCGCGATTGACGGCGCATTTGTTTGGGATCCCGCGCTTGGTCGCATCAAGAAAAGCGGCAAAGTGTTGGTGACCTCGGGGCAATTGTCAGCCTGGGGCAAAGCGACGTTTGACGGCACCGTGGTGTTGCGCAAGTGGGCAAGTTCCAACCGCAAGTTCATGGGGCAATTCGTCAAAACCATCAGCGAAGCCGACGCCGATTACCGCGACAATCCGGGTAAATGGACGCCGAATTCGGCGCGGGTGAAAGCCACGCAAGCGTTGGCCGGGTGCAACCCCGCCGATGTGCCGGGCATTCTCGCGCTGTATGATTTCCCGACGCTCGAACAACAAGCCTCGAACACTTGGCTTGGCGGCGGCAAAAACGGCGGCGCGGCAAAAGCGCTGTACTTCACCTCCGATTTTCTTAAGAACGAAAAGAAAATCGATTCATTGAAGCCTGACTACGGCAAGTTTGTAACCGACGCCTATGTCAAAGCGGCGATGAAGTTGTAATTGTTGTGCTGTTTGCAACGCATTGCGGGGGGCATCGCCCCCCGCATTTGCGGTACATTTTTTTTGTGATTTTGTATTAAGTGTTAATCATTATCATTATCATTAACGTTAACTTGTACTCGTGCTTTTTAACTTGCATTAACGACAACAATTATCGTGGCAACAATAATAGGTCGCTTGCGGATAATTGTCGTGGTTAATGGTGCAGTGGTAATCCGTTAACATCGATGCGCGGTGTTTGTGCAACAAGCAAGGCGCATTGCAAAACGCGCATTGCAAAACAATCGGGTTGAACAATCGACCCAACCAATCGGGCGAAACCAATCGGGGTGACACATGCCAAAATTATTATTGCAAGATGTATCGATGGTGTTTTCCGGCGGCGAAGGCGGCGAAGTGCGCGCGCTCGACCACATTGATTTGGAAGTCAACGACGGCGAATTTGTCGTTGCCTTGGGCGCATCCGGCTGCGGCAAAACCACCTTGTTGAATTTAATGGCCGGCTTTTTATCGCCGACCGACGGCGTCGCCTGTTTGGATTATCGCGGCGAACGCCGCCCCATCGACAAACCCGGCGCCGAACGTGCGGTGGTCACAAGCGAAGGCTATGAAAAAGTCGCGCCCAACGATGCGCGCGAATTGGTCGAAATCGCCGGGCCGGGCAAGGATAGGGGCGTGGTGTTTCAGCGGCATGCATTGTTGCCGTGGCTCAATGTTATCGACAACGCCAGTTTCGGCTTGAAACTTTCCGGCGTCGGCAAAAAGGAACGGCATCGTCGCGCCGCCAAATTTTTGGATTTGGTCGGGCTGTCCGATTTTTACGGGCATAAAGTGTATCAACTGTCCGGCGGCATGCAACAACGCGTCGGCATTGCGCGCGCATTAACTTGCGACCCGGCGATGTTGTTGATGGACGAACCACTCGGTGCGTTGGATGCGTTGACGCGCGAAAAAACCCAGGAGTTAATTCTCGATGTGTGGTCGCAGACGCAAAAGATGATTTTCTTCATCACCCACAGCGTCGAAGAGGCGTTGTTTTTGGCGACGCGATTAATCGTTATGTCGCCGCGCCCCGGACGCATCACCCATTCCTTCGATTTGGATTTTTGCCGACGATTTTTGGACAGCGACCCCAGCCAACGCAATGCGCGCGAAATTAAATCCACTCCGGATTTCATCGAAGTGCGCGAAAAGGTGCTGAACATCATCCACAGCGATGAAGAACAAGGCGCGGCACAAAGCGGCCGCGATTTGATGTAAGCGGCGCGACTTGATTGAAACTTCGATTAACATTTCGATTAACACTTCGATTGCACTTCGACTGTGCTTTGACTACAACTTGATTGCACTTTGATTCACCCATCCACCGGAGCGAACAATGATTGGCATGTTATTTAAACGCAAAAAAACCGGCGTACAAGGCGAAGCCTACGGCGCGCCGGGCAGCGGCAGCGGATTGGTTGCGAGCATCATCAGCGTGACCTTGGTCATCTCGACCTGGGTGTTCATCACCCAACCGCTGTTCACCGCCTACGATGTCGCCGAAGTGCTCGATGATTCCAACAGCCCGGTGCTCGATGCATCCGGCGACCCGGTGATTGTCAAAACGCCGCTGTTGGATGAATACGGCAACCCGACCAAAGCGCCGTTAATCAAGCCGCTGTTTTTGCCGTCGCCGCAAGCGATGGCCGAACGCTTTGTGCGGCTGCTCAATGAAGAATTCAGCGGCGGCACAATGTTTGTGCATATCTGGGAAAGCATCAAGCGCGTCTATGGCGCATTCTTCTTCGGCGTATTAATCGGCGTGCCGCTCGGCGTGTTGATGGCAATCAACCGCCACATTCGCGGCTTCTTCGACCCGATTATCGAATTCTATCGCCCCATCCCGCCGCTGGCGTATTTGCCGCTGATGATTGTATGGTTTGGCATCGGCGAATTAACCAAAGTGTTGGTCATCCTGCTGGCGGTGTTTGCGCCGATGGTATTGTCGGCGCGCGCCGGCGTGCGCTCGGTGCCGATTGAACAAATCCACGCCGCCTATTCGATGGGCGCCTCGCGCATACAAGTCATCTGGCACGTGATATTAAAAGGCGCGATGCCGGAAATTTTAACCGGCATGCGCATCAGCATGGCATTCGGCTGGACCACCGTGGTCGCCGCCGAACTCGCCGCAGCCCAAGCCGGCTTGGGCGCAATGATTAAAGCCGCCGCCGACTTTTTGGTAACCGACGTCGTCATCGTCGGCATCGTCGTCATCGGCGTCATCGCCTATTCCTCCGACATGCTGGTGCGTTGGTGCGAACGCATTGCGGTGCCGTGGAAGGGGCGGATGTAACGTGGGGGTAAGGCGGATGCGGTATGATGTGCATGCCCACGACAAGTGAAATATGTACACCAAGCCCATCACCAGCGAGCAACCGACGTACGCCAAACGGTTGGATTCCGGTATCGGTCAACAATCCGACTGCGGTTACATTTTGCGCAATATCGATTGTGTCGAAGGTATGCGCGCATTACCCGCCGATTCGGTGCACTTTATTGCAACCGACCCGCCGTATTTTTTGGACGGAATGGGCGATGATTGGGATAAGGCGCGGCTCGACCGACGCATAAAGCCGGGCGTCATTGGCGGTTTGCCCGCGGGAATGAAGTTTGACCGCAACCAAGCGCGCCGATTAAGGCGGTTTATGGCAGCCCCGGCCGAGGAAATTTATCGGGTGCTTAAACCCGGCGGTTTTGTCGCCGTGTTCAGTCAGGCGCGGTTGGCGTTTGCAATGGGGGCGGCGTTTGATGACGCGGGGTTTGAAATCCGCGATATGTTGGCGTGGAAATATGAAGGTCAAGCGAAGGCTTTTTCACAGACGCATTTTGTGAAAAAGATGAACATCGACTCGCTGACCAAGGAAAAAATCATCCGCGAAATCGAAGGCAAAAAAACTCCGCAACTCAAGCCGCAGTTCGAGCCGATTATTCTCGCGCAAAAACCGAAAGAAGGCACTTTTGTTAACAACTGGCTCAAACACCAAACCGGTTTGATGTCGCCCGACCAATCCATTTTGGGGCGCGGTTTTCCGGGGACCATTCTGGAGGCGTCGAAACCCAAAAAAGCGAAATCCGTTTCACACATCACCGTAAAGCCGGTGTTGGTGATGCGACAGTTAATCCGCTTGTTTACTGTGGAGGGGCAAACCGTGCTCGACCCTTTCGCGGGCAGCGGCACCACCGGGGTGGCGGCAATTCGCGACCGACGAGAATTCGTTGGTTTTGAAATCGACCCCGATTACACGCGCATCGCGCGCGACCGAATTGAAAATGAAAAAGAATTATTTTAAAAGCGTTTCTTCCGCGCAAATTTTGCGGGTGTCAACGGATGACCTTAATAAAGCGTTTGAAAAAATCGAGAAAGACTGGCGCATACATCTCGAAAAACACGGCATTACCCTGCCGAAATTTGGCGCGTCGAAATGGTATCAACTTGCGATTCTAAAGCACCATCAAAAAAAGGCGGTGCACAAAAGTGACATATCAGCGTTGGTCGCCCATCTGACCAATACAACGGCGACCGACCAGCAAGTAAGACACCTGAAAACACAAGAAGGTTGGTTTATTTTGAATCGTGGTGATTCATATCGCGGCAAAAGCGTACCCGACGGTTGTCATGTTTTGATTACAACAAAACAACCGACGCCAGCCGGCGTCATGCGTCGACGCGGCGTCGTTGCCGAAGGTGATTGGAAAAAGATACTGTCGGAATACGGTTGCGCTTGCGCGTCCTGCGGAACCAAAATCGGTGAGCGTCACCGGTTTGACGGCACCCTTGTCGTTGAATCATTGGAGAAGGGGCATATGAATCCAAACAAGCCGCTTGCGCCGGGAAACATCATTCCGCAATGTCGTTGGTGCAACCGAACGGCGCGCGGCGACTTTACGTTTGATGAGCAAGGTCGACCGCGGGCAATTGCCGATGTGCGTCCGGTTAAACGCGCCGACCGCGAGGTGCTGGAAAAGGTTCGACAATGGCTTGCGCAATCCAAAAAGTGAACGGCAATGCGTCAAACGCGCCAATTTGTTAAATTGTGCGCGCGTTACCAACTTCATCCCATCCACTTAACTCCAAAAGGTATTCCAATGAAAAGCAAAGACAACTCGTCGCAACTCGAGGTCGTGCCGCATTTTGTCGGCGGCAAGCGGGTTGCCGGCAAAAGTGCGCGGTGCGCCGATGTATACAATCCGGCGTTGGGCGCGGTGGCGCGGCGCGTGGCGTTGGCGGATGCCGATGAGGTCGGCGATGCGATTGGCGCAGCGCAGGCGGCGTTTCCCGAATGGGCGGCGACGCCGGCCGGGCGACGCGCGCAGGTGATGTTTGCATTCCGCGATGCGATTCGAAAACATTTGGATGAACTCGCGCGATTGTTGTCGGAGGAACACGGCAAGACGGTCGATGACGCCAAAGGTTCGGTTACGCGCGGGCTCGAAGTGGTCGAATTCGCCTGCGGCATTTCGCAATTATTAAAGGGAGAATACTCGCTCGCGGTCGCCGCCGGCGTCGATAGTTGGAGCATGCGCCAACCGCTCGGCGTATGCGCCGGCATCACGCCGTTTAATTTCCCGGCGATGGTGCCGATGTGGATGTTTCCGTTGGCGATTGCCTGCGGCAACACCTTTGTGCTCAAGCCGTCCGAACGCGACCCGTCGACGCCGTTGCGGTTGGCGGAATTATTGCACGACGCCGGGCTGCCCGACGGCGTGCTTAATGTCGTCAACGGCGACAAAACCGCAGTCGATGCATTGCTCACCGATGCGCGCGTGCAAGCGGTCAGTTTTGTCGGCTCGACCGCCATCGGCGAATACATCTATCGCACCGGCTGCGCGCACGGCAAACGCGTGCAAGCGTTGTGCGGGGCGAAGAATCACATGGTGGTGATGCCCGACGCCGACATCGACCAAGCGGTCGATGCGATTGTCGGCGCGGCCTACGGTTCAGCCGGCGAACGATGCATGGCGATTTCAGTCGTGGTGACGGTCGGCGATGCGCCGGCCGATGCAATCATCGAAAAACTGTTGCCAAAACTCGATGCGCTTAAGGTTGGGCCATATACAGACGCCGACGCCGAGATGGGTCCGGTCATCACCCCCGAGGCAAAAACGCGCATCGAAAACTACATCGACACCGGCGTCGCCGAAGGCGCGCAATTGTTGCGCGACGGTCGCGGCACGGTCGTCAAAGGCGCATCGAGCGGTTGCTTTGTCGGGGCGACGGTGTTCGATAAAGTCACCGACCAAATGCGCATTTACACCGATGAGATTTTCGGCCCGGTGTTGTGCATCGTGCGCTGTGATAGTTATGAACACGCGGTGCAGTTGGTCAATCAACACGAATACGGCAACGGCACGGCAATCTTCACCCGCGACGGCGACGCCGCGCGCGATTTTGCCGCGCGCATCCAAATCGGCATGGTCGGCGTCAATGTGCCGATACCGGTGCCGCTGGCTTTCCACAGTTTCGGCGGTTGGAAACGTTCGCTGTTTGGCGACCACGCGATTCACGGGCCCGAAGGCGTGCGCTTTTATACGCGCCTCAAAACCGTCACCGCACGTTGGCCATCCGGCATTCGCAAAGGCGCGGTGTTTAACTTCAAAGCCGGCGGCGAACATTAATGTCGACAATAACCTTGCGCCGTTGCAAAGCAATCGCGGTGTGGTTGGCGGCGTTGTATGCGGCGTTGGTTGCGTTCAACAACATTGCCGACTACGCCGTCAACTTCGAATTCGTCGCGCATGTGTTGATGATGGACACCACCTTCGCCGGCAATCAATCGATGTGGCGCGCCATTAACGCGCCGCTTATGCATCATGCGGCTTATGCATTGATTATCGCCGCCGAAACCGCCGTCGCCGCATTGTGCGCACTCGGCGGTTGGCGGTTGTTTATCAACGCGCACGATGCAAAATTATTTGCGCGCGCCAAATCATTAAGCGTCGCCGGCTTGGGCTTGGGCGTGGCGTTGTGGTTCGGCGGGTTTATTGCAATCGGCGGCGAATGGTTTTTGATGTGGCAATCGCCAAAGTGGAGCGGCAACCAATCCGCATTCCGCATCGCCGCGATGTTTGCGTTGTTTTTAATTTATGTAACGCTGCCGGAACGCGACGATTCGCGCGGATAAAGCGCACGCCGCGCGCGCTTGGGATAATCGGTGGTGATGATGTCGACGCCGTTGGCGGCGAGTTGTTGGATGATGCGCGAATCGTTTGCGGTCCATGCGCATACCTTTAAGCCAAGTTGATGTGCGCGATTAATTAACGCCGCGTCGGCCGCGCGATAATCGCAGGACAATGCATCGAATCGATGTTGTTGCGCAAACGCCAAGGCGTCGTTGGCGTCGGCGAATTCGCCGGTGGCGGCGACGCGCAATTGCGGTGCGGCGGTTTTGACCGCGCGCATTAATTGCCAATCGAAACTTTGGATAAACAATCGTTCATATGGTGCGTTGTTGCGCGCAAGTTGGTCGAGCAACAACTCGACATAACGTTCGGTCGGCGGGGTTAACTGCGGCGCGCGCGGGTCACTTTTAAGTTCGATGTTGAGCGTGCTGCGCGCGTCGCCAAGGCGCATAAACAACGCAATGCATTCATCGAGCGTCGGGATGCGCGCGCCATCCGCGGCGACTTGTTCGACAAAGCGCAGTGCATCGCCGCCGCCAGGCTTAAGCCGCCCAACATCAAACCGCCGCAGTTGGCGCAAGGTGCATTCGATAATCGGCGCGGCGCATTTAATCCAATCGCCATTGGCGTCGCGAGTGTGCGCCGGATTCAACCGCAAATCGTGATGCACAATCAATCGCCGGTCGGCGCTCGCGCAAACATCAATCTCGACTCCGTCGGCACGTTCAGCAAACGCGCATTCAATCGCCGGCAGCGTGTTTTCCGGACGAACACCGCGCGCACCGCGATGCCCGTGAATGTGCGCAGTTGTGCGGTTCATTGGCGTAGCGAGTATACTTGCGATTGGATGCGCAATGCGATGGCGTCGATGATTTTTTTACGGCGTTGAGTGAAATGTATTTTACAAAAGTGCGCTTGTTCCAAAAAAGTACACTTGCCAAAAGTGCACTTGTTACCAACGAGTATACTTTCCAAAAGCGTAAACAACAGGTTAACCCAATAAAAAGTTAACCGAAAGATTCCCCAACCAATTTTCGAGACGCCAAATGACCTACACCGCCCCGACTCGCGATTTGTTTTTTGCCGCTGAATTGGCCGGGCTCGACTCGGTTAATCGGCTGCCCGGTTTTGAGGAGGCGACGCCGGATGTGGTGCGCGCGATTTTATATGAAGCCGGCAAGTTTGGCGGTGAAGTGCTGGCGCCGCTTAATCGCGGCGGCGATTTGCAGGGCGCGCGGCTGCACGATGGCGCGGTGCATACCGCCGACGGTTGGCGTGATGCGTATCGGCAATTTTGTCAAGCCGGTTGGAACGGCTTGGCGTTCGATGCGCGTTTTGGCGGGCAGGGGTTGCCGTGGTTGGTGGCGAGTGCGGTCAATGAAATTTGGCACGCCGCCAACATGTCGTTTGCGCTTTGCCCGTTGCTTACCCAAAGCGCGATTGAAGCGATTGACCTGCATGGCTCGGAGGAACAGAAGCAAACGTATTTGCCCAACTTAATCAGCGGGCAATGGTGCGGCACGATGAACTTGACCGAAGCGCAAGCCGGCTCGGATTTAAGCGCGGTGCGCACGCGCGCGGTCGCCGACAACGGGCGCTATTTGTTAAGCGGTCAGAAAATTTTCATCACCTACGGCGACCACGACCTTGCCGACAACATCATTCACTTGGTGCTGGCGCGCACCGCGGATGCGCCGCCGGGGGTTAAGGGCATCTCGCTGTTTATCGCGCCGAAATTTTTGCCGGACGACAACGGCGAATGGACGCAGCGCAACGACATCGAAACCGTGTCGCTCGAACACAAACTCGGCATTCGCGCAAGCCCAACCGCAACGCTGGCGTACGGCGCCAAACGCGGCGCGGTTGGGCACTTGGTCGGCGAACTGAATCACGGCATGCGCTATATGTTTACGATGATGAACGTCGCGCGCCACGCGGTTGGGTTGGAAGGCAACGGCGTCGCCGAACGCGCCTATCAACAAGCGGCATCGTTTGCCGCACAACGCGTGCAGGGGCGCGGCGTCGATGACGCGGACGGCGAGCGGCTGTGCATCATCGAACACCCCGATGTTAAGCGAATGTTGTGGATGCAAAAATGCCGCATCGAAGCGTTTCGTTCGTTGTTGTTGGATGTCGCCGCGCGGATGGATCATCTGCGCGCGCAACCCGACGACGCCGCCAAAACGCGCGCGCGCGAGATGATGGAAATCATGACGCCGATTGTTAAAGGTTGCGCGACCGAAGTCGCCGGCGAAAACGTTTCGCTTGCGCTGCAGGTGCATGGCGGTATGGGGTTTGTCGAAGAAACCGGCGCGGCGCAACATTATCGCGACCAACGCATCACGCCGATTTACGAAGGCACCACCGGCATTCAGGCGATGGATTTAATCGGGCGCAAATTGATTCGCGACGGCGGGGCGATGCATGCGCGCGTGCTTGGGCAACTGCGCGCCGAATGCGAATCATTAAACGGCGGCGATGAAGTGGCTTTGATGAATCGCGCCTTGTGCGCGGCGTTGGATTTGCTCGACGCCGCGGCGCAATCATTGTTGGCAACGGCGAAACGCGATGTGCGCGCGGCGTATGCGGTTGGCGAACCGTATTTGCGGTTGTGGGGGACGGCGGCGTGCGGTTGGCAAATGCTTAAAGCGGCCGAGTTAAGCGCGCGGCGGTTGAAACAAAACGTCGCGCAGGATGAAGGCGAAGCGCAGTTTTACCGCAACAAACTGCAAACTGCGCGGTTTTATTTCGCCGCGGAATTGCCGAAGGTCGACAGCCTTGCCAAAATCATCGCCAACAGCGCATCGTTGGTCGCCGAGAGCGACGCGCAATTGTTTGCCGCTGAGTAGTGACGGTTTGCGCGTTAACTTGTGTGCGTTGGTTTGGCGATTGCGCGCGGTTTGTTTGTTATAAGTTGCGGTTAAGCGCAGTGCATTAAGTTCATTGCGGTTGTTGCGATTATTGCGGACTGCAACTGTTGCATTGAGTTGTGCGCCAACAGTTTACTTAACGAGAGTTCACTTAATGAGTGCGCGACCGTTTGCGATGCCGTGATAAATAGCAATCAAACACAGCGCACCGCGCCCATCGATTAATAAATCGATTAATAATTAACTGCCGCGTTCTTTTGCCGCCAGTTCGATTAAATAATCGATTACTTCAAACAATTTTTCCTGTCCGCCGGCCAGCGTCACCGAAGTGCGATAGCGGCCGTCGACCACTATCGCCGGCACGCCGCTGATGCCGTACTTGCGCGTCATCAAGGCGGCGAAGTTTACGCGGCTGTCGACTGCAAACGAATTTAATGCGGCCAATAATTCGGCGCGGTCGATGCCGTGGCTGACGCCCCAATCGGCGAATTGTTCGGGCGTGTTGAGCGGGCGACGCTTGCCGTGAATGGCTTCGAACACTTCGGCGTGCAGCGTTTGGTCGACGCCGAGAGCGACCAGCGTATAGTAAATGCGCGCGGAAAATTTCCATTGGTCGCTGAGCACCGCCGGCACCGGCACAAACGCGGCGTTGTCGGGGATGTTCCGCCGCCATTTTTCGACATACGGCTCGAGGCGATAGCAATGCGGGCAGCGATACCAAAACATTTCGACGACTTCAATCTTGTCGGCGGTTTGCACCGGTTGGGCTTCGCGCAACAATTCATAATGTCCGCCTTCGACAAACGACGCTTCTTGGGCGTGCGGTGCGAGTGCAAACAACAACAGCAGCCAGGCAATGTGGCGGGTGATAAACGGGGTGGAGGTTTTCATCGGCGGGGTCGTTGGGTCAGTGGGGTTGGTATGGCGGGTTAAACGGCTAAGGGTGCATTCGAAAGTGCGGGTGGAAATGTGTAAACATCCAAATTCGAAAACTGATTTAAGTTGCATTATTAATTATTAATTGCGTTAATCAATTAATGCATTCATTCATTAACCAATTATAAACTTAACAAGTTGTCAATTAATTAATAAACAAATTAATAAAAAAATTAATAAATAAACAAACAAACAAATTAACAAAAAATAAATTAACAACGATGCATTATTGGCGGCTCGCCAAAGCGTCGCGCAGTTGTCCGGGCAAGCCGCCAAAATCGCCGTTGCTCATTGTGATGATAACGATGTTTTGGTTTTTGTGCAATTGCGCATGCGCAAGGATTGCATCGCGCGCAGTCGCCGCATTGTCCGCGCGTTGGATGTTGTTGGCTTGCGCATCGGCGGTGGGTTGCGCGCCGACAACAATCGCGTCATCGGCGCGACCGAGTGCGGCATCGATGCGCGCGCCGTGTGCGCCGGCTTTCATTGTGTTCGAGCGCAATTCGAGCGCGACCAGCAGGCGGCTGTGCGGATGTTTGCGGCGCAACGCTTCGAGCGTCTCGGCGATTGCGGTGGGATGATGGGCGAAGTCGTCGTACAACCAAAGCGAATCATCGCGATGCAACAACTGCAGCCGCCGCGCGACCGCGCGATAAGCGCCGAGCGCATCGCAGGCGTCGCGCACCGACACTTCGCAACACGCGGCCGCGGCGATTGCAGCCAGTGCGTTTTGCATGTTGTGTTTGCCGATGCATTGCCAATCGACCGCGCCGCATGCGCGTCCGTTATGCAGCACTTCGAAACGCGCGGCGTCTTCGGATAATGCGCGCGCGCGCCATTCGGAATCCGCCGGCGCGGCTTCGGTCGACGCGTTGGCGGCAAGCGAAAACGCGGTGCGTTCGCTCCAACAGCCGAGTTGCAGCACTTCGCGCAAATTCGCGTCGTCGGCGTTGACGATGATGCGCCCGTTGTTCGGCACGATGCGCACCAAGTGATGAAACTGTTTAATCAACGCATCGATGTCGGCGTAAATGTCGGCGTGGTCGAATTCCAAATTGCCGAGCACCGCGATGTGCGGACGGTAATGCACAAACTTGGCGCGCTTGTCAAAAAACGCGGTGTCGTATTCGTCGGCTTCGATGACAAACCATTCGCCTTCGCCCAAGTGCGCCGATTGCGCAAAGTTGCCGGGGCGTCCGCCAATCAACCAGCCGGGGCGTTTGCCGCAGGCGTGCAAAATCCAGGCGAGCATCGCCGATGCGCTGGTCTTGCCGTGGGTGCCGGCGATTGCAATCACGCGGCGCGCGGTTAACAATTGTTCGCGCAACCATTCGGGCGCGGATTGAAACGGCAGACGATTTGCCAACGCGGCCTCGACCAACGGATTGCCGCGCGACAATGCATTGCCGATTAATATGCGGTCATACGAATCATCGAGATGCGACGCCAACCACCCTTGCTTAACTTCGATTTGCGCATCGCGCAACACCTCGCTCATCGGCGGATAAACGCGCAAATCGCAGCCGTGCACTTCATGCCCGGCGGCTTTGGCGAGTTGCGCAACGCCGGCCATAAAGACGCCGCCGATGCCGGCGATAAATATTTTCATTCGAAGCGGGTTTTTGGGCGAGGCAACAAGTGATGCGCGGTTATTATGCGCGGTCAAGTAAGTAACGATTGACGTGCGGTCAATGATACCATTTGCCGATGGACGCGCCGATGATTGAACGCCCCGAACAACTGCGCGCGTTTGTCGATGCGGCGCGCGCGTGCGGCGAAGTTGCATTGGACACCGAATTTTTGCGCGAGCGCACGTATCTGCCGCAACTGTGTTTAATACAGGCGGCGTACGCCGATGCGCCGGCGCAATGCATCGACCCGCTTGCGCTGGATGACTTGTCGCCGCTTAACGAATTGCTCGGCGATGCGCGCGTCGTTAAAATTTTTCATTCCTGTCGACAGGATTTGGAGGCGTTGGATTCGCGCTTTGAATTTCGCGCCGCCAACATTTACGACACGCAATTGGCCGCGGCGTTTTGCGGCTTTGGCGAACAGGTCAGTTATGCCGCGTTGGTCGATGAATTGTGCGCGGTGCATTTGCCCAAGGCGCACACCCGCGCCGATTGGAGTCGCCGTCCGTTGCCGCCCGAACAACTGCAATATGCATTGGATGATGTGCGGCACTTGGCGACGGTGCGGCATGAATTGGATTCGCGATTGCGCGCGCAACAGCGCGAACAATGGCATCGCGATGAATGCGCGCGCGCCGCGCATCCGCACAGTTATCGACTCGAGGTCGATTCGGCTTGGCGGCGGCTTGCGGCGTTTGACAAATTGGATTCGTCGGCGCGCGCGTGCGCAAAACAATTAACCAAATGGCGCGAACAACGCGCGGTCACGCGCAACCTGCCGCGCGGTTGGATATTGTCCGACCGCGCGTTGGTGCAATTGTGTCGGATGCGCCCGACGCAGGTTGCGCAATTGTCCGACATCGCCGACCTTGCGCCGAAAACGATTCGCCGCGAAGGCGAAACCTTGCTCAAGTTAATCGCAAGCGGCGCGCAACATCAACCGCAAACCGAAACGTCGGCGTGGTTGAATCCCGAGCAGCGCAAATGCGTTAAAAAAATTATGCAGTTGCTCGAGCAACGCGCCACGCAGGCGCAAATCAGCCGCGCCTTGCTTGCCAATCGCCGCGACATCGAAAACTTTATGCGCGGCGAAACCGATTTGCCGTTGTTTAGCGGTTGGCGCGCGCAATTGGTTGGTGATGAAATTCGTGCGTTGGTTGCTGCTGACGATTGATTGTGCTGTCGGCATGGTGCGATTTGTCATTTGGACTGCACAGTTAATTCGCGCGCCGCAAAACGGTTAATGGTTAATCGTTAATGGTGCAGGCATCATCCGCGCATTCACCGTCACACCGTCACCGCACAACCGTTACCGCATCGTCACATTGTTTACCCCGCGCGCAAGTTGCGTTTATGCATCATGCGGTGCGGCGTTGGGCAACAGCACAATCATCGCGCCTTGTTCGCGCATCACGCCGGCGTTTTGTTCGGCGCGTTCGCCGTGTCCCCAAAATACATCGGCGCGCAACGCACCGCGAATTGCGCCGCCGGTGTCCTGGGCAAACATCAATCGTCGATACGGCGCATCGGGTTGGTCGGGATAATTGGTCGACAACCACACCGGCGCGCCCAAGCCGATTAATTCGGGGTCAACCGCGATGCTGCGTTCAGCCGTCAACGGCACGTTGAGCGAGCCGAGCGGGCCGTCCTGCGGGGCGTCGCGCAATTCGAAAAAAACATAACTCGGGTTTTCAAACAACAATCGTTCGGCTTCGCGCGGATGCGTGCGCAGCCAATTGCGAATCGTAAACAACGACGTCTCCTCCAATTCCAGTTGCTCGCGTTCGACCAACAATCGACCAATCGATTGATACGGATGACCGTTTTGATTGGCGTAGCCGACGGCGACGACGTTGCCGTCGGGAAGTTGCACGCGTCCTGAGCCTTGGATGTGCAAAAAGAACGCGGCGTCGCGGTCGTCCACCCAAATCAATTCATTGCCGTGCAACGGGTTGTCGGTCGAATCGATTTCGGCGCGCGAATAAAACGGCACGACCGTTTTGCCAATCAATCGCCCGCGCACGCGTTCGCCCTGCAGTTGCGGATACACCGATTCGATGTCAATCGTCAACAAATCGCGCGGCGCCGCGTATAACGGATAGCGAAAGCGTCGGTCGCGCGACAACTTGCCAAACAACAACGGTTCGTAATAGCCGGTTACCAATCCGCGTTTTGCGCCGCGTTTGCCGCGCACGCGATGCGGGGTGAACCAACGTTCAAAAAATCGGCGCGCGTCGTCGTCGCTGGGCGATTGCATCGTGCGCGCTTGTGCGCACAACCCTTGCCACGCGGCTTGCGCGTCCAACGCTCGACAACTTTGCAACAAGGCGCGCCACGCTTCGCTGTGATGGTCGTCCGCCCAGCCGTCGAGTTGTCGCCACGCCAACGGCTTGCCGATGTATGCATCGCGCTGCACTAATGTGCAGGATGCAAGGCATAACAATGCGCTGAGTAACAACAGGGTTCTGCCGAGTGTGCGCGTCGGCGGAAACTTTCGTGATAACACGGTGATGGGTTGGGTTGGCTGCATGGCGGTTTGGTTGCGATTGTGGTTGGTTGCGGTCAAGTGCGGTTAAGTACAGTTAAGTGTAGGCAAGTACAGTGAATTACATTGCGGCGGTTGCGCACTGTAAATGTTGCAACGGCGCGTCGCGTAATGATTGTTTGGCGCTTGTTATGTCACCGATGAAATGAAACCGTCGACCCGTAACTCATCAAGCGATTTGATTGACATTTAATTCGAGTGACGATTATGCGGTTGATGTTAACGAGTCGATGCCGGTCGACGATTGCGGACGGTTGTCGTTTGATTTGCGTTATGCGCGGCGCGGCGTTATTTATGCAGGCGGCGAATCGCGTTCGCACATCGCCAGTTTGGCGCACACCGCCAACACTTCGCTTGCGCAGATAACATCGTCGAGCGGCGGGAAGGTTGGCGCGATGCGAATGTTGCGGTCGCGCGGGTCGATGCCGCGGGGGAACGGCGCGCCGGCGGCGGTCAAGGTGACGCCGGCGTCGCGCGCCAACTGCACCGCGCGTTTGGCGCAGCCGTCGGCGATGTCCAAGTTGATGAAGTAGCCGCCGTGCGGCGCGCTCCAAGTTGCCCAGCCGGTTAATTCGCGCGCCAACACTTCGAGCGTCGCGTCAAATTTGGGTTTAATAATCGCCGCGTGTTTTTTCATGTGCGCGCGCACGCCGGTCAAATCGCCGAAGAACTTTAAGGTGCGCAGTTGGTTGACCTTGTCGGGGCCGATGCTTTGCGCTTCGATGTGCGCGCGCGCATCGGCGATGTTGGCTTCGCTGGACGCCATCGCGGCAACGCCGGAACCCGGATGAGTCATTTTCGAAGTCGAGGCGAATTGAATTGCGCGGTTGGCGCAACCGGCCGCGCGGCAATGCGCATCGATGTTTTCCAACGGCGGCTGCGCGTCGTCGAGATGATGTTCGGCGTAGGCGTTGTCCCACATAATGCGGAAATCGGGCGCGGCGCATTGCATGTTGGCGAGCCGCGCGACCGTATCGAAGTCATAACACGCGCCGGTTGGGTTGCTGTATTTGGGCACGCACCAGATTCCCTTAATCGATGAATCGCGCGCGACCAATTTTTCGACTTGCGTCATGTTCGGCCCGGCGTCGTCGATGTCGACCGCGATTAATTCAAACCCCAAATGTTCGGTGATTGCAAAATGGCGGTCATAGCCGGGCGACGGGCAGAGAAATTTTCGGCGCGGCAATTCATTCCACGCGCCAACGCCTTCGACTGTGCCGAATTGACAGGCGCGCGCAACAACGTCGTACATCATCGTTAAACTCGAGTTGCCGCCGACCACCACGCAATCGGCGGCGACGCCGAGAATTGCGCCGAACAATTCGCGCATCGCCGCAAGCCCGTCCAAGCCGCCGTAGTTGCGCGCATCGATGCCGTGCGCATCGCAAAAATCATCGCCCGGCAACGACAACAACGCATTGGACAAATCCAATTGCGCCGCGGACGGTTTGCCGCGCGTCATGTCGAGCGTCAATGCGCGACTGCAAAATTGCGCATAACGTTCGCGCAGTTGTTGCGCATCCAAATCCGGCGGCGATTGCATGCGGCGATTATACGCGGGTTATGCAATAAAAAACCTCCGCCGGCTGCGCCGACGGAGGCTTTAAGTGCCCCAACAATTACCAGGGCAGTGAAATCTTCAACCCCGCTTTTTTACTTTGCTGGGCTTTTTTTCGCGCCTTTTTGCGGGCTTTCTTCTTGCCCGTTTTTTTCTTGCCGACCTTTTTCTTGCCGGACTTCTTTTTCGAAGACTTTTTCTTCGACGTCTTTTTCTTTTTACGGCGAGTCTTCTTTTTGCCGGCTTTCTTTTTTGACGACTTTTTCTTCGACGCCTTTTTGCGCATCGCCTTTTTCTTGGTGGTGCGCTTCTTGGCGGCCTTTTTCTTGGTCGCCTTCTTCTTGCTCACTTTGCGCTTGGCGGTTTTTTTGGCCGCCGTTTTGCGCTTGGTTGCAGTTGACTTCTTTTTCTTCGCCATAACAATCACCTCACAGTGGACGAAAGTAAAGTTTGCCGAAAGACGAATCGCCCGTTTGAAAAACAAACGAAGCGTTTTCCGACTCGATGTAACAAAAACATCAGTCGGTTGCATGCACAACGAGTAACATTTCGATTCGAAGTGTTAAGCAACGAAACGAAGTGCATTCGACATGCAATGCAACTTGGCGGCAAAGTTAAGCGAATTGACCGATAATGTCAACAATATTTATGCATTTTTTAAATTTTTTTTAAAATTTATTTTTGTTGTTTTATGCACAAAATCGCGCAAAATTATGCCAAAATCTTTAACCCGCCTAAGTGGTTGCATGCAATCCATCAACGCGCACTAAAATAACAATGCAATAATTCGTTGCCGATTAACCAACAATCAAAAAATTCATCGACAAAAAAACGCGTCGACGATTCACGAATCATTAATGAACCCAGTTAACGAACAGTTCAACGCGTTATTAATGCATTGCAATATGCATTGCGATGCATCGAGTTGCATGCCTTACATTCGAATCGCGCCGCGCAAGTTGCGATACACTATGCGCGATAAACAAAATGTCCGCGATGCACCCGATAAAACCCGCGCCGCAATTTGCGATAAAATGCCGCGACCGATTGGCATTATGATGTGACGGATATGACCGAACAAAAACACCGCTACGACAAAGCCGAGTTGCTGACCTGCGCGCACGGCGAAATGTTTGGCCGCGGCAACGCGCAGTTGCCGTTGCCGAACATGCTGATGTTTGACCGCATCACCGAAATCAGCGAGGACGGCGGCGCGTACGGCAAGGGCATCGTCGTCGCCGAATTGGATTTGCGCCCGGACATGTGGTTTTTCGAATGCCATTTTGAGGGCGATCCGGTGATGCCCGGCTGTCTCGGCGTCGATGCGTTGTGGCAGTTAATCGGCTTTTCACTCGGCTGGCGCGGCGGACAAGGTTGCGGTCGCGCGCTCGGTTCGGGCGAGATTAAATTCACCGGACAAATCTCGCCGCAACACAAAAAGGTCACCTATCAAATCGACTTCAAGCGCGTGATTATGCGCAAGTTGATTATGGGCATCGCCGACGGCGAAGTCGCGGTCGACGGTCGGCGGGTGTTTTTGTGCAAGGATTTGCGCGTTGGATTGTTCAGCAATCTCGACGGTTTTTAACGCGCGGGTTTGCGCCGCGCATGTTTTCGGGCATCGACCACAATGAAACGAATCGTCATCACCGGCTACGGCATTGTTTCCAGCCTCGGCAACAACGCCGGCGAAGTGTGCGCGGCGTTGCGCGCCGGCCGTTCCGGCATCGAGTTTAGTCAAACCTACGCCGATTTGGGCATGCGCAGTTGCGTGCATGGCGCAATCCACCTCGACACCGAATCGCTCATCGACCGCAAGACATTGCGCTTTATGGGCGACGCCGCGGCTTACAGTTATCTCGCCGCCAACGAAGCGATTGCGCACGCCGGCTTGTCGGCTGATGCGGTCGGCGGCGAACGCACCGGCTTAATCCTCGGCACCGGCGGCGCCTCGCCGCAAAACATTGTGCAGGCCGCCGACACCTTGCGCGAACGCGGCATCCGTCGCGTCGGGCCGTATATGGTTACGCGTTCGATGGGCAGCACCATCACCGCTTGCGTCGGCACCGCGCTCAAAATTAAAGGCGTGGCGTATTCGATTAGTTCGGCTTGCGCGACTTCGGCGCATTGCATCGGCCACGCGGCCGAGTTGATTCAACTCGGCAAACAAGATGTCGTGTTGGCCGGCGGCGGCGAAGAATTGCATTGGTCGCTGTCGGTGTTGTTCGACGGCATGAGCGCAATGTCGGCGAATTTTAACGACGCGCCGACGCGCGCCTCGCGACCGTATGATGTTGACCGCGACGGCTTTGTCATCTCCGGCGGCGCCGGCGTGGTGGTGCTCGAATCGCTCGAGCACGCCGAAAAACGCGGCGCCGAAATTCTCGCCGAGTTGACCGGCTACGGCGCAACCAGCGACGGCTTCGATATGGTGCAGCCGTCCGGCGAAGGCGCGGTGCGCTGCATGCGTCAAGCGCTCGCGCAAACCGACCAAGCGGTGCAGTACATCAACGCGCACGGCACCAGCACGCCGGTCGGCGATGTGCGCGAACTCGAGGCGATTGCCGAAGTGTTCGATGAAACGCAACGCCCGTGGCTCGGCTCGACCAAATCGCTCAGCGGGCATGCGCTCGGCGCCGCCGGCGTCAACGAGGCGATTTACACGTTAATAATGATGCGCGAAGGATTCATCGCCGCCTCCATCAACATCGACAACCCGGACAAGGCGACCGTCGGGCATCGCATCGCGTATGAACGTTGCGACGATGTCGAGGTGCGCACGGCGATGAGCAACAGTTTCGGTTTCGGCGGGGCGAATTGTTCGCTGATTTTTCAACGCTGGGAATAACGCGTTTGGGTTTTATTTTATTTAATTTAACTTTGGTTGATTTAATTTAATTTGGTTTGTTTGCTTAACTTAACTTTATTTAGCGCAGTTGTTTTTGTTTTGCACCGTCCCATTTCACTTCGCTTTACTTCAGTTCACTTCACTTCGTCCCACTTCCCTTCACGCTGTTTGTCACATCGCGCGCGACTCAACCGCCGATATACGACATCTCAACTTTTTGCGCGCCGCGCGGCAACTCATCCGCGCCGCGTTCGGCGCGTTCGACGGAATATTGGTCATTGCGTTGTTGCCAGATGGCGCGGATGCGCGTTTGCAATTCGCGGTCATCGGCGCCGCCGCGCAACACCGCGCGCAAATCCGCGCCGCGCACCGCAAACAAACAAGTGTATAACTCGCCAATCGCCGACAATCGCGCGCGCGCGCAGCCGCCGCAAAACGGTTGACTGACCGATGAAATCACGCCAATCTCGCCGCGCCCATCGACATAACGCCAGCGTTTGGCGACTTCGCCGCGATAATTCGGCGACATCGGCGCAAGCGGATGATGCGCATTAATTAATGCAATCATCTCGCGCGCGGTGAACACTTGGTCGAGCGACCAGCGGTTGTGGTTGCCGACGTCCATAAATTCAATCAAGCGCAAAATCGCGCCGCTGCCGCGGAACTTCTCGACCATCGGAATGATTTCGCCGCTGTTGATTCCCTTCTGCACGACCATGTTTATTTTGACCGAATCGAAGCCTTCAGCCAATGCGCAATCGATGCCGCGCAACACCGCATCGAGCGAATCGATGCGATTGATGTTGCGATAGACGCGCGCATCCAATGCATCCAAACTGATGTTGATGCGGCGGATGCCGGCCGTATGCAACGATTTGGCGCGCGCCGCGGTCAGCAGCGAGGCGTTGGTGGTGACCGCCAAATCATCCAAACCCAATTGCGCCAAGCGCGCGATTAATGTTTCCAAATCTTTGCGCAACAGCGGTTCGCCGCCGGTCAAACGCACTTTGCGCACGCCCAAACGAATGAACGCGCGCACCAACCGCTCGATTTCTTCATAGCGCAACAATTCGCCGCTCGGCAAAAATCGATAATCGCGCCCGAACACATCATGCGGCATGCAATACGAACAACGAAAATTGCAACGGTCGGTTACCGATACGCGCAAATCGCGCAAGGCGCGCGCGCGCAAATCGGTGACCGCCGGCGGAAGCGGTTGGTTGTTTATCAAAGGTGTCGATGGTTGCATCGCGTTTGCGTTGATGGTTTTGTCGCCGCGAACATTCGCGTTGCGGTTGGTGTTGATGCAGTCGATGCGGACGGCAGCGACAGTGATGTCAGTATACCCGCGCGTCGGTCGGTTTGTTATACTCAAATGCGTTTATGCCGCCGCGCCATTATGCGCATCATTATAAATGACAATCGCCGCGTCCGCGCGTTTATGCAACGTTACGCAATGCAAAGTTGCGCAGTGCAAAGTTGCGCCATACAAAATCGCACTATGCAACATTGCACGGTGAAAAATCGCGCGATGCAACTCGACGCACGGCGTCGCCCGTGAATCGCGCGCCGCTCGATGCGTCCGTCATCGCCGCGCGGTTGTGGCGCAAGGATGCAACCTTGTGGCAAACGCCGCCGGATACGCATGCCGCCATCGCCGCGCGATTGGGTTGGCTGGATTGTGCGGCGTGGTTGGATGCGCACGGCGTCGCGCTGCAAGCCTGGGCGAATCGTGCTGTCGATTGCGGCGCGTTTGACCGCGCGATTGTGCTTGGCATGGGCGGCTCGAGTATGGCGGCGCGGGTGTTTGCCGCGTTGTTTGCGCCGCGCGCCGTGCATCTGCAGTTGGAAATTTTGGACAGCACGCAGCCGGCGCAAATCGCGCGCATCGCTTCGCGCGATTTGCGCCGATGTTTGTTTGTGGTCGCCGGCAAATCCGGCGAGACCATCGAGACGCTCGATTTGTTCGCGTTTTTTTACGCGCAACTGCGCGCGCAATGCAGCCGTCCGGGCGCGCGCTTTGTCGTCATCACCGACCGCGATTCGCGTCTGCATGCGCTTGGCGATTCGCTCGAAGTCAGCCAACTGTTTTTTAATCCGCCGGACATCGGCGGGCGATACAGCGCGCTCAGTTATTTTGGCTTGGCGCCGGCCGCGTTGCTTGGCGTCGAGTTAACCGCGTTGGGCGCGCATCTAAAAATCGCTTGCGCGCAAACCCAAGCCGCCGTCGCCAACAATCCGGCATTGCAACTCGGTCAATGGCTCGGGCAATCGGCGTCCGCGCACGGTCGCGACAAATTGCGGTTGTATCTGCCGGAGTCGTTGCGCGCGTTTGGCATGTGGATTGAACAATTGGTCGCCGAGAGCACCGGCAAACAAGGGCGCGGCATCGTGCCGGTGCTGCAAGTCGGCGACCGCCACAGCCAACCGCCGCGCGATGATTGCATCGATGTCGCCGTCGCCCATCCAACGCAGGACGCCGATTGGCGTGCGCCGCCGCATGCGCGAAGGTTGGTGTTGGCGGATGCCGAACAAATCGGCGGCGCGTTTTTTGATTGGCAATTTGCGGTCGCGGTCGCCTGCGCTTATCTGCGCGTCAATCCGTTTGACCAGCCGGATGTTGCCGCCAGCAAATCTGCGACGCGCGCCTTCATCCAACAACGCAGCGCATCGCGCAACCAACCCAACCGCGATGCAGTCGACCTTCCGCCGCCGCAACTTCGCACCGATAAATATGCATTAACATTGTCGCGAACATTGTCACGAAAATTGTCGCGCGCCGCCGACCCGTCCAAGCCAATCGATGCGCATCGATTGTTGATGCACTTTCAACGCAGCATCACGCCGCAATGTTATCTCGCCGCGCTTTCCTATCTGCCCGAATCGCGCGCAATAACCGCGTTGCTGCATGAACTTTGCGCGCGCGCCGGCGCGCAACTTGATGTGGTCGCAACGCTCGGCGTCGGCCCGCGTTATTTGCATTCGACCGGTCAACTGCATAAAGGCGGCGCGAACCGCGGGCGGTTTATTCAACTGTGTGCGCCGGCGCCCGATGAATTGCGCGCGCCCGAACGCGATTACACTTTCGGCGAATTGCTCGAGGCGCAAGCCGACGGCGATTTTGCGGTGCTGGCCGAACGCGGCGTGATTATGCGCGTTGCGTTAAAAACCGATACACTCGAGTCGTTGCGCGCGTTTGTTGACGCGTTTTGTGATGCCGCCAACACTTGTGATTCAATCGACGGCGGTGATGCATCGGATGCATCGTCGGCGGCAAATGCGCAATAATGATTCGCAACAATGACTCGCCACAATGATTCGTAATAACGACTCTTAATAATGACTCGCCATACTGATTCGAACCAATCGATGACTTTCCAACAACTCATCTTTGCATTGCAACGCTATTGGGATGCAAATGGCTGCGCGATTTTGCAGCCGCTCGATAAAGAAGTCGGCGCCGGCACGTTTCATCCGTCGACGTTTTTGGCTGCGGTTGGGCCGGAACCGTTGCGCGCCGCGTATGTGCAGCCGTCGCGCCGCCCGACCGACGGACGCTATGGTGAAAATCCGAATCGACTGCAGCATTATTTTCAATTTCAAGTCGTGCTTAAACCGTCGCCGGATGATTTTCAACAGTTGTATCTCGGTTCGCTCGCCGCACTCGGCGTCGATTGCCAAAAGGATGATGTGCGGTTTGTCGAGGACGATTGGGAATCGCCGACGCTCGGCGCCTGGGGTTTGGGTTGGGAAGTGTGGTTAAACGGAATGGAGGTGACGCAGTTCACTTATTTCCAACAAGTCGGCGGGTTGGATTGTCGTCCGGTGACCGGCGAAATCACCTACGGGCTCGAGCGCATCGCGATGCATCTGCAAGGGTGCGACAACTTGTTCGATTTAATTTGGTGCGACGGCGCGCACGGGCGGTATACCTACGGCGATTTGTATCTGCAAAATGAAATCGAACAATCGGCGTACAATTTTGAACACGCCGCAATCGATGATTTATTCGCGCAATTCGACGCCGCTGAAAAAATGTGCCGTACATTGCTCGACCAACAACTGCCGTTGCCGGCGTATGAACGCGCGCTGGATGCATCGCATCTGTTTAATTTGCTGGATGCGCGTCGCGCCATCGGCGTGACCGAACGCGCGCGTTACATTGCGCGGGTGCGCAACATGGCGCGCGGCGTCGCCAAACGCTATTACCAATCGCGCGAAGCACTCGGCTTTCCGCGCGCGCCGATTGCGACCAAGACCAAGTGAACACCGTCAATCCAATGAAGAAAAAAATCGTGCGCAAAAAAACCGTCGGTGCGCGCGCATCGACCAAGCCTGCGTCGAAGCGCGCAAGTAAACGCACAACCAAACGTGCGCCTAAGCACTCGACCAATCGCGCCGCGTTGTTGATTGAATTGGGCGTCGAGGAATTGCCGGCGCGCGGACAAGATGCATTGGCGCGCGCATTCGCCGCCGGCTTGGCGCAACAATTGGTCGAGGCCGGCGTTATCGACGACGCGCAACAGTTTCAATTTTTCGCATCGCCGCGGCGGTTGGCGGCGTTGCTGCCGCAAGTTGCCGCGCGTCAAGCCGCGCGCGTGGTCGAAACTCGCGGGCCTTCGCTGCAAGCCGCGTTCGATGAACACGGCAAACCCACCGCCGCGGCGCGCGGCTTTGCCAAATCATGCGGCGTGGCGGTCGCGCAATTGCAGACGCTTGCGAGCGAACAAGGCGAACGATTGACGCATCGTGCGCGCGTGCGCGGCGCGACCTTGACGGCGTTGCTCGATGTTGCGCTTGGCGAAGCGTTGCGGCGATTGCCGATTGCCAAACGAATGCGTTGGGGCGATGGCGACGCTGAATTCATTCGCCCGGTGCGTTGGGTGACGGCGTTGCATGGCAAACAACAATTAACGCTCGCGGCGTTTGGTTTGCGCGCCGCGCGCGTCACCCATGCGCATCGGTTGTGTACCCGTCAAACATTGTCGCTGCCCGACGCCGAACAATACGCGCGCGTGTTGTTTGCGCGCGGCTTCGTTATCGCCGATTTTGCGCGCCGCCGCGCTGTCATCGGCAAACAACTCGCCGCGCTGGCAAAACGCGCCGATGCGCAAGCGCCGAACGATGAACAATTGCTCGATGAAGTGACCGGATTGGTCGAATGGCCGAATGCATTGTGCGGCGAATTCGACAAGCGATTTTTAACCTTGCCGCCGCAGGTGTTGGTGTCGGCGATGCGCGACCATCAAAAGTATTTTCATCTGCGCGATGCGCGCGGCAAACTGTTGCCCAAGTTTATCGCGGTCGCCAATCTCGACGGCGATTTGCGCCGCGTGCGTCGCGGCAACGAGCGCGTGTTGCGCGCGCGATTGGCCGACGCCGAATTTTTTTGGCGCGCCGATTTGCGCGCGCCGTTGGAGTCGCGCGCCGACCAATTGGCGCGCGTGTTGTTTCATCAACAACTCGGTTCGCTGGCCGACAAAACCGCGCGCATCGAGCGATTGGCCGGCGTCATCGGCGCGCAACTCGACGCCGAGCCGACGCACACCGCGCGCGCCGCGCAATTATGCAAATTGGATTTGTTGACCGACATGGTCGGCGAATTCCCCGAACTGCAGGGCGTCATCGGGCGGCATTGCGCGCTTGCCTATGATGAAGCGCGCGCGGTCGCCGACGCGATTGAACAACATTATTTGCCGCGCACCGCCGGCGATGCATTGCCGCGCGGCGCGGTTGCGCAAAGCGTCGCCTTGGCCGACCGATTGGATTCGCTGCTCGGATTGTTTAGCGCCGGCGATGCGCCGAGCGGCGACAAGGATCCGTTTGCATTGCGGCGCGCGGCGTTGGCGGTGTTGCGCATCCTTATCGAAAAAAAATTGGCGTTGGCGTTGCCGCCGCTGCTCAACGAAGCCGCGCAAGGCTATCGCGCGCAAGGCATTGCGGTCGATGATGACATCGCGGCGCGAGTGTTTGCGTTTATGTTGGAGCGGCTGCGCGCCTATTACGCCGCGACCGAACGCGGCGCGCAGGCTTTGCCGGCGGTGTTGGCGTGCCGCCCTTCGAAGCCGCTCGATGTCGATTTGCGCATCAAGGCGTTGGCGCATTTTTTTGCCAAGCAACCGACGGCCGCGGCGTCGTTGGCCGCGGCCAACAAACGCATCGCCAATTTGTTGAACAAGGCAAAACAAAACGGCGAACCGATTGCCGCGCCCATCGACTCGGCGGCGTTGTCGGATGAAGCCGAACGCGACTTGGCGCGTCAACTGCAAAAAGTCGATGCGCGCGCGCGCGATTGGTTTGCCGCCGGCGATTATCGACGCGGCTTAACCGAATTGGCGCAACTGGCCAAACCCATCGATGCGTTTTTTGAACAGGTGATGGTGATGGACAGCGACGCAACCAAACGCGCCAATCGGCTGGCGTTGTTGCTGCAGATTCGCCGATTGTTTTTTGAAGTCGCCGACATTTCCAAAATGGCGGTTGAACGACCGTCGTCCGGCGAATAGGTTGCATAGTTGATTTGCACAATTGACTTGCATAATTGAGTCGCAATCGATTTGTGCACCATTGATTTATTACCGGCATAAATATGATGAACGATGAACAAGTAACCGACTCGTCAACTGAAACGGTGAATGATTCGGTAAACGAATCGACAAACGACTCGGCAAGCG
Source organism: Candidatus Poriferihabitaceae bacterium (assembly GCA_965226545.1). Classification (GTDB taxonomy): domain Bacteria; phylum Pseudomonadota; class Gammaproteobacteria; order Arenicellales; family Poriferihabitantaceae; genus JAHRAW01. The sequence goes on from OZ245364.1 coordinate 695,030, forward strand.
AACCGGCAAACAACTCGTCAACCGATTCGATAATCGATTCGACAATCGAATCGACCAACAACCCGTCAACCGATTCGTTTGCGGCGATGATGGCGCGGGTGCGCGCGTTTCATCACAAGCATCGCTTTGCCGAAAACGGCGGCGAGGATATGGTGTATCGGCTTGCGTTGATGAGCGAAGAATTGGGCGAGATTGCCGCCTGCATTACCAAAGGCGAATCCAAGGAACGATTGGCGGAAGAATGCGCCGATTTATTTATCCTGTTGCTCGGCAATGCAATCGCCGCCGATTTTGATTTGGCGCGCGCGTTTGACAAAAAGATGAACAAAATTAATCAACGTAGCGCGCGGATGATTGACGGGCGCGTGCGCGTATCCGAATTCGGCGCGCGCTGATGGCGTCCAAGCCGCTGGTGATTTTGGACCGCGACGGCGTGATTAACGCGGAGTCGTCCAACTATATCAAGAGCGAACACGAATGGCATGCGTTGCCCGGCAGTTTGGCGGCGATTGCGCAATTGTGTCGCGCCGAATATCGCGTGGTCGTGGCGACCAATCAAGCCGGCGTCGCCAAAGGGTTGTACAGCATCAACACCTTAAACCGCATCCACCAAAAAATGCTCGAGCAACTGCAATCCAACGGCGGCGCACTCAGCGCGATTTTTTTCTGCCCGCATGATGACGCCGCCAATTGCAATTGCCGCAAACCAAAACCGGGCATGCTGCTCGAAGCGGCTGAACGATTTAATTGCGATTTGCGCGAGGTGTTTTTTGTCGGCGACAGCCGCCGCGATTTACAAGCGGCGCACGCCGCCGGCGCCAAACCGGCGCTGGTCAAAACCGGCAACGGACAATCCTGCGCGCAAGCCATCGCCGCCGGCGCCGCCGATTTCGCCGCGTTTGCCGATGTGCCGGTGTATGACGATTTGGCGGCGTTTGTCGAACAACTTATCAGTGCGGGGCATTAAGTTAATGAATGATGAATCAATCAGCGATGATTTTTATTTTTGGGGAATTGACGGCTGTAAGGGCGGTTGGTTTTGCATTGGGTTAACCAATGCAGGCGACCACTGTTCTTTGGTTGCCGCGGACATCATCGATGTGCATTCGAAGTTGAAAAAACGCGGCGCGAAAATTGCGTTGATTGACATTCCCATTGGGTTGAGTAACAACGATGAAGAAAGAACTTGCGATGTCGAGGCAAGGCGGTGTATCGAGTCGAGAAGCAGCAGTGTGTTTCCCGCGCCTTGTCGTTGCGCGCTCGAAGTGTTTTCCGCCTGTGGTGAAGAAGCGGCAAAGAAAGTAAACCATCAAATCACCGGACGCAGTTTGTCGAAACAATCGTTGGCGATTATGAAAAAAATCGCCGAGGTCGATGGCTTTATGCGCGGCAATGAATCAGAAAACTTTTTCCGCGAAGTGCATCCGGAGGTTTGCTTTTGGGCGTTAAACGGTGATGTCCCGCTTGCGTACGGCAAAAGAAAAATGGAGGGGCGATGTGAACGGTTGGAAATTTTGCGGCGTTATTCGCTCAATGCGAAACGCCCGTTAAATATCGACGCGATATACAACAAATCGCTCCGCGAACATCCGCGCAAAACGGTTGCCTATGATGATGTGTTGGATGCATTGGCGGCGGCGCTCACCGCAAAAATCGGTTATGAAAAAGGATATCGAACATTGCCGACTGCGCCCGCAAAGGACTCGCGCGGGTTAACGATGGAGATGGTTTGTGTTATAAACCGTCCTTAACTTATCCCGTCCCAATGCATCGTCGCGATGTCGCGCGGTTTTGTGTGTTGGCGACGGGCAATTAATTCAATCCAATCGAATCCAATCCACGGAGCAAACGATGACCGATACAGTCAAGTGGGTGGCGACCTTTGTGCAACTGGTCGGCTATGGCATGACCGGGTTTAACTTGGTGCCGTACAATATTTTTGTCTTTATCGTCGGCATTGTGTTGTGGTTTATCGTCGGTGTTTTGTGGAAGGACCGGGCGATTATGCTGGTGCATGTCGGCGCCTTGGCGTCGTTGCTGATTGGTTATTTTGGTGCGCAGTAACATCGGCGCAATCGTTTTGTGCCGGCGCAATTGATTAACCGTTATTAACCGACCGACAAATGTATTGGCGTTCGTTGTTGTTTGTGTTTGGGCAAGCGATTAGCGCGGTGTTGATTTGCCCGCTGGCGTTGGCGTGTTTATGGATGTCGTCGATGCGGCGGGCGCGGTTGATTGCGTGGTGGGCGCGGTTTAATATTTGGTCGCTTAAATATCTGTGTCGGTTGACTTATCGAGTGACCGGTTTGGAGAACCTTATTAATGTTCATCGTCCGGCGGTGTTGATGGCGAATCATCAATCGGCGTGGGAGACGCTTTGCTTTCAGTTAATTTTTCCGCCGCAGTCGTACATCTTAAAAAAGCGGTTGTTGTGGATTCCGTTTTTTGGCTGGGGGCTTGCCGCCAATCGACCGATTGCAATTGACCGCGCGAAAAAAATGCGCGCGCTCGAACAACTTGTGCAGCAAGGCGGCGTACGGCTTGCCGAAGGACGTTGGGTGGTGGCGTTTCCCGAAGGCACGCGGCGTCGCCCCGGGCAACTCGGTCGATTTCAATCGGGCGGGGCGATGCTTGCGGTGCAAACCGGCGCGCCGGTTGTGCCGGTTGCGCACAATGCCGGCGTGTTTTGGCCGCGCAATCAATTGCGCAAACATTGCGGCGTCATCGATGTGCATATCGGCGCGCCGATTGACCCGCGCGGCAAAACCGCGCGCGCGGTTACCGCACTCGCCGAACAATGGATTGCCGAAACCGCGCAACACCTTGCGCAATCGTGTGAGGTTGTCGATGATTCAAACGTCGACAAATAAAATGTTGCCAATAAGAAACATCGATGGTGCGTCAACTATCGAAAGTAAATAAACATCGACGGTAACAGTCGCCGATAAACAAATGGCGACGGTCAATAAATATTGACGGTGTAAATTACCGGTAAAAAATCATCGATGGTAAAAATTGTCGATAAATAAACTTCGACGGTAAAAGTCACGGTAAATAAACAAAACAATCGCATCGAACAACGCACCGCTATTCGCCAACCGCATCCGCCAATGCAATGAACTGTTGCACCGACAACACCTCGGCGCGCAAGGTCGAATCGATTTGCGCGGCGGCGAAGTGTGCCGGCGACACTTTTCCTTTGAGTGCGTTGCGCAAGGTTTTGCGGCGTTGGCTGAACGCCGCCTGCACGATTGCGCCGAACGCGTCGACATCGCGCGGCATCGGCGCGCGCGATTTGCGGCGCAGGCGCACGACGCTGGATTGCACTTTCGGCGGCGGTGCAAATGCGGTCGGCTCAACATCGAACAGCCGCGCGCAATCCAAATGCAACGCGCACATCACCGACAGCCGCCCGTAATGCCGCTCGCCCGGCGTCGCCGCCAACCGCATCGCCACTTCGCGCTGCACCATAAACAACATATCGGCAATGTACGCAAGTTGTCCCAGCAGATGAAAAATCAGCGGCGTGGAAATGTTGTACGGCAAATTGCCGATGATGCGAAATTTTGTGGGGGTGTTGTTGTTGTCGGCGGCGACAGAGTCAATGTTGTCGACATTGTTACTTTTACCGATTACATCGGTATTACTCGTGTTGTCACTTTGGTTAACGTTAACGCTGTCGTCGATGACAGAGTCAATATTGCCAACACCGTCACTTTTATTAACGTTGTCGTCGACGACATTGTCAACGTCGCCAACATTACCATCACCCGCATCAATCGCCAACTCGCGCAACTGCACCTCCAACACATCGGCGCAAATCACGCGCACATTGTTGGTGGCGTGTTGCGCGGTTAATTGCGCCGCCAAGTCGCGGTCGAGTTCGATGACGGTTAATTGTCCGAGTGCATCGTAAAGTGCATCGGTCAATGCGCCGCGTCCGCCGCCGATTTCGATGACGTGTTGTCCGCGGACGGGCGCAAATGCATCGATGATGCGCGCGGCGACGGTGCGGTCGGTTAAAAAATGTTGTCCGAAACGTTTGCGCGCGCGATGATGATTCATGCGTCGTTGCGCGCCAACTTCGCGGCCGCATCGACGGCGGCGATTAAACTCGATGCATCGGCGCGCGCGCCGCCGGCCAATTCGAGTGCGGTGCCGTGGTCAACCGAAGTGCGCACAATCGGCAACCCGAGCGTGATGTTGACCGTCTCGCCAAAGCCGCGCGCCTTAATCACCGGCAGCCCTTGGTCGTGATACATCGCCAGCACCGCATCGCATTGCGCGAGTTGTTGCGGCGTGAATGCGGTGTCGGCCGGCAACGGGCCGATTAACTTCATTCCGCGTTGGCGCAAATCATCGAGCGTCGGCGTGATGATTTCAATTTCTTCGACGCCAAGCAGCCCGCCTTCGCCGGCGTGCGGGTTGAGCGCGCATACGCCAATCGTCGGTTTGGCGACGCCAAAGCGCGCGCGCAATTCGGCGTCAATCACATCGAGCGCGTCGCGCAATTTTGTTGCGGTGATGTTGCGCGCGACATCGCCGAGCGCAAGATGCGTGGTCAGCAAACAAACGCGCAAGTCGTCGTTTGCCAACATCATCACCGGCGCGGCGGCATTGCATCGCGCCGCAATCCATTCGGTGTGTCCGCGAAAATCAAACCCGGCGCGATGGATGATTTCCTTATGCACCGGCGCGGTGGTCATTGCATCGAATCGCGACGCCAAACATAAATCGACCGCAGTATCGATGCAGTCAAGCACATAGCGCGCGTTTTTTTCATTCAATTGACCGGCGACCACTTTTTGTTTGCAGGGACGATGAATCACCGACAACTTTCCCGGCGGATTTGTCGATGCGCCATGCACTTCGTCGCGCACTTCATCGGGCACTTCGTCGTACCCATCATCATGCATTTCATCTTGCGCTTCATCATACGGTTCGATTTGCACAGTCGAATCGCGCGCGCGCAACATATCGATGTCGCCGACGGCGACCACGCGCGCGGTGAATGCATCGGCCGCGCGCAGGACGATGTCGGGGCCGACGCCGGCCGGTTCGCCGGTGGTCAGCACAATGCGCGGTGCGGCGCGTTCGCGCCAGCCGAAGCGTTCGAAATCGACGCGCCCGGCGTTGTCGAACACCACGCCTTCATCTGTCAACTTGCGGCGTTGGCGGCTTTCACCGTCGCCGCCGTCTCGGCGCGCGCTAATTTTGCCTTGACTGTTCAACACGCGTTGCCACGGCACATCATCGGGCGCGGCCGCCATTGCATAGCCGACTTCGCGCGCTGTACTGCCAAGTTTGCGCGCAATCCGCCCGTAACTTGCAACCCGTCCGCGCGGGATTCGTTTAACGACTTGATAAATTTGTTGGCGACGGTTCACTCGACCGTAACCGACTTCGCCAAGTTGCGCGGTTTGTCGACGTCGGTGCCTTTAATTAACGCCGCGTGATAGGCGAGCAATTGCAGCGGGATGGTGAAAATAATCGGCGCGATTGAACTGTCGACCGCGGCGACATCGATGACCTGCACATTGTCGCCGGCCGCGATTTTGGATTCGCGGTCGGCGAACACAATTAACTTGGCGCCGCGCGCGCGCACTTCCTCGATGTTGGATTTAAGTTTGCTCAGCAACCGGTCGTTGGGCGCAACCGACACCACCGGCATGTCGGCGTCGACCAACGCCAACGGCCCGTGTTTTAATTCGCCGGCTGGATAGGCTTCGGCGTGGATGTAGGAAATCTCCTTTAACTTCAGCGCGCCTTCGAGCGCGATTGGATAATGCGCGCCGCGTCCGACAAACAGGGCGTGTTGTTTATCGGCGAATTGTTCGGCGATTTCGGCGATTTGCGATTCGAGCGCAAGCACCTTTTCAATCTTGGCCGGCAATTCGCGCAACTCGCCAATCAATCGCGCCTCATCGGCGCGCGTCAATCCAAAGCGTCGCCCGAGCGCAATCACCAACAATCGCAACGCCGCCAATTGCGTCGTGAATGCCTTGGTCGATGCCACGCCGATTTCGAGTCCGGCGTGGGTGATTAACGCCAGCGTCGATGCGCGCACCAACGAACTTTCCGGTGAGTTGCAAATCGTCAGGCATTCGCCGAAGCCCTGTTGTTGGGCGATTTCCAATGCTGCCAAAGTGTCGATGGTCTCGCCGGATTGCGACAAGGTGACCACCAAACAATCCGGCTCGACGGCGTGGCGGCGCGAACGAAACTCGCTGGCAATCTCGACTCGACACGGCACGCCGTAATGTTCAAACCAATACGCCGCAACCAAGCCGGCGTGATAACTGGTGCCGCACGCCAAAATGCGCACCGCGCGCACGCGGTCAAAAATCGCCGCCGCGCGCGCACCGAAACATTCCTCCAACAATCGCGTTGCGCTGATGCGCCCCTGCAAGGTGTTGGCAATCGCCGCGCTCTGTTGATGAATCTCCTTGGACATAAAATGTCGATAGCCGTCCAATTCAATCGCATCGGCGGTCAATGAACAAACGCGCACTTCGCGCCGTTGACGATTGCCGGCGTGGTCGATGATGCGGATGAATTGGTCGGTCGCGTCGGTCGCGTCATCGTTACTTTTTGCGCCGCGTTTATTTTTGTTGTCACCGTTACTTTTATCGTCACTTTTATCGTTGTTGTTACCGACACGGTTATTAACGTTGTCGCCGTCAACATTGTCAACATCGCCAAGCGCATCGAGATTGATGTCGACGATGTCGCCGTTTTCGAGCACATAAAAATCGCGGGTGTGGGCGACCAACGCGGACATATCCGATGCAATGTATGCGCAACTTTCGCCGATGCCGACCACCAACGGCGAGCCGTGGCGCGCGCCGATTAATCGATTGGGTTGGTCGGCGCTGACCACGCCGATTGCATACGCGCCTTCGAGCACGGCGACGGTCGCCTTGACCGCCTCGAGTAAATCCAAGCCGTCGCGCATGCGTCGATGAATTTCATTGACGATGACTTCGGTGTCGGTTTGCGATGCGTACGCCACCCCGTCAGCCAAATGCGCGGCGCGCAACGCTTCGTGATTTTCGATGATGCCGTTATGCACCAACGCCAGCGAATCGCCGCTCATGTGCGGGTGGGCGTTGCTTTCGCTCGGTGCGCCGTGCGTTGCCCAGCGGGTGTGGGCGATGCCGATTGTGCCGTGCATTGCTTCGGCGTTGGACAAGGCGCGTTCCAATTCGGCGATTCTGCCGACGCTGCGCACTCGACACAGTTGTTGATTGGCGTCGATGACGGCAATGCCGGCGGAATCATAACCGCGATATTCGAGACGCTTTAAGCCGTCCAACAACACCGGCAATGCATCACGCGCACCGACTGCGCCGACTATGCCGCACATGAGTTGCGCCGCATAAAGCGGTTGCGGTGAGTTGATGTTGTGGAATTCATGATGATGGTTTTAACACAGTCGTTACAAAGTGAACAAAAAAAATAAATAAAAAAATAAACAAAATTGTTTGCGTAAACATAATTGCTCAATTGCGCACAAAATTAATTCGAGGTCGATGTTGATGTCGATTTTAAAGTCAAATTCGAATTCGATGTCACTGTCAAAGTCACCATCGATAACGATATCGAATTATTTACGCGCGGGTTTTTTCGTTGGGCGCGTCCAGCCGGTTACATTGCGTTGGCGTGCGCGCGCCACGGACAAGGTCGATGCCGGCACATCGCGCGTTACAGTCGAGCCGGCGCCGATGGTTGCGCCGTCGCCGATGGAAAGCGGCGCAACCAATTGACTGTTCGAGCCGACAAACACATCGGCGCCGATGCGGGTGCGGTGTTTGTCGGCGCCGTCATAGTTGCAGGTAATCACCCCGGCGCCGATGTTGCCGCCGGCGCCGATTTCGGCGTCGCCGATGTAACTTAAATGATTCGCTTTGGCGCGGTCGTCGAGTCGGCTGTTTTTAATTTCGACAAAGTTGCCGACATGCACTTCATCGCCCAATTCACTGTGCGGGCGCAATCGCGCAAACGGGCCGATGCGACAGCGCGCGCCGATGTGCGCGTTGTCGATTATGCAGTTGGCGTCGATAGTGCAGCCGTCGCCGATGCGGCTGTTGCGCACGATGCAGTTGGCGCCGATGGTGCAGCCGTCGCCGAACGCGGTTTCGCCGACCAACAACACATTAACATCGATTTCGCAATCGCGCCCGAATTGCGCGCGCCCGCGCAAATCAAACCGCGCGGCATCGCGCAATCGCACGCCGTCGGCAAGCAATTGATGCGCGCACTTTAATTGAAACACGCGCTCGGCGCGCGCCAAATCCAGCGGCGTGTTGACGCCCAAGGCGTCGGCGATGTGCGCCGGTTGTTGCGCGATGATGTCGATGCCGTCCGTAGCGGCGCGCGCGACGATGTCGGTTAAATAAAATTCCTTCTGCGCGTTGTTGTTGTCGAGCGCATCGAGCGCGCGCGCCAAAAATTCCGCCGGCGCGGCGATGACGCCGGTGTTGCATTCGCCGATGTTTAATTGCGCGGCGGTTGCATCGCGTTGTTCGACGATGCCAATCACTTGATTGCGCGCATTGCGCACGATGCGTCCAAGCCCGTTGGGGTCGTCGGGCTCGGCGGTCAGCAATGCGAGTTTGTTGTCGGCGGCGGTTGCGGTCAACGGCGCAAGCGTGTTTGCCGACAACAACGGCGTATCGCCGTACAACAACAACACGATTGCATCGCGCGCCACCGCCGGCATCGCTTGATTGGCGGCGTGTCCGGTGCCGAGCGATTTCGATTGAGTCGCCCAACCAATTCGATTGGCGTCGATGCGATTGGTTTCGCTGTGTTTGGTTTCGCTGCGCGCGTCTTCGGGTTGTTGGTCGATGAGTTGCGCAATCGCATCCTTGACTGCATCACCGTGCGCGCGGCTGACGACGATATGCATTTTCGTCGGGCGCAATTCATTGGCCGCGCACAACACATGCCACAGCATCGGTTTGTCGCCGATGATATGCAACGTCTTGGCGCGCGATGCGCGCATGCGCGTGCCTTCGCCGGCCGCCATAATAATCACTTCGAGGGTCATCGCGGACAAATTGCCAAGTGCGCACAGGTGCGGTTATGATGGCGGCATTTTACCTTGTTATGCCGCGCAACAAGCGGCGTTTAACTTTAAACTTTGTTAACCCGTTTGTTAACCCGCAAAAATTATGTCCGCCGACCGACCCAACAATGCAGCCAACAACAACGCATCGAACGATGCGCCGCCGCCGAGTCCGATAGACCCGGTCGAGTTGCGCGCCGACAGCCGATTTCAATTCGATTGTCACAAAGGCGTGTCGTGTTTTAACGCCTGCTGTCGCAACATCGACATCACTTTATTGCCGTACGACATCGCCCGCCTAAAACGCCGCGCCAAGTTAACGTCATCGCAATGGGTGGCGAGATATACGACGCCGTTTGCGATGGACGGACACGGCATGCCCGGGCTGAAGATGGCGACCAAACCGGGCGGCGCCGAATGCGCGTTTTTAACCGAAGCCGGCTGCAGCGTATATGAAGACCGCCCGAGTGCATGCCGCTATTACGCGCTCGGCGCAATGGGCGTGCGCCGCGCCAAAAGCGCGCAGGTCGACGACATTTATTTCATCGTTAAAGAACCGCATTGCAAAGGTCACGATGAACCGCGCACGCAAAGCGTCGGTGAATATCGTCAAGCGCAAGGGTTGGAAAAATACGACGCAATGAATCGCGCGTGGCGCGACATTGTGTTAAAGAAACGCTCGTCCGGCCCGACGGTCGGCGCCCCCAGCGCGCGTTCGCTGCAGTTGTTCGATATGTGCAGTTATGATTTGGACAACTTCCGCGACTTTATTAACAGCAAAGGTTTCGCCGATGTGTTTGATGTGCCGGCTTCCGCCCGCGCCGAGTTGTGCGCGGATGAGGATAAACTTTTGTTGTTCGCGGCGCGGTTTTTAAAGCAGGTGTTGTTTGGCGAGATGACGATTGCGGTTAAAGCCGATGCGCGCGAAAAACGCATTGCTGCGCGCGGGGATGTGAAACGCGATTAATACATTTGGATTTTTGCCTTGCGTCTTTTTAGGACGGCGTTTAAATATTCCATTGGACGGTCACCCTTGATGGAATTGCAACTGCCGCACAGCAACTGCAGATTTTCCTTCGCCCATGGACCGCCTTTTACTTTGGGATAAATGTGGTCGACATGAAAGTGACGCGGTTCGGGGAACTGCGCGCCGCAACCATTGCATTTGCCCTCTTGGGTTTTAAAAAAATGTTTGCGCACTTTTTCTTTGCTCCAATCGAATTTTTTTAAATCGGTGCGCACCGGCAAGGTTGCAATCGCGTCGAAATCGGTGAACAGGTTTTGTATGTTGTCGGTGTAACTCAATCGGTCGGTCACCAAATTAACCGCGACATCGCTGACATCGATGCCAATCCAATTGCGCCCGAGATTTTGCGCGGCGACGCAGGTGGTTGCGCAACCGCAAAACGGGTCCATCACCATGTCGCCTTTGTTGCTCGATGCTTGGATGATGCGGTCAAGCAAGGCAAGCGGTTTTTGCGTCGGGTAGCCGGTGCGTTCTCTGGATGAACTCGATAAATATTTGATGTCATTCCACACCGCCGAAATTGCAACGCCTTCCGGCTTGTTGGTCATATCGACCAACACATCATAGTTTTTTTCCTTAATTTTGTCGGCGGCGCGTTCATTATCGTACACCAGCAATTGCCGAGTGCCGTTGACAATGTTGGAATCAAACCCGCGTTCCAATACGCGCGCCTTGTGCTCGGTGACTGCATACTGTTTGTTGAAGATTGCGTTTTCACTTTTGCGGTAAAACAAAATCACGTCGTTGTTGCGTTGAAAGAACGAGGCGGCGTTGGTCCACTTGTTGTAATGCCAAACAATTTCATTGCGCATGTTGTTTTTGCCGAACACATAATCCAACAGCAACTTAAGATAATGGCTGGCGGTCGGGTCGCAATGCAGATACAAACTGCCGCTGTCTTTTAACACCCGATGCATCTCGATAATCCGTTGCGCCATAAAGGTCAAATACGCCTTCATCGCCGCGCCGTGAAATTTTCCGACCAGTTGAATATAGGCGAACACATCTTCGTGCTCCTCGGCGTAGGCAAGCAACCGCACATCGACATCTTCATCCCAAGTCCAAATATCGTGAAACTTCGCCTCGACTTTTTTACGCTTGCCTTTGGCATCGGTTTTGCCTATGCCAATCGGCGCGGAATAAATGCGTTTCGAATTAAACGGCGGGTCGAGATAAATTAAATCGACGCTGCCCGAGTTCAACCCGCGCATCACATCGAGATTGTCGCCGACGAATAACTTGTTGACGGATTTTGTCATTGGCGGTGGATGCGCTTCGAATAAGGGGGTTGGATGTTTGCCAAACGCGTCAAGTAAAAATTAATCGGCGCGCTTGACTAACTTAATATCGAAGTTACTCGATTTGCCCGCCGTCGTCAATCCGCGTTAATCCATTTGCCAATTGATGCATCGGTTAATACATTTGGATTTTTGCCTTGCGTCTTTTTAGGACGGCGTTTAAATATTCCATTGGACGGTCGCCCTTGATGGAATTGCAACTGCCGCACAGCAACTGCAAGTTTTCCAACACCCGTGCCCCGCCTTTCGATTTGGGATAAATGTGGTCGACATGAAAGTGTCGCGGTTCGGGGAACTGCACGCCGCAACCGTTGCACTTGCCCTCTTGGGTTTTAAAAAAATGTTTGCGCGCTTTCTTGTTGTCCCAATTAAGTATTTTTAAATCGGTGCGCGCCGGCAGGGTTGCAATCGCGTCGAAATCGGTGAACAGGTTTTGTACATCGTCGGTGTAACTCAATCGGTCGGTCACCAAATTAACCGCGACATCGCTGACATCGATGCCAATCCAATTGCGTCCGAGGTTTTGCGCGGCGACGCAGGTGGTCGCGCAGCCGCAAAACGGGTCCATCACCATGTCGCCGGCGTTGCTGCTGGCTCTGATAATACGGTCGAGCAGGGCAAGCGGTTTTTGCGTTGGATAGCCGGTGCGTTCTTTGGCGGTCGGTGAAAGAATGCCAATATCCCACACATCGCGCATGGGCGCGCCAGGCGATTCCTCGCCCGTTTTGGTGCCGCGCTTTCTGACCCCTTCTTCATCGAATACATTGAGTATTTTTTTGCCGCCGTCCGCTTTAAGTGTGGTTTCTGCAAGCGGTTCATAAAGTTGGTTCCACGTGATTTGTTCGTCCACGGAGTAACGAAAAATCACATCGTGCATCCGTTGGAAGTTTTGTTGCTTGGCCGGCCATCTGCGGTAATTCCAAACAATCTCGTTGCGAAAATTGTTTTTGCCAAACACATAATCCAAAATCAATTTAAGATAATGGCTTGCGGTTGGGTCACAGTGTAAATACAAACTTCCCGTTTTTTTTAATACGCGCCGCATTTCAATAATGCGCTGCGCCATAAAAGTTAAATACGCCTTCATCGCCGAACCGTGAATCTTGCCGACGCTTTGAATATAAGTAAACAATTCGGCGTGGTCGTCGGCGTAGGCGAGCAGCCGCACATCGACATCGTCATCCCAAGTCCAAATATCGTGGAACTTCGCCTCGACTTTTTTGCGCTTGCCTTTGGCGTCGGTTTTACCTATGCCAATCGGCGCGGAATAAATGCGTTTCGAATTAAACGGCGGGTCGAGATAAATTAAATCGACGCTGCCCGAGTTTAACCCGCGCATCACATCGAGATTGTCGCCGACGAATAACTTGTTGACGGATTTTGTCATTGGCGGTGTGCGATTCAAATCAGGGGTTGGATGTTTGCCAAACGCGTCAAGTAAAAAACATCGGCGCGCCTGACCAACTGATATCGAAGTTACTCGATTTGCCCGCCGCCGTCAATCGGCCGTACCGACATAAAAAAAAACGACGACAATGGCATTGCCGTCAACCTCGCGTATACTTGCCGACGCCCACTTGAACCCCGCGCATTGCGCCCCATTAAAATATTATGCGAATTGATAAATTCACCACCAAGTTTCAACAAGCGTTGGCCGATGCGCAAAGCGTTGCGCTGGGGCGCAATCATCAGTTTATTGAGCCGGCGCATTTAATGTTGGCGATGCTCGACCAACAAGGCGGCGGTGCGCGGTCTTTGCTGGCGCAAAGCGGCGTTAATGTTGACCGCGTGCGTTCGGCGTTGGGTGAATGGTTGGAGCAACTTGCGCAAGTGGACGGCAATGACGGTGAAGTGCATCTGTCGGGTGCGTTAACCAAATTGCTTAATGTTACCGACCAACTTGCGCAGAAGCGCAACGACCAATACATCGCCGGCGAATTGTTTGTGTTGGCGGCGGTGGATGCGCGCGATGCGTTGGGGAAAATTTTGCGCGACGCCGGCGCATCCAAAAACGGCGTGGAGAAGGCGATTGAAAATGTGCGCGGCGGGCAAAGCGTCGATGACCCGAACGCCGAAGCGCAACGTCAAGCGTTGGAAAAATACACCATCGATGTTACCGAACGCGCCGAGCAGGGCAAACTCGACCCGGTGATTGGGCGCGACGATGAAATTCGCCGCGCGATACAAGTGCTGCAGCGGCGCACCAAAAATAATCCGGTGCTGATTGGCCCGCCGGGCGTCGGCAAAACCGCGATTATCGAAGGGTTGGCGCAACGCATCGTCAACGGCGAAGTGCCGGACGGCGTTAAGGACAAGCGCGTGTTGTCGTTGGATTTGGGCGCGCTGTTGGCCGGGGCAAAATATCGCGGCGAGTTTGAAGAGCGATTGAAGGCGGTGCTCGCCGATTTGGCCAAGCACGAAGGGCGCATCATTTTATTCATCGATGAACTGCATACGATGGTCGGCGCCGGCGCGGCCGAAGGCGCAATGGACGCCGGCAACATGTTAAAGCCGGCCTTGGCGCGCGGCGAACTGCATTGCGTCGGCGCGACCACGTTGGATGAATATCGTCAACACATCGAAAAGGACGCGGCTTTGGAGCGGCGTTTTCAGAAGGTGTTGGTCGATGAACCGAATGTCGAAGATGCGATTGCGATTTTGCGCGGCTTGAAGGAACGCTATGAAGTGCATCACGGCGTCGACATCACCGACCCGGCGATTGTCGCCGCGGTGACCCTGTCGCATCGCTACATCACCGACCGCAATCTGCCGGACAAGGCGATTGATTTAATCGACGAAGCGGCCAGCCGCATTCGAATGGAAATCGATTCCAAGCCGGAATCGATGGACCGACTCGAGCGTCGTTTGATTCAGTTAAAAATCGAACGCGAAGCGGTTGGCGCGGAAAGCGATGCGGCTTCGGTCAAACGACTCAAAGACCTGCAAACCGAGATTGAAAAATTGGAGCGCGAATACGCCGATTTGGAGGAGGTGTGGAACGCCGAAAAATCGGCGGTGCATGGCGCGCAACACATTAAGGAGGAAATCGAACGCGCGCGCATCGAGATGGCCGCTGCACAACGCGGCGGCGATTTGGCGCGGATGTCGGAATTGCAATACGGCAAAATCCCCGAGTTGGAAAAACAACTCGCCGCCGCCGGCGAATTGGATGCGCGCGAATTAACGCTGTTGCGCAACCGCGTCAATCAAGAGGAGATTGCCGAAGTGGTGTCCGGCTGGACCGGCATTCCGGTCGCCAAGATGTTGGCCGGCGAACGCGAAAAATTGTTGGCGATGGAAACGCATTTGCATCAACGCGTGGTCGGGCAAAACGAAGCCGTGGATGCGGTCGCCAATGCAATCCGTCGTTCGCGCGCCGGCTTGTCGGACGCCAATCGTCCGTATGGTTCGTTTTTATTTTTGGGCCCGACCGGCGTCGGCAAAACCGAATTGTGCCGCGCGCTTGCCGAATTTTTATTCGATTCCGAACAGTCGATGATTCGCATCGATATGTCCGAGTTTATGGAAAAGCATTCGGTCGCGCGACTCATCGGCGCACCGCCCGGCTATGTCGGCTTCGAACAGGGCGGGCAGTTGACCGAAGCGGTGCGGCGGCGTCCGTACGCGGTGATTTTGTTGGATGAAGTCGAGAAGGCGCACGCCGATGTGTTTAACATTTTGCTGCAGGTGTTGGATGACGGTCGGTTGACCGACAGCCACGGGCGCACCGTGGATTTTCGCAACACGGTGGTGATTATGACTTCGAATCTTGGTTCGGATTTAATTCAGGCAAGCGCCGGCAAAACCACGCAGGCGCAATTAAAACAATTGGTGTTGGATGCGGTCGGCGCGCATTTTCGTCCGGAGTTTGTCAATCGCATCGATGAGTTGGTCGTGTTTCATCCGCTCGACCGCAAGCAGTTAACCCAAATCGCCAAAATTCAATTGGATTATCTGCGCGCGCGGCTTGCGCAACGCGACATTACTTTGCAGGTGTCCGATGATGCGCTCGCCAAATTGGCTGAGATTGGTTTTGACCCGGTGTTCGGCGCGCGCCCGCTTAAACGCGCGATACAAAATGAACTCGAAAATCCGCTGGCGCAACAAATTTTAACCGGCAAAATTGCGCCGGGCGGGACGGTCAACGCAAGTTATCAAAACGGCAAGTTTGTTTTTAAGTCTTCGTAAGGGTTGGTGGTTTAATTCGCCGTTCGTTGTTTGTTGTTTGTTGTTTTTCATTTGCCATCCCCCATTTATTGTTCACAGTTTATTGTGACTGTTAATTGTTAAGTGCACGTTATTTGTCACTTAACTTTCCCCGTCACTTTTTACTCGTTCCTCGTCACTCATCACTCACCGTTTACTTGCGCACATCAAGTGCGCGCCGCCGCCCATACGCCGACGGATTCCACGCCGGCGTTTTTTAATGCGCGCGCACAGGCGTTGACCGTGCTGCCGCTGGTGACCACATCGTCGATTAACGCGACAAACGGCGGCGGGTGGTTGGCGGCGACAAATGCACCGCGCACATTTTCGGCGCGCGCGCGTTTGCCGAGTCCGGTTTGCGTTTTGGTGTGTTTAACGCGCGCCAACCAATCGCCGTTGACATCGACGCCAAGTTCATCGCCAACCGCGTGCGCCAACAACAACGCCTGATTGAAGCCGCGTTGGCGCAACCGTTTTTGATGCAGCGGCACCGGCACGATGACATCGGGCAGCGGCGTTGCGGTCGGTTGTTGCCATACGCGCGCGCAAATGCCGGCGGCGAGCGGCGCAACATTGCGCAATCGGTCTTGATATTTAAACGTTTGAATCTGTCCGGCAATCGGCGCGCGATAGCGAAACGGAATCACCGCGTGGTCGTAATGCGGACGGTGGGCGAGACATTCGCCGCATACGCCGGCGACCTGCATCTCGGCGCCGCAAATTTCACACGCCGCCGCAATCCACGGCAACAATTCACGGCAATCACCGCAAAACCCGCCGGATGCAACCGCCGCACACAACGCACAACGCGGCGGCAATAATGCATCGAACAACGCGCGATGCCATTTGATGTTGGTTAATTTTTTCACAATCACAATCACAATCACATTCGCATTTGCATTCGAATTCACGCTTACACTTGCATTTACATTTATATTCGCATCATTGCGCGATGCAATGTTCGGCAATTAAATTTGCGCCACATTTAACCGTGCGGTCGATGCATAATCCGCCGTCGTCACCGTCGCACCATCATTAAGTCCGCAGCGTTAATCGTTTTGCAACTTGACCTTCATTCACTGTCTCACAAACCGCATCGCCGCGAAGCGATGGATTATCTGCTCGAGCCGGTGCGGCGCGAATTGCGGGCGCGTTGGGCATTGTGCGCGGATGATGTAAGTAACAGTAACAGTGCAAGTACAAGCCCAAACAAAAGTGCAAATAAAAGTAAAAATAAAAATAAAGCGCGCGTAGTGTGGGTGGATTTTAATTCCGCCGCGTGTGCATTGCCCGATGTCGATGTCACGCGCGTTTCAATGTTGGATTCGCCGCAGGCACTCGATGCATTGCCGGATGGGCAATGGGACGGGTTGTGCGTGGTGGTGCAAGCCGCGTGGTTTGCGCCGCAATATTTGTTTGCCGCCGCGCATCGATTGTTGCGCGAAGATGCGCCGCTGTTGTTGTGCACGCTTGGCCCGGATACGCTGCAACAGATTTGCGATGCATGGCGTTGCGTCGATGAATTGGCGCATGTTCATCCGTTTGCCGATATGCATCTCATCGGCGACCAACTTGCGCAAAGCGGTTTTGTGCGCACGGTGTTGGATGTCGACCGGGTGCGGGTGAATTATCCGCGTCTTGCGTTGCATGATGATTTGCGCGCCGCCGGGTTGGTTAATGTGTTGGCGGCGCGGCGCAAAACGTTGACCGGCAAAAATCGTTTCGCGCGTTATTGTCGCGCCTTGGATGAATTGCGCGATGCGCGCGGTGAATTGACGGTCGATTATGAATTGGTCTATGCGTCTGCGTTCAAGGCGCGCGCATCGTCGGCGTCGATTAACATCGCCGCGCCCGAATGGCAAAAGTAATTTGCGGCGATTGATGGCGCGAATGGCGATGTTCATTAAAAATTGCCGCACCCAACCGCATCATTGCGTCAATTGTTTTTGTTTTTGTTCGATGATTTCTTCGATGCCTTTTAATCGCGCGCTGATGCTTTCATACAGATAGCCGTCTTCGTCGCTGGCGCGCAACGCTTGCTTGAGCGTCGCGACCGCTTTGTCGTATTCGCCGAGCGCGGCGTGAAATTCGGCCGAGGCTTGATAGGATTCCGCCGGGTTGCCGAGGCGGCTGTTGCTTTTCGACAGCAGCGGATAGAGCGTGAACATTTCCTTGTGGCGGCGCAATTGACGGCGGATGACGCGCTTGGCGGTTTGCGCGTCGCGGTTGGCGAGCAGGGCTTCGGCTTGATAATAGGTCAGATACGCGGCTTGCGGATTGGCTTCGACCAATTCGGCGTAGCGCGCCGTCGCCGCGCCGGGGTTGCCGGCCGCCAAATCAATCTCGGCGCGCGCGATTTGCAGGGCAAGTTGCGTCGGATGCGCGGCCAACAACGGCGCCAGCGTCATGCGCGCGCGGTCGTATTGACGCTTCGCGCCTTGCACCAACGCCAATGCATAAATCGCGGCGTCGCGTTCATCGCCTTCGGTTTCAGCGATGCGCGATTCGAAATAGGCCGGCGAGTTGTCGATGCCGCGCGGTGCAAACAACGCGCGGATTTTTGCGCGCGCAAAGAAAAAATCGCGCGATGAATGCGTGTGCACAACATCGGCGAATTGCGCGGCGCGATCTTCGGCCGCGGCCATGCGCGCAAACGACAGCGGATGCGTGCGCAAAAATTCCGGCAGTTCGTCGCCGTAGCCGCCGGCGCGTTCGAGTTTTTCAAAAAACTCGACCATCGCGTTCGGGTCATAGCCGGATTCGGCCAGCAACTTGATGCCGATGGCGTCGGCTTCGCGTTCGAAGCCGCGCGTATAGGCGAGTTGATTCGACAACAACAATGCATTGGCCGCGGCCAAGCCGGCCAAACCTTGTTGTCCGCCGACCACCAACGCCGCCAAAATCGCGGCCGCGGCCGGCAATTTGCCGCCCTCCATTTTGGCCAGCAATCGAGGCAGATGGCGTTGTGAGATGTGCGCGATTTCATGCGCCATCACCGCGGCCAATTCGCCTTCGTTGTCGGCGGCGAGCAGCAGGCCGGTGTTGTAGGTGATGTGTCCGCCGGGCACGGTGAAGGCGTTCAGCCCGGCTTGATTGACCAAGTGAATGCTGATGCGCGTTTCGCGCAAATCGGCGTGGGATGCAATCGCCGCGCCGAGTCGATTGAGATAGGCGAGCAGTTCGGCGTCGGTGACATTGCCGGCGAAGCACGGTTGGTCGTCGATTAATTCGCGCCCGTCTTTATCAAGCCCATCGACCGAGCCGGGATGGCAAATCAACAAACGCAAAAAATTGCGCCCAATCGCGTCTTCGTCGGTCGGCGACAAAATTAACGTCGAGCCGTCGCCCAATTCCGGCAGGTCTTCGGCGGCGACGACCGCAACCAACGCAACCAATGCGCCGGCCAATGCGGCGATTGTTGTCCGGGCAACGCGGCGGGGGGCGGATGCGTTCATCGCGACAGTCGTTTGCTATACTGCCGACACTATAACGCAATTTGCGCGCGTTTGACTCGGCGGGTTTTGGGTTAACATTAATTTTGGTTTAACATTAAACCGTGGCGATTAAGTTGACTCATTAATAAAGAGTTAACTTATTAAAATTAAAACGATGGCACAACAACATAATGACTAAGGCGACAATGATTAAGACAACGCGCGAAGTGGATGCGCGTCAATTGAATTGCCCGTTGCCGCTGTTGCGCGCCAAAAAAACGCTCGGCGAAATGGCGTCCGGCGAAGTGCTTGGCGTGCGCGCGACCGACCCCGGCGCGGTCAAGGATTTCGAGGCGTTTGCGGCGCAAACCGGGCATCAACTGCTCGAGTCGAGTTGTCGCGACGGTGAGTTTTATTTTCGCGTGCAAAAAGCGTAGCCGTACAACGTTGCGTAACGTCGTTGACTTATCGCATCGTTATTCAGCGTCACTTTGTTATGCACTTCGTTATTCACTGTCGCAGCGTTATTCACTTCGCTATCCACTGTCGCAACGCCATTCACTGCACCATCCACGCCGCAACATTATTCGCCGCGCAACACTTCGACGCCGTCTTCGCCGCCGAGCAACAACACATCCGCCGCGCGCAAGGCGAACAAGCCGACCGTGACCACGCCGGGCAATTGGTTTAATTGTCGTTCGGTTTGCGGCGGGTTTTTGAGGTCGAGGTTGCGCACATCCAAAATAATGTTGCCGTTGTCGGTGACAAAGCCGTCGCGCAATTCGGGTTGTCCGCCGAGTGCGGCGAGGTGGCGGGCGATTAAACTTTGCGCCATCGGGATGACTTCAATCGGCAACGGAAACGCGCCCAACACGCCGACCAATTTGCTGCGGTCGGCGATGCAGATGAATTTTTCGCTGGCCGCGGCGATGATTTTTTCGCGCGTCAAGGCGCCGCCGCCGCCTTTAATTAAATGCAGGTGACGAGTCGCTTCGTCTGCGCCGTCGATGTACAGCGGCAAGGCGCCGGTTTGATTTAACGCCAACAGTTTAATGCCGCATTCGCGCAGTCGATTTGCGCTGGCTTCGGAACTTGCAACCGCGCCGTCGATTTTGGATTTTATCGTTGCCAATGCATCGATAAAAAAATCGGCGGTCGAGCCGGTGCCGACGCCGACCACATCGCCGTTTTGGATGTAGTCAATCGCGGCCTCAGCCGCAGCGCGTTTCATTTGTTCGGCGTTCATAATCGCGGCGCGTTAAAACAACGACGCGCTTAATTCATCAATCGCGCTCAGCATATCCGGGTCGTCGGTCAAGGTTTCGCAAATCGCGCCGCGGCAGGCGGCTTGCGGGGCGATGCCGTCGGCCATCAATTTTGCCGCATGCACCAACAGGCGCGTGCTGGCGCCTTCTTCGAGCCCGGCGCCTTTTAAGTTGCGCGTCATGCCGGCGTATTTAACCAGTTTGGCCGCGGTCGGCGCATCCAGATTGGATTCTTTGATAATGATGTCGGCTTCCAAATCGGGCGGCGGATAGGCGAATTCAATCGCGACGAATCGCTGCCGCGTGCTTTGTTTTAAATCCTTCAACACGCTTTGATAGCCGGGGTTGTACGAAATCGCCAAACAAAATTCCGGCGGGGCATGCACCAACTCGCCGGTTTTTTCAATCGGCAATGCGCGGCGGTCGTCGGCCAGCGGATGAATCACCACGGTGGTGTCCTTGCGCGCCTCGACGATTTCATCCAAATAACAAATCCCGCCGGCGCGCACCGCGCGCGTCAACGGCCCGTCGCTCCATCGAGTTTCGCCGCCGATAATTAAATACCGCCCAACCAAATCGGCCGCGGTCAAATCATCGTGGCACGACACGGTAATTAACGGCAATTTCAATCGCCAGGCAATATGCTCGACAAACCGCGTTTTGCCGCAACCGGTCGGGCCTTTTAATAAAACCGGAATCCGATTGCGATGCGCGGCGATGAATAATTCGATTTCATTGCCTTGCGCGGCGTAATACGGTTCGCGTTGAATGCGATACGATTGAACGTCGTTCATGTTGGGGGGTTGGCGATTCGCTGCGGCGACGAGTCATTAAAATTAAATTGGCGTCAGTAACACCGGCGCCACTTTACATCAAGCATGGATGTGATTCCAGTGACAACCTGACATTGCAGGCGCGGGAAGCGCATTGTGTTTGTTGCCATCTCGCACTATCCATTGTCGTGTCGCCGGATTAATTGCGTGTCGTTGACGGCGACACTCGAGGCGGGTATATTGCGCTTGACAGTATGCAAGTCAAAACCGTTGGCGTCATTTACAATGCATCAATGCGCCGTGCGCAACAGTGTTGGAATGCCGACCAATTGTTTATTAATATGAACATCAACCCCGCAAAAACAAATCAAGTTTTGTGCATCGCCATGCTTGGTTGTGCATTTGTGTTGTTGAGTCAAAATGCAAATGCGCATTCCGGTGGATTGGATGCGAAGGGTTGTCATGCCGGGTCGCGTCCGTATCATTGTCATCGTGCCCCCCCCCCCCCCCCCTGAATTTTCGCAACAAGGCATCCGGCGGAACCATTCCGTTACCCGGAACGGACGAAGCATTGCGCATCCAGCGCACTTGGCGAAACATATGCAATTGCCCTTACAACAGAAAAAGTAACGGTCATCGTTGCGGTGCGACTTCCGCTTGGTCGCGCCCGGGCGGAGCGGAACCGTTGTGTTATGTCGAAGAGTTGCCCGGTTACACCGGTGCGCAAAAAGAAAGTTACGCGCCAAACGAAAATCGCGCAAGGGTTCCGCCGGCCAAGAATGAGGCGTTCTACTCGTCCGCTTGGTGCAAAACGCAAGGCGGCAACGCCAACGCCACAATCGCCGACGGTACACGACCGGATTGTCTGTTGCCCGACAGGGTTGTGGAGTTTGATTGGGGCGCGGGAATGAAACCGTATGAATGTGTTGGGCAAGCCCTGCACTATTCGCGGATAACCGGCAAAGACCCGGTGTGCGTATTGATTAAGAAAAACGCAAACGACGCCAAATTTGCCAACGCGGTTCGCAAAGCGAAAAGTCCGTTGGTCGAATTGCGGTGCATGGATACAGGCGGCGCAATTATTCCTTGTCCGAATTAACCGCCGTGGTGGACAAGACCGTCCGGCCCGGTTCAATGCGCATCGCCAATTTCGATGCCGCCCTTGCGCAATTCACGGCGTATGTGTGTCGGCATTATCAACGACTGGGGATTTGCAAAGAACAAGTCGAATCGTTGGTCGCCATTTTGCACGGTTGGAAATTGGTGTTGGTTTTGCATCGCACGTTGGAAACCGAAGGGCTGGAAGCGGGCGGCGAAGTGGATGCGGCAATCCAAGACGGCGAAAATGCGATGCATTGCATTGTCGAGCAAGTTAAACAAGACGCGCGCATTACTTTAACGGATGATGATTGCATTCAGTTGCGCATCCATCACAAATCCTTCCGAGCATATTCGCCGATAACCCATTAGAAAAATCGGCAAAGTTCCGCCCGCATCGTTTGCCGCGCCCTTGCCGCGCGCATAAGCGCATCAACGCATAAGCAAATTTATGGCGGCATTGTAAAAATTATCGCGCGGTGCAGGTGGCATTGGGCGCGCGGCTGTCGTATAGTAAAACGCCTTGCGCCGTTGCGCATCTGACACTCGACCACTGCCACGCCATGACCGCCACAAACGATTCCGCCAAGCGCGACAGTGCCGTCGCCGATGTCGCCGGCGCCGAAACCATTTTGGTGGTTGGCGGCGGCATCGCCGGGATGACGGCGGCGTTGGAGGCGGCTGAATGCGGCAAGGAGGTGGTGTTGATTGAAAAGCAACCGGCGCTCGGCGGGCGGGTGGCGCAGTTGTATAAATACTTTCCCAAACTTTGCCGCCCGACTTGCGGGCAGGAAATCAATCAACGTCGCATCAAAGCCAATCGTCGTTTGCGGGTGATGACGATGACCGAAATCGAAAGCGTGTCCGGTGCGCCGGGCAATTACACCGCCGAGGTGATTATCAAGCCGCGTTATGTTAATGAGAACTGCACGGCATGCGGCGATTGCGCGCGTGCGGTTAGCGCCGAGATTGACAATCCGCATAATTATCATCTCGACAAAATCAAAGCCGCGTATCTGCCGAATGACCTCGCCTATCCGCAAAGATATGTGCTCGATGAATCGATTGTCGGCACCGCGCAAGGCGAAGCCGCATTCGCCGCATGCAAATATGATGCGATTGATTTGACGATGCAGCCGCAACGCACCACGATACATTGCGGGGCGGTGATTTTTGCAACCGGCTGGACGCCGTATGACGCCGCCAAGATTCAACCGTATGGTTACGGACGATGCGCCAATGTCGTCACCAATGTCGAGTTCGAGCGGATGTTGGATGAACGCGGCCCAACCGGCGGAAAATTATTGCGCACCGACGGCAAACCGGCCAAGGACATCGCCTTTATCCAATGCGCCGGCTCGCGCGACCGCAATCATCTTGCGCATTGTTCGCGGATTTGTTGCATGGCGTCGCTGAAACAAAGCGCGTGCGTCGGCGAACTGTACGGCGACGATGCGGAAGTGAAATCGACCATCTATTACATCGACATCCGCACGATTGACAGATTCGAAGATTTCGAACGCAAGGTGCGCGATGATGCGCGTGTGCATTTCATCAAATCCAAAGTCGCGTCGGTCGAGCAGGACGCCGACGGCAATCCGGTCGTGCACGGCGTCGATACGCACGGCTATCAACGCTATGCCAATGCGCATGATTTGGTGGTGCTGGCGATTGGCATGCAGCCGAGCGTCGATGTCGGCGCGATTACCCGCGGGGCGGTGACGCTCGATGCAAGCGGGTTTGTCGAGTTGGGCGGGGTTCAAAGCGGCGGCAGTGCAAATAACAGTAACAGTGACAGTGACGGTGTCAGCAACGACAGCGTCAACGGCAACGGCATCTTCGCGGCCGGTTGCGCCGCCAATGCATTGGATGTCAATCGCTCGGTGCAAGGCGCAACCGCGGCCGCGTTGCGGGCGATACAAGTGGTCAACCGCGTCTCGTCAGCCTCATGAATCAAACCAACGGTGAAACCAAATTCGGCGCGTATTTATGCACCGGCTGCGGGCTTGGCGCGCGGTTGGATTTCGACCAACTGCGCGGCATCGCCGAGAAAAACGGCGCCGCGCAAGTGCAGGTGCATGAGCATCTGTGCAGCCGCGCCGGTGTCGATAAAATCCGCACCGACATCGCGCAAGGCACCACCCACGCAATCATCGCGGCCTGTTCGCGGCGCGCCAAAACCGAAGCGTTTCATTTTGGCGAAGCCGCCGTTGCGCGCGTCAATTTGCGCGAAGGCGTGATTTGGACTCAGCCGGATAATGATGATGCGCGCGAGACCACGCAGGAAATGGCGGATGATTATTTGCGCATGGGTTGCGCCGAAATTAAATTCATGCGCCAACCCCAACCGAGCGGTGAATCGCACGGCAATCGACGCGTCTTGGTGGTCGGCGGCGGCGTCAGCGGGTTGACCGCGGCCATCGAAACTGCGCGCGCCGGGTATGAAGTGTTGTTGGTCGAGAAGACCGCGCAACTCGGCGGTTGGGTCGCCGGCTTGCATCGTCGCCTGCCGTATCGCGAGCCGTATGATGCGCCGGTCGATAATGATGTCGATGCATTAATCGCGGCAGTCGAAAGCGACGCCAACATCAGCATTTATCGCAACGCCTCGATAACGCGCACCAGCGGCGCGCCCGGCGGCTTCACGGTCGACATCGCGCAAGACGGCAACACCCTCACCGAAAACATCGGCGCGATTGTGCAAGCCAGCGGCTTTGCGCGATACGACGCCAATCACTTGAGCGAATTTTCCTATCGCGAATGCGCCGATGTCATCGACCAAACCGAACTCGAAACGCTCGCCAAACAGGCGCAAGGCGGCGCGATTAAACGCCCGTCGGACGGTCGCATCGTGCGCGACGTGGTGTTTGTGCAATGCGCCGGACAACGTTCGCAACAACCCGGGCATTTGCCGTATTGCTCCGGCTATTGTTGCAATGTCAGCATCAAGCAGGCGTTGTATTTTAAGGAGTCCAACCCGGACATCGACGCCAATGTGATTTACACCGACTTGCGCACGCCCGGCAACGGCGAAGATTTTTATCGCGCCGCGCAACAACAAGGCGTGCTGTTTACCAACGGCAAAGTGCAGCGCGTTGTGGCCGGCGACGACGGACAATTGCAAGTGCAATTCCATGACAACATTCTGAATCAAGACGCGCACATCGGCGCGGATTTGGTGGTGCTGGCGACCGGACAAGTGCCGAACTCAGGCGTCGATATCGCCGAGGTTGGCGATGGCGATAAGGTTGGTGATGACAATGTCGTTGGCGACGGTGACGGTGCCGGTAAAAGCAACGGTAACAGTAACAGTGACAGTGCAAGTCACAACGACAACCCCGCCGGACAAATCCGCGTGTCGGTCGAATCGATACTCAATTTGGATTATCGGCAGGGCGCGGATTTGCCGCATCTTAAGCACGGCTTTAGCGATTCGCATTTTTTATGCTTTCCGTATGAAACCCGTCGCACCGGCATTTACGCCTGCGGCCCGGTGCGGCGTCCGATGGATATTGTGCAATCGACCGAAGATGCAACCGGCGCGGCCTTGAAGGCGATTCAATCGATTGAAAACGCCGCGCACGGTCGCGCCGCGCATCCGCGTTCGGGCGATTTGTCGTTCCCCACTTTCCGCCGCGAAGGTTGCACGCAATGCAAACGATGCACGGTCGAATGTCCGTTCGGTGCCATCGACGAAGACGAAGAGCGCTATCCAAAATTTAACGAAGCGCGTTGCCGACGTTGCGGCACCTGCATGGGCGCGTGTCCGGTGCGGGTGATTTCATTCGAAAATTATTCGGTCGACACCGTCGGTCAACAAATTAAGGATATCGACATGCCGGATGAATTCGATGAAAAGCCGCGCATCTTGGTGTTGGCTTGCGAAAACGACGCCTATCCGGCGTTGGATATGGCCGCGCATCGACGCATCGAATACAACGCCTTCGTGCGCGTGATTCCGATTCGCTGTTTGGGCTCGGTCAATTTGATTTGGATAACCGACGCATTAAACGCCGGCTTCGACGGCATTATGTTAATGGGTTGCAAAACCGGCGAAGATTATCAATGCCACTTCGTCACCGGCTCGGCCTTGGCGCATGAACGCATGAGCAAAATCGACGACTCGCTCGAGCAACTGCAGTTGGAACCCGAACGGGTATGCACCCACGAAGTCGAAATCACCGACATCACGCGCGCGCCGCGGTTAATTAATGAATACGCCGCCAAGATTGACGCGATTGGAATGAATCCGTTTAAGGGGTTTTGACGGCGGCGGACGCTTTATCATCGACGTCGACGTCGATGTTGATGTCAGTGTCAATGTGATTTGCGATTTGCGATTTGCGATAGGTCACTTTACCCACACAAAATTTGTTAATAATGAACGAAAAAGTTAAACCGTACGAAGACGCTTATCAATACAACATTCGCGCGTATACCATTCCGGATGGCGTCGGGTATGGCGGATGCGGCGTCGGTTGGATTGAGTTGGACGATGACGGCTTTGTCGTCAAAATGCGTTATGCAAAACATTTGCACGCCGAAGGCTCGACCGAACAAAATGTCGAATTGCCGATGACGCACGACAGCGAATTGGGCGACCGCATGATGGCCGACGGTCGGTTGCGGATTTTTTGCACCTTCAGTTGTTGGCAGGCGTGCATTCCGATTCCGCATTGAGTCGAGCCGATGCCGACCAAACAATCGCTGCACAACCGCACGCTGTTTACCGGCGACAACCTGCCGATTTTGCGCGGCATGAACTGCGACAGCGTTGATTTAATTTATCTCGATCCGCCGTTTAATTCCAACAAACATTATTCCGCGCCGGTCGGCAGCCAAGCGGCCGGCGCCGAGTTTAAGGATGCGTGGAATCTTTCCGACGAAGACGAAGCCTGGCATGCGGCGTTAAAATCGCATCATCCAAAACTCTATGCAATCATCGATGCAGCCGGGGCGGTCGGCGGCAAGGGCGATAAATCGTATTTGATTTACATGGCGGTGCGGGTGTTGGAGATGTGGCGGGTGTTGCGCGACAACGGTTCCATTTATCTGCATTGCGACCCGACGATGAGTCACGGGTTGAAACTGTTGATGGACGCCATCTTCGGCAAGAAAAATTTTCGCAATGAAATTGTCTGGCATTACTACAACAAATTCGGCGCCGGGCGTCGCGTGTTTGGGCGCAACTATGACCAAATTCTGTTTTACAGCAAGGGTGCAAACTATCCTTTCGACCCGCCGCGCGAACTGCGCGACAAACCGGTCAGGCAATTGCAGCGTGAAAATGTCGACGGCGTGTTAAAAAACAAGCGCGGCGCGGACGGCAAAGTGCTGTATCGAACCGTCACCGACAAAAAGGTTGACGCCGTATGGCGCATACCGTGCGTGCAGCCGGCGTCGAAAACCTACACCGGCTATCCGACGCAAAAACCGCTGGCGTTGCTGTTGCGAATCATCGCGGCTTCGTGCGAAGACGGCGGCGTGGTGTTGGATCCATTTTGCGGATGCGCGACCACTTGCATCGCCGCCGAGATGTCCAACCGACATTGGATTGGCATCGATGTCAGCCCGAAGGCGCTCGAGTTGGTGCATGCGCGCATTCGTCGTGAAGTGCTTGGCGAAGGTTTTGTGTTTACCGGCAAAGTCATCCACCGCACCGACATCCCGCATCGCACCGACATCCCGCGCAACACGATGAGCCGCGCGAAGATGATGAAAATGCTTTACGGCAATCAAGCGGGCAAATGCAACGGTTGCGGCATCCACTTCCCGCTGGAAAATTTCGAGCGCGATCATATTGTGCCGAGCAGCATTGGCGGCGCCGACATCGTCGAGAACTATCAACTGCTGTGCGGTCGTTGCAACCGAATTAAAGGTGACCGTACAATGGAATATCTCAAAGTGCGGTTGCAGGAAGCCAAGCGCGCTTGATGGCTTTTGAATGAGTCGAATCGAATGTATCCGCGGCGGCGTAATTTTGCTACGATGAAAACCTCGTTGCGATAGTCGCACACTAATCGCACATCAACTGATTGCCAATTGCACTAATCGAATGAACACGCAAGCCGCCACCGCCGCCCCTTCGCCGGTTGAAAAATACCGCAACAACTTCCTGCGCGAAGTCGAGACGCATGTCGAAGACGGTGAGTGGATTAAGATGTGCATGCAGTGCGGCGTGTGTTCCGGGTCGTGTCCGTTGGGCGATGCGTGGACGCATCCGCCGCAGGAGTTGTTTATGATGATACGCGCCGGGCAGCGTGACGAAGTGTTGCGTTCGGATTCGATGTGGATGTGCACTTCGTGCTACAACTGCATCACGCGTTGTCCGCGCGGCTTGCCGATAACCCACATCATGCACGGTTTGGCAAATTACGCCAATCGACTCGGGCTTGCGCCGAAGATGAATCCGACGCGGAAATTTGCCAAAATTTTTTGGGATAACATCGCCGCCACTGGACGCGTCAACGAAACCAAACTGTCGATTAAACTTTATTTTATGGATGGTTTGTTGAGCGGCATCAAACGCGCATTTGCAATGCGCAATGTTGGGCTGGGGATGTTGCGCACCGGGCGACTCAATCCGTTCGCCTTGTTTCGTCAAGGCGGCATCAAACACAAGCGCGAACTGCATTCGATTCTCGCCAAGGCGCATGAAATCGAAAACCGTCGCAAAGGCTATTCATCCAAACCATAGGGGGCGATTATGGCGACCAAAGAATATTCGTTTTATCCGGGCTGCTCATCCGAGCGCAAATCATCGGCGTCCAATTACATGGTGTCGGTCAACAGCATGTGCAAAACCTTGGACATCAAATTAAACGAAATTCCCGATTGGAATTGTTGCGGCGCATCGATTGGCTACGCCGACGGCGGCGAGTTGCCGCGTCATGTAATGAACGCGCGCAACATCGCCTTGTCGCAACGCCACAACAAAGGGCAGGATATCGTCGCCACTTGCGCGGCCTGTTGGCTCGGCGCAAAAGAATCGGTCGAGCGGTTGTCCAAATCCGAACAACTTCTCGCCGACACCCAAAGCATTCTCTCCGATGTCGGCTTGCAGGTGGATATCAATGAAAAAACCGTCGGCGGCGTGCGCCACATGGTCGAAGTGTTAATCGAAGATTTCGGCTATGACGCCTTGGCCGCGCCGGTTACAAAACCGTTGGACGGCGTCAAAATCGCCGGCTATGTCGGCTGCCAAACCAACCGCCCCTTCGGCATCGATGGCGAATCATTCGAGAATCCCAAATACCTCGACAAGATGGTCGAAATCATGGGCGCCGAACCGGCTGAAAAATACGAACAAAAAGTAACCTGTTGCGGCGGCGCCTTGGCGTTCTCCGAGCCGGAAAAAAGTCAGGCGCAAATCAAGGAAATCGTCGAATCGGCGTACGACCACAACGCCGACATGATTGTCACGCCGTGCCCGGTGTGCCAAATGAATGTCGAGGTGTATCAGGAAAACATCAACAAAACCTACAACACCAAATTCAACATGCCGGTGGTGTATTACAGCCAATTGATGACGGTCGCCTACGGCGGCACGGCCAAGGAGGCGGCGTTGGATGGGCAGGTGATTCGCGCGAAGAAGTTGGAGGCGATTGCGAAGAGGTCTGGTTGACATTCGCCATCACTATTGGGTACCGCCGACTCGCGAGTCGCCGGTACCCGCACGGTCATATTTTTTATTTCACTTTACATCCATGCGAGGCACACAAATGAGCAAGCAAAATGAATACACCGCTGTAATTCAACAAGATGACGGCTGGTATATCGGTTGGATTAAAGAAGTGCCGGGCGCCAATGCTCAGGAAAGAACGCTGGAAGAACTCAGGGTTTCTTTGCGTGAGGTTTTGGAAGAGATATTGAAATTCAATCGCATCGATGCGATGGAGTTCGTCGGCGACGATTATTTCGAGGAGCCGATTGTTGTGGCGGTGTAATCGAACGGTGCGGAAATTATGAAAAAAAAGAAATTGACCAAGTATCTCCGGGCACAAGGATGTGCATACCGGGGAGGCAAGAAGCATGAAAGGTGGGAACGCTTGCAGTCGAAAAAGTTCGCTTATATTCCACGACACGTTGAGATAAGCGATTTTATGGCAAATCAAATCTGCGAACAATTGGGTGTTGACCGAATTAAGAAATAACCCCCAAGCCGTCCGAAAACTTGGGCGGGTTTTTTGTATCCGCCGTGAAAAAACCGCGCAATTAAATTGTCGCCATTGCAATTAACGCTGTTGGCAAGGTGCAACAGTATTGTTACGCCGTATTCGCACTGTCTAGGCGGCGTCGGTTGCGCCCGTGACAGTGTCGGTTGCGCTTGTCACAGCGTGGGTAACGCCCGTTACACTGTGGGTGACGCTAATGGCGGCGTGGGTTGCGCCACTCACAGTGTCGGTAACGCCTGCACCGGCTCTGGTAACGCTGCATTTTCGAACTTGTCGTGGCGGCTTTGGGTGTTGCCCTTCGTATGCGCAAAATTTTGTGTTGACACGGCGATTATGTTTGTGCAAAATCCGCGCGTCCATTTTGGCGAACTTTGTACGCCATTTATTTATCAATTATACGAACGAGGGTTTACTGATGAAACGCTTACTTAAAATTTCCGTGTTGTTTGGCTTGTTGATGCTCGGCGTTGCCGGGCAGGCGAAGGCGCAAGCCCTATCCTTAACCCAACCCGATTTAACTTTCTCCGCCGGTACGAGGATAAGCGTCCAATTAAACGAGGCAACCGGTGGCACCCCGCCATACCTAGAGCACATCCTCAAAATAGGGTTCAGTACCCTCAACCGAACGAGCAATGCGATATGGGGTTGGGATTCGTCCACACGCACGCTTAGCAACAAGGCTGCGGCGAAGGTAAGCGATACACAGGAATTCATCTACAGTGTCTCAGACAGCGCCTTCAGAAACTCAGGCAATGTAACGTTTAAAGTCACCGTCGAAGCGGCGGCGGTGCCGCCGGCATTTGCGGAGTCGTCCATCGCTTTCACCTTTACACAAGGCATCGCCTCCAGCGTAACGATTCCAGCCGCCACCGGCGATGTGGCTTCCACCATTCTCGATACTGACACCATCACCGCCAATGGGTTTACGCATTCCGCTGTCGATAGCGGCACGGCTGAAGCCACGCTGCCGATTGTGATTTCCAGCACGACTTCCACGCCGCTCAGCGGCTTAACCCCAGCCATTGTGCAGGTAGTGGCGTTTAACGCAGACGGCTCAGAGTCGGCGACATTACAGGTTAGTTTGCATGTGTTGCCGGGGCCGCCGGCATTTGCGGAGTCGTCCATCGCTTTCACCTTTACACAAGGCATCGCCTCCATGGTAACGATTCCAGCCGCCACCGGCGATGTGGCTTCCACCATTCTCGATACTGACACCATCACCGCCAATGGGTTTACGCATTCCGCTGTCGATAGCGGCACGGCTGAAGCCACGCTGCCGATTGTGATTTCCAGCACGACTTCCACGCCGCTCAGCGGCTTAACCCCAGCCGTTGTGCAGGTAGTGGCGTCTAACGCAGACGGCACAGAGTCGGCGATATTACAGGTTAGTTTGCATGTGTTGCCGCCGCCGCCGTCGTTTAGCGGCACGCAATCACGAGTGCATTTCATTGTCGGCATGGCCGGCACTGCCCAATTAATCACCGCAAGCGGCGGGGCGGGGGCGTTGACGTATTCGCTCAGCCGCACAAGCGGAAGTGTGCCGGGGCATTTGACGGTGGATTCCAACGCCTTGTTAACCGCAACCAATGCGATTGCCGCCGCCAACAGCGGCGAATACACTTTGACCGCCACGGATACTAACGGGGCGACGGCGACGGTGAATTTCGATGTTTCGGTGAGTACGGTATTGACCTTGCCGAATGTGCCCGGTGTTTCCTTCACCGTAGGCACGGCGACTGATATAACGATGCCGACGGCAACCGGCGGATTCGCGCCGCTGTCGTATTCGGTGAAAGCCGGCGATGACCCCGTGCCGGCGTATCTCTCGGTCAGCACCGTAAACGACGGCACCAACGACATTGGCATATTGCATTACAACGGCGCCGCCACCAACCACACAGGCGTTTCACTCAGTTTCCTCGTCACCGACAGCGGCAGCCCAACCGCACAAACCAAACACGACAATTTTATTGTGTCGATGTTGCTGCCGCCGACATTCGCCGCCGGCGATGTAGCGATACTGTCCACCGGCTACACTTTCCGCGCAGGTGCGGCGATTGCGGCGACGGTATTGCCCGAAGCATCCTCCCTCCGAAGTGCAACGCCGCTCACCTACAAATTAACCGCCGGCGCAAGTTCGGCTTACAGCGACACGGCGTTCAGCGCCAACAACATCGCCTTCACCGCCGGCACGCGCACCTTATCCGGCACGCCAACGACGGCGATGGAGCATGCGCTGAATTATCATGCGCGCGATAAAAACGGCGCAGTCGGCTCAAGCCCCACGAACATTTATGTGATAGGCGGATTGACGTTGGCGCAAGGCGATATCAACATCAAAACCGGCACAGCGTTCAGCATGCAGTTGCCGGAAGCGACCAATGTAGTCGGCGACGCCACTTATTCATTGACCGGCAACTTGCCCGGCAGCCTTGCCTTCAACGCGTCGAATCGCACTTTATCCGGCACCGCACCGGCGACAGCGGCGGCGGGGGTGGCGATTACCTACAAAGTCGACGATGGTTTTGACGACACTTCCGCACAAGTTGTCTTCAACATCGCCATCGTAGACGCCCCGACCTTCAGCCCGTCTACCCTCCTCGCCACCTATACCGTAGGCAGTGCGATTTACAACACCGGCGATGTCGCCAGCACAAGCGGCGATTTGTTAACCTTGCCGGAGGCCACCGGCGCCGGCGGTACGCTGGCTTATGCCGAACTCGACAACAGTTTGCCGGGCGGGTTAAGCGTTGACGATGCAACCGTTGCGAAGCCAGTCATCAGCGGTAGCCCGACGCAAGCGGGGGCGTTTTCCTATACGCGCACCGCCACGGACACCAACGGCATGGGCACTTTCACCTTAACGTTACATGTCGCCGCCGCGCCGATGTTTAGTACAACGCAATCGCAAGTGCATTTCGTTGTCAGCACGGCGGGCACTTCGCAATTAATCACCGCAAGCGGCGGGGCGGGTGCGTTGGCGTATTCGCTCAGCCGCACAAGCGGCAGTGTACCGGGGCATTTGACGGTGGATTCCAACGCCTTGTTAAGCGCAACCAATGCGATAGTCGCCGCCGACAGCGGCGAATACACCTTGACCGCCACGGATATTAACGGCGTGACGGCGACGGTGAATTTCGTTGTGACGGTGAGTGCGGCATTGACCTTGCCGTCCGTCACCGATGTCTCATTCACCATCGGCACGGCGAGCACGGCGATGTTGCCGGCGGCAAGCGGCGGGCATGGCACGCCGGTGTATTCCTTGGGCAACGGCTTAAGCGACAACGTGCCGGGGCATATCACCATCAACAATTCGCACGAATTGAGTTATGACGGCAGCACCACCGGCGTCACCACCGGCGTTGTTGCAATCAGTTTCATCGCAACCGACACCGCCACCCCGGCGCAAACGGTAAGCGAGGGGCTTTCCATAACGATGTTAGCGAAGCCGGCATTCGCCGCCGGCGATGTAACGGCTTTAACCGCCGGCTACACTTTCCGCGTCAACACGGCGATTACGGCGACGGAATTGCCGGCGGTCGCCGCAGGTGCGGCAACGCCGTTGACCTACAAATTGACCGCCGGCGCAAGTTCGGTTTACGACGACACGGCGTTCAACAATGTAAACGGCTTCGTCTTCGATGCCGGTACGCGGATGTTAACCGGCACGCCTTCGGCGGCGATGGTGCATTCACTGAATTACCATGTGCGCGATAAAAACGGCGCAATCACATCGCAAGCCACGACCATTGATGCGATAGGCGCATTGGCGTTGTCGCAGGGCAATTTAAACTTCAATGTCAACGAAGTAGTCAGCCTGCAGTTGCCGGAAGCCGCCAACGTAGTCGGCACCGCTATGTATGAATTGGACGGCAACTTGCCCGGCGACCTCGCCTTCAACACATCGAATCGCACTTTATCCGGCACTGCACCGTCGTCAACGGCGGCGGGGGTGCCAGTCACCTATAAAGTCACCGATGATTTTGACGGCACCTCGACGCAAGTTGTCTTCAACATCGCCATCGTAGACGCCCCGGCATTCGACCCGTCGACCATTCTCGCCACCTACACCGTAGGCAGTGCGATTTACAACACCGCCGATGGGGTTAGCATGAGCGGCGATGCATTGACTTTGCCGGAAGCCACCGCCGGC
This sequence comes from Candidatus Poriferihabitaceae bacterium, assembly GCA_965226545.1. Lineage (GTDB taxonomy): Bacteria > Pseudomonadota > Gammaproteobacteria > Arenicellales > Poriferihabitantaceae > JAHRAW01. The sequence continues at coordinate 729,528 of OZ245364.1, forward strand.
GGCACGCCGAATTATTCCGTCCACGCCGACAACAATCTGGCGGATTCTGGGTTAAGCGTTGCCAATGTGAGCGCGAGCGACTTGCGACAAGTTGTCAGCGGCAGCCCGACGCAAGCGGGGGCGTTTTCCTATACGCGCATCGCAATGGACAGCAACGGTGAAGGCACTTTCACCTTGACTTTACATGTCGCCGCCGAGCCGTCGTTTAGCGGCACGCAATCGCAAGTGCATTTCGTTGTCAGCACGGCCGGCTCTTCGCAATTAATCACCGCAAGTGGCGGGGCGGGGGCGTTGGCGTATTCGCTCAGCCGCACCGACGGCACTGCTGTGTCGGCGGAATTGTCGGTGGATTCCGCCGCCTTGTTAACCGCAAGCGGTTCGATAGCCGCCGGCGACAGCGGCGAATACATCTTGACCGCCACGGATATTAACGGCGTGACGGCGACGGTGACTTTCACTGTGACGGTGAGTACGGCATTGACCTTGCCGCCCGTTACCGATGTCTCATTCACCATCGGCACGGCGAGCACGGTGATGTTGCCGGCGGCAACCGGCGGGTTTGGCGCGCCGGTGTATTCATTGGGCGTCGGCGCAAGCGCAAGCGATACCGTGCCGGGGTTCATCACCAACAACGCGCTCGAATTGCGTTATAGCGGCGCGACCACCGGCGTCACCGTCGGCGCGATTGCAATCAGTTTCATCGCAACCGACACCGCCACCCCGACGCAAACGGCAAGCCAAGGGCTTTCCATAACGATGTTGGCGAAGCCGGCATTCGCCGCCGCCGATGTAACGGCTTTAACCGCCGGCTACACCTTCCGCGCAGGCACGGCGATTACGGCGACGGCATTGCCGGCGGTCGCCGCAGGTGCGGCAACGCCGTTGACCTACAAATTGACCGCCGGCGCAAGTTCGGCTTACAGCGCCGCGGCGTTCAGCGCCAACAGCATCGTCTTCACCGCCGGTACGCGCGCATTATCCGGCACGCCAACCGCGGCGATGGTGCATGCGCTGAATTACCATGTGCGCGATAAAAACGGCGCAACCACAACGCAAGCCACGATGATTGATGTGCGCGGTGCATTGACATTGGCGCAAGACGATATCAACATCAAAACCGGCACAACAGGGTTCAGCATGCAGTTGCCGCTAGCCGGCAATGTAGTCGGCAACGCCAATTATGAATTGACCGGCACCTTGCCCGGCACCCTCGCCTTCAACACGTCGAATCGCACTTTATCCGGCAACGCACCGGCGACAGCGGCGGCGGGGGTGCCAGTCACCTACAAAGTCACCGACAGTTTCGGCCCCGTCTCCGCGCAAGTTGTCTTCAACATCGCCATCGTAGACGCCCCGGCCTTCGACCCGTCGACCATCCTCGCCACCTACACCGTAGGCAGTGCGATTTTCAACACCGGCGGTGTTGCCAGCATGAGCGGCGAAGCATTGACTTTGCCGGCGGCAACCGCCGGCGGCACGCCGAATTATTCCGTCCTCGCCACCAACAGTCTGCCGAATGGGTTAAGCGTTGCCGATGTGAGTTCGACCGACTTGCGACAAGTTATCAGCGGCAGCCCGACGCAAGCGGGTGCGTTTTCCTATACGCGCATCGCCGCGGACGACATCGGCATGGGCACTTTCTCCTTAACGTTACAGGTCGCCGCCGCGCCGTCGTTTGGCAACAGAACGCAATCGCGAGTGCATTTCATTGACAGCACGGCGGGCACTGCCCAATTAATCACCGCCGCCAATGGTGCGGGGGCGTTGGTGTATTCGCTCAGCCGCACAAGCGGCACTGTGCCGGGGCATTTGACGGTGGATTCCGCGGCCTTGTTAACCGCAACCGGTTCGATAGCCGCCGCCGACTCGGGCGAATACACTTTGACCGCCACGGATATTAACGGCGTGACGGAGACGGTGAATTTCGATGTTTCGGTGAGTGCGGCATTGGCATTGCCGACGGTTCCCGTCGTTTCATTCACCATCGGCACGGCGAGCACGGCGATGATGCCGGCGGCAACCGGCGGGTATGGCACGGTGGCATATTCATTGGGCGATGGCGCAAGCGACGCCAATCCTGCGTTCATCACCAACACCTTGCGCGAATTGAGTTATGACGGCAGCACCACCACCGCCGGCGCGATTGCAATCAGTTTCATCGCAACCGACGCCGCCACCCCGCCGCAAACGGCAAGCCAAGGGCTTTCCATAATGATGCTGGCGAAGCCGGTATTCGCCGCCGGCGATGTAACGACATTAACCAACGGCTACACCTTCCGCGCAGGCACGGCGATTGCGGCAAATACGGAATTGCCTGAATCAACCACCGCAGGTGCAACGCCGTTCACTTATAAATTGACCACCGGCGCGGCTTACACCAGCGGGGATTTCGCCGCCAACAACATCGTCTTCACCGCCGGCACGCGCGCCTTATCCGGCACGCCAACCGCGGCGATGGTGCATTCACTGCATTATCATGTGCGCGATAAAAACGGCGCAACCACAACGCAAGCCACGACCATTGATGTGCGCGCCGTATTGGCGTTGGCGCAAGGTGATATCAACATCAAAAACGGCACAACGGGGTACAGCATGCAGTTGGCGGAAGCCAGCAATGTAGTCGGCACCGCCGCCTATACAGTGGCCGGCACCTTGCCCACCGGCATCACCTTCGATGCCGCCACGCACACTTTAGGCGGCACAGCACCGTCGACAACGGCGGCGGGGGTGGCGATTACCTACAAAGTCACCGATGATTTCGACAACACTTTCAAAGAAGTTATCTTCAACATCGCCATCGTAGACGCCCCGGTCTTCAGCCCGTCGACCATTCTCGCCACCTACACCGTAGGCAGTGCGATTTACAACACCGGCGATGCCGCCAGCAACTCCGGCGAAGCATTGACTTTGCCGGCGGCAACCGCCAGCGGCACGCCGACTTATGGCGCCCCCGACCCCGACGGAAGCAATCTGACGACTTCTGGGTTAAGCGTTGCCGATGTGAGCGCGAGCGACTTGCGACAAGTTGTCAGCGGCAGCCCGACGCAAGCGGGTGCGTTTTCGTATGTGCGCATCGCAACGGACACCTATGGCATAGGCACTTTCACCTTAACGTTACATGTCGCCGCCGCGCCGGCGTTTAGTGCATCGCAATCGCGAGTGCATTTCATTGACAGCACGGCGGGCACTTCGCAATTAATCACCGCAAGCGGCGGGGCGGGTGCGTTGACGTATTCGCTCAGCCGCACCGGCGGCAGCACTGTGCCGGCGGCATTGTCGGTGAATGACTCCGGCTTATTAACCGCAACCGGTTCGATTGCCACCGCCGACTCGGGTGCTTACATCTTGACCGCCACGGATATTAACGGCGTGACGGCGACGGTGAATTTCGATGTTTCGGTGAGTGCGGCGTTAACCTTGCCGACGACTCCCGGCGTTTCATTCACCATCGGCACGGCGGGCATGGTGATGTTGCCGGCGGCAACCGGCGGGTATAGCACGAAGGCGTATTCATTGGGCAACGGCGCAACCGACACCGTGCCTGGGTCCATCACCAACATCGGGAGCGAATTGCGTTATAGCGGCGCCACCACCGGCGTCACCGCAGGAGACGTGATTGCAATCAGTTTCACCGCAACCGACTCCAGCCCAACGCAACAAACGGCAAGCCAAGGGCTTACCATAACGATACTGGCGAAGCCGGCATTCGCCGCCGCCGATGTAACGACTTTAACCGCCGGCTACACCTTCCGCGCAGGCACGACGATTGCGGCGACGGAATTGCCGGCGGTCGCCGCAGGTGCGGCAACGCCGTTGACCTACAAATTGACCGCCGGCGCAAGTTCGGTTTACAGCGCCACGGCGTTCAACAATGTAAACGGCTTCGCCTTCGACGCCGGTACGCGGATGTTAACCGGCACGCCAACGGCGGCGATGGTGCATTCGCTGAATTACCATGTGCGCGATAAAAACGGCGCAATCACAACGCAAGCCACGAAGATTGATGTGCGCGCCGTATTGGCGTTGGCGCGAGGCGATATCAATTTTAAGGTTAACCAAGTGGTCAGCGAACAGTTGCCGCAAGCCACCAACATAGTCGGCAACGCCACTTATGAATTGGACGGCAACTTGCCCACCGGCATCACCTTCGCCGCATCCACGCGCACTTTAGCCGGCACTGCACCGTCGTCAACGGCGGCGGGGGTGCCAGTCACCTATAAAGTCACCGACAGTTTCGGCACGGTCTCCACGCAAGTTGTCTTCAACATCGCCATCGTAGACGCCCCTGTCTTCAGCCCGTCGGCCATTGTCGCCACCTACACCCAAAATCATCCGATTTACAGCATCAATGACATAAAAAGCGCAAGCGGCCATGCATTAACTTTGCCATTGGCCATCGGCAACAGCGGCACGCCGAATTATTCCGTCCCCGCCGACAACAATCTGACGGCTACTGGGTTAAGCGTTGCCAATGTGAGCGCGAGCGACTTGCGACAAGTTGTCAGCGGCAGCCCGACGCGAGCGGGTGCGTTTTCCTATACGCGCATCGCAACGGACGCCAACGGCATGGGCACTTTCACCTTAACGTTATATGTCGCCCTCGCCCCGGCGTTTAGTACAGCGCAAGCGTCGGCAAATTTCACCGCAGGCACCAGCGGTACATTTTCCTCGCCCGCAACCGGCGGGTTTAAGGGTGAGTTGACGTATTCGCTCAGCCGCACTGACGGCGGGGTAGTGGCGGCATTGTCGATAGACGCAGACAGCGGCGAAGTAACCGCAGCCGCTTCGATCGGCGGCGCCGATGCAGGCGCTTACCTCATCACCGCCGCCGACTCTCTCGATGCAACCGCCACTTTGCGATTGGACGTGACGGTCGGTGGTGCAGTGACAGTCATGGTTGAAGACAATACTTTCACCGTCGGCGATTCATTGGAATTGCCGGTGGCAATGCAAGGGCGCGCACCTTATACCTATTCCATCACAGACGGCAGTTTGGTCGGCGGGTTGACTTTTAACCAGAGCACTCGCGCGATTGAAGGTGCATTGACCGTCGCAACGGCGGGCGGCTTGACAATGATGCCGACCTACAACGTCGTAGACGCCAACGGTGCAACGGCAAGCGATGCATTTACCTTGCACATCATCCCGCTGAAATTCGCAAGCGATGAACGCACCTTGCAATTCCGCTCGGGCGAAGCGCAAAGTTTTGATTTAAGCGATGAATTAACTGTCGCCGCCGGTGCCGGCACGGTCGCCTACGCCATCGCCCCGATGCCGAATGAGGAAGGGTTAACGTATAGTGCCGTTACAAACACGTTCAGCATCGCCAAAGAGTTTGTCGTCGAGGGCGATACAGTGTTGAGTTATACCTTCACCGCCACCTACTCCGTTGGCGCGCAAACTCGAGTCGCCACGCAAAACATCACGCTCAAAGCACGAGGCGGCGGCGAAGAACTTGCGCCGGTGAATGAAGAAGTCATCAGCAAAATTGCCGCCACCGTAGTCGGCAGCACCTTGGCCGCAATTACCGAACGCATCGCCGTCGCCAACATTGCGACGCCGCTTGCGTTGATAGGCGGGCAAACGCCGCAAACCGCATTGGCAAGTTACGCAAAAGCGGTGGCGGATGATGCGGACGACAACAATGCATTGCTCGCCAACAGTCGATTCGTTTTGCCATTCGCATCATTGCCGAGCAATGCAAACGTCGGGGCGATTTGGGGCAGTACGCAAATGCGCGAACTCGATGGCGATGTCGATGCGGTCGATTGGAGCGGCGATGTCAGCGGCTTGCATCTTGGCGTGGATTTTAAGGTTGGCGAAAACTTAATCGGCGTCGCCGTATCGAAAAGCGATGCGGACATCGATTACAAAACGACAGACGCGCAAGGCAACCCCGAAGAGGGCAAATACGAAGTTTCGTTGACCGCATTGCATCCGTACATCAATCGTAAATTCGGCGAAGTCGATTATTGGGCGAGCATCGGTTTTGGCGAAGGCGAGATGACCGTCACCGAAAAAGGCGGCGATGCAATCAAAAGCGACCTTAGCCTCAACTCACTCGGCGTCGGCGCCGGCATGCAAATCGAATCCGGTTTGCAATTGCGCGCCGAAGCGCAAATCGCCGACATCGATATCGAAGGCAACGACGACTTCGGTTTGCGGGCGCAAAACCTCAGCACAAACTCGGTGCGCGCACTGGCGAGATGGGAAAACATTTATCTCACTTCAAACGTGCCGCTGTTCACCGCCAACCAAACCGCGTTCTTCGAAGCCGGCATGCGCCGCGATAGTGGCGATGGCGAAAGCCGCCGTGCGGCAATGGAAACGACAATCGGCTGGAATTACCGCGGACAACGCGCGACCATCGAAGCCGCGATGCATGGCTTAGTCGGGCGCAAAGATTATCGCGAATGGGGTGCGTACACAAACTTGCGAATCAGTGGCGGTGACGATGGGCAAGGGTTGTCGTTGCGCTTGCGCCCAAGTTATGGCGAGGCGCAAGGCGAATTCGGTCGCGTATGGGATGCCGATTCATTCGACGACATTGTCGAAAGCAAAAACGACAGCACCGCATACCAATGGCGCACCGAAACGCGTTTGTCGTACGGCATCCAAAGCGCGAGCGGATTGGTTGCGCCGTTTGTTGATGCCGCCGCCGATACTTATCGCCTCGGCGTCGATTGGTCGCCGCATCAATACTTCGATGTCAACCTCACCGGCGAACGTCGGCACAGCAACGATGATGCGGATGAACGACGCATCTTGTTGCAAGGGGCGGTGAAGTTTTAATGCGGTGACAAGTGTCGACACAGTTACAATCGTAACGCGCCCGCCGTTGTCGTTAACGACACGGCGGGCTTTTTTTTGCATCCATCGCGCCCGTCAATCGTATATGAATCGTATATGATTGACCGCAATCCACCCCGCATACCGCCAATGAAAACCGCCGCAACCCCATCCGACTCCACCCTCGACATTCTCGCCGAGTTAATCGCATTCGACACCACCAGCCGCAACTCCAACATCGAGTTGATTGAATATGTGCGCGCGATGTTGGCCGGGCATTCGATTGAATCCGAGTTGACTTACGATGACGACAAGCGCAAGGCGAATTTGTTTGCCACGCTTGGCGGTGACGGGCGCCCCGGGATTGTGTTGTCGGGGCATACGGATGTGGTGCCGGTCGATGGGCAGGATTGGCAAACCGAACCGTTTGCGGCGCAAGTGATTGGCGACAAGTTATACGGACGCGGCAGTTGCGATATGAAGGGGTTTATTGCGATTTGTCTCGCCAACATCGATGCGATTTTGCGCGCGCAGTTGACGACGCCGATTCATTTTGCGTTTTCGTATGACGAAGAAGTTGGTTGCATCGGCGTGCGTCGATTGCTGGCGCAATTGGCTGCGCGCAATATAAAGCCGCGCGCATGCATCATCGGCGAGCCGACCAGCATGGGCGTGGTGCGCGCGCATAAGGGCATGCTTGCAAAACATTGTCGGGTGCGCGGCAAGTCGGCGCATTCATCGCTGACCCATCTTGGCGTCAATGCGGTGGCGATGGCGGCGGAAGCGATTACCCACATCAACGGCATCGCCGAACGCATCGCGCGCGAAGGGCCGTTCGATGAAGGCTTCACCCCGCCGCACACCACCTTGCATTGCGGCGTGATTCGCGGCGGCACGGTCAACAACATCATCCCGGCGCAATGCGAATTCGAATTCGAAATTCGCAATTTGCCGAATCAACCGCCGCTGGCGTTGTTCGAAGAAGTCGACCGCCATGTCAAACAACATCTCGAGCCGAAGATGCATGCGGTGTGCGCCGAGTCCGGTTTCGATTGGCAAACCGCGTGCGAATATCCGGGCATGGATACGCCGGCGGATGATGCGGTAATCACCGAAGTCACCGCATTGCTCGATGCCAAACAACCGCCGGGCAAGGTGAGTTACGGCACCGAAGGCGGCTTGTTTCAGCAAGCCGACATTGCCGCGGTGATTTGCGGGCCCGGCTCCATCGAACAAGCGCATAAGCCGGATGAATATGTTGCGTTGGCGCAATTGGCAAAGGGCGAACGTTTCATCGCCGATTTCATCGAATCATTGCGCGGCGCGTGACCATTTATCTCGGGCTGGGCGCCAATTGCGGCGACCGCGCCGACAACCTGACGCGCGCGATTGACGCGCTGGCGGCGCAAGGATTCGATATCGAAAAAATCTCGCCGGTGGTCGAGACGCCGGCGTTGTTGCCGCCGGACGCCGACCCGGCCTGGGACAAACCCTATCTCAATTTGGTCGTCGCCGGGCGCGCCGAGTGGGATGCGGACGCCGGCTTGGCGATTGCCAAACGCATCGAACAACAACTCGGGCGCACTTCGGGTCCGCGCTGGTCGCCGCGTCCGATAGACATCGATTTGTTGTTGTGGGATGCGCGGCGGATCAATCGCGGGCGGCTGACCGTGCCGCACATCGATGCGCGCACGCGCGATTTTGTGCTGACGCCGCTTATGCATCTGCGCGCCGATTTGCCGCTCGGCGAAAATGGTGAAACCGCGTTTGCATTAACCCGCGCGATTCGTCCGATACCGTTGTGGATGGCGGTGATTAACCTGACGCCGGATTCATTTTCAGACGGCGGCGAACATCAATGCATCGATAAACTCGGCGCGCACTTCGATAGCCTGCTGGCGCACGGCGTGCATATCATCGATTTGGGGGCTGAGTCGACTCGTCCGGGCGGCGAGGCGATTGACGCGGTGCGCGAATGGGCGCGGCTTGAGCCGGGGTTGGCGCAACTTGCCGAACGATTGCACGGGCGGCGGCTGCGTCCGTGGGTGTCCATCGACAGCCGCCATCCGTCGACGATTGACAAGGCGATGAGATACGGCATCGATGTGATTAACGACGTCTCCGGGTTGTCCAACGTCGATATGATTGCGCTTGCCAAACAAAGCGATTGTCAGGTGGTGGCGATGCACAGTGTGTCGTTGCCGGCTGGCGGCGCGCGGCTTGCGGATTCACCGTCGGCGCATCGGCAAATTAACGATTGGGCTGAGCAACAACTCGAACGTTGGAGCGCGGCCGGGTTGAATCTCAATCGCATCATCCTGGACCCCGGCATCGGCTTCGGCAAATCGGCGCGGCAATCCTTCGATTTACTCGCGCATTGCGCCGAGTTGCGCCGCCATCTGCGCCTGTTGGTCGGGCATTCGCGCAAATCGATGTTCGCCAACCTTGGCGCGCGCACGCCAAATCGACGCGATATCGAGACGCTCGGCGCTTCGCTGGCGGCGTGCGCACAAGGCGTCGACATCATCCGCGTACATGCGCCGCTGATGCACCAACGCGCCTATTTGGCTTGGGCGCATGTCGAGGCGGCGCGGTTGAGTGGTGGTTGAGCGGCGTTGTCGACGGTGCTTGCCGATGATGTTTGTCGACGCGCACACTTTATCTTTATGTAACACCGACAGCCCGCCAACGGCTTGCAATGCCGTTTGACAATTCGCAAAGGATGTGTAACATTGACCGCCTGCGCCGGACAAATATCGGCGCGCCCAACCACCCGCGCGGGCTGCCCGCGATAACCGAAAGCCAAAGGGGGCGATTATGCAACGATCTCTTTTAATAGACGCCGACAAATGCACCGGATGCCTGCAATGCGAGATGGCTTGTTCTTTCGAGAACGAAGGCGTGTTCAACCCGGCCAAATCGCGCATCAAGGTGTTCACCTTCCACGACGAAGGGCGGTTTGTGCCGTATACCTGCACGCAATGCGATGAAGCGTGGTGCATGTCCGCTTGTCCGGTGGATGCGATTACGATGAACCGCGAAACCGGCGCGATGGAAGTCGCCGATGCGGTGTGCGTCGGCTGCAAGGTGTGCACGATTGCCTGCCCGTTCGGCACGGTGAATTACAACCAAGACAGCGGCAAGGTCATCAAATGCGATTTATGCGGCGGCGATCCCGAATGCGCCAAAGCCTGCCCGACTGCGGCGATTACTTATGTCGACGCCGACGCCACCGGGCTGGACAAGATGCGCGTTTGGGCAGGTAAAACCGACAATGCGACGGCGGCGAATTAATTGCCGCTTGTGTCGGCACAACTTCGATGCGGTTGATTTCCGCGTTGTTAATTTTGTTGACTGATTCGGTTAAGTTCGATTCGATTAAGTTCGATTTGATTCGGTTAAGTTAAGTTCACTTTAAGTTTACTTTCACGCACTCGTTTACCCACACGCTTCGGAGGTTAAAATGACTTGGTGCAAAAAAATCCTGCGCGTCAATCTCAGCGAAGGGCGCGTTACGGAAGAGCCGTTGAATATGCAATGGGCCGCGGAATACATCGGGCAGCGCGGCTTGGCGACGCGCTATTTGGTCGAGGAAACCGACCCCAAATGCGATCCGTTGGGCGTCGACAACAAATTGATTTTTGCGACCGGGCCGTTGACCGGCACAACCGCATCGACCGGCGGACGATATTCGGTCATCACCAAAAGCCCGTTGACCGGCGCGATTGCATGCTCGAATTCGGGCGGCTTCATCGGCGCCGAATTAAAATCGGCCGGCTGGGACATGATAATCGTCGAAGGCAAATCGCCGCATCCGGTGATGTTGCGCGTCGTCAATGAAGTCGCCGAACTGGTGCGCGCCGATGATTTATGGGGCAAAAGCGTTTGGCAAACCGACGCATTGATTCACGAAAAATATCAAGACGCGCAAATCCGCGTCGCCGCGATTGGTCGCGCGGCCGAAGCCGGCTGTTTATACGCGGCGATTGTCAATGATTTGCATCGCGCCGCCGGGCGTTCCGGAGTCGGCACGGTGATGGCGTCGAAAAACTTGAAAGCACTTGCGGTTCGCGGCACGCGCGGCGTCGGCAATATTAAGGACCCGGCGCGGTTTATGCAAAGCGTCGCCGAACAAAAGAAAGTGCTGGCGGATAACGCCGTCACCGGACAAGGCCTGCCGGCGCTCGGCACCCAAGTGTTGATGAATGTCATCAACGAAATCGGCGCGTTGCCGACCAACAACATGCGCGATGTGCAGTTCGAAGACGCCGCGAAAATCTCCGGCGAAGCGATGCTCGAACCGCGCGCCGACGGCAAACCCAACCTCACCACCAACGCCGCGTGTTTTGGTTGCACCATCGCCTGCGGTCGCATCTCGACGATTGAACGCGGGCATTTCAGCATCGAAAACAAACCGCAATATCACGGCAATTCCGGCGGGCTGGAATACGAAGCGGCCTGGGCGATGGGCGCCGACACCGGCGTCGGCGATTTGGAGGCGGTGACCTACACCAACTTCGTTTGCAATGAAGACGGCATCGACCCAATCTCATTCGGCGCCACGGTGGCCGCGGCGATGGAGTTGTATGACATCGGCGCGATTGACAAAAAACAAACCGGCGGCGTCGAGTTGAAATTCGGCTCGGCCAAGGCGCTGGTGTGGTGCGCCGAACAAGTCGCGGCCGGCGCCGACGGTTTTGGCCGCGACCTCGGGCTCGGCTCGAAACGCCTGTGCGAAAAATACGGTCACCCCGAATTATCGATGACCGTCAAAGGGCAGGAATTCCCGGCATACGACCCGCGCGCGATACAAGGCATGGGCTTGGCGTATGCAACCTCGAATCGCGGCGCCTGCCATTTGCGCGGCTACACCGTCGCCTCCGAAGTGCTCGGCATCCCGGAAAAAACCGACCCGCTGGAAAGCGACGGCAAAGCCGGCTTGGTCAAGGCGTTCCAAGACGCCACCGCCGCCGTGGATTCGATGGGCTTGTGCGTATTTACGACTTTCGCATGGACGCTGGACAACATGGCGCCGCAATTGGACGCCGCCTGCGAAGGCGATTGGAGCGTCGACCGCTTGCTCTGCGCCGGCGAACGCATCTGGAATCTCGAACGCGATTACAACCTCAAAGCCGGCTTAACCGGCGCCGACGACACCCTGCCGAAGCGCCTGTTAAAAGAAGCCGCCAAAACCGGCCCAGCCAAAGGCAAAGTCAACGACCTCGCCAAAATGCTGCCGGAATATTATCAACTGCGCGGCTGGAGCAAAGACGGCAAGGTGACCGCCGAAGTGCGCAAGAAGTTTGCGTTGCCGGCGTGAAGGTGATGATGAAGTTGCGCGCCGGCACGGTGATGGTTTGCGCGACTTGCATGCCGACGTTGCGATGGGCATCATCGGCGATGAATCCGGGCAATATGCGCGGTGCAATTCCTTTATACTCTCGGTTGGCGCGCGGTTGCGGTTGAATTGCAATCGCGCATTGTTAAGTTTGTAAATTCGACCGGCGAATTTTTTTAATGCGTTTCGCTTACCAAGGTAATTGATTAATGAAAACTCTGTTTTTGGCATCGACCGTTTGTTGCGGGTTGTTGGTGAGCGGCTGTGTTAAGCCGCCGCAACCGCTTACGCAACAACAATCCCCCTTAACCCAAGGCAATGTGCAGTTGACGGTTGCCATCGGTAAAACGACCAAAGCGCAAATACTGGAAACGTTTGGCGCGCCCAACATCACCACGCGCGATGGCGGTGGGCGGGAAGTTTGGACATACCAACGCTCCGCGGAAGTTTCGCAATCATCGTCGAAAAGCGGTTACTGGACTTTGATTTTGGCCGGGCAATCCTCGCGCGCCTCCGGGTTTGAAAGAAGTTCACGCATGACGACGCTCATCATTAAATTTGATGCAAACGATGTGGTCAGCGACTTCCGCAGTCGAACCGCAAACTTTTAATTCACTTCGTGGAAAAAACCAATGAGTATGTTTAAGTTTAAGTTGTGTTTTGTCGTTTTGCTGGTCATGGTAATGGCCGGCTGTGCGTCGAAAAAGCCGCAATTGACCCCGCTTGAAATCCAAAGCATTCAGACGCATGAATACGATGCGGCGAAGGATGTCGTGTTCCCAAGCGTGCTGTCGGTGTTTCAAGATTTGGGCTACATCGTCAAAACCGCCGACAAAGACACCGGCTTTATCACCGCCGAGAGCCCGATTGGTGACAAGACCGGCGGTTGGGGTGCGTTCGCAGGGGCGGCACTCAACCAACAAACACTGGCGACCGCTTTCGTTGAGCAAATTGGGCAAGTCACCAAAGTTCGGTTGAACCTTGTTATTAAAAGGGAGGCTTCATTAACGTATGGGCAAAGCGTAAAGGATGACGAGCCCATACTGGATCCCGAGACCTATCGGAGCGCCTTTGAGAAGATTTCCACCGCGATTTTTATCCGCTCAGGCAGTTAACTTTCGTCACTTAACGGGGTTGCCAAAAACGGCGTTGCCAAAATGAAACACGTCATCATCGGCGCCGGCCCGGCCGGTGTAGTCGCCGCCGAGACCTTGCGTCAATTGGATGCGAACGCCGAGATTGGCATCATCGGCGATGAGCCTGAGCCGCCGTATTCGCGGATGGCGATTCCGTATTTGTTGCGCGGCAACATCGATGAACGCGGCACTTATTTGCGCAAGACACAAGACCACTTCGGCGCGCGCAATATTCATTTGACGGTCGGTCGTGCAACGGCGATTGACTCGGGCGCCAACGCCGTCAAACTTGACGGCGGCGACACGGTGGCTTATGACAAATTGCTCATCGCCACCGGCGCATCGCCGATTGTTCCGCCGATTGCCGGCATCGATAATCCGCGCGTGAGTTATTGTTGGACGCTTGCCGATGCGCGCAAGATAGCGGATGGCATCGCGCCCGGTGCGCCGGTGGTGTTAATCGGCGCGGGGTTTATTGGCTGCATTATTTTGGAGGCGTTGGTTAGCGCCGGCGCGAAATTGAGCGTGATTGAAACCGGCGATCGAATGGTGCCGCGGATGTTGGATAAAACCTGCGGCACGATGTTGCGCAAGTGGTGCGAAGGCAAGGGCGTTGCCGTGCATACGGGCGCGACCGTCGCCGGCATCGAAGACGACGGCAAACGCGCCAAGGTGTTGCTCGAAGGCGGCGATGCATTGCCGGCCGAGTTGGTTATCTGCGCGACCGGCGTTCGCGCCAACGCCGCCCTCGCGGCCGGCGCGAAATTGAAAACGCGCGATGATGCAATGTTGATTGATGAATACATGACCACATCATCGCCGAATATTTTCGCCGCCGGCGACGCCGCATGCGGCGCGGATTTTTCCACCGGTGAATACAGCGTGCAGGCGATACAACCAACCGCGGTCGAGCATGCGCACATCGCCGCCAACAACATGCATGCGGCAAAATCGGTGCGCTATGCCGGCGCGGTTTCGATGAATGTGCTGGACACCATCGGCTTAATCTCGGCGTCGTACGGATTATGGCAAGGCGTGGACGGCGGCGACCATTGCGAACTCGCTGACTACGCGGCCTATCGCTACATCCGCCTGCAATTCGCGGACGATCGATTAATCGGCGCCAACACGCTCGGCTTGACCGAACACATCGGCGTGTTGCGCGGTTTGATTCGCGGGCGGTTTGCGCTCGGCAAATGGAAGGCGCGGCTGATGGACAACCCGCTTTGTTTGATGGAAGCCTATTTATCTTGCGCGCACGGGCGCGGTTGATGGCGGCGTTTTGCAAGTTAATTGCAAATCATCTTGCAAATCACCCTGAAATTATTCGCCGGGCTGGCGGTGCATCTGCCCAATGATGCGGTCGGCAATGTTGTCACCTTCGAAGTCGCCAATGCGCCCACGCCGAATCAATTAATCGACAGATTTCAAGTGCCGCGCGCACAGGTGCATTTGGTGCTGGTCAACGGCGTCTATCAAGGTGAAGCGCAACGCGATGCGCCGCTCGACGACGGTGATACGCTGGCGATTTGGCCGCCGGTCGCCGGCGGTTAAGTGCGTCGCATCGCAACGCATCTCAACATCTCTCAACGCAACGCATCTCGATGCCGGCATGTCGCCGCCCGCTGATACCGCGCCGGATTTTGTTTATGAAGCCGAGATGGGGTTTGCGCGCGGCGAATTGTTGGCGGGGTTGCCGGCTGCGATTGCGCCTTTCCGTATTGAATCGCACTGTGTCGAATCGAGTGATGAGTTGCACTGTGTCGAGTCGCGCGCGACGGTGTACCAACTTTGCCACGATACGCGGCGGATTCGGTTGACCTTGTACGCTGAACGGATTCGATGCATCGGCGCGATTCGTGTGCCGGTGAGTGCGGTGAAGTTGGAATTTTTTAATTTTGATGAAGTGCGTTATGAACGGTTTATGGCGCGGTATAAACGTCATCTGCATAAAGGCGGCGGATAAATGAACTGTGTTGACAACATTAATTTATTAAACTTGTTAAACTTATTGCGCTTATTGTTAATTCATAATTAACTTAATTAAATTTATTAACTTTATTAATCGCATTAACTTAATTAACTTGAACTGTTAATTTACCCCCTACCTTAAACCGCAATGACCGAAAAAATTAACATCACCTTAAAACTGTTCGCCGGGTTGAGCGAATATCTGCCGCCTGACGCGGACGGCAATGCGATGAGCATCAAAGCGCCGGCAGACGCCACGCCGCACGGCATCCTTGCGCAATGCGGATTGCCGCGCGAACAGGTGCGGGTGATTATGGTCAACGGCGAATATGTTGCACCAAAGCGCCGCGATGCGCCGTTGCGTGACGGTGATGTGATGGCGGTGTGGCCGGTGATACAGGGCGGTTAAGACGCGCGGCGCGCCAGCGGCACAAATTCGATGACGCCGGCGGCGATGATAAACAGCGCGCCGAAAAATTCGCGCGCGCCAAACGGTTCGCCGGCAAACAACGCCGCGCTGCCGACGCCGATGACCACCTCCAACAACAACAGCAACGCCACCCGCCCGGGCTCGATTTTGCCGGCGCCGTAGAAGGTCAACCAAACGACCGGCAGATTCCACACAAAGGCAAAGCCAAGCAACCACAACCCGGCATCGATGGTTAACGCAACGCGGGTTGCATCGACGCCGGCGCGAAGTGTTTCATCGACAACGACGCCAACCGCTTCGCGTCCGCCGGGCAATGCGGTTAAGGCGGCGAAGACGATGACCGCAAACAAAAACTGCAGCGCGACTTTGTCGGCGAGTCGATGATGCGCGGCGCGGTGCGTATACACCAACGCCAATCCCCAAGTTGCTCCAGCCAACAAACCAAAACATTCGCCCAAGTTGCGCGGCGCGAGGTTGGCGTTATCGATGCCGAGGATAATCGCCAAGCCGGTCAAGCCGAACGCCAGCGTCAACATGCGGCGTTTGGTAATCGGTTCGTTTAACATCCAACGCGCCAATAACGTGCTCCACACCGGCGTTAAATAAAACAACAACACCACCCGCGCAACTTGCGCGCGCAACAACGCCTCGGCGTACAAGGTTAATGTGACCGCAAAAAACAGCGCGCTTAACCACAAACTTGCATCGGCGCACAACAATCGCCGCCGCCGCACAATCAACAACGGCAAAAACGCCGCCAACACAATCGCCAACCCGCCCAAGGTCACGGCCCCGCCGCCAAGCGCATCGAGTTTGCGCAACGGCACCCACCAAGTGCCCCACAATAATGTGCTTGCAAGTATCGCCAGCGTCGGTCGGGTGGTCGAAGGGGACATGAGATTTTGCGCCGCGCGTTGTGTTGCTTGCGTGATTGACGCCGGCGGTGGGCGGATGAATCATACGACAAACGTCGTTGCATCGGTGCGGTTGCATTGATGCGCCAAGTTGCGGTTGCGAATTTATTTTCGGTTGGTTAAATGTGTTTACATTAATGTGCGGCGTCACAATATCGTCGTCGCCACTGTCATCGTCACTGTCATCGTTAAAAGTTGACCGTAACTGTGATGTTACTTTTGTCGGTTGCCGTTGCCATCGTCAACACCACCGCTTAAATTGCGTTACAATCCAATCCGTTTTTTCCGCCCGCCGCCTAATCGTGAGCCGCCCCGTGAGCCGACTGCAAAGCGCGTTTGATTCCGGCAAGTTTGTGATTACTTGCGAATTGTCGCCGCCCAAAGGCGTCGACTTGGCGCCGATGATTGACAAGGCGCGGGTCGCCGGGGATGCGGTCGATGCGTTTAATGTAACCGACTCGGCGGCGGCGCGCATGACGATGGACCCGACGGTCGCCGCGCATGCATTATTGCAGCACGGCTTCGAACCGATTGTGCAGGTTACTTCGCGCGACAAAAATCGTCTGGCGTTGCAGAGCGGAATGTTGGGCGCGCATGCATTGGGCGTCGCCAATTTGGTGATGATGGGCGGCGACCCGCCGCACATCGGCGACCATCCCGAAGCCAAGGGCGTCAATGATTTATTTTCCGCCGGCATCATTGAAGCGGCCGCTGCGCTTAATCGCGGCGTCGACCACGCCGGCAATCGCATCAGCGGACACACCGATTTTTTCATCGGCGCGGTGTGCAATCCGGGCGCGAATGACCGCACCGCCGAACTCGACAACACGCGCCGCAAACTCGACGCCGGCGCGCGGTTTTTGCAAACTCAGGCGATTTATCAACCCGAATCCTTCGCCGAATTCGTCGCCGAACTCGGCGCCATCGATGCGCCGATTCTCGCCGGCATCATCCCAATCAAATCGGTCAAGATGGCGAAGTACATGAACGAACGCGTGCCCGGCATCGATATCCCGCCCGCCTTAATCGAACGCATCGCGGATGTCGAAAAAAGCGGCGACGCCGATGCCGTGCTCGCCGCCAGCCTCGACATCGCCGCCACCGCCATCGATGCATTGCGCGCACATTGCGCCGGTGTGCATGTTATGGCAATCGGGTGGGAGCGGCATGTGGCGGCGTTGTTGGCGCGCGCCGGTTGTTGAGGGTGGGGTTGTAACTTTTTATTGTTGCAACTTGTTGTTTGTTACTTGTCACTTTGTCACTTTTTACTTTACCGGCATTAACTTGTTTATTTGCAACTCGTGACATACGCAAACACGGTTGCGACAGTGGTGATTGGCGCGCGGCGGTTGTTTTTTTGCCGCGCGGTTTGTATGGTGACTGCGGATGAATTTTCAGCGGCGCCGCCAATCGGCGCGTTGCCCTTTGTTTCACCGTTTCATAAATTCATCACGACATCACTTCATCACTTCCACCACCCCATCACCAACCGCACAAATGAATTGGCCGCAAGACCAACGCAATGTATTCGGCGAACCGCTCGAGGTTTGTTCGATGACGCCGTTGACCGGCTTTGTGCGCAACGGCTGTTGCGAAACTGGGCCCGGCGATGTCGGTGCGCACACCGTATGCATTCACGCCACCGCCGAATTTTTGGCGTTTAGCAAATCGCGCGGCAATGATTTAACCGCGCCGATGCCTGAGTTTAACTTCCCCGGATTAAAACCGGGCGACCGCTGGTGCTTATGCGCGGCGCGATGGCAAGAGGCGTTCGATGCCGGTTGCGCACCCAAGGTGGTGTTGCGCGCCACGCATGAAAGTGTGCTGAAGTTGATTGACTTCGCCGACCTTAAAGTCAACGCCTTGGATTTGTCGTGACCACAACTTAATTAACTTCATAAGTTTAATGACTTAATAAACCCGGTTAGATTAATGAACTTAATGAACTTAATGAACTTAATGAATTTAATTAACTCAATGAAATTTATTAACGCACTTAACTTACTTAACACACTGTAACTAAACTTCACTTACCCCCAACCAAGCCGTCGCCACCATCGATGAAATCGCCGCCCAATCGCCGAATGCATTATCGAATGCAACCTTGCCGACTGCCCTTGATGGCGGTCGCGTTGGCGGCATTGTTGCAGGCGGCTTGCACTGCGCCGTCGCGCGCGCCGGTGGTCGATGCGTATGAGACCACCGCGGACGGCATCGCGCCGCAATTGTTGTATGACCTGTTGCTCGCCAACATCGCCGGGCAGCGCGGTCAAAACGACATCGCGTTGGAGGCGATTATGCACGCCGCCGAATCCACCGATGATGCGCGCGTCGCCAAGGCTGCGGTCGAATTGGCCGCGCGGTTGGATCGCCCGCAACAAGTGCTTGCATTGGCTGATTTGGCGTTGGCGCGGTCGCCGGATGATTTGCGCATTCAATTGTTGCGCGCCGATGCATTGTTGCGCGATGGTCGCGGCGATGCGGCGTTGACGCAACTGCGGAAAATCCTCGCCGCCGACGCCGATAACGACGAGGCGCGTTGGATAATCGCCGAGTTGGAAATCGAACGCGACAATTTGCCCGCGGCGATTGAAATGTTGCGCGCCATCGACTCATCCGATTTTTATCCGGATGCGCAAACGCGCCTCGCCGCGCTCTATGCCGAACGCGACGGCGTTGACGCCGGCATTGCGCATCTGCAAACCATCAAGCCGCGCGACGACGAAGACGTGATTTACCTGTGGCTCGAACAATACACGCTGTATCGCAAATTCGACCGCGACGCACAAGCCAAGCAAACCATCGACCGCGCGCTGCAACAATTCCCCGACAATGTGCAGTTGCGTTACCATCGCGGATTATTCGCGGCCGAATTGGGGCTGCTCGAATTGCATGAACGCGACATGCGCGCGGTCATCGCCAAACAACCCGACAACGCGCACGCCTACAACGCGCTCGGCTATACGCTGGCGGAAAACAACCTGCGCCTCGATGAAGCGTTGATGTTGATTGACGCCGCACTTGCGCTCGAGCCCGAAGACCCGTTTATTTTGGACAGCATGGGCTGGGTGTATTTTCGACTCGGCGACACCAAGCGCGCGTTGATGTATTTGCGCCGCGCGATTGCATTGGCTGACGACGCCGAAATCGCCGCGCATCTCGGCGAAGTGTTGTGGAGCAAAGGACAAAAACGCGAAGCGCGCGAAATTTGGCGGCGCGGTCAACAATGGGCGCCGGATAACCGCACCTTAATGAACACAATGAAACGCCTGTTGGGCGAAGCAAAGTTGTCGGGCGCGCAATGAAGACGCGCATCATTTTGATTGCGCTGTTGTTGTCGCTGTCGCTTGGCGGTTGCGCGTCGCGCCCCGCGTATGTCATCGAGCCGTCGCCGCCGTCGTCCGGCCCGAATGCATCAACCGCCGCGCCGCCGCCGAATTGGCGCATCAAGGCCAAGTTGGCGGTGTCGGCCGCGGCGCGAAAAAGCGCCAATGCAACCTTGCTGTGGGATTATTTTCCCGGGCGGCAGATGATTGAAGTGTATGGCCCGTTCGGCGGCGAGCGCGTGCGCATCGATGTCAATGCACAACGCACATTGTTGCGCGCCGTCGACGGCGACATTGTCGCGCCAAACGCAAGCGATGCATTGCAGCAACGACTCGGTTGGCGCGTGCCGTTTGAAAAATTGCGTTATTGGCTGTTTGGGTTGCCGGCTGAATCTTTTGCCGAGGAAGCGGGCGCATCCTCGATTGATTCGCCATCGATGGTGTCCTATGCCGGCAAAATCCAAACCATGCGCGACGGCGATTGGCAAATCGACTATTTGGAATATCGCCGCGTCGGCGAATTGGATTTGCCGTATCGAATGCAAATCACCTCGTTGCCGGGGCGGTTGGTGTTGCATGACGAAGACGGCGAATACCTCGGCGATTGGTTGCGCATCAAACTGCTGATTAAACACCGCAGCGATGCGCCGTTTGGCGGATAACCCGCGCGCCGCCGAATTGTCAACATCACAATTGCCGGCGCCGGGCAAGATTAATTTATATTTACATGTCGTGGCGCGCCGCGCCGACGGCATGCATGACCTGCGCACCCGCTTTCAATTTTTGGAATTGAGCGACACGCTCGACATCGCCGCGCGCGCAACCCCCGGCGTCGCGCGCATCGATGCGCATCAGTTTGCCCTGCCGCGCGAAGATTTAATCGTCCGCGCCGGCGAATTGTTGCGCGCGCACTTTGCCGCCGCGCGCGATTGCGGCGCGACGATTACGCTGACCAAACGCATTCCGCCGGGCAGCGGGCTCGGCGGCGGCTCGTCCAACGCCGCCACCGCCTTGCTCGGGCTCAATCGACTGTGGAACCTTGGCGCAACCCGCGCGCAGTTGGCGCAATTGGGCGCGCAACTCGGCGCCGATGTGCCGGTCTTTATCCACGCCCGCGCGGCTGAGGCGCGCGGCGTCGGCGATGCATTGCGCTTTGCCGCCGCCGCCGAAACCTGGCTGTGCCTGTGCTTGCCGCCAGTCGAAGTGTCCACCGCCCGCGTATTCGCCGCCGCCCGCCCGAATCCAACCGCGCGCGCCGCACAAGGCAACGACCTGCAGGAAATCACCGCCGCGCTGTATCCCGCCGTCGCCGCCGCCATCAAAACCCTGCGCCAACACGGCGCCGCGACAATGAGCGGCAGCGGCGCCGCCGTCTATCTGCCCTGCAAATCCCAACACCACGCCCAACAAATCGCCAACCAACTGCCGCCAACCTTGCGCCCACAAATCACCCGCAGCGTAAACCGCCACCCACTCGCCGAATTTCCGCCGGCGGTGGAGTAGTGCATCCCTAACCCGCGCCTCCAATCGCGCGCTTGACATCGCCTTGGCGACGGTGTGTAATGGCGTCGATTGGATGCAGTAATTGGCACGGAGCCTCCTTGCGGTAATCGCCGCAAGGCATCACTAACGCAACCAAAATGAGGGGGAAATATGACACCCGAAGAAATCGAGTTGGCGTTGGCGTGGACGTCGCGAATCAACCTTGAGGTTTACTACTTTTGGACGGTCGCGATTATGATTTTGATTCACGCCGGCTTCTTGATGTATGAAATGGGCGCCTCGCGAGTCAAGCATACGCTTGCCTCCGGCACCAAAAACATTCTCGCGTTTGCCTTCATCATCCCAACCTTTTACATGTTCGGCTGGTGGATTTATCTCGCGATGTACAACGGCTTCACGCCCGATTTTGCCGCCGGTGCCGGCGGCGTGCCGTGGGGCGAATCGATGGGGCCAAATCTTGCCGACAATGCAAGCGGCGTCTTTTGGGGCGCGTTTACCTTGTTCGCATGCACCACCGCCTCGATTATGTCGGGTGCGGTGATTGAGCGGATTCGCATGGCTGCGTTCATCGTGCTGGCTGTCGTGCTCGGCTCGGTCGTGTGGAATTTGTCGGCCTCGTGGGGCTGGCATCCGGACGGCTGGATGGTCGCCAAATTCGGCTATCACGATGTCGGCGCTTCCGGCGTGGTGCATATCATCGCCGGCTTTTTTGCGCTCGGCGTGTTGCTGAATCTCGGCCCGCGCATCGGCAAATACAACGCCGACGGCAGCGCCAACCGCATCCAAGGGCACAGCCTGCCGATGACTGCGGTCGGTTTGATGTTCATTGTGGTCGGCTTCTTCGGCTTTTTTGCCGCCTGCCTGTTGTATTCGGGCACCGCGCAATGGACCAACATCTACGGCGGCGCCACCACCTTGTCGGCGTTTTGCTTCAACATCCTGATGGGCGTGGCCGGCGGCATCATCGGCGGCTACACCAAAACCCGCGACCCGTTTTGGATGATGTCCGGGGCGTTGTGCGGCGTGATTTCGGTTGCCGCCGGGATGGATTTGTGGGACCCGAGTCTGGCCTTTGTGGTCGGGTTTGCAGGCGGCGTGCTTGGTCCGATTGCCGCGAACTTCCTGGACAAAATGAAAATTGACGACGCCGTCGGCGCGGTCTCAGTGCATGGCGTTTGCGGCATGTGGGGCTTGCTGGCGGTCGGCATTTTCATGGGCGGCTATCCGCCGCACGCTGAAGGCGTGCCGGCGATTAGTTTCGGCGGCCAATTTATCGGCATGATTATTATGATGCTGATTGGCTTTGTGCCGGGGTATGTGTTGTCTTTCTTGTTCAAGATGGCGGGTGTGTTGCGCTTCAGCGATGCAGTGCAAAAAGTCGGCCTCGATGTTGAGGTGGATAACACCGCTTATCCTGAACAACTCAAAAGTTAACCGGAGGAAATCATGTTCAACACCAGTCCGATAACCTCATGGGAAGGCGCCGAGGTGATTTTCACCTGGGCCGGCAGCGGTGGCGCCGTGTTGTGGTTTTGGGTGATGGTTGCGTTTTGCATCCTGCCCATTGTCGTTGCGTTCAAAGCGGAAAACGACACCGAAAAACAACACGGCAAATAGCCCGCTTCCCGCGAGGTCGAGCGGCGTTGTTGTTCGCGCATTGGTTGCACGCGCGGACGCAACGCCGCTTTTTTGTCGCCCTTGTGTGCGCAACGATGCGTGCGCGATGAATGTGCGATGAGTCAACTATACGCGCGATGCATGCGCAATTCGATGCGCGGTACGACGCGCGGTACGACGCGCGATTTGATGCACACGCCGGCGGCGTTAGTTAATGGCAAGCCGTACAAAAATGCGCGCGTTAACTGCCGCGATATGTCGAATAGCCAAACGGGTTGAGCAGCAACGGGATGTGATGATGGGCGCCGGCGGAGTCGAGGGTGAAGGTGATTTGGATTTGCGGGTAGAAGGCGGAAGTTTGGGTTTTGCGGTGGTAGGCGCCGGTGTCGAATATCAGGCGGTAATCGCCGCTTGGCAACTTGGTGTCGGCGGCGAGCAGGGTGGTGATGCGCCCGTCGGAATCGGTTGTGCCGGCGCCGAGTGTGCGCCATTGGTCGCCGTGTTTGCCGAGCAAGCGCACCTCGATGCCGGCGGCCGGTTTGCCCAGGGCGGTGTCCAATACATGGGTGGTGATTTGGCTCATTTTAATCGACTCTTTATTTCGCGGTGCCGCACTTTGACGCTGCACTTTATTAACGTTTGCATTAATACATCGTCATCCGGAGTTTACATTGCAACTTGTCACGCTTAATTTGCAATGATTCACTTAACAATCGCTTAACAAACTTCCAACAAACTTCATCGGCATCTTAACTTAATCGACGCCCAATCAATCGACCAATAAATCGCGCAACCGCAATTGGGTGATTTTCAATTGTTCATCGCCAGCGGCGGCGATTTCGATTGCGCGCGGGCGGTCGATGCGGGTGCGGAGGGCTTGGAGAATTTGTTGAGGTGATTTGTCGCGCGCGCAGATGATGAAGATGAAGCCGAATTTTTGTTCGTATTGCGCGTTGTAGTTTGCCAGCGCATCGCGCACTGTATCATCGGCTTGGGCGACTGCGGATTGTTCGCGTTGGGCGAGTTGCGCGGCGCGTTCATCGCCGCCGGCGGCGCTTTTGGATTCGCCGATTTTGGGATGATGCGCGAATGCTTCGATGCGTTCGGCGTCGTCCAACGCCCGCCAATGATGCGCGGCCGCGTGGCAAGCCGCGTCAACCGTCGCAAACGGCCGCGCATCAACCATCGCTTGCGCCCAAGCCGCACTGCCGCAACAACGCATCAAATGCGTCTTCGCTGCCGTCAAGTCGAGTTGGTTGAATTGCGCGAGTGTCATCGATATCAAAGCGGTTGATGTGTTAAGTGGACGCGGCGGTTATCGGTCAATGCGGACACAGTCGAGTTGGCGTTGCGTTAAGTTGGCGCGACAAAGCGGTCGGTGCATCGGTTGGGTTTAATTTACAATTCAACCCATGCCGTTGTCGCGCGCTATAAGTTTGTCACGCTTGTCGCGGCACGCATTGTCTATGCACTATCCCGCCACGATTATAAATTGATTCCGCCATGCCTCGCAGCGCTCATCGTTCCGCGATTCTGCATTGTTTGGACGACCCGGCCGAACACGGCTTGGCTGCGGTGCAGTATTTTGCCGACGGCGCGTTAATTATCGAGGACGGTCATGTTGCGGCGGTTGGCGAAGCGTCGCAACTGCTCGGCGATTGGCGCGAGGCGGTGACCGAACATCATCATTGTTTGTTGGTGCCGGGGATGATTGATGCGCACATTCATTATCCGCAATGCGAAATCACGGCCGCATACGGCGCGCAGTTGTTGGATTGGTTGACGCGCCACACGTATCCGACCGAGATGCGATTCGCTTCGCGCCAACACGCCGAAAAAATCGCCGCGTTTTTTATCGATGAACTGTTGCGCAACGGCACCACGACCGCGCAAGTGTTTGCCACGGTGCATGCGCATTCGGTCGATGCATTGTTTGCCGAAGCGCGCGCGCATAATCTGCGGATGATTTGCGGCAAGGTGTTGATGGATAGAAACGCGCCGCCGGCATTGTGCGACACGCCGCAACGCGCGATGCAGGAAAGCGCGGCGTTAATTAAACGCTGGCATAACCGCGCCCGACTCGGCTATGCAATCACGCCGCGATTTGCGCCGACCTCATCGCCCGAACAATTGCACTTAGCCGGGCAATTGCTCGATGAACATCCCGATGTGCATCTACATACGCATCTGGCTGAAACCGAAAGCGAATGCAAATGGGTCGGCGAGTTGTTTCCGCAACGCCGCGATTATTTGGATGTGTATGATCATTACGGCTTGCTTGGGCGGCGTTCGTTGTTTGCCCACGGCGTGCAGTTAAGCGCGCGCGAATGGGCGCGGTTGGCGCAAAGCGATTCGAATCTTGCCTTCTGCCCGACTTCGAATTTGTTCATCGGCAGCGGTTTGTTTGCGCTGCATACGGCTGATGAACATCGCGTGCGCGTCGGCTTGGGCAGCGACATCGGCGGCGGCGACAGTTTTTCGATGTTGCGCGTAATCAACGAAGCCTACAAAGTGTGCCAACTGCATCATCGCAATTTGTCGCCGGCGCGCGCGTTGTATTTGTCCACCTTGGGCGGTGCGCGCGCGCTCGATTTGCAGCGCGTCATCGGCAATTTCGAA
Source organism: Candidatus Poriferihabitaceae bacterium (assembly GCA_965226545.1). Classification (GTDB taxonomy): domain Bacteria; phylum Pseudomonadota; class Gammaproteobacteria; order Arenicellales; family Poriferihabitantaceae; genus JAHRAW01. Next base: position 755,171 of record OZ245364.1, read on the forward strand.
GTCGGCAAGGAAGCCGATTTCATCACCTTAAATTATCGCGCCACGCCGCTGTTGGCGTTGCGCGCCGGCGCAGGCGTCGATGTCAATGCCAATGCTAATGCTAATGCGCGCGTCGATGTCGACACCGATGTCGATGCGCACACTGATGTATTCGACAAGTTGTTTGCGCTGCAGATGTTGGGCGACGACCGCGCCATCGATGGCGTGTGGATTATGGGGCGGGCGGTGCGTCGCCAAAATCCAGCGCGCGATAATCAAACCCGCTGCGAATCGTCGGCTTGATGATTTTGAAATACGGCGAGACGTCAAAATCGCGCGGCGTAAAAAGTTTGTGATGGCGGATGTGCAAAATTTCGCGCACGCTGTAATGATAATCGCCGAGGATGGTCACCTTCTCGACGCTCGGCAAAATCGGATAGCGAATCGCCTGAAACTTTTCGGCAATCAATGTCGAACAAATCGCGCGCGACGGGTCGCCGCTGCCGAGCGCCAACAACCGCCGCCGGGCGCGCACCGGCACCGGCGGCGTGCGCACCAAATAGCGCGCCAAATCGAACACGTGTTTTAAATCGTATTGCAGCCCAAGGCTGTCGACCATGCTTGCCACCAACGCATCACGGTCGGCGTCGGTTAAATCGACCGGGCGGCAAATGCGCGTGTTGAATTCGCGGTATTTGGACAACGGCGAGGCGACCACGCCTTGCGTCACTTCGGCTTCGACCAGCGGACAAATTTCGCCGCCGTCGGTAAACCGATGAGTGGCGTCGCCGACGTAAAACGCCGCATGCGACCAAGTCGATTGCGTCAAATATTTAATCGCCGTGCTGATGCGGGTGTCGCCATCGACCAACAGCACATCGCCGGGTTGCAGACAGTTTTCCAGCACCGGCGATTCATAAGTGCAAAACGGCTGATAATTCGGCGTCGGCCGGGTTAAGTATCGGGCGATTTGATTGCCGAGTTTGCGGCGCAAGGTATCGAGCATTGGATGGGTTTGGGGTTCGTTGGAGATTCGTTTAGGATTGTTGGCTTGGGTTGAGTCAAGCGAAAGTCGGTTGCGTTGGTCGCGCAATGATTCGAAATGATTCGCAATCATTCACTGCAACACAGTTCACTTCGATACGGCAGATGTTGACGCGCCGCATCGATGTATCGGCTGATGTGCGCGCGTTCCTGTTCGGCGAATTGTCGAATCGCCGCGGCAAACGCGCCGCCAACCCAATGCAATGATTGGGTGCGCGTCGGCGCAAAACCGCGCGCGATTTTATGTTCGCCTTGCGCGCCGGGGTCAAATCGCTTCAAGCCGCGCGCCAGACAAATCTCGATGCCTTGATAATAACAAAGTTCGAAGTGCAGGCATTCGATTTGCGCGCTGCATCCCCAATGCCGCCCGTACAGCGTATGGTCGTCCAAATACATCAAGGCCGCGCCCACCGCGCGTTCGCCGCATCGGGCGATGACCAATTGAATTTGGTCGGGCATCAGCCGCGCAATCTCTTCGAAGAACGCCAAGTTAAACGCCGGCGCGCCGAATTTGCGTTCGTAGATGCCGTGATACATCGCGCAAAAATCGCGCCAATCACGCGGCTCGGCGCTGGCGCCATCGAGGCGACGAATGGTTAACGCGGCGCGCTCGACTTTGGCGCGTTCATGGCGAATGTTTTTGCGCTTCTTGGCTTTAAGCGCATCGAGAAATGAATCAAAGTTTTGATAATCGCGGTTGTGCCAATGAAATTGACAATCGTTGCGCGTCACCGCATCGCGCATATTAAGCGCATCGAATTGGTTTTTTGCCACGAATAAACTATGCAGCCCGCTGAATTCACCGGCATGCATTAATTGATGCGCGCCGTTTACCAACGCATCGGCGATTTGCGCAAACCGCCCCGGCGCGGCGAGTATGCGCGGCCCGCTGGCCGGCGTAAACGGCACGGCGTTCACCAGTTTTGGATAATACGCCAACCCGGCGCGATGATAGGCTTGCGCCCAAGCGTGGTCAAAAACAAACTCGCCCCAAGAGTTGTGCTTTTCATACAACGGCAACGCGCCGATTAATGCATCGCCTTCGAAGCACCCAAGATGACGCGGAATCCACCCGGCGCGCATTCCGACACAACCGCAACGCTCCATCGCCGCCAAAAATTCATGCCGCAAAAACGGATGCCGGTCGCACAACAATGCATTCCATTGCGCGGCGTCAATCTGGTCGATGGCGGTGAAGGATTGGATTTTCATTCGCTTGACCGCCGCACGAGATTGTTCACGAGAGTGTTAAAGCGCCGTTGTTAAAAACGCCGTTTGCGCGGGGTTGTCGATGTTACTTATATTGGCGTGCGACAAGCGACTGTAGCACAACGCCCAAGTGCGCCGATTTCTTTTTCGATTTGCCGCGCATGGGTCGCGCAGTTTCAGTGCAACCGCAATAAACCAACGCGGTTTTTTTATCAACGCCGGCAAAAAAACCATTACAATACGCCAACCCAAACCCTTGTTCGATGAAAAGCGGAGTAACCCAAAATGTCCTTTGGTGACCGAGATGGCGTAATTTGGATGGACGGCGAGATGTTGCCGTGGCGGGAGGCCAAAGTGCATGTGTTGACGCACACGCTGCATTACGGCTTGGGCGTGTTCGAAGGCGTGCGCGCTTATGACGCCGGCGCCGGCGGTGCGTTGTTTCGTGCGCGCGAACACACTGAGCGGTTGATGCGGTCGGCGCATATCTTGCGGATGAAAATTCCGTATGGCGTCGATGAACTGCTCGAGGCGCAACGTCGTGCGGTGCGCGAAAACAAATTGACCGCGGCGTATGTTCGACCGATGGCGTTTTACGGCAGCGAACAAATGGGCATTCGCGCCGACCAATTGAGCGTGCATGTCATCATTGCCGCGTGGCAATGGGGCGCGTATTGGGGCGAGGAAAAAATGCAACAAGGCGTGCGCGTGCGCGTGTCGTCGTTTGCCCGCCATCATGTTAATGTCAGCATGTGCCGCGCCAAAGCCAACGGGCATTACATCAACTCGATACTCGCGCTGCAGGAAGCGGTCGAAACCGGCTACGACGAGGCGTTGTTGTTGGACACCGACGGCTTTGTGATGGAAGGCACCGGCGAAAATTTATTCATCGTGCGCGACGGCGTGGTGTATACGCCGGAGTTAACCTCGGCGTTGGACGGCATCACGCGCAACACGGTGGTGCAACTCATCGCCGACGAAGGCTTGCGCTTGGTCGAAAAACGCATCACCCGCGATGAAGTGTACATCTGCGATGAAGCGTTCTTCACCGGCACCGCCGCGGAAATCACGCCGATTCGCGAATTGGACAATCGCACCATCGGCGCCGGGCAACGCGGCCCGGTCACCGAAAAAATCCAAACCAAATTTTTTGACGCGGCGCACGGTCGCATCAAAAAATACAAACATTGGCTGACTGATGTCTGACGCCGCCGACCAACCCAACGCCCGTCAACAAGTCCAAATCAGCGCCGCCGACCTGCCGTTGCATTGCCCGATGCCGGGCAAACGACTGTGGGATTCACATCCGCGCGTCTATCTGCCAATCCGCCCGGGCGGCGAACAAACCTGCCCGTATTGCGGGACGCGTTATGTGTTTGTCGATTCTGAGCGGGCGGGTTGAGGGGTGGTGCGTTTTTTCATCGATGCCACCCGCCGAAAAAATTTTGGTTGTCGGCCCCGCTTGGGTCGGCGATATGGTGATTGCGCAAAGTTTGTTTGCGGTGTTGGCGCGCGCCGGCGGGGAGGTTGATGTGTTGGCGCCGCGATGGAGTTTGCCGTTGTTGGCGCGGATGCCGCAGGTGGCGCGGACGATTGAAATGCCGTTGGGGCATGGCGAATTGCGCATCGGCGTGCGTCGCGCGCTGGGGCGGCGGTTGCGCGGCGACGGTTATGCGCGCGCGATTGTGTTGCCGGGGTCGTATAAATCGGCGTTGGTGCCGTGGTTTGCGAAGATTGCGCGGCGCAGCGGCTATGTCGGCGAGCAGCGTTGGGGCGTGTTGAACGACATTCGCCGGCTCGATAAACGCGCATTGCCGCGCAATGTCGAGCGATTTGTTGCGCTGGGGGTGGCGCGCGATGCGCAATTGCCGACGATACCGAATCCGACCTTGCGCTCCGATGCGCGTCAAGCGGTAGGCACAGCCGCGCGGTTTGGCTTGGCCGACGATGCGCCAATCATTGCGCTTTGCCCGGGCGCCGAATACGGCGATGCCAAACAATGGCCGGGCGAACACTTTGCCGAAGTCGCGCGCCGACAACGGCAACTCGGGCGGCAAGTGTGGCTGCTCGGCTCGCCCAATGACCGCGCCATCGCCGCGCGCATCGTGCAATTAAGCGGCGGCGCCTGCGTCGATTTATGCGGGAAAACCACGTTGGATGAAGCGGTCGATTTGCTTTCGCTGGCGCACGGTGTGGTCACCAACGATTCCGGGTTGATGCATATCGCCGCCGCACTCGGTCGGCGGGTCATCGCCTTATTCGGCTCATCCAGCGACGCATTTACCCCGCCATTGGGCGCGCAATGCGAAACGCTCAGCCTGCGCTTGGCGTGCAGCCCGTGTTTTCGCCGCCAATGCCCGCTCGGGCATCGCAATTGCCTGGTCAATCTGTCGCCGCAACGGGTGTTGCCGCTGTTGGAATAAGCGCTGCGTTGGAATAAGTATGGTGTTGCCCACATATCCGTCGGCTGCGCTGCAAAAAATCGAGAAACTTTATTTGTAGCAGCATTGCAAACCCAATATGTTGTTATACTAAGCGCTCGTTTGCCACAACATATTGTGTTGGCGCCGATAATCGCCATCGACGACGAGTTGGTTGCGGGCTGGCAAACGGATTGGGAGTGTTGTGATTGGATGGATTGAATGATTGAAGTTTAACTGCATAAATTGTGAGGCTGCTGTGGAACAAGTTCGCGCTGTGATGTTGCCGTCGGAGTTGCCGGCGGAAGTTGATTCGGTTGCAGAAGTCGATTCTGTCGCCGCAGTCGATTCAGTTGAAATGCAGCCGGCGTCGTATGACATCTGGGATAAAAAATACCGTCTCAAAAGCATGGACGGCGCCCCCGAAGACGACGACATCAACGCCACCTATGCGCGCGTCGCCGGCGCCTTGGCTGCGGTCGAGGATGACGACGACAAGCGGCGCATTTGGCATGACAAATTTGTGTGGGCGCTACAAAACGGCGCGATACCGGCCGGGCGAATCATCTCCAACGCCGGTGCGCGCGAACACAAGCCGGCGACCAGCACCATCAACTGCACGGTGTCGCGCACCGTGCCGGATTCGATGGACGGCGTGTTGACCGCCGTGCATGAAGCCGGCTTGACCTTAAAAGCCGGTTGCGGCATCGGTTATGAATTTTCCACCTTGCGCCCCAAAGGCGCGTTTGTCAGCGGCGCCGGGGCGTATACCTCCGGCCCGCTTTCGTTTATGGACATCTTCGATTCGATGTGCTTTACCGTATCGTCGGCCGGCGGACGGCGCGGCGCGCAGATGGGCACGTTCGACATCAGCCACCCCGACATCATCGAGTTCATCCGCGCCAAGCGCGAAAACGGTCGGCTGCGCCAATTTAATTTGTCATGCCTCATCACCGACGAATTTATGCGCGCGGTGTGCGACAACGCCGAATGGAAATTGTCGTTCCCGGCGACGCAAGTCGAAGTTAACGACGGCAAACACGAAATCCTGTGGCGCGATTGCGCGCATGAAGGGCAATACACCGTAAACGACCGCGGACAGGTTGCATGCCGCGTCTATAAAACCGTGCAAGCCGCGCATCTGTGGAATTTAATTATGAACTCCACTTATGACTACGCCGAGCCCGGCTTTATTTTGATTGACCGCATCAACGAGATGAACAACAATTGGTTTTGCGAAAAAATTCGCGCGACCAATCCCTGCGGCGAACAACCGCTGCCGCCGTACGGCGCATGCCTGCTCGGCTCGGTCAACTTGACTCGTTTTGTATGCGCGCCGTTTACCGCACAGGCGCGATTCGATTGGCAAAAATACCGCGAAGTGGTCGCGGTGTTTTCGCGGATGTTGGACAACGTCGTCGAAGTAAACGAATTGCCGCTCGGCCGGCAACGCGATGAAATCCGCGCCAAACGCCGGCACGGCATGGGCTTTTTGGGCTTGGGCTCGGCGTTGACGATGTTGCGCATCACCTACGGCTCGCAACAATCGCTCGAGTTCACCGAACGCGCCGCGCGCGAGATGGCCGAAGTTGGCTGGCAAGTCGGCGTGCAGTTGGCGCGCGAAAAGGGCAGCGCGCCGATTCTCAAACAACAATTCCGCGTTACCGAAACGATGCTGGCGCAACGTCCGGAGATGGTCGACGACGGTTATCGCCCCGATGATTATGCAAGCGGCGCGGTGTTGATGGCGCATTACAGCCGTTATATGCGCAAATTCCCGCGCGCATTGCGCGACGCCATCGCCGAACACGGTTGCCGATGGACGCATCACACCTCAATCGCGCCGACCGGCACCATCAGTTTGTCGCTCGGCAACAACGCCAGCAACGGCATCGAGCCGTCGTTTGCGCATTGCTACAGCCGCAACATTATCCAAGAGGGCAAAAAATCCAAACAAAAAGTCGATGTGCATTCATTCGAACTGCTCGCCTATCAGCAATTCATTAATCCGCAGGCTTCGCCGTTTGCCTGCGATGCCGCCAATCAATTGCCGGATTATTTTGTGGTCGCGTCCGACATCACGCCCAAGCAGCATGTCGATGTTCAAGCCGCCGCGCAAAAGTGGATTGACTCATCGATTTCCAAAACCGCCAATGTGCCGACCGATTTTCCCTTCGATGAATTCCAGGACATCTATCAATACGCCTGGCAAAAGGGGCTGAAAGGCTGCACGACATTCCGCTTCAACCCCGAGGCGCATCAAGGCGTGTTGGTCACCGAATCCGATTTGGCGTCGACCACGTATCGCTTCGTGCTGGACGACGGCGAGGTTATCGAAGTCCAAGGCAATCAAGAGGTCGAATACGACGACGAAAAACACAGTGCGGCGAATCTATACGATGCGTTGAAGGAGGGGTATTACGGACGGTTTTAATCGCTCGGTTGCGGTGCGCATTGGTTGGCGCAGTTGTTCGCATTTCGTTTGCATTTCGTTTGCGTTGCGTGTGCACTTTGTATGCAATTTGTATGCAATCTATACGCGCGTTGTTTGCATTTATTCAGTTCACTTTTTCGTTAATGGTTCGAGTTTAATTTTTGATTTAATGTTTGATTTAAGGATTGCATGCCTTTATTTTGTTGACTTTATTTATCGAGACCCACAATGACCTTAAAAATCCAAAAGAAAATTGTCGGCTACGACATCGTCAAGCCGGATGAACCGCAGCCGCAGCCGCAACCGCAATCGCCGCCGCCGACTGAGCGGCGCGACGACGCTTCGAGCCAAGACAATGTTGCGTACATGCACGAGAAGGTCGAGCGTCCGGCGATGCTGATTGGCAGCACCTATAAAATCAAAACGCCGGTGTCCGAGCATGCGTTTTACATCACCATCAACGACATCATCTTAAACCCGGCCACGCCGTATGAAAAACGCCGCCCGTTCGAGATGTTCATCAACTCGAAAAACATGGATCATTATCAATGGATTTCGGCGTTGACGTTAATCGTCTCGGCGGTGTTTCGCAAAGGCGGCGACGTGATTTTTTTGGTCGATGAATTAAAAAGCGTGTTCGACCCCAAAGGCGGTTATTTCCGCAAAGGCGGGCGGTTTATGCCGTCGTTGGTTGCCGAGATTGGCGATGCAATCGAATCGCATCTAAAAATGATCGGCATGATGTCGTCGCCTGCGCCGGACCCGCATCAACAACAACTGCTCAACCAAAGACGCGCCGAATTCGAACAACGCCAACGTTCGTTGCAAACCGACGCAACGCCGACTGAACCGTCCGAACCGTCCGAATTCCCGCCGGGCGCCGAGTTGTGCGACAAATGCCTGACCAAGGCGATGGTGGTGATGGACAATTGTCTGACTTGCTTAAATTGCGGCGAGAGTAAATGCAGTTAACCGTTTGCCGATTGCGGCGTGAAGTTGTCGTTGTCCATCGCCGCCGAAACTTGTGCGTCACATTTACGTTACTGTTACGCGCCGCACCGTGATTAAATAATTGCCGAACGAATCGATTGACTCGGTGCGCCGCACTTTAATTAAATGATTGCCGATGATTCGAAGTAACTTGCGCGCCGCATAGTTACCGCGCCGTTACTCGTCGCACTTTAATTAACCCGTTACTTACCGCACCATACTTAAATGCCGGCCGAATGATTCGATGATGTCTCGATGTAACTTGCACACCGTCGCCGCGCACAAGCGTCGGCATTGTTAACCCTCCGCACTTCATCCAGCGCCCACAATGAACTCCCCCGCGCATCGCGTGTCCGCCATGCATGCATGGCTTGCGTTTGCCGCCGGCACGTTGTTTTACGGTTATGCATTTGCCCAACGGGTGGCGCCGAGCGTGATGACGGCCGAGTTGATGCGCGATTTTTCGGTTGGCGCAACGGCGTTGGGCGCGTTGTCGGCGTGGTATTTCTACGCCTATGCGGCGATTCAAATTCCGGTTGGATTGTTGAACGACCGCTTTGGCCCGCGCAAGTTAATGAGCGCGGCGGTCGGTTGTTGCGCGTTTGCTTCGTTTGGTTTGGCGTTGAGCGAATCGCTGTGGGCGGCGTCGGTGTTTCGCGCATTGATTGGCGCGGCGGTTGCGTTTAGTTTTGTCGGTGCGTTGACGATTGCCAGCCATTGGTTTGCGCCGAGGCGTTTTGCGACGCTTGGCGGGTTGTTGATGTCGGTCGGCATGTGCGGCGCCGCGCTCGGTCAGGCGCCGCTTCGCTATGCAGTCGAACAATTCGGCTGGCGCAGCACGGTCGGCGCACTCGGCGCGCTTGGCTTGGCGTTGGCGGCGATGTTGTGGTTGGCGGTGCCGCGATGCACGCCGCGTGAAGTCAAAACAAAAAAGGCAACCGAAGTTAACTCAAACGACGCCTGGCGCGGCTTGGCCGCAGTCGCCAAAAATCCGCAATCCTGGGCTTGCGCCGGCTTCGGCTTTGGCTCGACCGCAATCCTGCTGGCGTTTATCGGGCTGTGGGCGGTGCCGTGGTTGGTCGATGTGCATGGCTATGGCGTGCCGGCCGCGGCGGCGGTGGCATCGACATTCTTTTTCGGCTGGGCGCTCGGCTCGCCGTTGGCCGGCTGGCTATCCGACAAAAGCGGGCGACGCAAACCGATATTAACGCTCGGTGCGCTCGGCAACATCACGCTGTTTGCGCTGGTGTTGTACGGCGGCTTCGTTTCACCGGCGTTGTTCTCGACGCTGTTTTTTGCGATGGGCGCATTCGGCTCGATGATGATTGTCACCTTCGGCTCAATGCGCGAAGTCAACTCACCGCGCCACAGCGCCACCGCAATGGGCGTGTTAAACATGTGCGTAGTCGGCTCCGGCGCGGTCATGCAACCGCTGGTCGGCTGGCTGTTGGAATTGGGCTGGGACGGCCGCTTGGAAGCCGGCGTACAAGTCTACAGCGCAACAAATTACACCCAAGCATTTTCGGCGCTGTTCGCCGCCAATCTGCTGTCGTTAACGTGCTTGTACTTTTTGCGCGAAACGTATTGTCGACGGATGGAGAACAACAAGTGATGCGCTTTGCGGTTTGTCACTCTGGCGTCGTTGTCTTGCGACGATAGCGGCGGCGAATATAATCCGCCAGCAACGGCACGGCAAGTGCGTAACGGCCGTGGCGATTTTTAAACACCATTCCTTTTTGCGACAGATTGTTCAGCATTTGAGTTGCATGGCTCGGGCTGATTTTTTTAATGTCCGGCTCCGACGGCAACTTGGAAATTTGTTGCACGGCAAATTCATCCTGGCTGTCCGACAAAAAGCCCGCAACAATCCGCAACAAATCGCGTTCGCGGTCGGTCAATTGTTGCCACCGCCCGTCAAAAAAATCCGCGTCCAATTTGCGCCGGATGCGCTCAATCAAATCTTCTTCGCGCGCGTCGGCTAAGTGGATGTATTCGTACAACTCGCGACACCAGTATTGAATGAAATACGGGTAACCCCGAGTGATGTTGTGGATGCCTGAACTGGCCCTCGCGAAGTAGTCGGAAATTACTTGGTTGTCGTTTTGTACCGGGGTGAGCACCGCTTCTTTCGCCTCTTCGCGATTTAAATTGTTTAATTGAATCACGCGGAACATGCGCTCGGCAAAAGTGCGGGATTCGACAAGTTTGGGGAACAACGGCGGCAAGCCGGTCAGCACCAGCATGTACGGCATGCCTTGCCGCTGCAAAGAACTAAAGACATCGAGCAACATCGACAACGGAAACTCGCCGAGTTTGTCGTGGTCGGACATGTTTTGCGCCTCGTCGTATGCGAACACAACGCCGCTTGGCTTGTTGTTTTGCCGCCGCAAGATTTCCCATGTCAACGACAGCACCGCTTTGAGTTTGTCGGACGCCAGCCCGGGCGTCGTTTCGGCAACCGCGGACAAGAATTGATAATCCGCCTTCACCTCGGTGGTGTCGGTGGCGGCGACAAATCCGATTGCGGTGCGTTCGTTGCGCGCCACGGTCATCCCGCCAATCTTGACGCCGAGGTCGGCGAGTATTCGCGTGATGAGTCGCGCTTCATTGTTCGAGGCGCTCTCTGACATGTCGTTTTCCACCCACAGCCAGCCGGCGGCGAGCGCATCGGTCTTAAAAAAATCGCGCAGCAACGATGTCTTGCCGATGCCTCGAATGCCTGTCAAAATGGCGTTTTCCAATATGGTGGTTTGTTCGAGCAGGCGACGAAACTCGGCACGTTCGGCTTGTCGCCCGGCTAAATGCGGCGGAGAATGACCTGCGCCGGGCTGATACGGGTTGCGGATGGGGGTGTTCATGGACGGTAAATTTAGGTTGAAATTTAGATTGATTTAGCCGATTGGCTAAATTTATACTATACCCTAAATTTAGTGCGTTATTATAATTTTTATCCATCGATTAATCGGCGCCGCAACGGCGCGATGCACCTATTCCGCCGTCAGCACGCGAATCAAATTGGTGCTGCCGGCTTGGTGTGAACTGCCGGCGGTGAGTATCACCAAATCATCGGGGTGTACATAGCCGAGTTCGGCCGCGCGTGACAGGGCGAAGCGGATTTTGTCTTGGTCGGAGCCGTCGCCGCGGTAATGCACCGGCAAAATTCCCCAGTTCAACGCCAGCCGACGCATCACTTCGCGCGATGAAGTCACCGCCAAAATCAGGCTGGACGGGCGATATTTGGAAATCATCCGCGAGGTTAAGCCGGTTTCGGTGAGAGCGACAATCGCCGCCACTTTTAAATGATTCGCCATCGTAATCGCGGCTTGGGCGACCGCTTCGGTCACTTCATCGGACGGGCTGGGGTGAATTTGTTGCAGGTAGCCGTATCGGCTCAGCCCGGCTTCGGCGTCCAAGGCGAGTTCAATCATGGTCTTGACCGATTCGAGCGGATGTCGGCCGCTGGCGGTTTCGCCGGACAACATCACGGCCGAGGTGCCGTCAAAAATCGCGTTGGCGACGTCGCTGACTTCGGCGCGCGTCGGGCGCGGATTGCGCTCCATCGAATCCAGCATTTGGGTTGCGGTAATCACCGGCTTGCCGGCCGACACGGTGGCGCGGATGATTTGCTTTTGTATCGTCGGGCCTTCGCCCATCTCGAGTTCAATTCCCAAATCGCCGCGCGCGACCATCACGCCGTCGGCTGATTTTATAATCGCATCGATGTTGTTGACGCCGTCGCGGTTTTCAATCTTGGCGATAATCGGAATGTTCGCGCCGCGCAAACGAAGTTGTTCGCGCAACGCTTCGATGTCGTCGGCGCTTTGGATAAACGACGCGGCGATGTAATCGGCTTGATGTTCGGCCGCAAAATCGGCTTCGCGCGCGTCGTCGGTGGCGATGCCGTCATACGCGCCGGCGTTGCCCGGCAGATTCACGCCCTTGCGGTCGCGCAACACGCCGCCGCATTCGACGCGGCAATCGATGACGCCGTCGCGCGTGTTGGTTACGATTAATTCAATCTGCCCGTCGTCCAACATGATGCGGTCATCGCGCGACACTTGCGCGCTTAAGTTGGGATGGGTGACGGCGACGCCGACGTTGTCGGCATCGTTGACATCATCGACATCATCGCCGCGCGCGTCCTTGTCGTACAGCGCAAACCGTTGGTCGCGCTCGAGCAACAATTCGCCGTGCGGCAGTCGCGCCGTGCGAATCTCGCGTCCGCGCGTGTCAATCATAATCGCCGGGGAGGCGCCGAGTGATTCGGCGACGCGGCGAATGCGCCGCAAGGTCTTGCCGTGCGATTCCAAATCGCCGTGCGACATGTTCAATCGCGCGACATTGACGCCGGCTTGCAGCATTGCGCGCAACATCGCATCACTGTCGCAAGCCGGGCCAATCGTGGCGATGACTTTGGTTTTGCGGAATTTGGGCGCGGTGTTCAGGGCGGGTCTCGGCGTGGTCGGTCGTGTCGCAAGGCGCGGGCGCGATTATACTGCACCGTCGCAATGCGTGCGCGTTGTCTTAATGGACGATAATTTACGATGATTGCACAGTTGATTCGCAATGAAGTTGCGTGCGTGGATTGGTTTGATTCGTAACCTTGAATCAATGCACAATCGAATTGACTTGCCAATTGATTCGATTAACACTTAACGCATTAATTATTTATTAATAAATGATTCATAAGTTAACTAAGTTAACTTAAATAAGTTAACCTATTTATTAATTCACCACCAACGTTACCCAACCGTTCTTATCATGCGCAAAAAAATCGCGCCGGCGCGACTGTGGTTTTATCTGCTGTTGCCGCTTGTTTGTTTTTTGGTTTTTGTTTATCCGTGGGCGCGGCTGGCGAATTGGCATGCGCCCGGCGCGGTCGGTTGGTTGAGTGCGGCGGTGTTGTGGGCTGCGGCGTTGGTTGGCTTGGTGGTTTCGTTTCGCACGCCAAAGATGGTGTTGCGCAGCCTGATGGTGCATTGGATGGGCGTCGGGTTTATTTTGTTGGTGGTGGTGAGCGGCTATGAAGCGTTGCGTCCGTTTGCGCGCTTCGACGACCGTGCCGCGGTCGGTTGGATTATCCTCGCGGCCGGGTTGTTGTCGGTTGCGGCGGTGTTCGCATCGCATTTGTTAACCGTCAAACGATTGCACATCAACACCGACAAAGTCACCCGCCGTCATCGCATCGTGCAAATCAGCGATGTGCATATCGGCTCGCGCAGCAAAGCGTATTTGGCGCGCATCGTGCGGCGCATTAATTTGCTCAACCCCGATTTGGTGGTGATTACCGGCGACTTGGTCGATTCATCGGTCGTCGGTCACGCCGAGTTGCACGGCTTGCGGCGATTGCGCGCGCGCACATTTTTCAGCGTCGGCAATCATGAACGCTACGCCGATTTGGGCAAGGTGCTCGGCGTGCTTGCCGACATGCGCATCGAGCCGTTGCGCCAACAAAGCGCGCTCGAAGGCGAGTTGCAAATCATCGGCATCGACGACGCCGATTCGCCGCGCCAAGTCGCCGAACAATTGCCGACGATTGCGCGCATCGCGCGACGGTATTCGGTGCTGTTGTATCACCGCCCGCACGGTTGGGAATCTGCGCGCCAACACGGCGTCGATTTAATGCTGTGCGGACACACTCACAACGGACAAATTTTTCCGTTTAACTTGTTGGTCAAACAACAATTCAAACGCATCAGCGGTTTGTATCGCGCCGCCGACGGTCATCTTTATGTTTCACCGGGCACCGGCACTTGGGGTCCGCTGATGCGACTCGGTTCGTTTAATGAAATCACCTGCATCGATGTTGCGCCGACGCTGTCGCGTGTGCATCGTTAGTTGCGATTCGAATCACTGCAATTCGAATTACCGCAATTCGAAATAATTTTAATTCGAATAACCATTCGAATTATTTACAGTCAACAGTGCGCGCGTTACGGCGACGCAACCACCCGCTGATTATCCGGCACCGCATACCCGCGCTGCACCGCATCGCGCGCGGCGATTTGCATATACCAGCGTTTGACGTTGGGGTATTGGTTTAAATCGATGTGCTGCCATTCGAAGCGCGCCACCCACGGCCAAGCGGCGATGTCGGCAATCGAATATTCGCCGGCGAGATGCGCGCTTTGCGCAAGTTGCGCATCGAGCACCGCATACAATCGCCGCGCTTCGTCGCCGTAGCGTTGTTCGGCGTAATCGCTGACGCCGCGATTGAATGTTAAAAAATGATGCGCCTGCCCGAGCATCGGCCCCAACCCGCCCATTTGGAACATCAACCATTCGATGACGCGCCATTTGTCGGCGTCGGCTTGCGGCATCAGTTGCCCGCTTTTTTCGGCGAGATACAACAAAATCGCGCCGGACTCCATCATGTGCATTCCGTTGTCGCGGTCGACAATCGCCGGGATTTTATTGTTCGGGCTGATGCGCAAAAACGCCGGGTCGAATTGTTGGTCGGCGGTGATGTCGATGGTGTGTACGCGATACGCGCAGGCAATCTCCTACAACATAATCGAAACTTTGCGTCCGTTGGGGGTGCCCCAGGTGTATAAATCAATCATGTTAATATTCCGCAGAGTTGGTGTTAATGATTGTGTTAGTGGTTGTATCGATAGTTGACGTTGATGTCGATGACGATGTCGTGGTTAACATTAACAACAGTAACAGTTAAGTTGACAATGGGTTGCGTAGCGTAGCATGATTTTTGCATCGTGCGATGCGACCACTGTGCGATAACTATGTGATTGCTGTGCGACAACAATTCGATAATGATTCGACAATGATTCGATAACGCCGCAACAACCCGCCAACGCCGCGACAGCGCGCGGCAATTGTGGTATGGTGCGCGTTGCAATCCCAGCATAATCGGAGCATCACGATGAACACCTCTTTATTAAAAGCCGTCGCCAGTTGGGCGATAAGCGCGTGGATTTGTTATGTCTTTTTGTTTTCGCTGCCGTATAAATTCACCAACCACCCGGACACGGCGCACATTTTCGGCACGATTGGTCGATGGATGCAAACCGTCCTCGGCGATGCAATCGGTCTGGCGTTTATCGCGTACGGCGCGATTGCGGTTGGTTCGGTTGAGTTGACCGCCTCGTTGATTTTATTGTTGCCGGCGCCGATTTGGTTGGTCGGAAAATTGGCGCGGCGCAATTGGCGCGTGCGCGCGCGCATGCATTGCATCGGCGGGGCGTTGGCCGCGGCGGTGATGTGCGGCGCGGTGTTTTTTCATTTGGCCACGCCGCTCGGCATCGAAGTGTTGCATCAAGGGCAAAGCGACGGCGGCTCGCTGTTTTACGCCGCCGTGTCGATTTTGGCGCTCGGCGTGTTGATGGCGTGGATGAACTTCGACGCATTGCGGCGGCGCTAAGGCGCATCGACCGTCGTCCGCTTGCGCGCGTTTGCACTGCGCGGGCAATGCGATGAAAGCGTTGATGGTGAGCGCGTACATTTTTTTTTGCATTTGTCGCGCCACCCGCCCGTGCAAATATTTTCAATTAAACGCGCGGCATTTTGACGCCGCGACCGGCGTGTTTTCCAAAATCGCGCTGGATGAATTATTGCCGGCATCGATGCGCTTGGCGCAATATTACGACGACGGCGCAAGTTGTCCATCGGTTTGGCCGGTGTTTGTCAAACCCGAATGGAGTCAAAACGCGCGCGGCGTGCATCGCGCCGATGATTTTGCCGCGTTGTCGCGAATTCGCCGCGCTTATCGCGGCGTGCGCGGGCGACGCATCATTCAACAAGCCGCGCCGGGCGCGCGCGAATACGAAATTTTTTCCATCGTATCTGAAAACGATTCGCCGGCCGTGCTTACCGTCACCGAAGCGCGCAATGATTGCGAGGCGTTGCCGGTCAACAGCGTTTACAATCGCAACACCCGCTATGTTGAGTTGACCGATTCATTGGATGACTTGCAGCGCGCGCGCATTTGGCGATGCATGCGAAGCATCGGCGCGTTTCCGATTTCGCGCGTCAGCGTGCGCGCCGATTCGCTCGATGCGCTGCAACGCGCGGCGTTTCATGTGATTGAAGTTAATTTATTTTTGCCGATGCCGATTAACCTGCTCGACCAAACCATATCGCGCCCGCGCGCTTGGTTGCGCGCGATTGGTTATATGAATCATCTCGCGCGCGCGACCCAACATCGCGACCGCAGCGTCGGCGAACTGCCGGTGTTTCTCGGCTCGATGCTGTACAACCGCCGCGGCAAATTATCCGCTTGGGCGCATCGCCGATTGACGACGCGCGCCGCGCGGCGTCAGGCAAAGGCGCAAGCAAACGATTCGGCGAAGTGATTTGTCCAAGTGACTTATCAAAGTGACTTATTCGAGTGACTTATTTAATTGCCAATCCAGTTACAACCATTGCAAAGTTGCCGTCCAATCAACGTTAATCAATCGATGACCGTGTCAATGTCCGCATCAACAACCGTGTCAACAATCGCATCAGCAATTGCATCGACAACCGCATCGACGGTTGCATCGATGCCCGCGATGTCCGCATCGATTCGGCGGCGATGACGGCGCCGTTTCAACAAACCATTGTCGACGCGATGCGACGCGTTAAGGCGCGGTTGTATGCGCGCATCAGCGAACGCTATATGCATGGCTGCACCAGTTACAACACGCTCGAAGTGCGGCGCGCGTGTCGTTCCAAAGCGCAGGCGCGCGCGATGTTTGCCCGGCACAACATACCGCATGCGCGCGGGATGGTGTTTGGTTGGCCGTTTCGGGTGATGCGGTTTGTGCGCGAATTCGGTTATCCGCTGGTGGTCAAACCGAATGTCGGCGGTTATTCGCGCGGCAGTTATTTCCCCATCAACAACCGCCGCGAATTGTGGCGCGCGATATTGCTGGCCAAAGCGTGGTGGCCGAGCACGGTGGTCGAACAATATCTGCTCGGTGCAAACTATCGCGTGTTGTGCACGCCGCGCGAATTAATTTCGGTGATTCGCCGGTATCCGCCGTTTGTCATCGGCAACGGACGCGACAACATCGATGCGCTTATCGACGAAGAAAATCGCGTGCGCCGCCAAATGAAACTGCATCCGACGATTTACCCCATCAGCAAAAGCGCGCAGGTCAATGCGCATTTAAAAAAGAACGGCTGGACCTTGCGCTCGGTGCCGGGCGACGGACAACACATCGAATTATTTCATCGGGTTGCGCTTGCGCCGGGTGGCGTGGTCGAGACCATCCAACTCGAAACTATCGACGCCGCCAACCGCGAATTGTTTTGCAAAATCGTCGAATGGTTCGACGCCAATCTGCTCGGCATCGATGTCATCTTCGAACACGGCATCGAGATGGATTACCGCAAACAACGCTGCATTTTCATCGAGGTCAATTCGCGTCCGTATGCGGCGATGCATAATTTTCCGCGCTACGGCGAACCGCCGGATTTATCCGCGGCCACCGCCGAATTGGAAAAACTCGACATCGCCGACCGCGACATTTTTTAAGCCAGCGAGCGGCATAACGCCGCCTGCGCCTCGTCCTTTAATCCGCCTTTCGCCATCCGCATCGCCGACCATGCCGACAATGTCAACCACCGATTCATTGACCGCGCACTCGCGAATTTTTTATCTGTATCTCGGATTGCATTCGCTGCTCATCGGCGTGTTTCCGTTTTTCATCCCGGTGTATTTATGGAAAGAAGGCTATCGCCTCGGCGAAGTGTCGATTTTCATCGCCATCGCCGGCTTCGGGTTTTGCCTTGGCTTGTGGGCGTGGGATCGATTGCGCACGCGCATCGATATGGTTTCGATGATTGCGTTGTCGTTGTTGTTGGAGGTGTCGGTGTTGCTCAATGTCCATGCACTCGGCATCGATATGAGGCTGCCGACCTTGGTCGCACTCGGCGTTTGCTACGGCGTATACAACAGCATTTTTTGGACCAACCAACGCGCGCTGTTTTTTGAAATCATCGCGCCGGTTAATTCGGGGCGCAAATACGGCAACTTCCAACTCTTCGTCGGCGCGTTGTTGCAAGCCGGCATTTTGCTCGGCGGGTTGATTTTGGAAAAGGGCAGTTTTGTTTATTTGATTGTGTTGTCGGCGATTGTCGCCTTGTCCGGTTTTTTGTTGTTGCTCGCGCACAAGCCGGTCTATCCGCGCGCCTTGATGCACACGCCGGCGTTGCGGTTGCGCGAAGTGTTTACCCATCGCGACGGCGATTGGTCGAAGTTTGTGTTTGTTCTCGACGGCGTGTATTTGTTTTTGGAAAGTTTCTTTTGGATTATCACGCTGTTTTTAATTGCGCGCGAAAGTTTTACGACGCTCGGCGTGATTGTGTTGTCGCTGGCGGTGATTTTTGGCATTTTGTTTTATCTGTTAAAAAATTCGATTGACCGTCTCGAGCCCAATCGAATGTATCGCATCGCGGTCGGCTTGTATGCGTTGTCATGGGCGTTGCGCGCGTTAACTTCGGAGCGCGCGCCGCTCGAATTGTTGTTCGTGATGTTGGTCGCCATCACCTTCAGCACTTCGCTGTTTCGCCTGGTGTTTAACAAACGCTTTTACGACATCGCCAAACTGACCATCGGGCATCGTTATTTGGTGTTAAAAAGTTATTGTTCGCAAGCCGCGATTGGCGCGGTGTTTTTGTTGTTTGGCGTCGGCGTCATTCACTTTCATCTGCAGGTCGATGTGTTGGTGACGGTGTATTGGCTGAGCGCAATCGCGGCATTGGGTTATTTGTGTTATGGCGCGACGCGTTATCGTTAATGCGTTGTCAATGCATTGTCGATGGTTATTGCACTGTTTCCGTTAACGACGTTAATAAACGGCACTCGACAATAAACGACGCGCAACATTAATAAACTTCACGCAATATTAACGCGCACTGCGCACAAACAACGAATCCAAAAAATCGGCAAACCAACGACGACGAATTGCATCGTGTTGGTCGATTAATGCATTTTGTTGTTCGCGGGTTTGCGCGCCGGGTGAATCATAAAACGCCCACGGCGCATTTTGCCAACGCTTAAAAATTGTCGGCGTTATTTCGGGATGAAACTGCACCGCATAGGTTGCGTCGCCCAATCGAAACGCCTGCGCGCATTGCGAGTTGTGCGCCAACAACTCGGCGTCGGGCGGCGGGTCGAATTGATAAAAATGCGCCTGCACAACCTGCATCGGTTGCGCCAACCAATCGCGCCCTTGCGCGCTCGGCGTTATTTCATAACAGCCAAATTCACAACGCCGCTCGGGCAACGGACGCACTGCACCGCCAAAGGCGCGCGCGATTAACTGCCCGCCCAAACAAATGCCAAGCAACGGAATCGCGCGCGCATGGCATTGACGAATCCATTCGATTTCATCGAGCAAAAACGGATATTGCCCGGTTTGGTCGACATTGTGTTCGCCGCCGTATACGACGCAACCGGCCGGGTCATCGTCCGGCCACACCAATGCATCGCCGTCCATCGGATAGCGGCGCACCAATTCAAATCCGCGCGCGTCGAGATGAGTCGATACGCGGTCGTCGGGCGGATTGCGATGGTGGTCGATTAATATAATGCGTTGTTTCATTTTGGTTTGATTGTGGTTTGATTGTGCAGGTTGGTTACGATTGATTTGGTTTTGCTTCACAGCATTTTAGTTGTATTTATATTTGCATTTACAGTCACAGTGTACAGTTGCGGTCACTTTGACAGTTACATTACGCATTACATTTGCAGTTACATTTTTTATTCGCACTTGCACTTAACACTTGCACTTTAACACTCAACATCACCATGCGCACTTTCTTCGCATTGCCGCTCGAGCATTCGGCGCAACAAGCGATTGCGCGCTGGCGCGATTTTGCCATGCCCGGGGTCGGGCGCGCCGTGCCGTCGGCGAATTTGCATATCACGCTGCATTTTCTCGGTGCGATTTCGGCGCGGCAATGCGAACAATTATGCAGCCGCGTCGAGCGCGTTGGTGCAACTCGGTTTGGATTGTGCGTCAATCAAATCGGTTATTTTCCGCGCGCCAATGTGGTTTGGCTTGCGCCCGATTTCACGCCGCCGTCGTTGCGCGGCTTGGTCGGCGAATTGCGCAAGGTCGCCAACCGCGCGAATTTGCGCGTCGTGCGCAATGCGCATCAACCGCATATCACCGTGCTGCGCGGCTGCACAATTCGCCCGCCGTTGCCGACGCCGCCTTTGTTTTCATTGGCGTTCGATGGCTTTGGATTGTTTCAATCCATCGATGGCGCGCGCGGCGTGAGGTATGAAGCGATTCGCACTTGGCGGTTTGATGATGTTGCGTGATGTTGGGTTGCCGGCGTTTACGGTTAACCGTGCAACCGCAGATGCACGCAATTATGAATTATGAGTTCGATGAGTTTGACGAGTCCGATGAACTCGATGCGTTTGGCTCGGCGGCGTGAAAGCCGGCCGGCAATTGTCCGTAATCGCCTTCGCCGAAGAAAAACCCGTTCATGTGTTTTTCGATTAAATCCAAACATTGCGGGTCGGCGGTGTTCAATCCGTTTTCATTAATAATCGCGGTCAGGCGCGTCAACCATTGCGCCCAACCTTGTTTGGAGACATTGGCAAAAATGCGCGCGCCCAATTCGCCCGGATACGGCGGCGCATCCAACGCTTCGGCCGATTGCCCGAGGACAACGCATTGTACGGTGTTGGTCATTGGATTCACTTAATGGTTGGCTATGCAACAAGATGCAGTCGACAAAAATTAGTTAGCAAGAATAAGTTAATAAAAATTGGTCAACAAGAATAAGTTAACAAGAATCAAAAAATCAGTTAACAAGAATCAGTTAACAACAGTCCACGCAACCGCGCATCACTTATGCGCTGCCGGCGATTTGTACATAAAGTTCATCCTGTTGGGCGCGCCACGCCATTGCCTGCGGGTCGCAATCGCGCGTCGCCGGCGTTTCGTTTTCATAATAATGAAAGCGGTCCTCGCCGCGCACCAACAGCGCGCTAAAGCCGGGGCGTTTGGTTTGGCGCACATGCGGGGCGATGTATTGAATGTTTAAACCGATGCGGCGGTCGTCGCTTTGGTTGGCGCGCGAAGTGTGCAGCGTCCAGCCGTGATGAAACGACGCCTGCCCGGGTTGCAACGCACACGCCACCGCGCGTTGTTCATCGACATCATGCACGGTTTGTCCCTGCAATAAAACATTGTCATGGTCGTCGGGGTGCAGCGTGTGTTCGAGTTGCCCCTGCCGATGGCTGCCGGGAATCATCTTCATGCAGCCGCTTTGTTCATCGGCGCGCGACAACGCCAACCACACCGACACTTGTTCATCGCTGTCGAATCCCCAATAGGTTAAATCCTGATGCCAACTGACATGCGCCGATGAATGCGGTTCTTTGATGATGTAGGTGGTGTTGTGCAGCAAAATGTCGCGCCCCAAAATCGCCTCGACCAAATCGAGAATGCGCGGATGCGTCGCCAATTGATGCGGCGACCGCAGTATCGTGTGAATCTTGCTGAGATAATGCGCCGCGCCGATGCGCCGTTCGGCATCCTCCAATGCGCGGCGATGGTCGCGCGCTTCGCTTGGGCTGAGCACGTCAATCGGCGCAACAAAACCGTCGCGCGCATAGTTCGCCTTCCACTCTTCGATTCGATTCATTGTCGAAACCTTTGTCGGTTGAGGGGCGCATTGTCCAACCGCGCACGCCGATTGTCAATCGCGTCGCCAAATCGTTTGTGCGCAATTGCGGTTACTTGGTTACAATGCGTCGCTTGATGCGTTTGGTAAATGTGTACTCACTTTAATGCGCATGCATGTCGATGCAGTTAACAATGTATTCGACAATACATTCGACAATGCACTCGACATCGCATTTCACCGTGCGCAATTCGCGCACAGTGAATGCAAGTTACTTTAACAAATTATTTTAATTAAGATGCCTTCACCCCACGCCTTCGATGAGTGACACCAAAACCCGTTGCGGTTGGTGCGGCGACGATCCGTTGTATTGCGCCTATCACGATGAGGAATGGGGCGCGCCGTTGCGCGATGAGCGGCGGTTGTTCGAGATGTTGTGTTTGGAGGGCGCGCAAGCCGGGTTGAGTTGGTTGACGATATTAAAAAAACGCGCGCATTATCGCAAGGTGTTCGATAACTTCGACGCCGACAAAATCGCGCGCTATGACGACGCCAAAATCGCCGCCTTGTTGGCTGACCCCGGCATCGTGCGCAATCGCCTTAAGGTGCGCGCGTTTATCACCAACGCGCGCACGGTGTTAACGATGCGTGAAGACGGCGTTGCATTGTCGGCGTATTTATGGGATTTCGTCGATGGCAAACCGCTGCAACCGCATCGCCAAACCGCCGATGAAATTCCGCCGAGCACGCCGCTGTCTTCACTACTCAGCGTGCACTTGCGCAAAAAAGGCTTCACCTTTGTCGGCGAGACAATTTGTTACGCCTTGATGCAATCGATAGGGATGGTCAACGACCATCTGGTCGATTGTTATCGCCATCGTCAATTGTTGCGTTGATGCGCGCGCTTGCCGGTTTGCGCCGCATCAAGTCGGCGTCCGCGTATGCGCTGTTGTTCGGTTGCGGCGTGATTTGGGGGATGACCTTCGCACTCGCGCGAATCGCCAGCGACGGCGGCGGGCATCCGATTGGCTTGGCGTTTTGGCAGGCGTTCGGCGGGGCGGTGTTGTTGTTCGGCTTTTGCGCAATGCGCGGACGCGCCCCGCGCATCGGCGGCGCGTGGCGACACAGCATTGTGATTGCGGTGTGCGGCACGGCGGTGCCCGGCGTGTTGTATTTTTACGCCGCGCCGCATGTGCCGTCAGGCGTGTTGGCCATCGTTAGCGCATTGGTGCCGATGATGACATACGGCTTGTCGTGGCTGTGCAAAATGGATTGGTTCGATTGGCGGCGATTGTGCGGCATCGTGTCCGGCTTATGTGCGGTGTTGTTGTTGGTGGCGCCTGAGGCCGGCTTGCCCGAGCGGTCGATGGTGTTGTGGCTGGCGCCGGCGCTCATCGCCACGATGTTTTACACGGTCGAAAACGTCTATGTCGATGCGCGCGTTGCGCATGACGCCGACATGCCCGGCTTGTTGGCGGTGGCGTTGTTGATGGCGGCCGCGGCGTTGACGCCGTTGATGATTATCGAGCGCGCGTTTTATCCAATCACCTTGCCGTTGGATGCATCCGAAAAGGCGTTGTTGGCGATGATGGCGGTCAGCAGCGTCGCCTATGTAATGTTCCTGCGCGTGGTGCAAATCGCCGGCGCGGTGTTTGCCGGCATGTCCGGTTACATCATCACCGTGTCCGGCGTGCTTTGGGGGATGTGGTGGTTTGACGAACGCCATTCATGGTGGGTGTGGGGCGCGTTGGCGTTGATGTTGCTTGGGATGTTTTTGGTTACGCCGCGCGAGCGGGCGGCGGAGGGGCGTGGTTGAGTTGTTGCGGTCGATGTTGTGGCGACACCATTGCAATGGTGAAAGCGGTTAACTGTGAAAGTAACAGTAACAGTGACAAGTGACAATAAAAGTAAAAGTAAAAGTTAACGATAACTGTGTTGCCAAAAGTATTTATCGAAAATACTTTATCGAAGCAACTTATCGAATCAGCAATTTATTAATGCGCGTTAAATATGCGCCGGGGTTTTTGAGCGTGGCGCCTTCGGCCAATGCGGCGTGGTCGAACAATACATGCGCCCAATCGTCAATTGCATTGTCGGTGTTGTCGGCACTGTCGGTGACACTGTCGGAGTCGGGTTTCGATTTTGATTTCGAATCCGAGTCCGAGTCCGAATCCGAGTCCGAACTAACCTTGCCATCACCGACCGCATGCGCGCCGGCGTATGCATTGAGTTGTTGAATAATCGCGTGTTGCGGATTGATTTCCAAAATCGGTTTGGCGGCGGGCGCTTCTTGTCCGACGGCTTGTAGGATGCGTTGCATATTCGCGCCGAGGTCGTGTTGGTCGGCGACGATGCATGCCGGCGAATCGACCAAGCGTTTGGAGGCGCGCACATCCTTAACCTTGTCGCCGAGTGCGGTTTTGATTTTGGCGATGAGCGCGTCGATGTTTTCGGATTCGTTTGATGACGGTGTGTCCGAGTCGGCGTTTTGTTTATCCGCGGCGTTGTCGGTTGATGCGCCGCCTTTAACCAATGCATCGATGTCCAAATCGCCTTTGGCGACCGATTGCAGCGGCTTGTCGGCAAACATCGGCAGGTGACCGACCACCCATTCATCCACGGCGTCGGTCAACAACAACACCTCGATGCCGTGTTGATTGAACACTTCCAAATGCGGCGAAGTGCGCGCGGCCGGCAAATTGTCGGCGGTCAAATAATAAATCGCCGATTGCGCCATCGGCATGCGCTGCACATATTCCTGCAGCGCAACGCATTCGCCGGCGTCGACATCATGCGTCGATGCAAAGCGCAACAACTTGGCGACGGCGTCGCGTTGTTCGGGGTCTTCGATGACGCCTTCCTTTAATGCGCGACCGTATTGTTGCCATAAGTTTGCATAGCGCGCGGCGTCTTGCGCGGCAATCTTGGCGAGTTCGGCGAGGATTTTTTTCACCAACGCCGCGCGGATTTGTTCGATTTGTTTATTCTGCTGCAAAAATTCGCGCGATACATTGAGCGGCAAATCGGCGGCATCGACCAAGCCGCGCACAAAGCGCAAATAATTCGGCATCAATTGCCCGGCGTCCTCGGCGATAAAAATCCGCCGCACATACAATTTAATCCCGCGCCGCCGTTCGCGATCCCACAAATCAAACGGCGCGCGCGCCGCGATGAACAACAACGAGATGTATTCCAATTTGCCTTCGACGCGGTTATGCAATGTCACCGCCGGCGGCTCGGGGTCGAACGTTAATGCGGTGTATAACGCATTATATTGTTCCGTGCTGATGTCGGATTTGGCGCGCGTCCACAACGCCGCGCCTTGATTCACTTGTTGCCATTGGTCGACGTCGGCATCGGCGGCTGCATCCGCGTCAGTTTTCGCCGGCACTTGCACCAACGATTCATCTTGCGAATCATCCTCCGCCAACGCGATTTTTTTAATCCAAATCGGCAGGGCGATGTGTTCGGAATATTTGCCGATGATGCGCTGCAGAGTCGTTGCATCCAAATACTCTTCGCATTCTTTGCGCACCTGCAAAATAATTTCGGTGCCGCGCGCATCGCGCGACAGTGAATCCAACGTGTATTCGCCGCCGCCGTCGGACACCCATTGCACGCCGTCATCGGGCGATGCATCGGCGCGGCGCGTGCGCAGCGTTACTTTCTCGGCGACCAAAAACGCCGAATAAAACCCAACGCCAAATTGCCCGATGAGCGCGCTGTCTTTGGCTTGTTCGGCTGACAATTGCGAAATAAATTCGCGCGTGCCGGAATGCGCAATCGTGCCGATGTTGTCGACCACTTCGTCGCGGTTCATGCCGATGCCGTTGTCGCGAATCGTTATCGTGCGCGCTTGCGCATCGGCGTCAATCCAAATGCCGAGCGCATCGCCTTCGAGCAAGGTGTTGTCGGTCAAGGCGGCGAAGCGCAAGCGGTCGCAGGCGTCCGATGCATTGGAGATTAACTCGCGCAGAAAAATTTCCTTTTGCCCGTATAGCGAATGCACAATTAAGTGCAACAGTTGTTGCACTTCGGTTTGGAACGTGTGCGTCTCGGGCTGCGTCTTGGTGGACGGCTTGGCGGACGGTTTCGATTTACGGACGGTCTTTTTGGCGGTCATTGGTCTTTGCGGTGGATGCGGGTTATTGCGCAATGTTGCGCGGCGGTAATTTTAATGCGGCGATTTTAAGTGAACGGCAAGTGTGCGGCAAGTGTTGCGGCAAGTGACAAGTATGCAACAAGTGTGCGGCAAGTTTAAGGTAAGTGTGAATTAAGTTAAGTGCCAAAGTGCAATCGCACGGCAAGTTTAAGTCAAGCCGAGGCGCAAGTGCGGATATACTTGCACATACGCGCATATTAAAGGCCGCTTAACCCGCCGCCAAACTTGCAGTTAACCGGCGTCGCGCGTACATTTTAATCCCCCGCAGCGTCGGCAACAAATTTCCGGTTTGCATTGACAGCCGCCGTTTGCCGCTTTATAGTGCGCAATGGTTCCGCCGCGGGATTATCGGGGCATGGCGCAGCCTGGTAGCGCACCTGCTTTGGGAGCAGGGGGTCGGGAGTTCAAATCTCTCTGCCCCGACCAACACCCGCGCCCGTAGCTCAATTGGATAGAGCAACGGCCTTCTAAGCCGTGGGTTGCAGGTTCGAATCCTGTCGGGCGCGCCACTGTGCGCGGACGGTGCGCGCGATGTCATTGTGCGTCAACCTTGTTATACAATTGCGCGCCAAAAGTCGTGGTGAGCGTAGCTCAGTTGGTAGAGCCCCGGATTGTGATTCCGGTCGTCGTGGGTTCGAGTCCCATCGTTCACCCCATTTTTGCATTGCGATGCGCGTGCGAGAGTGGCGGAATTGGTAGACGCGCTGGATTTAGGTTCCAGTGGGGCAACCCGTGAGAGTTCGAGTCTCTCCTTTCGCACCATTACGCATGGCGTTTCGCGGTGGTTTAATCATTCGTCGTTAACCGCCGCTCGTTAATACAGTTTGTCGTTTACATTTACATTTACATTTACATTACAGTTACAGTGGTCGTTAAAGTTAATTTGTAAACGTTAACATCATTGCCGCGCAAGTTAAGTTAATGCAAGTTACGTTAATCAGTTAATCAATTGTTAAGTTAATTAATTTCACTTCTTCACTTATTCACCGCTTTATCTTTTCATCTCGCCATCTCTTCACGCCGCACTTTTATTTATAGTGAAGTTTTCACCCAAACCATCCTGCGGTTGCGCATCGTGCGTTAATCGCCCGTCCGGCCCGGTCGGCGGCGTTGCCGCGCGGCGATAGCATGCGGGTTTCGGTCGAACAAAGCGGCGCGCTTGAGCGGCGCATCACGGTGTCGATTCCGCGCGCACAGGTCGATGGCGAAATCGCCGCGCGGCTGCAAAAGGTTGGGCAACGCGCACGGATTGACGGGTTTCGCCCCGGCAAAGCGCCGCGCCATTTAATCGAACAACGCTATCGCGCGCAGGTGACCGATGAAGTCATCAGCGACACAATCAACGACAGTTATCTGAGCGCCTTGCGCGAACAATCCATCACCCCGGCCGGGCTGTTGTCGCTCGAGCCCAAGCCGTTTGTCGCCGGCGACGATTTGCAATATGTCGCCACGGTCGAATTGTATCCGCCGATACCGTCGCCGACTCTCGACGGGCGCGGCTTGGATAAACCGGTGTGCGACATCGTCGCAGACGACATCGACCGCACCTTGCAACAATTGCGCAAACGCCGCGCCGAATTTGTCGCCAAAGCCGGCGATGCGCGCAACGACGACCGATTGACCATCGATTTTCGCGGCACGATGAACGGCGCGCCGTTTGCCGGCGGCGAAGCCGAAGGGCATCAATTGGTGTTGGGCGAAGGGCAGGTGTTCGACGCCTTCGAGGAAAATTTGCGCGGCGCAAGTGCGGGCGAGAGCAAACAATTTGAATGCGTCTTTCCGGCGGAGTATCCGAATGATGAATTGGCCGGCAAAACCGCGACGTTCGAAGTCAAAATTACCGCGGTCGACCAGCGCGTGTTGCCGGCGTTGGACGACGCCTTCGCCGAACAACTCGGCGTCGTCGAAGGCGGCATCGCCAAATTGCGCGACGACATCAAAAGCGGTTTGGCGCGCGAAGCGCAACTGCGCACGCGCAGTTTATTGCGCGCACGGGCGGTGAATGCATTGCTCGACGCCAATCCGATTGAGCCGCCCAAGTCGTTGGTCGAATCCGAAATCGACCGCCGCGCGCGCACCGCCAAAATGCGCATGCAAGCCGCCGCACCCGACGGCGCAGCCGACGCGTCACTCGACGACATCGACCGTCAAGCGTTCGCCGAGGAGGCGCGACGCCAGGTGATTTTGGGATTGATTGCGCACGAGGTGATTGAGAAACTGTCCCTGCACGCCGAGCCGGCGCAGGTGCGCGAACGCATCGTCGATATGGCGCGCGAGATGGACGACTCAGAAGCGATGATTAACTGGTATTATGCCGAGCCGTCGCGCTTGCGGCGCGTCGAAGAGATGGTGCTGGATGAATTGGTGATTGAAAAAATGATTGACAGCGCAACGCTCAACGAAACCAAAATGTCGTTCGATGAATTGATGAATTTGCGTGATGAGTGAGGTGGTTGTTGTGTTGTGATGTGATGCATTGTGATGCGGTGAATTGCGAAGTGTTACGGCGTGTTACGTTGTAACAAATTGCAACGATGTGCAACGATGTATAACGATGTAACGATGTACAGCGGTGCATTACGATGCATTGCAGGTTGGCGCGCCGCGCCGTTTTCAGTTAACATTCGTACGTTTGCATTTCACGTTTTGATTTATTAACTTGTTTAACTTTAACTTGCTTAACTTTATTAATTTATTAACTTACTTAACTCAATTGTTACTTAATAATGAATCACCCCACTGACACGCGCCAATCGCCGCGTGATTTGTATCAAGTGCCGATGGTCGTCGAGACCACCGGGCGCGGCGAACGCGCGTATGACATTTATTCGCGGCTGCTTAAAGAACGCGTGGTGTTTTTGGTCGGGCAATTCGAAGACCAGATGGCGAATTTAATTGTCGCGCAATTGTTGTTTCTCGAATCGGAAAATCCGCAAAAGGACATCTCGCTGTACATCAACAGCCCGGGCGGCGTGGTGTCGTCGGGGTTGGCGATTTACGATACGATGCAGTTCATTCGCCCGGATGTCAGCACGTTGTGCATCGGGCAGGCGGCGAGCATGGGCGCGCTGGTTTTGGCCGGCGGTGCGCCCGGCAAGCGGCATGCATTGGCGCATTCGCGGGTGATGATTCATCAACCGATGGGCGGTTCGCAAGGGCAGGTGTCGGATATCGAAATCCAAACCCGCGAAATTCTCGGCGTGCGCGAACGGTTAAACAACATCTTTGTGCGACACACCGGGCGCGAGTTGGCGCGCATCCAAAAAGACACCGACCGCGATTATTTTATGAGCGCGGGTGAAGCCGCCGAATACGGCATCATCGATTCAGTGCTGGCGACGCGCGATGAAAAAACGCCTGATGCGTCGAAGTAGTTTCCGCTTCGGTTCGATTTCACTTTCATTCAGGTGCAATTCAACTTAAGGTTAAGTCCGAGTCCGAGTCCGAGTTACAAGTCCAACCCCAATTCAAGTTCGGGCGTTCAGCACAACTGCAACCGCGCCCCATTCAGTTTAATTTAAACCAACCCAACCCAACCCAACCCAACCCAACCCAACCGTTCGAGTACATCGTCGTTAACAATAGCCAACCATTCGTTGCGCCATTGATTCAATTGATTCAATCGCGCCGCGATGCATACGCGATGCAGTGACGATGCACCCGCATTCACCCACCCCAACTCCTCATGGCAAAAAACAATCGCGCCGACGGCGAATTGCTGCATTGTTCGTTTTGCGGCAAGAATCAAAAAGAGGTGCGCAAACTCATCGCCGGGCCGTCGGTGTTTGTTTGCGATGAATGCGTTGATTTATGCAATGAAATCATTCGCGAGGAAGCCGAATCCGAAGCGCCTTCGACGCGCGAGGATTCCGGCTTTCCCAAGCCGGCTGACATCCACGCGATTTTGGATGAGTATGTCATCGGGCAACAACCGGCGAAAAAAACCTTGGCGGTGGCCGTATACAACCATTACAAACGCGTCAACAATCCGCAATCGACCGATGATGTCGGCATATCGAAAAGCAACATCCTGCTGATTGGTCCGACCGGTTCGGGCAAAACATTGCTGGCTGAAACGTTGGCGCGTCAACTTAACGTGCCGTTTACGATGGCTGATGCAACGACATTGACCGAAGCCGGCTATGTCGGCGAGGATGTCGAAAACATCATTCACAAACTGTTGCAGACCTGCGATTATGAAGTCGAGCGCGCTCAGTTGGGCATTGTGTACATCGACGAAATCGACAAAATTTCGCGCAAAGCCGACAACCCATCGATTACCCGCGATGTCTCCGGCGAAGGCGTGCAGCAGGCGTTGCTCAAACTCATCGAAGGCACGGTGGCGTCGATACCGCCGCAGGGCGGGCGCAAACATCCGCAACAGGAATTTTTGCAGGTCGATACGCGCAACATTTTATTTATTTGCGGCGGTTCGTTCGATGGCTTGGAAAGAGTCATCGGGCAACGCACGCAAAAATCCGGCATCGGCTTTGCGGCCGACATCCGCGAAAAACCGGCGGATGAACGCGCGCGCGAATTGTTGCGCAATTTGGAGCCGGAGGATTTAATCAAATACGGCTTGATACCCGAATTCATCGGGCGGTTGCCGGTGGTGACGATGCTCGAGGAATTGGACGAAGACGCACTGGTGCGGATTCTCACCGAGCCGCGCAACGCGCTCACCAAACAATACGCCAAGTTGCTCAAAATGGAAGGCGCCGAATTGGAATTTCGCGGCGAGGCGTTGCGGCAAATCGCCAAACAGGCGATGGAACGCAAAGCCGGCGCGCGCGGTTTGCGGTCGATTGTCGAAGCCGCGTTGTTGGAAACGATGTATGAACTGCCGTCCAAACACGGCATCCGCAAAGTCATCGTCGACGAATCGGTGATTACCGACGGCTCGCGTCCGTTGTATGTGTATGAGGACAAAAAGAAACGTTTGTTGGCGGCGGGTGGCGCGTCTTCTTGAAGTTTGATTTCGAATCTTGCACTTGAATTTGGTTTGGGTGCATTTATTTAATGTCATTGGTGTTTTACAGTTATTTGCAAACATTAACATTAATACCGACATTAACTTTTTATTTTAATTTTGTTTTACTATTAACATTAATTTACACATAAATTATTCACATTAATTTTCGAATCAATTTATTTATTATCTTAACCTTGTCTTAACCCATTGTTAACGCGCCGCTGTTAACGCGCGCCCGTGTTATGCTTAATGTTTAATTAAGCGCGCACCGCAACAGTTAACGTCGCAATAATTCACCATAACCCCAACCCCAACCCACACTCATGCCCGCCAAGAAATCCAAGCCGGTTGCCGGCGACGAATATCCGGTGTTGCCGTTGCGCGACGTCGTTGTGTTTCCGCATATGGTCATCCCGTTGTTTGTCGGCCGCGAACGTTCGGTCGCCGCATTGCAAAGCGCCACCAGCGGCGCCAAGAGCATTTTGCTGGTCGCGCAAAAGGACGCCGGCAAAGATGAGCCGGAGCCGGAGGACATCCATCGCATCGGCACCTTGGCGACGATTTTGCAACTGTTAAAAATGCCCGACGACACGCTTAAAGTGTTGGTCGAAGGCGAACAGCGCGCTGAAATCACAAAATTTACCCACGACAAAAAGGATGAGCAAGCCGGCTTCAGCGCCGAGGTGGCGATTATCGATGACCGCCAAAAAGCCTCGCGCGAAACCCCGGTGTTGGTGCGTGCGGTGGTCAATGAATTCCAAAAGTACGTCAAACTCAATCCGAAAATTCCGCCGGAGGTGTTGACTTCGCTGTCCGGCATCGACGACCACGGGCGCATCGCCGATGCGGTCGCCGCGCATCT
Source organism: Candidatus Poriferihabitaceae bacterium (assembly GCA_965226545.1). Taxonomy (GTDB): domain Bacteria; phylum Pseudomonadota; class Gammaproteobacteria; order Arenicellales; family Poriferihabitantaceae; genus JAHRAW01. The sequence goes on from OZ245364.1 coordinate 786,830, forward strand.
CAACGTCAAAAACGACGTCAAACAAAAAATCCTCGAAATGCTCGATGCCGACAAGCGGCTCGAACACATTATGGGCGTGATGGATTCGGAGATTGACCTGTTGCAGGTCGAAAAACGCATCCGCTCGCGCGTCAAAACCCAGATGGAAAAAAGCCAGCGCGAATATTTTCTCAACGAACAGATGAAGGCGATACAAAAGGAATTGGGCGAACTCGAAGACGCGCCGAATGAAGCCGAGGAACTCGCCGCCAAAATCTCGTCCTCGGGCATGAGCCGCGAAGCGCGTGAAAAGGCCGAAGGCGAATTGAAAAAACTCAAGATGATGTCGCCGATGTCAGCCGAGGCGACCGTGGTGCGCAACTATATCGATTGGCTGGTGGCGTTGCCGTGGCGCAAACACACCCGCATCTCCAAAGACCTTGCGCAAGCGCAGGCGATTTTGGATGAAGACCATTACGGCTTGGAAAGGGTCAAGGACCGCATCCTCGAATACCTTGCGGTGCAGCAGCGGGTGCGCAAACCGAAGGCGGCGATTTTGTGCCTGGTTGGGCCGCCGGGCGTCGGCAAAACTTCGCTCGGCAAATCGATTGCGCGCGCCACCAACCGCAAATTTTTGCGCATGTCGCTCGGCGGCGTGCGCGACGAAGCCGAAATCCGCGGACATCGGCGCACCTATATCGGCTCGATGCCCGGCAAAATCGTGCAGAACCTGGCCAAAGCCAAATCGCGCAATCCGCTGTTTATGCTGGATGAAGTCGACAAAATGTCGATGGATTTTCGCGGCGACCCGTCGTCGGCGTTGCTCGAGGTGCTCGACCCCGAACAAAACCACGCGTTTGGCGATCATTATCTCGAGGTCGAATACGATTTATCCGATGTGATGTTTGTCGCCACCGCCAACACGCTCAACATCCCGATGCCGCTGCTCGATCGGATGGAGGTGATTCGCATCTCCGGCTACACCGACGATGAAAAATGCCAAATCGCCGAACGCTATCTCATCCCCAAGCAACGCGGCAACAACGGCTTGAAGGATGATGAAGTGCGCATGCCGGAAAAGTCGATACGCGAAATCATCTCGTCGTGGACGCGCGAAGCCGGGGTGCGCAACTTGGAGCGTGAAATCTCCAAAATTTTCCGCAAATTGGTCAAGGAATTCCTGCTCAATCCGCGCCGCAAAAAAGCGTCCATCAAACCCGAACAGTTGGAAAAGTATCTCGGCGTGCGTCGCCATCGCCGCAACGACGCCGAGACCAAAAACAAAGTCGGGCAGGTCTCCGGGCTGGCGTGGACTGAATTCGGCGGCGAATTGTTGACCATCGAAGCCGTGGTGATGCCCGGCAAAGGCAAGCATCTGTATACCGGCAAACTCGGCGATGTGATGCAAGAATCCATCAGCGCGGCGATTAGCGTGGTGCGCAGCCACAGCGTCGCCTGGGGCGTCGATGCGAAATTCCATCAGACGCAGGACATCCACGTGCATGTCCCCGAAGGCGCCACGCCCAAAGACGGGCCGAGCGCCGGCATCGGGATGTGCATTGCGATTATCTCGGCGTTGACCGGCGTGGCGGTGTTGTCGTCGGTGGCGATGACCGGCGAAATCACCCTGCGCGGCGAAGTGTTGCCGATTGGCGGGCTCAAGGAAAAACTCCTCGCCGCGCATCGCGCCGGCATCAAGCGCGTGCTGATTCCGCACGGCAATTCGCGCGAATTGCAGGAAATCCCCGACAAAGTGCGCAAAGAACTCGAAATCATGCCGGTCAAATGGATTGACGAGGTCATCGAACTCGCGCTGGCGAGCGCCCCGAACAAACCGCAGACCGGCAAAACCAACGATAAATCGGTCAACAAACCGCAGCGCAAGAAAAAAGAGCAAGCCGACCAGCCGGTCACCGCGCATTGAGCGCTGATTAAAATCGCGTGCCGGCGTCGATGTCGGCGCCGCGATGCCTTGTTTATCATTGACTTGCGCGCGATACGCTGCAATTACGCCGCGCCCGACGCGCAATTGCGCATCAAATCCGCCTCGAAAAAAGCGTGAAAAAGGCGCGCGGCGGGTGTTGCGTTGGCGCGTCGGTTGGATTATGATGCGGGCAGTCGAAGCGAGGCGGCGGATTGGCGATACGCCAACTTTGCCAAATACGCGGACGGGGGGCGATTCTTGTGACGCTCTGGGCGCTGTTTATCGGCGCATTGGTGGCGCAATCTTTCTCGTTGGCGGTTCGCATCGGTGCGGCGCGCGACGGTTGTGCGCGGTCGGGTTTTCCAAGCACTCTTCACCAACGTTTACGAACGTTAACCTACACGAGGAATTTGTTATGAACAAAGCTGAACTCATTGACGCGGTTGCAACGCGCGCCAACATCACCAAAAACGACGCTTCAGCCGCGGTCGATGCGGTGTTTGAAGAAATTACCGGCGCGCTCAAACGGCGCGACCAGGTTTCGTTGATTGGCTTTGGCACGTTTTCAATCAGCGATCGTGCGGCGCGCACCGGGCGCAATCCGCGCACCGGCGAAACGATTCAAATCGCCGCCTCGCGCGTGCCGAAATTCAAAGCCGGCAAGGCGCTGAAAGAAGCCGTCAATTAACCCCAATCGCGGCGCGCGGGCGCAAGCCCGCAGCCGCTTCCCGCTGTCGCACGGCATCGGGCGCGGGCGCTTAGCTCAGTTGGGAGAGCGTCGCCCTTACAAGGCGAAAGTCGCAGGTTCGAGCCCTGCAGCGCCCACCATCCAAGCGGAGCGGTAGTTCAGTTGGTTAGAATACCGGCCTGTCACGCCGGGGGTCGCGGGTTCGAGTCCCGTCCGCTCCGCCATTGGTTGGTTGCAGTTTTTGATTGTTGATTCGTCATTTTTGACTTGTCATTTGTCATTCTTCATTTATCGATTGCCATTGTTTAGTTGCCATTCATTATTTATTTGCCATTCGTCATTCGTCATTCGTTACTGACCATTTACCATCTGTAACCGCCATTGACATCCCGCCATTTTCGGCGCCACTTGTTACTTCCCGTTTTCACCAAAAAATGCTGACACAAATTCGCGAGCGCGCCAGCGGTTGGATTGCCTGGGTGATTGTCATCCTGCTGACCATTCCGTTTGCGCTGTGGGGCATCCAATCGTATTTCGAAGGCACGGCGGAAATCACCGTGGCCGAAGTCAACGGCGAGGAAATCTCGCTGTACGATTATCAAAACGAATTGGTGCGCCGCCGTCAAGCGTTGCTCGAACGCTCCGAAGGCGCGATTGACCCGGCGTTGCTCAACAGCCCGGAACTGCGCAGCGATGTCATCAACGGCATCATCATCAACCGGCTGATTAACCAGCACGTGCGCGCGCGCAATTTTCAACTGCCCGACGAACTGCTCAAACGCCGCATCGAAACCACCGAAGAGTTTTTAACCGACGGCGAATTCGACCCGGTGCTGTATCGCGATTTGTTGCGCGCCTCGGGGTTTAACGCGCGGTTTTACGAACAGGCGCAACGCCAAGAGGCGCTGCTCGGGCAATTCATCTCGGCGGTCACCGAAACCGCCATCGTCGGCGAGGCCGAACTCAATCGTTTGTTGGCGCTGCAGTTGCAAACCCGCGCGGCTGAATACGCGGTGTTGCCGTTGGCGCGATTCGAAAAGGCGGTGAAAATCAGCGACGCCGAGATTGAACAACAATATCACCAAAACCCCGAACAATACGCCCAAGCCGAACGCGTCAAAGCTGCGTACATCGACCTCGGCATCGAAGATATCGCGGCCGAAGTGCGGGTGTCCAACGCCGAATTGCGCACCGCGTATGAACAGGATAGCGAACGCTATCAAAAACCCGAGTCGCGCAAAGCCAGCCACATTTTATTCGGCGTCGATGAAACCGCATCCGCCGATGAAGACCAAGCCAAATTGGCCGCGGCTGAAGCGGTGCTCGGCGAAGTGCAGGGTGGCGGCGATTTTGCCGAATTGGCAAAGCGGCATTCCGACGACCCCGGCTCGAAAAATCAAGGCGGCGATTTGGGCGTGGTCGCGCGCGGGCAGATGGTTGCGCCGTTTGAAGACGCGGTGTTTGACATGAGCGAAGGCGAAGTGCGCGGCCCGATTAAAACCCGGTTTGGTTATCATTTAATTAAACTGACCGAATTGACCGAAGGGAGCACGCGCAGTTTTAAGGAAGTGCGCGATGAAGTCGCCGAAGACGTTCGCCAATTGCGCGCCGAGGCGCGCTTTGCCGAATTGGCTGAAGTGTTTGAAAATCTGGTGTTCGAAAACCCGGACAGCCTGCAGGTCGCGGCCGATGAATTGGGGCTGGAGATTAAACAAACCGAATGGTTCACCCAAACCGAAGGCGAAGATTTGGCCGCCGAGTCGGTGGTGCGCAACATGGCGTTCAGCGACGAAGTGCTCAACGACGAATTAAACAGCCCGGCGATTGCGCTCGGGTTTGACCGCCTGATTGCCCTGCGCAAAGCCGAACACGAACCGGCGCGCGCGCAAACCTTCGACGAAGTGCGCGAACAAATCCAACAAACCCTGACCGCCGAAAAGGCGCAACAGGCGATGAACCAACACGCCGAACACTTGCTGGAACAATTGCGCGACGGCGAACTCACTTGGAAAAAAATGCTGCGCGCGGAAAAATTGCGCGCCACCGCCGCACCCAATCAACGCAGCGACTCCGATGAAGAAAATCAGGAATTAATCGACGCGATTTTCGCCCACCCGGCGCCGCAACCGGACGAAGTGCAATACGGCGGCGCGCAATTGGTTGACGGCGATTATGCGGTGTATGCGCTCAACGAAGTCGCACTCGGCAACCTCGAGGAAATCGACGACGAACAACGCGACAACCTGCGCCGCGTATTGCTCGAAAGAGACGGCGAAGATTTATACGAACAACTGCGCGAAACTCTGTGGCTCGGCGCCGACATCAACATCAACCGCGAACAAATCGAAAGGCCGGAGCAGGTGTATTGATGGCGGTTGGATGCAGTTTTAGTTGTTTTGAGTTGAATTGAGTTCTTGTTGTTATGACCGCCGTCGAGTGTTGACGGCGGTTTTGTTTTATGCACTTATGTTGCGGGATTGTTTTGCGGAATGGTTTTGTGAATTTACTTTATAAACTTGCTTTACAAACTTGTTTTACAAATCCGCCACAACAAACTTTTTTGCCAACAAGTTTTACCTTGCATTGTGCGCATTTGTTTTGCGAACTTGCTTTGCGAACTTGCTTTGTAAAATTAATGTACAAACTTTTTTACCGGCAAGTTTTACTTTCACATTGTACGACTTGTTTTGCGAACTTGCCTAACAAACTTGCCTTATAAACTTGACGCAACAAACTTGTTGCCAACCCGCATTACAAATCCGCCGCAACAAACCTTTTGGCAAAGCGTTACTCCCCGCCGCACTGCACCGACCACGCCAGCGTCTCGCCCGCGCATAATGCAACCACCGGCTGCCCGCCGAGTGAATGGCATTGCGCGATTGGTTGCGGTTGTTTAAGCAGCGTTAACGTGCCGCGGTTGCGCGCGACGCCGTAAAAATCGGCGCCGTGATGCGCGGCGAACGCCTCGAGTTTATCGAGCGCGCCGCATTGTTCAAACACGCCGGCATACAACTCCATCGCCGCATGCGCCGAATAAATGCCGGCGCAACCGCATGCGCTTTCCTTGTCGGCGCGCGGATGCGGCGCGCTGTCGGTGCCGAGAAAAAATCCGCGTTCGCCGCCGGTCGCCGCCGCCAACAACGCTTGGCGATGATGTTCGCGCTTGAGCGGCGGCAGACAATAGGCGTGCGGACGCAACCCGCCGCGAAACATTTCATTGCGGTTAAACATTAAATGATGCGCGGTAATCGTCGCCGCCACCGCATTGCCGGCGTCGCGCACAAACTGCACGCCTTGTTCGGTGGTGACATGTTCGAACACAATTTTTAACGCCGGCAATCGACGATGCAACGGCGCCAACACCGAATCGATAAACGCCGCCTCGCGGTCAAACACATCGACCTGCGGGTCGGTCACTTCGCCGTGCACCTGCAGCACCAAATCATGCGCAGCCATCGCCTCAAACACATCGATTTTTTTGTCGATGTCGGCAACGCCGTGCTGCGCATTGGTGGTCGCGCGCGCCGGATACAGTTTATAGCCGACAATAAACGCCTCGCGCGCGGCCGCGGCAACTTCATCCGGACGGGTTGCATCGGTTAAATACAACGACAACAACGGCGTAAATGCATCACGCGCCGCCGCGCTTGTCGTCGTTCGCCCCGCCGACAAGGCATCGATAATCGCCTCCCGATACCACCGCGCGCGCGCAACATCAACCACCGGCGGCGCCAGATTCGGCATCACCATCGCCCGCCCAAACTGCGCCGCCGTCGCCGCCACCGCATCCGCCAACATCGCGCCGTCGCGCAAATGCACATGCCAATCGTCGGGGCGGGTAATCGTCAGGCGGTCGGGGGTTGCATCCATGATTGTGTTAACTCGGGTTTTGTCGTTGTCGGAGGGGCTAATGTGTCGACAGGCTACGATGGTCCGCCTACTTTATTGAAGTGCGGTAATGCACCTTCGCAAAGTACGTGTGCATTCAGCCAACCTCGTTCAAGTCGGTCCAAATTGTACTTTGAGGTGCGCAGATAGTGACACCAAAATGCAACACCGTCTGGCGTAGGCATCTGTTTATTCGGGTCGTCAAAGTGCTGTGCGACACGGTTCAAAATATTTATTGATTGTCCGATGTAAATGATAACGCCGCCGACAGTCGTCAACACGTAACAACCCGGCTCAGCGGGCAATCGGCGCAAATCAGGGTACTCAAAGCGCTCACTGTCTTCAGGCGCGGGATTTAGTGATGTGATAAACATCAAACTTCAATGTCCATGTCCCGATTACCCGCTTGGGTAAGGGCGGCAAAGTATTTTTGCACCATTCTTTTCCGGCCGGCACTGTTTTGTACGCTTGCCGGACCGCCTGTTTTCCAGTATTCCGGGGACATTATTTCCGCGTATTCGCCATCTTCCAAAAAATCAGCGGCTGAGCGCATGCATTCCTCAAAGTCACCAACCGTGTAACTCTCGCGTTTTGCAAGTTGGAGAAGTATCGGGCCTAATATTTGCAGAAAAAATTCAATACCGCTTGCGGTAAACACGCTTGTGCGTTTGTCATAATCGCCAACACATACGCGTACAACAGCACGCCAAAAATTGTTCAATATATTGAACCGTTTATCAGAGTCTTTTGCGATATCGAATAACGGATGCAGTGCAATTAGCAAAAATTTCGTCAAGTGTTTCACAAACGATTTTTGATTAACCGTGTGCGCAGACGTTTTGTATTCGTTCGCCATTTGAATCCGTCCGCAAAACGGCGAATTTTTGGTTTGGTTTAATTTAATAACCAACTTAAGGGCCCGGCTGTCATCGCCCTTTTTTATTTTCTTGCGCAACCAACTCGGCAAGTAAGGCAAATCAGCCACGCCATCCCTGTCGGTAAAGCACGAAATAATGTGTTGCGCGACGCCGTCGTCTACTTTTTCTTGTTTGGTGTTTACCACAATAAATTGCAACATGCGCTCGGCTTTATCAAGTCCGGTTGCAATAACCGTGGCAACCGGGAAATCGAGCACTTTTTCACCATCAACTTGCTCGGCGACCCGGCGCAAACCTTCAATTCGATGTTGCCCGTCAACCACGTCAAACGGGCAGACGGCTGCATTCGGGGACGAATCAAAAACAATTTCGCCCGTCTTTTCATCGAAATCGATGTCGCCATCGGTCGCAAGGAAAACCGAAGTTGGCAACAGTGCTTCGCCCTTGCTATGCGCTTCGATAAAGTCGACTCCAAAACGTTTGGTGCGCGCATCTTCAAGCAAGCGTTGCATGCCTTGTCCTTCCGCAACGTCCAAACGGTCGACCGAATAGAAGTCCTTGCGCATAAAATCGCGCACGGCGAACGAGGTCAAAAACAAACGCATTCCGCCTTGTTCCAGTTGAACTGCTGATTTGCGAATTTTCGGCATTTCTCGGTCCCGATGGCTATTAGTTAGGTATTAATAATTATTCCGCGTTGAAAATATCTTGAACCGCGTCGCTGAAAGCGCGCACATGAGGCGGGACAGCGGCACGGTTCATTGATGAGGCAGGTCCGCCTTGAATCCAAAACGACGGCGTCATAACTTCCGTATGTTTCTCCAGTTGGCTGGCAACATCCTTAAATCCTTTCACAAATGCATCGACGGTATATGATTTCCCGCGACGTGCAAGTAACCGCAAAAGCGGACTGGCAATCGACAGAAAAAACGCCAGTCCAGTTGATTTAAATGCAACAGACCGACGCGGGTCACCACCTTGCTCAACAAACAAGTTACGCACCGCAACCCAGTAATTCGTCAGTATGGCATGTTGTTTATCGGGCTCTTGTGTAACGGTTTCGAACATGTGATTCGGGGTAAGTAAATACTTTTTGATGGCGGATACAATTACGTTTTGTTTGACGGCGAAATGTTTCGCCGGGCGCGCGTCGTCTGCAAATTGAATAAGGTTATGCCAAGGCGATTTTTCGTCGTGGTTCAAGTGTTTGACGATTTCCAATGCACGCGCATCATCGCCTTTGATTATCTCTCTTTTCAGCCAAGCCGGCATATACGGCAATTTTTCAACGCCGTCCAGTTTGGTAAATTGCGCAATAATATGCTGTTTTACACCGGTAGAAACTTTCTCTTGCTTAGTATTGACCACAACGAATTGCAACATCCGTTGCACTTCATTCATGTCCGGCGCAACAATCGCGGAAACCGGAAAATTCAACAATTCATTTGCATCATAGTTGCCGTCGCCTTTGGCGTTCTCAACCGCGGCACACAACCCTTTGATGCGATGTTGCCCGTCGACCACATCGAAAGGGCAGATGCCGGCTTGAGTTTCGAGGTCGAACACTATTTCATTGGTGCCTGCATCAAAATCAATCCCGCCTTCGGTGGCAAGAAACACCGAGGTCGGCAAAGACGCTTTGCCCGCTTTATGCGCTTCGGCAAAATCAGCCCCAAACTGTTTAGTGCGTCGCTTGTTTAGCAATCGCTGCATGCCTTCCCCGCCGGCGACATCCAGATGGTCGACCCGATAGAAACCGTCACGCATAAAGTCGCGCACGGTAAAGGTCGTAAAGTACAGCGTATGCTGCCCTTGTTTGAGCGGGACGGCGGGTTTGCGAATTTCAGCCATGGTGTTCAAACCTTTTTAATGTGAAAGCCATCATACAACAACCTCCTTTGGCTGCGCAAACACCCTCATCAAAACATCTCCATCGGGTCAACATCAATCGACCATCGGGCGCGGCGGGCGTTGCGGTGGTTTTCGACCGCGGTTACCCATGCGTTGAGCAGGGCATGCAGTTGGGCGCGGTTGGCGCTGCGCACCAGCAGTTGGGCGCGGTGGCGGCCGGCGCGTTTTTCCATTGGGGAGACGACTGCATCCATGATTTCGATTTGGGCAAATTGATTGGCGTTGGCGCGGATGAGTTGTTCGCCGAGCGCGGCGACTTCGCGCAGCAGGGCCTTAGCCGCGTTTGGCGCGGTGGATTCGGCGCGCCATAACGCGAGATGGGAAAACGGCGGGAAATTTGCGGCGTGGCGTTCGGCCAGGCATTGTTCGGCGAAGCCGTCGAAATCATGCGCGCATAAATGCTGCAGCATCGGATGGTCGGGGTGCGCGGTTTGCACCAACACTTCGCCGCGGCGGTCGCCGCGTCCGGCGCGCCCGGCGACTTGGGTGAGTTGGCGAAACAAATATTCCGCCGCGCGAAAATCCGCGCTGTATAAACCTTGGTCGGAGTTGACCACGCCGACCAAAGTGACGCGCGAAAAATCATGCCCTTTGGCGATGAGTTGCGTGCCGATGATGATGTCGGTTTGTCCGCTTGCAATCGATTCCAATTCGCGCTCGAGCGCATCGGCGTTTTTGATTTGGTCGCTGTCGAGACGCGCGATGTGCGCATCGGGAAATTGCGCGCTGAGAAATTTTTCCAGCCGTTGCGTGCCGACGCCGATGAGGCGCATGTCTTTCCCGCATTGCGCGCAAGTTAACTCGGCGCGCCGCGATGCGCCGCAGTGATGACATTGAAAACGTTGGGTTGGGCGATGATAGGTGAGGCGCGCATCGCATCGCGTGCAGCCGACTTGCGCGCCGCATTGCGCGCATTGCGCCAGCGGCGCAAAGCCGCGTCGATTAATAAACACCACCGATTGTTCGCCGCGCGCCAGCCGTTCGCGCAAGGCGCGCAACAACGGCGCGGATACGCCGTCGGGCGCGCGGTGCTGGGTGAGATTAACCGGCGTGATGCGCGGCAAGGTTGCGCCGCCGGCGCGATGCGCCAAGGTTAACTCGATGCATCGTCCGCGCGCGGCGTTGTGGCGCGTTTCCATCGATGGCGTGGCCGAGCCGAGCACTATCGGAATCGATTCGAGTTGCGCGCGCTTAATCGCCAAGTCGCGCGCGTGATAACGAAACCCGTCCTGTTGTTTATACGACAAATCATGTTCTTCATCGACAATCAACAAGCCGGGCGCGGGCAACGGCGCAAACACCGCCGAGCGCGTGCCGAGCACCGCACATGCATCGCCGGCATGCGCGCGCCACCACGCCGCGCGCCGCGCACTTGGCGGCAACCCCGAATGCATTACGCATACGCCGTCGCCGAGTCGTTCGCGCACGCGCGCGACCAGTTGCGGCGTCAGCGCAATCTCCGGCACCAACAACAACGCTTGGCGACCGTCGTCGATGCATCGCTGGGCGGCGTGCAGATACACTTCGGTTTTGCCGCTGCCGGTGATGCCGTGCAGCAAAAATGATTCAAACCGTCCGCGCGATTGGTCGATGGCATCGATGGCGTGTTGTTGCGCGGCGTTTGGTTTTGGCCCCGGGTGCGTTGTCGGCGATGTTGGCGCGGGGTGGCGCATCTCGATGTCGACCGCGCCTTTATCGACCAGCGCGCGCAACGCCGATGCGCAGTTGGCGAAGGCGTTGTTCAGTTGCGCAACCTCGAGCCAATCGGCTTTGCATAGATGCGCATAAATGCGCTTTTGTAACGGCGCGCGATTCAGTTGCGATTGCAGTTGCGCGCGCGCGGCGTCGTCCAATGGGCGCGCGCGCACAAACCGCCGGCGCGTCGGGTCGATGAGCGGTTGCCCGGCGCGCAATGCGCCCGGCAGGGCGGCATGCAGCACTTCGCCGAGCGGATGGTGATAATAGCGCGCCGCCCACAGCAGCAACTCCAGCAGCCGCTCGCCAAACGGGTTTTGCGCATCGAGCGCCTCACTCACGGTTTTGAGGCGATGCGCGGTGCTGGGCGGGCGGTTGGAGACGACGACGCCGATGACCGATTTGCGCCCAAACGGCACCCGCACCCGCACGCCGCGCGGCAACGGCGTCGGGCTGCGATAATCAAACACCCGCCGCAACGGCGCCGCCACCGCGACTTGGACGATGTGCTCAGCCGCCATTGCCATCACCGGCGCGCGCGGGGTTGGGCGGGTCGGACATTGTGTCGGACGGCGGGTCGTACATTGGCGCGTACATTGGGGCGAACATTGCGCCGTACGCCGTGCCGTACGCAATGCCGTACATCAGGGCGTATATTGGGCGTGCGTCGGGGCGTAAATTGTTACGCACAGAATCTGTGGATAACTCTGTGCATAATGTGCGCGCAGGGGCGGCGTAAAAACCCCTGCAGGGCGTTTTGGCGCGGTTGCCTAAAAATTCAGCAAAGGAGGTGTAAGTCAATAAAATCAATGGTTTGCGCCAATGAATGAATAACCTAAAACAAACATCGCCGCCAACTTGCGGCAAACCGCCGCCGTCAACCGCCAATTGTGAATAACTTCGCCGCCAACACCGCACCGTTTGGCAATTTTGCGCGCAGAATCGTAGGCGTGGCGTATGGCGGGCGTGGGCGTCAGTGCATAAATCGGTGTACGAATCGGCGTATGGGTCGGCGCATCGATGGGCGCGTGGGCGCGAATTCGCGGGTATCGGCGCAGCAACCGGCGGGCATACGCCTGCATCTGTGCCGCCGACCTGCCCGCAGCAATCGGGCGCGCGATTAGACAATATCCTCAATCGCCACCGAAAATCGCCCGGATTTGCGTTCGGCGAGATAGCGGCGCAAGGTGCGTTCGATGACGCGAAACGCGATTTTCTCCCACGGAATCTGCGCCTCGTCAAACAGCCGCACCTCGAGGCTTTCGTCGCCGGCGGCAAAGCCGCGTTCATCGGTCAACTCGGCGCGGAACATAATGTATACCTGATTGACGCGCGGCAGGTTGTAGATGCCGTACAGCGTCTGCTCGGCGATTGGCGCGCAGGCTTCCTCCATTGTTTCGCGCGCCGCGCCGTGTTGGATGGTTTCGCCGTTTTCCATAAACCCGGCCGGCAATGTCCACAGCCCGCGGCGCGGTTCAATCGCGCGTTTGCACAGCAGGATTTTATCGCCCCACACCGGCAAGCAACCGCACACCACTTTTGGATTTTGATAATGAATCATGCCGCAGGCGTCGCATACATGACGTTCGCGATTGTCGCCCAGCGGCGTCAGCATCGATACGCCTTGGCCGCACAGATTGCAATATCGAATGGAAATCGCCCGGCTCATCGGCGCATCATAACAATGCCGCCGCGTGCGCGCAAAAAAACGCCGCGCCAAACCAGTTGTTGTTGATGAATGCGCGAAAGCATCGATGCGCGCGCGCTTGTTCATCGTGCACTTGTTCACTGTGGACTTGGGGATTGTGGATTGGTTGAGTGCGCGATTGTTTACTGTGCACTTGTTCATTGCGCGGTACGCGACAATTTAGGTATTGCCAAATCGCCAAGCCCAAGGCGATGCATAAGCCGGCGTAAAACAACCAATCGAATTCGCGGCGCGCGCCGATGATGCTAAGCAACAACAAACACGCGCACTGCAATCCCAACACAATATGCACATCGAATCGCCCGAATAAAATCGCCGTCGACGGCACGCCAATGCGCAAATCATCGGCGCGGTCGACCATTGCGTATTGCGTGTCGTAGGCGACAATCCAAGCGAAGTTGGCGGCGATGAGCAGCCAGGCTTCGCCCGGCAAGGTCGCGCGCGTCGCCAAATAGGCCATCGGGATGCCGGCCGAAAACGCAACGCCGAGCAACAATTGCGGTGCGCGCATAAATCGTTTGGCGAACGGATAGGCGACGGCGATGCCGAGCGCAACCAATGCGCAAACGCGGCTCTGCCAATTCAACTGCAAAACCAACCACGCCGCCGCGCCAATCAACGCCGCAAACAACCACAATGCACTGCGCGCATGCAATGCGCCGGTCGCCAGCGGTCGGTCTTTGGTGCGCGCCACCCGCCCGTCGATGTCGCGGTCGGCAAAATCATTGATGACGCAACCGGCTGAACGCATCAACCAAGTGCCGGCGATGAACACGCCGAGCAGATGCATGGTCGGCAGCCCGTCGGCGGCCAGCCATAATGCGGTGAGCGTCGGCCACAACAACAGCAATGCGCCAATCGGACGGTGCAGGCGCATTAGATGAATCATTGCGCGCGCGGTGGCGGCAAGGTGGTGGCGGGGTTGGATTGATGATTGCATTTTGGTTATTGAATTTGTGTTTAACTTTTTGCTGTACTTGTTATTGCACTTATCGATTCACTTGTCGTTACATTTTGCACTACATTTGTCATTGTACTTGTCACGATATTTTTCATCGCAGTTGTTATTGTACTTTTATTGCACTTGTCACTGTAATTGTAGTCGCACTTATCACTTTATTTGTTACGGCAATTGTTGTCGTTGTACTTTTCACTACATTCGTCATTGCACCTGGCACAATATTTTTCATCACAATTGTTATTGTACTTTTATTGCGCTTGCCACTGTAATTGTTGTTGCAATCGTCACTTCACTCGTCACTTCACTTGTCACTTCATTTGTTACGACAATTGTTACCGCACCGCGCGCCGCATTGATTATCGCCGCACACTACACTTCCCCATACGATTGCCGCACATTAATCCAACGTTCAATCAACGCATCAATCGCCTGCGGATGATTGGCGTGCAGTTCAGCGGCGATTGATTCGATGACCGGCAGCAAGGCGCGGTCGCGCGCCAAGTCGGCGACTTTCATTTGTTGGATTCCGGTTTGGCGCGTGCCGAGCACTTCGCCGGGGCCGCGTTGCTGCAAATCCTTGTTGGCGATGACAAAGCCGTCGCAGGTTTCGCGCAATACGCCGATGCGTTCGCGCGCGGTGGCGCCGAGCGGCGGTTGATACAACAGCACGCAATTGGCTTGCGCCGCGCCGCGCCCGACGCGACCGCGCAGTTGATGCAGTTGCGCCAAGCCAAGTCGTTCGGCGTTTTCAATCACCATCAAACTCGCGCGCGGCACATCGACGCCGACTTCAATCACGGTGGTCGCAACCAACAAATCAATTTCGCCGTCGTGAAACTTGCGCATCACTTCCTCCTTGTCCGCCGATTTCATTCGCCCGTGAATCAACGCGATGTGCAACTGCGGCAGTTGCGCTGACAAAAGCGCGAAAGCCTCGGTCGCGGCTTGCGCCTGCAGTTTGTCGGATTCTTCAATCAGCGGACACACCCAATACGCCTGCTGGTCATCGGCGCAGATGCCGCGAATGCGCGCGATGATTTCATCGCGGCGCGTGTTGGGCAATGCGACGGTATGCACCGGCTTGCGCCCCGGCGGCATTTGGTCGATGTTGGATACATCCAAATCGGCGTAAAAAATCATCGCCAATGAACGCGGTATCGGCGTTGCGCTCATGATGAGTTGATGCGGGGTGAGTGTATTTTTTGTTGCGTTGTTCGTTGCATTGTTATCCGCATCGCTTGATGCACTGTTTGATGCACTGTTTGATGCACTACTTGATGCACCGTGTTTTTTGCCGCCGGTTTTTTTGTCACTTGATTGGTTGTCACTCGTTTTATTGTCACTGACTTTGTCGTTATTTGATGGATTATCGTTTGATTGGTCGGCGCCATCGTCGCCGCGTGCGCCGGCTTTGTTGCGCAAGGCAAGGCGTTGGTCGACGCCGAAGCGATGTTGTTCATCGATAATTAACAAACCGAGATTATTAAACTCGACTTGTTGTTGAAACAATGCATGCGTGCCGATAATTAATTGCGCCGCGCCGGATTCGATTCGCGCCAATGTTTGTGCGCGCGGTTTACTGCGCATTTTGCCGGTTAATGATTCGACCGCAATCGCCAACGGCGCAAACCATTTATCGAAGGTGCGGCGATGTTGTTCGCACAACAATTCAGTCGGCGCCATCAATGCAACTTGATAGCCGGAGTCAATCGCGCATAACGCCGCCGCCGCCGCCACCACCGTCTTGCCCGAGCCGACATCGCCCTGCAATAAACGCATCATCGGCGAATCAGTTTTTAAATCGGCGCGTATCTCATCGACCGCGCGCACTTGCGCATCGGTCAACGCAAAGCCAAGCGAATCGCGCAAACGTTGCCACTTGTCACCTTGTGACGCATCGCGCGCATCGAACTTCGGGGCGTTGTGCGATTTAAGCGCGGCGCGCAATCGACTCAACGCCAGATGATGCGCCAACAATTCCTCCAACGCCAATCGTCGTTGCGCCGGATGCAACCCGGCCAATAACGCGCCGGTGTCGGCGTCGGGCGGCGGGGTATGCACGATGCCAAGCGCCTCGCGCAACGGCATCAAGCCAAACTTCGCGCGCAACTCTTCCGGCAAACATTCGCGCAAGTTGTCCGATGATGCATCGAGTTCGCGCGCCAACGCCGCGCCAACCCATCGCCGCAACGCGTTCGCCGACACGCCTTCGGTCGCCGGATACACCGCCGTCAACGCGCGCTCGACAATTTCATCATCCGCCGGACGCTGCGGATACAACCGATATTCCGGATGAATCATTTCCATCGCGCCGCCGCTTGCGCGCGCCTCGCCATAACATCGCATCCACGCGCCGCGATTAAATTGCCGATGTTGCGCCGCACTAAAATGAAAAAACCGCACGGTCAACGCCGCGCTGTTGTCGGCGATGCGCACCACCAAACTGCGCCGCCGTCCATAATGCCGCACGTTCGCGGATTCGACACCGCCGACAATCAACGCATCATCGCCGGCGGTCAATGCGCCAATCGGAGTGACGCGCGTGCGGTCTTGATATTTATACGGCAGATGAAAAAGAAAATCGCGCGGCGCAACAATGCCGATGCGCGCAAGTTTTAAAGCGGTCTGCGCGCCGATGCCGCCCAATTGCCGCAACGCCGATGCAGCGTCACCCATCGTCGCGCGCGGCTGCCGGCACTTGCACAATCGCTTCGATTTCAATCACCGCCCCTTTCGGCAACGCCGCCACCCCGACCACAGCGCGCGCCGGATACGGCTCAACAAACCGCCGCGCAAAAATTTCATTCAACTCGGCAAAGCGACTCAAATCGGTCAACGATATGTTAAGTTTAACCGCATCATCCAACCCACCCCCAGCCGCCCGCGCAATCGCCCGCAAATTATCCAACACAAGTTCGACCGCATCCGCAAACGGCTCACTGATAAGTTCGCCTTCGAGCGTCAACGGAAGTTGCCCGGAGATGTAAAGCATGTCGCCAACTTGGATGGCCTGGGTGTATGCGCCGATGGCCGGCGGAGCCGAGGGGGTGGTGATGGGGTGTTTGGGGGAGGGCATTGGGGGATTATAGCGGAATGGGGTAAAAGGGCGGGTTGTAAAAAAGGGCGGATGAGCGTCCGCCCGGTTTTATTCAATCGCCGTCGCCGTCTTGCGCGACTCTTGTTTTTAACCCGAGAAAGCCGACAAGCATGCCAATGACGGTGAAAATCAAAAGCAACACATAGGCTGTAACATAATCGTCCGCCGTTAAGTTTATTACGTCCAGATGCACCAAGTGTCGGATGGTTAACAGTATTGCGGCGCAGCACCAGAACCAGCCAAAAAACCAACTTAACCTGATGTTAGTGCGCGAAATGGAAAAAGGCGGAGGGGTTGACGACGTCCGTTTGGAATCCGAGCGTTGCCCGCTGTAGCCGGAGGCATCGCCCTTTTTTTGTAAGAGGGCTTCGCGGTATTCCTGCCATCCTTGAGAGCCGTAATTGGTTAATATCCAGGTGCCGGTTACAAATAGGCCGGTAATGCACAGAAAAACGGCAAAAAACTGAATCTCTGATTCATGCGAGTTTGCCCCCGCCAACAACAAACTCAAAGCGGCAATTAAGAAACCCTGAAACGTCCCCATGTAAGTTGTGCGCGTCCAAGCGAGTCTTACTTCAGACCGAAGTTCGTCTTGTGCGCGCTCGATGTCGCGTTGTGCGTTGCGCCCCAGGCTGCGCTCCCTTTGCTCCCACCAAGTGGTGCGCGCCGGCCGAGGGGGCGGGACGCCGTCTTTATAACTTACCATTTTGTTTCACCCCGTTGATGTTGTTGTAAAAGCGACGCCCGCCTTGTATTAAGCGTGTTGTTTTTGCCAAGCGTAACGATTGTCGCGTCGACCATTGCGGGTAATGACAAATTCGCGTTTGTCATAAAACAGCATTTCCTGCAGCATCGCGCCGACATCTTCCGTCGCTTTGTCGTGCGTGTCGCCGTTCACTTTCCCCCCTTCGTTGTCGCGCGCTTCGATTTCGTGAAAATGCCACGCGAGGTAGTAGGTGTAGATTTCCTGCAATGGTGTGCCGTACCAATCGGCATTAACGCCGCCAAACAAATCCCTAATCGCAAATTCTTCCTCGCCGCGCGTCGCGCACCAGCAATACACGGCGCCTTGCAAAGTGGCGTGAATTACCCTTCGCGCATGCTCCGGTGAAACATGCTCGCGGATGTAGTCAATCGCCCTTAATTCATTTTCGGCGACGTCAGACCCGTCAGTTTTCTTAAGCGTCATTATGAACCCCCATCTCGATTATTAAGCAGAAATCAGGCAAACGCCCGATGCCGACCGAGCATTATACGCCAACCGCCCGATGTTTTTGATGTTGCGGGCGGGGGTATCTGGTATGGTTGTGGTTCGCCCGTCGTTCGCGGCGGCTTTTGTAACTTAACTTTTATAGGTGGACGTTATGATTAAAACAGCGATTGCGTTAAGCGGGCGTGGAGGTTCGGGGAAAACCCCGACAATTAAACAAGCGGCGGATTTGTTTGAGAAGAGGCGAGGAGTCACGCGCGAGTCGATTAGAGAAATAAGGAAAAGGCATTCAGAGTCCCCCGATATACTCGATGTGTTTTGGGTTAATTCCCCCAAACTTAAAGTCGGGTTCGCGAGTGATTGTGACATCGACGACGAGAAATATTGGGATGAATTGAAAAGTAAAAAATGTGACATTGTTGTTTGCGCAGTTCATGTCAGAGACAGAACCGCCAAAAATTTAGACGGTTGGTGCAAGCGCAATAAATTCCAGTCGATATGGATTAAACAAATGGCGATAACAATGTACGACGAAAAAAATGCGCTTAAACCTTTCGAAGAGCAAAACAAGTTAATGGCGGAGTTAATCAATTGGCTTTTGGGTGTCGAGATACAGATGCGAAGTTAACCAACGGGGCGGATGAAAATCCGCCCCTGCGCTACCAAATCAATCGGCTTTGCTATTCACCCGTTTGTAAAACGCTTTGGTTTGGCGTTCATATTCAGCAATCAAACGCGCGTCACCGTCAAAGAAATTATTGATTGCGGTTTGTTCATCACTGTTTTCTGATGGCGTGTCAAATTGGCAACCGCCAAAATCAATATTGAGTTCATTCCCATAATGCGTGTCGTGCATCGCGCAAATATCCGCATACTTGATTTTTACGGTGGTGCTGGTGAATTCTTGTCCGCTTAAATCCAGATTGGTTAAGTCGGTTTTCCTGTCGGCGTATTTTTTCAGCCAATGCAACATGTGCGGTGCGTAAGACCATCGATAGTTTTTCGCAATAAGACGTTTATTCTCGCGCGAGTTGCCTTGACCGCGTTTTAAGCATTTGACAAATGCGATGCGTATCTCTTTATTGAACACACTGGTCGCGCGGGAAATCCGCCAACACATTTGCGTCGCCATCTCGATGTTAACCGGCTTCCCGCTTGCGATGAGAGTCATTGCCACCCCAAGATTGGCTTGGTGAATTCGTTGTCGTGCATCTATGGTTCGAAACAGCCACAAGACAAAAAATGTCAGTACGGTAAGTATGATGTGACCGTTGTCAAACGGATACGATTTGAAAATGTCGATGACGCCGCCCAAGTTCTCCGGGTTGAATTTGTAAAGCCAACGAATTTGGGCAAGAATTAGCCCCCCTAAAATAAGGGCGCGCACATTTTTATTATCGAGCATTCGCTCAAGCCACCAGAAAAATTGGTGGCATGAACGTTTGTACCACAGGTGGATAGCAACAAGCATGGCGAGCAACAACAGTAGGTTGAGATATTTATCAATGCTGTCGTTAACTCCAAGCGCATCGCCCAGAAAAGAAAAATCCGACATGTAAAGAGAGTAGATAACGATGGCAACGCCATACAAAACCCGAAGTTTGAATTCGCGGGTGTAAATCCACTTTTTGCTGCTTCGTTTAAATATCGCCATTTGATTTACCCCAACGTTGATGTTTTAAGTTAACGGCGACGGTGTCGCCGCGCGAAATCGGCATCAAACTTTAACCAAATCACACAAAGGTGTCTCTTGGCTGTTTCTAATCTTTGCCGTCCTTTCTGATGTTAATGGCGTTCGTAAGGAGAAAAATTTCAGGTGCAACGCCATCGAAGTTTAACGTGGCGCAATCGGATTCCACAAAAGACACTCCCCAACGCACTCCAAATACAGGCAACCCATGCAAATCTGGCGTGTAAACTTCAACTTCAGCGGGCGTTGGCAGTATTTTAACAAGATCCAATCCGCAAATTTTAAACTCCTGATAGTCGCAACGCATTCCGCGCAAATCCGGTTTTTCCGCGTAGTGTCCCTGCTTGGCAATTAACCATTGCAGAATGTATTGAGCGTAAGTAAACCGAGGATGAATCTCTAATGCAATCGCCGACGCTACGCTGATGTCATTGGGATTGTTAGCCAAGGAAGCCCGAGGTTTCGACAAGTCCGGTATTGTGGTTTGTTTTTTAAGGCGATTGATAAAAGCGTCGCGGATTTCATCATCAAACGAATTGGTTTTTGCGGAAACCCGCAACAGAATTTTTACGCCAACGGCTATCACCGCCGGGTGATCATCTTGCGCAAGTTTGTCCATGCCGGCGACAAAATTGCCCTGTTGGATTTGTTGTTGCGTGTCGTAGGTGCGGAAAAACCACAAGCAAATAAAGACAGGAAGACCAAACAGCACCGGCTCGAGATAATGACCAACCTTGTCACTGAAATTGAGCCAGCAATCCAGCCAAGGAAAACCCCATTTGGAAAGACAATAGCCGATGCCGGCGGCAAGGAGCAAGGCGGAAAACCTAAGCCCGTGCGAATCAATCAATTTTTTACCGCTTCGTTTAATTATTGCCATTTGATTCACCTCAACGCTAATGTTTTAAGTAATGACGACGATGCCGCCACGTGAAAGCCGAATGATAAATCAATTGGGGTTGGTGCGGGCGAAAAAAAGCGGGCTTGCGCCCGCTTTTCCCAACAATTTGTTTTGCTATGAATTGAGTTTCTTTGTAATGTCTTTAATTGCTTTATTTGCGCAACGTGCTAACTCCACAAATTGGTCATTGCATTCATTCAACATACCTTTTTTAACAATCAATTTGCCTTTTACGTCCTCCTCTGTTTCGTTGGCGAGTTCGCTAATCACCAAAATTCTTTCCGCTGTGAATGCCTGTGCTAAAAAGTTACAAAATATTTCTGCTTCCTCGGCGCGTAACTCATCAAAAATAACGCTTGCGGTATTTCGAAAGGATGCGTAGTGACTGCTCCAATGTTGCAGTATCATGGGAATACTGTCGAGAGGACATGTTTCGGCTAAGCAGTCATCGATTTTCGCAATCGTTTGCTTGGTAATCGCTTGGTAAAAACCAAGAATTACCCACAATTTTTTCACCGCATCCAACTCCCGTTGCAATTTTGCTATTGCGGTGAGTTTGATGTTGTTTTTGTGCTGCTTATCGGTTTGCCAAATCAATACAATGGCTGCAACTACAATTGCAAAAAAAGAAAGTAAATTGCTAACCCACATTACTATTTCGTTCATCACATCCCCCAATTAAGTTAAGTAAAAAACCCACCCAAAGGGCGATATGAATTAAGCCGTTTGCCATCGCTCTTCGAGTGTTGCCCCATCAACTCAACCACTTATCATTCCCCAAAGTCCACTTCACCGCCCGCGCAAACGACTCTTCGGTTGATATCGGCATCGTCCAGCCGGCTTCGCGCAACGCTGTGCCGTCCAAACTGTAGCGCAAATCATGTCCCGGGCGGGAGGAATGGAAATCCACAAACTCAATCTTCGGTTGCTTGCCGACGATGTTGGCGATCATTTTCACAATCTCGAGGTTGGATATTTCGCGGTCGCCGGCGACATTGAATCTTGTCGGTTTTTGGGCGCCGTCTTCATCGTTGGAATATTGCACCGCATCGATGTTTTGCAATATAAACTTCACCGCGTCGGCGTGATTGCGCGCATGCAGCCAAACGCGCGAACCGGACACCCATTCGTCGTTTATTTTTTTGGCGTGGATGATGTTGTTTTCATCGCGCAAAATTTTGCGGATGGTCATCGGCACAAATTTTTCGATGTCCTGCCGCTCGCCGAAATTGTTCATTGTGTTGGTGATGATGAGCGGCACGCCGAAGGTGCGCCAATACGAAAACGCAATCATTTCCTGCGCGGCTTTGGATGCGGCGTACGGATTCGACGGATAAAACGGCTCGCCTTCCTTATGGCTGTAACCTTCGGGCGCGGGGCCGTACACTTCATCGGTCGATACCTGCACAAACTTTTCGACTTTGGCGGCGCGCGCGTATTCGAGCATGTTCAACGCCAACGCGATGTTGTTTTGCACAAAATCGACCGGATGGGTGATGCTGCGGTCGACATGCGAATCGGACGCCATGTTGACGATGTAATCAATCTTGCCGAGTTGGTCGGTCAGCATTTGATGCAACGGCGCGCGCAAATCATGCCAAAGCAACGTAACCCGCGCCGGGTCGTAATCGCGCATATCGGTGACGCGCTCGACGCGCCCGGCATAACGCAACGCATCGATGACGACGATGTGCCAATCGGTGGTCGCAAGATAATGCTCGACCGTATGACTGCCGATAAAGCCAAGACCGCCGGTGAGTAGGATGCGTTTTTTCATTGCGTGTTTTTGAATTGTGTGCCTTCGGCTTGGCGTGGTTTTTATTGTTGGTGAATAAAAAGAACCCTCGGGTCGCTCCCAGCGCATGCCCGAGGGGGGTAAGGCGGGTGAATGTAGCAGTTTATGAATGGTGTGTCAACCGAAGCGAAGTTGATGTTGAGGCGAGTTTATTTTTTTGAAAGCGTCGGCGGGGAATCGATTGCGGGTAAGCGGGATGAAAGTGTTAACTGCGGCGCTAAGTTGTGTGCCGGGCAACGCGCTTGTTGCAATCACTCTTTTTCCGCAAGCCTGCGCCAATCGAACCGCCGGCACAAAATCTTCGTCCGCCGATAACAAATAGGCAACGTCGTATTTGTCTCGATGCGCGTAATCAACCAAATCGACCGCGAGATGCACATCAACTTGCTTTTCACCGCGCTTTTCAGTTGGTTGAGAAATAATTTCCTCAAGTGATTTGTGAATATCCTGCGGGATGTTATCCCTTTGGGTTTCCAAAAGCGCTTTGATTTTCTTGTTTATTGGATGGTTGCCCGGGTCAACTAACCTCGTTACCATGCGCCCGAAATAAACCTGCACATTTTGCGATTGGATTTTGGCGATGAATTGTTCCTGTCCGAATTTTTGGTGACGTGGGCTTAAAACCTTTCCCACATAGTAACGAATCCCCAGCAATTCCCTTTCTTGAACAAGGTTTTTGGCGAAGCGCGAGTAGTTAACCAAGTTGCTGTCCACTCCGATTTCGTCAAGCGCGTGATACCAATTGCTGCCATCAATAAACAACATCGCGCGTTCGCTGCTTGCGTTCATTCTCTTAATCCATTAAGTCCATTAAAAAAAAGAACCCTCGGGGCGCTCCCAGCGAATGCCCGAGGGGGTTGAGGCGTTAACTATAGCGTTTTGTGCGGAGCATTGCAACTATTTTCCAATTATTTTTTCATTGATTTTCGCACTATTTTCACCACCAACCGCACCTTCCGCTCCAAATTCACCCCGCGCATCACCTTCGCCCTGCGCCACCCCGCGGCGATTTCGCGCGGGGGTGCGCCGGCTTTTGCCAAGCCGAGCAGTTGTCCGTATAGAAACAGTGCCGCGCGTTTGGTTAGGGTGGTTGGGTCGGCGGATTTTTCGGTTGTGAATGTTTGTATTTCGTCGGTCAGTGCGTCGAATAGTTTGATGTTTTTAATTTGCGCGTTGTCAAACCAATCGGGGTTGATGTTGGCGGGGGTTATAGCGAAATAGTGTATGGTTGGGATTCGCGCCGCCCTTGTCGGCGGTTTTTATTAACCAATATCTTTTGGGGGCTATTATGGCTAAGCGTAATTGTGGTGAAAGGTTTGTTATGAAGAACGATGCAATACTGGGAATTAACAGTCCAAAACAATATCTTGATGGTCCGCACGATGTCGTTTACACAAGCATGGGCGAAGGTGATGAAGGTCGCTGGGCGGTGGTTACGCTGAAGTGGGAGGGCAAGCCGCGTCTCGGTGTTCGGTGGTTTCACGGTAAACACGGCTATCCGCTAGGGCACTTTGGTTATGGCACATGGTATGTCGTGCCGCCGATGCTGAGCAAAGGGCTTTTGGCGAGTTTGCCGCTTGCTAAACCGGTGTTGGAAAAAACCACGGGGTTTTTGCGTGAGGAAAACGAATAGTGAATGTAACCGTTTTAAAAATAACCGCCCTCCCCCTAGCAGGGGAGGGGGTTTGAGCAAGCGCAAAAAAGTCAAATAATGTAGAGTAGCATCTCAAGAAAAATACGAACGCTTACTGAAATTTCGCATAAGAACTTACATTTAAGAAATAACTTACATTTAAGATTACTAATAAAATTTAGGTCGGATTTGGGGCTACTTGAATTAAATCTGAAATCAAGTTTAGCCTTGTGTTTCCAGCGCAATTTTACTTTCATATTAACCCTTTTAGTAAGTGTAGATTATCCCGTCCAAGTATCTGGCGGGGGCGGGCTGGCTCCCACTTTTGCAAGCGAAAGAAACAGCACTCACGCGCCCACGGTAAAGCGGCAACGCAAGCGATTTAAGTATACCAGCGAGATAAAGCGGATTGCACCGCTGTTCTGTTTACGGCGCCCGTTTGTTTTTTTGTTTAACGTTTTTTTGTACGATTTTCCGTAAAATTTTCGGTTAATACCTAACATTTCATCTCACCCCCACACATTCACTCCCCCACCGCAATATCCTCCGCAAAATCACCGGCGCGGGTTTTTGTAGGGCTTGTTTGTCGGGCGGGCTTATCCAACGTGCAAACCCCCTCACCCCCACCCCTTCACCACCAACCTCCACTTCCTCTCCAAATTCACCCCGCGCAACAACCTCGACCGCCGGTAGCAGTTATACACTTCCCGCAGCGTAGTGTCGGTTTTTGCCAAGCCGAGTAGTTGGGTGTATAGAAATTGCCCGCCGCGTTTTTTTAGGCGGGTTTGGTCGTAGTTGGTGGTGGCGGTTTTTTCGGTTATGAATGTTTCGATTGCGGTTGCGAATTTGTTGAAAAATTCGGGGGTTTTAATTTGTGCGCCTTCGAACCAAGTGAGGTTGATTTGTGCGGTGCTGTTGGCGTTGATGAATTTGATGATGGTTTGCATCTTTTCGGTTATGCCCAATTGCATGTGCAGTCCGCTGAAGTTTTTCTCGTGCCAACGATAGGCGAGCAATTGGTTTTTTAAGATTACCAAATCGGTAACGCGCGACAGTTGCAAAAATAAATCAACATCGAAAGCGACGCGAAGATTTTCATTGTAGGCAATGCGATTGTCGCGCAATACATCGGCGCGCAACATCGCAAGCGGATGCCGGATGGCCGGCCCGTATTTCAATGTTTCGGCGCGCATCTGCGGCGGCGTCAATTCCACTTGCGCTTTATGCACCGCATCGAATGGCGGCGGTTGACCGGTAAACATTTTGTTGTGCGCACTAACCGCGCCGACATTTGGATGGTCGCGCAAAAATTTCGCCTGCACTTCCAGCCGTTGCGGATGCGATATGTCGTCCGACTCGGCGATGGCGAGATAGTTGCCGCGCGCCAGTTGTATCGCGCGGTTATAGGTTTTGGCGATGCCGAGGTTTTGTGGGTTGGTGTGATAAACGATTTTCGGCGAATCGTATTCGCGCACAATTTTTTCGGTGTCATCGACGCTGCCGTCGTTGATTATCAGCAGTTCGAAATCCTGTTCGGTTTGCGACAGCACCGAATCAATCGTGGCGCGGATGTATTGCGCGGCGTTGTATGCCGGCGTTACGACCGTGATGGAAGGCGCGCCCGACATCAGCGTGTCAATGCCTTTGCAAACAAGCGCAGTTTCCTTTCGAGGTTTATTTGCTTTAACAATGTTGACTGACGGTATGCCGCGTAAATTTCGCGCGGCGGCGTGTGTTTGGTCAAGCCGAGTATATGCCCGTATAAAAGCAACGCGGCGCGTTTGCGCAGGGTTTTTGTGTCGTATCGCGGGTTGTTGGTTTGCGCGGCGACAAACTCTTCGATTGCCGCAATTAAATGCGCGAAGTAATCGATGTTTTTTATTTGCTTGATGTCGTCAAACCATTCCGGGTTAATTTTTGTTTGGCAGTTGCGATTGATAAACTCCACGAATAACTTAACTACTAAGGTTTTCCCCAGTGAGTAGTTTATGGCACTGGTGTTGTGCGTATGCAAACGATAGGCGAGCAATTCGCAATCCAAATTAATCAAATCGGTTACTTGCGTTATGCGCATAAAGAAATCCGTATCAAACGCAACCACGAAACGTTCGTCGTAGGTCATATTATGTTGCCGCAAAGTGTCGGCGCGATACATTATAACTTGGTGATTAATTAAGGCGCCGTAATGCAATACGCGCGCGCAAAGTTGCGGCGCAGTTTCGGTGGGTTTAACGCTACCGGCGTTAATTGTCGCCAGTATTGGCGGTTCACCCGAGAATGTTTTGACTTGTGCGTTCACCACGCCAATCGTTGGGTTTTCATCCAGCCAACGCGCTTGCACTTCGAATCGTTGCGGATGCGATATGTCGTCCGACTCGGCAATCGCGAGATACTTGCCGCGCGCCAACTGCATTGTGCGGTTATAGGTTTTGGCGATGCCGAAGTTTTGCGGGTTGGTGTGGTAAATGATTTTCGGCGAATCGTATTCGCGCACAATTTTTTCCGTGTCGTCGGTGCTGCCGTCGTTGATTATCAGCAGTTCGAAATCTTGTTCGGTTTGCGACAACACCGAATCAATCGTGGCGCGGATGTATTGCGCTGCGTTGTATGCCGGCATCAGCGCGGATATTTTTGGCGGGGTTTTCATTGTAACGAATCGCAAGTAATCGATGGGTTAAGTCGCATTGGGTTGTTGTTTCGGTGGGTGGGGTTAAGTGGTGCGGATTATACAATGAGTTGGTGGGATTAGTTGCCGTCCGGTATTTCATCGTATTCAGCCTTCAGTTTTGCAATTGCCTTGTCTGTGTGCACTGCAAGTTTACAAAAGTCACGGTAGTAATCGTTTAATTTGTCTATTTTTGCAGAAAATTCGGGTGGCATCTCTTCCCCTGTTTCGGGATGAGGGTTTTTGGATACCAAGATGCTTTCAGCCGCAAGTGCTTGCACCAAAAAAGCATCAAATATTTGTGATTCAGATGCACGCAAATCGCTCTTAATGCTACTCGCACTAAGTCGCAGAGATGCATAGTTAGCACTGAGGTAATCTAATATGTGCAACACGTCGTTTGGGGAGTACTTGCCTTGCCAACAGTCATCAACCTTCGCAATTACTTGTGTTGTAATTGCTTGGTAAGTGGTTAGGGTCGCGAGCAGTTTTTTTGCCGCGTCCATCTCCCGTTGCAGTTTTGCTCTTTTGTCGCGGTTGATGTTGTTGTTGTGTTGGATTTGTGATTCACGAATCAATCCCCACCGAGCAAACAGAATAGCAGCAGTGGATGCAACGACAGTAGTCGTGATAGTAGCAAAATCACCAAGCGATATTGTCGGGTCAAATATGCACATAGTATTCTCCAGTCAAATAAAAAACCCGCCCCGAAGGGCGGGAGGAATTAAGCCGTTTTCCATTCCTTGTTTACTTTGACGGTCGCCATAGTTTTTCACCCATCACTTCCGGTGGATATAAACCAATAACCGCTTTTCCAGACAGACAAATGGGAGTCGGGTTTGTTGGATTGGTCAGATACCGACTAATACTCGCTTTAACATCGCCTTTCTTAAAGGCGGAGTCAGACCGACGCAACACATCGACTTTTTTGCCTTTGTAGCAGTTGAATTCAGGGTAGCATTTCTTTATGGATGAGCGAGGCATGGATACACCTTGCATGTGCGCGTAAAAAAACCAAACATCATAATCTTTGATGCCGGTTATACCGTCGCAATAATGGTCGGCTGCCCCTTGGCAAAGCGCAACGAGAACAAGTTTGTTGCGAAATGGTGCGTAGCGCGGCTTGTCGACAAAAAATTGGTCCATTACTCTCTCGCCAACCACAAGCAATTCGCGTAAATCGTGTCGAGTGATTTTTTCGAAAGTGCGGGATTCTGAATCTGACATGGAATTTACCTCGTTGAATTTCGGCGCATTATACAAAAAAGGCGGGCTTGCGCCCGCCACAATTTGTTTTGCCTTGCGATTAATCGCAGGTGTATTGGCTGCGGAGAATTTCTTTTACAACCAACATATTGTCGGGTTCCCCGTTGTAGCGATTCTCGAAGTTGAGTCGCACATTGCGCACGGATTTTTTTCTCTGCAATATCAACCGCCCGATAAACTGCTCGCCTTGTTTGGTCAATTCCACTTCGGTGTGATGCCCTTGCTTTTGGTCGGATTGCTTAATCACCTCAAAAACACCGACAAAAAGATAGGTTTGCTTGTCTTCGGGAAGGCGAATCATCGCAAAAATAAATTTGCGATTGAAATCTTGATTCTCGCCTTTCCACGCTTGCCAGCCATCAAGGTTTTCTGAATCTTTGCACCATTCGACCAACGGGTCTAACCCGTGTTCGTTGATTTTCGCAAAGTGCGCTTTGTACTCATTCGGATTGTCAATCGCCCAAATATCTTTAAGGTAAATAGCATTCATGGTTATGCTCCGGTGGTTAATGAAAATAAAAGCCGCCGAGTTGGTGGCGGTGTGGGCATTATACAAAAAAGCGGGCTTGCGCCCGCCCTTGTTAGCCCGCTTCTTTCCATTGCGGCGCGGATGTATTGCGCGGCGTTGTTGGTCGAGGCGTACTTTTGTTTAACTCGTGTTAGCGCGCATTTTCGTAAATACACCGCTGGCAAAGCCAACCGCAGCCCAAAACACGCTCTTTAAAAAATCGCCGGCGATTAACCCACTTGCAGCCAACACAGCCGTGATGGAAATCACAAGCACGATGATAAACGTGCTTGTAGTGTAAGGCCCCCACCCATCTGTTTTTGTGTGCCAAAAACACGCTAACGCACCAAGTGCCAGCAATGTGACAACGGCAAAAGCCGCCCAGTGCATACAATCATCAAACATTGTTATTCCCCAATGAAGTAAAAAAATTAATCGGCGATGCCCGCCGCCAACGGTCAACCAACGGCTTCGCCGTTATACCAAATCACTTTCCCCAATTGCGCCGGCGGATGCAACAGCACCACCGCCGCCTCTGCCAAGTAGTGTGCGGTAAGGGAGGGTTTAGTTTCCAAAAAGTGACGGATGATTTCGGCGGGGTTCTTGCCGACTGCATCGATGCGACGCACCAATACATCCACTTGAATGTCGCCACACGGGTATTTGGCGTTTTCATAACACCACCGCCGTGTTTTGGTAGCGGGATGCAGTTTGTCCATACCACGAGGTTTGCTTTTGTCGTAAAACAAAAACACATCGAAGTCGCCGTAAGGGGTTGCGCCTTTGTGATAATGCATCGCGGCACTTTGTGCAGTTGCGAGCCAGGGCGGGCATTCACGTTGCCGTCAAACTTATCTCGGCTACCCTGCAACAGTTCCGCCAAATCGCCTTTGGTAATCTGCACTTTAATTTTTTTGGCGGCGCATTTTCTTGCGTCGTTGTTTTTGTCTTTGCCGTATTTAGTCATGGTCGTAAACCTCGAGTTAGATAAGTCGATGTTGCGCGATGGATTGTAGCGGATTAATTCAGTGGCGTTTACTTTGCCGATGAAGCCGAGACCGTCGGTGCGAGTTATGCAACAAAAAAAGGCGGGCTTGCGCCCGCCATGTGTGCAAATGGCAGTTGCTACTTGCTGAAATGTTCGCCACGGCAACCGTCATGGCTACAATGAGTGTACTCATCAGGCAGTGGTGAAGTGTGAAAAAAATCGCACCACAAGCAAGGGCCGTGCAAATCCGAAACTTTCCCGCAAATAGTGTTAGGACATGTATACTTTTGACCTGCTTGCGGGTGTTTGGCTTGCAAATTGTCGGTCCCACATTCATCACAAGTAACAAATATAGTGTCTATATCATCATTCATCGTATTGCCTCTTAAGGATTTTGTCAGCGTTGCCGACGGTTAACAATCAAAGCCCATGCATTATACAAAAAAAACGGGCTTGCGCAATGCCAACTTTGCCGCGAACGACGGCAGGCAATTAGGTACAATGTTTATAGTTTTTCACGCACGATTTTTTTGACCAACTTAACTGAGGGCAAATAGCATGACGATTATTAACGAACCGCAATTTTGGCGTATGCAACTGCATCCCAAATGTGAGACGCCCGAGGAGAAAAAGGAATGCACCGACATGTGCCTTGCGCAGTGTCGTATTGGTTTGGATTTTGAGATACAAGATTTGGGGAGTTTGCAAGATGTTGCCCCGTCAGCCCTGGGTAGTGAAAAAGGCTACTACGGTTTCTATAGCCGTATGGCGATTGGCGACTTTGTTTTAATTACCATTGGCGATATGCCTTATGCATTAGTCAAGGTAGCCGGCGACTACGAGTACAGTGCTGACCCTAACAGTGCTGGCATATGGTGTCGCCATCATCGCAAAGTTGATGCGCCGGCTTATTACGCCGATTACGAAGACCGGTTGCCGAAAGACAAGTTTCCATCAACTAAAGCGATACAGCCTGTTGATGACCAAGCAGGCAAAGTTTACAAATTTGTGGATGCGTGGGTTGTGTTAATCACGTAAACCACCACCCGCCCTTCGGGGCGGGTTTTGTTTTTCTTTACCCCTTATTTCGTCCAAGAAATCAGACGATGATATTCTGAGTCGACAACTTTTTTCGAGACATTTTCAAAATCAAGTTTTTCGACGCTCGTTGCCGATAAAAAAGTAATCGGTGGTTTATACCCGCCTACACGGTCATACTCATGAATCTCGCTGTCCGTGGGCAATATTTTGCTAAAAGCAAAATCTCCAATATCCGCCGATGTGAATTCTTGGTAATCACAACTCATTCCGCGTAAATCTGGTTTGTCTGATTCGGGGTTTTTTATTTGATAATTAATCAGCCATTTTAACATGTGTTGAGCATACGACAAAAAATGATTTTTTCGGCGGATTGAGCCAATGTGCACATCATCGTTCGTCAACGGTTTATCTTTAAGTCGCCGTATAAAAGCAATGCGGATTTGTTTGTCAAATGCATCTGTTGCATCAGATACTTGCAGGAGAATCGCCACACCAATTTCAATGTTAATCGATTTGCCTGCTACAAGGTTAGTCAGCCCGATGGTGAAGTTACTTTGCTGAATCTGTGCATCTGCACCGGCAATTCGCCGCAACGTATCGCGTGTGCGGAAGTACCAAAGTGCCAACAGCACAAATAACGACAGTGCGAACGGGTGTGCAAATCGCTTCGCATAATGTTCGGTTTTTATCTCGTCAATTACAGCCGACCAGTTGAAGCCAAAAAGTTCGCAATTGTCGCAACTGTTGGACAAAGTTAAGCGCCAAAAGTAAAAGCCGAAAGCAGCGCAAGCAATCAAGCAAAAAAGCCGGAAAAGTTTGCTGTCGGGGAGTTTCTCCCAGAGCCACTTCGTACATCGTTTCAAAAATTTAATCATTGTCGTACTCTGTCAGTGAAAAAAAGTTAAGCATATAAATATTATATGCAAACACGAGTGGATATTTTCATTGGGTTAACGGTTTTTTACGGCAAACAAATTCACTTACTTCGCCGCCACCAACCGCCCCACCACATCCCGCCCAAAATCCACCCCACACAAATCATCCACCAACCGTGCCAACCGCACTTGACGCAACTTCGGCGGCTTGCCGGTCAATTGGTATTTCCATCGCCGCATTTGTTCGCTTTTGTAAAGCATGCAATACATCCGTTCATATAAATTTAACTGCGCGCGCAGTTTCTTTTGGCATTGCGGCGAATATAAATCGGTAAACTTTGCGACTTCGCTGCGGTCAATTGCATTGCCAAACTTATCGACGGCATTAACGTCGCAAAGGGCATTCTTTAAATAATGCAGATGGAAATACAAAATTCCCATGTATTCACTCGGCAATGTGCGCAGATACGGTTTATTAATCGATTCATAACGCGGACGGTTGCGATAAAACACATTGGGGTTAACCGGGTGGTAAACGTGGTCTTCGGTGCCGCCAAATAACCCGCCGAGATTAACGCCAATCGCGCCATGCGAATCGTGCATTAAGTTAAGCCCTGAAAAATAATAGGTCTTCATCTTGTTTGCGGCGATGTCCGCGCGGATGGTTGCAATCACCGGCGCAAGTTTGCAATCAATCGCCAAATGGTCGGCATCGAGTTTCGCCGCGACCGAGTAAGTGGTTTTGGAAAGTGCATAGTTATAATAATTCGCCATGCTATGCAACGAATCCGCTGATGTGTTTGCGTGTTCGGCGGTCAGCACTGGATGCACTTTCGGCAAGTAATGACACACCTTAATTTTACGCGGATGTGCGTTTGCCAACTCGTGCAGAATCGATTCGGTATTGTCGGTGCAGTCGTTATAGCAGGCGATAATTTCATCGTAATAATCCAAATGCGACAAAATCGCCAAGCGTACAAACTGCTCTTCGTTTTTGATTCGCATATACGCACTGATGCCCGGCTTGCGCGGCGCGGCAAGCATATCGGGGGTAAAGCGGAATTCGGCGTAGTCGGTCATGGCAGGCGACGCAATACATCGCGCTCGAAATCGATGCCGCGCAAATCATCCGCCAACCGCGCCAAGCGCCATTGGTACATATTGGGCGGCGTGCCGGTCACTTGATATTTCCATCGCCGCATGCGTTCGCTTTGGTAAAGCGTGCAGTGCATCCGTTCATACGGATTTAACTGCGCGCGCAATCGCTTTTGGTAGCGCGGCGAATTAAGTTCGGCGAATGAAATCACTTTGCTGTGGTCAATTGGTTTGCCGAATGGGTCGAGCGCGCCGCGGACGCAAAAATGTTTTTTCAGATACTTTAAATGAAAATACAAAAGCCCAATGTACTCGCGCGGCAATGAGCGGCGAAACGATTTGTTAAGAATTTCAAACCGCGCGGCTTGTTCATAAACACTTTGCGGGGTGACTGGATGATACAAATGGTCACCGTTGCCGGCAAACAACTCCGCATCGTTGGCAACAATCGCTTTGTTGCGGTCGTGCATTAAATTAATCCCTGAAAACGAATAAATCTTTTGCTTGCCGGCTTTAATGTCGGCGCGAATCGTTTCAATCACCGGCGCAAGATTGCAATCAATCGCCAAATGGTCGGCATCAAGTTTCGCCGCGACCGAGTAACTGGTTTTGGAAAGCGCGTAGTTATAATAATTCGCCGTGCTATGCACCGAGTCCGATGCAGTGTTTGCGTGTTCGGCGGTCAGCACCGGATGCACCTTCGGCAAATAATGAAAAACCTTAACTTTATGCGGATATTGATTCGCCAACTCGCGCAAAATCGATTCGGTATTGTCGGTGCAACCGTTATGGCAGGCGATAATTTCATCGTAATAATCCAGATGCGACAAAATCGCCAAGCGTACAAACTGCTCCTCGTTTTTGATTCGCATATACGCACTAATGCCCGGCTTGCGCGGGTGGCTAAGCATCTCGGGGGTAAAGCGGAATTCGGCGTAGTCGGTCACGGTGTTGTTGCGGTGGTCGGCATCATCAGGCGGCATCATCATCAATCGGGCTTGCGCGCAAAAACATTATACCGAAATCGATTGTTTTCATAGCCGTCTATTTGTTGCGGATGAAAAGTGACATCGGTGATGCCGTGCGCGGCGAATGTCGTTGCAAACCAACTCTGCACATAATACAAATGCTCCAAGCCGCGATACTTTTCGCGATAGGCGGCATCGCCCAATAAGCCGCGCCGAAACTGCATCGCCTCGGCTTCGGTCGCCGCGTCCGGCACATCCAACACCGCCACGGCGCGCCGTGATTTGCGAATCATCAACGCCAACACCTCGGCGGCGTAATGCAGCGATGGAAAATAAAAAAACACGCCGCTTGCCAACACCAAATCGTATTGCGGCGTCGGCGACAACTGCGCGGCTTCGCCGTGCATAAACCGCGATGCATCGTTATTTAACTGTTGCGCGCCCGAATCTTGCGCGCCCAAATGTTGCGCGGCGATTTGTAAAAGGTTGGCGGAATAATCCAAGCCGCCGACGGTGCAGCCGCGTTGGTGCAGGGGCAACAAAAACGCGCCCGAGCCGCAGCCGACATCGTAGACCGATGCATCGTCTCGCAATTGCAAAGCGGCGGCGACCGAATGCACATAATCGCGCCACGCCGATTCGCTGATGTCGCCGAAGCCGGTGTCGTAGCCGTTGGCGGAAAGCATTCGCTGCAACAGCGTACGCTTATCGGCCGGCAAAGTTTTATTCGCCCAGATGTTTCGCCAGTTGTTCATTATGCATCGTCCAAAACATTATCCGCGCCGTTATCAAACAATAAGTCAGCAAGCACTTGCGCGCCGATGTCGTGTTGATACAGCCAGATGCCGTCCATCGAACCGGTGAACGAAGGCTCGCCGCCCAATTGCGCGGACGGTTGAAAACCGGATGATAAACCCATAAACCATAAATTCGATACGGCATCGGCGGTGGCAAAGTTGGTCGAGTCGGCTTGTGCGGCATCGTTGGATTGAATGAACGGGCGACCGTGCGGGGTGAGTTTGTAATGTCCGCGTGTGCGTTGAAATTGTATTGCGCGACCGGCGGCGTTGGTGGCGTCGTCTGTGAACGGCGGCAAGGTTTTAAGATAGCCAAACGCCGGCACGATGAGGGCGGCGGCGTCGAGTTGCGCTTTAATCGCATCGTGATTGGCGTCTGATAATTGCATTGTGTGGATAGTCGGTAATCCGTCGACACTTACGCCTGCACTCAAGTTGTCTTGATGCAATCGCAAATACAAATCGCGCGCCGGTCCGCGCAAGCCGGATAAGCGATTAACTTGACCGGTCAACGGACAGATGTCACGCGCGGTGGGCGATTCGCCATGCGCGCGAGCGGCGGCGGCATCAGGATACCAAACGCGGCATCGATTGCGTTGCAACACAATGCATTTATGCGGCGGTGCATTATTAATGCATGCCTCGTTATGCAATCGCCATACCATCGACCATGCGCTGTGCGAATTGCCGATGATAACGATGTCGCCTTGCGTTGGCGGCGGCAAGATGTGTGCAAGATTTGGTTCGCATAACAATGCATCGACCGGAATAGTGATGCTTGCATAATCGCGCAGTGACAGTTCGGCGGTGATTTTACTTGCAAGAAGATGCTCGGGGCATTGACGCGCACCGGCGGTGATGATTAATTTTTTAGTGTGCACTGTGCTAATGCGGTTGTCACGCTCGACCTCGACCTTAAAGCCGCCGTTCGAATCCATCTGCACCGCGCGTACGGTAGTTTTATATGCAACTTCACCGTGCGCAGTTGCATCGATTTGCGCATGCATACACCGCACCCAATCCTCGACAAATGCACCAACATACCGCAGATGCACCTCTTCCTCTTTATGCGCGGCAAGATACTGCACCGATGGTTTATCGCATAATGCGCGGCGCACTTTGGGCCGGGCGTTATCCAAAAATTCGATAAACGCGCCGGCTTTGGAATTGGAATAAATGCGATACCGCCCGAGGCTGCTGCGCCAATCGTGGCGCGATTGTTTTTCGCACAACAACACTTTCATCTTGCCGAGCGCATCGAGTTGCCCGTCGGCAATGGCGCGCGTCACCAACCCCGCACTTGCCGCGCCGCCGCCGACTATCACCAAATCATATAATTGCATTTAATTGTGCGTTCAAGTGCGCGGCAAGTGCGCGTCTAAGTGCGCGTCAAGCGCGCAAGCCCAATGCATCGACCACGACGGTTAACTTATCCAGCAATCGCTGATGGTCAGCCGGTATGCGCACGGCAAACCGAAAGCACGGGCGCGATTTTTTAATGCGCGTCGATACATCCTTAATGTAAATGCCATGTGCGGCGAGCAATTGGTCGGCGATGCGCGCGCCGTCGGCTTCGACGCCGCGATTTAACTGCACCAATAAAAAATTCGCCGCGCTGGGATACACCACATCGATATACGGCAACGCCGCCAACTGTTCGGCAAACGATTCGCGGTCGGCGATGGTTTGGGTAATCGAGTCGCGGATTTCAGTGCGGTGTTTTATCCAGGATTCGAGAAAGAATTCCGCCAATGAATTTAAATTCCATATTGGAATCTCGCGCTGTATCGCATCGCGCAAGGTTGCATTGCAGGTATAAATATACCCAAGCCGAATGCCGGGCGCGCCCATACTCTTGCTTAAACTTTTCAGCACAATAATGTTGTCATGCGCGCCGCTTTCGTCACCGCTGTCCAACGCCGGCAACAATGATTCAGTTGGCGCAAATTCGATAAATGATTCATCGATAATAAACATACATTGCGGATGCGCCGCCGCCAATTGCAAAATCGATTCAGCAGAGATATGCGCGCCGGTCGGGTTGTTGGGATTGACGATAATCGCCACTTCGCTTTTATATTGCGCAATGGATTTGTTAATGTCGTCCGCAGTAAACCCAACCGCATCCGCATAAGTGTCGGCGTCGGCAAACCAACGCGGATATTCGCCGAAGGTTGGCTGCGGCAACAATGCGCGTTTGCCTGCGAATAATCTGGCGAGTATCGGATACGCTTGCGATGCGCCGTTTAATACAATCACGCGCGCAGGGGCGCACAGCAGGCAATAGGATAATTTGCGATTCAACACCGTTTGCGATGAACCATAATTATGCAACAACGCCGGCAAGTTGCGGCGAATCGTCGACAACAATGCGCCGTTGGGAAAATGCATATTGCGGATGAAACAAAAATCCAATACATCGTATCGCCAATAGCCGCCAAAGCCGGCGTCGAGCAATGCGCTTCTGCCGTTGCGGTCGAATTGATATTGCGCCGCATCCAAATCAATCGGGTCGTCTATCTCAGCCCATTGATGACGCACCAATACGCCGTGAATGCGTTCGTTTTGCATATACACCAAAAACCCCAAAATCAATTCGTAATAACAATTGTGGTCGATGCTGCGCGCGTAATAATTCAGCAGCCCTTTAAATTTATCATTGCAAAACCGCGCCGAGAATTTATAAATGTTAAGCGTTTTGTATTTGTCGGCGTAATCAAAAGATTCGTGCTGCAGATGCGCGGGGAACACCTGCGTGATGATGTCGTTATGCATCGCCACCACAGTGCCGTCCATGCCAAAGCGAAAATTATCGACCAACGCCGCGTTTTCATATCGCGAATCCAAAATCTGTTTGATGACCGCATCGTCGTAAATCAAATCGGATTCAATCACCAATAAATCATCGACAATCTCATCGACACTCTCATCGACAACTTCGGCGGCGGTGAACGCCAACATCAATGAATAAATATTGTTGGTCGAATCGTATTTTTCGTTATGCACAAATGAAAACTGCATTGCGGCATAACGCCGCGCATACTCATCGGTATATGCCTTAATATCATTGGCGCGATAACCGGTGACCAGCAACACATCATGCACGCCGTTATTGCGCAAACTATCGAGAATCGAGCCAAGCACCGTGCCGCCGACAATCGGCAACAATGTTTTATGCGCATCAAATGTATAAGGGCGCATGCGCGCGCCGACGCCGGCGGTTAAGATAATCGCTTTCACTTGCGCGCAATCCAAGTTTGTTTGCCCGGCAACAAAGTGCGGCGGATATTGCACGGGCTTTGGGTTAACGCATCGAACTTCGAATTCGGCGTGCGCCAATCGCCGTATAACGCCGCCAGATAAGTTTTATGGTCTTTCGGCTTGAGCCAACGTTTGCCGAGAAACTCAAACGATGCCAATTCACACCCCGGCGATTCGCGCAACAATTCGGCCGCCGGTATGTTGCGGCTCGGGCTGCCGACATACAAATACCAACGAGTGTTGTCGTTGTGTCGATGCGCGATAAAAAAATCAAACGCAAGTGATTTATAAGTCAAGGTGTATTCACTAATCTCGCCGGCAATGTTGCGCCAATAACACTTGCGCTTAAACCCAACTTGCACCAACCGTTCGACCGCCTGCAAAAACAATTCCTCATCCTCACGCCAAAAATGAAAATCCACATCCGTGTCATGCGCCAACATCGCCCCCTCCCGCGCCCATCCCAACAACGCCCCGCCGCATACCCAATACCGCCCATGCAACGGCGAGTCGGCGAGAGTGGTGTGCAGTAAATCCAACCCGTCACGCAATGTCTTGGCGCGCAGGCGGTTGAAGATGGGGTGGTCGCGGAGTTTCATTGGTGGGGGAGGGGGTGGGGTTGGGGGATTGTAGCGGAAATGTATGGGGGGTGGGTTACTTGGGTTTTTTGCCGCAATCGTGGCGTGACACCGTAACTGGGAGAGATGTACGTGCATCCATGTCGGGGCTTATGTCCTCGTGCTCGGTATAGGCTTCGAGTCCGGCTTCGCGTGCGGCTTCGCGTTGGGCTTGGTATTTTTTCTGATTGTATTCTTCCGCCTCGCGAAGCCGTTCGCCCGCAGAACGACAACAGCAAAAAATAGCGGACACAAAGCGAACACTGGTGCAGGCAACTTCAATAGTTAACTCACTTTCCTTTTCCATGTTGAGCAGGTCGCAGACAGTGACCATCGATTCGCTAACAGGACAATCTTGGTTGCGCAGGTCCACATAACGCAAATCGTATTTCTTGTTTTGATTTTTTAACCATTGCAACATTTTATACGCATAACTCCAACTGCGGTTATAACTCCTGTAGGTAAAGGTATTCAGTAACTCATGGATTGCTTCGGTAGCGGCGGGTGATTGTTTAAGCCGCCGAATAAAAGCGATGCTTATCTCGCGGTCATAAAGTGAAGTCGTTTCCGAGATGTTAATAAGCATCACCGTCCCAATTTCAATACGGTCAGGCGTGTCGCTGGCGATGTGGGCAACGCCCGAATCAAAGGTGGCGCGCAAATTACTTTGGAATGAATCGTAGGTGCGAAACCACCAAAGCGCGAGGAAAGTCGGCAACGTAAACGGGATGGCACTGATAACTGTTCGAGCATCACCGTATATCTCTTCGGGGAATAGACCAAGAAACCACGGCGACCCGACCTTGCCGAGAATAAACCCGCCCAATGCGGCGAAAACAAGCGCAAGAAGACGCACCCACATTTTGCCGAGATGCCGGTTTAAACGCGCCCAACAACTTTTACAGCGCGCGTGTATCCGTTTCAGCACGGCGCGCAGGCGTTTGACGATGGGGCGGTCGCGGAGTTTCATTGTTGGGGCAAGTCCGGCGTCCGTGGTTGGCTTGATGTGAGGGGATTGTAGCGTAAATAGGTGCGGTTTACATGGCGCGATATCTGGTTTTTCTGTCGCAGCCTTGGCCTTCCACCTCAATTTTGTTTGAGGGAAGTCCATACATGGCACGGTGTTGGCGCTCGGATTCAGGTTCGAATTGGCTTAGGGCGTTGTAGTGCAACTGTTCACGTTGCGTTACAGTGTTAAACTGTGCGCGTGCATAACCACAACAGCCAAAAAACATGCTCATAGAGTCCGCGTTACAGTGGGCAACTTCGAGAGTCAATCTACCCCCTTTGCTTACGTTGAGCACGTCGCAGACAGTGACTCTGTCGATTTGGTACACAAAACTTTGGTTGCGCAGGTCCATATAATGCAAAGAGAATTTCTCGTTTTGATTCATTAACCACCCGAACATTAGTTGTGCGTAGCCCCAACCGGTAGATGCATTCAGCAACTTACGGTTTGCCTCGGGTTCAGCAGGGGATTGATTAAGTCGCCGAATAAAAGCGGCGCTAATTTGGCGGTTGTAAGATGAAGTCGTTTCCGAGATGCTGATAAGCATCACCGTTCCAATTTCAATGCGATTTGGCGAGTTGCTTGCGATATGGTCTATGCCCGCCTCGAAGTTGGCGCGCAAATTACTTTGGAATGAATCATAGGTGCGAAACCACCACAGTACGAGAAACATCGGCAGCGTAAATGGGATTGTCCCGACAACTGTTCGAGTGTCGCCGTATACATTTTCAGGGAGTAAGCCAAGCACAAACGGGGAAAAGTATTCGCCAAGAAACCAGCCGGCGATTACGGCAACAAAAAGCACGACAAACCGCACCCACATTTTGCCGAGATGTCGGTTAAACCGCGCCCAAAAACTTTTGAGACGCTTATGCTTCTCTTCCAGCCAGATGCGTAGGCGGTAGAAGATGCGGCGGAAGTAGGCTTTCATTCGGCTTTGTTTTGGGTGGAGTCAGCGTTGGCGGCTTTCTTTCGCTGATAAGCATCACAGCGGCGTTTAAGTTTCGCAACTGTCGCCGAAATTGCATCCAACAAAATCTCGCATAACATACGCTTGCGGTTTTTGTCACAGCATTTGTCTTTGGATACTTTAATTTCGCCGATTTTGCCGACGTCGCTTGGGCATCCGGACCATGCTTTGTGTGCATCGGGGTAGCAATCAAAAAATTGCTGTGCATCTGCGAAGTCGCAACCATAAACGTAAAGCGTCAAATCTGGCTGTTTGTGTATGCTCACTATTGCGCAGAGTGTGATGCCCGCAGTTTTGCTTGTGAATTCTTGGTGGCGCAGGTCCAAACGATTCAAATCGCGTCCCTTGTTTTGGCGAATCAACCATTCCAACATGTGCTGCGCGTAACCCCAACGATAGCCGCCGTTGACTAGCGTTTTGTTTTTGGGAGTTTCCGCAGGATACCGTTTAAGACGTTTGACAAATGTAAGGGCTATTTCGCTGTCAAATGCAGAAGTCACCTTAGACACTTGGATAAGAATCTGCGTACCAATTTCAATACTAATTGGCGTGTCGCTGACAATTTGCGCTACGCCCGCCTCAAAATTGGCGCGCTGAAGTCGTTGCCGCGAATCGTATGTGCGAAACCACCAAAGAGCGACAAAAGTAGGCACTGTAAAAGGGGTTGCCGCGACGACATGCGCAAGCGCTTCGTGAGTCCCTACGGGGAACCAACAAAACCACCAATTGGAAGCGAAGATATGCGCCAGAAATTTCCCCCCAATCAACGCGACAAAAACAAGCACGCCAACCCGCCGCCCTATGCCATTGAGCAAAAAGTCATTCCACATAAAACCACGTTCTTTACTTTTCAAACTCATTCGTCTCCACCAGCGTAATAGGTTAAAAAATCACACCGCCAATTCTGCCGCTTAACCGTCCGGCGACTGACGGCAAGATAGCCGGGTTTTATCCGGTGTGTCCTTCCCCCTGAACAGGCCACTTTCCAAAAAAATTCTGTTTGGTTATGTTGCCGGTAAAGCGGCAACCTCCGATTTTCATCTTCATCATGGCGGGGCTCAGTTCTTTAACATTGTCAAATCGAGAAGCGTCTTGCAAATTTAAAATGCTATCGAGCGTTACATCCGCAAACGTGAATTCTTGGTATCGCAAGTCGATGTATGTTAAGTCCCATTTGCCGCCATGTGCAACAATCCACCGTAATATGTGCTGAGCGTACGCAAAACGATAGCCGTCAGTCAGCAATTTACGGTTGCTTTCAGTGACAGCAGGAAACTGCTTAAGTCGCCGCATAAATGCAGTGCGAATTTCGCGGTCATAAGATGAGGTTACTTCCGAGACGTTCTTGAGAATCTCCACGCCAATTTCAATATGGGAGGGCGTGTCGCTGAGGACATGTTGCGCACCCGTTTCAAAGTTGGCGCGTAAACTTTGTTGTCGCGAGTCATAAGTGCGAAACCACCAAAGCACAAGGAAAGTCGGCAATGTAAACGGGGCGGCGCCGACAACCGTTCGAACATCGCCATACATTTTTTCGGGGAATTGGCAAAGCAACCACGGGGAAACTAAAAAGCCCAGCGCAAACCCAAGCACTGCGGCAACAAGAAGTACACCAAGCCGACGCCACATGCCATCGAGAAAAAAGTCACTCCACATCAAACCGCGCTTTTCAATTTGTGTACTCATTAAAAACCCCCATCAGTGTTGTACCAAAATAATAACCCCCCAATCATACCCCACCCCCCTCTCACCTCCCCCAATAAACCGCCCCCGCCACCGTCCCCCACCGCGCCCCCGTAACCGAAGGCAACACCCCAACCGCCCGCCGAAGCGTTCG
This sequence comes from Candidatus Poriferihabitaceae bacterium, assembly GCA_965226545.1. GTDB lineage: Bacteria > Pseudomonadota > Gammaproteobacteria > Arenicellales > Poriferihabitantaceae > JAHRAW01. The sequence goes on from OZ245364.1 coordinate 828,685, forward strand.
CGCCGCCATCCAGGCGAAAGCCGCCGCCTCGACCCATTGCGCATCGATGCCGAGTTGGTCGGTTAAACCAATCGAAGCCGGGCTGCGGGCGGTGAGCATTTGCATCAGCGTTGCATTGCGCACGCCGCCGCCGCAGGCGTAAATTTTGGCGGGGGCGGGGTGCAGCGTTTGTAATTGGCGCGCGATGGATTCGGCGGTGAGGGCGGTTAAGGTGGCGAGGGCGTCGTGGGCGTCGATGGCGGCGAATTCGCCTTGCAGATGTTGGGCGAGCCAGGCGCGGTTGAAATGTTCGCGTCCGGTGCTTTTTGGCGGCGGGCGGGTGAAGTATTCGTCTTGTAATAACGCATCGAGCCAGCGCGATTGCACTTCGCCGCGCGCGGCCAGGGCGCCGCCTTGGTCGAAGGGCGCATTGAAATGCATCGCGCAAAATTCATCGATGAGCGTGTTGGCGGGGCCGGTGTCGAAGCCGATAACCTTATCGGCATCACGATTCGGCAGATGGGTGATGTTGGCGATGCCGCCCAAATTCAGCACGGCGCGCGATTGATTTGCATCCGCGAAAAACGCGTGATGAAAGCCGGTGGCGAGCGGCGCGCCTTGACCGCCGGCGGCGATGTCGGCACTGCGAAAATCGGCGACCACCGGCGTGGCCGTGCGGCAGGCGATGCGCGCGGCGTCTCCCAATTGCATTGTGAATGCCAAGGCGCCGTGCGGTTGATGGCGCACGGTTTGTCCGTGGCAACCGATGACCGCGACCTTGCGTTCGGCGCGGGCGATGAGTTGTTGCGCGAAGTGCGCGTAGCATTCGCCGAGTTCGGCGTGCAGCGCGCCGAGTTCATCCAAATGAATCGTCGGCGTTGTGATGAGCGCGTTTACTTTATCGCGCAATGGCGCGGCGAAAGGTTGGTTGGCGGTGGCGACGATGCGCGCGCGGGGTTGGTTGGTGGCGTCGGGCTGTGCGGTGTTAACTTGTGCATCGTTAACTTCGATATCGACATCGACATTGGCATCGACATTAATATCGACATCGACATCAGCCGGCAATTCGAGTATCACGCCATCGATGCCGTCCGCGCTGGTGCCGGACATCATTCCGATTGCCAACATCGAGTTCGAGTTCGAGTTTAAGTTCGACTTCGACTTTACCTTCGATTTTGACTTTGACTTCGACTTCGAATTCATTGTGATTTTAATTGTAGTTGCATTTGTCGCGCACTGTTAACTTGCACTATTCCAATCGCCAACATCGACTTCGAGTGTGAGTTCGACTTTACTTTCGACTGTGACTTTGCCTTCGACTTCGAGTTCATTGTGATTTTAATTGCAATTGCAATTGTGATTGCACTTGCACTTGTCGCGCACCATTAACTTGCACTTGCACTTATCGCAATCGACCGTGCGATGCAACTATTGCGCCGCCGCCGCATTCGATGCTTGCGCGATTGCCGGATAATCGATTTGCTGCAGGCGCGCAATCCATCGTTGCGCGGATTCGATGAATCTTGCTTTATCGGCGGATGCAATCGATGCCGACCTTGGCAATTGCACGGTGAGCGGATTGCGATGTACGCCGTCGATGCGGAATTCATAATGCAGATGCGGGCCGGTCGACCAACCGGTCGAGCCGACATAGCCGATAACATCGCCTTGCTTAACGCGCGTGCCGTTGCGCATTCCGCGCGCGAATTTATGCAGATGCGCGTATAGCGTCGTATATTTTGCGCCGTGGCGAATCGTTATGGTGTTGCCGTAGCCGGTGCGCGCGCGCGCATCGATAACAACGCCGTCGCCGGTGACGCGCACCGGGGTGCCGGTCGGTGCGCCGTAATCGACGCCTTTATGGGCGCGCCATTTTTTTAATATTGGATGCAGACGGCGTTTGGAAAACTTCGAAGTGACGCGCGCGAATTTAAGCGGCGAGCGCAAAAATGAACTGCGCAAGCCGCGCCCGTCCGGCGTGTAATACACCGCCCGCCCGCGGTTATCGATGTGGCGCACCGCGCGCAGGCGTTTGCCGGATAAGACAAGTTCGGCGGCGATAATCGCGCCGTCGGCGATGTGCTTGCCGTCCAAATATAATTGTTCGTAAATCAACGCGAATTCATCGCCGCGTCGAAGTTCGCGATTGAAATCGACTTGCCATGCAAAAATTTCGGCGAAGTTGTAAATCATCTGCGCGGCAATGTCGGCGCCGGCGGCGGCATCGAGAAGTGTGTGGTTGATGTCGGCGCGCGCGCTTTGTAACTTAATATCCGGCGTGCGCGTTACCAACTCGGCGATGAATGCCGGCGGGTTGTCGGGTTGTGCGTCGTTACTTTGGTCGATTGGTTGGTCGACCTGTTGGTCGAAGCGTTGGTCGACACTTCGAATGATTGGGCGATGGCTTTGCGGCTTGTCGACATACAATGTATTAAACGCATCGAGTTCATGGCGCAGGGAAAGCACATTGCCTTCGTCGGTCGCGGCGATATGCAGATGGTCGCCGGGATGAATCTTGGCGAGGCTCGAGGCCGGCTTAAGCGCGGCGATGGCGATGGCGTCTTGGATTTCGAGACCATTGCGCGCAAAAATTGTCGATAGCGAATCGTTGCGGCGAATCGTGGCGTCGATAATGCGCGGACGCGGATACGGACGCGGCGGCATCAACGGCGTCTCGGCGGTTTCCAAATAATCGAACGGTTTGATTTCAATTGCATCGGATTCGATTAATGCTTGCAATGAATATTCCGCACTCGTGAAGTCGATAGCATTCGAATCGGTTGCGTACGGTGCAGGCGGTGCAAGCGACGCCAACGCCGCCCACGCGATGATGACCGATGCGCTGCACCATCGTGCGATTGTTTTCGGAGACGGCGGGGCGTAGTGGTGCAGGCAATGTTGGATGTATTGTCGTATGTATTGACGCGCGCGCAGACGGAAAGAGTGATTGCAATGCGCGGCGGTTTGTGCGGTGTGGTGTGCAATCTGGTGTGCAATGGTTTGTGTTGTGCGGCGGATTGCCGGACCGATTACAGTGCGCAGGGTGTGTTGCAACTTTTGTTGTAACTTGTATCGCAAATTGCGCAAGTGGGTTGACCGTTGCGACACTGTCGGGCGCGACTTCGATTGCAATGTCGGTTGCGGTAACGGTCGCAATACGCGTCGCAACAGCGGTCGCAATGCATGGCGCAACATCTTCGCCATTGTGCGCGACAACGCACCGCTCAATCGGCGTGACCATCGGCGCGCGAGACGTAATACGCCGGCGATTGAGACGGCGATGGTGCGGCGGGAAAAGAGTCGCGGCTCGGGGGTTGGCATGGGGTTAGTGCGGTTGCGTCACTACGATGCGCGGTTGGGTAAAGTTACCTTGTTTGCGCCGTCAAGTCAAAAGTTTTTGGTGCGGCTTGATAATGAAATGTTAACGGATGCGCACGGCGTCACTTCGATGTGACCGTCACTTATAACGTTACTTAATCGTCACCTCATTACCGTCACTCGACAACAGTGTTTCATTATAATAACGCCAACCCACCGACTGTCTTTAACAAACAACTTCGAACGAACAACTTACGCCCGCCGATGTCCGCCAAATCCAAGCACACCGATTCCACCGTTGATTCCAACGACGCTTATGGCGAATTGACTCGCGGTTGCGAGGAAGTGTTGCTCGAAACCGAATTGCGTGCGCGGTTGGCGGAAGGCAAACCGTTGCGGGTGAAAACCGGCTTCGACCCGACTGCGCCGGATTTGCATTTGGGGCATACCGTGTTGATGAACAAGATGCGGCATTTTCAGGGGTTGGGGCATGAAGTGATTTTTCTCATCGGCGATTTTACCGGGCGCATCGGCGACCCTTCGGGCAAGAACAAAACCCGTCCGCCGATGACGCCCGAACAAATCCGCGACAACGCCGCGACATATCAAGAGCAGGCGTTTAAGATTTTGGATGCGGAAAAAACCAAAATCGATTTTAATTCACGATGGATGAACGAACTTGGCGCGGGCGGAATGGTCGAGTTGGCGTCTCGTTACACTGTGGCGCGGATGTTGGAGCGCGATGATTTTAAGAAGCGTTATGCAAGTGGCGCGCCGATTGCGATTCACGAGTTTTTATATCCGTTGGCGCAAGGGTATGATTCGGTTGCATTGTGCGCCGATGTCGAACTCGGCGGCGCTGACCAAAAATTTAATCTGTTGGTTGGGCGCGAATTGCAAAAACAATCCGGGCAACGTCCGCAAATTGTGATGACCGTGCCGTTGCTCGAGGGTTTGGATGGCGTGCGCAAAATGTCCAAATCGCTCGACAACCATATCGGCATCATCGAAGCACCAAAGGAGATGTTTGGCAAGATAATGTCGGTGTCGGATGAATTGATGTGGCGGTATTATGAATTGCTGAGTTTCCAAAGTGTTGCGCAAATCGCCAAGTTGCGCAAACAAGTCGATGACGGGCTCAACCCGCGCGAAGTTAAACTCGCATTGGCTTTGGAAATTACCGCGCGGTTTCATTCGGCTGCCGATGCCAAATCTGCGCAACAATCATTCGTCGACCAATTCAGCCGCGGCGCAATGCCGGCGGATATTCGCGAAGTGGTGCTGCATGCCGACGGCGACCGGATGCCGATTGCGAATTTGTTATGCGCGGCGAACTTGGTCGAATCCAATTCGCAAGCGATGCGGATGATTGGCGACGGCGCGGTGCGCATCGATGGTGAAAAAATCAGTGAACGTAAATTGACGATTGCGGCGGGGGAGACGCATATCTTTCAAGTCGGCAAGCGGCGGTTTGCCAAAGTGGTGGTGCGCGGCGCGGATTCGTGAAGTGTGTCGATAGTGTCGATGTCGTGTCAATGAAAAATTGTCGATGAGTAAATTAACTTTATTAACGTCGTTAACTTGTGCGCTTGTGCTTGCACTTGTCGGTACACTTGCGCCGCGGGTCGAGGCGGCGGAGCCGGCGGCATCAGTCGAGCGATTGCGGCAATTGAATTTGCCGTGTTGGTCGGAGGAGGCGTTGGCTGGGTTTGAATTTTTGACGCGCGCCGAGCAGGTGGCGTTGTTGGATGAGATGTATTATCGCGCGGTGAATTGTCCTAGCGAGCGGGATAGTAACAGTGACATCAGTGGCGGCGGCGGTGGAGGTGGTAGCGGTGGTGGCGGTAGCGGCGGTGGAGGTGGCAGTAACAGTGACAACGGCGGTGGCGACGGTGGCGGTGGCAACAGCGGCAATAGTGACAGTAACAGTGACACTGTTAACAGTGACATCGCCGGCGGTGTAGGCGTGGCGGTTGGTGATGGCATTCGTGGCGAGCAGCCGGCGGATAAAGGTCGCGGGGTGACGGGGGAAACTGCCGAGGGGGCGGATGAGGTGGCGGTGCGCACTGCCACCGGCGGCACGACCGGGGTGCATACGCCGAACGACCGAACCACGCCGTCTGATATTCCGCCGGCGGATAATGACGACATCATCGCCCGCCAATTGCGTCAAGCGGCGTTGGATGAAAACGATGCGGAAATTAAGGCAAAATTGTGGGATGAATATCGGCGGTATGTTGGCATTGCGGTGCAGGCGGATGGGGGAGGTGACGCTGGCGGTAAAAGTGCAAGTGAACAGTGACGGTAAAAGTGTCGATGCAAGCGTCGATGCAAGTGACAAGTGCATTGGTAAGTGCAAATTGATTGGTGCAAATTTAATTCATGTTATCGAAACCATTGTGAGGCGAAAGATGAACCGTATGATGAAAGGGTTGGGGTTAAGTTGTTGGGTTGCGTTGGCGATTGCGTTGAGCGGTTGCGCCGGCTTGTCGGGCGGTGGCGGCGGCACAAGCGTTGGCCCCGGGTTGTCATCAAGTTATGGCAAAGACGACAAGGCGGCGCAAGTCGACCCCGGCGGGGTTAAGATTGATGTCGTCGTGCCGGTGTTCGACCCGAACTTGCCGGCGGATTCGGATAAGTGGGAAAAACTTGGCATCTATCCGGAGTTGCGGCGCGCCGAGGCGAATCGGTTTGCATTAAAAATGAAAGAGGCGTTGGTCGATACGCGCGCGTTTGGTGCGGTGCGGGTTGCGCCGTCGGTGCAAGTGACCGGCGATTTGTATGTCCTCGGCAAAATCATCGAATCCAACGGTGAGGATGTTAAAATTAACATCATCGCGCAGGACATCTCCGGGCGGCAGTGGTTGAATCAAACGTTCAGCCATCGGGTTAAATCATCGTTCCATGAAAACATCCGCAACAAAGGCAAGGATTCATATTCGCCGTTGTTTGAAAAAGCGGCCAAGGCGATTGTTAAAAAACTGTCGCGACGCAAGGATTCCGATTTGGCGAAACTGCAGCGGCTATCCGAGGTGCGTTTCGCCGCAAGTTTATCCGAAGAATCCTTCGCCGAATATTTGGGCGAGCGCAATGGGCGGGTGTATTTAACCGCCGCGCCGGCCGATGAAGCGCCGATGTTGCAGCGCGTGCGTCCGTTGCGCGTGCGCGACCAATTGTTTATCGATGATATGCAAACCCATTACGCCGACTTCAATCAAAAACTCGACAAGAGTTATTTGGTGTGGCAGGAACAAAGTTTGCTCGAAGCCAAAGGCGCGCGCAAAGCCAAACGCAAATCGGTTGCCACCGGCGTGTTGGGCGGGTTGTTGTTGGTCGGCGGATTGGCCGCCGATTTGGATAACGCACTCTCGGATGATTACAGTGTCGGCACCGAAATCGCCGCCGGCGCAGCCACCGTCGCCGGCGCGGTGTTAATCGGCAGCAGCATTGCAACGCGCGGCGAATTGAAAGTGCATCGTCAAGCGTTGGCTGAGTTGGGACGGTCACTCGACATCGAACTTGCGCCGCAAGTGGTCGAGTATGAAAACCAAACCGCCAAGTTGGTCGGCGATGCGGCTGAACAACAAACGCAATGGATTGCATTTTTGCGCGAGATGTATCGATTGGAATCCACGCCGGATAAAGCGTTATAAAGATGCGCGCGCAGGCACGACCGCGCAAGCCGCGCATGCGCGCGCAATTGCAAGCGCGCATTGCGGCGGCGCAACACAACCAACGCACGAGACGCGGCTTGTGGTGGATTGGCGGCGCGCTCGGCGTGTTTGCGATACTCGGCGGGTTGTATCTGGCGTCGCAATTGGCAAGTCAATGGATGGATGCATCGCGCGCCTTGCCGGCGTCGAGTGTATCGAGCCCGGCGAGTCCTTCGAGTGATGCGGATGCAGGCAACGCCGAGTCGGTTATCCGCGAACAATTCATGCGCGAGTTGACCGAATATGAATCGGATACCGAACCGCAAATCGATGCAATGCGTTTGGATGAAACCAACCCAAAGCAAGATGCCGACTTGCGCGAATTAAAACAACAGGCGATTGCGCGGTTTGGCGCGGGCGATTATCTGCAGGCGCGCGAAAAGTTGCGCGAAGCAAAAACATTATTCGAGCAAATCGATTTGCTGCGCGATGAACAATTGCAAACTATTAAACGAGACGCGCAAGCCGCCTTCGCCGACAATCGTGCCGAGCAGGCGCAACAACTCATCACGCGCGCATTGCAATTGCGCGCCGATGATGTCGAGATGATTAACCTGCAGGCGCGGGTGGCGGTGTTGCCGGCGGTGTTGGATGCATTGGCGGTCGCGGAGGTTGCGCGCATCGAGAATCGACCGCAAAACGAAATCGCCGCGTTGAGCAAAGCGCATGCGTTGGACCCGGCGCGCAGCGAAGTGCAAACGCGATTGGAAAAAGTGCGCGCCGAATATGCCAAGCAACAATTGCGCAGTTCATTGGCGAACGCCGCGCGCGCATTAAACGCCGGCGATTTGCAATCGGCGAAAAAACATTTGGCGAATGCAGAGCAAGCGGCCGCGCCCGGCGATGCGCAAGTCGCGCGATTGGCGGCGCAACTGCAGCAAGCGGCGCGCGCGCGCGAGTTCGATGACCAATTGCGTTTGGCGGAATTCGCGCGTCAACAGGATGATTGGCAACAGGCGCATACGCGGCTGGCGCGCGCGGTGCAACTGCGCCCGGATAATCCGCGCGCCGTTGATGCATATCGACAAGCAACGCAACTGCTCGAAGCGATGCGGCGCATCGATGCGCTAATCGTCAATGCCGCGCGATTGTCCGATGAAAATGTCGCGGCGGCGACGTCGAGTTATCTAACCGAAACCGAGTCGCTCACCAAATTGAGCGCGAAGTTTGCCGCGCGCCACGCCGAGTTAACGCGATTGACGGCGCAATATGGCGAGTCGGTCGAGGTTGCGGTGGTGTCCGACAACGCCACCGAAATTATCGTGCGCGGTGTTGGGCGCGTCGGTAAAACGAAGCGGCGCACGATTCGGCTGCGTCCCGGCAATCACACTTTCGAAGGCTCGCGGCGCGGTTATCAATCGAAGTTGGTGGCGGTGGAGATTAAACCGGGGGCGGCGGGGGTGGAGGTTACGGTGATTTGTGATGTTAAGATTTGAGTTGTGAAGTTACTTTGTTAAGTTACTTATCAAGTCACTTTATTAAGTGACATTATTAAGTTACTTAACAACGTAACATTACAAAGTAACTTTCCAAAGTAAAACTACAAAATAACATTACAAACAAACTTTGCAATAATTTCGTCACCATAACTTCACAGTAACTTTATAACCCTTAATTTCAATGAGCGTTCAACAATCGATTGATGCGGCGCAGCGCATGCGCGCGCGGGCGCGACTGCAGTGGTTGGCGGGTGGCTTGGTTGCATTGTTGTTGTTGGCGGTGGTGTTGCCGCCGTTGTTGTTTGGGGCGGCGGCATCGTTTCAGGTTACGCCGCCGCTCGCCGCGCAACAAGTGCAGGCGCGGGTGATTGATGGCGCGGGTTTTGTGCGCGGCGGCACCGCGTATTTTCTCGGCGCGCAAACGCGAATCGAAGTAACCGCGCCCGGCTTTGCCGTGCAAACCGCGACCTTACATTCGAATGCGCCGCCGCTATCGATTGCATTGCGCGCCGCGAAAGTGCAAGTGCGCATCGATACCGAACCATCGTTGGCGCAAACCGAATGGCGCATCGATGGCGCGTTGGTCGATACCGCCGCGCAATTTACGCATGCGTTATCGCCCGGCGCGGTGCAACTCGAAATCAATCATCCGCATTATCAGCCGCACACTGTGGCGTTGACCATCACGGTCGGCGAATCCATTGCGCGACAAATTGCATTGACCGCGCACACCGCCGAATTGCAAATCGCATCGGAACCGTCCGGCGCGCAAGTGTCGTTGGATGGTGCAGTGCGCGGGCAAACGCCGCTGGCGATTGATGCGGTGCGCGGCGGCGAACATCAATTGCGGATTGCATTGGACGGCTATCGCGCGATTGATGAACAATTGCGCGTCGATAATCGAAGTGCAACGGTCGCGCGCAATTATCGACTCATTAATAACCTCGCCGCGTTGCGCGTAACTGCATCGCCGCCGGACGGGGCGTTGTATGTCGATGGCGTGCGTTATGAAATCGATGCGGCGTTGTCGTTGGCGGTTGGCAGCGCGCATTTATTGCGTTATGAAAAATCCGGCTATGGCGCGCAAGTGCAAACCATCACCTTGCCGGCGCGCGATGCACCGCCGGTGTCATTCGCGTTAACGCCGTCCTTCGGTGAAGTCATCGTGCGCGCAATGCCGCGCGCCGAAGTGCGCATCAACGGCGTATCGCGCGGCACCACGCCGCAAACTTTTAATCTGCGCACGGTCGCGCAAACTTTTGTATTGCTGCGAGACGGCTATCGAACCGAACGCGCGATTGTTACGCCGGACGCGGCGCGGGTTAACTTGATTGACAAAACCTTGCAGAGTCAATTGGCGCGCGCGCCGGCGTTGTTGACCTTTGCCGGCATTGCGATGAAGTTGTTCGACCCGCGCACAATGAAAAACCGTTTCACAATGGGCTCACCAAAGAGCGACGAGTTTCATCGCGCCAATGAATTTTTGCGCGCGGTGCAGTTAACCCGTCCGTTTTATGCAAGCGTCGCCGAAATCAGCGAATCTCAATTCGCGGCACATCAGCCCGGTCGCGCGCGCAGCAATTTGCCGGTGCGCAATGTTACTTGGCAAGACGCGGCAAAGTTTTGCAATTGGCTGAGCGCGCGCGCCAAGTTAACGCCGGTGTATCGATTCCAAAACGGCATCGTGCGCGGCGCGGATGCCAACGCCGACGGCTATCGATTGTTGACCGAAGCCGAATGGGAATGGTTGGCGCGATTGGCCGGGCGGCGCGTGCCGATGCAGTTTGTATGGGGCAACGCGCGCGTGATACCGGCGCAAAGCGGCAACTTCGCCGATGAAAGCGCAAAGCGCGTCGTGGCGAAATACATCCCCGGTTATAACGATGGTTATGCAACGGTTGCGCCGATTGCTTCGTTCCCGCCGGATGTTATCGGCTTGCACGACATCGCCGGCAATGTCAGCGAATGGGTGCATGAGATTTATGATTTGCGTCCGCCGTCGCCGCGGACTGCATCGAGCACTTCTCTCGACCCGTTTGGCTCGGCGGTGGGTGCGGAACATTTAATTAAAGGCGCAAGTTTTCGAAGTGCGACGACAACTCGATTGCGTTCGGTGTTTCGTGATGGTGCAGGTGATGCGCGTGATGATGTTGGGTTTCGAATTGGGCGGTATGTGGTTGGTGGGGCGGGGGTGGGGGAGTAGAGGAGGTGGATTGATGGCGGGGATGACAGGTTGATTTTGTCGGTTGGTTTTCGCATAATCCGTATTGCCGAGATGTACAGAAAGTAGCCCCTGGTCGGGTTACCCGTTTAATACAACAGCGTTAGTATCCGCACGAGTCCTGCTCGTGTGGTGCAAATAGGCGGGGATTTCACTCTGCTTTCTGTGATCTCGGCAACGGCCCGGCACTTCGGTGTCGGGGGGTTGCCAACTTCACAGGTGCGGTCTCGACATGGCGCAATCCGCCAACAAGTTATTCGTCGGCGACAATCTCGATGTAATGCGCGGGTTGAACTCGGGCAGCGTCGATTTAATTTATCTCGACCCGCCGTTTAATTCGAAGCGGATTTACTCTGCGCCGATTGGCGTTGGTAAAGGCAAAAAGAAAAAGGAAGTGACCGCAAGTTTCCATGATATTTGGACTTGGAATGATGATGTCGATGAACGGTTGCTTGCGTATGCGGACAAGCACGCCGATTTATTTTCGTATATCCAAATCACCGGCAAGATTCACGGTGCGGCAATGAAGGCGTATTTGACCTTTATGGCGCAACGGGTTATCGAGATGCATCGCGTGTTGAAAGATTCAGGCAGTTTGTATCTGCATTGCGACCCGACCGCCAACGGCTATTTGCGCATACTGCTGGACTGTGTCTTTGGAAAAAATAATTGTCGCAATGAAATTATTTGGCATTACCAAACCGGCGGTGCGAGCAAGCGGCATTACTCGAAAAAACACGATGTGGTTTTCTTTTACAGCAAATCCGAAAACTACCATATTGATTTTTCCAATGTGCGAGTGCCGCGCACCGAAAAATCATTGGCGCGCGCACAAAACCCAAAAGGTGCGCGAATTGCGGCGGAAGACATCGACAAAATTCCAACTGACGTGTTTGTCGATATTCAAGCGTTAAATCCAATGGCAAAAGAACGCACCGGTTACCCCACGCAAAAACCGCTTGCGTTGTTAAATCGAATCATCAAAGCGTCCAGCAACGAAGGCGATGTTGTAATGGACCCGTTTTGCGGTTGCGCAACCACCTGCGTCGCCGCGCAAAATCTGCATCGCAATTGGATTGGCATCGACATCAGCGACAAAGCGGTCGAGTTGGTTACCGAGCGGTTAAGTTACACCGATGATGTAAAACATCTGTTCACCAATTTCGAAGCAAGCAACACTTTGCCAATGCGTTCCGATTTAAAAAAGTTCGATTGGAGCAAAGAAAAAGTGCGCAAACATTATTACGGCGAACAAGAGGGCAACTGCAACGGTTGCGGCGACCATTTCCCGGCAGCGCATCATTTTCATGTCGACCACATTTACCCCGACTCAAAAGGCGGGCAATGGCAACTGGATAATCTGCAGTTACTTTGCGGCAATTGCAATTCCATCAAGGGCGACCGTCCAATGGAATATCTCAACGCCGCATTAAAAGCGCGCAAGGCGAAGATACAAATGTATTGACTGATGGATTGACGGCGGCGGTGAAGAGTAGTGGGTGAAGTGGATGGCGTAAGCAACTGTTAAAAAGTGAAGTTAAAGTGGAATTTAAAGTGAAGTTAAAGTGGACGTTAAAGTAACTGTGTCGACACAACGATACTGCATTATCATCACTCGCCCATCCATTCACCATTCATTCGCAGCCCAAAACAATGCATCGCAAAAACCCCACCGCCACCATCGCAATTCTCGCGGTCGTGTTCATCCCATTTATGTTGGCGTATCTCATCTCCGAGTTGTATCGCAACATCAATGGCGTGGTCGGCCCCATCATTCAGTTGGAGTTGGGATTGAGCATCGAGTATCTCGGGTTGATGACCAGTTTGTTTTTGGCGGCGATTGCCGGTGCGCAAATTTTTACCGGGCTATGGTTGGATCGTTACGGCCCGCGCAACACGGTCGCCGCATTGATGTTGGTCGGCGCACTTGGTGCGGTGTTGTTTTCGACCGCTTCGCATGTCGGATTGTTGCTTGGGCGATTGTTAATCGGAATCGGAATGGCCGGCTGTTGGACTGCAGCCTTTATGGTTAACAGTCGATGGTGGCCGGCCGAGCGATTGGTGTTGGCGAACGGCGCGATTATCGGTTTTGCCGGGTTGGGTGCGTTGTTTGCAACGTTGCCGACGCAATTATTATTGCAACACATTTCATGGAATGCATTGTTTTTGTGGTTGGCGGGGTTCACCGTGGCGATTGCGATTTTGTTGATGGCGGTCACGCCAACGCATCCGGATGATTCGACCTCCGACCCAACTGCAACTTTGCGTCAACAATTGCGCGGATTTGTTGCGGTGTTGCGCAATCCAATTTTCATTCGCTTCGCGCCGATTTCCGCGCTCGGTCAAGGTGCGTGGATTGCCTATCAAGGTTTATGGGCCGGCATCTGGCTGCGCGAAGTCGATAAGTTGGCGGACATTCCAACGGCGGTGGTTTTATTGTTTCTGGCTTGCGCGGTGGTGGTTGGCAATTTGTTGTTGGGTGCGGTTGCCGATTTGTTGACGCGCATCGGCGTTGACATTGCGCGCACCACGACGCTGGTTTGTTTTGTTTTTATCGGCGTGCAAATCATCATCGTATTAAATTTCGGCGTTGCGCGGATTTTTTTATGGACGATGTTTGGCTTGTTGGTGGCGAGTTCATTGTTCGCGTATGCAATCATCGCGCGCGCGGTTGCATCCAATTTGGTCGGGCGCGCGATGAGTTTGTTAAATCTTTTGGCGACGCTTTGCGCCTTCCTTATGCAATACGGCGTCGGCGTTATTATCGAATTGTGGCAGCCGACTGCAACCGGTTTGCATCCGCCGATTGCGCATCAAGTTGCGTTTGGTATGGTGATTGTTTTGCAAGTGGCGGGGTTTTTATGGATGCGGTGGCGGCGGGGTTAATGGTTGTCATTAATGGTTACAATTAACTGTAACCCAATCATTAAAATCGACAGCGCAATCGATAATGCAATCGACAAAGCGGACAAAACATAATGAGTTTCGAAATATTAACCTTGTACATCATCGCGATTTTCATCGTGATAATGATACCGGGGCCATTGTCGCTGTTTATGGTTTCCAATTCGGTGCAGTATGGAATTGTCAAATCCTATCCGGCATTTCTCGGCGGCACGGTTGCATCGTCATTGTATTTAATCATTTCCGCAACCGGCTCAGGAGCATTGTTAATTGCATCGGGCAAATTATTTTTCATTTTGAAAATCGCGGGGGCGTTGTATTTAATTTATCTTGGCGTTGCCGCCATCCAAAAGGCGCGCAAGACAAAGGCGCGGATGTCGACGACGCAACCCATCGTCGAAGTCGAGTTAACCGAAGTCGCCGACTTCCGCACCTTGTTCACCAAAGCGTTTTTGCTCGGCGCCGGCAATCCAAAAGACATCATCTTTTTCATGGCGTTTTTGCCGCAATTTATTTCCGCCGACAATCATCTCGCGCGGCAAATCATCATCATTGTCGCGGTTTGGATTGTGGTCGATTTAATTTGCAAAATTATTTACGGCTTGCTGGCAAAATTCATCAAGCCGTGGCTGACCACATCAACGAGCATTGCGCGGTTTGAAAAATCCACCGGCGGGTTATACATCGTCGCCGGCGTTGCGGCGATAGCGGCGGTTTGAAGTTTGCGGCAAAGCCGTCGGCTCATCATGTTACTTCGTAACATTACTTGGATAAGTTACCGTGCAACGTTACTCCGGCAAATAACATTAAGTGTGCTTAATGAAATTCATGAGATTAATGAACAACCATAAGATATACACCGCCGCGGTAAAACTCACCCCGATACTGCTGGGGTATTTTCCCATCGGCGTTTCGTTTGCAATCATCGCCGCCGAATCCGGATTGACCGCCGCCGAAATTATTGCGATGAGCATCTTTGTGGTGGCCGGGGCGTCGCAACTGGCGGCGTTGCCGGTTATCGAAGCCGGCGGCGGATTGTTTTATGTGTTTGTGTTAACTTGGTTGATTAACATTCGCCATGCGGTGTTGTCGGCAAGTTTGGCGCCGGCATTGCATTCATTTTCCAACCGCGAGTTGGCGGTGTTTTGTTATGGATTGACTGATGAAGCGTTTACGATTCATGCATTGGATATCGAGCGCAAACAATTTAACAAGCAGACGGCGATTGCAATTAATCTCGGCGTGCATTTAATTTGGGTGGCGGCGACCGCGGTCGGTTGTTATGTCGGGTTTATTCTTATCGAAACAATGGAATTCATTCGATTGGAATTTGCCTTGCCGGCGTTGTTTGTCGGCATCATTGCGCTGTTTATAAAACACAAAATCGCGCCGCCGCCGACATCGAGTGAAACACAAGCGATGCAAAAACAATCGATTAACCTTAAAGCGCTTATCGAATATGTGGGCATAGTTTTGTTGACCGTGACCATTACCTTGTTGTTGTGGTTTGGCGGATGGACTTCATTGGCGTTTGTGCTGCCTGCGATTGGTGCGGCGGTGGTGATGTTCGCGTTTAATCAAATGAAAACCAAACGCGCATTATCCAAACGTACTTTAAGTTAAATGAAATGAGACGTTACTAATGAGCATGCAATTATTTTGGGTAATTGTATTAATGACCGCGGCGACGTTTCCGTTTCGGTTTTTGCCGGCGTTGTTGTTAAAACAAATCCGCATTCCTGCGGCGGTGGATTATGCAATGCAGATGATGCCGTTTTGCATAATGGTGTCGATGGTCACGGTCGCCGTGGTCGCCGCTGAAACGATGATGCTGCAAAAAATCGCGGCGTTGATTCCAGTGTTGGTGGTGAGTTATGTCACCTCGAATGTCGGGCTTGGGGTTGTGACCGGCGTGGTGATTTATTCGGTTTTGTTTTAAGCCGTCACCCTTTACAATCGCGCCATGCTAATCGCACTTCATTACTCGCACTTCATTCAAACGCCGTCAAGTTAACATGTATCGCATCAAACTGAAACGCACTCGAGGCACTGCGCGCGCCGCGACCGTGAAAAAACGCTTGTTGCTTTTATTGTTGCTTGCACTCGGCGGCGCGTGGTTGGCGCATGCCGCGCAACACGGCGGGGCGGCGTACTCGGTTAGTTTAAACAGCCCGACTGCGTTTCCGGTCGATATTTAATTTGACTTGTTCGCCGTCAACGATAATTGTCCAATCCACTGTTAACAGTGACTGTCAAATAACAGTAACCGTCAATCCAACCCATCCGCATTAACCCATCCACCTCGATGAAACTTCCACTATCCATTAAAGATTCACTTGCGTTGTTAATCAGCGCAACCGGCGTGCATCTGTTGTATGTATTGGTGGTGCGTCCGAATGCGGCGTTGGCGGTGTTTGCGGCGGAGCAGAGCGGGCGGGCGGTGCCGCGCACTTTTTTTGTCATCATCAAAGATTATGAGCAGGAGATTTGTTTTATTTTGTTTTTGTGGGGGATGTATTTAATTTTGCAAAAATGTTTGGCGTTGACCAAAGATCGATATTTGTTTAAAACAAAATTGATTGATGAACCCGCCGCGCGCGCCGACACCACGCTCGAGATGCGCGCAGCCCTGCGCGAATTCGAACAAATCGAAGACGACGACACGCGCAACTCGCCGTTGATAAAAACCTTAAGCAGCGCGGCGCGTCGCTACATCGCCACGCGCGACATCCAAAACACTTCGGATGCAATCGTCACCGGCGTCGATGCATTGGCCGCGCGGCTCGAGGCTGAGAACTCGATGATTCGCTATCTTATTTGGGTGATACCGTCGATTGGGTTTATCGGCACGGTGCGCGGCATCGGCGCCGCGCTTTCACAAGCCGATGCCGCCTTGGCCGGCGACATCTCCGGCATGACCGACAGCCTCGGCGTGGCATTTAACTCGACCTTGGTGGCGTTGATTATCAGCATCGTGTTGATGTTTTTTCTGCATGAACTGCAGCGACTGCAGGATAAATTGGTGACCGACACTCAAGCCTATTGCGAGGAATTTTTGTTGCATCGCATCGAGAAAAATTAATGTCGCGCCCGCCTCGCGCCGCCTTCGGGTTTAACCTTGCGTTTTTGGACATTATGGCCTGCGGCTTGGGCGCGGTTACGTTGATATTTATGCTGGTCAAACAACACACCGCACAAAGCGAAGAAGCCGAATCGTTGCAGAGTCAATTGGAAAGCAACCAAACCGACATTGCGCAATTGCGCGCGCAACAGCAATCCGCACAACAAGCCATCGATGCGTTATCCGCACAACTGCAACAACAAACCGAACGCGCCGCCGACCAACAACGTCGCGCGGCGTATATTGTCGATGCATTGATTGACGCCGCCAAACAAACCGCGGCGTTGGAAAAACAAATCGCGCCGCAACAATCGTCGTCGCAAGCATCACAATCAAATAAATCCAAACCGCAACAGGATCATTTAATCGGTTTGCGCGTGCAAGGCAAACGGATTTTAATTTTGTTGGACACCAGCGCATCGATGGCCGATGAACGATTGGTCGACATCATTAAAATTAAGGCGTCGACCGTCGCCGCCAAAAAAGCCGCGCCGAAATGGCGGCGCACCTTGGCGGTGGTCGAATGGTTGTTGACGCGCGTGCCGGAGGATGGCGAATATCTCATCGTGCAATACAACGACCGCGCCGAATTTTTATTGGATAAACGATGGCGCAATGTCGGCGAAGACGCCGCGCGCATCGATGTCGCGCATGCATTGAGTCAACTCTATCCGCAACGCGCCACCAATCTGCACGCCGCACTTTCGTTTGTGCAGCATCATCAACTCGAGCCAAGCGACATCTATCTCATCACCGACAGCCTGCCGACGCAGGGCGAGTTGCCGGTGTTGCGGCGCGTTAAAGCATGCGGTGCGGTGCGCAAAAGCGCGGTGTCCGGCGCGTGTCGGTTGGCGTTGTTCGAATCCGCAGTCACTTCGCATCGCGCGCGCGCCACGGTCAACACCATACTGCTGCCGGTCGAAGGCGACCCGCAAGCCGCGTTTGCTTATTGGCGTTGGGCGGCATCGACCGGCGGGGTGATGATTAGCCCGGCGCCGTCTTGGCCATGAAACGCACCGGCATCAAGCGCGAACGCAACGCGCAACTGTTTGGCATGTCGTTTCTCGATGTGATTTGTTGCGGCTTTGGCGCGATGGTGTTGTTGGTGTTGTTGTCCAAAACCGACATTGCCGCATCGAGTGCACAAGATTCATCAAAGCAGTTAAGCGAACTGGTGCGCGCCGTGCTCGAAGCCGAACAAACCGTCGATGAATTAACCGACATCGATGCAACCTTGCGCGCGCGCCAACAACAACTGCGCGAAGAGTTGCAAGACACCGCGCCGCCGGACATCGACTTGGATGAATCGGCGCGTCGATTGGTGCAGGCGCGTCAACGATTGGCGGCGTTGCAACGCGCCGCGCGAACGACTCAAACCGCCTCGAGCGACGATGCAGTTAAGGTCGGCGGCATTCCGGTCGACAGCAACCATGTCGTGTTTATCATCGACACCTCGGGCAGCATGGCGCGGATTTGGTCGAAGGTCATCGCCGAGTTGGAAAACATTCTCGACATTCATCCGCGCGTCACCGGCTTTCAGGTGATGAGCGACAACGGCGATTATTTAATCGACGCCTATGCAAGACGCTGGATTCCCGACACCGCCGGACGCCGCGCGGCTGCACTTGAGTTAATGCGCAATTGGCGCGGCGTATCCAACAGCAGCCCGGCCGAAGGGTTGGAACTCGCGTTGCGCACCTATGCCAAGCGCACCGACAAATTGGCGGTGTATGTGTTCGGCGATGATTACGCCGGCAATTCCTACGCCGATGTGTTGACGCGCATCGCCAAATACAATCGCGACGCCGCCGGTCAACCGTTGGCGCGCATTCACGGCATCGGCTTCGGCATCGATGTCGATGCGGCCGAACGCTTTGCAACCTTAATGCGCGAAGTCGCGCGCCAAAACCGCGGCGCGTTTATCGGCGAACCGCTTGCGCCTTAATGGCTGTTGCCGATGGAAGCGTTTGCGATTAAACTGCGCGCGCGAATTGCGCGGCAAACACTAACTCACTACCCCATTAACTTTTTATTAATCCCCCCAATCCAATGAACTCGAAATCCCCGTTACCCGATTTTAAAACCATCCCCAACGGCGCGCGCGCCGTGCATACGTTCAGC
>OZ245364.1:852500-2672430 GCA_965226545.1 Candidatus Poriferihabitaceae bacterium
CGGGCGACAAGTTGGAGTATGCCGACATCCACCTGGCGCGATTGTTTATCGAGGAGGAGTTTGGGGGTGATGGGGTATGTTAATACTCCCTGAAATGAAACACATTGATGAAAAAAAACATGAATCAAAAACACGGCATCCCCCTCGTCCTAATCGCCGCGCTTGCATGGAGCACCGCCGGGCTTTTTACGCGCATCGTTGCCACCGACATCCCGACCACATTATTTTGGCGGTCGTTGTTCAGCGGGTTTTGTGTGTTGGCGGTGCATTGGTTCATTGTGCAATCGAAACGCAAAACCGCCTCCGCTCGCACGCCGCAACTTCGCAATCCATTGCGTGAACTGTTTTGCTTCTCGCGCGGCGAGATGGTCATCGGCGGGTTGTCCACTTGCGGAATGATTTGTTTTATCTCATCATTTTTTTACACCAGCATCGCCAACACCGCTTTTGTTTACGGCACCATGCCTTTGATAACTTTCATTTTGGCGTTGCTTGTGCTGAAAGAAAAAGCGCGCGTTGGTTCTTTTGCGGCATGCGCGCTTTGCATTGTCGGCGTGGCCGTGGTGTGGGGCGGCGTGCAAAACTTTGACGACCGGTTTGGCATTCTGTTGGCGTTCGGCATGTCATTTTTTATGGCGGCATTCACCATCGCCGCGCGATTTTTCCCCAACGCAAATGCGGTCAAAGCGACCTATCTGTCCGGCTTCCTTGGCGCACTGGTCATCTTGCCGTTCAGTTCTTTTACCGGCACGTTGCCGATGGATTATTTCTGGTTGTTTTTATTCGGCGTGGTCGGCGGCGGGTTTGGGTTTGGCGTTTATCTGTTGGGCGCGCAACGTGTCACTGCAACCACCGCCGCATTGGTCGGCATTATCGAAATCCCAATCGCACCCGTTTGGGCATGGCTTTTATTCCGCGAAAACCCGGGATGGAATTCGCTGATTGGCGGCGCGATAATTTTATTTGCGACCACAGCATATCTTGTGATGCAGGCGAACAAGCGGGCAAACTAACGGCGAAGTGATTTATGCAAAATTTATCGACAGCGTTACTTCGTTTCCTTCATGCCCGACGATGTTGTCGTTGCCGGTGGCCATAACGAATTGGATTGCCGTCGAATCCAAATCGCCAGTCAGCGCATCAGCGTGCTGCCGGCGGCGACGGTGACATTTATTATTGGGTGTATTATTTACAAATGTAAAAAACAAATTTTGTCCCGCGGATTGTTTTTTTTTGCGCGTATGCTAATTTCCCCTAAACGAATCCACCGTCGCCGCACAACATGAATCAAAAACACGGCATCACCCTCGTCCTAATCGCCGCATTGGCGTGGAGCACCGCCGGGCTTTTTACGCGCGTGGTGACCACCGACATCCCGACCACCTTATTTTGGCGTTCGTTGCTCGGCGGGTTTTGTGTGTTGGCGGTGCATTGGTTTATTGTGCAATCGCAACGCAAAACTGCATCCATTCGCTCGACGCAACTTCGCAATCGGTTGTGTGAACTGTTTTGCTTCTCGCGCGGCGAAGTGGTGATTGGCGGGTTGTCGACTTGCGGGATGATTTGTTTTATCTCATCGTTTTTTTACACCAGCATCGCCAACGTTTCTTTTGTCTATGGCGCGATGCCGTTGTTGACTTTTTTATTGGCGTTGATTGTGCTGAAAGAAAAGGCGCGCATCGATTCGTTTGCGGCGTGCGCGCTTTGCATTGTCGGCGTGGCCGTGATGTGGCGCGGCGTGCAAAAAGCAGACGACCAATTCGGCATTCTGCTTAGCCTCGGCATGACCTTCTTCATGGCGTCGCTCACCATCGCCGCGCGATTTTTCCCCAATGCGAATGTCGTCAAGGCGACTTATCTATCCGGCTTCCTCGGCGCATTGGTCACCTTGCCGTTCAGTTCGTTTGCCAACACCTTGCCGATGGATTATTTTTGGCTGGTGCTATACGGCGTCGTCAATGTCGGGCTTGGCTTCGGCGTTTATCTGTTTGGCGTACAACGCGTCACCGCCACCGTCGCCGCCTTGGTCGGCATTATCGAAATCCCAATTGCGCCGGTGTGGGCGTGGCTTTTATTCAGCGAAAACCCGGGCTGGCATTCGTTAATTGGCGGCGCGATAATTTTGTTTGCGACCGTCGCGTATCTTGTGATGCAGTCGCGCCGACAAGGCAGTGCATAAGTCAAGGCACCTAAGCAAACCAACCGAGCACAACAATGACTCAAGACAAACTTGACAACCTCAAAATGAAACCCGCGCATCTGCAGCGCGAATGGCAAATCACGATTCAAACGCCGCTTGGCGGGTTGGATAATTTGTTGAGCGCACTTGGGCGAGCCATACCGCTCAAGCAGGGCGCGTATGACAATTGTTTGTATGTTCGCAAATCCGCCAGCCAGCGGTTTCGCGCGTTGGACGGTTCACACGCCGGCGCCGAAAACACCATCCAAACAACCGACGCCGCCGAAGTGGTTTTTTCGATTCCGATGGAGGTGGAAATGTTAAATCAAGTGTTCGAAACGATTTTTGCAAATCATGTTAACGAAGAGCCAACCGTTCGAGTGCAAGAGGTGTGGGGGTGTCGTTCGAATTATTTGGACGACAAAGACAATCCGAATCGTTATTGGAATCGCCCGGATGCGAAACAACTTCACGGCGAAGCGACGCCGGCTACGGAGGATGATTAAGTTGTTGCGTACACTTTAACTTTCATCGTATGCCAAACAACATTGCCGTCGCCGCTTAACGCCGCGCGTTAATTGCATCAAATCCAAATCGCCAGCCATAACATTAAAGGAATGCTGACGGCGGCGGTGATGTGTTCGACGGTAATCAGCGATGACATCAGTTCGGCGTCGCCGCCCATGTTGCGCGCGACGATGTAACCCTGCATTGCGGTCGGCGCGGCTGCGCACAGCACGGCGATGACGCGCGCCAAACCGTCGATGCCGAAGGCGATGCACAGCGCAAGCGCAAGCAGCGGCATCGCAATCACTTTAAGTGCGGACGCAAGTGCGATGGTTGTCCAGGCGCGGCGCATCGCCGGCAACGATATGCCGGCGCCGACCACGAGCAGCCCGGCGCCGAGTGTTGCATTGGAAAGAATCTTAAGCGCGCCGGTTAGCGTTGGCGGCAATGCAACATCGATGGCTTTGACCGCCATGCCGGCGATGCATGCAACCACCAACGGATTTTTAATCACCGCCGCCGATTTCGACCAACTCGATGTTGCATCGGCGTGCGGCAATGTGCGCGTTAATGCAATCTCCATCACGACAATGCAACTGATGTTGGCAATCGGCACCATCACCGCCAATGCAATTGCGACGAAATTTAATCCGGCGTCGCCGTATAACGTCGCGGCCAATGCAATCGGGATGATGTTGTTCCAACGCGCCGCGTTTTGGAACAGTGAAGTCATGCTTGCCGCCGACAACCGCGCAATTCGCGCATGTATAAATGCAATCAGTGCAACGGTCGATTGCGCAATCACAAGCGCGGTTGCAAATCTTAAACTCTCGCCGAAATTAAATTCGCCGCCAACAATCGAGGAAAAAATTAACGCCGGCAAAAACACCCAGAACATCGCCTTCTCCAACGATGCCCAACTGAAATCGCGAAACACCGGCGTATAAGTCAACAACCGACCGAGCGCAAGGCACAACACAATCGGCGTGACCGCGTTCATGGCGATGAAAAATGAATGCATTTGCAATTCCTAATCGATGATGCGGAAGGTTAACCCATGAATGTAATACCGTATCTTGCTGCATTGTTGCATCTTGTATGCATTGTATCATTGCACTCGCAACGCGTTTTATGCATCGCAATGATGCACGCCGCAAACTATGAAAACTTCTCCGACCATACAAACCACAATCGACTTGCATCGGCGGTGCAACCCAACGGCATCTTGGCGATGGAATTAAGTTTTGATGTTTTGCTGTTGTTGTTTTGCGTCGCCGCCGTCGCCGGTTGGGTCGATGTCATCGCCGGTGGCGGCGGGTTGTTGACCATCCCGGCGATGGTGATGGTCGGCATGCCGCCGGCGACTGCGGTTGCAACCAACAAACTGCAAGGTAGCGTCGGCACATTGATTGCAACGATTTACTTCATTCGAAAACGCGCGCTGCACCCGGCGCGTTCGATACTCGCAATATGCCTAACCTTCATCGGCTCGGTGTTGGGCGGTTGGTTTGTATTGCAAATCGATGCGGATAAGTTGCTGTGGATTTTGCCGATTTTGTTAATTGGCGTCGGCTTGTATTTTTTATTCGCGCCAACCATCTGCGACACACAACGCGCCCAAAAAATTTCACCGCTCGCATTCGCGCTGTTGCCGGCGCCGCTGCTCGGTTTCTACGACGGATTTTTCGGCCCCGGCACCGGCAGTTTAATGGCGCTGGCGTTTGTGTTGTTGTACGGACACGGCTTGGTTGCCGCCACCGCCAACGCCAAATTATTAAATTTCGTCAGCAACATTTCCGCGCTGCTGTATTTTGTTTTCTACGGCGACATCATCTGGCTGGCCGGCTTGGCGATGATTGGCGGACAACTGTGCGGCGCATTGCTCGGCGCAAAAATGACGCTGCAACACGGCGGCGCGTTAATCAAACCAATGGTGGTGATTGTGTGCTTTGCAATGTCGCTTGCGATACTCATCAAATTTTAATCGCGGCGCCACCGCCGAGTTGCGCATTGACGGCTGATGCGCGCGGCGGTATGTTTATCGTTAAATGAGTTACATATATTAATGAGTCACGCCGCAAGTTGATTCAACAAAAAGACAAACGACAAATGCCCAACATCGACAAAGCCGCCGAAGAAAACTTCGCCGCCCCGTACCGCACTTTTGTCGGCTCGATAAAATTTTGCCTTGCCAACTGCTTAAACTTTAAAGGGCGGGCAAGCCGTTCGGAGTTTTGGTGGTTTTGGTTGTTTCTCGCCCTCATCGGTTTTGTTGTTACCGGCAGATTTGTCGGTCATTATTATTCGCCCATTGCTTTGCCGCTTGTGTTTTTAATACAAGCGGTGAGTGTTCGTCGCATGCATGACATTGGGTTAAGTGGATGGGCGGTGCTTAACGCTTATGCGCCGTTGGTTGCGCCGCTTGTTATGCATCTTGCGGCGATGCGTTTATCGGAAAACTACAAATCAATTATTAATTCCGGTGAAGGCGAGCGGCTTGCCACTGAACATTTCGCGCTGTTAGCCATGCTGTTACTGTGGTTTTTCGTTTCATCCATAATATGGATGCTCCGCTTCACCCGCGCCGGCAAACCACATCGCAACGAATATAATTTGTAAAGTTAGTTTGCAAAAGTTAATTTACAATTGCGCTTACCCATTAACTTTTAACCGCCGACACTGGCGGGTTAACTATTAACGAATACAAATGAACACTACACCAACCCCCAACGCCAACCACGCCGCCCCGCATTGCACGTTCACCGAGGCGATAACGATTTGCTTTATCAAGTTCGCCAATTTCAAAGGACGCGCATCGCGTTCGGAGTTTTGGTGGTTCGGGTTGTTTAGTTACGTCTTAATCGAGTTGGCAACCATTTCCGGAATTGTTACGGGCGACACCGTGAATGTTAAATTTTTTTGGGGCATTGAGTGGCCGGACGAATCACTCGAAGCGTTGCTTATCGGAACAATCTTTATATTGCCAACCATTGCCGTAGGCGCGCGTCGGTTGCATGACATCGGGCGCAGTGGTTGGTGGCAATTGTTGGCGCTTACCGGAATTGGATTTTTCATACTGTTGTATTGGTGGCTGCAACCCGGCAATTCCGACATCAACGAATTTTACGACGAGCGTTAACAATGAACAACGCCGCCAACCGCAACGAAACAAACGGCGAAAACTTCGCCGCCCCGCAAATGACGGCGGGGCAGGCGATTGATTCGGGCATTAGAAATTGGCGCAATTTTAACGGACGGGCATCGCGCACTGCATTTTGGTTTTTCCACCTGTACAGCGCCTTGGCGTTGCTTATCTCAGACAGCGTTGCACAAGTTTGGAGCCGGCAAGTCGCGGATTATATCGGCGTGGCGATTGTTTTAATTGTGTTGCCGCCGACATTGGCGGTTGGCGTTCGTCGATTGCACGACGTTAATCGCAGCGGTTGGTGGATGTTGTTCATGGTTGCCCCGTTGACGCCGTTTTTGTTTTTCACCAACGCGTATTGGGATTATCTTGAGCGATTCGGCTATGCCAAACTGAATGCGCTACACTTTTTGTTTCTTCCGCTGTGGCTTTTCTATGCGGCATTGGCGTGCCTGTTATGGTTGTATTGGGGTTTGAAACCGGGCAATCCTGCAAAAAACCGTTTTGATGGCTAAGCGCATTTTTTTATTTCCTTATGTCCTTATTCGCACACCGAGCATGTTTACCGTCATGTCAAAGCCGGTTCACCCGCGCCGACGAATCGCATCGAAACAAGTATAACTTGCAAAATTAATTTGCGGTTTTACTTTTTCATTAACACTTAAACGGCATGATACAGACGGAAGGTTAACATTATGGCAAGCGCCACTGTTACACAAAACGACCAAGATAAAGATAAGATACAGAAATGATGAAAACATCAACGACAGAAAACGGCAACGCAATCGGGCGGTGGTTTATCGCGCGGTTGGCTGCGCGCGTCGACCGGCTTTGGTTGGGCGGATAAATGAACGCAATGATGCACAACGAAACAAATCACAATGGTAACTTCGCCGCCCCGTATCGCGGGCCAATTAACGCGGTGCACATTTGCCTGCGCAAATACATCGACTTCAACGGACGCGCATCACGTTCGGAGTTTTGGTGGTTTGTGCTGTTTTTGGCGCTGGGCACGATAATTGTCGAGTCACTTGGTTTGCATTTTCACAAAGATGCCGAATGTCGCGCAGCGTCGTGGTTGTACAAACCGAATCACTGCTCCGCCTTTTTCAATTGCATAATTTGCGGGTTGTGGCATTTGGCGATGTTGCTGCCCGCTTATGCGGTGAGCGTGCGCAGGTTGCACGACATTGAACGAAGCGGTTGGTGGGTGTTGTTGTTCGTTCCATCGGAGATGGAATGGTTAATTCCGGCGGCAAGCGATTCGATATGGGGGAATGTTTCGACGATTGTCGGGTTGCCGTTGCTCGTTATGATGTGCTTGCGCGGCAAGCCAAACGACGCATCGATTGGCATAATCGAAAAACTCAGCCGATGGTTTTCCAGCCGCTTGGAAAGTCGTCTTGATCGCGCGTGGCTTGGCGGTGCGTTGACGGTGGCGGCGTTAACATGGGGATTGCTTGGCATGCAATACATCGCACTTTTTTTGGTCGGCTATTTTTATTTGTTTGTGTTCTTTGCGCGCAAAAAAATCATCGCAAGCCATCCGCCCGGCGACGCAAGCATTATTTTTTGCGGGTTTGTCCACAGTCGTGACCTGTTGCCGCCAAAAAAATTTTCCGAAAGGATTGCTCCATCGGGGTATGGCATGGGTTTTGTTCTGCTTGTTTTTCTTGCCACACGGATGCTTGACGCCCCAGGGTACTTGTTTAATTGGTCGGCGCAATCGATTGCCGCGGCCTTTAGCGCCTTCGTCGCCGGTTGGTTTTTTCTGTTGCGCCACAAGGAATTGTTTCGCGCGTATGCCGGCGATGTCAAACTTGCAACGCACGATGGGTTTGTTAAGGCGTCTTGTGACTACGCCAAAGCGGCCGGCCCGGTCATCTCGTTTATCGTCATCGTGTCACTTTGGTGCGCGGTGTTGTTGCTGTTTACAACCGACCGGTTTTACCCGTATGCGAATTACGACGTCGACCCGAGCAATGGCTACGCGATTTTGGCGCGAGTGGGCGTTGTTTATTTGCTGTTTTATTTTGCCCTTCTAACGTTGTTGCCCAGCAAAGAAAAACAATGAACGACATACCCGTCAATCACCCAACCAACAAACTCCGTCGCCTATTTCTATGTTTTTGTTTTATTCATTCGCATTGTTTTCGGGCTATGTTTGTGAGGCGAACAAAGAAGCAACCTCGCGCAACCTACTGTGGAAAATTTGCGAGCGAACCAATCCGCTTATTGCCAACATCATTATCGCAACAAGTATAATTTGCAAAGTTACTTTGCGAAAGTTAATTGACGATTGCGCTTACCCATTAACTTTTAACCGCCGATGCCGGATAGGTTAATTATTTAATTATTAACGAATACAAATGAACGACTCACCCCCCAACCCCCACCAAGCCGCCCCGCATCGCGAACCGCTTGAAGCGGTGCTCACTTGTTTGCGCAAGTACGTTGATGTACGCGGACGCGCATCGTTTACTGAATTTATGAGTTTTTACATATTCACTTTACTTTGCGATATCGCGACGCGGTCGCTCGGTGATGTATTCGACATACCTTACAAAGAATTTTTTGAGTTGCTGGTCTACTGGCTGCTGATGCCCCCGCTGGTGACGGCGTGCATAAGGCGATTGCATGACACCAATCGAAGCGGTTGGCGATTGTTGCTGTTATTGCCGGTGACGCCTTTGATGTTTATAAAGCAAGAGGGGGTGGTTGACCGCTATATCGAATGGATGGGGCGATACGATATTGTGTTTGGGCTCTACATAATCGTTGTGTTATGCGCATTTATTTATTGGATGATGCAAACCGGCCGCCCAAGTAAAAAAATCCGCCGACCGATAGATCCAACTTTGCATTAACCGGATGACATTAAACCGCCGCGCGTCTCGATGGCGGCGGCGCCACATAAATGCAAACGCTTCACACGCCAAGTTGTCTTAATCAAAACTCATCGAGCAAAACTTACACCATGATTCTCCGCGCCGTTGTGTTGGTCGAATTCGCGTTTTTGTTAATGTGGAGTTCCGGGTTTGTCGGCGCGAAGTACGGCTTGGCTGGCGCCGGTACATTCACGCTTTTATTTTGGCGTTATCTGTTGTTGTCGGCGGTGTTGTTTTTGTTTGCGCTCGGTTTGGAACATTTGCGCACCGAATGGAACGCCGATTTTATTTTCGCATTGGGTTGGTTGCCCTTCGTGGTGTCGTTGGCGGCGTACGGGATGTTGATTTTTTTGTTTAAGCATCGTCGCGCGCCGGTAATAAGTGGGCGTGTTTCGTAACCGGTGTACATTGCCTTGATGCGATGCAACGATTGGATTGATGCAACGGTGTTAACGTTACCGTTAACATTACCGCTAACATTAACATTCGAATGAACGCAGAACTCGATGCAAGAATTAATCGACAAACTAAATGACCGACTCAACTCGCCCAACCCTCAACAAAACGCTTGGCATTACTCAAGCCATCGGGCTTGGCGTCACCATTGTCGTCGGCAGCGGTTTGTTGTTGCTGCCGGGCTTGGCGTATCGCGCGTCCGGCGCGGCTTCGATTTATGTGTGGATTTTTTGCGCGTTATTGACGGCGCCGTTGTTGGTGATTTTCTCAAAGTTGGGCGCGCGTTATCCAACCGCCGGCGGCATTGCCGGCTTTATGCAAAACGCGTTTTCGCGCGCCGCCGCCGGCGCGACCGAAGTGCTGTTGATGGGCACCTTCGGTTTGGGCGGCCCGGCGATTGCGCTCACCGGCGGTTATTACTTGCGCGCGTTGTTGCCGACGGCTTGGGCGCCATCCGATTTTGTTTTGTCGTCGTCGTTCATCGCGGCTGCGTTCGCGGTAAATTTTTGCGGCGCAAAACTTTCCGGCAATGCACAACGCGCGATTGCGATTTTTTTGGTGTTGGCGTTGTTGTTGATTCCGGCGGCGGCGTTAATCCTGTCGGACGCACCGTCGGGCGCGGGCATTGCACCGCCGCAACAAGTTGACTTCGTTGCATTGTTGCCGTTGTTTGCGATGGTGTTTTTCGCATTTACCGGTTGGGAAATGTTGTCGTTCACCATCGAAGAATACAAAAACCCGCGTCGCGATTATCCGATAGCGGTGTTTGCAAGTTTTTTCATCGTTGTATTTTTATATTTATTTTTAGTCGCAACGCTGCAAATTTTATTGCCGCCTTCGCATCCGCTGATGGCGGTTGCGCCGTTGACCGCATTGGCATCGACCGCGTTTGGCGCGCGCGCCGGGCAATGGGTTGCATTGTTATCCTGCATTGTTATTCTCGCCAACTTAATCGGCGCGATGTGGGCGGCATCGCGATTGGTTTTTTCCTCAGCGCGCGAAGGCTTGCTGCCACGATTAATCGCGCGCACCGACCGCAATCAAACCCCGCGCATTGCATTAAGCGTCGTATGCATTTTATTTATGCTGATGTTGTTCGCGCATCATCTGCACTTGCTTGGCGTCGACGATATGTTGCGTTTAGCCGGGCAAAACTTTTTTATCCTGTATGGATTGTCGGTGTTGGCATACATCAAAATCGCCGCCGGCAAGTTCGCCAAATTATTCGGCTGGCTGTGTTTAATCATCGTCGGCGCAACCATGAGCGTTTTCGGCGCGGAATTAATCTATACCGCATGCTTGTTGTTGGTCGGCTACGGCGCGTATCGTTGGCGCGTTGCAACTTTGCGCACAAGCGATGATTGAACAAAAGCGTTTGAACAAGTTACGCACATCGATTTGCCGAGTTACTTAATGAGTCGCTGGAATTAATCGACGGCGAATTGGTTATTCCCAATCGTCCGGGTATTGGGTTTACTTTTGCCAAGCGTTAACTGCATTTATGTAGTGTTATGCGGCGGGCGGCGGAAGGTATGCCGTTAAGTTCATCATCATTTAATTTGGCAGGCAATGCCCCGCCTCGCCGCCGCCATCCATCAATCAATACATTTGAATTTGCGCATCACGCGCTTTTAATGCGGCGTTTAAGTATTCCATTGGACGGTCGCCTTTGACGGTGTTGCACCGCCCGCACAACAACTGCAGGTTATCCAACATCCACGGTCCGCCTTTTGATTTGGGATAAATGTGGTCGATATGAAAATGTGCGGGGTCGTCGAAATGGGTGCGGCAACCGTTGCAGTTGCCGGCTTGTTCGCCATAAAAATATTTGCGCACTTTTTCTTTGCTCCAATCGAACTTTTTTAAATCGGTGCGGTGCGGCAAGGTTTCGCTTGCGACAAAGTCGGTAAACATTCGTTTAATATCACCGTCGTAACTTAACCGTTCAGCAACCAACTTTGCGGCGACATTGGATATATCGATGCCAATCCAATTGCGATTAAGATTTTGTGCGGCGACGCAAGTGGTTGCGCAACCGCAAAATGGGTCGAGCACAACATCGCCTTCATTCGAACTTGCCTTGATGATGCGGTCGAGTAACGCCAACGGTTTTTGCGTTGGGTAACCGGTTTTTTCGCTGGATGAAGTGTTGAGTTGCAAACCGTCCTCAACCCACAACGTCCCAACCGCACGCCCCTTGCTTTCATCAAGGTAAATTTTTCGTTGCGCGCCTTTTTGCTGAAACGAACGCCCCCAAGCCAAACGGTATTTTCGACCGTCGTCATCTTGATGATTATATTTTTTGGCAATTTCTTTTGCCGAGTGCGGAATAAACACCGGATTAAACAATGCACTTTCGCCCTTGGCGTACAACAAAATCACATCTTGTTGCGTGCTAAATTTTTTTGTGGCGTTGTTTTTTCTGCCGCCATATTTGCGCCAAATAATTTCATTGCGGAAATTATTTTTGCCAAACACCGAATCCAAAATCAATTTAAGATAATGGCTCGCCGTCGGGTCGCAATGCAGATATAAACTGCCGCTGTCTTTTAATACGCGATGCATTTCAACAATCCGTTGCGCCATAAAAGTTAAGTACGCCTTCATTGCCGAACCGTGAAACTTGCCGGCGATTTGGATATACGAAAATAAATCGGCATGCTTATCCGCATACGCCAGCAACCGCTCATCGACATCATCATTCCAAGTCCAAATATCGTGAAAGCCCGCTTCGACTTTCTTCTTGCCGCCTTTACCCGTGCCAATCGGCGCAGAGTAAATCCGCTTCGAATTAAACGGCGGATCGAGATAAATTAAATCGACGCTGCCCGAGTTCAACCCGCGCATCACATCGAGATTATCGCCGACGAATAACTTGTTGGCGGATTGCGCCATGTCGAGACCGCACCTGTGAAGTTGGCAACCCCCGACACCGAAGTGCCGGGCCGTTGTCAAAGTCACAAAGGTGAAGTGAAATTTCCCGCCTATTTACTCCGCACGGGCGGGCGCCCGACGGATACCAATGCTATTACATTCAGCAGGTAACCCGACTAAGGAATCACCTTTGAAACTTTGACAGGGCGGATAGTAACCAATTTTTTTGTCAACCGCAATCGCTTGACAAGCGGGGCGGATTAAATACACACTAACAAAGTTGTTTTCATCGCGCCGTTTTGGCGCGGCGATGACGCAAGAGTCGCGCCGTCAAATTTTTTGTGGTTGGCGGGTTGCGCGGGAGCGAGGCATTCCTCCTCGTTCCGGCACCGATGCGCGCCTCTGAGCCGAGTCGTTTGGTTTGGTCTTGCCTGAGGAATAAACCGATGCCACATATTAATGTCGAAACGCGCGGTCGATTGTTGGTCGCGTTGGTTGCAACTTGTAACCGTCCGCAACTGCTTGCGCGCAGGTCGTTGCCGTCGATTGCGAATCAAACGCGGCGTCCGCAGTTGGTCATCGTCGCCGATGATTCCATCGATGCGCATCGTGCGCGCAATCAAAAAACCGTCGCCGAATTTTCCGCGCGTTATGGAATGCGCGCGTTGTATGTCGTTAACCGTCGAACGCGCGGCGCCGGCGGTTGTTGGAATTGCGGCGCGTTGCTTGCATTGCAACACGCGAATCCAACCGACGCCTATTTGGCGATATTGGATGATGATGATGAATGGTTGCCGCAGCATTTGCAAAACGCCGATGATGCATTGACCGTACGCCGCGCCGATTTTTTGCTTGCCGCGCATTTGCGTTGCGAGTCGAAAGGCAACCGCACGACGCGCATCCCCCCGCAACAATTAATCTCGAGCGCATTTTTGGTTGGCAACCCCGGCGTCATCGGCAGCACAATGATTATCCGGCTGTCGACGTTTATGCGCGCCGGGATGTTTGATGAATCCTTGCCGGCTTGCACCGACCGCGATTTATGCATTCGCTTAAGCGCGTTATCCGATGTGCGTTATCGCCGGCTGTGCGCGGTGTCAACGCATCATCACGCCGACGACACGCGCGTACGCATCAGCAACCCGGGCGGCAAAACCAAACTCGATGGCTTGTCGAAGTTCGCCGATAAATATCGCGGCTGGATGAGCGAAGCCGAACAACGCGCTTGCGACTTGCGGGCTGAGCGGTTGTTTGGTTGGCGCGAAGTGCATCGCATTAAGCCGCGCGTTAATCCAAATGGTGCTTCGACATTAACTGCACGCGCTAACAAAGCAATCGATGCATCAACATTAAATGGCGCGCCGACATTAACTGCACGCGCCGACAAAGCAATCGATGCGTCGACATTAACTGCGCGCGCTGACAAAACAGTCGCCGCCTCTTCCAATCGCGCACTCGCCCGCGCGACCAATCAATCGCCCGACCAAGTTGCATTAATCATCGGCGTCATCGTCGACCCGCGCCGACCCAATCATCGATTGTTCGACGACATCTTGAGATTGTCCAAAGACAAACGATTGTCGTCGGTCGAAGTGGCGGTGGTGTCGTGCACCGGCGCGCAGGTTGGTGCATATCGAAGCGCCGTCGCGCAATGGCGAAATATCGGATTGCGGATGTACGCGGTGGATAACGCATTGGTCAACGCCGCCGTCGATGCACTTGGGTTGCCGCCGATGCGGGCGGCGATGCGCTGCATCGGCATCAATCGAATGGTGTTGCAGTACGCCGCCGCCGGCATCGGCGCCGGACATCGCGCGCCGTTGTATTGGATTTTGGACGGCGACACGCGATTGCACGGCTTAACAATACAAAATCAAAAACCGATTCGGTTTGCGCCAAAGTATGTCGATGAGATGTTGCGCTTGCGCGCGTCCGGTTGCGATGTCGCCGTCGGCGGCGTCAACGGGGCGGCGCCGTTGCCGCGCGCGATGAGCGTTCGCACGCAGTTGGTCGATGTGATGCATTTTTGCATGCGCGTCGCCAAGCCGCCGCGCCAACGTTGTTATCCGGTGCAAACGATTGCCAATGCGACGCGACATAAAATACACGCCGAGTATTATCACGATTGCGGCGCGCATCCGCATTTGGAACAGCCGATTGGTCTGTTGCCGTTGGCGGCGAATTGTTCCCATCGCCGATTGATTAAACGATTGCCGCAATTGCTCGATGCGGTGTTGCGCGGCGATGCGGTTACGCGTCCGTTGGTAAACGATGCGGTGGCGGTAAAGTCGAAATCGACATCGACATCGACATCGATGTTTCATCGAGGCGGCAACACGTTTATTTTTAACTGTGAGGTTTTGCGGCAATGTCCGAACGGTTTACTCAACGACGGCTTTGCCGACATGCGCCGACAGGATGAAATTTGGCGCGTGTTCGGTCAAGCCGCGTTTGGTTGGTCGGTGGTCGGCGGCAATTTTCCGGTGACACAAGTGCGCGCAGACGAGCCGCCGCAAGCGCCCGATGTGCAGCGGATGGAAAAAGACATTGTCGGTCATGCCGTGTCCGGTGCATTGCGGCGCGCCGTTGTCGATAAACAATTTAACGATGTCGATTCATTGGTGCAATTTTTATTGCACGATGCAACCGACTTGCATGCATCGATGCGGCAATTGGCCGATGAACGCGCGGCACTGTTGCATGCATCGTGTTGGCGCATCGCCGGCATCGCCAACACCATTCGGCGCATCATCATCGACCAATCGAATTCGCTGAACGATATTGCCCGCGATGATGCGCTTGCCGCTTTGCATAAATTGGAACGACGTTTTTTACGCGCGCCGGCGCGGATTGCGCAAGTTAATCATTTCGCGCACCGCCGCGGCTTGCGTCGCGCCATCGCCAACTTCCCGGCATTCTGTAAACGATTCCAACAGTGGTCATTGCCGCCGCAACGCACGAGTCGTTTATGGCAATGGGTGAGCATCGAGCGACAAAAAAATGCCGCGCAATTGCTTAACACTTTACTGGGCGACGATGCCGAGTTAACCTTTCTCGGAAGCGGCGGCGAAGGTGCGGTGTTTACCAATCATCGAACGGTATACAAAGTGTTGCATAACTGGTATTCGCGCACTCGCGCCGCTGACATTCCGCACGCGGATTTTTTTTGTCGCGCACTGCACGGCAAAGCGTCGCAATGGAATCCAACGCGCGATGCACTGTATCCGGTGCTCGCGCATCGACGATGCGGCGGCGATTTAATCGCGGCGATGCCGTATGAACGCACCACGCCCTATCGCGGCGGTTGCGGTGTTGGCATGGTCGAGTTGTTAAGCGCGTTGCGGCGACGCGGGGTTGTGGTTTGGGACATCAACCTCAACAACTTGCGGCAAAAAAATCATCAAGTGCGATTGGTCGATTATGGCTGCCAAATTCATCCGTTGACCGAACGCGATTTTGATTTGTCGGTGCGCAAAGCGTGGCTGTGCTTTCGGTATGCCGACCGCAAAAACCTGCGCGCGTTGCTCACCCAATCGTTAACCACCGTCGCGATGCCGCAATTAACCGGCTATGTGCGCATGCGCATCGCTGCCGAACAATACGCTGCCCGGTTTCGCGTCGCCGACGACGCCATCGACGCAATCATTGCGCACGCCCCCAACCGCGTATTGGATTACGGTTGCGGCGGCGGTCGCGATGCGATTCGCATGGCGCGCACCGGCATCACGGTCGACGCCCATGACCCAAATTTATCAACCAAAGCCAAACGCCGATTAACCGCCGCCAAGGTGCAATGCTTAACCCAAAATCAACTCGACAACGCCGCACCATACGACGCGATTTTGGTGCGCCATGTACTGTGCGAAATCCGCTCCGACCGCGAACTGCGCGAAGCCTTGCGCACCTTGCGTCGATTAATCGCCAAGCACGGCAACGTGGTGATAACCGCCTGCGACATGGACCGCATCGTCAAACAAAAGTTATACGCAATAAACCAAACGCCGCACAACGCCGATTGCACCGCCAAGTTTTTATACCGCAAACAAATCCGCATCAACGGCGCAACGCGTCGCCATGTACATCGCCCGCAACGCACGTTGGAAAAACTATTTGCCGCCGCCGGCTTCGAAGTCGCGTCACGCAAAAAATTCGCGGAATTGGATTTGCAAACCATGCAACCTTGTGGTGGGGCATTGCAGTGGACATTAATACCGCGGCGTTAACCGCGCATAATGTCCGCACCGTCGCGGCAAGCCGTACAATTAAAGATGCGCCAACGCAATGTTCGCCAAACCAACCGATGCGCTTTTGCTTTGCATTTATAACGAAGCGCAACGAAACGTAACGAAGTGCGACGAAGCGAGACGAAGCGCGTTAAGTCGCTTGGTCAAATCACCGTTGCATAACCCGCCCAATTAAATGTCCAACCATGTTTGCCTCGACCGGATTGGAAGAGTGGCTTGACGCCGCCGCGCGCGACGGTTTTTTGCGATTGATTGGCGTCCGCCGGCGTGCACCGTCGCGCGCGTATTTGGTCGAACTGTTGCGCGCATGTTACGCCCGCATTCCGTTTCAAAATCTTTCGATGTTGGTTGGGCCGCGTTGTCCGCCGCAACGCGATGCAATCGTTGCAATGATGACGCGCGGGTTTGGCGGGCCGTGCGACGTGAACAATTTTTTCCTGTGCGCGTTGTTGCATAAACTGCACTTCAACGCCGGACTGTTGGCGGCGTCGATGCACGAGCCCGATTGCCATATCGGCGTCATTGTCGGATTCGATGACCGCGCGCCGCAAAATTATTGGGTGGATTTTGGCAACGGTTTTCCGTATCTGACGCCGTTGCCGATTATCGACGGCGCATCGGCCGCGCACCTTGGGTTTGAATATGCGTTGGAGGTGCGCGGGGCAAGCGCCGCGCTTTGGCAAAGCGGACTCGATGGACAAGCGCGCACGCTCAACCAAACCATTGCATTGCGTCCGGTGCATCATTCGCATTTTGACAAAATGCGCGCGCGTCATTATGGTGAATCCGGATTCGGCCCGTTCCTCACCGGCGTGCGCATCAATCGCTGGGAGATTGACCGCGGTTTCATCATGCGCGACAATGCGATTTGGCGCGTGCCCGGTCGTCGTCGCATCGCCGACCGGGCGCAATGCCTGCGTTGGATTAACCAAAATTTTGACGGGCGATTGTTCGCGCCGCTCTATATTCAAAGCGTCAACTTGTTACACCGGAGGCCATCATGAAAGCAACGCATGCCGCCACGGCAACCGAACACGCGGACGTCGTCACCGGCGCAACCATCAACGGCGCAAGCATTAACCGCGTCACCTTTGCGCGCTTGGATGAAAACGCGCTTGCGTTTTTTCGTCGACAAGGTTGGGCCGTGTTGCGCCGACCGTTGTCCGACGAACCGGTCGCGCAGATGGTGCAAGCGTGGCGCGACATGACCGAAAACTTATCCGCCGACCTCGATGTCGGCGTCGCGCGTTATCTCGAAGTCATCAGCCAGTGGCGCGATTTATGGAAAAGCGACAGGCGCTTCATGCGGTTGTTGCATGCGCTTGCGCCGTTGGCCGCGGATGCACTTGAGTTGCCCGGTGCGCGTTTGTTTCACGACCAGATTATTTGCAAAACCGAAGGCGGTTCCAACGGCGAGGTGCCGTGGCATCAAGATTCGATGTATTGGCCGGTCGACCGCACCGGCGTTTCAACTTGGCTTGCCGCGCAAGATACGCCGGTCGAGCACGGTTGTCTCGAGGTCGCCGACGGCTCGCATCGCTGGGGCGTGGCCGCGCCGATTGATTTTATGTTGGACGACGGCGGCTTGCCGCAACGCGACGGTGTTAGCACATCAAAGTTGCCGGTCAAGTCCGGCGACATTGTTTTGCTGCACAGCGGCACGTGGCATCGCAGCGCACCGACGCGCAAAACCGGCGGCGTTCGCATCGCGCACATTGCATTGTGGCTGCCGCCAAGTGCGGTCTACTGGCCGGAAAACGCCGATTGGCATCCGGTCAATGCGCAAGTCACGGTCGGCAAAGGCGAGGTGTTGAACGACGATGAGTTTCCGCTGTTCGGCGCGCCCAGCCCGGATGCCGGCGCCACCGCCGAAAATAAAAATCCAACCGCGACCCGAGCGGGCGGGATGTTTGACGGCGTCGGCAAAATCGAGGCGCAGGTGCAGGAAATGTTGGATTCGAATGCATCGTTGTTTGCATTGTTGGGCGACCGTGATGCGCGCGCACTTTTGGTCGCCCGCTTGCGCGCGCAAACCCGCTTTGGCGGCGACCACATCGAGCGCGTTATCGAGCAACTGTGGATTAACATCGCCGCGTTTAAAAAACACCGCAGTCGCAGCGTGTTTTGCGCCGCGTATCTGGAGTGGAATGAACTTTACGCCGCCCGTGCAAACTGATTCTGTCGATTGGGACGGGTTGCGCGCGTTTATCGCGATTCGTTCGATGCAAGGATTGCCGGCGGAAAATGCGCGCGCGGTCGAATTCGTTCGCGCGCGATTGCATCGCGCCGGGTTTAACACGCGCGTTTACGGCGGGGCGCGCTCGCATCAACCGGCGATTGTTGCGCATCGCGCGGCGCAAAATGCGCCGGCGCAAAAACGGCTGGTGTTGTACGGGCATTACGATGTTGCGCCGGTCAAACGCGAAGACGCATGGCGAAGCGCCTCGCCGTTTGTTTGTGAGACGATTGACGGACGCATCTACGCGCGCGGCATCGCCGACAATAAAGGCGCGTTGTTTGTGCGTCTGCAGGCGCTCGCCGAAGCGACTGCTGCGCCGGAAATTTTATGGCTGATACAAGGCGAGGAGGAAATCCCGCGCGGCGTACGCGTCGCCAAACCGATTTTCGCGCGCGAACTTGCGAGATTTGATTGCGATGTCGTGGTCGAGGAAACCGGCTTCAACGACATTGTGCGCGATGAGCCGATTGCGTTTGTTTGGAGTCCAAACCAACGTCACCGCCTGCTCGAGCGATACCGCAACTTGATGAACGGCCTCGGTTTTCATCGCATCGAATTCCGCACCTTGCAAAAACTCAACGGCGCAAAACAATGCCCGTTGCTCAGCAACCTGCGTCAACGTCACCTCTATCTCGGCTTCGGCCCCAACGACGATTTGCACCGCATACACCAAGACAACGAATCACTCTGCCGTCGCCGGTTGTGCGCACACAAACAAAAATTCACCGCGTTTATCGAACGCTGCGCACTTGCGACGACCAACTTCGATGATGAACAACGTCCCTGAGTTTGACGCCGACACCTCGGCGCGTTATGCCGGTCGACCGCTGAACATTATGGTGACCGGCGCGTCCGGTTTTATCGCCGGCCATGTCGTTGAGCGGTTGTTGGCTGACGGACACCGCGTTACCGCAGTCGATTTGTGGCGCAGCGATGTGATGGTCGCGCATGCGCGCCATCCGCGTTTGCAGTTTGTCAAGGCGAGCGTTTTGGACGCCGAAATCGTCACCGAGTTGTTGCGCGGGCATGAGGTTTTGATTCACGCCGCGGCGGTGCTCGGCACCCGTGAGACGGTGTTGTCGATTGATGTCGCGCACACCGCGTCGGTCAATGTCGTCGGCGGCGTCAACATGTTGAGCGCCGCGCGCCGCGTCGGGGTGCGGCGGGTGATTGTGCCGACCACCCCGCATGTCGAGTGGTTGAACCCGTATAAAATCACCAAGCATGCAGTCGAGCAATTCTGCCGTTTGTTTTATGAAGCGTTTAAGTTGGATGTGGTCGCGCTGCAGTTGGGCAATGTTTACGGCGCGCGCGAACGGTGGTTGGAAAGCCCATTCGGCGCGCCGCACAACTATCAAAAAATTATCCCGACCGCGTTGATGCAAACATTGCGCGGCGAAGCGTTTTTCATTTACGGCGACGGCGAACAAAAATCGGATTACATTCACATCGACGACATCGTCGAATGTTTTGCGCGCGCGGTATACACGCGGCGCAACCTCGGCGGACAAGTGATTCCGATTGGGCGCGGCGCAAGCGTTTCGGTCAACGAAGTGGTCGCGACGTTGGCGGACACTTGGCGGCGCAATGTAAACGTCCGTTATGCGCCGATGCGCGCGGGCGAAACGCACGCCGAGATACACCTTGACCCCGCGCCGTTGATGGCGCATTTAAATTATCGCCCGCGTTGTGCGTTGCCCGACGGACTCGCCAAAACCATACCGTATTACGAAGCCGCGCATCGGCGCGCTTCCCATATTGTGAAGCCGCACGGCGATGACTAAAACGCTGATGTTGCATCGCGTATTGCCGCAGTTGCAAGCCGGCGGTTATTACCTGCGGCGCGGCACCGCAATCGACGCCGCATGTTTTCATCGCCTGCTGGATGCACTCGAGCACAGCGGCGCGCGCACGGTGACGCCGTTGGATGTTGACGATGATGATGATGACGGCGACGGTCAACGGTGTCGCGTCTGCATCACCTTCGACGACGGTTACGCCGACATCGCGCCGGCCTTGGATGCGCTGTTGGCGCGCGGCATGTGCGCAACCATTTTTGCGGTCAAGGAATATTGCGTAAACAACTTTTCGCCGATTGACGATGCGGCGGCGTGGTTGGATGCGACGACGGACGCACCGCCGCAACTGATTGCATCGTTGACCGACGGCGCAATGAAAAAACGCATGCGCAACCTGTCGCCGCACCGCTATCGCCGTTTGCGTGAACGACTCTTCGGCCTCGGCGACCATCCGAACGCCGCGCGGTTTTTAACCGAACGCCAACTGCGCGATTATCACGCGCGCGGCGTCGCCATCGGCATCCACGGTTGCACGCATCGCGTTTGGTCGAACTTGTCGGCGCCGCAACTGCGCGCCGAGATTGAGCAAGCCGCCAACTGGTTGCGCGGCATTGGCGTGCGCGACATCGCCGGGTTGTGTTTTCCGCACGGACGTCATCGCACCTTGTGCGACCTCGGCCCCGCAGTCGCCCGATTAGCGGCGGTCGGCGTGTTCGGCGTCGATGCGCCGTATGCCGACCCTGCAGTCACGCGTCGCATCTGGATTCGCCCGAACACCGAGCGGGATTTCGCGGCGTTGTTTGGCAAGCGGTGACGCAATTGCATCCCGTCTGCGCGCGCGTTGTCATCCGCACAATCGCGCCGCATCGCATTACATCGAATCGCATTACATCGCAGTACATCGAACGCTCACCTGAGTCGATGGAATTGGCTTCGTCAAGTTTTCCAACTCAACAACCCAATAACAATCCGACGCACCCACAACACTCGCACCGCCGCGCCAAGCCGTACAATTAACCGCCGCCAATCCAACCAACACCTTCGCACCCCCACCCCCATGCCCCTCAAAAAACCCCCACTATTCATCGAAGCATTATTCCTGGTGTTATGGAGTTCCGGTTTCATCGCATCCAAATCCGGGTTGCCGTATGCCGGTACTTTTACGCTGTTGTTTTGGCGGTATTTGTTGTTGTCAGCGGTGTTGTTGGCGTGGTTGGCGATGCGCGGGCAGTTGCGGTTTGGCGGCGGGCGGCGGGTTGGGGCGGCGGCCGGGATGGGCATACTCGGGCATGCGGTTTGGTTGTCGGCGGCGGTGTCGGCGGCGGAATACGGCGTGTCGCCGGGGGTGATTGCATTGGTGGCGGCGTTGCAGCCGTTGGTGACCGGTGTGGTCGCCGGGCCGGTGCTTGGCGAGCGGGTTGCATATACGCAATGGATTGGTTTGCTGCTCGGCTTTGTCGGCGTGGCCTTGGTGGTTGGCGACCGCATCGGCGGACACACCGCCGCCCCGTGGTGGGCGTATTTTCTGCCGTTGATATCCGCGTTGTCGTTGACGGCGGCGACGGTGTGGCAGCGCAAGTTGGAAATTAACGCCGCCGGGTTTTTATCGGTGCCGCAAAATTTGGCGGTGCAATGTTGGGCGAGTGCGGTGGTGTTGTTGCCGTTCGCCTGGGGCGTCGAACATTTTGCCGCCGAGTGGAGCGCGCATTTCATCTTCATACTCGGCTGGCTGACATTCATCGTGTCGCTGTCGGCGTACGGCTTGTTGATTTATCTTTTCAAACGCCGCCCGGCGCCGTATGTCGCCGCGCTTTTATATCTCACGCCGCCGATGGTGATGCTGATGGATTATTTCGTTTTCGGCGCAATGGTCACCATCTTTGGCTTAATTGGGCTTATGATTGCGGTCGTCGGCGTTTATCTGTCGCGGCGCAAGCCGGCAAGCAGTTGACGCCGCCGTTCATTACCGTCCATTAACCCGTCCATTGGAGATTAAAATGAAATCCAACCCGCCCAACCGATTGCACAAAACCGCCCAAGCGGCGGCCGTGGTCGCAATTTGTTTGTTGCTGACCGGCTGCTCGTTTATCGACGTGCCGTTTGTGCCCGGCATTTAACGCGCTGGCGATTGTGCAATTGTGCAAGCCGCCGCCCGCCGCGCATCGCGGTTATCGATGCATCATCAATGCATCGAGCGTGATAAGCGTGGCGGGCGGCGGGTTTGCCTTGCCTTGCAGTTACATTTATATTTACATTTACTCGTCACTTACACTTCACTTGTCCTTGTCACTTTTGGAAGTGCCACTTTTGCAAGCGTCGCTTTGTTAATAAATAACCCTGCACTGAACTTCATCCGAGCGACGATTGTTAAGCCGCTCGATTGCAAGTTTGTGGTGCAAGTTTTTGCAGCCACAGTTCACCGTCGAATCCCGTCACCGTCAAACCCCGCAATTCAATTTGCTTGCCAAGCGTCAACCATTTAAATGAATGTGCTAAACAAACTGTGCGCGATTGACCGTCGCCGCCGCACCTTCGCCTTGTCACTGTTGTTATTGTTGGCGACAGCGGCGGCATTGCATCGCGGCGCGCAACATCCGCCGAATGCATTATTGGTCGCACCGTTAGCAAAGCCGGTCGTCGAGGCCGCGCCGTTTTTTGTCGAGCAACTTGCATCCAAACGTCACAATGTACAAACCCACGCGGCGACCTTAATCGAATTGCGCGATGGGCGGGTGCGCGGGTTTTGGTCGGCCGGCAGCCGTGAAGGCGCGAAGGATGTGCGCATCGATAGTGCGGTGTATGACCCGACGACGCGCAAGTGGAGCGAGCAACGCGCGGTGGTCGGGCGAATCCAAACGCAGCGCGCGTTGTGGCGGCGCATCAAAAAACTCGGCAACCCAGTGGTTGCGCGATTGCCGAGCGGCGACTTGGCGTTGTTTTATGTCAGCGTCTCGGTCGGCGGTTGGAGCGGCAGTTCGCTCAGCGTGATTGTGTCCGATGACGATGGCGCAACCTGGCGGCGCGCGCGGCGCCTCATCACCTCGCCGTTTTTTAATCTCGCGACGTTGGTCAAAGGCGCGCCGTATCAATACGCCGACGGCGGGTTGGGGTTGCCGGTGTATCACGAATTATTCGCCAAGTTCGGCGAAGTGTTGCGCCTGTCGCCGAATGCGTTAACCGTGCTCGATAAACGCCGGTTAAGCGCGGGCGCCGATGACGGCTTGCAGCCGGTGGTGCTGATTAACGATGCGCGCAATGCATCGGCGTTGATGCGTTATGCCGGGCAGCGTCCGCGCCGCGTGTTGTTGAGCGAAACCGCGGACGCCGCGCGTCATTGGCGCGCGCCGGTGAAGACCACACTGCCCAATCCGGATTCGGCGGTCGCGGCGTTGGTGTTGCCCGGTGGCGATTGGTTGGCGGCGGTCAATCCGCAGGAACGACAACGCGACCAATTGGCGTTGTATCTGTCGCGCGACCGCGGGCAAAGTTGGCGGCAACTTTATCAACTCGAAAATCAAAGCGAATTCAATCAAACGCAATTCGCCGACCGCACCGCGCGCCAAACAAAATTTGCCGAGATGTTGACAACCGAGTTGCCGCCGTTGACAGACGGCGCGCGCGACCCGCGTTATCTTGCATCAGTGCAGCGCACCGCGTGTCGCGTCAATTGCAGATTTCGATTTTCGTATCCGTATTTGTTGCGCGCGCGCAACGGCGATTTTCATCTCGCCTACAGTTACAACCAGGCGTTCATCAAGCATGTAACGTTTAACTCGGCTTGGTTGGCGCAACTCATATCGCAACT
Organism: Candidatus Poriferihabitaceae bacterium; assembly: GCA_965226545.1. Taxonomy (GTDB): domain Bacteria; phylum Pseudomonadota; class Gammaproteobacteria; order Arenicellales; family Poriferihabitantaceae; genus JAHRAW01. The sequence goes on from OZ245364.1 coordinate 876,637, forward strand.
CGATGCGCGCACCCAATGATGCGGTTTACCGATTTCACCGGCTTGTTCGGTTGGTGCATTGCAATCGCGGCGTTGGCGGCGATGTGGTTGCCGGTGCGCGATGTGCGGCTGCGATTTTGCTGCATCGGTTTGTTGTTGGCGGCGTTGTTAATTCCATGGCAAGGTGCGCCGTTGTTAATTTATCCGCGCGGCGTGTTCGGCGATTTAAGCGTCGCGTCGCTGATGTTGCTCAGCCTGGCAATCGCCGCACGCGGCGGCGATGCGCTTCGCCGATGCCGCGTTGCATTGGGCGAGTCGCGCACGATGTTGCTCGGCATGCTTGTGCTGTTTGGCTTGTTGTTGTATCCGATGGCGCTCGGGTTTGGGATGTACGACCCGTATCAAATGGGCTATGCATCGATGCCGTTCATTATCATGTTGGCGGCGTTCGGCGCGTTTGCAATATGGCAACGCGCGTTGTTGATTGCCGCGTTCATCGCGTTGGCGATGCTGACGTGGCGATTCGGTTGGTATGAATCCGACAACCTGTGGGATTATTTAATCGACCCGTTGGCGGCGATTTATGCATCGGCGGTGTTCATTCGTTGCGCGCTTGAAGTGTTGCGTTTAAAAATCAAATCGCATTTGCGTCGACGCAAGTCGCGCGGTTAAGTCGCGCGATTAAGTCAAACGACAGTCGGTTGAATACGTTAACTTAAAGTCGAGTTAAGTCCATGTTTATTTATCAATGGCTGCATTCACGCCGCCTGCAGTTGTGGGCGGCGACGATTGCCTGCTATACCTTGTGGATGAGTTTGGCGCGCGTTGGGTTTTACGCGTGGTTTGCGCGCTTCGAAGGCGATGCACCCGGTTGGCTCGAGATGCTGCAAGTGTTTTACATCGGCGTTAAGTTCGATTTGCGGCTGGCGATTTTAATTTGTTTGCCGCTGGTTTTGTTGTGCATCGTCCCGCGCATTAATTTATTTCGCCAGCGCGCATTTGGCGCGCTCAGCCAATGGTTGTTGGCGGTGATGACGATTGGCTTGGTGTTGTTTTATGTTTTCGATTTCGGGCATTACAGTTATTTGGGGCTACGAATCAATTCCGGCTTCCTGCGTTTTCTCGACGACCGCGAGTCGGCGACAATGGTGCGGCAAAGTTATCCGTTGATTCGCATCGCCGTTGCTTGCACGATTTGTTGTTTTGTGATGATCGATGTCAACCGCCGCCTGCATCGATGGTGCACCGCGCGCGCACCCACCCGCATCTCCGCGTGGTCGGCGCTCATCGGCGTTGTGTGTTGTTGCATCGCCGCGTTCTTCGGTTTGCTTGGTCGATACAGCGACATCAACTTCCACAATCCGATTCCCTTGCGCTGGGATGCGGTCAGTTTCACCCAAAACAAAACCTTGGCCGCGGCCGGCGTCAACCCGTTGGTGCATTTTGCAACCACGTTTCAATACGACGACCGCGAATACGACTTGGCTGCGGTCGCGCGTTATTACGATGTGGTCGCCGATTATCTCGGCGTAGTCGAGCGCGACCGCGCGACATTTTCACTCGACCGCACAATCGCCGCGCCAACCGATTCGCAATTGATACGCGCGCCAACGACAGTATCGAATGCAGCGTCGAACGCGCCGCCGAATGTCATCTTCATCATGCTCGAATCGCTCGGTGCAAGCCGGGTTGGCGCGTATGGATTGCCGTTGGATGCAACGCCGAATCTCGACCGCGCCGCGCGCAACGGAATTATGTTCAGCAATTTTTTGGTGCCGGTATCGGGCACCGCAAAAACCGTGTGGGCGAGCACCACCGGCATCCCCGACACCACGACGCATGACACGGCGACGCGCAATCCGTTGTTGTCGCGACAGCGGATGATTGTCAATCAATTGCGCGCGCACCAAAAATTGTATTTGATTGGCGGCAACGCCAGTTGGGCGAACATCAGCGCGTTGATTGAACAAAGCATCGACGGCGTGCGGTTGTACAAAGAGGGCGATTGGCAATCGGAGGTGACCGATGTGTGGGGCATTTCCGATTTGGCGTTGTTTACCGAGAGCGACGCGATTTTGCGAAAACTGCATGCGCGCAATCAACCGTTTTTTGCAATTGTGCAAACCGCCGGCAATCATCGTCCGTTTACGATACCCGAACAACGCGGCGATTTTGTGCCGAGCGACTTGTCGGCGGATACGCTGCATCAACACGGTTTTTTATCCAACGCGCAATTTAACGCGGCGCGATTTTTGGATTACGCCGTCGGCGAATTTTTTGCGATGGCAAAAGCCTCCGGCTATTTCGACAACACCATTTTTGTTTTATACGGCGACCACAACAACCGCGTCTCGACCACGCCGCACATGGCGCCGTTTTATCAACGCCTGCAAATCGAAGGGCTGCATGTGCCGGGGATTATCCATGCGCCAAAACTGATTGCACCGATGCGCATCGACCAAGCGGTAAGTTTGGTGGACTTAATGCCGAGCGTCGCCGGCTTGCTCGGTGCGGCGTACACCAACGGCGGCTTTGGTCGCGATGTGCTGCAGCCGCCGCGCGACGATTCGCGTTATGTGTTTGTATCGACCGGTTCATCGACCAACCCAATCATCGGCATGATTAACGAAAATTACATGCTGCGCAAATTCGCCCGCCGCGAAACGGCGACGCTGCATCATCTGCATGCCGCCGACCCGCAAGCCGACATCAGCGCCGCGCACCCGCAACTTTTCGATTATCTTCATTCGTTGACGCAGGGCGTGTATGAACTGAGTCGTTATCAAATGTACAACAATCGAAAACAATAATTGTGAACCGTGACGTTAATGAATTGCGTCCGCGCGAATTATTATTGAATCAATTTTGATTTACTTTCGATTTACTTTTCACTTTCGATTCACTTTTACATCGACGGATGACATGCCTATGATTTTATTTTACGATTGTCTTGTTATGCGCGAAATGGTCGCTCCACATTCCCCAAACCGCATTCACCAAAACACCGCCAGCCAAACCAAAACACAATTAACAATCGCCACAAACACCGCCGCACTGGCGACATCCTTAATCATCTTGGCCGATGCATTGCGTTCAGTCGAGATGCGGTCCACGGTTTTTTCAATCGCGGTATTAATCAACTCGACCACCACCACCAACAACACCGCCGCAATCAACACCGCCGCCTCCAATCCCCCCGGTGCAAACCACAACGCAGCCGCAATCAACCCCGGACAAAGCGTCAACTCGACGCGCACCGCCTCCTCACTCTTCCACGCCGCCGCCAACCCGCACAACGAATACCGAAGCGCGTTTATAATTCGACGACGCAATACGCCGGGCGGTTGGTTGGGCTTGTTCATTCGCCGCAGTTTCGCATAAACTGCGCGTCGATGGTCACTTCCAACGGTCGCGTTATCGCATGCAACATCGCAACCGCGATTCCCCCGTCGCCCGATTTGGATTGCATCGCCGGTATTAAATGTTACAATGCGTTTGTTCGTCACTTATAATTAACCTAATCATCCCCCCGACCCGCCGCCAATGAAACTCGCCCACAACCTCGACAACCTCGGCACCGAAACTGCGTTTGCAGTGTCGGCGTTGGCATCCGAATTTGCCGCGCAAGGCAATCAAGTTTTTCCATTTCATCTTGGCGACATTAATTTGTTGCCGCCGCAGCCGATGATTGAGCGCATCAGTCGCGCGATTAACGCCGGCTACAACGGCTATTGTCCGGGCGCCGGGATTGCATTGTTGCGCGAACAATTTGCGCGCGTGTTGGGCGATGAACGCGGGATGAAATTCGCCGCCGACAATGTTTCGGTGCAGCCCGGCGGCAAGCCGGTCATCGGCAAATTTTTGGCGTGCGTAATGAATCGCGGCGATGAGGTATTGTATCCGTTGCCCGGCTTTCCGATTTACGCTTCGCAGATTGACTATCAAGGCGGCGTCGCCGTGCCGTATTATTATCGCCATTCGAGCGATGGCGTTGCGTTGGATTTGGATTCGCTGGCGCGCGCGATTACGCCGAAGACGCGCGCGTTAATTTACAACGATTGCCACAACCCCAGCGGCGCCACCGCCGACGACGCCGAACTCGATGCGATTGCCGAGTTGGCGGTCAAAAATGATTTGTGGGTGTTGTCCGATGAAGCCTACGCCAACATTCGTTTTGACGGCGGCGCATTGCGCAGCATCGCCGCGCGCCCCAACATGGCGTCGCGCACGGTGATTTTGTTCACCTGCTCGAAACAATTTGCAATGACCGGCTGGCGACTCGGCGCGGCCATCGGCGCACCCGACATCATCGCGCAAATTTCCAAATTCAACACCAACGCCGAATCATGCACCACCCATTTCATGCAACAAGCCGTCGGCGAAACCCTGCGCGACACCAAAGACATCCCGTCGCTGTACGCGTCATTAATAAACGAGTTGCGCACCCGCCGCGATTCATTGGTGCGCGCCCTGCAAAATATTAACGGCGTATCCGTCGCCACCCCGCAAAGCGGCTTCTATGTCTACCCCAACATCACCGAAATTTTGCAAGCCAAAAAACTGCCCAACGCCGACGCCTTAATGCGCGCAAGTTTAACCGCCGCCGGCGTATCGTTTTGCACCGGCCAACACTTCGGCGAATCCACCGACACACAACACATCCGCTTCGCATTCAGCGGCATCGGCGATGATGATATTCGCGCTGCGATGGCGGCTTGGAAGGGGTGGGTGGAGGCGTAGGGTTGTGGTGTGATGTTGGTTGGTGATGTTTGATTTTGTTTTTACTTTGTGAGGTTAAGATGTATAAAACAGTGCGAAGAAAAGTATGGGCGTTTATCGAGCGGCGTCTCGACAAAAAAATTTATCGGGCTGGCATTCTTGTTGCCACCGCTGGCATCGCATACTGTTTTGTGGGTGAGTGGGGAACTGGCTTCCTCGAGGGAAAGTTTCCGATTGGTGACGAGCGCAACAACATCAACCAACACCTCCTCAAGATATTTGCACCGGCGGCATATTCGGCATTTGTTTTTCTTGCGCTGTGGTGGTTTCGTACGATTGATGCACGGCAAGCCATTTACCAAACCAACCTTGGCACCGGTTTAAATATGCTTGCAAGCGACGCCCCCATTAAAATTGAAATGGCGGTGTTGATGCTGGAACGGGTGTCGAAATCGACCACTGTATTTGACGAAGAAATCAGCCTGGCATTTATCAAACGCTTGAAGCGCAGTCCGCAGAATTCACTCAAGAACCGGCAACGTCTTAAAGACGGCTATCGTTGGGCTTATGCGCAATACATTTTGCAGTGGTTGAAAGACCGAGGTAAAGGTTGGGATTTAAGATATTTGGATTTGCGCGGACAAGAGTTCACGGGCGACTCCGTAAAAGTAACCTATAAGGATATTAAAGACCTGCATGACTGCCACAGATATGGCGACGATTTGCCAATTGAATTTGGCGGGTGTCGTTTCATAATATCAACTGAGAAAGTTGATGAAACAAAGGCGGCTGAACGGTTCTTTGGTTGCTACCAGTCGATTTTTGCTATGTTTACTACACAAGACAAAACGTTTTTCAAATGTCTGGAAAGTAAAGATGATAAAAGCCAACCGCCGACTTCGTAAAATCGCGTTGCGATGGCGGCTTGGTAGGGGTGGGTGGTGGTATAATCGCCGACAAGTTAATTTCATCGAATCAGTTAATCGAATCGTCTTTAATAATGCCTCGCACCGCTCAAAATCGAAATCTGGGTCAAGCCCGCGTAGCCAAGAAGGATGAGTTTTATACGCAACTGCCGGATATTGAACGCGAATTGTCGCATTACGAACGACACTTTCGCGGCAAGACCGTTTTATGCAACTGTGACGACCCGCGGGTAAGTCAATTCTTTCATTACTTCGCGCATCGATTCGAACAGTTGAAACTTAAAAAATTGATTACGACCTGCTATAAAAATCAAGAGAGCGATTTATTTAGTCGCCATGATTCCGAGCAGGCAATATCGTTGGAATATCTCGGCGACCTTGACAACAGCCGCACGCCCGATGCGGATGAAATTGGCGTTAAACCGTTGCAAGGCGACGGCGATTTTCGCAGTGACGAATGCATTGTGTTGTTGCGCGAAGCCGATGTAGTGGTTACCAATCCGCCGTTTTCATTGTTTCGCGAGTACGTTGCGCAATTGGTTGAGTACAAAAAGAAGTTTGTAATTATTGGCAATGTAAATGCGATTACCTATAAGGAAATTTTTAAATTAATTAAAGAAGACAAGTTATGGCTGGGACCGAGCATTCGCAGTGGAGACCGGGAGTTTGGCGTACCTGACGGTTACCCGTTGGATGCCGCCGGCTATAGAGTCGATGACGATGGAAAAAAATTCATTCGCGTTAAAGGCGTTCGTTGGTTTACCAACTTCGACCATGCAAAACGCCACGAAGATTTGGTGTTGCATACAAAATACAATCCGGATGAATATCTGAAATATGATAATTACGATGCTATTAACGTCGACAAGACCAAAGAAATACCGTCAGATTATGCCGGGGTGATGGGGGTGCCGATTACCTTTTTGGATAAGCATAATCCCGCCCAATTCGAAATTGTCGGCCTTGCCGCCGGCAACATTCGAGGGTTAGCCGGCATTCCGTCGATTAGCGGAAAAGATGGCCCGTACATAAACGGCAAGTTAAAGTACGGTCGCATATTCATTAAACACAAACACGTTTAACCATGAAAATCGAACTGAAAGAAATCACCGTCGCCGATTTATGCGACGGCTATGCCGACAACTACGACGAAGGCGTGGTTGGCTATGGCGGCAAACTCGACATCCGCCCGCCGTATCAACGCGAATTTATTTACAAAGACGCACAACGCAACGCCGTCATCGACACCTTGCGTAAAAACTTTCCGCTTAATGTAATGTATTGGGCGGTGCGCGAAGACGGTCACTTCGAAGTTATTGACGGGCAACAACGCACCATCTCGATTTGCCAATATGTGCAAGGCACTTACTCATTCGAGCAACTGTACTTTCACAACCTGCAAGACGACCAACAAAACCAAGTGTTAAATTATCCGTTAATGGTGTATCTATGCACCGGCAACGACAGCGAAAAACTGGAATGGTTTAAAACCATCAACATCGCCGGCGCCGAATTGTCCGAGCAGGAACTGCGCAATGCGGTTTACGCCGGCAGTTGGGTAACAGACGCCAAACGATATTTCAGCAAACGCGGTTGCGCGGCGTATGCGGTGGGCAAGCGATATTTAAGCGGCTCGTCGATTCGTCAAGAGTATTTGGAAACCGCAATCAAATGGCTCGCCGGCGGCAAAGCCAACATCGAAGCCTACATGGGCGAACATCAAAACGATGCAAGCGCCGAAGCGTTGTGGAAACATTTTCGCGCCGTGATTGATTGGGTCGAACAACTGTTCCCCAAACATCGCAAAGAAATGAAAGGGCTCGATTGGGGCGGGTTTTATGCGCAACATAAAGACAAAAAACTCAACGCCAAAAAATTGGAAACCGAAATCGCCAACCTGATGCAGGACGATGACGTGACCAACAAAAAGGGCGTGTATGAATATGTGCTGAGCGGCGCGCAACGCCATCTGAACATCCGCGCATTTACCGACAGCCAAAAACGCACGGCGTTCGAAAAACAAAAAGGCAAATGCCCGAAATGCAAAAAGACATTCGACATCGACGCAATGGAAGGCGACCACATTATCCCGTGGCACAAAGGCGGCAAGACCGATGCAAAAAATTGCCGCATGCTGTGCACCACTTGCAACCGTCAACTGGGCGGATGAGAAATTAATGCGCACAGTGCTATACTCCCCCCGCAACAAACGGAAGAATCCCAACATGCAACAACCAACCCCCCAACCCCCCGCGCCGTTGCCGGCGTTTATCCGGCGTCTCGAGCAAAGCGATTCGTTTGCGGCGATGCGGTGTTGTATCCGCCGCCCGGTTTTCCGATTTACACTTCGCAGATTCACTATCAATGCGGCGGCGGCTGGGTTTGTTATGGCGAAAAGGTAATTGAAAGGTTAACTTGACATATCAAAGTAAAAAGGGTATTTTTGTATCGTGTTTCGTGGCACTAAATTGAGTCGGTAAAAATCGCACTTAAAACAGCAATTTGAGGGCTGAAATGTATTCATCCACGTTAACAAGTTTTGCAATGCTCAAGGTCAAGATTGACCAAGGCGGGGATTATCTTCAATATCTCCGCCCGTTTGTATTGCATGTACTGTCCGGACATCTGGACAACAAAAACATCACGGCAGAATTGGTTAAGGATGAAATTGTTAAGGATTTTGGAATGGTTATTCCTGACCGCACGGTGGAAGTTATGCTTAAACGCGTGCGCAAGGAAGGCATTATTGAGCGTTCAGACCACGCCTACCGTATATCCGGGCAGTTGCCCGATGACAGCAATCTGAATATGCAGCGCGGGCAGGCCAAGCGACATATTAATTCGGTGGTTTATGGCCTTATGGAGTTTTCAAAAAATACGCGCCATCCATTTCAAAATGAAGATGATGCGATGGCGGCTTTATGCGCGTTTCTCGAAAAGTTCGAGATTCCTTGTTTGCGCGCTTTTCTTCGCAACACGACCATTCCTGATATTAATGGTGGGGTTGATGAAGCGACATTGACCGTGGTTGGGAAGTATGTTCTCAATCTGCACGAGCGCGAACCGATACTTTTCGATAGTTTTATGGTGGTAGTGCAAGGACATATGCTTGCCAATGCGCTTTTGTGTCCGGACCTTGAGCAAGCACCGAAAACGTTTAAGGAAGTATCTTTTTACTTGGATACGCCTGTGCTCATCGAATTGCTTGGGCTTGTCGATAAAAGCAAAGAGGCGGCATCCAAGGAATTGTTGCATCTTCTAAAAAGGCTCGGTGCGACGATTGCCGTTTTCCGACACACTAAAGAAGAGTTGGATGGAGTTATTAAGGGGTCGGCTTATTATCTTGATCGCTACGATGCACGTAGCGAAATTGTGATGGAATCGCGTCGTGCCAACAGGTCTAAATCTGATTTGTTTTTCATTGCAGAAACTCTGGATGAACGCCTTGATGAACTGGGGGTTGTTACTGAGTTCGAACCTGCATACAACGCGGAATTCCAAATTTCGGAGACTGTGTTTGAAGACGTGCTTGAAAAAGGAATTGGCTATTCCAATGACAATGCCCGTTTGCATGACGTAAAGGCAGTGCGTAGCATTTATGCACTTCGAGCGGGGAAACGCGTCAAACGACTCGAGGACTGCGTCGCAGCTTTCGTCAGCAGTAATATCGCTTTTGCCAAAGTGGCAGATAACTACGGACGGGATCACGAATATAAAGAATCTCAAGAGGTTTCCACCGTTATAACCGACAACAGTTTGGTGAATTTGGTGTGGCTTAAGCTACCAATGGAGGCGACTGATTTGTCCAAGAAGGAAGTGCTTGCGAATGCCTATGCTTCTCAAATCCTGTCACCTGCAACTCTCAGCAAGATTCTGGAAGAGGCGGATAAATTGGTTGATAAAGGCGCCATCACGCCAGGAGACCTTAGTATCTTGCGCAACAGTGTTTCTGTTCAAGACGAAGTGGCGCGTCAAACATTTGACGGCACCAAACCCTTATCAGAAGAACACTTTCGAAAAGCGGTCGCTAATTCATTTAAAGGCGATTTGCATAAAAATCTCTATCAGAAATATGCACCCTTTGCGGAGCATTTATCAACTATCATTTTGGGGGCGTTATTTGCCGCGTTTCTTGTTTTGTTGGCAGTCCCCATTTTCTTTTTAGCACCATATAAAGACGCTTCCGCCTATTTCTACGTAGCGGGTTTTTTTGCAGAAGTGTTGGTGACCGTATTAGTGACCACTATTTTTTGGTCGAAACTTTGGCGATGGCTTAAAAAACTGCATGCAAAACTTCGGAGGTTTTTGTTGAACAAAATTGTGACCTTTTTGACAGCAATAATTAATTAACGCGCTGGCATTGATAAGTGGCGGGGGACAGATATGAAAAGTTGATTCGCGTTACAGTTGAGAAAGTCACAGCAAGCGTTCACCCCACCGCCCGCCAATGCTATACTCCCCCCGCAACAAACGGAAGAATCCCAACATGCAACAACCATCCCCCCAACACCCCGCGCCGTTGCCGGTGTTTATCCAGCGTCTCGAGCAAAGCGATTCGTTTGCGGCGATGCAGCGGGTGGTGGCGCAAACTGAGTTGGCTTTGATTGACTTTTCGCCGTATTATTTTTTTGATGAGGGCGGGTATACGCGCAGTTTGTTGCATGTCGGCGATGCGTTCGAAATGATTTTGATTTGTTGGGCGCGCGGGCAGAAATCCGAACTGCATGACCACGCCGATTCGCAGTGCATGATGTGTTGCTTGGAAGGCGCGTTGCTCGAGCGGCGGTATCGGCGCGAGCGGCACAACGGCGGCGCGGCGCAATTGCGCGAGTGCGACGAAGGCACCTTGACGCCGCATCAGTGGAGCGCGATTAATAATGACATCGGGCTGCATGAAATCGTCAACGTGCATGCCGGGCGTTCGGTGTCGTTGCATCTGTACATTCCGGAGATTGCCAGTTGCACGATTTACGACCGCGATTGTTGCGCGGTGCGGCAAACCGACAGCGTGTTTCATCGGCATTGGCGCATTGACGATTCGGGCGGCGGCGCGCGCATCAAATAACCAGCCGCGCGTGCGTTGCGCTTGGCAAGGCGGCGGCGTATAATCGGCGGCTTGTTTTGTCGCGTACGCCAGCCAACAATTGTGTACGAAAATCTTTCGGCAACTCGCCGTCCAATCCCGCGTCGACCGGTTGTCGCCGACCATTAATGTGTTAACTCGATGTTAAATCAAACCGCTTGGTGGAAGCACCTGATGATTACGCTGGTCTTGGCGGTCGGCGTGTTTTATGCGTTGCCGAATGTGTTTGGCAACGACCCGGGCATCCAAATTCGCGGCGCGCGCGGCTGGGCCGTCGATGCCGAAACGCTTGCCAATGTCGAGGCGGCGTTGGACACCGAGTCGATTTTGGTCAAGGCGATGGCGCGCGACGCCGACAGCATCAAGATTCGTTTTATCGACAGCGAAGACCAACTGCGCGCGCGCGATGTGATTGAGCGGCGGCTCGGCAACGGCTACACCACCGCATTGACGCTGCTGTCCGGCGCGCCGACTTGGTTGACCAACTCCGGCGCCAAGCCGATGTATCTCGGGTTGGATTTGCGCGGCGGCGTGCATTTTCTGCTCGAGGTCGATATGGAAAGCGCGCTCGGGCGCACGCGCGAACGCTATGTCGGCGACATCAAAAGCGTGTTGCGCGACGGGCTGGTGCGCTATCGCAATGTGCGCGTCACTTCGGCCGGCGAAATTGAAGTGGCGTTGCGCGACCCGGGCAAACTCGAACAAGCGGTTAACTTAATCGAAGGGCAACTGCCCGAATTGCGCGCGCGCGAAGACGCCTCGCGCGACGGCGCATTGATTGTCGCGCTCGATGCCGAACGCATCGCCGAGATTAAAACCTTTGCGCTCGAACAAAACATGACCGCGCTTCGCAATCGCATCGACCAACTCGGCGTCGCCGAGCCGGTGGTGCAGCAACAAGGCGAAGACCGATTGGTGATTCAACTGCCGGGCGTGCAGGACACCGCGCGCGCCAAACGCATTTTGGGGCGCGCGGCGACGCTGGAGATTCGTCTGGTCGATGAAGAGCGCAACGCCGCCTCGGTCGACAATGGGCGCGCGCCGCCCGGTTCGCGCCTGTATAAATTCCGCGACGACCGGCGCATTTTGTTGTTTAAGCGGGTCGTGTATTCGGGCGAAAACATCATCGATGCGGCCGCGAGCATCGACACCCAATCCGGCTCGCCGATTGTCAGCATCACGCTGGACGCGGCCGGCGCGCGCATCAATCAACAAGTGACCGGCGCCAATGTCGGCAATCGAATGGCCGTGGTGTATTTGGAAACCACCTCGCAAGTCAAGCGCGACGAAGACGGCAACATCGAACGCGGCGCACAAGGCCGGCCGATTCGCGTAACCGGCAAAATCGAGGAAGTGTTGACCGCGCCGGTGATTCGCGACCAACTGGGCAAACGGTTTCAGATTGAAGGCTTGGACAGCGTCGCCGAAGCGCGCGATTTGGCGTTGATGTTGCGCGCCGGCGCCTTGGCTGCGCCGGTCGAAATCGTCGAAGAACGCACCGTCGGCCCAAGCCTCGGTCAAGCCAACATCAGTCGCGGCTTCGCCTCGGTGATGGCCGGGTTTTTGTTGGTGCTGGTGTTTATGCTGGTGTATTACCGCATGTTCGGCGCAACCGCCACGGTTGCATTGACCGTCAATTTGGTGCTGATGGTCGCCGTGCTGTCGATGTTTCAGGCGACGCTGACATTGCCGGGCATCGCCGGCATCGTGCTCACCGTCGGCATGGCGGTCGATGCCAACGTGCTGATTTTCGAGCGCATCCGCGAAGAGGTGCGCAACGGCAACTCGCCGCAAGCCAGCATTCACATCGGCTATGACCGCGCCTTGCTGACGATTGTCGACGCCAACATCACAACCTTAATCGCCGCGATTGTGCTGTTTAATTTCGGCACCGGGCCGATTAAGGGCTTTGCGGTTACCTTGAGCATCGGCATCTTAACGTCGATGTTCACCGCGATTATGTTTACCCGCGCGATTATCAATTGGCGTTATGGCGGCAAAAAAGTCGCGAAGTTGTCGATTTAATTTTTGTTTGATTCTCATTGGATTCTCATTTAACTTGCATTTAACTTACATTTAACTTTGATTTGATTGTTGGTTAATTCTTATCAAGTTCATTCGACTCCGTTGCGCTTCGCCGCACTTCATCAACCACTTCACCCAATTTAATTAATGGAATTTTTTCGCGAACAAACCCGCATCAACTTCATCGCCGGGCGCCACATCGCAGCGGCGCTTTCGCTGGCGTTGATAGCGGCCGGGTTGGCGTCGTTGTTTTTGCGCGGCTTAAATTTCGGCATCGATTTCAGCGGCGGCACCTTGGTCGAAGTCGGCTATGAACAGCCGATAGAGATTGAAACGGTGCGCACCACCCTGTCCGACGGCGGCTTTGCCGACGCGGTCGTGCAGCATTTCGGCACGGCGCGCGATGTATTGGTGCGCCTGCCGGCCGGCGACGCGCAATCCGAACAAGCCGCGCGACTCGGCGAGCGCTTGGTCGGCGTGTTGCGCGCGCCGTTTGACGAGGAATTAATCGACAGCGCCCCGGGCGGGCTGCAGCAATGCGTAAGCGGCGACGGCGCCGCCGAATGCCGCGTGCAGATGCGGCGCGTCGAATTCGTCGGGCCGCAAGTCGGCGATGAACTCACCAACCAAGGCGGCTTGGCGATGTTGTACGCATTGATTGGCATTTTGATTTACGTCACCTTTCGATTTGAATGGCGCTTTGCGGTCGGTTCGGTGATTGCGTTGGCGCACGATGTCATCATCACGCTCGGCGTGTTTTCGATTTTTCAATTTGATTTTTCACTGTCGGTGTTGGCCGCGGTGTTGGCGGTGATAGGTTATTCACTCAACGACACCATCGTGGTATACGACCGCATCCGCGAAAACTTCCGCAAGATGCGCAAAAACCAAGTGCCGGAAATCATCAACCGCGCAATCAACCAAACCTTGCCGCGCACCGTGTTGACTTCGCTGACCACCTTAATCGTCGTGTTGACATTGCTGTTGTTTGGCGGCGAAGTGATTCGCGGGTTTTCGCTGGCGTTGTTGGTCGGCGTCATCATCGGCACCTATTCCTCCATCTTTGTCGCCAGCCCGGCGGTGATTGCGCTCGGCATCACCCGCGAACACATGGCGCCGGTTAAAAAAGAAGGCGCCGACGCCGCGCCTTAAGCCGGCGCATCGATGCGTTTATGCGCTGCCCGTATTGTTTTGCATCCGACACCCGCGTCGTCGATTCGCGACTTGGCGAAGATGGCGAGCGCGTGCGACGGCGCGAATGCCAAGCGTGCGACGCGCGATTTACGACGTTTGAAGAGGTTGTGTTTGAGATGCCGTTGGTGGTCAAAGCCGACGGGCGGCGCGAAAAATTTTGTGAAGACAACCTGCGCAACGGCATGATGCGCGCGTTGGAAAAACGTCCGGTCGCGGCTGAGGCGGTCGAAAGCGCGGTCAAGCGGGTGATGCGCCGCTTTACCCATCAAGGCGAAGCCGAAATCGCCGCCGCGCAAATCGGCGAAGCGGTGATGGCCGAACTTGCCGAATTGGACGAGGTTGCGTATGTGCGTTTTGCCTCGGTGTATCGACGGTTTCGCGATGTCAATGCATTCGGCGATGAAGTCGCGCGCTTGAAGCGCGACGCCGGCGACGCAAAAAAATCCGAGCCGCGGCGCGCGCCCAAACTTTCCCTGTTTGCCGGCGGCAAAAAAGATTAACCCGCATGCCCGGCGGCGCGCCCTTTAATCGCAGCATTGACGCCGACGACCGCCGCCACATGGCGCGCGCCCTGCAATTGGCGGCAAACGCCGACGGGCGCGTGCATCCCAATCCGCGCGTCGGTTGCGTGTTGGTCGCCGACGGCAACGTCGTCGGCGAAGGCTGGCATCATCGCGCCGGCGATGCGCACGCCGAAGCCGTCGCCTTGGCGCAAGCCGCGCAATCGCAATCGCGCCCGACCACCGCCTACATCACCCTCGAGCCGTGCGCGCATCATGGGCGCACGCCGCCATGCGTCGAGTCATTAATTAACGCCGGCATTGCGCGCGCGGTGATTGCGATGCCGGATCCGAACCCGCGCGTCAACGGCGCCGGCATCGCCGCCTTAACCGAAGCCGGGGTGGAAGTGTGCGTCGGGCTCGAGCGCGCGCACGCCGAACAATTGAATCGCGGCTTTTGCATGCGCATGCGCGCAGGTCGCCCTTGGGTTGCGCTTAAAATCGCGGCCAGCCTCGATGGCAAAACCGCGCTTGCCGACGGGCAGAGTCAATGGATTAGCGGCGCGGCTGCGCGCGCCGATGTACATCGACGCCGCGCGATGAGTTCAGCCATCTTGACCGGCATCGGCACTGTGATGCATGACAATCCGCAATTAACCGCGCGCGTCGCCGACACCAACGTCGATGCCAATGTTAATGTTGACACTGATGTCGATGTCGATATCGATATCGATATCGATATTAACTATCAGCCGCTTCGCGTTGTGTTGGACGGCGCACTTGGCATCGATGCGAATGCGAAAGTGTTGCAGCCGCCCGGCAAAGTGTTGGTGTTGGCCGGGCGCGATGCCGTTGTACGATGCGGCGCGCAATTGGCGGCGCAGGCGCAAGGCGATATCATCGTGGCGGCGTGTGCGTTGCGCGATGGGCGGTTGGATTTGCGCGCGGTGATGCGCGAATTGGCGGCGCGTGAAATTAACGAAGTGTTGGTCGAAGCCGGCGCGCGGTTATGCACGGCATTGCTCGCCGATGAGTTGGTCGATGAGATTATTCTTTATGTCGCCGCGCGGTTGCTTGGCGATGATGCGCGCGGAATGTTTGCATTGCCGGGCTTGGCTTCGCTCGATGCGCGGCATTTTAAACGCCGATTGGCGTTTCGTCAGGCGACGTTAATCGGCGCGGATGTGCGGTTGTTGTTGGATGTGGTCGATGACGGTGACGGTGATGGTGACGGTAACAGTAACGACACCATTAAAAGTAACGATGAAAGTAACAGTGACAATGACAATGAAAGTGACAGTGACAGTGCAAGTTAACCGCAATGACGATGTCGTCGACGACAGTGTCGCCGCCACAGTCGCAACGTCGCGGGCGAGTTGACCGTGTTTAGCGGAATTGTGCGCGCGCGCGGTGTGGTGCATTCGAATCAGTGCGGCGACGGTGCGGCGTTGGAGATTGCGGTGGACGATGCGAATTTTCGCGCGGCGGTCGGCGACAGCGTTGCGGTCAACGGCGCGTGTTTGACGGTGGCGCGGCTCGATGCAAAATCGGCGCGGCTTGGGTTTGACGTCTCGGCTGAGACTTTGGATAAATGTTTAATCGGTCAATGGCAAATCGGACGCGAAGTTAACTTGGAACCGGCGCTTGAGTTTAATGCGCCGGTCGGCGGGCATTTGGTTGGCGGGCATGTCGACGGCGTTGGCGTGGTGACCGCACGACAAACTTGCGACAATGCATTTGTGCGGATGACATTTGAAACCGCGCAATCGCTCGGCAAATTGATTGCGCCGAAAGGGTCGATAGCCGTCGACGGCGTTGGCTTGACCGTCAACACGGTCGATGATTGCGCCGCGCACTGTGTCAGCGCGTTTGCGGTGATGTTGGTGCCGCACACTTTGGCCAACACCACCTTGGGTGCATTGCAGCCCGGCGCACGCGTGCATTTGGAAGTTGATTTAATTGCGCGTTATGTGCATCGGCTTGCGCAGTTTGCCGCGCAAAACAATTCGGCGAGTGAATGATGGCGACCTCCAAAACCACCGCAAAAAAAGTTAAGCGCGCACCATCGCGCACCGAGTCGCGCACGGTGACGAATCAACAATCGTCGCGGCGCGTCGATTCGATTGAACAACTGCTCGCCGATTATCAAAGCGGCAAGATGGTGATTTTGGTCGACGACGAAGACCGTGAAAACGAAGGCGATTTGCTGGTCGCGGCCGAATGCGCTACCGCCGAACACATTAACTTTATGGCGTCGCACGGTCGCGGTTTAATTTGCCTGACGCTCAGCGAACAACGTTGCGCGCAATTGGAATTGCCGCTGATGGTCGGGCGCAACAACGCGCGCTTTGCGACCAACTTCACCGTGTCGATAGAAGCCGCGCGCGGCGTCACTACCGGCATCTCGGCGCAAGACCGCGCGACCACGGTGCGCGCGGCGGTGCGCGCCGATGCGCAGCCCGGCGACATCGTCACCCCCGGCCACATCTTCCCGATTAAGGCGCAACCCGGCGGCGTGTTGACGCGCGCCGGGCACACCGAAGCCGGCATGGATTTGGCGCGGCTGTGCGGCTTTGAACCGGCCAGCGTAATTTGCGAAGTGCTCAACCCGGACGGCAACATGGCGCGGTTGCCGGATTTAATCGCGTTCGGCAAAAAGCACGACATCCGCATCGGCACCATCGCCGAATTAATCGGCTATCGAATGCAAAACGACCCGACCGTGGCGCGCGCGTTTGCCGGGCGATTGCGATTGCCGCAGGGCGAGTTCGACGCCTATGTATACAACGATGTCGCCTGCGGCGGCGTGCATTTGGCGTTGGTGCATGGCGCGGTGCGCGCCGCGCAACCGACGCCGGTGCGCGTGCATGTGCATCGCGGCTTGTTGTTCGAGGCGCTCGATCCGCATCCGCAAAGTTGGGCGTTGGGCGATGTGCTCGCTGCAATTCAAGCGCGCGATTGCGGCGTGGTTGTGTTATTGTCATACGGCGAATCGACGCAGGCGTTGGTGCAACATCTTCAACAACTCGATGCGCGCGCCGCGCAAACCGTCAAGCCGAAGTCGACTGCATCAACCGCCTCCTTTGCCAACGCCGCGCACTTCGATGACACGCACAACCTGCGCATGCTCGGTGCCGGCGGTCAGATACTCGCCGATTTGGGCGTCGGCAAAATGCTCGCCCTCGGACGCGAACGCCGCACGCACGGCTTATCCGGATTCGGTTTGGAAATCGTCGCGTATGTCGCCGATGCGAAACAACTTGCCAAGTGGACGTAAACGCATTGCAACGGTTAAATTTTGTTGCGGTTTGTGATTGGTAATTTGTGACTTGTATTTTTTTAACTTGTAACTTGCACTTGTTGAGTTGTAATTGGTGGTTGGTAATTTGTAACTTGTAACTTGTAATTTTGAATTGGCTGCTTGACGTTGTTATAAATTAACCATTGAATTTAAGGACTCATAATGAACCTCGATTCGGACGATGCGCCGCGCGGCGATGGGCGTTATGCGATTGTGGTGGCGCGGTTTAATTTGCCGGTGACCGAAAAGTTGCTCGGCGGTGCCGTCGATGAACTGCATGCCGCCGGCGTGGTCGATTCGCGCATCGATTGTTTTTGGACGCCGGGCGCAATGGAAATCCCGCATCTTTGCGCAAAACTGCAGCGCGCAAAAAAACACGATGCAATCATCGCGCTCGGTGCGGTGATTCGCGGCGCGACGCCGCATTTTGATTATGTCGCCGGCGAATGCGCGCGCGGCATAATGACGCTCAATTTAACCGCGCATGCGCCGGTAATTTTTGGCGTGTTGACCACCGACAACGCCGACGATGCATTGCAACGCGCCGACCCGAATCGATTAAACCGCGGCGCCGACGCGGCCAAAGCCGCGATGCGGATGGTCGAGTTAACGCAACAGTGCGCGCAACAAGGATTGTAAATGGCGGTGCGCGGCAGACGATTGGCGCGGCGGTGCGCGGTGCAGGCGTTGTATCAATGGCGGCTCACCGGTCAACCGCGCGCACAAATTAAGGAACGCTTCATCGCCGATGAAAACTTAACCGGCGCGGCCTTCGATTATTTCCTCGAGTTAATCACGCAAATCCCGGCGCATGTCGACGAGTTGGACGCGTTGATTGCCGCGCAATCGGAACGCGACGCCGATTCGATGGATTGGTTGGCGCAGGCGATCGTTCGACTCGGCGCGTTTGAACTCGCCTTTGCGCCGTCGGTGCCGACCAAGACCGTGATTGATGAAGCGGTGACACTCGCCAAATTGTTTTGCGCCGAACACGCTTATAAATACATCAACGCGGTGCTCGACCGCGTCGCCCGGGCGGTGCGCGATGACTTCGACTAAACGCCGAGTGACGCGCCGCGATTTATTCGCAAGCGGTTCGAATTTCATCGCGCTTGGTTTTGGCGCCGGGCTTGCACCAATTGCACCGGGCACCGTCGGCACGTTGCTCGGCGCGGCGCTGTACATCGCGCTTGCGCAATTAACCGATGCGCAGTATGTCGGCGCGGTGGCGTTGGCGTTGTTGTGCGGCGCGCCGATTTGCGCGCGCGCCGCGCAATCGCTTAGGTCTCACGACCACGCCGCGATTGTTTGGGATGAAGTGGTTGGTTTATGGATTGCGCTGTGCTTTGTGCCGCCTTCGCTCGGCGCATTGGTTGGCGCGATTGTGCTGTTTCGTTTTTTTGACATCGTTAAGCCGTGGCCGATTAACATTATCGATAAACGCGTCGGCGGCGGTTGGGGGATAATGCTCGACGATGCGTTGGCCGGCGCGTTCACCAACGTTGCGCTGCACATCATCTTGGCGTTGGTCGCGGCGTGGCGCGGTTAAATTGTGCTACACTGGCGCGCAGTTTGTGACATTTATCCGGTGCCTTGCAATGTTTGCGCCAACCCAACCGATATTAAGAACCGACGCTTCCGGCATGCCGCTTGAGTGGATTGACTTCAAGCGCGCGGTAACGATGCAGTGCCTCGGGCAAATCGCCTACACCTGCGGGTCGAATTCACTGTGCATACGCGGCGGCGTCAACCGTCGCAACGGGTTGCAGAGTGTGGTTAACGTCAACTCGATTATCGCCACGCACGGCAATCATCACGCCGCAGGCAAAGTTCGCGGCGATTACATTCCGCCGCTGCATAATCTGCCGTTGTTTGCGCGCGACGATTGCATGTGCATGTATTGCGGCGGCAAGTTTCCGCCGCGTCGATTGTCGCGCGACCATGTTACGCCGCTCAGCCAAGGCGGCGGCGACAGTTGGAACAACGTGGTGACCGCCTGCATTCGCTGCAACAATCGCAAAGCCGGCGCAACCCCGCAACAAGCCGGGATGGAATTGTTGGCCGTGCCGTTTACGCCGACTCACGCCGAATATATTTATCTGCAGGGGCGGCGCATTCTCGCCGACCAGATGGAATTTTTGCGCGCGCATTTTCCGCGCAGCAGTCCGTTGCATCGACGCAGTTAACATCAAGACAATTCATGGTCGTTGTCATTGACGTTGAGTTACATTTTGGTTTGTTTATTAATTTGTTACTTTATTATTTTTACCGCACACATTGTAAGCAACCTTTATGCGTAACAATTAAAAGTAACATTCGCACTTAATTTTTTTAATTAACTTTTTTCATTCACCTTAACCCACCGAGAAAATCCATGTCCTCGTTTCGCGCCTATCGCATCAATCAAGCGGACGACAAAATCATCGCCGATTTTGTCGAGATGCAACCGCAACAACTGACCGCCGGCGAAGTGCTGATTAAAGTGCTGTGGTCGGGCGTTAATTTTAAGGATGCATTGGCGGCCAGCGGGCGCGGCAAAATCCTGCGGCAGTATCCGTTGAACGGCGGCATTGATTTATCCGGCGTGGTGATGCAATCCGACGACGACCGATTTCGCGAAGGCGATGAAGTGTTGGCGTGCGGCGGCGGCTTGTCGGAAACCGCCGACGGCGGCTATGCCGAAGTCGCGCGCATCAAAGCGGACAATGTCGTGCCGCTGCCCGATGGTTTATCGTTGCGCGAAGCGATGGCGCTCGGCACCGCCGGCTTTACCGCGGCGATGGCGGTTGCGCGCATGCAACAAAACGGACAAACCGCCGACCTCGGCCCGATTATCGTCACCGGCGCAAGCGGCGGAGTCGGCAGCATCGCCGTCAACATCTTAAGCGCAATCGGTTTTTCGGTCGTCGCCTTCACCGGCAAAAGCGCGCAACACGATTATTTGCGCGAACTCGGCGCAAGCGATTTTGTCGACCGCAACACGCTCGAGATGGGCAAACGCCCGCTGGAAAAGGCGCTGTGGGGCGGGGCGGTGGACAACGCCGGCGGCGAGACGTTGGCGTGGCTTACGCGCACCGTCAAACCGTGGGGCAACATCGCCAGCATCGGCTTGGTCGATGATTTTAAACTGACGACGACGGTGATGCCGTTCATTTTGCGCGGCGTGTCGTTGCTCGGCATCAACTCGATTGAAATGCCGCCGGCGGTGCGCAATGAAATTTGGACGCGACTCGGCGGCGATTTAAAGCCGGGCAAGTTGGATGCAATCGTCA
This sequence comes from Candidatus Poriferihabitaceae bacterium, assembly GCA_965226545.1. Lineage (GTDB taxonomy): Bacteria > Pseudomonadota > Gammaproteobacteria > Arenicellales > Poriferihabitantaceae > JAHRAW01. Next base: position 897,636 of record OZ245364.1, read on the forward strand.
CCCGCGAAATTAACTTCGATGAATTGCCCGGCACGTTCGCCGGTTATTTTGACGGGTCGAATTGGGGGCGGACCTTGGTGAAGATTCAGGAGTAAACGTTGATTAACGTTAACGCTTAAGTTGACGATTAAGGCAACGCCGTCGCAAACGGTGTTGCAAGTGTTGTTGCAAATGCATCGCAACAAAAGATAATGTGGAATTTAAGTTTAAGTTTCATTTTTAATTTTAAGTGCAAGTGCAAGTGACAACAAACAACCGTTACCGCCGCCAACGGTGAAACGTTTCCAACGCCGACAACGCCCATTGCGGGGCGTGTTCGCGCCGCCAATTGCCGGCGACAAATTTATTGGCTTCCATCCAAGTTGGATAGGCGTGAATCGTCTGCAGGATTTTGTTCAGCCCAAGCCCGTGGCGCATCGCCAACACCACCTCGGCGATTAAATCGCCGGCATGCGCGCCGACAATCGTTGCCCCGAGAATTTTGTCCTTGCCGGGTGCGGTCAACACCTTGACGCAACCGCGCGCCTGTCCGTCGGTCAACGCGCGGTCCAACTCGGCCAAATCATAACGCGTCACTTCATAAGGCACGCCGCGTTCGGCGGCGTCGAGTTCGTTTAAGCCGACGCGCGCGACTTCCGGGTCGGTGTAAGTCGCCCACGGCATCACGCGATAATCGGCCTTAAAACGTTTGAACGGACGAAACAATGCATTGACGGTTGCATACCAAGCCTGATGCGCCGCCGCGTGGGTGAATTGATACGGCCCGACCACGTCGCCGCATGCATACACCGACGGATAGCCGGCTTGCAGATAATCATCGGTCTCAATCGTGCGGCGTTTGCCGATGGGGATGTCGAGTTGTTGCAGCCCAAACCCTTGGATGCGCGCGGCGCGTCCGACCGCGATGAGTACGCGGTCAAATTCAAACGATGCGCGTTTGCCGTTGTGGTCGCAATGCAGAATTTTTTTGCCGTCGCGCACTTCGAATTGTTCGGCGCGATGCGCAACGCGCAACTCGACGCCTTCGGCGGTCAACACTTCGGCGATGTGCGCGGCAATCTCGGCGTCTTCGCGAATCATAATTTGCGGCAACATCTCGACCATCGTTACCCGGCTGCCAAAACGCGCGAAGCATTGCGCCAATTCGCAGCCAATCGGGCCGCCGCCGAGCACCAACAGCCGCTCGGGCAGTTCGCGCAAATGCCAAACATCGTCGGAGGTCAACGCATCGACTTGTTCGATGCCGTCAATCGGCGGCACAAACGGTTCGCCGCCGGTGGCGATGATGATGTTGCGCGCGCGCAATTCGCGGCGTTGTCCGTCGGCTTGTGCGACGACGACCGAATGCTTCGATGTCATCTCGGCGCGTCCGCTGACAACTTCGACGCCGAGCGATTGATAACGCGCAATCGAATCATGCGGCGCAATCGCTTCGATGATTTCATGCACGCGACGCATCACTTCGGCAAACTTAAACTGCGCGCTTGCGGTGTGCACGCCGTATTCGCGCGCGCGTTTAATGTTATGCAAAAATTTCGCCGAGGCAATCAATGCCTTGGACGGCACGCAACCGCGGTTCAAACAATCGCCGCCCATTGCATCCTGTTCGATTAAAATCACTTTGGCTTTGACGGCCGCGGCGATGTAGGCGCTGACCAACCCGGCGCTGCCGGCGCCGATGACGATTAAGTTGGCGTCGTTTTTGGCGCGGCGGTTGGCGGATGGCATTGGGTTATCGTGCGCGTTTGGCGCGCAGCGCTTTAACAAAATATTTGGCGATGTATGGAAACGCGGCGAGCAACATAAACGACGCAATCACCCGCACCGACAACAAGCCGGCAATCGAATCCAACGACGCCAACTGCGTGCCGGCGTTAACAAACACCATGCTCGGCGCCAGCATGCCCAAAAACGACGCCGCCATGTATGCGCCGGTGTTTATCGAGGTCAACCCCATCACCAAGTTCACCGCAAAAAACGGAAACACCGGCACCAAGCGAATCGAAAACAAATACAACGCGCCTTCGGCGTGAAAACGTTCGCGAATGTTGGCGAGCCGTTCGCCCATGCGTCGCTGCACCCAATCATCAAACAAATAACGCGCAATCAAAAACGCAATCGTCGCGCCCAAGGTCGACGCCACCGAAACAATCAACGCCCCAACCACAAACCCAAAAATCGCCCCCGACGCCAACGTCAAAATCAACGCCCCGGGAATCGAAGCGGCGGTCACCGCAACATACAACCCCGCATACAACAACGCCGCCTGCACCGGATGCGCGCGCCGATAATCGATGAGTTCGCCGAGTTTGGATTGCACATAGGCGAGGTTTAGGTATTGGTCGGGGCCGAGATATATCAATCCCGCCGCCAGCAATGCGACGACAATCAATAAAATAATTTTTGGTTTTGACATAATTTCAACAAACTATAATTTAAGCAAAAGCGATTATTGTTGCGACGGCGTTATTTTAATGTATGGCGGCGGTTGGCGCATTGTTTTTTTTGCGCGGTGCGAAAAGCGGCCAATGTTCGTTTATATGCCGGTCAGCAAATCCTGTTGGGTTTCTTCCCGGGTCGGCACCATTTCCGGCAATGGCGGTTCAATGCCGTTGAAGTATTCCTCGATTGACCAGTATCGCATGCGCGGATGCTTCTTTTCGCCGCCGCGAAGTTGATAGACACCGGCATCGCGAATCACTTCGCGCATGGTCGGGGTTTGGTTAATTTTCGCCAATGTGATAAACACGCCCATGCTGGCTTTGCCGCCGATGATTTTCGACAACAAGGCGCGTTGCGCATCGGGCGACGGATTGCCCATTTTCACTTGTGCAATCACCAATCCGTCTTCGCCTTCGGGTTTGTGCAACAAGGTGGCGCGTCCGTCCACGCCGCCGTCGCCGGTTTGTTTATTGTTGGGATAAAACCCCTGCAGGCGAGTCACCGCCCACTGTTCAAACATAAAAGGGTCCATTTCGCTCGCCGCCGCATAACTGGTCGGCAACCCCATCACTTTTAAGTTCTTGGTGTCTTTTAATCGCACTTTGCATATTTTATCCAGCGCATAAATGGAGATGTCTATGCCGAGAAAATTGCGCCGCAAGTTTTGCGAAGCGTGCGCGGCCGTGCCGCACCCGCAAAATGGGTCCAGTACCAAATCGCCCTTGGCCGAACTGGCCTCAACGATTCGCTCCAACAGCGCAAGCGGTTTTTGCGTTGGGTAACCGAGCCGTTCATTTGAAAGCGGATTGATGATTGGAATATTCCAAACGTCGTCGACCGGGGTCCCTTTTGGGTGAGGTTTGTAATGCTTGCCGGATTTTGCCGTGATGCCCGCCTTCGCATAACCGCTGGTTTCCTTGTATGGAATGCGAATGGCATCAACATTAAAAACGTTTATCTTTGGGTTTTTTACGTACATGAAAATAATGTCATGTTTACGCGAGAAGTATTTTTTGCTTCGCCCGCCGCCGGTGTAATGCCAAACGATTTCGTTTTGAAAGTTCGCCTTGCCGAAAATCTCGTCCAAAGCAATCTTCAAATAATGCGATGCGGTCGGGTCGCAATGCAAATACAAACTGCCGCTGTCTTTCAGGATTCGTTGCATCTCGACGACGCGTTCAGCCATGTAACTGACATATGCAAGCATCGGGCTTTCGGGAATAATCCGAACCAGCCCGTCAATCGATTTGTGCACCGGGTGTTGCGTGTCGCCGATTATTGCGGTGATTCGGTCATGCGCCGGCGTAGTGTAATGCCATGTGTCTTGAAATGCGGTAAATTGCGCAAGTTCATCCAAGGCGCGCCCTTTGTTATCCTTGCCGAATAAAATATTGTAGTTCGCCTTGGAATTAAACGGCGGGTCCAAATAAATAAGGTCAACGCAATTGTCGGGCCATTCGCGCATGACATCCAAACAATCGCCGCTGTAAAGCGTGTTTGGCTTTAAGGCGAGTTGTTTGCTTGCTTTCATGGCACTCTTCGATTAACCGTTAATCTTCGCAATCAACGCATCAGCAAACCCACCAGTCGATACGGTAACCGCATCAGGCATCAATCGGGCGAAGTCGTAGGTGACGGTTTTGTCGGCGAGTACGGCGACGAACGCCTCGTTAATTAACGCCGCCGCTTCAGTCCAGCCGATGTAATCGAGCATCATCACGCCGGAGAACAGCAGCGATGACGGGTTGACTTTGTTTTGGTTGGCGTATTTGGGGGCGGTGCCGTGGGTGGCTTCGAACACCGCAACATGGTCGGCGATGTTGGCGCCGGGGGCGATGCCGACGCCGCCGACTTCGGCGGCCAATGCATCGGATAAATAATCGCCGTTTAAGTTGGTCGTGGCGATGACATCGAACTCAGCCGGGCGCAACAACAACAACTGAAACATAATGTCGGCGATGCGGTCTTTGATGACGATTTTGTCGGGCGGCGGGTTGCCGTCGTGTTGTTCCCACAATTCGTCTTCGGTGATGATGTGTTCGCGAAATTCGCGCGTCGCCACTTCGTAGCCCCAATTGCGAAACGCGCCTTCGGTGTATTTCATAATGTTGCCTTTATGCACCAAGGTGACGCTTTTGCGATTGCGCTCGATGGCGTATTGAATCGCCTTGCGCACCAGCCGCTTGCAGCCGAGTGCGCTGACCGGCTTGACGCCAAGCCCGGCGTCTTCGTGAAATTTGGCGCCGAGTTCATCGCGCAAAAACTTCGCGAGTTTTTTGTTTTGTTCGGTGCCGCTTTGATATTCGATGCCGGCGTAAACATCCTCGGTGTTTTCGCGGAAGATGACGACATCGACTTCCTCCGGCTTGCGCAACGGCGACGGCACGCCGGGAAAATAACGCACCGGACGCACGCAGGCGTACAAATCCAACTCTTGACGCAGCGACACATTCAACGAACGAAAGCCGCCGCCAATCGGCGTAGTCAACGGGCCTTTAATCGACACGACCAATTCCTTAATCGCGGCCAATGTTTCATCGGGAAAATAATCGCCGCCGTACAACCCGGCGGCTTTTTCGCCCATAAACAATTCGCACCAGCGCACCGCACGTTTATCGCCGTACGCCTTCGCCACCGCCGCATCCCAAACGCGCAACGCCGCCGTCGTGATATCCGCGCCGATGCCGTCGCCTTCGATGCACCCCAAAATCGGATGGTCGGAAACCTGCAGTTGCCCGTCGCGAACAACGATTTTGTCGCCGTCTTGCGGCATCTTAATGTGTTGGTGAGTCATATCCGTAGGTGGTTGATGTTGGAAGACCCGCGCAGTATAACCGAATTTGCCGGGTGCGGTGCGGTCGCAAGCGACGGTTGACATGCGTTTACAAATGATAAATACTATCGGCAAACACCGCACGGAATAATTTCGACACTTCGAATGAATCAAATGAAGCCGCAACCTGAAGTGGTTCAAGGCGACTGCTTGCGTTGGTTGCAAAAAACCGAGCGGCAAATTGACCTTGCTTTTCTCGACCCGCCTTTTAATCAAGGGCGCTTTTACCGTCACTTTAACGACAACCAAACCGAACAATTCTATTGGGGTTGGATTGTCGACATTTTGTCGGCCTTGCGCGAAAAGACGCGGCCGGGCGGCGCGATTTACTTTATGCAGCGGGAAAAAAACGCCGAGTTTGTTTTATCCGCATTGCGCGACGCCGGTTGGGCGTTTCAAAATTTAATTGTTTGGAAAAAAATGGCGTCGGCGGTGCCGTCCAAGCATCGATTCGGCAAGCATTACCAAATTATTGCGCTGGCGACAAACGGCGTTAAGGCGCGCGTATTTAACAAGTTGCGAATCGATTTGCCAATCATGCCGCATCATCGGCGGGCAAGGGATAGCGGCGTTTATGTGACCGATGTTTGGGATGATGTTCGCGAGTTAACTTCCGGTTATTACGCCGGCGCCGAACCGGTGCGCGCCGAGGATGGTCAACGTTTTCACAAACAACAATCGCCGATTGCCTTGTTGCTTAGAATCATATTGTCGTCTTCGTGCAGGGGCGATACGGTGTTTGACCCGTTTGCCGGCACCGGCACAACGCTGGTCGTTGCAAACCAATTGAATCGACAATCCATCGGCGTGGAAATTGACCCGCACAATGTGTCCTGCATTAAGCGTCGAGTGCACAACCCGCGCGAATCCGACGATGCGGAAAAATTTTTTCATTACTATCGTCACACCCAAAACTTGGCGGCGATTTGGGGAAAATCGGAAGGCGCCGGCAACCAACAACATTCCAACCATTACGATGACGGCGTCGGCGTATCATCTGTTTTATGACATCTATCAACGTCGCGGCAACTTGAGGTCGAATGCGCTTGATGTCGAACGTCTTGCATTACGCGACGATTTGATTGCCTGTCGTGGCGTCGGGAAATTTCCCGACTTGGTGTTGCGCACAAACCCGCAAAACCCGATGTTTCCGGGCGGCGAGTTTGTTGAGATAAAGGATTCACGAGGGACGTATTCGATTGCCTCCTTCAACTCAACCGTTCCCAGCGCAATCAAAAATATTCGCGTGCACATATCACCGACGAGCAATTACTACGGGGAAATCGAAGCAAACGATGGGCGAAGTCCTTATGACCTCGAGGAGCGCGAAGTGTATTATCTTGTTCGCGGATGCAGAAACACAAACTATAAAGTGTGTTTGGTGCACGGCGCTTTTTTCGAGACGTTGGGCGCAAGAGAAAACATTCGCTCGGCATTGGGCGATTCGTTTGCGCATGCAATCGAAGACAGCGGGCTTTCCAACAATTCGCGCGCGCAACGCGCGGCGCGCGAAATGCTCGACTTGGAGTGGGAACAACATCATCTTTCCAAGACCCGAAAAAACGAGGATGCGTCGGTCAGCATTCGCATGCGCGTGATGTCCGAGGTCGTCAGCGACGCCAACATCCTCAACCCCAAAAAATATCCGCAGATTGAAGATGACACGTTGTCGATGGCGGTTCCCGCAATTCCGCATGACGATTATGCACAAGCGGAAAGTAACGCGATTAATAAAATGCGAACGGCATTTGATTGCGCGTCAACATCGTTGCCGGCGGATTTATCCGTGGAAAAGTTGATGCATTTAAAAAACGGCGCGTTTGTGTTGTTTAAGACCGGCTTGTAGTTTCTACAATTTGAATAGTGTGCCGCCGCACAAACCTGCTACAATCGCGCGGCAATGCCGATGGATAATGAAAAGCCGAGTGTGATGAAGCGTATCTGCGTTTTTTGCGGGTCGAAGCGGGGTAAGCGCGTCGAGTATGTTGACGCCGCCAATGCGCTTGGCGATGAATTGGCGCGGCGCGGGATTGGGTTGGTGTATGGCGGCGGGCAGATTGGTTTGATGGGACGCATCGCCGACCGCGTGTTGTCGCAGGGCGGCGAAGTCATCGGCGTGATTCCGCGCAAGTTGCTCGAGAAGGAAGTCGCGCATACGCGGCTTTCCAAATTGGAGGTGGTCGGCGACATGCATGAACGCAAGGCGTTGATGGCGCGGTTGTCGGACGGCTTTATTACGATGCCCGGCGGCTTGGGCACGTTTGAGGAGTTGTTCGAAGTGACCGCTTGGGCTGCGCTTGGCTTTCATCAAAAACCGTGCGCCATCTTAAACGTGCGCGGTTATTACGATGCGCTCGGCGGCGTGTTGCAACAGGCGGTGGACGAGGGGTTTGTTAAGGCGCCCGACATCGACGCGATTATCATCGACACCGACGCCGCGCAATTGTTGACAAAAATGCGCGCGTTTTTGGATGGCAATCATTAAGCCGCCGTACGACCGTACGACTGCACGACATTAAATTTGTAAACGCGTTAAACTTGTTTATTGACATCGCACATCGACATCACACATCGATATTGCGCATCGACATTACACATCGACATTTCACATTCACATCACACATCCGCATTGCACGATTGCAGTGTGCGCGTTAAGATTAATGCGACATTAATTTAATTGCGGACGTAACTGACAAATGTAACTGCAGGATAAATTGCAGGTGTAGTGCAAACGTAACTACAAACACAACTGCAATCGTAACTGCAAAAAGATGCATCGACGGATTGATGCATCGACAAACGCGACTCAAACCAACATCGCCCGGTGCATCCGATGGCAAAAAAATCCAACCGACAGGATGATTTAACCGATTGGCGGCAACGCGCCGCCGAGGAGTTGCGCACGCGCACGGCGGATGAATTGATTTGGCAAACCCCCGAAGGCGTCGGCGTCAAGCCGTTGTATACCGCCGAAGATTTGGCGCAACTTGAAGACATCGGCCTGCCCGGCGCGCCGCCTTATACGCGCGGCGTGCGCGCCAGCATGTACGCCAATCGCCCGTGGACGATTCGCCAATACGCCGGCTTTTCCACCGCCGAAGAATCCAACGCGTTTTATCGCGCCAACCTCGCCGCCGGACAAACCGGCTTGTCGGTGGCGTTTGATTTGGCGACGCATCGCGGCTACGACTCCGACCATCCGCGCGTCGAAGGCGATGTCGGCAAAGCCGGCGTTGCGATTGACAGCGTCGAGGACATGAAGATTTTGTTCGATTCGATTCCGCTCGATGCCATCTCGGTGTCGATGACCATGAACGGCGCGGTGTTGCCGGTGATGGCGATGTATGTGGTCGCGGCCGACGAGTCCGGCGTGGCGCGCGCCAAATTATCCGGCACATTGCAAAACGACATCTTGAAGGAATTCATGGTGCGCAACACCTACATTTACCCGCCCGCGCCATCGATGAAAATCGTCGCCGACATCATTGCGCACACCGCCAAAGCCATGCCGCGTTTTAATCCGATTTCGATTTCCGGCTATCACATGCAGGAGGCCGGCGCAACTTGCGTGCAGGAACTCGCCTTCACGCTCGCCGACGGCGTCGAATACGTGCGCGCGGCCATCGATGCCGGTTTGGAAGTCGATGCGTTTGCGCCGCGGTTGTCGTTCTTCTTCGGCGTCGGCATGAATTTCTTTATGGAGGTCGCCAAGTTGCGCGCGGCGCGCGCGTTGTGGTGCGAATTAATGCGGCGGCATTTTGCGCCGCGCGATGCGCGTTCGTTAATGTTGCGCGTGCATTGCCAAACTTCCGGGGTGAGTTTGACCGGGCGCGACCCGTACAACAACATCGTGCGCACCACCATCGAAGCGTTGGCCGCGGTGCTCGGCGGTGTGCAGTCGCTGCACACCAATTCATTCGACGAAGCGTTGGCGTTGCCGTCCGAATTTTCCGCGCGCATTGCGCGCAACACGCAGTTAATGTTGCGCGATGAAGCCGGCTTAACGCGCGTCATCGACCCGCTCGGCGGTTCGTATTATTTGGAAAGTTTAACGCACGGCTTGGCAACCGAAGCGCGCAAACTCATCGACGAAGTCGAACAACTCGGCGGCATGACCGCGGCGGTCGAAACCGGCATGCCGAAGATGCGAATCGAAGAGGCGGCCGCGGCGCGTCAAGCGCGCATCGACCGCGCCGACGAAGTGATTGTCGGCGTCAACCGCCACCGCCCGCCTATTGATGATGAAATCGACATTCGCGTGATTGACAATCGCGCGGTGCGCGCAACGCAAATCGACCGATTAAAACGCGTGCGCGCCGAGCGCGATGCGGCGCGCTGCCAACAAGCGCTCGATGCATTAACAAAAGTCGCCGAACAAACCGAACGCGCCGCGCCGTGCGGCGAATTGTTGGAAGCGGCGATTGATTGCGCGCGCGCCCGCGCCTCGGTCGGCGAAATTTCCGCCGCGTTGGAAAAAGTATACGGTCGACATCGTGCGCCGATGCGCTCGGTCGGCGGCGTCTATGGCGCGTTGTATCAAGGCGACCGACAATTTAACGGCGTGCAGGAACAAGTGCGCGCATTCGAACAACAAGCCGGCCGCCGCCCGCGAATGTTGGTGGTCAAACTCGGGCAAGACGGCCACGACCGCGGCGCCAAAACCATCGCCACCGCCTTCGCCGACATCGGCTTCGATGTCGATTTGGGCCCGCTGTTCCAAACCCCCGAAGAAGCCGTGCGCCAAGCGATGGAAAACGACGTGCACCTTCTCGGCATCTCAACCCAAGCCGGCGGCCACCGCACCTTGGTGCCCGGCGTAATGAACGCATTGCGCGCGGCAAACTGCGACGACATCACCGTGGTCTGCGGCGGTGTCATCCCGCCATCCGATTACGATGCATTGCGCAACGAAGGCGTTGCCGCGATTTTTGGTCCCGGCGCGAATGTGTTGGATGCGGCGGAGGAGGTGTTGGGGATTTTGCGCAAGCGCGCGGCGTAAATTGCATCGACGACGTTTATTCAATCATCATCAGTACACGTTTACTTTAACGAGTAACAACGAGTGACGAGTGACGATTAACAAGTAACCATTAACTGAAACCAACCACTTCACCACCATGCAGGAAATCATCAAACAACTCGAAGAGAAACGCGCCCAAGCAAAACTGGGCGGCGGTGAGGCGCGGATTGCGGCGCAGCATGCCAAGGGCAAGTTGACCGCGCGTGAGCGGATTGAGGTGTTGTTTGACGACGACAGTTTTGAGGAGTGGGATATTTTTGTCGAGCATCGTTGCACCGACTTTGATATGCACGACAAAAGCGTGCCCGGCGACGGCGTGGTCACCGGCTACGGCACGATTAACGGGCGGTTGGTGTTTATTTACAGTCAGGATTTCACCGTGTTCGGCGGCTCGTTATCCGAGGCGCACGCGGAAAAAATTTGCAAGGTGTTGGACCAGGCGATGAAGGTTGGCGCGCCGATTATCGGCATCAACGATTCCGGCGGCGCGCGCATTCAAGAAGGCGTCGCTTCGCTCGGCGGTTATGCCGAAGTGTTTCAACGCAACGTGTTGGCGTCGGGCGTGGTGCCGCAGATTTCATTGGTGATGGGGCCGTGCGCCGGCGGGGCGGTGTATTCGCCGGCGATTACCGATTTTATTTTTATGGTCGAGGACAGTTCCTATATGTTCGTCACCGGGCCGGAAGTGGTCAAGACGGTCACCCATGAGGAGGTGTCGGCCGAAGATTTGGGCGGTGCGCGCACGCACACCACGCGTTCCGGCGTCGCCGATTTGGCGTTTGCCGATGATGTCGATGCGCTGTTGATGACGCGGCGGTTTGTTAACTTTTTGCCGTCCAGCAATCGCCAACGTTCGCCGCGACGCGCCACCGATGATTCACTTGCGCGCATCGAAAAATCACTCGATACACTCGTGCCGAACAATCCGAGTCAGCCGTACGACATTAAAGAGGTCATTTACAAAGTCGCGGACGAAGGCGATTTTTTTGAACTGCAGCCGAATTACGCCAAGAACATCGTCATCGGCTTCGGGCGAATGGAGGGCGAGACGGTCGGCTTTGTCGCCAATCAACCGATGGTGTTGGCCGGTTGTCTCGACATCAACGCATCGATTAAAGGCGCGCGCTTCGTGCGCTTTTGCGACGCGTTTAACATCCCGCTGATAACGTTGGTCGACGTGCCCGGCTTTATGCCCGGCACTTCACAGGAATACGGCGGCATCATCAAGCACGGCGCAAAGTTGTTGTACGCCTACGCCGAGACCACCGTGCCAAAAGTCACGCTGATTACGCGCAAGGCGTACGGCGGTGCATACGATGTGATGGCGTCGAAACATTTGCGCGGCGATGTTAACCTCGCTTGGCCAAGCGCGGAGATTGCGGTGATGGGACCCAAAGGCGCGGTCGAAATCATCTTCCGCGAAGAAGCCAAAGACGCCGCCGCCATCGAAGCGCGCACCGAAGAATACCGCAACAAGTTCGCCAACCCATTCGTCGCCGGCCGCCGCGGCTACATAGACGACGTCATCTTCCCGCGCGACACCCGCAAACGCCTGTGCCGCTCGCTTGCAATGTTGCGCGACAAGCAACTCAAAAACCCTTGGAAAAAACACGGCAACATTCCGCTGTAACCCGCAATGCGCACGCATGCATTTAACATTCTCGAAACGTGTAAGGGGGCGGCACCTTGTTCGTCGGTGATGTTGCGCGACAAACGGCTTGCCGCTCATTGGAATAAGCGCGGGAATATTTCGTTATGATGGAGAACGCCATGTCCTTGTTTATCGACCGCCGCCGGGAAAAACTGGAAAACGCGATGATTTATTTCGCGCGCAACACCCGGCATTGTCACACGCTCAAGATGTACAAGTTGCTCAGTTTTTTGGATTTTGAACACTACCGCCAGACCGGGCGGTCGGTGACCGGGCTTTCTTATTATGCATGTCCGCAAGGGCCGGTGCCGGCTGAATTGGACGAGCAAATCAAACGGTCGGCGGATGAACAAGACGCGTTTGACGCATTGGCCGTGCGCGAGTTGCGCAGCGAATACGGTGATTCTTTTTTGCGCATGTTTTTGCCAAAAACGAATTTTTCCGATTTGTACTTCACGCCGCGTGAGATGACGATTATGGAGACGTTGGCTTTTCTTTTTGTTGACGTTGACTCCAAATTAATCAGCGAGTATTCACATGACCCAAACCTTCCGTGGCGCAAGGTGTATCAAAAAGGCGAGGGCAAAGGGCGTCGCATTCCCTATCATTTGGCGCTTGCCTCCGACAAGTTGATTAAAGATGCACCGACGATTAGTGAACAGGAGGTGGAGATGTTGGATGAACTGTTGGACGGAATCGAAGTGCGCTAAATGAACGGGGCGTTTAAAATTGGCGCGGTTTTGCATCATCGTAATTTTCCATTCGATGACGGCACAACAAAAAACAAATATCTGGTGGTGCTCGGCGCCAAGCCCGGATGCGATTATCTGTGCGCATTAACGACCTCTCAACAGTGGAAGATGAAAAGTGAAGGCGGTTGTCACCATCGTCCGCGCACTTATTTCTTTATTCCGGGCGGCGGAAAAAGTTTCTTTCCAAAAAACACTTGGGTTGCGCTTCATGCACCGCTTATGATGAGTGTTGTCGAAATCACCCAAAAAGGCATGACCAACATCGTCAGTGTGGCGGGCAATTTACCCCACAACCTGGTTGGACAAATTCGAAACTGTTTAAAGGGTTCGACCGACCTCACCAACGAGCAAAAGCGATTGCTTTAACCGAATTAACTTTTTTAACATTGAATCGTGTTTGGTAAAACGCCAATCGCCAACCGCTTCGAAATTGTCCGTCGAGAAATTTGAAACGGCGGTTGATTGCAATATACAACCCCCGCCCAACGAGGCAATCATCAAATGACGCAGACAAAATTAACCGGCGTAATTGAAAAAGAAGGCAAGTGGTACACCGTAACTTGCCGAGAGTTAAACGTTGCAAGTCAAGGCGAAAGCGTCGCCGAAGCGCGCGCGAACTTGGCGGAGGCGTTGGCGTTTTTTTTTGAATGCGCCAATGCGAATGAAGTGCGGCGACGATTGAATGAAGAAGCGTGCGGCGGTTTGCTGAACAACGTCGCCGGTTTGTTGCGCGGGTAGTATGTGATTGAATGGCGTTTGGATGTCGATGTGCGCACGCAAAAGTTACATTAACTTCCCCGTAATGCCGCGCGTCAATTGCGCCAATGCGTCGTTGAATCCGTCGATGAATTTGCTATAATCCCCGACAACAACCAACCCATGTCTCCAGATAATGCAAGCGCAAAAAAACAAACCGCAAGCCAAGCCGATGCCGGAACAGAAGCCGCGCACTTATGCGCGGTTGCGCCGTGTCCAGTTGGATGAGTTTAGTAAAAATCTCAACGCGAATGTTGAGAATGCGGTGAACGACAAATCGCCGTTTAAGGTGGTGTATGGCAAAGGCAAATATTTTGTCGTTTTTAGCGCGGATGAATGGGAAAGCGAGCAGGAAACGCTGCATGTATTGCAAGACACCGATTTGGTTCGACGCATTGGCGAAGCGCTTCGCGTGCATTCGGATAAAGCCAAACAAAAACCCGCGGTTGGCGTACGGCGAGTTGCGACATGAGGGCATTGGTGTTCGAGGGCGGCACTTGGGAGGAGTATGAAAAAATGCGAAGCGAAGACGGAAGAACGCACAAAAAACTTTGTAAACTCATTAAAGAAATGTTGCGCAACCCAACCGAAGGGTTAGGCAAACCCAAACCGTTAAAACATGAACTCGATGATGCGTGGTCGCGGCGCATTAATGAAAAAGACCGCGTTGTATACACATTCACGGAAACTTCAGTGAATATTTTTTCATTGCGCGAACATTATTCATCCGACTGACTTTAGCCAATGTTCAAAAAAATCCTAATCGCCAACCGCGCCGAGATTGCCTGTCGGGTGATTCGCACCGCTCGGCGGATGGGGATTGGCGCGGTGGCGGTGTATTCGGATGCTGACGCCGATGCATTGCATGTCGAGATGGCGGATGAGGCGGTGCATATTGGCGGCGCTGCGGCGGCGCAGAGTTATTTGTTGGGCGATGCGATTATTGACGCTTGTCGGCGAAGCGGCGCCGAGGCGGTGCATCCGGGTTATGGGTTTTTGTCGGAGAACGCCGAGTTTGCGCGGCGGTTGGAAGACGCCGGGATTGTGTTTATCGGGCCCGGGGCGGCGGCGATTGAGGCGATGGGCGACAAAATCGCATCCAAGGCGCTTGCCAAAAAAGCCGGGGTTAGCACGATTCCCGGACACGACGGCGTGGTCGCCGACGCCGAACAGGCGGCGCGCATCGCCGCGCAAATCGGTTTTCCGGTGATGATTAAAGCGAGCGCCGGCGGCGGCGGCAAGGGCATGCGCATTGTGCGCAACGCCGATGAAGTTGCCGGCGGCTTTGCGCGCGCCAGCGGCGAGGCGTTGTCGAGTTTTGGCGATGCGCGCATTTTGATGGAAAAGTTTATCGAGCAGCCGCGCCACATCGAGATACAACTCATCGCCGATTCGCACGGCAACATCATCACGCTCAACGAACGCGAATGTTCGATTCAACGCCGTCATCAAAAAGTCATCGAAGAGGCGCCGTCGCCGTTTATCGACGCCAAAACGCGGGCTTCGATGAGTAAACAAGCGGCGACGTTGGCCAAGGCGGTCGAGTATCGTTCGGCCGGCACGGTCGAGTTTGTGGTGGATGCCGCGCGCAATTTTTATTTTTTGGAGATGAACACGCGCCTGCAGGTCGAGCATCCGGTGACGGAAATGATTACCGGGTTGGATTTGGTCGAGTTAATGATTCGCGCAGCGGCCGGCGAGAAGTTGCCGTTGAAACAATCCGAGGTCGAGTTGAACGGTTGGGCCATCGAGTCGCGCATTTACGCCGAAAATCCCTATCGCAATTTTTTGCCGTCGATTGGACGCTTGGTGCGGTATGCGCCGCCGCGCGCAAGCCAACAAGTGCGCGTCGATGCCGGCGTTATTGAGGGCGCGGAAATTTCGCGGTTTTACGACCCGATGATTGCCAAACTCGTCACTTGGGGGCGCGACCGCAAACGCGCGATTGCGCGCATGCAAACCGCGCTGGATGAATATTACATTCGCGGCATCGACACCAATCAACCGTTTGTCGCGGCGATAATGGCGCACCCGCGTTTTCAACGCGGCGCGTTAACCACCGAATTTATCGCCGAAGAATATCCGCACGGTTTTGCGCGCGGTGCGCAACGCGCCGATGAATCGACGCTTGCGGTGATGATTGTCGTCATCGCATCGTTGCATCATCGCTTGATACATCGCGCCGCAACCATCAGCGGACAACTGCGCGGTTATGGACGCACGATTGGCGACCAATGGGTGGTTGAGATTGAACAACAGTATTATCCGGTGCGCGTGTTGCGCGATGCGACGGTGCACGATGCCGATGAGGTCCGGCGCGACGCCCGCGCCACCATGCACGCCGATGAATCATTCGACTCGAACGGTTGGACGGTCGAATACGAAGGACAACGTCGTCGAGTTTGTGATGCGTGGCGCGCAACGCAAACGTTGTATCGCGGTGCGGTCGATGATGTGCAAGTAACGATGCAGTTTGAACGGCGCGGGCATGATTATGATGCGTGCTATCGCGGCGTGCAGTTGACGGCAAAGGTGTTGTCGCCGCGCGCGGCCGAACTGCATGCATTAATGCCGCGCAAAACCGCCGACAGTCGCGCGCAACTGTTGTTGTCGCCGATGCCCGGTTTGTTGGCGGCGTTGCATGTTAAGCCGGGCGATGCGGTTAAAGCCGGGCAGGAACTTGCGGTGATTGAGGCGATGAAGATGGAAAACGCATTGTGCGCCGAACACGACGGCGTGATTGACAAGGCGCTCGCGCAACCCGGCGACACGCTCGACGCCGACCAACCGATTTTGGAATTCGCCGCGCCGTCGGCGTAATCGGCGCATGCAGTTGGCGGCCATCTGTGCGGGCGACCGGCGCGCATTGGCGCGCGCCATCACTCTGCTCGAATCCAGCCGCGCCGACGACCGCGCCGTCGCCGAACAATTGTTGCGCGCGGCGATGCCGCATTGCGGTCGCGCGCGACGCGTTGCATTCAGCGGCGCGCCCGGCGTCGGCAAATCGACCTTCATCGAAGCGTTCGGCAATTGCGCGATACAAGACGGCGGATGCATCGCGGTGTTGACGATTGACCCGTCGTCGTCGCTCGGCGGCGGCTCGATACTCGGCGACAAAACGCGAATGGAAACGTTGGCGACTCATCCGCGCGCGTTCATCCGCCCGTCGCCGTCCGGGCAAACGCTCGGCGGTGTTGCGCGGCGCACGCATGAGGCGATATTGTTGTGCGAAGCCGCCGGCTTCGATTGGATTGTGGTCGAGACGGTCGGCGTCGGGCAATCCGAAACGTTGGCCGCCAACATGACCGATGCGTTTGTGTTGTTGCTGACGCCGCACGGCGGCGACGAACTGCAGGGCGTCAAGCGCGGCATTATGGAATTGGCCGATTTGATTGTCGTCAACAAAGCCGACGGCGCGTTGTTGGACGCGGCCAATGCATTTGCGGCCGTGGTCGCCGATGCATTGCGTTGGCTTGCGCGGCGCGTTGATGATTGGCAAACGCCGGTGCTGTGCGCATCCGCGCTCGATACCGTCGGCATCGATGCGGTGCATCAAAAACTCATCGCGTATTTTGCCGCGATGAAAAAAAGCGGCGCCTTGCATGCGCGCCGTCAAGCGCAAGCCAAACAATGGCTGTGGAATGAAACGCGCGAAGCGTTGCTCGGTGCGCTCGGCGACTGTGCCGCGGTAAACGATGCATTGGGCGGGGTGTTGCGCGAAGTCGAAGACGGCAAACTGCCGGCGTCGGTTGGTGCGCGGCAATTGGTTGATATTTTTTTAAACTCGAATCGATGACGGCAATCGGCTACATTAATTCGGTTAACGCAATCTTAATCGTTTTAAGTTAATTACATTATTCGAATTATTCGAATCACATTAAATAATGTCACAATTAAACATAATGTCACAATTAAACCAGTCACGTTAATCCAAACCACATTAAGTTAAGTAACCTTATGCAAAATCACATACGCCAATGAATCAACCGCCTTTCGATAAACTGCTCGGCAAGTTAAATCATGTCGCGATAGCCGCGCCGGATTTGCGCGCCGCGGCCGCGTTGTATCGCGATGCATTCGGCGCAAAGGTGTCGGCGCCGGTCGATTTGCCGGCGCACGGGGTGACTTGCGTGTTTGTCGAATTGCCCAACGCCAAAATCGAATTGCTGCATCCGCTCGGCGCGGATTCGCCGATTGCCAAATTTTTAATAAACAATCCGCGCGGCGGCATTCATCATCTTTGTTATGAGGTCGACGACATCGACGCCGCGATTGAACGGTTGCGCGCGCACAACATTCGCGTCCTCGGCGACGGCGTCGCCAAAATCGGCGCGCACGGCAAGCCGGTGGTGTTTGTGCATCCGGCCGATGCATTGGGCGCGTTGATTGAATTGGAACAAGCGTAACGTTCGATGCCGCCGCGCAACCGCTCAACCCGCGACAAGCGCACGGCAAGCGATGCGTTGTACGCCGCCAAAATGCCGCGCGTCGCCGATTTTGCATTTGATGCGCGCGTTGCGCGCGTGTTCCCGGATATGATTCGCCGTTCGGTGCCCGGCTATGAAACCGTGATTGCATTGCTCGGCGTGGTCGGCGCGCATTACGCCGTTGCGGATTCGACGGTGTATGACCTCGGCTGTTCGTTGGGCGCGGCGTTGTTGTCGATTGAGTCGCGCATCAAAGACCGCTCGGTGTGTTTTGTCGGCGTCGACAACTCCGCGCCGATGTTGCGCGATTGTCGGCGCAATTTGCGCGATGCAATTGACCCAACGCGCTTGCAATTGTTGCATCAAGACATTCGCAACACGACGATTGAAAATGCAAGCGTGGTGGTGCTTAACTTCACTCTGCAGTTTTTGCCGCCGGACGACCGCACCACGTTGTTGCGCAACATTTGCAAAGGCTTGCGACGCGGCGGCGTGGCGGTGATTTCCGAAAAGGTGTGCGCGGCGGCGCCGACCGAATCATTGTTGCAAACTTTGCACAGCGAATTTAAAACCGCCAACGGTTACAGCGATTTGGAAATCGCGCAAAAGCGCGCCGCTTTGGAAAACACTTTGACGCCGGAAAGCGAAGCAATGCATCGCGCGCGCTTGCGCGACGCCGGATTTGCGCGCACCGACCGATGGTTTCAGGCGTTTAATTTTTGTTCGTTCTTGGCGCATAAATAATTTGTTGGTCATTGATTCGCAATTCGCTGTTCGTTAACTCGTAACCCGTAACTCGTTATCCGTTATTTGTCACTTATCATTCGCTATTCGCTATTTGTCATTTGCCCACCACCCATGCATCATTAATTCATCATCAACACATCGTCAACCCATCATCCACCAATGCTTCATCCGCCGGACGAAATCGATGCGCTGTGCGATGCATTGCAACGCGCCGGCTTAACTTCATTGGCAACGTCGCTGTGCGACATCAGCGCGCGCATTTATCGCGACGCCGCGCACGGTGATTTGTCGACATGGCAACGCATCATCGCGCAATTGCCGACGTTGCATGCATCGTCGAATGATTTTGCCGCCGATGCGGTGCGCATTGGTGAAGTTGGCGATTGTGCATCGACGGCGCGAACGCAACTTAAGCGCGCGTTGTTGCAACTTGCACCGTGGCGCAAAGGTCCGTTTGATTTGTTTGGATTGCACATCAACGCCGAATGGCGCGCCAATCGAAAATGGGCGCGGTTGGGCGCGCAGTTGTCGTTGCGCGATAAATGCGTGTTGGATGTCGGTTGCGGCAACGGCTATTATTTATGGCGCATGCTCGGCGCCGGCGCGCGCCTTGCGCTTGGCATCGACCCAACGCAACTTTTCATCGCGCAGTTTTACGCGCTGAAAAAATATTGCGCCGATGCGCCGGCGTTCATCACGCCGTTGCGCGCCGAACAATTTCCGCGCGCAACCGCCGGTGAATTCGATTGCGTGTTTTCGATGGGCGTGTTGTCGCATCGACGCAATCCGCGCGCGCATTTGGATGAACTGCTCGGCATGGTGCGCGCCGACGGCGATTTGATTATCGAGACGCTGGTGATTGACGGCGACGTCAACGCCGCCTTAACCCCCGCAAATCGCTACGCCAAAATGCGCAATGTGCATTTGTTGCCGTCGACGTTGATGTTGGAACGTTGGCTGCAGCAAGCGGGCGCAACCGATGTGCGTTTGTTGCATGTCGGCAACACCGATTTTGATGAACAACGGGTGACTGAATGGATGCAGTTCGAATCGCTCGCCGATTTTTTGCACCCTGATGATTCGCGCAAAACCATCGAAGGCCATCCGGCGCCGCAACGCGCGATGTTTTTATGCGGCGGGCGATAGTTGACGCGCGCGATTAATCGGCAATGCGCACATAACGTTCGCACGACAATCGTTCATCGCCGGCCAGCGGTTCTTTTTTTTCGCGGCGCCATTCAGCCGAATTAATTTCAGGGAATTTGACCGAGGCTTTGCCGTTAATTTCGTCCGGCACGATGGTTACGTCGAGAAAAGAAACGTAAGGCATCGCCATCTTGTAGATTTGCCCGCCGCCAATAATCCATGCGCCTTGTTTGCATGCATCGAGCGCTTCCTGAATGTTGTCGTAACATTCCACTCCGTCAATCTTTGAGCGGCTAATAACGACGTTGCGTCGACCGGGCAACGGTTTACGGGTGAGCGAATCCCAAGTGACCCGGCCCACGATGACCGTGCCAATCTTGCTTGTGGTCAGTTCCCTAAAACGTTGCATGTCTTTGCTGTAACGCCAAGGCATTTCACCGTTCACGCCAATCACATGGTTGCGAGTCATCGCAACAATCGCGGCGTACAACGGTTTGTCTGTGTGCTTGTTCATTACACGCCCTCTTACAGTTAAGCGCCGAAAGGATTATAACCGCAAGTGTAAACGCCACCGAAGCATCGGCGACAACGCAATATTACGTCGATGATACACGCATTCATTTAGACCGCGACCTTAAAATCAATCGCCGGATGCGGGTCGTAATCATGCAGTTTAAACTTCGCCAAAATTTCATCGGTGTCCAGCGACAACAGCGGCGTGATGTCGTCCAATGATTGAATCGATTTGTCAATCTCGATGCGCGGCAGTTTGCGCGGTTGGCGTTTGAGTTGTTCGCGCAAGCCGGGGGCGTGGTCGTATTCGCGCATTGTGCCGTCGGCTTTGGCGGTGTAGATGTGCGCGTCTATTAATGTGTGCGCAAACAAACCGGCGCGCATGTTGCCGAATCGCGCGAGCAATTCGAGCATCAATGCATAGCCGGCGATGTTGTACGGCACACCGAGCGCGATGTCGCAACTGCGTTGAGTCAGATGCAAACACACCATCGGGTCACCGCGTTGGTCGATTTGCGTGTTGACCACCCACATCGCATGGCACGGCGGCAACGCGCTGTGTTGCGCATTGCCCGGCGCCCAGGCCGACACCACCATCCGCCGCGTCATCGGCTCACTGCGCAACTTGTCGACGACATAAGCGATTTGATCGCAGGTTTGATTGTTCGGCAACGGGAAGTGTCGCCAAAAATTTCCGTATGCACTCGGCACATTGCCGCTTTCATCGGCCCACGGTTCCCAAAACCCGCAGCGATGTTTGCGCAAAAAATCGATGTCGGTTTTGCCCGACAAAAACCACAGGTTTTCAATCACGATGTTCTTCCATGAAATCGCCTTGGTGGTCAGCAGCGGGAAGCCGCCGCGCAAATCAATTTGATAATTGATGTTGAAGGTGGACAGCGTGTCGACGCCGGTGCGATTCGGTTTGCGCGTGCCGTCGGCAAGCGTCTTACGCACCGCGTCGAGATACTGTTTCATCGTCCGCTTGTGCGGTGGTTGAGTCGGGGTCGGAGTCGGATTCCGAATCGTCGTTGGGCGGCGCGTCAAAATAAAACTCGAGCAACTCGCGCGCCAATTGCGCCGATTTGACGCGCCACAATTTTTTATTAATGCACAACGCGGCGAACGCGATTTTTTTGCCGTCGTGTTCGCCGAAGCCGATGAACCAATCGTATTTGCCGCGCGGCGACAGCCCGCTGAGCGAGCCGGTTTTGCCGCCGATGACGGCGTCCTTTAATTTGCCGCGACGAAAGCCGACGAATGAACTGCGCGCCGAACCGGAGGTAACCGTCTTGCGCATCATCACGCGCAATTGCCGCGCGGTTTCATAATGCATCACTTTGGTTTTTGCACCGCGCGTGCGCCAATACAACGGCACGCCGTTCGGCCCGGTTAATTCTTCGACAATCATCGGCGCAACCAAATGCCCGTTGTTGGCCGCGGTCGCGGCCAGCACCGCGCCATGCAACGGCGACAATGTGTTGCGGCGGGTGTAGCCGGACGCCATCTCGGCGACTTGCCAATCGTTGTCGGGGTCGACCGCGATCACGCCGCTGCCGAATGCAAAATCAGAGGCGAACTTGCGGTTAAAGCCGAGT
The DNA here is from genome assembly GCA_965226545.1 of Candidatus Poriferihabitaceae bacterium. Lineage (GTDB taxonomy): Bacteria > Pseudomonadota > Gammaproteobacteria > Arenicellales > Poriferihabitantaceae > JAHRAW01. Next base: position 919,521 of record OZ245364.1, read on the forward strand.
CGATTTGCATAGCCGAGCATCGTCTCGCCGCCGACATCGATTGCGCCGACTCGACCAAACACCGAGTTGACCGAACGCGCAAACGAAGTTGCGAAGGAATAATGTCGCGTCCATTTGTTGTTGCGGTGACGCAGCACGCTTTTTTTATAAAGCGAAGTCGCCTTGCCGTTGAACGGCACAATCGTTTCGCCCGAGAGTTTGTTTTCGTTAATCGCCGCGACCGCGGTGACCATTTTGGATATCGATGCGGCCGGGTAACGGTTGTTGATGGCCATGTTGCCGGCCACGCCGTCGGATGAAGCGTCGCCGCGCGCGCTGTCGGCCATCAAAAGCACGCGCCCGTCGTCCGGGTCAATCGCGACCAGCACGCCGTAATCGGGGTTGTGTTGCGCGAGCAGTTGTTGCGCGCGGCGTTGCAGATTCGCATCGAGGGTATAGCGCACCGAAAACTCGCCGCGCACCGCAAAGCCCGGCAGGGTAATGGTTGGCGCGAACCGTTTGGCGGCAACGCCCGGGCTGATTTGCGGCGCAAGTTGTTCGGCGCGAATGCCCCAGGAGACGCCGCGTTGGCTTTCAACGGCGCTGATGCTCGCCGGCAACGAAACGCCAACCAGCGCAAGCGCCGCCAAACCGCTCATCAACCGCGAATGTTTGCTTGGATAAGACAACTTAACTCACGAGTATCGGCTTGGGTTGGCATTGTATACCAACTGCGCGCGCGGCGTTTATCGACTTGCGCATCAACTCGCGCATCGGCGTGTACAGCGACTTGTATAGTGACTTGTACATCGACTTGCACATCGACTCTGCATCGGCGCGATTCATCGGCGTTGTTGCGGTCGATGTCATCATCATTTCGATTTTAACAATATTCGCTTGGCTTGATTAATGCGCGCGGCAAGATAATCCGAGCCGCCGCGGTCCGGGTGAATTTTGTTCATCAGCCGTCGATGCGCCGCGATAATTTCGCGCTCGCTTGCTTGTGCATCGACGCCCAAAATCTCGCGCGCTTCGGCAACGCTCATCGTATCCGACGGCGCGGTGTGTTGTTTTTGATTGGCGTCACCGTCACCGCCGCCGGTTTTAAACCGTCGATAAAATCCCCACGCTTGATGCGCCGTCATTGCGCGACTGACCCACGGGATGATTGCGCTAATCGCCGCAAAAAACCAATGGATGCGCCCGCTAACCACCAACAACAAAATCACCGCGCCCGCGCCGTACAACAACATCGTGCGCACCACGCGCTTGCGCACGGTGTTCGATGCGCGTCGATACCAGGCGAGAAACCACATCGCGCCAATCAGCGCAACCAAAGCGAGAAACAAGAGGGCGGCCATCGGCGTTCAGAGTCGGGCGTTCGCGCGATTGTACGCGATTGAAAATGATGCGCTACAATGCGCCATCATACAACGAAACGAGAAACGCCAATGCATTCCGCCATCAACGACATCATCCACTTTTGGTTTGGCGACGCCGTCGGCGCCGCTGCCATTGGCGAGGCGCAAGCCAAATTATGGTGGGGCAAGGACGACCGCACCGACCGCGAAATCGCCCGGCGGTTTGCCGACACCGTCGACCAAGCCGCCGCCGGCAAGTTGACCGATTGGGCAACCACGCCGCAAGGCATGTTGGCGTTGGTGTTATGCACCGACCAATTCCCGCGCAACATTTACCGCAACACGCCGCAATCGTTTGCATACGATGCACACGCGCGTCACTTCGCCGAACAATGCATCGCGCGCGGCTTGATGCAACAACTTGCGCCAATCCATCAAGTGTTCATTTATCTTCCGTATGAACACAGCGAAGCCCTCGCCGACCAACAACACTCAGTCACCGGCTATTACACTCTCGCCGCCAACGCCGCCGCCGACGAAAAGAAATTGTTCGACAACTATCTAAAATTCGCCCAACAACATTACGACATCATCGCTCGCTTTGGCCGCTTCCCGCATCGCAATGCAATCTTGGGGCGGGAGTCGACGGAGATGGAGAAAAAATTTTTGACCGAGCCGGGTTCGTCGTTTTAACGGCGTCGGGTGCAACTCTTCCTTAAAGCGCGGCGATAAACTGGGCACGGTTAATTTTGTGGCGACGGTTTGTATCGCAAGCAATGCATAAAAAAACACGGCGACAAAGTGACTCATTAATTATAACGAATCATTTTGCCGCCGCGTGAATCAAAGCGCTTATCAACCGTTCCTGCGCATCGCGTTTGGCGATTTTATGAATTGGGTTTGAGCGACACGACCACAAAGCGGGTTTGTTGGTTGCGGGCGATTAGGAACAGCGCGGATTTTTTGCCGGTGTTGGCGGCGGCGGTTAGTGCGTCTTTGACTTCCTTGGGCGTTGCCACGAGTTGTTTGTCGATTTTTTGGATGAGGTCGCCGCGTCGCAGGCCGCTTTTGGCGGCGGAGCCGTTGGCATCGACGCGCATCACCAACGCGCCTTTGGCGTCTTCGGCGATGTTGTATTGACGGCGGTTTTCGGCGGTTAGGGTTTCGACGGCCAAGCCGACGCCGAGTTTGGGGGCATCGTTGGGCAGTGCGATGACGCCGCCGTCGCCGCGTCCGGTGATTGTGACCGACAGGGTTTTTTTGCGTTCATCGCGCCACACGATGATTTTGACGGTGCGTTCGTCCTCGGTCAACGCGACCAGTTTGGGCAGGTCGCGCATGCGCACGACATCGGCGCCGTCGTATTTAATAATCACGTCGCCGGCTTCGATGCCGGCCGATTCGGCCGGGCTGTCGGCGACCACTTGCGACACCAACGCGCCTTTGGCTTCGGGCAAGCCGAGGCTGTCGGCGATGTCGTCGCTGACCGGTTGGATGTGCACGCCCAAAAAGCCGTGCCGCACCGCGCCGTGTTTGCGCAGTTGGGTGACGATGTTGGATGCAATCGCCGATGGAATCGCAAAGCCGATGCCGACGTTGCCGCCGTTCGGCGAAAAGATTGCGCTGTTGACGCCGATGACTTCGCCTTCGGTGTTGAACAACGGGCCGCCGGAATTGCCGCGGTTAATCGGCGCGTCGATTTGGATGAAGTCGTCCAACGGGCCGGATTGAATGTCGCGCCCGCGCGCCGAGATGATGCCGCCGGTGGTCGAGCCGCCCAAGCCGAACGGGTTGCCGATGGCAATCACCCAATCGCCGACGCGCGCGCCGTCTGAATCGCCGAACGCGACATACGGCAACGGTTTGCCGGCGTCGACTTCGAGCAATGCCAAATCGGTTTTGCGGTCGTAGCCGCGCAAGGTCGCCTTGAGGCGCGCGCCGTCTTCGAACACCACTTCGATTTCATCGGCGCCGTCGATGACATGATGATTGGTCACCACCAAGCCGTCGGCGTCGATGACAAAGCCGGAGCCGACCGCGCGCGATTTGCGTTGCGCCGGCGGTGCGTTGCGCGGCGTGCCGTGCGGGGTTTCGAATTGGTCGCCAAAAAATCGGCGGAAGAATTCCTCCAACTCCGGCTGCATTTCGCGTTGGCGACGGTCGGGCGCATCGGCGTGTCCGCCGGTGGAAATGTTGACCACCGCCGGACGCACCGCTTCGACCAAGTCGGCAAAGCCGTCGTTGACATTGACTTCGCCAAGGTTGGCGGCGACATGCGGTGCGCTCCAACTCGATGCGCTTGCCAATTGCAATGTCGCCAACAGCAACATCGTTGCCGGCATGCGCGCGCGCATGGCGGTGAATTGTTTGCGGGTGAATCGGTTGTACATGACAATCTCCAATCGGTTGCGTTAAGTTAACTTCAAGTTCGCCGCATACATAAGGGCAAATCGCGGTTAATAAACCGCGCGTTGCCGATGCGGCGTTGGCATTGCATTTGCGTTGCGTTTGCGTTGCACTTGTACTGCGCAGGCATTGCACTTGCATTGCATTTGCATTAATGCAAATGTAGCAAAAACCGGGTTACCGCAAGGTGAACGGGGAATTAAATTTATGTAATTACGCGCGGCGGGTTTTGCGGGTTGGTTGTTAATGCAATGACAATTAAGGTTAATAATTATTAATGATTGATAATTATGCAAGTGTGAAGTGCAAGTGCGAAATGTAAGTGCGAAGTTGTAAGTGCAGATGTACAGTACAAGTGCAAGTTTAAGTTTAAGTCCAAACAAAAATACAAATACAATTTATTGCAAGTAAAACTTGTTAATACAAATTACAAATTACAAGTTACAAATTAATAATCACCGTCACTCATCCGCTTCGGTGTCATCGAACACAGTACGACCGTCAATCATTGTCGCCAACACCTTGCCGCGCAAGGTGTCGTTAAACCACGGTGAATTGTGTCCGCGGCTTTGCATGGTTTGTGCGGATACTTTCCATTCGCGTTGCGGGTCGAACAAACATAAATCGGCGCGCGCACCGACGCCGAGATGGCCGGCATCGATGCCGATAATCGCGGCCGGGTTGGCGGTTAATGCGGCGACGGCGGTCGAGGCGCGCAATGCGTCTTGTTCGACCAACGCCCAAGTCAACGCCAGCAATGTGTCGAGCCCGGCGATGCCGGCTTCGGCTTCGGCAAACGGCGCGAGTTTGGCGTCGGCGTCGTGCGGATGATGGTCTGAACAAATCGCGCCGATGGCGCCGTCGGCGATGCCGCGCAACAACGCTTGGCGGTCGCGTTCGGTGCGCAACGGCGGGAACACTTTATGGCGCGCGTCGAATACGCCGATGTGTCGCTCGGTGAGATGCAGATGATGCACGGCGACGCCGGCGGTCACGCGCAAGCCGCGCGCTTTGGCTTCGGCCATCATCTCGACGGCGCGCGCGCATGACAGCAATTCGAAATGCGCGCGCACGCCGCTGGTTTCAATCAACGCCAAATCGCGCGCCACGCCGACGGTCTCGGCCGCTTCGGGAATCGCCGGCAAGCCGAGCCGTGTGCTCATCTCGCCTTCATGCACAACGCCGTTGCCCTGCAGCCACGGGTCGCGCGGCGTGGTGAACACCGTCAGGTCATAGGTTGATGCGTACTGCATCGCGCGGCGCATCACCAGCGTGTTGTTGACCGGACGATGCGCGTTGCTCAAGCCGACGCAACCGGCGTCGCCGAGCAACGCCATGTCGGCGAGACGTTCGCCGGCCAATTGCACGGTGAGCGCGCCGAGCGGATGCACGCGCGCATAGCCGGCGGCGTCGGCGTGTTGGCGAATTAAATGCACCATCGCCGGCGTGTCAATCACCGGCACGCTGTCCGGCGGGCAGACCATTCGAGTGACGCCGCCGTGCGCGCCGGCGCGCGATTCGTTGGCGAAGTACGCTTGGTCGATGCCGCCGGGTTCATGCGGACGCGCGCATAAATCTATCAAGCCGGGCAACACCAGCAAACCGCGCGCATCGATGCATCGCGCATCGCCAAAGTCGCCGGGCGCATCGCCAATTGCCGCCACCCGCCCGTCGCGCACATAAACATCGCGCACCGCATCGATGCGATTGCGCGGGTCAATCAATCGCCCGCCGACGATTTTTATGTCGGGTGCATTCGCGGCGGCGTTCATTGGCTTGCGCTCATTTGGTTTGTGTAGGTTGCGGGCATGCGGTTTGAGTTGTGCGGTTGCGTGGTTGCACTTGTGTACATGCGATTGCGTTTGTACGGTTGCGCGGGTGTACTTGCATACATTCGACTGTGTTGATGCGGTTGCGTAGATGAACTTGCGTACATTCGATTGCGTCCGCACGGTTGCGCAGATGCACTTTTATACATTCGACTATGTTGATGCGCTTGCGTAGATGAACTTGCGTACATGCGATTGTGTCCGCACGGTTGCGCAAATGCACTTGCATACATTCGATTGCATTCAAACGGTTGCACACTTGTGCTTGCATACATTCGACCGTGTTCATGTACTCGTACTCGTACTCGTACTTTCACTTTCACTCGCACTTGCCTTGGCACTTGCACGCAACGAAGTTTTGGTTGGGTCGCCGCCCATTATCGTTGCCATTATCGACATCCGCACCGCGATGCCGTTGGTGACTTGGCGCAGTATGACCGAGTGCGCGCTGTCGGCGATGGTTGAGGCGATTTCCAAATTGCGGTTTATTGGGCCGGGGTGCATCACCATCGCGTCGGGTTTGGCGGCGCGCAGTTTTTCTTCGGTCAAGCCGTAGCGGTTAAAGTATTCGCGTTCGCTCGGCAGCAGTTGCCCGTCCATGCGTTCGCGCTGCAGGCGCAGCATGATTACAACATCGGCGTCGCGCAATCCTTCGCGCAAATCGCCGGTGGGCGCAACGCCCATGGTTTCGATTTCGGTTGGGATTAAGGTGCGCGGTGCGATGACGCGAATTTCGCCGGCGCCCAAAATGCGCAACGCTTGTATTAGCGAACGCGCGACGCGTGAATGCAGCACATCGCCGACAATCGCCGCGGTTAAGCCGGCGACGCGGCCTTTGATGCGGCGAATCGTAAACATATCCAACATCGCCTGAGTCGGATGCGCGTGTCGTCCGTCGCCGGCGTTGATGACATGCGCGTGTTCGAGATGCGCGGCGATTAAATGCGCCGCGCCGCTTGCGCCGTCGCGCACGACGAATAAATCGGTGTGCATCGCCTCGAGCGTGCGCACCGTATCCAAAATCGATTCGCCTTTGCTCGAGGAAAGTCGCGCGGCGTTTAAGTTGATGACATCAGCCGACAATCGTTTGCCGGCGATTTCAAACGTGGTGCGGGTGCGCGTGCTGGGCTCGAAAAACAAATTGACCATCGTCTTGCCGCGCAACAGCGGCACTTTTTTAATCTCGCGCATCCCGACGCTGACGAATGATTCGGCGGTGTCCAATATGCCGAGAAGTTGTTCGCGCGACATGCCGTCCAATGTTAAAAAATGCCGCAACCCGCCGTTGCGGTCAAATTGCACGGCGTCGGCGGCTGCGGGCGGTTGTGGGCGGCGGGTCACTATTAATTCGGTTGGGATTAATTTGGCAACTGTGAATGAAGTGATGAGTGCAAATGTAAATGTAAATACAAATACAAATATAAATACAAATACAAATTCAAATAATTAATTCGAATCAAGTTACTCAATTTAATTAAATGAATTAACTTAAAATAAAAATCAATTAACCATTAATTAATGCGAATTAATTAACAATTGTAATAATAAGTTTAATTTAATCAATGCGATTGATTAAGGCGCGCGGTTGGCGTCGGCGGTGTCGATGATATGCAATGCAAGTTTGCCGTCGTTGCGGCTGAGTTTGGCTTGTTGATGTGCGGACAATTGCAGCGATTGCCCGACGATGTCGGCTTGTATCGGCAACTCGCGTCCGGGGCGTTCAATCAGCACCGCCAAACAAACCCGTTCGGGGCGACCATAGGAAAAAATTTCATTCAAGGCGGCGCGAATCGTTCGCCCGGTGTGCAGCACATCGTCAATCAAAACCAAATCGCGTTCGTCCAATGCGGCGGGAAAATCCGACGCCTTCACTTTTGGGTTAAGCCCGACGCGGCTGAAATCGTCGCGATAAAAGGAAATGTCCAATGCGCCCAACGGCGCCGCCGGCATTGCGGCATGCAATTGCTCGGCGACCCAGGCGCCGCCGCTGTGAATGCCAATCAACACCGGGTCGTGCAACCGCCGTTGCTCGACGGCGCTTGCCATTTGCGCGATGAGTTGCGCCAAGTGCGCGTGGTCATACACGGCGATGCTCGGCAAAATAAGTGCGCACGATTAATTCGGCGGCCAAATTGTCGCGTGCGTTGCGGCGGCGTTGCGGGGTTAATCGGCGCGGCGATTCGTCCATCAATCGGTCGGCGGCGACGCTGGTTAATCGTTCATCGATAAACACCACCTCCAATGAAAACCGCGCGCGCAACGCTTTGCCAAACGCGCGCGCGCGATGCGCAATCTCGCCGTCGGCATCGCCGTGCGCGCCGCCAAACGGTACGCCGACCACCAACTTGCCCGGCAACCAGCGCGCAATCAATTCATCCATCTCGCGCCACAGCGGTGCGCCGTTGCGCGCCGGCATGGTGGTCAACGCTTGTGCGGTGCAGGTTTCAAGGTTGCCGGCGGCGACGCCGATGCGCTTCAAGCCAAAATCAAAACCAAGCACGCGATGGTGGCGTTGCGCGATGCGCGATGCGATGTTAAGCATGCCCGACCTCGTCGGAGAATTGCGTTGCGTCTATGCCGAGCAGTTGCGTCGCCAACTGCCATTTTTGTTCAATCGCCGGATGAAAGATAACCGAATGCGCGGCCGGCGTATAGAACCATGAATTTTGTCCCATCTCGAGTTCCAACTGTCCCGGGCCCCAGCCGGAATAGCCGAGTATCATCAATGCATCCTCAGGCCCTTCGCCTTGTGCGATTGCGCCGAGGATGTCGCGCGAGCCGGTCATCCACAATCGTTCGCCGATTTTCAGCGATGATTGCCAGCCGCTGCGCCCGCCGTCGCCGCTGTGCACCACCATCCCCAATTCCGGGCTGACCGGGCCGCCGTCAAACACCGGCGAATCGACGCGCGACAAGTTCGACACCGGCAACGCCAACTGCGAAAAAATATCGCCCAAGCGATGCGCGGTCACCCGATTGAGGACGACGCCAACCGCGCCGTTTTTGTCATGCCGACAAATCAGCAAGACGGTTTGATGAAAAGTCGAATCGGACAGTTGCGGCATCGATACCAGCAACTGATTTTGCAGCGAAGGAGGGTTGGTGAGGTCGGGGTTTTTCAATGCGGTTTGCGCGTTGCGGTTTACGCGTTGCGTTCGGGGCGATTATAACGGATTTTTGACGCGGGTTGACGCGCGGTTGTGTGCGGGTGATTTTTATTGTTGCGGATTTTGTCGGTGTTGTGCATTGTTATTTTGCACTGTGCAGTTCGCACTGTTACTTCGAATTTGTGTTGCGTCATTAATATGCACGGTATGCGCGATATGCACGCGATGCGCGCGTCACTTTACGCACTGTCATTTCGTTAAGGTCACTTCATTATCATCACTTAATCGCGCAACGCGCAAAGTCAACATCAACTCATCGCCACCCCATCGCCAACTCATCGGCAATGCACCCGCCAACAATTTATAGTAAATTAACAACCATCACCGCGCCCATTCATTAATCCCCGCCCGCCAATGCCCGACCATTCATCTTGCCGTTCGCATCGCCGTCTCCGCGCGGCGATGGTGTTGGCGTTAACGACCGCAATGTTAATGTTAACCGTCGGCGAAGCGCGCGCGGTGGACTGGGCGTTGCCGTCTTGGACGCAAGTGCAGGTGATGACGCAAACCGCGTGGTATTCGTTGTTGCATTTATTGTTGTTGCCGTTGTGGGATGAATTGGGCGCGCGGGAAATTGTGCGGCGGGTGGCGTGGATTGGCGGCGTGATTGCAGTGTTGGCGGCGGTTGGTTGGGTGGCGTCGCAACGACGCGCCGGTGCATCCGGCGCGACGCGACTCGGGCGGCGCGTGCGCAAGGCGGTGTGGAAGGAAATGGATTCGGATACGCCGGAAAATCTCGACTCATCGACTTGGCGATTGTCATCGGTCAACAGCGCATTCGGGCGCATGCGCACCACGGTCAGCGACACCAAACCGCACATCCGCGATTCCGCCGACGCCGCGCGACGCGGCACGGCGACGATGCGCGACGCCTTGGATGCAATCGCGGCCACGCGCGACCAAGCGGTGCAAGGCAATGAACATTTGCAGCGGTTTGCGGCGAGCGCGAAACAACTTGCGCCGCTGGTCGAATCATTGCGCGAATGCGTCGACCAAGCCAATCTGTTGTCGCTCAACACCGCGGTGCAAGCCGCCAATGCCGGCGAGTTGGGGCGCGGCTTTGGCGCCGCCGCCGAGGAGTTGCGGCGGCTAAGCGAACAATCGGCGCGCGACGCCGCGCGCATCGGCGACTTGGCGCGCACGATGCAAACCGACGCCACTCAAGCGGTCAACGCCACGCAAAACGCCGCGGACAACGCCGTCGACGGCGCGCAACTCGGCGAACAAGCCGCCCAAGCGATGAGTGAAATCGAACGCGCGGTGCGGGTGTTGCAGAATGCATTGGATGCGGCGTTGCAGGATGCGGGCGGACAACCCGGCGGCAAACGCAACGCCGCGCGTCGCGTGCGTCGGCGGCGCAATGTCGATGGTGATGTTAATGTCGGCGGCGGCAATGTTAATGCGCGCGGCGGCGACGTTAATACGCGCGGCGACAATGTCAATGCTCGAGGCGTCGCCGGTCGAAGCAAGGCGACTGCAGGCGATGCGCGCGGTGCGCCCAAACGTCGTTCGCGCGCGCGTTATGGCATTGAGAAAATGGATTTCGCCGGCCGCGACCGTCGCCGCACTGCGCGTCGGTCGACTGAGTCAAATGAATCAAGCGAACCAAACGAATCCACCGACCCAAATGAACGGCGCGAGCCGCCGCTTCGATGAATGCCTTCGCCGATTGCGCAATGTTGCCGGTGCGCCAAGCGGTCGTTGCATAATGCAACCGGATAATACGATGTCGCCGACTCATCGAATTCGTTTATTAATGCGTTGTATGCATCGCACAATGTTGCGCATCGACAAATTAAATTGGTCGGTGAAAAGTTTGTTGCGTTTGTTTTTACGACTCGCACTTGTACTGTCGCGCGTTACGATGTTGCGCATTGGCAAGTTAAACTTACGGACGGAAAATTTATTTGGTTTTGTACAGTGCACTTTGGTTGTACGACGCACACTGTTACTGTCGCGCGTTACGATGTTGTGTATTGGCAAGTTAAACTTACGGACGGAAAATTTATTTGGTTTTGTGCAGTGCACTTTGGTTGTACGACTCGCACTTGTACTGTCGCGCATTGCGATGTTGTGCGCTGGCAACTTAAACTGGCGGACAAAAAACTTGTTTGAATTGTTTAGGCAACGCACACTGTTACTGTTGCGCGTCACAATGTCGCGCATCGACACATTAAATTGGCAAACCGAAGATTCACTTCGTTTATTTACTCACCCGTTACTTCACCGCGCACAATTGCGCGCGCACTGTTGCACTTCGGCAAACCAAACCCGCGCACAAAAAATTCAATGCGCGTATCCATCCGCGATGCATAGCCGCGCAATTCAATTGCGGTGTGTGGTGCGGCGATGAATTTGCCGGCGGCGGTCGTGGATGGCGAGGCGATATTGGGGCGGATACGCGCGCATCTTGGCGCGTGGCGCGACGGCAAGGTTCATCCGGGATTGATTGCCGCGTTGCGCGATGAATTTCGCGCGATGCAATCCGCCGCAGCCGCCGCCGGGTTGGACGACATCGAACGTTTGTGCGGCGCGGTCGAACGGTTTTTATTGCGCGGCGCCGAGATTGCGCGCGGCGACGACAATGTCAGTTCGCTTAATTTGCTCGAAGAAGTGCATGACGGCTTGATGGCCGATTTGGGTTTTGTCACAACCGCCGCGCGCGGACACGCCAAATTGTTGCACGGCATGATGACGATGTTGTTGCCCGGCGAAAGCGCGGATGCGCCGCCGCGCCCGCCGACACCGCGCGGTGAATCATTGGAGGCATTGGCGCGACAACTGCGCGACGCCGCCCGCCAAACCGCAACTCGCGCCGGACGGCAAGTCGATGTGTCGACCAACTTCGGCGAAGTCGAAGTTGACCGCGAAGTGCTTGCGCGCATTCGCGCGCCGTTGCAGGCGATGATTGGCGCGGCGATTGCGCGCAGTCGGCGCGGTGCGGTCGAGATTCGTCTTAGCGCGACAAAGCGCGATGATGATTGGCTGTTGGAATACGCCGACGATGCCGGACAACCGTCGCCGGCTGAACTCGCCGCGCGCGCGGTTGCATTGCGCTTAACCGATGCGCCCGACAAAGTCGCCGATGCGCATCGGTTGCAGATTGTTACGCATCCAAATTTTATCGATGCCGCTGTCGACGTTGACGTTAATGTCGCCGCCGGCATCGATGCAAGTGTCGGCACAAATCAAAGTGTCGGTACAAGTGTCAATGCAAGTGCAAGTACCAATGCAAGTAAGAGTACAAGCGCAAGCACCAACACTTTCGCCGACAGCGCGCGGGCGTTGCGCGCGTATCTTGCGACGGTGGCGGAGTTGGGCGGGTTGCTTGCGCTCGATTCGCGTTATGTCGATGGCTTGCATTGGCAATGCAGTTTGCCGCATGCGCACGGCATGCGCGTGTTGTTGGCGACGATTGGCGAACGGCAATGCGCGTTGCCGACTCATTTGATTGCGCGGATTGTGCATCTGCGCGCCGCGCACATCGGCGAACACGCGGTGCAGATTGACGGTGAAATCACGCCGCGCCTGCAGGTCGGCGCGGCGTTTGGCGCGACGCCGCCGACGCGCCTCGGCAAGGTTGCGGTGTTGCGGTTGGGCGACCGCATCGGCGCATTGGTCGCGACGCGATTCGATCGCGTGGTCGAATCGGTCGGGGTTTCGCCGCCGCAAGCGACGCAATCGAATGCATCGCCCAAGGCCTTGGGCGGGGTTGCATTGCTCGCCGATTCGCGCAGTGTTGCGTTGCTTAATCCGCGCGCGTTGTTATCGAATGCGCGGCTGCAGTCGCGCGGGCTGGCGTTGTTTCCGCTCGCCCAAGCGACGCCAAAGCGCGCCGCCGATTCACCGCGCGCCAAAATGATTGCGCTCGATACCGCCGCCGGCGCGTTGTTGATGCCGGCTGAACGGGTTGCGGCGATTGCCGATGCGGGCGCGGCGCAACCGTCGTTGCATGCGCATCGCTATGTATGCGGCGAGATTGAATGGGGCGGTTTGCAAGTGCCGATGTTGAGCGGCGAAGCGTTGTTCAGCGGGCGCGCGGCGATGCGCAATGCAACTCACTCGAGCGGGCGAGACGGTCAAAGTGGTCAAAGCGGGCAAAGTAACAACGGCGACTCAAACGGGCACAGCGGGCAAAGTGGTCAAGATAAAACAAACAACGCAAACCATACAATCAGCCCGCGCAATGCGCCGCGTTATGCGGCGATTATGCGCAACCCGCAACGTGCGCGTGATGAATTTTTTGCGATTGCCGCACAACGCGCGCCGCGCGTGATTGAAATCGAATCCGCCGCGGCCGAGATGTCGGGCGATGCGCCGACCAAACGAATCAAACTTGCCGATGGCGGCGGCGTCATCGTTAATCCATTGCAGTTGGCGCGTGAACTTTTTGGTGAACAATGATGCGGTGCACTTTTAATCGATGCATTGCGATGCAACTGAGTCGATGGTTGTCGATATGTTGTCGTTTATATTGGCGGCGGGGACGACGTTGTAAACGCTGCGGTCGAGTTACAGTCGTGCCGGCGACAGTGCAGTGCGCGTCACAAATCGCGTCACAATCCAAGTCGCAATCCGATTCGCAATCCAAGTCACAAATGCATCACAAATCGCATCACAACCCGCGTCACAAAACCGCAGTATCGATGGTTACCTTCGATGCAATCGCGGCGCAATTTTCGCCGCGCATTGCGCGCATACATTAACGCATTGCGCGCATTTGTTTTACAATCACCCCATCGCCGATTATCGTCACCACAGCGTAATGCAAATCAAAGCGAAGCCGCCGTCGCCCATCGAAGTGCAAACCGAAGCGCAACCCAAAGTGCAACTCGCCACGCAAACCAACTCGTATGCCGAGCCGTTGCCGGATTTGCAGGCGGTTTGCGCATTGGTGCGCGACACGGCGCAACGGCATTATGCGCATCAAGGCGAATTGGCGCGGCGGGTGAAATGCGACGGCAGTTGGGTGACCGACATCGATCAATGCACGCAGGATGACCTGCTCGGTCAATTGCGTCATCATTGGCCGCAATACGGTTTTGTCGGCGAAGAGATGCCGCACGATGCGCAACTGCGCGAATGCGCGCAAAGCGAAGAGGGTTATTGGGTGCTCGACCCGCTCGATGGCACGACCAATTTTGTTTGCGGGTTTTCGTTTTACGGCGTGTCGTTGGCGTTGGTGGTCGGCGGTTGCGCGCAATTGGGCGTGGTGTACGACCCGGTGCGCGATGAATGTTTTACCGCGCAACGCGGTTGCGGCGCGCAATTAAATCAACGGCGGTTAACCTGTCCGCCGCCGCGCGCCTTGAGCGAATGCATCGCCATCGTCGATTACAAACGACTGGTCGGCGATTTGGCCGCGCAACTGGTGCGTTCGCCGCCGTATCGTTCGCAGCGCAACTTGGGCGCATCGACATTGGAATGGTGTTGGCTGGCGGCCGGGCGCGCGCATTTGTATCTGCATGGCGCGCAAAAATTATGGGATTACGTCGCCGGGCATTTAATTTTATGCGAAGCCGGCGGCGCGGCGACCACCTTGTCCGGCAAGCCGCTGGACAGCAAAGGCTTGCGTCAACGTTCGGTGGTGGCCGCGGTCAATGCGCAATTGTTGACGCGTTGGGATGAATGGTTGCGCGTGCACAGCAAAGGCGCGCGCGCCTCGCCGCTTTGATGATGGCGCGCACCACCACCGCCGCGGTTACCCGCCGGCAAAAAGCCAACGCGATTCGCGCGTTGAGCATGGATGCGGTGCAGCGCGCGCGCAGCGGGCATCCGGGTGCGCCGATGGGCATGGCCGATTTTGCCGAAGTGTTGTGGTGCGATTTTTTGCGCCACAACCCCAACGACCCCAACTGGGCAAATCGCGACCGCTTTGTGTTGTCCAACGGACATGCATCGATGTTGTTGTATTCATTGTTGCATCTCAGCGGCTATGCGCTCAGCATCGACGACTTAAAAAACTTCCGTCAATTGCATTCGCCGACGCCCGGTCATCCCGAATACGGACACACCCCTGGCGTCGAAACCACCACCGGCCCGCTCGGGCAAGGGCTTGCCAATGCGGTCGGCATGGCGTTGGCTGAGCGCGTGTTGGCGGCGCAATTTAACCGCCCGAAATATCCGCTGGTCGATCATTACACCTACGCCTGCGTCGGCGACGGCTGCTTGATGGAGGGCGTGTCGCATGAAGCGTGTTCGCTGGCCGGGGTGTTGAAACTCGGCAAGTTAATCGTGTTGTACGACGACAACAACATCTCGATTGACGGCGAAGTCGCGGCGTGGTTTGGCGACGACACCGCCAAGCGATTCGAATCGTATGGCTGGCGGGTGATTGACGCGGTCGATGGTCACGACGCCGCGGCGGTCGGCGATGCATTGCGAAGTGCGCGCGCCAACCGCGATGCGCCGACCTTAATATGCTGTCGCACGGTCATCGGCTGGGGGGCGCCGAATAAAGCCGGGCAAGCCTCGAGCCACGGCGCGCCGTTGGGCGAAGACGAAGTGGCGCGTGCGCGCGCGCAATTGGATTGGGCGCATCCGCCGTTTGTGGTGCCGGATGAGATTCGCGCGGCGTGGGATGCGCGCGCCGCCGGACAACGCGCGCAAGATGAATGGACAAAATTATTCGCCGCGTATCAAGACCAACATCCGCAATTGGGCGCGGAATTTAATCGCCGCATGCAAGGCGCATTGCCGGATGATTGGCGCGCGCAAACCGAATCGATGATTGCGCAAACCAACGCCGCGGCCGAAACCATCGCCACGCGCAAGGCGTCGCAAAACGCGCTCGATGGCTTGGGCAAGTTGTTGCCGGAATTAATCGGCGGCTCGGCTGATTTAACCGAATCGAATTTAACCCGTTGGTCGGGTTCGCGCGGCGTCGATGAATTCGCCGACGGCAACTACATTTATTTTGGCGTGCGCGAATTTGCAATGGCCGCAATGATAAACGGCATCGTGCTGCATCGCGGCTTCCGCGCATATGGCGCGACCTTTTTGGTGTTTTCCGATTATGCGCGCAACGCGATTCGCTTGGCTGCGTTGATGCGCGCGCCGTCGATTTTTGTATTGACGCATGATTCGATTGGCCTCGGCGAAGACGGCCCGACGCATCAACCGATTGAACATCTGGCGAGTTTGCGTTTGATTCCAAATCTGTCGCTGTGGCGTCCGTGCGATGCGGTCGAGACGGCGGTCGCGTGGCGGTTGGCGTGCGAATCCACCGCGCAACCGTTTGCGCTGGCGTTGTCGCGGCAGGCGTTGGCGCATCAAGTGCGCGATGAAACGCAATTGCGCGCGATTGAAAAGGGCGGCTATGTGTTGGTCGATGCCGACGGCGCAGCCGAACGCGTGCCGCAATTAATCCTCATCGCCACCGGCTCCGAAGTTGCGCCGGCGATGCAAGCCGCCGCACAGTTGACGCAGGAGGACAATCTTCGCGTGCGCGTGGTGTCGATGCCGTCGCTGGATTGTTTTGCCGCGCAATCGCAAGCCTATCGAGATTCGGTGTTGCCGCCTGCGGTCGAGGCGCGGGTTGTGATTGAAGCCGGGGTGAGTGCGGCGTGGGGCGCAATCGTCGGCATGCGCGGAGCGGTGGTTGGGGTTGACCGCTTCGGCGAATCGGCGCCGGCGGCGCGGGTGTTCGAGGCGTTGAATGTAACCGTCGATGCGGTGGCGGCGTGTGCGCGGGAAGTGATTGGTAAATGTAACGGGTAAACGTAACTGGTAAAAGTAACGGATAAAAGTAATTGGCAAAAAAATTGTTAACTTTTATTTTTTGTTTTTATTTTATTCGCCACTGTAACTTTTAACTGTAACTTTAATTTTGTAACTTTAATTTAAAGTTTTATTTTAATCTTAATCTTAATCTTAACTTTAACTTTAACTTTTATTCTCACCATTTGTGGAGCCGACGATGACCATTAAAGTAGCGATTAACGGATACGGGCGCATTGGGCGCAACATTTTGCGCGCCAAATATGAATCCGGTTGCGATGCAATTCGCATCGTTGCCATCAACGATTTGGGCGATGCGCAAACCAACGCGCATTTAACCAAATACGACACTGCGCACGGGCATTTCCCCGGCGAAGTGCATGTCGACGGCGATGCGATTGTGGTCAACGGCGACCGCATTCAAGTGTGCGCCGAGCGCGACCCGGCGAAATTGCCGTGGGGCAAATTGGGCGTCGATGTCGTGCATGAAAGCACCGGATTTTTCACCGACAAACAAAAAGCCGAAGCGCACCTTCGCGCCGGCGCGCGCAAGGTCATCATCTCGGCGCCCGGCGGCGGCGCGGTCGATGCGACGATTGTATTCGGCGTCAATCACGACAAACTTAAAGCGAGCGACACGGTGATTTCCAATGCGTCGTGCACCACCAATTGTCTGGCGCCGTTGGCCAAGGCGCTCAATGATTCGGTCGGCGTCGAACACGGCTTGATGAACACCGTGCATGCCTACACCAACGACCAAGTGTTGACCGATGTCTATCATTCCGATTTGCGCCGCGCGCGTTCGGCGACAACATCCATGATACCGACCAAAACCGGCGCGGCTGCGGCCTTGGGGTTGGTGCTGCCGGAGTTGGACGGCAAACTCGACGGCTTTTCGGTGCGCGTGCCGACGATTAATGTTTCGTTGGTCGATTTAACTTTTGTCGCCGCGCGCGCCACAAGCGTCGATGAAATTAACGCATTGCTCAAAACCGCGGCCGACGGCAAGGTGCTGGCATACACCGATGAACCGTTGGTGTCGGTCGATTTTAATCATTCGCCTTGTTCATCGACCGTCGATGCCGGCATGACGCGGGTGTGCGGCGACACGTTGGTTAAGGTGTGCGCGTGGTATGACAACGAATGGGGTTTTTCGAATCGAATGCTCGACACCACGATTGCATTAATGGCGGCAGTGTGATGTCGATGCGCGCGATGACCGCAATGCAATTGGGCGGGCGGCGCGTGTTGATTCGGTTGGAGTTAAACGCGCCGCTGGCCGACGGCAAAATCACCTCGAGCAAACGCATCGACGAATCGCTTGCGACGATTCGCCATTGTATCGATGCCGGCGCAAAGACGCTGCTGATGTCGCATCTCGGTCGACCGCGCGAAGGTCACCCGGCGGCGCAGTTTTCGCTTGCGCCGATTGCCGAATATCTCGGCGATGCGCTTGGCATGCGCGTGCCGTTGTGCGTCGATTATTTGCGCGCGCCGATTGAGGTTGACGACGGTTGCGTTGCGTTGTTGGAAAATGTGCGCTTCAATCGCGGCGAGAGCGAAAACGATTCCGCGTTGGCGCGGCGTTATGCGGCGTTGTGTGATGTTTATGTGATGGATGCATTCGGCGCCGCGCATCGCGCGCATGCCTCGACCGAAGGCGTCGCGCGGTATGCGCCGTTGGCATGCGCCGGCCCGTTGTTGCTCGGCGAACTCGATGCGCTGCACGCCGCCTTGCAAACCCCGCGTCGTCCGTTGCTGGCGATTGTCGGCGGGGCGAAAGTGTCGGGCAAGTTGCGCGCCATCGAATCGCTGCTCGATAAGGTAGACCATCTCATCCCCGGCGGCGGCATCGCCAACACGTTTCTTGCGGCCGCCGGCGCGCCCATCGGCAATTCATTGCATGAACCCGAACTCATCGAAGTCGCGCGCGGGTTAATGCAAAAAGCCGCCGCGGCCGACAAGGTGATTGCATTGCCTATCGATGTGGTGGTCGCCGCCAATTTGTCGCGCGATGCGAAAGCCGCGCAAAAGTTGGTGCAGTTGGTCGGCGTCGATGAATCGATTTACGACATCGGCGCGCAAACCATCGCCGCGTATCAAACATTAATTCGCAATGCGGCGACGATTGTATGGAACGGCCCGCTCGGCGTGTTCGAAATCGATGCTTTCGCCGCCGGCACGCGCGCAATCGGCGATGCCGTCGCCGCCGCCGATGCATACACCATCGCCGGCGGCGGCGACACGATTGCGGCGATTGAACGATTTGGGCTCAGCGACAAAATCGCCAACATCTCAACCGGCGGCGGCGCGTTTTTGGCGGTGGTCGAAGGCAAACCATTGCCGGCGGTGCAGGCGTTGGTCGATGCGGCGCGTAATTAAATTGGCGTATAGTTTTTGTTTGTTGTTATTTATTTTATTTTTATTTTTATTTGTTACTTGTCACTTATACTTTTTAATGCGCAGTTCGAAGTTGGTAATTCGAAGTTCACAGTTCGCAATTCACAGTTCACAATTCACCGTTCACAGTTCACACCCCTCACACCATCACGCCAACAAGTCCGTCACATCCTGTTGATACGCTTCGCCGGTGCGCGGGTGGGCGAAAGTTGGCAGGTTGGGCGGGCGGTTGTCGAAGTGTTCTTGGATGCTGTACATCACCAATCTCGGATATTGTTTTGCGCCAATCGCAATTTTGCCGGCGTCGGCGATGCATTTTTTCACCGTCGGCGTCGCCAACGGACGCAGCGTAATATAAACGCCAATCGCCGCTTTGCCGCCAATCAACATTCCGGCAAACGCCTTAACCGAATCGACCGAAGGCGCTTCGCCGCCTTTGACTTGGGCGATGCATAAATCATTGTCCTTTTCGCCGCCCCAAATGCGCGCGCGTCCGTCTATGCCGCCATCGCCGCGTTGCACTGTGTTGGGCGCAAAGCCGGGGATTCGGGTGACCGCCCATTTTTCAAAATCAAACGGGTTGTTGCGCGCAAAACTGGTCGCGCTTGCCAAATCCATCGGCACGCCGGACAGCGGTATCTGCATGTCCTTCATTCGTTCGCGGCGGATGACTTCGAGCGCGTAGGTGGATATGTCGATGCCGAGCCATTTGCGTTTAAGCAAATGCGCGGCTTCGATGGTCGTGCCGCAACCGCAAAACGGGTCGAGGACGATGTCGCCTTGGTTGCTGCTGGCGGTGATGATTCGCTTTAATAATGCAAGCGGTTTTTGGGTTGGATAGCCGAGGCGTTCACTTTGTATTCTGCCGACCGGGCTGATGTCGTGCCACCAATCTTCGGGGATTTTCCCTCTGCGTCGATATTCACCGACTGTGTCCGGCGTCAGTTTTCCGCCAATGCCGGTGTTGGCGGCTTTCGCGTGTTGTGTATTTAAGTTTTTGTACGGCACCCGCACATCGTCCGCGTTAAATGCAAAATCGTCCGTTTTGGAATATCGATAAATAGTGTCGTGCTTTCCCGGGAACTTGCGGCGGCTTGCACTTGGTCCGGTATAGCACCAGATAATTTCGTTGCGAAAATTCGCGCGACCAAAAACCTCATCCATGATGATTTTTAAGTAATGCGAGGCGGCCGGGTCACAATGCAGATAAATGCTGCCGGTGCTTTTTAATAATCGCGGCATTTCAGCCAAGCGTTCAGCCATATACGACAAATATGCAAGAATGCCGTTGCCTTCGCCGCCAAACAAAGTATCAAACGACTTAATTGCGTAATGCGCCGGGTGTTCGATTGCCTTGCAGATTTTCTCAACGCGCTCGGCGGCGGCGGCGTCCCATTGCCAAGTGTCGATAAAGGCGGTCATCTGCGCAAGGTCTTGCTTGTCCTCGCCTTTGCCTTTGCCGAACAAAACATTGTAGTCGGCTTTCGAGTTAAACGGCGGGTCGAGATAAATTAAATCGACCGACTCATCCCGCCAGCCGCGCATGACTTCGAGGCAATCGCCGTAATACAAAGTGTTTGCTTTCCAATCGTGCATTTTCGGTTACCCAAAAATTCGCGCGAACAATATCGACAGTGTATCCGTAAACGCCGTCCCCTCGCCAAGCACTTGCATTGCGCCTTTATAAGTCATTTGGACGGCGACATATAAAATAATCGCCAAGCCGAGATAGCCAATCCAGCGGTGTTTGGCGAGCAGGTTGGCGATGAGCGAGGCGGCGAACACCATGAAGGCGACGGCGAGGGTTAAGCCGATGATGAGCAGCAGATGGTCGCCGGCGGCGATGCCGGCGACGGCGAGGACATTATCGAGCGACATCGATAAATCGGCGATGCCGATTTGCATTACCGAAGTTGCAAGCGGCGGGTTTTGCGGGGCGGCGTCGGGGCGGGTGGAATCGAGTTGCGGCGGGTTGCGCAAATCCTGCCATAACTTCCAGCAAATCCACAACAACAACACGCCGCCGATAAACAACACGCCGCGAATCGCCAGCAACTGCACGGTGATTAACGCAAACGCAATGCGCAACACCACGGCGGCGCCGACGCCGAGCAGGATGACCTTGCGGCGATGTTCGGCGGTGTATTTGGCGGCGACCATTCCGATGACAATCGCATTGTCGCCGGCCAACACCAAATCGACCAAAATAATCTGCCCGAGTTTAATCAGTTGCGCGAAGGTGAACAGTTGTTCGAGATATTCCATTGGGTGAACAAGTGTGGGTTATGAAGTGCGGGTTAAAAATAAAAGTGAAAAGTGCAAGTTAAAAGTGCGGGTAAAACAAAATAAAAGTAAGAGTCAAAAATAAAATAATAAATAAAAATAAAAACAAAACCGCCCGAACGATTGCCCGGGCGGTTTGTCGATGAAGTGCGCGATTAATTCGGCAGTTTGCCGAGTACGCCTTCGACATACCAATCCATCCCCAACAACGCTTTGTCGTCGAGCGTCTCGCCGGCCGCGACCACCACTTCGCCGGCTTGGTTTTTAATGGGGCCTTGGAACGGATGCAATTTGCCGGCGACAATCGCGTCCTTAACTTTGTCGGCGGCGCGCCGCACTTTGCGCGGCACGGCGTCGCCATACGGCGCCATCTCGACCATCCCGGCCGACAAGCCGTCCCAGGTGTCGGTCGATTGCCAAGTGCCGTTCATCGCCGCGCGCACGCGCTCGACATAATAGGTGTCCCAGTTGTCGATGATCGCGGTCAATTGCGCTTTGGGCGCGAACGCGCGCATGTCGGACGCCTGCCCGAAGGCGTATACGCCGCGTTGCTCGGCGATTTGCAACGGCGCCGGCGAATCGGTGTGTTGGGTGATGATATCGACGCCTTTGTCAATCAACGCTTTGGCGGCGTCGCCTTCCTTGCCGGGGTCATACCAAGAATTCACCCACACCACGCGCACCGTGGCCTCGGGGTTAATCTTGCGCATCGCCAGGGTGAAGGCGTTGATGCCGCGCACGACTTCGGGAATCGGAAACGAGGCGACATAGCCTATTTGTCCGCTGCGGCTCATGTGTCCGGCGATTGTGCCGAGCACCGTGCGCCCTTCATAAAAACGCCCCGAATAGGTGCTGACGTTTTTGGCGCGCTTGTAGCCGGTGGCGTGTTCGAATTTAACCTTGGCGAATTGCTGCGCGACTTTGATGGTCGGATTCATATAGCCGAACGAAGTCGTAAAGATGACATCGCTGCCGTCGGCGGCCAATTGGCGAATCACCCGCTCGGCGTCCGCGCCTTCGTTGACGCTTTCGACATAGGCGGTTTTAACGCCGAGTTGTTTCTCGACGGCTTGTCTGCCGATGTCGTGGCGATAGGTCCAGCCGTGGTCGCCGATTGGCCCGACATAGACAAAGCCGACGCTGTCGACTTGCGCGCGCACTTGTCCGGCGACAAGAAAAATGGCGGCGCACAATGCCGCACTCGCGGCGCGAATTAAGGGATTGCGGTTCATACTATTCTCCGTTTGAGCGTGATGTATCAGGATGCGTAAACGCAATGGGAAGTGAATCAAAAAAAGTTAATGCAATTAAAACAAGTAAAGCAAATGTAACAAAAGTAAAAGTAACGGTAACGGTAAAAATAACGGTAAAAACAAAATCAAAATCAAACAAACAAAATTAAACCGCGCCGATTACTTTTCCAATTCGGCCTGCAATGCCGGCACGGCGGTGAACAAATCTTCGTTCCATGAATAATCGGCGACTTGAAAAATCGGCGCTTCCTCATCGTTGTTGATGGCGACGATGCATTTGGAATCTTTCATTCCGGCGAGATGTTGAATTGCGCCGGAGATGCCGACCGCCAAATATAAATCCGGCGCGACCACCTTGCCGGTTTGTCCGACTTGATATTCATTCGGCACAAAGCCGGCATCGACCGCCGCGCGCGATGCGCCAACCGCGCCTTTGAGGCGGTCGGCGAGTTTTTCGAGCATTGCGAAGTTGTCGCCGTTTTGCATGCCGCGTCCGCCGGAGACAACCACGCGCGCCGAAGTTAATTCGGGGCGTTCGCTTGTGCTGAGGGTTTGTTCGATAAACGTGACTGCCTCGTCAATCGCCGCGACCGCAATTGTTTCGACCGCCGCATTTGCATCGCCGGCTTGCACCGGTTCGAAGGCGGTGGTGCGCACGGTCAACATCTTAATGGCGTCGTTGGATTTAATTGTCTCGAGTGCGTTGCCGGCGTAAATCGGGCGGACGAAACAATCGGCGTCGACCACTTCACTGATGTCGGAAATCGCCTGCACATCGGATAACGCCGCCGCATACGGAATCACCGCCTTGCCGAAGGTCGACGCCGGCGCGAGGATGTGACCATAGCCGTCCAAGTGGGCGGTGATTAACGCGGCGATGTCTTCGCTGCTCGGGTGTTGATACGCGGCATCGTCGGCGCACAACACTTTGCCGACGCCGTCGGCTGCGCATTGCGCGGCGATGGCGGCGATGTTGTGCCCGGCGATTAATACATGCACTTCGCCGCCGGTCTTTGCACTCAGTTGGCGCGCTGCGCCGATGGTGTTTAAGATGCCGGGATACAGTTGTGCGCCGTCGTGTTCGGCGATGACGAGAATGTTCATTGGGTTTGGGTTAATCGGTTGAAGTGGAAGTGAACGTTAATAAGTCGAGATTAATAAATAACACTTAAACCATTGCAGTTAAATCAAAAGTCGAAATCGAAGTTAACATTAAAACCAAAACTTCACCGCACGCGATGAAGTCACTGGTTAACGTTAACGCATTCGGCTTAAATCACCTTGGCTTCGTTTTTAAGTTTGTTCACCAACTCAGCGGCATCGGCGACCATCACGCCGGCATCGCGCGCCGGCGGTTCGGTTACTTTAACCACTTCGGTGTGTTGGCTGATGTCGACGTTTAATTGCGCCGGGCTGAGTTCGTCAATCGGTTTTTTCTTCGCCTTCATAATGTTCGGCAACGATGCATAGCGCGGTTCGTTGAGGCGCAAATCGGTGGTAACAACCGCCGCGCCGCGCAATGATAATTTTTCCAAGCCGGCGTCAATCTCGCGGGTGATGTCGAAGCCGTCGGCGGTTTTTTTAATCTTCGATATGTAACTGCCGAGCGGGCGTTTCATCAACGCCGCGAGCATCTGTCCGGTTTGATTGTTGTCGCCGTCGATGGATTGCTTGCCGAGGATGACCAGTTCGGCGTTTTCCTTTTCGGCGACCGCCTTAATTAATTTGGCGATAACCAACGGCTCGAGGCGTTCATCGGTGGCGATATGCACGCCGCGGTCCGCGCCCATCGCCAAGCCGGTGCGAATCGTTTCCTGAGATTTGGCGCCGCCAACCGACAGCAAAATGACCTCTTCGGCGTCGCCGGCTTCCTTGATGCGCAACGCCTCTTCGACGGCGATTTCGCAAAACGGATTCATCGC
This sequence comes from Candidatus Poriferihabitaceae bacterium, assembly GCA_965226545.1. Taxonomy (GTDB): domain Bacteria; phylum Pseudomonadota; class Gammaproteobacteria; order Arenicellales; family Poriferihabitantaceae; genus JAHRAW01. The sequence goes on from OZ245364.1 coordinate 943,840, forward strand.
CATCTTAACATTGTCGGTTTCGACGCCGCTGTTGTCGGCTTTGACGCGCACGCGAATGTTGGCGTCAATCACGCGCTTGACCGGAACTAAAATTTTCATTGTCGCGAGGCCTCAAAAAAGTAAACGGATATAAGGTGCGTAAATAAAAACGAATCACGGTAAAAATAAACCGGCGCATTTCGGGCGCCGCAACGCAATCGCCGATTGTACTTTAAGTCGCGCCCGCGTGCGCAATTTTGGGCGTAAAATGCGCCTCGGTTTCCCAATCAATTGCACGATGAATCAACACGACAAAATCAATTATGTCGAATTGCCGGCGCGCGATTTGGATGCGGTCAAGCGGTTTTTCAGCGCGGCGTTCGGCTGGACATTCACCGATTACGGCGCGGAGTACACCGCGTTCGCCGGGCAGGGCGTGGACGGCGGATTTTTCCGCGCCGAGATGGCGTCGCAACAACAAAACGGCGCGGCGTTGATTGTGTTTTACAGCGACGACATCGAAGCGACCCAAGTTAACATCGTGGATGCCGGCGGCGCGATTATCAAACCGCTGTTTGATTTCCCCGGCGGACGACGTTTTCATTTCGCCGACCCCAACGGCAATGAATACGCGGTGTGGGCGTTGCCCGAAGGCGAGTCGGCGGCGTGATGGGCGGGGCAGTCGACACTGTCGATGCCGCCGTCGACCGTGCCATCGACGGTTCGGTCGACGCTGAAGTCGACAGTTCAATCGACAGTGCAGTCGACGGTTCAATCGACGATGCGGGCGATGCCGCAAGCGACGGTTACATCGATGGTGCAATCGACAGTGCAAGTGACAATGCAAGTGACAATGCAACCGACAGTGCAACCAACATCGACAACACAATGCTCGACGCAGCGATTGCCACCGCATTGACCGCCGCTGATTGTGCGCGCGCGATTGCGTTGCGGCATTTTCGCGCGGCGGTTGATGTGCACTACAAAGCCGATGATTCGCCGGTGACCATCGCCGACCGTACGATTGAGGAGGCGGTGCGCGAATTGTTGCGCGCGCGACATCCGCAGCACGGCATCTATGGCGAAGAGGGCGGCGGCGATGCGCTCGATGGCGAATGGTGTTGGGTGATTGACCCGATTGACGGCACCAAATCGTTTATCGCCGGCAAGCCGACCTTCGGCACCTTAATCGCCTTGCTGCATTTCGGTGCGCCGCAACTTGGCGTGATTGATTGTGCCGCCTTAAACGAACGCTGGCTCGGCGCAAGCGGTCGGGCGACGACGCATAACGGCGCGCGATGCAACACGCGCGCCGATGCGCAACTCGCCGACGCCAAACTTTTCGCCACCACGCCGGATATGTTCGATGTCGAAGCGCGCGCGCGATTCGATGCATTGTCGCGCGCCTGTCGATTTCGCGGCTTTGGCGGCGATTGTTATGCGTATGGCTTGCTGGCGTCGGGGTTTGTCGAGGTGGTGTGCGAAGCGCAATTGCAGCCGCATGATTTTATGGCGGCGGTTGCCGTGGTCGAAGGCGCCGGCGGGGTGATTAGCGATTGGCGCGGCAATGCGTTGAGTGCGCAATCGAGCGAAGTGTTGGCGTGCGCGAATCGTGCATTGCATGAATCGGCGTTGGCGAAGTTGGCGTTGTGATTTTTGTTTGCGGTTGTACTTGTCACTTTTCATTGTCACTTTCCATTGTGACTTTCCATTTTAATTTGCACTTGTAACTTGCATTTGTACTTTGCACTTGCATCCGTCGCTTATATTAATAACTTAAACTTGCATTGGTTTCGTGTCACTCGTTACTTATTAACTTATCCCCCGTCACTGACAACATCCTCTTTATCCGCCAACGCAAAAAATTCACCGTCGCTGTATACGCCAAGTTGTTCACCCGCATCATCTTCATCGAGCAATTCGGTTAATTGATAATACACCGCGCGCGATAATTTGGCTTGCAGTAAATCGCGCACTTCGATGTACGGTGCGACATTGCCGTGCGCGTCGGTTTTCATTGCCAGCGGATGGGCGCGGCTTGCGCAACACACTTCATCGACATTGGTGCGAAACCACAAATGTTGCGCGCGTCCGCAACCGCGCGGCTGCAGTTCGACTGCGCAAAACGGCGCATCGTCCACGCGCACCGGATATTTGACGCGCGGGGTGATGAGATGATGTTGCAACGATGCGCCGTTGGTTTCGCAACGCAACAACGATGCAAACAATGCAACGATGCGCCGGCGGGTTATCGGCGATTGGCGATAATGCCAAACGCCGTTGGCGTCGATGCGCAAATCGATATCGAGTTCATCCGTCGGCGTCCATTGCGCAATCGGCGGGCGGCGGACGCTGTCGAGGTTGGCGAAGATTTTGTTGAGTTCGCGCATCGCTTTGGTTGGGTGGGTAACTTAAGTCAATAAAGTTTAAGTAAACAAAATTAGTTAACTCAAGTTTACTTAACAAAGTTAACTTCATTAACTTAACGCAACTTAACTTAACTGTATTAAGTTAACTTCAATAAAGTTAATTTAACAAAACCAACCACCTCAATGCCGCGCACTCAGCGCATCGCCGAGCAGTTTGGCGGTGTTGTCGACTGCGCAGATGACTTCGTCGTAATTCATTCGCGTTGGGCCAATCACGCCGAGTACGCCGGCGTTTTGATTGTCGATGCGGTACGGCGCGGCGATGATGCTGCAGTCGCGCAGGATGCGATGTCCGGATTCTTCGCCGATGAGAATGTTGACGCCGTCCGCCAGCATGCTTTTGTGCAACAAATCGAACAACACCTGTTTGGTTTTGAATGCATCGAACAAGCCGCGCAGTTTTTCCAATTCGCCGAATTCGGGAATCGACAACAGGTTGTCTTCGCCGGCGACTTGTACGCCGGCATCGTTGGATTCATCATCCAGCAATTGATGGGCGATGCTGATGGCGGTGCGCATTTCGCGGTGCATACTGCGGCGGTCGCGGCGCAAATGCGCGCGCAATTCGGCGCGCACGCTGCGCAAGGTGCGCGAGGCGTAGGTGGCGTTAAAATAATTCGCGGCGTCGATTAATTCGGAGTCGCCGTATTCGCGCGTCGTCGACAAAATGCGATTTTGCACTTGTCCGTCTTCGGTAACCAAAATCGCCAACACGCGCGCGTCTTTGATGCGCAAAAATTCCACTTGACGAATGCAGGCGCAGCGCGCGCCGGGCGTCGATACGATGCCGGCGAATGAAGTGATGCGCGACAACATCTCGGCCGCGCCGGTGATGATGCTTTTTTGGTCGTCGCCTTCGATGCGTCGCAACGGCGCGCCGCGCGTACGGCGTTCGGAGGTTTCGGCTTTGAGCAGGTCGTCGATAAAAAATCGATAGCCCTTTTGCGTCGGCACGCGACCGGCGCAGGCGTGCGGTGCGGTGATGAAGCCGTGCGTTTCCAAATCAGCCATGACATTGCGAATCGTCGCCGGGCTGAGCGCAAGTCGGCTGGCATGCGCCAAGGTGCGCGAACCGATTGGCGCGCCGTCGCGGATGTATAAACCAATCAATTTTTTCAACACACGCGCGGCGCGGTCGGTTAATGGCGGTTCGTCGATGTTCATTTTATCGTTCATTTTATTTGTGACGTTTTTCGCTGGGGTTGTCGGCGGGCTTGTCGTTGTGTCGGTCACTTCATTGGTTAACTTACAATTGATTAACGCAACAAACTATTAACGCATCAAACTTAATAACGACTGCATTAAGTTAATGGCGCATCGAAGTTAATTGCGCGCCATTGGATTTTACGCTACAAGCCGCCGCCGGCGTTGTCAAGCGGCATTGTGCGATTATGCTATTATCGGCATTGCGCCCGCCGCATTCGCACAATTTACTTTATCCGCATTCGCACAATTTATTTTTGTCAGCGTTCACAAAATTCACTTCACAAAATACGCATTCGCATTGAACACCATGCACAACAAGCCGATTCGCCGGGTTGGGTTGTTCGGTAAATTCGCCGATGACGGCGTCGGCGAAACGCTTGCCGAAGTGCGCCGGTTATTGGAAAAAAATCGCCTGAATGTCTTGCTCGGGGCGACCACCTCGAAGGCGATTGAAGGCGCGCGCATCGATGCAAGCCGCCCGATGGCGGAGTCGATTGATGTGGCGATGGTGGTCGGCGGCGACGGCACGATGTTGACCGTGGCGCGCGAATTGGCCGGGCAACGTGTGCGCGTGCCGATTATCGGCGTCAATGTCGGGCGGCTGGGGTTTTTGGCGGATGTGGCGATGGGCGAACTCGAGGCGAGTTTGCAAACATTGTTGCGCGGCGATTATCATCTCGAAACCCGAGCCTTGTTGACGGCGTGCGTGATGCGCGAAGGCGAAGTGGTGCATACCGCCGTGGCCGTAAACGACGCCACCGTCGGCAAGGGCAACACCGGGCGGTTGATTGAATTGCATATCCGCGTCGATGACGAATTCCTTTGTCAGATTCGCGGCGACGGCGTGATTGTCGCCACGCCAACCGGCTCGACCGCGTATTCATTATCCAGCGGCGGGCCGATTGTTTATCCGACCTTGCCGGTGGTGTTGTTGTCGCCGGTGTGTCCGCATGCGCTTGGCAATCGCCCGATTGTGCTCGACCAAAACGCGCGCATCGACATTTTGGCTGCGCATCCGGTTGACGCCAACGCCCACTTGGCAATCGATGGCATGATGGTGCGCGAGTTGAGCGGGTTGGATACGGTGCAGGTGCGCAAATCGGATGATTCGCTTTTGATGATTCGCATGCGCAACAAAAGTTATTTCGAAACCCTGCGCAGCAAATTGGGGTGGAACGAATGATTGACTGGCTCGAAATCCGTCAATTGGCCATCGCCGAACACATCTCGCTCGAGTTTGCCGATGCGTTCACCGCCGTCACCGGCGAGACCGGTTCGGGTAAATCATTAATCGTCGATGCGCTGATGATTTTGCTCGGCGGGCGATGCGAAAGCGGTTTGATTCGGCAAGGCGAACCTCAAGCCGAAATCAACGGCGGCTTTAAACTGGATGGCGCGCATCGCGCGTTGCTGTGGTTGCGCGAAAATAATTTGGACAGCGGCGACGAATGCATTTTGCGGCGCGTGGTGCGGCGCGATAAACCGAGTCGCGGGTTTATTAACGGTCGCGCGGTCAACGCCGCGCAACTGCGCGAACTTGGCGATGAGTTAATCGACATCCACGGGCAAAACGAACATCATTCATTGTTGGCTGCCAAAGGGCAACTTGCGTTGCTCGATGCCGCCGCCAACACGCTCGATGCGCTCGGCGAACTTGGCGGGCATTATGAACAATTGTCCGGCGTCGATGCGCAAATTGCGCAGTTAAAGGAAAACAGCAAAACCGCGCAAGCGCGCGCCGAAATTTTGCAGTTCCAAATTCAGGAACTCGATGAACTCGCGCCGCAGGTGGATGAATGGCCGCAACTCGAACAACAACAAAAGCGCATGCATCATGTCAATGATTTGGCAACCACCGCCAACACGGCGGTGGCGCGATTGGCCGACGGCGAAGATGGCGCGATGGCGGCGTTGGGCGAAAGTCGGCGGCAACTGCAAAAAATGGTCGAATACGATTCGCGCCTCGAAAAAATCGTCGAAATGTTGGATGAAGCGCAGGTCAATTTGGACGAAGCCACCGCGCAACTGCGCACCTTGTACGCCGAAAACGCGCTCGACCCGGCGCAAATCGCCGAAATCGAATCTCGATTTTCGCAATATCACGAACTCTCGCGCAAACATCGCGTATTGCCCGGCTTGCTCGGCGAACGATTGGTGCAGTTGCGCGAAGAACTCGACGGCGTGCGCGACCCGCAAGCCGAGTTGGCGCGCCTGACCGCCAAGCGCGAAGAACATCAAGCCGAATACCAACGCATCGCCGCCGACATCAGCGAACGCCGCGCGCATACCGCGACGCAATTATCGCAAAGCGTCACCGCAATGATGCAGGAACTCGGCATGGTCGGCGGCACATTCGAGATTCGCCTGAAACCAAACGCCAACGACGGCGCATCGCGACGCGGCAATGAAGGCGCCGAGTTTGCGGTCAGCGCGAACCCGGGCATCGCCTTGCATCCGCTCACCAAGGTCGCCTCCGGCGGCGAGTTGTCGCGCATCTCGTTGGCGATTAATGTGGTGATGGCGTTGGATGCGCCGACTTCGACCTTAATCTTCGATGAGGTCGATGTCGGCATCGGCGGCAAAGTCGCCGAAGTGGTCGGGCGCAAATTGCGCGAACTCGGCGCGCATCGGCAGGTGGTGTGCATCACCCATCTGTCGCAAGTCGCCGCGTGCGGACATCATCATTGGTCGGTCGCCAAACAAACCGGCGAACACACCAATGTATCGGTGCAGCCGCTCGACCGCGAACAACGCATCGGCGAAATCGCGCGCATGACTGCCGGCGCCGAATTAACCCCGCAATCGCTTGCGCATGCGGAGCGGATGTTGCAGTCGGCGTAATGGCGACGGTCAATTGCAAGTTTAATGACAAGCGAACGATGAACGAACGATGAACGGTGCAACGCAAACGAAGTCGACGCGACGCTCGCAAGTGACGCAAGTGTCACCACCGTCGCGACCGTCCAAGTTAACCCAACGGTCGAAAGTGGCGCGACCGTCACCGTCACTGTCGTCTCGACCGTCCAAGTCGCCACAGCCAAAAGTGCCGCAAGAGTCACAAGCATCACAACCGTCACACCAACTGCGCCCGGCGCGGTTGGATGATGTTGGCGGCATTTACGAATTGCTGGCGCACTTTAGTCGGCTCGGCGAGTTGTTGCCGCGTACGCATGATGATGTATGCGCGCATTTTCGCGAGTTTGTTGTGGTTGAGGATAATGATGACCAGCACGGCAATCAAATTGTCGCTTGCGCGGCGTTGCAAATTTTTACCGAGGAACTCGGCGAAGTGCGCAGTTTGGCGGTGGCGCCGAAATTGGCGCGGCTTGGCTTGGGGCGGCGATTGGTGGCGCATATCGAAGCCGAAGCGCGCGCGTTGGGGTTGCGGCGGTTGATGGCGTTGACGTATGTTGCGCCGTTTTTTCATACACTCGGCTTTGCCACCGTCGAGATGCGCGAATTGCCGGAGAAGGTTTGGGGGGTGTGCATCAATTGCCCGAAATTCCTTAAGTGTGATGAAATTGCGGTGTTGAAGTTGTTGTCGCAAGGCAATGGTGCGGATGGGTAAGTTGTTGATTTTTACTTTTCACTTCGCACTGTTTATTTTTGTATAGTTACTTTATTATTTTTTATTTTTATTTTTTACTCTTAACCACTGAAACTTTCCAATGAATTTAATGAATGTATTAATGTTGTTAATGAAACCAATGAAGATGTTGTTGAAGTCGTCATCGACGTTGTCGTCGAAAGCAACATCGAAGTCGTTGTCATTGTCATCGTCACAATCACCGTTGCAACCGTCGCAACAGGTTAAACCGTTGCGCGCATTAATCGCGGCGATGGCGGTGTGCGCGTTGTCGGCGTGTTATGTGTATAAAATCGACATCCAGCAAGGCAATGAAATCACCGCGCAGATGTTGGACAAATTGCAAATCGGCATGCGCAAAACCGAAGTCAGCGAATTAATCGGTTATCCGCTGGTCAACGACCCGTTTCACGAAGACCGTTGGGATTATTATTATTATTTAAAGAAAGGCGAATCCGGCGAAGTGCTGCAGCATTCGGCGACGCTGTGGTTTAAGGAGGGCGCGTTGGTCAAGATTGACAGCGCATTGGAAAAAAGCGGCGGGTGATTGTGTGGTGCAACGTTTGCAACTTGCAACCGTAATGTTTGCACCTTAAACGGTTGCAACTTAACTTGCGGCGGTTTTGGTTAAGCAAGCAACTTGTCGAGTCACTTACTTAAGTCACTTCCACTTAAGTCACTTTTTACTTAAGTCACTTTTACTTAAGCAAATCCCGCACCGCATCACGTTCTTCGCTTAACTCGCGCGCGCTTAAGTCCATTTTTTCGCGGCTGAAATCGTCGATTTCCAAATCGGTGACGATGCGATATTGCCCGGCATCGACGCGCACCGGGAATGAATACATCAAGCCCTGGTCGATACCGTAACTGCCGTCGCTCGGCACCGCCATGCTGACCCAATCCTGCGCGCTCGAGCCGCCGAGCACCCAATCGCGCATGTGGTCAATCGCCGCCGCCGCCGCCGATGCCGCACTGGATGCGCCGCGCGCTTGGATAATCGCCGCGCCGCGTTGTTGCACCGCCGGGATGAAATCATTGCGCACCCAATCGGTGTCGACCAAATCGCGCACCGGTTCGCTTTTGGCGAGCGCGTGGCTGATATCCGGGTATTGGGTCGAGGAATGATTGCCCCAAATCGTCATGTTGGTGATTTCGCGCGTCGATACGCCGAGTTTTTCCGCCAATCGCGCACGGGCGCGGTTGTGGTCGAGGCGCGTCATCGCGGTAAATTGGGACGCCGCCAAATCGGGCGCATGCGAAGCGGCGATTAAGGCGTTGGTGTTGGCCGGATTGCCGACCACCAACACGCGCACCGATTTCGCCGCGCAATCATTAATCGCCTTGCCTTGTAACGCAAAAATCCGCCCGTTATCGGCCAGCAAATCGGCGCGTTCCATGCCCGGACCGCGCGGCTTGGAGCCGACCAACAGCGCATATTCCGCGCCGGCAAACGCGACATTGGCGTCGTCGGTCGCGCTGACCCCGGCCAGCAACGGAAAGGCGCAATCCTGCAATTCCATCAACGTGCCGCGCACGGCGTCCATCGCCTGCGGCACTTCGAGCAATTGCAAAATCACCGGCTGTTCCTTGCCCAACATATCGCCCGCGGCAATGCGAAACAGCAAGGCATAGGCGATATTGCCGGCCGCGCCGGTTATCGTAATGCGTATCGGTGAAGACATCGAAATCCTCGTAAAGTGTCGGGTTTATGGGGGTTGGCGGCGGCGATGCGGCGTGTGCGCGCAACCATTTACGGATGAAAAGCCGCCGTTTTGGGCAGTATAGCACGATTGCGCGCGAATATTGGCGCGCTTTTGCTTGCGCGCGTGGGTTTTGTAAAAAAGATAAATTTTCCCTCGATTACGGGTTTATTTTTGTCGGGGTTTTTAGTAAACTATCACTATTGGCTTGTGACTTTTACGGTTTGGTGGCGAAGGGTGATTACTGACTGCCACTGTTGCAAATGTTATCTATCTGGGAAAGACAATTAGATGACACTAATGCGGCTGTACCAGAAATCATTTTACAAACACGCATCGTCGCGTGTCGGTGTCGTTGCGCCTACCCTCCCTATTTCGCGCTTCGCGCGACAGACTTGTGACGCAATCGATGGCGCAATCCGCAAAGGGTTGGTGGTTGCCGCGTTGTTGTGCGGCTGGTCGTTGCAGGCGAATGCCCTCGAGTTTCGCAACGATTACGTAAATCCAGTGAAGGATCAACTTCGGTCGTTTCATGTGGGGGATTTTGTTGATGTTGATATGCCTCGGTCACACGGGCGGCGAGGCACGCGCAGGTATTACATTGACTCCCCCAGCCCGAGTCAGTTGCGCAACATTGGGCTGACTTACGACCAGGACGGCAACACTGAGAAGAAAGGCCGATTGGTCGGATACATTTTGCCCAACACCGCCCGCACTCTCACTATCGTTTATAGGTCGACAGATACTCGGGAGAGTGTCTACGCAACATTTACCGTTACTATCTCCGGACTTCGTTGGGAATCGCTATCACAATTTCAAACTGACTACTACAACGTTATCGGTTCACGGCATCACGTGTTCCAAATTGGCGTACCGCTCGAGGAGGCTAATTCCGACCATTACCGACAAAGCAACTACACCAATGTTACGCCACTTATTCCAAAATATAACGCTAATCCCAATGCCAACATCCCGCGCGTATCGACAGGTATTTTATCAAACAGAGGCGAGCGCGTAGAATTCTCTGTCGACACAGACGTTTACACACTCAATCCGCCGAACGTGTCACTTGCCCCAGTATTTCCTGGATTGCGTATCGCCACTTATCTCCCCGCTGCTAATCAGTGGTTTAGATTTACCGGCGCGCCGGCTGAGTTCATTAACTCGCGTGTGTTTACCTACGAGGTGTCCGTTGACTACTACGCCGACGACCATCGCTTTGACCGAGAGCATCCGCCCAAAGCGGAACTCGTTGAGCGGATTTCGCGGGTGTTTACCGTTACCATCAACCGAAGTCACAGTGTGCCCGAAGCGCAAACTCACCCGACACTGTACCCGTCCACCTTTACATGGTCGTCGGTTTTGCAGGATTACTCCCAGTACCCCTCGGTGCGGTATACGACTACGTTGCCCGCCGCCGAAGTTGTAACCGAAATCGAATCATACAATCCTGGGTATCGTTCAAAGATAAAATACAGTTTGCGCGGGCTTCAACAAGTTAACGGGCAACCCCAATTAGCGGATGTAGGAACCGTTCTGCCTGGATTTAGCGTCTCGCAATCAGGCCGTATTTTGCAAGGTTACCCACGTGCAACTGGCGTCAACGCAACCTTTGTTTATGGAGCAACTGATGACTACGGCGTCTATTCCAGCACGCAATTTGCCGTTACTGTCGTGGATAGCCCCGAATTTACGGCTGAGCCTGCGGAAGCGTGGTGGGTAATTAATCAAGAGGTGAACATCACGCTGCCCATTGCGCAAGATGGCAGGCCGCCGTTGAGTTATGCGTTGAATTCGGAAATCGATAGTCGTTATAGCGACACTGTTTTCAAGCAACGATTTCCCGGGCTGAGTTTTGATTCGACGACGCGCGTATTACGCGGCAGATTAACGCCCGCTGAGAACGCCGTCGGGGTGCATACATTTCGCTATGGCGTAACCGACGCAAATGGTTACGGTCTTCACGCGTCTAACATCCCCACTTTACTTTATCATTCGTTTCGCAACTCAGATTTCGGCGGGCTGGCATTTTGGAATGTCAATGTCGCCGCAACCGAACCGAGTTTTGCGCCGGCGGTGCCGAGTACATTTTTCCTCACCGAAACACAGACGGTTGATGTAACTTTCTCGAATGCAACCGGCGGATTAGGCGGGCAGTGGACTTACGCATTTAACGGCGGCAATGAGTTTTATGGGCTGACTTACAATCCCACAACGCGCCGCCTTATCGGCAAGGTGACGCTTCCGCCGTCTGCCGAAGGTTATGACCCTGTTGCCGCGGCGTTTTCAGGAGTTTACAGCGCAGTTGATTCGTATGGTTTCATTGCGAGACAACCCATTCAGTTTTTAATTAAACCGCGCACTTCACTGTATTACACGCCGCCCGACGGTGAAATCGATGCGACTGGCCCGGACCAATTCCCAATCGAAGTGTATGGCAACACCGTGCCCGGCTACGGCGCCTCGGTGGACACGCCGCCATTCCATGACCAACTGCCGCATGTGTTTGGCGACAGCCCCAGCGGTTCATCCGCCACGCGTTCCGGTTGGGGGCCGTACACTTATATGCTGTACAGCGACAATGTGTTCGAGTTTGAGCGAACCGGGAAAAAGCCGTATCGCCCGACGCAAAATTATCAACTCAACAATCCATGCAACCCGACTTGCCCGTTGCCGGTGTTGCCGTATCCATCGGGGTTTAATGTGCCGAGCGGTTGGGTCGATGAACCCGGCTATATTGGCTTAACCCACAACAGCACCGGCGACTCGTTTGGCGCTGGGTATTACAACGAGCCCTACGGCAAACAGCCGCAGATGTTGGCGTTGCAGTATTACACCTTCTCGCTAACCGCCACCGACAGCAATGGCATTGAATCGGTGCCGTTGCCGATTTTGCTGGAGATTTGGCCGCGATTATCCTTCCCCAGCGAAACCGCCGCCGAGTTGACTTTGCCGTGGGCGAATGAATTTCCCAATCACCTGTTTTTCCCGCGCAACCTGTCGTATGGCTACGACTTGCCGGGCTCGGTTGGCGGGCTGCACTATTACGCCGCCGGCGGCGACACATCCATTACCCGATTCACCGAACGATACTATGCGATGCGCGACATCGACGGCGCGCAATCATTGCCGGGCGGGTTTGTGTATGAAGGCGGCATCCGATTGGCGCGCCCGGCGTCCGGCGCCACCGGGCAAATCTACACCTTCGTCATCCAAGGTCGCGACCGAATCGACCAAATCGCCTTCCACACTTTCACCGCCAGCGCCAACGGCGACCCGGTGTTGCATTCGATTGGCGATTTAACCTACACCGCCGGTGTGCCGGTATCGACCTTGCTGTCGATTGAGCCCGGCACCGGCACGCCGCCATTCACCGCCGCCGCCATCGCCGGCAGTGCATTGCCGCTGGGGTTAACGTTCGATGTAAGTGAATTCGGCAAAGTGCGCATCAAAGGCGTGCCGGCGGAGGATTCGGTTGGCGATCATCCGACGGTGGTGCAAGTGACCGATTATTTTAATTACAGCGATTCATTGTTGCATCGCATCACCGTGGTGCCGGCGCCGATTTTCATCGAGGCGCCGGCGGATTTAACCTATGTGCAGAATGTTCCGATTGCCAACTTAACCTTGTCGGCCATCGATGAAGACACCGGCTACGGCGCAATCACCTATCAACTTCTCGATGATAGCGGCGCCGCTTTTGCCGACGATGCCACAGTGGCCGGGTTAAGTTATGACCGCACAATGCGCGAGTTGTCCGGCACGCCGACACAAGTTTATGTCGGCGGCGTATTGCTCACCTATATCGCCACAGACGCCAACGGCGCAACCGTGCGGAAGGATTTTCGCGTGTTTGTGTTTGACCGCGCCGTTTTTGAGGCGGTGCAAGACGACATTACGTACACCGTCGGCGCGCAAAAAACCGTGACATTGCCGTCCGTTATCAGCACGCCGCCATTTTCATACACGCTGCAACATTTGCTCGCCGGTAGTTTACAGGCGTTGCCTGAGGCGTTAACTTTTGATGTTGATGTGCGCGAACTCATCGGCGATTTTGATGCGGCGACGGTATTGACATTGCGCTATGAAGTGACGAGCGGCGCAAGCACAGCAGTATCGGCAACTTTTCTCGCCGTCGCCGTACCGCCGCCGTCGTTTGCCCCGCAAGCGAATTTATCCTACACCGCCGGACATGCTGTCACGCCGATTACTTTCTCCGCCGCAGACGGCGCATTGCCGTTGACCTATTCCTTCGACCCCGGCGACGGTTTGGCTGATGGGTTAACGTTCTCGCTGGATGAGCCTTTGATGTTATCCGGCGCACCGACCATCGAAACGGCGGAGACGACATACAGCGTCACCGCCACCGATGCAAACGAAGTCGCCGGGGCGGTGTCGTTTACGTTGCAGGTGTTCCCGGAGTTAACTTTCCCCGATGACAAACTGGATGCATACACTTTTGTGGTGGCGCAACCGGAAACCATCACCTTAACCGAAGCCGACGGCGGTCGTCCGGCGGTGTCCTACACCTTAACCTACAACGCCGGCGGTTTGCCGGCGGCGCTGTCGTTTGATTTGGATGCGCGCACATTGACGGCAAGTTTCGATGCGCTCGCAACATTCGCCTTAACCTATACGGCGATTGACGCCAACAATGTGCGCGAATCGTTTGTGATAACGATACGTTCGATTAATGAATTGCTGTTTAGCCCGCCGACCATTGCCGTCACTTACAGCGTTGGCAATCTCACTTATTCGATTGACGGCGCTCACTACACCGACGATTTGACTCTGGCGGCGGCGGTCGGCGGCGATGGTGCGATAACCTACGCCAACGACGACGCGCCGGCGGGGTTAACCGCCGCCGCCGTTGGCGATGAATTGCACATCAGCGGCGCACCGACCGCGATTGGCGATTACACCGTACAACGCACCGCCGTGGACGCAGCCGGACAACAAGCCACCTTCATCTTAACCGTACATGCCGCAAGCGCACCGCGATTCACCGCAAGCGTCGCCGCGCAAACTTATGCGCGCAATTTCGCCATCGCCGAATTAGTGCTGCCGACGGTCACCGACGGCGCCGCGCCGATTGTTTACGCGTTGCAAGATGCCGGCGGCATCGATTTCGCCAACGGCGCGGTGATTGCCGGCTTAACTTTCGATGCCACCAATCGCATTGTGCGCGGCATGCCGACTGCGGCGGTTGGCGATTATCCGTTGACCTTACAGGGTATGGATGTAACCACCGCCGGCGATTCGCTTGCCTTTACGATTACCATTGTCGATGCGTTAACTTTTTCGCTGGCGCAAAATGATTTAACCTTTTCCGTCGGGCGACCGATTAACTTGGATTTGGCTGCAGCAAATGGCGGTGTCGGCGCATTAACCTACAGCATCGCATTACAAAACGCCGCGGACAGTGCATTGGACGGCGTTACTGTAACGACTCTTAACGACACCCCAACTTTATCGGCGACCACGCCGACGGTGGTGTATGCGACGACGCCGTATGTATTAACCGCGCACGACACTTCCGACAACACAGCGGCGGCGACTTTTACGATTACGGTGGTCGATGCGCCGAGTTTCAGCGGCACGCAAGATGAGTTAACTTTTACCGTCAGCGGCGACATCGGCGCAATTAATTTGCCGACTGCAAGCGGCGGGGCGTTGCCGTTGACTTATACGCTCGACAACAACTTGCCGGCCGGCGTATTACTCAACGCCGACGATTCGATATTGACCGGCATACCGACTGCGGCGCAGGCGACGGTGAATTATGTTTTGACGGCGACTGATGCTAATGGCGCAAACGGAAGTTTGCCCGCATTCGGCATTCGCGTATATCCCGCGCCGAGTTTTGCGGCGAATGGTTTTGGCCCGTTTACTTTCACCGCCAACGCTCCGCAAAAAAGTTTTACCTTGCCGCAAGTGGTCGACGGCACAGGTGCGCCGGTGGTTGCATACAACTTTGGCGCATTGGATTTGTTTAACAACGGCGGCGATGCCGGCGTCAATATAAATGACTTTGTCACGCTTGGCGCCAACACGCGCACTGTCGCCGGTTCATTTGCGGCGGCGTTACAATTCCGCGCACAATTAACCGCAACGGATAGTAACAATGTCTCCGACACTTCGCCTTATGCAACTTTCGTTGTCGTAAACGAAGTAACCTTTTCACAATCCGACCTCGCTAACATCGCCGACCAAACGTATCGTGTCGGCGCAAATGTTAATCGCATCTTGCCGCAAGTAACCGGTGGTATTGCACCGATTGCGTATACATTAAGTGACGCTGGCGGCGATGCCTATGGCAATAACAATAACAACAACATTGCCGGCGTCGCATTCACCGCAAGCACTCGCGCATTCGCCGGCACGGTTGCATCATCGGCAACCGGCGATTACACCTTCACCTATGCCGGCGTCGATGCCAACGACGGCGAAGCCACCACGCCGATGCGGATTAACATTGTCGATGCCCTCGCATTGCCGCAACCAAACGATGTGATTTACTACGCATCGATGAGCGGCATTGATACTGCATTGCCGCAGGCAACCAACACGATTGGCGTTATAACTTATGAACTGCAAAACCTTTCCGACAACGGATTAACCTTGCCGAGCGGAATTATATTCAACGCAAACGCCAATCCGCCGTCACTCACCGGCGCAACCGACGGCGACACTTTCCCAACGACTCAATATCGTTACACCGCAACCGATTCATTCGATGGCGCAAGTGTCACGGTAAATTTCAACATCACCGTAGTCGACTCACCGGTACTCGCCGCACAAGACGATGTCACTTTCACCGTCGGCACCGCCAAAGCGGTAACTTTGCCAAGCGTAGTCGGCGGCGTTGCACCGTACGCTTATTGGTTAACCACCGGCGCCGTCGGCGGCTTGCCGGGTTGGTTAACCTACAGCGTTATGAATGGCGAAGACACCGTCCCGTTAACTTTCGGCAGCACAACTTCCACCACGTTCAGTGCATCAGCCGCCGTGCCACTCACCTACAGCGTGCGCGACAGCGAAGGCACTGAAGCATCCGTGGCATTTAACGTACTCGCCGTCGATGCGCCAAGTTTCAGCGGCACGCAAAACGATTTGACATTCACCGTCAGCGGCGACATCGGCACAATTAATTTGCCGACTGCATCGGGCGGTGCATTGCCGTTGCGTTATGCGTTCGACAATAACTTGCCGGCCGGCGTATTACTCAACGCCGACGATTCGATATTGACCGGCATACCGACTGCATCGCAAACAACGGTGAATTATGTTTTGACGGCGACTGATGCTAATGGCGCAAACGGAAGTTTGCCCGCATTCGGCATTCGCGTATATCCCGCGCCGAGTTTTGCGGCGAATGGTTTTGGCCCGTTTACTTTCACCGCCAACGCCCCGCAAAAAAGTTTTACCTTGCCGCAAGTGGTCGACGGCACAGGTGCGCCGGTGGTTGCCTACAACTTTGGCGCATTGGATTTGTTCGATAACGGCGGCGATGCCGGCGTCAATATAAATGACTTTGTCACGCTTGGCGCCAACACGCGCACTGTCGCCGGCTCATTTGCGGCGGCGTTACAATTCCGTGTGCAGTTGACCGCAACGGACAGTAACAATGTCTCCGACACTTCGCCTTATGCAACCTTCGTCGTTGTAAACGAAGTAACCTTTTCACAATCCGACCTCGCTAACATTGCCGACCAAACGTATCGTGTCGGCGCAAATGTTAATCGCATCTTGCCGCAAGTGACCGGCGGCATTGCGCCGATTGTGTATACATTAAGTGACGCCGACGGCAACGCCTATGGCAATAACAATAACAACAACATTGCCAACATTGCATTTAATGCAAACACTCGTGCTTTCGCCGGCACGGTTGCATCAACCGCAACCGGCGACCACATATTTACTTACGCCGGCGTCGATGCCAACGACGGCGAAGCCACCACGCCGATGCGCGTTAACATTGTTGCGCCGCTTGCATTGCCGCAACAAACCGATGTGATTTACTACGCATCGATGAGCGGCATTAACACGGCATTGCCGCAAGCGGAAAACATTGTCGGCGATGTTACTTATCAACTGCGCGATTTGTCCGGCAACGGATTAACCTTGCCGAGCGGAATTGCATTCAATGCCAACGCCAATCCGCCGTCACTCACCGGCGCAACCGACGGCGACACTTTCCCAACGACTCAATATCGTTACACCGCAACCGATTCATTCGATGGTGCAAGTGTCACGGTAAATTTCAACATCACCGTAGTCGACTCACCGGTACTTGCCGCACAAGACGATGTCACTTTCACCGTCGGCACCGCCAAAGCGGTAACTTTGCCAAGCGTAGTTGGCGGCGTCGCACCGTACGCTTATTGGTTAACCACCGGCGCCGTCGGCGGCTTGCCGGGTTGGTTAACCTACAGCACGAGTGGTGAAGACGCCGTCCCGTTAACTTTCGGCAGCACAACTTCCACCACGTTCAGTGCATCAGCCGCCGTGCCACTCACCTACAGCGTGCGCGATAACGAAGGCACTGAAGCATCCGTGGCATTTAATGTCGTCGCCGTCGATGTGCCAAGTTTCAGCGGCACACAAAACGATTTGACATTCACTGTCAGCGGCAATATCGGCACGATTAATTTGCCGACTGCATCGGGCGGTGCATTGCCGCTGCGTTATGCGTTCGACAATAACTTGCCGGCGGGCGTTTCGCTTAATGAAAATGATGCGCGATTGACCGGTACGCCAACGGCGGTGCAGGCGACGGTGAATTATGTTTTAACCGCCACCGACGCCAACGGCGCAAGCGGAAGTTTGCCCGCATTCGGCATTCGTGTTTATCCCGCGCCGAGTTTTGCGGCGAGTGGTTTTGGGCCGTTTACTTTCACCGCCAACGCCCCGCAAAAAAGTTTTACCTTGCCGCAAGTGGTCGACGGCACAGGTGCGCCGGTGGTTGCCTACAACTTTGGTGCATTGGATTTGTTCGATAACGGCGGCGATGCCGGCGTCAATATAAATGACTTTGTCACGCTTGGTGCCAACACGCGCACTGTCGCCGGTTCATTTGCGGCGGCGTTACAATTCCGCGCACAATTAACCGCAACGGATAGTAACAATGTCTCCGACACTTCGCCTTATGCAACCTTCGTCGTTGTAAACGAAGTAACCTTTTCGCAATCCGGCCTCGATAACATCGCCGACCAAACCTATCGTGTCGGTGCAAATGTTAATCGCATATTGCCGCAAGTAACCGGCGGCATTGCGCCGATTGTGTACTCGTTAAGTTACACTGGCGGCAACGCCTATGACAACAACAACAACATTGCCAACATTGCCTTTAATGCAGACACTCGTGCATTCGCCGGCACGGTTGCAGATTCGGAGGTCGGCGATTACACATTTACTTACGCCGGCGTCGATGCCAACGGCGGCGGAGCCACCACGCCGATGCGAATCAAAGTTGTCGGTGCGCTTACGCTTGCGTCGCCGGATGATGTCGTGTACTACTCCGCCGAAAACAATATCAGCACGACGTTGCCGCAAGCGACAAACATTGTCGGCAATGTCACTTATCGACTGCGCGATTTGTCCGGCAACGGATTAACCTTGCCGAACGGAATCGCATTCAATGCCAATGCCAATCCGCCGTCACTCACCGGCGCAACCGACGGCGACACTTTCCCGACGACAAAATATCGTTACACCGCAACCGATTCATTCGATGGCGCAAGTGTCACGGTAACTTTCAACATCACCGTAAGCGACTCACCGGTACTCGCCGCACAAGACGATGTCACTTTCACCGTCGGCACCGCCAAAGCGGTCACTTTGCCAAGCGTAGTTGGCGGCGTTGCACCGTACGCTTATTGGTTAACCACCGGCGCCGTCGGCGGCTTGCCTGGTTGGTTAACCTACAGCACGAGTGGCGAAGACGCCGTCCCGTTAACTTTCGGCAGCACAACTTCCACCACGTTCAGTGCATCAGCCGCCGTGCCACTCACCTATAGCGTGCGCGACAACGAAGGCACTGAAGCATCCGTGGCATTTAATGTCGTCGCCGTCGATGCGCCAAGTTTCAGCGGCACGCAAGATGAGTTAACTTTCACTGTCAGCGGCGACATTAGCACGATTAATTTGCCGACTGCATCGGGCGGTGCATTGCCGTTGCGTTATGCGTTCGACAACAACTTGCCGGCGGGTGTTTCGCTTAATGAAAATGATGCGCGATTGACCGGTACGCCAACGGCGGTGCAGGCGACGGTGAATTATGTTTTAACCGCCACCGACGCCAACGGCGCAAACGGCAACTTGCCCGCATTCGGCATTCGTGTTTATCCCGCGCCGAGTTTTGCGGCGAATGGTTTTGGGCCGTTTACTTTCACCGCCAACGCCCCGCAAAAAAGTTTTACCTTGCCGCAAGTGGTCGACGGCACAGGTGCGCCGGTGGTTGCCTACAACTTTGGTGCGTTGGATTTGTTCGATAACGGCGGCGATGCCGGCGTTGCTATAACCGATTTGGTTACGTTCGATAGCGCGGCTCGCACTGTCGCCGGTTCATTTGCGGCGGCGTTACAATTCCGCGCGCAATTAACCGCAACGGATAGTAACAATGTCTCCGACACTTCGCCTTATGCAACCTTCGTCGTTGTAAACGAAGTAACCTTTTCACAATCCGACCTCGACGGCATTGCCGACCAAACATACCGTGTCGGTGCAAACATCAATCGCATCTTGCCGCAAGTAACCGGCGGCATTGCGCCGATTGTGTACTCGTTAAGTTACACTGGCGGCAACGCCTATGACAACAACAACAACATTGCCAACATTGCCTTTAATGCAGACACTCGTGCATTCGCCGGCACGGTTGCATCAACCGCAACAGGCGATTACACATTTACTTACGCCGGCGTCGATGCCAACGGCGGCGGAGCCACCACGCCGATGCGAATCAAAGTTGTCGGTGCGCTTACGCTTGCGTCGCCGGATGATGTCGTGTACTACTCCGCCGAAAACAATATCAGCACGACGTTGCCGCAAGCGACAAACATTGTCGGCAATGTCACTTATCGACTGCGCAATCTGTCCGGCAACGGATTAACCTTGCCGAGCGGAATTATATTCAACGCAAACGCCAATCCGCCGTCACTCGCCGGCGCAACCGGCGGCAACACTTTCCCGACGACAAAATATCGTTACACCGCAACCGATTCATTCGATGGCGCAAGTGTCACGGTAACTTTTAACATCACCGTAATCGACTCACCGGTACTCGCCGCACAAGACGATGTCACTTTCACCGTCGGCACCGCCAAAGCGGTAACTTTGCCAAGCGTAGTTGGCGGCGTTGCACCGTACACTTATCTCTTGACGACCAGCGGCGGCTTGCCGGGTTGGTTAATCTACAGCCGCATGAGTGGCGAAGACACCGCCCCGTTAACTTTTGGCAACACGACAGGTTCACCGTTAACCGCACAAGACGCCGTGCCACTCACCTATAGTGTGCGCGACAGCGAAGGCACTGAAGCATCCGTTGCATTTAACGTACTCGCCGTCGATGCGCCAAGTTTCAGCGGCACGCAAAACGATTTAACATTCACCGTCAGCGGCGACATCGGCACAATTAATTTGCCGACTGCATCAGGCGGTGCATTGCCGTTGCGTTATGCGTTCGACAATAACTTGCCGGCCGGCGTATTACTCAACGCCGACGATTCGATATTGACCGGCATACCGACTGCGGCGCAGGCGACGGTGAATTATGTTTTGACGGCGACTGATGCTAATGGTGCAAGCGGAAGTTTGCCGGCGTTTGGCATTCGCGTATATCCCGCCCCGAGTTTTGCGGCGAGTGGTTTTGGGCCGTTTACTTTCACCGCCAACGCCCCGCAAAAAAGTTTTACCTTGCCGCAAGTGGTCGACGGCACAGGTGCGCCGGTGGTTGCATACAACTTTGGTGCGTTGGATTTGTTTAATAACGGCGGCGATGCGGGCGTCAATATAAACAATTTAGTCACGCGCGATAGCACGGCTCGCACTGTCGCCGGTTCATTTGCGGCGGCGTTACAATTCCGTGTGCAGTTGACCGCAACGGACAGTAACAGTGTCTCCGACACTTCTCGTTATGCAACCTTCGTCGTCGTCAATGAAGTAACATTTTCACAAGGCAACCTTAATGCCATTGCCGACCAAACCTATCGTGTTGGTGCAAACATCAATCGCATCTTGCCGCAAGTGACCGGTGGCATTGCGCCGATTGTGTATACATTAAGTGACACCGGCGACAGCGCTTATAACAACAACATTGCCAACGTTGCCTTTAATGCAAACACTCGCGCATTCGCCGGCACGGTTGCAGATTCGGCGGCGGGCGATTACACCTTCACCTACGCCGGCGTCGATGCCAACGACGGCGAATCAACCGCGCCGATGCGAATCAAAGTGGTCGGTGCGCTTACGCTTGCGTCGCCGGATGATGTCGTGTACTACTCCGCCGAAAACAATATCAGCACGACGTTGCCGCAAGCCGCAAACATCATCGGCGATGTTACTTATCAACTGCGCGATTTGTCCGGCAACGGATTAAATTTGCCGAGCGGAATTGCATTTAACGCGGGTGCACCGTCATTAACCGGCGCAACCGGCGGCAACACTTTCCCAACGACTCAATATCGTTACACCGCAACCGATTCATTTGATGGCGCAAGTGTCACGGTAACTTTCAACATCACCGTAAGCGACTCACCGGTACTCGCCGCACAAGACGATGTCACTTTCACCGTCGGCACCGCCAAAGCGGTCACTTTGCCAAGCGTAGTTGGCGGCGTTGCACCGTACACTTATCTCTTGACGACCAGCGGCGGCTTGCCGGGTTGGTTAACCTACAGCACGAGTGGCGAAGACGCCGTCCCGTTAACTTTCGGCAGCACAACTTCCACCACGTTCAGTGCATCAGCCGCCGTGCCACTCACCTATAGCGTGCGCGACAGCGAAGGCACTGAAGCATCCGTTGCATTTAATGTCGTCGCCGTCGATGCGCCAAGTTTCAGCGGCACGCAAGACAAGTTGCACGCAACCATTGGCGCCACCATCGCCGACACCCAATTGCCGCGCGCAAGCGGCGGTGCATCGCCGTTGTCGTATTCACTTGCGCCGAACTTGCCGAACGGTTTAACCATCAGCGAAAATTTGTTAATCAGCGGCGCACCGGCAAGCAATGCAGCCATCGGCGAAGCGAATTACACGCTGACCGCAACCGACGCCAACTTTGCGGCGGCGCAATTAATTTTCGCATTGGAAGTGTATCCGCCGTTGTCATTCACGCAACCCAACCCGGACGCCGCGGAAACATTCACCGTTGGCGTTTCCAAAACGCTGCAGTTTTCACAAGTCGAAGGCGGTCGCGCGCCGTTAATTTTCGCATTGGATTTGAGCGGCAACACTGAGTTGTCCGGCATGCAGTTCGATGCAAGCACGCGCCAATTAACCGGCACTTTCGCCGCCGACACATCGGCGATTAACTTAACGTATCGAGCGACCGACCAAAACGGCGCAACGATTCATTATGCATTCAACATCACCGCCGTGCCGGCGCCGCATTTCGTCGACACGGTCGGCGCGCAAACTTATTTGCGCAATCGCGCCATCACGCCGTTGCAATTGCCGGTTGCCGCCGACGGTGCAACGCCGTTGTTATATTCCTTGACCGATTCGAGCGCCAATGATTTTGGCAACGGCGCGGTCATCGGCGGGTTGGCATATACCAATCGTCGCATCAGCGGCGCACCGACCGCCGCCAGCGGCGATTATGAATTGCGTTATCGCGCGACCGACAACAACGGCGCGCATGCTGAATTGACGTTTGTGATTACGATTGTCGATGACCTCGTTTTTGCGCAACAGAGCGATTTGGTGTTTACGGTGAACCAGCCGATTGTGAGCGAGTTGATGCAAGCGAGTGGCGGCATCGGCGCATTGACGTACGACATTCGCGCACAACGCGGCGCGGCATTGTCCGGGATTGCGGTCGAGTTGCGCGACGCGACGCTGACCATGTTGGCCGATACGCGCGCGACCGCATATACGCCGCAGCCGTATATTTTGCGCGTGCGCGATATGGTCGGCAACACCGCAACGACGACCTTTACGATACGCGTGGTCGACGGCGTGGCGTTTCTCCAACAGCCGTCGGATGTAACCTTCACCGTCGGCATCGCCAAGTCGGTGACCTTGCCGCCGGCGCACGGCTTTGGCGCGATTACGTATACATTGAGCGGCGCACCGAGTTGGTTGAATGTTGCGCCATCGAGCGCATCGACGACCGACACTTTCGTCATCAGCGCAACGCCGAGCGGGAGGCAAGGGGCAAGCGTGTTGACCTACGGCGCAACCGACGCCAATGCGCAATCGGTGTCGGTTACCTTTTCGGTGCTCGCGGTCAGGGCGTTGCGATTTACCGACACGGTGGCGGATTTAACCTTCACCGCCGGACAAACCGTGGATGCGATTACCCTGCCGCAGGCTGAAGACGGCGCGTTGCCGCTGGCGTATTCGCTTGCGCCGAATTTGCCGTTGGGGATGATGTGGCATCGTGATGCGCGCCAGATCAGCGGCACGCCGAGCACGCCGCAAGATACGACCCATTTCTATACGGCGCGCGATGTTAATGGCGCAACCGCAGTGCTGACGTTTTCGGTCAAGATTTATCCGGCCGCCGATGTTGCGGTTTCGAATTACACGTTTACCGCCAATTGGCGCAGTGTGTATACCTTGCCGGAATCCGAAGTTGGTGCAGTGCCGTTCCATTATTGGGTGTTGGATGAAGCCGGAGACTCCATTTCTGTCAACGGCGATATTTCAGGCAACTTTATTCAGCGGGTAGCCGGCGCGCGCACCAAAGCGTTGACCTTCGACCCGCAAAGCCGCGAATTGCTCGGCAGTTATGCGTTGTCGTTGGAAAAAGTCACCGCCGAAAATTTAAGTTATCGCGTCACCGACGCCAACGGACACATCGTCTATGAACCGTTTGCCGCGGTCATCTTTCCGGCGCCAACTTTCACCGCCGACGGCAACATCACCTTTGCCGTATCGACTTTCGATTTGGATAATCCTTTCGCGCATCGTTTGCCGAAAGTCAAAACCGGCACCGGCGCACCGACCATCACCTATCAACTCGGCGCGGCTATGGCGTTGCCAAGTTGGTTGAGTGCGAATCAATGGATGGCGGACGGCGCGCAATTAACCTTTGCGATTGCGGCCGACCCGGTGGTGACGGTTACGATTGACCGCTCGACGCTCGATGCGGTCGAAGCCGCAGCCGCACAATCGCAACCGTTGCCAACGGTGACCTATCAGCACATGGCGATTGACGCCAACGGCGCGAACACCACCTTGCCGTTGCGCATCACCTTGATGCCCGGCGTGCGCGCTGAGTTTATTAACGACGGCGTGTCGCGCGATTTTGTCGATGTCAGCAAAGTAATCTTGAGCGAAGCGGCCGGCACCTTGGCAAGCAACGCCATCGGCGCGATTGCCAATCGCATCGCCAATGCGCGCGCCGGCGGGTTTGCGGTCAATGGCATTGGCGGGCAATCGCCGATATTTTATTTGGGCGGACAACATTCGCTCGAAGGCATCATCGCCGCCAACAGCAAAGCGTTGGCTGACGACACTTTTGACGAAAAGAATTTATTGTCCGGCACAAAATTTTCATTGCCGTTTAATGCACAAGGCGCGCCCGGCGACATCGGCAACGGCATGGCGATTTGGGGCGCGGGCGAATATAAGGAAATGAACGGCGCAACCGGCGAAGTCGATTGGGACGGCGAATTGCGCAGTTTATATTTCGGCATCGACGGCTTGATGTTCGCCAACAACGACGCCTTGGGCGGCGTGGCGATTGCGTTCAGCAAACTCACCGCCGATTACGCCGACATCGGCGCCGACACCCGCGCCGGCAGCGGCGATTATGAAATGCGATTGACGACGTTGTATCCGTATTACAGTTGGCGCAACGACAACATCGATTGGTGGGCTGGCGCCGGCTACGGCGAAGGCGATTTAAAAATCACCCGCAACGCCGACCGAGATTATTCGACTGACGTCTTCATGCGCACGATGGCCGCCGGCGCCAACATCCTGGCCGGCATCTTCGACCGCACGCGCCTGCACATCAAAGCCGAAACGATAGTCAGCCGATTAAAGTTAAGCCAATCAGCCGACCTCGCCCAGCAAAAAATCGACACCGGCTTGGCAAGAATAACCGCCGAAGTAACCGCCGCCAAACGCCTGCCCGGCGGCGGTCGATACGAACCAAGTTATTCATTCGGCTGGCGATACGATTTCGGCGACAGCGATTTGGACGCCAGTTTGGAAAAAACTTTTGGCTGGCGTTTTGTCAATGCCGCCGGACGATTGAGTGGTGAGTTGCGTTTGCAGGGTGCGTATGACGGGCACACTTATAGAGAGTGGGGGGCGTATGCCTTGATTCGCAGTGAAGCCGGTGCCGACGGGCAGGGTGTTTCGTTGCAGTTGCGTCCGTCTTATGGTGCCACCGGGTTGGATGTTAATCGTCTGTGGCAAGGTGGTGGTTTGCAAACCTTTGGCGATGCCGTTGCCCCGGATGAATACGCGATGCAAGTCGATGCGCGGGTGGGTTTTGGGGTTACCGGCGTGTGGAATGGGTTGCTGACGCCGTTTGCTGAATGGTCGTATTCCGCCGATGGTGATGTTTATCGGCTGGGGTTGGATTGGGCGGCGAGCGAGTGGTTGGAATTGCGCTTAATCGGCGAACACCAGGAACTGGAAAGCGGCGACATTCGACGCAGTGTTTGGGTGCGCGGCAATGCGAAGTTTTAAGTCGAAGGCGTTAAGTTAACGCGTTAAGTTGTAACGTTTAACTTTGGTTTTAATAAGTTGGTTTTAATAAATGGGGCTGGCATAGATAATGCGAAATAAAGTATACATCTCCCATGCGCAAAAGTCGTTTAAGTTGGGCGAAGCAATGTCGTTTAATCGAGTTGTTTGTTGCCGGTGCGACGGCGCGGACGGCGGCGGCGTTGGCGGATGTTAATCGCAACACGGCGCGGCGGAATGAACATCGGTTGCGTGAAATCATCATGGCGAATAGCGAACAATGCGGCATGCTTGCCGGCGAGATTGAGGCCGATGAGAGTTATTTCGGCGGTCATCGCAAAGGCAAACGCGGTCGTGGTGCGGCGGGGAAAACGCCTGTTTTCGGGCTTTTGAAGCGCAACGGCAAGGTTTTTACGGCGATTATTCCCGATGCGCGCCGCGCCACTTTGCTGCCGATTATCCGCGAGCGGGTCAAGCCGCAAAGTGTCGTGTATACTGATTCGCATCATGCGTATCGTGCGCTGGATGTGTCGGAGTTCAAACATCGCCGCGTCAATCACAGCGATTGTTTTGCCGATGGTCGCAATCATATCAATGGCATTGAGAATTTTTGGAGTCAAGCGAAGCGTCATTTGCGCAGATTTAACGGCATTCCGCCCGAGCATTTTCCGCTGTTTTTGAAGGAGTGTGAGTGGCGATTTAACACCGCCAACCCAAAAGAGCAGTTTCGTCAATTGAAACAATGGGTTAGAGCGGAATCTCGGTGATTATCTATGCCAGCCCCTAATAAATTGAGTTAATAAATTAACAATTAAAAGTTAAGTTGATTATTTAAATTCGGTATGCATTAAAAAACCATCGCACCGCATTTGTTATTTGTTACTTTTCACTCGTTACTCACCGCACGCAACACTTCGTCCGCAACACATCACTTATCACGCGTCACCCACCCCCTCCTCCAACGCCACCATCTCCACCGGCCGCCCGCCCACCCACACACGCCGCTTCGGCGTCCAGTGCAACGCTTGCGCCAATCAATTGCAAGTCATCGAATTGAATCGCATCCACCACCACGCCGATTTTTTTCTCCGGCGAATCGAGTGAAACAACGCGCGCGCCGGGCGCAATCGCATCACAGTTGCGCGCAACAAAGGCGCGCAGGCGTTGTTTGACCTTGCCGCGATGGCGCAAGCGGGCGATGATTTCCTGTCCGGGATAGCAGCCTTTGGTGACGCTGACGGCGTCGACCAAATCCAAATTGACGGTCTGCGGAATAAATTCGCCGATGGTTTGTTCATACACCTGCGCCACGCCCGACAACACGCCGCGCGCGCGCCATAAATCGTCATTGGGTTTTTGCGTCCACTGATGTTGCGCGCACATTGCATCCAACGCCGCCGTTTCGCCAATCAACACAAACCCAAGCCGCGCCGCTTCGGCGCACACCACGCCGTCGGCCGGCGCGCATTGCGCGACGTTTAATACGCCGCGCATCGCGCGCGATGAATTAATTTCAATCGAAACATCGGCGCGCAACACAAACATTTTTAATCGCGCGGTCAATTGCGCGGCGATGGCGCGCGGCGCAATCAACCAAAAACCGTCGTCCACCCGCAACAGATGCAGCACCGCCAACGCGCGCCCTTTGGGATTGCAGTAGACATTAAGTTGGCATATCGATTCGCGCGATTGATTGACATCGTTGCTCAACTGCCCGTGCAAAAACGCCGCCGCATCATCACCGCGCACTTCGATAAGCGCCTGCGAATCGAGATGCACCGCAAGCGGCTGGTCGCCGGCAAAATCGACAAAACGATGCATGGTCATTGTGAAGTGCCGGGGTAAATGAGTGGATGAATAACCGGTGATAAATTGTTGGAATAAATAACTGGCATAAATGATTTGGAATAAATGTTTCGAATAAATGGCGGGCATGCAAAGGTAACGTTAACTGTTAACGTCAGCGCAACTCGACAAACTCGACATGCTCTCGATGTGCATTTCGATGTGCACTTCGATGTGCATTTCGATATGCACTACGCAACACCGCGCACCCGCTCTTTTTTCGGGTCGTAATGCGGGAAGGCGACGACTTCGCAGGCGATGCGTTTTTGGTGACCGTCCAGTTTGCCGATTTCCAAGCGCGCGCCAATCGCGCCGTGCTCGACGTTGATTCGACACAAGGCGATGTTTTGCCGAAGTATCGGCGACATCAACGCGCTGGTGATTTCGCCGACGCGGTTGCGCTCGAGATACACGCCGTCGCCGTGCGCGGCGACTTGTTCGCCATCGACAGTTAAGCCGACCAGTTTGCGCTGCGGATTCGCGCGGCGTTTGCGCAACGCTTCATCGCCGATGAATTCATCGCGCTTGGATTGCGGCGCGACAAAACCGATGCCGGCTTCGAACGGGTCGGTTTGGTCGTTGAATTCGTTGCCGGCAAAAACCAACCCGGCTTCGATGCGCAACATATCCAACGCTTCCAAGCCGAGCGGCGTGATGTTGAATTCCTCGCCGGCGCGCCACACCGCATCCCACACTTGTTCGGCGTGTTGCGGATGACAAAAAATTTCATAACCGCGTTCGCCGGTGTAGCCGGTGCGCGACACCACAATCGGCGCGCCGTGTTCGTCGCCAATGCGCGCGATTGAAAATCGAAACCACGCGAGTTCATCGAGGTTCGCCTGGTCCGGACGCGTCCAAACAATTTTGCGCAACACCTCCGCGCTGTGCGGGCCTTGCACCTGCAGGTTATGCAGTTGGTCGGTGGAATCTTTCACCCAGGCGTTCATCTTGCGCTGCTCGGCTTGACGCCGCAGCCACAGAATCGAATCGTCGCCGCCGCCAACCCAGCGGAAGTTGTGTTCATCGAGGCGAAACACCGTGCCGTCGTCAATCATCGCGCCGGCTTCATTGCACATTGCGGTATACACCACCTGCCCGTTCGCCAGTTTGCGCATGTCGCGAGTGACGCAGGTTTGCATCAATCGCGCCGCATCGGGGCCGAGCACCTCGGCCTTGCGCAATGCCGACAAGTCGGTGACGATGACGCCGCGTCGGCACGCCCAATATTCATCGAGCGCACCGTGTTTGGCGTAATCGTTTGCCAGCCAATAGCCGGCGTATTCGCTGAAGTTGCGGGTTAACGCGCTCGAGCGCGAATGAAAAGCGGTTTGCTTGGTCATCTCAGCCTCCGAGTCGGCGGTCTTGCGATAGGCGATTGAACGGTTAAACATTTCATCGCGCGGATACACGCGCAAATGAATGTCGGTTGGGTTCCAGCCGTTGGCCGGGTCGATGTCATCCGGACAGGCCGACGACACGCACACCAAATCTTTCAGCGCGCGCAACAACACATAATCGCCGGGGCGCGACCACGCCTCATCCGACACCAGTTGATGCGCATCGTCGAAGGCGGTGTTGAAAAACAAATTCATCGCCATCCAACCTTTGCGCGCCGCGATTGGATACGGCGCAAGCGCGTTGTTGAAGTTGTCCGAACAATTGACATGCCCGGGATAGCCGGCGTCGTCGTAGGTTTTTGCGCTGCAGGCCAAGCCAAAACTGTCGTGGCGTCCGCAAGTGTCCTGCACCACCTCGACCATCGGCTCAAAATCCACGTCGTAAAATTTGGCGAACAAGCCGGGTTGCGGATACGCCGCGCCGAGCACGCTGCGCGTCGTGGTCATTTCCATCGGGCGTTCGATGCCTTGTTCGAGTTTGGCGAGGTCGAAGCACTGTAAATCCGAACACTGTCGTCCGGCGACATCGATTACTTGAATGTATTCGCCGGCGGCAACTTGATACGCCAAGGCGCTGCGCGCATCGATTCGAATTTCGCGCGCGCGCAACGCTAGCGGCGCGGGCAATGTTTCGGCGTCAACCTGCGCATTAATTGGTTGTTGTCGGCGCACCAACACAATTAATTCAGTCGGCGGCGGCGCGGGTTGGTCGGCGCGCATCGCTTCGCCGGGCGCGCAAATCAAACACAACAAATCGCGTTCGCACACCATCTGCACCGCATCGCCGGCGCGCGCCGGTCCGCCGAGCAATTGACACACCTGCGCGCGCGCCAACTCAACGCCGCGTTCGCGCAGTTTGGCATCGATGCGCCGCGCGCCGTTGCCGTTACCGACACCGTTGTTGCCGCCGCCGTTACCATTGTGACTATTGTGAACATTGCGCAAACAATCGGCGATATGCGCGGCGCCGATGAATCGCGCATCGATGCCGAGCGCCGCGGTCAGCGGTTCGCCGTTTGCGCCAAACGCGGCGACATGCGCGCATTGCAATCCCTGCGGGTCGACGACCGAGACCTCATCGCCGCGCGCCAACTCGAGCAACAACGCGCCTTGCGCTTTGATGCGACGGCGTTCGATGCCGGGCGCCAATGCGCGCGGCGGAATATCGAGCGGACGGTTCATCGGCAAATCATACATTTGTTTTGGGGCGGTTGTCACTTATCCCCTATAATTATCTGCGCGGCGTGGTGATGCAATGTTGCGGCATGCAATGTCGCAACGATGTAATGATTAGCAACGACAATGATTACCACTGATTGGCGTCGCCGCAATTCGCGTCATCGATGCGCCGGTCCAAGAGAGTCCCAATGAAAAACGCCGTCACTGAAAAACTAATTCACGCGGTCAAACACCAACTGCGTCCGCCGCCGCCGGCCGATGAAATCGCCTTCTTGCGCGATTTTTATCATCGCTTGTCGGGGCAGGATTTTTCCGCGAACAACGCCCTGGTGTTTCGCGAGGCTGCGTTGCGCCATCGCAAACTCGGGCAAGTGCGCGCGCCCGGGCAAACCTTAATCGCCGCGCACAACACCGCCGACATCCGCGACCGAGTATTGATGCATAACGGCGCGGCGGCGCGCGAGGCGACGATTGTTGCGCTGATTACCGACGACCGACCGTTCCTCATCGGTTCGTTGACGATGAAGTTAAACGCGATGCGCAAATCGCCGCAATGCGCCGCGCATCCGACCTTTGCGGTGCGCCGCGACCGCCGCCATCAAATGATTTCGATGGCGCGATGCAAAGATTCCAACGCGCTGCAAGCGGGCGAAGACGCGCTTGAATCGTATGTGCAGTTTGCGATTGACTTCACCCCGCCGCGCGAACATCCGCGTTTGTTGCGCGAGATTCGCGAGGTCATCGACGATGTCGGCGTGGTGGTCGCTGATTGGTCGGCGATGCGCGAACGCGCGCTCGGGTTGGCGCAGGCGTTGCAACGCGGCGCGCGCACCGACACCGAACATGCCGCGTTGTTGGATTGGATGGCGAACGATCACTTCGCCTTTCTCGGTTATGTCGAGATGACCGTGCATGCCGACGCCGACGGCGCGCGCGCGGTGTTGGATGATTCATCCGCGCTCGGCGTGTTGCGCGCGCATGCCGCCGACATCGACGCGATTTTGCCGCCGCCGGCGGATTCGAACGCCAAGGTGGTGTTCACCAAATCGCGCCAACGCGCGCGCGTGCATCGCGACAACTACATGGACTGCATCTTGGTCGAGCGCGTCGACGACAACGACAAGGCAACGCGCGGCAAGCCAACCGGCGGGCGGCGCATCGGCTGCATCCTCGGGTTTTTGGCGCGCGCGGCGACGCATCGACCGACCGATGAAATTCCGCTGTTGCGCGAACGCCGCAACTACATTCTTAAACACAGCACCTTGCGCCCCGGCGGACACGCGTATAAATCGCTGGTGTCGGTGATTGAGACGCTGCCGCGCGAGACGATGTTTCAGATGGAGTCGCGCGATTTATACGCGCTGTGCATGACCATTCTCAATCATTTTGAGCGGCGCAAAACCCGACTGCATCTGCATCGAAATGTATGCGGACATTTTTATTCCTGCTTAACCTATCTGCCGCGCGATTTATTCGACAGCACGTTGCGGCGGCGCATTCAATCGTATTTGCTCGACCGTCTCGGCGGTGAACAGGCTTCGTTCGATGTGCATTTTTCCGATTCGAGCGTCACTCGAATTCATTTTGTAATTCACTGTCGCCAACGGCAAACCAACAAATTTGACGCGCGCTTAATCGAGCGCGATGTGCTGACGATGGCGCGCGATTGGAATGAAAATCTGCATGCCGCGGCCTTGCGCGATTTCGGTTATCAACACGCCGAACAATTGTTGACGTTGTATCGCGACGCCTTCCCCGGCAATTATCGAAACGTTTTTTCAGTCGATGATGCGCTTATCGACATCAATCGTTTTGCGCAAGTGTCGGACGGTCGAATGGTCGCCGCGCTTAAGCCGTGCGCCGACGGTGAAGCGCGGTTTATGTTGTACACCGATGAACAATCCATCGCCTTGTCCGCGGTGATGCCGATTTTGGAAAACATGGGCGTGTTTGTGCAAAGCGAACAGCCGTATCGAATTCGCCGCTCGGACGGCGCGCAATTTTGGCTGCATGATTTTTCCATCGTGCGCACCGACGGCGAATCTTTCGTTGCACCGTCCAATGCCGACCAATCGGTCGTCAATGGCGTCGACAAGTCCGCTGAACAATCCACCGGCAAGTCGGTCGTCAATGACGCCAACAAGTCCGCCGGTAACGCCAGCGTCAAGTCCAACGACAAATCCGCCGACAACTTCCGCGACAATTTCGAGACGGCGTTTATGCTCGCGTGGCGCGGCGTGGTCGAGAACGACGGCTTCAATCAATTGGTGTTGCTCGGCGGATTGACTTGGCGGCAAACCGCGTTGTTGCGCGCCTATTACCGCTATCTTAAACAAATCCGCCTGCGTTACAGCGAGCAGTACATCATCGACACCTTGGCCAAACATCCGCGATTGGCGGTGTTGATGGTGCGATTGTTTGACGCGCGTTTTAATCCGCGCGAACGCGGCGGCGGACGCGTCGGCGGCGGCGAACGCGCATTGAGCAAACAAATCGCGCAACAACTCGAACAAGTCGCCAGTTTGGATGAAGAGCGAATCATTTTGGCGTTGCTCGATGTCATCAACGCCACCTTGCGCACCAATTATTATCAAGCCGCGCACACCGCACCGCGCGGCGACATCGCCGGACACGACGCGCCGCCCGAGCGCGCCAAATCGTATTTGTCGATTAAACTCGATTCGCGCGCGATTCCGCGCATCCCGGCGCCGGCGCCGAACGCCGAGATTTTTGTGTATTCGCCGCGCATCGAAGGCGTGCATTTGCGCGGCGGCGCGATTGCGCGCGGCGGCTTGCGCTGGTCTGAACGCCCCGAAGATTTTCGCACCGAAGTGCTTGGCTTGGTTAAGGCGCAGCGCGTTAAAAACGCGGTCATCGTGCCGGTCGGTTCGAAGGGCGGCTTTGTCGCCAAACAATTGCCGAGCGAACGCAATGCCGTGCGCGATGAAGTGGTCGCCTGTTATCGCTTGTTCATCAGCGGCTTGTTGGATTTAACCGACAACTTGGTCGGCGACAAAGTGATTGCGCCGCCGCAAGTGGTGCGCGCCGACGGTGACGACCCGTATTTGGTGGTCGCGGCCGACAAAGGCACCGCGACCTTTTCCGACATCGCCAATGAATTGTCGGCGCAATATCAATTTTGGCTCGGCGATGCATTCGCCTCCGGCGGCTCGGTCGGCTACGACCATAAAAAAATGGGCATCACCGCGCGCGGCGCCTGGGAATCGGTCAAGCGTCACTTCCGCGAACTCGGCAAGGACATCCAGCGCGAAGAATTCAGCGTGGTCGCCATCGGCGACATGAGCGGCGATGTCTTCGGCAATGCGATGTTGTTGTCGAAACACATCCGCCTGCTCGCCGCGTTTAATCATCGACACATTTTCATCGACCCGACGCCGCCGGCGCGCGCGTATCAAGAACGCAAGCGATTGTTCGACCTGCCGCGTTCATCTTGGGACGATTACGACCGCAAATTGATATCGAAGGGCGGCGGGGTTTTTTCGCGCGCCGCCAAATCGATTACGTTGTCGGCGCGCGCCAAACGCGCGCTCGGCGCGTCCAAGGATAAATTCGCGCCGGATGAATTAATTCGCGTCATCTTAAAATGCAAATGCGAGTTGTTGTTTAACGGCGGCATCGGCACATATGTTAAGGCGTCGACCGAAACCGATTCGGCCGCGCAGGACAAAAACAACGACTCGGTGCGCGTCGATGCAAATCAATTGCGTTGTAGCACGCTCGGCGAAGGCGGCAATCTCGGCATGACGCAATTGGCGCGCATCGAATACGCGCAGGGCGGCGGCTTGTGTTACACCGATGCGATTGACAACTCGGCCGGGGTCGACACTTCGGACCACGAAGTCAACATTAAAATTTTGTTGAACGCGGCGATGCGCGAACGCGTCAATCCGTTAAGCGCGATGCAAAGAAACGCCTTGCTTGCCAAGATGCAGGACGAAGTCGGCGCGTTGGTGCTCGCCAACAACTATGCGCAAACTCAGGCGCTCGGTTTGGAGGCGTGGTATGGCGGGCGCATCATCGCGCAACAGGCGCGCGCCATCGATGCGCTCGAAGATAAAGGCTTGCTCGACCGCGCGATTGAATTTTTGCCGACGCGCGCCGCACTCAGCGAACGCGCCGAACAAAACAAATCGCTGAGCCGTCCGGAATTGTCGGTGTTGTTGTCGTACGGCAAGATGGAGTTGTCGCAAGTTTTGCTGGAGTCGAATTTGCCGGACGACGCTTATGCGGCGCGCGAAATCGACCGTTATTTCCCCAAACGCTTGACCAAACAATATCCGAAGTTGGTGCGCGCGCATCGCCTCAAGCGCGAGATTATCGCCGCGCAACTCGGCAATGATTTGGTCGGCATGATGGGCGCGAGTTTTCATTTGCGTCTGGCGGATTTAAGCGGCTGCGCGGGCGATGAATTAACCCGCGCCTATGTCGCCGCGCGCGACTTGTTGGATGCGCCAACCTTCATCAGCCTGATCCAATCGCTCGACAACCGCATCGATGCGCGCCTGCAGTTAACCCTGTTGGCGCAAAACGCCGCGATGATGCGCCAATGCATTATCCGGCTGTTGCGCAATCAACCGGCGCCGCTCAACATCGCCAAACTGGTCGACGCCTGTCGCCCGCAATGCGCCAAACTCAAAGCCGCATTGCCGCGCACACTCGGCGCGCGCGCCCGCCAACAACATCAATCGCGCATCGACGAATTGCGCGCCGCCAATGTGCCGCCCGCGGACGCCGCGCAATTAGCGGCGTTGGCCTGGCTCGGCAATGCAATCGACATCATCGAAATCGCGCGACGCGAGCGGCGCGCGTTGCGGTTGTGCGCCGGCGTGTATTTTGAAGTCGGCGAACTGCTCGGCTTGGATTGGCTCGATGCCGCGATTGACGCCCTGCCGACCGGCAATCACTGGCACGACCGCGCGACCTTCGGTCTCGGCAATGAGTTGCGCGCCAGCCACAGCGCGATTGCGCGCAAGGTGTTGGCGATGGATTCCGGCGACTCCGGCGCGGCGTTGCTGAAAAAATGGCGCAACGCCAACCGCCGCACGATTGGCATGATTGAGGAAATGGCGCGCGAACTGCAAAACGAACAGGCGGATTTCGCAATGCTGTCGGTGCTGATAAGCGAATTGGCGTGGCTGCATTAACGCGGCGCGGCGGGCGGTGTTGGTGCGCGATACGGTCAATCATCCGGTGAAGCGAACGACCGCGTTTAACTCATCAATTACTGCGTTTGAATCATTAAAACGCACCGCTTTTTTACCAATATAATTCATGATTACAACCCCGCTTTTACTTGCATTTTGCTATACTTAACTTCGCTATACTTAACTTGATTTACTTTCCGATGAAGTTAGTCCACATATCGAACAGTAAAGAGGGTATCCACATGCAAACACACACCCAATCCGCCCCGTTTACCTTGCGCACCTTGCGACGCCTGTTGTTTGCCGCGTTGCTGTTATCGACTTCGGCAATGCGCGTCGATGCCGCTGAGTTTTCCCATGAAGCCGCAAACGACCTGCGCATCCGCATCTATTTGGCGTATATAAACAACCAGTTGGTGGTTGACGCCCCCATCAGCATCGGACTGGCAACCGCCACCCACATCTCCGGCTCAATCGTTGATTATGAACTGTTCCCGGAAAGCGATTACGACCCTCGCATAGACACAGACGGCTATTCCCCGTCAATACCGGCAGGCTATGTGACGTATGGCGACGCCCGACGACGCGGCATCGGCCCGCGCAGTGCGCGGCAATCCGACGACGGATTGTATGACGGGAATTTTCGCCACGTGCGCGCGCGCACCGGCGGGATTGTTGATGCTGATGGCAATACCATCAGTAACGAGCCCGGCTCGTTGAACGGTCAGCCGCGCGACAGCGGCAACTATCGCTTTGCGTTTCGGGCTACGGATGATTCAACGATCAGCGATACAATTCTTTTTGACCTGCCGGTCGACGAACTTCGTTTTTTTCCTGAAGCGCCCCACGCCAGCAACAGGTATCTTGGCGTCAAACCGCTCACCTATCGTGTCGGCAAATCGGTGCCGCATGATTTCCAATCGGCGCGGTTTCCCAAGGTTAGAGGCTATCACTACCGCTACGGTTACAGCGCCACCTTGAATCACGACGGCAACTCGATGCAGGTCGATTTGGAAAACGGCGGCGGGCTCGGCCCGGTGTTGCCCGGCATGTCGGTTGCCAAACTCACCGGCGGCGGCATGCGCTTGGGCGGCACACCGACAGCATCGCCCGGCAAAGGCGCGTTGGTGATGACGTTGACCGCCTACACCTCGAATCAAGCGGATTATGACGCCGGCGCCGCCGACCAATTGCTCGAACGCAGCGTTTCGCGAGTGTTTACGATAACGGTGATTGGTCACGCATTGCCGGCGTTGGCCGATAATCGCGCGTTGTATCCGTCGACCTACCCCCTGACAAATCCGCGCGGCGCGGATTACGAATTAACCCTGCCGACGGTGGCGGCGGACGGGCATTTAGCCGGCTATTTGGCAAACATGTCCTACACCCTGACCGCTACGACCGGTCAATCGGTGGCGAGCGTGTTGCCCGGTTTGTCCTATGACCCGGCGACGCGCATCTTTTCCGGCTATCCCACCGCGCTTGGCGTGGCATCATTGATATACCGTGCAACCGACCAATACGGCAATGTCGCGGCGGTGAATATGATGGTCGCCGCAACGCCGCCGACCGGTTTTAATATCGGCCCGGTTGGCGCCGGCTTCGGCTTAAACCGCGCGATTGATTGGACGCTGCCGACGGCTGACTACGGCGCGCCGCCGTTTGGCGATTTCGAGTTGGTGCTGGCCGATGGTTCGGTGGCCGGCACGGTCGGGCAAACGTTGGAACAAGTGTTTGGCGGGCTGACCTTCGACCGCGCAACTCGCATCGTCAGCGGCACGTTGACATCGACGCCGAGCGACAACACCTTGGGCGCGTATCTGTTCACCTATTCGATGACCGATGCATACGGCTATCGCGGTTCGGGCTTGTGGCGAGTGGTGGTCGCGTCCGGCGCCGATGCCGAACAATACGAAGTGGGTGCGCCGTTGATGCCGAAGCAATTGCGATTGACCTTAACCGGCGATGTCGCCTACACCCTGCCGCCGGGGCGCGGCGTGAATCGCGGCCCGTGGCGTTATTCATTGAGCGGGTTTGACAATTCGGAGTTTTACCCTGCAGGCCGCAGAAAGAACAGTTTATTGGGGTTGACGTTTGATTCGGATACGCGCGTGCTGAGCGGCACGGTGTCATTTGCCTACAGCCCGGAGTATGGCGTGCGCGATAATTTCCGCATGGCGTATACGGCGATTGACCGCATCGGCGTGACCTATGTAAAGAATTTTGTGATTGCGGTTAAGCCGCGCCCGAATTTTATATTTTTTGCCGATTACACCAACAGCGGCGGTGCGCTTGCGTCTTTGCCGCGCTTAGTCGATATCAGAACGGTAAACGGCGTATCGGATTTTTTATTCGACAAGGTTCATTTGGCGCGCGAGGA
The DNA here is from genome assembly GCA_965226545.1 of Candidatus Poriferihabitaceae bacterium. Taxonomy (GTDB): domain Bacteria; phylum Pseudomonadota; class Gammaproteobacteria; order Arenicellales; family Poriferihabitantaceae; genus JAHRAW01. Next base: position 981,569 of record OZ245364.1, read on the forward strand.
TTACACCGGTTGGGGGCCGTTTAGTTACACTTTATACGGCGACGACACATTGTCGTCCGATGCGTACACCTTATCGACGCCGTGTTTGCCGGATTGCACATTGCCGGTGGCGGCAAGCGCGGCGCCGCCGGATGGCTGGGAGAACACCCCGGGCTCGGTGGGCATCACCCACGTGGTTGGCACCAACGTTGAAGACCAACAGTTTCGCAATACGGTTTTCGGTCGCGCGCCGCATGCGGTCGAGGTTCAAGTGTATACCTTTGCGGTGACCGCGACCGACAGCAACGGGGTTGAGTCATTGCCGTCGCCGGTGGTGATTGCGAGTTACCCGTATTTGGGCTTTTCGGATACGATGGCCGAAGAGATGACGTTGCCGTGGAGCGGTTACTATCCGAATCATTTGTTTTATCCGCTGTCCGGCGAACAAACCTACACCCTGCCGCATGCGCGCGGCGGCTGGATTGCCGACGGCACGCGGCCGATTCGGTATGGATTGTCCGCGCAAGACGGCGGCGATTTGCCGGCCGGGTTTAGTTTTGTCGGCGGCGCCGACCGCAAATTGCTTTGGAAGTCGCAGAATGAGAAAGATGGTCAGGGTTTTGCGCAAACTTTCGTGATTCGCGCCGATGATACAAGCTCGCAATCGGATACGCACACCTTTTATGTCGCGGCAAACGGCCCGCCGGTGCTGATGCCGGGGCAAGCGATGACCTACACGGTGGGGCAGCATCGTGAAGTGTGGCTGTCGATAACCCCCGGCACCGGCACGGCGCCGTTCACCGCCAAAGCGTCGGCCGGCGCCGAGTTGCTGCACGGCATGCGGTTGGAGGACAGTTCGGTGTTTGACATTTTCGTCTTTCACGGCACGCCGACCAAGGCGGCGGTTGGCGACCATTCGGTGGTGATGGAAGTGTCGGATTATTTTGATTATTCCGGCACAGTGACCTACGACATCACCGTTGTGCCGGCGGTGCGTTTTGCGACCGCCGCTTCGGATTTGTCTTATACGGTGGACATAGCGGTATCGACGACCTTGCCGGCGGTGGAATCGACGACCGGGCTTGCGCCGTATGTTTACCAGTTGCTTGATTCGAGCGGTTCGGCGTTTGCCGACGGTTCGACCATCGCCGGGTTGTCGTTTGATGCGGAGACGCGGGTGTTGTCAGGTACGCCGACGCAGACGCACAGCTCGGGCATAACATTGACCTATCATGCGGTTGACGCCAATGGCGCACCGGGGGTTGACGGGTTTTTGGTTTATGTATTTGAGCAAGGCACGTTTGTCGACATACAGGACGATTTGGCGTTTACCGTGAGCGCGGACATCGGCGAAATAACGTTGCCGAGCGTGATTGGCGGCGTGGCGCCGTTGCACTATTCGTTGGCGCCGCCGACGCCGGATGGCGTCACGTTCGATGCCGCCGAGTTGTTGTTGACCGGTATTCCGACCACGCCGCAGGCGGCGATGAGTTACACCTTGAGCGTCGTCGATGCCAATGGCGCCGGCGGTGATTTGTCGCCGTTTGCAATGCGGGTGTATCCGCAGCCGTCGTTTGCGATTACCGAGAATTACGGCCCGTTCACCTTCACCGCCGCCGCCGTGCACAAGGCATATACCTTGCCGGCGGTCGTCGCTGATACCGGCGCGCCAATCGTGTCGTATTCATTTAGCGGCTTGCGCGACGAGTTGGCGGATGCGGCGGTGTTGGATATTGATGCGCGAAGCGTTGGCGGCGTGTTTGCCGCGCCGTTGGATTTCACCGTGCAACTGCATGCGGTTGACGCCAACGGTGTAACGGCCTTGGCGCCGTTATCGAGTTTTGTGATGGTCGATGCGGTGGCGTTTACGCGCGCCGAGTTGGCGGCGTTGGCCGACCACCGATATCGCGTTGGCGATACGATTGATTTGGCGTTGCCGTTCGCTGCCGGCGGCGCATCGCCGTTGACGTATTCGCTGATTGATTCGAGCGGCGCGGCGTATGTTGCGCAAATTGCCGGGGTGTCGTTTGCCGCCCAAACGCGCAGACTGCACGGCGCAACTTCGGCGGCGTCAGTTGGCGTTTATGGGTTGACCTACATCGCCACCGATGTCAACGCCGGCGAAGCGCAAGCGCCGATGCGGTTAAGCGTATCCGATGCGGTGGTGTTGCCGACGCCGGGCGACATCATCTATTATTCCGGTACCAGCGACATCACCACGAAGTTGCCGCCGGCCATCAACACGATAGGCGTTGTGTCCTATCGCTTGCGCAATTTGGAGGATGACGGCTTGGAATTGCCGCCGAATTTTGCGTTTGACGGGCGCGCCAATCCGCCGCAATTGCGCGGCAGCACCGGCGATGATTCCTTTGGCCCGCGGCTGTATCGCTATACGGCGATTGACGATTATGACGGCAGCACGGCGACGGTGACGTTTAGCCTCGAGATTAATAACCGTCCACATTTATTTTCACGCCCCGACGTCACCTTCACGGTCGGTTATGCGCGCGAGGTCACGCTGGCCAAAGCGGTCGGCGGGGTTGGCGACTTGACCTATCGGTTGGATGCGGCTGGCGGCTTGCCGGATTGGTTGTCCTACAGCGGCATGAACGGCGAAGACGTTAACCAACCATTAACTTTCGGCAACAGCGAAATCCCGCAGAGGGCGCTGCAGGATGCCAAGGTGGTGACGTATTCGGTTACCGATTCGAACGGCAATTCCAGTGCGGTGACGTTTGCGTTGTTGGCGGTGGCGCCGCCGAGTTTTGCATCACAGCAGCCGGACATCACGTTCACCGCGCTTTTCCCGGTGCTTCCGTTCACATTGCCGGCCGCACAAGACGGCGCGGGTGAGTTGACATACGACATTGCGCCGCTGTTGGCGTCGGGTTTGCTGTGGCGCAATAGCGTGCGCCAAGTCAGCGGCACGCCGAGTCAATTGCCGGGCGATTTGGATGTTGCCGAGACCGAACACTTTTACACCGCGACCGATTCCAACGGCGCCTCGGCGACGTTGACCTTTGCGGTGGTGATTTATCGCGATGTCTCAGTGCGCCCGATTCAAAACGTGTCGTTTACGGCCGGCGTGCGCTCCGACAAAACGCTGCCGGATGCGACCAATGGTTATCCGCCGTTGTCGTATGCGGTGGTGAATATCGACGAAGGTGATTCGATGGCGCCGCGCGCGGCGCCGTCAGGCGGCGGTTTGGCGCCGCGCGCTGTGGCGCCGCAAGAGCCGCATTTGATGTTTGACCCGAACGACAAGATATTGACCGGCAATTATGACGAGGATGAAGTCGGTCCGAAGCCGTTGGTGTATCGCGTGACCGATGCCGGCGGCGCGGTGGTTGATGTTTCCTTTACCGCGTATGTAATGCATCCGCCGGCATTGACTCCCAACGTTGTGACTTTTTATGTGTCGAAGGAAGAAAGCGAACGCGGCGAGCCGACGTTGCATGCGTTGCCGCCGGCAACCGAAGGCGTGGGCGACACGTTTGCGTACACCGCCGATTTCGGCGGTTCATCGTCGGCGTTGGCTGCGACCGGCGCGAGCGGTTGGCTGGATTTCAGCGGCGCGGGTTGGGTTGCGGGCGACGCCGGTCAAGTGGTGCTGACCTTGGCGCGCGGCACGGCCCCGCCGGTGTCGGCGACGATTACCGAAGCGATGTTGATGTCTCCGCCGACGGTCACTTTCATGTACAGCGTCGCTGACGCCAATGATGTTACGTACACGACTGAGTTTTATGTGACGGTCGCCGAGAGCACCGATGCGAAGCGGAAGTTCTTCGATGTCAACAAACGCATCTTAAGCGAAGCGGCCGGAACGATAGCAAGCAACACCTTGCGCGCCATCACCAACCGCATCAGCACCGCGCGACAAGCGTTATCGATTCCCAGTATTGGTCGCCCGAGAGTATCGATTGGCGGTCGAGGCACTTTGGCTGAAATACTTGCGGTGCACAGCAAGCCATTGGTCGATGATGCGATTGACCCGAAACAACTGCTCAACGGCACGCGATTTGATTTGCCGCTGGGCGCGCCCGGGCTTGGCGTTGGCGGCGGCGGTAGCGGTTTATTTGGCGGCGGCGGTGCGGCGTCGATGTGGGGCGCGACTGAGTTCAGCCAGATGTCCGGCAACACGCGCGAAGTGAAGTGGGACGGCGATATTCAATCGCTGTATCTCGGCGCGGATACGCGGGTTGGCGCAAGCGGCATCGCCGGGGTGGCGTTGGCGATAACCAACACCGATGTTGATTTTGAAGACATTGGTTTTGATACGCGCGCCGGCAGCGGCAAATACGACATGGACATCACCGCGCTTCATCCATACATCAGTTGGCGGCATGATTATATCGACACTTGGGCAAGCATTGGCTTGGGCGAAGGCGATTTGACGATTACTTCGGACGGGGTTGATTATCCGACCGATGTATCGCTGCAGACGTTGGCGTTGGGCGGCAAAGGCGCATACAACATTGGCGGCGTTCGCATCAATTTCAAGGGCGAAGTGTTTTCGACCAGTTTGGAATTGGATGAAACCGCGCAATTGGCAAAGCAAAGCATCAGCACTGGTTTGACGCGGGTGTTGGGCGAATGGATAGGCGCGCCGCATTCATTGGCGAATGGCGCGCAGTTGGAGCCGGTGTATGAATTCGGCTGGCGTTATGATTACGGCGACAGCGAACTCGGCGCGGGTTTTGAGAAGGCCTTGGGCTTGCGTTACACCAACAAGCGATTGGTTGGCGAGGCGCGATTGCATGGCGCGTATAACGCCGGCGAGTTTCGTCAATGGGGAATGTACGCATCCATTCATCGTTTGCCGACGGCGGATGGTCGCGGATTGTCGGTTGAGGTCAGCCCGAGTTATGGCGAAGAAACCGGCGGCCCCGAAAGCGTTTGGAATGGCGGCGGCGTCAATTTGCTTCAAGCCAACACCGACCGCGATTACACGCTGCATTTTTACAGCCGCGTTGGTTACGGCTTAACCAACCGCCGCTGGCGCGGTTTGTTAACTCCGTTCGGCGAATGGACGCACGATGAAAACAACACCTATCGCTTCGGCGTCGATTGGGCACCGACCGACAACTTCACGCTGAACTTGACCGGCGAATACGAAGAACATCTCGATGGCGATGATGAAAGCAGGATTATCCTGCAGGGGGCTTCGCAGTTGTAACGCCTTGGTTGAAACCGATTGCATTTGCAGACATTGCAATCAACGCGCGTACGAGAAATCGTGCGCGCGTTTTTTTATCGCATACTGCGCGGCGCGGCGGGCGATTGACAATGATGAGGTTGCGAATGGCGGGGGAAGTAAATGTCACTTTGTAACCGTTGCCGCCGCTTTAACTTGCCGACGGTCGAATGACTTGTCGCTTTAACACGGTCAATTACCGCGAGATAGCCGCCAACCCTCAACGCATTTAGCCGCGCTTGCCGCGCGCGGATTCGCCGTCAAATGCAGTGCCAGTGCGGAAAACCGCCAAAAAAATGCCACCGTCCGTCCCGCCATCGTCTACGCAGCCGTCCGCAACTTTTCCATTAATCCATTGCACTTTCGCGCGCAAGTCGTTATAATTGCGCCCGTTATCGCGGGGTGGAGCAGTCTGGCAGCTCGTCGGGCTCATAACCCGAAGGTCGTAGGTTCGAATCCTGCCCCCGCTACCAAATTCTGCGACACCCTTGTGACCCCGCTGTATGCGGGGTTTTATTTGTAGGCGGTGCGCTTTTGGGTGAATGTTGATGAGCGGCACGGCGATGAGTGGCAAAACGACGAGCGGCACTTTGCACCGCCTGCGCGAATTGTTGGAGCCGAGCGTCGATGCGCTTGGCTATGAACTCGTGCAGTTGGAATTTTCGTCCGGCGTGTTGCGTGTTTATATCGACGCACCCGGCGGCATCCGTGTCGACGATTGCGCCAAAGTCAGCCGGCGGCTGAGTGCGGTGTTGGATGCCGATGATGCGGTCGAGGCCGAATATAGTCTCGAAGTGTCGTCGCCGGGGCTGGATAGACCGCTGGTGCGCCCGGCGCATTTTCAGCGGTTTTGCGGGCATCTGGCGCGGATTGTGATGAAGCGTAATGCGCCTGATTTTCCCGGGCTGGCGCAACGCCGAAAGTTTTGCGGGCGGTTGGTCGAGGCGAGCGAGCATTGTGTGGTGTTGGAGGTGGACGGCGAAAGCGTCGAACTTGCCTACGCCGATATTGACAGTGCGCGGCTTGAGCCGACCTTTTGATAGGCGCGGTAATGTGCATTTTGACATGATTGGTTTTGACAGTGGCGACACATTAGTAACAGCAGTAACAGTGTGTTAATTGTTTGCGAAGTTTGCGAAGCAGTTACGTTGGTTTGTTATGTGTAACGACTTGGTGATGATTGGCAATGAACGAAACCACGATTAGCAACAATGAAATCTTGATGATGGCCGATGTTGTATCGCGCGAAAAAGGTCTCGATAAAGACACCGTTTTTGAGGCGATAGAAGCCGCGTTGGCCACCGCCGTGCGCAAATGGCACGACGAAGACATTGATGCGCGCGTCAGCATTCACCGCGACAGCGGCGAATACGACACCTATCGCGTATGGGAAGTGCTGGCCGACGATGCCGAACTCGAATTCCCCGAACGCCAAATCCACCACTGTGAGGCCGCCGCGCGCGCCCCCGAAATCGAAGTCGGCGGCGCGATTGAAGAACCGATGGACAAAGTCACCTTCGGGCGCATCGCCGCGCAAGCCGCAAAGCAAGTCATTATGCAAAAAGTGCGCGAGGCGGTGCGCGAACAAATCGCCGAACGATATCAGGATAGATACGGCATATTGCTGTCCGGCACGGTCAAACGCCTCGACCGCGGTGCGGCGATTATCGATTTGGGCGACGCCGAAGCGGCCTTGCCAAAAACCGCAATGATACCGCGCGAAGGCTTGCGCCCCGGCGACCGCATCCGCGCCTTGCTGCAGGAAATCGACGAAGAGGCGCGCGGCCCGCAATTGATATTGACGCGATTGACGCCGGAATTCCTCATCGAACTCTTCAAACTCGAAGTCCCCGAAGCCGGCGAAGGCATCATCGAAATCTTGGCGGCGGCGCGCGACCCCGGTTCGCGCGCCAAAATCTCGGTGCGCACCTCGGATCCGAATGTCGACCCAGTCGGCGCTTGCGTCGGCATACGCGGCTCGCGCGTGCAAAGCGTATCCAATGAAATCGCCGGCGAACGCGTCGACATCATCGTGTATTCGGAAAACATCGCCGAGTTTGTAATGCAGGCGTTGGCGCCGGCCGAAGTCGAATACATTTATGTCGATGAAGAATTGAAATCGATGGATGTCGTGGTCACCGAAGAAAACCTGTCGCGCGCGATTGGGCGCGGCGGGCAAAATGTTCGATTGGCGTCGGAGTTGACCGGCTGGGAATTAAACCTGATGACCGACGCAGACGCCGCCGAGAAACAGGAAGCCGAACAAAAGAAACTCATCGAGAGTTTCAAGGAACAACTCGATATAGACGAAAACGTCGCGACGATTCTCGCGCAAGAGGGTTTTAATTCGCTCGAAGAAATCGCCTACGTGCCGCGTCAGGAGATTTTGGACATCGAAGAATTCGACGACAACTTGGTCGATGAATTGCGCAACCGCGCACAAGATGCATTGCTGTCGAATGAAATCGCCAAACAGGAAGCGGCGCAACCGGACGCGACTTTGTTGGAGATGGAAGGCATGGACGAACCGACCGCGCGCGCCTTGGCCGGCAACGGCGTGCGCACGATGCAGGATTTGGCTGATTGCGCGGTCGATGAAGTGCTCGATATCATCGAGATGGAACGCGAACGCGCCAGCGAATTAATCATGACCGCGCGCGCGCCGATGTTTGCCGAAGAGGAGGTTGGGTAAACAAAATGCCGCGCACCACGGTCCAACATTTCGCCAAACAATACGGCGTTAAAGTCGACACCCTGCTCGGGCAGTTGTCGCATGCCGGGGTGCCGGGCAAACGCAAGGATGATTATCTCGGCGAAGACGAGAAGATGAAGTTGCTGGCGTTTTTGCAGGGCAAACAACAAGGCGCCGGGCGAATCACGGTCAAGCGCAAAACCACAAAGGAAATTAAACAAACCACGCGCACCGGCGCGGCGCGCACTGTGCATGTCGAGGTTAAAAAACGCCGCACCTTCGTCAACCGCAACATCATCGAAGCCGAACAAGCCGAACGCAAAGCGCAAGCCGATGCCGAAGCGGCCGCTGAAGCCGAAGCCGCTACAAAAGCCGCCGCCGAAGCGGCCAAGTTAGCCGAACAAGTGGGTGCACAGTCAACCGAACCGTCCACTGAACCAACCACCGAACAGTCGAAGCAGGCAACCACGCCATCGACCGAGCCGTCGACCGAGTCGTCGACAAAAGCCGCCGCCGCCGCGCAACCGGGCAAATCGACCAAGCCGGCAGTTGGTGTCGAGCGCAAGGACAAGAAAGGCAAAAAGGGCAAGCGCGCCGAGTTGCGCGTCGCCAAAGAACGGCGCAACCGCACCCGCCGCAAACCGATTCGCAAGCCCGGCAAAATCTCATCGACGATTTCCGATGCGCATGCATTCGCCAAACCGACCGCGCCGGTGGTGCGCGAGGTCAACATCCCCGAGACCATCAGCGTCGGCGATTTGGCGCAGGCGATGTCGATCAAAGCCGGCGAAATGATTAAGGCGATGATGGCGATGGGTTCGATGGTCACGATTAATCAACTGCTCGACCGCGACACCGCCGTGTTGGTGGTCGAAGAGATGGGGCATGTCGCCAAACTCATCGCCGACGACGACCCCGAATCTTTGTTGCAAACCGCATCGCAAGATGACGAAGGCGCACCGCGCGCGCCGGTGGTGACGGTGATGGGGCATGTCGACCACGGCAAAACTTCGCTGCTGGATTATCTGCGCAACAGCCAAGTGGCGGAGGGCGAAGCCGGCGGCATCACCCAACACATCGGCGCGTATAAAGTGCGCGTGGCGCGCGGCGAGATTTGTTTTTTGGACACGCCCGGACACGAGGCGTTTTCGGCAATGCGCGTGCGCGGCTCGAAAATCACCGATTTAATTGTGCTGGTGGTCGCCGCCGATGACGGCGTTAAACCGCAAACCGTCGAGGCGATTAATCACGCGCGCGCGGCCGGCGTGCCGTTGGTCGTGGCGATTAATAAAATTGACCGCGAACAAGCCGACAGCGAAAAGGTGCGGCAGGAATTAACCGCCAACGGCGTGGTCGGCGAAAAGTGGGGCGGCGACGTGTTGATGAATGAAGTGTCGGCAAAAAGCGGGCAGGGCATCGATGAATTGCTCGAGTCGATTTTATTGCAAGCCGAAGTGTTGGATTTAAAAGCGCGCGCCGACGGCCCCGGCGTCGGGCGGGTGATTGAGGCGCGATTGGATAAAGGGCGCGGCCCGGTGGCCACAGTGTTGGTGCAGCAAGGCATCTTGCGGCGCGGCGATAATGTATTGGTCGGGCGCGAATCCGGACGGGTGCGGGTGCTGACCGATGAACTCGGTAAGGCGGTCGACCAAGCCGGCCCGGCAACGCCGGTCGAGATACAAGGGTTGGCAGGGGTGCCGGTTGCCGGCGATGATTTGTTTGTGCTGGATGACGAACGCAAGGCGCGCGAAATTGCATTGCATCGACAAGGCAAACATAAAGAGGTCGCGCTTGCCAAACAGCAAAAGGGCAAATTGGAAAGCGTGATGAATCGAATGGACGAAGGCGAAAGCCAAACGCTTAACTTGGTGGTCAAAGCCGATGTGCAAGGCTCGGTCGAGGCGTTGGCTGATGCGCTGGCGAAATTGTCGCTGGATGATTTGCAGGTCAAGGTGGTGCATGCGATGGTCGGCGGCATCACCGAATCAGACGCCAATCTGGCGGTTGCATCCAAGGCGATGATTATCGGATTTAATGTCCGCGCAGACGCCGGCGCGCGCCGCGTTATCGAAGCCGAAAAACTCGGCGTGCATTATCACAACGTGATTTACGAAGCGATTGATTTAATTAAGGCGTCGATGTCCGGCATGCTGGCGCCGGTGATTGCCGAAAAACAAATCGGCTTGGCGGAAGTGCGCGATGTGTTTCGCGCGCCCAAAATCGGCGCGATTGCCGGCTGCTATGTCAGCGAAGGCGCGGTGCGGCGCAATTTGCCGGTGCGGGTGTTGCGCGACAATGTCGTTATCTTCGAAGGCGTCCTCGATTCATTGCGGCGGTTTAAGGAAGATGTCGCCGAAGTCAAAAACGGATTGGAATGCGGCATCGGTGTGAAGAATTACAACGATGTGCGGGTGGGTGACCGTATCGAGGCGTATGAGGTGACGGAGACCACTCGAGAGTTATAAAGTCGTTAAGTTTGTTAACTTGTTTAAGTTGTTAAGTTAAGTTGCGATAAGTTGTATTGCGTTGGTATTGATAGTTACATTTATATTGCGGTGCGCGAAGTTAGTTAACGAATTTAACTTGTCACTTAATTTGTCACTTTTAACTTGTCACTTAACTTGTCACCAATCCGCATCCATGCAACCGCGCGACGAATTATTCGAAGTTGACCGAAGTCGGCGCGTGTCGGAATTAATTCGGCGCGCGTTGGCGCAGTTGATTGTGCGCGAGGTCGCCGATAAGCGCGTGCGCATGGCGTCGATTAGTCGGGTGACCATCGGGCGCGATTTAAAACAAGCGACGGTGTATTTTTCCTGCATCGATGCGAACGCCAATCCGGATGAAATCGCGCGCGCGTTAAATCACGCGGCAAAATATCTGCGGTTTATGCTCGGCAAGCGCGTCAATTTGCGCGCCACGCCCGGCTTGTTGTTTAAGCACGACGACAGCATTCGCCGCGGCTTCGAGATGAGCCAACTCATCGACTCGCTCAACGCCAGTGGTGCGCATGCAAAAAAATCCGCATCGCGCTAAGCGGCGCGCGGTCTCTGTCAACGGCATGCTGTTGTTGAACAAGCCGGCCGGGTTGTCCTCGAATCAGGCGTTGCAACGCGCCAAACGATTGCTCAACGCCGACAAAGCCGGACACACCGGCAGCCTCGACCCGATAGCGACCGGCTTGTTGCCGTTGTGCTTCGGCGAGACCACCAAAATCTCCTCGATGTTTTTGCACGCCGATAAAAGTTATTGGACGCAACTGCAACTCGGCGTCGCCACCGCCACCGGCGACCGCGAAGGCGCCATCGAACAACGCGCCGAGGTGCGGGTCAGCCGCGCGCAATTGGAGGATGCATTGGCGCAATTTCGCGGCGCGTTTGCGCAAACCCCGCCGATGTATTCGGCATTAAAGCGCGACGGCAAGCCGCTGTATAAATTGGCGCGCGAAGGGGTGGTGGTCGAGCGCGAACCGCGAATGGTGCAGGTCAGCGAGTTGACGCTGTTGGCGTTTGCCGATGATTGCGTCGAGTTGCGCTTGGCCTGTTCGCGCGGATTTTATGTGCGCGCCTTGGCGCATGACCTCGGCGTCGCCTTGGACTGCGGCGCGCATGTGCGCGAGTTGGCGCGGCTTGGCGTCGGCGGGTTTGTGATTGAAGACGCGATTTCGCTTACACAATTGGAGGCGATTGGCGAGCCGGCCGAACGCCGCAAATTTTTGCTGCCGACTGACCGCGCGTTGGCGCATCTGCCCGAAGTGCATCTGCCGGAAAACGCCGCGTTTTATTTGCGGCGCGGACAATCTGTGCGCGCGCCGCAGGGCATCGCCGGCTTGGTGCGGGTGTATTCGCGCGACGGCTTTGTCGGGCTGGGCGAATGCGCGGATGGCAAACTTGCGCCGAAGCGGTTGTTTAATGTCTAACGATTGGTCGATGTGGTAAATTGACGCTTATGTCCATCACCGCCGAACAAATTGCGCACATCGCCCGCTTGGCGCGCATCGCCATCGATGACGATGAAGCCGCGCACACCGCCGAGCAGTTGTCGCGGTTGCTCGAGTTAATCGAACAAATGAATCGCGTCGACACCGATGCGGTTGAACCGATGGCGCATCCGCAGCAGGATAATTTGCGTTTGCGCGAAGACCAAGCGAATGAACCGGATATGCGCGAACAATTCCAACCGCTGGCGCCGGCGGTTGAACGCGATTTGTATCTTGCGCCGAAGGTGATTGAGGACGAGTAGGGTTTGTAGTTGTATTTGCACTTGTTAAGTGTCGAGTTACAAGTTAACAAGTTAACAAGTTGCAAGTTAAAAGTTACAAATGAACTGCTATCAATAAACCGTTACCAATCTTCGATTAACAATGTCCGCCTTGCATGAAAAAACCATCCGCGAACACGCCGCGGCGTTGCGCGCCGGGGAATATTCATGCGTGGAGTTAACCCAACATTATTTGGCGCGCATCGAACGGCACGGCGATGCGTTGAATGCCTTTATCAGCGTTACCAAAGATGATGCACTTGCGCAAGCCGCCGCCGCCGATGAACGGTTGCGCGTCAATGGCGGCAAAAGTAACAAGGTTGCGGTTAAGCGTAAAACGAAAACGAAAACTCAATCCAAAACCAAAGCGCAAGCCAAAACAAAAGTGCGCGGTGACAGTAACAGTGACAGTGCAAGCGCAAGCACCGACACAAACACCGGCACCAATCAAAACGCCACCGCCATCGATGCGCTGCTCGGCATTCCGCTGGCGCACAAAGATTTATTTTGCACGCGCGGGGTGTTGACCAGTTGCGCTTCGAAAATGCTTGCCAACTTTATCGCGCCGTATACCGCGACCGCGATTGATAAGTTGGCGCAATGCGGCGCGGTGATGTTGGGCAAGACCAACATGGATGAGTTTGCGATGGGCTCGTCGAATGAAAACAGTGCCTACGGCGCGGTTCATAATCCGTGGCAACGCTCGATGGTGCCGGGCGGTTCGTCCGGCGGTTCGGCCGCGGCGACGGCGGCGCGATTAACCTGCGCGGCGACCGGCACCGACACCGGCGGGTCGATTCGTCAACCGGCGGCGTTTTGCGGATTGACCGGCATCAAGCCGACCTACGGGCGCGTGTCGAGATATGGAATGATTGCGTTTGCCTCGTCGCTCGACCAAGCCGGCGCGTTGGCGCGCAGCGCGGAGGATGCGGCGATTGTGTTGGGCGCGATGAGCGGATTCGATGCGCGCGATTCGACTTCGTTGGCGTTGGATGTGCCGGATTATTGCGCGCGGTTGACGCAATCGATTGCCGGCAAAACCATCGGCTTGCCGAAGGAATTTTTTGCCGACGGCATCGATTCCTGCGTGGCGCGCGCGCTCGATGATGCGCTCGCACAATTGCGCAAACTTGGCGCAACCACAGTCGCGGTCGAGTTGCCCAACAGCGCACTCGGCATCCCGTGCTATTACGTCCTCGCGCCGGCCGAAGCGTCTTCGAACTTGGCGCGATTCGACGGCATGCGTTATGGACATCGCGCCGGCGAATACGACGACCTTGCAACGATGTATGAAAACACCCGCGCCGAGGGTTTTGGAACCGAAGTCAAGCGGCGGATTATGACCGGCACTTATGTTTTATCCGCCGGCTATTACGACGCCTATTATCGCAAGGCGCAAAAATTGCGGCGGTTAATCGCCGATGATTTTGCGCGCGCTTTCACGCAATGCGATTTGATTGCCGGGCCAACCACGCCGAGCACCGCGTTTGGCTTGGGCGAAAAAAACGACGACCCGATAGCGATGTATCTTAACGACATCTTCACCAACTCGGCGAATCTTGCCGGGCTGCCGGCGTTGTCGATGCCGGTCGGATTCTGCAAACGCGATTTGCCGATTGGCATGCAGTTAATCGGCAATCATTTGGATGAATCGACGCTGCTCAATGTCGCGCATGTGTATCAACGCGAAACCGATTGGCATCTGCGCGCGCCGGATGGGTTTTGAGTCGAGTTAATTTGCAAGTTCGTTACAAGTTCATTGCAAGTTAATTAACTGCATCAAGTGCAACCGACAAAGTTAAGTGTCACAAATAATTAACTTAACTTATGAACTTAATTTATTAACTTAACTTATTAACTTAAACCGCTTAACTTAAACCGCTTAACTTAACGCATCAAGTGAACCAACCAACCCACATCAATCCAAACTGGCAAGCCGTCATCGGCTTGGAAGTGCATGTGCAATTGCGCACGCACAGCAAATTGTTTAGCGCGGCGAAAACCGAATATGGCGCGCCGCCGAACAGTCAAGCCTGCGGGGTTAGCATTGCGTTGCCGGGGGCGTTGCCGGTGATGAATCGCGAAGCCGCGCGATTGGCGGTGCGATTCGCATTGGGCATCGATGCCGAGATAAATCAAAATTCGGTGTTTGCGCGCAAACATTATTTTTATCCGGATTTGCCGAAGGGCTATCAAATCAGCCAATACGATGAGCCGATAGTCGGACGCGGGCGGTTGACGATTGAATGCGCGGACGGCGTCAAAACCATCGGCATCACCCGCGCGCATTTGGAGGAAGACGCCGGCAAATCACTGCATGAAGATTTTCACGGACAAAGCGGCATCGATTTAAATCGCGCCGGCACGCCGCTGCTGGAAATCGTTTCCGAGCCGGAGTTGCGCAGCGCGGTCGAGGCGGTTGCCTATTTGCGCAAACTGCATTCGTTGGTGCGCTATTTGGACATCTCGGACGGCAATATGCAGGAAGGTTCGTTTCGGTGCGATGCGAATGTTTCGGTGCGGCGCGTCGGGCAAACCGAATTGGGCGTGCGCGCCGAATTGAAAAACATTAATTCATTTCGCTTTGTCGAGAAGGCCATCGATTATGAAATCGCGCGACAAATCGAAACGCTCGAAGACGGCGGCATCGTCGCGCAGGAAACCCGGCTGTACGACGAAGCGCGCGACGTCACCCGCTCGATGCGCGGCAAGGAAGACGCGCACGACTATCGTTATTTTCCCGACCCCGATTTGCCGACGCTTGCGCTCAGCGATGCATTCATCGAATCGGTGCGCGCCGAGTTGCCGGAATTGCCGCCCGCGCGATGCGCGCGATTGATGCGTGAATGGAAACTATCCGAACAAGATGCCGCCAAGTTAACCGCCGACCGCGCACTCGCCGATTATTTTGAAAAGGTCGCGCAAGATGCCGGCGTCGACGGCAAGACCGTCGCCAATTGGCTGCTCGGCGAATTGAATGCGGCGTTGAACAAACATCATCTCAGCGTCGCGCAATCGCCGTTATCCGCGCCGCAATTAGCAAAGTTGTTGCGGCGCATCGCCGACGGCACCGTATCAGCCAAAATCGCCAAACAAGTTTTTATTGCGGTATGGCAAGGCGAAGGCGAAGTCGACGCCGTCATCGAATCGCGCGGCTTGACGCAAATCACCGACAGCGACGCCATCGAATCGGTCGTCGATAAAGTCATCGCCGAGCATCCGCAACAAATCCAACAATACCGAGACGGCAAAACTCAAGTGTTCGGTTTTTTGGTCGGGCAAGTGATGCAGCAAACCGGCGGCAAGGCGAATCCGCAACAGGTGAATCAATTGTTGCGCGACAAGTTGGCGGGGGAGTCGTAAACGGCGTTGGGTTGGTTGCGGTTGTTGTTACTTTTATTTTGCACTTGTCGTGAACTTTATCGTGCACTTTGTCGCGCACTTGTCGTGTACTTGTTAAGTGCAAATTGCGAATCGCCTTTTGTATTATAATTGCCGCGCGCATCGTTATTAACCTGCAACATATAAGGGCCTGTAGCTCAGCCGGATAGAGTACCTGGCTTCGAACCAGGTGGTCGGGGGTTCGAGTCCCTCCAGGCCCGCCATTTATTAATCACGCCGCCATTAAACCGTGTCATTGAAAAATTCATAACGCGATTAATTAAGGTGACCAACCCCCCGCTCATCCTCGCTTCATCCTCGCCGTATCGCCGCGAATTGCTCGGCAAACTTAACCTGCCGTTCACTTGCGCATCGCCGTCGATTGATGAAACCGCGCGCGATGATGAACGCGCCAAGCCGTTGGTGATGCGCCTGTCGCGCGCCAAAGCGGCGGCGGTTGCAAGCCGCGCGGATACGCCGAGCGGCGCGTTAATTATCGGCTGCGACCAAGTCGCCGAACTCGATGCCGCCATCATCGGCAAACCGCGCGACCATTTGGATGCGGTGCAACAATTGCGGCGGATGTCGGGGCGCGAGGTGATGTTGTACAGCGGCATCGTGTTGTTGGATACGCGCGGGGACAGTGACAATGTTGTCGGTGATGACGATGACGGCGGCGACAGTAACAGTGACAGTTACAGTGACAACAATAACGCCGCCGCAATCCAAACCGCAGTCGAATGTTTCCATGTCGAATTCCGCCGCTTGACCGATGCGACGATAGAACGCTATCTCGCCGCCGAACAACCGTATCAATGTTGCGGCAGCCTTAAAGCCGAAGGGGTGGGGATTGCATTGCTGGCGCGCTTGCGCGGCGATGACCCGAATGCGGTGATTGGGTTGCCGTTGATTCGATTGGTGGAGATGTTGGGGAATGTTGGGGTCGAGGTGGTGTAGTTTTGTTTTATTTTTACTTTTGTTTTGCGAAGTAATAATTAATAATTAAAGTTAATACTTAAACTCAATCCGCAATCAAAAAATTCCCCTCACGAATCCGCTTAATACGGTCGCGCACCGCCGCCGCGGATTCGAATTCCAAATTTTTGGCGTGGGTGTACATTTGTTTTTCCAGTTCGCGCAACAGTTTGCCGAGTTGTTTTGGGCTTGCGCCGGCGGCATCCAAGTTGGCGGAGTCTTCGGCTTGCAGCCAGCCGGTGTCGTTGGCGGTTACGCCTTCGATTAAATCCTTGACCGGTTTGATGATGCTGCGCGGTTGGATGTTGTGTTGGCGATTGTGCGCGCGTTGTTTGTCGCGGCGGCGTTTGGTTTCGTCCATCGCTTGTTTCATTGCGTCCGTGATGCGGTCGCCGTAGAGAATCACCCGTCCGTTTACGTTGCGCGCGGCGCGACCGATGGTTTGTATCAGCGAACGAGTCGAGCGCAAAAAGCCGGCTTTGTCGGCGTCCAAAATCGCCACCAACGACACTTCGGGAATATCCAAGCCTTCGCGCAACAAGTTGATGCCAACCAGCACATCAAACACCCGCGCGCGCAAATCGCGGATGATTTCGACGCGTTCGACCGTGTCGATGTCCGAATGCAAATAGCGCACGCGCACTTGTTGTTCGGCGAGATAATCGGTTAAATCCTCCGCCATTTTTTTGGTCAATGTGGTCACCAACACGCGCTCTTGTTTTTGCGCGCGCAGGCGAATCTCCGAAAGCAAATCATCCACCTGCGATTCGACCGGGCGCACTTCCAATTGCGGGTCCAATAATCCGGTCGGGCGCACCACTTGTTCAATCGCCTGCGGCGCGCGTCGATGTTCATATTCGCCCGGCGTCGCCGATACGAATATCACCTGCGGCAACAGGTCTTCGAATTCATCGAAGCGCAACGGTCGATTATCCAACGCCGCCGGCAAGCGAAAACCGTATTCGACCAAATTTTCCTTGCGCGAACGGTCGCCGCGATACATTGCGCCGACTTGCGGAATGGTTGCATGGCTTTCATCGACAAACAACAGCGCGTTTTCCGGCAGGTAATCCATCAGCGTCGGCGGCGCCAAGCCGGGTTTGCGTCCGGATAAATATCGCGAATAGTTTTCGATGCCGTTGCAATACCCCAATTCGCGCATCATTTCCAAATCGTATTCGGTGCGTTGCGCCAGCCGTTGCGCTTCGACCAATTTTTGTTGCGCGTTTAATTCCTGCAGCCGCGCGGTTAAATCGATGCGGATTTGTTTGGCGACTTTGACCACCCGTTCGGGCGCGGTTACATAATGACTCTTCGGATAAATGGTCGCGCGATTAACTTCCTGTTCCAACGCCCCGGTCAACGGGTCGAACTTCGCCAACTTTTCCACTTCATCACCAAACAATTCGACGCGCACCGCCAGCCGTTCGGATTCCGCCGGATGCACATCAATCACATCGCCGCGCACGCGAAAAGTGGCGCGGCGCAATTCCAAATCGTTGCGGGTGTATTGCATCTCGGCGAGTCGTTTTAATATCGCGCGTTGGTCGATGCGTTCGCCTTGTTTAAGATGCAGAATCATTCCGTGATAAGTCTGCGGGTCGCCCAACCCAAATATCGCCGACACGGTGGCGACGATAATCACATCGCTGCGTTCCAATATCGCCTTGGTCGCCGACAATCGCATTTGGTCGATGTGGTCGTTTATCGATGCGTCCTTTTCGATGTAGGTATCCGAACTCGGCACATAGGCCTCAGGCTGATAATAATCGTAATACGAAACAAAATATTCGACCGCATTATCCGGAAAGAAATCGCGCATCTCGGAATACAACTGCGCGGCGAGCGTTTTGTTGTGCGCAAGTATTAACGCCGGTCGTCCGGTGTTGGCGATAACATTCGCCATCGTAAAAGTTTTGCCCGAACCGGTCACGCCAAGCAATGTCTGAAACGCCTCGCCATCTTGCAACCCGTCGCACAATTTGGCAATCGCACGCGGCTGGTCGCCGGCGGGTGCAAACGCGCTGTGCAGTCGATACCCCGCCGTCGAGTCACGCTTCGCCATGCGCGCAATTTTACCCCGTCGCATTGGTCGTACTGCATTTAATTTGTCGCGCTTATTTGCTGCCTGCATTTAATCATCACGTTATTTATGCACTTGCATCGATGCGCGCGCGCGATTATGATTCACCTGTTCCCCGGTAGCTCAGTTGGTAGAGCAGGTGGCTGTTAACCACCCTGTCGGCAGTTCGAGTCTGTCCCGGGGAGCCAGTTTTTTTTTCATTAACGTTATAACCCACGGAGTTATATTATGAAACGCGCGAAACGAACTTCACCTCCCTTTAACACTTTGAAGGCGGCAACCGCTTTGGAAAAATCCGATCTCTCCGCCAAGCAGGCGCGCGGGGTGGTTAATGTGATTGAGGATGCGCAGGAAAATTTGGTCACGGCGGATGAACTTGAAGCATCCGAGCGACGCAATGAGAAGTATGTCAAATATTGTTTCATTGCAGGCGCCAAAATGATTGCTTTTGCCGCCACCGGCTTGCTTGGGCTGATGGCTTTTTGTTATTATGCGTATAACATTTTATTCGGGTAATCCAATGTTTAAATCCAAATACATCGCCGCAAACGACCATTCGCCTGAAGCGGATTCCAAACGCTTCATCGCGGAACTCAAGCCGTATATTTTCATCATCGTTATCTTCGGCATCATCGGCGCCGGCTCAGCGGCGGCTTTGATATTGATGGCGCTTGATGTCATCTGGCAGTTGTTTTTCAAATAATCCGCATGTGCGGTGGAGCATCCAATGTTTAAATCCAACCCCATCGACGCAAACGACGATTCGCCCGAGGCGAAAGCCAAACGCGCAGTCGCAAAATTAATGCCGCGCATGTATCTCTATGTCTTCCTCGGCATGTTCGGCTTCGGCGCGGCGGGCGCGGCGTTTTTGTTGGTGCTTGCCGCCCTCTTGCATTTGTTCACCAAATAAATCCGCAATCACCATCGGCTAATCCAATGTTCAAATTCAAATCCAAACCCCAACCCGACAATCCGTCTGATGTGGACACCGGCCGTTTGATTGAGGAACTAAAGCCGTATATTTGCGCTTTAATCATCATCATGACTCTTGGCGCCGGCGTGACGGCTGTGTTGCTATGGTCGTTGCTTGGAATCATCCGGGTTTTGTTTTTCAGTTAAGCCGCAACCGAGGCGGCGAAGCCAATGTTCAAATCCAAACCCATCGACGCAAACGACAATTCGCCCGAGGCGGATGCCAAACGCTTTGTCGCGGAATTGATGCCGAAAATTTATCTCATGGCATTCCTCGTCGTCGTCGGCGCCGGCGCGGCGGCGGTTATACTGTTGAAGACGCTTGACATCATCCGGATTTTGTTTTTCAGTTAAGCCGCAACCGCACCACTAATCCAATGTACAAACCAAAACGTTTCACCTTCGCTGAGAAGTGCCAGATGTTTTATTACGCCTTCTTGATTGCCCTCGTCGCGGTCGGGCTTTTTGCGATTGGCGCAGCCATCGGTTGGGTGGCAATCGACATCGTCTACAACCTCATCACCCGCTAAAACGCCGCCTTTGACACTTGCCACCCGCCTTGATTTTATGTAAACTTTCCATCATCACCAATTCATCAACCAACACAGGAGTACATTATGAAACGCAAACGACAGGTATTCGATGCATTGAAAGCGTCGGAGGCTTTGCAAGATGCCAAATTTTCCGTCGAACAGGCGAATCGAATTGTGCGCGTGATTCAAGATTCGCAGA
The DNA here is from genome assembly GCA_965226545.1 of Candidatus Poriferihabitaceae bacterium. Taxonomy (GTDB): domain Bacteria; phylum Pseudomonadota; class Gammaproteobacteria; order Arenicellales; family Poriferihabitantaceae; genus JAHRAW01. The sequence continues at coordinate 1,001,837 of OZ245364.1, forward strand.
AGCATGCGCCCACGTTCGACGACCTGCAAGAATCCGAGCGCACTGTTACGGCGGAAGCCAATGCGCATGCGGATGAACTGCACGCGGAAGCCATGGTGGTTATTACGTCAGTTAAGAAAAGACTTACGAAGTTTTTGACGACTGTTAAAGTGGCTTTTAAAACCATCCTTATCGCTCTCGGCGTCAGCGTCAGTGTGGCGGCGATTGTGTATTATGTCTATTCCATTATCAGAGGTTAACGCCATGTTCAAATCCAAACTCATCAACGCAAACGACAATTTGTCCGATGCGGAATCCGATCGTTTTATTGCCGAACTGAAGCCGTATATTTACGCTTCAGTCATCTGTTTGATGCTTGGCGCCGGTGCGGCGGCTGTGTTGATATGGTCGTTGTTTGGGATCATTCGGATTTTGTTTTTTAGTTAAGCCGCAACTGCGGCGGTTAATCCAATGTTCGAATCCAAACCCATCGACGCAAACGACGATTCGTCCGATGCGGAATCCGAACGTTTTATTGCGGAAATAAAGCCGTATATTTACGCTTGGGTTTTCGCCGTTATGTTTGGCACCGGCGCGGCGGTTGTGTTGGTGTGGTCAGTGATTAAAATCATTTGGCATTTGTTCACCAAATAAACCCCACACCCCACCATTGACACTTGCCACTCGCCTTGATTTTATGTAAACTTTTCATCATCACAAATTCATCAATCAATTGCAGGAGTACATTATGAAACGCACTCGACCGAAGTTTGATGCTTTGACAGCATCGGATAAATTGCAAGAAGCCGATTTTTCCGCCGAGCAGGCGCGAGGGATTATTCGCGCGATTCAAGATTCGCAGGAGCATATGTCCACGTTGGACGACCTGCAAGAACCCGAACGCAATGCCAATGCGCATACCGATGAGCAGCATGCGAATGCCGAGTCGTATGCGGATAAAAAGCACGCCGAAGCCATGGCAGCCACTGCTGAGATTAAGCAAAGCGTTGCTGAACTCACTCGAAAATTTTTGGAACTTAAGGAAAGCGTTACGGAAGTCAAGCACCAGCATTCGAATCTGAAAACGTCGGTTAAAACCATCACCGCCGTCGTCGCCATCCTCGGTACTTTGGTGGCGATTGGCTATCGTCTCTATCAATCTTTAGGGGGCTAACTCCAATGTCCAAATCCAGACGCTTAACCTTCGCCGAAAAGCGCGAGATATTTTATTTCTCTTTCGGCTTTTCCATTGCCGTTATCGCCGCTCTGGTGGTTGGCATAGCCTTCGGCTGGGTGGCATTCGACATCGTCTACCACCTAATCACCCACTAACCCCCCGCACAATCATTAAATTCCCACCCCTCCCCCTTGACAAACCCCGCGCAATTGGATAGTTTACGCGGTTATGTTCTGACACGGGTGGCGGTGTTTGCGCGTTGTGCGTGGGCGGCGGTGTTTGTGTATAATTGACCACTCTTTTACGAGGTGCCGAGTGATGAACCCCGAATCAATTGTAACAGCCAATTCCGCGGCAGGCGCGGCAACGATTGCGTCCAGCGGGTTGGCGGTTGCGCCTGCGCGGTGGGCGGTGCGGTTGGTGTTTTGTGTTTTGGCGTTGCTGATGATTTGCGGCAAGGCGCAGGCGCAAAACTTAGCCTCGACATTCCAAGTACAGCAGCCCGATTTAACTTTCGTCGAAGGCGTCTCGCGCACTGTTCGGATGACGGCTGCAACCCCCGGCAATTTCGAAGGCGAAGCGTTGCCGCTTGGTCGCTATCATTTTTATCTCGGCGCCGCCGAAGCGTACCACGCCAACTTTGAAAACTTGATACGGTTTCCCGCCGGCGGAGTGACCTTCTCTGCAAGCGGCGTGGTGTTATCGTTCGGCTCGGATATGTCCGAGCAAACCAGTGCCGTTAGCCCCGGCGACACGAACTACGGCATCAACACTTTCGACCCGTTTTACACCACCAGCACCGCCGGCGACAATCGGTTGTTTGTTTACGACACCATCAGCCCGGCGTGGAACGGCACATACACTTGGGCGAATGACGGCGAATTGGACGGCGAAATCGGCACGACATTCACCATCACCGTCTTGCCTTTCGCTTTCCCAGACGGCGCCAACCCCGGCGACCAAATTTTGGCGAAAACCGAAATGGCGACCTTTACGCTCGGCAATATCGAAACCACAGCCGATATCGAGTCATACACCCTAACCGCCGGCGGCACAGTCAACGGCGTAGCGGTGGCGCAACGAATCATCACACATGGCGACACAATCATCAGCGGCGCCGGCGGCGGGCTCGTCTATATCTCAGAAAGCGGCGCGCAAACCGGCGGCGGGGTGGCTGCGGAAGGCTCGTTATCCGGCACGCCGAATGTCGATGCCGACATCACGCTCACCTATACGGCGTATGCCGCCGGCGCATCGAAATCATTCGCTTTTCGCATTCAACTCTACGGGCCATCATTCCCCACACCGCAAGAAAATCTTGCCTTCACCGCCGGCATCGCATCGCCGCCCATCACCTTTGCCCCAGTGCGCACCTCGACCGAATCGGTCACTTATACGCTCACGCGGATTGACGGCGCCGCAATTCCGGCGGCGGCGTTCAGCATCTTTCGCATTACCGATGCGGTAACCGAAATTAATTCGGAGACCGCTTTGACTGTGGACGATGCCGGGGCGTATCGATTAACCGCCACCGACAACAATGGCGAAACCGCGACTTCGGATTTTACGATTGCGGTGTCACCGCCGGTGGCGTTTCCGTCTGATGCGAGCCCGGGCAATGTGGTGTTGTTTCAAGGCGCCGCGGTTACTTTCTCGCTCGGCGATGCGGCCGGCGGGCAATCGCCGATTGTGTATACATTAACCAGCAACGGCAATGTTATCGCCGATGGCGCGAGTTTGCCGTTCGGCACAGGCAGCGGCACCGATGTCGGCATCACCTATATCGCCGGCTCGCCGGCGCGAATCCTTGGCACGCCCGGCGCGATTAATTCGCCCGGCATCACCGCCACCTACACCGTAACGGACGCCAACGGCTCAACCGACAATTTCGAATTTAATGTTATATCAACGAGTGCGGCGTTCCCGCAGCCGACCAATGTGGTGGCGTCTTATACAGTCAACGAAGGCGCGTACACCATAGACGGCGTAGCGGAATTCGATGATGCCTTCACCTTGCCCGAAGTCGATTTCACCGCCGCCTCAGCCACCGCCACTTACAGCAGCGGCGGCACTTTGGCGACGGGGTTGACAAGAACATTAAATCTGATTTCCGGCACGCCAACCGTCGCCGGCGCATTCACCTATCTGTATATCGCCCACCGCACCGATGTCGACACCGCCAATGTGGCGACCTTTAACTACATCGCGCATGTCGCCGCCGCCCCGAGTTTTCCGGCGAACGCGAATCCGGGCGACCAAACTTTATTGCAAGGTGCGGCTGCGGTGACGGTTACGCTTGGCAATGCGGTAGGCGGGGTTGCGCCGTATGCGTATGAAACTTTGCTGATATTCTCAGGCGGAACGCAAGGAGGCGATGAACTCGTCGCCGGCAGTCCGCCGTTTGAGGCGGTGCAGGCGTATATCGCCGCCACCGCCAGCACGCCGGCGATGGTTGTGATGTCGTACAACATTGCGGCGGAATACACCTTCATCCACAACGTAAATGATTCCCACGCCGTATCGGCGGCGTTTACATTCGCCTTCACCATCGAGCCGGATGCGCCAAAATTCGCGCCGCAAGCGGATTTGCATTTCACCGCCGGTCACGCCCGGTCGCGCGATTTGGTCGCCTCCCCCTCCGGCACGGCGCCGCTTACTTACTCTTTCACCCAACTCGACGGCACGGCGTTGCCGGCGGGGTTGGAGCAACATATATTGGCTGATAGACTGCCGAGATTGCAATCGACTACCGCTTTAACCGAAGCGATGGCCGGCAGTTACATATTAACCGCCCGCGACTCGGCCTCGCCCGCCCTATCCGGCAGCGTCACCTTTAATGTCGTGGTTGCGCCGCCGTTGGTCGCCGGCGCGAATCCGGGCGATACGGTGGTGCAAGTTCTGCAGCCTTTCAATGTCGATATGGGCAAAGCCACGGGCGGACGGGCGCCGTGGCAGTATGAATTCTATCGAAACGGCGGCATCTTGGGCAGTGGCTTCGGCAACGATGGCGTTCATTACGACCTGAGAGGCGCTGGTCAACCCGCCCATTTACACAGCAGTTTAGGCAGTGGTCCGCTTAACCCGACAACTTGGCGTATCCAATTCAGAACCATAGACGCCAACGGTGCGTCATCGGAGATAGCCTTCGTGTTTCGGGCGGTCAACGCCCCGACTTTCGGTGACGGCACATCGCCGCCCGGCAGCGTCAATGTCACCTACACAGTAAACGACCCCACCCGCACCAGCGACGACGGTAGCACCTCGGATGCGGCGATTGTATTGCCGGCAGCCACCGGCGGCGCCGGCGGCACAACCTACAGCGTCGAAGGCACTGTGCCCGGGCTGGGGCTGAGCATCGCCGAACAAACCAACGGCACCGCCCACCTCAGCGGCACGCCAACCACCGTCGGCGATTACACTTTCATCCGCATCGGCGGCGACACCAACAACCAATTCGGCACCTACAGCGTCAACATCCGCGTAAACGAACGCCCGTCATTTGTCGGCGCGCAACCGCTGTTGCAAACGACCTTAAATATCCCACTCGCCGAGCCGTTGACCTTGTTGGCGGCAACCAACGGCTCGGGCGACTTTTCCTATACACTGGATGCATCATTGCCCACCGGCTTAACCTTCAGCGGACGCACCATCAGCGGTACGCCGACCGTCGCCGCCGATGCCCGCACATTTGATTTCACAATGTCGGCGGTGGATGCGCACGGCGTGACGGCGTCTAATACATTGCCGTTTAAATTGGAAATCATTCCGGCATTGGCGTTTGTAACGCCGCCGATGGAACGGTTTGCGTTTCTCTACGACCGAAATGTCGCGTACACCTTGCCGGCAGTCAGCAACGGCACTGAGCCGTATACCTACAGCGTGAGTAATTTGCCCAGCACCGGTCTTGCGTTCGACACGAGTTCGCTCGAACTCAGCGGCACCATTGTTAGCACCATCGGCGGTAACTACAATTACACCGCCGAGTACAAAGTGGTCGACGCCGCCGGCACCGAAGTAACCGCGCCAATCGCAATCGGCGGGTTCGGCGCCATCAACTTCGATGGCATGCTCGGCACCGCCTTAAACAACGGCTATTCCTTCCGCTCCGGCACCGCCGCCAACATCCAATTGCCCGAAGCCGCCGCCGGCACTTCGACCAAAACCTATAGCCTGACCGAAGGTGCATCTTTCGGCGCGGCGCAATTTAACCAAGACGGCATCGCCTTCAACCCGGCGAATCGACGAATCACCGGCACACCGAACAACAACGCAGAGGTCAATTATGCGTTGACCTATCACGCCACAGACATTGCCGGCGGCAACACCAGCATCAGTACCCACACCAATGTATTCATCGCCGCGCAATTGCGTTTCTTGAGGGCGGCGGACAGCGCCAGCGTCAGCACTTTCTCGTCCATCAACCTCACCTTGCCGCAGGTCGAAAATAGCGTCGGCACAGTCGCCTATCTTTTGGGTGAATTAGTCGGCGGGACGGTGAACTACTCCTCCTATACCTTGCCCGGCACCGGCGCAACCCAGGTCACCTTCATCTCCAATACGTCACCGCAAACCATCGGCGGCATAACCGACGGCACGGTCTCCGCCCAAACCTTTGTCTACACCGCCACCGACAACTACGACGGCGAATCCGTATCGACGACATTCACCATCGCCGTAAACGAAAGCCCGGCATTCTCGGGCAGCCCGTTTGTGGTTACCTACACATTGGGCGAAGACACCTTCACTCGAGGCGGCATTCAATACAATGAATTAACCCTGCCCGCCGCCACCGAAGGCGTCTCCACCGGCAGCGGCACCGCAGGCTACACCCGCGACGGCAATCTGCCGCGCGGCTTAACCGCATCGAGCGATAGCGGCATCGCATTGGGCGTGGGCGTCGAGGGCGGCGAAATCATCATCACCGGTCGCCCATCAACCTCCGGCGACTTCATCTTCTATCGCATCGCCACCGATAGTTTGGGCGAACCCGGCACGTTTACGCTTAATATCCATGTCGCCGAACGGCCGGCGTTTGTTGACGAATTCGAAACCATCGGATTCACCGTCGGCAAAAACGACACCGAACACACCTTGCCGGAAGCAAGCGGCGGGGCCGGCATATTGACATACAACCTCGACTCTCTGGACTTGCCGGCGGGATTGACCGTCAACTTAACCGAACGCACCATCAGCGGCATGCCGACCGAGGCGACAACCCAGCAACGCACGTGGCGTGCCACGGACATAAACGGTGTGCAAGCGCCCGGGCGGTTTACCTTGCGGGTGGCGGCGGCATTTACCGAAATCGTCGAAAGCGATGAACTCACCGCCGAAATCGAAGTGGGCGAGTCGGTCGATGTGCCGGGCGGCACCGGCGGGCAAGGTCCGTATTCATTTACCGTGATTGACGCCAACGACTTGACCGAAGGGGTGGAGATAGCGGTCGACGGCACGCTCATCAATACGCCGATTTTTGCGACCACCGCCGTCGGCACCGCCGGCGAAGATTTGATTGATGTTGTCAGTTACACCGTCACCGACGCCAACGGCGCCGAAGTGACGGTGACCTACGAGATTACCTACGACCCGATTGCCGCCCCCGAGTCGGAAAGAGAATATGTAATCCCCACCGGCTCAGAGACGATTATCGATTTGAGTAATGCATTTACCGTCGCCGGGGGCGGCAAACGCACCTTTGCATTGATTGCGGATTCGGCGGATTCGGGGCAAAGCGCGAGCGGTTTGCGCACCGCCGCCGCTTTTGTCCCGGCGGAGTCGGTCGAAGTGGCAAGCGGCTTGACATTCGATCCCGCGACGCAACGATTAACCAGCGACGGCAGTTTCGGCGATGGTACCGAACCGACATTGACCTATAAATTTGTCGCAACCTTCACCGTCGGCACCTACATCATCGGCACCGGCGACGAGACCGTCACCAGCGACGAAGAGGTCACCATCACATTGAGCATCGACAGAGCCGATGAATTAACCCCGATTAACACCCAAGTCCTCTCCAAATTCGCCGCCGCCTCAGTCGCCGGCACCTTGGGCGCAATCACCGACCGCATTGCCACCGCCAACATCGCCGTCCCCGAATTCTCCATCGGCGGCAAATCGCCGCAAGCCGCCTTGGCGCACGGCGCGCAACTCTATGTCAATGACCGCGAAAACTTCGACCGCGCTAAACTCATCGGCAACAGCCGATTCGTTATGCCGATAACCGCCGCCGGCGACCCGTCGCAGAGTATCTGGGCGAGCGGGGCGGTGTGGGGCAGCGCGAACTATCGCAGCATCGATGGCGATGCCAACAAAGACAACGAAGACAAACTCGATTGGCGCGGCACGGTCAACGGCTTGCATCTCGGCTTCGATGTCAACGTGCATAAAAATGTGCTGTTTGGGCTGGCGTTCTCGCGCACAGACGGCAACATCGATTACACGCTCGGCGAAACCGCTGAAAAGGGCGAATATGAAATCACCATCAACAGCGTCTACCCGTATCTCAACTGGCAACTCAACGCCGCCAATGTCTGGGCAAGCGTCGGCAGCGGCTCGGGCGAAGTCGTAATCCGCCGCCCAAACGCCGCCGGCGCGGATAACGAATTCCGCAGCGACATCGATTTAATCGGCTTTGGCATGGGCGTCAGCAACGATGTCTCCGAACATTTCGAACTGCGCGCCGAATTGCGCGGCGGTGAATTCCAAATTCAAGGCGGCAATGAAAAGGATGTCAATCGCCTGCATGAACAACAAATCAAAACCAACACCGCGCGATTGTTGGCGCGTTGGCACGACACCAACGTGCGCGCCGACAGCAACTCGGCGTTTATGGAATTCGGCTTGCGCAGCGATGGCGGAGACGGCAGCACCGGCACCGCCGCCGAAGGCGCATTGGGCTGGAAACACTTCGGGCAAATCACCTCGCTGGAAATCGCCGCGCATGGCTTGTTTGGGCGGCGCGATTATCACGAATGGGGCGCGTATGGACAATTCCGCATGGCCAACGGCGCGGACGGGCAGGGCTTGGGGCTGCGGGTGCGCCCGAGTTATGGCGAAGCCGAACGCGAATTTGGGCGGCTGTGGGATACCGAACTCATCGGTGATTTGTCGCCGTCTGCGCTCGATAGCGATGATTATCAATGGCGCACCGAATCGCGATTGTCGTACGGCATCCAAAGCGCGCGCGGCTTGATTGCGCCGTTTGGCGAAATCGTCAGCGCGGATGACGACATCTATCGACTCGGCGTCGATTGGACTCCGCGCAATTTGTGGATGCGCCACATCGATTTAAACCTCACCGGCGAACAACACAACCGCGAAAATAGCCTCGATGAAAGACGCGTGTTGTTGCAGGGTGAGGTGAAATTTTAATCTGCGGCTGGTATAGTCGCCTGCTGTATTGATTTCGATTGCCAACTTTATTGCGGTGTCGCGCAGTTAACTTCGCCTGCACCGCTGAACCAATGAATTGCTGAAAAGCGATTCGCCGATTGGACCCGCCGTCCCCTCCGTAGACGGCGGGTTTTTTTTATTTATCTTTATGCGGTGCAGTGGTAAGTTACCAGTGACAAGTTAACTTGTTAAGTGCCGACAACACAAACGAGTTAAGTGCGACAACCCAAACGAGGTTAACCAATGTTGCAAACCAACGGCAACGGCGACATCAAGAGTAACGTCAACCACGGCGCCAACCACGCCGCCGCCATCGCAGCCCTGCGCGATGCATTTGGCGCGCGATTGTTGACGGCGGATTCGGTGCGCGAACAATACGGCAAGGATGAATCCTTTCATCGCGGCTATCCGCCGGATGCGGTGGTGCGTCCGCGCGACAAAACCGAAGTGCAAACCATTGTGCGCATTTGCGCGGCGCGACTGGCGCCTATCATCGCCTATGGCGCGGGCACTTCGCTCGAGGGCAATGTCGCGGCGTTGCGCGGCGGGGTGTGCATCGATTTTTCGCAGATGAACAACATCCTGGCGGTCAATGCCGATGATTTTGATGCGGTGGTGCAGCCCGGCGTAACCCGCCGCCAACTGAATGCGCATCTTAAGGACAGCGGCTTGTTTTTCTCGGTCGACCCCGGCGCCGATGCATCGCTCGGCGGAATGGCCGCAACGCGCGCCTCCGGCACCAACACCGTGCGCTATGGTTCGATGCGCGAAAATGTCATCAACATCGAAGCGGTAATGGCGAACGGCGAATTGATTCGCACCGCCAACCGCGCGCGCAAATCCGCCGCCGGCTATGATTTAACTCGATTGTTAATCGGCAGCGAAGGCACCTTGGCGGTGTTCACCGAATTAACCGTGCGCCTGCATCCGACGCCCGAATCGACCGCGGCGGCGGTGTGCGTGTTTGCCGATATTGGTCGCGCGGTGCAATGCGTTACGCAAATTATGCAATACGGCATGGGCGTGGCGCGCATCGAATTGTTGGATGAATTGACCGTCAAAAGTTTAAATCGCTACGCCAACCCGCCGCAACCCTTCATCGAATCGCCGACTTTATTTTTCGAATTTCACGGCAGCCAACACGGCGTCGGCGAACAAGCCGAACTGGCCGAACAAATCGCCGCCGAACACGGCGGCGGCGATTTCCAATGGAGTCAAAACGCCGAACAACGCCGCAAACTGTGGCGCGCCCGCCACGATGTCGCCTATGCCGGCAAAGGGCTGCACCCAAAAGGGCGGATTTGGGCGACCGATGTGTGCGTGCCGATAACGCGATTGGCGGAATGCATCGCCCAAACCCAACGCGATATTAATGAAAGCCGATTGCTTGCGCCGATAGTCGGGCATGTCGGCGACGGCAATTTTCATCTGCTGCTGTTGGTCGACCACGACGACTTGGATGAAGTCGCGCGCGCCGAAGCGTTGCATGAACGAATGGTGATGCGCGCGTTGGCGATGGACGGCACCTGCACCGGCGAACACGGCATCGGCTTTGGTAAAATTGATTTCATGCGCAGCGAACACGGCGCGGCGATCGAACCAATGCGCGCCATCAAACGCGCCCTCGACCCGCATAACTTGATGAACCCCGGCAAAATTTTTGCGATGTCGGCGTGATGTTGTAATGTCGTAATGTTGGCGGTGCAACTGTCAATGCAACTGTTTTCATTAACCTGTTAACCCAACAACTCGAATCCAATGGCAAATAATAAAACACTCGAAGCCGCCGAAGTAAAACTCCCCGCCGAAGGCGGTTGCGCTTGCGCGGCGATTCGCTATCGCATCACGCGCGCGCCGATGTTTGTGAATTGTTGCCATTGCGGTTGGTGTCGGCGCGAAAGCGGCGCGGCGTTTGCGGTCAATGCGATTATCGAAACCGCCGCCATCGAAGTGTTAAGCGGTGCGCCGTTGCGCGCGCAATTGCCGAGCGAAAGCGGGCGCGGGCAGGCGGTGTTGCGTTGCGGCGAATGCGGCGTGGCGTTGTGGAGCCATTATGGCGGCGTCGGCGATGCGGTTGCATTTGTGCGCGCCGGCACATTGGATGCACCGCAGGCGATTCGTCCGGATATGCATATTTACACCGAATTTAAATTGCCGTGGCTGACGCTCGATGATTCGATTGCATCGACCGCCGGCTATTATCGCCGCCGCGAATGTTGGTCGGCGGAAAGTTTGGCGCGGTGGGATGCCGTGCTTGCGGCGGCTTCATAAGTAACTTCGACTTCGACGACATTGCAAACGTGCGCTGCGCCGCTTGCAAATTGGCGTGCAAGGCGAGTATAGTTTTTAATTGTTATTTACACCTTGTATCCGTAACGTTATTTGTGCCATTAACTTGTAACGTTGCGATTAATTATTGATTCACCATATCCACCGGAGATTAATGATGAAAACCAAATTTAAGTTAAGTGTCAATTCCATCTTCCGTTTTATTAACGATGTTGTCGGTTGCGCCAACGTTAACCGCATCATCAACATTAACGCAAAACGCGCCTTGTTGGGCGTCTTTGTTTTGTGCGGCGGGTTGCAATCGGTTGGCGCGCACGCGGCTTGCGATGAGATAACGCTCGGCGCGGCGATTTCGTTGACCGGCAAATACGCGACCAACGGCATCCACGCCAAAAACGGCTACGACTACGCGATTGACAAAATCAATCAAGCCGGCGGCGTCACGGTCAAAGGCAAATGCCACAACTTCAAAGCCGTTTATTACGACGATGAATCCAAAGGCGACCGCGGCGCAACCTTGGCTGAACGGTTAATCAATCAGGACAAAGTGCAATACATGCTCGGCCCGTATTCATCCGGTTTGGTCAAGGCGATTGCGCCGGTGACCGAAAAATATCGCATCCCGATGGTCGAAGCCGAAGGCGCTTCGCGTTCATTGTTTAACAAAGGCTATCGATATTTGTTTGCGGTGCTGTCGACATCCGAACAATATCTCGCCTCGGCGATTACTTTGGCGGCGGAGAAAGCCGAAGAGAACGGCAAAAAACCGTCGTCGGTTAAGGTGGCGGTGGCGGTGGAAAATGATCCGTTCTCGCTCGACATTCGCGCCGGGGTGTTGGAAGACGCCGCCAGATACGGCATGAAAATCATCATCGATGAAAAACTGCCGCGCGATTTATCCGACATGAGCGCAATTTTGTTGAAGGTTAAAGTCGCGCGCCCCGATGTGTTGATTGTCAGCGGGCATTCCAAAGGCGCGGCGACCGCGGTGCGGCAAATCGGCGAACAACGAATCAATGTGCCGATGATTGCAATGACGCATTGCGAAGCCGCCGATGTCGTCGGCAAATTCGGCAAAAGCGCAAACGATATTTTATGCGCAACCCAATGGGCTGAAACGTTGTCGTATAAAGATCCGATTTTCGGCAGCGCACCGCAATACGACAGTCGCTTTAAAAAAGCCTATCCGGAATACGCCAACAAAACCGTGCCGTATCAAACCGCGCAAGCCTCGGCCGCGGTGTATGTGTTTAAGGATGCATTCGAACGCGCCGGCTCGCTCGATAAGGAAGCGGTGCGCGATGCGATTGCGGAAACTGATTTGATGACCTTTTACGGGCCGATTCGTTTCGCCAAAACCGGCAACAACATCGCCAAACCGATGGTGCTGCGGCAGGTGCAAAACGGCAAATACAATGTGGTCGCGCCGTCTGCGTTTGCATCGCATCAACTGAATTGGCCGCGTAAGCCGCAATAATCGTCGACTCATTCGAACTCGTTTCGATTCGACGCATCTCGACGCGCGTGTGCAGGCGTTAAGTTAAGTATTAAGTTAAGTGCGAATAAGTTAATTCGTTAACTTCACGGATTAACTTCGCGACTTAATTTTGCGAATTAACTTCGCATCACTTAACTTAACGCCGCGCGTCTTTGCGCCAACCACGCATCGTTTCGTCAAAAAAATTAATGGAACAAATCGCCGCCAACTTCGCGCTGTTGTTGCAGTATCCGGTCATCAACGTCAAAATTATTGTTGACGGCTTGATGATTGGTTCGCTGTTTGCGCTTGCCGCCTACGGCTTGGCGTTGGTGTGGGGCGTGATGAATGTGAAAAATTTGGCGCAAGGCGATTTTGTCATCGCCGGCGGCTATGTCGCTTGGTGGCTGGCTGGCAAGGGGCTGCCGCCGTTGTTGGGCGTGCCGGTTGCATTTGTGGTGCTGTGGGCGGTTGGGTGGTTGAGTTATAAACTCATCATCGCGCGGGTGATTGAACGCGATTTGTTCACCTCGTTGCTGGCGACCTTCGGCTTGGCGATAGTCATCGCGCAAGTGTTAAATCTGCTGTTCGGTTCGGATACGCAAAGCGTCAAACTGCCGTACGACACGCTGTACTTTTTGGACGGCTTCGTCGATGTGCCGATTGCAAAGTTAATCGGCGTGTTGCTCGTCGCCGGGCTGGCGATTGGCGTGATTGTGTTCATTAAAAAAAGCCGCATCGGTCAGGCGATTCGCGCGACCGCACAAGATGCGCGCGCCGCGCGCGTGCTTGGCATCGACACCGAAAAAGTCTATGCATTCACCTTCTCGCTCAACACCGCCATTTGCGGCGCGGCTGGCGCGATTATTGTGATGGTGTGGTTGGTGCAGCCGTTCTACGGCATCTCGTATTCGATACGCGCGTTTGTCATCGTCACCGCCGCCGGGCTTGGCAACCTGCCGGGCGTCATCGCTGCCGGGCTTGGCATGGGCGCGTTGGAACAATACGGCGCGCATATTTTTGGCATCGGCTATCAACAAGCGGTCGCGGTGATGTTGTTGTTGCTGGTGTTGGTGGTGCGGTTGATACAACAACGCACCAAACGACAAAGTTTGCAATGATTCGCGGCGGACAATATGGCGCTTGACATTTATCTCGGGTTTGTAATGGCAACCATTGTGGTGGTGACCCTGCCGGGCCCCACCAGTTTGTTGGTGGCGACGCAAACCATCGCGCACGGCCGGCGCGCGACCGCGCCGTTGCTGTTGGGCGTTATGTGCGGCGACGGTGTCGCGGTGTTTGTATGCATGTTTGGCATCGGCGCGTTGTTGTTGGCGTCGGCGCTGTGGTTTGGCGCGGTCAAATGGATTGGCGCGGCGTATTTAATTTATCTCGGCGTGACCACCTGGCGCGGCGCGCGCGATGCCGATGTCGATACTGATGTCGATGCCGATGTAGACGCGGATGATGCCGCGCATAAAAAACCGCGCGCATTCTTTTTGCATGCGTTTGTGGTCACCGCTTTCAATCCCAAGGGCTTGATGTTTTTCATTGCATTTTTGCCGCAATTCGTCACGCCGGCGGCCGGCAATGTCAATTTGCAATTGGTGATTCTTGCCGTGACATTTATTCTGCTTGGTTCAACCAACGCGTTTATGTATTCCTTTTTTGCCGCACGCGTGCGCGGGTTGTTAAGCGACAAAACCGTGCGCCGTCGAGTTGACCGAATCGGCGGCGGCGCGTTAATCGGCGCCGGGTTGTGGGCGGCAACGCTGCAGCGCGCCTAAAATGCCTAAGCGCAAAATCATTTTATATGCGGTGCTGTGCGCGGCGATTATCGTTGCGCCGTTTGCATTGCCGGATTTCCGCACGCAGTTGGCGACCTTGTGGCTGATGATTATCGTCGCGCTCACTTGGGACATGACCGGCGGGCAGATGGGCTACAACTCGCTCGGCAACATCACCTTCTACGGCATCGGCATGTATGTCGCCGCGTTGATAACCATCGCGCCGGTTTATGATGTCGCCGAATACACCGGCGCCTTCGGCGGCGGCGTGCATGCATTCAGCGATGCGCAATACTTTCGCGGGATGTTGTTCGGCATCCTCGGCGCCGGCGCATTTTGCGCGTTGTGCGCGGTGTTGATTGGCTATGTCACCTTTGGTTTGCGCGGGCCATATTTTGCAATCGGCACCTTGGGCGTTGCGATTGCCGTCGGCGAATTGGTGTCGAATTGGGATTGGGTCGGCGGCGGGCAGGGCATTTCCTTGCCGGTGTATCCGGGCGATTTGAACGACGGCAAACTGTTGTTTTATTTTTTATACGCCGGCGCCGGCGTGGTGTTGTTTTTATTTTTGCGCCGGTTGTATACCACGCGTTTTGGCGCGGCGATTAACGCGATTCGCGACGACGAAGAAAAAGCCGAAGCGATGGGCGTGCATACCTTGCGCTATAAACTCGCGACTTGGTCGTTGGCGGCGTTTTTTGTCGGCGTCGCCGGCGCGATTTCGGCGTTTCAATTGATTCATTTCGAACCGCTCGAGACCGCATTCCAAACCATCAATCTCGGCATCTTTATGGTGGTGTGTGTGTTGCTCGGCGGCAAAGGCACTTTATGGGGGCCGGTGTTGGGCGCGGTGTTGTTTCATTTCTTTAAGGAAGTTACTTGGAATTATCTGCTCGGCTGGCAATGGGTTGCATTGGGCGCGTTGATTATTGTCACTGTGGTGTATTTTCAAGACGGCGTGTTGGGGTGGCTGATGCATCGCAAACCGCATTGGTTTGGCGTGCAGGTCGAACCGCGCGATGTTTCATCGAATTAATTTCGAATTAATTTCGAGTTAACTTCGGGTTAACTTCGAGTGAATTAAGTTCATTAAGTTAATTAAGTTAAGCGCACCTTAATCACAAATTAGTTACACCTTAATCACGGTCAATCACAAGCAATCATTTGCGGGGCGACGATGGGCGCAATCATAGAAGTTAACCGGGTCAGCAAATCATTCGGCGGCGTGGCCGCCAATGTCGATGTTTCGTTGTCGGTCGCGCGCGGCGGCATCACCGGCTTGATTGGCCCGAACGGCTCGGGCAAAACCACCTTGTTTAATTCCATCGTCGGCTATCATCCGATTGACTCCGGCTCGATAAAATTTCAAGGGCGCGAAATATCCAAATTGCCGGTGCAAAAAATTGCGCGCATGGGGTTGTTGCGCACCTTTCAACAAACCCGAATTTACGGCGCGATGAATTGCGTCGATAATATGCTGGTGTCGCTGCCGCATCGCAAGATGAACATGCTCAATTCGTTTGCGCGCAATTCGCGCGAACAAAAGGCGCGCGCCGATGATTTGCTGCAGTTTGTCGGGCTGTATGAAAAACGCAAACTGCTTGCATCGTCGCTGTCGTTTGGGCAACAAAAACTGCTCGAGTTTGCGATGGCGTTGATGAACGAACCGGCCGGCTTGTTGTTGGATGAACCGACCGCCGGCATCAACCCAACATTAATCAACGCATTGATTGAACGGCTTAAACTGACGCGCGAACAATTCGGCATTACGCTGTTTGTGATTGAACACAACATGCGCGTGATTATGAATCTCGCCGACACCATTTATTGCCTTGCGCACGGCAAATTATTGGCGCACGGCACCCCGACGCAAATCCAAAACGACCGCCGCGTTATCGACGCTTATTTGGGCGCGAATTAAGTTGGCGCTATATTTTAAGTTTACTTACACTCGTAACAGTCACAGTCACTTTTGTTAATCAACCACCGACAATGAACAACCTGCAATGAACAACGCGAACAAAACGCACGGCTATGCCGGCGGCGACGTCGATACGGTCATCTCGGTCGAACAAGTTGCGCGGCGCGCGCAGGAAATCGCCGAGGAGATTGATGTCGCGCAATTGGATGAATTGGCCGGCAATGCGCCGCATTTGGTGATTGATGATTTGCATGCCGGCTACGGGCGGATGGAGATTTTGCACGGCATCAATCTGCGCGTCGGGCGCGGGCAATCGCTTTGTTTGATTGGCCCGAACGGCGCGGGAAAATCCACAGTGCTGCATGCGATATTTGGATTTAGCGCGATTTTTTCCGGCGCGGTGCATATTCATCAATCGGTCGATGACGGCATCGACGCGGGCGACGGTAAAAGTAATAGTGACCGTGACAATGCGCGATTGGATGTCACCGCTTTATCGCCGAGTGAAAAATTGGCGCGCGCCGGCATCGCTTATATCCTGCAGGACAAATCGATTTTTCCGGCGATGACGGTCGAGGAAAATTTATGGATGGGCGGGTTTTTGAAGGCGCGCCCGGCTGATGCCAAACGCGCAGCCGAACGTGTGTTCGACAAATATCCGCGCTTGGCGGCGCGGCGCAAACATCAAGCCAAAGTGTTGTCCGGCGGCGAACGGCGGCTGTTGGAAATATCGCGCGCCTTGGTGATGCAGCCGCGCGTGTTGTTGGTGGATGAACCGTCGATTGGGCTGGAGCCGCGTTTTATCGATATGGTGTTTGAGATTTTATACGACCTGCAAAAAAACGAAGGCAAGACGATTGTGATGGTCGAACAAAACGCCAAAAAGGGATTGGAGTTTGCCGACATCGGCTATGTGCTGGTGTCCGGGCAAATCGCCATCGCCGGACGCGGTGAACAATTGCTTGCCAATCCAAAAGTTGGTGAATTGTTTCTTGGCGGTTGAGGCGCGTAAGTAACCGCTTTGTAAAAGTTAACAATTTATTAAGTGAACTTATTAACTTATAAAGTTACAAACTTATAAAGTGCGCAACACTTTAAGTTTCCACAAAAAAAGTTTACGCAACCGCAATCACAATCACGCCGCCCGCGACCAAGGCGATGCCGAGTATTTCGATTCGCCGCACGCGTTCCTTAAAAAACAAGGTCGCCGCGACAAACGCAAACAACAATTCAATCTGTCCCAACGCGCGCACATGCGCGGCGTTTTGCATCGTAAATGCGCTGAACCAACCGATTGATGCCAAGCCGCCGGCGACGCCGACTGCGCTGCATAGCCGCCAATGCCGCGCGATGCGTTTGCATTGCGCCGGTTCGCGCAAGGCAATCCAACTTAACAACAACGCGGTTTGTATGCATAGCGCGACCAACAATGCAAACGCCGCGGCCATCGATGCGCGCGGATGATTTAACGACAACGCCGCGCCGCGAAAAAACACCACCGATGCACCCAACCACGCCGCCGCGCCCAAGCCAATCGCGGTTGGCTTTTGCATAATCGCTTGCATCATCGCGCGCACCCTATCGACGCGACGCGCGCGCTTAATGCGCGGCGCGCTTAATGCGATTACGCCGAACGCGCTTAACGCAACCGCCAACCACGCCAACGGATTAAGCGAATCGCCGAGCAACAACGCGCCGAACAGCGCGACCATCGGCACTTCGAGTTTGGCGAAGGTGGTGCCGACCGCGAAGTTGCGGAAGGAAAACATCCACAACAAAAACACGCTGAATAAAATTTGGCAAACGCCGCCGAGTGCGCAATACAATAAAAATCGCGCGTTCATTGTCGGCAAGGCCATCGCGCCGAAATGATGCAGCCCCCACAAATATGCCGCGCCAATCGGCAACGCAAACAAAAACCGCACCGAGGCCGCGGCGGTTAACGACAATGAATCATGCAATCGTTTTTGCGCGGCGGAACGAATGTTTTGACAAAACGCCGCGGCGATGGTGATGGGAATCCATGCCTCCATTGGAATGGTTGATTGGGTTAATGGTTAATTGTTAATTGTTAATAAGTTAAGTCGCTGTTTACCGTCCAACGCACAGTAACCCGCACCGCGCGACTCTCAATGTTAAACGTCACCGTTCAACAAACGCCCGCTCGACCACATATTCGCGCAAATCGCTTTTGCGGGTTTCGCCGAAGCCGAGATGGTCGAGCACTTCTGATACGCTGTCGAGCATCGCCGGGCTGCCGCACAACATAAATCGGTCGTCTTCGACATTAAGCGGTGGGGCGTCGATGTCGCGCATCAAGCGGCCGGTTTTGATTAACTCGGTGATGCGTCCGTAATTCTTAAACGGTTCGCGGGTGACGGCCGGATAGTACAACAACTTC
This sequence comes from Candidatus Poriferihabitaceae bacterium, assembly GCA_965226545.1. GTDB lineage: Bacteria > Pseudomonadota > Gammaproteobacteria > Arenicellales > Poriferihabitantaceae > JAHRAW01. The sequence goes on from OZ245364.1 coordinate 1,020,260, forward strand.
TCGCGCACCGTGTCGCCGAAGTATTCATTGGTTTGCAGTTCGCGGGTGATGAGTTCGCGATAGGTCAATTCGTTGATGTAGCGGCAGCCGTGCACCAAAATCACGCGGGTGAAATTTTCATACACTTCCGGGTCTTTAATCACCGACAAAAACGGCGCCAGCCCGGTGCCGGTGCATAACAAATACAACCGCTTGCCGCGTCGCAAACGTTCCCACAACAAGGTGCCGGTGGGTTTTTTGCTGACCAATAATTTGTCGCCGACTTGAACATGCTGCAGGCGCGAAGTAAATTCGCCGTCGGCGACCTTGATGCTGTAAAACTCGAGATGGTCGTCGTAATGCGAACTGGCCATGCTGTAGGCGCGCATCAGCGGCTTGCCGTCCACTTCGATGCCAATCATCGCAAACTCGCCGTTGCGAAAACGCAACGACGGGTCGCGCGTGGTTTTGATGGTGAACAATTTGTCCGACCAGTGATGCACGGCGGTGACGGTTTCGGTGTGCGATTTGCTCATTTGGATTCGCGGGTGCGTTGGCAATGCCGCAAAATAAACGCGCGGCGGCGCAAGGTCAAGTGTGTTGGCGTAAAAAGTTGTGATAAGCGGTATCGAAAAATTTTATCGGCTGCGGTGCATCGTGTCGGCTGCGGCGATGCGGGGAATGATATGCCAAATTTGCGCGCGCGGCGCGGACGATTTTTTTGTATCATTGCGCGCGGCGGAATCTTTTCGATATCAACCATCGATGCAAATAAATGAACACACTTAACCTGCACAGCGAACCGTTGCGCGCGGAATGGTTGGACGCTTACGGGCATCTTAACGAGGCGCATTATCTGACGCCGTTTGCCAATGCAAGTTGGAAGATGCAGGATTATTTCGATATCGGCGTCGCCTATTTTGAACGCAGCGGCGCGGCGTTATACACGCTCGAAGCGCATATCCGTTATGTCGCCGAAGTGCGCGCGCCGGCGCAGTTGGAAATCGAGACGATTATCCTCGGCGCGGACGCCAAGCGGATTTGGTTTGCGCATTTGATGATGGTCGATTCGCGGCTGCGCGCGACTTGCGAATACATCGGGCTGCATTACGACACCCGCCAACAATGCGCCGCGCCGTTGCCGGCGGAAACCTTGCGCGCGCTGTTGGCGGCGCGGGTTGCAACGCCGCCGGATTGGGTCGGGCGTAGCGTGAGTATGACGCGGCGCAAGTAAAAGGAAGCGGGGCGGGCGAAGTAAAAGTGCGGGCAAGTAAGAGTACAAGTGCAAGTAACAGTAACAGTGACAGTAAAAGTAAAAGTGCCGGCATAAGCAAAAGTAAAAGTAAAAGTACAAGTACAAATACAAATAAAAACAAAACAAAAATAAAACAAAAAAAAACTTAACCACTATTGCGCCAATCGCTGCAGGCGATACACTTTTTCATCCAAGGTATCCAAACCGCGTTCGGCAAGATTGCCGACGATGTCGGGGCCTGATGATTGGGCGATGATGTCGATGGCAAACCATCGATTAAAAATCTCGCGCACTTCGTCTTCGGTTACGCAAAACGGCGGGCCTTTCATTTTGTTTTCATCGTATTCCATTGCGATTAATAAAAGTTGCGCATCCGGCGCCAGCACCTTGCTCAAGTGTTCGGCATAGCGCGCGCGCATCGATGTCGGCAGGGCAATCAACGCCGCGCGGTCGTAGACCAGGCGCACTTCGCGCAATTCGGCGGCGCGCAAGTTAAAAAAATCGCCGCACCAAACATCGATGCATTCGCCGTGAAACTTAATCCAATGCGCATCCGATTGGCGCGTGACCGCAAGATGATTTTCGCGGTAAAAATCGCGGCAGGCGATTTCGCTGATTTCGACGCCGAGCACTCGATGCCCGCATTCGCCCAGCCACAACATATCGAGCGATTTGCCGCACAACGGCACCAACACGGTTTCGCCGATGCGCGGGGCGAACACGCGCCAGAGTTTTTTTAAGCGCGAGTTAATGTTTTGCTGATGAAACCCCAGCCGCCCGTCGCGCCATCGTTGATGCCAAAAATCCGCTTGCATGCGTTTAATCGATTGGTGCCCCGGAGAGGATTCAAACCTCCGACCTGCCGCTTAGGAGGCGGCCGCTCTATTCGACTGAGCTACCGGGGCGCGAAGTTTGCCGAAGTGTGTCGAAGTAAATTGACGGCGCGATGATTAAGTCGCCGAGGCCTCGGCAATCGCGAGAATCGATTGCGACAAGGTTTGCGAAAAGGCGTCTTCGGTTTGCGCAATCGACAAGCCTTCGGTGAGGGCGCGTGAAAAACTTGCAATCATGCCGCGATTTTGCGCCAGCCGTCGACACGCTTCGGCGCGGTCATAACCGCCCGACAACGCGGCAACGCGCAAACAATTTTTTGCCGCGCAAAACTCGGCGTAAAAATCGGTTTGCTCCGGCAGGGTTAACTTAAAGATGACGCGTTGCGCATCGTCCAACGCGGCAAGGTGTTTGCCGAGTTCGGTTTTTAACAACGCTTCGGCTTCGGCTTTTTGCGGCGAATGAATGTCAATCTCCGGTTCGATAATCGGAATCAAACCGCGCGCCAAAATCCGTTGGGCGATTTCGAATTGCTGCGCAACCACCGCGCCGATGCCGGCCGGGTTGGCGGTTTTAATCACCGAGCGCATCTTGGTGCCGAAAATCCCGCATTGATTGGCGCGCTCGAGCAGTTCATCCAACGCCGGCATCGGCTTCATCATCTGCACGCCGTCGGCTTCATCCGCCAATCCTTTATCGACCTTTAATATCGGCAGGATGTTTTTTTTCTCCCACAAATACCGCGCGCTTGGAATGCCGTCGATGGCGCGGTTCATCGTGTCCTCGAACAAAATTGCGCCGAGAATGTTGCGGTCGAATGCATCGTCGCGGATGATGCGCGTGCGCATCGCATGCACCTTGACGAACATTTCATCGTCGCTGTTGTATTGGCTTTCATCAACGCCGTATAAGCGCAAGGCCTTGGGCGTGCTGCCGCCGCTTTGGTCGAGGGCGGCGATGAAGCCGGGGTCGCGATGCATTTTTTCAATCTGTTGAGCGGTGGCGGTCATTGGAGGTTACTCGGTTTGGATTGCGCGCATTGTCGCCAAAAACACGCGGCGTGACAAGTCGCGGGGGAATGTTAAAAGTTCACGGTCGATGCTCGATAGTCGACAGTCGATAGTTCACAGTTGCCGGCACAGTGACGCGCACAACGAATTCACGGTGACAGTGTCGGTCAAAGTTACAATCAAAGTTACAGTCGAAGTTACAGTCACCGGCACAGTCAATGTCACAGTCACACCACGTAACTGTTACAACTACTCCGCATCAACCCGCTGCCGCCGAAAATAATCGGCGAGAAACTCATCGAACGGCGGTTGCGCGGCGCGTTCCAATTCCTTCAGATGTTGATGCGAATCGGCGGCAAGTTGTTGCATTGTTTCGGCTTGTGTCGGCGACAACGTTGCGTTTTTAAACAGTTGCTGATGTTGTTGCGCCAAGGCGTCGGCGAATTCGTAAAAACTTTCGTATTGTTTCATTTGCGACAAAATTTGCGCGGACGGCGTGCGCGTTGGCTCGTCGATTTTTGCGCGTTGTGCGTTGAGCGATTCGACATGCCGACCGTGTTCGCTTTGCGCATCCAACAATTGCGCCAACGGCGCAAGGTCGTCGAAGACAGTGCGCGCCAATTGATTCATCTCGACTTCGCCGCGCTCGGTGCATAACAACAAATTCGGTTTGCGACCGTACAACACGACACGGCGGCGGTTTTCCACCGTGCGTCGCCATTCGCGCGGCTCGAGCGGCGCGCTGGGCGACAGCATGCAATACAACAACAACAAATCAAAAAATCGCACGCAATCGGCATCGATGCCGGTGGGCGCAAACGGATTTAAATCCAAACTGCGCACCTCGACATATTCGACGCCGCGCGTCGCCAAGGCGCGGGTTGGGCTTTCGCCGCTTTCGCACACCCGCTTCGGGCGAATCACCGAATAAAATTCGTTTTCAATCTGCAGCAGGTTGGCGTTCAACTGGCGGTAATGTCCATCGACCTTAACGCCGAATTGTTGATAGGGCGGATGCGGCGTTTGGATGGCGCGGCGCAACGAGGCGACGAATTCATCGACGCCGTTGTAGTTGACCGCGATGTCGGCTTGCGCGTTGCTGCTGTAGCCCAATTTGCTGAGGCGCAATGACGTCGCCCACGGCGAATAATAACTGCGCGAATCCAATTCATCCAACAGATGTTCGCGCCCGTGCATAAATGATTTGCACACCGCCGGCGACGCGCCAAACAAATAACAACCGAGCCACGACAGCCGATGAAAATTTCGAATCAAGGCAAAATAATGCGCCGATTGTTGCGCCTGCATCGCCTGCGGTTTGCATTGCAAAAACGCCGTCCAAAAATCGCGCGGCAATGAAAAATTAAAATGCACGCCGGCGATGGTTTGCATAAAGCCGCCGTAGCGCAACTGCAGCCCATTGCGATACACCTCCTTCATCCGCGCGATATTGCATTGCCCGTAGCGCGCGATGGGAATCTGCTCCTCGCCGCGCACGATGCACGGCATGCTGTTCACCCACAATTTTTCCTCGCCGAGATTTTGATGGGTGAATGCATGCAGCGCAAACAATTCATCCAGCAACGCATCGATGTCGGTGTGCACCGCCGTGACGAATTCGATTAACGCTTCGGAATAATCGGTGGTGATGTGCGGATGCGTCAACGGCGCGCCAAGTGCGCGCGGATGCTCGGTTTGCGCAAGCGCGCCGTCGGCGGCGACGCGCAAACTTTCCTTTTCGACGCCGCGTTGCAATGCGCCCAAGGCGCGCGCCGCGCCGCGCGATGCAAGCGAATCCAATGTCGCGCGCCACCGGTTCATTGCGCGCGCGCCGCGTGCGCGGTGCTACAATGCGCCGCGAATGAGCGCAAGCGAACAGTGGACGGCATGAAACAAGGTGAAACCGAATGCATCAAAGAATTCTCCATCGCGCCAATGCTGGGGGTGACCGACCGCCATTGCCGGGTGCTGTTGCGTCTGCTGACGCGGCGCGCGAAATTGTACACCGAAATGACGGTCGGCGACGCGATTATGCACGGCGACCGCGCGCGGTTTTTGGCATTCGATGCGCGCGAACATCCGCTTGCGCTGCAGTTGGGCGGGGCTGAGCCGCGGGTGTTGGCGGCGTGCGCTTCATTCGCTGCGCGCGCCGGCTACGATGAAATTAATCTTAATGTCGGCTGCCCAAGTTCGCGCGTTAAGAGCGGTCAATTCGGCGCGTGCTTGATGGCAAAGCCGCAACTGGTCGCCGATTGCGTTGCGGCGATGCGCGATGCGGTCGAGTTGCCGATTACGGTCAAAACCCGCACCGGCATCGATGAACTCGACACCTATTCGCATTTCGCCGAGTTCATCGCGCGCGTCGCGCAAGGCGGTTGCGCGCATTTTATTATTCACGCGCGCAAGGCGTGGCTGCGCGGCTTGAGCCCAAAACAAAACCGCAACGTGCCGCCGTTGCAATACGACCGCGTACATCAAGCCAAACGCGATTTCCCCGAATTGCGCTTCACCTTAAACGGCGGCGTGCAACATCTCACCGCCGCGCGCGAACATCTGCGCGCGTTCGACGGCGTGATGATGGGACGCGCGGCGTATCACGACCCATGGCAATTGCGCAACGTCGACCGAATGTTGTTTGCCGATGATGCGCGCGCACCGCTGACGCCGGCGGAATTAATCCGCGCATATCTGCCGTACATCCGCGAACAATTGGCGCACGGTGCGCCGTTGCATTCGATGACGCGTCACCTGCTCGGCTTGTTTCGCGGATGCGCCAATGCGCGAAGTTGGCGACGGCAATTGGCGGAACAATCGCGCCAACCGGGCGCCGGGGTTGAGGTGGTGCTGGCGGCGTTGCGGTTGGTTGAGGTGCATGACGATGATACTGTCGAGAGTGAAGTGTGCGAAGTGCCGGTCGAGACCGCAATGTCGCAAGTGGACGAAGTTAACAAAGTTAACAAAGCGACTGTCCCGTCGACAGTGTCGGCGACGACGATGTCGACCGAGTCCGTAATGTCACAAGCAACCGAAGCAAATAAAGTGACCGCAGTAAACAAAGTGACCAAAGTCACCAAACCGTCCGCCATGCCGCCAACGACCACCAACCGCGCCTTGCGCGCAACACGACAATGACAATGACGCCGACCGGGTATATCGATGGCGTGATTGCGCCGTTGGAGGAAATTCGCGTGCCGGTGTTGGACCGCGGGTTTTTATACGGTGATTCGATTTATGAAGTGTTTCGCACTTATGGCGGGGCGTTGTTTATGTTCGATGAACATTATGCGCGCTTGATGAACTCGGCGCGGTTGAGTCGAATGCAGGTGCGGCAAAGCAAGCGGGCGATTATTGATGCGGTCGAGGCGACGATTGCGCAGGCTGCGCCCGATGGCGAGGAGGTGTATGTGCGGTGTCAAATTACGCGCGGCGAAGGCGCGGTCGATTTGTATCCGTCCGATGCGCTGCATTCGCGCTTGATACTCATCGTCAAACCGCTGCCGCAATGGCGCGATGAATTGTATTCGCGCGGTGTGACGCTGGCGATACCAACCTTGCGCCGCAACGCGGTCAACACGCTCGACCCCAACATCAAAGGCGGCAATTATTTAAACAACATCCTTGCGCTGGCCGAGGCGCGCGACTTGGGCGCGGAGGATTGCTTAATGCTGGACGCCGACGGGCGGGTGAGCGAATGCGCCAACAGCAATGTGTGGTTTGTGCTGGACGGCAAATTGGCGACGCCGCAACACGGCAATCTGCTCGGCTTGACGCGGCGGGTGTTGATTGATTTATTGGCGCGCGCCGGGCATCGCGACATCGAACGCCCGATAGACGCCGCCGAATTGCCGCGCGCATCCGAATGCTTCATCACCAGCGCAACCCGCGAAGTTATGCCGGTGGTTGGCTTGCGATTGGCGGACGGCGCGCAGGTGGCGTTTGCGCCGGGCGGCGGTGAATTGACGCGGCTGGCGATGCGGTTATACGCCGATTTTGTCGCCGAATTCATCGCCGCGCAACGCGCCTAATCGCGTTAAGGCGCGTAAAGCCGTCGACTGATTTCGACAACGCTCGCCACCGTCGCGCAATGTCCAATCGCGTACGCCAAACCTTCGCCAACCCCGCGCCAACCGTCGCAACCCCCGTCAAACACCGCGTAACTGCCGCGCAACCCCCGCCAACCCCCGCATAAATACGCCGCAAAAACCTTGTTGATTTGCCGACATTGACCGCGTTTTTTTGGTATTGTAGGCGCGCATTTCCATTTTAATGTGTAGTTAGTGTTGTAGTTAATGTTGTATCCGATTCGCGCATTTCGCGCGATTTTATTCATTAACCCCGTTCACCTTCACAAACGGAGGATTGATATGGCTGCCAATAAGAGACTCCAAGTGTCACGGCGCGGCTTGTGGAACGGCTTGCATCCCGGCATGGGGCTTGCCGCCAAAGGCATGGTTGTGGCGTTTGTGTTGTTCACCGTGCTCAACGTCGATTACGCCGGCGGCATCTACCAGGCGATTCGCGGCTGGATTGAAGCGTCGTTGAGTTGGTATTACATCTCGGCGCTGTGCGTGATGTTGTTTGTGTGCATCTATTTGATGCTCAGCCGGCACGGCAAAGTGCGACTCGGCGCCGATAATTCGCGCCCCGAGTTCAGTTATTTCTCGTGGTTTTCGATGTTGTTCAGCGCCGGCGTCGGCATCGGCATTTTGTTTTTCTCGATTGCCGAGCCGATGTTTTATTTTGACAACACCCAAGCGTGGGGCTATCCCAACAACCCGCACGCCGATTTGGAAGGCGCCCTGTTGCTAAACGAACAGCGCGCGGTCGCCGCAATGCGCGTCACCTATTTCCACTGGGGCTTTCACGCCTGGTCGGTGTATGTCATCGTCGGCTTGTGTCTGGCGTATTTCGGCTTCCGCAAGGGGCTGCCGCTGACCTTGCGTTCATCGCTTTATCCGGTCATCGGCGAGCGCATTTACGGGCCGATTGGGCATGCGGTCGATTTGCTGGCGGTGTTCGGCACGGTGTTCGGCGTCGCCACTTCGCTCGGGCTGGGCGTTACCCAAATGGCGACCGGATTGAATGTGTTGTTCGGCGTCGACCCCGGCGTCACCACGCAGATTATTTTGATAGGCGTCATCTCGCTGATTGCGACATTGTCGGCGGTATCCGGCGTCGGTCGCGGCATCCGCATTATTTCCGAGTGGAACATCTTTTTGAGCATCATCCTCATCGGCTTCTTTTTGTTTGCCGGGCCGTTTGAATGGTTGATGGGCTTCTTCGTTACCACCTTGGGCGATTATTTGTGGAACATGGTGCCGATGGGCTTCTGGACCGCCACCGATGCGCCCGGCCAAGCGTGGCAAAGCGGCTGGACCATCTTCTATTGGGGCTGGTGGATTTCATGGGCGCCGTTTGTCGGGATGTTCATCGCGCGCATTTCGCGCGGGCGCACGATTCGCGAATTCATGATTGGCGTGATGTTTGTGCCGACCACCATCGGCTTTTTGTGGCTGTGCATCTTCGGCGGCAACGGGCTGTTCTTGGAGTTGTACGCCGAAGGCGGCGTCGGCACGGCCGGCGTGATGGATGCGGTGCGCGATTGGAATCTGCAAAGCGCGCTGTACGGCACAATTGCCCTGCTGACCGATTCGCAGACGTTGGTCTGGATGATGTCGGCGTTGGCAACCTTGCTGCTTGCCACTTGGTTCATCACCTCGTCTGATTCCGGCACTTTGGTAATCACCACGATGTTGAGCATGGGCGACGACCATCCGCCGCAACGATTCCGCATCGTCTGGGGGCTGGGCGAAGGCTTGGTCGCCGCGGCGTTGCTGATGGCCGGCGGCTTGACCGCATTGCAAACCGCATCGATAGCCGCGGCCTTGCCGGTCAGCGTGGTGTTGTTGTTGATGACCTGGGGCGTGGTTAAATCGCTGTCGGAGGATTCATCGGCGACGCCGATTAGCGCATCGTCCGCCGCGAAGAAAATGACCGCCAAAAAGGTCACCAAGAAAACGACCAAGAAACGAACCGCTCGCACTGCGCGCGCGGCTCGATAACAAGGCGTTTGATTGGTTTGCTGTAACTTGTTTTAATTGGTTTTAATTGCAATACGGCGGCGGGCTTGGCTCGCCGCCTTTTTTTCGTTTGTATCCGCGCCGCTTTACTGTATTGCTTTTACTGTGACTGCGTTACTTTGTGCCTTTACTTTTCATTTTTACTTTCCACCGTCACTTTTCACCGTCACTTTCAGTTTCACTTTCCCGCCCGCACAGTTCACCGTTCACCTCACCGCTTTATCCCCGCCAACTTAGGCGCGTTTAGCCGGCGCTTTGTCCGGCGCATTGTCGCGCATGGTTAGTGCAATCGGTTTGCGGTTTTCATTGACGCAGACATAGGTGTAGGTCGCTTCGGTGACTTTAAGATTTTGTTCGCCGGTGTGGCGGCGGCGCACCCAGGTTTCGATATGCACCGACAGCGAAGTGGTGCCGGTGTGCGCAAGTTTGCAATAACAACTCACTTGGTCGCCGACAAACACCGGCAGATGAAAGGTCATTTGTTCGACCGCGACCGTGACCAGCCGACCGGTCACCCAATAACTCGCGTAAATTGCGCCGGCCAAATCCATTTGCGCCATAATCCAGCCGCCAAAAATATCGCCGCTGGGGTTGGCGTCGGCCGGCATTGCCACGGTGCGCAACGACGGCAATTTTTCCTCGGGCAATTGCGCATCATCATGCGCATTCGATTCGCTTGGGTTTTGCGGATTTTTCATTTAAACCACCGGGTTAAAATAATGTCGCCCGGCGGCAATCGCGTCCACTTGGGCGAGCAGGAGTTTGAAGTGTTCATTGTTTTCGACAAAGTTTAATTTTTCGGCGTTGACCACCAACAACGCCGATTGATTGTAGGTTAAAAAAAACCGCGCATAGGCTTCGACCAATTCATCCAAATATTCGCGCGTCATCGCGCGCTCGAACAACACGCCGCGTTTGCGGATGCGCGCCGCCAACACCTCGCTCGGCGCCTGCAGATACACCACCAAATCCGGCGTCGGCAAACCAACCGCGAGATGCCGGTGGATTTGTTCGTATAAATACAGTTCCTCATCGTCGAGCGTGATGCGCGCAAAAATCGGGTCTTTGTCCAGCATAAAATCGGCGATGCGCAACGGCGCGAACAAATCGCCCTGCCGCAATTCCTTTAATTGACGCACGCGCTGAAACAAAAAATACAATTGGGTCTGCAGCGCATAGCGCCCGCGCACGCGGTAAAACCGCTCCAAAAACGGATTGTCATCGGATTTTTCCAGCGACAAACCGGCGCCCAAGGTCGACGCCATTCGCCGCGCCAAGGTGGTTTTGCCGACGCCAATCGGGCCTTCAATAACAATGTATTTTTTAACGCGCATTTTGGATTTGGTGTTGCGTTCGCGCTTCGCGGTTTTGCCGGGCTGCATAACTTGACTGCATGGTAAAAAGTGATTAAAACATCCGCGACTTAACTTCGCGCGCGGCGCATTGCAAGATGAAAAAACTGTTAACCGATTTCTTTCCGCTGCTGGTTTTCTTTGCGGCGTTTCAATTTTACGACATTTACATCGCCACGGCGTCGGCGATTGTCGCCGCCGTGGTGCAAGTCGGCGCGCTGCTGTTGCGGCGGCGGCGCGTCGATGCGATGCAATGGGTGACGCTGGCGTTGCTGTTGGTGTTCGGCGGGTTGACGTTGCTGTTGCGCAACGATGCGTTTATCAAATGGAAACCGAGCATCGTCAATTGGCTGTTTGCGCTGTGCATTATTGCGCCGATGTGCGTCGGCAAGCCGGGCGTGATTCAACGATTGCTCGGCGCGCAAATGCAATTGCCGGCGCGCGTTTGGCGCGACCTTAATTTTGCGTGGGCGGCGTTCTTTACATTGCTCGGCGGCTTAAATGTTTATGTCGCGTTTTATTACAACTTGGGCGCGGATGAAGCGCAACGCACGCAAACGTGGGTAACCTTCAAAGTGTTCGGCTTGACCGGATTGTCGCTTGCATTCGTCTTGATACAAGGCGTTTGGTTATGGCGGCATCTGCGCGATGCGGGATGATGATTCGACAATGACAATTCGATAGCGATGATTCGACCAATGATGCGACAACGATGAACTGGGCGCACTTGTGGGCCGAGCCGATGCCGATACCGATGCACGCCTTGGCGGCGTTGGCGGCGACGGCGTTGGGCGGCGTGCAGTTGGCGTTGCCGAAAGGCACGCGCTTACATCGTCTGCTTGGCATGGTGTGGGCGGCGTTGATGGCGTCGGTGGCGGTGTCCGGGTTTTGGATTTACGAGTTGCCCAATTGGGCGCGGTTTAGCCCGATTCATTTGTTGAGTTTGGTGACGCTGATTTTGCTTGGCGTGGCGTTGCATGCCGCGCACTGTGGGCAAATCCGCCGCCATCAACGCATCATGACGCGGTTGTATTGGTTGGGGTTGATTGTCACTGGGCTGTTTACATTTTGGCCGGGGCGCGTGATGCATGCGGTGTTGTTCGCGGGCGGTTAATCGGTTGCGGTGCGCAAGTTAATTGCATTGCATCGTCGCTTCATTCGTCACCACTTAACTCGTAACTCGTCGCTGACCACTGTCAAGTCAACCGTCGTTTCACTCGTTACTTTAACGCGTCACTTGTCTCGTCACTTAACGCATCACCGCCGACATCACTTCGACTGTGCATCGACCTGTGCATCGACTATGCACCGTCAATCCCGCCGCTGTTGCGCGAGCAACTTAACCCATTTTTGATGTTCGGCGAGTTCGGCTTCGGTGGCGCGAATGATTGGCGTTTCGATGTGTTCGCGTACGACATTGTCGGCGTCGCCGTCGGCGCTTTCATCGTTCGATGCAAGCGCATCGGAGATGAAAGTCACTTGTCCGCCGGTCATCGCCAAATAAACATCGGCGAGAATTTCGGCGTCGAGCAATGCGCCGTGCAAATCGCGTTGCGTGTTGTCCACGCCGTAATAGCCGCATAACGCATCCAAACTGCAGCGTTGTCCGGGATGTTTGCCGCGCGCCATCTCGAGCGTATCCAACACCGTGCATTGTTCGGTGAGCGCGTTTTCGCCGCGTCCGGCGCGTTCGAATTCGTGATTTAAAAATCCGATGTCAAACGCGGCGTTGTGAATCAACAATTCGGCGCCGCGCAAAAAATCCAGCAATTCATCGGCGACGGCTTCGAACAGTTTCGCGCCTTTTTCCTCGAGCAGTTGCGGGGTGAGGCCGTGCACTTCGCTGGCCGCTTCGTCGATGTCGCGTTGCGGGTCGAGATAGCGGTGAAAATTTTTTTCGGTGCGTCGGCGTCCGATAATTTCGACGCAGCCGATTTCAATCACGCGATGCCCTTGCGACAATTCCAGCCCGGTGGTTTCGGTGTCGACCACAATTTGCCGCACCGGCGGTTGGTCGTCTTCGGGCGGGGTGGTGGGGTGGGTTGACGAGTTCATTGGCGGGTACCGGTTGGGTTGATGGTTGAGTTGATAGGGTTGCAATTAATTAATAACACTTGCAAGTTACATAAGTTAAACAAGTTACAAGTTACAAATTACAAGTACGAATTACAAGTCACAAGTTATAAGTAAAAATCACAAATCACAAATCACAAATTACAAATCACAAATTAATAATTAACACTTAACCACTCGATAATACGATTACGCCGCCAAGCCCTCATCGATGGCGCGGTTGGCGAGTTGGTCGGCGCGTTCGTTGTCGGCGTGTCCGGCATGCGCCTTGACCCAATGCCAATCAATTTCGTGGCGATGTTGCAATTCGTCCAACGCTTCCCACAGGTCGCGGTTTTTGACCGGCTTTTTGTTGGCGGTGCGCCAGTTTTTGCGTTTCCATTGCGCCAGCCAAGTGCGCACGCCGTTTTGCAGATATTGTGAATCGGTGTATAACGCAACGCGCTGATGCGGATGCGGCGTCAACGCGCGCAACGCTTCAATCGCGGCTTGCAATTCCATTCGGTTGTTGGTCGTGTCCGCGACAAAACCGCGCAGGGTTTTTTCGCGCCCAGCGATGCGCATCAACACGCCCCAACCGCCCGGCCCCGGATTGCCGCGACAGGCGCCGTCGGTGTAGATAATCACCGTGTCGGATTCGTTCATTGGATTTTTTTGACGGTGCTGCGCGCGGCGTTTTGCGCGGCCGGTTGGGCGATGCCGGGCAACAACGCGCGCCGCCAATTGTGCGCGCGTCCGCGTCCGGCGTTGGCTTTGACGACTTTTTTGCGCCCGACCAACACATACACCGCGCCCATGCCCGGCCACCACCGCGCGCCGAGGTCATCGAGGAAGGCCAGCCGCGCGCGCAATTTTTCATTCTGCAGCGGCGGTTGATAAAACAACATCGCCGCGCCGGCCAATTCGAAGCCGAGCAGGGCAAGCCAATCCTGCACTTGCCCGACGCGGCGATAGCGTCCGTTCCACGGACGGCGATGCGATGCGCGCAACAACAAATGCGCCGCGCCCCAAAAACTCAACGGATTGAATCCGGTAATCACCAAACAACCGTGCGGCGCAAGCACTTGATGCACTTCGCGCAACACCGCATGCGCGTCGGCGCAAAAATCCAAGGTGTGCGGCAGGATGATTAAATTATGTGCGCCATGTGCAAACGGCAACGCCTGCGGTGCGGCGCGCGCGCAATGCATCGGCGTTTCGGTTTGGTCGCGCGCGGCGGTATGCACAAGCGCGGCGCTTTGGTCGACAAAAAATCGCCGGTCGGTCGCGGCATCGCGCAAAAAATTAACCGACGGACGCGTCACTTGCAAACTGCTCGGATAATATCCCGACGGCAACAACGCATCACAACGCCGCCGTTCCTGCAACAGCAACGCGCGCCCCAGCGGACTGTCGAACCAATCATTCATCGGCGCATTTTACTCGAACACGTTTACCGAGTGCGGCGATGCGGTTACGGTTGACAAATGTTTGTATAATCGACGCGCACAGCAAATCGCTCGAAACAAAACCGCTCAAAACAAAACCGCTCAAAACAAAACCGCTCAAAACAAAACCGCTCAAAACAAAACCGTCCAAAACAACATGTCCGCCACCGCAAAAAAATTGCCAAGCCAAGCGCGCGTCGTCGTGGTGGGCGGCGGGGTGATGGGTGCCGGGTTGTTGTATCACTTGGCTAAAGAAGGGTGGCGCGATTGTTTGTTGATTGAAAAGGGCGAGTTGACCTCCGGCTCGACTTGGCACGCCGCCGGGCAATGCCCGAGTTTTATCGCCGATTACAACATGGCGAAAATCCACGATTACGGCGTGCGCTTGTATCCGCAACTCGAACAACTCACCGGGCAATATGTCAGTTGGCACGGTTGCGGCGGCATACGGTTTGCATTAAAGCCGGCTGAGGTCGAATGGTTTGAACGCGTTGCCGCGGTCGGCAAGTTAATCGGTTTTCAATGCGAGATTATCGACCGCAAAAAAATCCAACAACTTAATCCATTGGTCGACACCGACGGCGTATTGGCCGGCGCGTGGACGACCTCGGACGGGCATGTCGACCCGGCCGGAGTGTGCAATGCGATGGCAAAAGGCGCGCGTCAACTCGGCGCGCAAATCGCGACGCAAACGCGCGTGACCGACATCCGCCGACGCGCATCAGGCGATTGGCAAGTGTCGACCACGCGCGGCGAAGTGATTTGCGAAATGGTGGTCAACGCCGCCGGTTGTTATGCGCGCCAAGTCAGCCAAATGGTCGGCGCCGACATTCCGATAACCAACATGAAACACACCTACCTCGTCACCGATGAAGTGCCCGAATTCGCGGCGCGCGAAGACGAGATGCCGGTGATGCGCGACCCGTATCCGTCGGCGTATTATCGCCAGGAACAAAAATCCGCGCTGATTGGCATTTACGAAACCGCCAACTCGCAGGAATGTTGGACGCATCGCGGCGGCTGGCCGGAATGGGATTCGCAAAACGAATTGTTTGACGCCGATTTTGAAAACTTGACGCCGTATATCGAGCGCGTGATGCAGCGCATGCCGGCGTGGTCGCAGTTGGGCATCAAGCGCATCGTGTGCGGCGCAATTCCGCATACGCCGGATGCCAATCCGCTGCTCGGCCCGGCCGCCGGGCTGCATAATTATTGGCATTGCAACGGCGCCTCAATCGGCATCGCGGCCGGCGCCGGCGCCGGCAAATATCTCGCCCAATGGATGGTGCATGGCGACGCCGAAATCAACATGGCCGGCGTCGACCCGCGCCGCTTCGGCGGCTATGCCCCGGGCGAATACACCAAAGCCAAATCGCATCAGGATTACGAACACATGTACGCGCTGCATCTGCCCGGCGAAGAACGCCCGGCGTCGCGCAAGACGCGGATAACGCCGCTGTATGACCGCCTGGCGGAACAAGGCGCGGTGTATACCGAAGCCAACGGTTGGGAACGCCCCAAATGGTTTTCGCCGGATGGGCGCGAGGAACAACCCGGCTTTCGCCACAACAACATCATGCCGGTGCTCGCCGATGAATGCCGCGCGGTGCGCGAGCGCGTCGGCGTGTTGGATTTGTCGAGTTTCGCCAAATTCGAAGTGCGCGGCAAACACGCCGAGCGATTGTTAAACCGCATCAGCGCCAACCGCATGCCGGCGCGCGGCGGCATTGTGCTTGCGCATTATTTATCCGCGCAGGGGCGCATCATCGGCGAATCCACAGTCACCGCATTGGACGACAATCGCTATTATGTGCTGTCCGGCGCCGGCGCCGAGGATTGCGATTACGACGCCTTGACGCAAAACATCGCCGCCGGCGAACAAGTCGAGGTCGCCAATGTCACCGAACAATTCGGCGTGTTGGTGGTTGCCGGGCCAAAATCGCGCGCAACGTTGGCGGCGTTGACCGATGCGGCGTTAACCAACGACTCCTTTCGCTGGTTGACCGCGCAAACCATCCGCATCGCCGGCATCCGCGTGTTGGCGTTGCGGGTGAATTATGTCGGCGAACTCGGCTGGGAATTGCATTGCCGCATGGACGATTTGGCGAAACTCTACGCGGCGGTGTGGCAAGCCGGACAACCGCACGGCATCGCCAATTTCGGCGTGTATGCAGTCAACGCCCTGCGTTTGGAAAAGGCGTACAAAGGCTGGGGCGCGGAATTGACCAATGAAGTCACGCCGTTCGAAGCCGGCTTAACGCGCTTCTTCGCCGCCGACAAGGAAAAATTCATCGGCAAACAAGCCGCCCTGCGCGCGCGCGCCGACGGCGGCATCGGGCAACGCCTGACCTATCTGCAAATCGAACCCGGCGATTGCGACATCGGCGGCGGCGAACCGATATTCGCCGACAACACCCCGGTCGGCGTCACCACCTCCGGCGGCTTCGCGCATTACACCCAAACCAGTTTAGGCTTCGCCTACATCGACAACACCGCCCTCGACAGCGGCGCGCCATTGCAGGTCGAACTTCTCGGCAAGATGCGACGTGCGACTGTGTTGACGGCGGCGGTGTGGGATGCGAAAAATGAGCGGTTGCGGGGGTGATTTCGTCGTTTCTGCGCCGTTATTTCTCTTTTCGTTTTAAGTGGCCACATAGCCCGCCGCGCAATCAGCGGCGGGGTTTCTTAGCGGGAGTGGGGTGGTGCAATTGGTGGCGAGGGACTTTAATCCACCCCCCCGAATTGCTGGCGATAATTTTCGTTGCCGGGTTGTTCTCAAATATCATCGTCATTAAGTGATATACGGACAAAACCGCATCTTGCAGTTTCTGATTATCTTCAAGCATTTCGGTTTTTACGCCAAGTTCTCGCATCTTTTGCAAGCCAATCCGTTGTCCATGCATATGAACATTGCTGGGCAACTTGTCACTTTGTTCGGCGTTAAAATAACTGGCGATTTTTTGGATTTTTTCGCCCGCGTCCGATTCTTTTGCAAACATTCGTTGCGTGAGCCATTTGACCACCAACTCTTTACTGTATCTAAGCGATTTGTCCGCCTCAATCATTAGCGAAGGCCCCATATTTTGCAAAATAGGCGCCCACAAGTGCGCCAATTTAGTATTTTGCAGAATGTCTTCTTTTGCTCGATGAAATCCTTCTTGAATGGCGCGTGCGGAATGCAATTTTTGCCCGGATGAAATTTGCGGGTCAATCGGTCCAAGTTGACTCTGCTTGCCAAGTATCACGAGGTTACTCGCCAAACTAATCATCGCACCGGCCGACATTGCCAAAAACGGCACGATAACCTCAATGCATTTAAATTTCGCGTGCAGATAGTCGACGATGCTTTCCACTGCATACAATTCGCCACCGGGGGTGTGCAGTATTAAAGTCAGGCATCCGTTATCGCCGATGTTTGCACCGTACAACGCATTCATTAAGCCGTTTACATCTTCACGAGCAATGGACGAATCATCACGCTGTTGCAAAAAAGCGGATGCATACAAAATTACTGTGGAGTTACCGCGCAACTCGGCAATGGCTCCCATATATTTTATAAGTTGCCGTTGAAGCCAGTTAGGGTCTTTTTGATTCTTAAATTGGTTTGATAACTCGTTCCACCCAGGCATGCTTACCGCCCCCGCAAAGTGTTGGTGGTCAACGGGTTATCGATGCTGGGCGGCTCGTATTCCGGCTCCGGCTCTTGCGGTGCAGTCGGCAGGTCGTAGAGTTCGCTGACATCCAGATATTGCTGGTATTGTTTTTTGACGGTTTCCAGCGTTTCCAAATAATCGTTGGAAGTGTTTTTAGGTTTGGGCGTTTTCATAATGTTCTCCAGTTCATTCAGTGGCTTGCCATTTTCGGCAACGGGTTAATGTATAACATAAAAACACAGTGCGCGTAAATAAAATTGCAACATCAATAAAAGTCGTGCACTGTAAATGTCAGCGGTGCCATCCACGCCCTCACTTCTCCGCCACAATATAAGCAATCCAACTCGGGTCGTCGTCGCCGACTTCGGCGGGGGTGTAGGTGTCGTTGCCTTCGCCGTCTTCGTCGGTGCCTTCCCAATATACGCTGGCGGTGCGGAAGCCGGCTTCGGCGAGCAGTTCGCGCACTTCCGGCGGCGTCCACATCCGCCAGTCATAGGCGAATGCGCGTTTCATTTTGGAGCCGTCGGCGAATTTGAAATGGATGTAGCACAACGCCTCGAAGGTTATCGGGTTGAATTTTTTTTGATGCCAATAATAAGTGAACTTGTGCTTGGCTTTGTGCTTGGTTTTTTCCTTGGTGGTGCACCACGATTCATGTCCGCCGTAGAGGTCCAACATCAACACGCCGTCGTCAGCCAAAGCGGCGTGGGCGGCGGCGAAATAGCCGCGCAATTCGTCGCGGGTTTTGAACGCCAAATAACTGAAGTTCATCGCAATGACGATGTCGACGCGCGTCGGGTGGGCGGTGCGCACGTCTTGTTGAATTAAGGTGATGCGTTTTTTTTGCTCGGCGGTTAACTTGGCGAGATTGTTGCGGCGTCCCCATTCCAACACTTCGGCGTCCCAATCGCAGCCGATGGCGGTGTTGTTTTTGCGGCGGCGCACCCATTCGCAACTGGTGTTGGCGGTGCCGCAAAAATCCTCGCGCAAGGTGGTCGCGCGACGCCCGCGCAATTCCTTGTAGGTTTTGTCGACCATGTCAATCTCGGCTTCGACGCATTGTACCGCCAGTTGATAATACAAATGACGGTCGGCGGTGGCGGCGATGCCGTCGGCTTTTTTGGGTTTGCGGCTCATGAGGATGGTGGCGGGTTGGCGGATAAGTTAAACCGACGCATGCGATAATGCCGCGCCGAACGGTGGATAATCGAAAGTGAACAATCGAACCGACGAGATGCGCATTGTAACCGTTTGCCGCGCCGCTTGAACGCCTTTTGTGAAAAAAAAGATGTTTGAAAAAAGGTGGTTAAGAAAGACGGTTGAAAAAGAGGGTTGGAAAAAATGATTGGAAGAAATGATTGAAACAAAATGACGACGATGACGGCTGACCGACAATTAATATTAATGCGCCACGCCAAATCCGATTGGCATGCCGGCGCAAGCGATGATTTTTCCCGCCCGCTCAATGCGCGCGGGGTGCGCGATGCGGCCAATGCCGGGCGGTATTTGGCGACAACGCCGCGCCTGCCGACTCACATCATTGCATCGACGGCAACGCGCGCGCTGGCGACTGCGCAATCGGTGCATGCGGTGTTGCGCGAAGCCGGCGAGTCGCTCGATGAAATCATCGCGTTGGATTCGCTTTATCACGCCGGCGATGCGCGGATTTTGGCGGTGGCGCGCGAACATCTGGCGTCGTCGTCGTGCGTGTTGTTGGTTGCGCATAATCCGGGAATGGCGGCTGCGGTGCGCGCTTGTTGTCCGCAGGCGACGCCGTTTGCCGACGGCAAATTGATGCCGACTTGCGCGATTGCGCGGATTGATTTCGATGCGCGGTTGCATCCGCTTGGCTTGTGCGCGTTGACGCGTCCGAGCGAATGGGGCGATTGAGTCATCCGCGCAGGTGACAAGTGTGCGGCCAGTGTACGGCAAGAGTGTGACAAAACCCACAAAACCTGCAAAACCGCACAAAAAACCGCGGCGGTTGTGGTTATGTACGGCAAAACGGCGTACAATGCGGCGTGATTCGATGGTTTGTTAATTGATTAACTCATCGGCACACGGTTACATTTTCTTTTGCTTGTAACTTGTATTGTTACTTTTGTTTTTACTTTTACTTGTACAGACACTTGTACTTTTAACGATTGATTAACTTTTTGGATTATTTCGGATTACTTAATCCAGTTTCATAATTCAGTTACTCAATCCCGTTTTAATTTAACCTTCAGCCAATCTGCGAGGAAGCGAAATGGACGAAAACAAACGCAAGGCGTTAGACGCCGCGCTTGGACAAATTGACCGACAATTCGGCAAAGGCTCGGTGATGAAACTCGGCGATGCACCCGCGGAGGATATTGCCTGTTATCCCACCGGTTCGCTCGGGCTGGATATCGCGCTCGGCATCGGCGGCTTGCCGCGCGGTCGCGTCATCGAAATCTACGGACCCGAATCATCGGGCAAAACCACGCTCGCGCTTTCGCTGATTGCCGAAGCGCAAAAGAAAAACGGCGCCGCGGCGTTTATCGACGCCGAGCACGCGCTGGATCCTTCCTATGCCGCGCGCCTTGGCGTCAACACAGACGAACTGTTGGTGTCGCAGCCGGACACCGGCGAACAGGCGCTGGAAATCGCCGATATGTTGGTGCGCTCGGCCGCGATTGACGTCATCGTGGTCGATTCGGTCGCCGCGCTCACGCCCAAAGCCGAGATTGAAGGCGACATGGGCGATCATCATGTCGGGCTGCAGGCGCGGCTGATGTCGCAGGCGTTGCGCAAATTGACCGGCAACATTAATCGCGCCAACACGATGGTGATTTTCATCAATCAAATCCGCATCAAAATCGGCGTGATGTTCGGCAATCCGGAAACCACGACCGGCGGCAATGCGCTGAAATTTTATTCATCGGTGCGCATGGATATTCGGCGCATCGGCGCGATTAAAAAAGGCGATGAAATTCTCGGCAACCAAACGCGCGTCAAGGTCGTCAAAAACAAAGTCGCGCCGCCGTTTGTCAAAGCCGAGTTCGATATTTTATACAACGAAGGCATCTCGAAAGAGGGCGAGTTAATCGACTTGGGCGTCGAACTCGGCGTGGTCGAAAAATCCGGCGCGTGGTACGCCTATAACGGCGAACGCATCGGGCAAGGGCGCGACAAAGTGCGCGAATTCCTCAAGGAAAACCCCAACATCGCCGCCACGATTGAAAACACGATTCGCACCCAAAAGAATTTGGGTGGCGGCCCGGTGGTCGCCGACACGGCCAAAGCCACCGCCAAAGCGTCCGCTAAAGCGGCGGATGATGCCCCCGCCAATGCGGCGACCAACGGCAACGCAGATGTCGGCGATGCCGATGTCAGTGCCGACGCAAGTGCAAGCGCAAGTGCGGACGAAAGTGCAACCGCAACCGCCGATGCAACCGAAGCCGCCGCGCCTGTTGCGGAAAAGCCGCCGGTAAAGAAAAAAGCCGCGCGGCGCGCCAAAGCGGCCAAGGCGTAATCCGCGCGCAGCGGCGTTGACTGAGGCATGCACGCGGACGAATCGTCGCAGGATGCAATGCCGTCGCCCGGCGGCGAATTGTGCGCATCGATGTTTGGCGAATCACCGCATGCCGAAACCGAGCGTGAGTTGCGCACACGCGCCTATCGATTGTTGGCGCGACGCGAACACAGTCGCGCCGAATTGCACCGCAAGTTGACGCAAACCCGATTCGATGCGCCGCCGCCGAACGAAGTGTTGACGGCGCTATTGACTGAATTGCTCGATGAACTGCGCGAAAGCGGCGCGCAATCGGATGCGCGGTTTGCCGAAAGTTTGTGTCGGTTGCGCTATCAATACGGTCGCGGCCCGCTCAAACTGCGCCATGAATTAACTGCGCATCAAATCGATGAGACGTTAATCGCCGCAGTGATGACGCCGTACGCCGATAAATGGCAGGCATTGGCAAGCGTCGTTCGCCGCAAAAAATTCGGCGATGATGCGCCCACCAGTTACGCCGAATGGGCGCGTCAAGCGCGGTTTTTGCAACAACGCGGTTTTGCCTTCGAGCAAATCGAACCGTATGTCGGTTAAGGTTGTGCGGCGGATGGGGTTGACGGTGATTGATAATGTTGACAATGTCGATAATGTTGTTGTCGCCGATGACGTTGTCGGTGTTGACGAATAATGTCGTTGTCGTCGACGACGGTTTGATGACAATGTTATTTAATGACAGTGTTAATTGAATCATTAATCATCAACCGTTACTGTTGACGATTGATAAGATGATGTTAACGACGATGTCGCAAGTAACTTGAACGATGTCGCCGATGACTTGGTAAAGTGACATTAATGCCGCTTCGATGAATCCAAAGCGATGAAGACCACCGAAATCCGCAGGCGTTTTCTCGAGTATTTTGCCGCGCGCGGGCATGAAATCATGCCGAGCAGTTCGCTGGTGCCGGGCAACGACGCCACGTTGTTGTTTACCAATTCCGGGATGGTGCAGTTCAAGGATGTGTTTTTGGGGTTGACGCCGCGCGAAACGCCGCGCGCGGTGACCGCACAACGTTGCGTGCGCGCCGGCGGCAAACACAATGATTTGGAAAACGTCGGCTACACCGCCCGCCATCACACTTTTTTCGAGATGCTCGGCAACTTCAGTTTCGGCGATTATTTTAAAGCCGAAGCGATACAACACGCCTGGCAATTGTTGACCGAAGAATTTAACCTGCCGCGCGACCGATTGTGGGTGACCGTCTATGAAGAGGACGACGAAGCCGAGCGCATTTGGTTGAACGACATCGGCGTGCCCAAAAAACGTTTGCGCCGCATCGGCGCGAACGACAACTTTTGGGCGATGGGCGACACCGGGCCGTGCGGCCCGTGCTCGGAGATTTTTTACGACCACGGCGCGAAAGTGCAAGGAGGCCCGCCCGGTTCGAAAACCGCCGACGGCGACCGCTTTGTCGAAATTTGGAACTTGGTGTTTATGCAATACGAACGCGCCGCCGACGGCGCATTGACGCCGCTGCCGAAACCGTCGGTCGACACCGGCATGGGGTTGGAACGAATCGCCGCAGTGTTACAAGGCGTGCAAAGCAATTACGACATCGACTTGTTTCGCCATTTAATTAAACAAGTCGCCGCAACGCTGTGCAGCGACGGCGGCGGCGACATCGCGCAACAACAATCGTTGCGCGTCATCGCCGACCACATTCGCTCGACTGCGTTTTTGTTGGTCGATGGCGTGACGCCGTCGAATGAAGGGCGCGGTTATGTGTTGCGGCGCATCATTCGCCGCGCGGTGCGCCACGGCTATCAACTCGGGCGGCGCGAACCGTTTATGCATTTATTGGTCGAGCCGTTGATTGTCGAGATGGGCGACGCCGGCGCCGAATTGGCGCAGCAGCGTCAATCGGTCGAGCGCGCCTTGCTGCGCGAAAATGAAAAATTCGTCGAGACCCTCGAACAAGGGCTGCAGTTGCTCGACCGCGAAATCGCCGACACGCGCGGCAAGGTAATCGCCGGCGAGGCCGTGTTTCGGTTGTACGACACCTACGGCTTCCCGCCGGATTTAACCGCCGATGTCGCGCGCGAACACAACTTAACCATTGACACCGATGCATTCGACCGCGCGATGAACGCCCAACGCACGCGCGCGCGCGCCGCCGGCAAATTCAGCCGCGACAAAACCTTGCGCGTCGCCGACGCCGATGCAACCGAATTCATCGGGCATCAAACCACGCACGGCGACGCCGAAGTCATCGCGCTGTTTGTCGAACAAGACAACGGCGGGCAAGACGGCGGCGAACAAGACGACGCCAAACAAAACGACGGCGCGCAAGCGGTGCAACAATTGCAAGCCGGACAACGCGGCGTTGTCGTGTTGCAGCGCACGCCGTTTTACGCCGAGAGCGGCGGGCAGGTCGGCGACTGCGGCGAATTGCGCGGCGCGTCATCCAACTTTGCGGTCGACGACACGCAATATCTCGCCAACCGCGTCATCGGTCACATCGGCGCGGTGCAACGCGGTGCGATTGCAATCGGCGATGCATTCGAGGCGCGGGTTGCGAAAAGCGCGCGGCGCGATTGCGCCAACAATCATTCGGCGACTCATCTGTTGCATGCCGCGTTAAAAAAAGTGCTCGGCGCGCATGTGCAGCAAAAAGGTTCGTTGGTCGCGCCGGCGCGATTGCGGTTTGATTTTGCGCACGGTGAAGCGGTCGGCGCAACCCAACTGCGCGAGGTTGAACAACTCGTCAACCAACACATCCGCGCCAATCACGCGGTCGCGGTGAACACAATGGAATTGGAAAAAGCCAAAGCGGACGGGGCTGAAGCGTTGTTCGGCGAAAAATACGACAAACGCGTGCGCGTTGTGCGCATGGGCGAATTTTCATTCGAGTTGTGCGGCGGCACGCATGTCGGCGGCACCGGCGAAATCGGCTTCTTTAAAATCACCGGCGAATCCGCAGTCGCGGCCGGCGTGCGCCGCATCGAAGCGGTCAGCGGCGCCGGCGCCGAACGTTGGGTTACGCAACAATTAACCCTGCTTGCGCAAACCGCCGGCTTGCTTAAAACCTCCGCCATCGATGCGCCGCAACGAATCGAATCCTTGCTCGATGCGCAACAAACGCTGCGCCAAAAAATCGAAGCGTTGCAAGGGCAACTTGCCGGCGGCAATGATGCGAAAATGTTCGAAGTCAACGGCGTGCACTTGGCGGTGCTGACCTGCGACGACGTCGATGCCAAATTGTTGCGCCGCGCCGCGGATGGCTTGCGGCAAAAACTCGGCAGCGGCGTTGCGCTGGTCATCGGCGCATCCGACAAAACCGGTTTAATCGCCGCGGTTACGCCCGACTTAACCAAGCGTTATTCGGCGCGCGAATTAATCAACGCACTGTTGCCGATGATTGACGGACGCGGCGGCGGCAAAGCCGAATTGGCGCAAGGCGGCGGCGCCAAACCATGCGCGCCCGAGGCCATCGAACAAGCGGCGCGCCAATGGCTGACCGATGCAACCCAATAGCCGCCAGCCGATGCACTCAACCCAATCCAACGCGGCGCAATGGCGTTGATTGTTGAAAAATACGGCGGCACTTCGGTCGGCGCCATCGACCGCATTCAAGCCGTGGCCGACAACATCGCCAACGGCGTGCGCGGCGGCGATAAAATCGTCGTCGTGGTCTCGGCGATGGGCGGCGAAACCGATAAATTGTTGCAGTTGGCAAAACAAGTCAACGCCGCGCCGGGCGCGCGCGAATTGGATGTGCTGTTGGCGACCGGCGAGCAGGTGACGATTGCATTGCTGGCGATGGCGTTGCATGCACTCGGCATCGCCGCGCGTTCGTATACCGGCCGACAAATCGGCATTTACACCGACCAAGCGCACGGTCAGGCGCGCATTACGCGCATCGATGCCGAGCGCATCATCGGCGAATTGGCGCAAGGCACGGTCGCCGTGGTCGCCGGCTTTCAGGGCGTCGATGCCGACGACAACATCACCACGCTCGGACGCGGCGGTTCGGACACCACTGCCGTCGCCTTGGCCGCGGCGTTGGACGCCGATGAATGCCGCATTTACACCGATGTCGACGGCGTGTACACCGCCGACCCGCGCATCGTGCCGGAGGCGCGCCGATTGGCGCAATTGACGTTCGAGGAGATGCTCGAATTATCCGGCGCCGGCGCCAAGGTGTTACAATTGCGCTCGGTCGAATTCGCCGGCAAATACAACGTGCCGTTGCGCGTGCTGTCATCGTTTGCGCGCGGCCCCGGGACATTAATTACCGCTGAGGACACCATCATGGAACAACCGCTGATTTCCGGCGTCACCTACAACCGCGACGAAGCCAAGATTACAGTGCGCGGCGTGCCTGATAAGCCGGGCATCGCCTATGCGATTTTGGGCCCGGTTTCCGATGCGCGCATCAACGTCGATATGATTGTGCAAAACATCGGCTCGGACGGGTTGACCGATTTAACCTTCACCGTCGGCAGCGATGAACTCGACGCCGGCTGTCGTCTGCTCGAGCCGATTGCGGCCGAGTTGGGCGCGCGCGGCGTGGTCGGCGACCGCAATCTGGCCAAGGTGTCGGTGGTTGGCGTCGGCATGCGTTCGCACGCCGGCATCGCCACGCGGATGTTCAAGGCACTTTCCGAAAAGGGCATCAACATCCAAATGATTTCGACTTCGGAGATTAAAATTTCCGTGGCGATTGACGAGGAGTACACCGAATTGGCGGTGCGCACGTTGCACAAGGCGTTTGCATTGGACCAACCCGGCGACGCCTGATGCGCATTCGCCGATGCAATGCCGGCAAATTTTTGCGTGCGCACTTGCGCACTTGCGCAGAATCGGGTATTGTTAACCCGCAGTGACATCCAGCACAGGGCAAAATAATATGGCTTGGTTAGATGTCAATAACGTGAACTAAACCAACACCGTTGCAGACCGCAGGAGTAAATTATGTTGATTCTTACCCGCCGTATCGGCGAATCCGTACACATCGGTGAAGAAGTCCGCTTGACCGTTCTTGGCGTGCGCGGCACCCAAGTGCGTCTCGGCATCAATGCACCGAAAGAAATTCCGGTCCATCGCGAGGAGATTTATTACAAAATCAAACACGAAAAAGGCGGCGGTGGCGGCGCGCCCGGCAATCGTGATTATCCGTCCGGCGGCGTACCCGGCAATCGCAACTATCCGTCCGACGGGGCATCCGGCAATCGCAACTATCCGTCCGACGGTGCATCCGGTAATCGCAACTATCCATCCGACGGTGCGTCCGGCAATCGCTTTGATTCGAATTCTTACGATTCATACGACCAACAAGATTCGGATGAGCAAGACGACCCGGAAAAAGGCGACCCGTACAACGTCTGACCGGTTGGGTTGAGCATGTCGTTTTGCGCGCATTCGGCGGCGCGGTTGTGTCGCCCGAGTTGCGCGCAATTCGGAGAGATGGCCGAGTGGTTGAAGGCGCTCCCCTGCTAAGGGAGTATGGGGCTTAATACCTCATCGAGGGTTCGAATCCCTCTCTCTCCGCCATTTTGTGCGGTGATGGGCGCAATTCATCGCCGCGCATAAATGACGCTGTCGTCGCCGCGCATCAATGCGCGCGGTGATTGCAGGCAACGCGCCCGTAGCTCAGTTGGATAGAGTGCCTGGCTACGAACCAGGAGGTCGGGAGTTCGAATCTCTCCGGGCGCGCCATTTGCATTGTTGTGCGGCGCTTCGATTCTTGTTGTTACTTGGTTACTTCCCTTCCTCGCGTTACTTTGTTCTTGCGCCGTTGGTGTAGGCATGCCCATTGCCATTACCTTTGCCATTACCATTGACATAAACGCTGCCGTTGGTACTGCCGTTGCGATTGACATGCCCGCTACCGTTGGCACGGCCATTGCCATTGATATAACCACTGCCGTTGACACCGCCATTGGCATGCCCATTGAAGTTGCGCCCGCGTACGCCGTATCGCTCACGATAGTCGCGCAACTCCGCGGCATGTTTCACGAATTCGGCGGTGGGTTCGGTTTGCAGATGCGCAATTAAATCATCCAAGTTGATTCGCGCATGCACTTTCACTCGATGCGTTTCCTCGACTTTTTCGACCGCCGACCGATTGCCGTCGGCGGTTTCGGCGCGGTCAAGTGCAATGATTACGGCGACCACGTTCGCGCCAGCTTCGTTAATTATGTCCATCGATTCGCCGATGGCGGTGCCGGCAGTGATGACATCGTCAATAATTACGACATTGCCGCGCAACGGCGCACCGATGAGGTTGCCGCCTTCACCGTGAGTTTTGGTTTCTTTGCGATTGAAAGCGCAGGCGACGTCACGATTGTGGTAGTGATGCAACGCCATTGCCGTGGCGACCGCAAGCGGAATGCCTTTGTATGCCGGGCCAAACAGCGTAATGTTGCCTTTGATGTTTTCGTTAATTAATTCGGCGTAGTGTCGCGCCAATTGCGCGAGTGCATCGGCTTGATAAAACGCGCCGGCATTAAAAAAATACGGACTGGTGCGCCCTGATTTAAGTTCGAATTTGCCGAATTGCAACGCATCATTGGCAATGCAAAGTTTGACAAAATCATCGGCGCGGCATTCGTGTTGAATTGCCGATGAGTTGTCGGGCACGGCGCAGTGGTCGGGCGACATTAACATTTCAGGCATGGATGGCGTGTGCTTGTACAAGTATAAATGAAATTTAAGTGTCGCGCTAAAAAAATCAAGAGCGCAAAATCAAGCGATGCAAAATAAAAAATCAACCACACACCCCGCCATCCTACCCTATAATGCCGCCCACCCCCACCCCACAACCAAATCCCCCCATGCCCACCACCCCCGTCATGCAATGGCGCGACACCCTCGTCGCTTTTTTTCATCCGCGAGTCATCGCGATGTTATTTCTCGGCTTTGCCTCCGGCTTGCCGCTGTTGTTGATTTTTTCATCGTTGTCATTATGGCTGCGCGAAGCCGGCATCGAGCGCGCGACGGTGACGATGTTTAGTTGGGCTGCGCTCGGCTATTCATTTAAATTTATCTGGGCGCCGTTGGTCGATGCGTTGCGTTTGCCGTGGCTGACGCGCGCGTTGGGGCGGCGGCGCGGATGGATATTGGTTGCGCAGGTGGCGGTGATGGCCGCGTTGGTCGGCATGAGCGCGCAAGACCCGCAACAAGGTGGCGCGACGATTTTGTATATGGCGTGTTTTGCGGTGCTGCTCGGCTTTGCCGCGGCGACGCAGGACATCGTGATTGACGCCTATCGCATCGAATCGGCGCCGCCGCGCATGCAGGCGTTGTTGTCGGCGACTTACATTTGCGGCTATCGCATCGGCATGCTCATCGCCGGCGCCGGCGCGTTGTTTTTGGCGAGTTGGTACGGCTCGGTCAGCGGCGATTACGATTACGCGGCGTGGCGCAACACCTATCTGTGGATGGCGGCGGCGATGCTCATCGGCGTTGGCGCGACTTTATGCATCGCCGAACCCACCGGGCGCGTTGACGAACCCGCGCAACCGCTCGGCGAAAATATGCAGTTGCTCGGCTTGTTTGCGCTGGCGGTGTTTGCCTTCATCGCCGTGTATGTGTTGACCGCCGCGCCGGTGGGCGAAATCAAATCAATGTTAACCGACGCATTCGGCAACAGCGCATTGGCCGGGTTGGTCGTCGCCGTGTTGCGATTGGCGTTTGCATTGGTGGCGGCGGCGATGATTGCAACCGCGTTGGTGCGCGTAAAGTGGGTCGCACCCAGCGTGGTCGAGCGCAATTATGTGCAGCCGGTGCGCGATTTTTTTGCGAGATATGGGCGGCACAGCGCGTGGTTGTTGTTGGGGTTAATCGGCGTGTATCGCATCTCCGACATCGTGCTCGGCGTCATCGCCAATGTGTTTTATCAGGATTTGGGATTCGACAAAATACAAATCGCCCAAGCCTCGAAAACCTACGGATTGTTGTTGACCATCGCCGGCGGATTTTTGGGCGGGGCGTTGGCGTATCGCTATGGCGTGATGCGCATATTGTTTCTCGGTGCGCTGTTGTCGGCGGCGACCAATTTATTGTTCGTATGGCTGGCCGGCGTCGGCAATCAAATAACGATGTTGTATCTGGTGTTAAGCGCGGATAACTTATCGGCCGGCTTGGCGAGTGCGGCGTTCGTGGCGTTTTTGTCGGCGTTGACCAATGTGCGATTCACCGCCGTGCAATTTGCGATTTTCACTTCGCTGATGACATTGCTGCCCAAGGCGCTCGGCGGTTATTCCGGCGCAATGGTGGACACCATCGGCTATCCGGCGTTCTTCACCTTCACCGCCGCACTCGGCCTGCCGGTGTTGTTGTTGGTGTATTTGGCGCAGCGTCGGCTCGGCGGTGAAATCGCGTTGCCTTCCGCTACATCCAACTGATGGCGGTTTGCATAAGCGGGTTAATCACCCATCGTTGAATCGCTTGCAAGGCGAATAACGCCGCAATCGGCGAAAAATCCAGCCCAGCCAACGGCGGCAATATCCGCCGAAACGGCGCCATCGCCGGCTCGCTCAACGCCAATGCGGCGCGCACCAACGGATGCCCGCTGTGCGGCGCAACCCAACTGATGATGACGCCGCCCAACACCGCCAGCAACAATATCCACACCGCAACATTAAACGCGCGCACCGCACTCAACAAAAACACGCCGCCCCAATGCACCTCATGGTCGAGCAACGTTAACGTCCACACCAGTCGCACCACCCCAAGCAAAATCGCCAACACCACCGGCGTCAAATCAACGCCGTATAACCCGGGCACAAACCGCCGCAACAAACGCAACGGCGCATTGGTGACGGCGATGCCGGCTTGCACCAGCGGGTTGTGCCGCTCGAGCCGCGTCAACGCAAACAAAAATCGCAACATCAATATCGCAATATAAATGCGCAGCGCAAGTTCCGGCAAAGCGGTTAATAAGTTGGCGGAGTTTTGCATTGATTCTCTCAGGTGATTTAATGGTTTCGGTTGGTTGGAAAGTGTGATGGATTGCAGTCGGCTACATGCGTCGATGGGCGACGCGCGTTAATACTTTTGCATCGTGTCGGTTGGAAGTGGCGGTTGAACGGTTTGGCGAGATGTAAGGTTAACGAAGTGACGGTTGAGTGATTTAACGAAGTAAAAG
The DNA here is from genome assembly GCA_965226545.1 of Candidatus Poriferihabitaceae bacterium. Lineage (GTDB taxonomy): Bacteria > Pseudomonadota > Gammaproteobacteria > Arenicellales > Poriferihabitantaceae > JAHRAW01. Next base: position 1,050,544 of record OZ245364.1, read on the forward strand.
TTTAACGGAAGTGACGGTTGAGTGGTTGAACAAAGTGAAAGTTTAACGAAGTGACGGTTGAGTGGTTTAACGAAGTAAAAGTTTAACGGAAGTGACGGTTGAGCAGTTTAACAAAGTGAAAGTTTAACGAAGTGACGGTTGAGTGGTTTAACGAAGTAAAAGTTTAACGGAAGTGACGGTTGAGCAGTTTAACAAAGTGAAAGTTTAACGAAGTGACGGTTGAGTGGTTTAACAAAGTAAAAGTTTAACGATGTGACGGTTGAACAAAGTAACAGTTTAACGGGTTAATGGTTTGAACGAGTTAACGTTTGTCTGTGCGTCGCCACCGTCGACTTCATCCGCGCCGCATTAAAATTCATCCCCCATTTGCGCGGCGCGCGCAATTGCCGCGGCGATGCCGCGCAATATCGCATCATCGGCGCCGAGCGAATCCATTTGCGCAAACGCAGCTTCGGTCGCCCCGCCTTTCGATGTTACTTGACGCCGCAACTGCGCCGGCGATTGCGCGTCGGCGAACGCCAATTGCGCCGCGCCGAGCGCGCTTTGTTGCGCCAACAATTCGGCATCCTTGCGGTCGATGCCGTGCGCGACTGCGCTGTCGGCGAGCAACTCCATCAATTTAAAAAAATACGCCGGGCCGCAACCGGATACGCCGGTCACCGCATCGAGCAACGATTCCTCCTTCACCCAAAGCGTCGCGCCGACCGCGCGCAATATCGTTTGCGCCAATTCGCGCTGTGCATCGTCGGCGCGTTCGGCATACAACCCGGTGATGCCGGCATTAATTAACGCCGGCGTATTCGGCATCGCGCGCACCACTGCAAACTCCGCACCCGCTTCACGCCACAACGCCTGCACACGAATCCCGGCAACCACCGAAATCATCAACCGCGCATCACCGCGCATCGCCGCCGCCATCGACTGCATCGCCGCCCGCCACTGCTGCGGCTTCACCGCCAACACAACAACCTCACTTCGCGCCGCACACCGCGCATTATCCGCATCCCCCTCGACGCCAAACTCTTCACACAACGCCCGCCGCTTCCCCGCATCCGGCTCGCCAACACAAAAATCCCCGCCAACCCAATCGCCGCGCAACAACCCGCCGATTAACGCGCGCGTAATGTTACCGCCGCCGATGAAGGCGATTTTATGGGTGGTCATTGTGGTGGGGGGTTGCAAGTTTGCATTGATTGTATGCATTGATTATGCGGGCGTTCATTGTCGCTTTGATGCGCATTATGCACCAATTTATCGAATCACATCGGCGGCGTCGACCGATGCGGTTTGTGTTGCCGTGCAGTTTGTCGCTTGCGCGGTCGGGTTGATTTTCATGCGATGCTGTTGTACTTTGCGCTGTCGATACAATTGCATTCAATTCCACTTGCAGGGTTGCATCGATTGGCAAGAAAGTTTTGTTGCATAAGTTGTTTTGTTGTTTCAGTTTTTATTGTTTACGGTAACAGCGCAATGTTGACGGTGCAATGCAATTGAATAAGCCAACCAAAACATCGACAACCAAAAACACAACGCCGACGGTGCGCAACATTTTGTTTATTATGTGCGACCAGTTGCGTTGGGATTATTTGTCGTGCAACGGGCATCCGCATCTGCATACGCCGAACATCGATACGCTTGCCGCGCAAGGCGTGAATTTTTCGCGGGCGTTTTGTCAAGCGCCGATTTGTGGGCCGTCGCGCGCGAGTTTTTACAGCGGGCGGTATATGAGTTCGCACGGCGTGATGGCAAACGAAGATCCCTTCAAGCCGGGCGAGCGCACCCTCGGCGATTATCTCGAGGAGATTGGCGTGCGCACCGCACTCATCGGCAAATCGCATGTGCACTTTGATAGTGCTCGACTACTCGCCGAACGTGATTCGCCGCAAGCGCGATTGCGCGCCGAATGCGGCGGGTTTGAACCGTTTGAAAGGTATGAGGGGTTGTATCCGGATCGGTTGGCGCCGAAGGCGTTGGGCTACAACCGTTTTTTGCGCGCGCACGGTTATGAAGCCGACAATCCGTGGGAACGTTACGCCAACAGCGCGCTGGATGAAAACGGCAAGGTGGTCAGCGGTTGGTCGATGCGCAACGCCAATTATCCGTCGCGGGTGGATGCCGCGCATTCGGACACCGCGTTTTTAACCGACCGCGCGATTGAGTTTGTCAACCGCGCGCATTCGCCGTGGTGTTTGCATTTAAGTTTTTTGCGTCCGCATTGGCCGTATCTTGCGCCGGCGCCGTATCACAATCTGTTTGGCGCCGAGCAGGTGATTGCGCCAACGCGCGATGAAGTTGAGCGGCGCAATCCGCATCCGTTGTACGCCGCGTTGATGGCGCAGGAATACAGCCGAAACTTTTGCCGCGATGAAGTGCGCGCGCGCGTCGTGCCGGTGTATATGGGATTGATACGCGAAGTCGACGACAACCTCGGGCGGTTGTTTGAATGCCTGCGCGCGCGCGGATTGTGGGACAACACGATGATTGTGTTCACCGCCGACCACGGCGATTATCTCGGCGATCATTATCTTGGCGAGAAGGACATCTTCCACGAACCGTCGGTGCGCATTCCGTTGATTGTGCGCGACCCGTGCGCGTCCGCCGATGCAACGCGCGGGGCGGTGTGTGATGAGTTGGTCGGTGCGGTCGATGTATTGCCGACTTTTTTGCAGGTGCATAACGGCGGCGCGCCCGAACCGCTCGAAGGGCAATCGTTGTTGCCGCATCTGCATGCACAACCGTTTGCCGCGCGCGAGTTTATCGTCAGCGAAATTGATGTTGGCGACCGCGGCGTGGGTGCAGTGTTAAATTTGCATCCTTATGATTGTCGCGCGTGGATGGTGCGCACCACACAATGGAAATATATTTTTCACGCCAAGTTGCGCCATCAACTGTATGACTTAATTAACGACCCGAATGAATTTAACGATTTGGGTGAGTCCGCATCGCATCAAGCGACTTGTGCGCAACTGCGCGATGAATTGTTCACCTGGATGCGCGAACGGCGGGTGCGCACCGAAGTGTCGCTGGCGACGTTGCAAAAACGCGGGCCGCAACTCGATGAATCGTTTGGCATCATCATCGGGCGGTGGTGATTAAGTGCGCAGATTAAGTGCGTAACTTAAGTGCATAAACTTAAGTGCGTAAAACTTAAACGCGTCGCCGTGCGCGTTTGGCGAGTGCGAAAAAATGCGCGCATAACGCCAGCACAATCATCGCAAACAGCGTCGCCGAAATCGGGCGGTTGATGAAATCCAACGGGGTGTCGACGCGCGCCAAGCCGGCGCGAAATTTTTGTTCCATAATGCCGCCGAGCACCATGCCGAGAATAATCGGCACCACCGGCAGATGGATTCGTTTCAGCCAATAACCGAACACGCCAAAAAACGCGCAGATGGCGCAATCGATAATCGAGTTGCGCAATGAATACACGCCGACAAACGACAGCATAAGAATGCAGCCGCCGAGAAAACGCGTCGGGATGCTGATGACTTTAACAATCGTGCGCGTGGTCGCCAACAGGAAAATCATTATCAACACGTTGACGATTAATAAACAGCCGTACAAACTGATTAAAAACTCCGGGCGTGTTTGGAACAGCGACGGGCCGGGGATGATGTTGTGTACATAAAACACCGACAGCATCATTGCGGTCAACGCTTCGCCGGGAATGCCGAGTGCGAGCAATGGAACCATCGCCGCGGCCGGCACCGCGTTGTTGGCGGCTTCTGATGCGATTAACCCTTCGGGCGAGCCGCGTCCGAATTGTTGCGGTGTGCGCGAAAATTTTTGCGCGACGCTGTAGGAAAAAAACTGCGCAAGGAATTCGCCGACGCCGGGAATGATTCCCATCAGCACGCCGAAGGTCGATGAGGTTGCGGCGACGCGTTTATGTTGCAGGATTTCCTTCAAGCCGTCGGCGATGCCGCGCTGCACTTCGGCGCGTTGCGGCGGTCGCTCCGGCGACGCCATTAACAAGAACGCCTGCGACAATGCAAACAAGCCGAGCAACACGACGATTAAATCAAAGCCTGAATACAGCCAATCCTGCCCGAAGGTGAATCGTTTGGAATAGTGCATCGATTCCAAACCGATGGTGTTGATGAACACGCCGAAGCACAGCAGTATGCCGGCGGCCAACGCGCGCCCGCGATGCGCGATGACCACCAGCACCATGCCGAGCAATGCCGCCATAAAAATATCGCGCGAACCAAACAGCGGTGCAATCGCGGCGATGCCCGGCGACAACACAATTAAACACAACACCGAAAACACGCCGCCGACAAACGATGCGCTGTACGCCAGCGACAACGCGCGTCGGCTTTGGTTGTTGCGCGTCATCGGATAGCCGTCGTAGGTGGTCAGCGCATTGACCGCAGTGCCGGGGGTGTTGGTCAATATCGCCGGAATTGCGCCGCCGTACATCGATGCGCCGTAAATGCCGAGCAACAAGGTCAACCCAACCAACGGGTCAAAGCCGAATGTCGCCGGCAAAATAATCGCAATCGCCACAGCCGCACCGACGCCGGGAATCGCGCCGATTAACACGCCGCCGATTGCGCCGACCACCAACGCCAACAGGACGTCGATGCGCAGCAGGGCGCTTAATCCTTCTTGCAACAATTCCATCGGTTGTTCCTCCGGTTAAGCGCGTTCGCTTGTTGTATCGGTTGATGTTGGGGTGCGCAAGCGGTAACTTTTTTTGCGCAAGTGTTAACTTCGTTAACTTCGTTTTGCGTTACAAGTTTACTTTATAAGTGCACTTCACAATCGCACTTCACAAGTGCACTTTACAAACGCACTTTACAAGTTTGCTTACATCTTAAAGATACAACGTTAAAAAATTGCGCAATGCCGACGGAAACATTTCATATAACGCACCACCGGGGATTTTTACTTGTAGCAGCGATTTGAACAGTACGACAATCGATGCGCCGACCAAGCATGCCGTGAGTTGCATTCGCGCCGAGCGATAGCCGAGTCGATACATCAACAGGCATAAGGCAATTAAGGTGGATGGCAAATAACCAAGTCGCGGCACTGCATAAACATACAATAAAAAATACAGTGCGTATTCGGCCGTGCCAAACCATTGTTGGCAAAGTGTTCGCCAATTGCGAGTCGTGCGGTTGCGGTTGATGTCGTCGTTGTCACCGTCGACATCGACATTGACATTGACATCGACATACTTTGCACTGCGCATGGCGGCGGGTTGCAACAGCAACGCCAATGCAAACAACGCCATGCCGATTAGCGACAGCACCGACCAAAAGCCGGGTTGTTTATGGAAACCGACGGCGTTCCATTTCAGTTGCGCGCCGGATAACGCCAACATCGCCGCCGCAAACAACAACGCACACGCCGCAAAAATTGCGGCGCGGCGTCGTTGTTTATCGAAGGGGTGCCAAGGCACGTTTAGTTGCCGATTAACCCGCCGATGGTTTTCATCGTGTTGCGGTCGGATTTGATTTGCGCATTGGCTGCGCGCGCGCCTTTCCAATAGACGCCGGCGCCGGTTTGTTGCGCGACTCGTTGCGCTTCATCGCCGCGCATTGCGCGTTTGGCAACCGCCTCGATTTTGCGCCGCACATTTTTCGGCACGTCGCGTTTAACAAACAAGCCGTTCCATAACGAGATGTTCAGGCGCGGTTCGATTTCGGCGACGGTCGGCGCATTCGGCGCCTTGTCAATGCGCTCTTCGGTCACCGCCGCCAGCACCGTGACTTTATCCAAGCACGGCAGGATGAGTTGAATCGTGGTGTTGATGACGTCGGCATCGCCGGATGCGAGCGTGTTGCAATCCAACGCATCAAACGCCGAATCCGAACCCCACTCAAAGTCCATCGCTTTTGCCAACGCCAAGGTTACTTGCGTCGGCGTAAGCGGCGCACCGAAATGCCCGAGCACCACCTTGTTGCGTTTTGCGTAGGCGGCGAGTTCCTGCATGGTTTGATACGGCGCATCGCCTGCGGTCGCAATCACAAACGGGTAGGTTAAGAAGATGCCTATCGGCTCGAAGGTGTCTTCATCCAGCCCATCGATGCCGAGCGTCGGCCCAACCACCGGCACGCCGATGACGAACGAACCAATCAGCGAGCCATCCGACGGCCCGTTGGCGACCGACATCGCCCCGGGAAACGGCCCGCCGCCGGCGCTCGGTTTGTTTAACACCGCCGCGGCCACGCCGTATTCCTTTTGGAAATCATTGGCGATGATGCGCGTCAGCACATCTTCCAAATCGCCCGGCGGCCACGGCACAACAAAGTTGACCGGCTTGTCGGGGTAGCCGGCGTTGGCGCCGACTGCAAACAGTCCGCCGACCAATGCGACGGCTAATGCAAAACGTTTGATGGTGTTCATGTTAATCTCCCGTCAATGTCACGATTGAAGTGTGCAAAAAAGTTGATGAAACGCATCAGCCTTTTTACGGAGGGTACTGCAAGTTTACAAGTGTAAAGGTAAAGCGAAAACTTAATTCACAAAAGTTACAAACAACATCACAAACAAAACTACAAACAAAACTTAAATATCAATTATCGATAAATTACAAAACAAAACAAAACAAAATAAAACATCAAATCAAATCAAATTACATTAAATCAAATCAAATCAAGTCACATCACATAATCAAACCGCAAACACAATTTATTGCGCCGCCGCGTCTTAAAATAAAACGCGGTTAACACCAGCCGTCGGTCGGGCGGTCAAACCATACATGCACCTGCCCGGTGCCGGTGGCGTTTTCATAGTCGCTGTACAACCGCCCGGGTGCGCGGCAGTCGCCGCCGCCGAGTGCGCCAATCATCATCAGATAATGTCCGAACATGCCTTCCGGTTTGTGTTGGCGATAGTCGTCCATCGCGTCAATCACGCGGTTGTGTTGCGCGGCTTGCATCCATTGCAGGCGTTGTTGGTCGGCGATGCGCGCTTCGGCGGTGATGACGTGTTGCGGGTCGGAGGATTCGTGCGCCGGCAATTCATCCAACGGCCAGAAACGATGGCTCATCCCGCCGCTTGCGATTAACACCGCGCGCCGTCCGGTTTGGGCAATCGCATCGGCGATGCCTTGACCGACGCGCAAAAAATGATGGTCGCGCGCGGTTTGGCAGACGCCGACCGAAAGCCAAGCCTCGCCGCGATTTAAAAAATGCGCGATGTTGACGGTCGGATAGGCAATCGGCAGATGCGGGTCGTCGCAGGCGAAGCAACGCACATCGCGCGCGCAGGTGTGTTGCGCAATCGCTTCAGCCAATTCGGGGTCGCCGGGCAAATCGTATTCGACTTGAGTGATGCCGCGCGGCAATTCTTCGGAGGTGTAACGCCCGTTGCGGCGCGCCTGCGCGCTGACGATGAACTCCACGGTGGTAAACCAATGGGTGTCGAACAACACGATGACCTCGGGGCGCAAGCGGTCGAGCACTTCGGTGCGCAACCGACGCAAGCCGGGCACCAGGCTGATTTCATTGCCGTCGTTCAGCGCAAGCCGGGCTTGCTTCGACATCATGATGGTCGGAGCGTGCGACAACAGTCCGGCGCCGATAATTTCTCCACGCATAATCGTTGGTTGATTTTTTCGCGGCGTCGAGCGTATCATTGACAAAAATCGTTTGCAACCAAATAATTTTTTCCGCCGCGCGCCAACCCAAGTGCGCGCCAATCGAACATTAGCACCCACCGTCGCCAAACATTCCCGCCGCATGAACGATTCATCCCAACGCATCGAGGTCGCCGGCGTGTCGCTGTCGCCCGCGCATTTTATCGGCGGGCGGCGGGTTGGCGCGGCGCGCACTTTTGCCGTGCATTCGCCGTTGGATTGGTCGTGGAAACTCGCCGAGATGGCGCGCGGCGACGCACAAACCGCGCACGATGCAGTCACCGCGGCGGTCGATGGCTTCGCCGAATGGTCGGCGATGGGCGCAAAACGCCGCGCCGAAGTGCTGCATAACTTGGCGGATTTGATTGACGCGCACGCCGCCGACATCGCCGCGGTCGAATGCGTCGATATGGCGATGTTGTTGGAAAGTTTGCAATTGCGATTGTTGCCGCGCGCCGCGCTCAATTTTCGCGCCTACGCCGATTTGGCGCGCGACTACGCCGAGCGCGCGTGGCGTTCCAAAGGCACCGAGAACCGCGTGGTGCGCGCGCCGGCCGGGCCGGCGGTGATTATCACGCCGTGGAATGCGCCGTTTATGTTGTCCACTTGGAAATGCGCGCCGGCGTTGGCTGCGGGCAATTCGGTGGTGTTGAAGCCGGCCGAATGGGCGCCGTTGTCGGCGTCGTTGCTCGCCGATTTAATCAACGACGCCGGCTTTCCGCGCGGGGCGTTTAACATTGTGCACGGATTGGGCGATGAAGTTGGCGCGGCATTGGTCGGCGATGCGCGCGTCCGGCGCATTTCGTTCACCGGCTCGCCCGAAACCGCGCGGCACATCGGCGCGCAAGCGGCGCGCAACCTCACGCCGTTCACCGCCGAACTCGGCGGCAAGGGCGCGCTCATCGTGTTTGCCGACGCCGATTTGGACGCCGCCGCACAAAAAGCCGCGGCGCAGTTTGAAGATTCCGGGCAGGTGTGTTTGGCCGGCACGCGGCTGCTGGTCGACCAATCGGTCAAGGCGGAATTCCTGCGCCGGTTGCGCGAACACACCGAACGGCACATCAGCGGCGACAGCCGCGAACCGACCACCACCTTAAGCCCGGCGATTCATCCGCAACACTTGGCGCGCGTCGAAGGGTTTGTCGAGCGCGCGCGCGCCGCCGGCGACCGCATCGTGTTTGGCGGTGCGCGCGTGCGCGACGACGGCTTGTGGTATCAGCCGACGTTGATTGAGCCGCGCGCCAATGACGCCGAAGTCGTGCAAAAGGAAATCTTCGGCCCGGTGTTGACGCTGCAAACCTTCGCCGACGAATCCGAAGCGATTGCGCTTGCCAACAGCACCGCCTACGGATTGTCGGGCGTGGTGTACACCGCCGAACGCGCGCGCGCCGAACGAGTCGGGCGCGCGTTGTATGCCGGGGTGGTGTGGGTGAATTGTTTTTTAATCCGCGATTTGACCGCGCCGTTTGGCGGTTGCGGCATCAGCGGCATCGGCCGCGAAGGCGGCGATTATGCGCTGGATTTTCACAGCGACATTAAGTCACTGCAGATTTTGGAAGGGTCGGTTAAGTGAGCGGACGGCAAACAACGGTTAGGTAAGCGGATAAGTCAAGCGGATAAGTTAACGATGAAGTTGGCGTCAAGTTGCGGGGCAATCTTGAGCCGCGCCGCATAGTGACTCAAACGATTAATGTTGCGTTGTATTTAATGTCGCATCGCATTGCGTCACGTTGCGTCACGTCACTTTTACTTTTCATTGTCACTTTCACTGTCACTTGTCACTGTTACCGTCATCACCGTCATCATTAAGCGCACTTTTATAATGCGCAGCACCGGGCCCCTTCGGCGCGCGGATGCCGCGAAATTCCCAATCGCCGCCCATGGCGGTGGAGACGACCTCTTCGGTGGTCATCGGTTGATGCCCGACATCGTCGCGCACCGCCATCGGCGATTCGATAATGCTGTTGGTCAGTTCGCCCAACCCTTCGACTTCCACGCTGACCTCGTCGCCCGGCTGCACCGGGCGGCTGTTGGCCGGGGTTCCGGTCAGCAACAAATCGCCGGGTTGCAAGGTGATTAAGCGGGCGATGTCGGCGACCAAATAATGCATATCCCAGTTCATCTCGGCGGTGTTGCCGTCTTGAATCACCTTGCCGTTGACTCGCGTGCGCAATTGCTTGTTGTGAAAATCCCAATCGGTGACGATGCCGGGCCCGACCGGGCACAAGGTGTCGGCGCCTTTGACGCGCAACATCGAGCCGGCGTCGGTGTCGCGAAAATCATGCAACCCGTAATCGTTGGCGATGCTGTAGCCGGCAATGAATTCGCCCGCTTGGTCGGGGCTGATGTTGCGGCAATCGCGACCAATGACGACGGCAATCTCGCCCTCAAAGTTCAACCAGTTGCACCGCTTGGGGCGCACGACGGCGGCGCGATGCGCGTTCAAGGCGGTGATGGGTTTGTGAAAATAGGTCGGCGTCGGCGGCAATCGAGTCATGTATTCATCGACGCGGCTTCGATAATTTAAATGCACGCAGATAATTTTGCGCGGCGTGCAAGGCGGCAGATGCACCGCCGCATCGACGCCGACGACGCGACCATCGGCGGCGCACAAGCGGTCGCCGTCTCGGCGCACCGTGCACGGATAGCCGTCGAGTAAAATTCGTCGTTGTTCGGGCATGTCAATTGTGTCGGTTTTGGTCGGCGGCGCGGTGTTGGTTTGTCGCGCCACGCGCGGCTGATTTGACTCGTTCGCCATCGAACGATATTATGCCGCATGGGCGCCCTGCGGCACCGTTTTTTTTAACACAACGCGAGAGTATTCGAGAGGATTAAATGAGCCTGCGCGGTTTTCTGTTTCCCCGTTCGGCCAGCGGACGCGCTTCGCTGTTGCCGGATACGCCGTGGCATTATTCGGGCGTGATGTTGACGCTCGAATACCGCACCGACCCGGCGCGCGTCGCCGAATTGTTGCCGGAGTATCTTTCCTTGGCCGATGAAGACCCCGGCGCAGTCGCCGTGATTTGGGCTGAATGGCAAAACTGCCGAGACGATTACAGCGAGATTTTGGACCCGGCGCGCAGCCAATATAAAGAGGCGTTTGTCGTCGTGCGCTGCAAGTTTCAGGGGCGGGTGTATTCGCGTTGCGTGTACATCTGGGTGGATAGCGATTATGCGATGGTGCGCGGGCATCTGCAGGGCTATCCAAAAAAACTTGCGTCGATATATCTGTCGCGCCCCATCACCGTCGGCTGCGCCGGGCCGCGTCTCGAAATCGGCGGGCGGTTTGGCGCAAGCGTCGCCGCATACGACCATAAACTCTATCACGCAACCTTCGAAATCACCGGCGCCGCCGATAACGCCGGCTTCGTCAACGCGCATCCGATGTTGCATAACCGCTGGATGCCGACGATTGAAGGCGACGGGCGCGACAGTTTGGATGAGTTGGTTACGATGCGCGCCTATCAAAGCGAAGTCGGGCGATGTTATCGCGGCGATTTTGAATTGCAGATATTCGATTCGCCGGTCGAAGAATTGACGCGACTTGCGCCGCTGGAAAACATCGGCGGCTATTGGCGCGAAGTTGCGATGTCGTGGCGCAGCGGCACAACATTGATGCGCCGCAACTTGCCGGCAATTGCCGGCGACTCCGCATGAGCGGCACTATGCGCGACAAGGCGCGCGATGCATCGCGCACGATACAAGAGCGCATCGCCGCGACGCATGTGCGCAAACTGGATGTCGATGTCAATGCGATGGCCGCGATATCCAACATCTTTCGCGTAGCGGTGTTGTTTCGCAACACCGCCGAGCGGCGATTTTTGCATCGCCATCATCTTTCGTTTTCCGGGTTTACGTTGCTGTGGGTGCTGTGGGCGTTTGGCAAAATGGAAACGCATCAACTGGCGGCGGAGTGTGGCATCGCCAAAGGCACGTTGACCGGCTTGTTAAACACAATGGAAAAGCGCGGCTTCGCCGAACGCAAACCGCATGCGCGCGACGGGCGACGCAAGATGGTGCATCTGACGCGACGCGGTGCGGCGTTGATGCGCAAACTCTTTTTGCAAATCAACGCACTCGAACGCGAATTCGTCTCCCAGTTAAAAAAAGCCGAAGTGACCGAATTGATTCGCCAACTGCGAATCGTGTTGCACACCCCGGCGCTTTCGTCGGGCAATGATGCGCAGTGAACATTCGCAACGCGCATTTCATTATTAAACGATGCGCGAACCATCGCCAAGCGAATCGTTAATCCAGTGATGAATCCAACGATGAATCCAACGATGAATGCGCGCGCCCCAACCGACACTTTCGGCAATCATCACGATGACGGTCGCGCCGAGTTGGCGAGCCATGATTCATTCGTGCACGGCGTGCCGCACAACACCTTTGCGCGCATGCGCAACGACGACCCGGCGGCGTGGTGTGACGGCGGCGCGCATCGCGGGTTTTGGTCGCTGACGCGCCACGCCGACATCATCGAATACAACCGCGATTTTGAATTGCTGAGTTCCGCGCACGGCATTCGCATCGAAGACCAAACCCGCGAGGAATATCTTGCGCGCCGCACCTTTCAGGAAACCGACCCGCCCGAACACACGGCCACGCGCAACCGAGTCGGCAAGGCGTTTTCGCGTCCGGTGATTGCGCAATTCGAAAACATCGTGCGCGCATTGTGCGTCGAGATACTCGACGAGGTGGCGGACGCTGGCGAGTTTGACGCGGTCGATAAAATCGCGCGGCGATTGCCGATGCAAATGCTCGGGCGGATACTCGGCGCACCGCGTGATGAGTTGGAATGGCTGGTCGCCAAAGGCGACGAACTCATCGCCAACACCGACCCGCAATACACCCGCCATCCGGTCGACCAAGTCGATACGGAAGCGTTTCGCTTGATGCCGTTTCGTTCGCCGGCCGGGGCCGAGTTGTGGGAATACGCCAATCAATTAATCGCCGCGCAATCGTCTGGCGGCGACCAAAGTGTGCTGCAGTTAATCCTGCAACCGGATGCGCAAGGCGAAGTCATCAGCCCGATGGAGTTTCGCAACTTCTTTTGTCTGCTGGTCGCCGCCGGCAACGACACCACGCGCTACACGATTGCCGCGGCGATGCATGCGCTTGCCAATCAGCCTGAGTTGCTCGCGCAATTGCGCGCCGCCGACGATAAATTGTGGAATCACGCAGTCGAGGAATTTATCCGTTGGGCTTCGCCGACGCTGCATTTTCGCCGCACCGCGTTGCGCGATTTTGAACTGCACGGCAAAAAAATCCGCGAGGGCGACAAGGTTGTGCTGTGGTTTGTCTCCGCCAACCGCGATGAACGCCAATTCGACCATCCGTTTAATATTGACTTGCGCCGCAATCCGAATCGCCATGTGGCGTTTGGACAGGGCGGGCCGCATGTTTGCCTCGGCATGTGGTTGGCGCGTCTCGAGGTGCGCGTGTTGTTGCAAACCATCGCCGAACGTTTTGACGGCGTGCGCCAAGTCGGCGAACATCAATACTTGCGGTCGAACTTTGTCACCGGCATCAAGCGGTTGCCGCTGGCGGTGAAATGGCGCGCGGTGCGTTAAGGTGCGCGGCGTATTTTTTTTGTTGCGACATCGAGTATCGACATTGATTCATTTATTTTTGTTTGCGACATCGATTCATTAAATTGTTGAAAATTGTTACATTGTTAAATTATTAAATTGTTGAATTATTGATTCACCAAACCATTGGGGGAAAAAATGAGCGAACGATTGCGAGTGTTATTCGGCGACCACTTAAGTTTGCCGCGCGGCAAATATTTGCAGATGCCGTCCAAAAAAGACGCGCCGATTGGCGAGACGCGATTTTGTCAAGGCGTGTATGCACTCACCTACGACAAGGCGTTGTTGCCGGCGCCGGGCGGCAAGTTGCTCGACGGCTTGCCCGATATGGTGGCGCGTTATGAAACCGCCGCGATACGGCGCGGCTGGCGTCATAACGAACGAGTCGCGGTGTGCGATTTATATGATGCATCCGGCGAGGCGCTTGGCGTGTGCGGGCGCGGCGCGCTCAAGCGCGCGGTTGCGGCGTGGCAACAACACGGTTTGACCGCGCAAGTCGGCGTCGAACTCGAAGGCTATGCGTTTGTGCGCGGCGAAGACGGCAACTGGACTCCATACGACACGCCCGGGGCGTTTGTATACGGCACCGGCGCCTTCATCGACCCGCGCGCGTTTACCGACGCCATCTGGCAACGCGCCGACCAATGCGGATTTAACCTCGAGATGATTACCGCCGAATTCGATTCGCCGCAATTCGAATTCACCCTGCGCTATGACAACGCGCTTGCCGCGGCCGACGACGTGCTGTTGTTTCGTTTGATGGCGCGCGAAGTGGCGCTGGAACACGAAGTGCTGTTGACCTTCATGCCCAAACCGATCGCCGCGTTGAGCGGCTCGGGCGTGCATGTCAATTTCAGTTTTGTCGACGCCAACGGCGACAACATCATCGGCGATGAAGGCGCGACCGACCGCCTGTCGGCGCCGGCGCGCGCCTGCGTGGCCGGGTTGATGCACCATCATCGCGCCTTGGCCGGATTGCTGGCGCCGACGGTCAATTCGTATCGCCGCCTGCAGCCGGCGAGTTTATCCGGCTATTGGCGCAATTGGGGCGCCGACCATCGCGGCGTCACAACGCGCATCACCTCGGAAACCGGCGAACACGCGCGCATCGAACACCGCATGGCCGACGCCGGCGCCAATCCGCATCTGGCAATCGCGGCGGTGTTGCAAGCCGCGCGATTGGGCGTGCAACACAATTACGCGTTGCCGCCGGCGGAAACCGCCGATTGCTTGGAATCCCACGATGCCGAAGACGGCGTGCCCGACAATCTGGCGATTGCCTTGGACGAACTTCAAGGCGACGCCGTGTTGGTCGAGGCGGTTGGCGCGGAATTGGTCGACAATTTGGCGGCGATTAAGCGCGCCGAGATTGAACACACTGCACAAATGAACGATGAGCAATTGCGCGATTACTATATTTTCCAGATTTAACGCAGCGCATCGAAACGCAAATCAGCGCAAATCATTGCAAATCATTGCGAATAAACGCAAAAAAACCAAAAAACCGCTTGCGTCGCGCGCGGAAATGCGTATAATCCGCCCGCTTATCCGACGGATTGGCCGCGTCAGCAACGGGGGCCATAGCTCAGCTGGGAGAGCGCCTGCCTTGCACGCAGGAGGTCGGCGGTTCGATCCCGCCTGGCTCCACCAGTTTTGCGGCGGTTGTCGTTTTCATTGTCATCGACATTGTGCAATCGATTTGATTCGACTTGCGCGTGATGTTGGTGTACGATGCGCACGGTTTATTTGTTGGAGCCGGCTAGGCCTTGCCGAGTCGGTTTTGTTCTTTTACAACTTGGGTAGTCAAAGGCGCGCGCAAGCGCGAATTTGTTAATGTTATTCACATCGGCAAATTCCGTTGGCGCGGGTGCGAAAATGCGAAGGCGCAAGCCTTTGCGTTTTGCATAAATACATTTGTATGTTGCATAACTCGTAAGAGTTCAGCCGACGACTCCAAATCTGGCGAGCCTAAGATTGCGGCGTTTGCCGTCATCGCTGGCGCAAACTTTTTGGGGTTGTATGGTCAAGCGACAAAGCGCATACGGTGGATGCCTAGGCGATAAGAGGCGATGAAGGACGTGGTAGTCTGCGATAAGCCCCGGTAAGCTGACAAACTAGCTTTGACCCGGGGATTTCCGAATGGGGAAACCCAACCGCTTCGGCGGTTATCGTGCGCTGAATACATAGGCGTACGAAGCGAACCCGGGGAACTGAAACATCTAAGTACCCGGAGGAAAAGAAATCAACCGAGATTCCCCAAGTAGTGGCGAGCGAACGGGGACCAGCCCTTAACCTTTGCAAGTTTTAGTGGAACGCTCTGGAAAGTGCGGCCATAGAAGGTGAAAGCCCGGTACACGAAAGGGCTTGCAAAGCGAAATCGAGTAGGACGGAGCACGTGAAACTCTGTCTGAACATGGGGGGACCATCCTCCAAGGCTAAATACTACTTATCGACCGATAGTGAACCAGTACCGTGAGGGAAAGGCGAAAAGAACCCCTGTTAGGGGAGTGAAATAGAACCTGAAACCGTATGTGTACAAGCAGTGGAAGCCGATCTTCGGATTGGCGACTGCGTACCTTTTGTATAATGGGTCAGCGACTTAATTTCAGTAGCAAGGTTAACCGCATAGGGGAGCCGCAGCGAAAGCGAGTCTTAACAGGGCGCAATAGTTGCTGGGATTAGACCCGAAACCGGGCGATCTAGCCATGGCCAGGTTGAAGGTCGGGTAATACCGACTGGAGGACCGAACCAACTGATGTTGAAAAATCAGTGGATGAGCTGTGGTTAGGAGTGAAAGGCTAAACAAGCCCGGAGATAGCTGGTTCTCCTCGAAAACTATTTAGGTAGTGCCTCGTGTTTCACTTCCGGGGGTAGAGCACTGTCATGGCTAGGGCCGCATCTAGCGGTACCAACCCATAGCAAACTCCGAATACCGGAAAGTGTAATCACGGGAGACAGACGGCGGGAGATAAGTTTCGTCGTCGAAAGGGAAACAGCCCAGACCGCCGATTAAGGTCCCCAAACACATCTTAGTGGGAAACGATGTGGGAAGGCTCAGACAGCCAGGATGTTGGCTTAGAAGCAGCCATCATTTAAAGAAAGCGTAATAGCTCACTGGTCGAGTCAGCCTGCGCGGAAGATATACCGGGGCTCAAGGTGTGTACCGAAATCGCGGGTGCAGAAGGTTGAACAAAGTGAATCATGTGCCATAATGCCGGTCCTTTTTATTCATCAATTAAGCGAGGCGTTAATCATGGCAACAATCAAGAAGTTTTATCGGGCCGAATTCGGCCGTGTGGATGCGCCGCAAGGCCAGACGCCGGTCAATCGCGCCGAAGTGGTCGGTGACCGACTCAGCGGTGTGGTCAAGATTCGGTTGCATGACACCTCGGGGCGTGAATGCCTCGGCAATGTGCGCCAAACCGTTTTTTTGGAGCGCGGTGCGATCGAGCAATTGAGGGAAGTCGTCAACAAGATGTAACTTGCTTGCCCGATTGTAAAACTTCAAACTTCGGCGAATCATCCAGTTTTATCGGTTGATTTTATCCATCGGTTTTTCTCGATGATTCGCCGGCGATTCATTTTGTTCAACCTTTTGCACGGTAGAGGAGCGTTCCGTAGGCCGTTGAAGGTGTGCCGTGAGGCATGCTGGAGGTATCGGAAGTGAGAATGCTGACATGAGTAGCGATAATGCGGGTGAAAAGCCCGCACGCCGAAAGCCCAAGGTTTCCTGCGCAACGTTAATCGGCGCAGGGTGAGTCGACCCCTAAGGCGAGGCCGAAAGGCGTAGTCGATGGGAATCAGGTTAATATTCCTGAACCGAATATAACTGCGACGGGGTGACGGAGAAGGCTAGATTGGCCGGGTGTTGGATGTCCCGGTTTAAGCGCGTAGGTTGAGGACTTAGGCAAATCCGGGTCCTTAGTCAAGCCGAGGCGTGACGACGAGCGCTTTTATTAGCGCGAAGCAATTGATGCCATGCTTCCAGGAAAACCCTCTAAGCTTCAGGTTATATTTGATCGTACCCCAAACCGACACAGGTGGGCGGGGTGAGAATCCCAAGGCGCTTGAGAGAACTCTGGTGAAGGAACTCGGCAAAATGACACCGTAACTTCGGGAGAAGGTGTGCCTCTGCCAGGTGAAGCCCCTTGCGGGTGGAGCCGAGAGAGGTTGCAATAAAGAGGTGGCTGCGACTGTTTACTAAAAACATAGCACTCTGCAAACTCGCAAGAGGAAGTATAGGGTGTGACGCCTGCCCGGTGCCGGAAGGTTAAGTGATGGGGTTAGCCGCATGGCAAAGCTCCGGATCGAAGCCCCGGTGAACGGCGGCCGTAACTATAACGGTCCTAAGGTAGCGAAATTCCTTGTCGGGTAAGTTCCGACCTGCACGAATGGCGTAACGATGGCCACACTGTCTCCACCAGAGACTCAGCGAAATTGAACTCGCTGTGAAGATGCAGCGTACCCGCGGCTAGACGGAGAGACCCCGTGAACCTTTACTACAGCTTCACACTGGACTCTGAACAGGCATGTGCAGGATAGGTGGAAGGCTTTGAAGCGCAGACGCCAGTCTGCGTGGAGCCGTCCTTGAGATACCACCCTTGTTTGTTTGGGGCCCTAACCGAGGCCCGTTATCCGGGTCCGGGACCATGTGTGGCGGGTAGTTTGACTGGGGCGGTCTCCTCCCAAAGAGTAACGGAGGAGCGCTACGGTACTCTAAGCACGGTCGGAAATCGTGCGGTTAGTGCAAAGGCATAAGAGTGCTTGACTGCGAGACAGACACGTCGAGCAGGAACGAAAGTTGGTCTTAGTGATCCGGTGGTTCTGTATGGAAGGGCCATCGCTCATCGGATAAAAGGTACTCCGGGGATAACAGGCTGATACCGCCCAAGAGTTCACATCGACGGCGGTGTTTGGCACCTCGATGTCGGCTCATCACATCCTGGGGCTGTAGCCGGTCCCAAGGGTATGGCTGTTCGCCATTTAAAGTGGTACGCGAGCTGGGTTTAGAACGTCGTGAGACAGTTTGGTCCCTATCTGCCGTGGGCGTCGGAGACTTGAGAGGAGCTGCTCCTAGTACGAGAGGACCGGAGTGGACGTACCTCTGGTGTTCCGGTTGTCACGCCAGTGGCATCGCCGGGTAGCTATGTACGGACGGGATAACCGCTGAAAGCATCTAAGCGGGAAGCCCCCCTCAAGATTAGGTCTCCCGGGGCGAAAGCCCCCTGAAGGGTCGTTGAAGACTACAACGTTGATAGGCCGGGTGTGGAAGTCCAGTAATGGATGAAGCTAACCGGTACTAATTGCCCGTGCGGCTTGGCCATACAACCCCAAGGGGTTTGGCTCTATGCGAGTTAAGGCAAATGCGCCGATGACTGCCCAATGTTGTTCAATTTGCAAATTGAACAACACGACCGATTTGCCCGGCGGCCATAGCAGGCGGGTACCACCTGATTCCATCCCGAACTCAGAAGTGAAAACGCTTCGCGCCGATGATAGTGTGGGGTCTCCCCACGTGAAAGTAGGTCACCGCCGGGCATTTTATTTTTCCATAACGCCATCACTCGATGGCGTTATATTTATTAATGGCGCCGCAAACCGCTTCGCCGATGCGGCAAGCCGTCGCCGTTTGTCGCACAACCGAAGGATTAAGAAATGCGCTTGGATTTAAAGGAATTCCCCGCTTTTTTGCGAAACTTCGGGTTGGTTTTGTTGGCCGGCGGCGTGTTGCAAGGGGCGTTTGAAGTGTGGGATTTCAATGTGTATAGTGTGTCTATCGTAGGCATTGCATTAATCGTTGCATCCTTTGTGCGGAGGTGATTTATGGACCCATTATTAGTGTTTGCCTTGGTGACTGGCATACCGCTCCTGATTATTTATTTCTGGGCGTTATTCACCGGGCGGCTGGAAGACGAACCGGATGACAAATAACACGGCGACAGCCGACGTACATTTTTGTTTTTGGCGCCTTTATTTTTTTGATAAAGGTTATTTTTAACTTAACGATGTGGAGGTTGTCATGTCCAATGGACGCAATCCAAACGATGACCGTTCGGACGTAAAAAATCCGAACAATGACGCTTACGATGCGGATATGGAAAATCGTGAGCGGATGGGGCATCTGGATAACGATGATGACGACGACGAAGAGTAGTCGTCATCGCCGAGTTGTTGATGTGGTGAAGTTTTCTTGCCGGGACAGCAAGAACTTGTCTCATAGATAGAGATACCGGCGTGTGTTTGTCAGGATGACAAGCACACCGCCATTAAGCCGCAGAGTGGATTTGTAGGCAATTCATGTATAAATAACGGATTTGTCAAACTCTCGTTGTTATTCCACCCCCAACACCCCCCGCCCAACAACCACCCCGTCCAAATCGCAATAAACGCAATCCCCCGGCACAAACAACACCCCGCCGAATGCCACCGGCACATCAATCGCGCCGATGCCAGTTTTGGCGCTGCGGGTTGGGGTGGCGGCGAGGGCTTTTATGCCGAGGGGGATGTCGGCGAGGCGTTCGGCGTCGCGGATGGCGCCGTTTATGATGACGCCGGACCAGCCGTTTTCGGCGCAGATGGCGGCGTAGCGGTCGCCCAACATTGCGGTGCGCATTGAGCCGCCGCCGTCGATGACCGCGATGCCGCCTTCGCCGGGTTGGGAAAACAGCGATTGCGCGAGTTTGGAATCCTCCATTGTGACCACGGTGCGAATGCGACCGGCGAAGAGACGGGTTGCGCCGTAATCCACAAACGGCAACGTGCAGCGCAGCGCGTTTGGATTGGCGTCGTGCAGGTCGGTGGTTGGATGCGGCGGCAGGGCGTTTTTCATATTGGTGCCGAATTTTACTGCGGTGGTGCGCGAAATTTTTTGGTGATGAACGGCAGGGCGAGGTAAATCAGCAACACGCGAAACACATGATGAAAGGCGACGAAAGCCAAATCAAAACCGAATAAAAAGGTCAACAACGTCACTTCGTAAATGCCGCCGGGGATGAACGCCAACAGCAGATTGGCCGGCGATGCATCGACGAACCGCGCCAGCGCCAACGCGGTCAGGCAGTATATCGCAACGATGAGCGCGGCGTTGACCAGCGAATCGCGCAGATAGCCGGTCAACTCCGCCGGCGTGACGCGCGCCAATTTTGCGCCGACGAAACCGCCGACCGTGATTTGCGCGAGCAACATAAACTCGGCGATGCGCGGCGTGTTGACCGCGCCGACAAAATGCAGCGCGCCGCTTAACAACATTGGGCCGAGCAGATGCGGCATCGGCAGACGTATCAGCAAGGCGATGAGATAGCCGCCGACGGCGACGCCGAAAAATTGCGCCAACGCCAACGGCGCGACATCGACGACGCTTGGCAGGTCGGTCAATGCCGCATTGGATGCGTCGGTCGCATCGCCGCTGAACGCCGCGCTCAATAATATCGGCGTCAGGAAAAACACCAGCACGACGCGGGTCAAATGGCAAATCGCGACGACATAATCCTTTTCACCGAGCATGCCGCCGACGGCGACCGCTTCGGCTTGACCGCCCGGCAAGCAACACAGCAGCGCGAGATTTTTGTCGTAGCCGCGCGCGACGGTGAGATGCCAAAACCCGCATGCGGTGGCGAGCGCGGTCGCAAAGATTAACCCGAGCAATGACGCCGACCATTGCGCGGCGTTGGCGAACAACTCGGCGGTGAACACGCCGCCGATGACCACGCCAAGCCCGAGCAGAATCGCGATGATGAACGCGCGCGGCACCGCCAACTTGTCGCGCAACGGTTTAATCAACGCGCCGCCGGCCCATACGCCGCATAAACTGCCGAGCAAATACGGCGCGGGCAACCCGATGAAGTGACACAACGCACCGAACAATAAACCAATGCCGAGCGTGACGATGGCGCGGGCGACGGCGGCGAACGGCTGCAACGGCATTTGGGGAATCAAAGCGGTAACAATGAGGGACAAACGATGCGCGACAAACGATGGGGAACAAGCAAGCATTCAAACGGCAAGTTAAGTAACAAGTTAACCGACAGGCAACCGTTGTTGATTCGCATTCCAAATTCGATTCGCGCGAGTGCGATTCGATAACTATTAATTATTAACTATTCACAATTAACAAACGGACAAAAACGATGAACAGTTAACGATGAACAATTAACAAATGCACAAACGGTAAACAAACAACCAACGCGCGCATAGTATACTTGTCGTCATTACAACGCAACGTTAACTTGCACCACACACAACAACGGCGCGGCAATCAACACAGCAACTAACGCGTTTGCCGTCGCGTACAACGTAACGTTAACCAACACCAACGCCATGAAAATTGCAATTTTGGATGATTACTTCGATACGATTCGAACGTTGCCGTGCTTTGCCAAATTGACCGGGCACGAAGTGACGATTTGGAATGACCATATCGAAGACATCGATGCGCTCGCCGAACGGTTGCGCGATGTCGAAGCGTTGGTGTTGTTTCGTGAACGCACCGCAGTGCGGCGCGATTTAATTGAGCGGTTGCCGAATCTAAAATTAATCAGCCAACGCGGCGTGTATCCGCACATCGATATCGACGCCTGCACTGATGGCGGCGTGTTGGTGTGTACGAATTTGGCGGCGCGCGCGCCGTCATACGCCGCGGCCGAATTGACGTTTGGGTTAATGCTAGCCGCGTTGCGGCGCATCCCGCAACAGATGCGCGCGTTGCAGCAAGGCGTTTGGCAAACCGGCGTCGGCCACACCGCGCGCAACAAACGGTTTGGCGTGTATGGCTACGGACGCATCGGCGCGGTGGTCGCCGATTATGCGCGCGCGTTTGGCATGCAGGCGGTTGTGTTTGGGCGCGAACAATCGCGCGCGCGCAGCCAAGCCGACGGCTTTATGTTCATCGACGACCGCCGCGAATTTTTTGCATCGTGCGATGTGCTGTCGTTGCATTTACGGTTGACGCCGGCGACGCGCGGCATCGTCACGACCGCCGATTTGTCGGCAATGAAACCGAGCGCGACGTTAATTAACACCAGCCGCGCCGGCTTAATCGCGCCGGGTGCGTTGTTGCGCGCATTGCAAAACGGCGCGCCGGGCGCCGCGGCGTTGGATGTTTTCGACTGTGAGCCGACCGCCGCCGACGAACCGTTGTTGGCGTTGCCAAACGTAATTTGCACGCCGCACATCGGCTTTGTGACCTTCGATGAGTTTGAGATTCAATTCGCCGATGTCTTCGATCAAATCGTCGCCTATCAACAAGGCGCGCCGATTCACGCGGTCAATCCGCGCGTCCTCGACCGCTAAGGTTGCGCGGCGCACGGCGATTGCATACAATTTTCGCGGGCGGCAATTGCCGCGCTTGTCTTGTGTTGCCATCGCCATCTCGATTGCCATGTCGATTTCGTATAGCCATTTCGATGTTGATGTCGATGTCGATTGTGATAGTGATTGCGACAACGTTGTGAAAGTTAAACTATTAACACTTAACCGCTGATGCGGAGGAATGAAATGAACGCGATGAAAAAGTTTTTTGCGGCGGTCTGCGTCGCGCTGGCGTTGGTGTCGATGCAAGTCGGCGCCGCCGATTTTGCCGGCAAGAACATTGAATGGGTGATTCCGTTTAAAGAAGGCGGCGGCTCGGATAAGTGGGCGCGGTTTTACGCGCCGCTGTTGTCCGAAGCGTTGCCGGGGCGTCCGAGCGTTGTGGTTAAAAA
This sequence comes from Candidatus Poriferihabitaceae bacterium, assembly GCA_965226545.1. Taxonomy (GTDB): domain Bacteria; phylum Pseudomonadota; class Gammaproteobacteria; order Arenicellales; family Poriferihabitantaceae; genus JAHRAW01. The sequence continues at coordinate 1,073,424 of OZ245364.1, forward strand.
CGTGCCGGGCGCGGGTTCGACCAAAGGCGCCAACTGGTTTGCCAGCCGCGCCAAGCCGGACGGCTTGACCATTCTCGGCACTTCGGGGTCGACGCAATTCCCGTTTTTGCTCGGCGACAAGCGCGTCAAATACGATTACGCCGATTGGCATGTCGTGCTGGCGACCGCCACCGGCGGGGTTGCATACTTGCCGCCGAAGTTGGCGAAGCGTTGGGCAAACAACCCGCGCGACGTCATCAACAACGTCAACTTCATCTACGGCTCGCAAGGCGCAACCCGTTTGGATTTGGTGCCGTTGCTGGCGTGGGAAATGTTGGGGCTGAAGGTCGACCCGGTGTTCGGCATCAAAGGACGCGGCGACGGGCGATTGATGTTCGAACGCGGCGAAGTCAACATCGATTATCAAACCTCGTCGGCGTTTTTGTCCAAGGTGACGCCGTTGGTCGAAGAAGGCAAAGCCGTGCCGATGATGACCTGGGGCGCGTTGGATAAACGCGGGCGAATTGTGCGCGACCCGACCTTCCCGGATATCCCGACGTTTAAGGAGGTCTACACATCAGTTCACGGCAAGGCGCCGTCGGGCGACGCTTGGGATGCGTGGAAGGCGTTTTTTGTCGCCGGCTTTCCGGCGCAAAAGATGGTGTTTTTGCCGAAAGGCGCCTCGCGCGACGTCATCAAAACCTATTCGAAGGCGTTTGCCAAAGTGATTGACCGCCCGGATTTTGCCGAGATTTCCAAATCCCGCCTTGGCGTGTATCCGCAATCGGTCGGCAAAGCCGCCGAAAAGAAATTGGTGCAAGGCACCGTGGTCGCCGAGTCGGCAAAGGTCTGGATTAAAAACTGGCTGGGCGAACGTTATGGCGTCGAACTGTAGTATCCACTGCCGCAAGCCTCGCGCAACGCGCGCATTGTGCGCGGCGTCGACCAACCCGTTATGCGGTTGGTCGGCGCGTTGCTTGTGCATTGGCTTGCACACTTTCTTGCGCGCTTAATTCGTCTCTCGACTTCGCTTCGATTTCGATTTGCGTACGGGCGATTCGAATGCGATTCGAGTGCGGTTCGAATTCGATTCGACTTCGCTTCGACTTCGGCGCGACTTCGATTCACGATAATGCGCGCGTCGCCAACGTCAACCACCGCATCAGCGCAACCCCTCGTCAAGCGTTATGGAATTTTTTAATCTTGCATTACCCGCGCTTAACGAGGCGTTTGCGCTGATTTTTTCACCGCAGGCGATGTTCTATCTCGCCGGCGGCGTGTTGCTCGGGTTGTGCGTCGGCGTGTTTCCCGGGCTCGGCGGCATCGCCGGGTTGTCGATGGTGTTGCCGTTTATCTACGGCATGGATCCGGTGTCCGGCTTGTCGTTGATGGTCGGCTTGGTTGCGGTGATACCAACCTCGGACACCTTCGCCTCAGTGCTGCTCGGCATCCCCGGCTCATCGGCGTCGCAAGCCACCGTGCTCGACGGCTTCCCGTTATCCAAACAAGGCAACGCCGCGCGCGCCTTGGCTGCGGCGTTTACTTCATCGTTGTTCGGCGGATTGTTCGGCGCGTTTTTGTTGACCTTCTTTATTTTGATTGCGCGGCCGTTGGTGCTGGCGTTCGGCATCCCCGAATTGTTGTTGCTCACCATACTCGGCTTTTCGATGGTCGGCGTATTGGCCGGCAACAACCTGCTAAAAGGGTTGATAGCGGTCGGCTTGGGCGCGATGGTCGGCGCGCTCGGCGAAGCCCCGGCGCAAGGTTCGTCGCGGATGGATTTCGGCGTGTGGTATCTGCAGGACGGCTTTAGCCTGGTGGTCGTCAGCCTCGGCATCTTTGCAATCCCGGAAATCATTGCGCTGTTGCGCCAAGACCGCGCGATATCAAAGCGCGCAAAACTCGGCGCCGGCTGGGCCGACGGCGTCGCCGATTGGTGGCGCAACAAATGGCTGTCGTTGCGTTGCGCGGCGATTGGCGTATTGGTCGGCGTCGTGCCGGGCATGGGCGGTTCGGTGGTCGATTGGATTGCCTACGGACACAGCATGCAATCCACCCGCGACAAAAGCCGATTCGGTCGCGGCGAAATTCGCGGCGTCATCGGCCCCGAATCCTCCAACAACGCCAAGGAAGGCGGCGGGTTGGTGCCGACCTTGTTGTTCGGCATTCCCGGCTCGGGGTCGATGGCGGTGTTCATCGGCGGCATGATTTTGCTCGGCTATGAAGCCGGTCCGCAAATGATTCGCGGCGATTTGCCGATTGCCTACACGGTGGTTTGGTCGCTGGCGTTGGCGAATATTCTCGGCGCCGGCTTGTGCATCTTTTTATCCGGCGGCATCGCGCGCCTGACGACGATTCGCTTCGGGCAACTCGCGCCGTTTTTATTCATGCTCATCGCCTTCGCCGCCTTCCAAACCAAACAAACTTTATGGGATGTGGTTGCGCTGGTGGTCATCGGATTGCTCGGCATCATGATGCGCCGATTCGGTTGGTCGCGTCCGGCGTTTCTCATCGGCTTTGTACTGGCCGAACAAGCCGAGGTGTACACTTATCAAGCGACGCAAATCGCATTGCTCAAGAAAAAATCGCTCGGCCTCGAGGGGATGTTGACCTATTTATTTTCGCCGATTGGCGTTACGTTGATTGCGGTGATTGTCGTGTCGGTGTGGCTCGGCGTCAAACAACTGCGCACCATGCAAGCATCCGCCGTGCCAAGTCGCGCCTCGGCCAAACGCCCGGCGGTGTTGTTTGCGGCCGGGCTGTGCATATTTTTTGCGATTGCGTTCATCGATGCGATGCGGCTCAATGTATTGATTGACAAAGTGTTCCCGGCGACGGTGGCCGGGCTGTCGTTGTTGGGTTGCGCGGTGTTGTTGGCGCACATGGCGTTTCGCAAAGACGCCGCGCTGTTTCAAACCACTGTTGCCGACGCCGCCAATGTGCGCGGCTTATGGCCGACCTTGGGGTGGTTTGTGTCGTTGTTGGCGTTGACCGCGTTGTTTGGTTTTGTCATCGCGCTGGCGATTTTCTTTGTCGCGTTTTTGCGCGTGCATGAACGATTCACCTGGCGCAAAATCGCGCCGATAACACTCGGTGCGCTGCTCTTTATCATCACGTTGGCCGGCATGTTAAACCGCGATTTCCCGGCCGGCTTGTTGCAGCAATTGGTGGAGTTGCCTTGGCCGTTGTCCGGGTTGTGAACAACGTGTCGTCTTCGCCCGCATCTTCTTCGTCGGCGTTGACCGCCACTCCATGCATCCTGATGCGTGGCGGCACGTCGCGCGGCGCGTATTTCAACGCCGCCGATGTGCCGCGCGCGCGCGACAAACTCGGTGAGTTTTTAATCGCGGCCATGGGCGCGGGTTCACCGCTGCAAGTCGACGGCGTCGGCGGCGGACAGCCGACCACCAGCAAAGCCGCAGTGTTGTCGCGCGCCGACCACGAGTGGGCGGAGATTGATTATTTGTTTGCGCAAGTGCATACCACCCGCCGCGAAGTCGATTTCACGCCGAACTGCGGCAACATTCTCGCCGGCGTCGCCCCGGCCGCATTGGAGATGGGTTTGGCGACCATCGACGGCGCAACCACCCGCGTGCGCATCCGCAATCTCAACACCGACGCATTGGTCGAGGCGCATATCGAAACGCCGAACAATGCGGTCAACTACATCGGCGACGCACAAATCGCCGGCGTGCCCGGCGGTGCCGCGCCTGTGCGGCTGAATTTTATGAATGTGGTCGGCGCCGCCAGCGGCGCGTTGTTGCCGACCGGCAATGCGCGCGATCGTATCGACGGCGTCGAAGTGAGTTGCGTCGATGTTGCGATGCCGATGGTGTTTGCGCGATGCGAAGATTTCGGCGTGTCATTGGATGATGCGCGCCGCCCCCTCGACGCCAACGCCAAATTATTCGAAAAAATCGAGCGGTTGCGAATCCAAGCCGGCGCAAAAATGAACTTGGGCGATGTGCGCAACAAAGTCATCCCCAAGGTGGCGTTGCTGGCGCGCGCGCGCCAAGGCGGTCACATCGCCGCGCGGTATTTAACGCCGTGGACTTTTCATCCGAGTTATGCGGTAACCGGCGCGCTATGCACCGGCGCAAGCGCGCTGTGCGTTGGCGCATTAACCGCCGAACTCGCCGCACCGTGCGCATCAGGCAAACCGTTTGTGATTGAACATTTAAGCGGCGTCATCGAAGCGGTGTTTAATTATGAACATCAAGGCGATGCCTTGACGCTGCATTCCGCCGGCATACTGCGCACCGCGCGCAAAATTTTCGCCGGCGAAATTTTTACCGCGGACAAATAATTCATTGCGTCGACGAACAGGCGGCGGGGTGATGTTGATGCGGCGTTTTGAAGCGGTGCGGTTGCTTTTGTTATAATCCGCGCCTATCCGCATTTGTTGATTTTTTACTTCGCATTGCACTTGTCGTTTTATTTACAACAAGCCAATCCGCAATTATTGGTGAACAATTATAAATCTGGCATTTAAAATATAAATCTGTCATTTAAAATTCGGCGGTTGTTGGACTATCGATTGATGAACTTCGTTGGTGAGATATTGTGCGGCGAGCATCACTTCGCAGGACAAGGGCGCGCGATTGTCATCGATATCGGTATGAATTGCGGTTTTGTATCGCTGTATTTTGCATCAAAACCACGCCCGTGCAAGTGCATAAAATGCAACAACGCCGCGAAGCCGCGCGCACCAAATGAATCGTTAAACAGAAAAAACAAAGCAAACTGCCGGCGGCGATTTTTATCGCCTTGTTGCTCGGCAATATCGTGGGGTGGCAAATTAAATCCGGCGACTTAAAGCGACGCGGATTATTCGCTTAACACCACTTCGTCTCGCGTCGGACTTACCGGTTCGGTAATCGGCTCACGGTTGATGGTGCCCGACCAATGTATCGGACGCAAGTTGGTCAATTTATCTGACCCACCCCGTGACGGCGGAAGGTGGTATTCGACTGTCCAGCCGGTGGCAACCTCCTTGCCATAATTTTTCCACTCGATCGGATTGCACAACATATCCCTGCGCACAATTTTCGGGTCATAACCGCGGATAATCCGCGCGTTTTCCCAGATTTGCAAAAGTTCATCTTCGGTGTATATGTCTTCGTACATTATAAGCTCCTGGTAACTATCGGCATGCCCCAATGGCGACCGAATGTTTGAGAAATACAATTAAAATGTAACGGCGAATTGCACAAATGTCAATCCAATTATATTAAAATCCTGCCGCGCAGACAAGTCGCCGCAAAATTAGGCGGATGCCGATGGCAGTTTTTGTGAATGGTAATTTAATAAGGTGAATGAAATGAAAGAAGTTAATGACATTGACGAAATGGATGATGCGAGTGGAGAAAATAAAGCGGACGCGCCGGATGAAGAGGACACGAGTGAGTTGCGCGACCTCGCATTAGAACGCGCCCACGATATACGCAAATTCGAAATCGAACTTACTTGGAAACGCGCGACTTATGTTGCGACATTCCAAGGGTTTTTGCTTGCCGGCTTGGGCTTGTTGGTGGCGAGCGCGAGTATGAATGCCGAGGAATTGGATTTTTTCAAGTTCATCGTGTCGATTATCGGCGTGGTTGTATCGGCGGCGTGGTTTGCGATTAATACGGCATCGAAACGCTGGCAAGAGCATTGGGAAAACAAGATAGAGTATTTGGAAAGCGACTACCCTGCGCGCTACAAGACGCAACCCGCGACGCAACCTGCTACGAAGGACGGACGCACCTACTCAATATCCCGAACCAACATCGCCTTAAGTTGGCTTTTTTTCATCGCGTGGTCGTTTGCGGCGACAGTGTTTGCGGCAAAAATTATCGCACCGCAATGGGGATTGGAGCGAATCATTTGGGGTTTCATCGAGTCATGGGTCGCGTGGCTGAATCTGGACCTATACGGATTTTTTACGGTTGGGATATTTGCTCTTGCCGCATATGCTTTATGCCGTTACCGAAATCAATTAAAAAAACCGCAAAACAAAAAGTAACAACAACCCGCCGCGCACTCAATCTCACTCGGCGTCACTCGGCGTAAACACCTCAATCGCCGAATGTCTCCCGCGCAACACGGCGGCGGCTTTGGCGGTGAAGCGGATTTTTTTTGAGTGGCAGAGTTCGACGGTGCGTTTGGACACCAAAATCGAAGTGCCGTATTCCTTGTTGAGTTGTTCCAAGCGCGCGGCGATGTTGACGTTGTCGCCGTATACGGTGTAGTTGAGGCGGTCGGCGGTGCCGACAAAGCCGCCGACGATGTTGCCGGTGTTGACGCCGATGCGCGCGCGCAGTTGCACGCCGCTTGCAAAAGTGCGCCCGGCCAGCAGGCGTTGTATCGCCAAGGCGGTGGCGACGGCGTTGTCGGCGTGATTGGGGTCGACGCCGGGCAGATTGAAACTCGCCATAATCGCATCGCCTTCGAACAAACAAATTTCGCCGTGGTGTTTTTTAATCGGCGCGTGAATCACCGACAGGTATTCATTGACCGTGGCGATTAATTCATCCGGGCTGAGTTTTTCGGACATCGTGGTAAACGATTCCAAATCGGCGAATAAAATTGTCGCTTCGCGGGTTTCCGGGCGGGCGTCGATTAATGAGCCGCCGCTGGCCGCGATGCGGTCGGCGACGCCGCTGGGGACAAAATGCGAAAGATTGGCGGCGGCGTTGGCTTCGACAATCGATTCAATCAACAATCGCCGTGCGCGCGCAATCGCCACGCCGAGCACGGCGGTGACCACGCCTATCGAGATGATTTTGTCGACTTCGCCGCCGACTAGCACACGGCGATTCGATGTCAAGTATTCGACATAGTCGCGGGTGATTGCCGAAGGGTCGGCTCCGATGGCAAGCGAAACCAACAACAACCAACCGCCGGCGCCGACTAGGCCTGCGAGCAGCACATAGCGCGGCTCAAACCGCAAGGCGCGCAAGGCGATGAAGATGAAGATATACAGCAGGGTCGGCGCCTTTAAATAAAACGCCGGCGGCTGGGCGTATTGCAAATGAAACGACCAAATCAAGCCGAGCAACAGCGCCATGTCGACCAAAATCGACAGCAACAAAAACCAAAACGGCAGGCTGATTTTATGCGCCAAATACAGGCGCAAACAGGTGAACGCAAAATACGCAAGCAAAAACGCCGGCACCGGTTCGAACGCCGCACCGCTTGGCGCGGTTTTCGGCGCGGCAATGTAGAGCGCGGCGAAAGCCAATAATATCGAGAGTTGAATCCAGCCAATCAGACGTTCGCTGCCGTCCTGCTGGCGTTCAATCGCGTTGCGCACCACCGGCGGCAAGGCGGCTTCGGGCGATTTGCCCTTAAATAGGCGCATGGTTTTGGCGCATCATCGCGGCGCGATTCGAGGCGTTCGAAGGGGATTGACGGTGATTGGACGGCGCTTCGAGCGTGGCTCGAGCGTTGTTACGAATGGCGCGCGAGCGGCTCGGCGCCCGCGTTCGGCGGCGTTGAGTCGCCGGCGTCGGTGGTGGCTTGATGCTTTACTTGGTCATACCACAAATCGTGATGTTGCTTTGCCCATTCGACGCTGACATGCCCGCGCGTCATGCCTTCGAGCGCGCCTTCGGTGCCGATGGTGCCGATGTAAACATGCCCGAAGAACACCACAATCCATAAAAGCGCGGCGACGGCGTGGATTTGATGCATGAACTGCATGTCGGCGCGGCTGTTGTCGACCAAGCCAATCGCGCCGAGCCAGCCAATCAAGCCAAAGCCGCTTATGCACACCGCGCCTAAGCCGACAAAAATCACCAGCCAAAACCAAATTTTTTCGCCGCCGTTGGCTTTGCCGGCGCTGGGGTGGGATGTGCCGATGATGCCGCCGCCTTGCTTCAGCCATTGGAGGTCGGCGCGGGTCGGCAGGTTGTTTTTGACCCAGCACAACAACATCGCCAACACGCCGAGCGAAAAGAACGGGCCGATGATGTTATGCAGATTAATCGACAGCGTTGCCCAATTGGCAAAGCCGGCGGCGCCGAGCAACGGTATCAGCACGACGCGCCCAAACAATAAACTTAACCCGGTAATCGCCAACACGATGAACAAGCCGGCGGTATACCAATGCATGATGCGTTCCCAGCGTCGCCAGCGCGGCACGCGCATGCCGGAGGTTTCGCCATGCAGTTTGATTTTGCCGCGCACCGCGTAAAACAGCGCAAGCGCCAGCAACACGCCGATAATCGCCCAGCCGCCGTAAGTGGCGATGACGCCGTTGCGCATCTCGCGCCAGTTTTGCCCGCCGTTGTTAATCAACACGCCGCGCTCAAAGCCCGGCAATGAGGTGTAGCCGGCTTCGCCGCGCCGCACGGCGCGCCATAAATCGGCGCGCGGGTTGATTTCATCGATGGCGGTTTGCGCATGCGCGTTGGGTGCGCCGACAAAATACGATGCGGTCGGCAACGCCGTCGCACAAACGACCACCGCCGCCAACGCCAACGCCATCGCGCGGCTACGTGAATTTTTTGTTTTCATGGTGGATTGCCTCGGGCGTGAATGGTGAGTGTTAACCAATGGGGTCGGCGTAACGATGTTCGTAACGATGCTCGTAATTACGTTAACGGCGTTGTCGATGCCAACAGTCGAAGTCGTTAATTAACGCAATGAACGGGCGGTGACATTAACGGTCGGTTTGTCGCGCAAAGCGCGCGGCCAAAGCGGCGTCGTCGGTGTTGTTGACCAGCGGGTCCGGCGCGCCTTGATAGACGCCCGGGCGATAACAAATCGCCCCGGATTTTTCCCAACAGCCGGACAACAACACACAACTCAACAACACGCCGAGCAACGTTGCCGGCTTAACCAATCGACGTACGCCGCCGATGTTGCCGTTGGCATCGTCGGCGGCGACGGTTGACCGTGCGGTTGAACGTGCAGTCGACCGTATAGTCGACGATGCAATTGACGCATCACTTTGCATTTTGATTTGCGGCACGATTCGATTCACGTTTCGGTTTGCGGGTTGTGGGTTACGTTTGGGGCAACTGTCGTTTATCGGTCAAGCGCGGCTTCGTTCATCGATGAACGCAATTAACCGTAATTAACCGCGCAACCAACGCGCGACTAACCGGTTTTGCCGTACGCCGATTCCCAGCCCCAACTTTGCGAGCGTCCGCCGCGTTTGGTTACGCGTTCGCGATAGATGTCCGACACCATGTCGCCGTCGCCGGCGAGCAGGGCTTTGGTCGAACACATCTCGGCGCACAGCGGCAACTTGCCTTCAGCCAGACGGTTGCGGCCGTATTTGGCGGTCTCGATGGGCGAGTTGTCGTCGCCGGGGCCGCCGGCACAGAAGGTGCATTTATCCATCTTGCCGCGCACGCCGAAGGCGTCCTGTTGCGGATATTGCGGCGCGCCGAACGGGCAGGCGTACAGGCAATAGCCGCAACCGATGCATAAATCCTTGTCGTGCAACACCACGCCGTCGTCGGTGGTGTAAAAACAATCCACCGGACAAACCGCCGCACACGGCGCATCGGTGCAGTGCATGCACGCCACCGATATGGATTTCTCGCCAACTTCGCCGTCGCCGAGCGTGACCACGCGGCGTCGATTGACGCCCCACGGCACTTCGTTTTCGTTTTTACACGCGGTGACGCAACCGTTGCATTCGATGCAGCGGTCGGCGTCGCACAAAAATTTCATTCTTGCCATGATGATTTCCCCCGGAGGTTACGCCGCTTGTACGCGGCACAGTGACACTTTGGATTGAGGTGATGGACGTTTAGAGTTTCAGTTGTCCTCCACTTCACCCACATTAACAAAGGATGAAAAAGTAACAACATTGCCGTCAACATTGTTGACTTTTGCCGTCACCTTAAAAGGATGCCATGCGTTAATTTTAATGCGGTTGCCGCGCAATTCATCGTCCGGCAAGTAGTCGGATTTGTCAAATTGCCACCTAACCTGTTCATTTTCAGGCAATGTAATATAGTCCGGCAATGAAAGACTGAGCATGATTTCGCTTTTGGGCGTAATCACCCCCCACGAAGCGAGTGTTTTGAGAATAATGCCTGTGCGCATCGATTTTCCCGCAACTTTAATGGCCGGGTTTACTACGCTACCGGGGTTCGTCGATATATCCGGCAATAACGGTCGCCCTTGATTTACTGTCAGCACATTTTCCGCATGTGCGGCGAATGGCATTGCCGCGGCAACGCCAAGAAACAAGCACAGGGCAAGGTGTTTTTTCATCATTGGGCGATTTTTAAAATGTGTATTTAATGCTGTTGGATATGAACGGCGCATAAGTGGTTGCCAAAATATGCAACCCAAACAATACAATGGTGCGGGCATTCGACAAGATTGGGCCGACCCAAATGACATACCACAACGCCGCACTTGTCATAACCAACACGGAAACATGAATTATGCCGGTTAAATTCACTTCAGTGACCGGCCATATCGTTCCTAACAACGCCGAAAGCATAGTGATTGTAATGCCAACTTTCACGCTTAAATAAGCGTGATTAAATTGATTGGATGTGTCTACAGCCATCACGCCGCCTCAACCCTACAAAGCGACACTTTGGATTCCTGCATTTGCGTTACCGAATCGTAGCCGTAGGTAAACGCGGTGTTGCCGGCTTCGCCGCGCACATACGGCGCGGCGCCGCGCGGGTATTTGTCGAGCAAATCCTCGCCTTCATACCAGCCGCCGAAATGGAACGGCACAAACAAAACGCCGCGCGCGACACGACGGGTTACAAACGCCTTGACTTTGATGCGCGCGCCTTCGGGCGATTCAATCCACACCATCTCGCCGTGCGCGACATCGTTGTCATTGGCGTCGGCCGGGTGAATCTCGCAGAACATATCCTGCTGCAATTCCGCCAGCCACGGATTCGAGCGGCTTTCTTCGCCGCCGCCTTCGTATTCGACCAACCGCCCGCTGGTGAAAATCATCGGGAAGTCTTTGGAATAATCGGTCGCTTGAATCGACGCATAGCGCGTCGGCAGGCGGTAAAACCGCTTGCGGTCTTCATAGGTCGGGTATTTGGCGGCCAGTTCGCGATCCGGGGTGTACAGCGGTTCGCGGTGAATCGGCACGCGGTCGGGGAAAGTCCACACAATCGCGCGCGCTTTGGCGTTGCCAAACGGCGCGCAACCGTGCGCAATCGCGACGCGTTGAATGCCGCCGGATAAATCGGTCTTCCAGTTTTTGCCTTCGGCCGCGGTTTGTTCGGCCGGGGTTAAATCGTCCCACCAGCCGAGATTTTTCAGCAGTTTGTCGCTGAACTCGGGATGACCATCGCGAATCTCCGAGCCTTTCGGCCAGGAATCCTCCGCCAGAATGTTGACGCCTTCGTGTTCGGTGCCGAAACGCGCGCGGAATGCCAGCCCGCCTTCGGCGACCGGGCGGCTGGTGTCGTACAACACCGGCGTGCCCGGATGACGCATCTCGGGCGTGCCCCAACACGGCCACGGCATGCCGTAATACTCGCCATCGACCGGCCCGCCTTCGGCAAGCAAGGTGGTGGTGTTGAAGGTGTGTTTGTTGCGCATGTGCGCTTTGAGCCGCTCGGGGCTTTGCCCGGTGTAGCCAATCGTCCACATGCCTTTGTTGTATTCGCGGGTGATGTCTTCGACCAGCGGTTCGTCGTCGTTGACTGCAATGTTTTTGCAGTATTCATCGGCAAACCCAAACTTGCGCGCGAATTTATACAAAATCACGTGGTCCGGCAACGATTCGAACAGCGGCGCAATCACCCGTTCGCGCCATTGCACCGAGCGATTCGATGCGGTGACCGAGCCGTAGGTTTCGAATTGCGTACATGCCGGCAACAAATACACGCCGTCGGTGCGGTCGTGCATGACCGCGGCATGCGTCGGATACGGGTCGATGATGACCATCATGTCGAGTTTGGCCATCGCCTTTTTCATTTCCGGCCCGCGCGTTTGGCTGTTGACCGCATGCCCCATCCACACCATCGCGCGCAGGTTGTCGCGCTGACCGATGTGGTCTTCGAGCACGCCATCGACCCAACGCGACACCGGAATGCCTTTGTAGTTCATCGCATGCACCGGCTTGCCGGAATCGCCTTCGATGCGCACCGGGCTAAACCGCGATTTAACCCAATCGTGTTCCAGCCCCCACACTTTTGACCAATGCTTCCACGCGCCGTCGCTGAGTCCGTAATAGCCGGGCAATGAATGCGACAGCACGCAAAAATCGGTCGCGCCCTGTACATTGTCATGCCCGCGGAAGATGTTCGCACCGCCGCCGGATTTGCCGATGTTGCCGAGCGCAAGTTGGAAGGCGCAATAGGCGCGCGTGTTGTTGTTGCCGATGGTGTGTTGGGTGCCGCCCATGCACCACACAAAAGTCGCCGGGGCGTTTTTCGCCATCATCTCGGCGGCGGTGCGCACCTCCTCTTCGGAGGCGCCGGTGACTCGTTCGGTTTCGCTCGGCGTCCATTTGGCGACTTCGGCGCGCACTTCATCCAAGCCATAGACGCGTTGGCGAATGTATTCGCGGTCTTCCCAGCCGTTTTCGAAGACATGCCACAGCATGCCCCAAATAAACGCGACATCGCTGCCGGGACGCAGGCGGACAAAATGGTCGGCGTGCGCGGCGGTGCGGGTGTATCGCGGGTCGATGACAATCATTTTCGCGCCGTTTTCCTTGGCGCGGAATATGTGCTGCAACGACACCGGATGCGCCTCGGCCGGGTTCGCGCCGATAAACAGCATGCACTTGCTGTTGTGCATGTCGTTGTAGGAATTGGTCATTGCGCCGTAGCCCCAGGTGTTGGCGACGCCGGCGACCGTGGTCGAATGGCAGATGCGCGCCTGATGGTCGACGTTGTTGGTGCCCCACATCGCCGCAAACTTGCGGAACATATAGGCTTGTTCGTTGCTGTGTTTTGCCGAGCCCATCCAATAGACCGAATCCGGGCCGGATTGTTCGCGGATTTCAATCATCTTGTCGCCGACTTCGTCGATGGCGGTTTTCCACGAGATGCGCCGCCATTTGCCGCCGACCAATTTCATCGGGTATTTCAGCCGGCGTTCGCCGTGTCCGTGTTCGCGCACTGAGGCGCCTTTGGCGCAATGTGCTCCTAAGTTAAACGGCGAATCAAAATCCGGCTCTTGCCCGGTCCAAACGCCGTTTTGCACTTCGGCGACCACGCCGCAACCGACCGAGCAATGCGTACACACGCTCTTTTTAATCGTCACTTCGCCGTCGGCAACGGCGCTCGCCGCATGCGCCTTGCGCACACGCCCGGGCGCAAGCGCGGCCGCACCGGCGCCAAGCGTCAGCCCGCTACGCTGCAAAAATGCGCGGCGGCCAATCGTGTTGGTCGATGCCGAAGATGCGGCGTTGGGTTGTTTGCGCGTTAATTTCATTGTCGCCCCCGATGGGTTGTCAGTGGTTTGTTAAGTTGGTTGACTCATTGCACCGATTCAAAGCGCGCGTCGATTCAAAATCTCGCCAAGCGGTAATAGCGACGCACATGCGCGGTTTCGCGATAGCCGTGCGCCGGCGAAGTTTCGGTGGGTTGGGTGTCGTCATTCGGCGCGCCGACGGCGGCGCGTGATGCGCCAATCGCGACGCCGGCGACCGCGGCTTTCTTTAAAAAATCGCGGCGCGCAAGCGAATGTTGCGCCGTGTTGGCGGTGCGGTTTGCGGATTGTTTCATTGCAAAACCTCTGTTGGTATGTCGTTAATAATGATTAGTCAAGAATAATTGGCAAGGCAAAATTAAATCGTTGTGATGCGATTTAATCAAAACCGTTAGGTCACTCAAAAACAATATAACCCATTGGCAATGATTAATGCCAAAAAATCGGCGGTATGTCAACTTAATTGGCAAATAAATTATCCAATAAATTGCCCATTAAAATGCCCATTAAAATGTCAATTAAATGGAAACCATCCAAAATGACCAGCCGCGATAAGGCATTGATAATGCGATTTAATTGACGATTATTGGCGATTTAATCGCAATAATCAAAAGTCAGCGATACATTAAATGCGTCCGCAATACGACATTATTAATGCGTCTGAATTTGCAGATATTCGTTTTCGAAGCGAATAAACCGCTCGCCGAATTCGCCGACTGCGCGATAAAACTGCGCGGCATCGGCGCGGGTTAAGGCGGTGAAAAACTTGCCGGCCCAGGAATGGATATGCCGCAGAAAAAATTCGCGTTCGCGCGCTTCGGGAATGTCGGGCGCATCGATGGCAATCGCCATCGCTTCGCACAAGGCGGCGATGTGGTCTTCGGGGTCTTGATTGTCCGCGGCGCGTTGCATGCCAAATGCGCGCAAATCATCGCGCAATGCGCTCAGCGGTTTCTCCATCAAAAAGCCGGTCAGATGCCAAGACGCAAACGGCACAATCTCGCCACGCCCGAGCCCGATGAATAAATCGTGATATTCATCATTAAGCAAATCGCAATCGGCGTCGCGGGCGGCATCGCGCAGTTGTCGCCAAGCGTCCGCCAGCGGATGTTGCGCATCAGTGGCCGGCAAAGCGGCGAGGGCGTCGAGCGTGTCGCGGCTCGGCGGTGCGTTGAGCGTCGCCGCGAGAATTAAATAGCCGTCGGCGCGCAATCGCTTTTCCTCCGCATCGGTGTGCGGTGCATTTTGCGGCTGGCGTTGCGGCGTTGGTTTAATCGTTTCACCCATCGGTCGTTGGCAGTTGGTATGAATCAATTTCGCGCACCATAGCATTAAGTTGCGCGCGTCAAAGTGTTGCGGTCATGCGTTTTGTTGCAGTTGTTTGCGCGTCATTATTAACAACACGGCGGAAGCGAGGTTAATCACCATCCAAAATTCCTTGAAAAGATGAACGCGCAGGATTGGGTTGTACAGCACCGCTAAAACGACGCACACTGCAAATAACCCTTGTGCATTGCGCGCAAACGCCGTATGCGCGCCCATGCAAACCCGGCGCAGGCGAGGATGCGCAACAATGTGTAATAGCCGTATGGCAACGGCACGCTTGTCAACAAAGCGCGCCAATCAGCAAAGCCGTCGCAAGCGCGTAAATTAAGGGAGTTGGCATGGCGCGATTCCTCAAGTCAATCGTCACTGTTAAATAACGCTTATGCGCTTGTCTTAACGTGCGCAAGTACAGTGTCGCAAAAAGTAAAGCGTAAAGCGCGAAGTGCGAAGTGCGAATTACAAATTACAAATTACAAAGCGCACACCCAACGCCACAATCAATCCCCCGCCGCACGGTTTTCCGCGGCGAATAAATCCTTCACGCGACATTCTTCACACAACCGCAAACGACGCATCGCTTGTTCATTGGCGAACATCCAGTGGTCTTTGAGTTTTTCATGCATGCGGTCAATCATCGAGCGCGTGGCGAATGCCTTGCCGCATTGCGGGCAATGCAATGCCTCTTCCTCTTTTAAGGTTTGTTCAGTGCGCGCGGCGACGGCGTCGAACAGCAGGCGCGCCTGCAAGGTCAGCGCGTCTTCCGGGCAGGCGCGGGTGCAGATGCCGCACTGTACGCAATTGGCTTCGATGAATCGCAACGCCGGCGTATCGCCGCCGGCA
This sequence comes from Candidatus Poriferihabitaceae bacterium, assembly GCA_965226545.1. Classification (GTDB taxonomy): domain Bacteria; phylum Pseudomonadota; class Gammaproteobacteria; order Arenicellales; family Poriferihabitantaceae; genus JAHRAW01. The sequence goes on from OZ245364.1 coordinate 1,088,940, forward strand.
TGCAATGCATTCGCCGGACACACCGATGCGCAGCCCATGCATAAAGTGCATTTGGGCGCATCGATGTTCACGCGCCCAAACAACGCCGCATCCGGCAAGATTGCGCTCGGCGGCGGTGCGTCGGCGATTTCGGCGAAGAACGACAAGGCGGCGCGGATGATGGCGCGCTTGTCGCCGGTTGGCGCAAATTGCGCTGCGTGCGGACTCGGCGGCGGCGGGCAGCCGTTTATTAATGAATCCAATTGGTCGATGATTTCTGCGCGATGAGTCGTGCAACCGGTTTGCGCCAGCACAGATTCAATCACCGCAACATTGCCGCGCAACGCTTCGCGCACTTGCGCGCTCACCGTAGGCGGCGCGTATAAACACACGCGCCCGGCGCCGTAGGCAAGCGCAGCAGTGACCAACGCCAAATCAGCCGCGCCGATTTCTTCGAGCATCAACGGCATTACATGTCCGTCCAACCGTGCGGCGACGGCTTCGACTTCGGCGCGACCGTGTTCGTTGCCGAAGATTAACAGCGTGATGCCGCAGTGTTCGATGCCGCACTGTTCGTTTTGTTCGCGCATGGCAAAGAGCAAGGCGCGCACCAATTCAATTTGTTCGCCGCTGGGCGGATGAATGTATTCGATGGCGCCGCTCGGACACACCGCCGCGCACACGCCGCCGCCTTGACATAAATGCGAATCAACTTCGATGGCGTCGCCCAACGAATGAATCGCGCCGGTTGGGCAGGCGTCCAAACATCGCGTACAACCGCGCACGCCGCTGCGACCGTGCGCGCATAAATCGGCGTGGTGGGCGAAGTATTTTGGCTTTTCGAATTCGCCAATCCATTGCGGCAAAATTTCCGCCACGGCCGCGCGCGTTTGCGCATCGGGCGCGCAATGATAGCCGGGCGGTTTGACGGCGGCGGTGATTATCGGCGTTGCACTGCAATCCACGACTTGGTCGAAACAACCGTCGGCGACGGCGAACACTTCGCCCAAATCGCGCATGCCGTCATCGCCGCCGTCATCGACTCGACACCGCGCGCGAAACCGCCCCAAATGTCCGTCAATCGTCAACTCGGCGCAACGAAACACTCGCGCGCGCGTATTGTTACCGCCACCGTCACCTCGCGCGGTTTGCGCCGCCGGCACGGCGAGATATGCGGTCAATGCATCCGGCAGTTGCGCAATAAACGCCTCGCCCGCCGCCAACTCGGCGACAACCAACACACGATTGGCGGCGGCATATGCCACTTGCGTAGTCGGCGTCGGCGACCATGCAGTCGCCGCCAACACGACATCGCGCGCACGTCCGGCGGCGTCGGCGTTGGATAGCGGCAGGTTTAATGCGTTGCGGTAATCGGTCATTGGGTTGGTGTGGTTGGGGTTTATGGTTTGGCTGTAACTGTTACTTGTTACTGTCGCACTCGGCAATGTCGACGACATCATTATTCATTATTAACGTGACGGTGTTGGTTTGGTTTTATTATTTTTACTGTCGTTACTGTCTTTGCCGTCTTTGACATTGTTACTTCCACTGTCACTGTCGTTGTCGGCACCGTCAACGTTACCGTGACCGTCATCGTCACCAACGACATCACCGTCACCGGCAACCTCATCGCCACCGTCAGCGTCACTATTAACGCCGTCGTCACCGTCACTTTCACCGTCCCCATCCCGCATCTCTTGTTCACGCTGCTTGCGTTTTTCCGCCATTTCCATTTGGTGTTTCATATCGCTGGTAATTAAATCGCCGAGCGGGGCGAAGTTGCGGAAGTCGTCGTCGTAATCATCCAAGCCGTCGCGGATATTAAACACCGCGCTGCGAAATAATTTGCGCAACGCACTGCGGCGCAATTGTTCGCTGACCTTGGGCGACATAAAGCCGGAGTAATCGCTGTTTTCATCCAATGCATCGAGCGGCGGCATTTGTTCATCGGTCGGCTCGGGTTGCGCGCGCGTCTCGGCGATGGTCGGCGGCGTCGATGAATCATCAAGCACAGTCGAAGCATTCGCCGCGTCGACCGTCGCATCGACTGTCGTATCGACCGTTGCATCGACCGTCGACGCAGGCGTTTCAGTCGCGGCTTTGCGGCGCGACCAGCGGGCGATGAATCCTTCAGCGCGTTTTGGATTGTCGGTTTCGTTTGGCATAAATGGATTCTTGCGCCCATTCGCGGCGCGTGCGTTTTTTCTTTTCCTGCGGGCGATAATGTGAAATGACATAACGCTCGACGATGTCGCACAACCCGCCCGGCATCGGCGCGGATAAAACCAAGCGATCGGATTCCATATAGCCGTTGGCTTCGTCTTGATTGGCGGTTACAAACGCCGCCGCGATTCGTTCGTCGCCTTGTTCGCCGTCGCACACGACAAACAAATGCGGCGCGCGCGCCAGCAAATTAACCCAATAGCCTTCGCCGCCGTCTTTGTATAAATGCAGCGTCAAGCCGCCGCATAAATATCGACGCAACCCGCCGTCGTCGTGAATCATTATCGGCGCGCCGCTTGGTTCGTCGCTTGGTTCGGCGTCTTGTCGAATGTGTTCGCCGGCGATGATTTCGGCAACTTGCCAATGCGGCATCGCCCATTTTTGATTGGCGCGCAGGCTGCGTTGCAATACGACCGCCAACGGCACGGTGACTTCGCGCGCTGATTCGATAAACGATGGCGGGGATGGTTGGTGGGCGGCGGTCATTTTGGAATGACGGTTAAAGTCACAGTAACAGTGACAGTCACAGTCACAATTACAATCATAGTTACAATCGAAGTCACAATTACAATTAATCAATATCAACATTAATTACAACGACGGCATAGTGTCACCGCAATATCAATACAATTGCAAGTTAATGAAGTTGTCGTTATCCGTGACTTGTGTCGTTGCCATTGTAGTTACTGTTACCGTTACTTTTACCAATTATTAATTAACGTTACCAATCATCGCCGCCATCATCGCACCGCGTACGGTGCCGCGTAAAAATCGGCTATGATTAAACAACATCCAACGGTTCATCCAAAGGTTTACCACTTCCAATGGCGTACAAAACACCCACATTCGAAACGCCCACATTGTCGCGCGCGCCGACGCCGCCGCAGATGAGCAGCGCCGGCTTGTCGGCGATTCATCGCGTGCGCGCGCACAATCAATTCGGCGAGCAGCATACGATTAACATCGTCGGCGAGTTGCCGTTGACGATTAAGGTCGATGGGCGCGAGTTGGTAACCTTAATGACGCTCGGCACGCATCCGGAAAAATTGGCGCTGGGTTATTTGCGCAATCAAACGTTGTTTACCGACCTTGCACAAATCAAATCGATTCGCGTCGATTGGCAACGCGAAATCGCCGAGGTCGAGACCGCCGCCGGCGACGGCGTGCCCGGATTCGATTCATTAAAACGCACGGTCACCAGCGGCTGCGGTCAAGGCACGATTTTAAGTTGCACCCTCGACAAACTCTACGACCATCGCCTGCAGCCGCGCACGATTCTTCAATCCGACATTTACCGCGTACTCGCCAATGTCACGCGCCACAACAACGCCTATCGCACCGCCGGCTCGGTGCATGGCTGCGGGTTGTGCGCCGACGGTGAAGTGCTGATGTTTATCGAGGATGTCGGCCGGCATAACGCAATGGACACCATCGCCGGCGAAATGTGGCTGCAACAAATGTCCGGCGACGACAAAATTTTCTACACCACCGGCCGCCTAACCTCCGAAATCGTAATGAAAGCCGCGCTGATGGGCGTGCCGCTTCTGGTATCGCGCAACGGCGCAACCCACATGGGCTTCGAACTCGCCGAAGAACTCGGCGTAACCTTAATCGCCCGCGCCAAAAGCCGGCAATTCGTCGCCCTCAACGCCGACAATGTTGTGTTTGATGAGATGCCGGTGAAGCGCGCTTAAAAAAATATCGCGGCAAAGCCAAAGCCTTGCCGCGATGAAAACCACAGCCGGGCGAACCACCTGGATTCAACGGACCTTGCAACCAAAGCCCTCCCAACCGCGAATGTCAATATTAATGGCGTGTCGATACAGTGTCAACCACTTTTGTCATCTTTTTGTGACTTTCACTCGTCTTTTGGCGACTTTGCCTGTGTTTTTAAGGCGCGAATTTTACCCTCCGCATTAATCGGCGCGCCCCGTCGATGTTGATTTCGCCCGCGATAAACATGCCGGGCAATAGCATTCTTGTTGTTGCTTGCGATGCACCAAACCGTGAATAACGCCGCTTTCTTTGTGGAATCTGCCGACGACAACTTTAAAATAACGGGTGTCGTCATGTTCATAGCATCGCCACACTGCCCATGCAAGCAGGTCGGCCAGTTGTATCAATCGCGAAGCGGCGGAATCGACAAACAACGGAACCTCGGCAAGATTTCTAAAAGGCCCCCAACGGGAACCTTTTTCGCGAAATTCTCGGGCGAGTATTTGCAACGCTTCTTCATAATGCGATTTGTCCATTATTATCAAACCGCGCTGTTGTTTGACGCGATCGTTTCGCCACATTTGTTCAAGGAATTTGTTAAAGCGATTGCAGATTTCTTCGTAGGCGTATTTAACCGGATCGTCGTCGGCAACGGCGTGTTTATCCACCACCACGGCAAAAGTTTTTACGGTGTGATGCGCATTGGCGATTAAGCCCATGCTGTCTTCGATTATCTGCAGGCGTTTTTGGCGCACCACGCCTTTCCAAGGAGATTTCTTGCCCGCGGACATCACGCTGCCGTGCAATTCCACAGCGTGCGATTCGTCGTCCAAGTTAAGTGAAGCCGCGAACTCATCGCATTTTTTGATGAGGTGAAAAATTTGGCGTTCGAACACCGCCACGCCGGCAAGCACAAAGTGTCGCTCCGTTGGATTTTTGATTGAGCCGGAGCCATCAAGATAAAGGATGTACATAAAAATAATCCGTTTTGGATTGATTAAAAAGCGCCGAGACGAACGGCGCAACATAATCGCACAAAAGGCAAAAATCAAGCGGCGTTTGCCGCGCGTCAATTTGGCTTAAAGTCCGCTTGCATTTTGCGCGCGCATTTGGCAAAGTTGCACGCTCGACTCCGGCCGGCGCAGATGCGCTTTGCCGCCTTAATTATCTTAATCAGGGGTGTTAAAAATGTCATTAGAAGATTCGCGTTATAAAGAGTATGTGTTGTCGTTAATCCATGAAATCAACGCCAATTGCGGCGAGTTGGTTGGGATTGATTTGCAGCGCAACAAAGTCGGCGCCGATGAATTGAGCGGGTTGCCGATGTACGCCTTTTATGTTTTCGGTCGTCCCGAGTTGCAGTTTCACATCGGCTTCGAAGCCAATGAATACACCCGCGAAATTCGCTTTCGTCACGGCGTGGCGTTCTTTTTTCAGCGTTCGAAATTTTTGTCGGATGTCGATTCATTGCGCCCGAAAGCGGCGCGGTTTGACGACTATGTCGCCCAGCATCGCCAACGCTTGAGCATCGAAGGGTTCAAGATGTGGTATTGGGACAACGGGCTGTATCGCAATCGTCCGAGCGATGATTTGGACATGGTCAGCGGCGTATGGCGCGCCGGCGATTTTGTGCGCGACGGGGTGTTTTTCATGCTCGGCAAGCACACCGAAGCCAACGACGAATTCATGCGTCGCGGCGTCGCCCACACCGCCCCCGGCGTGTTGCGCGATTTAAATTTCCTTGCGCCGCTGTACAACACCGTTGAGAAATCCAAGGGCTAAGCCGACGCTTAGCCGGCGACGGTTAACCCCGCGCGTCGCATCGTTGCCCGCCGTTTTACGGTTGGGTCGCGGTGCGGCGCGTTTGTTGTTTAACAAACTCGATAATGTCGCGCGATAACGTCGCGCAATAACGTACTCGCCCGCCCGAATGTCCGATTCGATTTTCCAACAACTCCGCGCCGGCGGCGCGCGTTGGCGTGCGCCGACTGAATTCACCTTGTGCGGCGAAACCTTTACCGCGGTTGCGCCGTTGTGCGCGGTGCGGCGCAAACGGGTGGCGGTGCGCGCGCTGTGGCGCGGGCGGGCGGTGCGGGTGCAGTTGATGGCTGATGCCGACGCGCGCCGAACTTTGCGCCGCACTGTCGTCGGTGCGCGCGCGATGCGCACCGCCGGGATTGCGGCGGCGGAATTATTGCATTGCTTGCGCGCCGACGGCGGTGTCGCGATGGTGTTTGGGTTTATCGATGGCGCGCAATCGCCGGCGACGGTGTGGCGCGATGCGCCGTCAAAACGCGAATCGCTGGCGCGCGCGGCGTTGCATGCATTGACCGATTTGCATGCGCATGGCTTGACTCTCGCCGGCGCGAAGTTGCAAAGTTTTATGTTGGTCGATGAAAGGATGCTGCCCTGCGATTTGGGCGCGGTGCGGCGGGTGACGATGATGCCCGCGCAAATTCGGCTGCGCAACATCGCGCGGTTTATCGCGCGGTTTACGCCGCAATGGCAGCGGCAGTTAATCGAATTGCAGGCGCCGGACATCGAGGCGCGCGCGCCGCTCGAGCGTGCGGTGTTGCGCGCCACTCGCCGTCATCAATCGCGGCGATTAAAACAATGCATGCGCGCCAGCGGCGAAGTTGCGGTGCATAAAAGTTGGCGGCGCAACGCCGCTTGGAAACGCGCCGCACACAGCGATGCATTGCTTGCCTTTGTGCAACATCCGAATCGATGGATTGCGCAACACGCCGCGCCTCATCAAACGTGGCTTAAGGACAGCGCGATATCGAGTGTGTTGTGCGTGCAGATGAGCGGGCGGACGGTGGTGATTAAACGCCACAAGAGTAAGGACGCGATGCAGGCGGTGCGGCGGTCGGTGCGCATCAGCCGCAGTTGGCGCAATTGGCGCAACGCGCATTTGTTGGCGATGAACGACATCGCCACGCCCGAACCCATCGCCTTTGTCGAGCGGCGGTTTGGTCCGCTGCGGTTGGGCGGCGGTTATTATGTCTGCGCATTCGATGATGCGCCGACGGCTTTGATGAAATATCAAACCGATTTGCCGAGCGCGGATGAACTTATGCACTTTGCGCAATTGTTTTCGACCTTGCAGTTGGCGCGATTGTGCCACGGTGATTGCAACGCCAAAAATTTATTGGTGCGCGATGATTGCATTGCGTTGGTGGATTTGGATGCAAGCAAAAAACAACACTCGGCAAAAAAGGCGCGCGCCTGCGCCTTGCGTGATTGGCGGCGATTTTTGCGTTGTTGGGAAGATCGTCCGCAAGTATTAAAGGTGTTTCGCGATGCGATTCAATCGCCGCCGGCGCCTTAATGATTCGTCTTGCGGCGAATTATTAAACGATTTTGTTTTACGTTTTGCGTTTTGATGTTGTTGCCGGTGTTGACAGTGGAGCGACATTGCAAAGTAACAGTGCGAAGTGACAGTACAAGTGACATTGCCGTCGTTGTCGCCCCAACCAACGCAACGTTACGCAAGTTAACTTGCGCGCATTACTTATGCGCATCACTTCCCCACATCACTTTGCCGGCAACACCGCCACTCGACCGTATTCGCGCCAATGCAATCGTTTGCAACGGCGGATAATCGCATTGCGCAGTTTGCGGTCGGCGAGGAATCGCCGCGCATCGTTTTGCGTATAGGCGCGAATGAAGCGCAACACATCGCGCGCATCCAGCGGCAACGCCAGCACCGAAAAATACAACGCGGCGAGGTCTTTGATTCGCCATCTGCGCGGCGTTTTGCGGCGCAGTTGCGCGCGATGCAAATCGATGACAAACAGCCGCAGGTTGTCGGCGGTTAACTGCGCCGCGCCCATCTGCATATCGATGAAAAAATGGCACAGATAAAAATCGCGGTGATTGACGCCGTTGTCATGCAACGTGCGCGCAATGCATCCGAGTTGATGAATCAGCGCGCGTTTGAGCGCAGGCGGCGGCGGGTGCGCGCGCCAGTCGGCGCATAATTCGCTGAGGCTGATGGCGCCGTGCAATTCGCAAGTAACCAAAAACGACAATTGCCGCGCCGGATTGACGCCGCGCCGACCGTAGGCGGCGACGCGCATCGTGTTCAGCCCGAGTTGATGCACGCGCGCAATCGCGCGCCATTCATTGCCGGCGTTGACGACCGGGCTGCGCAGATGCAAAAGATTTTTAAAAATTTCACGCCAACCGACGCCGCGGTGAATTTTTAAAAAATACTTCCGCCCGCCAAGCGCAAACCGCAATGTGCGACGGTTGTCTTGGTCGCGATACACCTCGCCCGATTGACGCAAGGCGCAGGCAAACGGATCTTCGTCGCGCCACGCGTCGGCGAAGGTTTGGTTTAAAAATAATTGGGTTATGCCAAACACGGGGTGGTCGTAAGGTTGAGTTGTTGATGTTGGTGTTGACGTTAACATTGACATTGACATTGTCGTCACCGGCAACGTTAACGTTGTTGTTACAAATGTTGTCGTTACAAATTAAGTGCAATCCAACAGCGAGTCAACTGCAAGTTAATTGCAAGTGAAGTGCAAGTCAATTACAAGCGAATCACAAATCAAAGTCACCGTCGTCACTGTCATCGTTACCGTTACCGTCGTTGCGCACCGATGTGTTCGATGCAGTCGCAGGCGTGTTGCGTCATATCGTAGATATCGGCGCGTGCGGCGAAATCGCGGGCGCGGTGGCGCCAACTGTCGCGGTCGCTTTGTAATACGCGCACGACCGCGCGATTGAATTCGAGTTGCTTAAACGGCGCGGCGACGACTGCGCCGAAATGTTCGTCGGCAATGTAATGCGCATAGCCGCACACATCGGTGGCGACAATCGGCAAGCCGGCGACCATCGCTTCGAGCAACACCGTGCCGGTGTTTTCCGACACCGCCGGATGCACCAACACATCGGCGCCGAGCATAAACGCATCGACATCATCGCGTGCGCCGGTAAAAATCACCCGCTCGCCCAAGCCCAAGCGTCGCGCGCGCCGTCGCCATTGCGGCAATTTATCCGCACCAACCACAAACAGATGCGCCTGCGCGCGCAGCGACGGCGGCAACGACGCCAAGGCGCGCAAACTGCGCGACACGCCTTTGGTGCGAAAGCCCGAACCGACCGCGAGCATCACCTTATCGGAATCGGTCAATTGCCAATCGCGGCGAAACGCGGCGCGGCGCGTCAAGACATCGGCGCCGGCGATGCGCGCGCGGTCGATGCCGGGCGGCAGGGCGGTAAATCGCGCGTCGGGGGTTGCATACCAACGTTGAAAATGGCGGCGTTGATTGGCGGCTATCAGCAAAATCTGCGCACCAAAGTCGCCTGCGAAGACGGCGCGTTCCATCGCCAAATAGGCGCGATAGCGCGGCAGATGCGCCAGCAAGCGATGCAGCAAGCGATGGCGGACGGTGATTTTATGCGCGAAGCAACCGTCGGCGGCGTAATACAAATCCAAGCCGGGCATTTTGTTAAAGCCGATGCATAGTTGCGCGCCGAAGTCGCGCGCGACCGCGCGCCATTCGTCGGCGAATTGACGGTCTTTGGCGTGATTATGGCGCGCGCGATTGGGCAACAATCGCAAGGTGAAGTCGTGTGACGATGTGTTCGGTGATGTGTGCGACGATTCATTCGACGATTCGCGCGGCGGGGCGTCGCGACGTTCGCGCGCAATCATCAGCACTTCATGTCCGCGCGCGCGGCAGGTTTGCGCAATCGCGCATGCATCGCGCGTCAAGCCGCCGCTGGGGAAATAATTGAACAGCACAAACGCCAGTTTCACGGCGGCTCCGGGGGTAACGTCGCTTGAGTGCGACGGCAAAATCGTAACACAATCGCGCGGTGCGCGCCGCTTAAATGCAATGGCGGCGTCGCGCAGTGTGCGTAAAAATGGTCGCGCACGGTGCGCGCGCAAATAGTCGCGCACGGTGCGCGCAAAAATAGTCGCGCACGGTGCGCGCAAAAATAGTTTACACTTGCATTGACCAACGCAAACTTAACGTTGCATTTTGTTTTGGCGCAATTGGAATTGCGAAGGTCACGCACTCATTTTAATTTTGATTAGTTACGAGGAACTTGTGACCATGTCCGCAGCAGATGCACTTAAACTCATTCACGACAGCGAAGCCAAATTTGTTGATTTGCGATTTACCGACACGCTCGGCAAAGAGCAGCATTTAACTTGTCCGGCGGCGGTGGTGGATGAAACCTTCTTAACCGGCGGAAAAATGTTCGACGGCTCGTCGATTGCCGGCTGGAAGGACATCGAAGAATCCGACATGTTGTTGTTGCCCGATTTGGATTCGGCGGTGCTCGACCCGTTTTATCAGGAAGCCACCGTCAATTTGCGTTGCGACATCATCGAGCCGGAAACGATGAAACCGTATCGCCGCGACCCGCGTTCGATTGCGCGACGCGCCGAACAATATCTCGCCGATAGCGGCGTCGGCGACCGCGCCTTTTTTGGCCCCGAGAACGAATTTTTTTTGTTCGATTCGGTGCAGTGGAGCAATGAAATGGGCAGCGCGTTTTACGAAATCGATTCCATCGAAGCGGCGTGGAACAGCGGGCGCGATTATGAAGAGGGCAACAGCGGGCATCGTCCGCGCGTCAAGGGCGGCTATTTTCCGGTGCCGCCGGTCGACAGCCAAGCCGATGTGCGCTCGGCGATTTGCCTGATTGCCAAGGATATGGGGCTGGTCGCCGAAGTGCATCACCACGAAGTCGGCACCGCCGGACAAGCCGAAGTCGGCGTGCAATTTAACACCTTGGTGCGCAAAGCCGATGAAGTGCAGATTTTAAAATATGTCGTGCACAACGTCGCCGAGCATCACGGGCTGACCGCCACCTTCATGCCCAAGCCGTTGGTCAACGAAAACGGCACCGGCATGCACGTGCATCAATCCATCGCCAAAGGCGGCAAGAATGTGTTTGTCGGCGACCAGCATCTCGGCTTGAGCGAGATTGCGTTGCATTACATCGGCGGCATCTTTAAACACGCGCGCGCGATTAACGCCTTCGCCAACGCCAGCACCAACAGTTATAAACGCCTGGTGCCGGGCTTCGAGGCGCCGGTGTTGTTGGCGTATTCGGCGCGCAACCGTTCGGCCTCGTGTCGGATTCCCTTCGTCACCGACCCGGCGCATCGCCGCATCGAGATTCGCTTCCCCGACGCCAGCGGCAATCCGTATCTCACCTTCGCCGCAATGCTGATGGCCGGGCTGGACGGCATCGCCAACAAAATCGACCCCGGCGCCCCGTCCGATAAAAATTTATACGACCTCTCGCCGGCCGAAGAAAAAGCCATCCCGAGCGTTGCGCACGGTTTGGACATCGCCTTGGAAGCGTTGGACAACGACCGCGAATTTTTATGCGCCGGCGGCGTGATGGACAACGACACGATTGACGCCTATATCAAATTGAAAATGGAGGAAGTCAATCGCCTGCGCACCGACCCGCATCCGTGCGAGTTCGAGATGTATTACAGCCGGTAGTTGTTGCGCGTCCGTTCGTCCGTCCGTCACTTTCATTGTCGCCATTGTCGCCATCGTCGCCATCGTTGTCACTTAAGTCGTCACTGTTACTGTCGCGTCACTTGTTACCGTTGCCACTGTCGTTAACTGTTAACGTTGCATGTTGACTACGGTGGCAACGACGGCAATGACAGTCACGGTGACAACGATGTCAAAAACATCAACGGCGTTATAAAGTGACCGCCACCGCCGCGCGTATGCGCGCCTATTTGCAGAAAGTCGCCACCGGGCCCGAACTTGGCAAATCGCTCGACCGCGCAAGTGCGCGTGATGCGATGGCGATGATTTTGTCGGGCGACGCCGACATTGTGCAGGCGGCGGTGTATTTGATTGCGCTGCGCATCAAGCGCGAAACGTTGGATGAAACCCTCGGCGGCTTGGATGCCTTGACCGATATGCGCGCACTGTGCGCCGTCGATTGCGCGCAACTCCTCACCATCGCCGAGCCGTTCAATGGAATGTTGCGCGCGCATCCGCCGACGCCGTTTGTGCCGGCGGTGCTTGCCGCCTGCGGTTTGCCGGCGTATTGCCACGGCGTGCGCACGGTCGCGCCCAAATTCGGCGTCACCGCACATCGCGTGTATCGCAGCATTGGCATCGCAACCGACTTAACGCCGTCCGCCGCCGCCGCGCAATTGGCCGATGATTCGATTGGCTGGGCGTATTTGGATCAATCGATTTATTTGCCGGCGTTGTATGCATTGCGCGGATTGCGCGCGCGCATGGTCAAGCGCACTTGTTTATCGACGCTCGAAGTGACGCTGGCGCCGTTGCGCGCGCGGCGTACGCAGTTGTTGTGCGGCTATGTGCATCGCGATTATCCGCCGGTGTATTTGGCGTTGGCGCGCGCCTGCGGGTATGACGGCGCGAGCGTGGTGCGCGGCGTCGAAGGCGGCTGCATTCCATCGCTGGCGCAGCCGTCGAAGTTGTTTTGTTATGACGCCGACGGCGAACGCAAATTGCCGTTGCGTCCGGCGGAATTGGGCATTCGCCACAACGAACGGGCGACCGCGATTGCTACGCAATTGACGCGCGAGACGCCGGCGCAGGTTGACGAATATGGCGATGTCGGCGGCGACGGTGACGGTGGCGGTAAAAGTAACAGTAAAAGTAAAAGTAACATTAGTAACGATGCATTAACAACGCCGATTGATGTCGAGGCAAGCGCGGCGGTTTGTGCGGCGTTGGGGCGGTGTGCATTGGGCGGTCGTGCGGATGTCGATGTCGACGATGCGGCGGTGTGCACGATGCGTGATGCAATTATTTACGGCGCGGCGATTGGCTTGATGCAATGCAATCGCGCCGATGATTGGCGTGATGCGGCGCAACAGGCGCGCGCGGCGATTGACGACGGTCGCGCCTTGGCGCGGTTTGATGCGGGGCGTGAGGTGGCGGGGTGACGGTGGTGACAGCGTGACAAGTATTGTGACGAATTGTTTTCGATGTTCGATTGTTGTGCGATTGTTGTGTGATGTTTTTGTGACCTTTGTTAATGTGTAGTGCATTTTATTTGGCGCGCATAAAATCTGTACAATGCGCGGTCGCATGTGTTGGCAATGTCGGCGATGTTGACAGAGTCGGCATTGACAGAGTCGACGGTCGACAATTGACAATTGACAATTTCGTCAATGCCGTCGATGTCGGCGATGTCGGCGACAACATTGCATGTGTAATCGAATTGACTCATTAACAGTAACCTCAACCGCACCCCAACCCAACCCAATGCCCCCCGCCGCCACCATCGTTAATCGCTCGGCGTATGCCGCCGTGGTGATTGCCGCGTTGTATTATTTTTTTGAATTTGTCGCGCGGGTCGAGCCGAGTTTGGCGACGGCGCAGATTGCGGCGTTTTATCGATTGTCCGAAGCCGAATTCGGCACTTTGGCGAGTTTGTTTTTTTGGGTGTATGCGCCGATGCAAATTGTCGTCGGTGTGTTGCTCGACCGCCACGGCGCGCGCGTGCCGGTGCTCATCGGGTCGTTGTTGTGCGCCTTGGGCGTGTTGGTGTTTATCGCGACGCCGACGCCGCTGTTGGCCGGCGCCGGGCGATTGTTGACCGGGTTGGGCGCGTCGTTTGCATTTGTCAGCGCATTGTATTTGGTCAATCATTGGTTTCCGCCGCGCCGTTTTGCATTATTGTCCGGCGCGGTCAACGCGGTTGGCATGGTCGGCACAGCAGCCGGCTCGGTGGCGTTGACATTGTTCATCGCCGATTGGGGTTGGCGCCCGGTGTTTTTTGCGACCGCATTATTCGGCTTCGGCGTGTTTGTGTTGGCGGCGTTGTTTTTGCGCGATGCGCCGAAGCGCGAAGCGCGCGCATCCGATGCGCACGTCGGCAAACTGCGCGCGGTGTTCGTCAATCGACGGCTGTGGCTGATTGCCGGCTTGGGGATGTTGTATTACATGCCGGTCAATGTGTTCGGCGTGCTGTGGGGGCATGAGGCGTTGGTGCAACAAAACCGCTTGAGCGCGGTGCAGGCGCAAACCGCGATTGCGATGATTTTTTGGGGGTTGGCGTTGGGCAGCGTGGTATTCGGCGCATTGTCGGACCGCCTCGGGCATCGTCGGCTTTTGATACTCTGCGGCTTGGCGCCGGCGATGGCGGCGTTTGCGGCGGTGATTTATCTGCCGCTAAGTTCGCCGTATGCAATCGGCGCGCTGTTGTTCGCCGGCGGATTTTTTGTCGGCGGGCAAATGCTGACCTTTGCGATGGCAAAAGAATGCCTCGGCGCGCAACACACCGGCACGGTGGTCGCGTTTGTCAATATGATTGGCATCGGCGGCGCGATTGTGTTTCAGCCGTTGACCGGTTATTTGTTGGAATTGTTCGGTCACAATTTCAGCAAGGCGCTCACCTTGATGCCGGCGTCGTTGGCGGCGGCGGCGGTGGTTGCGCTGTTGTTGCGCGATGAACGTCATCCGGACCATTCGCTTGATTGATTAATGATTAACCAATGCGTTGTGTGCGCACTGTGGTATGTGGTATGCTCGCGCTTTCCCGCATTTTGTTTTGATGGCGCGGGTTGGCGGGTGATGATTAATTAATGCGAGGTTAATTAACGCGCCGCTTGTAATATCCTTATAATGTTAATGTGCAATTCGCTGTACGCAACTTCGACGCGCATCTTAAACTCGACAACTCGACATCGACCTAAGCCGCGAATTTTTGATTCAATTTTAATTTGGCTTGGTTTGATTTCATTTCCTTTAATGCACTTCGCTAACCGACGGTTAAATGGGTTAACGCAATCGTGGACAACACCGTGAAACATGCAGACAACGCGCAGCTCGCGCGCAATCAATCCGGCGGCAACGGCGAAAATCCGTGGGGGCAACGCGGTCGACGCAATGCACCGCCGGATTTGGATGAAATCTTTCGTCAAGTGCGCGCGCGTATCGAGGCGTTCTTGGGCGGCGGTCGCGGACGCGGCGGCAATGGCGGCGGCAAACTCGGCGGCGGCTTGTTTGGGCTGGGCGCGATTATTTTAATCGGCGTGTGGCTGGCGAGCGGCTTTTACACCGTCGACCAAGGCGCGCATGCGATTGAATTGCGCTTCGGCAAATACAGCGAAACCACCGACGCCGGCTTGCATTGGCATTATCCGCGCCCGATTGAACGGCGCATCGAAATCAACACCCAACAAGTCAACACGGTCGAAGTCGGCTATCGCAAAGGCGCCAGCAACTTAAAGCCGGTGCCGCGCGAGGCGTTGATGTTGACGCAGGATGAAAACATCATCGATATTCAGTTTGCGGTGCAATACGACATCAAAAGCCCGACCGATTTGTTGTTTAACGTAAGCGAATTCAGCACGCGCAACATGGCCGAAACGGTGGTGCGTCAAGCGACCGAAAGTGCGGTGCGCGAAATTGTCGGGCGCAACACGATGGATTTTGCAATCACCCAAGGGCGCGCGCAATTGGCGGCCGAAACCAAAACCTTGGTGCAACAAATTCTCGACCGCTATCAAAGCGGCATCAACATCCGCACCGTCGAGATGCAAAACGCACAACCGCCGTCGCAGGTAAAAAACGCATTTGACGATGTGGTGCGCGCGCGCGAGGACGAAGAGCGCATCATCAATCTCGCCCAAGCCTACGAAAACGACATTATTCCCAAAGCGCGCGGCGCGGCGGTGCGGGTGGTCGAAGACGCCGAAGCCTATAAAGCCGCGACGGTCGCTCAAGCCGAAGGGCAGGCGTCGCGCTTCGACCAAGTGTTGCTCGAATACGCCAAAGCGCCCGAAGTTACTCGCGACCGTTTGTATCTCGAAGCGATGGAGGAAGTGCTCGGCAATTCCTCGAAAATGATTATTGACCAACAAGGCGGCAACAGCGTGATGTATTTGCCGCTCGACCAACTGTTGCGCAACCGCAATCTCAGCGGCGCGTTGGGCGATTTGGGCGGCGCGACTTCAGACGCGGCTCAAACGGTGTCCGGCGCGGTGCGTTCATCGGGACGCAGCAACGAACGCACCGGGAGGAATTAAGCATGTCCGGCAAAGGGGTGTTGTTTTCATTAATCGGCGTCGTCATCGCCGCGTTGATGCTGGATACGGTGTTCATCATCGATGAACGCAAGAAGGCGATTGTGTTTATGTTCGGCGAAATCGTCGATTCGAATTTGCAGCCCGGCTTGCATTACAAAATTCCGTTCGTGCAAAAAGTCAAATATTACGACGCGCGCGTGCAAACGATGGACGCCGACCCGGAGTTGTACTTGACCGGCGAAAAGAAAAACTTGGTGGTCGATTCATTCGTCAAATGGCGCATTCGCGATGTGCATCAATACTACACGCGCCTGCAAGGCCTGCAATCCAACGCCCGTTCGCGCCTGTCGCAACGCGTCAACGACAGCCTGCGTCAGGAATTCGGGCGGCGTTCGGTGCAGGAAGTCATCTCCGGCGACCGCAGCGAGATTATGGACGTCGTGCGCTTGGCGATGGATGAAGACGCCGCCAGTCTCGGCATCGAGATTATCGATGTGCGCTTAAAGCGCGTCGATTTGGACCCGGCCATCAGCGAACGCGTGTATGAACGAATGAACGCCGAACGCGCGCGCGTCGCCAATGAATTTCGCGCCGAAGGCGAGGAAGAAGCGGAAAAGATTCGCGCCAACGCCGACCGTGAACGCGCGATTTTGCTCGCCGAAGCCGAGCGCGACGGACAGCGGATTCGCGGCGAAGGCGATGCGGTCGCAACCGACATCTATGCGCGCGCATTCGGCAAAGACCGCGAGTTCTACAACCTGTACCGCAGTTTAAACGCCTACAAGCAAACCTTCGACGGCAAGGAAAACTTAATGGTGCTTGACCCCAGTTCGGATTTCTTTCGCTATTTCAAACAACCGCGCGTGCCGAGCAATTAATCGCGCGGCGTACGCGTCCGTGTGGCGTGTCGAGGTGGTGTGTCGATACAGTGTCACAGTGTCGTATACATTGTCGGCAATATCGAAGTGCTATCTGCAAGTTACGGCGTCAATCGCAACACCGTTTAAGTGTCGGTTAAGTGTTGGTTAAAAGTTTCGTGACAAACTGTGCGCGTGTCGCCACAAATGGATTGTGACTTTGTGACTTATTTTGTGACGTGGTTACTTAATCGCGTTGTTTGATTATTGAGTTGTCGAGTTGTTTAATTGTCGAATTCGCTTAAGCATTAATCCGCATTGATTCATTTATTCACGCGCCAATTCGCCGGCGGTCGGCGATGCGCTACATACGGGGGATTGTCGTGTCATTGCAGTGGGCTGATTTGTTTGCCGGGTTGGCGTTCTTTTTGATTTTGGAGGGAATGTTGCCGTTGGTTTATCCGGAGGTATACCGCCGCCATCTGAAAAAAATCGCCGACAGCGACAACGGTGCGTTGCGGCTGACCGGCGCGGTGTGCATGTTGGTCGGCGCGGTGTTGTTGTTCATCATCCGCTGATGGCAAACAACGTCGTCGTGCTCGGCGCCCAATGGGGCGACGAAGGCAAGGGCAAAATCGTCGACCTGTTGACCGAGCGCGCCGATGCGGTGGTGCGCTTTCAAGGCGGACACAACGCCGGGCACACCCTGGTCATCGACGGCAACAAGACCGTGCTGCATTTGGTGCCGTCGGGCGCGTTGCGCGAACAAGCCGAATGTTTGATAGGCAACGGCGTGGTGGTCGATACCGCGCAGTTGCTCGATGAAATCCGCCGCCTCGACCAAGCCGACGTATCGATGCATGGACGGCTGTTGGTCAGCCGCGCCTGCCCGATGATTTTGCCGCATCATGTTGCGCTGGATGTTGCGCGCGAACACAAACGCGGGCGCAATGCAATCGGCACCACCGGGCGCGGCATCGGCCCGGCGTATGAAGACAAAATCGCGCGCCGCGGCCTGCGACTCGGCGATTTGCAAAATCCAACGGCGTTCGCCGCGCGCCTCGAGGAATTAACCGATTATCACAACTTCGCGCTCGAACATTATTACCGCGCCGCGCCGATTGATTATCAACAGACCTTGCAACGCGCGCTGGCCGACGGCGAACGAATCAAAGCGATGCTCGGCGATGTCGGCGCGCGGCTTGCGCAATTGCGCGCCGAAAAAAAGGCGGTGTTGTTCGAAGGCGCACAAGGCGCGTTATTGGACATCGACCACGGCACCTATCCGTTTGTCACCTCGTCCAACACAATCGCCGCGGCCGCATCGATTGGCGCCGGCGTCGGCGCGCGCCAATTGGAATACGTGCTCGGCATATGCAAGGCGTATGCCACGCGCGTCGGCGCCGGCCCGTTTCCGACCGAATTATCCGACGCCGTCGGCGCGCAATTGGGCGAACGCGGCGCTGAATTCGGCGCCACCACCGGACGCGCACGACGTTGCGGTTGGTTCGATGCGGTGATGATGCGCCGTTGCGTGCAGGTGAGCGCGCCCGATGCGTTGTGCATCACCAAGTTGGATGTGCTCGACGAATTGCCCGAAATCCAACTTTGCGTCGCGTATCAACGACGCGGCGAACGCCTCGACACGCCGCCGAGCGACGCCGAAGTGTTGGCCGAATGCACGCCGGTGTATGAAACAATGCCCGGCTGGCGCAGCCCGACCGGCGACGTGCGCACGCGCGACGATTTGCCGGTCAATGCGCAAAATTATCTGGCGCGTCTTAGTGCGTTAAGCGGGCTGCCGATTGATTTAATATCGACCGGCGCCGAGCGCGACAACACGATTATCGTGCGTCATCCGTTTGAGGAGGCGACAACGCGCGATTAGCGGGTGTTGTTTTGGTGTACTGTATTAATGGGCGCGCGGTTTGTTCGAGTTTGTTTGAAGTTGTTTTGACTTGTTGCGACTTGCTTCGACTTGTTTCGACCATCGATGCGCGTTTTGATTTTTCGATTTTGTGATTGTTAATTTGGTAATTTTTTAATTTGTATGATTTTGTAATTTGATTCGATTCGATTTGATTCGATTTAATGACGCTTGTTATTCTTGTTATTCATGTTATTAACTTGACTTTACCCAATCAGAGGAACCGCAAATGAATCTTCCGGCAAAGAAGTTGGATGAACCGAAGTTGTATCGTCAACAATGTTACATTGACGGGCAATGGGTCGACGCCGCTGACGGCGCGACGGTCGAGGTCATCAACCCGGCCAACGATGAAGTTATCGCCAATGTGCCGAACATGGGTGGGGCTGAGGCGCGCGCGGCGATTGAAAGCGCGGCGCGTGCGTTGCACGATTGGCGCGCGATGCTCGCCAATGAACGCGCGCAGGCGTTAAAACGCTGGCATCAATTAATGCTGGCCAACGCCGAAGACCTCGCGCAACTCATCACCCTCGAGCAGGGCAAGACCATCGCCGAATCGCGCGGCGAGATTCAATACGCCGCGTCGTTTTTGGAATGGTTTGCCGAAGAGGCGCGGCGCGTATATGGCGAAGTGATTCCGCAACATCAGCGCGACAAACGATTGTTGGTGATTAAACAACCGATAGGCGTGTGCGTTGCGATTACGCCGTGGAATTTTCCATCCGGAATGATTACCCGCAAAGTGTGTCCGGCGTTGGCCGCCGGCTGCACGGTGGTGGTCAAGCCGGCGATGCAGACGCCGTTGTCGGCGTTGGCGTTGTGCGAACTCGCCGAACAAGCCGGCTTGCCCAAGGGCGTGTTGAATGTGGTTACCGGACGCGAAGCCGAAATCGGCGCGGAGATGACTTCGAATCCGCAAGTGCGGCATTTAAGTTTCACCGGCTCGACCGAAGTCGGGCGGTTGTTGATGAAGCAATGCGCGGATTCGGTGATTCGCGTCGCGTTGGAATTGGGCGGCAATGCGCCGTTCATTGTGTTCGATGACGCCGATTTGGATGCGGCGGTCGATGGCGCGGTGATGTCCAAATACCGCAACGCCGGGCAAACCTGCATCTGCAGCAATCGAATGTATGTGCAAGATTCGATTTACGACGAATTCGCGGCCAAGATGGCGGTCAAGGTCGCCAAGTTGCAAACCGGCGACGGTTTTGCCGACGGCGTCGCGCAAGGTCCGATGATTGACGCGCATGCGGTCGAGAAGGTCGAGGCGCACATCGCCGACGCGCTCGGCAAAGGCGCGAAAATCACGCTCGGCGGCAAACGCCACGAACTCGGCGGCAATTATTTTCAGCCGACGATTATGACCGGCGTCAACAACAAGATGAAGGTCGCGCGCGAAGAAACCTTCGGCCCGCTGGCGCCGCTGTTTCGCTTCAAAGACGAGCAATCGGCCATCGACATGGCAAACAACACCGAATTCGGCTTGGCGTCGTATCTGTACAGCCGCGACTTGGCGCGCATTTGGCGCGTCGCCGAGGCCTTGGAATACGGCATGGTCGGCGTCAATGCCGGGGTGATTTCCACCGCCGAGATTCCGTTCGGCGGCGTCAAACAATCCGGCATCGGTCGCGAAGGCGGACGTTGCGGCATCGATGAATATGTCGAGATGAAGTACATCTGTTTGGGCGGCATCGAATAGGGTTGGTTAACCCGTTGGGCATCGTCGCCTTGTCCGGTTGGCTGGCGGGCCGGGCGACTTTGTCGATTTTGTTTTCGACTTCGTTGTCGAATGCGGGCGGGTTATTTGTGACTCGTGTACTTTTACTTGCACTTGCACTTTTCACTTTTACCGTCTCGTTATGTAACTTGTAACGCGTCACTTGTTACTCGTCACTCGTCATCCACCGTCGCCGTTATCCGTTTAACCGTTAATAATTAATAATTAATTAATCATTAATCACTTCTTCAACACCGCGCAACGACTCGCGCAATAAAAATCCGCCGGATTGACGCGCCCATAATTGCGCATACAAGCCGCCGTCGCGCAGCAATTGTTCGTGGTCGCCTTGTTCGACGATTTTGCCTTGGTCCATAATCACCAAACGATCCATCGCCGCGATGGTCGATAAGCGATGCGCGATTGCAATCACGGTCTTGCCGTGCATCAAGTTGTATAAACTTTCCTGTATCGCCGCTTCGACTTCCGAATCGAGGGCGCTGGTGGCTTCATCCAAAATTAAAATCGGCGCGTTTTTGAGCAGCACACGCGCGATTGCGATGCGTTGGCGTTGTCCGCCGGAAAGTTTAACGCCGCGTTCGCCAACATGCGCGTCGTAGCCGGTGCGTCCGGCTAAATCCTTTAAGTCCAAAATAAAATCATGCGCGCGCGCTTTTTTTGCGCAAGCGATAATTTCGTCGAGACTGGCGTCGACTTTGCCGTAGCGAATGTTGTCGGCGACCGAACGATGCAACAGCGAAGTGTCCTGCGTGACCATGCCGATGTGCGCGCGCAGGGATTCTTGGGTGACGCTCGCGATGTCGACGCCGTCGATTAAGATGCGACCGTGTTGTAAATCGTAAAAGCGCAACAGCAGATTAACCAACGTTGATTTGCCCGCGCCGGAGCGCCCGACCACGCCGATTTTTTCGCCGCCGGCGACGCGCAACGACACGCCGTCAATCACGCCGCCGCTCGGTTTGACGTCGCCGTAATCGAAGCCAATGTTACAAAACCGCACTTCGCCTTCGCGCACCCGCAGGCGACTCGCGGTTGCGCGGTCGGTCACGGCGACATCGCGCGCAATCATCAACGCGCCGTCTTCGACCACGCCGATGTTTTCGAACAAGCCGGCAATCTCCCATAAAATCCATTCGGAGATGCCCTGCAATCGCAACACCAAGCCAAGCGCAAACGCAATCGCGCCGACGCTGATGGCGTCGCCGCTCCACAGCCACAACGCGACCGCGCCGACCGCGGCGAACAGCAGCCCGTTGATGTAATGCAGGGTGAAGTTCATCAGCGTCGCCAATCGCATTTGCCGATGCACCGCTTCGAGAAACACTTCCATGCCGGCGCGCGCGTAATTGTCCTCGCGTTCGGCGTGGGCGAACATTTTGACCGTGTGGATGTTGGTGTAACTGTCGACCGCGCGTCCGGTGACCATCGAGCGCGCTTCGGCTTGTTGCATCGACACCACGCGCATGCGCGGCACAAAATAAAACAGCGTGCACAAATAACCAACCAACCAGGCAAGCATCGGCGCGCCGAGCCGCCAATCGCTTTTGGTAAATAACACCAACGCGGCGCTGAAATAAACCAACACATATAAAATCACCTCAGTGACTTTAATCACCGCGTCGCGCACGCCGAGCGAGGTTTGCATCATCTTGGCTGCAACCCGTCCGGCAAAATCGTTTTGATAAAACTCGACGCTTTGGCGCAGCAAATAACGATGCGTTTGCCAGCGGGTGCGCATCGCAAAGTTGCCGAGGATGCCTTGATGAATGAATCCGTCGTGCACAAATTTAAGCGCCGGCAACAACACCAACACAATCGCGCCGACCCAAATAATTTGCGCGCCGTGCGCCGACCAAAACGCGCCGCGCGACGGCGCCTCGGTTAACCAATCAATCAACACGCCGACAAATGAAAACAACAACACTTGCGTCACCGCAATCGCAACCGACAACGCCGCACTGGCCGACAACACCGGCCAAAACGGTTTGGCGTAATGCCAAACAAAGCCGACCAAGTTGCGCGGCGGCTTGCGCGGTGCGCGCGGCGGGAACGGGTCGCACAGCCGCTCCAATTGGCGAAAGAAGGCGGAAACAAACAAGGTGAGTTTTGATTTGCGAGGTGGTGCGGGAAAACGATTGCGAGTGAATGGTTGTGAATAAACGATTGCAAACAAGCGACTGCGAACAAACGGTTACAAACAAACGACTGTGAACAAATAACTGCAAGCAAACGACTGTGAATAAACGATTGCAAACAAACAACTACAAGCAAACGGTTGCGAATAAAAAACCGTGAACAAATAATTACAAACAAATGATTGCAAATATAACGACTATAAATAAACAACTGCGAACAAACGATTAAACGATTGGCGATTCAATTGGCGACTGTGAACAAACATCGTGACGCGCATCGCAATAATAACAAACGCGCGGCGCGTGTGCGGCGATGCGGTGATTTCGTCTTCGCGTTAGGTTGGTTTCGCCGCGCGTTTCAGGCGATGGCGCAACATCAACAACGCCGCCGCGATTAACAGCCCGGCAATCGGCGCACCGACCGCAAGATAATCATTGTCGCGCAACACGCCGACCGCAAAGGCGCCGAGCCCGCCGACCACCATCTCGCAGGCGCCGAGCATCGCCGCGGCCGCGCCGGCGTTTTTGTCGGTGCCCAACATCGCCTTGGCCGGTGCCACGGCAAACAGCGGCGCCAACCCAAAGGTCATCAGCGCAAACGCCGCAGTAAACGTCGTCGGGTTGATTGCATTCGCGAGCATTGCGCCGAACAGCGCCACGCCGCCGCACAACACCAACGCCAACCCGATGTTGAGCAGTTGCTCGGCGCGGATGAAGTTAATCGCGCGCATGCAAATTAAACTGCCGACAAAATAGGCGAACACAATCGCCGCTTGAAAATAACCGAAATGTTCGGTCGCGATTCCCAATTGGTTAATCAATACAAACGGCGCGCCGGTGATGAACACATACAACACGCCCATGCCGATGCCGGTCAAGGCGGCGTAAAAAATGAAATTGTCATCCGCCAACAAGGCGCGATAATCGGCCAGCACCGCGCGAATTCGTCCGGCGCGCGCACTGGGCGGCGGCGCCGATTCGGGCAGGTGTCGCCAAATCAAAAACGCCACCAACGCGCCGAGCGCGGCGATTAAATAAAAATTCGCGCGCCAACCAAACCACACATGCACATAGCCGCCGAGTATCGGCGCGGCCGCGGGCGCCAATGCAATCGAGACGCCAAAAATTGCCAAGGCGCGCACTTGTTGTTTCTCCGCAAACAAATCCTTAAAGATGGCGAGGCACACCACGGCCTCGGCCGCGCCCATCGCGCCTTGCACCATGCGCGCGGCGATTAACCAGCCGATGGTTTGCGCCAAGGCGCAACCGATGCCGGCTGCGCTAAACAACATCATCGCACCGAGCAACACCGGCTTGCGTCCGAAGCGGTCCGACAACGGCCCGTGAATCATCTGCGCGAAGCCGAACATCAACACGTTTAAACTCACGGTCAATTTAACCGACACCGCATCGGTCGATAACAACGCCGGCAGATGCGGCAAACTCGGCGTGTAAATGTCGGTCGACATAATGCTGACCGAACTGGCCGCAATCAGCACAAACATTATCACGCCGAATTTAATCGGCGCGCGATGAGTCGGCGGGGCCTGGCGCATTAATTAATGTATCGACGCTTATCGATGGTTAACGACGCTTATTGTTTAACGACGCGGCAGTTGCGCAAGGCGCGCATCGATGTAGGTGCGGGCGAGGTCGAATGGCGGCGGGTGCGCGCGGGCGGTATCGTGCGCCAACCAAGCGAGGTTGGAGAAACGGCGCATCCAAGTCAGTTGACGTTTCGCCAATTGACGCGTCGCCGCAATGGCTTGCGCGCGCATCGTCGAGTAATCGCATGCGCCGCGCAAATGTTGCAGCACTTGCCGATAACCGACCGCGCGCAACGCCGGCAGCGAGTCGATGTCGAATGTGTCGGGCGCGTCGAGTGCATCTTGCGCATCGCGCGCATCGAACGCGGCATGCAGATTGGCGACGATGGTTTCGACTTCGTCGAGCAAACCGGCATCGAGCATTTGCGCAAAGCGCGCTTCGATGGCGGCGTGCAATGCGCTACGCTCGGCGACAAACAGCCCGAGTTTAATAATCGGAAAATCGAAGGCGTGATGCGCGCCTTGCGCATCATCGATTAATGCGCTTGGTGCGCGTTGGCTGAGCGCGTAAATCTCGAGCGCGCGACCGATGCGTTGGCGGTCGCTTGGGCGAATGCGCGCGGCGGTGCGCGCATCTATGCGCGCCAATTTTGCATGCATTGCATGCGCGCCGAGTTGCGCAAACTCGCGCGCAATTTGTGCGCGCACGGTTGCATCGGCGCTCGGCAATTCAGCCAAACCGTTTTCCAAGGCGGAAAAATAAAACATCGTGCCGCCGAGCAAAATCGGCAACTTGCCGCGCGCGTGAATTGCGCGAATCGCCGTCAATGCATCACGGCAAAATTGCGCCGCGCAATACGGTTGATGCGGTTCGCGAATGTCGATTAAATGATGCGGATGTCGCCGCAAAAATTCCGCGCACGGTTTGCCGGCGCCGATGTTCATCGTGCGATACACCTGCGCGGCGTCGACGCCGATTAACTCGGCGTCATAATGCGTCGCCAAGGCCGCGCCCAATTCGGTTTTGCCGGTCGCGGTTGCGCCCAACAAAAAAATCACCGGGCGATTGCAGTGGGCGGCGGACAAGGGTGACGGACGGCGACGGGGATGCAAGAGAGATTATTGCGGTGCGTTGCGCTTATGCTTGTACGATATGCCTGAGGCGCCAATGTGATGCAACAAGTGCGATGCAATCGGCGCTGCGATTATGCAACAAACCGCGCGCGATTGCGCAATGCAATCGGTTACCAAAGGCGCGCGCAATTCGCTACAATTCGCGCCGCAAAGCGATGCGCGCATTCGATGGTTGTTTGATTCGCGAGTCGTTAATGTTAATCGCGTCACTGTTGTCAGTATTGTCGATGTCATCGGTCTCGTTAAAATTGCGTTCGTCGCGTTCACCTTGTTCATTAATTTATCGCGCACCCATCCGCTTGCGTTGGCGTCGGTTTATGATTATCCCCGCTTAAGTGTTTGTCTTAATTTAATGCAATCCAATCACCCCCATTTATCCGAGGCGAAGTTCATGCGCGCGCGCGTGAAGTTGACGGCGGAGTTGCGCCGGCGCGGCATTCGCAATCCGTCGGTGTTGGATGCAATCAAACGCACGCCGCGCCATTTGTTTATCGACGAAGCGCAAGCGGCGCGCGCGTATGACGATGTCGCGTTGCCGATTGAATGCGGGCAAACCATCTCGCAGCCGTTTATCGTTGCATTGATGAGCGCGATGTTGCTCGGCGGCGCGCGTCCGGTGCATCGCGCGCTCGAAATCGGCACCGGTTGCGGCTATCAAAGCGCGGTGCTGGCGCGGTTGGTCGAGCGGGTGTTTAGCATCGAGCGCATCGGTGCGCTGCATACAAAAGCCAAAACATTGTTTGCGCAATTAAAATTGAACAACATCCGCTGTCGCTATGGCGACGGTTTTTTCGGCTGGCGCGAACATCAGCCGTATGACGGCATCTTGGTCACCGCCGCACCGCGCGAAGTGCCGCCGCAATTGATTGCGCAACTGGCGCCCAACGCGCGATTGGTTATCCCGGTCGGCGACGAACTGCAGCGGCTGCGCATCATCACGCGCACCAAAGATGGCGTCGACCAACAGTATTGCGATGCGGTGCGGTTTGTGCCGATGCGCGGCGGCGCGGTTAAATGAAACTCTTTCGCGGTTTATATCAACGGGCGATGCGCTGGTCGCGACATCCGCGCGCCGAATGGTATTTGGGCGCGGTCAGTTTTACCGAGTCGTCTTTTTTTCCGTTGCCGACGGCGATGATGCTCGCGCCGATGGTGTTGGCGAATCGCGCGCGCGCCTGGCGATTGGCCGGCATCGCCACCGTCACTTCGGTCGGCGGCGGACTGCTCGGTTATTTCATCGGCTTGTTGGTGTTCGAACAAATCGGTCAACCGATTATCGATTTTTACCACGCCGCTGAAAAATTCGCCGCAATGAAAATTTGGTTTGCGCAATACGGCGTATGGCTGGTGTTGCTGGCCGGGTTTACGCCGATACCCTACAAGGTGATTACGATTACCTCCGGCGTGTTGGTGTTGCCGTTGGGGTGGTTTGTGATGGCATCGTTCATCGGCCGCGCTTCGCAATTTTTTTTGGTTGCCGCAGTGTTGTGGTGGGGCGGCGCAAAACTCGAATCTGTGTTGGAAAAATGGATGGAGCCGATTGGCTGGGCGATGGTGGCGCTTGCACTCGGCGGTTATTGGGCGCTTCGATGAAACGGGCGCTTCGATGAAACGCTTGGCGTTATGCATTGTGTTCGGCGTTGCGATGAGCGTCGTCGGGTTGTTGACGGCGTGCGGCGGACGCAGCTTGGCGCCGGTCATTAATAAATCGCCGGACCGAATCATCCCGGCGACTGCGGCGGTGCAGCCGAATGATTCGATTTACAGCGTGGCGTGGCGTTATGGCTTGGATGCCGAACGGTTAATTAAATTAAACGGTTTGCGCAAACCGTTCGCCGTTAACAACGGACAACGTCTGCGCCTGCGCGGCGCCGCAACCGCGTCGACCGGCGCCGCCAAAAAGAAATCAACCACCGCAACCAAACCCACCACCGCAACGCAAGCCAAGCCATCAACCAAAAAAGCCGCGACAAAACCGGCGACGCGCAACTCATCGAATCGATTGCGCGCACCGCGCAAATGGCGCCGCCCGGCGCAAGGCAAAATCATCGGCGCATTCTCGCGCGCACAAGGACGCAACGGCGTGCAAATCGCCGGCAAAGACGGCAGCGCGATTCGCGCCACCGCCGCCGGCGAAGTCGTATACGCCGGCGAAGGCTTGCGCGGCTACGGCAAGTTAATCATCGTCAAACACTCCGCCGATTTTTTAAGCGCCTATGCGCACAACCGAAAAATTTTGGTGGGCGAAGGACAAAACGTTCGCGCCGGCCAACAAATCGCGCAAATGGGCAACAGCGGCGCAAAACGCACAATGCTGCATTTCGAAATCCGCAAAAACGGCAGCCCGGTCGACCCGTTGAAGTATTTGCCGAAGTGAGTTGTGGTTGGGGGGCAAAGTAAATTGGTTTTTAATTGGTAACTAAATATTAACCTGACTTTTGCGAGGCATTAAATGAATATTGCAGAACTGAGACGAGAGATTAAGTTTGCGAAAAAACACCGCCGCAGTCGCGCGGCGTTCGGCAGCATCATTCGTCGCCATTACGATGAAATAAGTAAGATGACTCCGGACGAGAAGAGACGATTTATTGCGGCGCTTGGGTCTCCGTCCACTTACTACACTGAACTGCAAAAAGAGTTGAATGTGGTTAAATACAACGCTTGGCGCGCACGCCAGTGAACTTACAAAACACCCTCACCCAATTCCCGCGCGCCGCATTGGTCACGCAACCAACGCCGCTCGAGGCGTTGCCACGGTTGTCGATGCAGTTTGCGCCGCATCAATTTTTTGTCAAGCGCGACGATTGCACCACATCGGCGATGGGCGGCAACAAGGCGCGGCAGTTGGAATTTTATTTGGGCAAAGCCTTGGCCGACGGTTGCGATTGCGTGCTCGGCACCGGCGCGGTGCAATCCAATTACATGCGCCTGCTTGCGTCCGCCGCCGCGAAGTTGCGTTTGGAATGTTATGTGCAATTGGAATCGCGCGTTGCCAACTTTGATGCCGATTATCAACATTCGGGCAATGTGTTGCTCAATCATTTGTTGGGCGCGCGGGTTGCGCGCTATCCGCACGGCGAAGACGAAGCCGGCGCCGATGCGGCGTTGATGGCGCGCGCCGAACGATTGTCGGCGGACGGCAAAAAGCCGTATGTGATTCCGCTCGGCGCAAACCACGCGCCACTTGGCGCATTGGGCTATGTGCGCGCCGCGCATGAATTGACGGCGCAATTGCGCGCGCAACAAATGCGCATCGATTTAATCGCGGTCGGTTCCGGCAGCGGCATGACGCATGCCGGCTTGTTGGTTGGTTTGCGCTTGCTTGGCGTGACGACGCCGCTGCTCGGCGTATGCGTGCGCCGCAATGTCGAACAACAACACGCGCGCGTGCTGTCGCATTGTCGCCGCTTGGCAACGATGCTCGACGCCGATGCGGTAGACGCGGATGAGGTGTGGGTCGACGACACCGTACTCGCCCCGGGCTACGGACGCGCATCACAACAAGTGCGCGACGATGTGCGCATGCTGGCGCGTCAATGCGGCTTGCTGACCGACCCGGTGTATTCGGGCAAAACATTTTCCGCCGCACTCAACTTA
This sequence comes from Candidatus Poriferihabitaceae bacterium, assembly GCA_965226545.1. Classification (GTDB taxonomy): domain Bacteria; phylum Pseudomonadota; class Gammaproteobacteria; order Arenicellales; family Poriferihabitantaceae; genus JAHRAW01. The sequence goes on from OZ245364.1 coordinate 1,117,806, forward strand.
ATTCGCGCGGGCGATGCGGCGCGGTTTAAAAACATTTTGGTTGTGCATACCGGCGGCGTGCCGGCGTTGTTTGCTTATCGGGGGGTGTTGTAACATGGCACGCGGTTGTGCTATGCTGTTTCTATCAATCCACAGGGGGTAATCATGACCGCCAAAACGAAAACCAAACCGCCTTATTTGCCGGTGCATATCGCCAACTATTTGCTGTGGTTGGCTGAAGAAGGCGGCTATAAAATCACTTCGCTGAAATTGTTGAAGTTGGTTTATTTTAGTTATGCGTGGTATCTCAATATAACCGGCAAGAAACTGTTCGCCGAGCGAATCGAGGCGTGGCGTTTTGGCCCGGTGGTTGCGTCGTTGTATCACGAGTTCAAACGATTCGGCAGTCGTCCGATTACCGGATACGCCGAGTTTTACAACACGCCGGAGGATGATACGCCGCAATATTTAACGATTGATGGCGACGACAAAACGTCGTGGGCGATTGTTTACGCGGCGTGGACGCATTACAAGGATAAATCCGCGTTTGAATTAACCAACCTTACGCATGCGGTCGATTCACCGTGGCATGAGGTTTATAAGCCGGGGCAAAACAAACCGTTGAACGACAAAAAAATCGCCGCGCATGTGCAAAAGGCGGTTGACGAATATATCGGCAAAATCAAACAGGCGGCGTAATGGCGAATCAAACGGAAGAGATGCTGGTCGCCAGCGCACCGGGAACAATCAAACCGCAAAGCGTCGCGTTGCAAAGAAAGCAACACCAATTCGAATACGAAAAACTTTACGATAAATTGATGTATCGAGTGATTGTCGTGAGTTTAATTGGTTGCGGCGCGCTTGCCATCGCTTACTTCATTTTGTTGGCGTTCGAGCCGGTCGTCGCTGAGGCGCTTTTTGTCTTTTTAAAATACTACAGCACCTTGATTATCGGCGGTGCCTTGGGCGCGCTGTTTGCGCGTGTGCGCGCTTGATGCAATCAAACTGCGCCGTCCAAACTTCATTAAGTTAACAGCCACCCCAATGAACCTCCCCACCGCCATCCGTCAAGTCGCCGCCGGCGAGTCGCTCAGTCGCGAGGCGATGCGCGCGGTGATGCGCGAGGTGATGCGCGGCGAGGCGAGCGACGGGCAGATTGGCGCGTTGTTGACGGCGTTGGCGATTAAGGGCGAAAGTGTCGATGAGATTGTCGGCGCGGCGACGATTATGCGCGAGTTGGCGGCGCGCGTCGAAGTTGCCGCCAAACCGGTGACCGATTCGGTCGGCACCGGCGGCGACGGCGCGCGGTTGTTTAATGTATCGACGGCGAGCGCGTTGGTCGCGGCCAGCGCCGGGGCGGTGATGGCAAAGCACGGCAATCGCGCCGCCACCGGCAACTCCGGCAGCGCCGATGTATTGGAAGCGGCCGGGGTCAACATTAATCTCACCGCCGAACAAGTCGGGCAATGCATCGCGCAATGCGGCGTCGGTTTTTTGTTTGCGCCGAATCATCACGCGGCAACGCGCCATGTGGTCGGCGTGCGCCGCGAGATTGGCGTGCGCACGATTTTTAATTTGCTCGGCCCGCTGACCAATCCGGCGTCGGCGACGCATCAATTGGTCGGCGTGTTTGCGCAACGTTGGTTGCGTCCGCTGGCTGAAGTGTTCGGCGCGCTCGGCAGCGTGCATGCGTTGGTGGTGTGTTCCGACGACGCCCTCGATGAGATTTCCATCGCCGCGCCGACGCAAGTCGCCGAGTATCGCGACGGTGCAGTGCGTGAATATGAAATCACGCCGAGTCAATTCGATGTGCAAATCCAATCGTTGGATTCATTGGTGGTCTGCGACGCCGCGCACAGTTTGCGTTTGATTCGCGATGCGCTTGGCGGTGCGCGCGGTGCGGCAGGTGACATGATTGCGCTCAACGCCGGCGCGACGATTTACGCGGCCGACTTGTGCGATTCGCTCGAGGACGGCGTGGCGCGCGCGCGTGAAATTCTTGCCGACGGCGGCGGCTTGGTTAAGTTGGATGCGTTGGTGAAATGTTCGCAACAATTCGCATCTTAATCGTCCGCGTTAATCGCCTGCTTTAATCACGCACTTTAATCGCGCGGCGTTGCACAAAATAAACGCCGACCAACACCAACGCCAGCGCAATCAACATGCGAAACTGCAACACCTCGCCCAACAACAACACGCCCCACAAGCCGCCGAGTATCGGCACCGCATAATTGATTTGCGAAAAAGTGGTCGCGCCAAGATTGCGAATAACGCGAAAATAAAGCAGGGCGGCGAGCGCGGTTTGGAATACGCCGAGCGCGGCCAACGCGCCGAGTTGCGCGAAGGTTGGCGTCATCGAAAACGGGTCTTCCAAATAAAACGCCGGCACAATGCTAATCAACATTGCAGCCAGCACCGCGCCGGTCGCCATCTGCAGGCCGGGGAAGGGCGGTTGGGTGCGCACAAACACGGTGGTCACGCCATAACAAATCGCCGCGCTTAACACCGCCAACTGCCCGAGCACATGCCCGCCGCCAATGCCGGCGAGCGCCGACCAGCCGATTAAGGTGAGCAAGCCGCCAAGCCCAAGGCAAACGCCGAACACCGTGCGCGCGCTCATCGGTTCGTCGGGAACAAAAAAATGCGCGAGTACGAAAGTAACAATCGGCATCGCGCCAATCATAATCGCGGCGAGCGAACTGTCAATATGCGTCTCGCCCCAACTGATTAAGGTAAACGGCAACGCGTTGCCCATCACGCCGACCACCAAATACAACAACAACGCGCGCCGATGCAACGGCAAGCGACCGTTGCGCGCGCGCATGAACAACCACAAGATGAGTGCCGCAATTGTCAATCGCGCGCAAGTCAACGTTGCCGGGCCAATGCCGCCGACGCCGATTTTGATTAACAAAAAAGACGCGCTCCAAATCATCGCCAAGCAAAACAAGAAAAAATAATCCGTGATGTGTTGCGACGGTTTTATTCGTGTTGGTTTTATTAACGGCATGATTTTTTTTGATGATGGTTGCGCGCGCCAACATTAACAAAACGGTCGCTACGCAATTGCACAAAATGGTGTAAAGTATTATGCCACTTGCAATCCAAGCGCGAAGCAACAATGTCCGGCAACACCATAGGGCAACAATTCACCCTGACCACCTACGGCGAAAGTCACGGCGCATGCATCGGCGGCGTGGTCGATGGTTGTCCGCCGGGCATGGCGTTATGCGCCGATGATTTGCAAGCCGATTTGGATAGACGCAAGCCGGGGCAATCCAAATACACGACGCAACGCAATGAGACCGATAGCGTCGAAATTCTCTCCGGGGTGTTCGAAGGCGAAACCACCGGCACGCCCATCGGCTTGCTGATTAAAAACATCGATGCGCGCAGTCGCGATTATGAAAAAATCAAAGACCGCTTCCGCCCCGGACACGCCGATTACGCTTATTACAAAAAATACGGACGGCGCGATTATCGCGGCGGCGGGCGGTCATCGGCGCGCGAAACCGCAATCCGCGTCGCCGCCGGCGGCATCGCGCGCAAATATTTGGCGGAGCATTACGGCATCACCATTCGCGGCTGCGTTTGTCAAATTGGCGAGATGCACATCGCGCATAAAAGTTGGGATGCGGCGCGCGCCAATCCGTTTTTTGTCACTGACGCTTCGCAAGTCGACGCCCTCGCCGCCTATATCGACAGCATCCGCCGCGAAGGCGATTCGATTGGCGCGGCGGTGTATATCGAAGCGCGCGGCGCGCCGCCCGGTTGGGGCGAGCCGGTGTTCGATCGTCTCGATGCCGACATCGCCAAAGCGATGATGAGCATCAACGCCGCCAAAGGCGTCGAAATCGGCGCGGGGTTTGCAAGCGTGGCGCAACGCGGCAGTTATCATCGCGACCAAATGAACGCGCGCGGCTTTTTAAGCAATCACGCCGGCGGCGTGTTGGGCGGCATCTCCAGCGGGCAACCCATCGAAGTCAAAATCGCCTTCAAACCCACCTCGAGCATCGCCGCCGCGGGACAAACCGTCACCATCGACAATCAATCGGTCGATGCGACAGTCACCGGTCGCCACGACCCATGCGTCGGCATTCGCGCGGTGCCGATTGCCGAGGCGATGTTGGCGTTGGTGCTTATCGACCACGCCTTGCGCGACCGTGCGCAGAATGTGCGGTGACCTGAACTATTTGCGTCGATAATCCACGTCGATGCCCGGTTGCCCGAGTGCGCGGGCGAGGTGGTGTGCCGAGAAAATCGCGTGCGCAATAAGCCCCGGCGCTTCGCAATCGCCGATGCGATGCACTGATGCATTGTTGTTGATGTCGGCGGCGGCGAGGGAATGATAGAGGTTATCGTTGGGAATTCTTGAGGCAACCATCACGATGCATGCGGCGTCAAAGCGGCGACTTTCACCGCTGTCGGCGCAGTTAAATTCCGCGATTGCGCCATCGACATCGAATGCGCGCAATGTCAGCGCACATTCCAACCGCACGCCGAGTTCGCGCATGCGTTTTCGCAATCGGTCTTGTTCCAATGTCAGCCGCGTCCAGCGGGCGAAATCGCGGTGCGGCGTGATGATGCTCGTCGCCACTCCATCGCCGCGCAGTTTTTCCGCAAGGGCGGCGGCGAGATAGCCGCCGTCATCGTCATAGATGATTGTCGGGCCGGCCATCGTTGCGCCGTCCAGCACATCGTCCGGGGTGAATACGCCCTGTTGGCTGGCGAGCGGCGGCGTTCGGTGCCGGCGCCCGACGCCGTCTCGATGCCAGGTTGCGCCGGTCGCGCAGATAATATGCTGCGCGCCGAATTCGGCGGCATCGTCGGCGGTCATCGGCGACGCCGGATAAAGCGCGACATTCGCCATCTTCTCGATTTGCGCAAGTCGATAGTCGCGCACGCGAATCCATTCGTGCAAGCCGGGCAATTTCGATTCGCGCAACACGCGCCCGCCGAATTGATGCGCGCGTTCGGCCAGCGCAACTTCATAACCTCTGCGCGCGAGGGTAAGCGCGCATTCCAACCCGGCCGCGCCGCCGCCAATGATGAGCGCGCGCTCGTTGGGTGCATCTTGCGCGATATATTCAGGATGCCAGCCGCGCCGCCACTCTTCCATGATGGTCGGGTTTTGCGTACAGCGCATCGGGGTGAAACTGTTTTCGCCGGCGACGCAAATATTGCAGCCGATGCATTCGCGGATATCCGCTTCGCGCCCTTCGTCAATCTTGCGCGGCAAAAACGGGTCGGCAATCGACGGGCGCGCGGCGCCGATAAAATCCACCACCCGCCGTTTGATTTGCGCCAACATCGTATCCGGCGAGGTGAAACGCCCGACGCCGACCACCGGTTTTTTGGTCACCGATTTGACGAATGCGATGTGTTGTTCCTCATGCCCCTCGGGCGCAAAGCGTGAAGTGGCCGAATCATGCGCCCAGTCGTTTACGGTCACATCCCATAAATCCGGTTCCTCGGATTGCGATTCGATTAAGTCGCGCACTTCGTTGATGTCCACGATGGCGCTTTCGCCAAAATCGGCGACCGCGATGCGCACCGCAACGGCGCATCGGTTGCCGACTGCGTCCTTGGTGTCGGCGAGCAATTCGCGAAACAATCGGCTGCGGTTGGCGAAACTGCCGCCATATTCATCGGTGCGGTCGTTTAACGTTGTCGACAAAAACTGCGACAAGATGGAGTTGTCGTGCAAAAAATACACATAGACGACGTCAAAATCGGCCTGCTTGGCGCGCAATGCGGCGTCGCGATGGCGGCGACGCAACTCGCGGATGTCGCGTTTATCCATCGCGCGCGATTGGCGCGGGTCGATTGATTCAAGCGTCATTCGGCTGCTCGGGCCAAGCGGCGGGCGGCGGGTGGTGCGGTTGGCGGCGGCGATGCCAAAGTGCGCGAGTTCGCAACCGGCCAATGCGCCGTGCCGGTGAATCGCTTCGGTAACCGCCGCTTGCGCCGGCAAATCATGCGACGACCACAGGCGCGGTTGGGCAAACGGGCTGATGTCGCTCCATGCATCGGCCATTAAGTTTTCGGTGCACACCACGCCCCAGCCGCCTTCGGCTTTGACCGCGCGCATGCCGGCGGTAATCTGAGGCGAAGCGTCGCCGACGCCGTTGCAGTGCGGCACTTGGTAAAACCGATTGCGCGCGGTTACCGGGCCAATCGCCACCGGTTCAAACAGCGGGTCGTAGCGGGGGTTGCGGGGCATTGCAATACTTGCCGCCAACTGCGCAAACAAAAAATGCCGCCGCTGAAAAAATCAGCGGCGGCGTGATTGCCGCGCCATGCGCGTTATGCGCGCCACCAGCGTTCGGCGATGCGCATGCCGTCCAAGTCGAGATTGCCGCCCACTTGATGATGGGTGAATTTGTCGGAGTGGGCGTTGACATAGTTGGCGAACATTGGCACGAGCGTCCCGCCTTGCGCGTGGATGTAACGCTGCATCTCGCCGTACATTTCGCGGCGCTTGGCGTCGTCCAATTCGGCGCGCGCTTTAACCAGCAGTTCGTCAAACCGTGCATTGGCTTGCGCGGTTTCATTCCATTCGGCGCCGGTTCTGTGCACCACCGTGAAGATGTAATCCTCCTCGCGTCCGGCCCAGTAACTAAACGACCACGGCTTTTTGTTCCACACATTCGACCAATAGCCGTCCTTCGGTTCGCGGATGACATTGATGGTGATGCCGGCTTTGGCGGCGTGCTCTTTATACAGCACGGCGGTATCCTCGCAACCGACGAATGCGGCATCCGACGCCGACAGGTCGAGCGTAAGGTCTTGCATCCCGGCCTTTTTGAGATGATGCTTCGCTTGGTCGGGGTCGTAGTTGTGTTGCCGGAGGTCGGCGTTGAAATAACGATGTTGGCGCGAGATCGGGTTGTCGTTGCCGATGTTGCCGTAGCCGCGCAGAATTTTTTTGACGATTTCCTCGCGGTCAATCGCATATTTGAGCGCAAGGCGCACGTCGTTGTTGTCGAATGGCGCAACATTCATTCGCATCGGGATGGTGTAATACTGCCGCCCTTCGGTGGCCGCCACAACCACGCCTTTGCGGCGCTTTAACCGGTCGACCGTTTTTAAATCGCAACGGTCGATGTAATCCACATCGCCGGTAATTAACGCACTGGTGCGCGCGACCACATCCAAAATGGCGATGAGCACGACCGAATCAAAATACGGCTTGCCGTCGCGAAAGTAGTTTGCATGCCGCTCAGCGGCGGCGCGCACCCCCGGCTCAAAATTCTTCAACGCGAATGGCCCGGCGCCAATGCCGGAGACATCCACTGTGCCGCCGGTCGACGGCATTACCACCAGACGGAAATCGGCAAACAACAACGGCAAATCGGCGTTGCCGTCGCGCAACGTCACGTTAATGCGGTTTGCACCGGCGGCTTTGATTGAGGTAATCGCCTTCAACAGCGGCTTGGCGCCGGATTTGGAATCTTCGCCGCGGTGGTGGTTGATGGAGGCGACGACATCGTCGGCGGTCACCGTTTTGCCGTTGTGAAATTCGGCGCCGCGCACCAGTTCGAATGTCCACTGCTTGGCGCCCGGTTGCGCCTGCCAACGCTCGGCCAACATCGGCGCAAGCGAGCCGTCGGGCGCGACTTCGGTCAGCGTCGCATGCAACGTGCCGCCTAAGCCCTGGGTGAATGAGTTGGCGTAGTTCGCCGGGTCAAGCGAATCACCGGTGGCGCCGGCGCCGATGCCAAGGCGGAAATGCCCGCCGCGTTTCGGCGCCGCCTGTGCGCCAAACGACAACGGCAACGCCGCGCTTGCCCCGAGTATCGCCGATTGCTGTAAAAATTTGCGGCGCGAAAAACCGCCGCGCAGGTTGGACTGTTTCATAATGAGCACCTTTACAGTTGAGACCGGCAATTAACATACTCCGATATTCACATAAATTGCAAACTATCGAACGCGGCGAAAAGTCAATTCGCCGCGCAATTCACCGCGCAAATGCCGTATTGCGCGAAACACTCGGCATTGCTATGATTCACCAATGCCCAAACAAACTTTATACGACAAACTCTGGCAACAACACGTTGTCGACGACGCCGACGACGGCACGACGTTAATCTATATCGACCGTCATCTGGTGCACGAAGTCACTTCGCCGCAGGCGTTCGAAGGGTTGCACTTGGCAAAGCGCACGCCGTGGCGCACCGACAGCGTGTTGGCGGTGCCCGACCACAACATCCCGACGACATCCGACAGCGGTGCGATTGACGACCCGGTGTCGCGGTTGCAGGTGCGCACGCTCGCGCAAAACTGCACGCATTTCGGCATCACCGAATTCGGCATGGGCGATCCGCGTCAGGGCATTGTGCATGTCATCGGGCCGGAGCAGGGGTTGACCTTGCCCGGCATGACGATTGTGTGCGGCGATTCGCACACTTCGACGCACGGCGCATTCGGTGCGCTTGCATTCGGCATCGGCACTTCGGAGGTCGAACACGTGTTGGCGACGCAATGTTTAATCCAACGCAAATCCAAAAACATGCGCATCGTGTTGCGCGGTCAACCGCGCGCGCATGTATCGGCGAAAGATTTGGCGTTGGCGCTTATCGGCGAAATCGGCACCGCCGGCGGCACCGGGTATGCGATTGAGTTTGCCGGCGAGGCGGTCGAATCGCTGTCGATGGAAGGGCGGATGACGCTGTGCAATATGGCAATCGAAGCCGGTGCGCGCGCCGGCATGATTGCGGTTGACCAAACGACAATCGATTATTTAAAAGACCGTCCGTATGCACCGCAAGGCAAGTTGTGGCAATCGGCGGTGGCGCATTGGCGTCAATTCACCAGCGACGCCGACGCCGTATTCGACCGTGAAGTTGACATCGATGCGTCCGCCGTCGCCCCGCAAGTTACTTGGGGCACTTCGCCGGAGATGGTCACCGACATCGACGGCAGCATCCCCGACCCGGCCGCGCAATCCGACCCGGGCAAACGCGAGAGTATGCAACTTGCGCTCGATTATATGGGGTTGCGCCCCGGCACCAAGATGCGCGATATCCCGTTGGATTTAATTTTCATTGGTTCATGCACCAACAGCCGCATCGAGGATTTACGCATCGTCGCCGAGGTTGTTAAAGGCAAACGCGTTTCCGCCGACATTAAACAAGCGTTGGTTGTGCCCGGCTCCGGGTTGGTAAAACGTCAAGCCGAAAACGAAGGCTTGCATCAAGTGTTCATCGACGCCGGTTTCGAATGGCGCAACCCGGGTTGCTCGATGTGTTTGGCGATGAACGCCGACCGATTAAAGCCCGGCGAACGATGCGCATCGACTTCGAATCGAAACTTCGAAGGTCGACAAGGTCAAGGCGGGCGCACGCATTTGGTCTCGCCGGCCATCGCCGCCGCCACCGCCATCGCCGGCCGTTTCGCCGCAATCTAATGGACGCCTTCACTCGTTTGGATGCGCTGGTCGCCCCGCTCGACCGCGCCAATGTCGACACCGACGCGATTATCCCCAAGCAATATTTAAAATCCATCAAGCGCACCGGCTTCGGCGCCAATTTATTCGATGAATGGCGCTATCTCGACCCCGGCGAACCCGGCGGCGACCACGCCAGCCGCCGCATCAACCCGGATTTTGTGCTCAATCAAAAACGCTACACCGGCGCACAATTATTACTCGCCCGCAAAAATTTCGGCTGCGGCTCATCCCGCGAACACGCCCCCTGGGCGCTGCTCGGCTACGGCTTCCGCTGCCTAATCGCCCCAAGTTTCGCCGACATTTTTTACAACAACTGTTTCCAAAACGGCATCCTGCCGATTGTCACGGACGAAAAAACCGTCGACACCCTATTCACCGAAGTCGAACAAACCCCCGGCTATCGCCTGCAGATAGACCTCGCCGCCCAATGCATCACCAAACCCGACGGCGAAAAAATCCCCTTCGACATCGATGCGGCGCGTAAGAAAGCGTTGCTGGAGGGGTTGGATGATATTGCCGCGACACTGGCGCGGGCGGGGTTGATTCGGGCGTATGAGGAGCGGCGGAGGGGGGAGGTGCCTTGGTTGTTTGGGGCATAATGCTGTTTTGCGGTAAAAATCTCACAATCCAACGGGGGTTGAAATGAACATGAAAGAATTGGGCATGAAGTTGCTTCGCGCCGAGTCGGAGGCGGAAGTGGCGGCGATTGTCGATGTTGACCCGGTAATGTCCGACGCGTCAAACTGGCGCGCAGTTGACGACCGTGACACCAACTTCAACATCGTCAAGAATCAATCGTCTACCGGCGGCAAAGCGGCCACCGAGTTAATCACCAATATGGTGGATGCGGTGCTGATGAAGCGGTGTTTGGAGGAAGGGATTGACCCAAAAGGTCAAGACGCCCCGGCAACGATGTATAAAGCGGTTGACGCTTTTATACAAAACTTAAATGGCGGGCGAATTATTGACGCCGATGATGATTGGTTGCTGAGCTATGCTCGGGAAAATCTAATAATCGGTGTAACCGCCGTTAACACCCGCGTCAAGCCTTGCTATACATTTGCCGACAACGGCGAAGGACAACACCCGGACGATTTTCCGAGTACGTTTCTGTCGCTCAGCAAGAAAAACAAAAGTCAAATTCCTTTTGTGCAGGGGAAGTACAACATGGGTTCTTCAGGCGTGTTGGGTTTCTGCGGCACAAGGTGGTTCAAACTCATAGTGTCTCGACGTTTTGACAAAAGCGGCGGTTGGGGCTGGACGCTTGTTAAAAAACATTCGGGTGACGCCGACCAAGACGTGTACGCCGAGTATTTTGCGCCACAAGGCAAAATCCCGACGCTGGGAGACCTTCAGATTCTTTTGCCGTTCCAGACAAAAGGCGGAAAAGAGTTCAATCAATTTAGTCTTGATGCCGGCACCGTGGTAAAAGTCTATGACTTTTATGTTGGGAAAGATTTTAAAGGATTCTATGGTTCGCGCGAGGCGTTTAACGAAAACCTTGTGGAAACCATATTGCCTTTCAGAATCTACGATTTTCGATGGCCCGCCAGTGCCAACCGCAGTGGTTTGCGCGCGCTGGGGGTTGACGAGCGGACGTTCTACGGCATGGAGTTTTTATTGCGTAGAGCGCACAGTGACGTTAATGCAGTTGCTGATGATTTGGATGGTCACGATACGGTGGAAGCCGATTCAAAGAGTGCTTTGCACGTCGCGACGATTGAAGCCCCCAATCTTGGGAGAATTGTTCTTTCCGCCATCCCGATTAAAAAACCAAAAGTTTCAAAAAAGAAAACTTGGTTTCAAAGGTCTAAAAACCGGGTATTTCACCATGTTAATGGGCAGGTGCATTTTAAGCGCCCGCGCGGGTTTTTGACCCAATGCGGACTTCAGGCACTGAAAGACCGTGTGGTAATTTTTGTTGACGCCAGTGCTTTGAAGGACGTCGCGCGCCAAGATATATGGAAAAGCGACCGTGAACAAATCTTCGATAGCCCCACAGGCGAGGAGTATAAAAGCGAAGTTCAGAAGGCAATAAGCGAATCTCCCGTGCTGAAAGAGTTAAATCATCGCGTTGCGCGCGAGGAACTGGCAACAGTGGTGGAAGACATTTCGCGCGACGTGGTTGGCGCGCTTATAAAGCGAGACCCCAATTTGGCACTCTTGCTGGATGAGAGTTACCCGCAGGTGCAAGTGCCTGGAGACGGTGTGCCCAATCCGCAACCCCCCGTGAACTTTTCGCATCAATACAGTCCTAGTTTTATAAAATTTGCCACGCGCAAATTGGACATTGAACTGCCAATTAACCGAAAGCGTCCGATTCCGTGCATAACAGACGTGAATCGGGATTACTTTATCCGTGCATCCAATCAAGGGCATTTGCATTTCGAAAAAGACGAAACGGCTGACATGTTTTCGTTTCGCGCAAACTTCGATGAAATTGGGAATTTGGTCGTGTTTGTTACCCCGAATGCGCAACAACTGCGCGTTGGCGATGTACACGAATTTAAGATTGGGTTATATGACGACGCAATGCCGGAGCCTGTTTATACAGATGTTGCGATTCGCATTACGGTTGTAAAAAAGCAGCCGCCTCGCCCACCTCCGCCTCCCGTGCCTGTACCGGACCCAAAGCCAAAGGTAACATCCAAGGGGTTACCTCGGGTCAGGTTGCTTACGAAAAAAGGGCGCAAAGTGCTTGACAAAGACACTGTGCGCTGGGATGACCCTCTTGTCAGTGAACTTGCTTTTACCGAGCAAGACGGCGGTTTCGTCCAAGATTTGGGTGAGGGGAAAATTTACAACATTAACTGTGATAATCAGTGGTTCATAAACTACCTGGGACACCAAAAAAGGGCTGACCAGAAAAGTGCGGCTACGCACAAATACATCCTGGGGATGCAAATTATGATGCTGGGGTTAGAAATCGCCTTGGCGAAAGAGCAGCCCGAAGAAGATGATGCATTCGATACAGACAAATTCCGCCGTTTAGCATCGAAAGGCGTTGCGGCGGCTATAATGTCCCTGTGCCAGTTGCCGGAGAGTTTTGATTCGAGCGGCGATGCGGGCGATGCAGATGATGAGTGACAAAAACGCCAATCCACTCAAAGCCGTCGATTTTTTCTGCGGCGGCGGCGGCATGTCGCTTGGCATGCGCAAAGCCCGCGTGGAAATTATCGCGGGCATCGACAACGACCCTAAGTGTCGTGAAACCTACGAAGCCAACCACCCGGCGTCCAAGTTTATTAACAAGGACATAAAGGAGTTTGGGCCGCGACAACTTGGGCGGGAAATTAAAATCGCCAGAAACGACGACAACATGATTTTCATCGGTTGTTCGCCGTGCCAGTATTGGAGCGTTATCACCGGCAAAGACGGTTCGCACCGCAAGCAATCGGCGCATGACAGCCGCAACTTACTGCAATATTTTTTGCGCTTTGTAGACCACTATCGCCCGGGATTCGTGCTGATAGAAAATGTCCGCGGCATTGAGCGTCGCCCGGAGGAAAGTGGTCTTGCCGAGTTGACCAATTTTTTGGACAAAGCGAATTATCGCCACAAATCAGAACTGTTGTTGACCAATGATTACGGCGTGCCGCAATCACGCCGGCGGTTTATTCTGGTCGCTTCGCGCGTGCTTGATTCCGTTTCATTGCCGCCGCCGCAAAGGAAACATCCGGCAACTGTGCGCGAATTCATCGGCGATGGACGACTGCCGAAAATTAAGGCGGGCGAATGCGATGCGAAGGACAAACTGCATAAATCTTCTTCGCTTAGCGCAACCAACATCGAGCGATTGGAATTGACGCCGATGGGCGGGTTGCGCGGGCATTGGCATGAGCGCAACGACCTGCAGATTGACGCTTATCGAAACAAAACGGCGGAATTTTTTCGCGAGAACTATGGGCGCATGGCGTGGGATGAACCTGCGCCGACCATCACCACCAAATTTTTCGCGCTCGGTTGCGGGCGTTTCGGGCATCCCGACCAAAACCGCGCAATTTCACTTCGCGAAGGTGCGATGTTGCAAACCTTTCCCAAGAGTTACAAATTTAAAACGTCAGGCTTCGGTAATACTGCGCGAATTATCGGCAATGCAGTTCCGCCTGAGTTCGCCAAGGCGATTGGCAAGTCAATCGTAAAGCAATGGCGGATGTCTTCGACCGGCAAACGCGCTCGCGCATAATGTCGCGCGTTCGCGCGCGCGGCAACCTGTCGACCGAGCGGCGCTTTGCCGACATTTTGCGCAAGCAAAAGATAATCGGCTGGCGGCGCGGTTATGCGTTGCCGGGCAAACCGGATTTTGTTTTTCCCGCCGCGCGCGTGGCGGTGTTTGTGGACGGATGCTTTTGGCACGGTTGCCCGGTGCACGGGCAAATTCCGGTGAACAACAGGGGATTTTGGAAAAACAAAATCAACGGCACCGTCGCCCGCGACCTCCGCATCACCCGCAAACTGCGCACACTCGGCTGGCATGTCTTTCGCATTTGGGAACACGACATCAACAAGCCGACGTTGAATCGCAAGATTGGCAGGATACGGCGGATTGTGGAACAATCGAATTATTGACTGTTTGACCGCAACTATATGTTGCGCGTGTATCGACGGAATGCTTGGATGGCTTGGTAGATTAATGAACCTTCCAAGACGCGAAAGACAAAGTCAATTGTGTATGCCCAAAAGCCCCAGTCACCATTTCCGATGAATTCTGTTTCGTGAAGTGGGCTAAAGAAAAGAGGGAACTGTGCCCAGTTATTGCAATCGAAAACGGGCAGGCACAACGAGTGAAGCAAGCCAGTGTAACAGACAGTGCCGAGTCCCAAAATCCAAAGTACTGGGAGCAGCCAATTTTGCCCAAAATTACTTGTTACGTAATTAAACCACAAAATTATTCGCTCCTGCGAAAATCGGCGGTCAGTATATTGTATTGCCTTTCTGTGGTACTTCATCTCCTTTGCATAAAAAGCAAATGCGTGCGCATTGTCGTTGTTGCTTAACGCGACGTTTTTCAGAGAACGATAAGTGTCTCGTTTTTTAATAATCTCATACTCGTCGTTATCATCATATTGCCCAACCTCGATTTCCGAATTCTTTGACTCTAACAATACATTACTGTATTTCAACCCGACCAAAATGTTGTCGAATATTACGCGGGCAGCAAAAGAAGACAAATCGACGCTTTGAAAATCTGCGTCGCCAATGGAAGTGTTGTCGAGTTGAAATACGCCGCGGTTTGTCGTTTCATTTTCGAACATGTTAATTTTGTACAGTTTCAGTTTCCCCAAGTTTCGTACGTTGGATATTCCAAAATGATTGAATCGGCATTCGCCGATGTTAACTTCCGCGTCTTTAGTAATGCGTAGGTTTTTCAGCAAAAACACATCAGCGTCCAAGAAGCCAACCCGAAGGTAAGGAGATTTTCCTGCTTCATCGCTTGCGATAGAACAGCCGCCAAATATAACCTGGTAAACCTTGGCTTTGTTGCGCTGTTCTTCTTCGTAGTTGGGGTACTTCAGTTCCGGATTTCGTATTTTGAATTTGCTTGAGATGTGGCAATTTGCAAACGTAATCGTTGCGGTGTCCGCCGCCTCGATGTACAAAGTGAAATCATTTGCAAAATTGATGTCTGAAAACGTGACATCGTTCAAAAACACGGCGTTGATCGGAGGTAATATATCCGGGATAGAAGTAATGTCCATTTTCTGTGTAAACACATAATTGTGGCCAAGATGAAACGCATGAAATTCTGCCTTGCAAATAAAAATCCATTCTTTGCCGCCAATCGTTACAGATTTGCCATTGCGCGGACGATACTCCCGCACATATTCGCGCATTATCTCAATTAAACTTTCACCACTCATGCTTTACACCTCGCATTTTAGACAATACGATTTAGGGCAAATCCCCGCCCGCAATAATACCGCAAAAAAATACACCCCCCTTATTGACAACCATAACTTCTTTCGATATATTACCCACCATGAGAGCGGAAACTTCCATTACCAACGCCAAATTGCCTTCGCGGGTTGGCGCGCGTGCGCGGTGCGGCGGGCGGTTTGTTGCGTACTCGTTGGTTAAGTTAACCACCAACGATTACGAAGCGAACGGTTTGCGCAAAGGCGAAGTCGGCACTGTCGTCGATGTGCTTGCGCATCCGCGGGCGGGGTATACCGTGGAGTTTCACAACATCTCACCGGACAACGCGGATAAAGTCCGCACATTCGAAGGATACGAACTTGAATTGGTCAAAGACGCTTTCGCAAAATGAGGTAACCGCGCTTTTTTTGGATGCGATTGTTGAAAAAGGAAAGTTGGATTACCTTCTCAAAACACGGACGCAAAGCCCGCAACGGAATTCCAAGGCGAAATTTTTTTGTGCACTTGGTTTTTCCGTCGCGGATTCGTCGGCGTTTGTCGAGGCGATAAAACTTCACCCCATTACCGCCCGATTGGAAAGCGCGCCGGTTTCCGCGTGGGGAAGGCGGTTTGTATTTGTGTGCAATTTATACGCCCCGTGCGGCGCGCGTGCGTGCATAAAGAGCGTATGGCAAATCGATGCGGGCGCAACGCGTCCGCGATTAATCACCGCCTACCCCGCCGGATAAATCCCGCATCACCCGCCGATAAACAATCCCCGCGCCGCAAGTCCTACACCGCCGCCTCATTCGCCGCCGACGCGGCAACGGCGTAAAGCAATCATTGGGGCAATGCGCCAGCCATTGTGCGTTGTTGGCGTGGTTGGTTTCGTCGGCGCGCACTTTGCCGCTGCAGCCAATCGATAGCGCGATTTTTTTCCATACTGCATCATGCCCGTGTCGCGCGCCGGCTAAGGCGTGGGCGATTTCGTGCAAGATGGTGTCGTTCCATTCGGCTTCGGCGGCTTGGCGGAGGTGTTGGCGGCTGATGGAGATAACCTTGGCGGAATAGTTGCAGCAGCCGGCGCGCGAGTCGGCGTCGTCGAGTTGCGCGTGCCAATCGGATAGATTGTGTTCGCGCAATAATTCATTGGCGCGGGTGAGTGCGGCGGTTTCCAATTCGGTGTAATCGGCGCGATTTTCCAGCACTTCCAATGCGGCGTACGGCACGCACCATTCGCCGTTTCGATTCGGCACACTCACCAGCGCGCGTTTGGGGTTGATCTTTTCGACCTGCCCGATGCATCGTGCGCCTTGCAACATAAACGCCACCGTGTCGCCGGCGCCCAAGCGCGCTTTGATTTTGTCGGTGTGGTTGAGCGTTGCCATCGGGTTGGATTATGAATTGCGCACGCCGCCGGCCAACTCGGCGACGAAGCGATGCACTTGATTAACGATGATGTCGCGTTGGCTTTTTTCGAGCGCGTGTTTTTGTTCGAGCGCGCAGTTTTGTTCGAGTGCAGTTTCGATTTGCGCAACGATGGCTGAGCCGACCACGACGGCATCGGCGCATTTGGCGGCGTCGGCGACTTGTGCGGCGGTTTTGATGCCGAAGCCGACGGCGATGGGCAGGTCGGTTTGCCGGCGGATTTGCGCGAGCGCGGTTTGCACTGTGGATTGGTCGGCGCTGCGCGTGCCGGTGATGCCGGCGATTGATACGTGATAGACAAACCCGGATGCATAGCGCAATATTTTTTCGAGGCGCGCGGCGTCTGTGGTCGGCGTGGTCAGGCGAATCCAATGCAGCCCGGCGGTGCGACACGGATGGCAGAGTTCGTCATCCTCCTCCGGCGGCAGGTCGACAATAATCACGCCGTCGACGCCGGCGTCCAACGCGGCATCGATGAATCGTTGATTGCCGAAACGGTAAATCGGATTGTAATACCCCATCAACACAATCGGCGTATGCGCATCGTGTTGACGAAATTCGCGCACCATCTTAAGCACGCCGCGCAAGGTTGTGCCGGCATTTAATGCGCGCGCGCTTGCAAGTTGTATCGCCGGGCCGTCAGCCATCGGGTCGGAAAACGGCATGCCGAGTTCGATGATGTCGGCGCCGGCCTCGGGCAAGCCGCGCAGGATGGCCGCGGAGGTCGCGAGGTCGGGGTCGCCGGCGGTGATGAAGGTGACCAATGCGGCGCGCGGCGGCGATTGTTTTGAGTCACGCAGTTGCTCGAATCGAGATTGCAGACGCGCGGTTGGGGGGGATTGGGTCATTGTGTTATTAGTTGCATGTTGTCAATTACGAATTGCGAATTACAAGTTACAAGTTACAAATTAAAAAATATAAACTACAAACTACAAACTACAAATAAAAGTTAAGCGTTATAAGTTAAAAGTAAAAAAACAAAAATCAAACTCAAAACTCAAAACTCAAAACTCAAACTCAAACTCAAACTTCACAACACAATGCCAAGCGCATCAGCGACGGTAAACACATCCTTATCGCCGCGTCCGCACAGATTCATTAATATCAATTGTTGCGGCGACATCGTCGGCGCGATTTTTGCGACATAGGCCAAGGCATGCGCCGGCTCGAGTGCCGGGATGATGCCTTCGGTGCGACAGCATAATTGAAACGCTTCCAACGCCTCATAGTCGGTGACCGAAACATAATCGACGCGTCCTTGGTCGAACAGCCAAGCGTGTTCCGGCCCGATGCCGGGATAATCCAAGCCGGCGGAAATCGAATGCGCGTCTTGGATTTGCCCGTCTTCACTTTGCAACAGATAAGTGCGGTTGCCATGCAACACGCCGGGTTGTCCGCCGGACAGTGATGCCGCGTGTTGGTTGGTGTCGATGCCGCAGCCGGCCGCTTCGACGCCGACGATGCGCACATCAACTTCATCCAAAAACGGATGAAACAACCCCATCGCATTCGAGCCGCCGCCGATGCACGCGACCAACAAATCCGGCAATCGATTTTCGCGCTCGAGCAATTGCGCGCGCGCTTCGATGCCGATGACGGTTTGGAAATCGCGCACCATTTGCGGATACGGATGCGGCCCGGCGACCGTGCCGATGATGTAAAAAGTATCAGAGACATTGGCGACCCAATCGCGCAACGCTTCGTTCATTGCATCTTTCAGCGTCGCCGTGCCGCTCTTGACCGGCACCACTTCGGCGCCAAGCAGTTTCATTCGAAACACATTCGGCGCTTGGCGCGCAATGTCGGTCTCGCCCATATAAACAACGCACGGCAAATCAAACAACGCACACACGGTCGCCGTCGCCACGCCGTGCTGCCCGGCGCCGGTCTCGGCGATGATGCGCCGCTTGCCCATCTTGCGCGCCAATAAAATCTGCCCGAGGGTGTTGTTAATTTTATGCGCGCCGGTGTGATTAAGTTCATCCCGCTTGAAAAAAATCCGCGCACCGCCCAACTCGGCGGTCAACCGCTCGGCAAAATACAACGGACTCGGACGCCCAATATAATCGCGCGCATAATAATCAAACTCACGCTTGAACGCTTCATCGTTGCGATATTTTTCATACGCACGCTCGACTTCCAAAATCAACGGCATCAATGTCTCCGCAACAAACCGCCCGCCAAACATGCCGAAGTGGCCGTGTTGGTCGGGGCCGGCGCGATAGGAATCGGGCGGGGACGGGCGGGGCATTGGGCGCGACATTGGAGGATTGTAACGGCGTATGTGGTGATTGTAAATTGCAGGTGATGTTGTGCATCGCGTTTTATGCAACCGGGCAAGCGAATGGTTAACGTTTGCTGACGGTTAACATTTGCAATAACAACGCCGTTATACCACCATTGACACCCGCGCGCAGAATTGTTTACTATCCTCATCAGCGCCGATTTGTTTCGCTTGCGGGCGCTTGATAAATTCGGCTAAAGAAAGCGCACCGCTTTGGCCGTTAAATTGGGTCAAGGCGGTTTTTTTATGCGCCTTGTCGATGCACTTGTCGATTGGTTTGACCAGAGGCGAACATGAAAAAAGTAAACGATAGACATCATTTAAAAAATGCCCATCCGCAAACCGCGGCGATTCGTTGCGGGTATCGGCGCACCGCTGAGCGCGAGCACAGCGAGGCGATTTTTGCGACTTCGAGTTTTGTGTTTGATGATGCCGCGCATGCGGCGGCGTTGTTTGCCGATGAACAGCCGGGCAATGTTTATTCGCGGTTTACCAACCCGACCGTGCGCGCGTTTGAAAATCGATTGGCGGCGCTCGAAGGCGGGCGGTTTGGTGTTGCGACCGCATCCGGCATGGCGGCGGTGTGTGCGTTGTTGTTGGGCTTGTTGAAAAGCGGCGACCGCGTGGTTGCATCGAATGAATTATTCGGCGCCAGCGTATCGACCTTCACCAAAGTGTTTAGCCGTTTCGGCGTGCATACCACCTTTGTAAAGTTGACCGATTTGGATGCATGGCGCAGCGCCATCGGCGACGGTGCGCAGTTGGTGTTTTTGGAATCGCCGTCGAATCCGTTGTGCGAAATTGCCGATGTCGCGGCCATCGCCGAGATGGCGCGCGCCGCCGGTGCGCCGTTGGCGGTCGATAACGCATTTTTTACGCCGATGTTGCAACGCCCGCTTGCGCTCGGCGCGGATATCGTTATGCATACCGCGACCAAATATTTGGATGGGCAGGGGCGTTGCATCGGCGGCGCGTTGATTACCAACCGCGAGGATATTTACGATGAGTTGTTTGCAACCTTGCGCACCACCGGCGCCTGCATGAGTCCGTTTAACGCTTGGGTGTTTATCAAAGGCTTGGAGATGTTGCCGTTGCGCATGCGTCAACATTGCGCCAATGCAATGCGCTTGGCGCACTATCTCGCGAACCATCCGCGCGTGGTGCGCGTGCATTATCCCGGCTTGGATTCACATCCGCAGCACGCGCTCGCAACAAGTTTATGCGCCGATGCATTCGACGGCGACGGCGGCTATGGCGGGATGTTGGCGTTCGAAGTGCAAGGCGGGCGCGATGAAGCGTGGCGCATTATCGATGCGGTGCGGTTGATGTCGGTCACCGCGAATCTCGGCGACGCCAAAACCACCATCACCCATCCGGCGACGACGACTCACGGTCGCATCACGCCGCAACAACGCCTTGCCGCCGGCATCGGCGAAAACTTGGTGCGCATCTCAGTCGGGCTCGAACACATCGACGACCTTAGCGCTGATTTGGCGCGCGGTCTCGATTCACTTTAATCGTGCACGCATTAATAGTGCACTCGAAGTAGTGCACTCGAATTAATGCACTCGGCGCGCGTTGCTTAATTTGTTATTCCATCTCCAACAACAACGGGCAATGGTCCGAGCCCATCTGCTCGGTGAGATATTGCGCATCGGTCACGCGGGTTAAATGTTCGCGCGACAGAAAAAAATAATCAATCCGCCAACCGATGTTGCGGTCGCGCGCGCGCGTAACCATGTGCCACCACGAATACACTTCCTTCACCTGCGGATTGCGCGCGCGCCAAACATCAGCCCAATTATCCGCCAGCACTTCATCCATCCACGCGCGCTCTTTCGGATGAAAACCAATCTTGCCGTCGTTATCCTCCGGTCGCGCGATGTCGATTTCGGTGTGCGCAACATTCATATCGCCGCCAACCAACACCACCGCGCCTTGTTTGCGCAATGCATTCATATACGCCAAGGTGCGTTTATAAAAAACCAATTTGTCCAACCACGCCTGTTCACTCTTGCCGCCATTGGGAAAATAAATCGACAACAATTCCCACCGCTCACCAAAGTGCTGAAACGACAACTGCGCAATGCGCCCTTCATCCGCATTCGGCGCGCGCGGAATTTTTGTGCCAAAGCGCACTTCGCTAAATTTTTCATGCAACGCCCGGCCCACCCAAACCGCTGTGCCGGCATACCCGCGTTTTTGCGCGCTGTGATAATGCTGATGATAATGCGGATGCTCAACCAAGAACGAACTAAACTGCTCGGTCGCGCCCTTTATCTCCTGAATCATTAACACATCAGGCCGCTGCGCATCCAACAAATTCTGCAATTCGCCTTTACGCTCGACGGCGCGGATTCCGTTGACATTCCAGGTGATGATTTTCATTTTGGTTGGGGTGGGTTTTAATGAGTGAATGACTGTGTGATTATAGCAATACGCATACGGCGGTATGTTAAGCGGGCGGTTAAGTGGACGGTTTAGCAGGCGGTGCAACCGCCGCGTTAATTGTGTATATTTACACAATCCAAAAACGCCAACCGCCGAGGTGTGCAGTGTTATTTGAACGACAACAGTATCAGGAAGATTGTGTTAACAGCATACTGTCGGTTTTGCAAAACACCCACAGCACGCGCGATTTTTCGCGTGAAGCGTTGCGTGCGTTGCATCAGCGCAACGGCATTCAAGAGACCAAAATTGTTGATGCGCGTCGTTTGGATGTGCTGATGGAGACCGGCACAGGCAAGACCTTTACCTACATCAAAACGATGTACGAAATGCACAAACGGTTTGGCATCAAGAAGTTTGTGGTTTTCGTGCCGCGTATTGCAATTCGCGCAGGCGTTGTGCAGAACGTCGATTTAACCGCCGATTATTTTTGGCAGGAATACGGGGTGCGCATCAAAAAGCACACCTATGGCGACAAGGGCGGATTGAGTCAAGTGCTCAATTTTGTCCGCAACGAGAATGATTTTTCGGTGCTGATTTTAACCAGCGCGTCAATTACCGGCAAAAACCAAAGTGACCGAATCTTAACCAGTCGAAGCGAAGATTTGCTGTACGCGCAAAAATCGCCGTTGGACGCCATCAGCGGATTAAATCCGGTGGTGTTTATTGACGAGCCGCATTTATTAAAAGGCGCGGGTTTTTTGGAATCCTACAACCGTCACTTTAACGATGCGCTATGCATTCGTTTTGGCGCGACGTTTCCAACCGGCAAAGACGAACCTTTGCTTGCCAATGTCGTATATGCGCTCGATAGCCTCACCTCGTTTCGTGAATATTTGGTGAAAAAGATTCGCGTGTCGACTCTGGTTGACGGCGATTCGAGCATTAAGTTTTATCGTCCGGCCGAGCCCACCCGTGGTTATATCGACATTAGTTACTTCCAAGACAATGTCGAACACCGCCGCACAGTGCGTTATGGCGACAATCTCGCCGGCATCACCAATGACGCCAATTACG
The DNA here is from genome assembly GCA_965226545.1 of Candidatus Poriferihabitaceae bacterium. Lineage (GTDB taxonomy): Bacteria > Pseudomonadota > Gammaproteobacteria > Arenicellales > Poriferihabitantaceae > JAHRAW01. The sequence goes on from OZ245364.1 coordinate 1,140,269, forward strand.
ATTTCAGCGTTGTGAGAGTCACGGGTGACGATGTGCATTTGAGCAACCAGACAAAACGCAAACTGTCGAAAAACGATTACGCATTAGCCGACGATTCGATTCGGCAAATGGTGCATAAAACGATTGCGATGCACTTCGAGAAAGAGGCGGAACTGTTTCGTCGCAACATCAAGACACTGTCGCTTTTTTTCATCCCCAACATTGATGATTTTCGCGGCGAAAATGCGCGCATTAAGAAAATATTTGACGAGGAATACAAGCGATTGCGAAGCGAAGTGTTGCGCGGCGATGTGTCCGCCGCGTATCGAGATTATCTCGAAAAGGATTATGACGCCGATGGGCGGCTGTGCGTGCGCGAAGGGTATTTTTCCGGCGACCGCGGAACGCTCGCCGACCGTGAAGCGCAGGGCGTTGATTTAATTTTAAATCAGAAATCCAAACTGCTGTCGACCGCCGAACCGTTGCGGTTTATTTTCTCGGTGTGGGCGTTACAAGAAGGCTGGGATAATCCCAATGTGTTTAACATTTGCAAATTGGCGCCGACCGACCGCGAAACTTCGCGTCGCCAACAAGTTGGGCGCGGATTGCGTTTGGCGGTCGACAACCTGGGCAAACGCCAGACAATTAATCATTGCGGCGAAACCGAAGGCGGCTTTTACGCGATTAACATTCTCGATGTTGTGGTGTCCGCGCATGAGCAAAACTTTATCGAAGAGATACAAAATGAAATTATCGGCGCGAGTCTGACCGATAAACGCTTAACGCGGCGGGCATTGCAGAAGTTAAAGTTGACGGACATGCAAATCAACCGCCTGATGGTGGTGTTGGCGGATGCGAATGTCGTGCACGAATTTCCTGAAAGCCCCGGCATTTACGAAATTATTTCGCCGGTTGCGGATTTTCTTGATGCCAACCGAGACGAATTGCATCCGACGCTTATCGAAATATGCGAAATGTTAATCGCAAAATTCGAAGACGCGGCGGCGTTGCCGGTCGAAAATCGAAACAAACCGTCCGAAAAAGTCGGCATTCGCGCCGAGCGGTTTGCCGAGTTTGAAGCGTTGTGGAAAACCATCACCGCAAAAGCCAAACTTATTTATCGCGGCATCGACGACGACGACCTGATTGGCAAAATCAAAGCCGCGTTTGACGGCGAAACCGTTCATCCGCTGATGACCAAAGTGGTCACGCAAACCTACAATCACGAGACCAATACGATTGACACCAAGGAAAGCGAATACGGCGCGGTGCACTTTTTTAATTCACGCAACCAATCGGGTGACGCGATTCACGGTTATGCAAAATTCATCGCCGATTTTTCCACCCGCGAAAAACTGCCGCTGCAGTTATGTGTCAAGTTGTTTAACGCGTTGGATAAAGACAAAATCGCCGTCAATCCGGGCGAAGCGTCCGAATTGCTTTCGAAGATTCTGCAGGATGCCGTGCATGAAACCGTTGTGCAGAAAATCGGCTATCAATTTGACGGCGAGATTGCGATAGACGCGCGCAACATTTTTTATCAAGACGACGAATGCAAAACGCCGCGCAGTGAAATCGACGCCGGTAAGATTGGTCGGTATATTGACCGCGAAACCGTTCCGTCCGAGCGTTATCTTTACGACCGTTTGGTGTACGATTCGGGCATTGAACGCAAGGTGGTGCGCGGCGATGGCAAAGGCGCCGCCGCCGAAAAAATCGTGGTGTTTGCCAAGTTGCCGAAAATCAGCATCCCGACGCCGTATAAATCATACAGCCCGGATTTTGCTTATTTTGTGCAGGGGCAGTCGGGCAAAAAAGTGTTTTTGGTCGTCGAGACCAAAGGTTACAATCGCACTGCACAAGTGCCGGATGAAGACATGCGCAAAACCAAATACGCCGAAAAATTTTTTGCCGAACTCGACCGCCGCACCCCGTCGGCCCAGGTCGTGTTTAAGCGGCGGCTTAACCGTGATTCATTGTCGGATTTACTGCGTCAAATCGGAGGCGTAATGTAATGGTGAATAAAGATTCCGCGCGTCAAGCCGGTTATCAGGTGGTTGAATCCGCCAAACGGTTGCCCGACGAAAAAATGGAAAAAGTGAACCAAATCCAAGCCATTTTGCCCGAGTTGGTGGATGCCGACGGGATGGTTAGTGTCGCCGCCTTAAGGGATTTGCTTGGCGCAGAAAATTTTGCGTCTGCGACGCAAGGTTATTCGCTTAATTTTGCCGGCAAAGGGTTGGCGAAGGTTAAGGCGGATGAGCCGACTCCAAAATGCTTGAAGGTCGAAGAGGCGCAATCCAAAAATTTCGACAACACCGAGAATGTGATTATTCGCGGCGACAATTTGGATGTGTTGAAGATTTTGCGCCAGAATTACACCGGCAAAATTAAGATGATTTACATCGACCCGCCGTACAACACCGGCAACGCCAATTTCATTTACGCCGACAAGTTTCGGGTTAGCGAAGCAAAGTTGGTTGAAAATTTTGACCTCGATGAAGAGGCGGTCGTGTTTTTCGAAAATATGTTCGGCACGTTGACTCATTCGAGTTGGCTGTTTGCGATGTATCCGCGCCTTAAACTTGCGCGCGATTTGCTGACTGATGACGGGGTGATTTTTATCTCGATTGACGACAACGAATTGGCAAATTTAAAACTTCTGTGCGATGAAGTTTTTGGGGAAAGCAATTTTGTTGCGCTTTTTTCATGGGTCAAAACCGCAACGCCGCCAAGTTTGTCAAAGACGCTTCGCAAAAAGTTGGAGTACATTCTTTGTTACAAAAAGAGTGAGTTGGAATTTTTGCGCGGCGTGATGGCGAACGGTGGAGATGCGCCCATCGTTAACCGCGCAAACAAAATTGCAACCGTAAAGATTCCCAAAGACGCATGCCACTTTAAGACGCTTAGCGGAGCGGTTCAAGCCGGCGTGTACAACGGCATCACTTTGTTGGATGACATAGAAATTGTGGACAATTACGCAACCCAGGACTTTTTGGTCAAGGGGCAAATTAAATGGAGTCAGGAGTTTCTTGACGAGGAAGTGGCAAGCGGCACCACTTTTGTCGTCAAAAGTGACAACTTTTCAATCCGCTACTCGCTTGACGACTCGCGAGTAACTACGCCGGCAAACATTATTGACAAGCGAAACGGTAATGTCGGCACCAATGAAGATGCGAGTAAAGAGTTGGCGGCTTTATTGGGGGAAAAAGTTTTTTCAAATCCGAAACCGACCTCATTGGTTAAGTATCTTGTCAATATGGTCGGTGCAAGAGAAGGGTTAGTGCTGGACTTCTTTGCCGGCAGCGGCACCACCGCTGATGCGGTTATGCAGTTAAACGCCGAAGACGGCGGCAACCGCAAATTTATCCTCGCGCAGTGGGATGAAAGCATTCGCAAAAAAACCGAGCCTGCGGCGCATAAATTTTGCGCCGACAACAAATTTCCGCCGGTGATTTCGAGCATCACCCTCGAGCGCGTCAAGCGTGTCGGCGAAAAACTCGAAGCGCAAAACGGCAAAATCAGTCACGCCTTGGACACTGGCTACAAAGTATTCTCGTTAATAAACCGTCCAACCATCGAAACAGCCGAGAGCGGTCAACTCGAACTCCAAGTCAACTGGACCACCACCAAAGACATCCTGTACAACATGATGGCGATGAGCGGCGAAGTGCTGTTGACCGACGGCATCGAACAAGTGGAAGCCGATTTGCTTTACAAAGTAAACGATTCCTATTTCCTGCTCGGCGAATGCGAAACGCCGCTTGAGCAGTACGCCAGCCACCGCATCTACATCAACGGCTACGCCGACATCCGCCTGGAACAATGGCTTAATATGTTGGGGCTGAACAAAGAGAATGTCAAAGTGCTTTATTAACGGCGGGTTTGCCGGCGCAGTCGCCAATACGGAATGTGACAACAAGATGCAATAGCGTATATTATTGCAACAACACAAATTGAAAATGAAACACCAACCCCAAACCACCCGCCGCGCGTCGCTCAACCGTCGCGCCATCACCGTCGGCGCCGCCGCTTTATTGAGCGGTTCGGCGGCGTATTCGTCGGCGGGCGCGTTGGATGAACGCAATGTCGATTGCGGCGCGGATTGTGTTGCGCGGATTGTGGTGGCGGATAATCGTCCGGCGATGGCGGCGCGTGCCAAGGCGGCGCGGGCGCATGCCGGGTTGCAGGCGCCGTTTCGTAAATTGGTCGGGCGCGACGCTTCGCCTTCGGCGCGCAATTTGGATGGCGCGACTGATTTGCATATTGCCGCGGCGAATAATTGGCGCGCGTTGGTGCAGTGGTTGATGGACGAAGGCGCGAATGTGCATGCCGCGCTTAAAGCAGACGGCAAAAAAATGAACGCGGTGACGCGGGTGCAGTTGGGCGGGTTGGATGCGCGGCGCGGTTGGCGGCGCAACGGCACCTTGGCGCTGCATTATGCGGCGTATCAAGACGCGGCCGCGGCGGTGAAATCGCTCATCGACAACGGCGCGGATGTGCGCGCGCGAAGTTCGACCGGGTGGACGCCGTTGCATTATGCGGCGTTTGGCAACGCCACCGATGCGGTTAAATTATTGTTGGCAAACGGCGCGGATGTGCGCGATAAAGACAACGCCGGCATGGCGCCGTTGCATTATGCGGCGTTTGGCGATGCGGTCGATGCGCTACAAGTGCTGATTGCAAAACGCGCCAATGTGCGCGCGCAAAGTGCAGCCGGGCGAACGCCGTTGCATTATGCGGCGATTGGCAATGCGGCCAATTCGGTTAATTTATTGATAGCCAAACGCGCCGATGTGCGCGCGAAAAATAAAAGCGGATGGACGCCGTTGCATACTGCGGCGCGGGAAAATTCGGTCGATGCGGCGAAGTCGTTAATAAGCGCGCGCGCCGATGTCAACGCCAAGGACAGCGACGGCTTGACGCCGTTGCATCATGCGGTTGCGGAAAACGCGGTCGATGCGGCGGAGTTGTTAATCGCAAAAGGCGCGGATGTTAACGCCAAAAGTAATGACGGCTGGACGCCGTTTCATCAAGCGGCGTGGGATAACACGGTCGAAGCCGCCAAGTTGCTGATTGCAAACGGCGCGGATGTTAACGCGCGCGACAATTATGGCGTGCCGCCGTTGGGGGTTGCCAAGCAAAATAACAGTACGAAAATGATTGCGTTGTTACGACAACATAATTGAAGCAATTATTTTGAATTATTACTTTGAATCGTTACTCTGAATCATTATCCGCGCCGTCACTCTTTGCGTATACTTTTTACAAATACTTTTTACAAATACTTTTCACCAACACTTCACAAACATTACACAAACATTTCATAACTATTTCACAAACACTACTCACCAACACTGTTCCCCACCAACATGCCAAAAGTTAACGCCGTCTACAACAACATCCTCGAAGCCATCGGCAACACGCCGATTGTGCGGTTGAATCGAGTTGCGCGCGGCGTTGGCGCGAATCTGTTTGCCAAATTGGAATTCACCAATCCGGGCGGGTCGATAAAAGACCGCATCGGCTATTGGATGATTGAGGATGCCGAAGCCAAAGGGCTGCTCAAGCCCGGCGGCACAATTATCGAAGGCACCAGCGGCAACACCGGAGTCGGCTTGGCGATGGCCGCGGCGATTAAGGGCTATCAATGCGTGTTTATTTTGCCGGATAAAATGTCGCAGGAAAAAATCAAAAACCTGCGTTCGTTTGGCGCGCGCGTGGTGGTGACGCCGACGGCGGTCGAGCCGGATGACCCGCGCAGTTATTATTCGGTGTCGCGTCGAATGGCAAAGGAGATTCCCAATTCGCTGTACATCGACCAATACAACAACCTGTCGAATCGCGAATATCATTATCGCCACACCGCTCCGGAAATTCTTGCGCAGATGCCGAACATCGATGCATTCATCGCCGGCATCGGCACCGGCGGCACGATAACCGGCATCGGCAAATTTTTAAAGGAAAAAAAACCAGCGGTCGACATCGTCGCCGTCGACCCGATTGGTTCGATAGTGCATGAAACATTCAAAACCGGCGCAAACCAAAAACCGGCCGAAGGCTATCTCATCGAAGGCATCGGCGAAGATTTCATCCCCGACAATTACGACTTCGCGCAACTCGATGACATCGTGCAAGTTGGCGACCGTGAATCATTTTTAATGACGCGCGAACTGTTAACGCGCGAAGGAATTTACGCCGGCGTGTCGTCCGGGGCGGCGACGGTCGGGGCGTTGCGATGGGTGCGCGAACAAGGCGCGCGCATGAACGACAAGAACATATTGATTATCTTCGCCGACAGCGGCAACCGCTACACCTCGAAAGTGTATGACGATGATTGGATGCGCGAAGTCGGCTTTTTAGAATCCACCGGCGGCACGGTCGGCGAATTAATGCGCGCGCTGGATAAACAACACGGCGATTTAATATTGGCAAAACAACAGGACACGGTGGCAAAGGTGATTGCGCAACTGAGCGAAGCCGGGGTGAGTCAATTGCCGGTGTTGGATGAAAACGAATGGGTCAAGGGCATCGTGCGCGAAAGCGTGATTTTGAAGGCGTTGTTTAACGACCAAATCACTCTGGATGATTCGATTGAAAACCTCATCGATACCAAAGTCGAATATGTCTCGCACACCGATTCGATTGAACGCATATCCAAATTGGTCACCGAAGGCAAAGTGCCGCTGATAACCGACGCCAACGATGGCGATAAACTGCTCGGCATCATCACCAACATCGATTTGTTAAATTATTTGGGCGCGCGCAATTAACGCAATGCACTTTGCGCATCATCGCGCGAAGTTAAGTTGCATTATTGCGCCGCACCGATTCCCTCGTGGCAATTCGTTCCAACATCACCAGCAACAAACGCGGCGAGTGGTCGCAGGTGACGCGCTTGGCGCCGTATCTGTGGCGCTACCGATGGCGGATTGCAATCGGTTTGGGGTTGTTGGTGTTGGCGCGGTTATGCAACATCACCGTGCCGCTGTTGTTGAAGGCGATAGTCGATGCATTGGACGCCGCGCAAGCCGCGCCGTCAACGCAACTCATCGCCGCGCCGTTGGCGTTGTTGATTGGCTACGGCGCATTGCGGCTTGGCGCGGTGTTGTTTAATGAATTGCGCAACGTGGTTTTTTTGCGCGCCAGCATCGGCGTGATTCGCCGCATCTCGGTCGAAGTGTTTCGCCATTTGCATACGCTGTCGCTCGGCTTTCATCTCGACCGCAAAACCGGCGCCTTGTCGCGCGATGTCGAACGCGGCACCGGCGCGGTGACCGGATTTTTGCGGATGTTTGTGTTTAACATCATTCCGGTTGCATTCGAATTAATTGCGGTGTTGGTGATTTTGGCGACGCGGTTTGCGCCGGCGTTTTTTATTGTCGCCGCGGCGATGATTGTTTTATACGCCGCGTTTACCGTGTTGGTCACCGCTTGGCGCACCAAGATTCGCGCACAGATGAACACAGCCGAATCCACCGCGCACATGCATGCATTGGATGCGTTGCTTAATTATGAGACCGTCAAAATATTCGGCAATGAAAACGCCGAGATGACGCGCTACGACAGCGCATTAAAAAAATGGTCGCGCGCTTCGTGGCGCAGCAACTATACGCTTGCGTGGTTAAACATCGGGCAAGCGGTGATTGTCGCCGGCGGGTTGACCGCGCTGATGATTCTCGCCGCGCGTGGCGTTGTCGCCAAGACAATGACGCTCGGCGATTTTGTGATGATTAATGCGTTTTTGATTCAGTTGTACATTCCGCTTAACTTCATGGGCTCGATTTACCGCGACATTAATCATTCATTGGTCGATATGAAAAAAATGTTTGATTTGTTGGATGAACAACCGCAAGTAACCGAACAGCCCAATGCGCGCGCCTTGCAATTGCGCGGCGGTGCGATTCATTTCGACCAAGTTAACTTCTCCTATCTGCCGGAGCGCGCAACCTTGCGCGACATTAATTTCCGCGTCGAGGGCGGGCAAATGGTCGCCGTGGTCGGGCCATCCGGTTCGGGCAAGAGCACGATAGCGCGATTGCTGTTGCGGTTTTACGACCCGGACGACGGGCGGATTAGCATCGACGCACAAGACATTCGCCAAGTAACTTTATCGAGTTTGCGAACCAAAATCGGCGTCGTGCCGCAGGACACCGTGTTGTTTAATGCAACCATCGGCTACAACATCGCCTACGGCAATCAACAAGCGACGCAAGATGAAATTGAAGCCGCCGCCAAAACCGCGCGGTTGGATGAATTCATCGCGCAACATCCGCAAGGCTATGACATCTTGGTCGGCGAACGCGGATTGAAATTATCCGGCGGTGAAAAGCAGCGGGTTGCAATTGCGCGCACCGCCTTGAAGGGCGCGCCGATTTTAATCTTTGACGAAGCCACTTCATCGCTCGACAGCCGCTCGGAAAAAGCCATCCAACAAGCACTCGCGCGCGTCGCCCGCCGCAGCACAACCTTGGTGATTGCGCATCGATTATCGACCATCGTCAACGCCGACCAAATCATCGTGTTGGACGACGGTGAAATCGTCGAACGCGGCGCGCATGATGAATTATTAACGCGCGGCGGGTTGTATGCGCAGATGTGGAAACTGCAAAAAGAAACCGCGCCGGCGTGAACGACGCCGCAAAAATCCGCAAGGCGACTTCGCGCGATGTGCGCGCCATCGCCGCAATGGTCGAGGCGGCGTATCAACCGTATATCGCGCGCATCGGCAAACCGCCGGGGCCGATGTTGGATGATTATGTCGAGGTGGTGCGGCGGCATCGAGTGGTTGTTATCGAATGCGCAGACGCCGAAAGTGCACACCTTATCGTTGGCGCATTGGTGTTGATTGAATCGCCGCGTCAAATGTTACTCGACAACATAGCGGTGCATCCCGAGTGGCAAGGGCGCGGCATTGGGCGGCGGTTGTTGGAATACGCCGAAGCCGAGACGCGGCGATTGGGGTTTGCGCAGTTGACGTTGTATACGCATGAATGCATGACCGAAAACATTGCAATGTATCAACGCGCCGGGTATGCGGTTACCGAGCGGCGTTGTGAGCGCGGTTATCGGCGGGTGTATATGGCGAAGGTGTTGTGATGCGTTTGTGCGGAGTGACAGTGTGTTGACGGTGCACTTTGACAGTGCAGTGGCGATGTAATTGACGGTGCATGGTGAATTGACGGTAAATTGACGATGCACTGCGACGGTGAATTGTCGATGTTATTGCACGGTGTATTTCGAATAGCGAGTCGATTGTATGGACGGTGTACTCGACGGTAACTGGTTACTAAATTGACAGTGCACTGCGACGACTTGATTTGTTTTAACCGTGTTCAATCCACTCCAACACCGCCGCGCGGTCGGCGTTTAAGGTTGGCGCGGCGCGGCGTATTTTGGGGTCGGCGGTGTCGGAAAGTTTAATCGGGTTGCCGGCGATTTTGGCGGCGGGGGCGGCGTTGTTTTCGATAATCATATTGCGCGCATTGATTTGCCGGTCGGCGACGACATCGGCGATGCTGTGAATCGGCGCGCACGGCACGCCGGCATCGCGCAAAATTGCAAGCCATTGGTCGACGCTTTTGCCCTGCAGCGCGCGTTCGATGTCAACTTTAAGCGCGGCGCGATGGGTGGTGCGCGATGCATTGTTGCGATAATTTTCGCGCGCGATTAATTCTTCGGCGTCGATGGCGCGGCACAACTTGGCAAACAATGCATCGTTGCCGGCGGCGATGATGATTAATTCATCGCCGACCGCAAAGCCGTCAAACGGCGTAATCGACGGATGACACAACCCAAGCGGCGTCGGGATTGCGCCGTCGGCCAGATGGCGACCAATCGCGTTTTCCAAAATCGCCACTTGGCAATCGAGCATTGCAATGTCAATCATGCAGCCGCGCCCGCTGCGTTCGCGTCGATACAACGCCGCCAACACGCCGCTCAACCCAAACAGCCCGGCGGTGATGTCGCCAATCGATGTGCCGACGCGCACCGGCGGTTGTTCGGGATGACCGGTGATGCTGAGCAATCCGCCCATCGCCTGCACCACCAAATCATATGCCGGCAAATCGCGATACGGGCCGCTTTGCCCGAAGCCGGAGACCGCCGCGTAAATTAATCGTTGGTTGATTCGCTGCAAGGTTTGCCAATCATAACCAAGCCGCGTCAATGCGCCGGCGCGATAATTTTCGACCAATACATCGGCGCGCGCGATTAATTTTTCGAAGACGATTCGTTCATCGGCGGATTTTAAATCCAATGCAATGCTTTGCTTGCCGCGATTGAGCGATTCAAAATACGCCGATTTGCCGTCGGTAAACGGCCCAAATTGCCGCGCATCATCGCCGCCCGGCGGCTCGACTTTAATCACCCGCGCACCCAAATCCGCCATCACCATCGTCGCATATGGCCCAGCCAATACGCGGGTTAAATCGACGACCACGACATCGTGCAATGGTCCGTCGGTGGGTTGTTGGTCGGTGTTGGTCATTCGAATGTGTGGTGTAAGAAAATGTTGCGATTGGTTTTCATCGTTAAGTTGCACGGTCGAATCGCGCAGTTAAGTTACTGCGGATAAGTCGCATGGATAAATTACGCGGTTAAATTACTTTTCAGTTTTCTCGCGTGCGCGTTCGTGGTCGGATTGGGTTTGCAACACTGCGGCGACGCATTGTTCGATGTCGGTGTATTCGTCTATGCTGGTGCCGTATTGTTCATGCGGGTTGTAAAAAAATTGCGTGCGATAACGTCCGGGCGCGCATTTAAACACGACAAAGTTGGCGTCGCGTTCATGCCAATAGACCGTTGGGCAACGTTGGGCTGCATCGTCGTCGTCAAGAAGCAGTTCGCTGTCCGCCAAATGAATTTGCACTTCTTGGCGATAACGTTGCTGCAACATTTCGCGGATGGACGCCAATTCGGCGTCGGTGAATTCTTCGGTCATGGCGGTTAAGTTAAAGGTGACGTTGTAAGTGATGTTGGAGGTAAAGTTACGCGTAATGTTGCCTCGATGATTTTAACAAAAATATCATCGGTTAATCCCATACTTGTACGCCGCCAAACCAATTATGGTTGTGTAAACCGGTTTCCAATTTCACTTGCAGTGCAACTTTAAATACATGTCGATTGGCGTCCGACAGGTTCAGGGCATTGGCATCGATAAACAATTCAAGTTCAATTTTGCCGTCGAGATAATGCAACACAAGATTGCGCGGCGTTAATGCGCCCAAGGCGGCTTGCACTTTATCCGGCGAATTAAATCCCCGCAACGCTTCGGTTATTGCATCGACGACTTCGCTGCGAAACGGCAGTTGCGCGCAGTCACCGTCAGTGTTGCCTTCGCCATCACCGTCGTGTTCGACATCGATGTGACAAATAATGTGCGCGAGGTTGTCGAATTGAGTTAACAAATGCATCACCACGCGGTCGCCCAAGTAATGGCTTTCCGATGCGCTTAACTTCGGCGCGACTTGCAGATGCATTTCCAATGCAATTTTTGCGCCCATGCCGCGCGTTTTGAGGTCATGTACATCGATGATGCCTTCGACTTCGCGCACCGCTTTTTCCAACGCCGCGCGTTGTTCGGGCGGGGCGGCGGTGTCGACCAATTCGCGCACCGCGCCGCTGCAAAAATCCCAGCCGACTTTGCCAATCAACGCCGCCACCGCCAACGCGGCGAGCGGGTCGAGCCAGGCGACGCCGAGCATTGCGCCGCCGACGCCGAGCAACACGACCAGCGACGACAATGCATCGCTGCGGCTGTGCCAGGCGTTGGCGATTAATAATGTCGAGCCGAGTTGTTCGCCGACCGCGCGGGTTTTGCGGTAAATCCATTCCTTGCACAGTAACGACAACATTGCAATCGCCAACGCCGGCCAAGTCGGCGTCGCCGTCGGCGATGCATCCAACAACGCGCGCACAGTTTGCAACGCCATCGCCGCGCCGACCAAAATTAACAGCATGCCGAGCATCGCGCTGCCGAGCGTTTCGAATCTTCGATGACCGTAAGGATGATTGGCGTCGGCGTCTTCGCCGGCGATTTTAATCAACACCACCACGGCGCAATCGGTGAGTAAATCGGACAGCGAATGAATGCCGTCAGCCATCAACGCCTGTGAATGAAACAACCAGCCGCCGAGCAGTTTGAGTGCACCCAATGCGCCGTCGAGCAATGCGCCGAGCCAAGTGATGCGCAATGCATCGCGCGTCGTTGGCGTTGATTGGCGAGCGGAGTCTGGCATGCGTGATGTACTGTGAATGCGGTGATGAATGCGATGGTGAATGTGACGGTGAAAGTGTCGATGAAGTGTCGATGAAAGCGGCGATTAATGCGGCGCGGGTTATGCGTTGTACTAATTGTATTGTGATGATTGCCTTGTCGATTGCATCGTCGATTGCCTTGTCGATTGTAGCGCGTTCGGTGATAAAATCCACGCCGTTTGTTTTTTGATTCATCATCGCAACGGCGCGCGCAATTGGTTGCGTTGTTTGTGATGTAATTTTAATTTGTCGCGCGACTTGTCACGAAGTTTGTCGCGCAATTTTTTGCGCAGTTTGTTTACCGGTTATGCAAGACCATCCACTTTATTTAACGCTGATGCACTGGGCCGGCGACAACGGCTGGGCGGTGCAGGTTGGCGCGGTTATCGGGTTGACATTAATTTGTCATCTCATCGCGCGGTTTGTATTGCGGCGGCTGCAGGCGCATCGTCGCGCGAGCATTGCGACGTGGTTGGCGGCGGCGCGCGCGCCGGTGAAATTGTTGATATGGATGATTGGCGCAAGCGTGGTGATCGACATCGTGCTGATGCGTTGGCATGCGCAACATTGGCTTGCCGACGGCGCGCGACAAATCGGCGTCATCGTCGTGTTGTCCTGGGGCGCGATGCGGTTTGTCGAAGTGGTGCACGCCAACTTGATGGCGCGCGGTGCGGCGCGCGGGCGCGCGATGGACGCGACCACCGCCGATGCGGTCGGCAAATTGTTGCGCGCATGCATTGTGATTGTCGCGGTGTTGATGATTGTGCAAACGCTCGGCGTCAGCGTTTCCGGCGTGTTGGCGTTTGGCGGCGTCGGCGGCATCGTCGTCGGTTTTGCGGCAAAGGATTTGCTCGCCAACTTTCTCGGCGGTTTGATGTTGTATTTCGACCGCCCGTTTGCCGTCGGCGATTGGGTGCATTCGCCGGACCGCGAAATTGAAGGCACGGTCGAACACATCGGCTGGCGGTTGACGCGCATCCGCACCTTCGACCAACGCCCGGTGTATTTGCCGAACAGTTTGTTTGCAACGATAATCGTCGTCAATCCGTCGCGGATGACGCATCGACAAATTTATGAAACCATCGACATCCGCCGCGATGATGTCGACAAAATTGCCGCCATCGTCACCGCCGTCGAAAAAATGCTGCGCGAACATCCGCACATCGACCAACAACAACCGGTGCTGGTCAGTTTCAATCGATTCGCGCATTGGTCGTTGGAGTTGTTTATTTACGCCTTAACCAACACGACCGGCTGGGGCGAATATCACCGCATCAAGCAGGATGTCCTGTTGCAAATCAACGCGATTATCCGCGCACATCACGCGCAACTCGCGCTGCCGAGTCAACAAGTGCAGATGACCGATGCGTTGCGCATCGCGCGCAAATGAATCCGCCGACGGCGATGCATTTCATCGTGCGCGGACGCGTGCAAGGCGTCGGCTTTCGCGTTGCGGTGTTGCGCGAAGCCGAACGATTGGCGTTGTCCGGTTGGGTGCGCAACTTAACCAACGGCGATGTCGAAGCGGTGGCGTGCGGCGATGCTTTGCCGCTTGCGCGCTTGGCGGAGTGGTTGCGACATGGTCCGCAGTTGGCGCGCGTCGATAATTTGCACGCCGCGACAATCGATGAAGCGCGTTGTGGCAAGATAAACCAGTTGCGGGTTAATGATGATGAGGTTGACCGTGTCGACGCCATCGACGATAGTGACGTCGATGGTGACGACGATGACGCTGATGATGGCGACGTTGCCAACGACGTCGAAAACCAAAACGCTTTTGTGATTCGCCGCGACAGTGCGGCGTCACTCGGGGGATGATATGCGATTAATTTTATTGGGCGCGCCGGGCGCCGGCAAAGGCACGATTGCCAAACAATTGGGCGAACACAGCGGCGCGGTGCAGATTTCCACCGGCGACATTTTGCGCGGCGCGATTGACGCCGGCAATGAACTCGGCGCGCAAGCCGAACAAGCGATGCGGCGCGGCGAATTGGTGCCGGATGATTTGATTATGTCGCTGATGGAAACGCGCCTGCGCGCGCCGGATTGCGCCAACGGTTTTTTACTGGACGGCTTTCCGCGCACGATTCCGCAAGCCGAGGCGTTGCAAACATTGCTGGATAAATTGTCGATAGCGATTGATTTGGTGGTGAACATCGAAGTCGAACGCAAGGTGTTGTTGCAGAGACTCGAAACGCGGCGCACTTGTGAAAACCCGGAATGTCAGGCGATTTATAACGTGCGCAGCAAGCCGCCCAAGGTCGATGGCATCTGCGATGTGTGCGGCAACGCGGTGGTGCAGCGCGAGGATGAAAGCGAAGCCGCGATTAATCATCGTCTGGAAATTTACGCCGAAAAAACCGCGCCGCTCATCGGCTATTATCAATCGCGCGGCGTGTTGTTAAATGTGCGCGCCGCCGATGATGAAGCCAATCGACCGGGCGAACAAGGTGAAGATATTGTCAACAGTGTGTTGGCGCGGCTTGGATTGCAGTAACGTTACCGGCGACCATTGCAGTGAACGATGAACAGTGGTGATGAATATGAACGACAAAGAAACCGATTTGAAACGCGCGGCTAAGCGTCAACCTAAAAATAAAAACAAATTCGACGCCAAACAAATCGATGCGCGGTTGGCGCGAGTATATTCGCACGAGGGCGACAAACTCGACCACTATGATCGATGGGCGGCGCAATACGACGCCGACTTGCGCGACTTCGATTATGTCGGGCATCTGCGCACTGCGGAAATCTTCTGCGAAGTCGCGCCGGATAAAACCGCCGCCGTGTTGGATTTAGGTTGCGGCACCGGCTTGGCCGGCGAAACTTTATCCGGCTTCGGCTATCAATGCATGGACGGCGCCGACTTCTCCGCACAAATGCTCGCCCGCGCCAACCAACGCGGCGTGTATCGCGCGTTGCATCAACGCGATGTCACCGCGCCGATGCAATTCGATTGCGAATACGATGCGCTGATAAGCAGCGGATTGTTTTCCTTCGGCATCCCGCATATCGACGCGCTGCCCAACGCAATCGCCGCGGTGCGTTGCCAAGCGTTATGCGTCATCAGCGTCAACGGCGCGGCGTGGCGCGAACACGATATACAACGTCAATTGCCGCAACTCGCCGAACGCGGCGGGTTTGTGGTCGAACAATGCATCGAAACCGATTACTTGCGCGCTGAAAAAATTAATGCGCAAGTGTTGGTAATTCGTCGTATGCGGTGATGTCGCGGGTGACTTGCTGAACGACACTTGTCACTTGTCACTTGTCGCGTGTAACTTGTCACTTGTAACTTGTCACTTGCAATTCGTAAGGCGCGACACGCAATTCGCCGCTTGCCGTTTGTGATTCGTTAACTGATGTCGCTTGCGTCACGCGCGGCTTGTCAGCCACTTATCCGGCGTTCTCGTTGCCGTCGACTTCCGCCAACACTTGCCGCGCCGCACGGAAGCATTCCAATGCGCGCGGTACGCCGCAATAGATTGCGATGACATGAATAATCGCGCGCAGTTGTTCGCGGGTGATGCCGTTGGTGATGGCGCCGCGGCAGTGCAGTTGCCATTCGTTCATTGTGCCGAGTGCGCCGAGCATTGTTAGGTTCATCATCGAGCGCGTTTTGGCGTCGATGCATTCATCGCCCCAACCGAATCCCCAGCACCATTCGGTCATCATCTCTTGGAAGGGTTGGTTAAAATCGTCGGCGTTTGCCAAGGTGTTTTCGACATACTCGGCGCCTAAGGTGGCTTTGCGTTGTGCAAGCCCAAGTTCAAATCGTTTTTTGTCCATTGAGTACTCCCGCAAGTGCGTTGGTAAGTGAAAAGGAAAGTGAACGTTAAGTGTTAAGCGTTAACGTTAAAGTAGAAGTAGATGTAAAAGTAAAAGTGAAAACAAAAATAAAACAAACAAAGTAAAAGTTAAAGTCAAACTTAAAACAAAACATAAAGCAAAACATAAAGCAAAACATAAAGCAAAACTTAATTTAACATTGCACTATTGCGTCGCATCGCGTGCAGTTAATTTAATCAATCGAAATTGCGCAATCATTTTGCCGCCGGCATTGTCCGAGTCGGTCATCAAGCCGATGCCGTCTACCAACGGTTGCCCGGTAAAAATTCCCCGCCAGGTTTTATCGACATCAATCGTCTCGCGTCGCCAAACGCCGTTGGATGCGTTGGCGTTGGCGAAGGCGCGCATGCGCACTTGGTGCAGCGGATTGTTATAGCGGCGATACGGGCTTGGCCAAGTTGCGCCGACCGCTTTGTCGCGTGCGCGCACCAAGTTGAGCGTTTTGGAATGCAGTTGATTGCCGGCGAATAGATACAGGCGAAAGGCAAAATCATCGCCGCGTTTGTCGTCTTCGGGCGGGCCGTCGCGCGGGGCGGCGTCGACGCGCCAATCGAACTCGAGCAACGGCGTATCGCGCAAATCAATCGGCTCGGCGAAGCGCAAATAAAACAATGATGCGCCGCCATCGGCGACCGCGCGCAATGCATTGCCGTCGGCGTCGGCGATGATTTCGTATTGCGTCGGGCGCGCGATTTTTTTGCGATTGAATTCGGCGTAGCCCCAACGCCCCGGGCGGATGTCGGCGATGGCTTGCGGCTGCCCAATCGGCAGGGCGGCGATGCGCGTCGAATCCAACAACACGCGCTCAGCCAACGCCGCACCGCAGTTCATCGACAACAATCCGACCGCCAATGCATAACGCAACAATTTTTTCATCGGCGCATTGTAGCACTGCATCGGCTATAATCATTCGCCGTTTGCCGCGCGTTAATGTTGTGTGTAACGATTGTGATGGCAGTGCAACAATGACCGTGCAACAGTAACCGTATAAAACGAGTAGACCGAGATGATGCAACAAACGATTGAACAAAAATTGCGCGCGCTCGAACCGCAGGTGTGCCTCGTCGAAAACGAAAGCCGCATGCATAACGTGCCGGCGGATGCCGAATCGCATTTTAAGGTCACCATTGTTGCGCAACAATTCGAAGGCGATGCGCCGTTGGCGCGACATCGACGCGTGTATCAATTGCTTGCCGATGAACTCGCCGGCGGCGTGCATGCGTTGGCGGTGCATGCATTTACGCCCGATGAATGGCGCGCCAAGAATCAAACCAGCGGCGATTCGCCGCCGTGTCTCGGCGGCTCGGCGGCGGATAAAAAATCGGTTGCATAAACGCGACCTGTACGCAATTAAATACGACATCGATGGCGTGCGCGGCGGACTTTTCTTTATAATCGCGCGCCCTACAATCGCGCCGCTTTGTCTATGCCATTTTGTTAATAGTTTGTCGATGACAATTAACTTGTCTTTGTGTTTATTTGTGTGACTTAATTTGTAATTTATTAATTTGTAATTTAATTTGTAATTTATTAATTATTTAATTAATTGGTTACTTGATTTGTTACTTCGTTACTTTGTCACTTGTTAACTTTTGTTTCCCATTGCTACTTGCCGTTCCATTTTATTACCCATTAACTTCATTAACACCAACCAACCCTCACAACCATGTCCGATATTGAAATTGCGCAAAATGCGCCAATCCAGCCGATTGACGAGATTGCCGAGCGGCTTGGCGTGCCGCACGATGCATTGGTGCCGTTTGGACGCACCAAAGCCAAGGTCGCCTTGTCGTACATCGATTCGTTGCACGACCGTCGCGACGGCAAATTAATTTTGGTGACCGCGATTACGCCGACGCCGGCCGGCGAAGGCAAGACGACCACTTCGGTCGGCTTGACCGACGGCATCAATCGCATCGGCAAAAAGGCGATGGTGTGTTTGCGTGAGCCGTCGCTTGGCCCGTGCTTTGGCATGAAGGGCGGCGCGGCCGGCGGCGGTTATGCGCAGGTGATTCCGATGGAGGACATCAACTTGCATTTCACCGGCGATTTTCACGCCATCACCTCGGCGCACAGTTTACTTGCAGCGTTGATTGACAATCACATTTATTGGGGCAATGAAGCCGGGCTGGATACGCGTCGCGTGGTGTGGCGGCGCGTCGTCGATATGAACGACCGCGCCTTGCGGCAAATCGTCAGTTCGCTCGGCGGCATCGGCAACGGCTATCCGCGCGAAGATGGATTCGACATCACTGTGGCGTCTGAAGTAATGGCGATTTTTTGTTTGGCGCACAACGCGCGCGACCTGCAGGAACGATTGGCGCGCATCGTCATCGGCTACACCCGCGACCGCAAACCGGTGCGCGCCGATGCGGTGCAGGCGCCGGGGCCGATGACCGTGCTGCTCAAGGATGCGCTTGCGCCGAATTTGGTGCAGACGCTCGAACATAATCCGGCGTTCATTCACGGCGGGCCGTTTGCCAACATCGCGCACGGCTGCAATTCGGTGATTGCCACGCGCGCGGCGTTGAAACTTTCCGATTACATCATCACCGAAGCCGGGTTTGGCGCCGACCTTGGCGCCGAGAAATTCTTTAACATCAAATGCCGCAGCGCCGGCTTGGCGCCGGATGCGGTGGTGTTGGTGGCCACGGTGCGCGCATTGAAAATGCACGGCGGCGTCGCGCGCGAAGAATTGTCGAAGGAAAACGTCGAGGCGGTGTTGGGCGGCGGCGACAACCTTGCGCGCCACATCGAAAACATTCAATCCTTCGGCTTGCCGGTGGTGGTGGCGGTCAATCGATTCAGCGCCGACAGCGACGCCGAGATGAACGCGGTGCGCGAAATCGCCGCGCGCTTCGGCGTATCCGCAATCGAAGCCGACCATTGGTCGCGCGGCGGCGAAGGCGCCGAACAATTGGCGCGCGAAGTCGTCGCCATCGCCGACCAAGGCGCGGCAAAGTTTCGCACCACCTATTCGGACGACACGCCGTTGTGGGACAAAATCAAGGCGGTCGCGACAAAGTTGTATCGCGCCGACGACATCATCGCCGACCAACGCGTGCGCAATCACATCCGCGATTTGCAGGACGACGGCTTCGGCGAATTGCCGGTGTGCATCGCCAAAACGCAATACAGTTTTTCCACCGACCCGAATCTTAAAAACGCGCCGAGCGGGCATGTCGTGCCGATTCGCGAAGTGCGATTGTCAGCCGGCGCCGGCTTTGTTGTCGTGGTGTGCGGCGACATTATGACGATGCCGGGATTGCCGCGCATTCCGTCGGCCAATCACATTCGCTTAAACGACAACGGCGAAGTCGAAGGATTGTTCTGAGCGCGCCGATGAACATCTGCGTGGTCGGCGCCGGCGCCATCGGCGGGTTGTTGGCCGCGCCGCTTGGGTTGCGCGGGCATCGGTTAACTTTAATCGCGCGCGGCGCGCATCTGCAGGCGATTCGCCAAAATGGTTTGACGGTGCTTCGGCAAGGCGAACGCATTTGCATGCGCGATGCGCACGCGACCGATGAGTTGGATTCGGTGCCGCCGCAGGATGTCGTGTTGCTCACCTTAAAGTCGCATCAAATTGCCGCAGTCGCCGCGCAATTGCCGCGCCTGCTCGGCGCGAACGGCGTGTTGGTGACGATGCAAAACGGAATGCCGTGGTGGTATTTTCACGCCATCGACGGCGCGCACGCCGGACGCGTCATCGAATCGGTCGACCCCGGCGGCGTGTTGATGCGCACGATTGATGCGCAACGCATTCTCGGCTGCGTCGCGTATCCGGCGGCGTCGGTCGAGCAGCCCGGGGTGATTCGTCACAGTGAAGGTGTGCGGTTTCCGCTCGGCGAATTAAACGGCGAAGTTTCGGCGCGCGCGCAAGGCGTCGCCGATATGTTAATCGACGCCGGCTTTAAGTCGCCGGTGGTGGACGACATTCGCTCGGAGATTTGGCTGAAACTGCTCGGCAATCTGGCGTTCAATCCGATAAGCGCGTTGTGTCATGCGACGCTCGAGACGGTGTGCCGCTATTCGCCGACGCGCGAATTGGCGGCGCGGATGATGCGCGAAGCGCGCGCCGTTGGCGAGGCGTTGGGCGCAACATTTCGCGTCGGCATCGCCAATCGAATCGCCGGCGCCGAAAAAGTCGGCGCGCATAAAACTTCGATGTTACAAGACGCCGAAGCCGGCAAGCCGCTCGAACTCGCGGCGATGCTCGGGGCGGTGATTGAGTTGGGCGATGTGGTTGGTGTGCAGGTGGATGTGTTGCGCGCGGTGCATGCCTGCGCCGGGTTGTTGAATGAAGTTATTGTGCACGACAAAGTCGCGGTTGGGGCGCGGGCGTTAACGTCTGCGGATTAATTTACAAAGTTAATTATTAAAGTTATTTATAAAGTTACTTTGTAAACTTAATTGGTGAAGTTAATTTATAAACTTAATTCATAAAATTAATTCATAAACTTAATCCAACCGCCGCGCAAACAATTCGCCAAAGCCGTGCACTTTAAATTCGCGCTTTAACAAAACCAACGCATGCCAAAGCATCGCTTGATTGCTGGTGATGACCGGTTTGCCGAGTTCAGCCTCGAGTGCGCCGACCATTTCGGCGGCGCGCAATGCGGTGCAGGAGATAAACAACACATCGGCGTCGGCGGCGCATGCATCCAATGCGCCTTGTCGAATCGAGTTGTGGGTGACCGCCGCCATATCGACATCGCTTTCGATTCCAAAGCCGTGAATGTTGATGACGGCAACGCTGGCGGCTGCGAACATTGCGGCGATTTCACGGTTGACCGCTTCGGTGTACGGCGTCAGCACCGAAATTTTTTGCGCGGCAAACGCGCGCAACGCGGCTTTGGCCGCCCCAACCGGCGTTGTGCATGGCAGCGTTGCATCGCCTTTGCCTTCGCGCAACAGCCGCGCAATTTCATCCTCGCCAATCACCGCCGTGCCGGAGGTGCAGGAATACAACAGCACATCGACCGCCGCCCCGGGCAATATGCCGCCGGCGGTGCGCGGAATGTCGGGCGCCATCGCCAATAAATTTTCGCGCGTTATCGGATTGCGATTTAAGATTCGGTTGGTGAAAATTTCCACCCCACTCGGCACCATTCGACGCAGGTCGCTTTCGCTGGTTAAGTCGGTTGCCAATGCGACCAAGCCGATGCGACCGTTTGCGCCGATTGTTTCGAGCGGTTCGGACGGTGGGGTTTGGGTGTAGTGGGGGGCGTGATTCATTTTTGTACTTGTTGGGCGTGTGCAGTCAACAAATCATCCATCGATTTGCCGTTGGCGTCTTTGGGGATAGTCCAAACATTTGTGCCGGTATGATTCGGGTTACCCGTTGCTTCCCGAGTGGCTTCGGTGAAAGCGTGGTTGACAGTTTTCGTGTACCGCTTGTCGGTTTGCGGACAATAAAATTGTTTGGGCGCTTCAACCCGAATCGTGATTCGATGCCCGAGAACATTGTAAGAAAACTCGGTGCCAACGAGAATGTCGAAATGCTCTTTGCGTATTTCCGACATCTTTAAGTTCTCTTGCTCTTCCTTTCGGACTTCGTTGGCGACATCATCTTCTTCGGGTCCGAGCGGTTCGGGCGCGTATTGGCCGTGCGTCATAAACTCATCGACGCGCTCGACAAGGTCATTGTCGTCGTCTTCGAACCATTCGCCATACGAATGATTGTGTCGCAAAAGCGCGTGCAGTTGTTTTTCCACCTTGTCGGTGTCGCCGTCGGTGCACCATGCGGCAATCATGACGTACCCAACGGGCGCTTTCGTACGGTTTAACTCGTACTCGCGTTCTTTAAGATTCTTCGTACGACCAATCTTTTTTTCCAGCAAGTCAAGGTTTTTACCCTTGCGATGAAAAAACCTGCCGATGTAAATGTATTCAGACATGAGACACCTCCGCCCACTCACCATCGACGGTCAAATACTCCCGCCCATCATTGCGATAAAACCCTTCCGCGCCGCTTTTTTCGAGCGTGCGCAACATCGCCGGCAATTCACCGCCGCTTTGTTTAACGTGCGCAATAAAGTTAGCCGCGCCGATTTGGTCGAGCAGTTCGAACGGGCCGCGTTGCCAGTTAAATCCCCAACGCATTGCGCGGTCGATGTTGACGATGTCGTCTGAAATCTCCGGCACCAAATCCGCCGCATAACACATCGTTGCGCCGATGAATTCGCGGATGAAGTTTGCATGCGCGCTTTTTCCGGCGAATAAATCCGGCAGGGTTTGTTCATTGGCCGGCAATTCGACTTTTTGCGCGACGCGCCATTGGTCGCCGGCAAAATCGAACACCTGCATTGTTTTCGAACCGTCGTCGTTGCGAATCAGTTTGTAAAAACCGCCGCCGGTTTTGCGCCCGAGTTGGCCGCGCGCCGCCAAACGTTGCGCGCCTTCGGGCAGGTCGACGAACGGCATGCCGGCGTCGGTGGACGGCAGGTTGGCTTTTAAGTTGCGCCCGACATTCACCATCACATCCAAGCCGACCAAATCAATCAAGCCGTACAAGCCGGTCGGCGGCAAGCCAAGCGGCGCGGAAGTGAGCGCGTCTATGCCTTCAATCGTCAAGTTGTGTTCAGCCATTGCGCGTTCGCCCAAGTGCAAGCCGGCGAGCATCCAAAAGCAGCCGATGCGATTGCCGATGAAGTTGACCGTGTCTTTGGCGTGCACCACGCCTTTGTCGAGACGTTGGCTGAGAAAATCGGCGAGGGTTTTGGTCACTTTCGAATCGCATTGCGCGCTCGGCACCAACTCGACCAATTTCATAATATGCACCGGATTGAAAAAATGCGTGACCGCCATGCGTTGCGTCAACGCCGGCGGCAACTCGGCGCAGATGTCGCGCAACGGAATGCCCGAAGTGTTGGTCGACAGGATTGCATGCGGCGCGCAATGCGCTTGGACGCCGGCGAATAATTCGCGTTTGACGGTGAGGTCTTCAATCACCGCTTCGCAAATCCAATCGCAGTCTGCAATGCGCGCCAAATCATCGGCGAACCCGCCGGTGCTGATGCGCTTGGCGACGGCGTCGTCGGGCAACAACGGATTGCGTCCGCCGCCGAGTTTTTGTTTGCCGGCATCGGCGGCGGCGGCGTCGACATCCAACAACACCACTTCACAACCGGCGTTTGCACACGCCGCTGCAATGCCGCCGCCCATCACGCCTGCGCCGAGTACGGCGACTTTTTTAATTTCAGTCATCGGGGTTTCCAAGATAAGGTTGAGGTTAAAGTTAAAGTTAAGTGCAATAATAAAGTGCGATACAAAGTGCACTACAAACGCAATACAAGTGCAGCATAAAAGCGCAATTAAAAATCCGACATTAAGTTCACTGCGCGCATTAAATCTTAAACCTTGCCGTCGCGCACTTGTTCGCGCAGTTTAAATTTTTGGATTTTGCCGGTCGAGGTTTTGGGCAATTCGCCAAACACAATTTTCTTCGGGCGTTTATAGCCGCTTAACAGCGTGCGGCTAAACTCAAT
The DNA here is from genome assembly GCA_965226545.1 of Candidatus Poriferihabitaceae bacterium. Classification (GTDB taxonomy): domain Bacteria; phylum Pseudomonadota; class Gammaproteobacteria; order Arenicellales; family Poriferihabitantaceae; genus JAHRAW01. The sequence goes on from OZ245364.1 coordinate 1,163,842, forward strand.
CAACTCGTCTTCATCGGCGTCTTGACCGGGATGCAGTTCGACAAACGCGCACGGCACCTCGCCCCATTTGTCATCCGGCTTGGCGACCACCGCGGCCGCCGCGACTTTGGGATGTTTGTACAACGCCGATTCGATTTCAATCGACGAGATGTTTTCGCCGCCGGAGATGATGATGTCCTTGAGGCGGTCCTTAATTTCGATGTAGCCGTCGGCATGCATCACCGCCAAATCGCCGCTGTGAAACCAACCGTCGGCAAACGCTTCGGCGGTTGCCTGCGGGTTTTTGTAATAGCCCTTCATCGTCGTGTTGCCGGACAACACAATCTCGCCGATGGTTGCGCCGTCGGACGGCACCGGCGCGCCGTCATCCAACGCATGCACGCGCGCGGGTTCGAGCATCGGCATGGCGACGCCTTGCCGCGCCTTAATCTCGGCGCGCGCGGCTTGGTCGAGCGGCTGCCATTCATCGCGCCATTCGCAATACAACACATGCCCGTAAGTTTCGGTCAAGCCGTATACATGCGTGACATCGAAGCCAAGTTGCTCGACCTTTTCCAACACCGCACTCGGCGGCGGCGCGCCGGCGGTCATCACCTGCACCGCGTATTCGGCGCGATGCTGCACTTCGCGCGGCGCGTCGGCGAGCATCGCCAAAATAATCGGCGCCGCGCCAAAATGGGTGACGCGATGGCGCGCAATCAAATCAAAAATCACCTCGGCGCGCACCGCGCGATTGCAAATCAACGCGCCGCCCATCGCCGCCATCGTCCAAACATGCCCCCAACCATTGCAATGAAACAGCGGCACGATGTACAAATATCGCGGATGGCGCGGAATTTGCCACGCGGCGATTGTGCCCATCGCCATTAAATACGCGCCGCGATGATGATAGACGACGCCTTTGGGTCGCCCGCTGGTGCCGGAGGTGTAGTTCAACGCCAACGCATCCCATTCCGACGGCGGATAGCCCCAATCGTCGCGCGCGTTTTCGTCTTCGTCGCCCGCGCTTTGCAACAGTTCTTCATAGGTCATCGCCCCGAGTGCATCGCCGTTGCCGTCCGGCGGCGCGGTTTGTTGGTCGATGATGTCGATGACCGTCGGTTTGTCTTTGGCGTCAAGTTGCGCCAAGGCCGCGCGCACGACGGCGGAAAAATGCGAATCGGTTATCAGCACTTTGCAATCGCCGTGCTGCAGGATGTAGGCGATGGTGTCGGCGTCGAGTCGGGTGTTGATGGCGTTCAGCACGCCGCCGGTCATCGGCACGCCGTAATGCGCCTCGATTAATTCGGGCGTGTTGGCGGCAATCATCGATACGGTGTCGCCTTGACGCACGCCGAGTTGTTGCAATGCGCGGCGCAGTTGCCGACAACGCACGGCGGTTTGCGCCCAGGTGTAGCGGCGTTCGCCGTAAATCACCGCATCACAATCGGCATACACTTCGGCGGCGCGGCGTAAAAAGGAAATCGGGGTGAGTTCGACAAAGTTTAAATTGCGAACTCGGTCGAGTGTTACATGGTTTTTTTGCATCGGTCGTTGGTGTGGTTAGTTAATTAATTATTAAGCGTTAATCATTAATAATTAATAATTAACAATTCATAATTAACAATTCATAATTAATAGTTAAATAACCAATTAATAGTTAACTAATTAATAATTACGATTATCGAATTATTGCGTTGGCGAATGAATTGTGCGGTTGACGCATTCGAATGATTGGCGCGCGTTACCGCGATTGTTCATACATTTCATAACGGGTTTGGTGCATGCCGAGTGCGCGGTAGGTTTGTTGGGCGATGCGGTTGTCGCGTTCGACATACAACCGAAAGCCGCATACATTGCCGCAAGCATCGGCGCGTTTGCACACTTCATCATACAACATTCGATACAACCCGCGTCTACGCCAATCGCGCGCGACATACACGCTTTGTATCCACCAAAAATTTTGGTTGCGCCAATCGCTCCATTCGAATGTGATTAATAAGGAAGCGACCACCTCGCCGCGCACTTCGGCGATAACATAAAAGCCGCGCGCGGCATCATCGAACACCGCCGCGACGCCGCTGCGCACGACATCGACATCGAGTTGGCGCGATTCGGTTTCGCGCGCCATCATGCAGTTAAATGCGGTCAACGCTTCGATGTCGGCGCGGTGCGCTTTGCGCACGGTCGGTTGTGGTGATTGCGGTTTCATTTAATTAATGCAAGTTTAATTAATGTGTGTTTAATTAATGCAAGTTAGTTAATGCAAGTTAATTAACGCCAGCCGTTTAACTCAATCCAATACAACAACGCCGGAATCGACAGCAATGAAAACACGGTCGATAAAAACACCACGCTGCTGGCCTCGGCGCGCGCGGCGTCATATCGCGCGGCAAAAAAATACACATTGACGCCGGCCGGTTGCGCCGCCAACAACGTCGCCGCGGCCGACCACAACGGCGTTAACTCGAGAAGATAACGACAGCCAAACCACACCATCAACGGAAAGGCGACGCACTTGACGAGTATCATCGGCGCGGTTTGCGACCATCGCCCGGCGATGCCGTAGCCGGTCAATGCCGCGCCCAAGGCGAACAAGGCGCACGGCGTAACCGCGCGCTGCATTAATTCCGCCAATCGGTCGAGCGGCGCGGGTATCTGTGCGCCGCTCCAATTAAACGCCAGCCCGGCCAAGGCGCCGAGGATAATCGGATTGCCCAACACGCCGCGCAACGCACCGGCGCATCGTTCGCCCATCGGGGCAACGCGCGCGCGGCCGTATTCCAACAGCACGGTGGTGGTCGCAAACGCGGTTAAGGAATGGAAGGCGAGCAAAATAAAATACGCGAGTTGTCCGTCGGCATCGAAGGTCAACAACGCCAACGGCAAGCCGAGCAGGATTGCATTGCCGTAACTGCAGGCAAAGCCGCCGATGATTCGTTCGGCAAAGGCGCGCTTGCGATTCGCATTGCGTTGCAATGCCGCGCACAACGCAACGCCGATGCAATAACACAACGCCATCGGCGCGTAATACCCGAGCAACAATCGCCACGGCGGATTGTCGAGCGGTTCGGCCTGCGCCAAGGTGCGAAACAACAACAGCGGCACGGCAAAATCAAACACGAATTTTTCCAAGCCGTCAGCGTGTGCGCGCGTAAAAAATCCAAAGCGCGCGCTTGCATAGCCAAGCAACCCAAGTGCAAACACCGGCGCGTAGATGTCGACGACGGCGTTCATCGCGAATGATTGCGGCGGGCTATGGCGGGCTCGATGCCGGCGGATTAACAAAAATGCGCGGCGCGCGCCACTCGATAAAATCGATGGCGCATCACGCCGCGCATGTCAGCCAATTGCATTCGATGATGCAATGCCCGCGGTTATTCGATGACCGTCGGCCAATGGTTGTCGGCGGCAACGATGAAGTTTTCCATATCGTTGCGCCAACGGTTGTTGATGGTTTTGTTGTAGTTCAAATACAACTTGTCGTTGTGCACCGTCCACTGCAACGGGTCGCCGCTGGCGGTTTTGCCCTGCGCCACCGCCCAGGCGCAATAGCCGCCGTATTGCGGCGCGTATCGCTGCGGCTCGGCGGTGAATTTATCGAGGTTTTCGCGGCTGGCAAATCGCCAAGTCGCGCCGCGATATTCGGTCGTGAATTGTTTATCGCCTTTGATAGGTTTGGCGTCGCTGAAATAGGCGGTGACATCATAGCCGCCGGCCGCCAAGTTGCTGAGCCGTGCAGTGTAAATCTCGTCTTTTTTGGCGTGCGCGACGCCGGATAAAAGCAATGCGGCGAGGGTGAATGCGCCAAATGCGGTTTTGAGAATCGTGTTCATCGTTGGGTGCCTGAGGTTAAGGTGGATGGGAGGTTAAGCAATCACTGTTAATCAATAAATGTTACGCGTAAATTGTAATCAATGGATATTAATAAATAAATATTAATAAACAAATGTTAATAAAAAAGTGATGTTAATCAAAAAAGTGAATCAGTCGTCTTGCGAATCGGTTGTGTCCGGCAATTGCGCGGTCGCGGCAATGTCGTCGTTTTTGATATTTTCAAGTTGATTGAGCGGTTTTTCAAGTTGATTGGTGCGCGTTGTGACCAAACTGTCGTAGTCGCTTTTCAATTTGGTAATGCGGGTTCCCATGGTGTTCATCAAGTCAACATATTTGCCCCACTGCTTGCGAAATTCGCCGACCAAGTTTAACACTTCGGAAATTTGTTCGCCCATCATAAAGGTGCGCGTCGCCTGATGAATCAACGACAACACCGCATACAGCGTAAGCGGCGAGCAAAGCAGCACGCGTTTTTGCAGTGCGTAATCGACCAACTCGGCATCTTCACGGTTGACAAACCCGTAAATCGATTCGTTGGGAATAAACAGCATTACATAATCCAACGTGCCTTCAGCCGGATTGATGTATTCGCGCCCGCTGACCGCGTCGATGTGTTTTTTAATCGCCGACAAAAACGTCTTTTTGGCTTGCGCGCGCGTGGCGTCGTTGTCGGCGACCAGATAATTTTCATATTGCGCAAGCGGAAACTTAACGTCCATGTTCAGCCGTTTGTTGTGCGGCAGGTTAAAGGTGAAATCCGGGCGTTGTCCGGATTGGGTTTGTTGCTGGCGCGTGTAATTAAGTTTCTCTTGCAACCCAATGACCTGCAAAATATCCGACACCATCCGTTCGCCCCATTGTCCGCGTTGTTGTGACGACGACAATACTTCGCGCAAGCGGGTCGCGTCTTGGCGCAGATGTTCAGTGGTTTGGCGATTGGTTTCAATCGTGGTTTCCAGTTTGGCCGATTGCTTGAGCACTTTATCCAAATGCTGAGTGACGCCGGATAAATTTTCGGCGATTTGATTTTTTCTGGAGTCGAGTTCCTGCGTCGAAGTGGTTTGCAACGTTTTAAATTTCTCGCCGGCTTGTTCCAAAAATCGCCGCGAATTGTCGTCCAAGGCGGTGGTCGCCAATGCCGCAAATGCATTCTGCATATCAACGCGCGTCTGTTCGCCGGCGGACGCGCTTTTGCCGCGCAACCACCAGCCCAACAACCCGCCGACGGCGAAAGCGGCGAATACGCCAATGACGATAGCGGCGATTAAAACGGCGGTGTCAGGCATGCGAAGTGGGGGAAGTGTTCGAAGTGGGGGTGCGCATGTAATAATAAATGCGACGCAAGCGTTGTATAATGCGCCAGTATATCATTGTTGCGCATTGACAGTTCATCAACAATGCATCCTTCCTAATGCACCCTTCGACCACTCACCCTTCGAACCTCAACCAATGAGCAGCCGCAGAGCCGGCGGGCGCGAGGCGCGCAAAGCGTTGCGTGCGGCGCCGCTGGCCAAACACGATAAACCGGTGCGCCCCGGGCAACTCGGCGGGCGGTTTTTGCCGTTGACCGACGACGACATCCAGCGCATCGCCGAAGCGTCGTTTGTGTTGTTGGAACAAGTCGGCTTTGCGCGCGCCTTGCCGTCGTGCATCGAATTGGTCACCCGCGCCGGCGGGCAATACAAGGACGGGCGGCTGTTGTTTCCGCGCGCAATGGTCGAAGACGCGATTGCGCATGCGGCGCGCAACTTTACCTTATGCGGTCAATCGCCCGAATACGATTTGGATTTGAGCGGATATAAAGTTCATTTCGGCACGGCCGGGGCGGCGGTGCATGTTGTCGATGAATGGAAAACGCATGAGGCGCATCCGGGCAAGAGCGTGTATCGCGAATCCACGTTGCGCGATTTATACGACGCCGCGCGATTGGTCGACAACCTCGAGCACATTCATTTCTTTCAACGCTGCATGGTCGCGCGCGACATCGAAGACCCGCGCCTGATGGATTTAAACACCACCTATGCATCGATTAGCGGCACGCAAAAACATTGCGGCGTCAGTTATGTCGACCCGGCGCACGCCGAAGAAGGGTTGCGAATGTTGCACGCCGTCGCCGGCGGCGAAGACAAATGGCGCGAACGACCGTTCGCCAGTTTGTCATGCTGCTTTGTCGTGCCGCCGTTTCGTTTTGCCGAGGATGCCTGTCGGGTGATGGAAGTGTGCGTGCGCGGCGGCATGCCGATTTTGTTGTTGGCGGCCGGGCAAGCCGGGGCGACCAGTCCGGCGTCGTTGGCCGGCGCGGTTGCGCAGGAATGCGCCGAGACGCTTGGCGCATTGGTGTATGTCAATTTAATTAAGCGCGGGCATCCGGCGATTTTTGCGCCGTGGCCGTTTGTATCCGATTTGCGCACCGGCGCAATGAGCGGCGGCTCCGGCGAACAGGCGGTGTTGATGGCGGCGTGCGGGCAGATGGGGCGGCATTATGATTTGCCGACCGGCATCGCCGCCGGCATGGCTGATTCCAAAATCCCCGACGCGCAATCCGGTTCGGAGAAAGGCTATACGCTGGCAATGGCGGCGCACAGCGGCGCGAACATGGTGTATGAATCCGCCGGCATGCAAGCCAGTTTGCTCGGCTTTAGTTTCGAAGGCGCGACGATTGACAACGATGTGCTCGGCGCCATCAATCGCAGCGTGCGCGGAGTCGAAACCGATGTTGATGCATTGGCGGTCGACACCATCCGCGATGTTTGCCTTAACGGCCCCGAACATTTCCTCGGACACGATTCAACCTTGTCGCGCATGCAGCGCGATTATGTTTATCCCGAAGTCGGCAATCGTCTCACCCCGGCTGAGTGGCGCGAGATTGGCGCCAACCCGGTTAACGCCGCGGCGCGCGCCAAGGCTGAGGAAATTCTCGCGACGCATTTTCCATCGCACATTAATGATGAATTGGATGCGCGGTTGCGCAAGGAATTCGATGTTTGTTTGCCGCGTGCGCAGATGAAGGCGCGAAGTGATGGGGGAAAATAATTCGAGGTGACATTTCGAAGTAACAGTTCGAAGTGACAATTTAAAGTAACCATTCGAAATAACAATTCGCAAAAGCAATTCGCAAAAACAATTCGAAGTAACCATTCGAAGTAACAACTCGAAATAAAATTCTACTCCGCTCGATTAACGTCTTGCGATGACTGATTGGCGGCGCGCAAGGTTGCGAATGCATGCGCCGCCAACACCACAATAATTAATCCGCCGCCGAGGACAGCGGCGGTTGGCGGGCGTTCATGCAACACCAACCAAACCCAAAACGGCGCGAGCACCGTTTCCAACAAAAACAATAAATTAATTTCCGCCGGCGGCAAGCGACGCGAGGCGGCGATGATGCATACAAACGCCGCCGGCACAATCACGCCGCCATTGACCGCGATAATCGCAACATCGCGCGCGCTCAAATGCCAATTGGCAAACGGCGCAACCGCGACTGCAACGATAAGCCCGGCCAACCACAAGCCGGGAAACATATCGGTTTGCGGATGTCGGCGAATCAATATCGCGCAACCGGCCAATGAACACGCAACCGCCAACGCCAACACATCGCCGAACAATCCTTGCGTAGTGGTTTGCGGCGCGAACACCAACGCCACCCCAACCGCCGATGCGATGCATGCCAGCCAAGTGTGGCGCGCGACCGTCTCGCCCAAAAAAATCCGCCCGCCAATCGCCGCCAACAACGGCGCAGTCGCCAAGATAACCAACGTGTTGGCGACATAGGTGTTGCGTATCGACAACGGAAAACCGACAAAGCCAATCGCATAAACGATGGCATACAACAACACCGGTCGCCACCGAAACCCGCCGCGCAATCCGGCATTGCAACCAATCAACACGCCCAACACAATCGTCATCGCACAAGCGCGCCCGGCGGTGATGGTTAAATCATCGCCGCCAAACAATCGCAACAACAGCGAATCCGGCGACAGAATAAAAACGCCGGTGATGCCGAGCAGTATGCCGGTTCGGGTGGGGTTGTTCATTGGGGGGGGGGGTGAGTTGCGATTATTTGTAAATCGCCATTTCGCAATCGTGGCGTTTTTGGCAAGGGTCTTCATCGGCTTCGATGTCTTTGATTTTCGCGATGTAATTCGACGGCAAGTTACTTTCACACGCGCCGATAAGGACGTGATGTTTATACCAAGTGTACGGTTTCAGATTGTCGTCAATATAATCGCTGTCGGCAATGTAAGTCAGCGCCGTTATTTTTTCGTCATTATCGCAGGTGACCTCAACGTAGTCGCAGTCGTATCCGTGTCCTTTGCCTTCTACACGGTGCAACGTGGCAATCTGGTTGTTGTTAATAAGAAACAATCTGCCGAATGCGACATCCGTATCGTTACCGGTGCGAAGCACGTTACATTTTCCCGAATTGTCTTTGCGGCTGTGTTTGTGAAAGTGCAACACATAACCGCAAAGTTTGGCAGTGCCAATCGGCTTGGCACTGCTAACGCGTTTCGTTAAACGTCTTTCCGACATATTCGACCCATAGGCAAAATAGTGTGTTGTATCAGTCATCGTGTTGGCTCCAAAAGTGCAAGTAAAAGTTTTAAAATTGGTGCGTTATTTGTGACAGGCGGCGGGAAACGCGAATCTTAATCGTCGCCGGGCACTTCATCGCCGTCGCAAATTGTTTCAAACGCATCGAAGTTGTTTAGAAACGCTTCGAATGCGCCGTAGTCTTTGGCGGATTGCCCTTCGACTTTTTGCGCTTTGTTATGCACTGCGCCTTTGTCGTCAATTCGCAGAGTGGTTTTTTGGTTGTCGGTTGTTTGGTATGAAGCCAAACTTAAATCGTCAAATCGCGCAACGTCGTCGGGTTTAAAAACATAAAAATGCACGTTGTCGTTATCCGTTTTGGCAATCCAAACATAGAACATTCGATAGTCGGAAAGGTGGTAACGAATTTTGGCGTGGAAACTGAAATTTTTAATGTCAGGGTTTTTGCCGCCGGACACGCCCTCCGAAGTTTTGACTTGGATGAATCGAACAATCATCTGTAAAGTGTCCTTGTGACACTTGTTGCACAAGTTTGTAACGCACTTTGCAAGTTTTGTGCCGTACGGTTCCTCGCGGATATGCGCTTCCGCAAAATCGCCGCAATCTCTGCAGTAGCATTTCATAATCACAAAATCGAATTTCTCATCGATATACGCGCGATACACTTGCCAACCGCGGGCGTGCAACTCCATTGCGAGCCGCATTTCGCCGTATAAACCGACAACTTTTTTATCCTTGTCTTGTTTACTTGACATCGTATTCACTCCAGCGGTTAAAAGTCACATTGCGATTCATGTTGGCGATAATCGCTTTGCGAAAGGATTTTTTGTTTAACTCGATGCCGATGCCGTTGCGCAACAGTTTTTGCGCCTCGATTGCGGTCGTGAAACTGCCGGCGAAAGGGTCAAGCACGGATTCGCCCACGCCGCTTAACATTTTTATCGCGTATTCCGGTATCGCGACGGGAAACGGCGCGGTGTGTCCGAGCGTGTTTTCGCCTTTGCTATTAATTTTTATTACCGGGTTGATTTTGACGATGTCGCGACGCCATTTTTTAACGAACGCCGCGTCAATTTGATTATCACTTGTCTTCAGCGAATTCATGTTCACGCTCCTTGCCGAAAATCGCTTGCCGCGATTTGCTTTGGAGCGTTCATCGCATTTTAAATTTTTGCATTCCCATGACTTAATGCCGACGCCGGAATAGGCGTTGCCGTTGACCTTAAGGCAACCGCACACCGGACATGGGTAAAGCATCGTATCGCGCCGATGTTTGTAAAACACAAACACATGTTCATAACAATTCATTGGGTATTGATACAGCGGATAGGGCGTATCGCCGTTTTTATGGCGCTGTGATTCAACTTCGCCTTTGTCCCAGATGAAGTCATCAACAAAACGAAAGCCGGCTTGTTCAAATATCAACGTGAAATACGCGCCAAGCGGTATGCGGCGTTTCCCCCAGGATGAATTGGTGTGCTGAAAATCATTGTCGAAAATATCGCCGACATTGAACACAAACGCCCGATGGTTGTCCAGCACTCGGTAACATTCGGTGATAATTTCGCGCATATCATCGAGGTATGCGTCCAAATTTTTCCAATGCGAATACTCGCGCACATTGTAATAAGGCGGCGAAGTTACCATTAGATGGACGCTTTCCGACTTCATTGCGCGCAAAGTTTGCAGGCAATCGCCCCAGACGATTTTGACATGCCGCGCGTTCTTTTTTCCGTGCAAAAATTTATCGAGCGCAACATCGATGTGTTTGTACTTCGCCTGATAGTTTTTCTTTGCCAAGCGATGGTACAAATCGCAAAAACTTTGTATGGTTTCCCGTTTGTTGCCGCCGTTAATTTTTGCGGTTGCCCGCTTCGTTAACGCATCCAATTCGGCGGGTGCCCAGCATTTTTGCAAATACTTTTCGCTTATCCGAAAAATCGTGTTCAGATATCGATTTTCACTTTGCGGGACGTTTTTGTCAGGCATGGTCATCAGCGGCGGCGGTGAGGTTGCCATACTATACCGCAAAGCCGCACTTGATGGTGCGCCAATCCGCAGGCGTTTATGGGTGATGGCGCACGACGGTTGGCGGTTCAAAGAGCCGCCGGTCGATAAATCGACGCCAATCACATATTCAAATAATTCGGCCCACCCCTGCCCTCCGGACACACCCAAGTAATGTTGCCGCCCGGGTCCTTAATGTCGCAAGTTTTGCAATGCACACAATTTTGCGCATTGATGCGCAACTGCGGCGCGCCGTCGCTGGGCGGGTATTCGTATACGCCGGCTGGGCAGAATTTTTCGTCGACGGCGGCGTAGCGGGTGTAGTTGACGGCGACGGCGTTGGTCGGGTTGGTGAGTTTTAAATGCACCGGTTGGTCTTCCTCGTGATTGGTGTTGGATAAATACACCGATGAGGTTTTGTCGAAACTTAACTTGCCGTCGGGTTTGGGGTAATCAATCGGCTTGCATTCGCTTGCCGGCTTTAATGTTTGATGGTCGGCGACCGGGTCGGTCAGGCGCAGCGGCAATTTGCCGCGGCACCAATTTTGGTCGATGTAATTGTAGGCGCCGCCGAGCCATACGCCGAATTTATGCATCGCCGCGCCGAAGTTGCGCGAGCGGTGCAGTTCATCATGCAGCCATGAATCATTGAATCTTTGTTGATAGGTATCCAACGAGGCGTTGCCGGCTAAAAAATCGAACACCGTTTCCGCCGCCAGCATTCCGGATTTCATTGCGGTGTGCGAGCCTTTGATTTTGGAAAAGTTTAAGGTGCCGGCGTCGCAGCCGATGAGCAGCGCATTGGGCAGATGCATTTGCGGCAATGCATTCAAGCCGCCTTTGGTGATGGCGCGCGCGCCGTAGGCGATGCGTTGTCCGCCGTGCAGATGTTTTTTAAACAACGGATGATGTTTGAGTCGCTGCAGTTCATCGAACGGCGACAAGTGCGGGTTGTCATACGACAAATCGGTTATCAAACCAAGCGAGATGAGGTTTTTGCCGAAGTGATACAAAAACGAACCGCCGGAAGCGCCGCCGGCTGACAACGGCCAGCCGGCGCCATGCACCACCAAGCCGGGTTGATGATGCGCGGCGTCGATTTGCCACAACTCCTTGATGCCGAGTGCATAATGTTGGGTTTGGCTTGTCGAGTCCAAGTTAAATTTTTCGATGAGTTGTTTGCCGAGATGCCCGCGGCAACCTTCGGCAAAAATTGTCGTGCGCGCATGCAATTCCATTCCGGCTTCGAAGGTCGATTTGCGTTTGCCGTTTGCGTCGAGCCCCATGTCGCCGGTGGCGACGCCGAGTATCGAGGCGCCGTCGGCGTCGTATAAAATTTCGCTTGCGGCAAAGCCGGGGAATATTTGCACGCCAAGCGCTTCGGCTTGTTCGCCAAGCCAGCGGCACAATGCGCCGAGGCTGATGATGTAGTTGCCGTCGTTGCGCATCGGTTTCGGCACCAATGCATGCGGCATCATCACGGCGCTTTTTTGATTGCGCAAAAACGCCATTTGGTCGCGGGTGACTTTGGTGTCGAGCGGCGCGCTTAATGTTTGCCAATCGGGAAACAATTCATCCAATGCGCGCGGTTCGAACACCGCCCCGGATAAAATATGCGCGCCGACTTCGGAACCTTTTTCCAACACGACCACCGAAAGTTCGGTTTGGTTGTCGCGCGCCAATTGCATCAGTTTGCATGCCGCCGATAAACCGGCCGGGCCGGCGCCGACGATGACAACATCGACTTGCATCGATTCGCGTTCGGGTTGCGTTTCAGTGTTCATTAATCTTTTCCAATGGTGAGATGGTTAAGTGAAGTGAAGTAAAGTAAATTAAAGTAACAGTGACAAGTGACAAGTGACAAAACAAAAAGTAACTGTGACAATAACAGTACAAAGCAAAAACAGCGTTAATAAAACAGCGGCAATAAGTAACAGTTACTAGTGACAGTTACATTAACGCATTAAAGCCGGGCTATTTTCCTACCGAAACGGGTAAAATGCCAACCCCCATTGTCTGATATTTGCCCGCACTTTTTATCGCACCGCACAACCCGATGACCACCCGTGACCAATACGAAAGCGTGATGACGCCCAACTATGCGCCTTTGCCGTTGGTTGCGCAATGCGGTCAAGGGTCGCGATTGACCGACGCCGACGGCAACACCTATTTGGATTTTGCGGCAGGCATTGCGGTCAGTGCATTGGGGCATGCGCATCCGCAATTGCGCGCGACGCTGGAGGTGCAAGCCGCGCAACTTTGGCATGTCAGCAATTTATTAATCAACGCGCCGGCGGTGTCGTTGGCAAAACGATTGTGCGATTTAACTTTTGCCGAGCGGGTGTTTTTTGCCAACTCCGGTTCGGAGGCGAATGAAGCGGCGTTTAAACTCGCGCGACGGTTTGCGCAGGATAATTTTCACGCCGACAAAATTAATTTGATTGCATTCGATAACGCCTTCCACGGGCGCACTTTTTTCACGGTGTGCGTCGGCGGGCAAGCCAAATATCGCGACGGTTTCGGGCCACCCCCCGGCGGCATTATGCATTTGCCGTTCAACGACATCGATGCATTGCAACACGCGGTCGATGCCGACACTTGCGCGGTGGTGTTGGAGCCGGTGCAGGGCGAAGGCGGCGTTACCCCGGCGCGCGTCGAGTTCGTGCGCGCGGCGCGCGAATGTTGCGACCGCCACAATGCATTATTAATCTTCGACGAAGTGCAAACCGGCGTCGGGCGCAGCGGGCGGTTGTATATGTATCAAAAACTCGGCGTCGTCCCCGACATCTTAACCACCGCCAAAGGTTTGGGCGGCGGCTTCCCCATCAGCGCAATGTTAACCACCGCGCGCATCGCCAAAAGTTTCGCGTTCGGCGTACACGGCAGCACCTTCGGCGGCAACCCGATGGCGTGCGCAGTCGCCGACCAAGTGCTGCAAATCGTCGCCGACGAAAATATGCTGCGCGCCGTCGACGCACGCGGCGAACAATTGCGCGCCGGCTTGCATGCGATTAACCAACGCCATAATGCCTTCGCCGACATCCGCGGCGCCGGCTTGCTACTCGGCTGCGAATTAACCGCCGACTTAACCGACCGCGCGCGTGATGTATTGCATGCATGTTTACATTGCGGTCTGTTGCTGTTGGTCGCCGGCGGCAATGTGCTGCGATTGGCGCCGGCGTTGACGATTAGTGAGGCGGAGGTGGATGAAGGGTTGGGGTTGTTGGAGCGGGCGATTGGGGAAGTGCGGGGTGGGGTGTGAAAAAGGCGGCAATGGGGTTGCCATTGCCGCCGGGGTGATTATGGCGAGTGTTAAAACCGCTTTACAACACCAATGCCAATGCCCGTCACTTCGTTAATGTCTTGGAGTTCTTTCAGATACTGCATATACTCGAAATCAATCGCCCATCCGTCGTCAAGTTTCACCGAGCCGCCAACGCCGTAGGAAAGTCCGCTGTCGGATACTTTGACTCCGCGGTCAAATATATTATCAACGAGCCATTTGTCGCTGTCACCGCCTGATACTTGCATTTTGGTAAAGCCGACAATGGCATACGGCAAAAACTTCTCATTCACCGCACTACCAAAACGCAAATAACCGCCGTAGAGAAAGTCCAATTCGGCATCATAGTAATCCACCGTGCCGCCATAATCGTCTGGTACTTGGATGCCGCTATAAAACGATGCATTGCTATCGCCTTGGTAAGTGTGGGTCATCTCAGTTTTTTCTTTGCCCAAGTCCAAAAACGCGATGCGAAACTCGGCGGCAATATATTCCGTGATTTGTTTGCCAAAACGAAACGGTGCGGCATCCAAAGAAAAACCTTCAGCGATCGTGACGAAAGGCTGCGGTTTGCCGTTGTCATCAACGACCACGTCGATTATCGGGTCAGTCGTAGAAAACTTAATGGTGGTTGGCATTATGCCGAAGTAAAACTTACCCACTTGTGCTGGTGCGATACCACAAATCAACAACAACCCTGCGGCAATGCCGCAGATTTTTTTGTAAAGCATTGGGAATTCTCCACTTGACAGTTTGCAATTCCCGGCTCGGTGCCGGGTCTTTGCATAGTCAAACAGAGTTGAATATCCCGCTATTCCCGCAGAACCGACCTTGCGGACGATTCGAACGGTATTTTATTTACGAGAGACCCGACGGAGCAGAATCTGTTTAACTATGCAAGGCGGAGATTACCCAATTCGCGTTGGCGTGTCAAATACACATGGCAATTTTCCGTTAACAATAAACAACGCAAGTAACACACAAACAACAAACAACAAACAACAAAAAAAGTTACCCCGTCAACCTTGCGCGCGCAAAAATGCATTTGTCACTTGAATGCATTAATCACCCGCAAAAACCGCTCGCCGTATTTCGAAAACTTCACCGCCCCGACTCCATTAATCGCCAACATCGTCACCTCATCGGTCGGGCGATGGTTTGCCAATTCGCGCAAGGTTGAATCGTGGAAGATTACATACGGCGGCATGTTTTGTTCGCGCGCCAAGTTGCCGCGCAGTTCGCGCAGTTGGTTGAACAGTTCGCGTGAGTTTTCGGATAACTCAATTGCAGCGGGTTTGGGTTTGCGCGGGGTTGATTCGCGTGCGCTTTGGCGCGGCAGTTCGCGGAACAAAATTTTTTGTTCGCCCTTGAGCACCGCGCGGCTTTTTTCGGTTAGGTGCAAGCCGCCGTGTTGGTTGGGGCGCAGCATGCCGGCGGCGGTTAATTGGCGGAAGACCGAGCGCCATTGATGCGCGGTTAATTCTTCGCCGACGCCATATACTTTGAGTTGCGCGTGACCCAGTTGGCGGATTTTTGCGTTGTCCTTGCCGAGCAATACATCGATTAAATGCACCGCGCCGAAACGTTGACCGGTGCGATATGCGCACGACAACGCCTTTTGCGCGGCGACGCCGCCGTCCCACGTTTGCGGCGGCGCGATGCAGTTGTCGCAGTTGTCGCACGGCGCGCGATAGGTTTCGCCGAAATAGCCGAGCATCACTTCGCGCCGACAACCGGCCGCTTCGCACAAGCCGAGCAGGGCGTTGGTCTTGGCGCGTTCGATGCGCTTAAATTCTTCGTCGGCGTCGGAGGTGTCAATCATCTGAATCAGTTTAACGACATCGGACAAGTCATAATTCATCCACGCGTTGGCCGGTTGCCCGTCTCGACCGGCGCGGCCGGTTTCTTGATAATACGATTCGATGTTCTTCGGCAAATTTAAATGCGCGACAAAACGCACGTCGGGTTTGTCGATGCCCATGCCGAATGCAATTGTGGCGACCACGACCACGCCGTCTTCGCGCGCGAATGCGTTATGCGCATGTTCGCGCGCGTGCGCCGGCAAGCCGGCGTGATACGCCAACGCATTAATGCCCTGCGCTTTGAGCCACGCGGCGGTGTCGTCGACGCGTTTGCGCGACAGGCAATAGACGATGCCGGCGTCGCCGTCGTGTTTGTTTTTGATAAACGCCAACAAGGCGTCGCGCGCATCGATGTGTTGGTTGATGTGATAGGCGATGTTCGGGCGGTCGAAGCCGGCGACATAACGGCGCGCGTTTTGCATGCGCAGTTGCACCGCGATTTCGTTTCGGGTGAGTTCATCCGCGGTGGCGGTTAATGCGATGCGCGGGATGTCGGCGAATCGTTCGGCGAGCGCCGAGAGTTGCAAATATTCCGGGCGAAAATCATGCCCCCATCGCGATACGCAATGCGCCTCGTCAATCGCAAACAGCGCGATGGTGGCGCGCGCAAGATGCGCCTGCATCGATTCGCCGAGCAAACCTTCCGGGGCGAGATACAACAAATCCAATTCATTGCGATGCAGTTGCCGTTCGACTTCGCGGCGTTGTTCGCCGGACAAGGTCGAATTCCAAACCGCGGCGCGCACGCCGTATTGTTGCAGCGCATCGACTTGATCCTTCATCAACGCAATCAACGGCGAGACCACGATGCCGACGCCGTCGCGCAACAACGCCGGCAATTGATAGCACAATGATTTGCCGCCGCCGGTCGGCATAATTGCAATCGCGTGTTCGCCTGCCAACAACGCTTTAATAACATCGCGCTGCAGCGGAAGAAATGAATCGAAGCCGAAAGTGTCGCGCAACACTTCGGCGGCGCGGTCGATGGTTGGGGTTTCCATGTTGGGCTTATCCATTGTGTTGATGTCCATTGGGGGTTATTAATTGTTAATGCATGTGAATACATTGCACTATGCCGTGCATTATGTACTATGTAATTTGTAACTTGCAACTTGTGATTGGTGTTTTTTAATTTGCACTTTGCACTTTGCACTTTTCAATTCGCACTTCGCACTTCGTAATTCGCAACTCGCAATTCGCAATTTGCACTATGCACTTTACGCAATGCATCATTCACAATTTACCGTTCACAATCCGCTGTTCAAAATTCACAAAAAACCTACGCAACAATTTGCGTGCCAATTCCAACATCGGTAAACAATTCCAACAACAATGCATGTTCGATTCGTCCGTCGATAATCGGCGCGCCGGCGACGCCGCTGGCGACGGCGTCGTGTGCGCATTCGACTTTGGGAATCATTCCGCCGTCGATGATTTGCTCGGCGATGAGTTGCGCGATTTTTGCGGCATGCAGTTCGCCGATGAGGTTGCCGTGTTGGTCCAGCACGCCGGGCGTGTCGGTCAGCAGGATTAACTTTTCCGCGTTTAAGGTGGCGGCGATTTTGGCGGCGACCCAATCGGCGTTGATGTTGTAGGTTTGCCCGTCGCTGCCGACGCCAATCGGCGCAATCACCGGAATAAACGCCTGCGCCATCAACAACTGCACCACCTGCGAATCAATCGCCTCGACTTCGCCGACATGTCCGTAATCGATAATCTCGGTGCGCTCGAGCAGCGGGTCGCCTTGTTGCACATGCAATTTGCGCGCCTTAATTAAATTGCCGTCCTTGCCGCTTAACCCAACCGCGCGTCCGCCTTGTGAATTAATCAGCCGCACGATGTCTTTGTTGACCAAGCCGCCGAGCACCATCTCGACGACATCCATCGTCTCGCTGTCGGTGACGCGCAAGCCGTCGACAAAGGTCGAGCGTTTGCCGATTTTGTCGAGCACTTTATTAATCTGCGGGCCGCCGCCATGCACAATGACCGGATTCATCCCGACCAATTTAAGCAACACAACATCATGCGCGAAACTTTGTTTAAGCGCATCGTCGCGCATCGCATGCCCGCCGTATTTAATGACAATCGTCGCGCCTTGATATCTGCGGATATAGGGAAACGCCTCGCTCAAAATCCGCGCGGTTTGACGCGATTTATCGGGGACAGAAGTCGGGCGTTTTTTGCTTGGCGGCATTGGCGGTATTCCCTAACGGTATTAAGTCAACAGTATCGAACGGGCATCGAGCAGTCATCGCAGAACAGTCATCGAACAATCATTAAACAAGCATCCAACAATCGTCCAACAATCTTCCAACAACAATTAAAAACCGTGTGCGCGATTGTAGCCGAAAGCCGCGCGCCTCGCCAACGACGGCGTCGGCGTGCAAGGCGCGGGGTTGTCTATGCTATAATCCGCGCGCATTGCGATTGCGCAATGTGAATTAACGTTACGAGTTAACTTAACACTCATCTTAACCGTCTTAAAAAACGAAAACCCCCATGTCCAATTCCCATTTATTCACCTCGGAATCGGTTTCCGAAGGGCATCCTGATAAAGTCGCCGACCGCATTTCCGATTCGGTATTGGATGCATTGTTGACGCACGACCCGAATTCGCGGGTGGCGTGCGAGACGATGATTAACACCGGCATGGTTGTGCTGTGCGGCGAAGTCACTTCGAACGCGCATGTTGATTTTGCCGACATCGTGCGCGACGCCGTCGCCGACATCGGCTACAACTCCTCGGACATCGGCTTCGATGCGCAAAGTTGCGCGGTCATCGTGTCGTTGGATAAACAATCGCAAGACATCGCGCAAGGCGTAAACGAAGGCGAAGGCATGGATTTGGAACAAGGCGCCGGCGACCAAGGATTGATGTTCGGCTATGCATGCAGCGAGACCGATGTGCTGATGCCGTTTCCCATCACCTATGCGCATCGGTTGGTCGAGCAACAGGCGCGCGTGCGCAAATCCGGCAAACTGGAATGGCTGCGCCCGGATGCAAAATCGCAGGTGACCGTGCGCTATGTCGATGGGCGGCCGCATTCGATTGATGCGGTGGTTTTATCGACGCAACACGCGCCGGATATTAAGCACGAGGAATTGCAGCGCGCGGTGATTGATGAAATCATCAAGCCGGTGTTGCCGAGCGAAATGTTGAGTGGCGAGACAAAATTTTTGGTCAACCCAACCGGTCGATTTGTCATCGGCGGGCCGGTCGGCGATTGCGGATTGACCGGTCGCAAAATCATCGTCGACACCTACGGCGGCGCCGCGCATCACGGCGGCGGCGCGTTTTCCGGCAAGGATCCGTCCAAAGTCGACCGCTCAGCCGCCTATGCGATGCGGCATGTCGCCAAGAATGTGGTTGCGGCCGGCTTGGCTGATAAATGTGAAGTGCAGGTTGCATACGCCATCGGCGTCGCCGAGCCGGTGTCGGTGATGGTGCAAACATTTGGCAGCGGCAAAATCGCCGATAACAAAATCGCCGAACTCATCCATGAACATTTTGATTTGCGCCCGAAGGCGATTGTGCAGCGGTTAAATTTGCTGCGCCCGATTTATCGACCGACCGCCGCTTACGGTCACTTTGGCAGAAGCGGGGATGATTTCACTTGGGAACAAACCGACCATGCCGCGCAATTGCGCACCGCCGCCGGGTTGTAATCGGTTGGGTTTTTATCAATGGGTTAATTTGATTTTTGTTTTGTAGGGTAATTGCATTTGTATTTGTATTTGCACTTTTACTTGCACTTACGCTTTCATTGTCACTTAACTTTTCACTGTTACTTGTACAGTTACTTTTACTCGTACTCTTAACGCTTACTTTTATTTTCACTTGTGATTTTATTCACACTTTAATACAGAGGAAATCCTTCGATGTCGACCGCCGCCAAACCCGCCGTTAACTCCGCCGCCGCCGTTGCGTCAAACGCGCCGGATGCAAAATTGTACAACGCTGATTTTCATGTCGCCGATTTGTCGCTCGCCGAATGGGGGCGCAAGGAAATCGAAATCGCCGAAACCGAAATGCCCGGGTTGATGGCGGTGCGTAAAAAATACGCCGACGAACAGCCGCTGCAAGGCGCGCACATCGCCGGTTCATTGCACATGACGATTCAAACCGCAGTGTTGATTGAGACGCTGACCGCCTTGGGCGCGAAAGTGCGCTGGGCGTCGTGCAACATCTTCTCGACGCAAGACCACGCGGCCGCGGCGATTGCCAAAAGCGGCGTGCCGGTGTTCGCGTATAAAGGCGAGACGCTGGATGAATATTGGGAATACGCGCATCGCACGATGCAATGGGGCGACGACGGGCCGAATATGATTCTCGACGACGGCGGCGATGCAACCTTGTTGTTGATGTTGGGCGCGCGCGCCGAGAAAAATCGCGCGGTGTTGGACAAACCCAACGGCGATGAGGAAACCGCATTGTTTGCCGCCATCAACGCGCGGTTGGCGCGCGACGACACTTGGTACAGCCGACGCTTGCGTTGCGTGCGCGGCGTCACCGAAGAAACCACGACCGGCGTCAATCGGCTTTATCAAACCGCGGCGCGCGGCGAATTGCCGTTCCCGGCGATTAATGTAAACGACTCGGTCACCAAATCGAAGTTCGACAACCTGTACGGCTGCCGCGAATCCTTGGTCGACGGCATCAAGCGCGCCACCGATGTAATGATTGCCGGCAAAATCGCGTTGGTGCTCGGCTATGGCGATGTCGGCAAAGGTTGCGCGCAATCATTGCGCGCGCTCGGCGCGACCGTATGGATTGCCGAAATCGACCCGATCTGCGCGCTGCAAGCGGCGATGGAAGGGCATCGCGTCGTGCGCATGGACGACGCCTGCGCCCAAGCCGACATCTTCGTCGCCGCCACCGGCAACTTCCAAGTCATCACCCACGCACACATGCTGCAGATGAAAGACCAAGCCATCGTGTGCAACATCGGGCATTTCGACAACGAGATAGACGTCGCAGCCCTGCGCCAACATTCATGGCAAAACATCAAACCGCAGGTCGACCAAATCATCCTGCCGAGCGGGCATCGCATCACCTTGCTGGCTGAAGGACGCTTGGTCAATCTCGGCTGCGCCACCGGTCACCCAAGTTTTGTAATGTCGAACAGTTTCACCAACCAAGTGCTGGCGCAAATCGAATTGTGGCGCGACGACAACCGCGCCGATAAACAATATGACAACAATGTGCATGTGTTGCCAAAACACTTGGACGAAGAAGTCGCCCGCCTGCATCTGGGAAAAATCGGCGCGCAATTAACCGCGCTGACCCAAGAGCAGGCCGATTATATTGGCGTGCCGGTCGAGGGGCCGTATAAGGCGGCGCATTATCGGTATTGACCGCAAAGAATCAACAACGTGAAAAAAACACTTGAAACCGACATTGTTCGTTGCGGTGACTGCATCGCGCTAATGCGCGATATGCCGAGCGAATGCGTCGATTTAATCATTACCGACCCGCCGTTTGGAATCGAATTCAAGGCGGGACGGAGTAACTACAATCGTACGCAAGGGCGCGTGATTGACGGTTACAACGAAATAAACGGAGAAGATTATCAGGCGTTTACCGCCAAGTGGCTCGAGCAGGCCGCGCGCGTGCTTAAACGCTCAGGGAGCATGTACATTTTTTCCGGTTGGAATCACTTAAAAGACATTCTCATTGCGATTGATTTGTGCAAACTGCAGACGGTTAATCACTTAATCTGGAAATATCAATTTGGCGTTACGACAAGACGCAAATATGTCACTTCGCATTATCACTGTTTGTATCTGTGCAAGGATGACAAACTGCGCCAGTTTCACCCGTACGCGCGATTTGACAAAAATGAAAAGACCGCGAACGGCGGTTCGGCGCACTACAAGGACAAAGAGGATGTGTGGCACATCAAGCGCGAATATTGGCACGGCGACAAAAAAACGCCGACCAAGTTGCCGGCGGAAATCGTCAACAAAATTCTTGCTTATTCCAGTGAAGAAGGGGATTTGGTGTTTGACCCGTTTTTGGGGTCAGGGCAAGTTGCGGTTGTCAGCAAGATGAACAATCGCAGATATATTGGCTTTGAAATCGTGCGCGAGTATTGCGAGTTTTCGCAGCAACGCATCTCCTCCGGAAACTATCGAATCGAAGCGACTGACCAAGTTAACGCGGTTGCGAGCATATTTTGACATGGAGGGTCTGCGAAATCTTATCGTTGCGATTGCGCAAGTTGGCGCCACTCATCCGCTGTATCCGCCTGTTCATCGCGTCAGTGCGTTTGAACACTTTTTTGTCAACGGCGCCTTGGACCGCAATCGATTGGATGAGCGAGACGGCGGGTGCACGCGCAGAGAGTTGTTGTTGCGCATGTTACTTTTGAACGCCGTGCTTGACCAGGGACCGGATATAGAAGGTGTCCGGGAGATGTTGATTGATGTTGTTAATGCATTGTATGAAAGCGAAATCAGAATTTTTCATTCGCCGCTGGAATTTTTTCGGGAAATCAATGTTTCGGTCGATGAAATTTGGCAAAAGCACGCGGAAGTAAGAGAGCGCAGGGCGGAGCGGTGGGCGGTGGACAATGAAGCATCGGCTACGCGGTACAACCTATATTTGGACAATAGCAAACAAACATTGGGTTATGCGGTTTTTCGTTGGGGGGTTCCGTTGGCGTTGCCTTATTTACTCGAGTGCGACTTCGACGTGACTCCTACCGCATTAATTGACTATTTGGAAGAATCTCAATCTGCAGAGCAGATGAGCGTTCGATTAAAATCCGATGAAAAATACGGCCTTGGCAAGGCAATTGGCAATAAAGCGTGCCATTTGTTTGCCAAATGGATGGTTTCGACTTTTCAACTTTCGCGACGAAGCAGCGAATCGGGATGGGGGGCGTACTCGTTCGAAGTGCCGTTTGATTCAAACGCCGGCAGGGTTTTGTGGCGATGTGGCTATTTTCTTCAGATTGCATCTGATAGTGATTATGTTGATAAAGGCGTTGTTCAAATGGGGCAAGGTCAAGATGGAGCGCATTATATTCGGGTTACAAATATGCGTGGTATGAGGTTAAGCATCGAAGTTCCCGTAACCCTTCGAAATCTATACGTGGAAATTTGCATGAATCATTTGTATTCGAACACGCGAGCTCCTCGCACGATTGAGCTTCAGCGATTTCAGCACGTACTTTTGCGTGAACAAAACGATGAAAATCTTACGGTTGCCGCATTTGACGACGGGTTAATTGAAATCGGTCGAAACTACTGCTTTAACCATGCAAACCCGCGTTGTGGCGAATGCCCCATCAATAATCACTGCGAAGGATATTTATCGCGCCGGGAATTAATCACCGATTACCGGACATAATCTCCGTTAATCACCATCAAAAATTAACCGAAATATCCCGATGCGCCGATTGACAAGCCGCGACCTGTTTGGCTTGTTGTTTGCTTAATCGTTGTTGCAGACGCAAGCCGATGGTTGAGTGGATGGCTTGGTCGTAGGCGGTCAGACCGGGCAGCAGGGCGGTGGCGGGTTGGCGCCAGGTGGATTCGGCGCGGAGTTGGGTGGCGGCTTGGGTGGTGTGTTGGGCGGCGGTTGGGCGGTTGTTGTTGGTTAGGGCGCGGCGGGCTTGGGTTAGGGATTGGGTGATGGCGTCGGTGGCGGCGAAGGTGCGCATGGCGGTTATTGCTTGTTTGAGTTGGGCGATGGCGGTTTCGCGGCGGGCGGTTTGGACGGTGTGGGTTAAGGCATCGAGTTGCGGTTGCATTGCGGCGAGGGAATCGGCGGCGGTGAGCAGGGCGCGGAGGGCTTGCTGTGATTGATAGGCGGCGTCTACATTGCGGCGATAGGCGCGGCGGGCGGCGGTTTCGGCGGCGGACAGGCGTTCGTAAATCGCCTTGGCGTTGCGCCATTGCGGCGGGATGTCGGCGCGCAGTGCGGCTTGTTCGGCTTGGTGTTGGGCGATGTCGGCGCTGAGTTTATCGATGCGCGCGGGCGCGGCTTGATTGCGTTTGAGGCGCGTCAGGCGGCGTTGGGCGGTTTGGATTTTTTCATCGAGCGCGCGGATTGCCAATTCGATGCGGCGCACTTTGCGCTGCAGCGGCGCGTACTCGACGAGATGCGCGGTTAGGTTTTGTTCGGCGCGTTGGATTTGCGCGACCAAGGCGAAGGTGTTGCGCGCCTTGTCCAAGCCGTCGAGGGCGGCTGCGCGATGCGTCGGCGGCAGCAACGACCAATCCAATGCGCGCGCGCGGTCGATGGCGGCTTCGATTGATGCGCGTTGGCTGGCGTATTGCGGCAGCAGGTCGCGTTCGATGCAATGTTGCAGACGCGGGTTGACCGGCGGCGGGGCGGTGTCGGAGGTTAAATAGGTGCGGTTGGGCAGGTAGTTGACCATCCCGGGAAAATAGCCGGTGATGCCCAAACCGATTAACTGCAGCACAATAAACGCGGCTGCGCCTTTGTAAATATGCGTGGTCTTGACCGATTTTGGCGCGACGCCGCGCAGATAAAACAGCGCGAAGCCGAATGGCGGGGTTAGAAACGAGGTTTGGATGTTGAGCCCAATCATCACGCCGAGCCACACGGCGGTGATGTTGGCGGATGGGTCGGCGAGCAAAATCGGCGCGACAATCGGCACGACCACGACGGCGATTTCGATAAAATCCAAAAAGAATCCGAGCAAAAAAATCACCGCCATGACAACGATAAACTGCGTCCAAAATCCGCCGGGCAAGCCGGTTAAAAATTCCTTAACCAAATGTTCGCCGCCGAAGCCGCGAAACGCCGAGGTCAACATCGCCGCGCCGATTAAGATGATGAAGACCATCGAGGTGGTTTTGGCGGTGTCAATCATCACCTCGCGCAGGGTGTTGTCGATGCGATGCGCGCGCCACGCGCTCCACAACACCGCAAACAACAACAGCACAACGGCGATGGCGGCGAGGACGATGCCAAACATATCGCGCGCGGTTTTGATGTTCTTGATGTTTAAATCGAACAAGCCGAGCAACGCCAACAGCATTACGGTCGCGCCAATCGCCAGCAATGCCGGCCAATACGCGCCGCGTTTGCCGTCCATCAATCGATAGCCGCCCATAATCATCGCGCCAACCGCGCCGATGGCGCCGGCTTGGTTGACCGTGGCGATGCCGGTGACGATTGAGCCGAGCACCGTGAAAATTAACGCGAACGGCGGCACCAACGCCACCAACACGCGCAAGGCAAATTTGCGGTCGTATTGTCCGTGATACGGCACCGGCGGCGCGCACTTCGGCTGCAGCAACGCGCGAACCAAAATGTAAATCATATAGATGCCGACCAACATCAGCCCGGGAATTAACGCGCCCATGAACATATCGCCGGCGCTGGCTGAGGTGATGTCGAATTCGGACGGCATCGTAAATTCGCCGGTCGCCTGTTTGTATTCGGCTTTGCGCAATGCGCCGGCTTGGTCGACGGCGCTCGATAGTTGGTCGGCGAGAATAATCAGCACAATCGACGGCGGGATGATTTGCCCCAAAGTGCCGGAGGCGCAGATGGTGCCGCCGGCCAAGGTTTTGGCGTAGTTGTTTTTGAGCATCGCCGGCAATGAAATCAATCCCATCGCAATCACGGTCGCCCCGACAATGCCGGTGGTCGCCGCCAACAACGCCCCGACAAACACCACCGAAACGCCCAACCCGCCCGGCACCGGGCCGAATAATTGCGCCATGGTGATTAATGAATCCTCGGCGATTTTTGACCGCTGCAGCATAATGCCCATGAACACAAACAACGGAATCGCTATCAAGGTGTCGCGCTCGACATCCCAATATAAACTTCGAAAGTTGGTGACGCCGGCGCTTAACCATTCGCCCGGGCCATCCTGCGCAAAATACGCGCTCGCGTCGCCGGCGAAAATATGCCCGCACAACGCGGCCAAGGTTATCGCCAAAATAGACGCGCCGGGCAGGGCGAACGCCACCGGATAGCCGGCGGTCAACGCCAAGACCATCAGCAAAATCAGCAGGGCGAGAAAAACCAATTCCATCGTGCGTCGTTGGTGAGTGTTGGGTAACTTTTAATTGATGAAGTTAACTTTTTACTGTATCAACTGTTAACTTTAACTTGTAACTTAACGGATGACGTTAACTTGTAACTTTGTCCGCGCACAAAATTCGAAGCGGCGTTGGCGTTAATGTCAGTGTCGCTGTTAATGATAGGCATTGTAGCCGAAAAAAAAGCCCGTCGAGTCCGAAGACGGCGACGGGCGGATGTCGTTTGGCAAATTGCCGGTGAAACTTGCAAACGATTAACAGTGCGTTAACCAATGCATCAACAACAAATTAAAACTTCACCTCACCCTGCAACAACAAGCGTTGTTCATCGGTGCGTTGTTCGCCGGTGAGGTTGACATCGAAATAGCGATGCGGCGACCAATCGACGCCGAGTCGATAGATGTCCTGTTCGGCCGCGATGATTTCACCAAACGGCGCGACCAACCCGCTCGCGCTTTGTACGCCGTACGACAGGCGCGATTCGGTGCGCCAAGCGTAATCGGCGTCGCCGTTGCCGTCGATGTCTTCGATGGATTGCGCATCCCAAACGCGACCGAATTCGGTTTGCGCGTCGCCGTAACTCGGGCGGATGTTGACTGCCCAGCCTTGTCCGTCGTCGCCGGCGGCGGTGCGGAAGTTGCCGTATGCGCCCCATTCGCGATAATCGCTGCGCCCGAAGAAGCCGTGCACGCCGCCTTCGAAGGTCGAGCGCAAGCCGCGATATTGCCAGCCCAATGTGGTTTCCAAGGCCGCGCCGGATGCGCCGTCGCCGCCGTCGCCGCGCGCGCCGACTTCCATAAACCCGGAACTGCCGTCTCCGATGCGGTTGTCGTCATGCCATTTAAGCGCGAGGCGCGTGGTTTTGGCGGCGATTTCCTGTTGTTCCAACGTGCGGTCGGCGTTGCCCTGCACTTCGAGTTTGCCGGTGCGCCATTCGGCGCGCACTTGCAGTTGCGGAGACATATCGGCTTGGAAGCCGACGCCAAACGCGGACAGCCCCAAATCGCCGCGCAATTCCTGTTCGCGACTGCGCACAATCAAATCGCCTTCGCCGCTGCCGATGCTCATCCACATGCTGACATTTTCGACCTGCCAGTTGAGATACGGGTGAATGCTGTTCATGGTGATTTCATAGTCACCGCTGTCGTTGTCGGTGAGGAAGGTGTATTCCATGTCGCTGCCGGTGCGCGAGAAGGCGACGCCAAACAGCAAATCTTCATAAATCATCGCATCGAAGCCGAGATGAACGCCGGTCACATCGCCGTGCCAATCCAGCCCGTCGTTGTCGCCGGCCATGCGGCGATAGTTCGCGCTGCCCCAAAACGCCGCCGTCGACCAGATGCCGCCGCCGTAATTGTCGTTCAGGCTGCTCAGCGGCAGGTTGAATTCGCTGTCGTTAATCGGCAATTCGATGGCGGATGCATTGTTGCCGTCTGCCAGCGATTTAAGATGCGTTGCCAACGCCATCATCGGCGATTGCCCGCCAATCGATGCGCTCGGTATCACCGCCGCGCCGCCGGCCGCAATGCGGTCGGTAATCGCGCCCAAGGTGCCGGCGACTGAAGCGACCGCGACTTTGGAGAGCAGTTCTTTGTTGGTTTCGATGTATCTTTCGGTGGTGCTGAGTTTGAATATCAGCATCAGCGTGTCGGTTGCGCCGTTGGAATCGGTGACGGTGTATTGGAAGGTGTACACCGTGCCTGCCGCCGCTTCGTTATCGTAATCATCGAGACCGGCGTTGGTGACAATCTGCGGCGATTTGGTCGTGTCTTCGAAAGGTTGATCCATCCACTCGGGCGCGCCGGTTAAATCCAACGAATAAGTCAACGCGCCAACACCGCCGCTTGCGCTCGGCAACGGGGTTGACTGTTGTTCGCCGGTTTGAATGTCGATGAATTGTTGTCCCGCGGCAAATCTCGGCGGGCCGATGATGCGCACCGTCAACACCCCTTCGCCGCCGACATTGATGTTGTCCGGGTCGCCGACGATGTATGTCAGGGTGTAAACGCCCGCCGACCCTTTTTCCGGCGTGCCGCTTACCGTCACCATCAACGGATTGGTGATGATGTCGAAGATTAAGCCCGGCGGCACTTCGCCGTTTAATTCGTAGACTGCGTTGTCCGGCCCGTCCTCCACGGTGACCACAAGAGTCGTATCGTTGTTTGCGCCAAGCGGACGTTCCTCAGAGTAGGAGACAACATCCGGCGCAATCGTCAAAGTCGATTTGGGAACGAATTCGAAGTTTACACCGCCGCCGGCATCGGTTACGCCGTTGGCGTCGGTGACGACAAAACTATAGGCGGTTTGCGCATAGGTTTTGTTGACCCGGCCGGACAATATGCCGGTGCGGGTGTCGAACGCCAGCCCAAGCGAGCGCAACACGCCGTCCAACGATGCGCCGCTCGAATCCAACAATGCATAGGTCAACGGCTCGGCGCCGCCGTCTATGACATCAGCCAAGGTGAGGTTGACGCTGCGGCCTTCGCTGTATACCAAATCATCCAATCCGCCAACAATTCGCGGTGCGCGCGCGACGATGACGGTTAAGATAAAGGTGCCGGTGCGAATGTCGTCGCCGACATTGTCGGAGGCGATGCGGGTGAAGTTGAAGGTGCCGGCTACGGTCGGCGTGCCGCGTATTATGCCGCGTCCGTCGGCCACATTCGGTGCGATGTCCGCGAAGCCGGTGTCGTCAAACACCATGCCGGCCGGCAAGTTATCGTTGTCGCTGTAGGATTGCGTGCCGGTGAAGCCGCGCGCCGCCGGCAAGGTCAACACATCATCGGTCGATACGCCGTTGGCGTTGACATAGCGGCTGCCGCCGACGGTGTAGGCGACGGTTAACGCCGGCGGGGTGAAGGTTGGGGCTGAGGCGATGTAGATTTCGAGGGTTATCGAAGCGGACATGCCGTTTTCATCGCGCGCGGTTAATGTCGAGTTGGTGGTGACGCCGACTGCGGTGGCGACGCCGACAATTTTGCGGTCTTCGGCGTTATAACTTAAGCCGCGCGGCAGGTTGCGCATGCTGTAGACGATTTTGCCGGCGCCGTCGCTGACTTGCGGCGTGAAGTAATTCGGCGTACTGCCGAGCGCGAAGGTTAATTTCGTGTCGTCTTCGAGTACGGAGAACGTCGGCGCGGCTGCGGTGCGCAGGGCTATCGTGTGCTGTGCGGTTGCGCCGTTGGCGTCGGTTACATTAAGGCGCACAAAATAGCCGGCGATTGCCGCATTAATCGTGCCGCTCAATGTGTGGTTGGCTTGGTTGAATACCAAGGTGTGTGACACCGGGATACCGCTGACATCGAGTGCATAGGTCAACGGCGTGCGTCCGCCGGTGGCGGCGGGCAATTCGGTGGTTTTGTTTGCGCCGACGCTGAAGGTAATCTCATCCAATGCATCATCCGCAAACGTCGGCTTGCCATACACAGTCCAAATGAAATTCGAAGTGGCGGTTGCGCCGTGCGCGTCCGTGGCGGTTAAGGTGTATGCAATGTCGCCGGCCGTGGCGCCGGTGGCGGGCGTACCGCTTAATACCAAACCATTGAGGGTGATGCCGCTCGGCAGCGCCGGGGTTACATCGATGACGACCGGGTTATAGCCGCCGCTCGCGCTTTGCAAGGTGGCGTTAAAGGCGACGCCGATGGAACTTGTCAGGGCGGGTTGCGGCGTAGCAAAACGCGGCGCGGCGACGACATTGACGGTCAAGGAGAAAGTGCCCACGCGCGGCGTTGCCGAAGTGTCGGTGGCGACGCGGGTGAAAGTGTAATCGCCGACAGTGGTCGGCATGCCGCTTATGATGATGGTGTTGCCTGCGCCGTCTGTGCGCGTGATGCCGCCCAAATCGCCGCTGTTGTCGGTGTATGCCAACGTGCCAACGCCGCCAACCGCCGCGGGCAAGGTGATGGCATCACCGTATTGTGTGCCGTCGATGGTGTAACTGGTTACGCCGACGCTGTAAGTTGCGGCGATGGTCGACGGGGTGAATATCGGGTTTTCGGTGACTTGGATGGTGAAAGTGGCGGTGGCAATTGCGCCGTCGAAACCATCAGTCGCCTTGTATTCGAAAGTCATCTCATTCGCCAGCGCGGTCGGTGTGCCTTGCAGTGCGCGGTCGGTCGCGCTGAAGGTGACGCCGCTCGGCAAGGTTGCGCTGTTTAATCCGGTCACCGTATAGGCAATCGTGCCAACGCCGCCCACCGCTTCGCTCAATTCCGTATCCACCGCTTGCCCGGTTGCCCAGCCAACCGCGGTTTGCGACAGCGTGAATGAGGCGGCGATGAACATATTGGTCGCTTGCGACACGGTCGAGCGGTTGGCGTCTCGTGCGTGATAGTTGAGCGAATGGTCGGCGGCGGCGGTTGGTATGCCGGATAAAATCCGCGTGGCTCTATCGAAGGCAAGTCCGGGCGGCGTGAATATCGGCATGCCGAATGTTGAACTTGCGCCTTCGGTGATTTTATGAGTCAACGGCGGCAATCCGTTTTGCGCCAGCGGCAAGGTGAAGTTGGCGGCAATCGCCGTGCCGACGCGGAAGGTGTAGCCGTTGCTGAGGGTCGTAATGTCGGCGGCGGCGAAATTCGGGGCGGCGACGGCGGCGACGTTGAATGCGTAACTCAAAGTCGCGCCGTTGTTGTCAGTGGCGACATAAGTTAAACCGACATCGCCGCTGACGGCATCGAAATCGCCGGATAAAATCCGCTCGGCGGCGTCAAACGCCAAACTGTTGGTGGAGACGATGTCGGCGATGCCGTCGATGGAATAGGTTATCGCCGCGCGTCCGCCGGTTACGGCGAGGAAGGTTAAGGCGGTGTTTCGGTCGACGGTGTAGGTGGTATCCGGCGGGTTGTTGCCGGCGGCGAATGCCAATGCCGCATGCACTTCGAGGGTAAACCTCAAGGTTGCGGTCGCCCCGTGCACATCGGTTGCGGTCAAGGTGTAAATCGCACTGCCGACATCGGCGGCATTATTCGCCGTGCCGCTGAGTTTTGCGGTGGCGGCATCCAACAGCAAACCGCCCGGCAAGGTCGGCGTTATCGAATAGACAAACGACGCAAACCCGCCGCTTGCGGTCAGTGTGGTCAGAAAATCGACATCCAATGCAACGCCGTCCACCGTTGCATGTATTGCGCTTTGGCTGCCGGCAATCGACGGGGCGGCGAGGACGGTGGCGATAAAGGTGAATACGCCGCTGGCAGAGTTTGTGTCGGTGGCGGTGCGGGCGAAGGTGAAATTGCCGGCGGCGGTCGGTGCGCCGCTTAATATGATGGCGTTTGCGTCATTGGTGCGCGTTATGCCGCCGGGCAAGGCGCCGCTTTCGGCGTAGTTCAACGAACCACTGCCGCCGGTCGCCGCCGGCAAGGTGATGGCATCACCGTATTGCATACCGCCGATGCTGTAGGTCGATGCGCCGACGCTGTAAGTGGCGACAATATCGCCGCCGGGGAAGGTCGGGCTGGCGGATACGCGCACGGTCAATTCGAAGGTCGCCACTTCGCCAAGGGCGCCTTCGGCGGTGTAGGTCAACATCATCGAATCTGTGCTGCTTGGGGCGTTACCGGTCAGCGTCGCCGGGGTGTCGCCGTCGGCGGCGGTATACAACAGGGATGAGCCGCTGTTGGTGACGAATGCGACGTTGCCACCGTCCGCAATCGCCGTCGCACTGCCGCTGTAGAGTTCATACACAATCGGCAATGCGCCGCCGTTGGCGTTATCCAAGGTAATCGATATGCCGGTGGCGGAAAGCGCAAATCCGCGCTCGGCGGTGCTCGGCGAGAAGGCAAGGGCTTCGGCGACATGGATGTTAAAGGTGGTGTTGGCGGTCATTTGGGCGTTGCCGACGCCGGTATCCGTTGCGCGGAGGGTGTACTGTCCGCTGTCGGCGGCGCTCACGATGCCACTCGTACCGTTGACGCCGCGCAATTCGCGGGTGCGCCTGTTGAATTTGATTCCATTGTTAATCGGTTGATGAACCGATTCGCCGGCCGGGTCGAGGACGTCGTACGTTATTTCCCCGGCGGCGCCGCCGGCCGCTTCGATCAAGGTATAGATGAATCTGTGCGCGGCAACATAGGTTAAATCAGGCTGCACGCTGGTAAATGCCAATATATTTTGCGCCGAGAGGGTCAACATAAAGTTCACACTCGCCCCATTGGCGTCCGTGGCGGTATAGGTCATCAGCGTGTCGCCGGCGGCGGTTGGTGTGCCGGTGATTTTGGCTTTGGCGGTCGAGGTGGCGGCGGAATAAGTCCACAGCGTCGTCCCCGTTCCCAATCCGCCGCCATCGGCGATGGTGTTGCCGCCGCTGGTTAAGGTGAAGGTCAAATCGGCTCGCCCGCCGCTCGGCGGTTCGAATTCATAGACGGCTTCGGCTAAAGGCACAGTGCGCGTTGCGCTGGTTGGGTCGAATGCCAATTGTTCGGCGATGGTGATGGCGAAATTCGCCGTC
The DNA here is from genome assembly GCA_965226545.1 of Candidatus Poriferihabitaceae bacterium. Lineage (GTDB taxonomy): Bacteria > Pseudomonadota > Gammaproteobacteria > Arenicellales > Poriferihabitantaceae > JAHRAW01. The sequence continues at coordinate 1,195,838 of OZ245364.1, forward strand.
TCAAAGTTGTCGTCGGCGTCGGTGGCGGTCAAGGTGTAACTGCCGCTTGCGCTTGTGGCAATCGTTGATGCGGCGGTTAATTCGGCGGTGGCGGCGTTCAGCGTCAATTCATCCGGCACGGTGGTGTTGGCCACGCCGTCGGCATCGTTAATTCGCGCAAGTGTATAGCCGAATGTGCCGGCGCCGCCGCTTGCGGTTTCCAAGGATATCGCCCCGCCGAAGCCGGCGGTGAAATGTACATGCGTTTGTGCGGTGGCGAAATTCGGGGCGGCGGCGACGATGAAGGTGAGTTCGGTGCTGGCGGTTGCGCCCAAATAGTTGTACGCCACATTGAAGCTGGCGACGACGCCGGCGTTAACCGCCGTGTTGGTGTCGCTGGCGATGATGAACGGTGCGGGGACAAAGTCTTCTTCGTCCGGCGTGACAAAGCCGGCGGTGTCGAGGTCGGTGATGTGGCTGTAGTTGATTTCATACAGCAACGGATAATTCAGCGTTGCATCGGTCGCTTCGGGCAGGGTTACTTCTTTGGCGATGCCGGCGACATAGGTGATGGCGCTCATGCTTTCGGCGAAGGCGGCGGTGATTGCGCTGACGATTTCGATGCTGATTGTGACATTGTCGCTTGCGCCGTTGGCGTCTGTGACGGTCAAGGTGTAATCGGTTGCGCCTTGTGCGGTTGCGCCGCTTGCGCCGACTAATTGCAAGGTGTTGTTGCCGCCGGTGGTGACGCCGTTGTCGTCGGTGTTGGCAAACGTTATGCCGCTCGGCAGGGCCGGGGTGATGGAATAGGTGAATTTGCCGACGCCGTTGGCCGGGGTGATGTTATTTTGGGCGGTGGTGGCGGTGTTGACATAGACAAACGGCCCAACCGTATCGAACGACGGCCCCGGCACGGCGTGGATTTCGAAATCGGCGGTGATGCTTGCGCCGGTTTCATCCGTGGCGGTGAGGGTGTATGAGCCGTTGACGCTTGCGCTGATGGCGGTGGTCGAGGTGATTTCGAGGGTGGCGGCGTCAAACACCAACGATGCCGGCAAGGCATTGCCGTCTTTTTGTGTAAGGGTGTATTCGTAGCCGTCTCCTTCGAGCATCCCGGTGGTGAGGGAGTAGGCGGGTTGCCCGTTTTGTGCGCCGGCTATGCTGTGGGTTGCGATGGCGCCGAGCCCGAAGGTTAAATCGGGTTGCACGGCGGTGAAGGCGAGGGCGGACGGCGTATTTAAAGCGCGGAATGCGAATCTGAGCGCATCGCCATCGGCGGTGCCGCTGTTGTGGAGCAAGGCATAAGCATCCGTGTAGTACCCGTAGTATGTAAAGTAGGTGTAATCATCGTCCAGGTCCTTCGGCGTGCTTGTGGTGCTGGTCACGGTAAAGGTGCGCGAACCTTGCGGGGAAAGGACGTACCCTCTCCCCGAAGGCGGCGTGGCTTCGGTGTTGATGAGGGTGAGGTATTCGTTTTGATAAAAGAATCGGTAGCGCGCCGCTTTTTTCGCGCGCGTCAGTGTCGGCAGGGTGATTTCCTTCGGCGTGCCTTTATAGAAGGTGTAGAAAAAAGTGAGGAGGTCGCCGCTGTTGTCCGATTTGAACGAAGCCCTGCCGTCGAGCACCTGTATCGAGATAACGATGCTGTCGGTGTTGCCGTTGACGTCTGTGACCGTCAGCGTGTAATCGGTATCCGCCGCTGTGCCGGTGCCGGCGAGGACGGTGAGGGTTGCGCTGTTGTCGGATTCATCGACCACCAACGATAAGTTGGCGGGCAAGGCGGGGGTGAAACTATAGGTGAATACGCCGCCGATGCCGGTTGCGCTGACATCTTGATAGCCCAGGGTGTTTTCGACGAAGGCGAATGGCCCGAGTGAATCGGGGAATTCCGGTGCAGGCGGTGTGACGATGGATATATTCGCAGTAACGCGGAACGTTGGTATGGGCGGCGAACTGTTATCGATGGCGACATCCATAATCAACGCTACTTCTTGAGCGGTAGTGACCGTACCGGTGATGACGCCGGTCATTTCATCAAGCGAGAACGGAGTCGCTAATGAAGAGGGCGAAGTTCGCTCCCACTCGACTATGGGGTATTCATTGACTCCCCCCCAAATCGCCTTTTGCGGCAAGGTGTGGTCTATCGCAACGTCGGTGTAAAAAGTGACTGCCCATGATTGGCCGTTGGTGTTGATAACCAAATCACTCTGTGCTTTGGCTTGCCCGACCAAACCAAGCAACAACAACCCCAACAACACCGGCAACCCGAAGCGACTCGGGCGGCGTAAACGCGGGGGTTGGGCAAAGGAATAAAACGGATTTCCGTTGGAATGCGGCGCGGCTTTCATTGGTTGCCTCGTTGTAAATGGTTGGGTAAAAACGGGCGGCAAAACCGCCTGCACATTGGCGCACTATATTATGCACACACGCCCGCCTTGTCAAGCCCAACCGAGCGGTGATGTAATTTTATTGGGGGGCGGGCGGGGGCGGGGAGGGATGCGCGCGCGGGCGTGTAATCGCGCTGCCAATACGCAAACGGCGGCGATGTCGCCGCCGCCGTCCGCGATTGGATTGTTGCGGGTTAGGCGCCAATCAGCGTCTGCAGAATCTGCAACATTGCGCGCCACTGTAAAGCCATCATCGCCAACGCCAGCGCACCAAGTGTGCCAAACATCCAAATCAGGGTGTTGCGCGATTCCCTGATTTCTTGACGCAGATTGTTTTCGGATTGCGCACGCGAATTGTTTTGGCGGCGTTCGGATTTGCCGACAACTTGCGTCACATAATTTTTGAGAATGGCCACAACGTTAGTGGTGACGTTGTTAGCCGATTCCTTAACATCGGCTGTGGTCGCCAACCCGGCGCGACTGCGCATAATGGCGGCGACAATCGCCTTTGCGATTTCGGACGGAACACCGAGTTTTTCGAACTTGGTCAATTCATCCACCGAGTTGAAATCTTCTTTCATCTTCATAACAAGTTCCTCATTGAAAAGTGATTAACGATTAACATCGAGATAATCCGCAAACGGATTGATGAAAAGTATAACCGGATTTTTGGCAATGTCAAGCCGCAATCGATGCGAATTAACCGCCAAGCAACACCTGCAAAATCTGCGAAGTGGTGCGCCATTGCAAAACCATCATCCCAATCACCAACCCGCCGAACAAGGCAAACGACCACAACATCAAACTGCGCAACTCGTCGACACTGTTTTTAACATCGTTAACATCCGCTTTAGTCGCCAACCCAACGCGGCTACGCATGATGGATTTGATAATTGCTTTTGTGGCTTTGGCGGAGATGCCGAGCGGTTTGGGGTTTGTCATTGGGGTCACCGATTGAAAAAGTTAACTAAATAATCCATAACGGATTGATAAATAATTATAACAAATTTTGTGCAGTGTCAACCCACACCGTCGCCTGCGACATCGTCGCCGACATCATCCCTGACATCATCATCCCCGCCGTCATCGTTACTCTCCCCCCACAAATCCGCCGCGCCGTTTAACAACGCCGCGAGAAATTGTAACGCCATCGACACCGCGAAAATTAGCAGGAAGCCGGCCATTAAATATTTAACATACATTCCATAACCGCTTTGCGAAATCTCGAAACCGAGTAAAGGTCCGGTGATGCTTGCGCCTTTGCCGGACATTCCCTGCAATAAAATCGTCCAGCATAACGGCAAGCCGAGCAGCACCGCACCGCCGGCGTTGGTTAGGGCTTTTTGGCGGCGGGTGAAATTGGCGTACAACACATCGACGCGCACATGCCCTTCATGCACCAAAGTATACGCGGCGGCGAACAGGAATAATGCGGCATACCAAAACCGCACCAAATCGCCCATGAACGCCTGCTCATAAGAAAACACAAACCGCGAAATGACCACTTGGAATTCGGCGATAACCACCAACAACGCCAACCAGAAAAAATCCATCCCGCGCACATAGCGCGCAATGATTATCGCCGCCACCAACAACGGACAATGCACAAACAACCCGCGAAATGTTGGACGCCCCAACTGCGTCGCCAACTTTGCGCCAACCACCGATTGCAATGCGCCTTCGACGCGCAACACCGAAATAATCACATCGACCACGCCAATCAACAACACCCCCCAAAACGCCGCGCGAATCACATAGCCCGCAATCCGCGAATACAACGCCGCATCGACACCGAGCGGACGCGGATGTTGCCAAACCCAGCGCGCGACTGCGGCTAATGCGCCGGCGTATAGCGTTAATTGAATCCAACCGAGCAGGCTGGGGGTGTCGATGAACTGTGCGAAGGGCGGCCAGTTGCGCCAGTGCACGAGATAGTTGTTGAGCAGGAACAGCGGCAGCAGCATCGCCATGCAGGCGGCGGCGATGCGCAGGGTGCGGGGGTGTTGTGGGGAGGTTATCGATGCTTCGGTATGCATGGCGGCGGGAAGTTAATCGATGTTAAGTGAACAATTGCAATTAACTTGAGTGACAAAAAGAAGTGACAAAACGAAGTGACAGCACAAAACAAAACAAACAAAACAAAACAAAAGTGACAAGGCAAAGTCACAATGCAAAAATCACAATGCAAAGTGACAATGCCAAGTCACAAATGTCAAACCACAATCAAACCACAATCAAACCAACCTCAGACCCCCAACACCCGATTGCGTTGGCGGACATACTCTTGGTCGGATACTTTCGCCCAGGCGCCGATGTTGGCGCGTGCGGAGACGAAACTTTCGTGGATGCGGCGGGCGAGGTTGCTGTGTTCGACCACTTCGGCGAACACTTCGTTTGCCGCTTGACCGAAGGCGTCGTAGATGTCGTCGTTAAAGCGACGCAATTGCACGCCTTGTTCGTCGATGAGTTTGGCGAGCGCTTCGCCGTTTTTGGCGTTGTACTCGGACATCATCACATCGTTTTCCATCGAGGCGGCGGCTTCGACCAGCGTTTGGTCCGCCGGCGACAAGTTTTCCCAAAAATCCTTGTTCAAGCCGATGGCCAACATCGCGCCCGGTTCGTGCATGCCGGGATAGTAGTAGTACTTCGCGGCTTCGTAAAATTTCATCACCGCATCGTTCCACGGGCCAATCCATTCGGTTGCATCGATGGCGCCGGACACCAGATTTTCGTAAATCTGACCGCCCGGCAAGGATACCGGCGAGGCGCCGAGTTTGGTGACGACATCGCCGCCCAAGCCGGGGATGCGCATCTTCAGCCCCTTGAAATCTTCGGCGGAATTCATCTCTTTGCGAAACCAGCCGCCCATTTGCACGCCGGTGTTGCCGCACATCAAGCCTTTAAGATTGAAGTCGGCGCCGAGTTCATCCCATAACTGTTGCCCGCCACCAAAGCGAATCCAGGCGTTGATTTCGGTGTAGGTCAAGCCGAACGGCACGGCGGTGAAATATGCCCAGCCGGGATGTTTGCCTTTCCAGTAATAATCCGCGCCGTGGTAAATCTGCGCGTTGCCGGAGGCAACTTCATCGAACGAATCGAACGGCTTGACGCGTTCGCCGCCGGCGAAGTATTCGACCACAATCCGCCCGTCGCTCATTTGGGTTAAGCGATCGGCGAAGCGTTGCGCGCCGGTGCCGACGCCGGGAAAATCGCGCGGCCAAGTGGACACCATCGTGACTTCGATGCGCCGTTGGTTAAACGCCGGCGCTTGCCCAAAACCGCCGCCGCGGCGACGACGGTTAACCAATGCCGAGCCGCCAACCCCAGCCGCGGCGCCGACCACCAGGCCGGTTAATAGTTGTCTGCGTTTCATCTTTAATCTCCAGGTGAGTGCAGTGAAAGTTAAGTTAACAATGTTGTTAACCAAGTGATGTAACGAGTAAAACAAAAACTACAAAAGCGCAATTATTATTATCGATTAATTGCGGTGTTGTAAAGTGCCGCCGCGTAAAGTGCAAGGTGACAATTAAAGTGTCATTGCATTAAAGCGTCATCACCAAAAAAATCACAAAGGCAATCACGAATGCTATCGGCCATAAAAACCCCGCCCAATCTTTCGGCGCGTCTTTACTTTTTTCGAGCATTGGTTTGATGCCGGGAAAAATATACAACAGCACCAATATGCCAAGTGCACTGAGCAGAATTTGTTGCCAGAGGGGCATTTGTTTTGTGAGAGTTGGTTTGTGAAAAAAAGTAAAAAGTAAAAAGTTAATTCGTTAAGTAAGTTAATGTTAATAAGTTAACTTAACAATGCATCGTTGCCAACCGCAATTAAATTAACATCACACTACTTCGGCGCAGTATAGCGCAATTGATTTAAGTTCAACCCCAATTCCACATCGGTTTTTAGGGTAAACAATTTTTTCGCCAATCGCGCATCGTCTTTACCGCGCCGCAACTTTGCGCCGAGTTTGCCGGGGAGTTTATCGGCGGCTTGCAATACGCTTTCCAAATCGCCGTATTTGTCGAGCAATTGTGCGGCGGTGTATTTGCCGATGGTTTTGATGCCGGCAATGTTCGCGCTGCGGTCGCCGGCCAGGCTGAGAAAATCGACCAATTGATTTGCATCGACGCCGAATCGTTTCACAATCATCGCCGCATCCAATCGGCGTTTGGCGAAATGATCGAACACCGCAATGTTTGCATCGAGCAATTGGCAATAATGTCGGTCGGTGGATACTATTAATGCGTTGCCGCCGTGCGCGGCGATTTTGACCGCCAAGGTGGCGATGATGTCATCCGCTTCATAACCGGGCAACGAATAACATTCGATGGCCAATTGCCGAAACGCTTGTTGCACTTCATCCAAATGGTCGCGCAAATCGCGCGGCATCGGTTTGCGATTTTGTTTGTATTCGGCAAACAATTGATGCCGCCAAGTCGGCGCATCGTCTTCGAACACCGCGACGCAATGGCTCGGCTGATGTTTTGCCAAGGCGCGGGTTAAGGAGGCGGCGGTGGATTGTGTTACCGCGCCGATGTGGTCGGCGGTGGCGTTGTCGGTAACATTGTTGGTTGAGTTCGAGTGCGAGTTCGAAGTCGAGTCCGAGTCCGAAGTCGAGTCCGAGTGCGAGTCCGAATTGTCACCGCTTACCTTGTCGCCATTCGAATCGCGCACATTCGGCACCGCCGCATAAATGCGGCGCACCAAGTTTAATCCGTCAATCAATAACGCTTTCATTGACGTGGAATGGTCGGCGAATCAATCGCCGACCAAGGTTAAAAACTCGGCGCGGGTGCGATGGTCGGTGCGGAATCGTCCGAGCATTGTCGAGGTTTTCATCACCGAATTTTGTTTGTGCGCGCCGCGCATCATCATGCATAAATGTTTGGCTTCGATAATCACGCCGACGCCGTGTGCGTTGGTAATCGATTCGACCGCGCCGGCGATTTGGTCGGTTAAGTTTTCCTGTATCTGCAACCGCCGCGCGTACATATCGGTGATGCGCGCCAACTTCGATAAGCCGATGACCTTGCCGTCGGGCAGATAGGCGATGTGGCATCGCCCGATGAACGGCAGGATGTGATGTTCGCACAACGAATACACTTCGATATCCTTTATCAACACCATCTGGTCGTTGTCGGATTGAAAAATCGCGCCGTTGACCACCGCCTGCAAATTTTGTCGATAGCCTTCGGTTAAATAGCGCAAGGCTTTCGCCGCGCGCAAAGGTGTGCCGACCAAGCCTTCGCGCGAAGGCGATTCGCCAATCGCGCGCAGCAACGATTCATAATGCTCGGCGATAACCGAGTCGGCGGTGTCGTCGGACGGGGTGTCGGGCAGGTCGCGCAATTTGTTCATCGTGCGTTTATCGAGAGTTCAGTGTGCGGTTGTGGTCGAGGGAATCGATGGGGGCGAAGTGTGTCGAAGTCGTCGAAGTCGTCAAAGCAATCGACACGGTCGAAGTAATCGAAGTAATCGACGCAGTAAAAATAATCGACACGGTCGACAAGGTCAACATCGTTAACACAGTCAACATCATCAACATCATTAACGCCGCCAACAACATTATAAGCACATCAACGATTATTGTATCATTGCCGCCATGACGGATTTTTTGCGGCAATTGGCGCAATGCGTAGGCGAGTCGCGGATGGTGTGCGCGCCGGAAAAGTTGGCGGCGTATACCGCCGATACGCGCGCGCGCTATGCGAGCGAATGCATCGGCGTCGCCTTGCCCGGCGATGCGCAACAGGTCGCCGAGGTTGTGCGTTGTTGCGCGGCGCATCGGGTTGGCATTGTGCCGCAGGGCGGCAACACCGGCGTGGTCGGCGGGGCGGTTGCGCATCGCAAGCAACTCATCGTCAACTTGGCGCGGATGAATCAACCGCCTGCGGTCGATGCGTTGAACTATACGATGACCGCGCAAGCCGGCTGCATACTCGCCGACATCCAACGCACAGCCGGCGCGCATCAACGGTTTTTCCCGCTGAGTTTGGGCGCACAAGGTTCGTGTCAAATCGGCGGCAATTTGGCGACCAATGCCGGCGGGATTAATGTGTTGCATTACGGCAACGCGCGCGACTTAACGCTTGGGCTCGAAGTGGTGCTCGCCGATGGGCGCATCTGGGATGGGATGAACAGTTTGCGCAAAAACAACAGCGGTTACGATTTGCGCAATTTATTTATCGGCTCAGAGGGCACGCTCGGCATCATCACCGCCGCGACCTTAAAACTGTTCCCGCAACCGCGCGCGCGCATCGTTGCATTGGTCGGCTTGCGCGATGCGGACGCTGCATTAACTTTGTTGGACAATATGCGAGACGCCAGCGGCGACCGATTGGTAACTTTCGAATTGATGAGCGCGATGGCGGTGCAAAGTGCAATCAAACATATCGCCGCGCAAACCGACCCGATGACCGGGCGGCATGCATGGTATGTGTTGATGGCGATTAATGATGTTGGCGACGACAACGCCGTGCGCAACGCGATTGAGCGGCGACTCGCCGATGCATTGGCGCGCGATGATTTGCAGGATGCGGTAATCGCCGCCGATGACAGCCAAGCGCAAAAATTATTAATGCTGCGCGAATACATTGTCGATGCGCAACAATTCGAAGGCGGCAGCATCAAGCACGATGTCGCCGTGCCGGTGGCGGTGGTGCCTGAATTTTTGCGGCGCGCCGAACGCGCGGTGTTGACGTTGTTGCCGACTGCGCGACCGTATCCGTATGGACATCTTGGCGACGGCAATATGCATTTCAACATCAGCCAACCCATCGATATGCCGCGCGATAAATTTTTGGCGCGTTGGGATTCCGTCAATCGCGTGGTGCACGATATTGCCGATGAGTTGAACGGCACCTTTAGTGCGGAGCACGGCGTTGGTATCGCGCGGTTGGACGATATGCTTCGTTATAAAGATGAGGTGTCGTTGGATTTATATCGGCGGGTTAAGGCGGCGTTGGACCCGCAGGGGTTGTTTAATGAAGGCAAGGTTAATCCGCCGGTTGATTCGTGATGTGCAAAAGTAACTTAAGTAACGCAAACAAAAGTTAAGCAACTCATTCCAATCGAAACTCATGCTCACCTCGATGATGCCAAAATTCGAATCGCAGACGATACGGCGTGTTGAGGTTGTAAATTGGTTTTGCCAACAATATCGCCAAACTTTTTTCGACCTTTTTGCCGGGCATTAAGGTGGTGTAGGTTGGAATCTTGGTGCAGTTTTGTTTCGGCGGGCGTTGGATGATTCGGTTGCCGTCTGCGTCGACAATTTCCCAACGAAACACTTGGCATGAATTCGGCACTTCCAACTCGATGGGTTTTTGGGTGTAGTTGTTTAATTTGGCGACAGTGCGCAGGATAAATCGCCGCGTATGGTCGAGGGTGATGGTGGGGGCGGCTTGCAAGGAAAGTTTTGCCGGCGATGACGGCGTCGCTATCGAGGTCCATTTGGTTGACGACAACGACGGTTCATTGGCATGTATCGATGTGGCGACAAAACTTAATGCAACTGCGACTGCGCATGCATAGTTCACAAATGACCGTGTCAATGACGGACAACGTTGTCGACCAATCCGATTCACTTTTCACGCACCTTTAAAATTTCATAACATCGTTTCCCGGCCGGCGCACTCAGTTCGATTTCATCGCCTTCGCTTTTGCCGAGCAATGCGCGACCAATCGGTGAACGCGTCGAGATTCGTCCGGCGTGTAAATCGGCTTCGAGTTCGCCGACCAATTGATAGGTCACTTTGCTGTCGCTGTCGGCGTCGTATAAATCGACAAACGCGCCGAATACGATGCGCCCGTCTTCGATGATGGTGTCGACCACTTCGGCAATCATCAAGCCGGCTTCGAGTTCGGCGATGCGCCCTTCGATGAATCGTTGTTGTTCCTTCGCCGCATCGTATTCGGCGTTCTCGGATAAATCACCGTGCGCGCGCGCCTCGGCAATCGCATCGATGACCTGCGGGCGGTCGACGCTTTTGCGCCGCTTTAATTCATCGCGCAAACGTTTTGCGCCGATGGCGGTGAGGACGATGCGTTCGCTGTTCATTGCCGATGGGGTTGGTGTTGCTTGTGATTAACGATTGATTTATTAACGACTGCATATTGGTGCGCGTCACTTAATTTCACACCGCTTAATTTCGCGTCACTTAATTGCGCGCGATTTAATTGCGCATTACTTCGTTTTAAGTTGCCGATGCAACGATTGCAGCCGATTGATGCCGAGTGATTCGCCGCAGGCATGCGCGGCAATCGCGGCGCGCGCGGCCGGCAAGGTGGTGAAATAGGTGACCTTATGCAGCAACGCTTCGCGGCGGATTGTATAGGAATCGCGCAAACTTTTTTTGCCGGCGGTGGTGTTGATGATTAATGCGAATTCATCATTCTTAATCATATCGACGACATGCGGGCGACCTTCCTCGACTTTGTTAACGCGCGTCACTTCGAGATTGGCGTCGCGCAATGTTGCGGCCGTGCCTTCGGTGGCGAATAATTCGAATCCGGCATTCGCCAAATACGCCGCGGTCGGTTGCACCGCGATTTGATCCTCAGTGCGCAAACTTATCAGCACCCGCCCGCATCGTGGCATTGCCAAGCCCACCGCCTTTTGCGCCTTGCCGAAGGCTTCGCCATAACTTGCGCCGATGCCCATCACTTCGCCGGTGCTTTTCATCTCCGGCCCCAGCACAGTATCCACGCCGGGGAATTTGATGAACGGAAACACCGCTTCCTTGACCGAATAAAACGGCGGGATTTGTTCGCGTGTCGCATCTTGCGCGCGCAACGATTGCCCGGTCATGCATCGCGCGGCGATTTTTGCCAATGGCATCGCGCTGGCTTTGGATACAAACGGCACAGTGCGCGCCGCGCGCGGGTTGACCTCGAGGATATAAATCGCGTTGTCCTTCACCGCGTATTGCACATTCATCAAGCCGACCACGCTTAACTTATGCGCCAATTGCCGCGTGTATTCGCGCAACTGCGCCTGCAGTTCATCGGATAAACTAAACGGCGGCAACGAGCAAGCCGAATCGCCCGAATGCACGCCGGCTTCTTCGATGTGTTCCATAATCCCGCCGATGAGGACATCATCACCGTCGCACACGGCATCGACATCGATTTCAATCGCGCCGCTTAAAAACAAATCCAGCAACACCGGCGAATCAAATTGCGCCGCCGCCGAGTTCATATAATCGCGCAACTCATCGGCGTTATGCACAATCTCCATCGCCCGCCCGCCGAGTACATACGACGGCCGCACCACCAACGGATAGCCAATCTCATCGCCCAATCGCACCGCATCGGTTGCGCGCGATGCCGTGCGATTCGGCGGTTGGCGCAAGTTTAATTCCGCCAGCAGTTGTTGAAAATACGCGCGGTCTTCGGCGCGATGAATCGATTGCGGCGAGGTGCCGATTATCGGCGCGCCGTTGGCTTGCAAAGCGCGCGCCAATTTCAGCGGCGTTTGCCCGCCGTATTGCACTATCACGCCAAGCGGTTTTTCGATGCGGATGATTTCGAGTACATCTTCCAAGGTCAACGGCTCGAAATACAGTCGGTCTGATGTGTCGTAATCGGTCGATACGGTTTCCGGGTTGCAGTTCACCATAATCGTCTCGAAGCCGTCTTCGCGCAACGCCATCGCCGCATGTACGCAGCAATAATCGAACTCGATGCCTTGACCGATTCGATTCGGCCCGCCGCCCAAGATGATGATTTTTTTATTGTCGCTCGGCGCGGATTCGCATTCGTCGTCGTAGGATGAATATAAATACGCGGTCGCTGATTCGAATTCGGCGGCGCATGAGTCGACGCGTTTGTAAATCGGATGGATGGCGAGTTCACGGCGGCGGTTGCGCACGTTGTCTTCATCGGTGCGCAACAGTGTCGCAAGGCGACGGTCGGAGAAGCCGAGTCGTTTCCAATTGCGCAGTTGGGTTGCATCGATATGGTCGAGTGTACTTTTACTTGCACCGGCACTTTTACCGTCGCCGCTGTCACTATTAACATCGTTACTTGCACTTGCACCGTCACCGTCACTTGCACTGTCACTTGCACATCGAACAATCCCTTCCTCACACTCGACCAATTCCGCCAACTGCGCCAAAAACCATCGGTCGATTTTGCATAACGCATGCACTTCATCAATCGACATCCCCTCGCGCAACGCTTGCGCGATTTGCCATATTCGGTCGGCGCTCGGCACGCGCAATTGTGCTTCGCGATAATCATTCAGTTTATTTTCATCGGACGGCGGCGGGCGTTCGTCCAACCCGTCCGCGCCGATTTCCAAACTGCGCAATGCCTTGTGCAACGACTCGGCGAAGGTTCTGCCAATCGCCATTACCTCGCCGACTGATTTCATTTGCGTCGTCAGCGTTGCATCGGCGCGCGGGAATTTCTCGAAATCGAATCGTGGGATTTTGGTGACGATGTAATCGATGCTCGGTTCGAATGATGCCGGCGTTGCACCGCCGGTGATGTCGTTGCGCAATTCGTCCAGCGTATAGCCCACCGCCAATTTGGCGGCGATTTTGGCGATGGGGAATCCGGTGGCCTTCGATGCCAATGCCGACGACCTCGATACGCGCGGGTTCATTTCGATGACGACCATTCGCCCGTTGTCCGGGTTGACGGCGAATTGCACATTCGAGCCGCCGGTGTCGACGCCGATTTCGCGCAGCACGGCGATGCTGGCATCGCGCATTCGCTGATATTCCTTGTCGGTTAAGGTTTGCGCCGGGGCGACGGTGATGGAATCGCCGGTGTGGATGCCCATCGGGTCTAAGTTTTCTATCGAGCAGATGATGATGCAGTTGTCGCATTTATCGCGCACCACTTCCATCTCGAATTCCTTCCAGCCGATGATGCTTTCCTCGACCAATAATTCGCGCGTCGGCGATGCATCCAAGCCGCGCGCGCATATTTCATCGAATTCGGCGGCGTTATAGGCGACGCCGCCGCCGGTGCCGCCGAGCGTAAATGACGGGCGGATAATCGACGGGAATCCGGTGTCGCGCAACACTTCTTGCGCCTCGCTTAAACTATGCGCAATGCCGCCGCGCACGGTGGATAAGCCAATATCCCGCATCGCGCGACGGAATAGTTGGCGGTCTTCGGCTTTGTCAATCGCTTCGACGGTCGCGCCGATGATTTCGACATTGTGTTTGCGCAATACGCCGTGTCGGTTTAAATCCAAGGCGCAGTTCAATGCGGTTTGCCCGCCCATCGTCGGCAGCAGCACATCCGGGCGTTCGGCTTCGATAACTTTTTCCACTGTGCGCCATTCAATCGGTTCGATATAGGTGGCGTCGGCAAAATCCGGGTCGGTCATTATGGTCGCCGGATTCGAGTTGACCAACACGATTCGATAGCCCTCGGCGCGCAATGCCTTGCACGCTTGCACGCCGGAATAATCGAATTCGCACGCTTGCCCGATGATGATAGGCCCCGCGCCGATTATCAGCACTGTTTCGATGTCGGTTCGTTTTGGCATTATTTTGTCGAGTGATTGGTTGTGTTTTTACTGTGGTTTGCATTTGCACTGTCCGCCATCAACGCCACGAATTGCGCAAACAATCCGCCGACATCGTGCGGCCCCGGGCTGGCTTCGGGATGCCCTTGAAACGAGAATGCCGGATAATCGCGCATCGCCAAACCTTGTATGGTGTTATCGAACAGCGAGCGGTGGGTGATTTGTAAACCTTGCGGCAGGCTTTTTTCATCGACGCAAAAGCCGTGATTTTGGCTGGTGATGAGTATCCGCCCGCTTGCCAATTCGCGCACCGGATGATTCGCGCCGTGATGTCCGAATTTCATTTTTTCGGTGCGCGCACCGCAGGCCAAGGCGAGCAGTTGATGGCCTAAGCAGATGCCGAATATGGGAATCGGGTTTGCACTTGGTCGTGCACTTGTCGAGTTGGCATCGCTTAACAATTCGCCAATGGTTTTGATGGCGTAATCGCACGGTTCAGGGTCGCCCGGCCCGTTCGATAGGAAAACCCCATCCGGATTTTCGGCGCGGATTTCATCGGCGGTGACGGTTGGCGGCATTACGCGGACTTGGCAGCCATGCGCGGTTAACATTCGCAAAATGTTGTGTTTGATGCCGTAATCGCAGGCGATTACTTTGTAGGGTTTTGTTGATTTTGACTTTGACTTCGACTTTGACTGTGCCGTCGAAGCGGACTTCGACTTCGCCTCCGCCGCCGCCCGCATTTTCGCCGACAACGCCGCCATCGCCGTCAACGCCTGCATTTCCGTCTCGCCCGGCATCGTCCAAATGCCGTCTTGCCAATCGTACGCTTCGCGCGTGCCGACTTCCTTCGCCAAATCCATTCCGCCCAAGCCGGCGAAGTTTTGCGCCTGTTGCAATGCCTGTTCGATGTCGTTTGCGTCGACTTCACTTTCGCCTTTACCAACGACGATGCAGCCGGCTTGTGCGCCTTTATTGCGGATATGGCGGGTGAGTTTTCGGGTGTCGATGTCGCTGATGGCGATGACTTTGTTGGCGCGCAGATATTCGCGCAAACTCATTTGTGCGCGCCAGTTTTGATAAGTGTTCGGCGCGTTTTTTACGATGAGCCCGGCGCAAAACACTTGACGCGATTCTTCATCCTGCGCGCAGGCGCCGGTGTTGCCGATATGCGGGTGGGTGAGGGTGATGAGTTGGCGCGCATAGGAAGGGTCGGTGAGGATTTCCTGATAGCCGCTGATGGCGGTGTTAAACACAATTTCGCCGCAAGCCACCCTGCCGGTCGCGCCAATCGCCTGGCCCGCGAATGCCGTGCCGTCGGCTAACAGAAGTTTTGCTTGGGGGGGCAACGGTGGGGGTGGGGTGGTGGTTTATTTATCAATGCGCGCTCGGGCGGATTCTACCGCAAAATGAGTTGCGATGCCAAATGTGGCTTGACTTTTGGGGCGGTTATTGTATGATTCGGCGGGTTGTTTATTTGATTATTTAATCCATTTACGAGGTAATGAAGCCATGAATAAAGTAACGAAACCCAAAGTGCCAAATTTCTGGACGCGGGCATTGCGCGATGTGAGCCAATTGCAAAAAGGCGGGCTGCAAACTGATGCGGCGTATGCGATTCTGATAGTGATGTCAAGGATGTTGGAGGAAACGGAAACGAACATTAAGCGGACGCGCGCGATTGCAAATGTCAAAGCGACCGTTGAGGAATATGCCCGTCAACTGTCCAAAGAGGACCGCGAATATCTCATCAGTTTTATTAACGATGCGATTGATAATGAGCGCTCGGAATTGGGCGACAAGGTTGACGATGCCCTTGGGAAAGTTCGCGAGTTGCAAGACGAGGTTGACGCCCTCAAACGCCAAAAGAAAGCCGACGAAGCACAAGCCCAACGCGCCAAAGATAAAAATGAACGAGACGAAAGGCGCAAGCAAGCCGAAGCCAGAAACGACAAACACGCCCTTAAACATCGCAGAATCAGAACTGCGGCTCTGTTTGTGGGGGTGTTTTTTTTCATGATGATTGTTCTCACCTAAATTGCTTCATCCGCAAAACGCGCGGCAATTCGAAAGTTGCGCATTGCAATTGCGGCTTGACAATTGGCGGGATTGTTGTATTATTGCGACAAGTTATTCAACATCAACGTTCACCTTTGAGAAAAATTACATCATGAATTCTGAAGCCACTAATCAGGCGCGTAAATACGATGCGTTGGAAAATTCGCGCGGCGCAATGAAAGACGCCGGGTTGTCGACTGACGCGACCAATGCGGTTATGGCGGCGCTTCGCGCGGCGTTCGCGGATATGGTCACGAATGATGACCTTACGCATGCGCTTGAAATTATCGAGGCGGCGCTTAAGGCGCATGCCAAAAAACTGTCCACCGATGACCGCGAGCATCTTACCAAGTTGATTCACGACGAAATCAATGAGTTGCGCAAGGAATTGGTCGGCAAGATTGACGGTGCCATCAATGAAATTAAAGAGTTGCGCACCGATACGACTGCGGAAATTAAAGAGTTGCGCACCGATACGACCGCGGAAATTAAAGAGTTGCGCGCCGATATCGTCGCGCGTGACGAAAAACGCACAGAGCGTGACGAGCAACGTTCGCGCGAAAACCGTCGCTATTGGACCGGTATCGTCCTCATCGGTGTTCCTGGGCTTATCACTGCACTTATCACGGGGCTGTATTATCTCGCCCACCTGCTCAATCTTTTGGGTTAATCCCTTCGGAGTAAACGAAATCATGAATTCTGAATCCACTAATCAGGCGCGTAAATACGATGCGTTGGAAAATGCGCGCGGCGCAATGAAAGACGCCGGGTTGTCGACTGACGCGACGAATGCGATTATGGCGGCGGTTCGCGCGGCGTTCGCGGATGTGGCCACGAATGATGACCTTACGCATGCGCTTGAAACTATCGAGGCTGCCCTTAAGGCGCATGCCAAAAAACTGTCCACCGATGACCGCGAGCATCTTACCAATTTGATTCACGCAGAAATCAAGGATTTGCGCAAGGAATTGGTCGGCAAGATTGACGGTGCCCTCAATGAAATTAAAGAGTTGCGCGCCGATATCGTCGCGCGTGACGACAAACGCACAGAGCGTGACGAGCAACGTTCGCGCGAAAACCGTCGCTATTGGACCGGTATCATCCTCATCGGTGTTCCTGGGCTTATCACTGCGCTTATCTCGGGGCTGTATTATCTCGCCCACCTGCTCAATCTTTTGGGTTAATCCATTCGGGCTAAACGAAATTATGAACGCCTCAATTAATTCCGTGCGCACAAATCCGCCGTGTGAAGTTCATGCGTCGCAGGTCGGGTTGCTTGATGCCACAATCGAGCGGCTTGATGAAGCCATCGAGTTGCTTAAACAGTTGCGCAATCAGTTAGCCGCCGTCGAACGTCGCGCCGACGACAAGCGTGACGAATCCGCCCGTGAAATGCGGCGGACTGTTCTTTGGGCTGTCGCCATCGCCACCGCCGTGAACATTCTCGCGAGCGTTTTCACCTAATCCCCACCCCATCAACATTTCACCGCCACATCACATCATCCGTTTTTTTCATTTTTATTTGTGTATAATCCGCCCGTTAAATTCAATCGTTAATTACGAGGTAGTTGAGATGAAATCCGAATCCATTAAATTCACCGTCGGTAAATTCACCGGCGGCAAACTTTTGCTTGCTTTGGTTGGCTTGATGTTGCTTGGCGTAGTGTCGACGCAAGCGAAAGCCGAACACGGACAGACACCAGTGGACACAGGGGAGACATTAGCCCTCACCCAAGGCGACATCACTTTCACCGTCGGCGTTGAAACCACCCACACCCTGAACGCAGCCACCGGCGGGGTTACGCCTTATGAAGATTACACTTTAAGGAAACTCGTCAACTTTAGACGTGAACCAATCCGTGCGGCGGCATTGGTGTTTGACGGCACCGTCGCCAGCCGTGAATTGCGCAGTACGACTTCGATAGTGGCAAGCGACGCCGGCACATACAGAATCACTATCGTCGACCATGATACCAGCGAGACTGCTGACTCCTTCGAAATCGTAGTGTTGGCGGCGCCGCCGGCAATCTCATTCGTCAACACCCCCACCGGCCAAATCGCCGAAGGCGGAGTGATTGCGCGTTATGTTGGGCAAGAGACGTTGGATGTGATATTGCCGGATACCGACCCAAAATCCGGCACCGGCAGCACCGGCATCAGCGGCATCAGCCAATTGATGTACATGAACGGCTGTCCTGTCACCGATTCTTCTGCTGTAGATTTACGAGCGTTCGGCACAACCGGCGATACCGACACCACTTGCACCCAAACCCCATTTAGGACACGGTGGTGGTCGTGGACCGGTCAATACAACACCGCTACCGGATCAATAAGCATCAATGACTATTCCAACTCAGAGCCTCATCAGGTTGAAGCGGCTTGGGCGAACGACCTCAAAGCGGTTGCGTTTTCCTATGAAGTGACCTACAGCGGCGACGTCATCGCCCGCAACTTCACCTATGTTTTCTATAACAAGCCGACCATCGCCGTCCAAACTAATGTCTCTTGGAACGGCGACGCCACCGCATTCGTCGCCACCTTCAGCCCGGGCGCAGACGGCTATCGAGGCGGCACTTTCAATGGCGTATTCACTATCGATGGCGGCGCATTAACTTATGGCGTCGGCTTGGCGAACACCGCCGACACCGCCTTGCCCGGCATCGGCATCGAAGTGCAAACAGACGGAACGCCGGTATTAACCGCCACCGCCTATACCGCCGCCAGCGTCGCCGCCTACGCCGCCACCAGTTATGAACTCACCGTCGGCGATTTGGCGGGCAACATCGCCATGACCACCTTTACGCTCGCCGTAACCGAAAAAGCCCCGCCGGCATTTGCGGGAACACAAGGCCCCTTCACCTTCACCGCCGGATACGCCGGCACCAAAGCATTGACTCCCGCCACAAACGCAACCGGCGGGCATACCCTCGCTAAAGTAGGCGGCAGCCTGGCGGCATTATCGATAAACGCCGCCGGCAACATTTTGACTGCTACATCTGCGATTGCCGCCGGCGATGCCGGGATGTATGAAATCACCGCAAGCGATGCGTCAAACAACATGGCGAGGACAACTTTTACGGTGGTGGTGGTATCTGCACCGACATTCCCGTTGGGTGCGAATCCGGGCAATCAAACGGTGGCGGACGGTGCAACGGGGGTGTCGATAACCTTGGGCAACGCCATCGGCGGCACACCGCCGGTAACATATGGGCTTACCGCACGCGGCACTTCGGTTAATAACGGCGGCACGATTGGCGGATTGGTTTATACCGCCGCCTCTGGCGGCACGGCGGCGACGATAAGCGGCACGGTGTCGACAATCGCCGCTGATTCTGTGATTGTGTATACGGCGGGAGATGCCAACGGTGCAACGACGCAATTTTCGTTTGTCTTCAACCCTTCGTTGCCGTCCTTCGGCTCACCACAAGGCCCCTTCACCTTCACCGCCGGACACGCCGGCACCAAAGTATTGACTCCCGCCACAAACGCACCCGGCGGGCATACCCTCGCTAAATTAAGCGGCAGCCTGGCGGCATTATCGATAAACACCGCCGGCGACCTTTTGACTGCCACACAAGCGATTGCCGCCGGCGATGCCGGGATGTATGAAATCACCGCAAGCGATGCGTCAAACAACATGGCGAGGACAACTTTTACGGTGGTGGTGGTATCTGCACCGACATTCCCGTTGGGTGCGAATCCGGGCAATCAAACGGTGGCGGACGGTGAAACGAATGTGTCGATAACCTTGGGCAACGCCATCGGCGGCACACCGCCGGTAACATATGGGCTTACCGCAAACGGCACGGCGGTTAATAACGGCGGCACGATTGGCGGATTGGTTTATACCGCCGCCTCTGGCGGCACGGCGGCGACGATAAGCGGCACGGTGTCGACAATCGCCGCTGATTCTGTGATTGTGTATACGGCGGGAGATGCCAACGGTGCAACCACGCAATTTTCGTTTGTCTTCAACCCGTCGTTGCCGTCCTTCGGCTCACCACAAGGCCCCTTCACCTTCACCGCCGGACACGCCGGCACCAAAGTATTGACTCCCGCCACAAACGCACCCGGCGGGCATACCCTCGCTAAATTAAGCGGCAGCCTGGCGGCATTATCGATAAACACCGCCGGCGACCTTTTGACTGCCACACAGGCGATTGCCGCTGGCGATGCCGGGATGTATGAAATCACCGCAAGCGATGCGGCAAACAACATGGTGAAGACCACTTTTGCGGTGGCGGTGGTGGCGGCGTTGGAATTCCCGCCGGGCGCGAATCCGGGCAATCGCGTGGCGCAACTCGGCGATACGCTGGACTTCAACATCGGCAACGCAGTCGGCGGGCTTGCGCCGTTGGAATATTTCTTTTCGGGGGGCGGCAGTTCCCCCAGCAACGGTGACGATATTTATTCATCCTCGCCCGGGTTTGAGGTTGGGTTGCGATATAACACCGCCTCCGGCAGCACGCCGGCGAGAATCAGCGGCACGGTGACGAGAGTTCCGGCTGACTTCGCAAAAGATTTCTTGATTGAATATTCGGTCACCGATGCCAACGGGGCAGAGGTGATAATGACCTTCTACCTCAACCCGTCAGCACCGGCAATCGTGCCGACCTTGGCGCAAGAGGATTTGTTCTTCTTCACCGATGCCACCATCACCAACTACACCTTGAGCGAAGCCGTTAGTGAAGACGAAGATGCCATCTTCACCTACGCCTTGGCCGGGTCGGGCGTTGCATTGGCGAGCGAATTCGATGAGGACAACGAAACCACCTTGTTTGTATTCGACCCCGAAACCCGTGAATTGCGCAACACCACCTTCGCCACCGCCACCTACAGCGCAAACTACACCTTGAGCGTCGTCGACACCATCGACAGCCGCGCAACCGCCTCAAGCCGATTCAACATTAACGTCATCGAAAGACCGGTCACCACAGACGAAACCTACGCCGCAGTCGAAGCCGAATTCCTGCCGGATGTTGGTGCGGCGGTGGCGGCGGAAACCGTGTTGGCGATTGGCGAACGGGTTGGGCAAGTGCGCGCGCGTGGATTCGGTGCGCCGTATGTATCGATTGGCGAACAATCGACCATCGGCGGATTCATCAGTCAACACGCCAAACCGCTGGTCGATAAATCAATCGAACCCAAACAACTGTTAAAAGGCGCACATCTGTCGTTGCCGCTGTTCTCGAATGGCGCATTCAGTTGGATACCGCCGATGGGCATTTGGCTGGCGATCGAAGGGCGGGCGATGAGCAACGAAACCGATGAAGTCAAATGGGACGGCACATTGGGCGGGGCATATCTCGGCATCGATGCGCGGGTTGGCGATTCGATTGTCGGCGTAGCCTCGGCGACCTCCAAGAGCACCATCGATTATGAAGACCTCAACCCGGCAGTCGGCGCAGACGCAATCAAAGGCGAATACGACCTGAGTTTATCGTCCATCAACCCGTATATCAGTTGGCAAAACGGCAACTCGGATTGGTGGATAACGCTCGGCGAAGGCGAGGGCGAACTCACGCGCAACCCGGATAAAGTCGACGAAATCACAACCGACCTCGTGCTCAAAAGCGTCGCTTTTGGCGTTAGCCGTGCGTTGAATCAACAAGAACGCCGCAAAACCCGATTATCCGCCAGTTTGCAAGCCGCGCGCCTTGAGGTCGAAGGCAAAGCCGGGAAAAACCTCCTCGACCCCGGCTTCGTCGCCGAAACCTACAAAGGCGGGCTCGGCAAAGTCGCGGCGGAAGTTGACCTGTCGCGCACCTTGCGCGGCGGCTCAACCTTATCGCCATTCTATCAAGCGGCGGCGTTGTACGATTATGGCGACAACGACAACGGCGTCGGCATGGAAACCGTCGGCGGCATACGATGGCTCAGCACAAAACGCGGCAGTGGCGGCGAAATGCAAGTGCGTTGGGCGGCGGCCGGCGATTATGAAGAATGGGGCGCATATGCCCAATGGCGTCTGCAATCCGGCGCCGATGGGCAGGGCGTATCGGCAAGCCTCCGCCCGGGCTACGGCGACAGCGATTCGGCGGATATCCTGCAAAATGGGCTGCCGACCGCATTAATCGATGGCGCGGATTATGAACTGCATCTCGATGCCCGAGTCGGCTTTGGCTTAACCGGCGCGCGCGGCTTGGTAACGCCGTTTGCCGAATGGTTGCACCGTGAGGATGAAGTGTATCGCCTCGGCGTCGATTGGTTGCCGAGCAAACTGTTCGAAGCGAATTTAACCGGCGAGCAATACACGGACGAAAAGCGCGTTTGGTTGAAAGGCGAAGTGAAGTTTTAAGCGACGCTTTAATGGCGTGAATGGCGTGCTGTTTTAAGTGACGCTTTAAGTGTCGTTTAATGGCGCGCTGTTTTAAGCACGCGCTGTTTTAAGCACGCGCCGTTTTAAGTACGTGCCGTTTTAAGACACTTCGCCACGAAGAATTACCTCGTTTTACCCTTGTTGCGCCGCATACCGAAAGGTGTGCGGCGTTTTTTTTATGCATTTTTATCGGCGCACGATGTAATTTTTCGAGATTGCACTTATCTGCATTGGTATGCCTTTAATATGCACTATATCGCCCGTTTGTTTTATAGTGCGCGAAGCGTAACGGCTAACCAATTCGAACGGCTAACCAATTCGCGCCGCCAACCGCACAATCACCATCACCCCAACCCCGTCAATGTCGCCAACACCGTCAACCCCGCCACCCGCCGAACCGAAGCCCATTTACCTCGGCGTAAATGTCGACCACGTCGCCACCATTCGCCAAGCACGCGGCGCGGAGTATCCTGACCCAGTCGAGATGGCGTTAATCGCCGAAGACGCCGGCGCGAACGGCATCACAATG
Organism: Candidatus Poriferihabitaceae bacterium; assembly: GCA_965226545.1. Classification (GTDB taxonomy): domain Bacteria; phylum Pseudomonadota; class Gammaproteobacteria; order Arenicellales; family Poriferihabitantaceae; genus JAHRAW01. The sequence goes on from OZ245364.1 coordinate 1,218,599, forward strand.
CACCTGCGCGAAGACCGTCGGCATGTGGTCGAATCCGACATCGTGCGCATGGCGGCAACGGCGCGCACCAAATTAAATATGGAAATGGCGGCAACCGATGAAATGCGCGACATCGCCTTGCGCGTACGCCCGGCGGATGCCTGCATCGTCCCCGAACGCCGCGCCGAATTAACCACCGAAGGCGGCTTGGATGTCGTACAACATCGCGCACGACTCGGCGAAATCATCGCCGCCTTCAGCGAAGCCGGCATCCGCACCTCGCTCTTCATCGCCGCAAAATCCGCGCAAATCGATGCCGCATTGGAAATCGCCGCGCCGGTTATCGAACTGCATACCGGCAAATACGCCAATGCCGCCGGCGAAGAGGCGCAAATCGAATTGGCGGTGCTGGCGGATGCCGCCAAATACGCCGCCCAAGCCGGCTTAATCGTCAACGCCGGACACGGCTTGCATTACCAAAACGCCGCAATGGTCGCCACGCTGCCGCAACTGCATGAACTCAACATCGGGCATTCAATAGTCGCGCGCGCAATTGCGGTCGGCTTTCATTCGGCGGTGAGCGAGATGAAACAATTAATTGTCGATGCGCGCGAGATGGGGGTTGATTCGATTCGGTGATAATTAATAAGTGCAAGTTAAGTTAACGCCGCTTATTAAGTTAACTTGCACTTAACTTATTAACGCCGCCACGACATTGCGCCCGTCGCTTGCCAAAATGTTATAGGTGCGACACGCCGCGCGGGTGTCCATTACTTCCAACCCGATGCGGCGATTCATTAACGCGCGGGTTAAGGCGGGGGCTGGGAATTGCGCGCGGATGCCGCTGCCGAGCAGCACGACTTCGCCGCCCAATTCGGCGAGATGTTCGAAGTGTTCGGCGGTTAATGCATCCGGTGAATCGACATCCCACACGGCGACTGATTGCGGTGTTAAAATAACGCCGTTGCGATGCCACACTTCGCCGATGCGGAATCGATGGTGTGCCTTGTTATTGTCGGCATCGTCGACATTGACATCGACATCGACCTCGACCTCGACCTCTTCGACTACGCAGGATTGAATTAACAAAACATCGGTGCGGTCGCTGCGGTTTAATTGCATTGTATTTTGCGGATTCATTTTTAACTTGTGCAGTTAACTTACGTGACTTCGTAACTTCGTACTGTAACTTTACATTGTAACTTCACATCGTAACGCACCGCCACATCATCATCGTCATTCTCATCGATACGCGAATAAGATTCGCAAAAGTCAAAAAATAATGAACTCAACCAAAGCGGTAAAAATCGGGTTGCTCGGGCTGGGCACGGTCGGCGGCGGCGTGGTTAATGTATTGCAACGCAATGCCGATGAAATCAGCCGACGCGCCGGGCGGGCGATATGCATCAGTGCGGTGGCGGTGCGCGATTTAAGCAAACCGCGCGAACTTGCGCTCGATGGAATGCGCTTGACCGATGATTTATTTTCGGTGGTCGATGATGATGAGATAGACATTGTCGTCGAACTCATCGGCGGCGAAACTGTTGCGCGCGATGCGGTGTTGCGCGCGATTAAACGCGGCAAGTGCGTGGTGACCGCCAACAAGGCGTTGATTGCATTGCATGGCAATGAAATTTTCGAACTTGCACAACAACGCGGCGTGATGGTTGCATTCGAAGCCGCGGTGGCCGGCGGCATACCGATTATTAAACTCATCCGCGAAGGGTTGGCAGCCAATCGAATCCAATGGATTGCCGGCATCATCAACGGCACCTCGAACTATATCCTTAGCGCGATGGAAGAAAACGGCGTCGACTTCGCCGATGCGCTCGATGCGGCAAAAAAACTCGGCTATGCCGAAGCCGACCCAACCTTCGACATCGACGGAACGGACGCCGCGCATAAATTAACCATCTTGGCGTCGCTGGCGTTTGGCATCGCATTGCAATTTTCGCGCGTGTTTGTGCAGGGCATCGATGGCATCGCCGCCATCGATATCCAGCACGCGCGCGAATTGGGCTATCGCATCAAACATCTCGGCATCGCGCGGCGCACTGAAGCCGGCATCGAATTGCGCGTGCATCCAACATTAATCCCGCATAAACGATTGCTCGCCAATGTCAACGGCGTGATGAACGCGGTTTTGGTGCGCGCCGATGCGGTTGGCGCAACGCTGCATTATGGCGCCGGCGCCGGCGCCGAGCCGACGGCATCCTCCGTCGTCGCCGATTTGGTCGATGTCGTGCGCGCCATCACCACCGACCCGGAAAACCGCGTGCCGCATCTTGCATTCCATCCCGCCGCGTTGACCGATTCGTCGGCGCAATCATCGCCGCAATCGTCAACTCTGTTGCCGATTGACGAAGTGCAAACCGCGTATTACTTGCGCCTGCTGGTGGTCAATCGCCCCGGCGTCCTCGCCGCCATCACCCGCATTTTCGGCGACAGCCAAATCAGCATCGATACGATTCTACAAAAAGGGCGCGGTCGCCCGAACGAACAAGTCAGCATCATTATGCTCACCCAACGAACGCGCGAGGGGAATATCAACGATGCATTGGCGGCGTTGGCGCGATTGGATAGTGTGCGTGGGGCGATTGTGCATATTCGGTTGGAGACGTTGGATTAAGTGTCGACACTGTTAAAAGTGCGGCACACTATTAAAAGTGCATCGCACTATTAACATTAATAATGAACGATAAAGTGAACAACGAAGTGAACAAAAAAGTAAACAACAAAGTGCGCGACGAAGTACAAAAAAAAATTGTACGGCGTACACCGCAAACAACATTGACCGACGCGGATGCCGATGCATTGCATCCGCTGTTGCGGCGGGTGTTGGAAAATCGCGGGGTGCAGAGTGCGGCGGAGTTAAGTTACGCGTCGACGCATTTATTGCCGCCGGATGAAATGAAAGGCGTAGCAATCGCTGCGCAAATTGTGCACTCGGCGTTGCGCGAAGATAAACGCATATTAATCATCGGCGATTATGATGTCGATGGCGCAACCGCAACGGCGGTTGCATTGCTCGGCTTGCGCGCGTTTGGTGCGCGCAACATCGATTATCTCGCCGCCAATCGTTTTGCTTACGGCTATGGGTTGTCGCAACCGGTCGCCGAGGCGGCGTTGCGCGATTATCAGCCGCAGTTGGTAATCACCGTCGACAACGGCATCTCGAGCATCGCCGGCGTTGCGCATCTGCGCGCGCATAACGTCGAAGTCATCATCACCGACCATCATCTGCCGGGCGAACAATTGCCGCAGGCCGATGCGATTGTCAATCCGAATCAACCGGGCTGCGCCTTTGCGTCGAAGGCATTGGCGGGCGTTGGCGTGTTGTTTTATTTATTGCTGGCGGTGCGCGCGCGATTGCGCGAAGCCGATTGGTTTGCCGCGCGCGGCTTGGAGGATGCGAATCTTGCGGCGTTGTTGGATTTGGTTGCGCTTGGCACGGTCGCCGATTTGGTGCCGTTGGATTACAACAATCGAATCTTGGTCGCGCAAGGCATCGCGCGGGTGCGCGGCGGAAAATGTCGCTTGGGCATTGCGGCGTTGTTGGCGGTCGCCGGACGCGGTTGCGCGCAAGTCGATGTCGGCGATTTTGGTTTTGTGATTGGGCCTCGATTAAACGCCGCCGGTCGCCTCGCCGACATCGCCGTCGGCATTCAATGTTTATTGGCGGAGGATGAATCGACCGCGCATCAATGCGCCGCGCAACTCGATGCGCAAAACAAATTGCGCCGCCAACTGCAAACCGATATGCAATGCGATGCCGCGCGCATCGTCGCGCAAGTGCGCCAACATTCGCCGCGTCAATTGGGCTTGTGCGTATTCGATGAAACTTGGCATAAAGGCGTGGTCGGCTTGGTCGCGGCGCGGCTGGCGGAAAAATTCAATCAGCCGGCGGTGGTGTTCGCGCCCGATGCGGTTGATGCGCCAACCCTCAGCGGCTCGGCGCGCTCGGCCGGCGGTGTGCATATCCGCGATGTCTTCGCCGACATTAAAGCGCGCGCGCCGCAGGTAATCCTAAAATTCGGCGGGCATGCAATGGCAGCGGGGTTGACGATTGCGCGCGACCAATTCGCGCGTTTCGCCGAATTGTTTTGCGCCGAGGTCGATGGCGCGTTAAACGGCGCAACGCCGGCGCGTGAAATTTACAGCGACGGCGCGCTTAACGCCGATGAGTTAACAATCGCCTGCGCCGAGTTGTTGCGAGACGCTTCACCGTGGGGGCAGGCGTTCCCGCCGCCGATGTTCGATGGCGAATTTTTTGTGCGCCGCCAACGGATTGTTGGCGGGCGGCATCTTAAGATGACGCTCGAATCAGTGAATGGCTCGGCGCCGATTGGGGCGATTTTGTTTGGGTATTTGGAGGAGGGGGGTGGTGACAGTAACAGTGACGGTGATGACGATGTCGGCGGCGACGGTAACAGTAACAGTGTCGGTAAAAGTGACAGTGATGGTGACAGTAAAAGTGCCGGCAAAAGTAAAAGTAAAAGCGCCGCCAAAAACAAAAACTTCACCCAACCGCAGCCGCCGCAATTGTCGCGCATTCATGCGGCGTATCAATTATCGATAAATGAATTTCGCGGGACTCGTTCGGTCGAGTTGCGGTTGTCGCATTTGCGCGCGGTTTAATTTATACTCGGCGCAACTTTTGATGTAACTTGCCGCTGTTTGATTTAATTTTGTTTGATGTAACTTTGTTTGACTTAACTTTACTTAACTTACATTGCTTAACTGATGTACTCACCTTAACTGAGGATTGACCGATGACCGAGAATGTGCAGGACAAACTTAAAGAAGTGATTGACGGCAACGAAGTGGTGTTGTTTATGAAAGGCTCGCCGGATTTTCCGCAATGCGGATTTTCCGGGCGCACTGCGCAGATGTTAAAGGCGTGCGATGTGCGGTTTGCTTCGGTCGATGTGTTGGCGGATGATGCGGTGCGTCAAGGCATCAAGGCGTATTCCAACTGGCCGACCGTGCCGCAATTATATGTGCGCGGCGAATTCATCGGCGGTTGCGACATTATGACCGAGTTGTATGAAAGCGGTGAGTTAAAGAAACTATTAACACCGCAAGGTTAACGCCGCAAAGTTAATTTGTTTTGCCGCGTTAATTAACTTTGTGCACTTTGCGCGCTTTTCGAACTTGGCGAAGTTAACGTTAACGCACAAAGTTAACGTTAACTTCGCAAGCAAAAGTTAACTTCGCAAATAAAGTTAACTTCGCAAGTAAAAGTTAACTTCACAAACTCAACGCCGCCCGATAGCGTCGCGCAACCCAGCGATGAAAATGATGCGTCGGCGCATCCATCACCGGCGAAAACGCGCCGCCGCCGAAGCCGGGTGAATTGCGACCGTATTGCATGCCTTCGATGGCCGAAATATCCTCCTCGAACACTTTGCGCCACGCCGCCAAATTGGCTTTGCGCGCCGGCGCGTGCGCATCATCGGTTGCGCCGTCTTCGATGTAAAACAATTTCAATTCCTCGCGCGTGCGGTTGGCGGCGAGCGGGTGGATGATGAGCGCGTAAAAATGATTGACTTGATAGCCGAGCAACAAGTTGGGATAGAACACCGGATACTCGGCGATTTTTTGTTTGCCCTGCGGCCATTCGGCGAATAGCGGCAACGCGCTTGCGCCGGGCAAGGTTGGCGTAAAAGTGTCGGAGCCTTGTCCGGCAAAATCATCCGATAACTCGATGCAATAATGCCGCTCGAGCGGCGAATAGGAATTAAGCGCCGGATGAATCCACGGCAGATGATACGCCTCGCAATAATTTTCCACCGCCAATTTCCAATTGCAATCCGCCTGCAATGTCAAGCCGGCATCGGTGTGCGCCGCGCGCATCGATTGCGCGCCATCGACGCCGATGAATTTTTGATAATGTTTATCCAGCGGCGCGGCGTGTTGCGCGAATGGCGCGGCATCGCCGCTTAAGTTTACGAACACCACGCCCATCCAACAATGCGAACGCACGATTTTCAGCCCGTGTTGCTTGCGCGCAAAGCCGGGCAATTCGTTTATGCCGACGCCGCCGATGTGCGGCGTGGCGCGCAATTCGCCGGATAAATCGTAACTCCATGCGTGATACGGGCAGACCAACAAGCCGTTGGTTTTTTTCGGCGCATCCAATAATCGTGTGCCGCGATGGCTGCATACATTATGAAACACGCGCGGCGCACCGCCTTTGTCGCCGACGATGAATAAAGGCAAGCCCATCCAATCAATCGGCGTCGCGGTTTGGTCGTCGGCATGGTCGGCGCAAAATGCAATCGCGGTCCAGCCGGCGGCGAATAAATGATCGCGTTCGAATTCAAACAACGCGTGTTCGGTGTAGGCGGCGTTGGGCATTCCGGTGGCATCGGCGGTGGGGCGGTCGACTGCATCCAATGCGCCGATGCTGATTAATTCGGGCGGGAGAGTTGCGTTCATCATTTTGTTACCTGTGGATTGTGGACGACAATGTTGCGACGGTGTTTTAACACTGTCACAGCGTTGCGACAACAGCGGTTAATGACAAGGTTAACAATTATATTAATGACAATGTTAACCGCAATATTAACGACAAACGCCGCAATTTGACAAGCGGCGGCATATTGACAGCGGGGCGGATTACTGGCATATTTTTGCACACTTAACACCACCGGAGTATTCCAATGAAATCTATTAACAGCAACAGTAACAGTGACACCGTCGTAAATGACAATGTCGCAACCGACACCGTCGCAAACCGCAATCGTAATCGTAACCGCAAAATCACCCGCCGTTCATTTTTAGCGGGTAGCGGGGCGGTGGCGGTTGGCTTGCATCTGCCGGCGTTTGCGGCGGAAGAGGGCAAACTCAATTTTTACAATTGGGACACCTACATCGGCGAAACCACGCTTGCCGATTTTCAAGCCGACAGCGGCATTGCGGTGAAGATGGATTTATTCGGCGACAACGCCGAGTTGTTCGCCAAAATCCGCGAAGGCAATCCGGGCTACGATGTGATTGTGCCGACCAATGATTATGTCGAGCGCATGTGGCGCGCCGGATTGTTGATGCCGTTAAATCACGCGGCGATTCCGAATTTCCGCAACAACATCAGCGACGTGTTTCAAGACGGCATATTCGACCCGGCGCGCAAATATTCGATGCCGTATATGTGGGGAACGATGGGCATCGGCTATCGCAAATCCAAAATTGCACGCCCAACCTCGTGGTCGTCGGTGTGGGGCAAACAATCCAACAAGCACGCCGGCAAAATCGGCTGGATTAGCGAGCCGGGCTCGATGTTGGGGATGGCGTTGCGCTATCTCGGCTATTCGTTTAACTCCGCAGACCCGGCCGAGATTCGCAAAGCCGCCGACCAATTGATTCGCTACAAGAAAAATGTCAAAGGCATTTTCGAAGACAACGGGCAAGATTTGCTCGCCTCCGGCGAATGCGATTTGGTGGTCGAATGGAACGGCGACATCGCCCAACTCATCAACGAAGACGACGACATCGATTACGTCATCCCAAAAGAGGGCGGCTATTATTGGCAGGATTGCCTATGCATCCCCACCGGCGCACCGCACCCCAAAAACGCGCACGCCTTCATCAACTTCCTGCTCGATGCCGCCATCGGTCGCGACTTGGCGGAATACATCGAATACGCCACCCCCAACGAAGCCGCACGCGCGTTGATGGATGATTCCTACAACAAAAACCCCGCCATCTTCCCGCCCAAAAGCGTAATGGACAAACTCGAGCCGTCGCTGTACTTGGGCGAGGGGCGTTCGCAGTTGATTGATGAAGAATGGACGCGGGTGTTGGCGGCGTAGGTGAATTTACGGGTCGTTTTTTCGCATCCATTGGATAAAGAAGTGGAAAAACGCCCCGTTATTTTTGGAAAAAGACATGAATCGAACGAAAAGTGAAGCGGATGCGCGCGTATTGATTGACCGGCGATTGAACAAACTCGGCTGGGAAAACATTTGGCGTGAAACAGTGCCGCGCGCGTATCAGTCGAAATTAGGCGGCGCCAAGCCGGATTATGTGTTGTGCCTCGAAGGCGGCGAAAAGCCCATCGCAGTGGTTGAGGCAAAAAGGGCGGGCAGAGATTTGACCGCCGCCTTGCAGCAAGGGCGCGAATACGCGAAAAAAATTGGCTGCGCAATCATCTTTGCATCGGACGGCGTGCTTACGCTGACCGCGCATGTCACCGACGGCAAGCCGTTGATGATTAACAGCGAAGAAGTGCGTGATTTTTTGGATGAAAAAGTATTGCGCAATTTTGTGCACGCGAGAATCTGGGAACGCCTCGACGTCATTCAGAGCAGCCGGCAACTCATTTCCATTTTTAACGCGGCGAGCCGATTGTTGCGCGCTGAAGGCATGGTCAATATCGATGCGTTTGCGGAATTTTCGCAAATCCTTTTTTTTAAAATCGTGAGTGAAATTGACGACGCGCAAGAATTAAAAAACCTCGCGATTCGCTGGAACGACTTGGAGCATTGTTATGGTTCTCATTTGTTGGAATCTTACAAATCCGCGTTAAGTGCGCTTGCTAAAAAGTATCCCGGCGTGTTTTCCACGCATGTTGAAATCAAAAATCCGGCAACGCTGGAAAAAATTATCGAAAAACTCAGTGTTTATTCGTTTTTGGAAGTTAAAGCCGACATTAAGGGCAGCGCGTATGAGCATTTTTTACGTCAGTACAACCGACAAAAAAGCGAACTTGCCCAATACTTCACGCCGCGTCACGTGGTGGGCATGATGGTTGCGCTTGCCGACCCTAAGTTGGGTGAACGGGTTTATGACCCATTTTGTGGAACCGGCGGCATGTTGCTCGAAGCGTTTCGTTATTTGGAACGAAACGTGAAATCGAATCGGCGAGGTGATATCGATAAACTGCAAAAAGAATCGGTTTTTGGCGCCGACATATCACGCAGTGCAAGCGCAGCCAAGATGAACATGATTTTGGCGGGTGATGGACACAGTAACATCGCGCGCACCGACAGCCTAAGGTCGGATGCCAAAGGCAAGTACGACGTAGTTATCACCAATATCCCTTTTGTCGCCACCGATGAAACTGCGTTTGTGGCGCATTGCCTCTCGGCTTGCGCCGGGCGCGCCGGTGGACGCGTGTGTATGATTGTTCCTGAGAGAATTTTGGACGGCTCTGAATACACCGGATTGCGCGAGGGCATATTGCGCGAGTGGGACATTAAGCGAATAATATCTTTGCCACGCGAAGTGTTTCGTGGCATCACGAGCGCCAAGACCAGCGTGATATACGCTTTGTGGAAAGACGCGCCAAAACCGAAAGCGAAACGGTATTTTATCCCGTATATGCGGGTGGAAGACGATGGGTATACGCTGGACCGGCGGCGCGACCCGTTGCCCGGCAAAAACGATTTGGACCACGTTATCGAGACGCGCGATGTTGCGCTTGACGCGAAACACGGTCATTATGCCGACGCCGAAAATGACTATTCGTTTAAACCGATTCCGGCGCGAGAACTGATTGAGGCAAAACACCACTCGGCACTCTTGCGAGATTTGGTGACGGTAAAAAACGAGAAAGTTATCATTACCTCCGACATGATATGCCTCGAACCTCGCATGACGGCGAAAGACCATCGAATCTTGTTAAAGGAGGAACGTTTCGGCTACAACGTACGGGTAAAAACCCGCAAGTTGATTCGCCCAGGCGATTTGGTTTTTGCCAAACTGCACACGCAAAATGGGCTTTTTGCTTACAGTGAAGAAACTTTTCACAGCACCGGCACGCATTTGGTGTGCAAGGTGAACGAAACGAAAGTTGACCGCGACTTTTTATTTTACGCCTTGGATAAAATCGTCCCTTCGTTGTCCAAAGAAGACACGACCGGACGGGAAAACTACAGCGAAGACGAAATTCTGAGTTTGGCGATTCCATTGCCGCCCCTGCAAGAGCAACAGGCGATGGTAAAGCGCGTCAAAACCGCGCGCGGCAATTTGGAGCGGGCGGTCTCCGAAATGGCGGACGCCAAAGATTCTTTTTGGCGTTTATTGTCACAATCGTAACAACTTTTCCAAGTTACCCGTGACCCAATCCGAAAACTGGCGCACCAATCCCGGCGTGTTTATCGCCTTGGGGTTGCCGGGGGTGTTGTGGTTGGCGGTGTTTTTTGTGGTGCCGTTGGGGTTTGTGTTTGGGTTAAGTTTTTCGGAGAAGAGCGGCATCATTGCGCATGAGTTAACTTGGAGTCTTGATAATTATTTGCGCGCGTTCGAATCTATTTATCTTGGCATCTTTGTAAAGTCGTTGGTGATTGCGTTGGGCGCGACTGCGGCGTGTTTGTTGATTGGTTATCCGGTGGCGTTGGCGGTGGCGTTCGCACCGCAGCGGCTTAAGATGCCGTTGTTGTTGGCGATTACCTTGCCGTTTTGGATTAACATTTTAATTCGCACTTACGCCTTAATCGCGGTGTTGCGCACGCGCGGGTTTTTAAATTTTGCGCTCGAGTGGTTGTTCGAGTTTGGCGATTCGTTGTTGCGCGGGTTTGGTTTATCCGGCTTGGGCGAGTTTCAGCCGCTGCAATTGTTGTATACCAATTTCGCCGTCGCGCTCGGCATCGCTTATGTGTTTTTGCCGTTTATGATTCTGCCGTTGTATGCGGCGATGGAACGGCTCGATCGTTCGTATCTCGAAGCCAGTTTGGATTTGGGCGCCGGGCAATGGCGCACCTTCGCCCGGGTGTTGTTGCCGCTTACGATGCCGGGCGTGTTGTCCGGGGTGATGATTGTGTTTGTGCCGGCGTTGGGCGCGTTTTTTGTCGCCGATATGCTCGGCGGCGCGGATAGCCAACTCATCGGCAATGTTATCGAGCGCCAATTTCTCGGCGCCAATCATTGGCCGTTCGGCGCGGCGTTGTCGTTTTTGTTGATGTACTTAACCTTCATCGCCATCGTGTTGCGCGCTTTGTTCAGCGCGCGGCGCGGGTTAAGTCGAGGTTAACAAAATGGCGCGCGCCAACCCATTGGATTACGCCGCGCACGGTTGGATGCGCGGTTTCCTCGCGCTGTTTTTTATAATGCTGTACGCGCCGATTGTCACGTTAATCGCGTTCAGTTTTAACGATTCGAAACGCAACATCGTTTGGCGCGGTTTCACCGTCAAATATTACGAGAAGGCGTTCGAAAACGAATCGTTAATTTCCGCGTTCATCAATTCGCTCACCATCGCCGCGGTCAATATGGTCGTCAGCGTCTTGCTCGGCGTGGTCGCGGCGATTTGGTTGTGGCGATTTCGCTTTGGCATGCGCGTCGCCGCGGATGGTTTGTTGGCGTTGCCGATTGTTGTGCCGGAGATTTGTCTCGGCATCGCCTTGTTGGTTTTTTTCAATCAATGGTGGCCGCGCGATTTATCTTGGCCATGGAGTCTGCTCAACATCATCATCGCGCACATCACTTTCACCTTCCCGTTCGTTGCGGTCATCGTGCGCGGGCGGTTGGCGTCGGTCAATCGCGAATTGGAAAAAGCCGCGATGGATTTGGGCGCAAGCGAATGGCGCGCAATGCGCGATGTATTGCTGCCGCAAATCCGCCCGTCGGTTATCGCCGGCGCGTTGATTGCGTTTACTTTATCGTTGGATGATTTTGTGATTACTTATTTCACGGCGGGGCCGAACAGCATTACGTTGCCGGTTAAGATTAATTCGATGGTGCGGTTTTCGGTTACGCCGGAGGTGAATGCGGCTTCGACTGTGTTGATTGTTATTACGGTGTTGGCGGCGGTGATTGCAATGTGGTTACAAAACCGGCGGCGCAGTTAATCGCGCAACATTGTTTTATTTTTACTTGACACTTTATTTGACGCTTTACTCGTCACTTTAATTTTATAAAGTTACCGTCACTATTAACGCATCACTTTAACTTGTCACTATTAACTCGTCACTTTACTTAACCAAGGAACACACCCGTGGACGAAGTACTCATCAATATCCGCAACTTAACCAAATCCTTCGGCAGTGAAACTGCGTTGGACAGCGTCTCGCTCGATGTTTACGAACGCGAATTTTTGGTGTTGCTCGGGCCATCCGGCTGCGGCAAAACCACCTTGCTTCGATTAATCGGCGGATTCGAAAACCCCGACAGCGGCGAAATCCGTCTCGACCATCGGGATTTAACCGCCTTGCCGCCGAATAAACGACCGGTCAATATGGTGTTTCAATCGTATGCGGTGTTCCCGCATTTAAACGTGCGCGACAACATTGCTTATGGGTTAAAGATGGACCGCATCAAAGCCGCCGAACGCAATCGCCGCGTCGATGAAGCGTTGGCATTGGTGCAACTCGAATCGCTGCAACTTCGTCAATCGCATGAACTTTCCGGCGGACAACGTCAACGAGTCGCCTTGGCGCGCGCGTTGGTGAAACGCCCGCGCGTGTTGTTGTTGGATGAACCGCTGTCCGCGCTCGATGCAAAATTACGCGAGGCGATGCAAAACGAATTGGTTAAATTACATCGCAGCGTCGGCATCACTTTCATTTTGGTCACGCACGACCAAGACGAAGCGTTATCGATGGCGCAACGGGTAGCGGTAATGCGGCGCGGCAAAATCGTACAACTCGACACCCCGCGCAATTTATACGAAGCCCCGCGCGACCGTTTTGTCGCCGATTTTGTCGGGCGAATGAACATCCTGCCGGCGCGCGCCCACCCCAACGGCGCGGAAGTCGAAGGCTTGGGGGTGTTGCCGCTGCCGTCGAGTGTGCATCCCGCATCGAGCGGCGGTGAAAAATGGTATGTCGCAATTCGCCCGGAGAAGTTGGTGATTGGCGATGCGCCTTCGAGCGATGATGCGCGCGGCAAGGTGCATGCCATCGATGCGCGGATTGAGAGTGTTTCGTATTATGGGGATGAGACTGTGTTGACGGTGTCGGTCGCTGTCGATGTTGCGGTTGGCAATGCGCGGTTGACGGTGACTACGCCGAATCGTCAGCGCAATAGTGTTGGTTTTCGTGAGGGTGACTCCATTAAACTTTGGTGGCATAGTGAAGATATGATTGTGTTGCCGGAGTAGTTTGCGGCATTTTTTTGTTGTGTTATAGCGTCAATTAAGTTAACATTGTCAATGTCGTTAACGTTCATTCACTTTCGAAGATAAATCAATTATGAAGACAACCGAATATTCCGCCGCCGAGCGCAGCCATATTGCGCAGTTAGCCGCCGCCGAGCGTCGCGAGATGGAACGTGATGCCGAATACGAGCGTTGGGAAATAGAACAAGACCGTAAAGACAGCTGGTTTTACGGCTTGCTTCTCGGCGGGTTTACCGCTTACATGATGCTGTTGATTTGGTTCACCCAATTAAGTTAACATTGTCAACGTCGTTAACGTTCATCCACTTCTGGAGGTAAATCAATTATGAATACAACCGAATATTCCGCCGCCGAGCGTCGCGAGATGGCGCGTGCCGCCGAATCCGAGCGTCGCGATGTGGAACGAGACCGTAAAGACCGCTGGTTTTACGGCTTGCTTTTCGGCGGGTTTACCGCTTACATGATTCTGTTGATTTGGTTCACTCATTGAGTTAACATTATCAACGTCGTTAACGTTCATTCCTGGAGGAAATAAATCATGAACGACAAAGCCAACCCCGAATCCTTGGGGCAACCCCGTCCGGCATTTGACACCCGCAAATATGTCCGCCACATTATGAATTCCGGCATGCCGGAAGCGCAGGCGGATGCGCTTGTTGATTTGCTTAATGCGTCGTTTGAAAATGCGGTCACGGATGATGATCTTAAGCATTCGCTTGATGGTCTCGAATCTGCGGTTAATTCGTATGCCGATAAGTTGTCCAAAGGCGACCGCAAATTTTTTGTTCAGTACGCCATTAAATTGGTCGGGCAGTTGCGCACGGATGTGAACCAGTTGCGCACGGATATGAACTCCCGATTTGACGGTGTAGACAAGCGCTTCGACAATGTTTTCCAAGAACTTGCCAATGCGCGCAAAGATAACAAGGAGATTCGCAAAGAAGTGGCCGCCGCCGAACAACGCCGCCAAGAGCAGCAAGCCGAATCCGACCGCCGCAAAGATAAACGCGCCCGCGACAATCGTCGTTTTGCCGTTTTGCTTGTCGGCGTCGTTACCGGACTCGCCGCCGCCATCATCGCCATTCTGGAATATCTTTCCTAACTCTTCGGCTAACCCGCCCAAAACCAACTCATGAACGACAAAGTCAATCCCGAATCATTGGGGCAAGCCCGTCCGGCATTTGATACCCGAAAATATGTTCGTCGCATTATGGATTCCGGCATGCCGGAGGGGCAGGCGGATGTGCTTGTTGAGTTGCTTAATGCGTCGCTTGAAAATGCGGTCACGAAGGATGACCTTAAGCATAGGCTTGATGGTCTCGAATCTGCGGTTAAGTCGTATAGCGACAAGTTATCCAAAGGCGACCGCAAATTTTTTGTTCAGTACGCCATTAAATTGGTCGGGCAGTTGCGCACGGATGTTAACGCCCGGTTTGGTGATGTTTACTCTCGCCTCGACGCCACCAACGCGCGCGCTGATGCGTTAATCAACCGAATGGACAATTTCATCGACCAACTCGCCGAATCCGACCGTCGCAAAGATAAACGTGCGCGGGATATCCGCAAATTCATCGCTTGGGTTTTCGGCGTTGCCGCCGCGCTTGCGGCGATATGGTATTATCTCACCTACATTCTCAATGTCTAATCCCATCACCCCGTTTCCGCCCAACTCATGAGCACCACAGCCACCCCCGAAGCCGCAAGCCCGCCTCGTCCGGCGTTTGATGCCCGCAAATATATGCGTCGCATTACTGCATCCGGCATGCCGCAGGCGCAGGCGGATGCGCTTGTTGATTTGCTTAATGCCGCGCTTGAAAATGTTGTGACGAAGGATGACATTAAGCATTCGCTTGATGGTCTCGAGGCGTCGGTTAAGTCGTATGCCGATAAGTTGTCCAAGGACGACCGCGAATTTTTGATTACATTCACCACTACTATGGTTGACCAGTTGCGCGCGGATATGAACGCTCGATTTGACGAGTTGGGCAAGCGCGTCGACAAGGTTGGCGAAGAACTTGCCGAGTCTCGCAAAGAGAATAAGGAGATTCTTAAAGAAATGGCAGCATCCGAAATTCGCGCCCGAGACCGCGAAGCCGAAGCCGAACAACGCCGCCAAGACCGCGAAGACGCCGCCCAAAAGCATCGCGAAAACCGCGAAGACGCTGCCGAACAACGTCGCGAAGCCCGCGAAGATGCGGCTGAACAACGCCGTGAAGCCCGCGAAGATGCCGCCGAACAACGTCGCGAAGCCAGGGACGAAAAACGCGATGATAAAAATCGTCGTTTTGTTGTTTTGTTGGTCGGCATCGTTTCCGCCGTGGTCGCCGTTATCGGCGCGGTTATCGCCATACTGGAATACCTTTCCTAACCCCGCCCCCGTGTTTGGCGATGTCGGCAAACACCCACACCTCCCAAAAACCCCCCACCTATTTCCCCGCCATCGCCGCCACACTTGCGGCGATTTGGTATTATCGCGCTTAATATCCGCAACGCCTAATCCGCAAAAAAAACCTCCCCGCCCCCCTTGACATCACCCCTGCAACCAAGTATTTTAGCGGGGTTGTTTTTTGGTTAATGTACGCCCTTGATAGTTGCGCTTGTAGTTGCATTCACATTTCATCGAACGAGGTTTAACAATGCGTCCAGACACGATGCGCGTCGATAGCGCACATTCCGATTTTATCGCCGCCGGCAATTTTATGTCGACGGGTTTTTTTGCGCGGGCGCATCGCGTGCGCGGCGGGTTTTTTGCGTTGGTTGGGTTGTTGTTGTTTGCCTTCGCTTTGCCGGCATCGGCGCAATCCGCTCCGTCATTCCCCGTGGACAAATTCGAATACATCTTTATTAACACCAGCGAACGCGGACCTATTGGCATCGTCGGCACGAACTCCGAGCAAATTGCCAACACTTTAACGTACACGTTTTCGCCGGCGTTGCGCGTTGGGTATGAGTTGTCGAAGAGTACATCTCGAGGCGCGTACATCAACGCAACGGGCAGCAGCAATCACGGTTGGGTGACTTATACGCTGACCGCAGAAAATTCCGCCGGCTCCGACACCGCGCAGGTCATCTTTAAGAATGTCAGTCAACCCAGTTTCGGCAGCCAATGGTCGAATTATGTATTCACCTTCTACCAAAGCCCGCCGACCACCTTTCGTATGCCGGAAATCAATGTAAGCGCATACGATTTGCAGTTTAGCCGCTACCGATTCGGCGGCTCGCAAACCTCATTGTCGGATTGCGGCTTGTTGGATGTTCCCGCCACCGGCTCCGAGTACATTCGCGATTACATCCTCAGAAGCGACAGCACCACGAAATTGTCCGGCGACCCCGCCGTCGACTCCGCCAAGTGCGACTATGGATCGCACTCGTTTTTCGGGCATTACAACGTCGACGGCGGGTTTCAGAGTGCGCGACTCGCGAATCTCCAATTCGTCGTCCTCGCCTCCGCCCCCGGCCCGTCGCTTGGCCAAGGCAATGTAGGGTTCACCAGCGGCGCAGCCTCGCTTAAAACCTTGAACGCCGCCGGCGTCCCCGGCGGCATCGGCGCATCGATAACCACCTATACCATCGCCCCCGAAACCGGCACGATGCCGGATTCGTTAACCTTTAACCCCGACACCCGCCAATTGGGCAGCACCGATGCGATTGTCGCAGGTGATGCAGGCAGTTATGTCTACACCGCCACGGACAGCCGAAACCTTTCGGTGGCGGTCACCTTTAGTGTGACGGTGGCGGCGGCAGTTTCGCTCGACCCCGCCAACCCCGCCGACCTCGCCTTTGAGGCCGGCACAGCGGCGGTGATAACGCTTCCCACCCCCGCCGGCGGCGTGCCGACTGGTGGGCAATACAACCACACTCTTTATGTGGACGACACCGAATACGGTAACTACGGTCGCCCGATACCGGGGATGGAATACCGCCTTCGTCATCAGGGCATTAATCAGATTTTCGGCACGCCAACCACCGTCGGCGAACACACGATAAGATTTTCGGCAAGCGACACCAACGGGTCAACGGCGAGCGCCACCTTCAGCGTCAGCATCACCAGCCTGCCGGTGTTCACCCAACAAGCCGATTTGTCTTTCACCGCCGGCTTCGCCCGCACCTTCAATTTGGATGCGGCCACGGGCGGCACCGGCACATTGCAATACGCATTAAGCCGCATCGTCAGCGGCGCAACCGAAACAATCCCGAATTCATTGGTATTCACCGCCGCCGACAACCGCGAATTGCGCAGCACCAATGCATTGGCGAAAACGGATGGCGGCAGTTACGAATTCAAAGTAACCGACGACAACGATATGGTCACAACGACATTTTCGATTATCGTCGCCGACCAACTCGTCTCCGGCGCAAACCCCGGCAACCAACTCATCACCATGGTCGCCGGCACCGCCATCACCGCCATCGACATCGCAGACGCCACCGGCGGACAAGACACCAACTACGCACTCACCGGCGGCGGCAGCACCTTGGCGGACGGCGACGAAATCGGCATCGCCGGGCTGACCTACAACGCCCGAACCAGCGGCTCGCCCGCCACCCCCGCCAATATCAGCGGCGAGCCCACCGCCACCGGCATTGTGATGCTCACCTATACCGCCACAGACGCCAACGGGGCAACGGTGAGCGTTGCCTTCAGCGTCGAAGTCATCGACCTGCCAACCTTCCCCACCGCACAAGGCAATGTGGAATTCACCGCCGGCTTTGCCAGAGCCGAAACGCTCGTCGTAGCAAGCGGCGGCATGTCGCCGTTGACCTACTCATTAAAACGCATCGCCAGCGGCGGTGCCCTCGAAACAATCCCCGACACATTGGTGTTCGTCGCCGACGACCGGGAATTGAGCAGCACCGCTGGATTAGCCACAATGAGTGCCGGCAGTTACGAATACAGAGTAACAGACGCAAGGGGCAACTTTGCCACGTCGATATTTATGGTTAACATCGCCCTCCAACTCGTCGCCGGCGCAAACCCCGGCGACCAAACCATCCTTAGCACCGAGACCGCCGCCATCACCCTGGCCGACGCCACCGGCGGCAAATCGACAGTCAACTACACATTAAACACCGCCGGCAGTGCCTTGACGAACGGCGCAAACATCGGCATCGCCGGGTTAATCTATAACTCGCGAAGCAGCGGCACGGAGGCAACCATCACCGGCATGCCCACCGCCACCGGCCAAGTGATGCTCACCTACACCGCCACAGACGCCAACGGCGCAAGCGTTTCCTACGATTTCGCCGTCAACGCATTCGATATGCCGACCTTTTTGACGGCGCAACCGAATTTAAGTTTCACCGTCGGGCATCCCGTCACCACCTTCTTAAACCAAGCCTTGGGCGGCAACCCCGCCAACTCTGTCACCTATAGCCTGATGCGCATCGTCAATAACGCAACCGAAGCCATCCCCAACGGCTTGACCTTCAATACCGCCACGCGCGAATTGGGCAATACCGACAATTTAACCACCTTCGATGCAGGCAGTTATGAACTGAAAGTCACCGCCACCAATGGCATGACAGCCGGCACCTTCTCGATAGCCGTCGCCCCGGCACTCGTCGCCGCCGCCAACCCCGGCGCGCAAACTTTCCTAGTCGGCGACGCCAAAAGCGTCACACTCGGCAACGCCACCGGCGGGCAAGCGGGATTGGTCTACGCCCTCACGGTCGGCGGCGTACCGGTCGCCGATGGCGGACAAGTATCCGCTGCCGGCATCGCCTACACCGCCGCCACCAGCACCAACCCGGCAACGATAAGCGGCGCAGCCACGGCATCGGGCGCAACGACGCAAGTCGTATACACAGTGACAGACGCCAACGGGGCAACGGCGGCATTTACCTTTGCCCTGAATGTATTCCCCAAACCGTCCTTCGCCGCCACCCAAGCGGATTTGGATTTCACCGCCGGCTTCGCCCGCACCTTCACCTTGGGGGCGGCATCGGGCGGCACTTCACCGCTGAATTACGGATTAAGCCGCATCGTTAGCGGTGTTGCCACGGGCACAATCCCGGACGAATTGGTATTCACCGCCACCTCCTCCGGCATCGAATTGCGCAGCACCGACGGTTTGGCGACCACCGCCGCCGGGTCGTATGAATTGACCGTGACCGATGGCAACGGCATTAAAGCGATGGCCGGCTTTACTATAGCGGTGGCGGGTCAATTGATGTTCCCGGCGGGTGCGCAACCGGCGGATTTAACTTTGTTGACCGGCACCACCATCGCCGAAGCGATTACCTTCGGCTCGGCCACCGGCGGCAAGGCGACGGTGAATCATGTATTAACTCGAGACGGCTCGACCATAGCGGGCGGGACGGATGCATTCCCCGGCGTGATGTACACCGCCGCCACCGGCAGTTTGCCGGCATTGTTGAGCGGCATGCCGACCGAAGATAATGTGCAACACATGTTGACCTACACCGCCACGGACGCCAACGGTGCATCGGTCGCCTTCGTCGTCAACGCCTTCATCGCCGCCAGCCCGGTATTCGACCCGCTCGCCATCGCCGCCACCTATACGCAAAACTACGCGATTTACAGCAGCGACGGCACTCGAAGTGCAAGCGGCGCTTCGTTGACCTTGCCGGCGGCGTTTGGCGGGGTTGCGCCATTGTCGTATGCAGTCCTCGTAAACAATCTGCAGACGGCCGGGTTAACCCCAACCGTGCAAACCGATAATCGCGTATTCGTCAGCGGCACGCCGAGTGCCATCGGCGATTTCACCTATACCCGCCAAGTGGTCGACGCCAACGCCGACACCGAGCACGGCACCTTTAGCCTCACGGTCAATGTCGCCGCCGCGCCGGTATTTACGACAACCCAAGCACAAGTGCATTTCACCGAAGATGATGCAAGAGTCGCCCCCGAGACCGCGCAACTCATCGCCGTCAGTGGCGGCGCCGGGGATGTCGTCTATACCCTCAACCGCGTCTCCCCCGACGGCACCACTGTGCCGGCGGCGTTGTCAATCGATTCGGCGACGCAAATATTAAGCGCAAGCACAGCCATTAAAGCTCTCGATACCGGGCGGTATGAAATCATCGCCACCGACATCAACGGCATCACGGCGACTTCGGGGCAGTTCGAAATCACCGTCACCGGGCCATTGGCATTGCCCGACAGCATCGACGATATCACCTTTACGCTGGGGCTGTCGCAATCGCGCGTATTGCAAGCCGCGGTCGGCGGATTTGGCACATTGTCATACGACATCGACGCACAAAGTGGCTCTGTCTATCCGACCGAATTATTCTCGCTCAATTTCAACTCGCGCGAATTGGCGTATCTCGGCGGCGGGCAAACCTATGTCGCCGGCGGCACGGCATCCTTTGCGTTGACTTGGAAAGTGATCGATGAAACCACGCCGACTGCGATGACCGTGTCGGCGGCGTTTAACATTATAGTGGTCGATAGCCCGACCTTTGCGCAGGACGATATCGATGAGTTAATCGGCGGCTATTCCTTCCATGTCGGCACCGCCTTGCCGGCGGCGGCGACCTTGCCGGCGGTGACCGATGGCGCATTGCCGCTGACCTATAAATTAACCGACGGCGCAAATTCGCCGTATGGTCAAATCGCCTTCGGCAAAAACGGCATCACTTTCGATGCGTCCACGCGCGTGTTCTCCGGCACGCCGGAGCGGGAAACCCGCCATCGAATGCATTACCACGTGCGAGACGCCAACGGCTCGATGGTCGCGCAAAACACTTCGGTGCGGATTATCGCGGCGATGACGCTTGCGCAAAGCGATTTGCTGTTCGGCAACGGGCAAGGCGGCATCGATATGCGGCTCGCTGACCCGGTCAACAACATCGACCCCGCGAATTTTAACCTGACCAATTTGGACGGCACCACTTTAAGCACCCTGCCAAACGGCATCAACTACGATGCCGCAACCAACCGCTTGAGCGGCACTGCGCCGGCCACTGAGTCAACCACCTCATTCGCCTACACCGCCACCGACCCTTTCGATAACAGCACTGCGGTAACCACTTTCGCGATTCAAGTTGTCCTGCGCCCGACCTTCGATGCCGGTGCGCCAACGCAAATCACTTACACCGTCGGCGCAAGCGGCGCACAAGCGGACGGCGTCGGCTATGAGACATTCACCCTGTCGGAAGCCACCGGCGGCAACGGCATCATCACCTACGAAACCCGCGCCAATCTGCCGAGCGGCTTAACCGCCGATGAGCAGGGCGACGGCAGCGTCGTATTCAGCGGCGCACCGACGCGCACCGGCGATTTTGTCTATACCCGCAGCGCCTTCGATACAATGGACGAAACCAGCACCTTTACCTTAACCATCAGCGTAGTCGCCGCACCGCGATTCACCGATTCGATACCGGCGATGGTGTTCACGCCAAGGCAGGCGGGCATCAACTTCACCTTGCCGGTCGCGAGTGGCGGCGTGGTGGGGGATGGCGGCTATACCTATAGCGTCGCGGGTTTGCCGACTGGGTTATCGTTGGATGATACGGTGCCTTCGATTGGCGGCATCCCGACCACCTTTACACCCCGCGCCAATTACACCTTTGAAGCAACCGACGCCAATGGCGCGACTGCGCAATTGCTGTTCGCATTGACCGTGACCGATGAATTGGCGTTTACCGAGGAGGTGGAAAGCGTATACACTTTCACCGTCGGCGGGGCTGTGCAATTGCCGTCCGCCGGCGGCGGACAAGGTCCGTATACCTATTCGCAATCCTTTGTCGCCGCCGACGGCTCGTTTACCGCCGCCCTTGCGTTCGACGCAAACACGCGGCGGATTAGCGGGGCGTTGACCATCTCCTCGGGCGCGAATGATTTAGCCAACAACGGCGTGATTTACTCGGTGACCGATTCCAAAGGGGTGGTCGAAAGCGCGACCTTTAACCTGCACATCGTTCCGATAGTGTTTTCCGCCGGCGGTGGCGATTTGCGTTTCCGCGTCAATCAAGCCGTGCAATATGATTTGACCAGCCGATTGTTGGTGACAAGGGCGGTCGGCGTCGAAGTGACCGGCTATTCTCTTGTGCCGTTGGGCGCCGCCGATGCGGTCGCCGAAGGGTTGACCTATTCCACCAACGCCGCCGGCTTCGAACCAAAACTTACCGGCGACGGCACTTTTGGTGCAGGCGATGAACCGATACCGACGGAATTGACCTTAACTGCGACCTATTCGGTCGGCACGACTGACCCGATTACCACTTTCGTCACCCAGTCGTTTAAAGTGCGCGTCGCAGACGGCACCGAATTGGTGCCGGTCAATGAAAAAATGCTGTCCAAAGTCGCCGCCGCCTCAGTCGCCGGCACCTTGGGCGCAATCACCGACCGCATTGCCACCGCCACATCCGCCGTGCCGATTGTATCGATTGGCGGGCAATCGCCGATGATGGCATTGGCGCAAACCATTAAAGCGTGGGCGGATGATGCAGTCGACACCACCGCCTTGATTGCCAACAGCAAATTCGTGTTGCCGTTTAATCGCGGCGGTTATGGCGCGGATTCAACCGCGTCCGGCGCAGTTTGGGGCAGTGCGCATTTCCGTCAATTGAAAGGCGATGATGAAGACGCCGACTCCGAAGGCGGGTTGCCGACGGTTAAATGGGACGGCAACATCAGCGGCGTACATCTCGGCTTCGATTTCAAAGTCAGCGACGACACCTTGCTCGGCCTCGCCGTATCGCGCAGCCGTGCGTCGATGGATTACAAAACGAACGCAATGGATAATACCGGGACGCTTGTGTCGGAAGAAGGCGAATATGAAATCGACCTTAACGCGGTGCATCCGTACATCAACTGGGCCGTCGGCGATGTCAATTTATACGCGAGCGCCGGGGTTGGCGAAGGCGAATTGACCGTCACGCCGGATGATGAATCGCTAACGCCGGCGCTTAAAAGCGACCTCAAACTCACCGCCTATGGCCTCGGCGTCAGCGGCGATTTAAATGAATCAGTGCAAGTGCGCGGCGAATGGCGGCGCGGTGAAATCAAAGTCGAAGGCAACGTCGACGACGAAAACACCATCGCCCCGCAAAACCTCAACACCAGCAGCACACGCATCTTGGCGCGATGGCACGACGCCAATCGTCGAGACGACAATCGCGCGATATTTGCCGAAGTCGGCTGGCGGCTCGATGGCGGTGACGGCGATTCTGGCGCCGGCATGGAAACCGCATTGGGCTGGAATTATCTCGGCGACCGCACCACCGTCGAAATCGGCGCGCACGGCTTAATCGGGCGCGATGATTACAGCGAATGGGGCGCGTACGGCAATTTCCGCGTCAGCAGCGGCAACGACGGGCAAGGCTTCGCCGTGCGCATCCGCCCAAGTTACGGCGAATCGCAAACCGAATTCGGTCGCGTATGGAATGCTGATTCGTTGGACGACATCGACGCCGGAGACGACAATGATGCGGCCGACAAAAACTACGCGTGGCGCACCGAATCGCGCTTGTCCTACGGCATCCAAAGCGCCAACGGATTATTCGCCCCGTTCATCGATGCCGTCGCCGGCGATGCCGCCGATGACATCTATCGACTCGGCGTCGATTGGTCGCCGCATCCGTATTTCGATTTAAACCTCACCGGCGAACGCCGCCACAACCAAGACGACGACGAAAATCGAATCTTGTTGCAGGGTGAAGTCAAGTTTTAATGCGTCGATTCGCATCAACCCATCGATTCGTATAAACGCACATCGAACAAGTCGAATCAAAACGGCGGCGTCACCCCGCAACTCGATAAGTGGCTCGGTGATGCCCGCCGTCTTCGTTGAACACAACGAGGCACACGGCGGGCGTTTTTTATTAAGGCGCTGTTGTCACTGTTAATAAATTTCTTTATTCATTAACAGTCACTAATTAACAGTCAATTGGTTACAATTATTCGTCACAAACTTTTGTCGCAAACTTTCATCACAACCTGCAACCCGGAATTAACTCATGAACTTTTTCATCTCAGACGCATTCGCACAAGGCGGCGGCGGCAGCGGCTATTTGGGCTTATTGCCGATGGTGCTGATTTTTGTCGTCTTCTATCTGCTGCTCATCCGCCCGCAACAAAAACGCGCCAAGCAACACAAACAAATGGTCGCCGAACTCTCCAAAGGCGATGAAGTCGTAACCAACGGCGGCACACTCGGCGTCATCACCGCCGTAGACGAAAACTTCATCACCCTCGAAGTCGCCAACGGCGTGCGCATCAAAGTGCAACGCATGGCAATCGCGCAGATGATGCCGAAGGGGACGGTGGGGAAGTAACGGTTCACAGTCACACGACATTCACACAACATTTACACACAACATCCTAAGGGGGATTGGTTATGAAACGAAGCAAAATGAAATTGTCAGTGTTACGTGCAACATTAAGCGCGGCATTAATGGCGGCGTTAATGATTGGCGCAACCGCGCATGGCGCGGAAAAAGTCAACATTGGCGAGCCGAGTTGGGTTGGCGCAAAAAGCATCGCGCATTTAATTAAAAATGTCGTGACGCGGCGCATTGGCGGGCAAGCCGAATTGGTGCCGGGCAACAACGCCGCGATTTTTCAGGCGATGAGCGCGGGCAAGGGCGACATCGATGTGCACCCGGATGTTTGGCTGCCCAATCAGGAAAGTTTCACCAAAAAATATGTCGATGGCGAAGGCACGGTGGAACTCAGCAAAAACAGTTATATCGGCAAGCAAAGTTTTTGCATCTCCGAAGAGTTTTCCAAAAAACGCGGCGTCACTTCGATATT
Source organism: Candidatus Poriferihabitaceae bacterium (assembly GCA_965226545.1). Lineage (GTDB taxonomy): Bacteria > Pseudomonadota > Gammaproteobacteria > Arenicellales > Poriferihabitantaceae > JAHRAW01. Next base: position 1,243,360 of record OZ245364.1, read on the forward strand.
CGATTTGGCGCGCCCGGATATCGCCAAACTGATGGACAACGACGGCAACGGCAAGGGCGAAATTTGGGTTGGCGCGCCGGGCTGGGCGTCAGCCAATGTCAACGAAGTTAAGGTGCGCGATTACGGCTTGTTGCCGTTTATGGATGCGGTGCGCGCCGAGCAAAGCGTGATGCAGGCGACCGTCGGCGATTCCATCGCCAAGGGGCGCGGCTATGCGTTTTATTGTTATTCGCCGCATGCGATTTGGTTTTTATACGACATCGTGCGCCTCGAAGAGCCGGCGCATAACCCGGCGAAATATGTGATGAAACAGCCGAGCGACGACCCCGATTGGTATGAAAATTCGCATGTCGCCAGCGAAGACGCGCCGAAAAAAGTGCAGGTGGCGTATTCCAAATCCTTGCGCGCGCGTTCGCCGATTATCCACGAGTTTTTGCAAAACATGGCGTTGGAATCCGACGATGTCAGTTATTTCGCCTATCAAATCGCCGGATTGAATCGCGACGCCGATGAAGTGACCAACCAATGGATTGACGAAAACTCCGCGCGGGTTGACGGCTGGTTGGGGCTTTGAGCGATACGCCGGCGATTCGCGTCGTCGATGTATGGAAAATTTTCGGCAAGCGAAGCGCGGAGGCGTTTGACCAACTGCGGCGCGCGCGGATTGCCGAGCGCGACGCCAAGCGCGAAGTGTTGACGCGATTCGATTGCGTCATCGGCGTCGCCAATGTTTCGTTTGAAGTGGCGCCGGGGCGGATTTACTGCATTATGGGCTTGTCCGGCAGCGGTAAATCCACCCTGGTGCGCCACATCAATCGGCTGTTGGAGCCGACGCGCGGCGAAGTGCATGTCAACGGTGTCGATGTAATGAAACTCGCGCCGCGCGCATTGCAGGCGTTTCGCAATCGGCGCATTGCGATGGTGTTCCAAAATTTTGCGCTGATGCCGCATCGCTCGGTGCTGGATAACATTGCAATGCCGCTGGAGATTCGCGGCATCGATAAAAATCGCCGCATGCAAATCGCCGAACAAAATCTCGAGCGCGTCGAGTTAAGCGGTTGGGGCAACAAGTTTGCGCATGAATTGTCCGGCGGCATGCAGCAACGCATCGGCTTGGCGCGCGCGCTTGCATCGGATGCCGATGTGTTGTTGATGGATGAACCGTTCAGCGCGCTCGACCCGCTGATACGCCGCCAACTGCAAACCCAGTTTATGAATCTCGCCGCCGAGATGAACAAAACCACCGTGTTCATCACCCATGATTTGGATGAAGCCGTGCGCATCGGCGACCGCATTGCGATTATGCGCGACGGGCGAATCATTCAGGAAGACACCGCTGAAAACATTGTGATGCATCCGGCTGATGATTATGTCGCCGATTTTGTCGCCGGCATCTCGCGATTAAAGGTTGTGCGCGCGCATGCGGTAATGCGCGATTATGAATCGCATCAACGCGAACACGGCGCGATTGGCGACGATTGCCCGCGTTGCGATGCGGAGGATTCTCTGCGCGCGTTAATCCAAACCGCAATTGCGCGCGATAAACCGCTGGTGGTGATGCGTGATAATCGCCGGGTTGGGGTGATTACCAAAGATGCGTTGTTGCAGACCGTTATCGAAGGGGCGGCGGGGGAGTGATTGTCGACGGTGTAACTTATAACGGTTAACTTGAACTTGTAATTTAACTTGCATTGCGAATCGTTGACGCAAGTTGTCGAAGTGCCTGTGAAGTAACTATTAACTTGTCCAAGTGACCATGAAGTAACTGTGAAGTTGTCGAAGTGACTGTGAAGCGACCATAGCGACTAAGCGAACCAATTATCGACCGTGCAAATGAACGCCACAACCGAAACGAAACCTAATTCACCGCACACCGTCTCGAACGGTGTGGCGAACGACGCCGCGAACGATGCATCGCGCAATCAATTGCTTGCGCGGTTTGTGCAATCCAATCCGACTTATTATCAGCGCGCGTTTAGCCGTATCAACGCGCGCACCGGGTTTGTCTGGAGTTTTAATTGGGCGGCGGCGTTGTTTGGTCCGGTGTGGTTTGGTGCGCGCGGGTTGTGGAAGTGGGGGTTGCCGTTTGTTATTGCCGAAACTTTTGGTTTGGTGCAAATCATGCGCGGGTTGTTTGGCGATTTATCGGCGCAGGCGCGTGCGCGCATCGTCGATATTCAAGGCACGTTGACCTTGCGGCGGCGTCAACTGGATGCGGCCGTCGATGACGAAAAGGTGCAAACCATTCAAGCGTGGATAGCGGTGTTGCAGCGCGAAATCGACGGCATCAATGCGCAAATCCTCACCGCCGAACAATCGGCGATTTGGGTGGCGGCGACCGGCGCGGCGTTGTTGTTGGCGGTGAAGTTTATTCAAGGCGCGGTCGCCAATCGCATTTTGGAAAAACGCTTTAGCGAATGGCTGTCCAACCGCGCGGTAACCTGCGGCGTGTCGCGCGCGGCGGTGTTGTTGAGCGCGTTGTTTGTCGCGTTTGTGTATTGCGTCGGCGCATTGTTCTACGGCTTCGACGACCCGACCGGCGCGCTTGGGGAATTTCCGCACGACCCGCAATATCGCCTCGCGGCGATTGACGGCATCGTCGCCTTTTTCGCTTGGCTGACCGAACACGGCGCCGGCGTGTTTTCATTTATCTCGCACGGCATCCGCGTTTGTTTGGATTATTTGGAATTGTTGTTTGTGCAAACGCCGTGGCCGATTGTGATGAGTTTCATTGTGCTGTTGACCGGCTTGACCGCCGGCGTGCGCGGCGCGGCGTTTGCCGCAGCCTCGCTTGGCGCAATGTGCTTTTTCGGCTTTTGGGAAAAGGCGATGACCACGCTCGCCCTGCTCGGCACCGCCGCCTGCATCAGCATCACGCTCGGCATTCCGCTCGGCGTATTGTGCGCGCGCCGCGATCGTTTATATCGAGTGATTCGACCGATTATGGATTTCATGCAGACCATGCCGTCGTTTGTTTTTATGATTCCGGTGATTGCGTTGTTCAGCGTCGGCAAACCGGCCGCGATTGTAATCACGATGATTTTTGGCGGCACGCCGGTGGTGCGGTTAACCGTGCTCGGCTTGCGCGGCGTGCCGGCGGAGATTCGCGAAGCCGCGTTGGCGTTCGGCGCATCCAAATGGTATTTGCTCAGCCGCGTCGATTTGCCGTTGGCTGCGCCGTCGATTTTTGCCGGCATCAACCAAACCATCATGTTAAGTTTGGCGATGGTCGTGGTCGCGTCGCTCATCGGCGCAAAAGGACTCGGCGAAGATGTACTCGAAGCGTTGCAATACGCCAATGTCGGGCAAGGCATCCTTGCCGGCTTTGCGATTTTATTCTGCGCGATGATTTTGAATCGCATCATACAAGGCGGGCGTTGATGCGCGGATGAACATGAATCTTCGCCCGTTTAAGATTGCGGTGCCTGATGCGACATTGGATTGGATTGCCGCGCGCGTGGCGAATTATCCGTGGCATGAAATGCCGAGCGACGGCGGTTGGCAATACGGCGCGAACTTGGATTATATGAAGGAACTTTGCGCGTATTGGGTAGCGCAATATGATTGGCGCAAGCACGAGGCGCGATTGAATCGGTTTGCGCAATTTGTCGCGACGGTCGATGGATGCGATTTGCATTTTGTGCATGAAAAGGGAGACGGCGATTCGCCGTTGCCGTTACTTATCTCGCACGGCTGGCCCGGTTCGATCGCCGAGTTTGTGAATATCATCGAACCGCTTGCGCATCCGACTCGCTTTGGCGGCGATGATGCTGACGCCTTTGATGTAATCGCGCCGTCGTTGCCGGGGTTTGGGTTTTCGGCAAAGCCGTCGCGCCCGATTGGCCCGCGCAACATCGCGGCGTTGTTCGATAAATTGATGCGCGAGACGCTTGGGTTGAACGGCTATCTTGCGCAAGGCGGCGATTGGGGCGGGGCGATTGCATCGTGGCTCGGCTTTGCGCATGCGCCGGCGTGTCGCGCGATACACATTAACATTATGACGATGCGCCCGCCGGATGAACCGCGCACCGCCGCCGAACGCGAATGGGCGCAACGATTTGCGCGCGAGCAGGTGAGCGAGGACGGCTATCGCACCCAACAGGCGACCAAGCCGCAAACATTAAGTTATGCAATGATGGACAGCCCGGTCGGCGTCGCCGCGTGGATTATCGAAAAATTTCATTCGTGGTCGGATATCGCCGACGACGACATCGAAAGCGCCTACGACAAGGATTGGCTGCTGACCAACATTATGATTTATTTGGTCACCGCCACCTTCAACACCGCCTCGTGGATTTATTATGCGCGCCGCGAGGAAGGCGGGCGGGTGTTGTCGCCGCACGGCGCGCGCGTCGAAGTGCCGACCGCGGCGGCGTTGTTTCCCAAAGAGATGTTGGCGTGGCCGCCGCGTTCGTATGTCGAGCGGGTGTATAACATTCAGCGTTGGAGCGAAATGCCGCGCGGCGGGCATTTTGCCGCAGTCGAAGCGCCGCAGTTGTTGATTGATGATATTCGCGCGTTTGCGCGGGACTTGCGATAATGGTTAAGTGGGGTTAACTTGTTTGGTAACGTTACTTGTAACTTTTTCGGTAACTTTTATTTATAAATTTATTTGTAACTTGTTAACTTTATAAGTTTACAACTTCACAACTTCATCCGTACAAATTTAACTTTAACTTTAACTTTAACTTTAACTTTAACTTCGACTTCAATGTCCAACAAAGAAACCTATCAACATATCGACGTGCGTCCGTTTGCGCCGTGTCTTGGCGCCGAAGTGCGCGGGGTGGATTTAGCGCAGGCGGTGTCGAGCGAAGTGTTTGCGGAAATTGAGCGCGCGTTTTTGCATTATCAAGTGTTGTTTTTTAAGGAGCAGCGCGAAATTCCGCCGAGTGCGCACATTGCCTTTGGCGAATTGTTTGGTGCGTTGCATCATCATCCGGCTGCGCCGACGATGCGCGGTCATCCGCAAATTTTTGAAATTCACGCGCACAAGGAGTCGAAAATCGCCAACGGCGAATTTTGGCATTCGGATGTTTCCTGCGATGAACGCCCGCCGCTCGGCACAATTTTGCAATTGCATATCCTGCCCGAATGCGGCGGCGACACGATGTTCAGCAATATGTATCGCGCATTCGATACACTGTCGCCGCCGTTGCAAACGATGTTATGCACACTCAGCGCAACCCATCAATCCGAACACGTCTATCGCGGCAGATACGCCGACCGCGGTCAACGCGACGAACAAATTCATTGCCCAAGCGCGCAACATCCGGTGGTGCGCACCCATCCGCAAACCAAGCGCAAGGCGTTGTATGTCAACCGCACCTTCACGACGCGCATAAACGAATTGGCGCGCGTCGAGAGCGATGCATTGCTGGCGCTATTGTACGACCACGCCGAACACGTCGACCATCAAATCCGTTTTCGCTGGTCGCAAAACGATGTGGCGATGTGGGATAACCGCTGTTGCATGCATCGCGCGATTTGGGATTATTGGCCAAACGAACGCAAAGGCAGACGCGTCACCATCGCCGGCGACAAGCCGGCATAACCCGTGCCGCTTGCAATCGCAATGTGCATTTGCTATCGTGCGCGCCTTGCAAAGTGCATATCGTCATCCGACAAACGCGGGTCTGTAGCTCAGTCGGTTAGAGCGCACCCCTGATAAGGGTGAGGCCGGAAGTTCAAATCTTCCCAGACCCACCACGCTTTTTGCGCGACGCGGAGATTGTTCGCCAAGGCGGTTTGTTTTTTAACAATGCACTTTTAAATTCCCCTTTTTGTTGTAATCAAAAAAAACGAGGCAACCTGTGATGATGAATTTTCTGCTTGCACTGGCTGCACTTGCGGCGGTTGGTTTGGTTTGGTTGGCGCATCGCCATCTTAATCGCGCGGCGATTATATGGCTCGGGGTGTTGTTTGCTTTTACCGCCGGAGTTGCGTTGTTGTTGGATTTTCTCACCGACGACATCCGCGCAAGTTTGTGGAGCGGGCAGAAGAGTCCGACCGGCGAATCACTGTTTGCAATCGGCCCGGAAATCAGCATTCTTGGCGCGAGTTGGCCGTTTACTGCGCTGTGTTTTTTGTTTGGGCTGGCGTTGATTGTTGTCGGGCTATGCAAGAAAGCCGCGCGACGCACACCGGAGTCGGTCGACGACGAAGCGTTTTTAATGGACGATGATGTGGCGCGCATCGGGCGGGAGTTGGACGCCGAGATTACTGAACTGGCGGGCGGCGTCGACCCGGCAATGTTGGGACAACAAGATGCAGCCCAACCGGGCGGGGCGGTGCCAAGCGCGCGCGAAAACAAACCGACCGGCAATGAAAAAAACATCCGTGAACGTTACATGCATTTGGCGGAGGATTTTTTGCAGCGCACAGTTCGAGTATTGCAAAAAGACATTGCCGACGCATTTGCCCGCCTGTTGCAGATTTCGGATGCGGTTGAGACGACGCCGTATCAGCAAATCGCGCAAGCCCACTACAATGAATCCCGTCCGCAAGAGACCGACCAGCAAATTAAGGAAACGCGCAAAGCGGTCACCCAAGCCAACAACGCGATTGTCAATTTTCGCCGCAGATTGAAACTGTCGCCCGATGAAGAGTTGGATTGGGTCAACGGCAAACTTTCCGTCTGGCATTTGATTTCTTGGGGGGCGGTGTTGGCGGTGATTGAGTTTGTGGTCAATTACGCGTTGCTTGCCGGTGAAATCGGCGCGAATCAAGCGTTGATTGCCGCGTTGCTTGCAGTGGTGATTGTGATGTTGTTGGCGTTCGCCTTTGCGTGGACAATGCAGTTTGTGCGGCGCGGACAGCCGCCTGCGGTGCGCGCATTGGGTGCGACATGTTGCGTGTTGCTTTTTGTAATGTTTGTTTGCGCGTTTGGTTTGTTGCTCGGTTGGCGCGACGCCGCCGCGGCTGACATCGCCCAAGCCGAAGGCGCGTTTGCCAAATTAAAAATTAGTTTGGATGTTATCGGCGGCGGCTATGTGTCGGTGCTTGGCAGTACGCCCAACATTGCGGTGTTTATTGTCAACGTATTGGCGTTCGGCGTGTTTGGTTGGAAGGTCGTGTTGTGGACTGACAAGTTTCGCGGCTATTCCATACTCAAGATTCGGTTTGATGTCGCCAAAGCCAAGTGGGATGCGTTTTTGCAGGCGCATGAAACCAGTGTGCGCGAAGCGGTCGATGAAGCCAATCAAACGGCGAACAGCAACGCGCGGTTGGCTGAACAGGCGATTTTAATAATCCGCACAAAGAACGCGACATTAAAAAACCTTCGGCAAATCATCAACGGTGCGTACACCACAAAACTGTATCCGGCGTACAGCGCCGACATCAGCGAGTATCGTCAAGCCAACGTGCACAACCGCGAGTTGGCGGTTGACCCCACGCCGACATTCTGGGAAGGTTTCCCCGAGTTGGCCGAGGTCGACAGTCATTTCACCGCCGACCTTGGCATCGATAAATTCTTTCAAGACAATCGGGAGTTGCTCGGGAGTGTCGATGCGTATCTGCAGTCGGTGCGCAAGAAAAGCGATGATTGGCACGGCAAAAGCGCCGACCTCGGCACCAAATGGAGCGAGCAATTTGACACGCGCCTTAAGCGCATTCACTGAGTTGATGCAATGAAGCCGTCGTTGATTGAGCGAATCAAGGATTGGTTTTTTGCCGATGATTCGCATTCGGCGCCCAAGCGGTCGACGCCAAACCGGCGCGCGCATGCACAGCGCAACCGACGTCACCAATCGCGCGCCCGCCCGCATCGACATCGCACCGCGCAACCCAATCCGCAAGTTTCGCGGCAACGCGCGGTGACGTTGGCGGTGACTGCGGCTTCGGTTGTTGTGTTTATCACGTTGGTGTTGATGATTTCCGGTCGCAATTCCAACGACACGATTGCAATCAAGTCGAGTAACTTATGCCCGGCCAACGACAAATACATTGTCGGCAAAACCTTTGTGCATATTGATTTGACCGAGCCGTTGAATCGTCAACAGCGCGCCGCGTTGCAAGCCGCCTTGCGGTCGGTTGCGGAAAACTTAAGGACGCGCGAGCGGTTGATTATCAGCCAGATGCAAACCGATTTTGCCGCGCCGCGCAAAGTGGTGCAGGATTTTTGCAGCCCGGACATCAGCCGCATCAGCACCGCCGGAAAAAATGTAACGCGCGACCAATGTCCGGCGATTATCGCCGACGATTATCGTTGGGCGCGTTCGGTCGGCGAAGGGTTGCGGCAACAAATTCGACGCGCCTGTGAGGCGTATGAAAAACTGCAGAGCCAAGTGGTCGTCGCCGCCGAGCGTTACGCCAAGGTTAATGTTGAACAGAAAAAATCCTACATCATCGGCGGCATCGAAGACGTTATGCACGCCGCCAACGGCAAGCCGATTAACGCGCCGGCGCGATTGATTTTATTTTCCGATATGTTGCAAAACGCCGATTGGTTCAGCCAATACCGCACCGCCAGCGATGAGTGGACGATTGAACGACTCAAAGACCTGCGCAACAAAACGGTCAACATGGGCGAGTTGCCGGACAACAATTTAAGCGAAGTGTTGATTTGTTATCTGCCGAGCGCGCATCGCGCGTTGGCGACCGCCAAAAGCCGCAACCAACACTATAAAATGTGGGATGAATACTTCGGCAGAACAAAGGTGTTTGAATCTGACGCCGACGGCTGCGCAATTGCCGCCGCCGAGTTGATGCAATAGCGGTTGACCGCAATCACTCCACCGCCGCAATCCAAACCTCATCCTCCACCGCAATCTCCTGCAGATTATCGCCGTCGCCGCGGCGGTCGATGACGATGAAGTCGCGGGTTTTGGTGAGGGCGATGTTGGGGTGATGCCAGGTGTTTTTATGGAAGTTGACGCCTTGTTTGCCGTTGGTGATAAACAACGTTAAATCTTCGCCGTGCAGTATTGGCTTGGGCGCGCCGACCAGCACCAAAAACGGCAGCGAGTCGGTTGGGATAAACGCCTGCGTGCCGAGCGGATGGCGTTCCATTAATTGCACGCGATGCGGCAGCGGCAGGGGGTTGGTGCGAAACAGATTGACAATCGCAACGCCGGGGTGTTGTTCGCGCGGATCGGCGATGTCAATCGTGCATAAACCATCGAAGCGCGTCGTGCGCCCTTGATTGATTTGCAATTGTTTGGCGTCGGCGATTTCAATCACCTCACCGAACGGCGCAAACGCGGCTTTGGTCAACGGACGAGCGTGAAGTTGCATTTGTTTAGTCGCGGGTTGCGGTTTTGTTTTGACTTAAGACAATGCGCGTTTAAGACAACGTGCCGAATAAACGCAAACGACTAACCCCGCCGTCGGGATGGATGTTGAGGCGCACATGGGTAATCGCGCCCAAGTCGATGATTTCGGCGTCGAAGCGATGGGCGTGGTCGGCGCGCAGTTTAACTTCGGGTAATAACATTTTCCATTGTTCGCTGACGCTTGCCAATTGGTCGACGGCGTTGGCTTGCGCATCCGCCAGGCATGCGCCCTGCAAACTGCAGCGATCCGGATAATTGCCTTTGAAATGCGCGGTGCTGATTTCGGCGCGGCGGATGACGCCGGCATGCGCCAGCGCGATAATCGCCCAATCGTGGCCCGGCGTGCGGCGGCGGCGGGTTTCCCAACCGTCGCCCATATTGACGCCGTCGCCGGGCGCGAGTAGATTGCGAATCGAGCCGAAGTGTTCATCATTGCAAGTCAACGCCACCGCGCCGTTAAGTGCCGCGGCGAAATTGATGCATTCATCGGCGGCGCGTTGTTGCCAATCAATTTGCGGCGCGCCATAAACGCGCAGGCGGGCGACGCCGCCGTCGGGGTGGATATTGAGGCGCACATGGGTGAACGCGCGCGCGTCGTCGACCGCAAAAACATGCACGCGGTCGCCGCCCAATTCGCATTGGGCGATGAGTTCATGCCATTCGGTCGATTCATCCGGCGCGGTGCTGATGCAGGCTTCGAGCGACGCGCCCGGCGGATAGTTGCCGGTGAAGTGTGAGGTGTCGATGATGACGCCGTGGATGACGCCGGCGCAGGCTAATTGCACGATGCACCAATCATGTCCGGGGATTCGTTTGCGGCGCGATTCCCAGCCGTCCATCCATTTGCCGTTGTCGTCGTATTTGCCGTCGATAAACACCGGCGGCGTGTCGCGCAACATTCGCCGCATCGGCGCAAAAAAATCGTCGCTGCATTGCGCGGCGACGCCGCCGAGTTTATCCGAGGCTAAGTTTACCCAGCGTTTTGCAAGTTCGGTTTCGTTCATCGATGTTGTCTCGTTGGTGTTAACGTTGTGATGTTAATTGGTTAATGTTAATGGGTTGATGTTAAGTTGTCGATGTAAATTTGTCGACGTTAAGTTGTCGACGTGACTTTGTCGACATTAATTCGTCGATGTTACTTCGCCGGCGCGTGCGGATGATGCGCGCGCCAATGGTTGGCGATATCGATGCGTCGCGCCAGCCACACGCGCGGATGTTCGCGCACATAATCCAAAAACCGCGCCAAGGAGGCGGCGCGCCCCGGGCGACCGACCAATCGGCAATGCAAACCAATCGACATCATCTTCGGATGGGTTTCGCCTTCGGCGTACAACGCATCGAACGAATCCTTTAAATACGCAAAAAATTGTTCGCCGCTGTTAAAGCCCTGCGGCGTTGCAAAACGCATATCGTTAACATCCAATGTATACGGCACCATCAACAACGGTTTGGCGTAATGATTGTTCCAATACGGCAGGTCGTCGGCGTAACTGTCCGCGCTGTAAATAAAATCGCCCTGCTCGGCGGTCAGGCGATGGGTGTTTGGGCTGGTGCGCCCGAGGTAAAATCCCTGCGGCGGCGCGCCGGTGGCTTGTTGATGAATCTCAATCGCTTGTTGCATGTGCGTCAACTCGATTTCTTCATCGATGAATTGATAATCAATCCAACGATAACCATGGCTGGCGATTTCCCAATCGGCCTCGAGCATCGCCGCGACCGCGCGCGGATGACGCGTCAATGCCATGGCCACGGCAAACACGGTCACCGGAATTTTTCGCGCGGTGAACATTTTATGCAGCCGCCAAAACCCGGCGCGCGAACCGTATTCATAAATCGATTCCATATTAAAGTGGCGCACATTGCGATACGGCTGCGCGCCGACAATCTCGGATAAAAACGCTTCGGAAGATTCATCACCGTGCAGAATGTTGTTCTCGCCGCCTTCTTCGTAGTTAACCACAAACTGCAGGGCGACGCGCGCATCGTCCGGCCAGGCGGCGTGCGGTACGGCGTCGGCATAGCCGGTTAAATCGCGCGGATAGGTCATTGGTGTGTTGTGTTGGTGTGCCGTTGATGTTATCGACGTTGCGCGGTTAAGGTTGGTTAATTTGGTAAACACAGTTCACATTATTAACGCGGTCGATGGTGTTGGTCGACGTTGTTAACTGTGCGCTTGCGATTATTAACTTAACGCATCGTCGTTGCGAATTAATTGTACGAATTAAAGTTACGACTTAAGTTTGCGACTTAAGTTTACGCGTTATTTTTAATGGCGTTGCCGTGTTGTCAGTGAGTCAATTTGTCGAATTGTTGCGCCGCGTATTATACCAGCGGATGAGCCGCGCGCGCTCGGCATCGGTCATGCCGGTTAAGTTGCCAAGCGGCATGCTGTTGCCCGCGCCGGCGGTGGTGTAGATGCGCGCGTCAGCGCGTTCGATGTCGTCGATGGTTTCCAATATCAAGCCAACCGGCGGCGCGGCAAAGCCGGGTTGGCTCGGCGTGCGCGCATGGCAGGTGGTGCAGCGCGCGTAAATTATCGGCGCAATTTGCGCGGTGGTCGGCGCGGCGGCGGTGTGCGCATCGAGTTGTGCGGTCACTTGTGAATTGACTTGTGCATTGACTTGCGCATTGACGCGCGCATCGACTCGCGGTGCGGTTAGATACGCGGTCGCAATCATAATCATCGCCGCGACCGCCAACAGCCAACCGGCGTGGCGTGATTTTTTGCGCACATTAAAATAATGACGCGTCGCGACGCCGGCCAGCGACAAGGCTGCCAGCACCGCCCAGCCGTGCGCATTCGAATAGGCGCTTGGAAAGTGCGCGCTAATCATTGTGAACAACGCCGGCAAGGTTAAATAATTGTTGTGGCGCGAACGCAACAACCCGGCCGCGCCGAGTGCGCGTTGCGGGCGACGTTGTTCATTCAACGCGGCGACGATTTCCTTTTGCGCCGGGATGATGACAAAGAAAACATTGCCGACCATCATCGTGCCAATCGCCGCGCCGACGTGGATGTATGCGGCGCGCGCGCCGAACACTTCGCCCAACCCGGCGGCCAATGCGGTCAACAATGCAAAGATGCATGCCGCCAACGCCGTTGGTGCGCGCCGCAACGGCGAACGACACAATGCATCGTATGCCAACCACGCAAGCGGCAAGGTCAACGCGCCAATCGCAATCGCCTGCCATTCGCCAATCGGCGAATCGGCGCGCAACAAAAACGCGCGCGCATTAACGTAATACACCAAAGTTAACAACGCCGCGCCGCTCAACCAAGTGGTATACGCCTCCCACTTAAACCAATGCAATGGCTGCGGCGGTTGCGGCGGGGCGTTTTTGTATTTGGTTAAATGATAAAACCCGCCGCCGTGTATCGCCCATAACCGCCCGGCGATGGCGGCGTCTTGTTTGGCGTTGTCATTGTTGTCACTGTCATTGTCGTCATCGTCATCGTCGTTATCGTCACGATGATTGCGCTGCAAATTGTTTTCCAACCAATTGAAATAAAACGATGCGCCAATCCAAGCGACGCCGACGATGAAATGAATCCACCGCAAGGTTAAATGCGCCCATTCATGCAGATGAGTTTCCATTGGGTTGGCGTTGATTTAATTTGTTTTACGATTTGTTTTACGAATGAATACTTTATTCGCGGATGAAGTTTTGCGTTGATGGTAACGATTACGCAAACAAGCGGTGCGACAGTATAAGTCAATTGCGCGCGGGTATGTGATAATGTTAAGTGTAATTGCATTGTGCGAAAGGATTTGCACTTTAACTTAACTTGCTTTTATTTTTATTTTTATTTTAACTTTAACTTGCACTGTAATTTAACTTTAAAAGTAAACTCGAACTCGAACTCGAACTCGAAACTTAACCTTAACCTCAACCCGAAAATTCCAAAGCGCATAACGACATGAACAACACCGGCTTTATTTTCCACGAACTTTACATGTGGCACACCACCGGCATCGCCGCCTGCGAAGCGCCGGCGGGATTAAGCGTCGAGCCGGATGCGCACATCGAAAGTCCGCCGGCCAAACGTCGTTTTCGCAACTTGTTGGAAGTCAGCGGCTTGTTGGATTCATTGCATTCGATTAAGCCGCGTTATGCCGAAGTCGATGAATTGGCGCGCGTGCATGCGCGCGAGTACATCGAACGCATTCGGCAACTGAGCGAAGCCGGCGGCGGCAATGCCGGCGACGACACCCCGTTCGGCGCCGGCGGTTATGAAATCGCGCGGCTGTCCGCGGGCGGCGTGTTGGCCGGCATCGAATCGTTGTGCGGCGGCGCGATTGACAACGGCTATGCATTGGTGCGTCCGCCCGGACATCATGCAATGCCCGACCGCGGCATGGGGTTTTGTTTGTTTAATAATGTCGCGGTCGCGATTCGTCACGCGCAAACCAAATTGGGCGTCGGCAAAATCGCCAATGTCGATTGGGATGTGCATCACGGCAACGGCACCGAAGCGATGTTTTACGATGACCCGTCGGTGCTGACCATCTCGCTGCATCAAGACGGCTGCTTTCCCTTGACCACCGGCGCGATGCATGCGCGCGGCGTCGGGCGCGGCGTTGGCGCCAACATCAACATTCCGTTGCCGCCCGGCGGCGGGCATGGCGCGTATCTGTTGGCGTTCGATGAAATCGTTACGCCGGCGTTGCGCGCGTTTGCGCCGGAGTTAATCACCGTGTCCAGCGGCTTCGATGCATGCATTTTGGACCCGCTCGGGCGGATGATGTGCATGCCGGAAACCTATGCGGCAATGACCGAAAAACTTTTGGCGGTTGCGCGCGATTGCGCCGGCGGGCGCGTGTTGATGTGTCACGAAGGCGGCTATTCGCCGGCGCTTGCGCCGTATTGCGGCTTGGCGGTGATGGAAACGTTGCGCGGTGAAAAAACCGCCGTGCGCAATCCATTCGCCGAATACGCCGCGACTCCCGGACAGGAAGTGCAACCGCACCAACGCGCGCAAATCGAGGCGGTGCGGGCGTGTTGTTTGGGCGATTGAGTCGATTGTGACGGCGAGCGTATCGACGATATAAGTCGATGCGTTAAGTTAACAGGTTAAGTTAACAAGTTAAGTTAACAGGTTAAGTTGTCGAGTTAAGTCGACATAATAAGTCGACGCCGTCAGTCAACAAGTTAAAGTTTCCGTTTGCGTTACCGTCGCGCGCTTGTGCGGTTGGACGACAACTTTTCGCGCAACCACACCGGCAGATATAAACTTGCGGTGAGCGCAAGCCACAATGCAATGTTAATCGGCAACGCCAACTGTGCCAGATGCGGGCGCAACGGCATCAGTGCATAACAAAGCATAATGTGCCAAACAAACACATCGATTGCATAACGTCCGATGCCGCAAAAAAATCGCGCGCGAAACCAATGCGGGCGGGATTGATACAGCGCATAAATTAAATACCCCAACGCTACGGTGTTGATGAGGCGTATCGCGCCCAAGTTGCGCGCATCGATAAGCGCGGCGATGGCGTCGGGTGCGTTGGCGTTTACATAATGTCGATAGAAAAAAAGCGGCGCGCAAATGCACGCGGCAAACACCAGCCAATCGCGACGAATCGGTATGCGGAAGTTTTGGTCAATGCGGCGGTAATAGCCGAGCGCAAACCCGGCGACAAAAATTAACTGCCACGCCAACACTTCGAACCAACCGAGTTGCACCGCCGCGAGTTGTTCAATCGCCAACTGCGGACGCGCCTGCGCAATCGCCCACAATGCAACGCACACCACCAACACGCGCATCGGTCGTGCGGCGGTTAATTCGCGCATCACCCATAAAGTAAACGCGCAGAAAAATACATACAACGGCAGGATATCCAACAGCCCGGTTTGATGCGTAAACACCGCCGCGCGCAACAACATTGCAAACGGCGCGTTTTTAATCGCCTCTTGACTGTCCCAGTTATACGGCCAATGTTCGGCAAACCACGGAATTAAAAACAATGCAACCACGAATGCATAGGCGAATAAATAATGCGCGTAAATTATCATGCCGCGATTTAACATGCGCGCATCGAATGCGCCGATGCCGTTGCGTTGATAATGCGGGGTATACACCCAGGCGAGCAATAATCCGGACAGAAAGAAAAATCCTTCGGCGGCGGTTACAAAACCGAGCGGCTGGAAAGTGAACGGCGACACCTCGCCGAGAATGGAAATCAGCGGGAAATAGGTCAGGTGATTGAGCATCATAATCACCATCATCAAGCCGCGCAAAAAATCAAGCGCGACGATGCGTTGCGTGGCGGGGGTTGGCATGGGGTGGAGTGATTGTGGATTGACGGTATTAAATATTAAATCAAATCATATCAAATCAATCATCAAACGCGTTTGCGTATTGGTCAATCGCGTCGAGCAATTCGCGTTGGCGGGCATCATCGGCAAACGATGCGCGTACGCTGTTTTGCGCCAATTGCACCAACGTTTCGCGCGGTAATGAAAACGCTTCGATAAGCGCGCGATAATTTTCGTTTAGATAGCCGCCGAAGTACGCCGGGTCGTCTGAGTTTACGGTTACGCATACGCCGCGCGCCAGCAACTTCGGCAGCGGATGTTCGCGCATGTCGGCAATCACGCCGAGTTTTAAATTCGACAGCGGACACATCGTCAACCCAATTTGTTCGCGCACCAACCGCGCAATCAATGCATCGTCGCCGTCGGCGGCGTTGCCGTGGTCGATGCGCGCGACGCCGAGCGAATCCAATGCGCCGTAAATGTATTGCGCCGCGCCTTCTTCGCCGGCGTGGGCGACGCAACGATAGCCTTGTCGTTTGGCTTCGGCGAAGACGCGCGCAAATTTTTGCGGCGGATTCCCGCGTTCGCTCGAGTCGAGACCAACGCCGATGAGTTGGCTTCGATGCGGTTCAGCGGCTTGCAATGCATCGAAGGCGTCGCGTTCATCCAAATGCCGCAAGAAGCACATGATTAAATTCGAAGTGATTCCGAGTTCGCGCCGCGCATCTTCCAACGCCGCGCAAATGCCGCCGACCACTTCGGCAAACGCGACGCCGCGTACGGTGTGCGCTTGCGGGTCGAAGAAAATTTCGGTGTGGCGAATGTGTTGCGCGGCGGCTTTTTGCAGATAGGCGCGCGTCAATTCATAAAAATCGCGCTCGGTGCAAAGTGCGTTCATGCCTTGATAATAAATATCCAAAAAATCCTGCAGGCGCGAAAATTGATAGGCCTCGCGCAATTGCTCGACTGAATCGTAGTTGCACTTCGTGTTGTTGCGCGCCGCCATCTCAAACAACATCTCGGCTTCGAGCGCGCCTTCGATGTGGCAATGCAACTCGGCTTTGGGCAGATGATTGGCGAATTCGATGGTGTCGGTCAAGTCGTTCATCGCGCCATTTTACACTGTCGCCGCAACTTGCCGCTGTCGGTTTAGTCACTGTAAACGTGTCACTGTAACTTACGCCGTTAACTTGTCACTTGTAACTGTCACTCGTCACTGATTACCATTACTCGCCACCATTAACTTGTCACCATCACTTCCCGCCCACTCATCGATGTTGCGAAACGGCGGCGGCTGTGTTACTTTGCCGTTATGTTTGGGCTGGGCAAAAAAGACGCCGACGGGCGGCAGGTGCGGATTGAGCATCGCGGAAAATACACCCGCGCATCGCGCACCGGCGGTGTGGCGTTGCGCATACAACAACGGCTCGGACGATTTAATTTCACCGCCAACACCGCGCGCGGCTTGCGCGCCTCGACGCAAGTCGCCAAAGGCGCGCGGGTTGCGCTGCAAAACGGCAAGTTTCGATTAATTGGTCGCTGGCAGTGCGGTCCGATGAATTTCAATTTATCCAAAACCGGCGGCAGCGCATCGATGAAAACCGACATCGGCGCGTTCAACTTTATCAAGCCGCGTTATTCATCGGTCAAAATTGCCGGCGTGCAATTTCGCGGCAAGAATGCGGTGTATATGCATATCATTTATTTTGTCGCATTGGGCGCGTTTCATTTGGCGGTGTTTGCGTTTCGGCTGGCGGTGTTTCTTATCTGGCTGTTGATTTTGGCGACGTTGTTTGTGCGCGATTTTATTGCCGAATTTATTCGCGCCATGCGCGAAGGGCGTGACCGTGAATAACAAAACACTGTTTTGATTGCGCGCGGATGGTTAAGTAATTTTATAAAGTAACTTTATAAAGTAACTTGACATAGTAACTTTACAATGTAACATTCACACAGTAACTTTGTAACTTTTGCAAAGTAACATTCGCAAGTAACGTTACAAAGTAACGTTACAAAGTAACTTTTACAAAGTAACATTTACAAAGTGCAACGTAACTTTGTAACTTTGTAAAATAAACCCACTCCACCCACTTAAGTTAACCCAATGAAAAAACCGTTCGTAGCCGTATTGATGGGTTCGCAATCCGATTTGCCGGTGATGCAGTCGACCTTCGAAGTGTTGCGCGCATTGGCGGTGGATTTCGAGGCGAAGATTACTTCGGCGCATCGCACGCCGCAGGCGACTCATGAGTATGTCGCCGATGCCGAACAGCGCGGTTGCGCGGTGTTTATCGCCGCGGCCGGGCTGGCCGCACATTTGGCCGGGGCGGTGGCGGCGATGACGACGCGACCGGTGATTGGCGTGCCGCTCGAAGGCGGGGCGTTGAACGGGCGCGATTCATTGTTGTCCACGGTGCAGATGCCCGGCGGCGTGCCGGTGGCTTGCGTTGCCATCGGCAAGCCCGGCGCAAAAAATGCCGCGCATCTTGCCGCGCAAATTTTGGCGTTGACCGACGCCAACCTCGCCAAGCGCGTGCGCGCCGAACGCGCCGACAATGCGCAAGCAGTCGCCGCCGCTGATGCCGCGTTGCAAACCTCGTTGCGTACGTTGCGCGATTCGACGTCTTGAACCGCGCCGCACTTGAACACGCCGCGCAACTGGTGCGCGCCGGCGGCGTCATCGCCTATCCGACCGAAGCGTGTTTCGGGCTCGGTTGCGACCCGCGCAATCGCCGCGCCTTGCGCCGCATCTTGCGCATCAAACGCCGCGCGCGCGCCAAAGGCATGATTATCATTGCCGATTGTGCGGCGCGACTTGCGCCGTGGTTGTCGTTGGGTTCGCGATACGGCGATTCGCGCATCGATAATTTCCCCGATGAAGTTCTCGCTTCCTGGCCCGGCGCAAACACTTGGCTGTTGCCGGCGGCAAAATGTGCATCGCGCACACCGCGCGAATTGCGCGGCGCGCATGACACTTTGGCGGTGCGCGTCACTGCGCATCGCGTTGCCGCGCAATTGTGTCGATTGGCGCGGATGCCGTTGGTGTCGACCAGCGCAAACCGCGCCGGGCAACCGATGTTGCGCAGTGCGCAATCGGTCGCGCGCGTGTTTGCCGATGAAGTCGATTTCATTGTCGACGAACCGATTGGGCGTCGAACTGCGCCATCGATAATTCGCGCCGCCGACGGGCGGGTTGTGCGCGGATAAATTTCACACGATGCAAATGCAAAATAACCGTTACACAAACGATGTCGACCGAGTCGATGTTACGAATGTCGACGTCGATGTCGATGCCACCGTCGACGCCGCCACCGATGTTGTCGATGTCGATGCAGTCGTCGCATATTTTCGCGCGTTGCAAATTAAGGTATGCGAACAACTCGGCGCGTTTGAACCGGTTGTCAATTTCGGCATCGATGAATGGCAACATCACGATGGCGGCGGCGGCGTCACGCGCGCGCTAACCGATGGCGAAGTGTTTGAAAAGGGCGGGGTGAATTTTTCGCATGTACACGGCGCGCATTTGCCGACTGCCGCGCGCGACGCGCATGCGCATCTTGGCGCGCAACTCGACGATGCATCATTCGAAGCCTGCGGCGTTTCGGCGGTGTTGCATCCGCGCAATCCAGCGGTGCCGTGTTGTCATTTTAATGCGCGGTTTTTTCAGTTGAACACCGCGCAGCCAACTTGGTGGTTTGGCGGCGGTTATGATTTAACGCCGTGCTATGCATTCGATGAAGATTGCATTCATTGGCATCGCATTGCCAAACAAACCTGCGACCGTTTCGATGACAAGTTATACGCGCGCTTAAAACAACAATGCGACCGTTATTTTTATCTCGCACATCGCAACGAGACGCGCGGCATCGGCGGATTATTTTTTGATGATTATCGACAAGGCGGCTTTGCGCGCGCCTTCCAATTTGTGCGCGCGTTGGGCGACAGTTTTTTGGATGCGTATTGCCCGATAGTGCAACGCCGCGCGGCGACTCCGTATACCGAAGCGATGCGCGATTTTCAGGCGTATCGACGCGGGCGCTATGTCGAATTTAATTTGGTGTATGACCGCGGCACTTTATTCGGCTTGCAATCCGGCGGACGCATCGAATCGATTTTAATGTCGCTGCCGCCGCGCGCCGAGTGGCGTTACGATTGGCGCGCCGCATCGGGTTCGGCTGAGGCAAAACTCGACGCGTATCTCAAGCCGCGCGATTGGTTGCGCGTCGAGTGCGGCGAGTGATGTTGTTTTTGTATCGGCTGCTGTTGTATTTGGCGTTGCCGTTATTGGCGGCGCGATTGCTGTGGCGCGCTTGGCGCGACCGCCGATATTTTACCAACCTGCCGGCGCGACTCGGCATCGGCATCGAGCGCTGCCCGCCCGGCGGCGTTTGGTTGCATGCGGTGTCGGTCGGCGAAGTCAACGCGGCCGCGCCGTTGGTTCATCATCTCCTCGCGCGCCATCCGCAGATGCGCATCACGATTACCACGATGACGCCGACCGGCGCCGACCGTGTGCGCGCACTGTTCGACGAGCGCGTTATGCATTGTTGGCTGCCGTATGATTATCCGGGCGCGGCGCGGCGATTTTTGCGCGCGCGTCAACCGCGCCTTGGCGTGGTGATGGAAACCGAAATCTGGCCGAATTTTATTCACGCCTGCGCACGCGCAAAGATGCCGTTGATGTATGTCAATGTGCGGTTGTCGAAGCGCTCGCATCGCGGCTATCGACGCTTTCGCCGATTGATTGCGCCGACCTTGCGCCGCGTTGCGCATTTCGCCGCGCAATCGCAAGCCGACGCCGCGCGATTAATCGAGTTGGGCGCGCCGCCCGACAGCATCAGCGTCACCGGCAATCTCAAATTCGACATCGCGCCCAAAGCCAGCATCGTCGAGATGGCGCATTCGGTGCGCCGCGATTTGGGCGCCGACCGCCCGGTGTGGATTGCCGGCAGCACGCACGACGGCGAAGAGGCGCAAGTGTTGGATGCATTCACGCGCGTGCAGCGGAGGTTCGCGGCGTTGTTGTTGGTCATCGCGCCGCGCCATCCGCATCGTTTCGCGCAAGTGTTGCGCCTGTGCCGCCAACGTAATTTCCGCGTGGTGCTACGCTCCGAAGCCGCGCACGCGCCGCCCGATGCCGAGGTGTACATCGCCGACAGCATGGGCGAGTTGCCGATGTTGTTGGCGGCATCCGATGTCGCCTTCATCGGCGGCAGTTTAACCGAAGTCGGCGGGCATAATGTTTTGGAGCCGGCCGCGGTCGGCGTGCCGGTGGTGTTCGGTCGATATATGTTCAACTTCACCGAGATAGCCAACCTGCTTCTCGCGCACGACGCCGGCATCCAAATCAACAACGCCGACGAATTGGCAAAAGCCATCGCCCGCCTGCTCGGCGACGCGCACTTGCGCGACCAAACCGGCGAACGCGGCCGCGCCCTAATCGCCGCCAACCGCGGCGCGTTGGGGCGGGTGTGTCGGTTGATTGATGAACGGTTGGCGGGGTGAACGGTGGTTGTGCGCGTCGATGGTGGCGGTGTTATTTAATGACAACGTTGCCGATTTGCACTGTGTCGATGTGTGCGGTCGTTTGCGACGGTGTTATTTAATGACAACGCTATCGACTGAATGGACTGTCGATGTACGCGCCAACTTTGATGCAGTGGACACGGATTGTGTTGGCGCGGTTGTGGTGCGGATGAGTTGACGGTAACGATGTCGACTTGGATTGTGTCGATGTGTGCGGTCGTGTGCGACGGTGTTATTTAATTGACAACGCTATCGACTGAACGGGCTGTCGATGTACACGCCGACTGCGATGCATTGGACGCGGACTTTGCCGGCGCGTTTGCGGTGCGGATGAGTTGACGGTAACGATGCCGACTCGGACTGTGTCGATTTATGCGTCGACTGCGATGCATTGGACGCGGACTTTGCCGGCGCATTTGCGGTGCGGATAAGTTGACGGTAACGCCGCCGACTCGGACTGCGCCGCCGCCGCGCACCGGTCCCTAAATCCCACGCCGCATTGTGCTATTGTCACCGCGCATTCACCCCAATTGGAGACCCGTTATGCAATCCCAAAAGACCCCGGCGCCGCGCGGCAAGCGATTTAAAGGCGTCAAAATTCTTAAAGCGACGCAAAGCCAATTGCGCAATCCCGATTTCCGTCCGCCGTTGGCGGCGGCGGTGCCGCTCGGCATCCAGCATGTATTGGCGATGTTCGTCAGCAACATCACCCCGGCGATTATCGTCGCCGGCGCGGCCGGGTTTGGCTTCGGTTCGAATTCGCCGGATTTCCCCAATCTGATTTACATGATTCAAATGTCGATGCTGTTCGCCGGCGTCGCCACCTTGTTGCAAACCATCGGCGCCGGCCCGGTCGGCGCGCGATTGCCGATTGTGCAAGGCACCAGTTTTGCATTCATCCCAATAATGATTCCATTGGTCGCCGGCAAAGGCGTCGATGCGATGGCGGCGGTCACTTGCGGCGTACTCTTCGGCGGGTTGTTCCACACCGCCTTGGCGCCGTTCGTCGGGCGGATTCGCTTCGCCTTGCCGCCGTTGGTCACCGGCTTGATTGTCGTGATGATTGGCTTGGCGTTAATTAAAGTCGGCGTCACTTATGCAGCCGGCGGCGTGCCGGCGTTGCAATCCGGCGCCGCGGAATTCGGCGGATGGTTTAACTGGATGCTGGCGTTGGTGGTCATCGTCGTCACCTTGGCGCTGAAATTTTTTACGCGCGGAATGTTGTCGATGGCGGCGGTGTTGTTGGGCTTGATTGCCGGCTACCTCGTTGCGCTGTTGTTCGGCGAAGTCAGTTTCACCGCGATTAACAATGCGGCAACCTTCGCATTGCCCAATCCGTTCCATTTTGGTTTCGAATTAAGCGTCGCCGCGATTGTCGGCTTTGCGTTGATGTCGGTCATCTCGGCGATTGAAACCGTCGGCGATGTTTCCGCCATCACGCAAGGCGGCGCGGCGCGCGAAGCCAAACCAAACGAGATTCGCGGCGCGACTTATGCCGACGGCATCGGCACCGCACTCGCCGGCGCATTCGGCGGCTTGCCCAACACTTCGTTTTCGCAAAACGTCGGCTTGGTCGCAATGACCGGCATGATGAGCCGCCACGTCGTCACCTACGGCGCGGTGTTTTTAATTCTGTGCGGCTTAATCCCCAAAGTCGGCGCGGCAATCGCCACAGTGCCGATTGAAGTTCTCGGCGGCGGCGTAATCGTAATGTTCGGCATGGTCGCCGCCGCCGGCGTGTCGCTGCTGTCGGCCGTCGAATGGAACCGCCGCAACATGATGATTTTCGCGGTGTCGTTGTCGGTTGGTCTCGGTCTGCAGTTGGTGCCGGAGGCGGTGCAATATTTGCCGCCGACGATTAAGGTGCTGATGACTTCCGGGCTGCTGCCGGCGGCGGTGATTGCGATTGCGTTGAATCTGCTGTTGCCGGAGGATGCGGCGGGGTAGGGTGCGGTTTGTTTAGTGTTATTCGCCCGACGGTTAGGGTTGACCGTCGGGCGATTTGCGTTACCCATGCGCGATAATCGATGCGGCTGATTAATAAAAAACGCCCGCCGCGTCCAAGGACAACGGCGGGCTAAGTCGAAGTTACTTTTGTAACGTTACTTTTGCAAAGTGACTTTCAGTAACTTCTGTTGGTCAAGTTACGACCCAAACTGTGTCGACACTTGTTTACCGCATTAAAACTTCACCGCCCCTTGCACCAAGACGCGCTGTTCATCGGCGGCGTCCGCCTTGATGCGACGTTCGCCGGCGAGGTTGACATCGAAGTATCGATGCGGTGACCAATCTACGCCGAGGCGGTAGATGTTGTTGTTGTCGGCATTGTCGGTGGTGACCGCATCGACGAACGGCGCAACCAATCCGCCCGCGCTTTGGATGCCGTATGACAATCGCATTTCGGTGCGCAAGGTTTGGTTGCCGACATCGACATTGTCGTCGAACGATTCGGCATTCCATACGCGACCGAATTCGGTTTGCTCTTCGCCATAACTCGGGCGCAATCGCAACGCCAAGCCCTGCCCATCATCGCCGCCGCTGACGCGCAAATTGGTATACGCGCCCCATGCACGATAATCTTTGCGCCCGAATAAACCATTGACGGCGGCTTCGATTTCGGCGCGTTGCCCGCGATATTGCCAGCCGAGTGCGGCTTCCATTGCGCCGCGGTGGTTTTCACCGTCGCCGGAATCGCGGCGCATGCCGGCTTCGAAGAAGGCGGTATGCAAAGCGGTGAATAACGGAATGCTCGGCGTGAGATAAAGGTTATGCCATCGCGCCAATGCGCGCACCGTGTTGGTGCTGAGGTCTTGTTGCACCAATCCGCGCACTTCATTGCCTTCGATGTCGATGTCGGCGGTGTGCGCTTCGAGGCGCAATTGCAAACTCGGCACGATTTGCAAAGCCGCGCCGGCGGCGAGTGCGGTGAGGCTGAGGTCGCTATCGATTGCCTCGCTGCCTTTTGGCGTGGCGGTCATCTCGCCTTCGCCCAAGCCAACGATGCCCCATACATCGACATCGCCGAATCGCCGATTGATATACGGATACAACGCGGTTAACTCGACTTCGTATTCGCCTTCGTTGAAGCCGCCTTGTGCGTCGGGCGATTTGTAATCGATGTCGGCGTCGCTTTTCGATACGGCAACCCCGACCAAATTATCGCCGATGTTAAAATCAACGCCCAAGTGCAAGCCGCCAACATCACCGCTCCAATCGGCGGCGGCGACATCGCCATCGAGTTCGCGGGTTTGCGTACTGCCCCAAATCGCGCCGACATTCGAATTGCTCGGCAACGCCGCAAACGGCAATACGAATCGACTGTTGGCGAGTGCATTGTCGACACCATCGTCGCCCAATGCATGCGCATAATTCGCCAACGCAACGACCGGCGTTTGTCCGTCAATCGATGCAAGCGTGGTCGCCGAGTTGGCGGCGGTAAGGCGTTCGGTAATCGCGCCCAATGCCCCGTCGACCATCGCGCCGGCGACTTTGGTGATGACTTCTTGATTTACGGCATTTAAATGTTCGCCGCTGGTGTCGGTCTCGACGACGAAGATTTGAATTTGCGTGGTTTCCATACCGGTGCCGCTTGAACCGTGCTGCGCCGAAAGCGTGACCGTAACGCCGTCGGTGTTGAGCGGCGTATCCGCCGTGCTGGAAATGGCAACCGGCGCCGCCGCATCGGATGCATCGTGCGTCAATTCCGCGGCGGTGAGTAGTGCGGTGTCGGCGGCGTTAATCGTATAACGCAACGCGGATTGCAAACCGCTTGCGGTCGGCAGGTTTCGCGAAGAAGCAGTGCCTTGTATGAAAGTGAGGTTGTACTCAGGTTGCGCGAACGCGATGTCCGTCACTTCAATCGTTATCTCGATGGTGGCGGTTGCGCTGCTGTCGTCCGTGACCGTCAGCGTATGCACGGTCGTAGCCGGCGTAGTCGCCGTACTGCCGCCTTGGATGATGGCTGCGTTGGTTGTTGTATCTTCCGTCAACATCAGTCCGGTCGGCAAGTCCGGGGCAATCGTATAAGCCAATGTTGAGGCGGACACTGTGCCTTCGGCGCCGGTTGGGGTAAACGTGTGGGCGGAGTCGATGCCCGGATTAAACACGAGCGAGGCGCGCGAATCCGGAAACGCAATCGGCGTCAAGACGGTCAGGGTGAAGGTAAATTGATCCTGTGGGGCACCGTTCTCGTCGAGCACTTCTATCTCCAACTCATCTGAGGTGCCGCCGCTGATGTACGGTGTGGAAGTCGTGCTGGAAATGACAATCGGGGGGACGGCTTCAGTATTTTCGTCGACGATGGGAGGCGTAAACCCCAAGGCGGAGAGTGCGCCAGAAGGGACAGTGTAGTAATCCGTAGCCGCACCGCCGGTTGCCAGCGGAAGCGTTACGCTGCTGACCGTGCCTTGTGTAAAGGTGTAGGCGATGTTGTTGCTGGGGAAAGTTTGCGCAACACCTTTCGCACAAAAGCCGAGCAACGCCAATCCAACCAAAGCGGATAAACGCTTATAGCCTTTAGAGCGGTTGGATTTTTTTTGATGAGGGGGGGGGGGTATGAATATTCACTGTATGCACCTTTGTTAAAGAAAATTGTTAAAAAATAAATGGACGGCAAACCCGCCCACGCGCACTGCAAGGGCGCCATTTTATCGTAACTTGTCAAATAAAAAAATCGCCTGTATTAGTCCAATACATATGGCAATCAGGTTGATATTCAGCAAGGCATTGTATAGGCGTTTTCAGTCCGATAGAGTGGTGCGGCAGGATGGTGTTGTATTGGATTAGCCATTGGGCTAATTTTTGGTTGAATTGGGTGATGTTATCGAGCAGCAATTCGTCGTGGTAGTCGGCGAATTGTTCTTGGATGGTGCGGTTGAATCTTTCGGCATGCGCGTTCATTTTGGGGCAGTGCGGATAGGTGTAGAGGTGTTGAATGCCGAGTTCATCGAGTCGGTTTTGGAAGTGTTTTTGGAATTCGCTGCCGTTGTCGGTGAGCACATTTTTGGGCGTTTGCCCGAGCAGTTGGCAGAGTGCATCGAAGACGATGGTGGTTTGTTTGCTCGAGGCTGAAGTGGTTGCGCAGGCGAAAGCGATGCGGCTGTTGGGGTCGATAAAGGTGATGATGTATCGTCGGATGCCGTCTTTGATGCGCACCACGACATCGGCGGCGATGGTTTGCAACGGCGCTTGGGTG
Source organism: Candidatus Poriferihabitaceae bacterium (assembly GCA_965226545.1). Lineage (GTDB taxonomy): Bacteria > Pseudomonadota > Gammaproteobacteria > Arenicellales > Poriferihabitantaceae > JAHRAW01. Next base: position 1,269,613 of record OZ245364.1, read on the forward strand.
TGTTGCGGACGCGGGCGGGCGCGGCGTATATTGCGGCGCAGCGGTTTGCGTTTGCCGGCCGGCGTCAGGCGCGTTGGTCGGATGCGCATGCGTTGCGGGTCATCGGCGATGATGCGCCCGATGGTCGATGCGCTTGGCAACGGCAGGCGGTGTTGTTTGCAAAACGGCGCCAACAATTTGTGAATCTTCGCTTTGCCGAGGTTGGGAAAGATGGTGCGCAACCGTCGGATTTCATCGACGAGCAGCCGCGGCGGTTTTCGCCGGCGCGGCGTTTTCGGTGCGCGTGATTTGCCGTTGAGCGCCTTGATGCCGCCGCGGTTATAAGCCGCTTGCCAGCGACGCAAAGTGCGCTCACTTATCTTGAACGCATCGCAAGCGGCGGCGCGTCCGTGTTTGGCGACAAAGTCGAGAATGTCTCGTCGGTCGCCTGCGATTTGAGTGGTCATGGCGCAAACCATGCCCAATTTCGCCGCGCGATAAAAACCTTTTACCCGATAACCTATGTATTGAACTCGCATGACAATCCATCCAAAGTGGACTGACATATGTTTATGGACTTAAGCAGCGACGCCGCCATCAATTCGCCAAACTCTTCTCCACAATCTCCGCCACATCCGCCGACAATTTCGGCGTCCGCGCAAGTTCCTCGAGCGTATCTTTCATCATCGAAGATAAGGTTGGGATATGCCGTCGCCACGGGGTAAATACGGACGCCAATCGCGCCGCGACTTGCGGGTTTTTTTGGTCGAGACGGGCAATCCAATCGGCGGCGAAGCGATAGCCGTTGCCGTCCGCCGAATGGAAGCAAAGGGCGTTGCCGCAGAAGCCGAAAATTAATGAATACACTTTGTTGGGGTTGGTTTCGATGAATGCTTCGTGTTGGGTTAATTGTTGTACGCGCGCGGGCGTATCGGCATGCGGTGCGCCGGCTTGGATGCGCAGCCATTTATCGACGACCAATGGGTTGTCTTTCCATTGGCGATAGAACCCATCGAGCAATTCGATTCGTGTCGGGGCGTTGCAAGCCGCCAAGGCGTTTAATGCGGCGGTCGAATCGGTCATGCATTTCGATTGCGTTAACAATTCCGCCGCCAATTGATGCGCGGTGTCGTCGTCCAAAGTGCATAGCCAGCGCAAACATGCATCGCGCAAGGCGCGCGCGGCGATTTGCGGCGGGGTGATGGCGCCGAAGTTGGCGGCGTTGAGTTGGTGATAACGCGCCAATAATGGTTCGCGCAAGGCGGTTGCCAAGTCGCGTTGCAATGCGCGGCGGGCGTGGAAAATTGATGTTGGGTCGATGGGTTGCACCATCTCGCTTAAGTAACCTTGCGATGGCGGGGTTAATAATTCGGCGCATAGTGCGATGTCGTCTGCGCGTGCATCGAGGGCGGCGGCGAAGGCATCGGCCAAGTTGGTTGCACTGTGCAATGGTTGATTGTTTTGCAGGCGCGCGACATTTTGCACAATGTGCGCCGCCATTAAATTTTGCCCGGCTTCGCGGCGATTGAATGGGTCGTCGTCGTGTGCCAGTAACACTTTTAATTCATCGGGCGAAAGTGATTGATGCAGTTTCACCGGCGCGCTGAAGCCGCGTAGCAATGATGCGATTGGTGGGGTTGGTACATTGTTAAACACGAAGGTTTGGGTTGGTTGCGACAGCACCAACAAATCATTTTGCGATTCATTATTTTTGGTCGACAACCGTGCACCGTTGGCGTCGAACAAGGCGGCGCGTACCGGAATCACAAACGGCAATTTATTCGGTTGCTGCGGCGTTGGCGGGCAGGATTGCGTCAAGGTTAATTCATACACTTTACGCGCGACATCGTATCGACCTTCGGCGCGCACTTCGGGCGTGCCGGCTTGGCTATACCAAAGTTTAAATTGTGACAACTCTTCGTCACTAACCTCTTGCATCGCCGCGACAAAATCATCGATGGTCACCGCTTGCCCGTCATACCGATCAAAATATAAATCAGTCGCGCGGCGAAACACTTCCGCGCCGAGCAGGGTATGTAACATTCGAATCACTTCGGCGCCTTTGTTGTATATCGTGGCGGTGTAAAAATTGTTTATCTCGATATACGAATCCGGGCGCACCGCATGCGCCATCGGGCCGGCATCTTCGCGGAATTGTGAAGTGCGCAATGAATCGACTTGCGCGATGCGTTGCACTGCGCGCGCGCCGATGTCTTCGCTGAATTGTTGTTCGCGGAATACGGTGAAGCCTTCCTTTAAACTTAACTGAAACCAATCGCGACAGGTGACTCGATTGCCGGACCAATTATGAAAATATTCATGCGCAATCACCGCATCGATGTTCTCAAAATCGCCGTCGGTTGCACTGGCTGCATCGGCGAGCACATATTGCGTGTTAAAAATATTTAAACTTTTATTTTCCATCGCGCCCATGTTGAAATCGCCGACCGCGACCACATGAAAAACATCCAAATCATATTCGCGCCCGTATACTTTTTCATCCCAAGCCATCGCGCGTTTAAGCGCCTGCATTGCGAATGCACATTTATCGATGTCGCGCGCGGCGGCATAAAAGCGCAATGCAACTTTGCGTTGTGAACGAGTAGTGAATTCATCTTCGAGTAACTGCAAATCGCCGGCGACAATCGCAAATAAATAAGTCGGCTTGGGGAATGGGTCATGCCATTTGGCGAAGTGTCGACCGTTGTCGAGTTCACCGCTTGCAATTAAATTGCCATTGCATAACAACAACGGAAATGTTTTCTGCTCGGCGCGCAAGGTCACAGTAAAGGTCGCCAAATTATCCGGTCGATCAATCGCCGGCGTAATCCGCCGAAACCCTTCGGCTTCGCATTGCGTGCATAACATTCGCGCCGATTGATACAAACCGCTGAGTGCGGTGTTGCGCGTCGGGAAAGTTACATTGTCAATCGTCAATTCGAATCGCTGCGGCGGGCGATGAATGATGATTCGATTATCGCGGATGCAATATTGTCCGGCGCGCGGGCTGTCACTGTTTACTTCGTCACTGTGTACTTCGTCACCGTTTACTTCGTCACCATCCACCGCCGTCAGAGATTTGCCATCGATGGCAATGCGCTCGATGCGCACCATCTCGGCATCGCTATGCAGAATTAAATCGGCGCAATCGTCCGCACCGCCATCGACCCCACCATCGACGCCATCATCTCGACAAACTTGATGCACCGCATGCACTTTGGTCTCGGCAAAGTCGAGTTCCAAAGTCAATTGGCTATCGACGATGCGATACGCATGCCGACGATAATTCGCCAGAAGGGTGGGCTGCAGGCGGGCGTTCATTTGCGATGCGGCGAGGCGTGGCGGCGATGTTAACCCCCGCCACCCACTCGCCATCAGCGTTCGAGATATTGCAATTTGTCTTTCTTATCGACCCATTCATCAGCATCGTCCGGCGCCGGCTTCATCTCGGCAATCACCGGCCACTCACGACTCAACTCGGCATTGAGCGCAAGATAACTTTGCTTATCCGCCGGCAAATCATCCTCCGAATAAATCGCATCGACCGGACATTCCGGCACGCACAAACTGCAATCGATGCATTCCTCAGGGTCAATCACCAAATAATTCGGCCCCTCATGAAAACAATCAACCGGACAAACCTCGACGCAATCGGTGTATTTGCAACGGATGCATGAATCGACCACTATGTAAGTCATTGCAATTCTCCAAAATTTCGGTGGGGTGTTAGTCGTTTGCGAATGGAAGTGTTCGCGCAAGGCGGCGGTATTGTATGCGGTTTTGGCGGGCGGGGGTAGGGGGTGTATTAGTCCAATACATATGGCAATCAGGTTGATATTCAGCCAGGCATTGTATAGGCGTTTTCAGTCCGATGCCGTGGTGCGGCAAGATGGTGTTGTATTGAATTAGCCATTGGGCTAATTTTTGGTTGAATTGGGTGATGTTATCGAGCAGCAATTCGTCGTGGTAGTCGGCGAATTGTTCTTGGATGGTGCGGTTGAATCTTTCGGCATGCGCGTTCATTTTGGGGCAGTGCGGATAGGTGTAGAGGTGTTGAATGCCGAGTTCATCGAGTCGGTTTTGGAAATGTTTTTGGAATTCGCCGCCGTTGTCGGTGAGCACATATTTGGGCGTTTGCCCGAGCAGTTGGCAGAGTGCATCGAAGACGATGGTGGTTTGTTTGCTCGACGCTGAAGTGGTTGCGCAGGCGAATGCGACGCGGCTGTTGGGGTCGATAAAGGTGATGATGTATCGTCGGATGCCGTCTTTGATGCGCACCACGACATCGGCGGCGATGGTTTGCAACGGCGCTTGGGTGTGGTGCGGACGCGGGCGGGCGCGGCGTATATTGCGGCGCAACGGTTTGCGTTTGCCGGCCGGCGTCAGGCGCGTTGGTCGGATGCGCATGCGCTGCGGGTCATCGGCGATGATGCGCCCGATGGTCGATGCGCTTGGCAACGGCAGGCGGTGTTGTTTGCAAAACGGCGCCAAAAATTTGTGAATCTTCGCTTTGCCGAGGTTGGGAATGATGGTGCGTAGCCGACGAATTTCTTCGACGGTCTCCCGCGCCCACATTCGCCGGCGTGGTGTTTTGGGCGCGGTCGATTTGCGGTTGAGCCCAGGCAACCCGCGACTTTTGTAATTCGCCTTATGGCGAGCGAAAGTGCGCCGGGCTATCTTGAACGCATCGCAAGCGGCGGCGCGCCCGTATTTGGCCGCGAACTCGAGAATTTCCAGCCTCTCGACGGCTGTTGTAGTGGTCATGGTGTAAACCATGCCCAATTTCGCCGCCCGATAAAAACCTTTTACCTGATAACCTATGTGTTGAACTCGCATGACAATCCATCCAAAGTGGACTGCCATATGTTTATGGACTTAAGCAGGGGGTGATGGGGTGGGGTGGGAATGAAAAAACCGCCCTTTGGGGAGGGCGGGTTTTGGGGGGGCGAAACTTATTGAGTTCGGCGCACTGGTTTTTTGCGAATGCTTTTCCAAAGTTCTTTGTATTGAATGCGGTCATGCTTGTAAATTTTTTTAAGCAGGTGCCGCGCGACCAGTTTTGCTTCAGCGGTAGGGGGAATAGGGAGCCGCTCTCCTCGGTCAACTTGTTCGCCCATGTGCGAAGATTCGTTGATAAGCCGGTTGGTTGCCGCTTCCATAGCCTCTTCGCCCGGTTCAAAAAATTTACTCAGGCGTTCAGAAAAAGGATTGGTGTTGGGGTAGCGATAGTAAAGAAAAACCTCCAAAAATTGGCGCGTGCTGTTTCCAAACACTTGTGAAGTTTGGTAAGCATCCCCGTCAGCAACTTTGCCGAAAGCGCAGGCATGGATTTGTTTAAACAAGTAGTTAAATTCAGTTGCCCTTTTTAAGTGCTCAGGCATTTTTGTGACGGTGCTGATGGCGCGCGGACGCTCCACAAAAAAGAATTCGATTTCCTTTTCAAGTTTTAGTTTCCTTAGATAGTACTTTATACTCATCAGGTACTTAAGAAAATCAAGATTGTGAGTCGACACAAACACTTGCTTGCGCGCTTGCTCTTGGTTGCAAAAATTTAAGATTTCAGTTCTGATTAAACTAAACGCCAAAAATATATGATTGGCATCCAAACTCGACACAGGGTCGTCAATCCAAATGATGGGGTACGGTTTCTTGGGGTTACCATCGTGAAGGCGCGCCACAAAATAGCAAAATGCGATTATGTTGAGCTCGCCCTCGCTTAAGTTATGCGCAATTTCCCCGCCTCGTTTGATTACAAAGCGGTGTTGACTGGCGGGGTCGTTTTCGCCATCGCCTTGCGAGGCACTTTCAACCGGCACTAACGAAAAAGAATGCTGGGCAAAATGCGACGACAAAAATTGATTAACTTTTCGCGCCCCGGCGGTTTCATCTTTCAGGCTTTCTTTTAAGCGTTTCACTTCGTGCTGCTTCTCAGCGACAAGTTTCTGCGCGTCATCGAGGTCACCTTTGGCTTTTTCCTTGGCGGTATCTAACTGCTTAATTTCACTTTCCTTAGCGTCATAGCCGATGGCAATCATCCAGTTGGCGATAAGGTCTTTCCTTAAAAGGTCTTGCGCTTCTTTTTTGGCGTTCACCAACTTGTCTTTATACGCATTTGAATCAGCAATGATTTTGCGCAACCGCTCATCAACTTCGCGAAGTTGAGATACATCAAAATCGGGGCTTTTAAAAATCAACACGCTTGAAACCGCGCGCGATTTTTTCTCAAGTTGTTCTTTCAGTTCACCTATTGCAGACTGATGCTTTTTCGCTTCGCTTGTGTATGTGCTGCGAGCGTCATCCAATTCGTCGTGGAAATCCGAATAAAACTTTGCATTGTCAAATTCAGATTTTTCTAAGGGGTTCTGCACGGCCGCATCCTCTTTACCCAACTCAATGAGTAAAGATTCAATCTCGTTTTGTAATTCTTTTGTTGACTGATTAAAGTGATTTTTCAATCTCGTCAAAATCTTGTTGGTTAGACGTCGGCGGCAATATCCGCACTCTCCTCGATCTTTGTGCAAATCTATGCCAGCCGACACCCACTCTTCTAAATCAGGGTTACTTAAAAGTTCATGTATCGGTTCTTGTCGTTCGACATTGCGCTCGACCAGTGATTTGGCCTTATCGACCAAATCATCGAAGTTAACTTTTAATTCCTCGGGAAGTTCAATGCGAAGTTTTTCTTCGTCGTTTGTACGCGCTTCATATGTCTTTAGTTCATCCGAATCTAAAGGGGGGTACGACGCCAAATCGATAGTTTTAATATCACTGGGAAGGCTTGTTACGATGTACTTGCCCTCCCTGCCGTATTTAGAACTGTCGCCCCGTATCTTTTCCGCAGGTACTTGTTTGGCCTCTGTAAATTTACTTTCGGCGTCAGCATGCTTGTCGTTCGCTGCGTTTAGTGCATCTCCCGCAAGTTTCTCTTTCCACAAAAGCCCCGATTCGCGGTCTACCGAACCCAACTCACTTTCCGCATTGGCTATCTGCTTGTCAACATCAGCATTTTCTTCACCCAAAATCGCAAATGAATTGATGCCTTCGTCGGCGTCGCCATAGATAAACTGCAGATTTTCTTTTACAAAATCGGAGTTGAACACTCGAACTTTGTCCGCATATCCGTCCAAGGTATCCGCTGAAATTGTATTGTTGTCACAATCAACAAGAGTAAAGTCTACTCCACTGTATTGCCCCGGCAGTTCACATCCACTGCGGGGCTCCGGAAGTTTGCCTTTCTCCAACGCCTGAAAAATCCGAGAAAGCGTAGTTTTCCCCGAGTAGTTACGCCCGTAGAGTATGTTCACTTTTTTAAACTCGGCAGGTTTGCCGTCTTCGTTGCGCACGGACGAATCCCAAACAAACCCGTCGAACGAGCCAAACTTCACAATACGCGCAATTTTCTTAATCATAGTCATGGTCGTTAACCCTCAATATGCGATACCCCAATTATAACCCCGTCAACCCCAAAAACCTCCCCCCGATGTTAACGCCCGTTTTGCCATTTGCGATGCATCTTGGCGGGAGTAACTTGCATTTGGACGGTGTAAACAGAGATGTTGATGCGGGTAACTTGCATGTTGACGGGGGAAACATGCATGTTGATGGGATAAAGATGCATTTGGACGGGGCGAACATGCATGTTTACGCCGTTAAGATGAATGTTTATTGCGTCAAGACGCATGTTTACCCGGCAAAGATGCATCGGAATTGGGGTTTGGCAAGGGGTGGCGGGAAGCGCGCTGTTTAAGTTCATTGTGGTTTGATTTTGTCGGTTATACTCACGTCCCGCCTGTTTCATTGGGCGGACTTTTTTTAACTTTCATTTTTGTAGGTGCTGACGATGAAAAAGTATTTTTTGTTAATCGCTGTCTTGGTGGCGGTGTTGGGGGTTGGGGCGGTTAAGGCGGATGACGTAGACGAGTGGCGCACGCAAGCGGAGCAAGGGGACGCTGTCGCGCAAATGAAATTAGGCATCGCGTACTGGACCGGGTGGTTCAGCGTCGCTAAAGACCAACGCGAAGGGGTTGATTGGTTGCGCAAATCGGCGGCGCAAGAGAATGGGTGGGCACAGTATCGCTTGGGTGAAGCGTACTCGGTTGGCGGAGGAGTCGAGAAAGACCGGCGTAAAGCGGTTGAGTGGTATCGCAAAGCCGCAGCGCACGAAGTTCCGCAAGCACAGTCGGCTTTGGGCGACGCGTACTATTATGGCAGCGGTGTTGATAAAGACCTGCGCAAAGCGGTTGAGTGGTATCGCAAAGCGGCGGTGCAAGGGTTTGCGGAGGCGCAGACTAACTTGGCTCTTGCATACTTGGCCGGCGAAGGTGTCGATAAAGATAAGCGAAAAGGAATTGACTGGTTACGCAAAGCGGCGAAGCAAGAGGATGCGCGCGCGCAAGGGGCGTTAGGCGACGCATACTACTTTGGCAACGATGTTGACAAAGACTCGCGCAAAGCAGTTGAGTGGTATCGCAAATCAGCGGAACAAGGGAATGCGAAAGGGCAATTTAGTTTAGGAATTTCGTACTGGAATGGCGAAGGGGTTGGTAAAGACCGGCGCAAAGCAATCGAGTGGTATCGCAAAGCGGCGGTGCAAGGGCATGCGAGGGCGCAGTTACAGTTGGGCTCGGCGTACTACTTTGGTGTTGTTGTTGATAAAGACGCACGCAAAGGGATTGCATGGTATCGCAGAGCGGCGGAACAAGGGCTTGCGAGGGCGCAGCGCGATTTGGGCATCGCATACCAAAACGAAGGCGCAACTCAAGACTTTCGCGAAGCGTATATCTGGCTGTTAATTGCCAAAGAAAATGGCGCCGAAAAGACGGCAGGTTACCTTGAATTCAATGAGTACAAACTATCCTTATTCAAACGCCGTTCCGCAAAAAAAGAAGCGAAGGCGCGATTTAAGGCAATTGAAAATCGCACATACAAACCCGAGTGATTGGGTAGGGCTTTTTTTACTTTCATTTTTACAGGTGCTGACGATGAAAAAGTATTTTTTGTTAATCGCTGTCTTGGTGGCGGTGTTGGGCGTTGGTGCGGTTAATGCAGAGTATTCCGCGGATGAAATTGCGACGTTTCGTGCGGCTGCGAAGCAAGGGGATTCGCTTTCGCAATTTTATTTGGGCGATGCGTATGGGTATGGAAATGGTGTCGACCAAGACTACCGTCAAGCAGTTAAGTGGTGGCGCAAAGCGGCGAAACAAGGGCTGGCGCGCGCGCAGCATGGTTTGGGACTTGCTTACTGGTACGGCAAAGGTGTTACTAAAGACCTGCGCAAATCAGTTAAGTGGTTTCGCAAAGCGGCGGGGCAGGGGTATGCGGATGCGCAGAATGGCTTGGGCATTGCATACTGGCGTGGTGAAGGTGTTGATAAAGACTCGCGCCAAGCAGTTGAGTGGTATCGCAAAGCGGCGGAACAAGGACTTGCGGAAGCGCAGTATGGTTTGGGCGTTGCATACTGGTATGGAGAAGGTATCGATAAAGACCCGAGCCAAGCGGTCGAGTGGTTTCGCAAAGCGGCGGAGCAGGGGTATGCGGAAGCGCAAAATGGTTTGGGTAACGCCTACAGAGAAGGGAAAGGCGTTGCTAAAGATTCGCACCAAGCAGTTTACTGGTATCGCAAAGCGGCGGAACAAGGAAATGCGATTTCTCAGCATGGTTTGGGCTACGCATACTGGAATGGAGAAGGTATCGATAAAGACCTGCGCCAAGCGGTTGAGTGGTTGCGAAAAGCGGCAAAGCAAGGGTATGCGAATGCGCAAGGTCAGTTGGGCGCCGCATACTTTCTTGGGGAAGGTGTAATTCAAGATTATCGAGAAGCGCATGTTTGGCTTTTAATTGCCAAAGCAAATGGCTACGAAGGAGATGTGGCGAAAATACTTCGTGAAATTACTTCTGGTCTGTCATCGTCCGAAATCCGCTCCGCACAAAAAGAAGCAGCATCGAGATTCAAGGCAATTGAAAACCGCACATACAAATCCGAGTAATTGGGCGGGCTTTTTTACTTTCATTCTTTACAGGTGCTAACGATGATAATCCTAACTTGGTTAAGTGCTGTCGTGCGGGCGGTGTTTAAGCGCGGCGAAAGTGAGGCGGCGGTTTGGCAAGACGAAGTCGAGACCAATGCCGTGGCAAAGTTGCGCGTGCGTGCCGAACAAGGAAACGTTAACGCACAGTACAAATTGGGCAGGGCATACTGGCGCGGCGAAGGTGTCGGGGCAAGCAACCAAAAAGGGTTTGAGTGGCTCGAAAAAGCGGCGGAGCAAGGGCATGCGGATGCGCAAGTTGCGTTAGCCGCCGGTGCACATGCGTTTAGATGCCCATTCGAAAGCGCGCGTAAAGCGGATAAGTGGTGGCGCAAAGCGGCGGAGCAAGGGCACGTGGACGCTCAAGTTCATTTTGCCAGAAAGTACTGTAAAGGCGAAGGCGTTGACAAAGACCCGTGCAAAGCAGTTTACTGGTATCGCAAAGCGGCGGAGCAAGGAGATGTGTACTCGCAGACAATGATGGCTAATGCATACCGCAATGGGACAGGCGTTGATAAAGACCTACGCAAAGCGATTGCGTGGTATCGCAAAGCGGCGGAGCAAAGTGATGCGTATGCGATGCTCAGTTTGGGGCAAATGTATTCGACAGGTGAGGGTGTCGCCAAAAATCCGCGCAAAGCGATTGAGTGGTATCGCAAAGCGGCGGAGCAAGACGATGTGTTTTTTTCAGGGTATGCAGGGTATGCATTAGGCCGCATATATTCGAAAGGCGAGGGCGTTGCCAAAAACCCGCGCGAAGCGTTTACGTGGTTTCTCAAAGCAGCGCAATCAGGTGACTTTGATTCATGTAAGGAGGTAGGCATCGCCTACAGTCACGGGAAAGGAACTGCTCAAAATTACCTCGAAGCGTATACTTGGCTATTGGCTGCAAAACGCTTGGGCTACGACGAGGTGGAAAACGAACTCCGAGCAATCGCGCCAAAACTATCCGCCGCCGACATCAGTGCGGCAATATGGGAATCAAATTGGCGAGGCCCAAGGGTGCCGGATGAGTGCATATTGGATTGACCTGGGCATCATCTAATCCTCATCAATCCCAACGGGGGCAAAACAACTCGGGAAGTATCCATTCTTGAAAATCCGCGTCCTTAATCCCCATTTCTCGTGCACGGCAGACCTCAACCTTCATGTAACTTTGGTAGACATCATCTCCCTCATACTCATTGAAATTTACATCGTGCTTAACATTCCCACCTAAAATGTAACGAACTTTGGCGTTGAGCATAATCGCGGTGGAAAATTCGCCAACGTCCAGTTGCTCCGAGTAGTGAATTGCCGGCACACCGTCTTTAGCAATCACCAAACCAAATTTGGCAATCCTAGCAACGACTTCGTCAGGCGCATTCTCGAACATTACCGAGTAACAGAAATCACCGAGAAACTTGCGCACTTCATCAATAGTGTCGAAATACTTAACTTCACTGGACATCATCCAATCTCCAAAAATTAAAACAAGGCGCGATTATACCCGTGCAGATTAATTCGCCGAATGGCAAAACTGCCGCGACGATTACAGCGAGATTTTGGATTCGCCATACCCTTATCAACATCTCCACAACACAAAACACCAACACCCCCACACCCTCACTCCTCCCCACCCCCAATCAACCCCACCAAATCAAACAACACCCCCTGCGCCTGCCGCGGCGTCAACTCATCAATATTAACCCCCCGCAATTTAGCAACAACCGAATCATGCACACCATCATCCACCCGCCCCTGCAACAATAAAGTTTGTTGCGCCGAGCCGTGCGCATCAGCGACATAGCCTTGTTCCAACTCGAGCAACTTGCCGCGCGAAACCGCCAGCACCTCATCCGGAATGCCGGCAAGTTTGGCAACCTGCAACCCAAAACTTTGATTCGCCGGACCGGGTTTTACGCTGTACATAAACACAATTTCATCGCCGTGTTCGACTGCATCGAGATGTACATTGACGACGCCGGGCAATTGTTCGGCGAGGGCGGTTAGTTCGAAATAGTGCGTTGAGAATAATGCATAGCCGCGTACGCGGTGCGCCAAATCGTTGGCGCATGCCCAGGCGAGCGACAAGCCGTCGAAGGTGCTGGTGCCGCGGCCGATTTCGTCCACCAACACCAAACTTTGCGCGCTGGCATTGCGCAGGATGTGCGCCATCTCGGTCATCTCGACCATGAAGGTCGAACGCCCGCCGGCTAAATCGTCGGCCGCGCCGATGCGGGTGAAGATGCAATCGACTGCGCCTATCGTTGCCGACTTTGCCGGCAAATAGCAGCCGGTGTGCGCCAGCAAAACGATTACGGCGACTTGACGCATATAGGTGCTCTTGCCGCCCATGTTTGGCCCGGTGATGATTTGCATGCGCACATCGACGCCGAGTTCAATCGAGTTGGGAATGAAATCGCCGGATAGGGCGCGCTCGACGATGGGGTGGCGACCGTCTTCGATTGCGATGATGTTGTCATCCGTCAACATCGGGCGCGACAGGCGCAATGCATCGGCGCGCGCGGCGAAGTTGACCAGCACATCGAGTTGCGCCAGGCTGTTGGCGCAATCTTGCAGTTCGCCGACGCATGGCTGCAACGATTCCAACAACTCGGCGTATAAACGTTTTTCACGCGACAAGGCGCGGCTGCGCGCGGTTAATATTTTTTCTTCGAAACCTTTTAATTCCTCAGTGATGAATCGTTCGGCGTTCTTGACGGTTTGACGGCGCACATATTCCGCCGGCGCGCGGTCGGCGAGCGAACGCGGCAACTCGATGTAATAGCCATGCACGCGGTTGTACTTAACGCGCAGGGTTGTGACTTTGGTGCGCTCTTTTTCGCGTGCTTCGAGTTCCAATAAAAATCGTCCGGCGTTGCGCTGCAGTTCGCGCATCTCACCCAACTCGGCGTCGTATTCATCGCGCAACACATTGCCGTCTCGCAAAGTGTTCGGCGGCTCGTCTCGCAAGGCGCGCGTCAGCAGTTCGAATGGTTTGGGTTGCGGTGCAAGTGGTTTGCGTAATGTCGTCAACAATTCCGCCGACACTTTATCGTCTGAAGTTTTATTAAGTGCCACTTCGTCAAGTGCAACCTCATCAAGTGCACCGTGCAATTGCGGCAACGCCCCCAACGCCGCGCGCAAGCGAGTTAAATCACGCGGACGCGCGGTCTGCAATGCAAGCCGCGCCAAGATGCGTTCCATATCGCCGACCGCGCGCAGCGATTCAGTTAACGATTCATACCGCCGCGATTCGAGCAACCAATCGATTGCATCGTGTCGTGCGCGCAATATCGAATGGTCACGAATCGGCGCGGCAAACCATCGGCGCAACATCCGCGCGCCCATCGGTGATGCGCATTTATCGAACAAATGCACCAAAGTGTTTTCGCGTTTGCCGTCTCGCGCGTGGGTGATTTCCAAATTGGCGCGGCTGACTGAATCGATGCGAATGGTTGCATCGTCGCCAATGAATTCGATGCCGCGAATGTGCGGCGTGGCGTCGCCATGCAGGTCGCGCACATAATGCATCAACGCGCCGGCGGCGCGCGTTGCCAACGGATAATTCGCCGCATCGAACGCGGATAAATCATGCGTCGCAAAAGTCGCGCATAAAATCTCGAAAGCGCGCGTCGGTTGATAATGCCAATCCGGCAATGCGGTGTGCGGAATGCGCGCGGCGGCTTTATCGCGCAGTTCGGATTCGAGTAGCGCAGATTCAAGCAACTCGATTTGTTGTTCGCCGATTAAAATTTCGGCGGGGGCTAACCGTTCCAACTCACCGTGCAACTGTGCAACGCCATCGACTTCATACCCGCAAAACCGTCCGCTCGACATTTCCAAAGTGGCGATGCCGATGCGTCCGCGTTTTTCGAACACCGCCGCACTGATGTTCTCGCGTCTCCCCGGCAATAAACCTTCCTCGGTTAAAGTGCCCGGCGTAATGATGCGCGTTACTTTGCGTTCGACCGGGCCTTTGGATGTCGCCGGGTCACCGATTTGTTCGCAGATGGCGACGGTGACCGATTGGTCGACCAGTTTTGCCAAGTATTGATCGACGCTGTGATACGGCACGCCGGCCATCGGTATCGGTTTGCCGGCGGATTTGCTGCGCGCGGTTAAGGTGATGTCCAACAATTGCGCGGCGCGTTCGGCATCCTCAAAAAACATTTCATAAAAATCGCCCATGCGATAAAACAACAACGCATCCGGATGCTGCGCCTTAATCGCCAGATACTGACGCATCATCGGCGTGTGTTCGCCAACGCGCGATGTGGTTGCGTTCATTGGGTGTTTACTTCGATGATGGTTTGGAAGACGAAGACTTTGACGGTGACTTCGACGGTGGCTTCGATGATGGCTTTGTCGATGACTTCGACCATGACTTCGACGGTGATTTCGCCGATGACTTCGGCGAAAACTTTGTCGCCGGCTTTGTCGCTGGCTTCGCCGATGACTTCGGCGCAAACTTTGTCGATGACTTTGTCGCCGGTTTCGCCGATGACTTCGACGCAAACTTTGTCGACGGCTTTGTCGCTGCCTTCGCCGATGGCTTCGGCGAAAACTTTGTCGCCGGCTTTGTCGATGGCTTTGTCGATGACTTCGGCGAAAACTTTGTCGACGGCTTTGTCGCTGGTTTCGCCGATGACTTCGGCGAAAACTTTGTCGACGACTTTGTCGATGACTTCGACGAATACTTTGTCGATGACTTTGCCGATGACTTCACCGACGGCTTCGCCGGTGACTTCGCCGATAGATTCGACGATGACTTCGATGATGGGTTCGACGATGACTTCACAGACGACTTCACCGGTGGCTTTGTCGATGATTTCGCCGATGACTTCGTCGCTGGTTTCGACGACGGCTTTGTCGAATACTTTATCGACGGCTTTGTCGATGACTCCGACGATAACTTTATCGCCGGCTCCGACGATAACTTTATCGCCGGCTCCGACGATAACTTCGACGCTAACTTTGTCGATGGTTGCGACGATAACTTCACCGATGACTTCGACGCCGCCGTGCGATGTTGCGTAGACGGCGCGCAACGCTTCAGCAACTCATTAAACAACAACGGATTAGCCGCGATGATTTCACCTTTTTGTAAAAACAATTGCGCGCCATCAAAATCGGTCACCAACCCGCCGGCTTCGCGCACCAATAATCCGCCGGCGGCAATATCCCACACCGACAAACCGCGTTGCCAATACCCGTCAATCCGCCCGCACGCCAGATACGCCAAATCCAACGCGGTTGAACCGCTGATGCGCACCGCGCCGACTTGTGCGGCGAGTTGGCTGAATTGTTGCAGGCGATGTTCGAATTGTTGCGGTGCGAAGTTGGTTGCCAATGCCGCGCGAGGCAGTTGCGTTTGGCGCGCGACATGAATGCGCCTATCGTTTAATTGCGCGCCTTGTCCGCGCGATGCGATGTACAACTCATCGCGCAACGGGTCGAACACCACCGCGTGCTGCAGTTGCCCTCTGTTGCGCACCGCAATCGACACCGCAAATTGCGGATGACGATGCAGATAGTTGGCGGTGCCGTCGAGCGGGTCGATAATCCATTCGACTTGCTCGGCATCCAAGGCGGCTGCATCATCCAACAATTCCCCGCCGTGTTCTTCGGCGATGATGTGATGGCTCGGATGACGCGCGTTAATCACGCCGATGATTTCTTCCTCAGCCATTTTGTCGACCGCGCTGACAAAATCACGCGCCCCTTTTTGTTCGACCGCAACGCTTTCCAAGCGGTCGATGTGGCGTAGAATAATTCGCCCGGCGCGGCGCGCCGCGGTCACGGCGATTTTAACGAAGGGATTCATTCCGTTCTCAGCGATTGGGGTTTATGTAAAACTGCGCGCAACCCGCGTATCTTACCGCATTTACCGTTGCGCCAATTGTGTATCAACCGTCGCGCCTAATTGCGTCTCGACCGCCACGCTAATCGTCGTATCAACCACTACGCCAATCGCATCTCGACTGCCACGCCAATTGCATCTCGACCGCCACGCCAACCGTCGCATTAATCGTCGCACTCAATCGCATCTCGACGCCGCATTAATTGTCGCAAACCGCCGCGCCTAATTGCGTCTCGACCGCCGCATTAATCGTCACACCAATCGAACGAATCACAATGTCCGCCAACCCGCTCGCCCCGCTTGACGCGATTCGCGTCGTGCTTTGCCATCCAACCCATCCCGGCAATGTCGGCGCGGTCGCGCGCGCGATGGGCAACATGGGCGTCGCGCAATTGGTGTTGGTGCGCCCGCATGATTTCCCCAATGCCGCCGCCGATGCGCGCGCCGCCGGCGCAATCGACATCCTGCAATCCGCGCGCGTAGTCGATACGCTCGACGCCGCCCTCGCCGATTGCGCCTTGGTCATCGGCGCCAGCGCAAGATTGCGCTCGATACAATGGCCGCAATTGTCGTTAGTCGATGCGATGCACCAAGCCGTAACTTGCGCACAAGATGCCCCAGTCGCGCTGCTATTCGGTCGCGAAAGCCGCGGCTTAACCAACGCCGAACTCGACCGATGTCACTTTTTAGTGCGCATCCCAGTCGACGACGACCACCCCTCATTAAACCTCGCCGCCGCCGCGATGGTGCTGCTCTACGAACTGCGCAAAGCCGCCATCGCCCAATCCGAAAACGATTCACAAAATGATTCACAAACCGAACCCGCGGCAACCGCCGCTGATATGCAACATTTCTACGCGCACTTGCAACGCTTGCTTGGTGAATTGGATTTTACTGAACAACGTTCCGCGGCGAAGTTGCATCGCAAGTTGACGAAGTTGTTTAATCG
Source organism: Candidatus Poriferihabitaceae bacterium (assembly GCA_965226545.1). Lineage (GTDB taxonomy): Bacteria > Pseudomonadota > Gammaproteobacteria > Arenicellales > Poriferihabitantaceae > JAHRAW01. The sequence continues at coordinate 1,286,411 of OZ245364.1, forward strand.
GGTACGCATGAGTGCGCAGGAGGTGCGGATGTTGCGGGGGATTTTGACGGCGATTGAGGGGAAGATTGGGGGTGGGGATTAAAAAAAGAAAGCCCTGCGGGGCAGGGCTGTTGGGGTTAAGTGTTTTGGGTTTCGGTTATTTTTTGATGCAGGGCATCTAACATTCGATTGATTTTTTCTGAATCAACATTCGCTTTCGTAATGTTTTCGATACACTTCATCTTTATTTGTTTCATAATCGCGGCCACGTCGTTACCACTGGGTAAAATGGCTTTTATTAATTTGCGGATTTCAATAACTCGGTTACTTTCCGGCATAGTGAACTTACCGTCAAAATCAATTTGGTGTGAAGAAAGAACCTCATTCATAGTCGCAAGGATAGATTCAGATTTGTAAAAATCTTCGAGGGTTACTGCATCACTTCCCAAGTCGCTGTAAGTGAACCAATGATTTGGTTCGCCCATTTTCGTTTTCTTTCGCACCGCTTCATCGTCAGCATCCGAAAGAATAAAATACTTCCGGCGTGCCAACTTGAGAATCGAAGTGACATGCTCAATGCTCCCAACACCGTTTGTATAACAAAGACCAAGGTCGCTCAATTTACTAGTTTCTATAAACAAGCCAATGGTTTTTTTGTCGGTGTAGCCCTCCAACAAAATGTTGGTTGCTTTTAAATCCGTGTAGATTGAATGACCTATTACGTTGTAGACATTCTCAGCGGAAGATACCCCGTGTTCGTTAACATTGGTTATTATGGTGTTCTCGCGATTTTTTTTAACAATCAGGTTGCGCTCAATGTTGGTGTTGTCAACCATCGAGGGCGAGTGCGTTGAGTAAACGACCACGTTTTCTTTTCCCAACTCGATTAACTTGTCGCGAAAATCCCGTGCGCCGCTCGGGTGCAAACTGGTTTCCGGCTCATCAATCAAAATTAACGGGCTGTTTGCCTGCTTGGAATCTTTTTCCAAAGTGGCACTTAATAACAGCAAAAATGAAACAAATCGACGAAAGCCATCGCTTCGTTGGTCGAAGTTGTAAGTGTTCAGTTCGTCACGTATGCCGATTCCGATGTTTGGTCCATCGGGGAACAGTTCTATACGAACATCATTGAATTCCTTCCACGTTTGTTTAATGTACTCGTTTGTGTCATGGGTTACTCGGTCAAGCACACTTTTGCGAAAATTGGAATCTGCGCCATTCGCTTCAGATATACTGTCACGAATTTTATCCGACGGGATTTTTGCAAGCAAAAACATATTTTGCAAAGGTGCGCACGACGAAGGATTCTGCGAAAATGCTTCGCGAGCAACACTGGGCGGGATAGTGTGGTTTTGTGCGTTATATCGCCAATAAGCAACAGGGAACCTGTAGTCAGTCATGTTCAAAACCTTGCTGATTAAGGCACTTAGTACACTGATGACTTCACTTAGAGGCACCGAAGTTAATTTTTTTCTGACGGTCGGGGCATTTGTTTGGTGAACCAGGGTACGCATAAAATCGCGATGGATATAGTTGCCCGACAAAAGCGAGTTTTTGAAACTTACCCTTAATGCTGTATCCGCAAACGCTTCAGTAATTATGTACCATTCTGACGGAATACCGTCACTGTTTTCGTTACTATTGGGCGTAACGTCCCACCCCCGCTTTCCCTGGGTTACTCTGAAAGTGACATCAAGGTGCGTGACAATCAAATCTCTAACAGTTTTAGGATTTGCCACAAACTTTTCGATGGATTTTTTTACACAATGCTGTATCTCACTGTCCTCCAACGCAAGGAAAAACTTTACCATGTTGATGCCCCCTTGATACAACAGTTTTTTGTCCTTATCCGTAAATTCATTGTCGTCAGAAAGAAGCGACAAAGCCTTCAAAATATTGGACTTGCCACTTTCATTCTTCCCAACCAGCACATTGTGGCCGGAACCGTCAAAGTCTATCGTCATTTTTTCAATAGACCGAAAACCTTCGATATCAACTTTCATCAGTTTCATTTCAATACCTCACATTGACTGTTAAACCCATTCCAAAACCCACAGATTTACCCCGCAGATTTCGCCGCTCACAGAAAAAAATACTCCAACATCAGCCAAAAGTCAAGCCACAAGATGCCCGCCTTACTTTACCCCCACCGTCCGAGCGCGCAGGATGTGCGGATGTTGTGATGTTACTTTTTGCGCTTTTTTGGCTTGGCGGCTTTCGGCGGCGTTTTTTTGGTTGCTTTGGCATTAGGACGAGTGTTTTTAGCCAGAGTGTTTTCCAACTCTGCAATGTCTGAGTCAAGGTTTCTCGCAGTTCTTCCAAATTTCTTTTGGATGCATAAATCTCTTGCTATACGCAAGTGCGTCAGTGCTTCCTTGTAGTTGCCTAAATGCTTATGCGTATTCCCAAGACCAATGTGTGCGTCGTCGTTGTCAGGCTCGACCTGAAGTGCTTTCTTAAATTCACTAATAGCGTCGTTGTGTTGTTGCAATTGGTAATACACTTTCCCGAGGTCAACATAATACGCTGCGCGAGACGGCTCAATTTCAATTGCTTTGTTGTGGTCGTCCATAGCCTTGTCAAATTTCTCTGTCATTCTGTACGCCATGCCACGCAAGAAGTAATTGTGCGAAATACGAGGCCGAAGTTCAATTGCCTTAGTATAGTCTACTATTGCTTCGTCATATCGATGCAAATGGATGTAACTAGTCCCGCGACCGGTATACGCGGCAAGCATTTGAGGATTAAGTTTGATTGCTTCGCCATAGTATTGCACCGCACCTTCATGGTCATCTGAAGTGGAGCGTGAGTACCCGAGAAAAAACTGCGCATTCGCCGCCGTTTCAATGCTTTGGTTTTGGATAAAGCCGTGAATATCGTTGTAAATGGTTTTCACGCTAATGTCGTGATGTTCTCGCAAGTGCGACAGTAACTTGATTTTCAATTCGGCTTTAATAACAACCGATTGGTAATTATCTTTTTCCAAATAGCCTTTGCGCGGATGAATAAACGCACTTTTTTGGAAAATCGCTCGAGGGTTTTTCCCAGTTGGGGAAACAAGAATGTTGTCGGCTTTTATTGCCCCTTTAGATTTGTTGTAGTTGATTGCGGCGTTGTCTAATGTAACCACATCCACCAATATTAACTGCCCATCATCGTCAATTTCGCCGTCGCAGGCGAAGAAAAGGGCAATGTACAAATCCTTGGTGAAATCTATTAAGTTGGTTTTTCCACCGTAGTGTTGCAGTTCGGTCAACACTTCGATGTTAGATGCGCCGTCCGGCAGGTGCGTTCTGGCATCATTAACAATCTCTTCCTCCACAGCCAACATCGAAAAATCAGGGTGCTTGGTGAGCGGGTTTTTTTTCGTCGCTATATTGCCGATACAGCCCGGAAGACACTCGCCCATAATCTTTATTCTCCCCACGGAAGATGTAATCACCACCATCGCAAAATCGCGTGACATCAGAAATGTCATCGACTGTTTCAATTGGTTTAGGCGCGTTTTTCATCATAGTCATACCCACCCCACAATTATATCGCAAAGTTACCTTACACCAAACAATCACGACTTCATCAAAAAAAGCGGCCCAGGCTTCACACGCCGTTCACCCCGCACCTCCACCTCCTCAATCATCTTTTTAATATACTCCTCCGGCAAATCACCTTCGCGCGCACCATCCAATACATACTGTTTGTACTCAGCGGTCGGTTCTAATTCAATGCAGGTGTAACGCGTTTGGGCGTGGTACATAAAGGCGTGTGTTTCTTGGTCGGTGTCGATGTTGTGTACTTGATAATCACAACAGTAATACCCGGCGCCCACTCCTGCGTGTTTATCCAAGTTGCGTATGTCGCACACTTCGATTAAAAAAATCCGACCGTAAACGATGTCGGTTTTTTTGCCGGTGAAAAACACATCGCATTTGCCCGAGCCGTCCTTGTGGCTGTATTTGTGAAAGCGCAAGGTGTAGCCGGGCATCGCATAAACGCCGTCAACCGCTTCGGCGCTCGGTGCGCGTTCGCGCAAACGCGACAGCAGCATGGTTGAGCCGTATGCAAAATACTTGTGTTTCGTCATTGGATTTCTCCGGCGGGGTTAACTAAAAATTTTACTCGGCAACTTGCCCCATTTCCGCAACGATTTTCGAAGCCGCCCGAACGCGCAGGAGATGCGGGTGTTGCTGGAGATTTTGACGGCGGTTGAGGGTGGGGACTGATGGTGAAGTGTTTTTTAAAGGCTGGGATTTGTGGTATAATACTCCATTCAAGCGGGGCGATTTTCCAAAACTAAACTAACTGATGAATAGCAAACTTGCAAAATTAGCGGCGCTTGGATTATTGCTGTCCGTCTGGGGTGCAGGCTATTCGGCGGAAAATGAAACGGCTGATTGGGCGTTGCCTTCGTGCGTCGAATTTACGCAAAAGGTGCAGGTGTTGGGGGGCGACACTTTGACCGCTATTTCTCAACGAATGGTTAAGCCGCAAACTATGTCGGATGAACAATGGATGTCCCTTATTTACATGAAGAATCCGAGCGCGTTTATTGACGGCGATGTAAATCGAATTCTTGAAGGGGAAGTGCTTAATTTTCCTTGCGATTCGCAAATTGCTCAGGTTGCAGAGCCTGCAGAAGCCGTCGTGCCGGTCAGCGACGTAAATCAGAATCAGATTGACCAACCAACCCCAAGTAGCCCCCAAAACAATCGGAGCAATTATTTTGCATTTGGATTGGCGGGATTGCTGGCGTTGCTTTTGGTGGTGGCGCTTGGATATATTTTTCGCCGAAAAGGTGCGTCGCGGGCGGTTGTTGTTGCGGGGGAATCTGATAATTCGGCGTTGCTAGATTTTCTAAAACGACTTGTGCATGTGGACCTTGCCATCGATGACTTTGCGCGCGATGGTACAGATAGCGAGGCGTTGCGCGTCATTAAGGCGCTTACCAAAGATGTGTTGGATGGTTGTGAAGTGACGACTTTCTCGCCAAAAATCGGCGAGGATTATCGGCGCGCAAAAGGTGTCGCCGAACACCCTAAAACGCGAGTCACCGACAAGCCCGAAGACAAGTTTAAGATAGCCGAGGTGCTGGAAAAGGGTTACAAGATGAAAACCCCTGAGGGGTACGAAGTAATCTATCCGGCACGAGTTCGAATATTAATCACAGATTAAGGGGTGTAGCATGAATTCATTCATTGGCATTGATTTGGGAACGACGTTTTCGGTCGTTGCCAAAACAGATGAGCATGGCAAGCCGGTCATTGTGAAAGGCAAGGACGGTGAAAGTCTTGTGCCTTCCGCTGTCTATCGGTATAAGGATGGAAAAATTGAAGTCGGCAAGTTCGCTCGAAATGACGCTTGTGAGGAAACTGCCGCAGAGGGCAACTCTGCGATGTGTTTTAAGCGGGACATGGGCGAAGAAAAAGTTTACAAACTTAGAGGCAAAGAGTACACGCCGACGGATTTGAGTGCTGAGGTTCTCAAGCATTTAATTCTCGACCGGGCGGAGCAATTGGGGGAAATTGCGGAAGTTGTTGTTACGGTTCCCGCAAACTTTTCCAACCAAGCACGCGAAGCCACTTTGGAGGCGGCGCGACGCGCCGACTTGAAAGTTAACTACGTTATCAACGAGCCTACGGCGGCGGCGTTGTGTTATTCGGTCAAGGAGGGGATGAATCTTGAAGGAACCTATGCCGTGTACGATTTGGGCGGCGGTACATTCGATATTTCCATTATCAATATTGCCGGAAAAGACGTCGAAGTGCTTGTCTCCAATGGCATTCACGAACTTGGTGGAATCGATTTTGACCAAGCATTAAAAAACTTGGTTGAAGAGAAGTATGAATCTGCTTCCGGTGAAAAAATCGAAGAGGGCGATTACAATTTGCAAAGAGCCGAAGAAGACAAAAAAGAGTTGTCAAAGCGGGAAACGAAAACCACGCGAGTGAATCGCAAGGCAATCACTGTAACCCGCGAAGAATTCGATGAACTTATCTCCGCCAAAGTTACCCAGGCGGAGATGCTTTGCGAATCCACGCTGCAAGAGGCGGGGCTGAAACCTTCGGATATTAAAGGTGTGCTTTGTGCCGGCGGCAGTACGCGGATTCCGCAAGTGCAGGCAAGCATCAAGCGAGTGTTCCACCAAGAGCCGATATTCAAGGCGAATGTGGATGAAGTGGTTGCGCTTGGCGCGGCGTTTTATGCGATTTACAAAGGGGACACTAAAAAGATGTCTGCCGCACAGAAAAAGGCGGTAGCCAGCGTCGAGTTCACTGAGCGCACCAACAAATGCTTTGGCACGATTGCCGTGGATTTCGAAGAGAACAGATTGGCGAACTCAGTCCTCATCAAGAAAAACACGGTGATTCCGTGTGAAAAAACCCATACGTACTACACCGCCGTGGAAGGACAAACCACGGTCAACTGCCGATTGACCGAGTCCATCAGCGAAGAAACAGATTTGGATTTCGTTACCGAGGTTCAGTCGGTACCGTTGCATCTTCCTCCCGGTCGCGCCGCCAACCAGCCCATCGAGGTTACTTATCGTTATGACGAAAACCAAACCATGCACTGCGTCTACAAAGACGTGGAAACCGGCAAGGAAGTATCCATAACGCGCAAAGTGTCGGCTACGGACAAGGTGGATGCGGACGTCAACGAGTTTACGGTCGAGTAATATGGAATTTGTACTTTTCATAGGCGCGTTTTGGCTGATTGTGTTTTTGTTCAAGCACGGTAGTTCGTTGCTTCCTGACGCGGAAAGGCAACCGTTCGAAATTCGCATGCTGGATACAACAGTCGAACTTAAAGGCGGGCATTCCGTCTCCGCCAAAGTAATTCAGGCGAAAGGCCCGTTTCCCGTCACAAGTTCGACGGCGATGCTTTCAGCGCAATTTTCGGTTATGGACAAGTTGACGGAATCTGGAACAATGGCGCCCGTATTTTGCGTTATCGAAAAATTTCAAGAGAAAGATTCGTTAAATTACTTCGACGAAAGCGATTTTGGAATTGTTTCTTCCAATCAACATCTTCCCAATTGGGCGCGCATCGGCGTTGTGTATCCGGAGATTATGCGTCCCCCATACAGCGGAGAACGCAACCTTACGGTGGTGGTAAAAATCGTCGATGCGATGGCGAAAACGCTTGTCATGCAAAAGGACTTTCACTTCACGCATCAATTTAAGGAAAAAGGCTATTTGGAAGCGGCGGCACATCGTGCGGAGGCGCAAATCCTTACGCTTAAAATTGCCATGGCGGTGGCAATGGCGGATGGCAACTTGGATGCGAAGGAAGGGGGGCTTATGCAAAAATGGATTAAACGTTCCCTTCTTCATCTTTCCGGGGAGCATGAAGAACACATGAAAGCGTCTTTTAATCAGGCGTTGCGCGAAAGCAACAAGCAAGCGAAGGAAGGCACTTTGCGTTTGAGTGCCCTTGCCAAACGATTAAATGAAATTGGCGAAACCGGCGACAAGTATCAAGCGATGGAATTAAGCGCGGACATCATGGCTGCCGATGACCTGGCGCATGCCGATGAAATTAAGGTTCTTAATCACCTTGCGGAAGTGCTCGAACTTGATATGAAGCGCGTCGGGCAAATATTGGACAGCCGCATTATTAAAGTTTCGTCAACCGGCGCCGAAGGCGAAGGTGCAGAGGCGGTGCTTGGGATTAAGCCCGGTTGGTCCAAAGCAAAAATTAAAAAACACTTGATTGCCGAATTTAGCAAGTGGAACAATCGGTTAAACACGTTGCCGCCGGGCAAGCAACGCGACAGCGCGCAACGCATGCTCGACACCATCGCCGAGTTAAGAAAAAAACATGGTTGACGAACTGAAAAAAGCGAAGGCGTTTGCCGCGCAGTTTCGCTATTCCGACGACCGGCCGACTGATGAGGAAGCCAACGACGTTTCCGCATTGTCGGCGGTGCGCGGCTATTTTTACGAAAACGGGTTGCGCATATCCCGTCAAGTGACGCCGAATCTTGGCGCGCAATTTGAGAATGTTTGCCGTCGATTAAAACTGCCCGAAACTTCGGTCGAGGCGTTTGTATATCCGTCGCCGGAGATACAAGCGGCTTGCGCGTCGGACGGAGCGAACGCATGCGTTATTCGATTTTCATCCGCCTTAATCGAAACGTTAAGCGATGAAGAATTCGAGTTTGTGGCCGGACATGAACTGGGGCATTTTTTGTTGGGACACCGCAAAACTGCCGATGAGCAAAGTTTGGAACATTACATGTTTTCCAGAGCCGCGGAAATATCCGCCGACCGAATCGGCTTGGTGGCGTGTCAATCGTTGGATGCCTCCGTGCGCGCAATGATGAAAACGGTTTCAGGGTTGACCAGTCGACACTTGCGCTTTGACGTCGGAACTTTTATTGCGCAAATTAAGGAAAAGACATCGAATGACGGCGTATATGCATCTCATCCGTCGATGTTGGTGCGCTGCCGGTCGTTGCTTTGGTTTTCCACCGGCACCGACATTCGCTCGGAAGAAGTGCTGTCCGCTGAAAATCGCGTCACTTTGGACAAGCGGATTGACGACGATTTTAAAAGATATGTGGATGGCGAAGCCCGGGAAAGAATCGAGCAAGCCAAAAAAAACTTGTCGATGTGGCTTGTTGTGCGCCAAATCGTCGATCGTTTTAGCAAAGACGAACAGGAAAAGTTTGCAAATTTGTACGGGCGCGAAAAGTTGGAATCTTTAAAAAATTATTTGCAATCAATTTCCCCGGCGGAAATTCACAAAAGCGTCGACAAACGAATCGCGGATGCGCGCGAAAAACTTGTATCGATGATTCCCTTGGCATCCGCCAAGGAAATTGAAAAAATAGAAAAATTCGTGCGCGAACAATTGGCGTAACGCCGCTTGTTGCGACGGGCGGCGCATTGCATAAAAATCACCCACGCACAGAATGTTCATACTCCCGATGAATCCGCCAAACCCCATCCAGCCGAAACGCCGGAATGGTTTGGCGTTTGGCGGCGTTGGTTAATGTTGATGTGGGGAAGTTGTTTTGTTTGGCGTATTCGGATAGCCGAATGATTTTTCCGCCGCGCAGGTAGGCGTTGCGTTTATGCAACGATTCGATTAACGCCAATGCAAGAATTTTTTCCATTGGCGCGGTGTCGTCGTTGTTGCGATATTCGCCAAACGTTCGATAATACGCCTTGCGTTCTTTAAATCGAATAATCACGCGCGGAAAACCCAAGGTGCGCAGTTGATAATTAATAATCACCCGCCCAATCCGACCGTTGCCGTCGCAAAACGGATGAATGGTTTCGAAGTCCAAATGGAATTTGGCGATTTTATCCAAAAAATAACCGTCAAAATCATTGGCGTATTCCAGCATAAGCGCCTCAATCATCCGCGCAACATGTTCCGGCGCCGGCGCAATGTGCGCGCCGACTTGCACATATTCGCCGCGTTTTCGAAACCGTCCGGCAATCGAATCGTCAATGCCGGTCAGCAACATTTTGTGCATGTGCAAGATGGCCGCTTCGTCCAAGGCGTTGTGCGCCTTGCCGCGTTTGTATTCCATCACCCGCTCCAAATTTTTCGCTTCCAGCACTTCGCGCGTCGATGCATTGCGCGGCGTGGTTTTGTCAATCAAAATTTGCGCGGTGTCTTTCAGCGTCAGCGTCGAGTTTTCAATCGCATTCGAGTTGTATACGCTCTCCACCGCCTCGACCTCATCCAATATCGACAGCAGTTTTTCCTTGCCGCCGCGCAATTGCGCATGCTCATTTAGCAAGGATTTGATTTGTTTGCGGGTGGGTTCGGCGATGGACATAGCGCGAATTATAATAAATTCACGCCAAAATGTCAATAATCCGTGAATATTTGTAAAAAGTTGTATAAATTCACACAAAAAAGGCAATAATCCGTGAATATTTGTAAAAAGTGAGGTTAATTCACGCCAAAAAGTTAATACGCCGCAATCACATCACGTTACCCGCCACCATCCCCCCGAAACCCCGCCAACCCCCGCCGCTGCCCGCCATCCGCATCAAAATTCCCCGCCGCCAACCACCCCTCAAACCCGGCGCGCAACTTCGCCCATTCCTTGTCAATCACACTAAACCACGCGCTGTCGCGATTGCGTCCCTTCACCACCATCATCTGCCGAAATATGCCTTCGTATTGAAAGCCGAGTCGCAATGCCGCCTTGCGCGAATTTTGGTTTAGGGCGTTGCATTTCCATTCATATCGGCGATAGCCGAGCGTGAAGGCGGTTTTCATCATTAGATACATCGCCTCGGTTGCGCGGCGGGTGTGTTGCAACGGCGGCGCATAATTAATGTGTCCGACCTCAATCGAGCCGGCGGCGGGGGTGATGCGCAAATAACTGGCGACGCCTTCGGCTTGACCGGTGGCGTTGTTGATGACGGCGAAGAACAGCGGGTCGTCGCCCAAACAATCGGCGCGCATCCATTGTTGATAGGCGGCGAGTGTTTCGAATGGGCCGTAGGGCAGATAAGTCCAGATGCGGTGTTGCGGGTCTTGATTGTTGGCGGTGAATAACGCGCGGCTGTGGCGGTCTATGTCGAGCGGTTCGAGAGTGCAGTATTGCCCGGGCATTGCGGTGCGCGGCGGATGCGGCGGCGGCGTCCAATGGTCGATGCGTTCGCCGAGCGGCAAAGTGTCGTTAGTGTCGGCGGCGTTGTTGTTGGCGGGCGTTGGCATTGTGGTATGTTAATTCATTATTGGTGTTAATTTATTATTGATTGTTACTTGTCACTGTAACTATAACTGTCGTTATAATGATTCGCTATTTATTGTTCGCCCCTTAAAGTCCACTGTGCGCCATAGTTAACCCCGCCCTGCCAATGAACATCCACGAATATCAAGCCAAAGCGTTGCTCGCCGAGTTTGGCGTTGCCGTGCCGCGCGGGGTGCTTGCGTTCGATGGTGCATCGGGGGAAGCATTCGATGAATCTCGGGCGCGCGAGGCGATTGCGCAATTGGCGGGGCCGGTGTGGGTGGTCAAGGCGCAGATACACGCCGGCGGACGCGGCAAGGGCGGCGGGGTGAAGGTTGTCGATTCGGCTGAGGCGGCGTTGGATGCGGTTAAGCAAATGGTGGGTATGCGGTTGGTGACGCATCAAACCGGCGCGGCCGGCAAAATTGTGCAGCGCGTTTATGTCGAACAAGGGTGCGCGATTGCGCGCGAATTGTATTTGGCGATGCTGATAGACCGCGAAAGCGGGCGGCTGTGCGTGATTGCATCGACCGAAGGCGGGATGGATATCGAACAAGTCGCGGCCGAGTCGCCGGATAAAATTCTGCAGGTCGAGTTGGATCCGTTGTTGGGGATGAAGGCGTTTTATGCGCGGCGCATTGGCGCGGCGTTGCAATTGACCGGCAAACAAATCGGCGCGGCAGCCGAGTTGTTGCGCGCGTTGTATCGCGCGTTTATCGAATGCGATGCGGGGTTAATTGAAATCAATCCGTTGGTGGTCGATGCCGACGGGCAATTGATTGCGCTCGACGCCAAAATGAATTTCGATTCGAATGCATTGTTTCGCCGCGCCGCTATCTGCTCCTTGCGCGACAAAAGTGAAGAGGACGAATCCGAATCTCGCGCCGCCGAACAAGGGCTGAACTACATCAAACTCGACGGCGCCATCGGCTGCATGGTCAACGGCGCCGGGCTGGCGATGGCGACGATGGACATCATCAAACGCTATGGCGGCGCGCCGGCCAACTTCCTCGATGTCGGCGGCGGCGCATCGGCGGCGCGCGTAACCGCCGCATTCAAACTCCTGCTGAGCGACGCCGATGTCAAAGCCGTGTTGGTGAACATTTTCGGCGGCATTATGCGTTGCGATGTGATTGCCGAAGGCATCGTTGCGGCGGCGCGCGAAGTCGATATCCACGCGCCGTTGGTGGTGCGATTGGCCGGCACCAATGTCGAGCAAGGCAAGGCGATTTTGGCGGACTCCGGTTTGCCGATTGTCGCGGCGGATGATTTGGCGGACGCCGCCGAAAAAGCCGTCGCCGCGGCCGGGGGTTAACCATGGCGGTGTTGGTCAATCGCAAGACGCGGCTCATCTGCCAAGGTTTCACCGGCGCAACCGCGACCTTCCACAGCGAACAGGCGCTCGCCTACGGCACCAACTTGGTCGGCGGCGTCACCCCCGGCAAAGGCGGGCGCAGCCATCTCGATTTGCCGGTATTCGACACCGTGCGCGAAGCGGTTGCGCAAACCGACGCCAACGCCTCGGTGATTTACGTCCCGCCGCCGTTTGCCGCCGATGCGATTCTCGAAGCCATCGATGCCGAAGTCGAGTTGGTGGTGTGCATCACCGAAGGCGTGCCGGTGCTGGATATGGTCGCGGTCAAACGCGCGTTGTTGCATTCGCGCACAAGATTAATCGGCCCAAACTGCCCGGGTATCATCACCCCGGACGAATGCAAAATCGGCATCATGCCCGGACACATCCACCAAAAAGGCGTCGCCGGCATCGTATCGCGCTCCGGCACCTTAACCTACGAAGCGGTCGCGCAAACCACCGCCGCCGGCATCGGGCAAAGCACCTGCATCGGCATCGGCGGCGACCCAGTAAACGGCACCGACTTCGTCGATTGCCTCGAATTATTCCTCGCCGACGACGCCACCACCGCCATCGTCCTCATCGGCGAAATCGGCGGCACCGCCGAAGAACAAGCCGCCGATTTCCTGCGCCAAAGCCGCACCAAAAAACCGATATGCGGCTTCATCGCCGGCTTAACCGCCCCACCCGGCCGCCGCATGGGCCACGCCGGCGCCATCATCGCCGGCGGCAAAGGCGCAGCCGGCGACAAAATCGAAGCGCTCAAAAGCGCGGGGGTGATGGTGGCGGAATCGCCGGCGGAGTTGGGGAGTGTGTTGGCTCGGGCGATGGGCGGCAATTAACGCGTAATCGATGCGAGATGACGAACATGAATGATGACAGCCACCCTGTCGAAATCGAATTGGACCGGGAAGTCGGTGTTGCAACAATGCAAGGCCATTAACCGATGACGACAATCAATAAACGCCACCCCGGCGCCGGCCGCGGTCGCACTCGCCCAGCCCCAAAAGGCCGGCAAGCCGACCCGCGCGCGCGCGCGGAGGTGCGGGCGTTGTTGGGCGAGGGGGGGTTGCGGCGGGATATGTTGATTGAATATTTGCATCGCATACAAGACCATTGCGGTTGTTTGTCGGCGGCGCATTTGGCGGCGTTGGCGGCGGAGATGAAATTGTCGATGACTGAGGTGTATGAGGTTGCGACTTTTTATGCGCATTTTGATGTGGTTGGCGATGGCGAAGCGGCGCCGCCGGCGCATACGATTCGGGTGTGCGACGGCATCGCTTGTCAACTTGCCGGCACCGAGCCACTTATCGCGCAACTGCAGGCAGCCAAGCCGAACGATGCGCGGGTTGTGCGCGCGCCTTGCATGGGGCGTTGCGAACGCGCGCCGGCGGTCGAGGTTGGGCATTATCATGTCGAGCGCGCCGACGCCGATGCGGTGTTGAGTGCGCTTGCCGCCGGCAAGGTGCAGCCGCGCATCCCCAACTACACCGACTTCGATGATTATCTGCATCAAGGCGGCTATCGATTGTTGCGTGAATGTTTGGCCGGCGAGCGCAGCGCGGATGAGTTGATTGGCGTGTTGACCGATTCGGCGTTGCGCGGCTTGGGCGGCGCCGGTTTTCCGGCCGGACGCAAATGGCAAATCGTGCGCGGTTATGACGCGCCGCGATTGATGGCGGTCAACGCCGATGAAGGCGAGCCGGGCACTTTCAAAGACCGCTTTTATCTCGAGACCGACCCGCATCGATTTATCGAGGGAATGTTAATCGCCGCCAACACGGTCGGCGTGTCGCAATGTTATGTGTATGTGCGCGATGAATATCCGGCGGTGCTGTCGATTTTGCGCGATGAATTGGATAAGGTGCGCGCCGCCGGCTTGGCGGATAATCTCGATATCATCCTGCGACGCGGTGCCGGCGCGTATATTTGCGGCGAAGAGTCGGCGATGATTGAATCCATCGAAGGCAAACGCGGCTTGCCGCGCAATCGTCCGCCGTTTGTCGCCGAGGTCGGTTTGTTCGGTCGCCCGACGCTCGAGCACAATGTCGAGACGCTGTATTGGGTGCGCGACATCGTCGAGAAAGGCGCGCAATGGTTTGCCGAAGGCGGGCGGCACGGGCGCAAAGGTTGGCGCAGTTATTCGGTGTCCGGGCGGGTGAAACATCCCGGCGTAAAACTCGCCCCAGCCGGCGTCACCGCCAATGAGTTAATTAATGAATTTTGCGGCGGCATGTGCGACGGCGAAGTGTTCAAAGGCTATCTGCCCGGCGGCGCAAGCGGCGGGATTTTGCCGGCGTCGCTGGCGGATATCCCGCTGGATTTTGACACGCTGGCGGAATACGGCTGCTTCATCGGCTCGGCTGCCGTCGTCGTGTTTGGCGAACGCGACAATATGAAAGAGGTCGCGTTAAACTTGATGCGATTTTTCGAAGACGAAAGTTGCGGGCAATGCACGCCGTGCCGAGTCGGCACTGAAAAAGCCGTGCAGTTAATGCAGCAACCAAAATGGAACGCGGCTTTGCTCGGCGAATTAAGCGTGGTGATGGCGGATGCATCGATTTGCGGCTTGGGGCAGGCGGCGGGCAATCCGATTAATTGCGTGTTGAAATATTTTCCGCAGGATTTGTGATGTCAACTTCGCGCGACAAGGTCGATGTAATGGCGGATTCGATTGCGCGGTTGTATGCCGGTGATGTCGATGGTGCGCGGGCGGTTATTAATACGGAGTATCCGTTCGACCCGAATGCGCGCAGTTCGTGCAAGTTACCGAAGCCGCGCAACTTGCCGAAACTGCCGAAGTCGGAATCATCCAATAAGCGTGAGTCGTCGCCGCAACGAATTTTGCACATTGCCGTTCGCGACGGTTTCATCGACCGTTACACTGGCAGGAAACTGCTTTATCCGGCGGTGATGAGAACGATGAATTTGTTGATGCCGAAAGAATTCCCGGAACATTCGAATTACCTGATGAGCGAAACGCATATTGCGTGGTGGGAATTGTTTCCATCGCTCGACCACTTAACGCCGGTTGCGCGCGGCGGCGTTGATACCGACGACAACATTGTATTGTGCGCATCGACCACCAATAGAGACAAACATAATTGGTTGTTGGAAGAACTCGGTTGGCAACTGCATGCGCGCGGCGATATGAATCAATGGGACGGCTTATTAAAAGTCGCGACCGCCCTAATTGCAAAACGCAGCGAACTGCTGGATGATGACTACATAAAGCAGCGGCATAATGCCACGCTAAAACTTTTCCCAACATTGCTCGACGCAAATCATGAGTACTGACAAATGAATGCCACGCGCGACAAAGTCGATGTAATGGCGGATTCGATTGCGCGGTTGTATGTCGGTGATGACGCCGGTGCGCGGGCGATTCTTAATGCGGAATATCCGTTCGACCCGAATGCGCGCAGCCCGCGTTTGCCGAAGCCGCGCAACATGCCGAAATTGCCCAAGTCCGAATCATCCAATCCGCGTCAATCGTCGTCAAAACGAATTCTGCACATTGCCGTTCGAGATGGTTTCATCGACCTTTATACCGGCAATCGCCTGCTTTATCCGGCGGTGATGAAAACGATGAATTTGTTGTTGCCGAAAGAATTTCCGGCGCATTCGAATTACAAGATGGGCGAAACGCATATTGCGTGGTGGGAATTGTTTCCGACGCTCGACCACTTAACGCCGGTGACGTGCGACGGCGTTGATACTGACGAAAACATTGTATTGTGTGCGATGACCACCAACATGGACAAGGGAAATCGGACATTGAAAGAACTCGATTGGACACTGCACGCGCGCGGTGACATGAACCAATGGGACGGTTTGTTAAAAGCCGCGACCGCGTTAATTGCAAAACGCAGCGAACTGCAAAACGATGAATACATAAAGCGGTGGCATAATGCCACGCTAAAACTTTTCCCAACCTTGCTCGACGCAAATCATGAGTACTGAAAAATGAACACCACAAAAAAAATCCACTTCACCTTAGACAACAAAAAAGTCGAAGCGCGCGAAGGCGAATCGATTTGGCAAGTGGCGCAGCGCAACGGCGTTGCGATTCCGCATTTGTGTTATGCGCCTGAGCCGGATTATCGCGCCGACGGCAATTGTCGCGCGTGCATGGTCGAGATAGAAGGCGAGCGCGTGTTGGCGGCGTCTTGTTTGCGCAAGGCGAGCGACGGCATGGTTGTGCATAGCGCAAGTGCGCGCGCCAAACAATCGCGCGCGATGGTGATGGAATTATTATTGGCCGACCAGCCGCCGCGCGAAACGGCGCATAACAAACGTTCGCGGTTGTGGCATTGGGCGGATGAAATGGCGGTGACCACCAGCCGCTTTGATGCGCGCGCGCAAACGCCGCCGAGCGATGCAACGCATCCGGCGATGCGCGTGTTTTTGGACGCCTGCATACAATGTAATTTATGCGTGCGCGCCTGTCGCGAAGTGCAAGTCAACGACGTCATCGGCATGGCGCATCGCGGACATCACGCCAAAATCGTTTTCGATATGGATGAGTCGATGGGCGCGAGCACTTGCGTCGGTTGCGGCGAATGCGTGCAAGCCTGCCCGACCGGTGCGTTGATGGAAACCGCATTGGTCGATGAAAACGGCGTCGGCAAAATTGCCGCCGACAATGCAAACCGTTTGGAAGAAACCGCGAGCGTTTGTCCGTATTGCGGCGTCGGTTGCCAACTTAACTATCAAGTCGCCGACAACCGCATCATCGCGGTGCAAGGCGCCGCCGGCCCTGCCAATCGCAATCGATTGTGCGTCAAGGGGCGGTTTGGGTTTGATTATGTGTCGCATCCGCATCGCTTAACCCGCCCGTTGATTCGCAAAGAGGGCGCCGACAAACGCGCCGCGTTGGACATCGACCCGGCCAATCCGCTCAGCCATTTTCGCGAAGTCGATTGGGATGAGGCGTTGGCGTTTGCGGCGGACGGCTTGAAGCGCGTGCGCGATGAACACGGCGCGCGCGCCTTGGCCGGATTCGGTTCGGCGAAATGTTCGAATGAAGAGGCGTACCTTTTCCAAAAACTGGTGCGCACCGGTTTCGGCAGCAACAACGTCGACCATTGCACTCGACTGTGTCACGCATCGTCGGTTGCCGCCCTGCTCGAAGGCGTCGGTTCGGGCGCGGTGTCGGCGCCGTTTAATGCGGTCGAAGATTCCGATGTGATTGTCGTCATCGGCGCCAATCCGGTTGGCAATCATCCGGTCGCGGCGAGTTTCTTTAAGCAAGCCGCGAAGTCGGCGACCTTAATCGTCATCGACCCGCGCGCCACCGAATTGGCGCGCCACGCCGATTACATGCTGCAGTTCACCCCGGGCGGCGATGTTGCGCTGCTCAATGCATTGCTGCATGTCATCATCGAAGAAAAATTGTACGACCGCGATTATGTCGCGCAACACACCGAAGGCTTTGCCGAACTCAAACGCCACATCGCCGATTATGCGCCGGAGAAAATGGCAAGCGTATGCGGCGTCGATGCGCAACAGTTGCGCGAAGTCGCGCGCGTCTATGCAACCGCCAACGCCGCGATTATTTTTTGGGGCATGGGCATCTCGCAACACATCCACGGCACCGACAACGCGCGCTGCTTAATCGCGCTTGCGTTAATCACCGGACAAGTCGGGCGACGCGGCGCCGGGTTGCATCCGTTGCGCGGGCAAAACAATGTGCAAGGCGCATCCGACGCCGGTTTGATTCCGATGATGCTGCCGGATTATCAGCCGGTCGATGACGATGTCGCGCGCGCGCGTTTCGAATCGGCGTGGGGCGCGTCGTTGGATGACCGGCGCGGGTTGACGGTGGTCGAGATTATGCATGCGATATGCGATGACGAAATTCGCGCGATGTACATCATGGGCGAAAACCCGGCGATGTCCGACCCCGATGCGCAACATGCGCGCGAAGCGTTGGCGCGGTTGCGGCATTTGGTGGTGCAGGATTTGTTTTTAACCGAGACCGCGTTTTACGCCGATGTCATTTTGCCGGCCGCGGCTTGGCCGGAAAAAACCGGCAGCGTCACCAACACCAACCGTCAAGTGCAACTCGGTCGCGCGGCGTTGCATGCGCCCGAAGGCGTGCGGCAGGATTGGTGGATAATCCGCGAAATCGCGCGGCGCATCGGCTTGGATTGGAATTATCAAAATCCGGCCGAGGTGTTCGCCGAAATGAGCGCGGTGATGCCGTCGCTTAATCACATCACTTGGGCGCGGCTCGACGCCGAAAACGCGGTCACCTATCCATGCGATGCGCCCGATGCGCCGGGCAACGATATCGTGTTCACCGACGGCTTCCCGACCGCCAACCGAAAAGGCAAACTGGTCGCGGCCGGCATCGTCGCCCCGAACGAATCGCCCGACGACGAATACCCGATGGTGCTGAGCACCGGACGGCAATTGGAACATTGGCACACCGGCGCAATGACGCGGCGCGCGAAAATTTTGGATGCACTCGAACCCGAAGCGGTTGCATTGTTGTCGCCGCTGGCGTTGGATAAATTGGGCGTCGCGCCCGGCGCGGTGGTCAAGGTGACGACGCGGCGCGGCGCGATTGAACTCAAATCGCGCGGCGATGATGCGGTGCCTGAAGGCATGGTGTTCATTCCGTTTTGTTACGCCGAAGCGCCGGCTAATTTGCTGACCAATCCGGCGTTGGACCCGGTCGGCAAAATCCCCGAATTTAAATACTGCGCGGCGCGGGTTGAGGCGTTGGCGTAATTGCATTGTCCGCAATCCAACTCGCCCCAATCCAACTCGCCCCAATCCAACTCGCCTCAATGCAACTCGACCCAACCCAACCGCGCGCATGAAAATGAAGGCGATTTTGTTGCCGCAATTCGGCGGCGCCGACCAATTAATGGTTGGCGAAACCGACCGCCCGCGCATTGCGCCCGGGTGCATCCTGATAAAAGCCGCGGCGACTTCGGTCAATCGACCGGATTTGTTGCAGCGCGAAGGTCGCTATCCGCCGCCGCCCGGCGAGTCCGAGATTTTGGGATTGGAAGTCGCCGGCACGGTCGCCGAAGTCGGCGCCGATGTTGACGAGTGGCAAGTCGGCGACCGCGTGATGGCGTTGCTCGGCGGCGGCGGTTATGCCGAATACGCATTGGCGCACGCCGCGCATGCGATGCCGATTCCGCCGTCCATCGATTTTCATCAAGCGGCGTGCATCTGCGAAACGTATTTAACCGCGCATCTTAATTTATTCACCATCGCCGGCTTGTCGGAGCGTCAAACCGCATTGTTGCACGGCGGCGGCGGCGGCGTTAACACCGCCGCGATTCAACTCATCCGCGCGCTGTTGCCCAACTGTCGCATCATCGTCACCGCATCGCCCGGCAAGGTCGAGCGCGTGCGCCAACTCGGCGCGGATGTTGTGATTAATTATCAAGCCGAATCATTCGCCGAACGCGTGCGCGCATTAACCGAACGACGCGGCGTCGAGGTGATTTTGGATCACATCGGCGCGCCGTATTTAACCGACAATTTGGCCTGCTTGGCGGTCGGCGGCGTGTTGATGCAAATCGGCGTGCATGGCGGCGCCGATGCGCAAATTAATTTGGCGCGGATGATGGTCAAACGCCAACGCATCATCGGCTCGGTGTTGCGCTCGCGTCCGCCGGCGGAAAAGGCGGCGATTATTAAAAAATTCACCAATGCGGTGCTGCCAAAAATCGCAAGCGGCGCAATCACGCCGTTGGTGTCCAAGGTCTATCCACTCGCCCAAGCCGCCGAGGCGCATCGCGAAATGGAAAACAGCGCGCACTTCGGCAAGATTGTGTTGGCGATGGATGCATGAAATTGATTTGGCAGTAAAATCCGTTTAATATCATTCAACAGTGTTAAGTAAAGTTAAATCAAGTTAAGTCGAGTTAAACACAGTTGCATAAAGTTAACCAAAGTTAAATTGCGTTAAGTAAAATCAAACAAAGTTAAACAAAGTTAAACAAAGCGCGACACAGTTAACTGTTACCAAACAAATTAAGTTACTTTCATCGTCAACCATTCCCCAACCAAACCCATGACCAAACTTGCCTTCGATATCGAAACCATCCCGGACGTCGATGCCGGGCGGCGGTTGTACAACTTGGACGGTTTATCCGATGAGGATGTCGCGCGCGCGATGGTGACGCGGCGCGTGCAAAAAACCGGCGGCAATGAATTTTTGCCGCTGCATCTGCATCGCATCGTTGCCATCTCGGTCGTGATGCGCCACGCGCAAACCGATGTCAAGGTGTTTTCGTTTGGCGATGAAGGGGCGAGCGAGGCGGAATTAATCGGCGCGTTTTACCGTGAGATTGAGGAGCACGCGCCGACCTTGATAAGTTGGAACGGCGGCGGTTTTGATTTGCCGGTATTGCATTATCGCGCGCTGGTGCATGGCGTGCGCGCCGCACGTTATTGGGATGTCAGCACGCAGGATTTTCGCTACAACAATTATCTGAGTCGTTTTCACTGGCGGCACATCGATTTGATGGATGTGCTGGCCGGCTATAACTTGCGCGCCGCGGCGCCGCTGGCTGAGATTGCGCAGATGCTCGGCTTTCCCGGCAAGTTGGGCATGGACGGCGGCGATGTTTGGCCGGCGTATTGCGACGGCGCGATTCGCCGCATCCGCGATTATTGCGAAACCGACGCGCTCAACACCTATCTGATTTATCTGCAATGGGAAAAACTGCGCGGGCGATTGGATGACGATTCCTTTGCGCGCGAATGCGATTTGTTGCGCGCACATCTGCAACGCGCCAAGTCGCCGCATTTGGATGAATTCCTCACGGCTTGGCGCGCTTGAGTTAACTTCGGCAACGACGTTGTCTTTGTTGTCATCGTTACCAAAGTTGCCATTGTTGCCTGTCGCCTATCGACCGCCGCATTCACCGCGCACTTAACTTGTCCGCCCGCGTTCATGCTTCGCCGTCCGCCGATGCGGTGCGCGCGACGGTCGACGATTTGGCGCATGACGGCGTCGGCATCGTGCGCGTCGATGGCGAAGCGTATTTTGTGCGCGGCGTTTTGCCCGGCGAGACGATTGAATTCACCCGTCAAAAAAAACGCCGCGGGCGGCGCAACGGGGCGTTGCTGCGCGTGCTCGATGCATCGCCGCATCGGGTTGTGCCGCGTTGCGAATATTTCGGCGTGTGCGGCGGTTGCGCCGAACAACACATCGCCGCGTCCGCGCAGATTGCGTTTAAGGAAAAAACCTTGTTCGATAATTTGGCGCGCTTGGGCGGCGCAACCGAGATGCAGCGATTGCCGGCGGTGGCCGGTTCACCGTGGCATTATCGCCGCAAGGCGCGGTTGGGCGTGCGCGATGTGCCGAAGAAGGGCGGCGTGTTGGTCGGCTTTCGCGAGGCGCACAGCAATTTAATCACGCCGCTGGCGTCATGCCAAACATTGCATAAACGATTAAGCGCGTTATTGCCGGCGTTGGCGGCGACCTTGCAGCAAACCGAATGCCGCGCGCAAATTCCGCAAATCGAATGCGCCGTCGGCGACAACGCCGCCGCATTGGTCGTGCGTCACTTAACGCCGCTGGCCGCCTCCGACGCCGCGCGATTGTCGCACTTTGGCGCAAGCCACGATGTGCAGATGCATGTACAACCCGGCGGCGCCGACAGCGTCACACCATTGGCGCCGACATCGCCCGCGCCGCTGCACTACCGCATCGACCGCCACGATTTATGCATGCGGTTTGCGCCGACCGATTTCATCCAAATCAACCGCGAAGTCAACGCAATGATGATTGACCGCGCACTCGAGTTGTTGGCGCCGCGCAGCGACGACCGCATATTGGATTTGTTTTGCGGTCTCGGCAATTTCACCCTGCCGATTGCGCGCAGCGGCGCAACCACACTCGGCATCGAAGGCGCGCACGAATTAATTGCGCGCGCCGTCGACAACGCCAACCAAAACAATGTCGCCGCCGAATTCGCCCTGTGCGATTTGGCGAACGAATCCTTCCGCGTCCCATCGACATGGCGCACCTTCAACAAACTCCTGCTCGACCCGCCACGCAACGGCGCCGCCCAAGTCATCGCCCAAATCGAATCGTTTGCCCCGCAAGTGATTGTCTATGTATCCTGCAACCCGGCAACCCTGGCGCGCGACACCGCCGCCTTGCTCCGCCAAAACTACAAACTCACCGCCGCCGGCGTCATCGATATGTTCCCCCACACCGCCCAAATCGAAGCGATTGCGCGGTTTGAGCGAGGTGGTTAAGTTGTTTGCGAAGTTGGGGGATGAGGGCGTTGTTATTTGACGGTGCACTTTTATCGTCGTCGACGACAGTATCGAACGGCGGCAAGGTTGCGTTCACCGATTAAGCGGCGCGATTGACCGTGCGCCAAGTGCATTGTCGATGCCGACATCACGGCTTTACCGTCGCCGGCGACAATATCGAACGGCGATAAGGTTTCGGCTATTGATTAGGTGACGCGATTGACCGTACGCCAATTGCATTGTCAATTCCGACATCACGGTTTCACCGTCGCCGACGACAGTGTCGAACGGCGATAAGGTTGCGGCTATCGATTAAGCGGCGCGATTGACCGTGCGTTAAGTGCATTGTCAATTCCGACATCACGGCTTTACCGTCTTCGGCGACAATATCGAACGACGACAAGGTTACGTTTACCGATTAAGCGGCGCGATTGACCGTGCGTCAATTGCATTGTCGATGCCGACATCACGGTTTCACCGTCGCCAGCGACAACATCGAACGGCGACAAGGTTACGTTTGTCGATTAAGCGGCGCGATTGACCGTGCGTCAATTGCATTGTCGATGCCGACATCACGGTTTCACCGTCGCCAGCGACAACATCGAACGGCAACAAGGTTACGTTTTCCGATTAAGCGCGCGATTGACCGTGTGTCAATTGCATTGTCAATGCCGACATCACGATTTCACCGTCGCCGAGGGGATAGGGTGCGGTACCGATTAACCGCATGCGAAGTGCATTGCCAATCGTCGACATCACCGCTTTACCGTCGCCAGCGACAACATCGAACGGCGACAAGGTTACGTTTGTCGATTAAGCGGCGCGATTGACCTTGCGTTAAGTGCGTTGTCAATGCCGACATCACGGTTTCACCGTCGCCGAGAGGGATAGGGTGCGGTACCGATTAACCGCATGCGAAGTGCATTGCCAATCGCCGACATCACCGCTTTACCATTGCCGACGACAACATCGAACGGCGACAAGGTTGCGTTGCCGATTAAGCGGCGCGATTAACCGCGCGCCAAGAACATCACCAATCGCCAACATCACCACCTCACCGCCACCCGGCGCAAAGCCGGGCGACGGTGAGACAGCGGTTACCGATTGCCGTAATCGTCGGGCAGTTCGCCGGGGGGGCGGACATTGCCGTCGACTTCGCGCGTTGGGCGATTCATTTGCGAGTCGCGTTGCTGCGTCGTGTTGCTGAAGTTGCGGCGCGGGTCGCGGCGTCCTTGTGAATCGGGGTTGCGTTGTGAATCGCGCGGCGGCTTGTTTTGCGGGTCGCGCGGCGATTTTTGTTGCGCATCGCGCGGCGGGTTGCCGCGATTGGGTTGCGGGCGGCGGTTTTGTCCGCCGGGGGCGTTGCGGTTGGATTGCGGGCGGCGGTTTTGCCCGCCTTGTCCGCCTTGACCACCTTGACCGCCGCCTTGCGCGCGATGCGGCGGGCGGTTGTCGTTGCGCGTGCGTTGCGAATCATTGCGGCGGCGCGGCGGACGACGGTTGGCGCTCGCCGGGCGCGCGCCCGGACGGCGTCCGCCGGCTTGGCGCGGCGGTTTGGGTTTGTCGGCGCGCAACAAGCCGAACAATTTTTTCAGCCAGCCGAAACCGACCGCGCGGCGCGGCACGGCGCGATGGCTGAGTTGGTCGATTTGGATGTGCGGCTTTTCGCGGTGCGCCGGCTGCATATCGGCGGCGGCTTCCTCGTTGTCGTTTTCGACTTCGACCTTTTGTTCGAAACTCGGCGTGTTTTCAATCTCGGCAATCTCGACGTTGCGCAGTCGTTTAATTTCGAACTGCGGGCTGGCCAAATCCGCCGACGGGATGATGACAATCCGCGCCGAGCATCGCGCTTCAATCTCGCCGATTTCGCGGCGTTTTTCGTTGAGCAGATATGTCGCCATATCGACCGGCAACACCGCGCGCAACGCTTCGGTGTTGTCCTGCATCGCGCGCTCTTCGAGTTGGCGCAACAAACTGAGCGACGACGACACCACGCCGCGAATCACGCCGGTGCCTTCGCAGCGCGGGCAGACGCGATAGTTGACGTCGTTAATCGACGAGCGCAATCGTTGCCGCGACATTTCCAACAAACCGAATCGCGAGATTTTGCCGATTTGCACGCGCGCACGGTCGTGGCGCAACGATTCTTTGAGGCGGGTTTCGACCGCGCGTTGATTGCGGCTTTGCCCCATATCGATTAAATC
Organism: Candidatus Poriferihabitaceae bacterium; assembly: GCA_965226545.1. Classification (GTDB taxonomy): domain Bacteria; phylum Pseudomonadota; class Gammaproteobacteria; order Arenicellales; family Poriferihabitantaceae; genus JAHRAW01. The sequence goes on from OZ245364.1 coordinate 1,310,889, forward strand.
GATGACCACCAAGCCGCCCAAATCGCGAATTCGCAATTGGCGGGCGAGTTCTTCGACCGACTCGAGATTGGTTTGCAGTGCGGTTTCTTCGATGTCCGCGCCTTTGGTGGCGCGCGCCGAATTGACGTCGACCGAGATTAACGCTTCGGTGTGGTCAATCACCAACAAGCCGCCGGACGGCAGCGAGACATGGCGTTTGAACGCCGAGCCGATTTGTTGCTCGATTTGATAGCGCGAAAACAGCGGCGTGGTGTCTTCATACAGCCGCAGTTTTTTGAGATTGTGCGGCATCATGGTTTGCATAAACCGCCGCGCGCGTTCGTAAATCTCGCCGTCGTCGATGACCACTTCGGCGATGTCTTCGGCGAAGTGGTCGCGAATCGAGCGCACGATTAAATTGCTTTCCTGATAAATCAGGCGCGGCGCCTTAATCTCGGCGTTGGCCGCTTCGATGGTTTCCCAGAGTTTCAGCAGAAAATCCAAATCCCATTGAAGTTCCTCGCGGTTGCGACCGATGCCGGCGGTGCGCGCGATTAGCGCGTGGCGGTCGCCGACATCCAAATTCGCCAGCACTTCGCGCAAGCCGGCGCGTTCTTCGCCGAAGGCGCGGCGCGAGATGCCGCCGCCTTTGGGGTTGTTCGGCATCAGCACCAAAAACCGCCCGGCGAGGCTGATGAAAGTGCTGAGCGCCGCGCCTTTGCCGCTGCGCTCGTCCTTGCTGACCTGCACAATCATCTCTTGCCCTTCTTTAATTTCCTGGGCGATTTTGACGCTGGAAATCGGCGTCTTCGAGTCGTATTTGGTGAAGTAGCCGCGATAAATTTCCTTCAGCGGCAAAAAGCCCTGACGCTCGGCGCCATAATCGACAAACGCCGCCTCCAACCCCGGCTCGACTTTGGTGACTACGGCTTTGTAGATGTTGCCTTTGTTTTCGACGCGCACCGCCGATTCGATGTCCAAATCAATCAAGCGTTGCCCGTCGACAATGGCAACGCGCAATTCCTCAGGATGCGTTGCGTTAAACAGCATGCGTTTCATATCATCACTCCCGCGCCGCACTTGCGCGGCGCATGCGCGGGCTTAAACTAGCGCGACAAGTGCGCCGCGCGATAAGCCCGCAAGTTTGCGGGAAGCGTCCGAGTGGGAAAAGCGTTAGAAGCGCGAGCGCGCGGTGTGCGGCGAATCGGCGGCGGATAACGCGAAATGCGTTGCGCCGCGGGTCAATGCAACGCCGATTGTGGTCAAGGCGGCGTTCCTTGCGGAGTCAACCGCAGCGCGAAAATCGCGCATCAATCGCAGCACGGCGCAGATGCGCTTGGCGGCGGATTGGCGGTGACACCGGACGGCGTTAAGCCGACTTGCGCCGGGCGAAATGCGCCGGCGGTTGTGATTGGTTCCACTATGCATCGTTGTTGTTGATTCGTTGCTCACTGCGGCATCGCCGCGTACGCTGTTCTTTCTCGGGCGCGTGCCCCATTGAAGGCGAAGTGGAAAATTATCAAACGCAACTGCAAACAACCGCTTCGCCCGGAAAAGTTTTCGTCGTCCGCAAATGCGAACGCGCGCAGTATAAACGCATAATTCGACCAATTGCAAGCGTTGATGTCGATTTAATTTAAGTTTTTTTTAAGTTTATTAAGTTTACTTTAATGGGGGCTATCCGCGCGGTTTTGTGCGGTTTGTTGGCATGGGCGTTGGCGTTGCCGACATTGACACCGATACTGACATCTTTGCCGCCGCCGTTAAACGATAAACGGCGGGTATGCTAAAATCCGCCGCCGACGGTGTTGTTGTAGTCGAGGCGGCGATGCGGATGTGGCAAGGTTGGCAATCTTTGGTCGATTTGTCGTAATGCATCGTTAAATGCATTGCGAATTCACCGTCAATTTGTCGTCAATTATTTATCGTCAATTTATTTCCAATTCATTACCGATTCATTATTAATTCACCGCCAATTTTTCGCCAATCACACCGTCGCCGTCGGCAATGTTAACGTTAATGTTAATGGTGGCGACAATACCGAATTGTTATTCAACATTGTTATTCGACATCGATATCGACATCGACATTCGAGATTCGACTTTCGACATTCGACATCGATGATTCCCAACTGATTAACCCCAAAGGCAAATACGATGAACAGAGACCAACAGATTGCGGCGTTGCAGAAGGAATGGGACGAAAGTCCGCGTTGGAAGCGCGTCAAGCGCGGTTATCGCGCGGAGGATGTGGTGCGGTTGCGCGGTTCGGTTGCCATCGAGCACAGTTTGGCGCGGCGCGGCGCGATTAAGTTGTGGGCGTTGATTCACGGCGCGGCGAATAAAGGCTATGTCAATTGCCTCGGCGCGTTGACCGCCGGGCAGGCGGTGCAACAAGCCAAAGCCGGCATCGAGGCGATTTACCTGTCGGGCTGGCAGGTGGCCGCGGACAACAATTCCTCCGAAGCGATGTATCCGGATCAATCGTTGTATGCATACGATTCGGTGCCGACTGTGGTGCGCCGCATCAACAACGCCTTCGCGCGCGCCGACCAAATCCAATGGCAACGCGGCGTTGGCGAGGGCGACGACGGCTACATCGATTATTTTCTGCCGATTGTCGCCGATGCCGAAGCCGGGTTTGGCGGGGTGTTGAACGCGTTCGAGTTGGCGAAGAACATGATTGCAGCCGGCGCGGGCGGCGTGCATTTTGAAGACCAATTGGCCGCGGTGAAAAAATGCGGACACATGGGCGGCAAGGTGTTGGTGCCGACTGCTGAAGCGGTGCAAAAATTAATCGCCGCGCGATTGGCGGCGGATGTGATGGGCGCGCCGACCGTGATTTTGGCGCGCACCGACGCCGAAGCCGCCAATCTGCTGACCTCGGACATCGACGCCAACGATGCGCCGTTTGTAACTGGCGAACGCACCGCCGAAGGATTCTTCCGCGTCAAAAACGGCTTGGAGCAGGCGGTCGCGCGCGGCGTCGCGTATGCGCCGTATGCCGATATGGTGTGGTGCGAAACCGGCACGCCGGATTTGGGCTTCGCGCGCGAATTCGCCCAAGCGGTGCAAGCCGCGCATCCCGGGCAGTTGCTCGCGTATAACTGTTCGCCGTCGTTTAATTGGCGCAAGAATCTCGACGACAAAACCATCGCCTCGTTCCAAGAGGAAATCGCCGCGATGGGCTATGTCTATCAATTCATCACCTTGGCCGGCATTCACAGCATTTGGTACAACATGTACGACTTGGCGCATGATTACGCGCGCGGCGCCGGCATGCGCCATTATGTCGACAAGGTGCAGCAACCCGAATTCGCCGCCGCCGAAAAGGGCTACACCTTCGTCGCGCATCAACAAGAGGTCGGCGCCGGTTATTTCGACGATGTGACCACGACGATTCAGGGCGGCTCCTCTTCGGTGACCGCATTGGCCGGTTCGACCGAAGAGGCGCAGTTTTAACGCGCGCATCGCCGACGCAAGCGTGCAACCGCAGCAAGCGGCCGATGATGCATTGGTGCGGCAAATCGCCGATGCGATATTAACCGGCTTCAATCGGCATTTTTCGCGGTTTTTGCAAATCACCCGCGCGGCCAAACGGCGTTTCGAACGCGCCGATTGGTCGGCGGAAAGCGCGGCGCGCAAAGAGCGCATCGATTATTACGATTTGCGCGTCGCCGAAACCATCGACTATCTCAACCGCCATTTTGATTTGCCGCAACTCGACCGCGCATTGTGGCGCGCGGTCAAGCGGCGTTATTTGTGGCTGTTGTACGATCACAAGCAGCCGGAGTTGGCTGAGAGTTTTTACAACTCGGTGTTCTGTCGGCTGTTCGACCGCAGTTATTTCAACAACAATCACATCTTCGTCAAGCCCGGCAGCGCGCTGGATTATTTGGATTTGGACGACCCGGCGTATGTTGGCTATTACCCGACCGACGACAATCTGCGCGAAACCTTCCGCGCGATTTTGTTGCGGTTTAAGTTAAGCCGTCCGTGGCGCGATTTGGAGCGCGATTTGGATTGCTTGGTCGCCGATTTTGCGCCGACCTTAACCGCCGACTCGACGCCGCGACCGCATTGCCAGATGCATGTCGTCTCGTCGTTGTTCTATCGCAACAAAGCCGCGTATTTGGTCGGGCGCACGATACTCGGGGCGGAGACCGCGCCGTTTATGATTGCGATTTTATTGGATGAACAACGCCGGCTGTATGTCGATACGATACTCACCGACGCCGATGACTTGGCGTTGATTTTCAGTTTTACCCGCGCGTATTTTATGGTCGACACCACTGTGCCGGCCGGCTTGGTGAATTTTCTTGCATCGATATTGCCGAGCAAAACCCGCGCCGAGTTGTACGCCTGCATCGGTTTCCAAAAGCAGGGCAAGACGCTGTTTTACCGCGAATTTTTGCATCACCTGAGTCATTCCAGCGACAAACTCATCACCGCCCCGGGCATCAAGGGGATGGTGATGAGCGTGTTTACGTTGCCGTCGTATCCGTATGTGTTTAAGGTGATTAAAGACCAATTCGGTTCATCCAAAAACACCAGCCGCGCGGCGGTCAAGGAAAAATATCAATTGGTCAAAATGCACGACCGCGTCGGTCGAATGGCTGACACGTTGGAGTTTTCGCATGTCGCGTTTCCATTGGCGCGGTTTTCCGATGAACTGCTGGCAGAGTTGCGTTTGGATATTGCCGGCAGTTTATACCTCGAAGGCGACAACATCATCATCCGCCATTTGTACATCGAGCGGCGGATGATACCGTTTAACATTTTTTTGGAATACGCCGATGACGAGATGCTCGAACAAGGCGTCAACAGTTACGGCAATGCGATTAAGGAGATGATTGCCGCCAACATTTTTCCCGGCGATATGCTGCTGAAAAATTTCGGCGTCACCCGCCAAAACCGCGTGGTGTTTTATGATTACGATGAAATCGCCAAGATGACCGACATCAACATCCGCCGCCAACCGGCGCCGCGCAGCATCGATGAAGAGATGGCCGGCGAGCCGTGGTTTCACATCGGCGAGAATGATTTTTTCCCCGAACAATTCGAACGATTCGTCGCCAATCATCCGCGCGCCGGCGAACGTTTTGTCGCCCGCCACGGCGAATTGTTGGAAGCGGCGTATTGGCGTCAAGTTCAACACGACATCCGCGACAACAAACGCCACGATGTGTTTCCGTATCATCTCGAAAAACGATTTTGCCATCGCTATCCGGTGGGCGATGGTGGGGACATTAAAGTGCGGGGTTAATGCGGGGTTAATTCGAAGTGACTTGGAAAGTTATTCGAAGTTACTTCGAAGTCACTTAATTGTTACTGTGGTTTTGTATGCAGTTTGGTTTACTAAAGTATTGCAGGTCACCGTCCGTCACAAGTTGCAAGTCACGGTTCACAAGTTAAAAGTCACATTCCACATTCCACATTCCCAATCCCCACTGTTACGACAACTGCCGCTCACGAATTTCATCGAGGGTTTTGCAGTCGATGCAAAGTTCCGCAGTCGGTCGCGCTTCCAATCGTTTCAGCCCGATTTCTTCGCCGCAGTTTTCGCACCAACCAAAATCGCCGGCATCGATGCGTTCGAGCGCTTCGTTGATTTTTTTAGTCAGTTTGCGGTCGCGGTCGCGGCCGCGCAATTCGAGCGCCATGTCGGTTTCTTGGCTGGCGCGGTCGGTTGGGTCGGGGTGATTCGAGGTTTCGTCCTTGATGTGTCCGACGGTTTTGGAGGTGTCATGCCCCAACGCCGCGCGCCACGCCGCGAGTATTTCGCCAAAATGCTTCAATTGCGCGGGGTTCATATAGGCCTCGCCGCGTTTGGCTTTATACGCCGCAATGCCGTGAATTAAAGACTCGGCGGATTTTCGTTTTGTCATTGTGTCGCGTTCTAAAAATTGCCGACCGATGATGCGCAACTCGAGCCGCGCAAAAACGGCGGGGATGTGAGGTTAAGAAAAAAGGGCGCGCGGAGACGCGCCCGTGGTTGTAAGCGGCGAAGTTAAAACGCCACTTGCCCGCCAAAACGTATTGCGTGTTCTTCGGCGTGTTGTGAATCGATGCGCCGTTCGCCGCGCAGATTGAAGTTGAGTTGTTTGTTCATCACCCAATCGATGCCGAGCCGCACGCTGTCGGCGTCGCCCAAGATGAGTTCGCCAAACGGCGTCACCACGCCGCCAATCGCGCCGGGTGCGGCAAAGCCGTATGCCAATCGCGTACGCGCGCGCAATGCCGGTTGTTCGGCATCGACATCATCGACATTGGCGAAGTTGGCCACTTGCGCGAATGCCGAAGCCAGCGGCGCATCGCCGTAGGTCGGCAACACATCCAGCGAAAAGCCCTGTTCATCCAAGCCCGGCGCAAGGCGGAATTTGGCGGCGACGCCCCATTCTTCATAATCGCTGCCGTAGCCGAACAATGCATGCGCCTTGCCTTCGAGCAATACGCGGCCGTTGCGATAGCGCAAGCCCATGCCGGTTTCGGTGGCGGTGCCGATTCGCCCGTCGCCGCCGTCACGCCGGATGTTGATTTGCGCGAGCGGCAATAAAGTGCCGCCGGAATTGCGTTCCAGCCAACGCCGCCATTCGGCGCCGACTTTTAAGGTGTTGGCTTCGATGCGTTGGGCGGCAATCGGGTCGGTGCCACTGTCGGCGCCTTCGTCGACATCCATCCGCCCGCCGCTGAATTCGGCTTTGATGCGCATCGTCGGCGAGATTTCCGAACCGCCGCCAACGCCGAATACTGCCATTTCAATATCGGTGATGCGGTCTTGTTCAGGATTGTTGGCGTCGGGGACGCCGGCTTTGTCTGTATTTTGTTTGAATATCGTCACTTCGCCTGACGAATAGCCGGCGGTTGCCCAAAGGTCGACTGAATCGGTGCGCCAACCGACATACGGGTGCAAGCCGAATAAATCGATTTCATAGCGTCCGCTGGTGTAGCCTCCTGGGTCACCTTTGTTTACGTTGCGCTCGGCTTCGTACTCGAAATCGCCTTTCGACCATGCCACCGCCATCCCAGCCAAACCGCGTTCGCCAAGCGGCGCATCCAAGCCAAAATGTGCGCCGGTTAATTCGCCGTCCCAATCCAACGTTTCAGTGGTGAGTTTGCCGACGCCGGGGGCTTCGAAATCATCGCCTTTGATTGCGCCGGATAAATTGCGCGAATCCAAGCCGCCCCACGAAGTTGCCGCAGCCAAGCCGGCGAGTTCCTCCGGGGTGTTGTCGCGGAAGCCGCCGGGTAAATCATCCACTTGTGCAAAGCGGTCGGCGATTGCGCCGACCACCATGCCGACCGAAGCCGCCGCCACTTTGGACAATACTTGTTCGTTTTGGTCGGTGTAGACAAAAGTGGTGGTGGCGTTTTGCGCCATCGCCGACGGGGCAGCCGCGCAGGTCAACAACGCCAGCACCGCCAACCATTGGCGCGGTTTGTGCGATGCGCCAAGCGGCGTGCGGTTTAATTGGGGCAGGTGTCGATTCATTGGAAAACTCCGGTGTTGGGCGGTTTCGTCATTCGGGTTCGCGGCATCGCCTGCGGCATGCGCGCGGGTTTGTTAATGTTGGCGATTATTGCCGCTTGGCGGTGATTTTGTCAAGTTCATTGGGCAACTTTTTGCAATCGATTTTATCCGCCGCCGATGCGCGCGCAACCGCCGGCGTGGCCGGCGGCGCATTGGATGAAGGGCGCGCCCGCGCGGCAAGATGCTTGCGCCGCCGCAACTCGCGCGGCGACATGGTCAGCGGGCGATAGATTTCGACGCGGTCGCCATCCGCCAATCGCCAATCCAGCGGGCGTTGCTTGGCAAACACGCCGACGCGCAAGGCGCGCAACTGCGCCGGCGTTTGCCCTTGCAGGCGTGTCGATGCGCGCAAGGCGTGTTCAATCGTCGCCGACGCCGGCAAGGTGAGCGATTCGATAATCGGCGATTGCGTTTCGCTATGCACCAACTCGATGTTGAGATGTGGTTGCGCAGGACGCGGTTGTACAGTGTTACGAGTCGATTCGTTACGATTCAATTCATCGGCGCGTTGCACGAAAGAATCGACCATTGTGTCGGCGATGTGGGTGAACACTGTTGCAAATAATTTATCCGCCAATGTGTTGTTGAGTGAAAAACGCAAGGTCAACGCGATGCGACAGGCGCGTGCGTCCAAGGCGGTGAATTGCCAAACGCCTTCGAAGTGGCGAAATGGGCCGTCCAACATCGACATGATAATTTCGCGCGACTCACGCGACTCATTCGAATCGCGCGACTCACCCGACTCGCATGATTCGATTAATCTGTTGTGGGTTGCAAACGATTTACGAATGCCGCGAAAATCGATGTCGATGCGCGCGCGCATTTGATGCGCATCCGCCGACAACACTTGCGCATCCGCACACCACGGCAAAAACGCCGGATACGCTTTGATGTCGTTAACCAGCGCGTACATGTCGGCGGCGCGATGCGCGACCAGCGCGCTGCGGGTGATGTTATGCATGGTGTTTGGATTATACTTGCAATGCGATGGCAACCAAACGCAAACCTTCGAACGACAACACAATCGCGCGCAATAAAAAGGCGCGGTTCGATTACGCCATCGATGAGGAGTTCGAAGCCGGCTTGGTGCTGTTTGGTTGGGAGGTCAAAAGTTTGCGCGCCGGACGCGCGCAACTTACCGAAAGTTATGTCGTCGAACTGCATGGCGAATTGTTTTTAATCGGCGCGCATTTTGCGCCGCTGCAAACCACCAGTTCGCATCACGACGCCGATGCAACTCGACGGCGCAAATTGTTGCTGCATCAAAAAGAAATCGGCAAACTCATCGGCGCCAAAGTGCGGCGCGGGTATACGATTGTGCCGCTGAGTTTGTATTGGAAAGGCGGGCGCGCCAAAGCCAAAATCGGTCTCGCCAAAGGCAAAAAACAATACGACAAACGCGAAACCATCAAACGCCGCGAATGGGAACGCGACAAACAACGCACAATAAAAACCGTCGCCGCCACCCGCGCCGCCAAAAAATAACCGGCGCGCAGGTGTGCGCGCATTAATCGCGCACATTAATAAAGGGCGTCAATTAAAGGGCGTCATCAATCAATAAATATAAATGGCGTCTAAATAAATATAAGCGGCGCCAATAAATGTAATCAATAAATAAAAATGGCGTCGCAAAAAAAAGCCCAATCACCCCTTGCATTCCGCCGCCGCCGCGCGTATTGTATACCGCATGGGGGTGACTTGGCTTCGACGCAAGTTACGAACCCATCGGAGCATGTCGAGGGGCGGTGCACCTCGTAAATCCATCCGCACATCAATAGTTGCCAACGACGACAACTACGCATTAGCCGCGTAACTACCCGGTTAATCCTTGCGCCCGACTCGCCTTTTGGTTGGGGTTTGCAAGGTCAAATCAGAAAGGCTCGCCACGCGAATCGGTCCGTTATTCGCAAGGTTAAACCTAATCGGACTCGCCGCCGAGCGCATCCGTTCGCAGATTTGCCCGGCGGTTAAACTTAAATTGCGAACTAAACATGTAGCCGCCGATGAGCGAAGGACCTGCGGACGCGGGTTCGATTCCCGCCACCTCCACCAATTGCATCAATAAAAGCCGCCGAATAGGCGGCTTTTTTGCGTGAAGGGGGGTGATGTTGCGTCTCCTTATTTATTGACAGCGGGGCGGTTTTTTGCTAATTTTATGGGCAGTCGTACCAAAACTTACTTATGGGGTTCGGAAAATGAATAAGCAGACTGAAATCAAATTGACCATCGAGGGGGGCGGCCTCTCATTCAAGCGCAGTATTGATGAGAATACTGCGTCAAGAATAATAAGCATTTGTATGGGTTCCGGAAATGATGCGCAAGACGCGATGGGTGTTGTCCAACCTGCTTCAATGAATTCGGGAAGTCCGCCTAAAACTGCCCGTGAATATCTGCTTGATTACAAACCGAGTAACAACCAGGAAACTATTCTTGTGTTGGCGTATTCTCGCGCAGATGTGAGAAAAGGTGATGGTTTTCAGCAGGGAGACATTAAAGAACTTTTTCGAGAAACTAGAGAAAAATACTCTGGGAATCTTTCCACGGATTTTAACCGGCTTCTGCGAAAAGGTTGGATTGCAGAGAGAATGAAAAAAGACCAGGCATTAAGTAAGAAGCCCATGTATTTCATCACGGATACAGGGCGGAAGGCGTTAAACAATCGTTTCGCAAAGGAGGCGCAGCCCAATAGCAAACCCAAGAAAGCAGTACGTCGCAAAAAAGCGAGGGTTGGGAAATGAACGCATCAAAAAATGATTTGGTGAAAAAACTGAATCAAATACGACTGTTGACGGATGAGTGCATCGATGCACTGTCCGATGGCGTGGCGTCGGACTCGGGCGAGAAAACTGTCGGCAATTCCGTTAAATCCGGTGACATCGTTGTTACTATCGCATAATCGTAACCAAAATTTTCTTGCAGAGTTCGAAATGACTAAACAGACCGAAATTAAATTAACCATCGAGGGGCGTAGCCTCTCGTACAAGTGCAACATTGATGAGAACACAGCCTCAAAAATAGCAAGCATTTGTATGAGCTCCGGCAATGAAGAGCAGTACTCAATAGATTCGAGCAACCCGTCTAAAACTGCTCGTGAATATCTGCTTGCCTACAAACCGAGTGACAACCAGAACAAAATTCTGGTGTTGGCGTGTTTTCTCAATGAGGTGAGAAAAGCGGATGCTTTTCAGCAGGCACAAATCAAAGAACTTTTTAGAGAGATTAAGGAGCAACACCCCGCGAATCTTTCTATGGAGTTTGTTCGACTTCTGCGAAAAGGTTGGATTGCGAAGGATATGAAAAAAGGTCGGGCGTCAAGTAATAAGCCCATGTATTTCATCACGACTACAGGGCTGGAAGTGCTAAACAATCGTTTCGCAAAAGTTTCTATGCCCAAAAGCAAACGCACGAGTGACTATGGCATTTATATTGATGTGGAGCATATTCAAAAACTGACAAAATTGAGCGGGCGGTTGTGGGATTTTTCACGCTTGGTTCAGTTGCTTTCTGAATTGAATGAAGCATTCGCCGCAGAACATTACAACAGCGTTATCTTTTTGGTGCGTGTTATTATAGATCATGTACCGCCAATTTTTGGCTGCGGGCGTTTTTCAGAAGTGGTGAGTCAGTACGGAGGGAACAGTTTTAAGAAACGTATACTGAATTTACAAACTTTGGCTCGGCCAACTGCCGACCAGTATTTGCATCAACGTATTAGACCCAATGAGTCACTTCTCAACAAAATCGATGTAAATTTTTCGAAAGAATTAAGTGCATTATTGGCGGAAATCATAAGAATCACCGACGAGCCGAGAGATTAGCCGCCGCACAAGCGGCTTTTTTGCGTGAAAGGGTGGTGATGTTGTGTTGCCTATGTATTGACAGCGGGGCGGTTTTTTGCTATATTTATGGATAGTTGTACCAAAATTTACTTATGAGGTTCGGAAAATGAACAAGCAACCTGAAATCAAAGTTTCTGTGGAAATGAAGTTGAGCATCAACGGGGTTGACTGTAAATACCCCCAAGACCTCGATGATGACACCGCCCAACAAATCGAGCGGCAGATAATGATGTTGTGTCTTGGGCAGGGCAGTGTTTCAACCGTAACAGTGGGTGCGGAGCAACCTGAATCATTGTCAGAGTATCTGGCCCGTCATGCACCTAAAACCCACCGTGAGAAAATTTTGGTGGTGGGCGCTTTTTTGCACGAGATACGCAACCGTTCCAGTTTCCAACAAAACGACATCAAAGAAATTTTTGATGATGATTTGAAAAAAGATGCGCCGGGAAACTTTTCTCGGGACTTCAACAAATGCGTGGATAAACTGTGGATTGTCCGCATAGATGGAGGTAACTACCGAGTCGGGAAAGCAGGAAATGGTGTTTTAAAGGAAATGCTTGCGAAATCTGGCTGAGAGTAAAGCAGGCGTAAGTATACTTTTCAATTAATCAGGTGATGAAATGAACATGTCAAACGATGATTTGGTGAAAAAACTGAAGAAAGTACGATTGTTGGTGGATGAGTGCATCGATGCACTGTCCGATGGCTCGGTGTCGTCTTCGGGCAAGGAAACTGTCAACGATTCCGTTAAATCCGATGACCTCATTGCCGCCATCAAGGAAAAAATTACTTCCGGCAAAGATGCGGAAATAATTGCAAAAAAAATCCTTGATGAGAACTCGATTCCCAATCGGGTTATGTTGCCGCTGTACATTTGCCATAAGTATTTTGAGGATGCTTGGCTTACTTGCAGTGATATAGCAAAACTTACGAGGATGTTGAAAGTTCCCGTTAGTGATTCGAATGTTCATGGGGCAATTAATTCGTTGAAAAAAGACCTCCTTAAACGTCCGAAATCACAAGGCAAAGTAGCAGCCTATCAGTTGAAAAGGCCAAGGGCACAACAATTCGGAGAAGATTTGTTTTCAGATGAAAAAGAATAGCGCAACATCAAAGAAAGTTTTTGTGGCTTGTATGATTAAAAAAGCCACAGAAACTTTCGACAGAGCCGTTTGTTTCCTGTACTACCATTCGGTCGTGCAGGATGCCGGGTTAACATTGGCGCAACTTGCCGGCGAGTTTGTAAGTGCTCATCTTAAAAAGCCGCATGTTACGTGGTTGCATAGGAAACTTAAGAAAGACCCGAGAGTGGTAAATTCCGGAGGCGACGCTTGGCGTATACGAGGGGACAAAATTGATGAGGTAAAGACAAGTTTTAATCTGACACGGTGCTTGGCAAGCAGCCGGGGAAGTCGTGCTGTTACTAACGGTGCTTATGTCAGCCAATCTCGAATTGAAAACCTAAGGAACAGTAAAAATGAAGAATTCGATTTTCAACGGTTGCTTCAAATGTTTTCAGAATTGGATGATGCCTATGCAAACGAAAACTACATCAGTGTTATTTTATTGGTGCGCGCCATTATGGACCATGTATCGCCAATTTTTGACTGCAAGGATTTTGCAGAAGTGGCGAGTCAGCACGGAGGGCGCAGTTTTAAGAAGCAGATGCGGCGTTTAGAAGAATCGGCTCGGCCAAGTGCCGATTATTATTTGCACCAAGTCATTAGGCGCAAGGAATCACTTCCTGACGAAATGGATGTGAATTTTTCGAAAGAATTAAATGCATTATTGGCGGAAATCATAAGAATCACCGAAACGCCGAGCGATTAGCCGCCACACAGGCGGCTTTTTTGCGTGAAGGGGTGTCCAAACGGCGATTAAAATCGGGTTAACTTATCGATTAAATTTACACCGTTATCATTGCAAAACGGTCGCCAATCAGGTAAAGTTGCGCCACTGCAGATTTTGTTTTCGGCTATTTTGGTTGTTTCCTACGGTTACCCCCGAATTCCCTTAGCATTACCTGTATGTTATTTTCAACTCATTCACAGGATTTTTGTTATGGCTACCGGCACTGTAAAGTGGTTCAACGAGTCCAAAGGTTTTGGATTCATTACGCAAGAGGACGGTGGCGCGGATGTGTTTGTTCACTACCGCTCCATCGTCGGCACTGGGTTTAAGACCCTGCGCGAAGGTCAACAGGTGACCTTTGAAATCGAAGAGGGTCCGAAGGGCCTGCAAGCCACCGGCGTTACCCCCGCTTCAGAGTAATCACACTCACCGCCGCCCGCCGCAACCGCGCAACAAGCGGTTGTGGCGGGTTTTTTTATGCGCGGGCAATTAGCGGTCGCGCAAATAACTTTCCATCGAATCATCCATCGCATCGAGCCATTTGGTGTGATGGATTTTTTGCATCGTGCCGGTGACCAGCGAGCGATAGGTGTTGTTGCGAAAGCCCATGATGTCGTCGTGCTTGTGGTGTTCCCATCCCATAAAGGTTTTGTTGACGCCTTCGATGTCGTAATCGGGGTAGTCGGTGGCGGCGATTAATTCGCGCACATTGTCGCCTTGGAACCAAATCATCTGTTCGTCGTCGGCGAGTTTTTCCTCGCGCGCCAACCATTCGGCGCCGTGTTTTTGCATCGCCGCCGGCGTCGGCGGTTTAATCTTGCCGAGAATGACATCGCGCGCATACCACGCTTGGGCGTCGAACATCGTAAACGTGTAAAACTGATCCTGCATGCCCAAATACATTAATTTGGGGTTGTCGCGCCACAGCACGCCCTGATACAGATTTTCAATCCACAAACGATTTGTGGTTTGCAGGCGCAAGGCATCCGCCATAAACGGAAAATGATGCAGATAGCCGGTGCATAAAATGATGGAGTCGACATCGACGGAAGTGTTGTCCTTAAAAGTCGCGGTGTTGCCGGCGACCGAAGTCAACAGCGGCACTTCGCGCCAATTGTCCGGCCAATGAAAACCCATCGGCGCGGTGCGGTGGCTGCAGATAATCGATTTGGCGCCGTATTTGTGACATTGCGAGCCGATGTCTTCGGCTGAATAACTGGTGCCGATGAGCAACATGCGTTGCCCGGTGAATTCGCGCGCATCGCGAAAATCATGCGCATGCAAAATCCTGCCGTTGAACGCGGCGAAGCCGTCGAATTGCGGCGTGTTGGGCGTGGAAAAGTGACCGCTGGCGACGATGACATAATCAAAATAATGTTCGTCGGCGGTGTCGGCGGCAAGGTCGCGCACGCGCACACGAAATTGTTCGCGCTCGGAAAGATAATCGACTTCGCGCACCACGGTGTTGAAGCGAATGTGTCGGCGCACCTTGTATTTTTCCGCGCGCCCGCGCAGATAATCGGCAAGCACCGCGCGCGGCGGATACGACGCAATCGGCGCGCCGAAATGTTCCTCGAAAGAATAATCCGGAAACTCGAGGCATTCTTTGGGGCCGTTCGACCACAAATAGCGATACATGCTGCAGTGTACCGGTTCGCCGTATTGGTCGAGCCCGGTGCGCCAGGTGTAATTCCACAAGCCGCCCCAATCGTTTTGTTTTTCAAAACAGACCACGTCGGCGACCTCGCCGGCCGCGGCAAAGGCGCATAGTTGCGACAAGCCGCTTGGCCCGGCGCCGATGATTGCAACTTTGGGTTTGCTCATTTTATTTGCTCCGCGAGGTGATGAGTTGATGTCGATACTATATCGAATCGATGTCGAGATGATGTCGAGTTAATGCCGAGTCGATGTTGACGCACAATGTTACCAATAATAAACCCGCGCTGCCAACCTTCGCCCGCTACCGCAACGGCGCAACCAACGCATCCAATTGCGCTTCCGACAGCAGCCCCAAATGCGAGTCGGCGAGATTGCCGTTGCGGTCGAAGACGGCGGTGTATGGCAAGGCGCCGCTGTGGTTGCCTTGCGCGCGCATCAGTTGTTCGCCTTGGGTGATGGCGACCAGCGACGGGTAGTTGATGCCGAGTTGTGCGCCGAAGGCGCGGGCGTTGTCGATGAGGTCGTGGGCGACGCCGATGATTTGCACTTGCGCGTTGTGGCGCGTTTGATAATCGACCAACATCGGCATCTCTTCACGGCATGGCCCGCACCAACTCGCCCAATGATTAACGACGACAACCTTGCCGCGCCAGCGGTCGGCGTGTTGCAGTTGTTTATTAACATCCGGCAGACGGATTTCGCCCAGCGTCGCCGCCGGCAACGAATGGCTGCGCATGCCGAGATAGGCGCCGCCCGCCAACGCGACGATGCATAAAATCGGCAGCAGGGCGAGGCGAAGTTTGCGCATGAGGTGCGATGTGTGATGTCGAAGTTAATGTGTGACGTTAATTCGAAGTTGATGTTAAGTCGAAGTGAAAGTGTCAAGCGAAGTTAATTCGAAGTCGATGTTAATGCGAAGTCGAAGTTAATTTGTTGTAAAAGTACAAGTCGAAGTTAATTCGAAAAGTTTGTTAATCAAAGTTACTTCCGCAACACTTGTCCCAACCGATGCAACCGGTTATGACGCATCGAGCGGCGGCAGTGATTCGAATTGCAACGCCAATTCATCGGCGGTGCGATAGCCGTAGAAATGTTGTTGGTCGAGCGGTGCGCCGTCGGCGGTGAACAGCAGGACCGCCGGCGGGCCGAATACGCCGAAGCGTTTTTTGAGCGCATTGGTGTTGGCGTTGTGCGGGTCGGTGAGGTCGATTTGTACGGCGATGAATCGGTCGCGCAAGGCGGTTTTGATGCGGCTATCGCGGAAGGTGGTGCGCGCCATGCGCCGACAATCGACGCACCAATCGGCGTAAAAATCAATCAGCACCAATCGCCGTTCGCGTTTGGCGCGCGCAAATAATGCCGGCAATTCGTCGACGGCGGTGACTTGGATGAATTCGGCTTTGGCGGCGCGCGTGTCGTGCGCGCCGAGCGGCGCAAGCAGATGGCGTTCGCCTTGTGCGCCGCCGATGAGCGCAATCATTCCCCAGCCCAAGGCGATGACGCCGAGCGCGCCGGCGCAAAATCGCGTGATGTGTCGGCGGTTGGGTTGCATCGATGCGCGCACCGCGATGACGAGCAAATAAACGCCGCCGGCAATGAGCGCCGCGCCGGACAGCGACAGCACCGGCGCTTGCGGCAATGCGCCGAGCAGATAAATCGCCGCGCCGATTAAGACCGCGCCGAACAGATGATTAATCGCGCGCAATCGCGGCCCGGCATTCGGCAGATAACGCCCAGCGCCGGCGCCGAAGGCAATCAACGGCAGCCCCATGCCGAACGCCATTGCGGTCATCATCAAGGCGCCAAGCGCGGCGTCGCCGTTGGCAATCGCCAGCGCCAAAAATGAAATCAACAACGGCGAGACGCAGGCGCTGACGACCAACGCCGACAATGCGCCGAGCGCGAATATTGTCAATGACGGCATCAATGATGGCGTCGATGGGTTGCCGCTGAGGTGTGCGGTGCGGTGATGCAGAAAGGTTTGCACGCGCGCCGGCATCGCCAGCCGATAGACGCCGAACAGCGACAACGCCATGCCGACCAACACGACCGCCAATGCGCCAATCGCCCAGCGGTTTTGGAAATAGGCTTGCAATTGCGCGCCGCTTGCGCCGGCGATGGCGCCGATGGCGGCATAACTGCACATCGTGCCGAGCACATATACGGCGGCGAGGCGCGCGCCTTGTTGCGGCGTCAAGCGTTGATTGCGGCGAAGCGCGCCGAATAAAATCGGCAACATCGGCAATACGCACGGCGTAAACGCCGCCAACACGCCGGCCAATAATGCGCCGAATAAAGTGCCGAGTAGGGTGCCGAATAAAGTGTCGAAGAATGAGTCGAAGAATGCGCCAACCGATTCGCCAAATTGGGTGGTAAACGAAGTGTCGAACAATTGTCCACGTGCATCATTCGAGGCACCGTTTAACGATTGGTTCGATGCGTCGGCGTTGGCGATGTCGATGAGCGACGGTAAATTGACCGCAAAGGTTTTGTTGACCGGCGCATAACAAATGCCGCCGTCTGCGCAGCCTTGATAGGTTGCCAACAATGCAATTTTAGTCGGCGCAGGCGAGGCGCGTTGCAAGGTGATGGCGGCGTCGAAGTCGTCCGCCAACACTTGGCTTGCGCCGAAGTAGGGGTCGGTTTTGGTTTGTCCGCGCGGCAATGCAACTTGCGCAACGACCGCGGCGCCTTCGGTGCGGAAGGTGATTTTGTCGCGGTATAAATAATAACCGTCGGCGATTTGGAAACGAGTTTCGATGTCGCCGACTTGGCGGTCGCGCGACGGGTTGACCGACAATATAAACGCCTCGTCGACGCGCAGATATTCGCTTTGGGTAAATCCGTTGAGCAATGCATCCAACGCGTCGCCGAGTTTATCGGCGGCGGTTTGTTGGGCGACGGATGTTGTGTTACACAGCAACAATGCGGCGAATGCGAATGCAACCGTTGGCGCACTTAAACGCGGTCGTGAATATGTCGGCAAAGGCGAGTGCGGCGCGGTCATCGATGGTCGTTTGGTGAAGGTTGCGGCTGAGTGGTCGGCGGGCGGGATGCGCTATGATTGTAAACCGAATGCGGGGTTAATGTTTGTTAAGTTTACTTTACAAAGTTCACTTCATAAGTTTACTTCGCAAGTTTACTTCGCAGTTTGCTTCGCAAGTTCACTTCGAAAGTTCCCTTGTACTTGTTTCATCAAAGTTTGCATTTACATTATAACATTAACAGTTGCATTGTTACTGTTACTTTCACTTTTACTTCGACTACTTCGACTCCCACTTCCATCATGCGAATATTTTTACTGTTATTCATATTGCTCCCGCTGGTCGAGATTTATTTATTGATTACCATCGGCGGCGCAATCGGCGCGTTTACGACGATTTTGTTAATTCTCGCCACCGCCATACTCGGCGTGTGGTTGGTGCGCGCGCAGGGGTTTTCGGTGTTTGCGCGGTATCGCCAACAATTGGCAAGCGGGCGTTCGCCGGCGATGCAAGTGTTCGAGGGAATGTTGTTGTTCGTCGCCGGGGCGTTGTTGTTGACGCCCGGCTTTTTCACCGATGCAATCGGCTTCATCCTGCTGGTGCCGAAGTTGCGCCGCGCGCTTATTAATGCCGCGATTGGGCGGCGGGTAGTCGATGTGTTCGTCGCCCGACGCGGCGGGCGGGTGATTGAGAGTGAGCGAGACGACGATTCGCAGCGATAGATTAAATGTATGGGCGACTGTTAATTTAACGAGTAAACCCCCGTCATCGCCGACCGATTTTGTCGATTTTTGCCGAATCCGCCGAAAAAGTTCATCGAATTGCCGCCATACACTTGATTTTTTTCAATCCGCCGTTATAATTGGCAACCACTTGCGGTGATTGCTAATAACGCCATTTGGCGTTGGTATTGGTCGCAATTGGGCATTTGTTGTTTTTATTAACGTTTTTACTGCTACTCAACTATTTTCAGAGGAATTCGAGATGAAAATCCGTCCACTTCATGACCGTGTCGTGGTTCGTCGTTTAGAAGACGAGCGAACCAGTCCGGGCGGCATCGTTATCCCCGACTCCGTCGCCGAAAAACCGATGCAGGGCGAAGTCCTCGCCATCGGCAAAGGCAAGGTGTTGGAAAATGGCGATCAACGCGGTTTGGATGTCAAAGTTGGCGACAAAGTGCTGTTTGGAAAGTATTCCGGCACCGAAGTCAAAGTCGCCGGTGAAGAGGTATTGGTGATGCGCGAAGATGACATCATGGGTGTCATTGAGGGCTAAATTCAACGCAGTTTTTTCTTTTTTCAGAGGAATCAATCATGGCAGCAAAAGAAGTTGTATTCGGCGAAAGCGCGCGCGCGCGCATGCTGCGGGGCATCAACACCCTTGCGGACGCCGTCAAAATCACCTTGGGTCCGAAAGGGCGCAATGCGGTGCTGGATAAATCATTTGGCGCGCCGACCATCACCAAAGACGGTGTTTCGGTCGCCAAAGAGATTGAACTTAAGGACAAACTCGAAAACATGGGCGCACAAATGGTCAAAGAAGTCGCTTCCAAGACTTCCGATGATGCCGGCGACGGCACGACCACGGCGACCGTGTTGTCGCAGGCAATGGTTATCGAGGGCTTGAAAGCGGTTGCGGCCGGCATGAATCCGATGGATTTAAAGCGCGGCATCGACAAAGCGGTCGCCGTTGCGGTCGAAGAGTTGAAAAAACTCTCGCGCCCGTGCGCCGACCACAAGGAAATCGCCCAAGTCGGCACGGTCTCAGCCAATGCCGATGAAAATGTCGGCAACATCATCGCTGAAGCGATGGAAAAAGTCGGCAAAGAGGGCGTGATTACGGTCGAAGAAGGCAATACGCTGGAAAACGAACTCGATGTCGTCGAAGGCATGCAGTTCGACCGCGGCTATCTTTCGCCGTATTTCATCAACGACCAAGACAGCATGGCGGTCAATTTGGAAAGTCCTTATGTGTTGATTTACGACAAAAAGATTTCCAACATCCGCGATTTGTTGCCGACCCTCGAAGCGGTCGCCAAAGCCAGCCGTCCGTTGTTGGTGATTGCCGAAGATGTCGACGGTGAAGCGTTGGCGACTTTGGTGGTCAACAACATTCGCGGCATCGTCAAAGTGTGCGCGGTCAAAGCGCCGGGTTTCGGCGACCGTCGCAAAGCGATGTTGCAGGATATCGCCATCCTGACCGGCGGTCAGGTTATCAGCGAAGAAGTCGGCATGAGTTTGGAAGGGGCGACGTTAAACGACCTCGGTCAAGCCAAGCGCATTGCCATTTCCAAAGAGAACTCGACGATTATTGACGGCGCCGGCGACAGCAAAGATATCGAAGCCCGCGTCAATCAAATTCGCACGCAGATTGAGGAAGCGACCTCCGATTACGACCGCGAGAAAATGCAGGAACGCGTCGCCAAATTGGCCGGCGGCGTTGCGGTCATCAAAGTCGGCGCCGCCACCGAAGTCGAGATGAAGGAAAAGAAAGCGCGCGTCGAAGATGCCTTGCATGCAACCCGTGCGGCGGTCGAAGAGGGCGTTGTGCCCGGCGGCGGCACGGCGTTGGTGCGATGCACGTCCACTGTCGCCAAAGTCAGCGGCGACAATTCCGACCAGGATATGGGCGTGAAAATCGCATTGCGTTCGTTGCAAGAGCCGTTGCGTCAAATTGTCGCCAATGCCGGCGAAGATTCGTCGGTTATCCTCAACAAGGTCGCCGAAAACAAAGGCAATTTCGGCTATAACGCCGCCAGCGGCGAATACGGCGACATGATTGAGATGGGCATTTTGGACCCAACCAAAGTAACCCGCGCGGCATTGCAAAACGCCGCCTCAATCGCCGGTCTGTTGATTACGACCGAAGCGATGGTCGCCGAAATCCCCGAAGACAAACCGGCCGCACCGATGCCCGATATGGGCGGCGGTATGGGCGGCATGGGCGGCATGATGTAATCACGATGTACTTGTGATGCGACAAAGCCCCGCTTCGGCGGGGCTTTTTTTATTTGTGGCGGTTGTATCAGTGCCAACCCCCCTGCACTATCATTAGTTTTGGCGTATTCGCATTGTTAATTCTCCACAAATCGCCGCCGTTGGTTTTAAATAACACAATCGGCATTTTTGATGGATAATTCTGGTTGACAATGCGCGGCGAATGGGATTAATATTGCGCGACATGCTGGCGTCGCTCATTCGGGCGAGCCGCTTATTTTTTTAACCACTCGCACCCAAGGAAAATTCATGAATACCAACACCAACACCAACACCAACACCAACATCGCTCATCACCACCGCCCCAATTTTTCATTAAAATTAAGCAGTTACAAAGTTACACTCGCCTTATTTGGCTTGTTGTTTCTTGGCGTGGTGATGCCGGCAAAGGCGCTGGAATTCAATGAAGGCGCAAACCCGGGCAATACCGTATTCACCGTGGGCGAATATTCATCCGTCACGCTCGGCAATGCTACAGGAAATGAGTTCTATACTTTGTTCATAAACGGCCACCACCAAGTCGGCGGCCGCCAAGTGATTCCAGGGCTAACGTACTACTCCGCACGGCGCGCCGGCGCGATTCCGGCAAGGATAAGCGGTACGCCGACTGTGCTTCGCGAGTCTACGATTAAATACTCAGCCGCATTCTTCGATGATGATGATAAGATTCACGCCGTGGAATTTCAATTCCTCTTAGTCGTGGTTGCGCCAATACCGACATTCCCTGAAGGCTCAAACCCGGGCGATACCAAATTCACCGTGGGCGATGTATCATCCATCACGCTCGGCAGTGCATCAAGAAATCCGGACTATGTTTTGTCAATAAACGGCGCCAATGCAGTCGGCGGCGGCGAATTGGTTCCAGGGCTAACATACCATTCGCAGAGCGGCGCGACTCCGGCAACGATAAGCGGTACGCCGACTGCGGTTGGCGAGCATGTGATTACATACACAGCCAGCATCCACTATGATAGTGATAATATCAACGCCATAGAATTTGAATTCACCTTAAGCATAGTCCCGGCAGTGCCGGAATTCTATGAAGGCGCAAACCCGGGCAATACCGAATTCTTCGTGGGCAGATACTCATCCGTCACGCTCGGCAATGCCACAAGAAATCCGTTCTATAGTTTGCAAATAAACGGCTACCGCGAAGTCGGCGCCGCCAAGTGATTCCAGGGCTAACGTACTATTCCGCACGGCGCGCCGGCGCAACTCCGGCAAGGATAAGCGGTACGCCGACTGTGGTTCGCGAGGCTACGATTAAATACATAGCCGGACTCTTCGATGATGAAAATCAAATCCACGCCGTGGAATTTCAATTCACCTTAAGCGTAGTCCTGCCGCCACCGTCATTCCCTAACGGCGCAAACCCCGGCGATCAATCGCTGGTCATCGATGATGTTGCCGCCATCACGCTCGGCAATGGCGTCGGCGGCGAAGGTACGCTGAATTATGCATTAACCAGTGCAGGCGCAACGATTGCCGACGGCGATGCCATAGTCGCCGGCTTAATCTATACCGCCGCCGGCGGCGGGAATGCGGCAAGGATAAGCGGCACGCCAACCGCCACCGCCACCCGAGCCGCTTTCACCTACACCGTCACCGAATCCGCCGCCACCGCCGAAAGCGCAGCCTTCATATTCAATCTCGAAGTGTTGCCGAGACCAACCTTCGCCACGCCACAAACCGATTTGGATTTCACCGCCGGATACGCCCGCACCTTCACCTTGGCGCCGGCCAGCGGCGGCAGCGGTGCATTGGCGTATACCCTCGCCCGACAAAACGGCACCGTGCCCACGCAAGCCTTGGCATTCGCCAATTCACGCGTATTGCGCAGCACGGCTTCGTTAACGACGAGCGATGCGGGTGATTACATATTGACCGCCACCGACACCAACAACATTAAAGCGCATACGACTTTCGCCATCGCCGTCGCCAATGAATTGCGATTCGCAAGCGGGGCAAACCCGGGCGACCGTGGGGTGCTGACGACGACTGCATCGACGATAACGCTTGGCGATGCCGAGGGCGGCAAGGCGAAGGTGGCTTATGTGCTTAGTGTTGGCGGCACCGCCGTCACCGGCGGCAACGAAGTGCTTGCCGGCATGACCTACACCGCTCGAAGTAGTTCGCCTGCCGCAACCATTAGCGGCACGCCGACTGCGCTTAATAGCGGCGTCGATTTCACTTACATTGCAACCGACGCCAACAATGCAAGCGTAACTTTCGGCTTCACTTTAAGCGTCGTCAAGCCGAATTTTCCGGCAAACTTCGCCGCCACTTATACCCGCGACCATCCGATTTACAGCAGCCGTGACGCCGTCAGCGCAAGCGGCGATGCATTAACCTTGCCGGCGGCGAAGTCAAGCGGCACGCCGAACTACACCGCCATCGGCAATCTGCCGAACGGGTTAAGCGCAACCGATTTGGGCGACGGGCGACAAATCATCCGCGGCAGCCCGACGCAAGACGGGGTGTTTTCCTATATGCGCATCGCCACCGACGCCAACGGCGCCGACACCTTCACCTTAACCCTGCACATCGCCGCCGTCATTGCATTTGCGGCGGCGCAACCGCAAGTGCATTTCACCGCCGCCGACGCCAACACGGCCAGCCTATTGACCGCAAGCGGCGGCACCGGCGATTTGGCTTATTCGTTGACTCGCATCAGCGGTGATGTGCCGGCGGGGTTGACGATTAACCCCGCCTCCGCCGAATTGGACGCAACAAGTGCGATTGCCGCAAGCGACTCCGGGCGATACATCGTGACCGCAACCGACACGCTCGGCGCAACGATGATTTCGTTGATTCGCATGCAAGTCGCCGACGCACTTGGCGTCGCCGTGGGCGACTTGACCTTGACGATAGGCACGGCGGTGCAATTGCCGTTGGCCAGCCAAGGGCGCGCGCCTTTTGTCTATTCCGTATCCGGTTTGGGCGACGGGTTAACCTTTGATTCGAATCCGAACATTCGTGCAATTGACGGCGTATTAACCATCGCCACCGCCGCCGATTTGGCGTTGCCGTTGACCTATGCGATTGAAGACGCCAATGGTGCAATGACAAGCGATGCATTTACGCTGCACATCATCCCATTGCGATTCGCAACCGCGCAACGCACCTTGCGATTGCAAACCGGGCAAACGAAAAGTTACAACTTGGCCG
Organism: Candidatus Poriferihabitaceae bacterium; assembly: GCA_965226545.1. Classification (GTDB taxonomy): domain Bacteria; phylum Pseudomonadota; class Gammaproteobacteria; order Arenicellales; family Poriferihabitantaceae; genus JAHRAW01. Next base: position 1,334,895 of record OZ245364.1, read on the forward strand.
ATGAGTTAACTGTCGCCGACGGTGCAGGCGGCGTCGCCTACGCCATCACCCCGGATCCGAGTGCCTTGACCGGGTTAACCTACGACAACACAAACGCCCCGCAACTCATCGCCACTGAAGCGTTTGCCGTCGACGACAATGCGGTGTTGACCTACACTTTGACCGCCACTTACAGCGTCGGTGCGCAAAACCGAATCGCATCACAACGCATCGTGCTCGATGTGCAAATAAGCGGCGAAAAACTTTCGGATGTGATTGAAGAAGTCATCAGCAAAGTTGCGGCAACGGTAATCGGTGAAACATTAAGCGCAATTACTGAACGCTTGTCCGCCGCCGCCGGCAGTGTGGTGCCGTTGGCATCGATAGGCGGGCAAACGCCGCAGATGGCATTGGCAAGTTACGCAAAAGCGGTGGCCGATGGCGGCGACGACAACAACGCATTACTCGCCAACAGTCGATTCGTGTTGCCATTCGCATCGTTGCCGAGCCATTCGAATGTCGGGGCGGTTTGGGGCAGTACGCAAATGCGCGAACTCGATGGCGATGCCGATGCGGTCGATTGGAGTGGCGATGTTAAAGGTGTTCATCTTGGCGTGGATTTTAAGATAGGCGATAACTTAATCGGCGTCGCCGTATCGCAAAACGACACCAACATTGATTACAAAACTGTGGACGCGCAAGGCGGCATCGAACAAGGCAAATACGAAATTTCGTTAACCGCATTGCATCCGTACATCAATCGTAAATACGGCGAGGTTGATTATTGGGCGAGCATCGGCTTGGGCGAAGGCGAGATGAGCATCACCGAACAAGGCGGCGATGCAATCAAAAGCGATCTTGCCTTAACCGCAATCGGCGGCGGCGCCGGCGTGCAACTCGAACCCGGCTTGGAATTGCGCGTCGAAGTGCAAACCGCCGACATCGATATCGAAGGCAACACCTCAAGCGGATTATTGCAACAAGACCTCAGCACAAACTCGATTCGCGCACTGGCAAGATGGCAAAACTTGTATCTCACGCCGACCATACCGTTATTCGCCGCCAACCAAACCGCCTTCTTCGAAGCCGGCATGCGCCGCGATTCTGGCGACGGCGAAAGCCGCCGCGCCGCAATGGAAGCGGCACTCGGCTGGAATTACCGCGGACAACGCGCGACCATCGAAGCCGCCGCACACGGTTTATTCGGACGCAAAGATTATCGCGAGTGGGGCGCGTATACAAATGTGCGCGTCAGCGGCGGCGACGACGGGCAGGGCTTGTCGTTGCGCGTGCGCCCAAGTTATGGCGAATCTCAAGGCGAATTCGGTCGCGTATGGAATGCCGATTCATTCGACGACATTGTCGCGGACGACAGTAACAGCGACAACACCGCCTACCAATGGCGCACCGAAACGCGTTTATCGTACGGCATCCAAAGCGCAAGCGGATTGGTTGCGCCGTTCGTTGACGCCGCCGCCGACACTTACCGCCTCGGCGTCGATTGGTCGCCGCATCGATATTTCGATGTCGATGTCAATGTCACCGGTGAACGTCGGCACAGCAGCGATGATGCGGATGAACGACGCGTGTTGTTGCAAGGGGAAGTGAAGTTTTAATGCGGTGAACAAGTGTCGACCACTGTCGACACGGTTACAATCGTAACGCGCCCGCCGTTGTCGTTAACGACACGGCGGGCTTTTTTTGTGTTACTTGTATTAAACACTTTTGTTAATCACCGCCAATCAAAATACTCTTCGGCGTTTAACAATTCTTTGCATGGTTCTTCATCGGCGAGCAGAAATAAATGTTTCGCCGCGCGCGTCATGCCGACATAAAGTCGATTGAGTTGCAGTTGGCGATGTTCTTGTTCCTCTTCCGGCAAGTCAGCGGGCGATACATCGGCGAGCGATTCCTGTTGCGGGGTGGTGCGAAGCAGCGGGGCGGGGAATTGTGATGCGCCAAGTCGCGGCAGAAACACGGCGATAAACTCCATTCCCTTGCTGCGGTCGAAAGTGCCGACGCGCACGCCCGCACCGGGCGGTTGGTCGCGCATTTTTTGCAACAAGAAACATTCGATTCCTTTTTGTTCAAGTTGCTCGGCAATTTGATTCGCATCGTCGTTGCGACGCATAAAGATGCCGATGGCTTCAAGTGCCAAACCGTCGTCGGTCAACTTTTTAATTTCGGCGGCGATGGTCGATGTCTCATTTTGCAGCGGGGTCTTAATAAACTTTGGGCGTTCGCCGTCGCCCAAATCGAATTGTTGCGGCAATGCGTTTCGGTTGCTGTTGCCGCCGCCGTCGCCGCCGCGCACCGCGTTGGCGGCTTCGATAATGCGGCGGGTGTTGCGATAGTTTTGGGTTAACTGATAATCGGTTTTGGCGGTTGCATCGCCGCGGCTTTTAAATTTTAAGTTGGATGCCGCCGCGGTCCAACCGCCGGCCAAAATGTTTTGTGCGGCATCGCCAAAAAACACCAAACCGTTGTCGGGCACTTTGTTATCCGGGCTACCGCACACCAATGCGCGCAAAAATTGCGCTTCCACCAACGTGAGGTCTTGATATTCATCGACGACAATCGCGCGATATTGGCGAGTTTGTTGTTGCGCTTTGTCGCGCGCGACCGTCGTCACATCGGCAAAGGCGGTTAACCCGGCGTCGCGCAATCGCACATCCCACGATTCCTTAAGTCGCCAACAAATTTCGCGTGCGTCGCGTTTAAAGGAACGTTTGCGTCCGGTGCGATGGAATGCGCCGGTGTCGAGATATTCGTCTCGGCTTGCATCGCGCCCTTTGATGACGCGTTCGATTTCATCTTTAAGATAGTAGCGCGGCAATTTCTCCAACACCGTACCGGGAATCGTTTCACGGTAGGCGGCGTTAAAAAATTCCTTCTCGCTTTGCGGGTCGAACTTTGGGTTGTCGACCGCGCGCGTCGCCAAGTTGTGGATGTTGTGAAACTCCACATTGTTTGCGGCGCGCGGCAATTTTTCATAAAGATATTTCAAATGCGTGCATAGTGATTTGCTGTATGTCGCAAACAACACTTTTTCTTGCGGATAAATTTCGCCAAGATAAGCGACGCGATGCAACGCCAACACGGTTTTGCCGCTGCCGGCAACGCCAACAATGCGCGCCTCGCCAAAGAATTTTTTATGCACCAATTCCTTTTGGTCGTCGTGTAAAAACAATTGCCATTCTTCCATGTCAATAAATTGCTGCAACGGCAATTTGTCTTGCTTCGCCTGTCCGGTGACGTCATCTCCGGTGACATCATCGTACAACTCGACGCTTTCCACATCCGTATGCCAACCGTGATTTTCCGACCAGCGATACGCGGCATCGTGATGTCCGGCGTAAACGAAAACAACTTGTTGCGGTTTTTGTATATCCGGCTCGACGCCAAGTATTAAACGCAACTCATCGGATACGCGAATCGAATGGTGATTGCGATGTTGCGAACCTTTGTCGAGCAACTCAAAATTTAACCCGCCGAGACGGAGGTTGCGGTTAAATTTTTTAATCGTCTTATGGCAACGGCGTTGTTCCTGTGGTTGCAGGTTATTCAGCGCGCGATGAAACGAACGCGTGCCGTGCATGGTAATTTCGTTAATCGTCATTGCATTTCCCTCACCGCATCACAAACGGATTCTGCATCGGCGCATCATCACAATTCAACCACACAGTTTTACTGCGCGTGTAATCGTACATCGCCTGAAAGCCGCTTTCGCGACCGTAGCCGGAGGATTTAAAACCGCCGAATTCGGCGATGGGCGAAATTACGCGATAGGTGTTGACCCAAACAATGCCGGCGCGCACTGCGCGCGCAACGCGCAATGAACGCGCGCTGTCGCGGGTGAAGATGCCGGCGGCTAAACCGTGTTGCGTGTCGTTGGCAAGTTCGATTGCGCGCGCTTCGGTATCGAAACGCAACGCGCACACCACCGGGCCAAACAACTCAGTATCGACGATGCGCAACTCATTGGTCGGGCATTCGACGATGGTGGGCGGGTAAAACCAGCCGTCTCGTTGCGCGCGCTGTCCGCCGCAATGCAGGCGCGCGCCTTGTTGTTGGGCATAAGCGATTTCGCGTTCGATGTTGGTAAGTTGCGCTTCGGTGCATAGCGGGCCGATTTGCGTGGCGTCGTCCATTGGGTCGCCGATTTTCATTTGCGCGGCTTGGGCGGTGAGGCGTTGCAGGAATTCATCGGCGATTGAATCGTGCAGATATAAGCGTGAACCGGCGACGCAACTTTGTCCGCTGGCGGCGAAGATGCCGGCGATGGCGCCGTTGACGGCGCTGTCCAAATCGGCGTCGGCAAACACAATGAACGGCGATTTGCCGCCGAGTTCGAGCGACACTTGCGCCAGATTGTTGGCGGTGTTTTGTACGATGTGCCGTGCGGTGTCGATGCCGCCGGTGAAACTGACGCGCGCGACTTGTGGGTGTGACGTTAATGCGCGACCGCACGGTTCGCCGTGTCCGGTGATGATGTTGACTACGCCATCGGGGATGCCGGCTTGGGCGATGAGTTTGCCGAATTCCAACACCGCCGCCGGCGCGTGTTCGGAGGCTTTGAGCACCACCGTGTTACCCGCCGCCAATGCCGGGCCGAGTTTGACCGCCAATAAAAACAATTGCGAATTCCACGGCACCACGGCGGCGACCACGCCGAGCGGTTCGCGTTGGGTGAACACCAACAACTCCGGTCGGTCAATCGGCAGGGTTTGCCCGTGCAGTTTGTCGGCGCAGCCGGCGTAATAATGAAAAAAATCGGCGATGTATTTTGCCTGCCATCGCGTCTCGGCGTATAACTTGCCGCCGTCCAGCGTTTCAATCTTGCCGAGTGATTCGCTTTGCGCCGGCAATAAATCGGCAAGCGCGCGCAATCGACGTCCGCGTTCGGTCGGAGCGGTTTGCGACCAACCGACAAACGCGCGTTGTGCGGCTTGCACTGCGCGGTCGACATCCGCTTCGCCGGCTTGCGGCGCGGATGCCCAAGTCGCGCCGGTTGCCGGGTTGACCGACATAAACGTTTTGCCGTCTGCGGCGTCGACCCAATCGCCGTCGATTAACATTTGATACGTTTTCATTGCATGCATTAAGCGCGATAAGATTGTCAGTATAATGCCGCGATGGGTTGGCGACAAGTTTACTTTTGTCGACGACTGTTCATCATCACGGTTAATTACGGTTAACAATTATTCGCAACAGTTAATTATTACTTGCATTAATTCATAATGAAATTCCATTTAGCCATTAATATGGAACGCCTCTCCGCCGACGCCGACATGCGCGAAGTCGAGCGGCACACCTTATCGATGGTGCAGCGCGCCGAGCGCGGCGGGTTTCGAATTGTGTGGGCGGCGGAACATCATGCATTGGAGATGACGATTGCGCCCAATCCGTTTCAGATTCTTACTTGGTGGGCGGCGCACACCGACAAAATTCGATTGGGCAGTGCGGTGGCGGTGGCGGCGTATTGGCATCCGATTAATCTCGCCGGCGAAGCCGCGTTGTTGGATTTATACAGCGGCGGGCGGTTGGAATTCGGCATCGGTTCCGGCGCCTATCAACGTGAATTTGACCGCATGCGTCCGGGGCTGAAACAAACCGACGGCTGGCGTTATGTGCAGGAGATGTTGCCGTTGGTTGTGGCGTTATGGCGCGGCGACATCGAACATCACGGCGAATTTTGGCAATTCCCCAGCGCGACATCAACGCCCAAACCGGTGCAGACGCCGCATCCGCCGTTGTGGGTGGCGGCGCGCGCGCCGGTGAGTTTTGATTATGCGCTTGCCAATGAGTGCAATGTGATGTCGTGGCCGTTAACTCGACCGATGAGCGAGGTGGCGTTGTATCGACAACGCTTCGATGCGGCGCGCGCCAAGCATCCGCAGGCGCAATCGATTTTTGCGGTGATGCGCCACACCGCCGTATACGACAACAAGCGCGATTGGCAAACGCCGGTGCGCGCCGCGCAACGTCAACTGGCGCAGTTTGAAAATCTGTTTAAGAATTTGGGCGATGTGCGCGACGGTTTCCCGGCGCCCGTCAACACCGCCGACCTCGCCAACCGAGACGAATACGACGAGACGATGTTGCATAACAACATGCTGTTCGGCACGCCCGATGAAGTAATCAAAAAATTAAAACAATATCAACAGCACGGCGTAGACGAGTTTATTTATTACGCCAGCCTCGGCCTCGATATGCGCGAACAACAACGTTCGTTGCAGTTGTTTTGCGATGAGGTGATGCCGGCGTTTGCCTAACGCGCCGCCCATCGTCGCATCACTGCAGCGTTACATCGATTCCATTAACTCAATCGGATAACCGTCCGGGTCTTTAACAAACGCAATCATCCGCGTGCCGTGCTTCATCGGCGACGGCTCCTTAATAAACACAACGCCTTCGGCTTTAAGATAATCTCCAGCCGCCGGCAAATCGTCGACCGTCAATGCAATATGCCCCCAAGCGGTGCCGCGTTCATACGCTTCATCCTGCTCCCAGTTATAAGTCAACTCCAACTTCGCCGCCCCGTCGCCGTGATGCCCGACAAAAACATTGGTGAACTTCCCTTCGGGATACTCGGATTTGCCCAACACCTCCATGCCAAGAATGCGCGTGTAAAAATCCAATGATTTATCCAAATCAGATACGCGAATCATCGCGTGGTCAATGCGGAAGGTTGGTTTGGCGGGCATGGGTGGGTTGCGGGTGAGAGGTTGGGATTGAATTTATAACGCAGTGTAAACGATAAAGCGCGGTGCATTTATTCGGCAATGGTGTAACGCGCGGTTTCGGCAAGTCGGATGCTGTTGTAGTGATTGACGTCGTCAAACACAAATTTCCAAATGTTGTAATGTGCGCCTTGTTTTTCAAAAAACAGCAATTCCAACGGTTTGTTGGTGTGCAACAACCATTTGCGATACGGATAATAAATTTGACGGATGATGGCATTGCCGACGGGTTTTCTTTTTGCTCGATTTTTTGCCTCAACCAAAACCACTTTGTTTTGCCCTTCATAGCCGGCGTCAACTTCGGTTTGTACGCTTTTGGCGGTTAATTGGTTATTGTGGGCACCTGCGCAAAATGAAAATTCAGGCGTGAACTTTCGCCCGCGGATGGTCAGCACCAAAGTTTCGTCACCGCAAAAATGGCGAATTAAACTTGCGGCATACGCATAATCCAAATGTTGCATTTCAGAGTTGCCGACTTTGGAAGTGTCCGGTGAAAACGGCAAACTGGACGGATAATTAATCGGTTCAGTCGTGTTTTGCGGAATGTCCACATAACCTTCGCCCTGCAAAATTGCATAATGACCGTTTTTGACGGGCAGTATAAAAAGGTTGTGTTCTTGGAACACTTGCGGGCGGGATTCGCGCGTGTCTTGTTTGCACAAAATGCGCACTTCCTTTTCGCCGGTTTTGGTGAAGTCCTGACAAGCGCGTTTAATCTGTTGGCTGGTGAGAAAAAACGGCGCACTTGTAAAGTCGTGCCGGGCAATGTTGTAGTCGGCAAAAATCTTTGCCCAAGAATCATCTGCAGGCATCGCGCAATCCCCTATATTGCAAAAAAATTGTCTTCGCCATAATCCGCCGTATCTTCACGCACGGCAAGACCGTCAAACGGCGAAATCTTTTCGTTTAACACTTCCTCAATCCGAAGCATCGCCATCGTTTCAAGATAGTTACTTTCGCGGTCAATGCCGACAAATTTTCGATGGTTGCGCAACGCCGCGACGCCGGTGGTCGCGCTTCCGCAAAACGGGTCGAGGATAATGTCGTTTTCATCGGAGCACGCCAAAACGATTCGTTCCAGCAACGATTCCGGTTTTTGAGTCGGGTGCTTGCCGTATTTTTTTTCACCGTTTCGCGGCGTGTTAATCGCCCAGACACTGCGCATTTGTTTACCTGCGTTTTTGATGAAATCGCCGCGCCACTCGGATTCTTTCATTAGTTTGTAATGAAACTTGTGCTTTGCCTTTTTGGATTTGCGCGCCCACAACAGCGTTTCGTGGCTGGCTGCAAACATTCGGCACGCCAAATGCGGCGCGGCGTTTGGTTTATACCAGCATATTTCATTCAGCAAATGCCAACCTTGACGCTGCAATGCAAATCCGCATGCGTAAATCGAATGGTAAGTGCCGGACACCCACAGCGTTCCGTTTTCCTTAAGCACTCGACGGCACGCGGCAATCCAGTTGTAATGGAATTCAAAATCTTTTTCGACGCCTTGGCTTTTATCCCAGTCACCCTTGTTGACGCTTACGCGCCGACCGGCATGCACGCTAAACCCGCCGTTGGAAAGATTATACGGCGGGTCGGCAAAAATTAAATCGACGCTTTCATCAGGGAAAGAGGCGAGCACTTCGACGGCGTCGCCATGGTATAAACGCGCCCCTTTGCCTTTAAAAAAAGGGGGGGTAGTCTTGCGCATTTTCTTCAAAAGAGAGCGGGGCGCGTTCGCCGCATTCGCGGCAGTACAACTCGAGTTCTTCATCGGTGTACTCAGATTTCTGACGACGAAACAGTTTATCGCCAATCGCCTCGTAAATATCATAGGCGTTCGGCATGGTACAAAAACCGTCTGCGCCACAATGCGGGCAGGCGTATTTAAGTGCGTCGTTCATTGTCGATTGATTGGTCGCATATTCACCGCAACAGCATACCATTAACAAAATTCGACCACTCACATATTCCTCCGATACCGCCCACCAACCTCATACAACAACTCCGTCAACTGCCCCAACGAGCAATACTGCACCGCATCCACCAACGCTGCGAAAACATTTTCGCCGGACAACGCCGATTGTTTTACGCGCGCCAAGGCGGCCGCGGATTGGTCGGCGTGGCGGGTTTGGAAATCCTGCAGGCGGCGCAGTTGGTTTTGTTTTTCGGCTTCGCTCGAGCGGGCGAGTTCGATGGGCGGCGGGGGGTGTGCCGACGGGTTTTCGAAGGTGTTGACGCCGATGATGGGCAAACTGCCGTCGTGTTTTTGTTGTTCGTAATGCATCGATTCGTCTTGGATTTTGCCGCGTTGATAGCCGGTTTCCATTGCGCCGAGCACGCCGCCGCGCGCCGACAGGCGTTCGAATTCGTCGAGCACCGCCTCTTCGACCAAGTCGGTTAATTGTTCGATGATGAAACTGCCTTGATTGGGGTTGTGATTAAACGCCAGCCCCCATTCATTGTTGATGATTAATTGAATCGCCAAGGCGCGGCGCACCGATTCTTCGGTGGGCGTGGTGACCGCTTCGTCGTATGCATTGGTGTGCAAACTGTTGCAGTTGTCGTATACCGCAATCAACGCCTGCAGCGTTGTGCGGATGTCGTTGAAATCCATCTCTTGAGCGTGCAGCGAACGCCCCGAGGTTTGGATGTGATATTTTAATTTTTGTGCGCGCGTATCCGCGCCGTATTTGTTGCGCATCGCAACCGCCCAAATGCGTCGCGCAACGCGACCGAGTACGCTGTATTCGGGGTCCATTCCATTGCTGAAAAAGAACGACAGATTGCCGGCGAAGTCGTCGATGTCCATTCCGCGCGCCAAATAACTTTCGACATAGGTAAAGCCGTTGGCGAGCGTAAACGCCAATTGCGTCACCGGGTTGGCGCCGGCTTCGGCGATGTGATAGCCGGAAATCGACACCGAATAAAAATTGCGCACTTCGCGGGCGATGAAATATTGCTGAATGTCGCCCATTAATTTAAGCGAAAACTCGATGGAAAAAATGCAGGTGTTTTGTCCTTGGTCTTCCTTTAATATATCGGCTTGCACGGTGCCGCGCACTTGACGCAATGCATCATCTTCGATGGCTTTGCGTTCGGTTGAATCGGGGTCGCGGTTGTGTTGTTTGCAAAACGCATCGATGCGTTGGGCGATGGCGGTGTTTAAAAACATCGCCATTACAATCGGCGCGGGTCCGTTGATGGTCATCGACACCGAAGTGCGCGGGTCGCATAAATCGAAGCCGTCGTACAACGTTTTCATATCGTCGAGGGTGGCAATCGATACGCCGGCGTTGCCGATTTTGCCATAGATGTCCGGGCGTTCTGCCGGGTCGCAGCCGTATAAAGTGACCGAATCGAATGCGGTCGATAAACGTTTGGCCGGCGTATGTTTTGATAATTGTTTAAATCGGCGATTGGTGCGCGCGGCGTCGCCTTCGCCGGCAAACATCCGCGTCGGCGATTCGTTTTCGCGTTTGAATGCAAACACCCCGGCGGTAAACGGAAACCGCCCCGGCAGATTTTCCAATCGCAACCAGTTAAGCAAATCGCCGTGGTCGTGAAAAGCGGGCAGGGCGATTTTGCGCATGGTGAGCCCGGATAAAGTGGTCACCGTTAAATCAGTGCACAGCGTTTGCCCGCGCACTTCGAAGTCGAGTTGTTCGCTTTGATACCTTTCGCAAAGCCCGGGCCATTCGTCCAACAAAGTTTTGCTTTCATCGGTTAACTTGGCGTCACGCGCGGCGCGCAATTGGTCGAGTGTGTTGTCGCGCTGCGAATCGTTACGAAGTGAATCATTTCGAAGCGAATCATTGCCAAGTGAATCGTTGCGGTGCGAATCATCACGCCGCGAATCAGTTGCGCGCATAGTTTTTTCATCACGCAACATTGCGCGCACCGCATCGAGTTGTTGGCGTTGGCGCGCCGATTCGGCTTGTTGGCGCGTTTCGCTTTTATAGTCGCGCACGCATTCGGCAATCTCGGCGAGATAGTGCGCGCGATTCGCCGGCAGGATTCGATGCGCGGTGGTCGAACAGCGCGTCGTGGTCGGCGGCAATTCATCCTTGGCGCGCGGCAAGCCGAGCGTTTCCAACTGCGCAACAATGCCTTGATACAATGCAGTGACGCCGTCATCGTTAAACTGCGATGCAATCGTGCCGTACACCGGCATCGATTCGAGCGGTTGGTCGAAGGCTTGGCGATTGCGCTGCATTTGTTTGCAGACATCGCGATAGGCGTCGTCGGCGCCTTTGCGGTCGAATTTATTAATCGCCGTGAACGCGGCGAAATCCAGCATATCGATTTTTTCCAATTGACTTTGCGCGCCGTATTCGGGCGTCATTACATACAACGCACAATCGGTTGCAGCAGTGATGCCGCTTTCGCCCTGACCGATGCCGGGCGTTTCGACAATGATTAAATCAAATCGCGCCAAGCGACACGCCGCTATCATCGCATCGAGCGCGCGCGGCAATTCACCGTGCGCACCGCGCGTCGCGACCGAGCGCATGAAGATGGTTGGATGCGCAATCGCGTTCATTCGAATGCGGTCGCCCAATAATGCGCCGCCGCTTTTGCGCCGCGTCGGGTCGATAGCCAACAACGCGATTTTTAATTCATCGCGCCGCCCGATGCGAAAGCGCAGGATGAGTTCATCGGTCAATGATGATTTGCCGGCGCCGCCGGTGCCGGTGATGCCAAGCGCGGGTGCGCGTTGCGGCAACGTTGCCGTCGTCGACGAGAGTTGTTGCGCCGCCAATCGTTCGGTGATGGCATCGTGCAATGCGCCGGGCATTTCATCATGCGATGCATCGTGCGTTGCATAGTGCGATACATCGTGCGATTCACCGTGCGCAACCTCGTCGGGTTGCAATGCGCTGATTAATTGCGCCAAGGCGCGTCGTTCGCCGCGCGCGACGGCGTCGATTAACACATCGGTTGGCGGGGCTGCGGTGTGCGGGCGGCAGGCGGCGATGGTGTCTTCAATCATGCCGACCAAGCCGAGTTGGCGTCCGTGTTCGGGCGAATAGATTCGAGTTACGCCATAGGCTTCGAGTTCGCGGATTTCATCGGCGACAATGACGCCGCCACCGCCGGCAAAGATTCGAATATGCGCGCCGCCGCGTTGGCGCAACTGATCCACCATGTATTTAAGATATTCGACATGCCCGCCTTGATAGGAACTGAGCGCGATGCCGTGCGCGTCTTCATCCAATGCGGCGGTGACGACTTCGTCCACTGAGCGGTTGTGTCCGAGGTGAATCACTTCGACGCCAAGCGATTGCAAAATCCGCCGCACGATGTTAATCGCGGCGTCGTGTCCGTCGAATAAACCGGCGGCGGTTATAAAACGAAGCGGCGCGCGAGGTTGATTGTGTTGTTCGGCGTCCGCGCGGGCGGGCATGGGCATTGGATTTGCGCGAGCATTGGAGTTGCGCGGGGGTTGGTGTGCGTACAACATAACGCGCGGCGGTGCGAAAATCAAGCGGCGATGTTGTGGTGCATAATGCGCACAGTGCACAGTACCCGGTACGATTGACGCATTGACGGTTCGGTTGGCATTGCACTGTTACTGTTGCATTGTTAAGTGATTGGGTTAAAATGTTTCGCCGCTTCGCCGCATTTTGAATCCGCCGAGTCCGTTGAGTCCGTTCCGATTCCGCCGCGTCCTCCCACCCGCTTCGCCGCCCGCGCAAAAACGCCCGCCGCCGATCTCGTCTATTCGCGTCTGTAAACGAGTCAGGGTCTCCGACCCTGCCCCGAATGTTCCGTCAATCGCGCAATTGCAACACCGCCGCCGCATCGCCCAACGCATAAAAAGGGCGACATCTCTGCCGCCCTTTTTTTATTTCGTCCGCTTTTTGCCGTGCAATATCATCATCATTCCGCAAAAAACGATGACGGCAATTCCCAGCCATTCGTGCGAATCCGGAATGTCGCCGTGAAACATCCATCCAACAATCACCGCTATCGCAATTTCCCAATACTGAAACAGCGCAAGAAATGCCGCATTCGCATATTTGAATGCAAGCACCATAAAATAATACGCCAGCGCGATGCATCCGCCCATCATGGTGAAACCCGCAATGTCGCTGATTGTCAGCGGTTTGGTTTCAATAAAAAATATCAGCGGAAAAAGCACAACCGCGCCCGTCATTGCCACATAAAAACTTCCAACTTCGGGCGGGACGGGAGTAAATTTGCGCGAAACGATAACAAATAAAGCGAAAAATACGCCGGAGATAATCGCAAGAATGTTGTGCCATTCCAAACCGATGTCCGGACGCACAATTAGCATCACGCCGCAGAATCCGCCCACGATATAAACGAAATGCACGGGGCGCACGCGTTCTCCCAAAATCACAAACGATAGCAGCGCGACAATAAACGGCGAAAACATCTGCAATGCAATGGCGCGCGCCTGCGGAATAACCGAAAACGCCAAGATAATCAATGCAACCGACGCGGCCAACAGCAAGCCGCGAATGATTTGCTCGCGCGGATGATACTCGCGAATCAATTTTGCGCGATGGTAAAAAATGACAAACGGCGCCATCCACAAAAAATGCGCCGCGAATCGTCCGAACGCCACTTCCCAAGGCGAAAAAGACGCCGTTAAATTTTTGGCTACGCCATCGCTGAGCGGAATAAGAGAAAATGCGCCCATCATCAAAAGTGCCGCCAGCACCGGCCGCTCCGAATGTTGCGTTTTATTTTCGGTCATTGTACTGCTCCTTTGTTGTCAATGTCGGCGGTTCGCCGCCGAGCGTTGTATGGCACCGAGTATTGCCGCTACGATGGCGGCAATGGCATGATAAGGAATCGGCGGTTTTGCGACCAGCAAATGCTCAAAGGACATGATAAACATGTGCAATTTAGATGACGAAAAAACAAACTTATCATATTTTCTTGTTAAATTATTAAGTTATGTTGTTAAATTAATTTGGTTAAGCAAAGTAAAGTGACAAACGCATCGACAACACCTCCACCTTTATCCGCCACCGCCGCCGCGCGCGTTGCTTCGGTTACGCAATGGCTAAACAGTGAGGCGCGGTTGTTGGATGACACCGCGAAGTTGGATGAGGCGATTATTGCGCGGTTGCGCGATGTCGGGTTGCCGATTGCGCGGTATGTATCGGCGGTGCCGAGTTTGCATCCGCATATCGACGGGTTGTCCGCGCATTGGCGCGACGATGCCGGCATAAGATTCATCGAACATTTTTCCGATGCGGTGAGCGATGAAGTGTTGGCGCGCAGCCCGATTGTCGCGGTGATTCAAAGCGGGCAACCGTATCGCCGCCGATTGACAACGCCGCCGCCCGACGACGGCGGCATCTTGGGCGAACTTTACGCCGACGGCTACACCGATTATTTAATCATCGCGTTGCCGTTTGCCGACGGTTCGCACAAAGCGATTTCATTTGCCGCGCGCGGCGACGGGTTTAGCGATGAGGATGCCGCAATGTTGCATGCATTGGCTGCGCCGATTGCGGCGACGATGGAGGTGCGTTATCTCGCGCATTTAACCGGCGTGTTGATGGATACCTATGTCGGTGCGGTCGCCGGGCGCAAGGTGTTGAACGGCGCGATTAAGCGCGGTTCATCCGAGACGATTCGCGCGGCGATTTGGTTGTGCGATTTAAAGGGCTTTACCGCATTGTCGGAAAATCTGCGCGGCGAGGAGTTGCTGGCGTTACTCAATCAATATTTCGAAGCGATGACCACTGCCATCGAGGCGCATCAAGGCGAGGTGTTGAAGTTTATCGGCGATGCGGTGCTGGCGATTTTTCAGCCCAACGGCGCGGCAGGCGGGGGCGGTGAACAATCCGCCGCCGAACGCGCTTTATGCGCAACTCGAGACGCCATCGATGCGTTGGATGAAGTTAACCGAATGCGAATCAGCCAACAACAAACGCGAATCGATTGCGGCATTGCGTTGCATTTTGGTGATGTGTTGTACGGCAATGTCGGCGGGCAACGGCGGTTGGATTTCACCGTGATAGGCCCGGCGGTTAATCTTGCCGCGCGCATCGAATCGCTGACGCGCGAATTAAATCGCACGGTGTTGGTGTCCAAAGCGTTTGCCGAAGTGCATCGCGGGAAGTTCGAGGAGTTGGGGGCGTTTTCGTTTAAGGGGATTGCTGATGGGCAGACTGTGTTGGCGCCGTTGTGACTTTCACTTTGTATGTCACTTCGACTGTGACTTTGCTTGTTACTTTAAACAATAAAAAAAGCCCGCCGTGTCCGAAGACAACGGCGGGCAAAGAATCACCGAACCACTTTTCAAACCAATTAGAACTTGACTTCGCCCTGCAACAACACGCGGCGTTCGTTTACGCTGTGTTGGTTGTGGCGCTGTTCGCCGGTGAGGTTTAAATCGAAATAGCGATGCGGCGACCAATCGACGCCGAGACGATAGATGTCGTCGTCGGCGGTGATGGCGTCGAAGAACGGCGCGATGTAGCCGTTTGCGCTTTGGATGCCGTAGGACAAACGCGATTCGGTGCGCCAGATGTAGTTTGCATCGCGCGCATCATCGGCGTCGGCATCGGTGGCGAGGTCGCCGATAGATTCGGCATTCCACACTTGACCGAATTCGCCGGCTTCGCCATAACTCGGGCGTACGCGCAAGGCAAAGCCTTGTCCGTCTATGCCGGTGCTGACGCGGATGTTGCCGTACGCGCCCCATTCGTTGTATTCATCGCGCCCAAACAAGCCGTGCGCGCCGACTTCGATGGTGGTGCGGTCGCCGAGATAATTCCAGCCCAAGGCGCTTTCCATTGCGGTGCCGTTGTCGCCGTCGCCGCCATCCGAACGCAGCCCGATTTCGACATAGGCGGCGCGGTTGTCGGTGCGCGAATTGGTGTCGTGCCATTTAAGCAGCCCGCGCACCGTGCTGGTGCTGATGTCTTGTTGGCGCAAACTGCCGTCGTCGTTGCCTTCGATATCCAAGGTGCCGCCGCGCGCTTCGGCGCGCAGTTGCAGCCACGGCGACAGTTCATTGCTGCCGCCGACGCCGCCGGCGGTCAGCGACATATCGCTGGTGTATTTGTTGCCGTTTTCGGTGATGGTCAAATCGCCGACGCCGCCGCCAATCGCCGCCCACACATTGGCGTCGCCGATGCGCCAGTTGATATACGGATAAGCGCTGCTGAGCGACATTTCATATTCGCCCTCGACCTTGCCGCGCGTTTGCCCGATGTCTTCGGCTTCATAATCGATGGTCGAATCGCTTTGCGATACGGCGAGGCCGAGCAGTGTGTCGCCGCCGATTTTGAAATCGAATCCAAGATGCAATTCGTTGACGCCGCCATCCCAATCGATGGCTTCATCGTCGCCGGACAGGTGGCGATAGCGCAATCCGCCCCAAACGGCGCCGGCGGCGGTGGCGTTGCCGCCGGTGGCGTTAAACGGCAATACGAATTTGCTGTTGGCAAGTAATGCCTTGTTGTCGAAGGCATCGTTTGCCGCATCGTTTGCGCCGCTTGCCAACGCCGCCAACGGCGTTTGCCCGCCAATCGATGCATACGGCACGGCGGTGTTGGCGGTGGCAATGCGGTCGGCAATCGCGCCCAACATTCCGGCAATCGATACGCCGGCGAATTTGGAGAGGATTTCGTCGTTGAGTTGGACGAATGATTCGGGGTCGGCGGTGCGCAGGGTGATTTCTTGCGTTACCACTGCGCCGTGCAGGGTTACTGTGAATTCGTAGACCGTTTGCTTCGGCGGATTTTCCACGGCGAAGGTTTCATCGCTGATAAGTTGCGCGGAGGTTTCGTCAAAGGTCAAACCGACTTCGCCGGCGGGTATGGCAAGTGCATAAGTCGCCGCCGCCGTACTTTCAGCAACGGTGAAATCCGCGGATAAGTCGAAAGTTTTTGCCTCGCCAATGATAAACAACACTTCGCGCGTTTCGCGGGTTTGCGTTATCGGCTGGATGCGAATCGAAAAAGTGTCGCTTGCAGTTGCGCCGTTGGCATCGGTGACCGTGTAGGTTAAGTCGTCGATATCCAAATCGGCGGTCACCGTCAGCGTTGCGGCCGACAGCGTGCGACTGGCGGCATCGAAGGTAATGCCTCTCGTCGACAGCAAGTCACCGGCTACTGCGGCCAATTCATAAGTAATCGGCTCTTCGCCGCCGGTTGCCGCCGGCAATGTCGTGGTTTCCCCGATGGTGAACGCCAAGGGAAGTTCTTGGGTGTTGTCATCCGGGTCGTTTTCACCGACGGTTACGCCAATTGCATCGGATATCTGCAACGTAAACACAACGCTGCCGGACGAGCCAAGCGTGTCGGTGGCGGTCAAGGTGTATTCGGTGAGGGCGAGTGCCGCTGTCGGCGTGCCGGTGAGGGCGCGCGTGCTTTCGTCGAACGCCAATCCAATTGGCGTCAAGGTGGAGGGGTCGGGGGTCAAGGCGTATACCAAAGCACCGGTGCCGCCGGTTGCCGCCGCCAACGTTTCACTAACCGCCGCCGGTTGATTGGCGGTGTAGGCAAATGGACCTACCGCCGCAAAACTCGGGCGGGCATTGATGGCGAAGGTGAGGGTGAATTCGCCACTGCGTCCGCCGGCATCGTAGGCGGTGCGGGTGTAGATGAAGTCGCCCTCCGTCGTCGGCGTGCCGCTGATGACGACCCTGAAGTCCGGTTGTTCCACTGCGGTCAAGCCGCTCGGCAAGCCCGTTTCGGTGTAATTATCAATGCCGCCAACGCCGCCGCTCGCCTCCGGCAACGTCAAAGAACCCACCATTGCACCGCCGGCGGTGAACGTTTCCGCACCGACGCTGCCGGTTACCATTGACATTGTCGGGGTGAAGGACGGTTTGGGGGTTACGCTGATGATGAAGGTGACGCTTGCTGTATCACTGTCAAAGGAGTCGGTTGCGGTAAGCGAGAAAGTTCCCAACGATGCCGTCGTCGGCACCGTGCCGCCCAACGTGTTGCTGGCGGCATCGTAGGTGACGCCGGTCGGCAGGGCCGCAGCACTGGTGCCGTCCACGTCGGTGAGTGCATAGCCGGCCGTGCCACCGACATTAATCGCACTGGCAAGTTGCACATCATTGATTGCATCTTCAGTGCCCCAAGCGAAGTCGGCTTGCGGTTGCATTGCCAATTCGCCGAGGATGGTGACATTGGTCGCATACGACACGGCTACGCCGTAAAAATCGCGCAGATGCAACCAAAGCGGAAAATCCCCCGCCGCTGTCGGCGTGCCGGCTATCTCAACATTGGATGTGCCGGTTGATGCGGTGAGGACGGCGTAAGACAAGCCGTTCGATGAGAAAGAGGCGTTGCTGTATGCACCGTCGGTCAGTTTGAAAGTGAATGGCGGCGTACCATAGTTGGTCGGGCTTGGAAGGGTTCGCGGAGACGCCATATTGACGCGGAATGAATAGCCGCCACCCAAAGTCGTGGACGCTATCAAATCGGGATATGCAGGCGTGCCGAAAAATTCAATATTAAAACTAACCGTAACAGGGGCACCCTGTGCGTCGGTTATCGTAACCACCACCGCTTGAGTGCCCGAGCCGATGCCATCCGGCACCGTAACGGTAGGGGAAACGTCACCGCCGGTATAACGCAATACGCGCGTGATGGGGTCGAGCGACAAGTATGCAGGCACCGTGGCCGGCGTCGTTATCGAATAGGTCAATACGCCATCACC
The DNA here is from genome assembly GCA_965226545.1 of Candidatus Poriferihabitaceae bacterium. Lineage (GTDB taxonomy): Bacteria > Pseudomonadota > Gammaproteobacteria > Arenicellales > Poriferihabitantaceae > JAHRAW01. The sequence goes on from OZ245364.1 coordinate 1,353,272, forward strand.
GCCGGTCGCTTTCGCGATTTCGATTGTGCGCGACGTGCCGACGGTGAAACTCAAATCGGCTTGTGATACGGCGGCGACCGGGGCATATATCCGCAGGTTAAAGGTAATCGACCGTTGCTTGCTGTTGCCGTCTGTGACGGTCAGGATGTAATCGCCTGAATCGGCGGGAGCGGCGGAGGCGGCGACGGTGCCGAATACGAGTGACGTGGTGTCAAAGGTTACCCCGGTGATGCTGGAGAGTGCCGTGCCGTCCGCTTTCGCAACCGCATACACAGGCGTTCCCGCCAAGGTGCCGCTGCCGGCGGCTACATAGTTGGGCAACGTGACCATTGCCGCAGTGCCTTGGGCGGTAACGATGTCGAGGGCGGGGTCATCGGTCAAGGTGAAGCCTTCGGAGACGGTGAGTGCGAAATCGATGTCCATCGTTACCGGCGGGTCAAGCACATTATCCACTGCAGTCAAGGTGAAACTGGTCTCAGTAGCGGACAGCAATCCCGATGCACTGCGAAATTCGCGCGTGTTGGCGTTAAACACCATTCCACTCGGCAGGGCGCTTCCGTCTTCCTGGGCCAGTGTGTAAACATCCGAATCATCCAAGCCGCCCGCCATTTCCGGCAAGGTGACGCTGTTGTCAAAGCCAACCGTCCAACCCAAAGCGGTTTGTGCCGCCAAACTCGGCGCGTCATATACCCTCAGGGTAAAGGTAATCGCCAGCGTCGCAAAGTTGTCGTCGCTGACCCAAAAAATGTAGGTGCCCGAAGAGGTTCTGGCAACGGAGCCAGTGGTGCTGAATACGCGTGAAGTCGTGTCAAAAGCCACACCGATATCTGCCAAAAACGTCTGGTCTGAACGTCTAACCGCATAGTCAGGGTTCGCCAAGTTCATGCCGTCGCCAGCGGCGGCATATGCGGGGAACGCGGGGAACGATTGCGCAGTGCTGCCTGCGGCGATAGTGATGTCAGCGATGCTACCGGGCAAAGTAAATCCTTCGGCGTAACTGATGTTGAAAGTCGCCGCGGCTTTATCGTTGGTTTGAGTGTCCGTTGCGGTCAAGACGTAACTGTCTACATTGCCAACAGCCAAACCCAAATCCGCCGGGGCGCGCAATCGGTTTGTGCCGTTGATAAGCGTCAATCCGCTCGGCAGGCGAGAGCCGTCCTCTTTGGTAATGCCATACGAGATGCTACTCAAGCCTTCCGATGCGGGGAATAATGTTGCCGTGAGCACAAAGCCATCGGTAAAACCAATATCGGGTTGTGCGGTGCCGGCGAATGTTACCGGTTGGTAGGCGAATACATTGCCAATCCGTACATCTCGTGTATAGGTGGGGGTGGCGGCGGCATAAACGTTAAAGTTGACTGCGCCGTCATAAGCGCCCTTGATTTCGCCTTCAAGTATGCCGGTGGCTTCAGCGAAAGTAAGGCCGGCCGTTTGCAAGTTGGCATCGGCGTCGGGCGTGCTGATTACAAAACTGGTGACAGCGAAAGTTTGCCCTCTGTCGCCGCCGCTGTTGTGGAGTGCTTGCGTTGGCAAGGTCAGCGAATAACTTGTGCCAACTTTAAAGGTGATGTTCGGCAAATCGCCGTCGATAACCGTCGGGAAATCGCCGGCGCCGATTGGTAAATCTTGCGCTTTTGCCGAGCCAAACATGCCAAGCAACAACAACCCCAACAAGGCGAGCGCGCATTTGGATGCGCTTTTGTGACTGGTTCGGTTGCCGCGTTTTGCGCGTTGTGAAACCGACCGGGTGGTGTGTCCGTTGTTGGACAGTTCGGTGTTCATAAGTGTCACCTCAATTCAATTGGACGATGAAAAACAAACGGGCAACCCCGCCTGCACAAATTACCCGCAAAACATACTCCGCCCCCGCCAATTTGTCAAGCCCCGCCGCACAACATTTTTACCGCCGCTTGCCGCAATTGGTGATAATGCGTGACAATGCGCAATACACCCGCCGTTCAATTGGCGGTTCAATTTTCACCCCGTAACCCTTATTCACTTGCACCAATGCCGTTTAACTTCACCACCGCCGAATACGCCGCCCGATTAACCCGCACCCGCGCGGCAATGCAAACGCGCGGCATCGAAGTGTTGCTCATCGCCGACCCGTCCAATATCGCTTGGCTGACCGGCTACGATGCGTGGTCGTTTTATGTGCCGCAATGCGCGTTGATACCGCAGAACGACGCGCCGTTTTGGTGGGGGCGCGGGATTGATGTCGCGTGTGCGAAGTTAACCATCGACGATGCGGTGATGCCGCGCGCGCATATTCTTGGCTATGACGATGCATTGGTGCAAAACCCGCCGCACCATCCGATGACTGATTTGGCGGCGCAATTGCAATCGCGCGGCTTTGCCACCGCCGCGATTGGCGTGGAGATGGATAATTATTATTACAGCGCGGCGGCGCATCAAACGTTAACCGCAAAATTGCCCAACGCCGATTGGCATGACGCCACCGGTTTGGTTAATTGGCAACGCGCGATTAAATCGAAAGCGGAAATTGATTGCATGCGCCTTGCTGCGCGGATTGTCGAAAAGATGCATGCGCGGGCGTTGGAGGTGAGCGAACCCGGCTTGCCGAAAAATCGATTGGTGGCGGAGGTGTATCGAGTTGGGATTGCGGGTGTCGATGATGTCGATGTCGATAGTGTCGATACTGTTGACGGCGGTGATGACAATGTCGGCGGCGACGGTGACAGTGTAAGTAAAAGTAACAGTGACCGTGACCGCAAAAGTAACCGCATCAACAAAATCATCGGCGGCGATTATCCCGCCATCGCCCCCATCGCCCCAAGCGGCGCGGATGCCGGCGCACCGCATTTAACTTGGGACGACCGCCCGATGCAAAACAACTGCGCGACCTTTTTGGAAATCGCCGGCGTCTATCGCCGCTACCACTGCCCGCTGTCGCGCACCTTGTATCTCGGCAACCCGCCAAGCGAATTATTGCGCGCCGCCGATGCAATACAACAAGGCATCGAAGCATGCATCACCGCCGCCACCCCCGGCAATCAATGCGCTGATGTCGCCAATGCATTAACGTCCGTGCTGCGTCGCCATCAACTCACCAAACCCGGAAGATGCGGCTATTCCATCGGCTTATCCTACCCACCCGATTGGGGCGAACGCACAATGAGTTTCCGCGCAGACGACCGCACCCGACTGCAACCCGGCATGACCTTCCACCTAATGCCCGGCTTATGGTTCGACGGCTGGGGCGTGGAGATAACCGAAAGTTTGCTGATAACCGAAACCGGTTGCGAAACACTGGCGGATTATCCGCGGGCGGTGGGGGTGAAGGGGTGATGATGCTGCGCGGGTGGCGCGACGCCTATTTTCGCCGTTGTTTCCTCAGCGCAAAGCCACAAACAAGCAAAGTGAACAAAGCCGCAAGGGCAAGGATATTGGCGACAATCCTGTATATGTTCCCATCGCAATTGCAAAAGGTGTCCAATTGGTCGAACAAAAGCAACGCTATTGCCAACCACATTACAAAAAAGAATGCGCTTAACACCATGTTCGTCCGCCCAATTGCATAAGGCATATAGCCAAGCGGATTTTTAAATTTAATGGTCTTGTGTTCAGGGCGATAACCTTTTTCCAGTTTCATTATTTTTTCTTCCCAATACCTTTGCCAGTAGTGCGAACCCTGATTAATCAAATACCATGCACCCGACAAAAACACGCCGACAATGGATACAACAAACTTAAAAAAGTTCACTTCAATCGTATGCGGTGTTTCGCTCGCCACCAACACGCCCAACGCGGCGAATAAAAACCCTTGGAATGCACCGACATAAGTCGCCCGTTTCCAAGTGAGGTTGATTTCAAATTTGCGAATGTCGTGTGCACGTTCCAATGCGTCGACGTCGTCTTGTTGCCGCGTAACTTGTTCCCGTTCGTTTGCCATTGCGTTTACCTCGCCGGATTGCGATTCGAAAATGGAATGCGATTCTACTTTACTTTTGGCAACGCTAAACCCGCACAACGTTTTTGCGTAAAATGCGCGGATTGGATTTAAACCGTCGCGCGCGCTTGATGTTGCCGCGCTTGATGTTGTTCTTGCCGTGCAGACATTATTAATGCAGAGACAACAATGTTCGATATGCCATTTACATTAACCATCGAGATGCAATTGCGCTTGGCGTTGTTCGCGCTGGTGTTGTTGTTGTTGATGAGTTGCGAAAAATTTTTTCCGCGACGTGCGCAGGTGCGGCGGGGGTTGCGTTGGCCCGGCAATCTTGGGGTGGTGGCGATTAATGCGGTGATGTTGGCGGTGGTGCCGGTGAGTGCGGTGGCGGCTTCGTTGGTGGCTATTCATAATCATTTTGGTTTGTTGATTTGGTTTAAGGTGTCGTTGTGGCATTCGATAATTGTGTCCCTGTTGGTGTTGGATTTAACTTTGTATTGGCAACATCGTTTGTTGCATCGCATCGCTTGGTTGTGGCCGATTCATCGAATGCATCACACCGACACCGCCATCGATGCAACCACCGCATTGCGTTTTCATCCGTTGGAGATGTTGTTGTCGGCGGCGATTAAGGCGGCGGTGGTGTTGTTGCTTGGTACGCCGTTGTTGGGCGTGATTTTGTTCGAGATGATTTTGAACGCCGCAGCAATGTTTAATCACGCCAACATTAAATTGCCGACCATTGCGGATAAACTTTTGCGCGCGTTTGTCGTAACGCCGGATATGCATCGCGTGCATCATTCGACGGATGCGCGCGAATACAATCGCAATTATGGTTTTAATCTTTCGCTGTGGGATAGAGTGTTTGGCAGTTATACCGCGCAACCGGCGGCGGGGCATCGTGCGATGCAAATCGGTCAACCGAATTATCGCGCCGATGACGAGGCGCGGTTGCATCGATTGTTGAGTCAACCGTTTCGCAAGTCGATGGTGCGCAAGTCGACAGTAAATGATTCGACGCATAACAATTCGCCGCACACTTCGCGCGCAAAAAGTAACGATGACGAATGACGAATGACAATTGACCGTAAATTGTTGGAGATGTTGGTTTGCCCCATCAGCAAGCAGCCGGTGGTGCTGTTGAACGCCGCGCAACTGCAGCGTATTAATGAATTAATTGCGCAAGGTGCATTGCATACGATTGGCGGCGATGCGGTGACCGAGCCGTTGCGGCAGGCGGTGATTACGCAAAACTTTACGACGATTTATCGAATCGATGATGATATTCCGGTGATGATTGAGGCGTGTGGGATTGCTTGTGAGCAGATTGGGGAATGGTGAGTTTGTATTGTTGGTTTGTACTGTGACTTTGTACTGTTGACTTGCATATTAACTTTTGTTGTGACGTCACTGTAACTTTTGCCGCCACTTGCACCGTACAACGCACTTTTAATTAATCTCGAATTAAGCGCGTCTGCGTTCATCAAAATTAACAACGGATTTATCCACCGGTTCATCTCGATACTTATCTCGCAGTTTATCTCGACCCTGCTCGAGCCGAGCGCGCGCAAAATCGATTTGTTTTTGTTGGCTGGCGAATTCTTTGCCCGGTTGTGCCGGGCATTTTTGATATGCACCGTCCGCGCGCATTTCCCAAGCGTTTTGATTGTCGGCGAGAAACGCATCGAAGAGGCGGCGCAATTCCGCCTGCAGTTCGGGTTCGGTAACGCGCACCACGACTTCGACGCGGCTTTCCAAATTGCGCCGCATTAAATCGGCTGAGCCGATAAGAAACTCTTCTTCGCCGGCCTCATCGCCGCCGTTTCTAAAATAAAAGAATCGGCTGTGTTCCAAAAACCGTCCGACGATGCTGCGCACGCGAATGTTGTCGGATACGCCGCGCAAGTTCGGGCGCAATCGGCAAGTGTCGCGCACAATTAAATCAATCGTAACGCCGGCTTGGCTGGCGCGATACAACGCGCTGACCAATTCCTTATCCTCCAATGCATTCACTTTAATTTGTATCAAGCCGCGCGCATCCGGTTGGTTGTGCGCGACTGCGCGTCGATGCGCTTCGATTTCGCGGTCGATGATTTCCAACAGGCGCGGCTTTAATTGACTCGGCGCCGGGAAAATTTTTCGATAGTCGCGTTTGGCGGCGCAACCGGTGGTTAAATAATTAAACAATTCGGTAACATCGCCGCCAATTTCGGCGTCGCAACTGAGCAAGCCCAAATCGGTGTACAGCCGCGCGGTGCCGGCGTGATAATTGCCGGTGCCGATATGCACATACCGCCGCAAGCCGTCGTCGTCGCTGCGCACCACCATCAATAATTTGCAATGCGTTTTGAATCCGACCACGCCATAAGTGACATGAATGCCGGCGCGTTCCATTCGACCGGACCATTCGATGTTGGCGGCTTCGTCGAATTTGGCTTTGAGTTCGACCACCACGGCGACTTGTTTGCCGTTATGCGCGGCATCGATTAAAAAATCGACGATGCGATTGGATTCGCCGCGGTCGGTTCGATATAACGTCATCTTAATCGCGCGCACTTTTGCATCGCGCGCGGATTCTTTTAATAAACGCACCACCGATGCGGTAAATGATTCATATGGATGCTGCAGCAAAATCGAATTGGCGTCGCGCAAGGTTTGGAAGATGTCGCGCGACGAATCCGCCAAACGATGATGCAACACCGGCGCATGCGGCGGATAGCGCAACTCCTGTATCGGCAAGTTCGCCAACTGCATCAATTCGCGCTGCATTAATAAACCGTCGCGCACATAAACATCATCGTCCATCGATAGCCCGAGTTGCCCGGCCAATTGCGCCTGCCGTTCGCCGCTCATCGCGCGATTGACGACCATGCGCACAATCGGCGCAAGCCGACGGTCGCGCAATTCCAATTCAATCAATTCCATTAAATCGTTGACATCGGATTCATTGCGTTCGGCCGCGGCGTTGCGCGCAATGAAACAAAAATCATGCGCGATGATTTCGACTTCGGGGAACAACAATTCCAAATGATTCGCCATTACATCTTCGAGCGGCACAAAATGAAATTTTTCACCGACGCGAATAAACCGCTCGATGCCGCCGCCGACCGGCGCTTTGACGCGCGCCAAGGTTGGCGCCTCAATGCGTGTTGTGCGCAACGCGACAAAAATGTTAAGCGATAAATTCGAGATAAACGGAAACGGATGCGCCGGGTCAATCACCTGCGGCGTGACCAACGGGAAGATGTTGTCGATGTAATGGCGGCGCAATTCGGCGCGCGAGTTTGCATCGAGTTCGCGATAGGCGAGGATTTTGATGTCGTGTTCGGCGAGTTGCGCAAGCAACTGCGGCAGCAGACGGTCGCGTTCGCTTTCCATCGCTTCGACCAGTTTGTGCACTTCGCTCAGTTGTTGTTGCGGCGTGCGACCATCGACCGACAATTCGGCGACGCCGGCGGCGGCTTGCAGTTTTAAGCCGCCGATGCGTTTCATAAAAAACTCATCGATGTTCGATGCAAAAATCGCAAAAAACTTTAATCGTTCGAGCAATGGGGTTTGTTCATTGCAGGCTTCGGATAACACTCGATGATTAAACTGCAGCCACGTTAATTCACGGTTGAGATATAACGCCGGGTCGTCGAGGGTTGGTGCTGACGACGATGATGATGACAATGACTGTGCCGACGGTGATGCAACTTGTTTGTTGCGATGTGCCGATAGGGGGGTGATGTTGTTGGACATTTACAAGTACAAGTGACAGTGCAAGTGCAAGTTACAGTTACAAGTTAAAGTGACGGTAAATAATAAAGTGCAAATTAAGCGGCAAATAAAACAAAAGTAACATTAACAAAGTAACAGTTGCGAAGTAACAAATAACGAAGTAACAAATGCGACGCAATTATATCACCGCCGCAATGTTGCCAATCGTCAATGGTTAATGCGATACTCGCAACCCTTCCCCCTGCGAGGCGTCGCAAACTTGATGCACGAACACCCTCCGTCGAGTTTCCTGCCGAGAATTTCCTGTGGAGTCCCTCCTGCAAATCGTCCAGTACGGGCAGTCGCTCGGCTCGTCTGTGTTGGCGAGCATGGCGACGGTGTTTGCGTTCGACTTATCGTTGTTGGGCGCGGGCGATATGCAATTGCGCATTGCATTGCAAGTGTTGTTGTTGGCCGGCTCGGCGTTTTTTTCCGGATCCGAAACCGCGCTGTTTTCACTGTCGCGGCTTGACCTGCAACAACTGCGGCGCGAAAAAAATCCGCGCGCCGAAGCGATACACGAACTGCTCGACCAACCGCGCAAGTTAATCATCTCGATATTAAGCGGCAACGAACTCATCAACATCGCGGCGGTCGCCAATATGACCTCGATTTTGGTCACGCTGTATGGCGCGCCGCGCGCCGGTTGGATTAATTTGTTGGTGATGGTGCCGCTGTTGTTGTTGCTCGGCGAAATCACCCCCAAGACCGTCGCGGTGCATAACCCGGTGCGATTCAGCACGCGGATTGTCGCCGCGCCGTTGCGGGTGTGGGTGAAGTTAATCGCGCCGTTGCGTTGGGCGATTCGCGGCATCGCCGACCGCATCACCACCTTATTAGTCGGCGAAGCCAAAGCGGCCGACAACATTTTGCAAGCCGATGAATTCTTAACCTTGGTCGAACAAGTCGCCGAAGAGGGCGTGCTCGATGCAACCGAACGCGCGTTAATTTATAACTTGCTCGAAGCCTCGGACACCGAAATCGTCGAGATGATGACGCCGCGCACGCGCATGGCGTTTCTTAATGTCGAGATGAGCGTGCCGGAGATGATTGACAAGTTCACCGCCTATCGCCATTCGCGCATTCCGGTGTTCAAAACCCATCGCGATAATTTGGTCGGCTTTGTGCATTCCGAAGATGTGTTGCGCTTGGTGTTGGATAAAACCGATTTGGCGGCATTGCAACCGGAGGATATTATGCATCCGCCGGTGGTGGTGCCGCTTACCAAAAAGGTCGATGAGATGTTCGATTTTTTTCAGTTTAACGAAGTGCGCGCCGCCGCTTGTTTAAATGAATTCGGCGGCGTCGAAGGCTTTATCACGATGCGCGGCGTGATTAACTTTATCTTCGGCGATGTCAGCGGCGGCACGCGCGCAACCGCCGGGTTATACGCCGAACAAGACCACAACATTTACGAAGTGCCCGGCGATATGAAACTCAACGACTTCGACAACCTTTCGAACTTCGGCATCGAAGACCCGCGCATGACCACCATCGGCGGCGTCGCCTTCCGCCTGCTCGACCGCCTGCCGCACATCGGCGATATGGTGCAAACAGACGACATATTAATTCAAGTGGTCGAGATGGATGCGCATCGCATCGCGCTTGTGCGTGTCGCCAAGGGGATGGATGAAGAGGAATTTTTGCGCGCGCAGCAGGTTGTGTTGGGGGAGAGTGTCGAGGGTGGTGATGACCAAGTCGACGGGGGTGACAGTAACAGTGACAGTGACAGTGACGTTGCCGTCAGCGACACTGTTAATGACGATGTTGACGATGGCGTGAACGACGGTGTTAATGACACTGTTAATGACATCGTTAGCGACGACAATGTCGACGGTGCAAAACAAAGTGCCGCACGAGGTGAAAGATGAGTGTACTTGCGATTATTTTGTTGGGTCTGGTGTTGTTGTTGCTCAAAGGTTTTTTCTCCGGCTCGGAGATTGCCTTGGTCAACTCCGACAAAATCAAACTTAACGCGCGCGCCAATCAAGGCGATCGCGGCGCAAAAAAAGTGTTGGATTTGTATAAAGAGCCGGATGTGTTGCTCGGCACAACCTTGGTCGGCGTCAACATCGCCACGGTGGCGTTGACCACGCTTGGCACGATTTTGTTTATTCGTTGGTTCGATTCGCGCGGCGATTGGCTTGCCGATTTATACGCGTTTTTGGCGTTGACGCCGATTTTGTTAATCTTCGGCGAGATTGTGCCGAAGAGTGTCTATCAACAAAAATCCGATGCGATTGCACCAAAGGCGATTTATCCGTTGCGGATTTTTTCGTTGTTGTTTTATCCGCTGATTTTTATTTTCACGCGCATCGCGCGATTGTGCGCGCGATTGTTTGGCGTTGGGCGCATCGAACAAAATTTATTTATGACGCGCGAACAAATCCGCGCGGTCGCCGATATGGCCGAGCGCACTTCCTCAGTCGATGCCTTCGACCGCGGACGCATTCGCCGCGTCATTCGTTTTGGCGAAACCACCGTCGGCGAAGCGATGATACCGATTGCCGAAGTCACCGCCCTGCAAACCGGCGCCGGCATTTTGCGCGCGATTGCCACAGTGCGGCGGCACGGTTTTAATCGCCTGCCGATTTATCGCGACAACATCAGCAACATCATCGGCATCGTCACCTTAACCACTTGGGATTTACTCGACAAAACCCTGCCGAATAAAAACCTAGACGAGTTAATCGCCGCGGCGCATTATGTATTGCCGTTCCAAACCATCGATCAATTGCTGCCGACATTGCGTCAACGCGAAGACCACATGGCGGTGGTGGTCGATGAATTCGGCTCAGCCATCGGCATCATCACAATGGAAGACATCGTCGAAGAAGTCGTCGGCGACATCGATATCGGTTACGACTTCGAGGAATACCTGCCGCGCCGCAAACGCGTCATCGAAAAAATCGGCGAAGGCAAATACCTCATCGATTCGCGTTCCTCAGTCACCGAAGTAAACGATGTGTTGGAGATTAATCTAAACGCAAAAATCTCGCACACCATCGGCGGCTTGGTGATGGCGCAACTCGGACACATCCCGGCGAAAGGCGAAAGCATCATCGAAATGGGCTATCGCTTCAGCGTGCTCGAAGCGACTGACCGTGCGATTGTTAAACTAATCGCCGAGGCGATTTAAGTTTGTCGACGTTGTCGCGCAAGCGTTAACGTTATCGCGTTATCGAAACATTATTTTGTTATCGCGCAAACGTTAACGTCATCTCGTTATCCAAAACATCATCACCCAATGCCGCCCACTTTCACCCTCAACCAAACCACCGGCTTGCTCACCCCGGCGCATTTCATCCGCTCGCCCAATTGCGACGACCGCCCGCGCATCGACGACATCACAGTGCTGGTCATCCACGCCATCAGCCTGCCGCCCGGCTGCTACGGAGACGATTACATCGCGCAATTGTTCACCAATTGTTTGCCGGCCGATGCGCATCCGTATTTCGCCGACATTGCCTGCATGAAAGTGTCGGCGCATTTTCTCATCCGCCGCGATGGTGCGTTAATCCAATTCGTGCCGACACATCTGCGCGCATGGCATGCCGGCGTTTCCGATTTCAACGGGCGCGAAAACGTCAACGATTTTTCCATCGGCATCGAATTGGAAGGCTGCGACCAACACCCCTTCGACCCGCCACAATACCAAACCTTAACCCGCCTCATCAAAGCATTGCGCACCGCCTATCCCATCCCCCTCGACCACATCGTCGGCCACAACCAAATCGCCCCCACCCGCAAAACCGACCCCGGCCCGCATTTCGATTGGCAACACTTGCGCACCGCACTCAGCCAAAATTAACTTTACCCAACCCGCCCAATACGGCTACAATCACCCCCGCAAATTTAATGGCCAGGTAGCTCAGTCGGTAGAGCAGTGGACTGAAAATCCTCGTGTCGGCAGTTCGATTCTGTCCCTGGCCACCATTTTGTTTTTATTGGTGTAAATAAAATGTCGATGAAAATGAATAAGTGGAAATTGTCGGGTTGGGTTTTTGGCGCCATCGTGGCTGTTTCGTTATTGATTTATCTTTGGCACTATCAATCGCCTGAGTTTGCAAGGTTTGTTGGATACTTGATTGGCGGAGTGCTGGCGGTTTGGCAAGTCGTTGCTTCCAACCGTCGCGCAACTGCGGCGGAAAAAACCGCTGAGTCGATGGAAAAGGGTAACGTTGCTGAGCGATTTAAGAATGCGATTGAACACTTGGGACACGAATCAGTTTCCGTGCGTTTGGGTGGTATTTATGCGTTGCATCATATTGCGAATGAGAATGCAAGTTATCGCGAAAGGGTTTTTGAAATCTTATGTGCCCACGTCCGTGAAACGACAACCAACAAAGAAGAGTACAAACCACATGTGATTGATGGCGTTGACCTTTTGTATCCCAGCGTAGAGATTGGAAGTGTTTTAGAATTGTTGTTTCGCTCTAAAACGGGCAAAAAAATTTACAAAGGATTCGAGGCGAAACTGATGAGTTCTAATTTAGAGGGCGCTTACCTAGGCGGAGCCAACCTTTACGGTATCGACTTAATAAAAACTATTCTGAAAAATGCTGTGTTGGATGTTGCTGATTTAAATGGAGCAGGACTGATAGGCGCGAAAATGGAAGGCGCCAGCGTCGAATATGCAAACATGGCATATGCAAAACTGCAGGGGGCGGACTTAACAGGCATCGACTTTAAAGCAGTCAATTTGCAAGGTGCCAGATTCGACAAGGCTGACTGTCAACGTTGCAATTTTTTGTCGGCTGTAAACTTAACGGCAGAGCAGTTATTGAAAGCGTTTTCTTTGCACGAAGCAAAACTACCGGAAGACATTAAAAAACAAATCGAAGCAACAAAACCCGAACTGTTTGATCCGCCACCCACCGACTAACCAACAAACTTAACCCCCCGAACACCGCCACAAGATTCATAAAACCCGGCATAAAAATAATTGCACCAAGCCCCGCCAATACGGATAGAATCGCCTTGTGCATTAATTCCACTAGCGGAACACAATTAAATGACCCCCGATTACATTCGCGAATATCACCGCGAACTTGATGAGTTAAAAAGACGCGCCGGCACCGCGACCGAAGTGGTTGTGCGGCGCGCGTTTCGCGAGTGTTTGCAAAAGTATTGCCGAAGTGACGGATTGCTTTTGGTTGAGGAAGAAATGGACCGCTCAAACCGCACCCGGCCGGACGGCACGGTTAAGGACGATTTGCGCCTTCCGCGCGGGCATTGGGAAGCGAAGGACGAAGATGATGACATCGACGCGGAAATAAAAAAGAAAATCCGCAAGGGTTATCCGACCGACAACATCATTTTTGAGAACTCAAAAATCGCGGTGTTGATACAGGGCGGCGAAGAGGTGCAGCGCGTTGATATGCGCGATGTTGAAAAATTGCATCATTTGCTTACCGTTTTCATTCGTTATGCACCGCCGGAAATCGCCAATTTTCACCGTGCGATTGCGCAGTTCAGCACGGATTTGCCCGCCGTGCTGAGCAACTTGCGCGACGTAATTGAAAATGCGCATAAAAACAATCCAGAGTTTGAGCAAGGTGCGCTTTCTTTTACGATGCTTTGCCGCGAGTCAATTAATCCCACGGTGGGCTGGGATGATGTGCGCGAGATGTTAATTCAGCACATCCTCACCAAAGACATTTTCTATAAAGTGTTTGACGACGACCAGTTTCACAAGGAAAACAATATCGCCGTGCGGCTGGATGAGTTGGAGGCAATGTTTTTTACCGGCGGCACTCGTCGCCAATCTGTCGACAGATTAAGAAGTTATTACAGCGCGATTACAGCCGCCGCCGTCGGCATCGTCAGCCACTTTGAAAAACAAAAGTTCTTAAAGGAAATTTATGAGCGGTTTTACACCGTTTACAACAAAAAAGCCGCCGACCGTTTGGGCGTGGTTTATACGCCCAATGAAATCGTTAAATTTATGATTGGCGCCGCCGACAAAATTGTTTATCGGCATTTCAATCGGTATTTGCACGACAAACATGTGCAAATCCTGGACCCCGCCGCCGGCACCGGCACTTTTATCGCCGATTTAATTGACTACTTGCCAACCGCGCATGTCGCCTATAAATATGCAAACGAAATCCACGCAAATGAAGTCGGCATTTTGCCGTATTACATTGCCAACTTAAACATTGAATACACCTACAAGCAAAAAGTCGGCGAGTATGCCGAGTTCCCCAACATCTGCTTTGTCGATACGCTGGATAATGTGCACTTTCGCGGCAAAGGGCAGAGCGATTTGGTCGGGGCGATGAGTTATGAAAATTTAAATCGGGTAAAACGCCAAAATGAAACCGATATTTCGGTGGTCATCGGCAACCCGCCGTATAACGCCAACCAAAGCAATGAAAACGACAACAACCCCAATCGTAAATACGACACGATTGACGCGCGCATTAAGGAAACTTATGTGGAAGAAAGCAACGCGCAAAAGACCAAACAATACGACATGTATAAACGCTTCATTCGTTATGCAACCGACCGGTTAAAAGGTGAGGGCGTGGTCGCGTTTATTACCAATCGCGCATATATTGACGCCCATCAAGACGACGGATTCCGCAAAGTCGCGGCGCGGGAATTCAGCGCAATTTACGTTATTGACTTGGGCGGCGATGCGCGCGCAAACGGCAATGGGGGCAATCCGGGCAATGTGTTTGGCATTAAGGTTGGCGTCGCGATTGGATTTTTTGTTAAAAAGAAAGTGCGTGACGATAATCGATGCGCGATTCATTACTATCAATTGGATGATGACAAATCCGATGCGGACAAACTCGCTTGGCTTGCTGACACTGATTTTTCTGAAATCAATTTCACGCGCATTACGCCGGACGCGAAAAATAACTGGCTCAACCAAACCGACAATGATTTTAACAAATTGGTTTGTGTCGCCAACAAAGATACAAAATTGGCGAAAACCGTAAACAAAGAAAATGCGATTTTTAAGTTGCATGCGTTGGGCGTGTCCACCAATCGAGATGATTGGGTTTGTGATTTTAGCGTTGCAAACCTGCAAAAGAAGGTGAAGTTTTTTGTCAATTTTTACGCAAAAGAAGTTGCGCGTTTTGCAAAAGATTTTCATGGAAACGGCAATGGCAAGCCGACGGCAAGTCGCGTGAGTGATTGGGTTGACCGCACAATTAAATGGACCGCCACTTTGGAAACTCATCTTGTGCGCGGCAACAAAATCAAATATTCGCGCAAGAATATTGTGCGTTTATTTTATCGCCCGTTTACCGTTAAGTTTTACTTTGCGAACTTTGTAATGAGCGACCGCCTCACCAAAAATCATTGCGAAATGTTTGGCAAAGAATTCAATGAGCCAAATAAGGTGATTTGCATTGCTGACAGCACGCGAATCCCGTTTTGCTGTTTGGCGACTGCGCAAGTGCCGTCGCTTGGGTTGTTTATCGAACCCATTCAGTGTTTTTCACTTTATCGCTACGACGACAACAACAATCGCCACAGTAACATCACCGAGTACGGTTTAACACAATTCCGCGCGCATTACGCCAACGCCAAAATCACCGCCGAAGATATTTTTCATTACATTTACGCGGTGTTTCACAACCCGGATTATTTGGAAAAATACGCGATTAACTTGCAACGCGATTTGCCGCGTGTGCCGTTTTACGATGATTTCGCCAAGTGGGTAAATTGGGGAAAAGAATTAATGCACTTGCATGCCGAATTCGATAAGCAACCGCTATTCCCGCTGGAAAGACACGACGGTGAAAGCGAACCCGGCGACGCCAAACTCAAAGCGAACAAAAAGGGCGACATTATTTTCGTGGACGAACAAACGTCCTTAACCGGCATCCCCGCCGCCGCGTGGGAATATCGACTGGGCGGCCGCTCGGCATTGGGATGGGTGCTTGGACAATACAAAGAGAAGATACCGCGCGACCCGACCGTCGCGGAAAAATTTAACGCGTACCAATTTGCCGACCATAAAGATGCGGTGATTAAACTGCTGATGCAGGTGTGCACGGTCAGTGTAAAAACGCGGGATATTGTCAATCAGATGCGAAATAATCGTCCGCAATAACCGCGACCGAAGCGAAAGTAAATCGGTAAAAAATATTTGCGCATTACCTAAACTCACGCAATGCGGCTATAATCGCCCCGCAAATTTAACGAGTGGCATTTTGACGAGGTGATGTAAATGAGTGATAAGCAAACTGTGAATAAGTGGACTCTGTGGGTGAGCGTTGTTGTTGCCGTTGGCGCTTTTGTCGGCGGTGCTTACTGGCTATTAATTGATTTATGGAATAATCATTCGCATGCGGCGGCGGAATTTGCCGCGTATTTAATCGGTGGTGCATTGGCGGTTTGCCAAATTGTTGTTTCCAGTTTTCGGGCAAATGCCGCGGATAAAACTGCAAGGGCGATGCAACAAACTTCCGAGTCGACGGAAAAAGGAAACGTTGCCGAGCGATTTAAGAATGCGATTGAACATTTGGGGCATGAATCGGTTTCGGTGCGGTTGGGTGGTATTTATGCGTTGCATCATATTGCGCAAGATGAGGTTGATTACCGCGAAAGGGTATTTGATATTCTTTGTGCGCACATCCGTGAAACGACAACTGACGGAAAGTACAAACCGCATCGCATTGCCAACTCATCTTTTACGCAACCCAGCGTAGAAATTGAAAGCACTTTGGAATTGTTGCTTGGTCCGCAAGTGGGTGAAAGAACTTACACGCAACTCACCATAAAATTGACTGGCGCGAATTTGGAAGGGCTAGAACTAGCCATTTACGACGCTAATTTTGCCTACGCTGATTTAAGATGGGGGAACTTAAGAGGGGCGTATTTGGCTTACGCGAACTTCGATAAAGCAAAACTTTTACACGCTGACATGCAAGGGGCAAATTTAGAAAACGCTAACTTAAGCGACGTTAATTTTGCGCATGCGGATTTGAGCGACGTCAACTTTGAATTTGCGAATTGCCAACGTTGCGATTTTTCGAAGGCTAAAAACTTAAAGGGGGAGCAATTATTAGATGTATACTCATTGCACAAAGCAAAACTACCGTGGGCGGTTAAAGAAAAAATTGAAGCGATAAACCCCAACCTATTTGATTCGCCAATCGGCGATTAACAAACTGAACCACCAATATTGCACTCAACCCCCATTTCGCGCAATAATCCCCCCAACACCACCGCTTTTATTTCTGTGATTGGTAAAATGCAATGAACGATGTCCTACAGATAATCGAACAAAAAATCGAGCGGTTCCGATACTACTGGGGCAGTTTGCCGGATGCAAGAAAGCATTTGGTTTACACGATTGCTTTTGTTGGCTTCATTGTTGTTTTACTTATCCTTTGGAATTTCGCGTCACCTACATCAGCAAAATTTGTTGCCACAGTCACGGGCGGCTTGGTTGCCCTTTGGCAAATCCGACATTCAAACCGTCGTGCGACCGCGGCTGAAAAATCCGCAACGTTGATGGCGCAAGGGCATGTTATCGAAATATTCAAAAATGCAGTTGACCATTTGGGACATCAATCCGCATCCGTACGGTTGGGCGGCATTTACAGTTTGCAAGAACTTGCGCAACACAACGACAGATATCGAAAAAGAGCGTTTGAAGTATTGGCTGCGCACATTCGTGAGATGGCATCTGATGATGGTGAACGTTCGTCAATTGAAATAGAAAACGTGTTGCGTATTCTGTTCGCCCCACAGTTTGGAAAAAATGCTTATTATGATTCGCGTGTCGACTTAAGTCGTGTCAACTTAAGTGGTCTCCAGTTGAGGGGGCTTGACATGAGTAACGTGAATTTGGCGCATGCGAATCTAAGTCGCATTTTTATATTCAACAGCCACTTAAAGCACACTCGTCTCTCCGAGGTTAACCTGCAAGGCGCTCGTATTCACAATACTACTTTGGTCAATGCAGATTTGTCGTTTGCTAAACTGAACGATGCGATTTTTAAGAATACCGATTTGAGCAAGGCAAAATTTATGTTTGCCAACTGTACAAATACCGATTTGGTATTAGCCAAAAACCTGAATGCGGAAATGTTAATGCACGCCCAAACTTTGCACGATGCAGTATTGCCCGAAAAAATCGAAGCGGAAATCAAATCGAAAAAACCCAAGTTGTTTGAGAGCCCTCCTATTGACATGAGTCCCGACGGAAGAACTTACCTCGACAAATAATCGACCATATTGCACCCACCCCCATTTCGCGCAATAATCCCCCGACTTCGTGCTAAACTCGCCTTGTACTTTCCACCTCATCAGGCACTTAATAAATGGCAAAACTTTACGACAAAGACGACCCTAATCAGGTCAAAGAAGAACAATCCCCTTACGGTGCCGAAGCCGCCGCCGACGACTCGTCGCCTGCGGCGATTCACGGTCGCGTAGTGCGCTTGGAAACCAACGCCCAACACGTTGCCACCAAAGAAGGTATGGCGCGTGTGGAAGGAAAAATCGACACTGTCAAAGCCGAACTGGGCGGCAAAATCGACACCAACAAAGCCGAAACCGACACCAAATTCGCCAAAATGCAAGCCAAAATCGAATGGCTTGCAAAACTGCTGTACGTGTCCATCGGTATGCAAGCCATCGACTTTGCAAAAGACAGCCCAATCATCGCGAGCATCGTCAGTTTCATCGCCAACCTTTTTCGATAAGCCGACAAAAGCCAAGCGCATGCATCAATAACCGCATAACCTTTGCCATAATCCAATAACCGCGCATAACTCACATGGTTTTTTATCCCCCGACTTCGTGCTAAACTTGCATTCGATTTCCCAACCCGACAGGCACTTGCCCCATGACAAAACTCTATGACAAAGATGACCCTAACCAGGTCAAAGAAGATCAATCTCCTTACGGTGCCGAAGCCAGCGACGACCCGTCACCGGCGGCGATGCATGGTCGCGTAGTGCGCTTGGAAACCAATGCCAAACACGTTGCCACCAAAGAAGGCATGGCGCGTGTGGAAGGCAAGGTAGACGAAGCCAAAGCCGAACTGAAGGGCGAAATTAAAAGCGGCAACGCCAAACTTGACGGCAAAATCGACACCAACAAAGCCCAAACCGACGCTAAAATCGAATGGCTTGCAAAACTGCTGTACGCGTCCCTCGCAATGCAAGTCATCAACTTTGCCCAAGACAGCCCAATCATCGCGAGCATCGTCAATTTCATCGCCAAACTTTTTCGATAAGCCGACAAAAGCCAAGCGCGTGCATCAATAAACCCGCCCGATGCATCGGGCGGTTTTTTTTGGCATACAATAATGATGTCGCACCAAGATATTGCACCCGCCATTTCGCGCAATAATCCCCCAACACCAACCCAACACCAACCCAACCCAAACCCAACAATGCCCACCCCCACCGTAAAACTAATGGACGTAACCCTCCGCGACGGCGAACAAACGCAAGGGGTTTCGTTTTCGCGGGCGGAGAAGGTTAGCATTGCCAAGGCATTGTTGCGGGCGTTGAAAGTCGATCGCATCGAAGTGGCTTCGGCTTGTGTTTCGGATGGCGAGCGGGCGGCGTTGAGTGATATTGCCGAGTGGGCGGCGGGGGAAGGGATGATTGACGCGGTCGAGGTGTTGGGGTTTGTTGACCATAAGCGCAGCGCGGATTGGATTTACGATGCCGGCGGGCGGGTGATGAACTTGTTGGCGAAGGGCAGCGAGAAACATTGCCGCGAACAACTGCGGCGCACCTTGGCGCAACATCTTGCCGATATAAAACAAACCGCCGAGTATGCCGCCGAGCGCGGTTTGTGCGTCAATGCATATTTGGAGGATTGGTCGAACGGCTATGCCGACAGCCGCGATTATGTTTATCAATTGATGGACGGGCTGTGCGAATTGCCGATTGCGCATTTTATGTTGCCGGATACGCTTGGCGTGATGGCGCCGGCGGAAGTGCGCGAAAGTTTTACCGACATGCGCGAACGATATCCGCAATGTCAATTTGATTTTCATCCGCATAATGATTACGGCTTGGCGACGGCGAATTGCATGGCGGCGGTGCAGGCGGGCGCGGCGACGATTCATTGCACGATTAATTGCCTCGGCGAACGCGCCGGTAATGCATCGTTGGCGGAGGTGTGTTTGGCGTTGCGCGATAAACTCGGCGCGCAATTGTCGATTGACGAAAGCGAAATTTACACCTTGAGTCGAATGGTCGAAAACTTTTCCGGCAAAAAGGTCGCGGATAATGCGCCGGTGGTTGGCGCCGATGTGTTTACCCAAACCGCCGGCATTCACGCAGACGGCGACCGCAAGGGCAATCTGTATCAAACCGCATTAAGCCCGCAACGATTTAAACGCTCGCGTTCATATGCGCTTGGCAAGATGAGCGGCAAGGCGTCGCTGGATAAAAATTTGGAAGCGTTGGGAATCAGTTTGGCGGCGGAAGATCGCGCCAAAGTGCTCAAGCGCATCGTCGAACTCGGCGATTCGAAGGCATCCATCACGCCGGAAGATTTGCCGATAATCATCGCCGACATTTTGGAAAGCCGCGGCGAACGGCATTTGGAATTGCTCAACTGCTCGCTCACCAGCGGGCTCGACCTCGATTCATCGGTCAGCATTCGCGTGAAATTATTCGGCAAAATTTACAAATCAACCGGCAGCGGCAACGGCGGCTTCGATGCGTTTGTCGGCGCGTTGCGCAAAATTTTGGATATGCCCGAAGTCGCGCTGCAAGGTTTTCCGCGTGACTTTAAGTTCCCGCAATTGGTCGATTATCAAGTGCGCATCCCGCGCGGCGGCGAAACCAGCGCATTGGTCGAATGCTTCATCACTTGGCGAGACGGCGAGCGCAATGTACGCACGCGCGGCGTCAATGCCAATCAAGTGTTCGCCGGCATCGAGGCGACTTTGCGGATGGTGAATATGCAATTGCGCAGTCAAGCGGCGGTCGATGCTGAACGCAAACGCGCGTAATATAATGTGGTGTGGCGAAGTTAACTTTTAACCGTTACTGTTAACTGTCACGGTGTTAAAGTTAAAGTGCCGCACTTAACCCAACTGTTATTAACTCACCCGCATTAACCGAGGCAAAATGAACAACAACGTATTCATCACCTGCGCAGTCACCGGCTCCGGCAACTCAGTCGGCAAACATCCCGACATCCCGGTCACCCCCGCGCAAATCGCCGATGCCGCGATTGACGCCGCCAAAGCCGGCGCGGCGATTGTGCATATTCATGTGCGCGACCCAAAAAGCGGCGCGCCTTCGCGCAAGGTCTGCCTATTCGCCGAAACCGTCGAACGCATTCGCGCCGCGGAAACCGATGTCGTCATCAACACCACCGCCGGCATGGGCGGCGATATTGTGTTTGGCGACGGTGAAAATCCACTGCCGCTGAACCAACGCGGCACCGATATGGCGGGGCCGCTCGAACGATTGGCGCATGTCGAACAACTGCTGCCGGAGATTTGCACATTGGATTGCGGCACGATGAATTTCGCCGAGAGCAATTATGTAATGACCAACACCCCGGCGATGTTAAAGACGATGGCAAAACGCGTGCAGGAACTTGGCGTGCGTCCGGAGTTGGAAGTGTTCGACAGCGGGCATTTGGTGTTTGTCAAGGAACTTATTAAGGACGGGTTGCTGGATGAACCGCTGATGCTTCAACTCTGCATGGGCATCCCGTACGGCGCGCCGGACGACCCGACGACATTGTTGGCGATGGTCAATCAACTGCCGCCGCGCGCGGTGTTTTCGGCGTTTTCGATTGGGCGCAATCAATTGCCGTATGTGGCGATGGCGGCATTGGCCGGCGGCAATGTGCGGGTTGGGTTGGAGGATAATTTATATCTGCAAAAGGGCGTGTTTGCCAGTAATGCGCAGTTGGTCGAACGCGCGGTGACGATTTTGTCGGCGATGAATGTCAACATTTTGTCGCCGGCGCAAGTGCGCGAACAATTGGCGCTTAAAAAACATTAAGCCGCCATTAAGAGTCCCTCTAAGTCGACACTACCCCGCGCCACTTGACCACTTCATCTCACTCGATAAACCCTTCGTCGATTCGACGTGTCGCGCTGCTCGGCGGCGGCGTGATTGGCGCGGGTTGGGCAGCGCGATTGTTGTTGTGCGGCATCGATGTTGTCGTCTACGACCCGGACGCAACCATCAGCGCGCGGGTTAATCAAGTCGTCGATAACGCCGAACGCGCGTGGCGCAAAATGACGCTCGCGCCGATTGCGCGCGGCGGGCGATTGACCTTCGCCAGCGATGTCGCCGAAGCGGTGCGCGATGCGCAGTTTGTGCAGGAAAGCGGGCCGGAACGGCTCGACTTAAAACAACAACTGCTGGCAGAAGCCGGGCAATGCACGCCGCGCGAGGTCGTGATTGCATCCTCGACCTCCGGTTTGTTGCCGAGCGCGATGCAGTCAAAGGTGCGTTACCCCGAGCGCGTGTTGGTTGGGCATCCGTTTAATCCGGTGTATTTAATTCCCTTGGTCGAGATTGTCGGCGGCGCGCAAACCGATGATGCCGCGCGTCAAACCGCCGAAGCGTTTTATAGCGACATCGGCATGCATCCGCTGCAGGTGCGCAAGGAAGTCGATGCGTTTTTGGCGGATAGATTGCTCGAAGCGGTGTGGCGCGAATCGTTGCATTTGGTTAATGAAGGCGCGGCGACGGTGGACGAAATCGACCGCGCGATTTGTTACGGCCCCGGATTGCGTTGGTCGTTCATGGGCAGTTTTTTGGTCTATCGCATCGCCGGCGGCGAAGGCGGCTTTCGACATTTTATGGCGCAATTCGCGCCGAGTTTAAAATGGCCATGGACGCGATTCGACGGGCCTGAAATGACCGAACAATTGCTCGATAAATTATCCGCGCAATCCGATGCGCAAGCCGACGGTGCAAGTTTGGCGGAATTGGAAACCGTGCGCGACGATTGTCTAACCGCCGTGATGCAGGGTTTGCGCGCCAATGATTATGCGGCGGGGGCGGTGTGGAATCGGTTCGAAGAAAAGTTATATGAAAATGCGCGGCATAGTGGGGCGGGTGACAGTAACAGTGACAGTGCAAGTACAAATGCAAATCAAAGTGAAAGTGTCGATGCAGATGCAACGCTCGACATCAAACAACCGTTAACCTTGCATCGCGCCATCGTTCCGGCCGAATGGTTGGATTACAACCGCCACGTCAGCGAGAGCCGTTATCTGCAGGCGTTTGGCGATGCATCCGACCGGTTGTTTCGTTATCTCGGCGTCGACCGCGAATATCACGCCGCCGGCTTCAGTTATTACACCGCCGAGACGCACATTAATTTTTACGACCAAGCGCATGCCGGTGAAGCGTTTTATGTCACCACCCAATTGCTCGGCGGCGACGCCAAGCGCATTCATCTTTATCACACGATGTACGCCGCGCAAAAAAAACTTGCCGGCGGCGAACAATTGTTGTTGCATGTCGACACCGCCAAAGGAAAAGTTTGCGCGGCGCAACCGCGGATAATGAAGCGATTAACGCCGTTGCTCGAATCTCACGCCCAACTCGCCCGCCCCGATGATGCCGGTCGCAAAATACAAACGCGCCGCCGTGCAAAGTCGTCGGCGTGACAATGCGCGACAAGTTACAGTTTGCGTCAAGTCACAGTGACCTCAAGTTAAAGTCACGCGAATCAAATCAAGTCGAATCAAATCAAAGCAATACAATTAAATTAACATGAGCCAACCCACCGCATTTATCACCGCCGCCGGCGCCGGCATTGGGCGGGCGATTGCCGAAGCGTTTGCGCGCGCCGATTATGCGGTGCATGCCGTCGATATCGATGCCGACGCCATCGCCGAGACCGCGCGCGCATTGCCCGAAGGCGCGCTATGCAGCGTTGCCGATGTCGCCGACGCCCAAGCCGTCGAGCGCGTGTTTGCCGAACATCGCGACCGCTTTGCCGGCATCGAAGTATTGGTCAATTGCGCCGGCATTGCGGGGCCGACGGCGTTGCTCGAGGATATCGAATTGGAGGAGTGGCGACGATGCATTGCGGTTAATTTGGATGCAACTTTTTTATGCTGCCGCCAATCCATCCCGATGATGCGCGCCGCCAAACGCGGCAACATCATCAACATCGCCTCGACCGCCGGCTGGCACGGCTATCCGTTGCGCACACCGTACGCCGCGGCAAAATGGGGCGTGATTGGCGTCACCAAATCCTTGGCGATGGAATTGGGTCCGGTCGGCGTGCGCGTCAATGTGATTTGCCCGGGCAGCGTAGACGGCGCGCGCATGCAACGCGTCATCCAAGCCGAAGCCGCGCATCAACAAATCGACGAAGCCGCCGTCCGCCAACGATACGAACAAAGCGCATCATTGCGCACCTTCATCCAACCAAACGACATCGCCGACAGCGCATTGTTTCTTGCAACCGATGCGTCCGCAAAAATTACCGGGCAGGTGATTAATGTTGACGGGCATTTGGAAAATTTTGGTGCGGTCGATGCACGGTTGTGACTTTGGTTTATATTGGGTAATCGAACGACGCGTGACTTGTCGCAATTAATATTTTATCCAACACTTTTAATCGTAACGTTAATCGTAACTTTCACTTTTACTTCAACCGCAACCACAATGGATTTTTCCCCAACTGAAGAACAACGTTTACTCATCGACACCGCGCGCAAGTTTGTCGAGCGCGAGTTGTATCCGCATGAACGCGAAGTCGAAGACAGCGATGCATTGTCGCCGCAATTGCGCGCGCGGGTTATCGAGCGCGCCAAGGCGGCCGGGTTGTATGCCGCCAATATGCCGGTCGAATTGGGCGGCGGCGGATTGGATGTGTTGTCGATGTGCATGTTGGACCGCGAATTGGGGCGCGCCAATATGGCGTTGCACTATTCGATTGCGCGGCCGAGCAACATCCTGCAGGCCTGCGTCGGCGACCAACGCGAACGTTATCTTTATCCGTGCATTCGCGGCGACAAAACCGATTGCTTGGCAATGACCGAACCGAACGCCGGCTCGGATTTGCGGTCGATGAATTGCACCGCCAAAGTTGACGGCGACGATTTTGTGATTAACGGCGTCAAGCATTTCATCAGCCACGCCGATGTCGCCGACTTTGTAATTTTATTCGCCGCCACCGGCGAGGAACAAACCGCGCGCGGGATGCGCAAGTTAATCACCGCGTTTTTAATCGATAAGGATATGCGCGGTTTTACTTTGCGCCCGGGCTATCGCAATGTTTCGCATCGCGGTTATCACAACTTCATTTTGGAATTCGATAGATGTCGCGTGCCGCAATCGCAAGTGCTCGGCGAAGTCGGGCGCGGCTTTGCGTTGGCGAATGATTGGCTCGGCAACACCCGTTTGCAAGTCGCCGCGATTTGTCTTGGGCGATGCGACCGCGCTTATGAATTGGCGTGCGAGTACGCCGCAAGCCGCCGGCAATTCAATCAAACCATCGGCAAATTTCAAGGCGTCGGTTTTAAACTTGCCGATATGGAAGTCGCGCGCCGCGCGGCGGAATTGTTAACCTATCGCGCCGCATGGTGCGCCGACCATGGCGGGTTGTCGGATTTGGATGCCGCCATCGCCAAACTTGCCGCCAGCGAAGCGTTGGCGATGATTGCCGACGAAGCGTTGCAGATTCACGGCGGCATGGGGTTGATGACCGACCTGCCGCTCGAACGAATTTGGCGCGATGCGCGCATCGAACGAATCTGGGAAGGCACCAGTGAAATCCAACGTTTGATTATCTCACGCGCAATTTTGCGTCCGTTGGAACGCGATTAATTTATTTACAGTCGCGCACAACTTATTCGAAGTTAACTTGTGCAAATTAAGTTATGTAAATTAACTTAACAAGTTCACTTACCAAGTTCACTTGATAAGTTAACTTAATAAATACAAATTAACTCAACCAAATTACTGTTCATCCGTCTCGCCTTCCCCCGACAACCATTGATGATTCATCCGCGCAAACGATTCGCAGCCGAGTTGTTTTAAGGTGCGGTTAATTTCATCGCGGAAAATTTCAATCACTTGATGCGCACCGCGCGCGCCCATCGCGCCGATGCCCCAAAAGAATGCGCGCCCCGAGAAGGTCATCTGCGCGCCCAACGCTTTGGCGCGCACGACATCCAGCCCGGTGCGCACGCCGCCATCGACCATTATGCAAACCCGCCGCCGCACTTCCTCCGGCACCACGCGCAAACTGTGCGCCGACGGCGGGGCGGCGTCGAGTTGACGTCCGCCGTGATTCGAAACGATGAGTCCATCGGCGCCGAGTTGCGCACAGGCGCGCATGTCATCCGGGTGTTGCACGCCTTTGATGATTAACGCACCATCCCACTTGGCGCGAATCATTTTCAGCCGTTCCAATGTAACGCCATGCATGTTGAAATCGGTGATGAACGCCGCCAACCCTTCGCCTTTGTTTTTTCGATAGCGCGCGACATTGACAAAATCCGGCGCGCCGTAACGCAGCATGCGCGCTGTCCACATCGGACGACGCATGCATTGGTTAACCAGATTGGCGGTTAATTGAAACGGCAGTTTTAAATCATTTTTTAATTCACGATTGCGTTTTGCGCCAACCGGAATATCCAGCGTAACCACCAATGCATGATAGCCCGCGTGTTTTGCGCGGCGCAGTAAATCATCCATCACCGCAATTTTTTTCGGCACATACAATTGAAACCAACACACCTGCGGCGCCAGTTGCGCGATATGCGCCATGTCGGTGGTGCTGAACGTGCTTAGCACATACGGAATGTTGGCGTGTTGCGCGGCGCGCGCCAACGCGGGTTCGGCTTGCGCCCACATCATATCGCCCAACCCCACCGGCGCGACGCCAAACGGCAATGCATAATCGCGCCCAAACAATCGCGCGCGCAAATCGGTTTCGCTGACATCGCGCAAATAACGCGGCGTTAATTCGACCGCATGCCACGCATCTCGATTGCGGCGTTTGCCGTGCTCTTGGTCAATCGCGGCGTCGACATAATCGAACGCAAAGCGCGGCATTCGTTTTCGCGCGCGATGTTTTAAATCGACGATGGACGGCAGGCGGGTGTGATAGGGCAACATTGCGGCGGGGTGTTGGTCTGTCGGTGAATTGTTGACAAGGTTAAGTTACTGTGAACTTGTTTGCAGTTAACTTATCAAATTAAATTGGCAAACGATTTGCAATGTGCGCGGTGCGGTTTGCTACAATCGCATTGCGCGGCGCGATGGTTGCCAATGCATTGTACTGCACAATTAATTTTACAATTACACTGTGCAACTTACTATGCAATTCACCATGCATTTAACTGCGCGATGAATCGTGCACTTAACATTCATTACATTCGTTGCACGATATTAAGTTACAAAACACTCAACACGAGGATACTCAAATGACGATTCAAGTTGGCGACCGACTGCCCAATGTCGGCATTGCGGTGATGAGCGCGGATGGTCCGACCACGTTGACCACCGATGAAATTTTTGGCGGCAAAAAAGTTGTGCTGTTTGCGGTGCCGGGCGCATTCACGCCGACTTGTTCGCAAGCGCATCTGCCCGGTTATGTTGTGCAGTACGACGACTTGCGCGCCAAAGGCGTCGATGCGGTTGCATGTTTGTCGGTCAATGATGCGTTTGTGATGAACGCCTGGGGCGAATCGCAAAACGCCGCGCAACTGTTAATGCTCGCCGACGGCAGCGCAACTTTCACCGAAGCGCTCGGCTTGGTGTTGGATTTAACCGCCAACCAAATGGGCGTGCGTTCCAAACGCTATGCGATGATTGTCGATGACTGTGTTGTGACTCATCTTAATGTCGAACAAGGCGGCGAGTTCGAAGTCAGCGATGCGAAGACGATGTTGGGGTTGTTGTAATTGACAGCAACAGTGACTAGTGACGACGGCGACGATGACTGTGGCGACAGTATTTTGGTAACAGTGTCGCCGCCGACAATGCCGACGCCGACCGTGTCGTGTTCGGCAGTGTAACCGTTGCCGCCGACAATGACACAGTCGCCGACGCCGGCAAAATCCGCGTAAATCCGCCAATTTGCGCGGTTGACGGCAGTTCGGCAATAGCAATATGCTATTGTTTGCTTTGATACAATCAAATGGATTTATTTGCGAATTGCCCGCATAATTCCAATGTCGATGTGATTGCGAGGCAATTGTGTACTCGAGTTTCGATTCGATGAGGTAGTTCGATGATGTGATTCGATTATTCGATTTGGTTACGCAGTTCGATTAATTTACATCGGTTATTTTTTTACGCACTTGTTTATTTTTATTGAGTTTACTTTTTTGTTTTACTTTTTTTTACTTGCTGTTCACTCTTGTCAACCGAAGGTGATGTTATGAAACTGAGCGACTCCAAAACGCAACAAAATCTTAAAGACGCATTCTCCGGCGAATCGCAGGCGAATCGTCGTTATTTGTATTTCGCCGCCAAAGCCGACATCGAAGGTTACAACGATGTTGCGGCGGTGTTTCGTTCGACCGCCGAAGGGGAAACCGGGCATGCGCACGGTCATCTGGAATATCTCGAAGCGGTTGGCGACCCGGCCACCGGGTTGCCGATTGGCGACACCGCCAACAACCTCAAAGCCGCGATTGCCGGTGAAACGCACGAATACACCGACATGTATCCGGGCATGGCAAAAACCGCGCGCGACGAGGGCTTCGACGAAATCGCCGATTGGTTTGAAACGCTCGGCAAAGCCGAACGTTCGCACGCCAACCGTTTCCAAAAAGCGTTGGACGAACTTTGAGCGGCGATTGCAACATCGGTTAACTGCGCGTCATCGGGGAATCCCGGTGACGCGCTTTCGCTGTTCATTCGCCATTCACCATTAATTTTATGTGCACGAATTCGATGTGCACGAATTCGATGCACACTTCACCGACAAATTTTTCGAATTTTTTAAAGCCACCGAAATGAATCCCCAAAGCGAAGGCGGACTCGAAGCGCCGACTCGACATCCGATTGATTGGAAGAACCCGGCGTTTTACGACCAAGCAGCGACGTTCGATGAATTAACGCGCGTGTTCGATTTATGTCACGGCTGTCGTCGTTGCGTAAGTTTATGCGAAGCCTTCCCGACGCTGTTTGATTTGGTCGATGCATCGCAAACGTTGGAAATCGACGGCGTTGCGCGCGATGATTATTGGCGGGTTGTCGACCAATGTTATTTGTGCGATTTGTGTTATCAAACCAAATGCCCGTACATTCCGCCGCATGAATGGAACATCGACTTTCCGCATTTAATGTTGCGCGCCAAGGCGGTGAAGTTTCGCCAAAACAAAGTGCGCATCTCCGAAAAAATTCTTGCGTCAACCGATGCGGTCGGCAAATTGGCCGGCATCCCAATCGTCGTCAATGCGGTCAACGCCGCCAACAAAAATAAACCGGCGCGCAAACTGCTGAACTATGCACTCGGCGTCGACCCGCGCGCGCGCGTGCCGGCGTATCACGCCGACACTTTACAAAAACGCCGCGCCAAACAACTGAAACAACGCGAACCCGATGCGGCGGAAAGCATCGACATCGACTCGGATGTTTACCCGAGCGAACTCGTAATGCAATCGCCGAGACGTCCAAGTGATGTCGATACCGATGTCGCCGATGTCGCACACGATGAACGCATCATCCGCCACACCACCGGCAAGGTGGCGTTGTTTGCGACTTGCTACGCCAACTATAACGAACCGCAACTCGGCGAAGATTTAATCAAGGTGCTCGAACACAACGGCGTGCAAGTGGAATTGCCTTCCAGCCTGCGTTGTTGCGGCATGCCCAAACTCGAACTCGGCGATTTGGAATCGGTCGAACGGGCGATGCGCGCCAACCTTTCGATTTTGGAATCGTTCGTCGAACGCGGCTTCGATGTGATTGCGCCGGTGCCGTCTTGCGTATTAATGTTTCGGCAGGAATTGCCGCTGTTGTTTGCCGAGAATTCGACGGTGCGCGCCGTCGGCGAAGCGTTTTTTGACCCGTTTGAATATTTGATGGTGCGGCATCGCGACGGCTTGCTCAACACCGATTTCGCCCAACCGCTCGGCAAAATCGCCTATCACGTTGCATGCCATCAACGCGTGCAAAAAATCGGCCCGCAAACCAAGCAATGCCTGCAATTGGTGCCGGACACCGAAGTGCGCGTTATCGAACGTTGCTCCGGGCATGACGGCACCTACGGCGTCAAGGCGCGATTTTTTGACGCCGCCGGCAAAATCGCGCGTCCGGTGGTGCGGCAAATTAACGAAGCCAACGCCGACCATTACTGCAGCGATTGCCCGATGGCCGGGCGATTTTTGCAGCATCAACGCGCCGACGGCAGCGAAACCGCGCATCCGATTTCCTTGTTGCGCCGCGCGTATGAGATTTAACCGCGATTTATCCGCAATAAAATCACAATTAAATCATGTTATCAATCGCCTTAAATGGCATTATCATTATCTCAATCCCCCCACAGTGAGTAATCTTATGAATAAATTAACCCGCTCCGATTTAATGAGTCTCGAAACCTACGCCGCAAAGCGCAACGAATATCGCGCCGAAGTGATGGCGCACAAAAAAAACCGTCAGGTTGCGCTCGGCCCAAATGCAACATTGTATTTTGAAGACCGCATCACCATGAAATACCAAGTTCAGGAAGTGTTGCGCATCGAGAAAATTTTTGAACCAAGCGCGATAGACGAGGAATTGGCGGCGTACAACCCGCTCATCCCCGACGGCAATAATTGGATTGCGACCTTTATGCTCGAATTCGAAGATGAAGATGAACGTCGCGAGGCGTTGTCGTTGCTGATTGGCGTCGAGCGCGCCGTGTGGGTGCGCATCGGGCAGCACGACAAAGTGCGCCCCATCGCCAATGAAGATTTAACCCGCGAGACCGAAGAAAAAACTTCGGCGGTGCATTTCCTGCGATTCGAACTCAGCGCGGCGATGATTACCGAAGCCAAAGCCGGCGGCGCAATCGAAATCGGCGTCGACCATCCCGAATACACGCACCAAAACGGCGCGTTGTCGGCGTCGGTGCTGAAATCCTTGGTCGACGATTTGCAGTCGGCACATTGAATCGCGGCGCGTTAAGGATGCCGCGCGATAATTGCGCATGACGCTTAGCGAGTTAAAGTATCTCGTTGCGGTCGCGCGCGAACGGCATTTTGGGCGCGCCGCAAAGCGCTGTTTTGTCAGCCAGCCGACGCTTAGCATCGCGATTAAAAAATTCGAACAACGGCTCGGCGTGGCGGTGTTCGAACGCCGCGCCAAACATGTCGAGATTACCCCGCTCGGCAAACAAATCGTCGCCCAAGCGCAACGCGTCATCGAAGCCGCCGACCAAGTCAAACACATCGCACAAGGCGGCGCCGACCCGTTGCTCGAGCCGTTGCGCATCGGCGTGATTTACACGATTGGCCCGTATCTGTTGCCGCATCTGATTCCGATTTTGTGCAAGCGAGTGCCGCAGATGACGGTGATTGTCGAAGAGGGCTTCACCGCCGATTTGCGCGTGCTGCTGAAACAAGGCAATTTGGATGTGCTGATTTTGTCGCGCCCGTTTACCGAACCCGGCGTGGCCGTGGCGCCGTTGTATCGCGAGCCGTTTGTCGTGGTGATGCCGGCGGCGCATCGGTTTGCCGCACAATCTACGGTGCGCACCGCCGAATTGGCTGATGAAACCGTGCTGTTGCTCGGCGCCGGGCATTGCTTCCGCGACCAAGTGCTCGAAGAATGCCCGGATTGCGCCGGCGCCAACGCGCAAACCTCGATGCAAAAAACCGTCGAAGGCGGCTCGATAGAAACCATCCGCCACATGGTCGCCAGCGGCTTGGGCGTCACCATATTGCCGTGCACCGCCGCCGGCGTCGAGGAATATTCGCGCGGCTTGCTCATCGCCAAACGCTTCGCCGACAAAACCCCGTCGCGCGAAGTCATCCTCGCTTGGCGCAAAGGCTTTCCGCGCATGGCCGCGATTGAGGCGTTGCAACAGGCGATTTATCGCTGCCCGATGAACGGCGCGCAAATGCAGAAGGAAGTGGTGAATTAATTGTTTACCGAAGGGTTTAATGGTGTTTAATTCGTGGTTAATTCGCGTCTAATTCATGCACGCATAATGTTGGTGTTTAATTAAATGCACGCACAATTAAAATCCAACACCTATCGCTCAACCGCATCAGTGACTTAAACTTAAACCCAAACTTAAAACGTAAACTTAACCTTTAAACTTAACCTTATCGCATCAATGCATTGTCACCGCAATCACAACAATCACCGCCCACAATGAACCAACATCGCTTACAAGTCGCCGTGGTCGGCGTGGGGTATCTTGGCTCGATACACGCCAAAATCTACGCCGCGATGCCGGATGTGCAATTGGTCGCAGTGGTCGACAGCGACGCCGCGCGCGCCGCGCAAATCGCCGAGAAATATCGATGCGCGGCGTTAACCCGCGTCGATGAATTGCCCGCGCACATCGAAGCGGCCAGCATCGTCGTGCCGACCAGCGCGCATCGCGAAGTCGCCGAAGTTGTGTTGCGCGCCGGCATTCATACGCTGTTGGAAAAACCCATCGCGCCGAGCGTCGACGAAGCCGAAGCGATTGTGCGCCTGGCGGATGAACGCAAAGTGATTTTGCAAATCGGGCATGTCGAGCGATTTAACGCCGGCGTATTAAAACTCGCCGAGTTGGCAAAACGACCGCAATTTATCGAAGTGCATCGACTCGGCGCATTTGTCGCGCGCGCCACCGATGTCGATGTCGTCGCCGATTTAATGATTCACGACATCGATATCGTGCTGTCGTTGGTCGCGGCAAAGTTGCGCGCGGTGCATGCCTGCGGTGCGCGGGTGATTAGCGAACACGTCGACATCGCCAACGCGCGTTTGGAATTCGACAACGGCGCGGTCGCCAATGTCACCGCCAGCCGCGTATCGCGCGCGCCGTTTCGGCGAATTCGCGTATTCACCGGCGACGGCTATTTGGGCTTAAATTTCACCGACCAACAATTGGATGATGTGCGCCCGGCCGGCGACGGCGCGCCGCGATTAATCGAAAAACGCATCAATGTCACGCACCAACAACCACTCGACGCCGAGTTGGCGCATTTTGTACAATGCGTGCGCGAACAACGTCGCCCGTTGGTGAGCGGCGCGGACGGCTTAATCGCGGTGCAAGTTGCGCAACAAGTGCGCTGCAAAATCGCCGAGTCGATCGCCGCATTTGCCGATTCGAATGCTGATTCGAATGCCGATTAAAAGCGTCGATTAAAATGTCGATTCGATTAACGCGCCGATTGAAGTGCCCATTAATTGAAGTGGGCATGTCGATGAGTGTCGATGAGTGCCGATTGATGTGTCGATGTAATGTCGATTTAAACGCCGATTCACCGGCCGATTCGGGCGTGTAAAAAAGTGGCGAAATACTTGCTTTTTATTGCCAATGATGTGTATATTTGCGCGGGCGCGGCGAAAGTCGCTGAACGCCAACGTTTCCAATCAAATTGTATTCGGGTGATTCCATGAAAAACCTGCTGAAAATCACGATTTCCGACCATTCGGGGTCGCGGCATTTCCACATCGACAAGTCCATCGGCCGCTGGCTGATGCGCGTGTTGTTGTTGGCGGTGGTGTTTTTACCGCTGTCCGGCAGTTACAACTATCTGCAGCACAAAAAAAATCTCCGCCTCCTCAGCAACGGCGTGGAAGTGCAACAACATCGCGCCGTGACCGAAGCGGCGCATTGGGAATTGGCGCAAATCGAAAGCGCCGTCGGCTTTGATGGCGACGGCAGCGGCAATTTGGATCAACGCATCCGCGAACTCGGCAATTTTTACAACACCAAAGAAGCCGAATACAGCGAACTCGGCGGGCGTGTCGAGGAAATCGAATGGATGATGGATTCGCACAGCGCACCGCCGGTTGAGCAATCCGCATTAAGCCAACGCGTCGATATGGTTGAATTGAGCGTGCGCCAAGAGCAATTTATGCACCGCAACATCCCCAGCGGTTATCCGATGGAAACGCGCAAGGTGACCAGCGGTTGGGGCTATCGCATTCACCCGGTCACAAAATTGCGCGCGTTTCACAAAGGCATCGATTTGCGCGCCAAACAGCGCAGAAAAGTTTATGCGACCGCGGATGGCGTGGTGCGCTCGGCATATTTCGCCAAGTTGAGCGGCAATCTCATCATCGTCTCGCATAGTTTTGGATTTGAATCCGGGTACGCACATCTCAGCAAAATTTTGGTGCGTCCCGGGCAAGTGGTGCGCAAAGGCGACGTCGTCGGTTTATCCGGCAACACCGGCGTAAGTGCCGGTCCGCATTTGCATTATGAAGTTCGCTATTTGGGAAGGGCGATTAATCCCGGCGCGTTTCTCAATTGGGAATTCGGCAACAACGAAATCTACACGCAAGTGAAGGAAGTTCAATGGCCATCTTTAATAAACCTGATCAGCAAGCAGATTACTCCGCAAACGTTACGACTATCGCAGCTGGATCCCGCGTCACCGGAACAATCGAAATAGCCTGCAAGTTGCACGTTGACGGCGAGCTCGACGGCGAGGTGGTCTCCACCAACGTCGTCGAAATCAGCCGCAGTGGGGTTGTCAAAAGTGAATTGAAGGCCGACAAGTTAATTGTCGCCGGCAAATTTTTCGGCAACGCCGATTGCGAACTGGTGGAGTTAACCGCCAGCGGCGAGATTCAGGGCAACCTGACCTCGGCCGGCTTGGTGATTGAAAACGGCGGCGTCTTCGAAGGCAAAAGCCTGCGCAAACCGCCCGGCGAAAGCAACACCGTGCTGCGCTTTCACACCGACGACGCCGAAGGCGAGCATCGCAACGACAGCAAGCCGAAAGCCAAAGAGGAAAAAGAGGCGCAGTCGACGTAGTTGGTTGCGTATTGGCGACGGTCGCAGTTGCGGTTTTGCGGCGACAGTTGGCAAGTTGCGACGGTCGATGTCGGCGGCACGGTAAATGTTGCCGACTGAAACGGTGTATGACGTAATCGTGCGGTTGTAACGAAAGGCGAGCGGCGCATTTGCGTCGCTTGTTTTTTTGCACCGTACGGTTGGCACTCGCTTTACCGGGTTTTACCGTGCTTTATCGGGCTTTACCGAGATTGATAACGACGCCGAACGCGCGGTTATTCGGTTAAGCCGAGTGCGACAATCAATCAGATGCGACAATCAATGCGGCAACAGTCGTAAAACGGTTGCAGCGACTTGTTTTCATTCACCGCTCGCAAACCAAACGATTACTCACCCGCCGCCCGGTCAATCAACACCACCGTCTGCGCATCTTGCTTGGGGTCGGCAATCACCGTTGCACCGCCCAACACACCGCCATCGGCGCGCACGATTCGCGCGGTCAATGCAATCTGCGCGAATGCCGTCAGCGTTAATCGCGCCGCCATCGCTTGCCAATCGTCCGCCGCAATCGTCGCCGGCAATTCGCGCGCGCGCACTTGCGCCGTCGCCAACGGCAACGGCGCGCCTTGCGCCGCGGCGGCGACGATATGCACTTCCTCATCCCCGCGCAATTGCGTTGCCAACTGCGGTGCAATCTCGACGCGTACGCGCAATTTTAGATTGGCGGATTCGTTGGTCGATGCGGCACTCGATTGGTCGCGCGAATCATCATTCGCTTTATCGCCCGGCTCTTCCTCCAACAAGCGCACCAAGTTTTGATAAGCGTGTTGTGCCTCATCCCAGCGTTGCAACTGCAGATACGTCCACGCCGCAAATTGCCAATGCGCGGCGACTTCGGGTTCGTCGGCGAGTTTTTTCTCCAATCGTTGCAGCAATTGATTGACATGCACTTGCGTCGCCGAATGGTCGCCTTGCGTAAACAACATACTCGGCGCGCCGAGTTGCAGATACAACAATACCGTCGCCGCCGCAATCAAAGTCAACACGGTTAGCAGTGCGTAGCGAATGTTAATTCGCGCGGCGCGTTTCGGCGGTTGCGCGGCGTCGGCTTCGATGTCGTCCATCAACGCCAATTCAATTTCACTTTCGATGGCGCCACGCGCCTCGACATCATCGGCATGTTCGCCGAGTTCATCCAACCGCGCGCGCGCAATGCGAATGTTTTGCGCACGACGCTCCGCATCATCGCCGCGCGCCACCGGCTTGCGCAACGCCGACATCAACACGCCGACGGTCAACGCCATCATCGCAAACGCCCCAAGCAAAAATCCGCTCATTGCGTTTGCCTCTTGCCGTCGAAGTGACGCGCGGTTTGTCGATGATTGTGCATAACGTTATCTGTCGTTGCCATTATCGTTACTGTTACTGTTACCGTCACTGTCACCATCGCCGCGCACCCCCGCCAACAACACGCGCGCACGTTGTCGCGCATCGGCATCGACAGCACCAACCGCGCGCGGTTTGCGGCGCGCAAGTGCGCCGACTGTTGCCAAGCCGATAAGCAATACAAACAACGGCGCGCACCACAATAAAAAATTCGCCGCATTCAGGCGCGGGCGATACAACACAAACGCGCCATAACGGTCGGTTAAATAATCGACCACTTCTTCGCGCGATTGCCCCCGCATCACCATCGCCGCCACCTTGCCGCGCAAATCTTTCGCCAACGGCGCATTCGAATCCGCCAAATTTTGATTCGGACAAACCAAACATCGCAACTCATCGAGCAATGCGCGATACAACGCCTCTTGTCGCGCATCGATAAATTCCGGCGGCACGGCGATTGCCGGCGTCGTTGCAAGCGGCGGCGATAGTGTCGATGCCGGGGTCGTTGCCGATGTCGTCGTCGTTAACACTATCGATGCCGGCGTTGTTGGCGATGCAGTTACCAATGGCGTCGATGGCGTTGCCTGCACTGTTTCGATTTGCACCGTTTGCGCCATCGTGACCGTCGCCGTCATCGACCCAACCAACATCAAGATGCATGCCAACCGCTTCATCACGCCGCCTCGCGCAATTGGCGAATCAACGGCAGCAAATCGCGTCGCAACATTTTTTCATTCAGCGGACCAATATGCTTAAATCGAATCACGCCGGCGGCGTCAATCACATATGTTTCCGGCACGCCATACACGCCGTAGTCGACGCCGATGTCGCCGTCGGCATCCACGGCGATATGCGCATACGGATTGCCGTGTTCATCCAACCACGCGCGCGCGCGCGCCGCATCATCCTTGTAATTCAATCCGACAATCGTCACTTGTTCGCGCGCCAACCGCAACAGATGCGGATGTTCATCCAAACACGCCGCACACCATTCGGCCCAAACATTCAACAACCACACCTCGCCCTTCATTTGCGAAACCATAAACGGCTGCGCCGACAACAATTGCACGGCAACAAATTCCGGCGCCGCTCGATTGATTAACGGCGACGGCAACTCACGCGGCTTAAGCGTCAACCCAACCGCCAAAAATCCAAGCAGTATGAAAAAAAACGCCAACGGCGCAATGAAACGATTCATTGGATTGCAAGCGATGGGTTAATTGCGGCGGGGGGTGGTGATGTCGGCGGCACGGTCGTCGACGACACGGTCGATGTTGGCGTTGTCATTACCGACACGGTTAACGTTGTAAGTGACATTGTCGCCACCGACACCGTCGCCGTTGGCATTGTCGATACCGCTAACATTGCCGTCGACGACACGGTCGGGGTTGGCGTTGTCATTACCGACACGGTTAACGTTGTAAGTGACATTGCCATTGCCGACACCGTCGCCGGCGGCATTGTCATCGACGACACGGTTAACATTGCAAGTGACAGTCATTGTCGTAAACGACACCGTCACCGTTGGCATTGTCGCAGACGACATTGTTAACGTCGCCGCCGATGCCGCCGCAGGCGATGCCGTCGACGTGCGGCGATAGCGACGGTCGGCGGCGGCGATTAAGCCGCCGAGTGCCATTAGCAATGCGCCGAGCCAAATCCAGCGGATTAATGGTTTGTAGTAAATGCGCACCGACCATGCATCGTTGCCGAGCGGTTCGCCGAGGGCGATGAAGACATCGCGGGTGAAGCCGGGGTCGATGGCGGCTTCCGTCATTGGATTTTTTTGCACGAGATACACGCGCTTTTCGGGGAGCAGGGTGAATTGATGCGCGCCTTCGCGGATGCGGAAATGGCCGCGCAATGCATCGTAGTTGGTTGCATGGCGCGCGCCCGGACGGTCGGTGACGCCTTCGAATACGAATGCGCGACCGGCGAGAGTCAACGAATCGCCGGGTTGCATGCGCACATCTTTTTCGACGCTGTATGCATTGGTGAAAGTGACGCCGACGACAAACACGCCGACGCCGACATGCGCCAGCAGCATGCCAACTTGCGCGCGAGTCATTGCGCGCATGCCGCCGCGCGCCACCGCCGACAATGTCGCCAACATGCACCATGCGCCGAGCATCGCGCCGATTGCGGCGGTGAGCGAATAATGCGCCATCGTTAATGGCGCAAGCGCGCCGATGATAATGCTGGCAAGCGCGGGCATCCATAACGCGCCGCCGATGCGCGATGCGCGGTCGCGACGCCAGCGCAGATGCGCGCCGATGCCGAGCAACAACAACAACGGCGCGCCGAACAATGCAAACAACAAATCAAAATAGGGCGCGCCGACTGAAATTTTTGCGCCGGTTAATGCATCCAACATCAGCGGATACATTGTGCCGAGCAATACGGTGAAACATAAAACCGCAAAGAAGACGTTGTTGATTAATAAAAACGCCTCGCGCGACAACGGCGTAAACTGCGCGCGCGCGACAAGCGTCGGCGCGCGATATGCATACAACGCAAGCGAACCGCCGACCACCAAGGTTAAGAAAATTAAAATGAACACGCCGCGCGCCGGGTCGGTGGCGAATGCATGCACCGAAGTCAACACGCCGGAGCGCACCAAAAACGCGCCGAGCAACGACAAGGAAAACGCGCAAATCGCAAGCAACACAGTCCACACCTTAAACACGCCGCGCTTTTCGGTGGCGGCGAGCGAATGGATTAACGCCGTGCCGGCCAGCCACGGCATAAAGGAGGCGTTTTCGACCGGATCCCAAAACCACCAACCGCCCCAACCGAGTTCGTAATACGCCCACCATGAGCCCAAGGTGATGCCGACGGTTAACAACAACCACGCAACATTTGTCCAAGGGCGAGTCCAACGCGCCCATGCGGCGTCGAGTTGTCCGCCAAGCAGGGCGGCGATTGCAAACGCAAACGCCACCGAAAAGCCGACATAGCCGGCGTATAACATCGGCGGATGCACCGCCAAACCAAAATCCTGCAGCAACGGATTTAAATCGCGTCCGTCGGGCGGCGGCGGAAACAACCTCTCGAATGGATTCGATGTCAATAACATAAACAACAAAAACCCAACCGCAATCGCCGCCATCACCGCCAACACGCGCGCGGTAAACGCCGCCGGCAACGCGCGACTAAATCGCGCCACCGCCGCACCCCACACCGCCAACATTAAACTCCACAACAACAACGAACCTTCATGCCCGCCCCACACGCCGGCGATGCGATACAACAACGGCAATTGCCGATTGGAATGCTGCGCAACATACGCCACCGAAAAATCGCCAACCACAAATGCATGCGTCAAACAAGCAAACGCAATCGCCAACAAATACAACTGCAACCGCGCCGCCGCCGAAGCAAACGCCATCCAAACAACCGAATTGTTGCGCGCGCCAATCAACGGCAAAATCGCTTGTGCGCAAGCGACGAGTAATGCGAGGATTGCGGCGAAGTGGCCGAGTTCGGGAATCATTGGGAGTGCACCGTGTTGATGTTGGCGTTGTCATCGTCAAGTTCGACCATTGTTGCGCAAGCGACGGTTAACGTCGATGCGATGATGAAGTGACCGTGTTTCATAATCATTGGACGCGCACCGTGTCGCTGTTGGCATTGTCATCGGTGACGACTTTGTCGGCGGTGTCGGCGGCAAGTTCGACCATTGTTATGCAAGCGACTGTTAACGTCGATGCAACGATAAAGTGACCGTGTTTCATAATCATTGGATGCGCGCCGTGTCGCTGTCGGCATTGTCATCGGTGACGACTTTGTCGGCGGTGTCGCCGAAAAGTTCGACCATTGTTATGCAAGCGACGGTTAACGTCGATGCAATGATGAAGTGACCGTGTTTCATAATCATTGGACGCGCACCGTGTCGTCGTTGGCATTGTCATCGGTGACGACTTTGTCGGCGGTGTCGCCGTCAAGTTCGACCATTGTTATGCAAGCGACGGTTAACGTCGATGCAACGATGAAGTGACCGTGTTTCATCATCATTGGACACGCACCATGTCGTTATCGGCATTGTCATCGGCGACGACTTTGTCGGCGGTGTCGCCGTCAAGTTCGACCATTGTTATGCAAGCGACGGTTAACGTCGATGCAATGATGAGGTGACCTTGTTTCATAATCATTGGACACCCACCGTGTCGTCGTTGGCATTGTCATCAGCGACGGTTTTACCGTCCCCGTCCGCATCCCCATAAACTTTCCGCGCCTGTGCCGCCTGCACCGCATTCTGCACCGACGGCGGCATGTAGGTTTCGTCGTGTTTGGCGAGGACTTGGGTGGCGATGAATGTGTCGTTTTGCATTGCGCCGTTGGCGACGATGCCTTGGCCTTCGCGGAATAAATCGGGGAGAAAGCCGTTGTAGTGCACCGCAACTTCGTTGGCGGTGTCGGTTAGCACGAAGCGCACCGATACGCCGGCGCCGCGTTTGACGCTGCCTTCGACGACCATTCCGCCTAAGCGAAACGATGCATCATCGGGCGCAACGCCGGCGCGCACTTCGGTTGGGCTGTAAAACAAATTAATGTTTTGCTGCAGTGCGGTCAACGCCAACCCGACTGCGCCGCCGACCAACAGCAACAGCAATGCAATCAACAATAAACGTTGACGACGGGCGGGGTTCATTTTTTAACTTGGTTGATTTGGTTTAATTAACTTAGTTAACTTAATTAACTCAGTTAACTTAATGAATTTGATTAAGTTAATTAAGTTAATTAACTTAATTAATGGAATCAATTGAATCGATGGATGCAGTTGACACGGTCGATACAGTCGAAACACTTTCCGCATCACGCAATTCACGCCGCAATTGCGCGCGCAATTTTTTATCGCGCATGGTTGGCGCGAAATAATGCCAGCATAACAATGCGGTGACTGCGCCATAACTCAGCCAGATAAACCGCGCATAGCCGCCCATTGCGGCGAATTCGAAAAACCAATCAAGCATGCGCCGCCTCCGCCGCCCAGCGGGTGCGGCGTTCGCGCAACAACAACTCGACGCGTACGCGCTGCAATAATGCGGCGATGAAATATAAATTAAACGCCGCAAACATTATCAACAACGGAATTAACATCGGCGCGGCGATGCTGGGTTTGGCGAATTGGGCGACGCTTGCGCCTTGGTGCAGCGTGTTCCACCATTGCACCGAGAAGTGAATAATCGGCAGATTGACCGTGCCGGCCAACGCCAACAACGCCGCGGCGCGATTGGCGACGCGCCAATCTTCGAATGCGCCGTACAGCGCAATGCAGCCGAAATATAAAAACAACAACACCAACTCCGAAGTCAATCGCGCATCCCAAACCCAATACGCGCCCCAAGTCGGCTTGCCCCACAACGCGCCGGTCAACAACGCGCAAAAGGTGAACATCGCGCCGAGCGGTGCGCATGCGCGCGCGATTGCATCGCAGAGTTTAACCCGCCAAATTAATCCGCCCGCGGCCGCGATTGCCATCACCGCATACACAAACATCGACATCCACGCCGCCGGCGCATGCACAAACACGATGCGATAACTGTCGCCCATTTGATAATCCGGCGGCGCAACGCCCAAACCAAGCGTGCAACCGAGCAGCCACAACCCCAACGCCGCCCAACCAAATCGATGCGCCCAACGCCGCGCAAAGTTATAAAACCACGGCGGCGATGCAATGCGATGCAATCGCGCAAGCCAAGCGGTCGAACGGGGGGAGTCGGATTCGGGCATTACGGGAAAGTGTTACAAGAAATTGTCATTAATAATTGTCGCAAACAATTGTCACAAAAAATAATTACGGACGACGGTGACAGTGTTGGCATCGCAATGGTCGCAAGCGACGCCGCAATTAACTTTATTAACCGATGCAATTCATTAACCAATGCACTGTGCTCGTCGCCGCGCACAGTAAAAAGTGAAACAACTAAAAGTGCAACAACTATAAGCGCAACAAACTACAACATCCGCCGCAACACTTCATCGCGGGTAACAAAATGATGATGCAAGGCGGCGAGAAGATGCAGCCCGGCGGCGACGGCGAGGATATAGGCAAACCAATGATGCAGTTCATGCGCCCAATGTTCGAGCGGTTCGAAATCAACCATCGCCGGCAACGCCAACCCGCCGGGCAACGGCACCGCCGCACCGCTCGAAGTCGACAGCAAATAGCCGCTCAATGGAAACAAAAACATCAAGCATAAAAACAATCGATGCATTGCATCCGCGCCAACGCGCCGCCAATCGTGCACCAACGGCGGCATTGGATGACGATGACGACACCACAACTGCAAGACCGCAATCGGCACCACCAACAAACCGCAAACGCGATGCCAAAACAGCGCGGAAGTATACCAGCGGTTGGTGTAATCCAACGTGACCATCCACCACCCCAAGGTCAACATGCCGATGAGCAACGCGGCTTGCGTCCAATGCAAAATGCGCGTGGTGCGGTGATAACGAATCGTGTTCATTGGGGTTTGCTTCGTTGCGTTTGCGGTCGAGTGTGGCGATGCCGACGGTGCATTGGCAAAATGCAGACGCGGTTAATAATGTGACAAGTTGCGTGATTAATTGTGCGATTAATAAATGCGATTAACAATGCAACAAGTTGCGCAATTAATTGCGCACGCCTTCGATAAACAGGGAAAGTTCGACCTGTTGTGCGGTCGGGCCCAAATCGCGGTTGATGTTGAAATCGGCGCGGGTGATGACGGCTTCGCCGGCAAAGCCGACGCGATAGCCGCCCCATGGATCTTTGCCTTCGCCGATTTTGCGCATCGCGATGGTGATGGGGCGAGTGACGCCGTGCAAGGTTAACGCGCCGCGCAATTCGCCGCGTTCGGCATCGCCGTCATAACCGCTCGAGACGAAACTTGCGCGCGGATATTTTTTGCTGTTGAGAAAATCCGCGCTGCGCAAATGTTTGTCGCGCTCGGCGTGATTGCTGTCGACGCTGGCGGTTTGCACTTCCATCTCGATTGCGCTTGGGCCATTGGCGTCGTAACTAAACTTGCCGTCGAAGCGATTGAATCGACCAATCAACCAACTGAAGCCCAAATGTTGCGTGCGGAATTGCACGAATGAATGCGTGGTATCGACGCGATAGGAATCGGCAACGGCGCCGAAGGATGCGCATGCCAAAAGGATGCCGAGCAAAACGCGGCGGGCGGTGCGGTGTACGGAAGTTAAATGCGCAACGGTAAAATGCGGTTTCATCGAATTGTTCTCCGGGGTTGTGCTGAACGTAATGTACAAAGTTACCAATCATTGACGGCGGTCACTTGTAAAGTCACTTGTAAAATCGCTTGTAGAATAATTCACAAAGTCACTTATAAAGTTACGCATAAAGTTATTTATGCAAATCACTTAATCAAAAACGAAAACGCCTTAGTCACAAGCGAATCGAAAGTGAATCACAAGCGAATCGAAAGCGATTTCATTTTACCATTTAATTCGCCGCCGCTCGCAATGCCGCGACCACGCCGAGCGGCACCAGCGCGATGCATAATAATAAAATCGCGCCGAGCCATAACAGCGGCGCATCGCCCGCGCCGCGCGTTGCGCCGACGCCGAAAATCAAAATCGGCGCATACCACGGCAACACCAACACCGCCAACAACACCCCGCCTTGTCGCGCCGCCAATGTCAACGCCGCGCCCAATGCCGCGAGCAAACTCATCGCCGGCGTGCCGAGCAACAACGCAGCGAGCAATCGCGTCAAGGCATCGGTCGGCAACTGCAGCATCAATGCAATCAATGGCGCCGTCAACAACAACGGCGCGCCGGCGATGAACCAATGCGCGGCGATTTTTACAAACGCCAACACACTCGGCGGATGCGGGCTGAGCAATAATTGCTCCAACGCCCCGCATTGCGCATCGCGCGCAAACGCGCGTTCGGCGACCAACAAAGTCGATAACAACGCGCCAACCCAAATCACCGCCGGCGCAATCCGCGCCAATTCGCCCGGCGCCGGCCCGGCGCCAATCGCAAACAATGATGCAATCAATATAAAAAACGCCGGCGGCTGCAACCATTCGCCGCGCAGGCGATAGGCGACGGTGAATTCGCGGCGCAATAACATTAATGCGGCGACGGTTAATGTTGGCGACGACGACGTCGATGGCGACGGTGTTGCCGCACTGTTAACGTTACTTTTCATTGCGCGGTTAATATTTTCATTGTTGTCACTAGTTATTGCAGTCACTGTTAATGCATCATTATTAATGCAATTCACTCGCCCGCCGCTTGCCTATCCAAATCCAACACCGCACACGCGACATCATCCAACGCCAACGCAATATGGCTGACAAAAATCACCATGCCGCCAACATCGATATGCGCGCGCAACAATTGCGTCAACCAATCGCGCGCGGCGGCGTCCAGCGAGGCGGCCGGTTCATCCAACAACCACAAACCGCCGATGCGCATCGATAACCGCGCCAACACGATTCGTTGACGTTGCCCGGCTGATAAGGTCGCGCATGGTCGGCGGCAATCGCGCAAGCCGACGCGCGTCAAGGCATCGGGTTGATAATCGCAACCCGACAAGGCGCATGCCGCGCGCAAATTTTCTTCGGGGGTGAGGGCGTCGTGCAAGCCGAAGCGATGTCCGCAATAGGTCAGGGCGCGCAGATAGCGGTCGCGGCATCGCGCAATCGGCGCGCCGTTCCAGCAGACGCGCCCAACCTCCGGCGCGGTTAAGCCGGCGATGATGCGCAACAATGAACTCTTGCCAACGCCGTTTGCGCCGCGCACCTGCAACATCGCGCCGCCGCGCACCCTACAATCGACGCCTTCGAACAATAACCGCGACGCGCGTTCGCAGGCGATTGTGTGCAAGGTTATTTCGTTGACGGACATTGGCGGG
This sequence comes from Candidatus Poriferihabitaceae bacterium, assembly GCA_965226545.1. Classification (GTDB taxonomy): domain Bacteria; phylum Pseudomonadota; class Gammaproteobacteria; order Arenicellales; family Poriferihabitantaceae; genus JAHRAW01. Next base: position 1,398,037 of record OZ245364.1, read on the forward strand.
GGCGACGGTGATGGTGAAGTTGACGGTGCATGTAACGATGAATGCGACGATGAATGTGCCGGTGAAGTTAATGGCGAATGTGACGCTTAATATAACGTTGCACTTTATAACTGCAAATTATCGAAGACAAAGTAACATCGAAAATAAAGTGACAACGAAGTTAATATTAAGTTAACGATGATTGGCAAACGCGAACAAGTGCAAGTCGAAGTCGAAGTCCAAGTGCAAGTGCAATTACAAATGCAAGCACAAACACAAGCGCAAACATAAATACATTAACCAAGATTGACCGTGATTTTACACGTTGATATGGATGCGTTTTACGCGTCCGTCGAAGAGCGCGAACAGCCGACGTTGCGCGGCAAGCCGTTGGTGGTGGGTGGGCGCGCCGATGCGCGCGGCGTGGTGGCGGCGGCGAATTATGCGGCGCGTCGTTATGGCGTCAAAAGCGCGATGCCAACCGCGCTTGCGGTGCGGCGTTGCCCGCATCTCATCATCATCGCACCGCGCGCGGCGTTGTATGCCGAAGTGTCGGCGCAATTGCGCGACATCTTTAATCGCTATACGCCGGTGATTGAGCCGTTGTCGTTGGACGAGGCGTTTTTGGACCCGCGCGGCAGCGAACGATTGCACGGTGATGCGCTGCAAATCGGCAAGGCGATTAAACGCGACATTAATAATGAACTGCAATTGATTGCATCGGTCGGCATTGCGCCGAATAAATTTTTGGCGAAGTTGGCAAGCGGCTGGGATAAACCCGACGGCTTTACCGTGATACAACAAAACGAAGTGCAAACCTTTTTGGATGCATTGCCGGTCGAGCGATTGTGGGGCGTCGGCGCATCGGCACAAGCGCGATTGGCGGCGTGCGGGGTGCACACGGTGGCGCAGTTGCGCACATTATCGATGCAACAACTCAGCGAAATTTTTGGGCGCAACGGCGAACGCCTGCATCAATTGGCGCGCGGCATCGACCATCGCGAAGTCATCGCCGAAAGCGAAGCCAAATCGATTTCGCAGGAAACCACTTTCGCATCCGACATCGATGAATTGCGCATCATCGAATCGGTTGCATTGGGGTTGACCGAAAGCGTCGGCTATCGCTTGCGTCGCGCCGGCTTGCGCGCGCGCAGTATGCATCTTAAATTGCGCCGCGCGGATTTTTCGACGATAACCCGCGCGCACAGCATCACAACCGCAACCGATTCGACCGATGCAATCTGGCAAGTCGTCGTTAAGTTAATTCGCAATGAATTAACCACAAAACGATTTTCATTGCGCTTGATTGGCGTCGGCGTCACCAACTTCGCCGCGCATGACAAGCAAGATGATGCAATGCAAACCGATTTACTCGCCGACAACACCCAAAGCCGCCAACACAAACAAGGCAAGGTCGATGCATTGATGGACGAAATTCGCAACCGCTACCCCAACACCGCGATTCAACGCGGCACTGCGCTTAAGAAGCAAAAGTAAAAGTAAACATCAAACGCGAATTAAAGTAACAGTACAAAGTAAAAGTTAAAATAAAAATCACAAAGTCAAAACCAAACGCTATGCATCATCCAAAGCAAGATTATCAATCAACCGCACCTCATCCACATACCCGGCAATCAACGCGCGCGGTTGTTGCAACGCGCCTTGCGATTCCCAATTCGCCGCATCGCGCACGGTTGCATACTCCACCCGCACTTGCGCCGCCGTCAACGGCGCGTACATCAATCGCTCGAGTTGCGCAATGTTGCGCTCGCCGTCGCGCCACGCGTGTTGCGCCGCGCATAACGCCTGATACAACGCCGTGGCGCGGCGAAGTTGCGCGGCGGTTAATCGCTGATTGCGCGACGATAATGCCAAGCCGTTTTCATCGCGCACGGTTGGGCACAGCACAACGTTGACATCGCCCAAGCGGCGCGCCAACTCGGCGACCACCAAACATTGTTGAAAATCCTTCTCGCCAAAATACGCACTGCATGCGCCGACCGTGCGAAACAATCGTTCGACAATCGCGCACACGCCTTGTAGATGGCCGGGGCGAAATTCGCCTTCCAAACCGTGCGCGGACAGCCCGGCGGAAGGCAATGCAATGTTGGATAGGTCTCCCGCTTCGGGGAAGAATTGCGCCAAGTTGCCGCCATAAACCATATCGCAGCCGACTGACTCCAGCATCTCGAGGTCGCGCGCCGGGTCGCGCGGATAATCGCGCAGGTCGTCTCGATTATTAAACTGCAACGGATTGATAAAGATGCTCGCGCAACATCTCGCATTCTCCCGCCGCGCGCGCGCCAACAATGAAAGATGCCCGCGATGCAATGCGCCCATGGTCGGCACATAACCAATATCGAATCCTTGCGCACGTTGCGCCGCGCACCAACGCGCCGCGCTTTGCGGGTCGGGCAGTGATGCAATCATTTTAATTTTTAATTTAAGTAAATTAAATTAAATCAGTTAATACATTAACTAATGTCTATCAAGTTAACAATTGATAAGTGCAAGTGAGAGTCAAAGTAAAAGTAAAAGTAAAAGTAAAAGTACAAATATAAATCCAAACAAAATTACAAACCACCCCTACCGTAACCACTGCAACATTTCCGCCGGCGAATCAATCACCGCATCCGCTCCCCATGCATGCGGGTCGACGCCCGGCGGAATATAACCGTAAGCCGCGGCGATTGTGCGCATGCCGGCGCGTTTGCCGCATTCGATGTCGCGCGCATCATCGCCGACATACACCGCATCAGCGACGCGCACTTGGATAAGTTCGCAGGCATGCAACAATTGGTCCGGATACGGTTTGCGTCTCGGCAAAGTGTCGCCGCTGATGACGCATGCCATTCGCGCGCGCAGATTCATTTCATCGAGTAACGGCTCGGTTAAAAACCCCGGCTTGTTGGTGACGATGCCGCAACGTCGTTGGCTGCCATCGATATGCGCAAGCAATTCATCCATGCCCGGAAACAGCCGCGTATGTACATTAATGTTTTTGCGATAGGCGGCAAGCAATTCATCATACAACCGCCGTGTATGTTGTTCGTCACTGTCACTGTTAATGTTATTTTTATTTTTACTTATACTTTTACTTTTACTGTCACTGTTACTTTCACTGTCACTGTTACTTTCACTGTCACCGTCACTGTCATCGTCGCCATCACCATCGACAACATTATCCATCAAACCAAACCCAAGATTAATTAACGCCATCCCGCCTTGCGATACAAACGGACGCACCGCATCGTTCGCCAATGGCGCGCGTCCGTGTGATGCCAGCACCACATTCAACGCCGCCGCCATGTCCGCGGCGGTGTCCAATAAAGTGCCGTCCAAATCAAACAACACCGCGCCAATCGCATCGCCGTTTAACATTTTTGCATCACAACATTCACCGTTCATCCGCGCGGCGGTCTTCATCTGCACGGCAGTAGAAAAAATAATTGACATCCAACCCTTCGCCCAACCAATAGGTTTGCAACATCGGGTTGTAATGCAAGCCAATCGCCTCGCGCACCGACAACCCAACCGGCGCGCACCAGCGACGCAACTCGCTCGGGCGGATGAGTTTTTCATATTGATGCGTGCCGCGCGGCACCAAGCCGAGCACATATTCGGCGCCGACTATCGCAAACAAAAATGATTTGGCGTTGCGATTAATCGTCGAAAAATACACCGCACCGCCGGGCGCAACCAATTGCGCACACGCGCGCACCACACTCGCCGGCGTCGGCACATGCTCCAACATCTCCAAACAACAAACCACATCCCAACGCGCACCGCCGCGCACCTCCTCCGCCAACGCCTCCGCCGTAATGCATCGATAATCAATCTGCACGCCACTTTCCAACGCATGCAATTTCGCCACCTCAATCTGCGCCGCCCCAACATCAATCCCGGTCACCTCGGCCCCGCGCAACGCCAACGCCTCCGACAACACCCCGCCGCCACACCCGACATCCAACACCCGCCGCCCCGCCAACTTTGAGCGCTCATCAATAAACCCAACCCGCAACGGATTAATCCGATGCAACGCCGCACACTCGCCTTCCTCATCCCACCACCGCGCCGCCATCCGCGCGAATTTGTTAATTTCGGCGGCGTCGATGTTGTCGGTGGGGTTGGCTTCGGAATTGGGGTTCATACTTGCATCCTCGTTCATATCGCAATACCATACCGCAATTGCCATTCCAATTGCATTCGAATCGCCACTGTCAATCGACACCGCCAATGCCGCCGTCGGCACGCCGCACATCCAATGTCCAAGAAAGTTAACAAGACCCCCGCAAAGAAGCGCAGTACTCGTACTCGTACTCGCGTCGGCGCCGGCGCCGCCAATGCGCGTGATTATCGTCACGCCGACCGTGAGGCGTTGTTGCGGCCGGAGAGTGGTGCGCAGGGGATGTTTCCGTCCGGCAAGATTAAGTCGGAGAAAACCTATCGTTATGATTCTTCGCTTGCGCCTGAGTTGGCGTATGACGAAGACATCACGCGCGGCGAAGCCGAGCGGGCACTCGCCGAGATTCTCGATGCCGATAGTTTGGAGCAGGCAAAAAGTGCGGCGACCACATTAAAAAAACTTTCGCGCGCATCGCTTAATTGGGCCGGCAAAGCCGAACGCGAATCGTTTGATGTGCCGACGTTGCCGTTGTTTATTCACGAGCGACTGTCGACGGATGCGGTGTTGAAAACCTTAAAGCGCAATTTCCGCACGCGCGGCGAGACGCTGGATTTGTTCGGCGAAAGCGACAAGACCGTCGGCGAAAAAATTCGCGGTGCGTACGAGCATAAAAACGGTTGGCAAAACCGTTTGATTTTGGGCGACTCGTTGCAGGTGATGAATTCGTTGTTGGAATATGAATCGCTTGGACGGCAGGTGCAGATGGTTTATATGGACCCGCCGTATGGGATTAAGTTTGGCGGTAATTTTCAGCCGTTTGTGCGCAAGCGTGATGTTAAGGACGGCAGCGATGAACACATGATGCGCGAGCCGGAGACGGTGAAGGCGTATCGTGATACTTGGACGCTTGGCATCCATTCGTGGTTGACTTACATGCGTGACCGCTTGTTGTTGTCGCGCAAGTTGTTGACGGATTCGGGGTCGTGCTTTGTGCAGATTTCTGATGCAAACGTGCATTTGTTACGTTGCGTGATGGATGAAGTGTTTGGGCGGGAAAATTTTGTTAGTTTGATTACTTTTCGCAAAACCAGTGCGCAAACTGCGTCACTTTTACCATCAGTTGCCGACTACATCGTTTGGTATGCAAAAGATATTTCGCGAGTTAAGTTTCATCAGTTGTATGAGATTCGTGACTTTGATGCAGACGAGCATTATTCAAGAGTGCAAATGCCGGACGGTAAAATAATACCGTTGGCAAAAGATAAAGACCGTGTCGGCAAACTCATGCGTATGGACCAACTAGCATCGCAAACCGGCACGGAATCGTCACGACAGCCGTTTGAGTTTGAAGGCAAAAAATATACCCCGCCCGGGTCTCGTGGATGGACAACTTCCGAGAAAGGATTGCATCGTCTTGTTGATGCAGGAAGGGTTATCGCGACCGGTGAAAATATCAGTTACATAAGATATGCATCTGATTTACCAGTGCGACCAATTGATTCGGTATGGAGTGAAATTTTCGGCGTGCAAAGTCGAGCCGACCCAAAAGTTTATGTGGTGCAAACTGCAACATCCGTTGTCCAACGTTGCATGTTAATGACAACCAACGCCGGCGACTTGGTGCTTGACCCAACTTGCGGCAGCGGCACGACCGCCGTGACCGCCGAACAATGGGGGCGACGTTGGATTACCACCGATGTATCGCGCGTGCCGTTGTCATTGGCAAGGCAACGGTTACTGACGGCCACTTATGCCTACTACAAACTCAAAGGCGAATCACCGTCCGCCGGTTTTGTTTATGAACGCAAACAAAATCGTAAAGGCGAAGAAGTCGGCGGCATCGTGCCGCATGTCACGCTTAAATCCATCGCCAACAACGAACCGTCGGCTGAGGAAGTATTGGTGGACAAACCAGAAAAAGAAAGCGGCACGATGCGAATCACCGGGCCGTTTTGCGTAGAGGCGGTTATGCCGACGCCGTTATCGCCGGGCGGCGAAGGCGACGCACAAGACAAAGCGCAAGATAATCTCCAAGGCAAAGCCGACGATGTCGAATACATTGCGCGAATGGTAAAAATCCTGCAACAATCGCCGGTGTTGCGTTGGCCGGGCAACAAACAAGTGCGGCTGAAAAACACCCGCCGCACCGCAACCTCGCTCGGCGTACACGCCGAAGCGACCCTCATCGAAGACGGCGCGCAAGAGGAAAAACTCATCGGCATTGCGTTTGGGCCGCAATACGGCGCGATTAGCGAACACGCCGTCATCGAAGCCGTCAAAGTGGCAAAAGCGCGCAACCATTCATTGCTGCTGTTCATCGGCTTTGCGATTGAACCGGATGCGCGCGACACCATCAAACAAAGCCAACAAGATTTCGAACTGCCGGCGATTGCATTGCACGCCACGCCGGATTTATTCATGGGCGATTTGCTTAAAAACAGCCGCGACAGCCAACTATTCGCCGCCGTCGGCGACCCCGACATCGACCTCACCAAAACCGACAAAAAATCGGATGGGCACGACCTGTGGCAAGTCAAACTGAACGGCTTGGATAGTTTCGACCCGGTGACAATGGAACCGCTATCGCTCAAAGGCGACGATGTGCCGTGCTGGATGTTGGACACCGATTACGACGACCAATGCTTCCGCGCCGGTCAAGTGTTCTTTCCGCGCACCCACGAATGGGACAAAATCCGCAACGCCCTGCGCGGCGAATACGACGACGCCGTATGGGAACGGCTGAGCAGCGACACCAGCGAACCCTTCATCGCCGGCAAAAAAATCGCCGTAAAAGTGATTGACGACCGCGGCAATGAATTGATGGCGATTATGCGGGTTGACGGCTGATGCCGATGACAATCAACAGCATCAACAAAGTTGTCGTGCGCCGTTTTAAGCGGTTTGGTGAGACCACTTTCGAGTTGGGGGATAATGTGGTGCTTGCTGGGCCGAATAACAGCGGCAAAACTACCTTGCTGCAGGCGATTGCGACTTGGTCGTTGGCGTTGGGGCGGTGGTTGGAGTTGGAGCGTCCTAATCAGTACGTTAAGAAAAACGGCCATTACGCCAAAGTGCCGATTACGCGGCAGACATTTTATTCGGTGCCGCTGCGGGCGTTTCCGTTATTGTGGACCGACGGCAAACACAAGCCCGGAATCGAAATTGAATTAACTTGCGACGGTGTGTCGATTGCACTGGAGATACTGTGCGACAGCATCGAACAAATTTATGTGCGACCGATGCGCAAGGTTGACCCGAGTTGGTTGCGCGATTCCACCAAACATCCCAAACCGGTGTTTGTGCCGCCGATGTCCGGGATAAGCATCGAGGAACCGGTGTATCAACCGCCCAAAATTGACCAATTGCTTGGGCAAGGCAAAACCGGTGATGTGTTGCGTAATTTGTTGCTGGAAGTCAGTTACGACAGCGATAAATGGGGGCAACTGGCTGACGATATAAAAAAAATGTTTGGCTACCGATTGCTTCGGCCCAATGCGGACGGCGCAAGCATTATTGTCGATTACCTCGATGGAAACGAAGATGCGCAGTTTGACATCGCAAGTGCCGGCAGCGGTTTTTTGCAGGTGTTAATGTTGATGGCGTTTGTGAAAGCGCGACCAGGTTGCATTCTGTTGTTGGATGAACCGGATGCGCATTTGCATCTCATTTTGCAAGACACCATTTACGGCATATTGCGCGACGCCGCACGCAAGTCGAATTCGCAATTGATTATTGCGACGCATTCGGAAGTGGTGATTAATGCGGTTGACCCGCGTGAACTGTGCGCAATTGTCGGTGCGCCGACCAAACTCGTCAATCCCAACCAAAAAGAAACGCTGTTGGATTCGCTTAAGATTCCCAATGTCGATATTTTGTTGGCGTTGGAAAAAAAGTGCATTTTATATTTGGAAGGGCATACCGATTTGGAACTTTTGCGCGTTTGGGCGGTGAATTTGGAGCATCCAGCGATGCAGTTTTTGCAAAATCCATATTGGCGCGAAACGGTGTTCGAAGCGCGCCTGCAAGGTCGCGGTATGAAGTCGAATGAACATTTTGCCGCGTTGCTGTTGGCAACCGATGAAATGCGCGGGGTGCAGATTGATGACCGAGACGGCAACCGCGACCGCCCGAGTCGGCAACTGAGCGAGGACGGCAAACTGTTAAAGTTGTGCTGGGCGCGTTACGATATTGAAAATTATTTGATTCATCCGGCGGCACTTGCGCGCCTTGTGCAACAAAAGATGCCCGACAGTCCGCTTGCTGATGTTGATGCAATGCGTGAAGAAATGCGCGAGCATTTGCCGGGGGCGATTGTGAGTAATCCGTTGGATGACCACGATATATTGTTAACCACAAAAATGCGCAAAATCGTTCTGCCGGCAATATTGCATGACGCCGGCTTAATCAATATGCCCTATACGCACTACGCGGAAATCGCCGAGGTAATGCTGCCTGACGAAATTCATCCGGAAATCATCGAAAAACTGGATGAAATCGCCAAGCATTTTAAACTTGTTTAAACTTGATTAAGTATTAATCAATTCACAACCGCAACGACCATGTCCGCCAACGAAGTCGAAAATCCAATTATCAACGCGCCTTATGACGAGCCGCGTTACCATTGGAAAATTTACGAAATTGACCCGCCTGAGAAAATCCAAGGGCGGCGCGCGCCGGCGTATTTTTACCTGCCGCCGAATGCGACCGCGAACATCCAGAACGAACAAATCATCGGGCATGAACTGCCGTTGCCGTTGGTGGCGACGATACGCGAGCGGCTTGCGCAATGGCGCAAATTGGCGTTGCGCGGCGAGGGCGGGGTGACGCGCGTGACGATGGAACTGCTGAAACATTGGCGGCGCGAAGGGCGGGCGCATCCGCTTTTCTTTGCGCAATTGGAAGCCGCCGAGACCATTATCTTTTTGACCGAAGCGCGCGCGGATTTATTGCAAGGCATCGACATTGAAATGGATGAACCGTCGGCAGACAAAATCGCCGAAGGGTTTCGCGCGTTTCATCGGCGTTGCTGCAAAATGGCGACCGGCGGCGGCAAAACCACCGTGATGGCGATGTTGGCGGCGTGGAGCATATTAAACAAAGTTACCAACAAAACCGACGCGCGATTTTCCGATGCGGTGCTGGTGGTTTGCCCGAATGTGACGATTCGCGAGCGGCTTGCCGAACTCAATCCGCAACGCGGCGACGCCGGCATTTACGCCACGCGCGATTTGGTGCCGGTGGACATGCGCGAACAGTTAACCCAAGGGCGATTGTTGACCGTCAACTGGCATGTATTCGAACCGCTTAATATGCAAAGCGCAAGCCGAGTGGTTAAGACCGGCAAGCGCATAATTGAACCTGAAACGATTCATATCGGCGCGCAAAACACCACCGTGCGCGGACGACGTTACATGACCGAAGGCACGTTGATGCGCAACATCGCCGCGCAAAAAATGCGCGCAATCCAAGAACACCGCGACCAAGACGGCGCATTAACCAAAATGGATGTCGAGACCACGCGCTACATCGAATCGGACGGCGCATTGGTGCGGCGCGCGTTGGAAAAGGAATTGGGCGGCGGCAAAAACATTTTGGTGTTTAACGACGAAGCGCATCATGCGTATCGGTTGCGCGGACTCGATTCAGAGGATGCGCAAAACGACAACGGCGTCGATGACGAGGAGGCAAGCCATTACTACAAAAGCGCGACCGTGTGGGTGGACGGGCTGGACAAAATCCACAAACTGCGCGGCATTAACTTCTGCGTGGATTTTTCGGCAACGCCGTATTTTCTCGGCAAAGCCGGCGACGACACCAACCGCGTTTTTCCGTGGACGGTCAGCGATTTTGGCTTGCAGGATGCAATCGAATCCGGCTTGGTAAAAATTCCGCAATTGGTTTCGCGCGACCCTTCGGGCGAATCCATCCCCGGCTATTACAACATTTGGGAATGGCTGTTGCGGCAGATGACCTCCGCCGAACGCGGCGGGCGACGCGGCAATGTCAGCCCCGACGCGGTGTTGCGGTATGCGAGTACGCCGCTTGCAATATTGGCCGGGGATTGGAACAAACACCGCCGCAAATGGCGCGAGGACGGTGAGGCGCGTCCGCCGGTGTTTATCGTGGTGTGCAAAACCAAGAAAATCGCCGATATTGTTTATCACTGGCTTGCCAATGAAAACCCGCCCGCGGGGATGCCGCGCTCGACCTTGGATGAATTGCACAACCTCGAATCTCAAGACGACGACGGCAACCCCGTCAAAATCATCAACACCATTCGCGTGTATTCGGATATGCAGCGCGCAATGGAAAACGACGCGGAAACCGGCGCAAAAGCCGATGAGGCGCAATGGATGCGTTATACGCTCGACACCGTCGGCAAACCCGATTGGCCGCTTGACCGTGACGACCGCCCGCAATATCCGCAAAAGTTTGAAGCGTTGGCGGATAAACTCAAGCGCGCCAAACATCCGCCGGGGCGCGATATACGATGCATTGTCAGCGTGTCGATGTTGACCGAAGGCTGGGATTGCAACACCGTGACGCACATTCTCGGCTTGCGTCCGTTTATGTCGCAATTATTGTGCGAGCAGGTGGTCGGGCGCGGCTTGCGGCGGTCGTCTTATCAGGTCGGCGCGGACGGCTTGATGCGCGAAGAGATTGCGCAAATTCTTGGCGTGCCGTTGTCGATGTTTACCGTCAAAGCCGGCTCAGCGCCGCCGCCGCCAAAACCAAAGCGCCACCATATCCACGCCGTGCCGCAACGCGCCGAATACGAAATTCGCTTCCCGCGCGTCGAGAGTTATCAGCAATCGGCGTACACCCGCCTTGATTGTGATGTCAGCAAAATGACGGAGTTGCGCATTGACGGCAGCCAACCGCCGGCTGAGGTCGAGGTAACGCCGTTTTTAACCGATGACCAAGGGCGGCCTGCGCCCGGCCCGGGCAAAGCGCAGCGCATTGATTTGCAGGAATCGCGCGACTCGTCTCGCCTGCAACAACGCTTTTATGAAACGGCCGGTGAGTTGGTGAAAGAGTGCAAACAACAAAACATTTGTGATTTGCCGGCAAACATTATGTTTGTGCAATTGGCGCGGATTGTGCGCGCGTTTTACGACAACAAAGTGCTGGCTATGCCGCCGGCGGAAAAGAAGGATGTGTTTTCAGGGGCGCATTACCGCAAATTGACCGAGCGAATTATGAGCGGAATCGCCGTCGCATCAAGCGGCGCATCCATCGAATTGCCGCGTTATGAGCATTGGCGCGGCGGCGGCTCAACGGCGGATGTTGATTATTACACCACGCGCGAACCATACGAAGCGCGCAAAAGCCACATCAACCGGGTTGTGCCGGACACCCCAAAACTGGAACAGCAAGCCGCCTATCATTTGGACGGCGACGAGCGCGTATTTTGTTTCGCCAAAAACGCCGGATTGGGATTCGCGATTCCGTATTTTCACAACAACGAACCGCATGAGTACGAGCCGGATTTTATTGTCCGATTGGCAAACGCGCAATCCACCGGCGACGACGCGCGCACGTTGCGGTTTTTAATTTTGGAAACCAAAGGTTACGATGAGTTAAAAGAGATTAAACAAGAAGCCGCAATCCGTTGGGTAAACGCCGTCAACGCCGACGGCACATACGGGCAATGGCATTATGAAATGGTGTTTCACGCCGGCGAAATTACAACGGCGCTGCGTAACGCCGTCGCCGCCTTGTGTTAACCCCCCGCAACCCGCACTCCCCACTCCCGCGCCTTCGCCAATATCTCCGCCTCATCCAACGTCGTAAACTCTCGCCCCTCCAACAACCGCTTGCCGTTAACCCAAACATCGCTGACTTGCGAGGCGGTGGTGGCGTAGATTAGTTGGCTGATGGGGTTGTAGACGGGTTGGGTGTTGGCGGCGGAGAGGTCTACGGCGATGAAGTCGGCTTGTTTGCCGGGGGTTAGGGCGCCGATTTGGTCGTCCAAGCCGAGGGCTTTTGCGCCGGCGGTGGTGGCGGCTTGTAGGGCTTGGGGGGCGGGCAGGGCCGAGGCGTTTGCGCTTGCGCCTTTGGCGAGTAGGGCGGCGGTTTGGGTTTCGGCGAACATGTCGAGGTCGTTGTTGCTGGCGGCGCCGTCGGTGCCGATGGCGACGGTGATGTTGTGTTGCGTCAATTTATCGACTGGGCAGAAGCCGTTGCCGAGTTTGAGATTGGATTGCGGGCAATGCACGATGCGCACGCCGCTTTCGGCGACGCTTTCGATTTCGCCGGGCAGCAGATGCACCATGTGCACCGCGCATAATTTTGGGCTGAGCAAGCCGAGTTTATGCAGGCGTTCGAGCGGGCGCATTTTGTGTTGTTGTATCGAGCCTTCGACTTCGTCTACGGTTTCATGCACGTGCATGTGAATCATGCATTCCAATTCTTCGGCTAATGTGCGGATTTTATCGAGCGGTTCATCGCTGACGGTATACGGCGCATGCGGTGCGAAGGCGGTGGTTATCAGCGGCGAATGGCGCGTTTCATCGCGCACCGCCAACCCTTTGTTGATGTATTCCTCCGATGATTGCGCCCACACGCTGGGAAAATCCAGCACTATCATCCCGACGCAAGCGCGCATGCCGGCGGATGCTGCGCAGCGGGCGACGACATCGGGGTAAAAATACATGTCGTTAAAACAAGTCGTGCCGCCGCGAATCATTTCGAGCATCGCCAAGTTCGCGCCGACTTCGATGAATTGTTCATCAACCCATTTGCCTTCGGCCGGCCAAATGTGTTGTTCCAACCATTGCATCAACGGCAAATCATCGGCATAGCCGCGCAACAACGACATCGATGCATGCGTATGCGCATTGACCAAGCCGGGCAACACGATATGTTGGTCGAGCGTGATTTCGTTTGCGGCGCGATATTTTTTGCGAATCGCATCGAGCGAATCAACCGCGATAATTTTGTCGTCATTCACCGCAAGCGCGGCGTTTTCCAATACGCCGCCGTCTGCGTCGGTCAACTGCGCAAGATAGCGGGGGATGATGAGTTGGCTGATGGATTTCATTTTGAGAAGTTTGATTTAAGTGTGAGCCTGGGTTGATTACGGTGTTTGATTTATGTGCGGACAGTGTAAGTGAAACAGTGCAAGTGAATTAACTAATGATAGCGAGTCGGTTTGCGATTTGCGATAAGTTCGCGTGGTGACAAGTGCATTGTCATCAAGTTCCAAACAAGTCACCGCACCACCACATTCGCATCGATAAACCGTTTCAACGCCGCGCGAACGCCGTCCGGCGATTCGCCCATTAAATTATGCCCGCAATTATCCAGCGACACAATCGCGCTGCCTTTCGGCAATGGTTTGCGGCGCGCGGCGAATTGTTGCGCGGATTTGCGCGGCGCCATTTTGTCATGCACGCCGCAAATAAAAAGTATCGCGCAATCGGCGGCGGCGATTTTATCGAGCGCGGCTTCGCCGTCGCGATATTCATTGCAGGCGGTTAAATCGGCATGCAACACGCCGCGTCGACTGTTCGACATCATACTCATCTGCATTCCCGCCGACCAAAACCCCGGCGCCGGCTCGCCGCCCAATTGTGATGCATGGCTCCATTGCGTCATCATCGAATATGCCGTCGACGGCGCATCGCGCGCGGCATCGAGCAATTCGCGGCTAACCGCCATCGGATAGCCGAAGCCCAGCAAACTCAACGACGCCAATGGCATCGCCGCGCGCCACGCCGCCGCGCATTGCAAGGCAATCAACGCGCCCATGCTATGCCCCACCAAATGCACCGCCCGCCCAACCGCATGCGCCGCAACCTCGCCAACCCAATCGGCATATTCGCCAATGCGCGCGCACGCCGCCGCGCGCGACCGTCCATGCCCGGGCAAATCCACCGCCAACACATTGCGCCCGTGATACGCGAAATAACGGCTTTGATGCGACCAAACGCTGTGGTCCATCGCCGCGCCGTGTATGAAGAGTATCGTGTCGCGGGTTTTATCCGCAACTTGGGCGGCGGTGTAGGCGTAATAGGGCGCGGTGTTTTGCGCGGTGTTTTGTACGCCGCTTTGTGCGTGACTTTGCACGGTGTTTTGCGTGTCAGTTTTCATTGCACTTTACCGTCGCGTTTGCGTTCATCGATGCAATTGCACTAAATCAATGTGACAATTAATTTCGACAAGTTAATGTGACAAGTTTGTGACAGTCAATTCGACAAATCAATGTGACAAGTCAACGTGACAATTCAATGTAACAAATCAATTCGACAATCATCAACCAACTTTCTTCGCAAGATAAATCCCCCGCGCCAAGTCTTCGCATAAATCGTCCGCGTCTTCCAAGCCGATGGACAGGCGGATGGTGCCTTGATTGATGCCGGCGGCGGTTAAATCGGCGTCGCTCATTCGATAATGCGTGGTGCTGGCGGGGTGGATGACGAGGGATTTTGCATCGCCGACATTTGCCAAATGCGAGAACACTTGCAGCCCTTCGGTGAATGCGCGCCCGGCGTCGCGCCCGCCTTGTAACGTAAAACAAAACACCGCGCCCGCGCCTTTCGGCAGGATTCTTTGCGCGAGTTGATGGTCGGGGTGGCTTTCCAATTCGGGATGGCGGATATCCGAGACGGCATCGGCGGATTGTAAAAACGCGATGACCTTGCGGGTGTTGTCGACATGCCGCGCCATTCGCACCGATAAAGTTTCGATGCCTTGCAAGATGTAAAACGCCGTCGATGGACTCATACACGCGCCAAAATCGCGCAAGCCTTCGCGCCGCGCGCGCAATAAAAACGCGGCTTGCGTGGCTTCTTCATCGAAGGTCATTTGATGAAAGCCTTCATACGGGGCGGCTAAGGTGGCGAATTTGTTTTCACTGTCGTTGTCGGCGGCGACACTGTCACCGTCACTGTCGCCGTTGGCATTGTCGGCGGCGACACGGTCACCGTCCATATCACCGGTAACTTTACTTTTCCCGCCGCCCCAATCAAACCGCCCATGGTCGACCAACAGCCCGCCAATCACCGCCCCATGTCCGCTGAGAAATTTGGTCGCCGAATGCATAATCAAATCCGCGCCATGCGCAAACGGTTGGAATAAATACGGCGTGGTGAAGGTCGAATCAATCAGCAGCGGGATGCGATGCTCATGCGCGAGTTGCGCGACTTGGGCGACATCCATCACATCGCCGCCGGGGTTGCCGACGACTTCGCCAAAAATCAGCCGCGTCGTCGGGCGAATCGCGGCGCGCATTGCATCGATGTCGCGCGGCGAGACGAAGGTGGTGTCGATGCCAAATCGCGGCATCGTATAGCGCAATAAATTATGCGAGCCGCCGTATAACGCATTGCTGGAGACGATATGCGCGCCGCCATCCATCAAGGTCGCCAATGCCAAATGCAACGCCGCTTGACCGCTGGCGGTGGCGATGCCGCCGACGCCTTGTTCCAAGGCGGCGATGCGTTCTTCGAGCACCGCACAAGTCGGATTCGACAGCCGCGAATAGGCGTGCCCGGGGCGTTCCATATTAAACAACGAAGCGGCGTGTTCGCTGTCGGTAAAAACATAACTCGCGGTTTGATAAATCGGCGTTGCGCGCGCGCCAAATTGCGCATCCGGGCGTTGCCCGGCATGCAAGGCGAGCGTGTCAAAACGGGTTTTGGTTGGGTGGTCGTTGGCGGGCATTGTTGATGTCGATGGTGATGTCGATAGGTTTTGTTTAAGTTGCGGATTGTGCAAGTGACAAGTGAACTGTGGCAAATGAACTGTGGACTGTGGAATTGCGCACTGTGTTGTCGCACTCGGCGTTATTGACTTGCGCGGCGGATTGTACGATATTAATATGCAAGTGACAGTGTCAAGTGACAGTGTAAAGCGCACAAGTTAACGTCTCGCTTACGACCAACTCAAACTAACTCCAACCACTCAATCAAAATGTCCAATTCATCCAACTCATCCAACTCGCCCAGCCCCGAACTGTATCCGGTGGCAAAATCCACCGCCGCCAAGGCGCATTTAACGTCCGCGCAATATCGCGCAATGTATCAGCAATCGATTGACGACCCGGCGGAATTTTGGGCGACGCAGGCGCGTGAATTTATCGATTGGTTTGCGCCGTGGCGGACGGTGATGCGCGTCGATTATCACAAAGCGCAAATCGCCTGGTTCGAAGGCGGCAAGGTGAATGCTTGTTATAACTGCGTCGACCGCCATCTCGAAACCAATGCCGACAAAACCGCAATCATCTGGGAAGGCGATGATGTATCGGTAAGCAAATCAATCACTTATCGGCAATTGTTCACGGATGTCTGTAAGTTTGCGAATGTGCTGAAATCGCGCGGCGTCGGCAAGGGCGACCGCGTGGCGATTTATATGCCGATGATTCCCGAAGCCGCGTTGGCGATGTTGGCGTGCGCGCGCATCGGCGCGATTCATTCGGTCGTATTCGGCGGCTTTTCGCCCGATGCCTTGCGCGACCGCATCCTCGATTCCGATTGTCGCATCGTCATCACCGCCGACCAAGGCCCGCGCGGCGGGGCGAATGTGCCGCTGAAAGATAATGTCGATGCGGCGTTGGAATCCTGCCCGAATGTGCATACCACAATCGTCGTGCAACGCACCGGCAACCCGGTCAGCCGTAGCGACCAACGCGATGTGTGGTATCACGAAGCGATGCAGGACGCCTCCGCCGATTGCCCGCCCGAACCAATGGACGCCGAGGATCCGCTGTTTATCCTGTACACCTCCGGCTCCACCGGTCGCCCGAAAGGCGTGCTGCACACCACCGGCGGCTATTTGTTATACGCGGCGATGACGCATAAATACGTCTTCGATTATCACGCCGATGAGGTCTATTGGTGCACCGCCGATGTCGGCTGGGTCACCGGGCATTCGTATATCGTCTACGGCCCGCTGGCCAACGCCGCCACGACGCTGATGTTCGAAGGCGTGCCGACCTATCCGGATGCCGGTCGATTCTGGCAAGTGGTCGATAAGCACAAGGTCAACATTTTCTACACCGCCCCAACCGCCCTGCGCGCATTAATGGCGCAAGGCGATGAGTTTGTAACCGCCCACAGCCGCAACAGTTTGCGCATTCTCGGCACAGTCGGCGAACCCATCAACCCCGAAGCGTGGCAATGGTATTACCGCACAATCGGCGATTCGCGTTGTCCGGTCATCGATACTTGGTGGCAAACCGAAACCGGCGGCATTTTAATTGCGCCTTTGCCGGGCGCCACCGCCTTAAAACCCGGCTCGGCGACGTTGCCATTTTTTGGCATAACGCCGGCGTTGTTGGATGCCGACGGCAATGAACTGCAAGGCGAGGCCAGCGGCAATTTGGTTATCAAACATTCCTGGCCCGGTCAAATGCGCACGGTATACGGCGACCATCCGCGATTCATCGAAACCTATTTCAGCGCCCATCCGGGCATGTACACCACCGGCGACGGCGCCCGCCGTGACGCCGACGGCTATTATTGGATTACCGGCCGCATAGACGATGTCATCAACGTCTCCGGGCATCGCCTCGGCACCGCCGAAGTCGAAAGCGCCTTGGTGCTGCATCCCAAAGTCGCCGAAGCGGCGGTGGTCGGCTATCCGCACGCCATTAAAGGGCAGGGCATTTACGCCTATGTAACCTTAATGGTCGGCATCACCCCGAGCGAAAAATTGCGCGACGAATTAACCGCCCAAGTACGCAAAGAAATCGGCGCCATCGCCAAACCGGATGTCATCCAATGGGCGCCCGGTTTGCCCAAAACCCGCTCAGGCAAAATCATGCGAAGAATCTTGCGCAAAGTTGCGGCGGATGAATTGGATTCGCTGGGTGATACTTCGACTCTGGCGGACCCGACGGTGGTGGATGAGTTGATTGAAAATCGGGTGGGGAAGGGGTGATGGGTGATTTTATTTGGCACGAGGTTGGTGCGAGGTTGGCTTGAGGTTGACGCGCGGTTGACGCGATTTTGCGCTTGACGGCGGGGTGGAATGGCGGTATGTTTATGGGGTGCGCACGGTTGCGCATGATGTCTTAAATCGTTAATTGCCACATTGGAGGAACAAATGAGCAACTCAAAACCCAACTTCAACACCCTGCACGAAGCCGACCGGCTCGAGCAAGCCGGCGTTACCGTCGAACACGCCAAAGCGTTTGTTGAGATGGTGCAAAAAGCGCAAGCGGATTTGACCACTGACGATGTTTTTGACAACTCGGTTAAGGAATTAACCGGTTCGATTTCGCAGATGGAAACGACTATGCAAGCGTATGCCGACGCCAATTCCGCGCAAGACCGTGAGTTTGTTTTGCAGGAAATTAAGGAAATGCAATATGAATTCGCGCAGGACTTGCTGAAGTTGATGCGCAAATTTATGGATTTGCAAAGCGCCAACACTCGGCAGTTTGACAAGTTCCGCGAAGAACTCGCCGAGTTGCGCGAAACAGTTGCCGCGAATAATGCGGACGTACTCGCAGTTATCGCGCAAGACCAAAAAACACGCGCCGATGAACGCGCGCAAGACAAAAAAGAACGCACCGAAGAGTTGGTTAAAGTCAAGCGCGATATGCGCAATGCGCTTTATCAAGCCATTATGGTTAGCGTCGCGATTTTGGCGGGGGTTTTTTATATCGTCCGCATCTTTAACACTTAACCGTTAACATCCACATCGGAGGAACAACTCAATGAGCACTTCACAACCCGCTTTCGACACCCAGCACGAATCCACCTTGCTTGAAGAAGCCGGCGTGGTCGTCGATCATGCCAAGGCGATTGTTGTTGCGATACGCAATGCGCAGATGAATTTAGTCACCACTTCGCGGTTAAGTGGCGACTTGGCGCTGATTAAAGCGACCATCACGCAACTCGAAACGCTTATCGAGCAGTTGGAGGAGAATCTTAAATCGTATGCCGATACCAACGCAGCGAATGACCGTACATTCACTCTTCAGCAGATTGCCAAGACAAAAGACAAACTCGACGACAGGCTCGACAAGTTTGGCGCTAAGCTTGACAAGTTTGGCATTGCACTTGCCGAGTTTCGCACGGAACTTGCCGAGCAGCGCGCCGCGGACAAAAAAGAACACGCCGAGCAACGTGCCGAGGACAAAAAAGAACACGCCGACCAGCGCGCCGCTGACAAAAAAGAGCACGCCGAAGAACGCGCCGCTGACAAAAAAGAACGCGCCGAGGAGCGTGCGCAAGATAAGCGTGACAGGCGCAATGCGCTTTATCAAATGGTTACGGTTGGCGTCGCGATTTTGGCGGGGATTTTTTATATCATCCGCATTCTCAACGCTTAACCAACTTCCGCTACGGATTGAATCGATGAGCGATTGCAAACTCGACGCCACGCTCGACAGAATCGACGTTGCACTCGACAATATTGGCATTGCACTTGCCGAGTTTCGCACGGAACTTGCCGAGCAACGCGCTGCTGACAAAAAAGAACACGCCGAGCAGCGCGCCGCAGATAAAAAAGAACACGCCGAAGAACGCGCCGCGGACAAAAAAGAACGCGCGCGCGAAACGCGCAAGATGTTGGCTACAATCGGCGGGGGCTTTGTCACTTTGTTGACTGCCATTTACTACATCGTCGTCATTCTCAACGCCTAACCACTGGAGGAACAACTCAATGAGCACTTCACAACCCGCTTTCGATACCCAGCACGAATCCACCTTGCTTGAGGAAGCCGGCGTGGTCGTCGATCATGCCAAGGCGATTGTTGTTGCGATACGCAATGCGCAGGTGAATTTGGTTGCCGTTTCGCAGTTGAACGGTGCATTGGCGCCGGTTAATTCGACCATTGCGCAACTCGAAACGCTTACTGAGCAATTGGATGCGAATCTTAAATCGTACGCCGATGTCAATTCATCGCGTGACCGCGCTTTTGCGTTGCAAGAGATTGCCAAGGCGGCAAGCAAACTCTATAGCCGGCTCGATAGGTATGGCATCAAACTTGATAAGTTTGGCATTGCACAGGTCGAGATTCGCGAAACGATGGCCGCGAATAACGCGGCTGCACTCGCGCTCGTTGCCCAAACCCAAAAAACAATCGCCGAGCAACGCGCCAAAGACCAACAAAGGCACGCCGACCAGCGCGCCGCTGACCAACAAAGGCTCGCCGACCAGCGCGCCGCTGACCAACAAAGGCTCGCCGACCAGCGCGAGCAAGACCAACAAAAACGCGCCAAAGAACGCGCCGAGGAACGGGCGCAAGATAAGCGTGACAGGCGCAATGCGCTTTATCAAATGGTTATGGTTGGCGTCGCGATTTTGGCGGGGGTTTTTTATATCGTCCGCATCTTTAACACTTAATCGACTTCCGTTGCGGATGAACCGATGAGTATTTGCAAACTCGACGCCACGCTCGACAGAATCGACGTTGCGCTCGACACTATTGGCATTGCACTTGCCGAGTGGCGCGCAGAACACGTCGCCAACCGTGTCGCAGACAAAGCGGAACGTGCCGAGCAACGCGCCGCTGACAAAAAAAGAACGTGCCGAGGAGCGTGCGCAAGATAAGCGCGATACGCGCAACGCGGTTTATCAAGCCGTCATGCTTGCCGTCGTGATTTTGGCGGGGATTTTCTATATCATCCGCATTCTCAACACTTAATCGTTTAACATCCACACCGGAGGAACAACTCAATGAGCACTTCACAACCCGCTTTCGACACTCAGCACGAATCCACCTTGCTTGAGGAAGCCGGCGTGGTCGTCGATCATGCCAAGGCGATTGTTGTTGCGATACGCAATGCGCAGGTGAATTTGGTTGCCGTTTCGCAGTTGAACGGTGCATTGGCGCCGGTTAATTCGACCATTACGCAACTCGAAACGCTTATCGAGCAATTGGATTCGAATCTTAAGTCGTACGCCGATGTCAATTCATCGCGTGACCGCGCTTTTGCGTTGCAAGAGATTGCCAAGGCGGCAAGCAAACTCTATAGCCGGCTCGATAGGTATGGCATCAAACTTGATAAGTTTGGCATTGCACAGGTCGAGATTCGTGAAACGATTGCCGCGAATAACGCGGCTGCACTTGCACTCATCGCCCAAACCCAAAAAACAATCGCCGAGCAGCGCGTCAAAGACCAACAAAAGCACGCCGACCAGCGCGCCGCTGACAAAAAAGAGCGCGCCGAGGAGCGCGCGCAAGACAAGCGTGAAATGCGCAAGACGTTGGCGGCAATCGGCGGGGGCATCGTCACTTTGTTGGCGGGCATTTACTACATCATCCGCATTCTCAACGGTTAACCAATGAGCGATTGCAAACTCGACGCCACGCTCGACAGAATCGATGTTGCGTTCGGCGGTATGGGCGGGATATGCGCAATGTGGTTTATTTGCCATGCATTTGGGCGGCGTTGGTATGCATTTGGATGGTGTCCGTATGCATTTGGATGGTGCAAAGATGCATTTGGATGGCGTCTGTATGCATTTGGACGGTGCAAACATGTATTTGGGCGGCGGCTGTATGCATTTGGATGGTATCCGTATGCATTTGGGTGGCGTTCCGATGCATAGGAATGGCTTTCCGATGCATAGGAATTGGGTGGCGGTGGCAAGGAATGGCATAAAACAAGGGGTTTTCGCCGCTTGACAAAGAGGGGCGGGTTGCGCATAATCCGCGCATTCATTTTGGCGAACTTTGTCCGCCATTTACATTTGCATTGCACCTATTTACGAACGAGAGTTTGACGATGAAACGCTTGCTTAAAATTCCTTTGTTGTTGGGCTTGATGATGCTCGGCGTTGCCGGGCAGGTGCATGCCCAGAGCAGTTATTACAACAACCCCGAGCGTGTCCAAAATGGCGATGTGTTTCCGTTGCATTATGGTGAAACGTTGCCGACATCGTTGACCTTGCCTTCCATCAATCCCGGTTCAGAAGACTTTGACGACTACGCTTGGGAGTTTTGGATGTATGTCAACGGTTGCAGGACTACTGTTGGTGGTAATACTTACTCAAGCCGAGTAACAACCACGCTACGAACCGGGGCAACGGGGAATACCGGCCCCAGCAATTGCCCCGTCACCGTCAACGGCTGGACAGTGAACAATCCCTACTATGCTACGCCAGAGAACCTCCCCATCATGCAATTTAGCAGTCCGAACGATACTGTCGGTGACTTGTTGCTTACCTACGGGCATACGGCGTTTGAATGGTATATCTACGAAGACATCAACGGTACTGCACCGCCGGCGATACATTTCACCTTCGAATACTTCCGCCTGCCGACATTCGAAGTAACGCAAGACGCTGTTCAGGCGTTCATCGGTCAACCGATTAGTTACGCCCTGCAACCCGCAAGCGAAGGGTATAAAAATCTCACTTACAGCGTCGCTTTGGTCAACGCCGCCGACGGTGCATTAACCGGCATCGGCATCGAAGTCGTCGACATTGGCGGCGTATCGACGCCGGTGTTAACCGCCAACACCCGCAGCACTTTTTACGCACCGATTAATTACGAACTCACCGCCGGCGATGAAGACGACAACTTTGCAACCACCACATTTGCACTTTCCGTGGTGACGCCGGTGGTGTTTAGCCCATCATCAATCCAAACCACCTACACCTTCGGCAGCAGTGCATTTGTCAGCGACGGCACGGCATACACCGCATTAACCATCCCCGCCGCCACCGGCGGCGAAGGCACGCTCACCTATTCCAATGCCGGCGACCCTAACGGCTTAACCGCAACCGAATTAAGCGACAACCGTTTGGTGCTCAGCGGCTCGCCCGCCGCCGGCGGCGATTACACCTTTATCCGAATCGCCCACGACACCCTCGATGTCACCGCAACTTTCACCGTATACCAACGAGTCAACATCGTCGCCCCGGCATTCAGCGGCACCCCCCAACCCGACCTCTCCTTCACCGCCGCCCATCCGGCCACATTCACCCTAAAACAACTCGACGCCAACACCGGCACGCCGCCCGTCGTCTACACCATCACCCGCCTAAACGGAGACGCCTTGCCAAACGGATTCACCTTCGACTCCGCCAGCCAAGAATTGCGCAGCACTAATCAATTGCACGATTCCGCCGCCGACGATTACATCCTCACCGCCACAGACGCCGACAGCCGAACCGCCGCCATCACCTTCAGCATCGACATCGCCCCGGCGGTGCTGTTTGCCGATTATCTGAGCGAAGAATACAACCTCGCCTTGACCGACCAAAATGTCAGCATCACCTTGCCGACGGTGTATGGCGGGGCGGCGGCGATTGCCTATGAACTTTCCAGCGGCGGCAGCGTCATCGCCGACAACATCCGATTCGGCTCAATACAACTCACCTATAAAGCGGCGACGGCAAACAGCCCGGCGTTAATCGAAGGCACCGCCAACAGTCCGACCAGCCTCGCCGTCACCTACACCGCCACGGACGCCAACGGTGCAACCGCCGAATATGCATTCACCATCACCATCAGCACCAGCCCGACCGCCCCGGTATTCGCCGAAGCCCAAGCCGATTTAACCTATAGCCAAGGCGAAGCCCAAACCTACACCTTATCTGCGGCAAGCGGCGGCAGTGGGGCATACACCTACACCTTCGCAAGCGCAAGCGGCACAGTGCCGGCGGCGTTACAGTTCGACTCCGCCACCCGTCAATTGCGCACCACTGCATCGATAGTGTTGGCCGACAGCGGCGATTACATCCTCACCGCCACAGACGCCAACAACGCCGCCGCCGCCACCACATTCACGGTTAGCGTAGTCGCCGCCCCAACATTCCCGCAGACCTTAATGCGCACTTTCGTATTCACCCAAGCCGGCGGCGAGAAATACATAATCACCGCCGGCGGCGGCACCGGCGTATTGACCTACAGCACCAACCCGCCATTGCCGGCAAGCGGGGCGAATGGCTTGCGATTCGTCGAAGAATCCGGTGAGACGCTGATAACCAATGCCGGCGGGCAAGCGGCGCAACCGCTGACGCCGTATCAACTCATCGCCACAGACGCCAACGGCATGTCGAGCCAACGCCAAGTGGCGATACAAATCTTAAGCACCGCCGATTCACCGGCTTTCGCCAACGCCGAATACGCATTCACCTATACGCAAGGCACGCCGCAAACCATCGAAATGCCGCAATCGATTGGCGATGCCGTGCATCTGATATACACGATGCCAAACACCACCCGCATCGCCCTTAACGCCGCCGGCTTGACGGCGGCGGCGGACGGTGCATCGCCATTTACCGTCGCCACTGATGTCGCCACCGCCCCGGGCACTGTCGTCGCCACCTTCCGCGCCTATTATCAAGCCGCCGGCAGCATCGCCGAAGCAACTATAACCTTCACCATCCAACCGCCGGCCACGCCGCAATTCCCGCTCGCCCAAGCGGAATTGTCGTTCACCGCCGGCGCAAGTACGACTAAAGGCATCAACGAAGCAATCGGCGGGATGACGCCGTATACCTATTCGCTGGCGCCCTCGGGCGGCGGGGCGTTGCCGGCGAGGGTGATGTTTGTCGATACCGTGCCGACCGCATTGACCATCGGCGGGAGTTTGGAATTGAGCGATGGCGGGGAATATGTATTGACCGTCACGGACGCCAACGGTGCGACCGCCGCCTCGACCCTTACGATAGTCGTCGTGCCTGCGCCGAATTTTGACCAAAATTATTCGCCGCTTTATTTCGTCGATGAAGGTTCAGTCGAATATTTCTTCCGTGCGGACGACGGCGTCGGTAGGCTTGTTTACACGGTGGATTACGGCGGGCTTCCGCTCTTTTTCGAAAACAAGGTGGCTGCGGACGGCGTCAACGAAGCCCACATCTTTCAAGCCACCCGGCTGACGGCGGGCGATTACACCGTGCCCTTGACCGCCACCGACAGAAACGGCGCAACCGGCACGATTGATTTGGTATTCCGCGTCGTCTTATTGCCGACATTCGCCGCCGATTTTTACGGGTTCACCTTTTCCTCAGACGCACCGCGCATATTCACCATGCCCGAAGCGGACAACAGCGTCGACCGTCAAGTGCGCTACAACATCACCCAAATCGACAGCGACATCGACCCGCGTCCGCAGTTGGAAGACACCAATGGGTTTGTCATCTCCGCCGCGCACAGCCAATATCCGTTTACCATCGCCAGCACCGCCTCCACGCCGTCCAACTTCGGTGGCACCTACACCTTGCAGGCGTATTATCGCGCGGCGATCAACGCAAGGGATCCATCAATAACAACCAGGGGACTGACAACATTTTCACTGACCGTCACCGCCCCGGTCAACCCGACATTCGAAACCACCCAAAGCGATGTGTCATTCACCGCCACCCATCCCACCACCTACACCTTAACCGAAGCGGTCGGCGGGCGATACATATTGACCTACACGGTAATGCCGCTAAGCGGCGGCGCATTGCCCGGCGGATTCGAATTCGACACCGACACGCGCGAATTGCGCTCGACCGCCGCCTTGACGACCACCGCCGGCGGGCGGTATATCCTGCGCGCATCGGATAGCGTCGCCACCGCCGACCGCACCTTCAGCATCAACGTCGCCGAGCAATTGGAATTCACCGGGCAAGCGAATTTGGTCTACAACTACGCCGCCAGCGTCACCCGCACCTTAACCGAAGCCAACGGCGGCAGTGGCACAGTCACCTATAGTTTGGCATTGCAAAGCGGGGCGGCGTTGCCGGCGACGCCGGTGTTTGATGCGGCCACCCTCGAATTTGCCTATACCGCCGACACCCTCACCGCCGCCGATGTCGGCAACACTGATTATGTGCTGAGCGCAACGGACGCACTCGGGGCAAGCGCAAGCACAACATTCAGTGTCGACATCACCGCCGGGGCGTTTTTCACCGTAACCGAAATCGAGCCGATAACCTTCACCGCCGGCACTGTCACCGATTTCACCCTGCCCGAAGCCTCCGGCGGGGCGACCGCATTGACCTATACGCTAACCCGCGCAAACGGCACCACACCGCCGGCCGGATTGATGTTGAATATAACCTTGCCGATATTAAGCAGCAGCACTGCATTGACGGTAACCGCCACCGGCAGTTATACGCTGAGCGCCGATGACGGCGGCACCCCTGATACATTGGGCTTCGATATCGTCGTCGCCGACCAACCAACATTCGCGCAGCAAGAACCCTTGTCGTATACCGCCAATCGCGCCGTTACTTACACGCTAAACGCCGCCAGCGGCGGGGCCGGGGTGTTAACCTACGCCCTCACGCCAAGCGCAAGCGGGCTGGAATTTGATGCGGCGTCGCGCGAATTGCGCAGCGACAACACCCTCGCCACCTCAGTCGCCGGCGATTTCACCTTCACCGCCACCGATTCCAACGGCGTAACCGCCGCAACAACATTCAGCGTGGCGGTCGCCGACCCGATATTCCTGCCGATACAAGCGCAGGACGATTTATCCTTCACCGTCGGCATCGCCGCCGCCTTCATCCTGCCAACCGCACAAGACGGCGTTGGCAATTTAACTTATGCGGTCACGACGCTTTCGGGCGCATTGCCGCCGGTTCAATTGCAATTTACGCCGAGTTCGCGCAATTTGCGTTATCTCGGCGGTGCGCGCCCGAGTGCATCGTTGATGCTGGCATACAGCGTCATCGATGAAAACGGCGCCAATGATGCCGTCACCTTCTCCGTGCTGTTTAGCAATACGCCGTCCTTCAGCGGCGCCCAAGCGACTGCGTTGACCGACGGCTTCGGTGTGCGCGTTGGTGCGTCGATTCCCAGCGATACGCGATTGCCGCAAGCCTCAGACGGCTCTTCGCCATTGACTTATCAATTAACCGCCGACGGCACGCTGTATGCATCCGCCGCCTTCGCCGCCGACGGCATCGTATTCAACCCAAGCACGCGCCGATTATCCGGCGCACCGACGCAAGCAATGACATATCGCGTCACCTATCATGTACGCGACCGACACGGCGCAATCCACTCGCGCAACACCGAAATCCGCGTCACTGCGGCGTTGGCGTTGGCGCAATCGAATGTCAGCCTGCAAACCGGCGAAGTCGGCATCAACTTGCCGTTGGAGCAGTCGAGCAACCCAATCGGCGATGTTGCCTATTCCTTAACCGGCATCGGCGGCGGGGCGTATAGTTTGGCGGAAGGCTTAACTTTTAGCGGCGGGGCCACCGCGCAATTGAGCGGCGATGCACCGCTGACGGCATCCTCCACCGATTATGTATTGGTCGCCACTGACCCATACGACGGCGCCAAAGCGTACGCAACTTTCACCATCGAAATCCGCACGGCGCCGGTGTTCGCCGCCGATGCAATCCGCGCCGCCGTCTACACCGCCGGCAATCCAAAATACAGCGGCGCAGATGGCACTGTGCGCGAAGCGTTAACCATACCGCCGTCAACGCAAGGCGTCGGGGCGGTGGCATACAGCACCGGCGTCGGCGCATTGCCGACCGGCTTAACCGCGCAAGCGCAATCGGATAACAGCGTGATTATCAGCGGCACGCCGACTGCGGTCGGGCTGTTTACCTATACGCGCATCGCCACCGACAGCGCAACGCCGCCGCGTAGCGGCACATTCGAATTGACGATGCGGGTGGTCGATGCCTTGGTCGTCGATGATGCCGGGGCCGAAACGGATTTTGCGGTGCCAATCGGTTCCAACAGCGATGTTCGTGTGTTGCCGGAGATAACGGGCGGCACCGGCGAGAAATCGTACGACATCACGCCGCCGTTGCCGGCCGGATTGACGTTTATCGAAGCCAACGGCAAGATTCGCGGCACGCCGACTGTCGCCACCATCGCCACGGTGCTGTATACGATTACCGTCACCGACCGCTTGGGCGCAACGGCGACCTTTACATTTACCTTGCGCGAAGCCGGGCGGTTGTTCTTTACCGGGTTCGAAGATGACCCGACGATGTCTCTCCATTTGGCAATCGGTGGTGCGTATGGTCCGTTGCCGCAAGTTAGCGGCGGGCAAGGGCCGTATACTTACAAGTTGACCAAAACGGATGGGGTAACGCCTGAAGAGTTTGCCAGCGGGGTGCGGTTTGACGCCGATACGCGAATGCTTCACGCGGATGAGGATGAATTGGTCATCGCCGGTCTTTCCGAATTGACGCAACCGATACGCTACACCGTCACCGATGCCAACGGCACGGTGACCGCTTTGCATTTGGATGTTACGGTTACGCCGTTGGCGTTTAAGACGCAGGCTGACAACGAACCGACTCGCCTGCGTTTCCCCGCCGGCAGCCCGCAAACTTATCAACTGAACGGTCAACTGAACGACGACGATTTGGTCGAGTTGGTCGTTGCCCAATCCGATGGCAAAAACCCGCAAGTAACCTTTTCGATATCGCCGACGCCGACCGATGTCGGCTTGACCTATTATCGGTCGACCGACTCGACCGACTACACCAACTACTCCCTCCCGGTGTACTTGGCAAGCGACGAACAATTCGGGCAAACCAATGACCCGAAAGTCCCCGAATATGTGTTGACCGCGCATTACTTTTTCCAAACCAATCAAACGCCGGCAACGGCGACGGTGACCTTCCGCATCGACTTCCAAAATGACCCAACCATCATCAAGGAGGTTAGCGATGCGGTGCTGTCGCAAATCGCCGCCGCTTCCACCGCCGGCACATTAGCCGCCATCACCGAACGCATTGCGGTTGGCGGTGTGCCGCAACTGTCGATAGGCGGGCAAACGCCGATGACGGCGTTGGCGCAAAATCTGAAAGAGTACGCCGACGGCAACTTGGACAAAAACGCCTTGCTCAACGGCAGCCGATTCGTCCTGCCGTTTCACGGCGGAGTGAACCCGACGATATCCGATGCGACCGTGTGGGGCAGTGCGGATTTCCGTGAGATACAGGGCAATTTATCCACGCACGATTGGCGCGGCAAAATCGCCGGCGCGCATCTCGGCTTCGACCTTAAAGTGCATAATCTGTTGGTCGGCGTCGCCGTATCGCAAACCGATGCATCGGTTAATTATTTCCCCGTCGACAACGGCAACAACGGCAACTACGACATATCGCTGAACAATCGCTGGCAATATGTTAACTGGCATCGCGAAGGCGTAAACGTCTGGGGCGGCATCGGCAGTGGTAACGGCGTAATGCGCGTCACCGAAGAAGGCAGAAACGACCTGACCAGCGATTTGGAAATGGACGCCTACAATTTGGGCGCGAGCAATGAATTGTCGCCGCAAGTGCAATTGCGCGGCGAATGGCGCAGCAGTGAATTGCAAATCGATGGCGCGCGTGGAGAGGAAAACAGATTGGCGCAACAAACCATCAACAGCACCACCACCCGCGCCTTGCTCAAATGGCATGACCGCCTGCCCGGCGACCAACGCGCGGTGTTTGTCGAGATGGGCTTTCGCAGCGACGGCGGCGACGGCCCCACCGGCACCGCGATTGAAACCGCGATTGGCGGCAGTTATCAAAGCGAACGCGCAACCTTCGAATACGCCGCGCACGGCTTGATTGGGCGCGACAATTATGAAGAGTGGGGCGGCTACGGGCAATTCCGCTATGGACGCGGCGGCGAACCCGGGCTGGCGGTTCAAGTGCGCCCGAGTTACGGCGAAACCGAAAACGGATTCGGGCGGGTGTGGGATGCCGAATCCATCGGCGACATCGATGGCGAGGCCGACGATTCGCTCTATCAATGGCGCACCGAATCGCGCGTATCCTACGGCTTCCAAAGTGCGCACGGCATCCTCGCGCCGTTTGGCGAATTCATCACCGCCGATGAGGAGATTTTCCGCTTGGGGCTGGATTGGTCACCGCATCGTTACTTCGATTTAAACCTGACCGGCGAACAACTCGACGGTCGACATCGTGATGCCGAACGGCGGTTGTTGTTGCAGGGGGCGGTGAAGTTTTAAGTCGAGTCGCTTCTATGTAACTGCCGACTGTGTGACCGAATCATATTGCCCGCCGTTGTCTTGGACACGGCGGGCTTTTTGTTTTTATGTTGCTTTTATTGTTACTTCACACCGCTTAACTTGTCGCAGTACAAAGTGCCAAGCGCCAAGTGAAAGTTACAACCGTCAATAACCAAAACCAACCCCGCGCACCGCGTCTCAACCCCGCTGATAATTCGGCGCTTCCTTCACAATCGACACATCATGCACATGACTTTCGCGCATGCCCGCGCCGGTAATCCGCACAAACCGCGCGCGTGTGCGCATTTGTTCGATGTCGGCGTTGCCGGTATAACCCATACTCGAACGCAAGCCGCCCATTAATTGATGAATCACGGTCGCCATCGGGCCTTTATACGGCACCCGCCCCTCGACGCCTTCGGCGACCAACTTATCCGCGCTTTCGACATTGTCCTGAAAATATCGGTCGCGCGAACCTTTTTGCATCGCGCCGAGCGAGCCCATGCCGCGATAGGTTTTATACGAACGCCCTTGATAAATCTCAATCTCGCCGGGCGATTCATCGGTGCCGGCCAACAAGCCGCCGACCATCACCGAATGCGCGCCAACCGCGATGCACTTGGCGATGTCGCCGGAATAGCGAATGCCGCCGTCTGCGATGAACGGCACGCCGGTGCCTTTGAGCCCATTGCGCACCGCATTAAGCGCGTGGATTTGCGGCACGCCGACGCCGGCGACCATCCGCGTGGTGCATATCGAGCCGGGGCCGATGCCGACCTTAACCGCATCCGCGCCGACCTCGACCAAATCGCGCGCCGCTTCGGCGGTGACGATGTTGCCGGCGACGACCTGCACATCGGCGTATTCGCGCTTAATCATCCGCACCCGTTCCAATACGCCGTGCGAATGCCCGTGCGCGGTGTCGACCACAATCGCATCGACTTCCGCGGCGACCAATTGCTCGATGCGTTCATCTGCATCCGCGCCGACGCCGACCGTCGCCGCCGCCAATAATCGCCCGTGTTCATCCTTGCAAGCGTTGGGGAAATCGGTGGCTTTTTGGATGTCTTTGACGGTGATTAACCCCTTCAACTGCATCGCCGCATCGACCACCGGCAATTTTTCGATGCGATGTTGATGCAGCAACTGTTCAATCTCGGCGCGCGCCGCGCCGGCGCGTACGGTGATGAGTTTATCCTCAGGCGTCATCAATTCGCTAATCGGCGTATCCTGCGATTGTTCGAATCGCAAATCGCGGTTGGTGACGATGCCGACGACTCGCGCGCCATCCATCACCGGCACGCCGGAGATGTTGTATTCGCGCATCAAGTGCAACACATCGCGCACCTTCGCGTGTTTGTTCACCGTAACCGGCTCGCCAATCACGCCGCTCTCGTGCTTTTTAACGCGGCGCACTTCGCGCGCCTGTTCCTGCGGCGTGCAGTTGCGATGAATAACGCCAACCCCGCCGGCGCGCGCCAAACAAATCGCGGCGTCGCCGCCGGTGACCGTATCCATCGCCGCCGACATCAGCGGAATATTTAAGGAAAGGGTGCGCGTAAATCGCGTGCGCAACTCGGCATCGCGCGGCACCACCGCCGATTTGGCCGGCAACAACAACACGTCGTCAAACGTCAGCGCAAGGTCGATGGCATCCATCGGCGGCATTGTACAACACTCGTGCAACACTAATGCAGCGTCAATGCCGCAGGGCATACACGGCAACGCGGTAAATCGGCTACAATGCGATGCGTTGGCGAAGTGTTGTTCACGGTTAACTATTCGTCACTTGTTTTTTTCTTATCAAGTTACTGCACATTAATCGACACAGTAATTAACGCGGCGGAGGAAACCAAGATGGCAATGTTAAAAGAAGCGCAGCAATTAAAACAGGTGCCGTTGTTGTCCGGGTTGGACGCGCGGCAATTAAAATTGCTGGCGTTTACCTGCGAGGTGTTTGAATACGCCGACCGCGATTATTTGTTTTATCAAGACGAAACGTCCGATTGCGCCTATGTGATATTGGGTGGCGAAGTCGAAATTTTAAGCGGCGAACGCGGCTCGAATGAAGTGCTGCTGGCAACGCTCGGCGCGAATAATTTGGTCGGCGAGATGGCGGTGCTGAGCGGCGCAAACCGCACCGCTTCGGTGCGCGCGCGCGGGGCGGTTAGTGCATTGCGAATTCCCAATGAACGATTTTTGGAACTCATCAGCGGACATCCGCAAGTGGCGTTGGATGTGTTGCGCACCTTAAGCGCAAAACTCGCCGACACCAGTCGGCATGCGGCGGAATTGCAGCATCAGTTGGATGCGCAAACACCGTCATCGAACAAACCTTAATACACTCGACAACGCGACAACGTTAAGTCAACTTTAACTTGTAACTGCGAGTCGTAACTTCGATTCATAACCGCAAACCGCAATTCGAATCCGTAACTTCGAATCACATTCGACAACACAACAAACCGAACAAGACAAATGGAAAAATCCATTTATAAATACATCCTGACGCACACCAAAATGCATCAGGTTTTTCTCGTCGTGCTGACCATCGCGTCGATGCCGTTGGTGTATTACTCACTGGAAATTCCCAAACTGATTGTCAACAAAGCCATCGGCGGCGGCAATGTGCAGTTTTCGGTGTTGGGGTTAACTGTGACGCAGATTCAGTATCTGTTTTTGTTGAGCGGATTGTTTTTGTTGATGGTGATTATTAACGGCGGGATGAAGTACGCGATTAATGTGTATCGCGGCGTGTTGGGCGAGCGGATGCTGCGGCGGTTTCGTTATATGTTGTATGCGCGCATTCAGCGGTTCCCGTTGCCGCATTTTAAGAACGTCAGCCCGGGCGAAATCATCCCGATGGTCACCGCCGAAACCGAACCGCTCGGCGGGTTTATCGGCGATGCGGTTGCCTTGCCGGTGATGCAAGGCGGGTTGTTGATTACCTATCTGTCGTTTATTTTTGTGCAGGATTTTTGGCTTGGGCTGGCGTCGATAGCGTTGTATCCGCCGCAGGTATATTTGATACCGCGTCTGCAGCACAAGGTCAACCAACTCAGCAAGCAACGCGTGCAAGTCGTGCGCAGATTATCCGACCGCATCGGCGAATCGGTCGTCGGCATCGCCGACATTCACGCCAACGACACCGGGCGTTACGAACGCGCCGATGTCAGCCATCGATTGGGCGACATCTTTTCGATTCGCTATGAAATCTATCGTCGCAAGTTTTTCATTAAGTTTGTAAACAATTTCCTTGCGCTACTCACGCCGTTTTTCTTTTATTCGATTGGCGGCTATTTTGTGTTGCAAAACGAACTCTCGCTCGGCGCCTTGCTCGGGGTGTTGCTAGCGTATAAAGAAGTCTCGCCGCCGTGGAAGGAATTGTTAAAGTTCTACCAAATCAGCGAAGATGTAAAGGTGAAATACGCGCAAATCATCGAACAATTCGCGCCCGACAATATGCTCGATGAAAACCGCCTGCAAGCCGACGCCGACGCCGCGCATCAATTGGACGGCAAGATTCGCGCGCAACGATTAAGTTACGCCGACGACGCCGGCGCGCAAGTCGATGGCTTCGACTTCGAATTGGACGGCGCGCAGCACACCTTAATCCTCAGCGGCGACGGCACCGCGGCCGATGAATTGGCGCAACTTCTCGCCGGCTTGTTGCCGCCGAGCGGCGGGGCGGTGCATATCAATCAACTGGAATTAACCGCCTTGCCCGAATCGGTCACCGGACGGCGCATCGGTTATTGCGCGCCGACTTCGCGCGTGTTTAATGCATCGTTGCGCGATAATTTGTTGTACGGATTAAAACACCGTGCGTTGTCGGTTGGCGCCAATGACAATGGCGGCGGCGACAGTGACAGTGAAAGTGCCGGCAACGGTAAAAGTAACAGTGCCGGTGACAGTAACAGTGACAACAACAGTGACGCCAATGAAGCGCGGCGCAAGATGATTAAGGAAGCCAACGCCTCCGGCAATTCCGCGGACGACATCCACGCCGATTGGGTCGACATCGCCCAAGCCGGCGCGACCACGGCGGCGGAATTCGACGACATTGTGTTGGCGGTGATTGACTGCGTCGAGTTGGATGATGAATTGTTGACCTTGGCGTTGCGCACCGCCGAAGACATCGACATCCCCGAACAATTGGCGGCGCAAATCGTCACCTTGCGCGCGCGATTGCGCGAACAAATCAATCAACTCGAAAGCGGCGCCGGCGCGATTATCGAATCGCTGGATGCCGACGCCTACATCGAAAACTTAAGCGTCGAGGAGAATCTGTTGTTTGGCACGCCATTGGCGCATCGTAGCGCATCCGAATTTTTGGCGCAAAACCCGTTGGCGCAACGCGTATTAAAAAGCAGCGGCTTGCGCCGCGATTTGTCGCGCATCGGCTTGGAATTGGCGAAGTTAATGGTCGAATTATTTTCCGATGTGCCGGACGACAGCGAACTGTTCGAACAATTCAGTTTCATCACCGCGGCCGACCTGCCGGATTATCGCCGCCTGCTCGGCCAAGCCGGCGAACGCGGCGTCGATGCATTAACCGCCGCACAACGCGGCGAATTGGCGCGCGTCAGTTTTAAACTGTGTCCGGCGCGCCATCGATTGGATTTGGTGACCGCGCCGTTGCGCGAGAAGGTGCTGGAGGCGCGCCGCGCCTTGATGCGCGAATTGGGCGACGACAATGCGGCGATTCGCTTTTACGACGCAACCCGCTACAATGCCGGGATGTCGATGCAGGAAAATTTATTGTTTGGTAAAATCGCCTACGCCAAAGGGCATCTGCAGCCGCGCGTAACCGAAACGATTCGCGCGACCCTTAAACAAACCAACCTCGACCGCGCGATTATTCTCGCCGGCTTGAATTGCCCGGCCGGCGCCGGCGGTTCGAAACTGTCCGGCGTGGTGCGCGAAAAACTTTGCTTGGCGCGCGCGTTGTTAAAAAACCCCGACATCCTCATCGTCAATAATCTGTTGTCCGGTTTGGATGGACGCGGATTTTCGCGCATACTCGGGCGCGTCATCGAACGCCGCCGCAATCGCTGTTTGATTTGGGCGCAAAACGACCCAAGTTACGCCAACCAATTCGACCGCGTATTATTGCTCGGCAAAAACAAACTGTTGCGCAATGATTCGCCGGATGCATTGCGTGAGGAGATTGCGAAACTGTAACACTTGTAAAACTTTAACACTGTAACTGTGTTGCCGCCGTCGATAAAACTGTGTCGGTGCGGATGTGCATGCGTATGTGTGTTTTACAATCGCACTCGCACTTGCAACAATTTACAGTGAACTTGAATTAAACCGTCGTCCACTCCATCCCATTATCCCGTGTTAATTTCACCGTCATTAATCCCGTCGCGCACTTGGTTGCGCATTTGTTTGTGCACTTGGTCACGCACCTTGTTGCACACTTGGTCGCGCACAGCACTTCGCACAATACTCGGTGCGTTACTCGGCGCATCATTGGCAAGCGTCGCCATTGCCGACACTGTCGCCGGCGACAACGCCAACAGCGTCACCAACTCGACCAATGCCGAAACATCGGCATTGACCGCGACCACACAACAAGCCGTATCGTTAAAAATCATTCAACACTTAATCGCGCAATCGCATTATCGCAATCGTGCGTTAAACGATGCATTTTCCGGCGAGATCTATGAATTGTATTTGGAACGCCTCGACCCGGCGCGCAGTATTTTTATGCGTTCGGACATCGATCGATTCGAAGCGTTGCGCAATTATTTTGACGATTTAATTAAGCGCGGCAATTTAAAGCCGGTGTTTGTGATGTTCGATTTGTATCGAATGCGCCTGCAACAACGCGCCGATTTTGCCTTGATGCGATTAACCCAGCCGTTTGATTTTGACCGCAAGGAAAATTATGTGCTGGACCGCGCCGAAGCCGAATGGCCGGCCGACCAATCCGCATTGGATGAATTGTGGCGCAAGCGAATCAAAAACGACATCTTGACGCTGCAACTTTCCGACCGCGACCAGGAGGAAGTGCGCGACACCTTAACCCGCCGCTATGAACAAATGGCGCGCCGCGCGCGGCAGTTTAACGGCGAGGATGTGTTTCAGATTTTCGCCAACGCCTACACCAATTCGATAGAGCCGCACACCGCGTATTTTTCCCCGCACGACGGCGAAAACTTTAACATCCAAATGAGTTTGTCGCTCGAAGGCATCGGCGCCGAACTGCAAAGCGATGAGGATTATGTCAAGGTGCGCCGC
Source organism: Candidatus Poriferihabitaceae bacterium (assembly GCA_965226545.1). Lineage (GTDB taxonomy): Bacteria > Pseudomonadota > Gammaproteobacteria > Arenicellales > Poriferihabitantaceae > JAHRAW01. The sequence goes on from OZ245364.1 coordinate 1,434,226, forward strand.
GTAATTGCCGGCGGCCCGGCCGACATCGCCGGCGAATTGCAATCCGATGATTTAATCATCGGCGTCGCGCAAGGTGAAGAGGCAATGGTCGATGTTGTCGGTTGGCGATTGGATGAAGTGGTCGAATTAATTCGCGGGCCTAAGGCGACAATTGTGCGCCTCGAAGTGTTGTCCGACGGACCGGACGGTGACAGCCGCGTCATCTCGATTCGCCGCGACACGATTAAACTCGAAGAACAAGCCGCGAAAAAACATATCTTCGAAATTAAAGGCGGCGACGGTAACAGTGACAGTGAAAGTGCCGACGCCAATGCAAGTGCAAGTGCAAGTACGAATACGAGTACAGGCGCAAGTACAACCGCAAACGCAAACGGTCGCTTGCGCATCGGCGTAATTGATTTGCCGTCGTTCTACATCGATTTTAACGGCATGCAAAACAACCTGCCGGATTACCGCAGCACGACGCGCGATGTGCGCAAACTGTTGGTCGAGTTCCAAAGCGAAAACATCGACGGCTTGATTATCGATTTGCGCGGCAACGGCGGCGGTTCATTGGCCGAGGCGGTCAGTTTAACCGGATTGTTTATCGAGGATGGCCCGGTGGTGCAAGTGCAAAACAGCGCCGGGCAAGTGCAGATAAACCGCGACGATGATGATGAAATTGTTTATCACGGGCCATTGGCGGTGTTGGTTGACCGCCACAGCGCATCGTCATCGGAAATTTTCGCCGCGGCGATTCAGGATTATAGACGCGGCTTGATTATCGGCGAGCCGACTTTCGGCAAAGGCACGGTGCAGCATCTGGTCGATTTAAATCGCTACGACAAAAACGCCGACGGCAAACTCGGGCAGTTGAAAGTGACCATCGCGCAATTTTTTCGCATCAACGGCGGCAGCACCCAACATCGCGGCGTCATCCCCGACATCCTGTGGCAAAGCGTCGCCGACGACCGCTCGAGCGAACGCATTCACGACAACGCGATTCCGTGGCGGCAAATCAACGCAACCAAACATCGTTTATTCCGCGAACAACCACCGCAACTGGTTGCATTGCGCACGTTGCACGAACAACGCGCCGCAACCGACCCGGAGATTCGCCATTACAACGCGGTCGCGCGATTGAACGATGCCTGGCGCGAACAAAAAAGTGTGTCGTTAAATGAAACCGTGCGCACGCGCGAACGCGCACAACGCAACGCCGAACGATTGTCATTGGAAAACGACAAACGCCGCGCCTTGGGCGAACCGACGGTCGATTCGATAGAGGAACTCGACGCCGAAAATGAATCCGCCGCCAACGACGCGGACGACGCCGGCGAAGACGACTATGAACCCGACGCCTTTTTGCGCGAAAGCGGCAAGGTGCTCGGCGATTATTTGCTGTCGCATCAGGCGTCGCCGGACGGCGCGATTACCACGCAAGCCGCAGGCGCCGAATAAACCGTGCGCACCAAATTCGCCGAGCGACTGCGCGCCGACAGCGGCATCCTGCAGTTGATGAATGATTTGGGCGAGGCGCTTTGCGACAACGATGTGCAGATGCTCGGCGGCGGCAACCCGGCCAACATCGCCGAAGCCGAAACCATCTTCCGCGATGCAATGCAACGCATGCTGGCCGACGGGCGCGATTTTGAGGAGATGCTCGGCAACTACGACGCACCGCAGGGCAATTTGGCGTTCATCGATTCGCTCGCCGAATTATTAAGCGCACAATTAAACGCCGACATCAGCCGCGACAACATTGCGATTACCAACGGCAGCCAAGCCGGCTTCGGCGTATTGTTTAATTTATTCGCCGGACGTTGCGACGGCGGACGGCGCAAAAAAATCCTGCTGCCGTTAACCCCCGAATACATCGGCTACGCCGACGTCGGACTGGATGAAAAACCGCTGTTTGCCGCCAACGCCCCGACGATTGAAACGCTCGGCGATTTCTTTTTTAAATACCGCATCGATTTGGACCGCCTGCACATCGGCGACGACATCGGCGCGCTGTGCATCTCGCGCCCAACCAACCCCACCGGCAACGTGGTCACCGATGAGGAAATCGAAACCTTGCGCCATCGCGCGCGCGCCGCCGGGCTGCCGTTGATTATCGATGGCGCATACGGCTTGCCGTTTCCGGCGATTGTATTCGCCGATGCCACGCCGCGTTGGGACGAGGGCGTTGTCTTGTGTTTAAGTTTATCCAAACTCGGCATGCCCGGCGCGCGCACCGGCATCATCGTCGCCGCGCCCGACATCATCGAAAAAATCAGCGGCGCCAACGCAATTTTTAATCTCGCGCCGGGGCGATTTGGCCCGGCGCTCGCCAATCGATTAATCGTCGACGGCAAGTTGTTGCCGTTGTGCCAAAACATCATCGCGCCGTTTTATCGCCAACGCTCGACGCGCACGATTGAGTTGTTGCGCGATGCGCTCGACGGCTTGCCGGTGCGCGTGCATAAATCCGAAGGCGCGATTTTTTTATGGCTGTGGTTTGCGCAATTGCCAATCACCTGCGAACAGTTGTATCAACGATTAAAACAACGCGGCGTGTTGGTCGTCGCCGGTCAACATTTCTTTCCCGGCTTCACCCGCAACCTGCGCCACCGCGATGAATGCATCCGCATCACCTTCGCCGCCGACCAAACCCAAGTCGAACGCGGCATTGCGATTATCGGCGAAGAGGCGCGGCGCGCTTATCAACACGGTTGACCGCGCGCATCTTTTAATTGCGTCGATTACATTAACCGCATTGACTGTATTAATGACCACTGTGCATTTGCGCTTGCGCGGGTTTTGTTGTAGTTTGTAGTTTGTAGTTTGTAGTTTGTAGTTTGTAACTTGTAACTTGTAATTTTTTAATTCACGGTTAATTCACTTATACAAGTTAATTAACCCGCGCAGTTAACTTGAATTGACTGCGCACACTTAACCGGTCACCGATTCCCCAAGATTACCCAAGATTTCCAATGAGCAAACTGCTGGTCGTCAATCCAACCAAAGATTCCAAGGTTCCCTTTTTGCGGGGAATGTTGACCGGTTCATTGCAGGATGCCGGTTTGGAATTTGCCGACGCCTATCAACTCGCGACCGAAATCCGCGATGAGTTCGACGAAGCCGGGCAGGTCACCACCGATGAACTGCGCACGCGCATCGAAGCCTTGCTCGCCGATGCGCATCCCGGCAAGGTGTTGCGCAGTTATCGCACCGATGAAGTTAATCTGCAGGTGGTGTATCGCGACGGACATCGCACGCCGTTTTCGCGCGGCATACACGCGCGGCGATTGGAAAGTTGTTCATTGCCGCGCAAACGATGCAATGCGATCGCGCGCATCGTACACGGCGTGTTGGTGCGCAATAAAAAAACCGACATCAGCACCGCCGAATTAACCGCGTTGACTTATCGCACGGTGTTAAAGGAACTCGGCGAACAATACGCCGATTATTATTTGCTGTGGAATGATTTCATCGACACTCATCAGCCGCTGTTGGTGCTCATCGGCGGCGTGCCCGGCACCGGCAAAAGCACCGTGGCGACCGAACTCGCCAACCGACTCGGCGTGGTGCGCACCCAATCCACCGACATGTTGCGCGAAGTGATGCGCACCTTAATCCCCGAAAGATTGTCGCCGTTGTTGCACACCTCGTCCTACAACGCCGGCGAAACCCTCGACGCCGGCGAACTCTACGGCATGCAAAAGGGCGGCAGTTTATTGCAAGGCTTTCATCGTCAAGTCGAGTTGGTCGAACTCGCCTGTTGCGCGGTGTTGCAACGCGCGGTGGACGAACGCGTCTCGGTGATTTTGGAGGGCGTGCATATTCGCCCGTCGTTGCTGCATCATCTGTCGACCGACGATGCAGTCATCGCGCCGTTTATGTTGGGCGTGTTGGATAAGCCGACGTTGGTTAGCCACATCAAACGCCGCAAAACCGAAACCGAAGCGTTGCGCGCGGCGCGATATTTGGAAAAGATTGACGACATCTGGCAACTGCAATCGGCGTTGCTGTCCGAAGCCGACAACGCCGACATCCAAATCTTAAACAACTTGGCGAGCGAGAACACCGTGCGCGAGATGATTAAAACCATCGCGCAAACGGTCGCGGCGACCTATTCGCCGGCGCAACGCAAAAAAATCAAAAGTCAATTAAAGAAAACCCGTCTGCGTTAATGGACATTGCCGAATGAACGCCGCCGCGCGCAAAGGGTTGGTCATCATCCTAGACGGATTGGGCGACCGCCAATGCGCACAACTCGATAACCAAACGCCGTTGCAAGCCGCCAACACGCCGACGTTGGACGCGGTCGCACGCGACAATCAAACCGGCTTGATGGATCCGTATCAACCCGGCGTATCGGTCGACACCCACACCGGCGTCGGCATTTTATTCGGCGCACCGCCCGAACAGGCGATACAACTGCGGCGCGGACCGATTGAAGCGGCCGGCATCGATTTGCCGATGCAACCCGGTGAAGTTTTTTTGCGCGCCAACTTTGCCACGGTGGAGATTGTGTCGGGCGGCGACGGTAACAGTGACAGTCACAGTGACAGTGACATTGACGGTGACGACAATGGCAACGTCGACGCCAACCGTTATCACATCATCGACCGTCGCGCCGGACGAATCGACGACGAAGTCGCCGAGTTATGCGCGCAATTAACCGAGTTACCCATCGCGCCAACCATCACCGCCGATGTCTTTCCGGCGACTCAACATCGCGCCGTGTTGCGTTTGCGCGGCGCAAACTTGTCGGCGCAAATCACCGACACCGACCCCGCACACGAAGACGCGGACATCAACCGTTGCGTACCGCGTGATGAAGTAAGTGACAAACGCGACAACGACTCGCACAACGATGCCGAGTACAACGCCGCCGTCGCCACCGCCAACGCAATTAATCGCTTTACCCAACTCGCCCATCAACGATTGGCGAATCATCCGCTCAACTTAAGCCGCGTCGCCGCCGGCAAATTGCCCGGCAATGCAATCATCGCGCGCAGTGCCGGCATGCATCACGCGCTCGATGCGTTGCGTTTGCGCAAGTTAAAGGTGGCGGCGGTCGCCGGCGAAAAAACCGTGCTCGGCTTGGCAAAATTATTTAACTTCACGCGCATAACCGACGCGCGATTTACTTCATTGCCAAACACCGACTTGCGCGCAAAACTGCAAGCCGCTCGACAAGCGTTGCGCGAACATCAATTGGTTTTTTTGCACATCAAAGGCACCGACACCGCCGCGCACGACAAACAACCGCGCGTCAAAGCCGACTTCATCGAAAAATTCGACCGCGAACTCGGCGCAATGCTCGCCCAATCACCCGACACCGCCGACCTCATCATCGGCGTCTGCGCCGACCATGCAACCGATTCGAATTGCGGCGAACACAACGCAGACGCCGTGCCGGTGTTGTTGCGCAATCCACACGCCGCCGCTGACGGTGTAGCGCATTACCATGAAGCCGCCTGCGAACAAGGCGGGTTGGGGCGCATCACCGCCGCGCAGTTTTTAATGCGGGTGTTGGCGGCGATGGATGTGCAAGGGTAAAGCGGGATAGGGCGGGGTAGTAACTGTAAATCGAACTTGAACTTGTAGTTGTTAAATTAACTTGCAGCATAAGTTTGTTAAAACTTTGTTAAAGTGACTTGGCAAAGTAACTTGGCAAAGCGACTTATTGAAGCAACTTGTCGAAGTGATTTATAAAAGTGACTTGGTAAAATGAATTGGCAAAACAACTTACCGAAGTAACTTATAACAGTGACTTGGCAAAGCAACTTGCCGAAGTGACTTATAAAAGTGACTTGGTAAAATGAATTGGCAAAGTAACTTATTAAGTGACTTAATAAAGTTACTTTGCCAACCAAAAAAAAACAACCCCGCGGCTTACGCCTTATCCAACGCCTGCGCCAAATCGTTTTCGATGTCGTCCGCGTCTTCGACGCCGACCGACAACCGCACCAACCCATCGGTCAACCCGCGCGCATGGCGTTCATCCGCCGGCACATCGGCGTGCGTCATTGTCGCCGGATGGGTAATCATCGTCTCGACCGAGCCGAGGCTTTCGGCCAAGCCGCATAACTGCACCGCATTCATCACCGCCTTGCCGGCATTGAGCCCGCCTTTGAGTTCGAACGACATCATCCCGCCATAGCCGCTCATTTCGCGTTTGGCGATTGCATGTTGCGGATGAGACGCCAGCCCCGGATAGTTGACGCGCGCAACTTTGGCGTGCGCTTCGAGCCAGGCGGCGATGCGCAAGCCGGTTTCATTGTGGCGCGCCATTCGTAAATGCAAGGTTTTAACGCCGAGCAATGCAAGCCATGCATCGAACGGGCTGTTGACCGCGCCAATGGTTTTTTGGATGAACTTAAATCGGTCGCGCAGTTTTTCATCATTGACGATTAACGCGCCGCCGATGATTTGGTTATGCCCGCTGAGATATTTGGTGGTCGAATGCATCACAATATCCGCGCCGAGTTCCAGCGGGCGCAAAAAAATCGGCGTCGCAAAAGTCGAATCGATGCCAACCAACACGCCGGCATCCTTGCCGATTTTCACGGTCGCGGCGACATCGATGATGTTGAGCAACGGATTCGACGGCGTCTCAACCCAAATCAATTTGGTTTGCGGACGCATTGCATTGGCGATGTTTTGCGCATCGCTTGCATCGACATACTCGAATTCGATTCCATAGCCGGCAACCACTTGATTAAAATGCCGCGACACGCCGCCATAAATATCGCGCCCGCAAACAACATGATCGCCCGGCGCGAGCAATTTGGTGACCGCATCAACCGCCGACATTCCGCTCGCATAACAAATCGCAAACCGCCCGCCCTCCAACGCCGCAAGATTTTCCTCGAGCGTCTGCCGCGTCGGATTCGATGCGCGGGTGTAATCAAACCCCAAATCCCGCCCAACTTCGGGCAACACATAAGTCGCGGTCTGATATATCGGCGGAATAATCGCGCCAGTCGCCGCATCCGGCGATTGCCCGGCATGCACGCATTTAGTGTCGAGTTTCATTGGGTTGGGTTTCATCGGGGTTTTTTACCTTGTGGTTGGTGGGGTTGGCGGTAGTTTACCTTGTGTTGTGGCGGGCGGCAAATAAGGCGAAAATCACGACGTACTCCGATAAGCGATGCGGCGATTATAACTTTACGATGCGCTTGTGCGGCGGCTTGCTGCCCCCAATCAATTCGTCTCGACATTGGATTGCCAAAAAAACAGTTATGTCACTGCGCGGTTATTTTGTAAATTAGATTAGATTAGATTAAATTAAAGCGAATCAATCGCCGCCATTAACTTGGCGGTTTCATTTAAAGCGACAATGATTTTTTGCCAATGGCGGATGTCGTCTGCGGTTAAGGCGATGCCTTTGCGGTCTTTGAGCCATTTTTGTGCGGGTTGGTAACCGCCGATGTAAAAATTCCATGCGGTTGCCGGGACTTTTTCGAATCGTTGGTTTTTGTTGATGTGCACTTCGCCGAGTTTGTTGTCGGTGAGTTGCCAGTTAACTTTGTCGACTGTGTTGTCGCCGCTGTGGTTGTATTCGGTGATGAACGACAGGTCGGTTTGCAACAGGTGCAGTTCGCGCAGTTGTCCGCCGAGTTTTGCCAATTTACGAAATTGGTTTTTGTCGGTTGGATACGGCACGCGCGGGAAATCTATTTTGAGAAATTCGATGTACTTTTCACGGTAAGCGGGCGAGTGCAGTACGGCGTAGATGTAATCCAATAAATCAATCGGCGCGAAAGTTTTTGCGTCTTGTTGTTTTTCGATGACGAAGCGCAAGCCGATGGTGTCGGCGATGGTGTTGACGATGCGCATGTTTAAATTTGGGTCGCGCAACGCTCGGTCTTCCAAGGTGTTTGGAATGGGTTCGGGGTAGAGGTAAAGCGGGAATGTGTAATTGATGTCAACGCGAAAATGTCCTTCGCTCATTTGATTAACAATAAACAGTTGATGCCACCCGCCTGGCTGAGACTGTTTTTTCGCAGTTACTAACCCGATGTTATCGCCGTCGATAAAATGATGCATGATTTGCATCACCGGCCAACCAATAAACCCTCTGGTTTTTCCGGTGTAGACAATTTTGCGGGAATCAAACGGACGGTAATTTATATCTTGCACAAGTTCACGGTCGGCATCGAATTCACGGTCAGCATAGAACCGTTTAATATCTTCTTTCGCCCATGCATATCGCCAATCGCGAACATCTTCAGGAAGATTGTATTTGGCGTAAAAATCACTTTTTTCCATGCGCAAAATATCGCGCGCCGCTTGCAATGCGGACTCTTCAGAAAAATGTATCGACAACTTATCCCTTTTTGTAATGATGCCGGTGCCATTAACCGGAAACAATTCGTCCACGGAAAACCCCCGCTCGTAGTGACCGTTCAGTTTGTAATCCTTGGCCACAAAATAATATTGCGGCGCAAGCATTTTAAGTTTTTTAAACTTAACTTGCTTAAGATTGTGCGCATTAAGAAACTGGTATTTGGCCGCGCGCTTGCCGTATAAATCAAAGTGAAATACGCTTGCCAACGCGCCGGCTTTTTTCGCGCCGGTTTTGACAAATAAATTAATCGATACGCCCTGCTGAATATCGAATACATTTTCATCGACTGAACCGTCAGGCGCGGTTTCCTTTTTCTTGGTGTTGCCGTGCAAATCCAAAATGTAAATCTCATCGAAACTTTGCAATAAACTCCAACGCATTCCGCGAAAGGTCGGGTTGTCCAAAAAGCCGTGATTGGTGATGTACGCGAGAATGCCTTCGCCGGTGTCGTCGACGAAATGTTGACCGTAGCGAATAAACTTCACATAGTCGTCATTTATCCACTTGGAATTTTTCTCCTGCAGTTTGCCGCCGCCGGGTTCGCGCTTGTAAACATCCAGCATATCGCCAATCCATTCACCTTTGTTGGCCGACTCACCGCTGTACGGCGGATTGCCAATCACCACCATCACCGGCATATCGCGTTTAATCGCGTTGGCTTCTTTGGATTCATTGGAAAGCCAATGGGCGAATAAAGTGTCGGTGTCGGAATGATGTTCTTCCAACGAGTTGGTCAAGAATACTTTCAATCGTTTGCCGACAGACTCGCAACCGCTTTCGCGCAACACCATATCCAGTTTAATGTGCGCCATCGCGTATGACGCCATCAACACTTCAAAGCCGTTGAGACGCGGAATGAGATGCTCTTTTACATAATTTTGCCACACGCCTTTTTGGTTGGCGAAATACTTTTCGCTAATGTGTTTGACGATGGCGGCGAGGAATGTGCCGGTGCCGGTTGCCGGGTCTAAAATTTGCACTTTGTGCAGTTCACGCGATTGTTGTTTGCCGTGCGCGTCTTTAATTTGGACGCGCACTTTTGCATCATCGGCAATGCCATTGTGCAAAGAGAATTGCTTGCGCAAAATATCGTCCACGGCGCGCACGATGAATTCCACCACCGGTTCGGGCGTGTAATACACGCCGCGGCTTTTGCGCTTTTTGGGGTCGTATTCGCCAAGGAAAGTTTCGTAAAAATGAATGAACGGGTCGCTGCGCGCAGTTTGCCGTCCGTAATCTTTCATCAATTCGCCGACATCGGCGGCGCGAAATAAATCGGCAAGGTCATCAACAATCCACACAATGCGGTCGTCCAAGTTGTAGCCGGCGATTTGCTGGAAAAAATTGCGTAAAAATGGATTGGCTTTGGGAATCAATTTAGCCGCTTGTTCGCGCGTAAAAGTGCGCGGTGTCGGGTCGTGCAGACGCGCGGCGAACATTCCATAGGCGATGGTTTGCGCGTAAATGTCGGCGAACTCAGGCGGCTGGATGTTGTGAATTAGGTGATTGCGAAACGCCTGCAGTTGCCCGGTTAAATCTTGGTCTGCATCGTTGCCATTTGTTGCACTTCGGCTGCTGTCGGCTTGCAAAGCGGCGGCAATCACCCGCGCTAACATCCGCGCTTTATGCGCCATGTGTTTGGCTAAATCATCAGCGGTGGTGATGGTGCACCCTTGATAATCGGCGAAGTGCTTAACTAAATCGACAAACGCATCGAAGTTTTCGCGCAACGGCTTAATCTTATCGCCGCGCAATTCGCCAATCCGCACTCGCTGTATGCACTCGCCTTCGCGCATTAAACGGAATTCGAGATAATCGGTGAAAATTAAATTGTCAAGCGATTTGCAATAACGGTCAATTTGCTTCTTGTTGTCGCGCGAATCCAAATTCGCCCCGATGTTTTTAGTCTCCGCATACCCAAACGGAATCTCCTTGCGATGAATCACAAAATCCGGCGCACCGCATTCAATCCGCCGCGGCTCGTTGGTCGCCTGCGCGTCGGGAATCATCGCCTCGAACAACGCCTTCAACGCCGGGCGATGGCTGTGCTCGGTCGCTTGGTATCCGTCGAGTGCTTTGAGATAAGTGTTAATGGTCGCCGACATGCGCGCCAACATATCGACATTGCGCGATGATGTCAAGCGGCGGCGGTTGCGGCGTTAACTTTGGATGCGAACTTTGGGCGCGTCGCCATCGACTTGCCATCGACTCACCCGTCGACTTGATTGCCGCAACGCATCGTGTTATTTTCACGCCGATTTGAATTTCATTTTCGCAACCCCATGCAACTGGTCGACTCCCACTGCCATTTGGATTTTGACGAATTGTCGGCGCAATTGCCGGCGGTGTTGGCGCGGGCGGCGGCTAATGAGGTGGCGTATATGTTGTGCGTGGCGGTTAATTTGGAGGATTATCCGCGTGTGTTGAAATTGGCGCGCGAGAATGCGCAGTTGTTTGCTTCGGTTGGCGTGCATCCGAATGCGACCGATTGTGCGGAGCCGAGTGCGGATGAGTTGACGGAATTGGCCGGCGATGATGATGTGGTTGCAATCGGCGAGACCGGGTTGGATTATTTTCGCGTCGATGACAAGCCGGCGTGGCAGCAGCGGCGGTTTGAGAATCACATCGTTGCCGCCAAGCGCACCGGCAAGCCGTTGATTATTCACACGCGCGCCGCGGCCGATGACACGATGGCGACGCTCGAGCGAATGGATGCCGGTGCGGTTGGCGGGGTGATGCATTGTTTTGCCGAAGATTGGGCGGTGGCCGAGCGCGCGTTGGCGATTGGGTTTTACATTTCATTTTCCGGCATCGTTACCTTTAAAAACGCCGAGGTGTTGAAGCAAGTGGCGCAAAAAACGCCGTTGGATAAAATGCTGATTGAAACCGATGCGCCGTATCTTGCGCCGACGCCGATGCGCGGCAAGGTCAACGAGCCGTCGTTTGTGCGCCACACCGCCGCGCACATCGCCGAGTTGCGCGGTGATACGTTGGACAACATCAGTGCGGCGACTTGCGCGAATTTTTTTGCGCTTTTTCGCCATGCGCGTCGTTGACGTTGGAGGCGCATTGGGGTACATTGCGGATGAAATCGCGTTGCGATTGGGCGCGGTGTGACAAGTTTTGGTTTTGATTTTGCGTTAACTTTGCGTTAACTTGTTGCTAAATTTTTAGTTGTACTTATATTCGAATTCGAATTGGCACTCGCACTTCGGCACCCGCACTTCGAACTTCACAATTCACATCTACACTTGCAATTATCCACACTTGCAATTAATTATTTAACACTCACCATTAACTATTAATTAAACCACAATGCAACATTACAACCCAACCATCGGCGAAGCCGATTTGCGCGTTTCGGATGCGGCGCGGCGCAAGATTGCGGCGTTGGTCGCCGATACCGGCGGCGACGCCGGCGCGGTGCGCATCTATGTCGCCGGCGGCGGCTGCGGCGGGATGAATTATGGAATGACCTTCGCCGAAAGCGGCGATGTGCGCGACAGTGCGATGCGCGATGACGGCGGTTTTCATTTGGTCGTCGACCCGGTCGCGCTTTGTTTTTTGCGCGGCGCGCAGATTGATTATGTCGACGACGGCGTCAATGCCACGTTTGTGTTTAACAACGTGTTTCAATCGGTTGGCGGTTCGGGCGCGTGCGGCGGTTGCGGCGGCGGGGCGGTTTAGTCGGCGCGGTTGTTGCGGTAAGAATATGGGCGATTTTTGATGACGGGACCAACCGGAAAACCAAACGGCGGCGGCGATGCGGTTGTGTTGCGCGCCAAACCCAAACTCAAAAAACCGCCGTTGTATAAAGTGCTGGTGATTAACGATGATTACACCCCGATGGAATTTGTCGTGGCGTTGCTGATGCGCGTCTTCCACATGTCGCGCGACACCGCCGAGCGCGTGATGTTGCACATCCATACGCGCGGCGTCGGCGTGTGCGGCGTGTTCCCGCGCGAGATTGCCGAAAGCAAAGTGCGCCAGACGCTGGATTTCGCCGGGCAAAATCAACATCCGCTGCAATGCAAAATGGAACGTGAATAATGTTGTCGACCGAATTAGAAAAGGCGCTTAATCACGCGGTTGCCTTGGCGCGCAAGGCGCGCCATGAATTCATCACCGTCGAACATCTGTTGTTCGCGTTGTTGGAGGATGGCGAGACGCGCAAGGCGTTGACCGCCTGCGGCGGCAATGTCGAGGCGTTGAAAAAACAACTGGTCGATTATTTAAAAAACGAATTGCCGATGTTGGTCAGCGGCGCACCGCAAGACCCGCAGCCGGGCATCGGCTTTCAGCGCGTATTGCAGCGCGCGATATTGCATGTGCAAAGCGCCGGCAAAAACGAAGTGCGCGGCGCCAATGTGTTGGTGGCGGTGTTCAGCGAAAAGGAATCGCATGCGGTGTATTTTTTAGCCGGACAGGACATCAGCCGATTCGATGTCGTCAACTACATCTCGCACGGCATCACCAAAGCCGGCGAGCAATTGCCGAGCGGCGCCGAGGATGCGCCCGGCGAGGAGGGCGCGCGCGCCGATGGCCCGCTGGAAAACTTCACGGTCAACTTAAACGCGCTGGCTGAACAAGGGCGCATCGACCCGCTGATTGGGCGCGAATTCGAATTGCGCCGCGTGGTGCAGATTTTATGCAGGCGGCGCAAAAATAATCCGCTGTTTGTCGGCGAAGCCGGCGTCGGCAAAACCGCGTTGGCTGAAGGGTTGGCGCGCAACATCGTCAATCGCAAAGTGCCGCAGGTGTTGGAAAACAGCGTGATTTATTCGCTCGATATGGGCGTGTTGTTGGCCGGGGCAAAGTATCGCGGCGATTTTGAACAGCGGCTTAAGGCGGTGCTGGCGGCCTTGAAAAAACAACCCGACGCGATTTTGTTCATCGACGAAATTCACACAATCATCGGCGCGGGCGCGGTGTCCGGCGGCACGTTGGATGCATCCAATCTGCTCAAGCCGATGCTCGCTTCGGGCGAGATTAAATGTCTCGGCTCGACCACCTATCGCGAATACCGCGCGATTTTCGAAAAAGACCGCGCCTTGTCGCGCCGATTCCAAAAAATCGATGTCGGTGCGCCGTCGGTCGATGAAGCGGTCGATATTTTGCGCGGGCTTAAATCGCGATTCGAAAAACATCACGGCGTCAAATACACCTTGCCGGCATTGCGCACCGCCGTGGAATTATCGGCGCGCTATCTCGCCGACCGTGAATTGCCGGACACGGCGATTGACGTCATCGACGAAGCCGGCGCAAAAACCCGCCTGTCCGCGCCCGTCGCCGGTGCCGTCGATAGTGCCGACAATACCGTCACCGCCGGCAAATCCAAGCGCAAGGCGCCGGTGATTGGTGTGAAGGAAATCGAGGATATGATTGCCGACATTGCGCGCATTTTGCCCAAGCATGTTTCGGCATCCGATGTGCGCGCGTTAAAAACATTGGAACGCGATTTAAAAATGTTGGTGTTCGGGCAGGACGAAGCCATCGGCGCGTTGGCTGCGTCGATTAAGATGGCGCGCTCCGGGCTCGGCGGCGGTGAAAAACCCATCGCCTCGTTTTTATTCGCGGGACCCACCGGCGTCGGCAAAACCGAAGTGACCAAACAATTGGCGGCGACACTCGGCATCGAATTCGTTCGATTCGATATGTCCGAATATATGGAGCGGCATACCGTATCGCGCCTCATCGGCGCACCGCCCGGCTATGTCGGCTTCGACCAAGGCGGCTTGCTGACCGAGGCGGTCAATCAACATCCGCATTCGGTGGTGTTGTTCGATGAGATTGAGAAGGCGCATGTCGATGTGTTTAACATTTTGTTGCAGGTGATGGATTACGGCAAATTGACCGACAACAACGGACGCAAGACCGATTTTCGCAACGTGATTTTGGTGATGACCACCAACGCCGGCGCCGAGCAGGCGGCGCGCGAAAGCATCGGTTTTGTGCGCGCCGATAATCGCAGCGACGATTTGGCCGCGATTAAAAAATTGTTTGCGCCGGAGTTTCGCAATCGACTCGACAACATCATCCGTTTCAACGGCTTGGAAACCGACACGATTATGCATGTCGTGCGCAAGTTCATTTATCAACTCGAACAACAACTCGCCGAAAAACAAGTGACGATTGCGTTTGACGACGCCGCATTGGGTTGGCTGGCGGTCAAAGGCTACGATGCGGCGATGGGCGCGCGCCCGATGTTGCGCGTGATTCAAAGCGAAATCAAACGCCCGTTGGCGGATGAATTGTTGTTCGGCAAATTGGCGCAAGGCGGGCATGTCGATATTGCGCTTGGGGATGATGTGCTGACCTTTGCGCTGCAGCCGGCTTCGCCCCGTGCGGTTGAGCGTAAAGCCAAGCGTGTTGCGAAACGTAAGTCGACCAAAAAAACTGCGCGGCGGGCGTCCGGCAAAGCGGCGACGGTGACGGCGCCCAAAACGTCGTCCAAAGCGGCGATGTCCAAAACCGCGCCCAAAACCTCGACCAAAGTGGCGGCGTCCAAAACCGCGTCAAAAACTTCGTCCAAGACGCGAACCAAAGTATCGTCCAAAGTGTCGACCAAGACGCCGTCCGCACCGCGCAAAACCGCGGGCGTCAAACGCGGGGTGCGGCGCGGTTAATAGAGGCAATTAAATAAGATTCCGTTGTCGTCAGTGGCAAAGCGGCGACGGTATCAAGTGACAGTACAAAAGTATAAAAGTGCGCGGTACGCATAACAATGTGATTGGGTGATTGCGGGGCAGCGAAAAGTTGGCGGCAAATGTCGGCAGCGGGCGACAAGTGTTCGACAAGCCATCGGCGAGTCGTTGGTAACTGTCCATTAACTTCGATTAAAAGCACCGACAACATTCATAAATCGCCAAGAATTTGGCAATAATCGCCAATAAATCACCAATAAATCGCCAATCATTTGGCAATCCGCACCAAAAACCTCGTTGTTTTCATCGGTTTTACGCCATTTATGCGATGCCTTGCGGTTTTGCGGCGATTTTGTTGCGGCAGTTTTATTGCAAATGGCGGGCAATACGGTGTACTATGGTCGCCACTTGTCGCTGATGCACGATTGTGACGGCGACTGCAGTTGTGATGCATTTGCTTTAATTTTCACAATTGTATTTTTCACGCTCGTTTTGCTTTATTGATGTTGCGGTGCGGTGCGCGTCTCAACGACGCATCTCCGCCCAACCGAAAAGGCAAAACATTCACGATAATTCACATGAGAGGTTCATCATGAAATTTAAACACTTATTGCGCGACCCCAACACCCATCACCCGGGTGTCGACGGGCTCAAAGACGCGCTTGCCGAAGGGCATTGCGACCGTCGCGAGTTTGTGCGCACTGCGGCATTGTTGGGCGTTGCCGCCCCGGTCGCATACGGGATGGCGTCTTCGATTCTTGGCGAGAAAATCCTGCAACCGATGGTCCCCAAAGCGCAGGCACAAAGCGGCCGCGCTTTGCGTTTGGGCATGGTGGTGCAGGAAATGGCCGACCCGGCGACGTTTGACTGGGTGCAAAAATCGACTATCTCGCGCCACATCGTCGAATACATGACGCTGACCGGTCCGGACAATGTCACGCGCCCGTATCTTTCGCGCAAGTGGGAAGCGTCTGACGACCTGAAAACCTGGGTGTTCCATCTGGCCAAAGGTGTCAAGTGGTCAAACGGCGATGATTTCAACGCCGATGATGTGTTGTTCAACTTTACCCGTTGGCTTGACCCGGCGACCGGTTCATCCAATCTCGGACTGTTCTCGTTTATGGTGCGCGACAGCGACAAAACCGACGCCAAAGGCAATCCGATTAAGGAAATGATTCCCAACGTCATCGAGAAAGTCGACGACCACACCGTGCAGTTGAATCTGCCCAAAGCGGCGTTGTCGGTGCCGGAAAACCTCTACAACTACCCGGCCGCCATCGTGCATCGCGGGTTTGATGAGGGCGGCAGTGATTTGAGCAAAAATCCGATTGGCACCGGCCCGTACACCCTCGCCGAATTTCGCGTTGGTGAAATTGCGGTGTTGAAAAAACGCCCCGGCAAATACTGGTATGGCGACGCCACGCTCGACGAAATACGCGTGGTTGACCTTGGCGAAGATGCCGGCGCGTATTTGGGCGCAATCGCCTCCGGGCAAATCGACATGATGTACACCTTGGGGCTGGATACTGTGGCAGCCGCCAAACAAGTTCCGGGCATTCGCATCGAAGAAATCGCCACGCACCAAACCGGCGTGATTCGAATGAAAACCACCGAAAAGCCGTTCGACGACCCGCGCGTACGCCGCGCGATGCAATTGACCTGCGACCCCAAACGTCAATTGAAAATCGCTCACCAAGGCTACGGCATTACGGCTGAGCATCATCATGTCGCCAAAACGCATCCGGAGTATTACAAACTCAAGGCGTTTAAGCAGAACATCAAAGAGGCGCGCCGTTTGCTCGCCGATGCCGGCTATGGCGACAACAATCCGTTGGTGGTCACCTGCGGTGTCGGCAACACCGAAGGCACTTGGGAACAAGATTCGCTTGCAGTGTTGAAGGAAGACGCCGCCAAAGCCGGCATCCAAGTCAACCTCAATGTGATGCCGTCCGCGAAGTATTGGGACACTTGGGACAAGGCGCCGTTTTCATTGACCGCGTGGACGCATCGCCCGCTTGGCACGATGGTGCTGTCGCTGGCGTATCGCGCCGGCGTGCCGTGGAACGAAACCAGCATGAACAACCCGGAATTCGACAAAGCGTTGGATGCAGCCGAAGCCGAGTTGAACGTGCGCAAACGCCGCAAACTGATGCAGAAAGTCGAGCAAATCCTGCAGGATGAAGGCGTGCTGGTGCAGCCGTTCTTCCGCTCGGTGCTTACTGCGGTGTCGGACAAAGTCAGCAATGTTGAGATGCATCCGACTTTGTATTACCGCTTCCACAACGTTAGCGTCAAGAGTTAACCCGCACCCGCCGACGGGAATCCTCTTCCCGTCGGCGGATGTTTTTTGTGTTGGCTTGCCTTTTCTTGCACCTTTACTTGCGCGGTCATCAAGTGTCACAGTGTCGCAATCAACACTTCGACAATGCGCGCCAATGCAAATAATTCAAACGCAAACGACGCAACCATCCGCAACATTACCCGCTGATTACCCCGCACTTATCCGGTGATTCTCTTCCTACTTAAACGATTCGGTTTCATGGTGTTCACCATGGTCATCGTGTCGTTGATTCTATTTCTGCTGCTGAACACCGAGTTCGCCGGCGACCCGGCGACGCGCGTGCTTGGGCAGTTTGCCTCCGACCATCAAAAAGAACTGTGGCGCGCCGAGCACGGCTACGACAAGCCGTTGGTGGTGCGCTATGTAAAATGGCTGTTTGCTTTTGTCACCGGCGATTTGGGGCAGTCGATTCGTTTTAAGGTGCCGGTGTCGGAAATTTTATTGCCGCGTTTGTGGAACACCGCCATCCTCGGCTTTTGGGCGTTCGCCATCATCATCCCGGTGTCGCTGATTTTTGGTGTGCTGTCCGGCATGCGCGAAGGTTCAAAGTTGGATAGGTCGCTGTCGGTGGTCGGCATCATCACCACCTCAGTGCCCGAATTTGCCAGCGCGGTGTTGTTTGCGGCGATATTTGTGTTTGGCTTGCAGTGGCTGCCCGGCACCTCCAGCATGGCAGACGGATTCGATTGGCGGCAGTTGGTTTTGCCGGTGATGGTGTTGGTGGTGTATGACTTCGGCTATGTCGCGCGAATGACGCGCGCCTCGATGGCTGAAGTAATGACCTCGCAATACATCCGCACCGCCGTGCTTAAAGGGTTGCCGTATCAAAAAGTCATCGTCGGTCACGCCTTGCGCAACGCCTTAATCGCGCCGTTTACGGTGATTATGTTGCAGATAAATTGGCTGTTGTCCGGCGTGATTGTGGTTGAGTTTTATTTTGCCTATAAAGGCTTCGGCGCGCTGTTGTTGGAGGCGTCGCTTAATAACGACATCGCCTTGCTCGAAGCCTGCGCGATGATTGCCGTCGCCGTCGCCGTCACAACGCAAACGTTGGCTGATGTCGGCTACACCTTCCTAAACCCGCGCATTAGATTCAGTTAATCCGTCAACCGCGCGCCCGTGCGTCGGTGCACTTACACCACATTCACGACACTCACGCACAACGCCACCCACGACGCTCACTCAAGACGCCAACCATCCCACCACAATGCAAGACACCGCCCAAGCCGATTCATTGCCGATAGCGTTTTTCAAATCGCTCGGGCGCGCCGCGCGCGCGTTTGGCTTGTTGCGCGAAAGTTGGGTCGGCATGATTGGCGTTGCGATTATTTTGTTTTGGGTGGCGATTGCATTAACGGCGCCGTGGATTGCGCCGTATGCGCCGAATGAATCGATTGCGCCGTTCATCAAACCGGGCGGTTCGGTCGGCGGCAACACATTCCATCTCGGCACCGACCATCTCGGGCGCGACATTCTTTCGCGGCTGATGTGGGGCACGCGCACCGTGCTGTTCTATGCGCCGCTGGCAACCATGAGCGCGTATTTGGTCGGCATCCTCATGGGGTTGGCGGCCGGCTATCGCGGCGGTTGGGTCGACGATGTATTGTCGCGGCTGTCCGACATCATCCTGTCGTTTCCGGTGTTGGTGCTGTACATCATCATCATCGCCGTGATTGGCGCTTCCGGCGTCAACATCATCATCGCCATCACCTTCGCCTCGGCGCCCGGCATTATGCGTATCGTGCGCGGCTTGGTGTTGGATTTGCGCACCCGCGATTACATCTTTGCCGCGCAAACTCGCGGCGAGAGTCCGTGGTTCATTATGTTGGTCGAGTTATTGCCGAATGCGCGCGGCCCGTTGATTGTCGATGCCTGCCTGCGGCTCGGCTATGTCATCATCACCATCGGCGTGCTCGGCTTTTTGGGGCTTGGCTTGCCGCCGCCCGACCCCGATTGGGGTGGCATGATTAATGAATCGCGCCAGATGGCGCTCGCCTTTCCGCACATGACGCTGTTTCCGTGCATCGCAATTTCGTCGCTGATTCTCGGCTTCAATCTGCTCGCCGACGGCTTGCGCGAAATCGCGTTGCGCGATTAACTTAGTCCAACCGGCACAATCCAAATGTCCGCCACCTCCACAATGTCCGCCGCCACTTCCACAGTGTCGGCCACGCCGGGCGCATCGACGCCGGTGTTGGAATGCAAAGATTTATGCATTTCCTATTACACCCGCGCCGGTGAAATTCCGGCGGTGGTCGATTTTAATTTATCCATCGCCCCGGGCGAAGCGGTCGGCATCGTCGGCGAATCCGGTTGCGGCAAATCCACCGTCGCCCTGGCGATTATGCAATACATGGGCAAAAACGGCGGCATCAAAAGCGGCGAGATTAAATTTCAAGGGCGCGACCTGACCGAGATGAGCGAAGAAGAGTTGCGCGATTTGCGCGGTTCACGCATCTCGATGGTCTATCAAGAGCCGATGGCGTCGCTCAATCCGTCGATGCGCGTCGGCAAACAATTGATGGAGGTGCCGCTGTATCACGACAAAGTAAGCATCGGCGAGGCGCGCGCGCGTTCGCTCAAGATGCTCGAAAGCATGCGCCTGCCGGATCCGGAACGCATCTTCGACAGTTATCCGCATCAAATCTCCGGCGGGCAACAACAACGAGTCGTGATAGCGATGGCGTTGTTGTCCAACCCCGAATTGCTGTTGTTGGATGAACCGACCACGGCTTTGGATGTCACCGTCGAGGCCGGCATCATCGAATTAATCCGCGACATCTCGTCCGAGTTCGGCACCTCGATGATTTACATCTCGCATAATCTCGGGCTGATTTTGGAAACCTGCAACCGCATTGCGGTGATGTATTCGGGCGAAGTGGTCGAAGAGGGCGCGGTCAAAACCGTGTTCGACCGCATGCGTCATCCGTATACGCGCGGTTTGTTTGCGTCGATTCCGTTGCCCGGCGCGGATAAACACGCCCGCCCGTTGACGCCGATACCCGGTCAATTGCCGTTGCCGCATGAACGCCCGGACGGCTGCAATTTCGCGCCGCGATGCGCGCACGCCCAACCCGGCGTATGCGACGGCGGCTTTTTGCAGATGGAATCGGTCGCCGATGAAACCGGGCATGAAGTGCGATGCCGACGGTTTAACGAAATCGATTGGACGCCGCCGGCGAAAACCGAGGCGCGCGAATCCGCCGCGCCGGGGCGGGTGGTGTTGCGCGTCAAAAACATGCGGAAATATTACGAATTGCGCGACGATTCGATTCTCGCGATGATTCACGGCAAGCGCATCCGCCATGTCAAAGCCAATGAAAACATCGATTTCGAAGCGCGCGAAGCCGAAACCGTCGCCATCGTCGGCGAATCCGGTTGCGGCAAATCGACCTTCGCCAAGGTGTTGATGGGTCTCGAAGAGGCGACCGCCGGCGAGGTGTGGTTGAAAGGCGAAGATTTAAGCCGCGCGCCGGTCGAACAACGCCGCCCGCAAACCGTCGGCTTGCTGCAGATGGTGTTCCAAAATCCGTTCGATACGCTCAACCCAAGCCACACGATTGGCGGGCAAATCGCGCGGGTGATTCGCAAATTCGGCATCGAAACCGACAAACATAAAGTCCGCCAACGGGTGTTGGAATTGCTCGATTTGGTTAAACTGCCGCGCGATTTTGCCCTGCGCAAACCGCGCCAATTGTCCGGCGGGCAAAAACAACGCATCGGCATCGCCCGCGCATTCGCCGGCAATCCGGCTGTGGTGGTCGCCGATGAACCGGTGTCCGCGCTCGATGTGTCGGTGCAGGCGGCGGTGACCGGGTTGTTGACCGACATCCAAAACCGCCTGCGAACCACGATGCTGTTTATCAGCCACGATTTGTCGGTGGTGCGCTATTTGTCGGATCGCGTCATCGTGATGTATCTCGGCACGATTATGGAACAAGGCAGCACCGACCAAGTGTTCGCCCCGCCGTATCATCCGTACACCGAAGCGTTGCTGTCGGCGGTGCCGATTGCCGACACTTCGGTGCGCAAAAAACACATTGTGCTGTCCGGCGAATTGCCGTCCGCAGTCAATCCGCCGCCCGGCTGCCCGTTCCAAACCCGTTGCCCGCGCAAAATCGGCGCGATTTGCGAAACCGAAGCCCCGCCGGTCAAAAAACTCGGCAACGGGCATTTGGTCACCTGCCATTTGGATGAGGATGTTTTCAACAAGATGGAAGCGGTCATTACGATGGACACCGACGGCGCGAATTAATTGGCGCGCGCAAACGACAGTGTTGCATTGTCACATTGTCACATCGTTACCGCGCAGTTGCACCGTGTTACATCGACTTCGCATACCATTGTCGAGTCGACCGTTATAGTGTCACCGCATATTGTCACTGCGTATTGTCACCGCGACATTCTTGCCGCCACAAACTCATCGTCTTGCACCGTCACATCATCACCACATCCCGCCAACCTCACCGCGTCACTTATCATCAACGACGCGGTTGCCGGATTGAATTGGAGTCGATACGTTAAATGCCGACCAATCATTCGCCCCAGTTGCGCGCCGCACAAATGACGGCGACGACGTCAACCGACGCGGCGCATGATTCGCGCATTTTGATTTTGGATTTTGGCGCGCAATATGCGCAACTCATCGCCCGCGCCTTGCGCGAATTGGGCGTGTATTGCGAAATTTATTCGCACAATGCCGATTGGCAATCGATTCATGATTTCGCCGCGCACGGCGTGGTGTTGTCCGGCGGTCCCGGCTCGGCCTATGAACAACAGCCGCCGCTTGCGCCGATGCAACTTTTTGAACTCGGCGTGCCGTTGCTCGGCATCTGCTACGGCATGCAAACCATGGTCGCGCAACTCGGCGGCGCGGTCGAACACGCCGCGCATCACGAATACGGCGGCGCGCAAGTCGAGGTGTGCGCAGCCGGCGATTTGCTCGGCGCGCGCGGCGCGGCGTTGCAGGTGTGGATGAGTCACGGCGACCGCGTAACCGAATTGCCGCCCGGCTTCGAAGTCATCGCCGCCAGCGACAATTCACCGTGCGCGGCGATTGCCGACCGTGCGCGGCGATTTTACGGCGTGCAGTTTCACCCGGAAGTGTCGCACACGCCGCGCGGGCGCGAAATCCTCGCGCACTTTGCGCATGACATCTGCGGCTGCGCGCCGACTTGGACGCCGGGCAACATCGTCTCCTCGACCATCGCGCGATTGCGCCGCCAAGTCGGAGCCCAAGCGGTGGTGTTGGGATTGTCGGGCGGGGTGGATTCGGCGGTCACGGCGGCGTTGTTGCATCGCGCCATCGGCGCGCAATTGACCTGCATTTTTGTCGATACCGGTTTATTGCGCGCCAACGAAGGCGATTTGGTGATGCGCATCATCGATGAACAACTCGGCGTGCGCGTTGTGCGCGTCGATGCCGGCGCGCGCTTTTTTAAAAAATTAAAGGGCGTTATCGACCCCGAAAAAAAGCGCAAAATCATCGGCAATTTATTCGTCAAAATTTTCGAACAACACGCGCGCGCAGTAAACGCCGATTGGTTGGCGCAAGGCACGATTTACCCCGATGTCATCGAATCAGCCGGCGCACAAGGCGCGGCGCGGGTGATTAAATCGCATCACAATGTTGGCGGCTTGCCGGCGCGGATGAAATTAAAATTGCTCGAACCGTTGCGCGAATTGTTTAAGGATGAAGTGCGCGCCATCGGCGCACAATTGCAATTGCCGCCGTCGATGTTAAATCGCCATCCGTTTCCCGGCCCCGGTTTGGGCGTGCGCATTGTCGGCGAAGTGACCGCGCCGCGCGCCGATTTGTTGCGTCAAGTCGATGCAATTTTTTTGGACGAACTGGCCGCGCATGATTGGCTCGACAACACCGCCCAAGCGTTTGCGGTGTTGTTGCCGGTGCGCTCGGTCGGCGTGGTCGGCGACAATCGCGCGTATGGCGCGGTGGTTGCATTGCGCGCCGTGCAAACCCGCGATTTTATGACCGCCGATTGGGCGCCGCTTCCGCATGAATTGCTGGCAAAAATTTCGACGCGGATTATTAACGAAGTGCGCGGCGTTGGTCGGGTGACCTACGACATCTCGGCAAAGCCGCCGGCGACGATTGAGTGGGAATGATTGCGGTGTGCGTGTTATGCATGCGCCCTGTAAAAAACAAACGTGACAATGAACCGTGTGTTGGCGTTGCACCGTCAAACCACCGTCAACACCGTCAACATCGCGCCAAGTGATGCCCGACAAAATTATGTCCAACGTTAGCGACCACACGTTTATGCAAGTTGCGTTGCAATTGGCGGCGGTTGCCGCGCAACATGATGAAGTGCCGGTTGGGGCGGTGGTGGTGTTGGACGGGGAAATCATCGGGCGCGGGTATAACCATCCGATTGGCGCAACCGACCCGGCTGCGCACGCCGAGATTTTGGCGTTGCGCGACGCCGCGCAACATTGCGGCAATTATCGTTTGCCCGGCGCGAATTTATATGTGACGTTGGAGCCGTGCATGATGTGCGCCGGTGCGTTGTTGCATGCGCGCATTGCGCGGTTGATTTTTGGCGCGGCGGATGAAAAAACCGGCGCGGCCGGCGGCGCGTTTAATCTTCTCGAATCGCCGTTGTTGCCGCATCGATGCAACATTGTCGGCGGCGTGTGCGCCGAACAATGCGCGGCGTTGCTGCATGATTTTTTTGCCGCGCGCCGCACGGGCGGTGAATAAAAAACGAATGCGTCGTTTAAGTTTAATGTGACTCAATCGTATATGCACCATTCAATTACATGCACTATTCAATCGTACATGCGCCACTTAATTACATGCACTCAATCGTGCATGTACTACTCAATCGGCAGCGACGGCTCGTTGCCCCATTGCGACCACGAGCCGGCATAGCCGCGCAGGTTGGCAAAGCCGAGCGAGCGCAACATCACAAACGCATGCGACGAACGATGATGCGTTTGGCAATAAGTGATGACCGCCGAGTCGCGCATGATGCCGCGCGCATCGAGCATCGCGGTTAATTCATCAGCCGGTTTAAAGCGCAAGTGACGCGCGCGGTCAATCGTGTCGAGCCAATCCAAATGGCGCGCGCCGGGGATGTGTCCGGCGCGCAATGACGCCGATTTTTGTCCGTGATATTCCGCCGCCGAACGCGCATCCAACAGGATAATCGAATCATCATCGATCGCCGCCAACACTTGGTCGCGTTCGGCGAGAACGGATGGATTCCAATCGACGACAAAATCGCCGCGCGCAACACGGTTGACGGCGGTTTGCATTGCATGCCCTTCGTTTTGCCAGGCGATGGCGCCGCCGTTTAACAGTGAATGCCGATGTTGCCCGAGTGCTTCGAGAGTCCAGAGTAAACGACACGCGCGACTGTTGGCTTGGTCGTCATAGGCAACGACGTGTTGTTGCCCAAGCCCGAGCGATTGCAGCGTCTCTTGCAGTTGCGGCAGCGGCGGCAACAAACCGGGCGCCGGCGGTTGCCCGCAATTCAACGCCGCATAATTGAGATGCACTGCGCCGGGAATGTGACCTTGCGCATAACTTTCGGGCGACGACAAATCGACAATCAACCATGCATCGCGCGCCGCATCGTCGGCGAGATGCGCAGCCAACTGCGCGGGTTCGATTAAATAGGGCGGGCTGGACATCGTGCTATTATAGCCGTGCGCGCAACATTAACAAACAATGTCGATAAACAAAATTAACAAACAACATTAGTCAATAACATCAGTCAACAACATCAATAAATAATCTCAACAAGTAACCTCAACAAATAATATTAACAAACAACATTAACAAACAACATTAAAAACCAACATGACTTCGTTCATTGACAATTTAAAACAAAGTTGGCGGCGACGCAATTCATTGTTGTGCATCGGGCTTGACCCGGATTATGAGCGTCTGCCGCGCACGATGCGCACTGCGCGCGCGCCGTTGTTTACATTTGCGCGCGAAGTGATCGATGCGACCGCCGAACATGCCTGCGCATTCAAACCGCAAATTGCGCATTACGCCGCGCGCGGCGCCGAGCGGGAATTGGAACAAACCATCGCGCACATCAAACAACATCACCCGGATACGCCGGTGATTCTCGACGCCAAACGCGGCGACATCGGCGCGACCGCCGAGCATTATGCGCGCGAGGCGTTTGTGCGCTACGACGCCGATGCGGTGACCGTCAATCCGTATTTGGGCTTCGATGCGCTGGCGCCGTTTTTGGCGCATCGCGAACGCGGCGTGTTTGTGTTGTGCCGCACGTCGAACCCGGGCGGCGACGCGATTCAAAACCGCGCCTTTGGTAACACCACGCTTGCGCATTACATCGCCGACTGCGCAATGCGCGATTGGAATCAACACGGCAACATCGGCTTGGTGGTCGGCGCCACGCATCCGCGCGAAGTCGGCGCGATACGTCGATTGGCCGGGCAAGCGCCGTTGTTGGTGCCCGGCGTCGGCGCACAAGGCGGCGATTTGGCGGCGGTTGTGCAAAACGGCATTACCGCCGACCGAGACGGGTTGTTAATTAATGTATCGCGCGCGATTTTATACGTCGAACCGTGCGGTGATTTCGCCGCGGTGGCGGCGGTGGCGGCGGCGTTTTGTGCGCAAATTAACGCATTGCGCGACGGTTAAGATTCGCATACGATGCATGCGGTTAATCGAGGCAATGCAAGTTCCGTCGATTGGTTGTGTAGTATCGACACCAACACTGACATCAACACCAACATCGACACCGATACAATTTAATAATTCGTTTTTTAATAATTTACTTTAATAAGTTACTTCAATACTTTTTACCACTTCGCTCCGCAACCATAATTCATTGCACAACAAACCGTCCGCGCGCGGTCATTCCGGCATGCACGCAAGCACCTCGCTTAACCCCAAACGTAACCCCAACGCGTCAACCTTATTCATCAACATTATTCGGCACAGTTAAATGCGCATGCAAATTTTGGATGTTGTGATGATTGCGGTGTTGGTCGCGGTGTTTTTGATTCTCATCAGCCCGCGCGTTCGAAACAACCGCAACTGGTCGGCGATGGTGACGCCGCTTGCTTCGATTATCGGCAGCGGGTTTTTGGTGTCGGTGCCGTTGTTGGCCGGCGCGGTTGGCGTTTGGGCGGTGCCGGCGGTGATGTTGTTGACCGGCGCGGCGTATCTGCTCGGCGGCGTGATTCGTTACAACATCCAATACGGCGAACCGCAATTCGCCGACCGCAAAACCGACCGCGCGACCTTGTCGTTGGAGACGCTGTCGCATTTGGTGTTGACCGGCGCGTATTTTATTTCGGTGGCGTATTATTTGGTGTTGCTGGCGGCGTTTGCATTAAAGGTGACGCACATCGACAACGCCTTTCTCGGCAAAGCGATCGCCACCGCCTTGGTGTTGGTTATCGCCGGCATCGGCGCATTGCGCGGATTGGGCGGCATCGAGCACGCCGAAAAATTCACCGTCAGCGTCAACTTGGCGGCGATTGCGGCGTTGTTGGTTTCGCTGTTGTTGTTCGCCGTGTTTTTGCCGCAGGGTTACACCTTGTTGCCGACGGTCGGCGCCGCGCATGAACACGATTGGCAAACGTTGCGTTTCCTTCTCGGCTTGTTAATCATCGTGCAAGGCTTCGAGACCACTCGCTTTATGGGCAAACTATACCCGCCGAAAATTCGCATCCGCGCAATGAAACGCGCGCAGATTTCATCGGCGCTGGTGTACATTGCGTTTTTCATTTTGATGTTGCCGTTGTTTCCGTTTTTCTCCGGCACGCCGGATGTCGCCGGCTTCATCGGCGAAATCGGTCGGGTCAGTTCGTGGCTGCCGTATGTCGTCGCCTTTGGCGCGATTGCGAGTCAGTTCAGTGCGGCGGTTGCCGATTCCATCGGCGCCGGCGGGTTGATTAACGACACCAGTCGAAACCGCGTCAGCGTCAATCACGCCTATCTGCTCATTGGGTTGGTTGCAGTGTTGGTGATTTGGGCGACCGATGTGGTTGGCATCGTTGCCTTGGCTTCGCGCGCCTTTGCCTGCTTTTATTTTTTGCAATGTCTGGTGGCGTTGTCGCTCGCCAATGCGCGCAACGATAAACCCCGCCGCCTTGGTTACGGTGCATTGGCGACGCTTTGTTTATGCATCGCCGTGTTTGGCATTCCGGCGGGTTAAGTGCGGTGGTTGTAGGCAGTGTTGTCACTGCATCTGAGGTAACTTCAACTGAGGCAACCCAAACTGCGAGTCGTTATTTTTAATTGCCATTACTTAATTGTGAACTGTTAATTGTTATTTGTTTTTGTTACTTATTAATTTGTTACGCGCCATTCGCCATTGACAATCGACCGTTACACTCGACCGTTACTTTCCCAACGTCCACCACTTAACATTCATCGTGCAGTACAATCCGCAGTCCACCAATAATTCCCGGCCAATCCGCCAATGGAACATTTTTCAGTAATCGCCGTGTTGTTGTTGTTTTTTGCGTTTGGCTTGTTGTCCAAACGCATCAACAACACCATCATCACGCCGCCGATGGTGTTTGTCGCCGGCGGGTTGTTGCTTGGGTTGACCGTGCTCAGTGCGCCGGGCTTTGGCGGGGCGCATTTAATGATTGGGCACGGCCCGTTGCATCTGTTGCTCGAGGCGACCTTGGTGTTGGTGTTGTTCACCGACGCCGCCGGCATCAAGTTGGATTCGCTCAAGCGCGACAGCATCATCCCGCATCGAATGTTGGTGGTCGGAATGCCGTTAACGATTCTGTTGGGCGGCGTGTTGGCGTATGTGTTGCCGTTGGGGTTGACGATATGCGAAGCGGCGTTAATCGCCGCGATTTTAACGCCGACCGATGCGGCGTTGGGTCAAGCCGTGGTGCACGGCAAAAAAGTGCCGTTGCGGTTGCGCCAAAGCATCAACATCGAAAGCGGGTTAAACGACGGCATTGCATTGCCGATTGTGTTGACCTTGGCCAGCATTGCCAGCGCGATTGCCACCTCCGATGCACAAAATTGGCTGTTGTTTGCGGCGATGCAATTAACCTTCGGCACATTGATTGGCGGCTTGCTCGGGTTTGGCGGCGCGCGATTGTTAAACGCCGCCGATGCGCGCGGTTGGGCTTCGGAAGCCGGACGCGGTATGTTGGCGTTGGTGTTGGCGGGGTTGAGTTTTTTAATCGCCGAGTCGGTGCATGGCAACGGCTTCATCGCCGCGTTTGTCAGCGGCTTATTGTTTGGCAATCATTTAAAACGAACCTGCGGCGTGTTGTTCGAATTCGTCGAAACCGAAGGGCAGTTGTTAACCTTAAGCGCGTTCTTTTTATTCGGCGCACTGTTGTTGCCGGCGGCGTTGGTTGAATTTAATGGTTGGTATTGGCTGTTTGCGCTGTGCAGTTTAACTTGGCTGCGCATGCTGCCGATTGCAATTTCATTGGGCGGCGTCAACCTCGCGGTTAAGGACAAACTCTTCCTCGGCTGGTTCGGCCCGCGCGGCTTGGCGACGCTGTTGTTTATGCTCACAGTGGTCAGCGAAACCCGCCTCGAACACGGCGAGACCATCACCCACATCGCATTTATCGCGGTGTTATTAAGCGTGTTTTTACACGGCGCCAGCGCCGCGCCGTTGGCGAATCGCTATGACGCACAAACCACAATTCGTTCGAATTAATAACGCTCATTTAATAACGCCAACTTAATACCATCGATTTAATAACGCCAACCGCAACCGGTTTATTAATTCGCTTTATATTGTTACGCGCAACTTAGTAACTATAGTCACTTTAGTTACTTTAGTTACTTATTCACTTCACTTAATTCCATTTCACTTAACTTAACCTCACACCTCACAAAGACCAATGAACGCCATCAACAAACGCCCGATTGCAGATTGGGAAAAGTTAACCGACCGCCAACCGACGCATGCCTTGGTGGGCGAAGTCGATTTGGTGATTGTCCGTTATGACGATCAAGTTTCGGTGTTGTACGGTCGTT
Source organism: Candidatus Poriferihabitaceae bacterium (assembly GCA_965226545.1). GTDB lineage: Bacteria > Pseudomonadota > Gammaproteobacteria > Arenicellales > Poriferihabitantaceae > JAHRAW01. Next base: position 1,463,514 of record OZ245364.1, read on the forward strand.
GCGCGCATCGCGGTGCGTTGATGTCAGACGGCGTTATCGACGGCGACAATTTAATTTGCGGGCTGCATAATTGGGATTACCGCATCGACACCGGCATAAGCGAATACAACAACAACGAACGTTTGGCGAAGTTCAACGCCTGGGTCGAGGACGGCAAGGTGTTGGTCGATGCCGATGAAATTGCCGCGTGGCAACGCGCACATCCGCAGCCGTATCAGCGCGACGCGTATCAGGGCGTTTATCAAGACCCGGTCGGTGCGCCGGAGGAGCCGCATGTCAACTTCATCCGCGAACTCGCCGCGCACGGTTTAACGCGCACCGGACATCACGGCCCAATGGATGCGATGGGCGTCAGCCGATTGCAATTGCCGCAATGGGATGATTTGCAATTTGTCGTCGGGCAATTGGCGAAGTTGCCGTTGTTGGATGACGCCAAGGTCGGCACCGATTTAACCATTGGCAAAAACGCCAAAAAGCCGTTGACATTAAAAATACCGCTGCTGGTTTCCGACATGAGTTATGGCGCATTGTCCGAGGAGGCGAAGGTGGCGTTAAGTCAAGGCGCCGAGTTGGCCGGCACCGGGATATGTTCCGGCGAAGGCGGGATGTTGCCCGAAGAACAGCGCGACAATCGTCGATATTTTTACGAACTGGCTTCGGCGCGCTTTGGTTTTTCCTGGGACAAAGTGAAAAAATGTCAGGCGTTTCATTTCAAAGGCGGGCAGGGCGCCAAGACCGGCACCGGCGGGCATCTGCCGGGCGTAAAAGTGCAGGGCAAAATCGCCGAGGTGCGCGGCTTGACGCCGGGCGTCGAGGCGGTGTCGCCGTCTCGCTTTCCGGAGTGGCATGACCTTGCGCCGGTAACCGCATTCGCCGAAGAGGTGCGCGAAAAAACCGGCGGCATTCCCATCGGCTATAAATTGTCGGCGCAACACATCGAGCGCGACATCGATGCGGCGCTCGAAGTCGGCGTCGATTACATCATCATCGACGGTCGCGGCGGCGGCACCGGCGCGGCGCCGTTGCTTTTCCGCGACAACATTTCAGTGCCGACGATTGCCGCGGTCGCGCGCGCACGGCGGCATTTGGACGCGCAGCGACGCGATGATGTCGCGTTAATTGCAACCGGCGGCTTGCGCACCCCGGCTGATTTCGCCAAGGCAATGGCGCTCGGCGCCGACGGCGTGGCGTTGTCCAACGCCGCCTTACAAGCCATCGGCTGCCTCGGCATGCGCGCCTGCCACACCAACAATTGCCCGGTCGGCATCGCCACGCAACGCGCCGATTTGCGCGCGCGTTTGATTGTCGATGAAGCGAGCAAACGCCTGCATCGATTTTTAATCGCGGCGGTGGAGTTGATGCAGTTGCTGGCGCGCGCCTGCGGACATGAACACTTGCGCGACTTTAACATCGACGACCTCACCACCTTCAACCGCGACATGGCGCAATTATGCGGCGTCGCTTACGGCGGCGTGACGCCGGTGTCGGGTTGATGCGCGGCGTTGTGTTTGCAATTGTTTTACTTGCAACTGGTTTACTTAATTGAGTCGCAATTTAAGTTGCGCTTTAAGTTGCACTTTAATTTGTGCCTTAAGTTGTATCCGTAACTTGCACTGGTTAAGTCGCCGGCGACAACAAGCCATCAACAACGAAGCGAATCCGAAAGTATTGGTTCGATAAACAATCCGCGCGGCGCCGGTCAAGTTAACAAAACCGAATAACATTTGCGCCGTGTTGCAACATCGTGTTGCAGTGTGCGGCAGCGCAAGTAATACGCAGTAACACTTAAGTGCCAACGATGCACCCAACCGCAATGGCGAAGTTGACCAAGTCGACCAAGTCGATGTTCATCATTGTCATCGTCTGCACTTTGGTCGGTGTTTCGCCAGTCGCACCGTCGCAAGCCGCCACCGACGACAGTCGTTTTAACGGCAAAGTAATTTTCATCCGCCATGCGCCCGCGCCCGGATACGGTGACCCGATTGATTTCGATATCGATGATTGCCGTCGGCAACGCAATTTGGATGCCGCCGGTCGCGCTTATGCGCGTGCGATGGGGCGGCGCATTGCCGCCGGGTTGGAATTTGCCGCCGTTTATTCAAGCGAATGGTGTCGTTGTTTGGAAACGGCGCGGTTGCTTGGCTTGGGTGCGGTGATTCGATTTAGCGGATTGAATTCCTTTTTCGAAGATCACGCATCGCGCGACGCCACGATGGCAAAACTGAACGCCAAACTCGACAGCCTGCCGCACAACGGCAAGCCGATAATTATGGTCACGCATTTTGTAAACATTTTGTCGGTCACCAATCTTAACGTCTCGTCCGGCGGGATGGTGTTGTATGATGTTGCAACAGGCAATGCGCGCGCGCTTACATTGGCGGCGTTTAATTCGAACAATTTATCCGACAACGATTAATATGAATACAAACACCAATGCAAGCGGTAACGCAAGTGGCAACACAAAAGCCAACGAAAAATTAACTTGGCATAAAGTCGCCGAGTTAACCGACCTGCCCGAAGGGCGGGTGATGACGGTCACCGCCGCCAACAAAACCATGGCGTTGACGCATGTAAACGGACAATACGCGGCGATGGATAATCATTGCCCGCATCAAGGCGGGCCGCTCGGCGAAGGCTCGATTGAAGTCGGCAAGGACGGGCAATGTTGGTTGCGTTGCCCGTGGCATGGCTGGGATTTTGACCCGCTGACCGGCACGCCGCCGGGCGGGCATGAAGATTCCGGACAACAACTGTATCCAGTCGAGGTGCGCGACGACGGCATTTATATCGGCGTCGGCATCGATGCGGTCAAGCCGCCGACGGTGTCCGAAGTGATGGCGCAAACCATGGTCAATTGGGGCGTGCGTTCGGTGTTCGGCATGGTCGGGCATTCCAATTTGGGGCTGGCCGATGCATTGCGCAAACAGGAAGCCGACGGCAATCTGCGCTATTACGGCATCCGCCACGAATCCGGCGCGGCGTTTGCGTGCTCGGGTTATGCCAAAGCCTCCGGACAATTGGCGGCGTGTTTGACGATTGCCGGGCCGGGCGCGACCAATTTATTAACCGGGTTGTGGGACGCCAAAGTCGACCGCGCGCCGGTGTTGGCGTTGACCGGGCAGGTGGATGTGCAGGTGCTTGGGCCGGGCGCGTTTCAAGAGATTGATTTGGCGTCGGCGTTCGAACCGGTTGCCGAGTTCAGCCAAACGGTGCTGCACACCAGTCGGCACGCCGAGTTGATGAGTTTGGCGTGCAAGAATGCGCTGGTCAATCGATTGCCGGCGCATTTGATTTTCCCCGATGATGTGCAGGCGTTGCCGGCCGACGGCGAGGCTGCGGGCGCGCCGCAAGGACGACTCGGCGATGAAAAAATCACGCCGTCTTTAGCCGCGCTCGATAACGCGGTCGAGATGCTCGGCGCGCATCGTCGTCCGATTATCATCGTCGGCTACGGCGCGCGCCGCGCGATGCCCGAAGTGACCGCGCTGGCCGAAATGTTAAACGCGCCGGTGCTGACCACCTTCAAAGCCAAAGGGCAAATCGCCGACGACCATCCGCTGGCGGCCGGGGTGTTGGGGCGTTCGGGCACGCCGATTGCAAGTTGGTTTATGAATGAATGCGATTTAATTTTGGCGTTTGGTTCGTCGTTTTCGAATCACACCGGCATCACCACCAAGCGGCCGATTATTCAGGTGGATTTCGACCCGATGGCGCTCGGTAAGTTTCATCCGGTTGCGTTGCCGGTGTGGGGCGAGATTGGCGCGACCGCGAAGTTGCTCGGCGAACGCATGCGCGACGCCAACCACACCATCGACCAACGCAGTGAAATTGCCGAACGCCGCGCGATTTGGCTGCGTGAAAAACAAAACCGCCAAGCCGACCAACACGGGCGCGGCTTAAGTTCAGCGGCGATTTTCGATTCACTGACGCGGCTGGTGCCGCGCAATGCAATCATCGCCGTCGATGTCGGCAACAACACCTATTCATTCGGACGCTATTTTGAATGCGCCGAACAATCGGTGTTGATGTCCGGCTATCTCGGCTCGATTGGCTTTGCCTTCCCGGCGGCGATGGGCGCATGGGCGGCGACGCAAGATTGCGAAGCGTTGCGCGGTCGTCCGGTGGTGTCGATTAGCGGCGACGGCGGCTTCGGGCAATGCCTCGCCGAGTTGACCACGGCGGTTAAATACGAAATGAACATCACGCACATCCTGCTCAACAATCATCAACTCGGCAAAATCAGCAAGGAACAACGTGCCGCGCAATGGCATGTATGGCAGACCGCGCTGCATAATCCAAACTTCGCCGAATACGCAAAATTATGCGGCGCATTCGGCGAACGCGTCACCGAGTTGGCGCAACTTGACCGCGCCATCAGCGATGCGCTCGCGCATCCGGGGGCGGCGTTGGTCGAGATTATCTCCGATGCGGATTTGGTGTAAGTGCGGGCGCGGGTGCATTGTTGAGTTGATTTGCCGTTGATGCACGGTTAACTTGCCGAACTTGTCGTTGCGGTTTGTGTTAATGTTGATTCAACCTTGATTCATTTTTACGATTAATTTTTACGATTAATTTTTGTAATTTGTTATGCAAGGGATTCTTGATTTGATTCGTGTCGACAGTCCCGCCGCCTCGATATCCGCTTGCGATGTCGATGATGTCGATGATGTCGTTGTTGACGACGGCAATGTTGTTGCGCGATTGTGCGGCGGCGCATACAATGCGATGCGGATAAAACTTTACAACTGATTGGCATGAGCATTGAATTATTCGGCGCATTGTTGTTGTTTGCGTTGATTGCATCGATTACGCCGGGGCCGAACAATTTGATGTTGATGGCGTCCGGCGCCAACTACGGCTTTCGCAAAACGATGCCGCATTTGCTTGGCGTGGTGCTTGGCTTTGCGGTGATGGTGTTGTTGGTTGGGTTTGGCTTGATGAATCTGTTCGCCGCCTTTCCGCTGATGTACCTGTTGCTCAAAACCGCCAGCGTTATTTATTTGGCGTATTTGGCGTGGAAAATTGCAACCGCCGCCGCCCCCGACACCGATGAACAAACCGACGGCAAGCCGTTCACGTTTTTGCAGGCGGCGATATTTCAATGGGTCAACCCCAAGGCTTGGGCGATGGCGTTGACCGCATTGAGTGCGTATACGCCGCCGTCGTTGCCGTTTGTGGCGGTGCTGTTTGTGTCTTCGGCGTTTTTGTTGACCAATGTGCCGTCGCAACTCATCTGGGTGATGCTCGGCACACAATTGCGCAAGTGGTTGAGCAATTCGCTTAAACTGCGCGTGTTTAACGCCGTGATTGCGGCGTTGTTGTTGCTGAGCGTTTATCCGATAGTGTTTTCCAATTAGTGCAGGAGATGATGCGCAGGCGATATGCGCAAGCGGCAACCTGAAAATTCCAAACATATAAACGTATAAACGTATTAACTTCACGCTTCGAAACTTATACACTTCGAAACAGTACATTTCGAATTCACATCGAATTCACTTCGAATTCACGCTTCGAAACTTTGCTGCGACCATACAACCATTTAACGATGCCATGACGACGATTAACTTTATTTTGGCGAACGGCGAACGCCATTCGATTGACGCCGAAGACGGCGAAGTCGTGATGCGCGTGGCGGTGCGCAATAATTTTTCCGGCATCTTGGCTGAATGCGGCGGGGCATGCAGTTGCGCGACTTGCCATGTGCATATCGACCGCAGTTGGCTGGATAAATTGCCGCCGCCCTTGGATACCGAAACCGAGATGTTGGAATTTGCCGAAGGCGTCGACGACACCAGTCGGCTGAGTTGCCAACTAAAAATCACGCCGCAATTGGACGGCTTGATTGTGCATGTCCCCGAATCGCAATATTAACGACGCGCCCACCGCGCATTCGATTACCCCCGCCAACCGCACCGCGCGACGCAGGCGATGAGCAAACCGCTTTGGCAACCGTCGGCGGCTTTGATGCAAGCCAGCGCAATGCGGCGGTTTGCGCTTTATGTCGCCGAACGGCACGGCATTGCCGACGATTACGATTCGCTTTATCAATGGAGCATCACGCAGCGCGCCGATTTTTGGCAAGCGGTGTGGACGTTTGCCGATGTGGTTTGCGCAAAGCCGTGCGATGTCGCGCTGGAAAACGCCGATGCGATGCCCGGCGCGCGTTGGTTTGTCGGCAGTCGCCTCAACTTTGCCGAGAACCTGTTGCGCCATCGCGATGATGCGCCGGCGATTATCGCCTGCGACGAAACCGGCGTGCGCCGTCAATTAACGCATCGACAACTCTACGATGAAGTCGCGCGCACCGTGCGCGGCTTGCGCGCACTCGGCGTGCGTCAAGACGACCGCGTCGCCGCCTATATCGCCAACGGCGCCGATGCGGTGATTGCGATGTTGGCTTGCGCCGCGATTGGCGCGGTGTGGTCGTCGTGTTCGCCGGATTTTGGCGTCGGCGGCGTGCTCGAACGCTTCGCGCAAATCAAACCCAAAGTGCTGTTCGCCACCGACGGCTATCGCTATAACGGCAAGGCGCACAATATGCTCGAATCGGTCGGCGCGATTGCGCGTCAATTGGACGGTTTGGAATGGCTGATTATCGCGCCGTTTTTATCGGCGCAACCGGCATTGGATGAATTGCCCAACACGGTGCAAGCCAAGACGCGCACCATCGCCGACCTCGCTGCGCTCGATGCGGACGGTTCCGCGGATGCGCCCGAGATTGCATTCGCGCAATTGCCGTTTGACCATCCGCTTTATATTTTGTATTCCTCCGGCACAACCGGCGCACCGAAGTGCATCGTGCACGGCGCCGGCGGCACGTTGTTGCAACATCTTAAGGAACATCGCCTGCATGTCGATTTGAATCGACGCGACCGATTTTTTTACTTCACCACCTGCGGCTGGATGATGTGGAATTGGCAGGTCAGCGGGTTGGCGAGCGGTTGCGCGTTGGTGTTGTACGACGGCTCGCCGTTTTTTCCGAATCAAATGAGTTTGTGGGCGTTGGCTGAACAACTCGGCATCAGCGTGTTCGGCGCCGGCGCAAAATACATCGCCGCACTCGCCAAAGCCGATGCGCGCATCGGTGAACAATTTAACCTCGACGCATTGCGCGCATTGTTGTCGACCGGTTCGCCGCTCGCCGCCGAATGTTTTGATTACGCATATACGCGCATTAAAGCCGACATGCAATTGGCGTCGATTTCCGGCGGCACCGACATTGTGTCGTGCTTTGTGCTCGGCAATCCGTTGCGCGCGGTGCATCGCGGCGAGATACAAGGGCGCGGCTTGGGCATGGCGGTCGAGGTCTATGCCGACGGCAAACCGCAACGCGCGACGCGCGGCGAATTGGTGTGCATCAAACCGTTCCCGAGTATGCCGCTCGGCTTTTGGGGCGAGACCGACGGGCGGCGTTATCATCGCGCCTATTTTGCGCGCCATAAAAATATCTGGGCGCACGGCGATTACGCCGAGATAACCAAACACGACGGCGTGATTATTCACGGGCGGTCGGATGCGGTGCTCAACCCCGGCGGCGTGCGCATCGGCACGGCTGAGATTTACCGTCAAGTCGAAAAGATTGACGCGGTGTTGGAGAGTTTGTGCATCGGGCAGCAATGGGACGACGATGTGCGCATTGTGCTGTTTGTGGTGTTGCGCGACGGCGTTGTGTTGACCGCTGAACTTGCGCAAACCATCCGCGACACCGTGCAGCAAAACACCACGCGCCGGCATGTGCCGCAAAAAATCATCGCGGTGCCTGACATTCCGCGCACGTTAAGCGGCAAGATTGTTGAATTGGCGGTGCGCAATATCGTGCATGGGCGGGCGGTGCATAACACCGATTCGCTCGCCAACCCCGAGTCGCTGGCGTATTTCCGCGATTTGCCGATGTTGCAAGAGTAGTGCGCAAAACTTTGCAACATTTCAGCATTGCGCGGCGGCGGCGTTTTTTTGCCAAAATCGCTTGACAATCGGTTTTTTTAGGTATAGTGTGGGGGTTGTCAATCCATACTACCGATTTGGGGGTTAATATGAGTAGGTATGCACCATTACAGGAATATCTGCAGTCCAATTTGGGCGAATGTGTTGCGCTGACCTTTACCGAGATTGAGGAGATTATCGGCGCGCCGTTGCCGCGCTCGGCGCGTGTTCATCGTCCGTGGTGGAGCAACAATCTGCGCAACAGCACAATCACCCGCGCGTGGCGCAACGCCGGCTATAAAAGCGAGCGAGTCGACATGGCGCGCGAGACGCTGGTGTTTCGCCGCGAAGCCGAGCGCGCCTATCCGACCCACGAATCGGGCGGCGCCATCGCCGAGTTGCGCGACAGCGGCGCGGCGACTTACGGCGCATCGCTGTACGGCAGCATGAAGGGCATGATTACCGTCGCCGATGATTGCGATTTGACCGCGGCGACGGATGCGCATTGGGATGCGCGCGGCGACGACGCATGAACCCGCCGCCGTTGTTGCTCGATACCTGCGCGCTGATTTGGAGTTTAAGCGGCGCAAAGATGCGCGCCGAATCCATCGCCGCCATCAACGCCAGCCAAGCGCGCGATGCGGCGGTGTATATGTCGCCGATTTCGCTGTGGGAGATTGGCTTGTTGGTCGCCCGTCGGCGCGTTGCGTTTTCGGTGCGGCAATGGATGGACACGATGCGCCGCGCACCCGGTTTGGTGCTTACCGATATGCCGGGGGCGGTGTTGATTGATTCATCCTTTTTGCCGGGCGCACCGCCGAACGATCCAGCCGACCGCATTATGCTGGCCACCGCGCGACACTACGGCTATCGCTTGGTCACCCGCGACCGCAAAATTTTGGATTACGCGCGCGCCGGACACGCCGCTTGGCTTGCTTGTTAATGTCGCGTTAATGTCCGCGCGGCGATTGGGTTATCCCTTGCAAGCGTTTCGATGATGAGCGTTGCGATTGCCGACATTGCGATTGTCGGCGTTTCGTTTCCAAACTGCAAAACAATCATCGCGAATTAATTGCGCGATAAAAACGCGGCGCTTGTTTATAAAGTTAACTTTTTAAACCACCGCTCCGGTATCGCGCAAATCAGGCGCATAATCCAGCGCCACGCGGTTTGCGAATACACGACATCGCGGCGTTTGCGCACCGCCTTGCCGATAACGCGCGCGACTTGTTCGGGCGATGCGGTCAACGCCTTGGGCAATTTTAGTTGCGCGGTCATTTTGGTGGCGACAAAGCCGGGCAGCACGCTAATCACCCGCACGCCGTGCGCGGCGGTGCGATTGCGCAGCCCGGATAAAAATGCAATCAAGCCGGCTTTTGCCGAGCCGTATACATAGTTGCTGGCGCGTCCGCGCAAGCCGGCGACCGAGGCGACGCCAATCAACACCCCGTCACCGCGCGCAATAAAACGATTCGCCAACGCCGCCAAGATGGCGGCCGGGCCTTGATAATTGCTTTGCATAACCAAATTGGCGTAGGCGACATCGGTTTGCGCGCGCGTTTGATCGCCAAGCACGCCGACCGCGCACACCGCAATCGTCGGCAACGCCGGCAAGTTGTCGATAAACGCTTCATGCGATTCATACGCCAAGGCGTCGAATTCATGGCAACTGACGCTGACTTGGCGGCGGCTTTTTAATTGCGCGGCAAATGCATCGAGCGATTCGGCGTTGCGCGCAGCCAATGCAATCGCGCAACCATCGCGCGCAAATTCATCGGCGACCGCGCGCGCGATGTCGGAATGCGCGCCCAAAATTAACACCAGGTTGGATGTGTTGTTCGAAGTCATGGTTGAATGATGTTTGAAGTTACTTTATAAATGCACGGCAAGTTTAACTGCACGGCAAAGTTACGGTGAAGTTACAGTTTTAACCGCTCGGCTTGCGCCGACATAAATTGCCCGTTGAGATTTTGCGTTGCGCGCATTTGTTGAAACGCGCCGATGCGCGCATCGGATTGATGAAACGCCTGCGCCGACATCCGCCCGTCTTTGGCGAGATAAAATCGCCCGTGATGCGCAATCGCAATCGCATCCAATCGGTCGAGCAACGTCAAGGTTTTGGCGGTGATGCGAAAATCCAACGCCAAGGTGTAGCCCAACATCGGAAACGAAAAGCGGCTGTGTTGTTCGCCAAACAATTTTAACACCGCCAACATCGCGCCTTGTCCGGCGTCGGCAATCGCCGACAACAACGCGGTCAAGCCGGCGGCGGCGTGCGCCGGCGGAATGACACATTGAAATTGCGCAAAGCCGCGACGCCCGTAGAGTTTGTTCCACTGCAAAAGCGAATCCAGCGGATAAAAGAATTGCGCCCAGTCGACCAACTGCGCGCCCTCTTGTCGCGCGCCGCGCCGATGATACCACGCATTAAACGCGCGCACGCCGTATTGATTCAGCAACACCCCCGGCGTCGTAAACGGCACGCGGTATTGTCGCTGGAGGTTCATCGCAAACCGTCGCGCGCGATGCGCCTGCGGCAATGAATCAAACGCCGCATGTTCGCCCAACATCACCAACGACCGCCCAAGCCGCGCGCCGCGCGCCAAGCAATCGACCCACGCCACCGAATACGCCGCATCTGCGTTTTGCGCAAACAACGCAAACACTTCATCCAAATTCGCCGCCGGCAAGGTGCGCTTGCGTATCCAACCGCTATCGACCGGCAACAAACGAATCGCCGCGCGCACAATCACGCCGGTCAATCCCATGCCGCCAATCGTCCATTCAAACATTTCACGCCGTTCACTCGGCGAACACCGCACCAATTGCCCGCGGCTGTCAATCAATTCCAACCACTCAACGCAACCGCCAAAACTGCCGACGCGATGATGATTTTTGCCATGCACATCCGCGGCAATCGCCCCGCCCAATGTCACAAACCGCGTCCCCGGCGTCACCCGCAAAAACCACCCCTGCGGCAAACACCGCGCAATGATGTCGCCCAACAACACTCCCGCTTGCGCAACCACCCGCCCGCGCGCAACATCAAACGAATCAATCCGATTAAGCCCGCGCATATCCATCGTCCGCCGCCCAACCGCACAATCCCCATACCCCCGCCCATTCCCGCGCGCAATCAGCGTACCTTCGCCCAACGCATCGCGGATGTCGGCTTCGGTTTTCGGGGTGATGAGGGGGCTGTGGTTGATGGGGTAGCGTGCCCAGCCGGTGAGTTTCATTTTTGATGTTTATGTATGGATGAAGTGTCGGCGATTGTAAATGTTTTTTGTGCAGTTGTATTTTTGTTTTGTGCTGCATAAGTACGGTTTTATTTACTTATAACAGTGCATACTTTTTATGCACTATAAACAGTAAGCGGAAATGGCGAACTATTTAAAATTACAAAGAATTAATTTTACTGTTAATTTTAAATCGCTATAACCAATTCGATTTAGTGGTGCGTTTTATTGTTCATTAAATCGTATTGGCAATGAAATACTTAACGGTACTTCATTAAATTGTTAATTTTACATGAGGATTATTTTATGGCTTTACAATCTGAGGAAATGCGGCGTTGCATAGGAAAATGCAATGCACATCCGTTACGCCAACGCACGAAATTCACGTTGGCTTGCCTGTTTTTCAAAATTACGGTGCAGGTAACCAAAGACACTTTTGGTACACCACGTACTGCAACTAATTGCAGTTTTTGCGCGAGGAAATGGAAGGCGAGACGCAAGCGATAGTTATGCGCATTGGTGATTTTTTTCGGCACTAAGCAAAGCGGCACGGCGTCGCCGGGTAACGAATCCGGCGGCGCTTTTTTTATGTGCGGATTAACTGCTACAATCGGCGACCGACAACCAACCAACGATAGGCAGCGCAAGCATTATGCCCGACCCATTTACCATTCAGATTTTTTATCCCAACGGCGAGCCGGAGGATATGCGCATTGCGCAGAAGCACGGGTGGACCGGGCGGATTTGTTTTATCTCGCGTGAGTTTTGGTTGAGCGGGGCTGACGGTTATCTGGCGGAGTTGGATGCGCCGGGGGTTTATATTTTGGTCGGCGACGACGATGAGGATGATGATGTTGAGAGCGATGTAAAGAAAGTTTACATTGGGCATGCCGAGAGTTTGGCGAAGCGGGTTGGGCAGCATACGCAATCGGCGGATAAATCGTTTTGGCGGTATGTGGTGAGTGTTACGGAACGGGGCAGTTTAAACATTGCGCATTTTCGTTGGATGGAGGCGTATTTGGTGCAGTTGGCGACTGAGTATGACCGTTGCGATTTGCAAAACAACGTCAAGCCGCAAAAGTCGCAACTTGCCGCGCCGGATGTCGCCACCATTAAAACCTTTGCCGCGCAGGCGTTGCAGATATTTCCCATTGTTGAAGTTAATGCGTTGAAGCAACCGCAACGGGTCAAGCCGCCGCAAAAAATTAAGGCGAGTGGCGACGGTGAAGTTTCATCGGGCGACGCTTACGACCGTGAACAAGTTAAGGCGAAAGGGTTGGTGGCGTTTGAAAAGCATAAAGGTGTGAAATTGCTTAAGCGAACTCGGACCTCGTTTCATGATGCTGATAAACAAGTCCGCGTTTACTGCACTTTCTCGCAAAGCCATGTTAAAAAAGACCGCATTGTTTTCTGGTATGCGGCACACGCTCATCACTTAGATTTTCTGCGCGAAGCGAAAGAAGGATACTTGCTTTTTGTTATGGCGGGAGAGTCGCGGGCGGTTCTTATTCCCGTTGGCGAGTTTGACAAGTTTACAGACAAATTAAGCACCAGTGGCGAAGGGCGCAAAGAATACTGGTGGGTGGTAATCCGAAAAATCAATGGGCACTTTGAACTCAGGCAAACCGCCGAGAGTCCAAATGTCCCTCTTGACGACTACTTACTGGATGTGTCCTAACCACCGCCGCCATCATGCCCGCCACACCCCCACAACCCACCCCGCCGGTGTTGGCGTTGCTTGCGCCTTGTTATAACGAGGCGGCGATTATTGGCGAGAGTGTGCGGGTGTTGAAGGACAAGTTGGCGCAATGGAAATCGGCCGGGTTGATTGATGCGCAAAGTTTTTGTTGTTTTGTCGATGACGGCAGCACGGATGACACTTGGCGGTTGCTTAGCGCGCAAGCCGATGCGCATTGTCGTTGCGTTAAATTGGCGCACAATGTCGGGCATCAAAATGCATTGTTTGCCGGGTTGGTGCAGGTTGTCGAGCGCGCGGATTGTTGCGTATCGATTGACGCGGATTTGCAGGATGATGTCGATGCGGTTGTCGATATGTTGGCGCATTATCAAAACGGCGCGCAAGTGGTGTATGGCGTGCGCGACAATCGACAAACCGACGCTTGGTCGAAACGGTTTTTGGCGCAAACGTTTTATCGATTGTTTCGATGGTTCGGCGGCGGGGTGTATAACCACGCCGACTTCCGTTTGCTTGGCAACACCGCATTGCGAATCTTAACCCGCCATGCCGAGCGCAATTTATATTTGCGCGGGCTGGTGTATTCGTTGCGGTTGCCTTGTGCGCGGGTTTATTATTCGCGCCGCAAACGCATCGGCGGGCAAGCCAAATACACCATCCGGCAATCGTTGGCGTTGGCGTTTAACGCGATTACATCGCACAGCGTAACGCCGCTTCGGTTTATCGCCGTGGTTGGGTTGTTGATGGCGACCGTGTCGTTTGTGATGATGGTGCGAATCATCATCGCGCATTTGTCCGGCGATGATTCGTTGGTGGTGGGGTGGGCGTCGTTGATGGTGTCGTTGTATTTTATCGGCGGGTTAATTATGTTGTCGTTGGGCGTGATTGGCGAATACATCGGCAAAATCTACATCGAAAGCAAACGGCGTCCGTTGTATGTGATTGAAGATGAACTCGGCGGCGCATCATCATCCGCGCGCGGCGAACGCCAACACCAACACGCCGCAACACACCAACGCCAATCCGAAGGCGTTTAACGGCGAGATGTTTTCGCCCAACAACATCCACGCCAACATCGATGCGAATAAATAACCAAGCGCCTGAAACGGATAGGCAATCGACACCTGCACGCGCGCCAACACCGCCAGCCACGCGATAAAGCCGAGTGCTTGACAGACGAAGCCGGCGATGAACGCAGGCGTTGTGAAGGTGCGCAGCAGCCACGCCAGCGACAACTCGAACTCGACATTGCGCATTGCATAGCGCAGGCAAATGTTGGCGACGGCGCTTAACCCGACCGATGCGACAATCAACGCGATTTTCATTTACGCCACCCACCAATTTTGCGCAAAAAAAGACGCGCACCACAACTGCACGGTGAACAACAACGCGCAGATAATCCACAACCAAATGCGTTTATGCACACAACGCACCAACACCACCGCCAACAACGGCATCGCCAACAATGCATAACGCGAATAACTGGTGGCGCCGGCGCCCATCGCCGCGTGCGCGTAAATTAACGGGAAATAAAAACACAACAAGGTCCATTGACGCGCGGCGACAAAAACGCCGATGCATAACAAACAGACAATCAATATGATGCGGTCGAACAACGCATAACTTGTTTTAAACAAACCGTTCAACGGTTCGATTAAATTGCCGATGAACACCATCGGGTTAACTAAATTGATGATGCTGTTTTGCGCGGTGAATTGGGTTTGCAGTTGCGCATCGATGCCGGACAACGGATGACCGGTGGCGACGGTAAAGAACAACAGATAGGCGCAAACGCCGAGCGCAAACGCGGTGATGCAACCGAGCGCATAACGCGGATGCAATTCGACCGACGGCGGCGAATGATGTCGCAATCGTTTGCGTTGTTTGCGCGTTAAGTGTTTGCTGTCGGCGACGGCGCGGTTTTTTATATGCGCCCAATATTGTTGGGCGGCGTATAAAACAAACCCGCCGAAAATAAACATCGCGGTGCCGCGCGTCAACGGCAACAAAAACAGCCACAACCAACCGAGCGGTTTGCGATCGACCAATGCGTGATAAATGAAACCGATTTGCAAAAACAACAACAAGGATTCGGTGTATATCGCCGCGCCAAAAAACATTGTCGGAAACGACATCGTCAACAGCACCACCAACAACGGTGACTTGGCGTCGAAATGCGCGGCGAGTTTGCACAGATAAATAAGAAAGCCGCAAGTCAATGCAAAATTCAACAACAACGCCGCGACATACGGCGGCATCACAACCGCCAACAAATAAATCAAAAACGGATACAGCGGACTAAACGCCCAACTGTTTTGCGATTGCGCCCAATGCCATTCGGATAACCGCAAATAATGTTGTCCATCCCAATTGGCAAACGGCAGATACCACGCGGTTAAATTGCCTTGCCCGCTGTAATGTCGATTCCACAAATTCGGCACATTGGCAAAATCGGAAAGTTGATAAAAACTCCACACGATAAATGCGGTGACGAACACCTTGACCGCCAAGCCGACGCCGATGGCAACATCGGTGTGTGCGGCGTTAACCGGCGACGTTAATTTCGGAGGGGGGGGGGGGGCATGAGGTGTTTGCACGGTCGGTCGAGTCGGATGCATTGTCATGTATGGCGTAATGTTAACTTCGTTAATGCTAAAGTATTTGGTGGCATAACGGCGTCGCTCCAGTAAATTTGCCCCGATAATTTTAACCAAAAATTGCAATCCGATGCAAATGCATGTATTCGCGCATCACACATCACACATACACATCACACATTGCGGTTGGGTTGATGCATGTTTTTACAATGCGATGGTAAGTTAAAGTATACTGAATGCAATGAATGTTAACTTGTGTGCGGGCAAATACGATGAAAAAACCCAACAGAAAACGAACGAGGAAAACTCGGTCACAACAAAAAGTGCGAACGCGATTGCAACAAACGAAAAATTGGGGGAAGGGGGCGATGCCAACGAAGCAAGACGCCTTCGCAACCAAAATAGCCCGCTCGACGCTGCAATATTGCGCAAAAAATTATCTTGCGCTGTTGTTGCTGGCGCTGTTCGCTTGGATTATATTGGCGACCGCATGGCTGAGTGACGACAGTTTAATCTCATTGCGTCAAGCATGGAACGCCGCGCATGGTCATGGTTTCACTTGGAATTTTAACCAACGCGTGCAGGCGTTTACGCATCCCACTTGGATGCTGTTGTTGACCGCCGTCATCGCCGTTACGCGCGAACTGTATTTCCCCGTCGTGGTGTTGTCGATTGCGTTTTCGCTGGCGGCGATTTATTGGATTATTGCGCATCACAATCTGCTGTGCGCGCGGGCGCTTTCATCAAACAATTCGCGCGTGTTGTTGGCGGTGTTGTTGGCGTTGGCGTTCAGCAAATCGTTCACCGATTACACCTCCTCCGGTTTGGAAAATCCACTGTCGTATTTTCTAATCGGTTGGGCGATTTATCTGGCGGCAAAACTCGAGCGGAATAATTATCGGCAGTTGACGACGGTGTTTGTGTTGCTGGCGTTGTTGTTTTTGAATCGGTTTGATTATGCATTGTTGATGTTGCCGTTGGCCTCGTGGCTGTTTTTTGGCAAGGCGCGCTTGGGCGTTTCCATCAAGGCGGCGTTGCCGGCGATTGTGATTGTGTTGACGTGGTTTGCGTTTGCGCTGGTTTATTTCGGCGCGCCGTTGCCGAACACTTTTTACGCCAAATTGGGCGCGGGCATTCCAACCGCGCAATTGCATGCGAACGCCTTCAATTATTTTCGCATGACATTCGATATCGACCCGGTTACCATTTTGGTTGGGTTGTGCGGCATTGTCGGCGGATTGTTGACGCGACAACGTTTATATCAAATGTTGTCGCTCGGCGTGATTTTATATTGTGCGTATATCGTTAAAATCGGCGGCGATTTTATGTTGGGGCGGTTTTTCGCCGTGCCGTTGTATGTTTGCATATTTAATCTTACCGCCTTGTTTTGCGGACTGCGCATAAACTTCGCGCTTAACAAAATTGTGTTGGCGCTCGGTTGCGTGATTGGGTTGACGGCGTTGCAACAGGAATTTTCGCCGATTACCAATTATTTTCAAGAGGAGAAGTGGCAACGAGCCAACGACATCACAACCGAACGCGAATTTTATTGCGCTTCGCCCGAGCGTCGTTATTGCCTGCTTGCCAAAAATCGAAATTGGCCGAAGGCGCCGCCGCCGGTCAACACAAAACCGACCAACTATAAAACCGGCTGTCCGTGGACCGGCGAACATGGCATCACCGCCCCCGACCGTTATTGGATTGACCGATGCGCATTGACGGATGCGTTTATCGCCAGATTGCCGGCGGCGGCGACCAAACACGCCATCGGACATTATGGCCGCAATGTGCCGCAGGGCTACGGTGATTATTTAACCGTCGGCAAACCGATAGCCGATGAAAAATTGCGTCCGTTGCTGGATGATGTTACCCAAGCGGTCAGCGGAAAATTATTCACGCGCGAACGCATGCGCGCCATTTACCGTTTAAACATCAGCCGAGCGTATCCGTCAACGCATTGATTGTCGTTTTACTTCATCGCAACCATCATCGCGTCGATGCCGCCAATGTTGATACGCTTCGACCATCAATTGCAAATCATCGCTGCGCGGTGACCAATTTAATTCGCGGCGAGATTTATCGATGTTAACGATGAAATTTTTATCGGCGAGCAGATATTGTTCGGGGTGCAGCGGGGTAATGCCGATGACCGCAAGGCTGCGCAGGGCGGCATGCACCAATCGCGCCGGGGTTGGCAGCACCTTCGAGTTGGAGCCGACTTCGATGATGAGTTGTTTCATTAAATCGCGCACGCACAAGGTAGGGTTGGAGCCTAAGTTGTAAGTGGCGCGCGGGAAGTTGCGGTCGATGGCGGCCACGATGGCGCGCGCGCAATCATCGACCGACACCATTTGATAAACATTGCGCCCGGCGCCGATGAGCGGCACCGGCCAATTGCGGCGGATTAACTTAAACAGGGATACAAACACGCCGAGCCGTCCGCCGCCGGCAATTAATCGCGGGCGGAATATGGTTGCGTTGATGTCGTTGGCGTCGCACCAATCGCGCAATTGATTTTCCATTTGCACTTTGGATTGCCCGTATTCGCCGATGGGATTGCGCGGATGCGCCTCATCGACCGGCGCGGTTTGCGGTGCGCCGTACACCATATCGGTGGAGAACTGCACGATGCCGGCGGCGTCGATGGCGCGCGCCAAGGCGCATACATTCATTGCGCCTTGCACATTCACTTCGGCAAACCAACGATGGCGATGGCGCCGCACAATCGCGCGATGATATTGACGCGCGGCAAGATTCACCACCGCCGCCCCGCGCGGCAATTTGGGCGCATTGCGGAGCAATGCATCACGGTCGCGGATGTCGATGCAAAAACGTTCGATGTCGGCGGCGGCGATGTTGTCGCGCGAAGTTGCGCTGTCGTTCGAAGTTGCATCGACCCTTGCGTCGACACTTCCATCGACACTTGCCGCGCTGTTTTGATTAACATTTTGAGTGACACTTTGATTAACCCTTTCATCAACCGCTTCATCGATGATGATGACTCTTTGATGCGCGGCGATTAATTGGCGCGTTAAACTGCGCCCCAAAAAACCGTCGCCGCCGACGATGATGCACGGCCGCTCAGCCGACATGCGCAAACGCCAATATAATGACGCCGATGCACACAAACGCCAAGCCGATGGCGTTTATCAAGGTGATTTGTTCGCCGAGCAAAGCCCACGCGAGCGTCGATGCAAACACATAGCCAAACGCCTGAAACGGATACGCCAACGACACCTGCACGCGCGCCAACACCGCCAACCAGATGAGGATGCTGACCGCATAACAAACAAAGCCGGCGATGATGCCGGGCGATAAAAGGATGCGCATAAACCATGCAAACGCGAATTGGAAATCGACATCGCGCATTGCATGGCGCAAAAAAATTTGCGCCATGGCGTTTAAGCACACCGATAAAATAATCAAGGCGATGTTCATTAGCCGACCCAGGAATTCAATGCAAAACTATAGGCGCAGATAATCTGCATCCACATCAAACCACCGCACAACCCAAGCCCAAGCCAAACCCGCCGCGCGTTGGCGGCGATGCCGATGGCGATAAACGGCGCGGCGGTGAGGGCGTATCGGGCATACGACAATAAATCGGCGGAGATGGATGCATGCGCATATATCAGCGGCAAGGCGAAACAAAGCAGTTGCCATTGTTTGCGCACGCCCAAATAAACTGCGCCGGCTATCATTAACCAAACGACGATGCGATCCAAGCCGCTGTTGCGTACGGCGAAGAAACCTTCGGGCATTGGCGCAAACAAATTGTTGACCAGAAAGTTTATTGGGTTAAATACATTAAGGATGCTTTCGCCATGCCCCAACAAGGCGCGCGCTTCGAAGCCGGCGAATGCATTGCCGGTGGCAAGCGCAAAAAAACCGAAATAGGCGGCGATGCCGAGCAGGAATGCAGGCGCACATAATGCGTAATAGCGCCAATCGAAACGGTCGATGGGCAACCTGTTGATGCCGAGTTCGCGCCGCGCCTTTTGTCGCGCCTTGCGTCCGGCGGGTTTACTCGATGATTTTTTATGCAGGGTGTTGGGTGCCTTGGTTTGAGATTGGCGGTGCAGCCAATAATGCATGCCGACCATCAACAGCAAACCGCCAACCATAAACACCGCCGAGCCGCGCGACAGCGGCAGCAACGCCAAATACACCAACCGCGCCGGGCTGCGCGTGACCAGCAGATGATAAACAAAGCCAAGCGACAGGAACATAAACAACGCTTCGCTGTAAACTACCGAAGTGTAAAAAGCGGTCGGGAAGGACAGCGTCAACAGAATTGCGAGGTATGCATTGCGTGATGCATTGTGCGATGCATTGTGCGCGCCAAAATGTCGGCACAGCCGCGCGATAAAAATGCATGCGCCGGCGGTGAACAAAAAATTCAACAACACCCCCGCCAACGGCAACGGCAACACCGCGCCAACCGCTTGCATCAAAAGCGGATACAACGGATAGAAATGTCGCCCGCCGGTTTTGCCGTAATCCAAATTCCAACCGTGTTCGGCGAGCATCAGATAATGTTGCCCATCCCAATTGATGAACGGCAGATACCACGAAGTGTAATCGTCGCCGCTGTATGGGCGATGAAATTTGAGCGCAATGTCGCCCAATTGCTCGAAACTCACAATCATCAGCGCGCAGATGACCAATTGCATTGCCATCGCCAACAACGCCGCTTTTGCATCGTCCGCACTTAATCGAAGCGACGCCGGCAACCAAGTTGGGTGATTAATGTTCATCCGCCGACCGCCTTGCGTTTTGCCATTTGCGGGTCTAAGTTATACACGCGATTAAAAAATCGCACGATGCCAACCATGCGTCGCCCGGCGTGAGTCATTCGATATCGTTCGCCATCCCGGCGCACATTGCCCATTTGGATTTGTTCGATGAGCCGCTTGCGGATGCCGTGGTTGTCGCCGAAATAAACATCGACAAACTCATCGCGGATTTGCGTTTCGGTTAACCCGTCGGCGGCGTTATCCAAGGTGTTGAGCAGATATAAACTAACCGACCTATCGAACACCGACGGCACGGTTAAATTAAAACAAATCGCGGTGAGCACGACGATTAAAAACGCGGCAATGCAAGCATCCGCCGCCAAGAATTTTTTATACGCCAGCAACACAAGCGCAACGATAAACAGCGGCAACAACGCCAGCAAAACATAACCGCCTTCGGTCAGCGCAATGTCGGCGGGGAAGAGGCGACGCTTAATCGAATACGCCGCCAGATACAACAACACACCGGCGACGCTAACCAATAAAAGTTGCCCGACGTTACGCATCGGGCGGTGCGACTTTATGTCGAGAGTGGCGGGGAGACATTATTAAGTGCGAAGCAGAACGTTGGTGTGCGGGCGCGATTGTAGCACGGCGCACGCGGCGGGTTTGCGCAACGCCGTCGTCGGTGTCGGCGATGTGCGACACGCGATTAATTAAGTTTCAGATGCCCAATCGAATGCACGCCGAATTGGGCGTTGGTAACTTTCACCGTCACCTTATGCACTTCGCGCGATGAATTAAAGGGGATGCGATACGTCACCAAACCATTAATCTCTCTGCCGCTGCGTTCTCTGTGAATTTGTTTCCACGGCTGTTTGGCAAGCGGTGCATCGTTTACAAAAACCGCATAACGCGCCGAGTTGTCCACGCTTAGCGATAAACTTAATTCGCGCGCGGATATCGGCTGCGCGAAAGTGATGTCGGCTTGATTGCCAAAAAATACATTGCCGGGCAAATCCCATTTGGCAAAGTTGGGGCGGGCGGTGTGGTTGATGTTGGCGTAATCAATTTGCAGATGTTGTAATTGCAATTGATACGGTTTGCTGACATTCAAACGCCAAATCGCGCGCCAACGGGCGGCGTCGAATAAATCGCCGCTGATGGCTTGGGTAACATCGGCCAACAAGCCGCGCAAACTTTGGTTTTCAATCGGCGTGCCGTGCAACAGATATTCGGGATAGCCGGGCGGCGGCACGCGTCCGGCGTGACCGGTGGTGAGGTTGGGTTGACGCACCGCCGGCAGGCGCGACAAAAACGCATCGGTCAACGCCATGAAATCAATCCAATATCTATCGAGGTCGCTCAAGCCGTTGCGTCCGCTGAGAAAGCCGACGTTATAACGAGTCGGTTTGACGCTCGGCGGTTCGGTCGGTTGCGGGAAATTGCGGTGCGGCGAAAGCAACCCGTTGGAAAAGGAATTGAATTCGCGTTCGGTGACGATGATGCCTTCGAAGTTGCGCACAGGGCCTTCCTTAAATGTGTTGACCAACGGCGCGCGATTGTTTTGCACCGCCAACAACGCCGCCAACCATAAAACCGC
Source organism: Candidatus Poriferihabitaceae bacterium (assembly GCA_965226545.1). Lineage (GTDB taxonomy): Bacteria > Pseudomonadota > Gammaproteobacteria > Arenicellales > Poriferihabitantaceae > JAHRAW01. The sequence continues at coordinate 1,485,308 of OZ245364.1, forward strand.
CAACGGCAACTTGCCGATGTTGACGGCTTTTTTATGGCGGCGTTTACCTTTTCGTTTGGCGTCGCCGACTTGGTCGTCAGGTGCGCGCGCGACAAAATGGGCGATTAAGATAAACGCCGACAGATACACCGGCAATGAAAAAAATCGCCCCAACATAAAATCGCCGCCGATATGCAAAATGTACGCGCAATATAAAACGATGCCGAGCGACAGTGATTGATAAAGTCGCCGCCTTGACAAAAAGCCGCTGACGACGCCGCCGATAAGTAACAAGCCGCTGGTTGGGTCTTCGGTGAAGGTGATGCGGTAATAAGTCCAACCGTTCGAATACAACTGCGCGGTCGGAATGTCCGCGCCCAATTTTGCGTAATAGGTGTTGGGCATCGGTGAGCCGAAGTAAATGGTCGAAAAAATAAACCATGCCAACACGATTGCAATCGCCGGCAACACCGCTTTGATGGCTTGCGGCACGGTGGTTGTGCAAAAGAATAAATATAACGCTGCCGGCAACACCAAAATCGCGTAATCGAATCGATTTAAAAACAAGCCGGCGAGCACGACAAACATCAACGCGAGATGCGCGGTCGAGTGGCGCGAATTGTTGTCGGGCAAAGTGTTGTCAGACGAATTGTTATGCAAGGTCGCCGCCAAACACATTAATACGCCGACTAAACAATACGACAACGGATTTTCCAATCCGGAGGTGGTGTAATCCATAAACGCTTTGGAAAACGCCAGCGATAACAGCACCACCAACAAGGTGCGCGAATTTTTTTGCGCGGAATTTTTTTGTGCTGCGAGACGATTGTGAAAAACAACAATCGACCAAACCGCCAGCAGCGACAACACAATCGAGATGAAAAAGGTGGTGTAAAACAATTCGCCGGTGACAAAAATCAAGGCGGTCAACAACACCATCCAAGTGGGATGAGTGAACGCCTGCACGCGTTGGTCGAAGTTAAAGGTAAAGCCGGCGCCGTTGACGAAGTTCCAAGATTGGCGCAAGGAAATTAAACTGTCATCGGCGAGCCAAGCCAGCGCGATGATGATGTAGGCAAACAATGCGCACAACAAAATGCCAAGATGATTCTCCCGCCAACGCCATTTTGATGCGCCAAGCGAATGTCGCGAAGGCGGCGGTGCGGCGACGCCGGGGTGTGCATGCGATTGCGCGCGCGCGTGTCGATTGCGGCGGCGTTGTTTGCGCGGATTTCTCGGCGGCATTTATCCAACCCACCAATTGAGTGCAAACTTGCGCGTCATAATTAATTGCACGACAAACAATGCAATGCAGATAAGCCCAACAAAAAAAGGTTGACGGATGCTGCGCGTTATCGCAATCGCCAAAAACGGAATCGCCGGCAACACCAATCGCGAATAACTGGTTGCGCCTTCGCCCATCGCCGCTTGTGCATAAACCAACGGCAGATAAAAACACAACAACGCCCATTGACGCGCGGCGATGAAAAACCCGATGCATAGCATGCAGAAAATAATCGCCAATCTATCGAACAACGAATACTTGTGAAAGAACGCGCCTTGCCCTTGCAATGGTTCGATGAGATTGCCGATGAACACCGTCGGGTTAATCAAGTTAACGATTTTGTTTTTCGCGGAAAACTGCGTCTGCAGTTGCGCATCGACGCCGGACAATGCATCGCCGGTGGCTGCGTGGAAAAACAACAGATAGGCGCAAACGCCGAGCGCAAATGCGACGATGCAGCCGAGCGTGTGGCGCAAATTAACCGCCGGCGCAATGTATAGTTGCTGATGTCGACGTTGTTTGCGTTGCATGCGTTTTGCCAACCGCTTTGGCGATTGTTTGGATGTCTGTTTTGCGGCGTCCATCGGCGACGGGCGTTGGGCGGCGAGGTATTGTTGGATGCAGAACAACAAAAAGCCGCCGAATACAAACACCGAAGTGCCGCGCGTCAACGGCAACAGGAATAAATACAGCCATGCCCAGGAGACGGTTTTGCCTTCGGCGGCGGCAACGACCGCATGATAAATAAACCCGAGCATTAAAAACAAAAACGCCGCTTCGCTGTACACCACATCGGTAAAAAACGCCGCCGGAAAACAAAGCAATATAAACAAGGTCGGCAACGGTTTTGCGCCGAAGTGTTGCGCCAATTTGCAAAGATAAACGCAAAAGCCGCAGGTGAATGCAATATTCAACAACAACCCGGCCAAATACGCCGGCATTGCATGCGTGAGTATAAACATCAAAAATGGATACAACGGAAAGAACGCCCAACTGTTCGGCGTTTGCGCCCATTGCCATTTTGCCAAATGCAAATAATGTTGCCCATCCCAATTAACAAACGGCGTATACCATTCGGTGAGATTATCGACGCCGGTGAAATGCCGACTCCAAGGATTCGGCACATCGGCGAAATCCGAGAGTTGATAAAAGCAAAACAGGATAAACGCGGTGACGAACAGTTTGAACGCCAGCCCGATGCCGATGACAAGGCGGAGGTTCATTGGGTCGGCGTGCCGACCGTGAGTCGCGGCGGGATGCGGGGGCATTGGTCTAAACGTGAATGAAGATAAGCGGGGTTGGTGCGCGTGCGATTGTAGCACGTTGCCAAGCGCGGTTTTAATGCGTCGGTTGGCTTGCGTAATGGGGCGCATAAAATGCGTTGCGCGGCGGCGTCGTTTTGGCGGCGTACAAGGTATAATGGCGCCCAATGTGCGGCGGCAATGTGCAGCGTTGAGTCGATGCGCGCAATGGCGGCGAGGGGCGTTCGCCCCGGCGGCGATAGGTTGTGAACCCGGTCAGGTCCGGAAGGAAGCAGCCGTAGCGGCCGATTCGAGTGTCGGGTATCCGAGCGCCCCGACCCGCCACCCGTTGAATTGTGTTTGACAATGGCAACGACATTGTTCGATATTAACGCCGATATTAACCGCATTGTTAACGACTTTGTTTAACGACAGTATTAAAGACATTATTAACGACATTATTAACGACATTGCATTAACGATAGTTGGCAGTGCCGACAGTAACGACAAAATACCAACCCCACTCCCGCCCAATCCAAATGAGTTATCAAGCGTTGGCGCGCAAATGGCGTCCGAAAAATTTTGACGAAGTCGTCGGGCAAGCGCATGTTGTCTCGGCCTTGCGCAACGGGCTGGATAATCAGCGCGTGCATCATGCGTTTTTGTTTACCGGCACGCGCGGCGTTGGCAAGACCACCTTGGCGCGGATTTTTGCCAAGGCGTTGAATTGTGAAAAGGGCGTCGGCTCGATGCCGTGCGGCGAATGCGTCGCCTGTCGCGGCATTGAAAACGGCAACTTCATCGATTTAATCGAAGTCGACGCCGCCTCGCGCACCAAGGTCGACGACACCCGCGAACTGCTCGACAATGTGCAATACACCCCAAGCCAAGGGCGGTTTAAGGTGTATTTGATTGACGAGGTGCATATGTTATCGACGCACAGTTTTAACGCCCTGTTAAAAACCCTCGAAGAACCGCCGGCGCATGTTAAGTTTTTATTGGCCACGACCGACCCGCAAAAATTGCCGGCGACGATTTTGTCGCGCTGCATACAATTCAATTTAAAGGCGTTGGAGTTGGAGGAGATTACCGCGCAACTCGAAAAAATTCTGCGCGCCGAAGAGTTAACCTACGACCAAGCCGCGCTGTTAATTTTGGCGCGCGCGGCAAACGGCAGCGTGCGCGATGCGTTAAGTTTGCTCGACCAAGGCATCGCCTTCGCCAACGGCGAAGTGCTCGGCGATTCGATGCGCTCGATGTTGGGCATGATTGAGGAACAATTCACCTTCGATTTGTTGGAAGGCATCAGCGCGCGCGATGCGCAGGCGGCGTTGGCGACGATTGCGCAAATGGCGAAACGCTCGGCCAACTTTGCGTCTTTTTTGGATGAATTGTTGGCCGCCTTGCATAACATCGCCTTGTGCCAAATCGATGCGCAGGCGGTGCGCGCCAAAGGCGTGGATGTCGATGCGTTGACGCCGCTGGCGGAAAAAATGAATGTCGAGTTGGTGCAGTTGCTGTATCAAATCGCGCTGATTGGCAAACGCGATTTGGCGCTGGCGCCGGATGCGCGCAGCGGATTCGAGATGTTGACTTTGCGGATGTTGGCGTTTCGCCCGGGCGCGAAGGCGGATGTGCAGGCAAGAAATTCGACTAACACACCGGCAAGTGCAACGGCGAATGTTTCGACTAATGCGTCGGCAGTGTCAAAATCGGCAACGTCGGCATCGTCCAATGTAGTGCAAGCGGAGTCGAACTCGCGCAATGCATCCAGCGAATCAAAGGTCGCTCAATCAGACGAACAATTTACCTTGGCGCAATTGGCGCAGCCGAATCATTGGGCGAATTATGTCGAGCAATCCGGGGTGGCTTCGCTTACCAAAGAACTGATGATGAACATGATGCCGCAATCGGTTGATGGCAATGTGCTGCATTTTGTAATCGCAGACGGGCATGGCAATTTGGTAAACAAAAAACGTCTTGATGCGATTAACAAAAATCTCACCGAACGATTGGGGCAGGCGGTGCAGGTTAAGGTGGCGTCGGCATCGGCCGATGCGCCAACCGACAACACCGCGCAAACGCCGTCACAACAACGCGAAAAACGTCAACACAAAAAACAACAGGCGGCGGAAGATGCGTTTAGTCAAGACCCGAATGTGCGCGAGGCGCAAGAATTGTTTGGCGCGGAAATTAAGGAAGATTCGATTCGTCCGGCGGATTCTTAATCCGTGTGGTTGGGTTAACTTGTGCGTTAACTTGTATGTTAACTTTGCATTAACTTTGCATTAACTTGTCGGCGCGTTACATTGACGACTTATTCGCCGCATACAATTTGTATTAATATTAATTTGCACTATTCATTCGCGCCATTCATTTGTAAAATTCGTTGTACTATTAATGCGCACCATTAATTTGCATTAACATTAACGCATGCGTTTGTCACACTGTATTTTCAACGCATGCTTCCAATTCACCTTCAACCGATGAGCAATGACCGATGAGCGGACTTGATGACATTCTTAAACAGGCGCAGGCAATGCAGGCGCAAATGGAAAAGACACAACGCGAACTTGCCGATATCGAAGTGCGCGGCGAAGCCGGCGGCGGCTTGGTGGCGATTACCATGACCTGCCGCCACGATGTGCGCAAGGTCGAAGTCGCGCCGAAACTGCTTGGCGAAGAGCGCGAAGTGCTCGAAGATTTAATCGCCGCAGCCATCAATGATGCGGTGCGCAAAGTCGAGCAGGCGATACAACAAAAGATGGGCGGCATGGCGCAAGGGTTAACGCTGCCGGATTTAAAATCCCCGCTGTAACGCCGTGACCGACCCGCGCGCCGTCGACGCGCTCAAATCTGCGCTGCAACGCTTTCCCGGTGTCGGCCCAAAGTCGGCGCAGCGCATGGCGTTTCATCTGCTCGAACGCGACCGCGACGGCGCGCGTCAACTCAGCGAAGCGATTCAACGCGCGTTGGCGACGATTAATCATTGCAAACGATGCAATAATTTTTGTGAAGTCGAACATTGCGAAATTTGCGCCTCGCCGAAACGCGATGCAACGCGCTTGTGCGTCGTCGAAACCCCGGCCGACTTGCAGGCGATTGAACAAGCCGGCGTGTATCAAGGGATGTATTTTGTGCTGATGGGACACATCGCGCCGCTCGACGACATTGGGCCTGAACAACTTGGGTTTGACCGTTTGTTGACCTTGATTAAAAACGAGTCGATAGGCGAATTAATTTTGGCGACCAACCTCACCGTCGAAGGCCGCGCGACCGCCGATTATCTGATTGATTTGGTGCAAGGCGATGAATTGACCGTAACCCGTTTGGCGCGCGGCATGCCGATGGGCGGCGAATTGGAATACATGGACGCCGACACCCTCGACCAAGCCTTCGCCGAACGACGCACGGTGTAGGGCGTGAAGTTACCGTGTATGATTGTCGATTGACTGTGTTGCCAAGATAACTTTGCGTTTACTTTATTGCTTTATTTTAACTTTGACTTTGATTCTGATTCTGATTCTGATTCTACTTTTACTTAATAGTTACTTTGTATGCACTGAATAACAGTGTTAACCAACCTGAGGACATTACAAATGAAGTGCTCAATAAATTTCCAACCAAAGTTCCAACCAACGTTCCAACCAAAATTCCCTTCGCCCAAACCCCGCGCATTGTTGTGCGCCGTTTTATTCGGCGCAACGCTTGCAATGCCGGCGCACGCCAAGACCTTGCGCATGGCGTACGACGCCGACCCGGTGTCGTTGGATTTGCATGAGCAATTGTCCGGCGGCACGCTGCAACTTTCGCACATGGTTTGCGACCCGTTGATTCGCTGGAATCAACAACACGGTTTCGACTCGCGCATTGCGAAAAGTTGGCAACGGCTTGATGACCAAACCGTGCGTTTTAATTTGCGACGCGGCGTCAAGTTTCATTCCGGTCGCGAGATGACGGCAAAGGATGTCGAGTTCACCTTCGACCGCCTGCGCGAAAGCGACGACTTCAAGGGATTGTTCACCAACTTCACCGACGCCAACATCGTCGATGACTACACGATTGATTTGGTCACCGACGGACCGTATCCGTTGGTCGAACACTCGGCGACTTATATCTTCCCGTTGGACAGCGAATTTTACGCCGGACAAGATTCACGCGGACGCGACAAAGCCGCCATCGTTAAGCACGGCGATTCGTTTGCATCGCAAAACATCTCGTGCACCGGGCCGTTTACAGTGACCTCGCGCGAACAGGGCGTCGAGGTGGTGTTTGAACGTTTCGCCGATTATTGGGATGCGGATTCGCCCGGCAATGTCGAGCGCATCATCATGACGCCGATTAAGGAAGACCCGACGCGTGTCGCCGCATTGTTGTCCGGCGACATTGATTTTGCCGCGCCGATTCCGCCGACCGATTTAAAGCGCGTCGATAAAAATCGCGAAGTCGATTTGGTGACGATGAGCGGCACGCGCATCATCACCTTGCAGTTGAATCAAAAACGCAAACCGGAATTTGCCGATGTGCGCGTGCGTCAGGCGATTGTGCATGCGATTAACAACGAAGGCATTGTCGCCAAAATTATGAAGGATTTCGGCACCGCCGCCGCGCAACAAAGCCCGCAAGGGTATGTCGGTCACGACCCGTCGCTGCGTCCGCGCTATGATTTAAAAAAGGCGCGCGAATTGATGAAGGCTGCCGGATATCCCAACGGGTTTCGCGCAACGATGATGGCGCCGAACAATCGTTATGTTAACGACGCCAGCATCGCCGAGGCGGTCGCCGGCATGCTCGCCAAAATTAAAATCAAGGTGGATTTAACGACGATGCCCAAGGCGCAATATTGGCCGAAGTTCGATGAACGCGCCGCCGACATTATGATGATTGGTTGGCATGCGGATTCCGAAGACTCGGCCAACTTCACCGAATTTTTGACGATGACGCCGGATGAAAAAACCGGCTACGGGCAATACAACGCCGGCAATTATTCCAACGCCGAAGTCGACCGATTGGTGTTGGACAGCGCTTCAGCAACCAACCCGCAAAAACGCGCGGCGATGTTGCAGCGCGTCGAAAATATCCTGTACGACGAAGCGGCGTTTGTGCCGTTGCATTGGCAGGACCTCGCCTGGGCTGCGCGCAAGGGCGTGCGTATCGACCGCGTTGTCAATGTGATGAACTTCCCGTACTTGGGCGATTTGGTCATCGAGTAACGCAATCGCCGCGGGCGACGCACTGTGCATTTGTACTGCGCGCCCGCGGTTTGCGTTTGACAATGCGAGGTTGTTGCGGCGGCATCTTGTGTCGGTCGGCAACCAGTAACAATTTTTTACGCTTAACTTAATAACTTAAATAAGTTAATAAGTTAATCCATTAACAAGTTCACAAGTTAATCACTTAATAAGTTAACAAGTTAACGCGTTAATAAATTCACAAGTTAACAACTTAAACAACTTAACAACTTACCACTCTTCACCACCAACGACAGCGACAACAACTTAACCGCACAATGATTGCGTTTTTAATCCGACGGTTTGGACAAGCGGTGGTCGTGATGACGGTCATCAGTTTGTTGAGTTTTTCGATACAAGATGAACTCGGCGACCCGTTGCGCGAATTGGTTGGGCAATCGGTGTCTTTCGAGACGCGCAATCAACTGCGCGATGAGTTGGGATTGAACGACCCGTTCTTGGTGCAGTATTGGCGCTTTGTCAAAAACGCGGTGCGCGGCGATTTGGGCGTGTCGTATTTTTTTAAACGCCCGGCGCTCGAGGTGATACTCGCCAAATTGCCGGCGACGATTGATTTGGTTATCGCCGCATCGTTTTGGATAATTTTATTGTCGGCGCCGATAGGCGTGTTTGCGGCGATTAACCCGCGCCATTGGTTTTCGAACTTGGCGATGGGCGTAAGCATTGTCGGCATCTCGGTGCCGGTGTTTTTAAGCGCAACTTTTTTAATTTATTTATTCTCAGTCAAACTCGGCTGGCTGCCGTCGTACGGACGCGGCGAGACATTGATGTTGTTCGGCGTATGGCGCACCGGATTGTTGACGCGCGACGGCTTGGCGCATTTGTTGTTGCCGAGCATTTCGTTGGCGTCGGTGATACTGCCGTTGTTCGTGCGCTTGATTCGCGCCGAGATGATGGAAGTGTTGGAAACCGAATACATTAAATTCGCGCGCGCCAAAGGGCTAAGCCGCCCGCGCATCTGGTTTGTGCATGCGCTTAAAAACACGCTGTTGCCGGTGATTACCGTCGGCGGCGTGCAGTTGGGCGTGATGGTCGCCTATACGATATTGACCGAGACGGTGTTTCAATGGCCCGGCATGGGCTTTATGTTTTTGGAAGCGGTCAATCGCGTCGATACGCCGTTGATTGTCGCCTATCTCATCGTCGTCGGATTAATCTTTGTCGTCATCAACACGCTGGTCGACATCATCTACGGATTGGTCAACCCGCAAGTGCAGTTAACCAAACCCCGCGACCGCGACGATTCATAATGTTGCCGCGAATGCCCAGCGCCGCTTTCGCGCAACATTGGCGAACGCGCCTGCATCGCGCGTTGGATTCGCAAACCGCGCGCGCGTTTTTTGCAAGCCGCACCGCGCTATGCAGCGCAGCGGTGTTGTTGACGTTTTTAATCTGCACGATTGCTGCGCCGTGGCTTGCGCCGTTTAATCCCTGGGACCAAACCCAATTCGACATCATGGACGCCGAGTTGCCGCCGCTCGGCGCGCCCGGTTTCGATGCGCGGTTTGTGCTCGGCACCGACGGCATGGGGCGCGACTTGCTCAGCACAATGTTATACGGCGCCGGCATCTCGATAGTCATCGGCGTGTTTGCGACCGTGCTGCAGGCGTTTCTCGGCGTCACCATCGGCTTAATCGCCGGCTACTTCGGCGGGCGATTGGATAATTTGTTGATGCGCATCGCCGATGTGCAGTTGTCGTTTACGACATTGATGGTCGCCATCATCATCCTTGCGTTGTTTCAGGCGACCGTCGGCGCCAACTATTACGAAGATTTTGCGCTGATTGTCATCGTGTTGGTCATCGGCGTCGCCGAATGGCCGCCGTATGCGCGCACCGTGCGCGCCTGCGTACTCGCCGAAAAAAAGAAGGAATATGTCGATGCCGCGCGCGTCATCGGCTTGCGTCCGGCGACGATTATCCGCCGCCACATTCTGCCCAACACCATCTCGCCGCTGTTGGTCATCTCCACGGTGCAGGTCGCCAATGCAATCATCACCGAAGCGGCGTTGGCGTTTTTGGGATTGGGCATGCCGATTACCAAGCCGTCGCTCGGCTCGCTGATTCGCAACGGCTTTGTGTTTATGTTCAGCGGCTCGTGGTGGATTACCGTGTTTCCGGCGTTGGTGTTGGTGGTGTTAATTTTGGCGATTAATTTGCTCGGCGATTGGCTGCGCGATTCGTTAAATCCGCGTTTGTATGATGTGCGTCGCGCGCCGCAAATCGGATGGCGTCGATGAGTTTGTTGCGCGTACAAAATCTGCAGGTGGTGTTTCCGTCCGCGCATGGCGCGTTGCGCGCGATTCGCGACATCAGTTTTGACCTTGCGCCCGGCGAACGCATCGGCATCGTCGGCGAAAGCGGCGCCGGCAAATCGGTCGCCGCGTTTGCGATTCTTAATCTCATCGCCAAGCCCGGTTATTTGGCCGGCGGACGCATTTTATTCGATGGGCAAAATCTTGCCGCCATGAACGAACAGGCGATGCGCCAAGTGCGCGGCAATCAAATCAGCATGATTTTTCAGGAGCCGATGATGACGCTCAACCCGGTGCTGACCATCGGCGCGCAGATGATTGAAACGATTCGCGCGCATCAAAGCATCGGCAAAAAACAAGCCGAACAAATCGCCCTGCAAAAACTTCAAGCCGTGCAAATCCCGTCGGCGCGCGAACGGCTGCGGCAATATCCGCATGAATTATCCGGCGGCATGCGACAACGAGTCGTGATTGCAATCGCGCTGTGCACCGAGCCGCGTTTAATTATCGCCGATGAACCAACCACCGCATTGGATGTCACAATCCAAGCCGAGATTTTGCGATTGCTGGCCGAACTGTGCGCCGATTTTTCAGTCGGCTTGTTGTTGATTACCCACGACCTCGGCGTGGTCAATGAAATCACCCAGCGCGTGTTGGTGATGTACGCCGGACGCATCATCGAACGCGGCGCGACTTTCGATGTCATCAATGCGCCGGCGCATCCGTATACGCGCGGCTTAATCGATGCCTTGCCCGGCAATGCGGTGCGCGGGCAACCGCTCAATCAAATCCCCGGCGCAATGCCAACCTTGGCGCAAGTGCCGAGCGGCTGTGCGTTTCATCCGCGTTGCGCCTACGCTCAATCGCGTTGCCGTGAACAAATTCCGTTGTTGCCCGAAGTTGCGCATGCCGCCGCTTGTCATACGCCGTTGACCGGTGAAGCACAGTGAATGCAACGGTGAAAACGTCGTCGTCAATGCAAGTGCAATCGAAAGTGCAAGTGCGACCGAGTCCGAAAGTGCAAGTACAGTCACAGTCACTGTCACAGTCGCAACCGTCATCGCCAACCGCGTCAGTTAAAGTTGTCGGCAACGATAATAAAGTCGTCAACGACAATGATGCACCATTGTTATCGGTGCGCAACCTGCACAAATCATTCGATTTAAGCGGCGGGGTGTTGTCGCAATGGCGATGGCGACGCGGACGGTTGGCGCGGGTGCGGGCGCGGGTGCAGGCGCTTAATGACGTGAGTTTTTCGGTGCAAGCCGGCGAGGCGTTGTGTGTGGTTGGCGAAAGCGGTTGCGGCAAAACCACGTTGGGGCGGACGATTATCGGTCTGCAATCGCCGAGCGGCGGCAGCGTGCATTATCGTCGGCGCCGCATCGATGAATTGTCGCGCGCGCAAATGTTGCCGTATCGAAAAAAGATGCAGATGATTTTCCAAAACCCGTACGCTTCGCTCAACCCGCGCCGCACGGTGCGCGCCGCCTTGCTCGAGCCGGTGCAGTTTCATTTTCCGCAATGGTCGGCGCAGGAAAGACGCGACAAAGTTAATGAAGTGATGCATTCAGTCGGCGCCGACCCGGCCTGGGGCGCGCGTTATCCGCATGAATTTTCCGGCGGACAACGTCAACGCATCAGCATCGCGCGCGCGTTGATGGTCGACCCCGAATTCATCATCGCCGATGAACCGGTCTCGGCCTTGGATGTGTCGGTGCAGGCGCAGGTGTTGAATGTATTAATGGCCGCGCGCCAACAGCGCAACTTAACCTATTTGTTCATCACGCATGATTTATCGGTGGTGCGTCACTTCGGCACGCGCGTGGCGGTGATGTATCTCGGGCGGATTTGCGAAATCGGCGACGCCGCCGAATTGTTCGCCAACCCGGCGCATCCGTATACGCGCGCATTATTAAGCGCCGCGCCTTCGTTAACGCGCGGCGCAAAAAAATCCGCGCCGATTAAACTCGAAGGCGAAGTGCCGACGCCGTTGAATTTGCCAAGCGGCTGCGTGTTTCATCCGCGCTGTCAATACGCCAATCAACAATGCCGCACTGTGGCGCCGGCGTTAACGGCGCTCGATAATGGCGTGCAAGCCGCGTGTCATGCATTGGCGGATAAACGCATTTAATGAAGTGCATATTAATGTGCACTTAATTTGCACTTGTAATAGACGAAGTCGCAAACGGCTTTGTCGATTTAAACTTAAACCGCAATGAACAGTAACCATTCACCCTCGATTCGATTGCACCAATGAACGCCGCCGATGTATCGAACACCGTGCGCATTGCCGCGGCGGTCGAGTATTGCGGGGCGCGTTATTGCGGTTGGCAGATGCAAAAGGGCGTCGATTCGATTCAGGCGCGGGTCGAGAGCGCGTTGAGTCGCGTTGCAAATCATGCGGTGCGCGTGGTTGCCGCCGGACGCACCGACACCGGCGTGCATGCGCTTGCGCAAGTGATTCATTTCGACACCCACAGCCGCCGCGCGATGCATGAATGGCTGCGCGGTGCGAACACTTTTTTGCCGGACGACATCACCGTATTGTGGGTGCGCGAAGTTGACGATGATTTTCACGCGCGCTTCGGCGCACAACAGCGCAGTTATCGTTATGTGCTGCTCAATCGCGAAGTGGCGCCGGCGGTGTTGCATGGTCGAGTCGCTTGGCATTGCATTGCATTGGATGAACGCGCGATGCATCAAGCCGCGATGACGCTGCAAGGGCGGCATGATTTTGGCGCGTTTCGCGCGGCCGCTTGTCAAGCCAAAAGCGCGCAACGCGAAATTCGCCGCATTGCGGTTGCGCGCAGCGGCGATTGGCTTTGGTTGGATGTGGTCGCCGACGGTTTTTTGCATCACATGGTGCGCAACATCGTCGGCACGTTGTTGCCGATTGGCGAAGGGCGCGCGACGGTCGATTCGATGGCCGCGGTGCTGGCGTCGCGCAAACGCGAACGCGCCGGCATCACCGCCCAACCGGCCGGATTGTATTTAACCGGCGTGCACTTCGATGCGCGTTTTGCATTGCCTGCGTCGCCTGCGCCGTGCAAATTTTGGTAGGCATTCGCGGCGACTCATTTTTGATGATTGCTTTTTTGATGATTACTTTATAATGGCGCGCGTTATGTCGACGTGCGGTATGATGGGCGTGCGGTATAATCGACACCATTAAATGACACGCTTGGCGATGGATGAATATCGTTGATGCCGGGCATTCATTAAGTTAAATGCGCACGCGAATTAAAATCTGCGGAATTACCGATGTCGACAACGCTGCGGTCGCGGCCGCGGCCGGCGCCGATGCGATTGGCTTGGTGTTTCACCGTCCGAGTTCGCGGTTTGTCGAACTCGAACAAGCCGCGCTAATCCGCCGCACGCTTGCGCCGTTTGTCGCCGGCGTGGCGGTGCTGGTTAATCCGGACGCCGATTGGGTCGACCAAATCATCGCGCAAGTCAATCCGACGCATCTGCAGTTTCACGGCGCCGAGACGCCGGAATTTTGCGCGTCGTTTAATAAACCCTACATCAAGGCGGTGCCAATCACCGACAAAACCGATTTAGCCGCAGTCGAAACCCGCCATCGAAATGCACAAGGATTATTGCTCGATACGCACAGCGTCGATGTCGCCGGCGGCAGCGGGCGGACGTTTGATTGGCGCTATGCACAATATGAATCGACGTTGCCGGTGATGTTGGCCGGCGGCTTAACCGCCGACAATGTGCATTGCGCGTTGTTGCAGGTTGCGCCGTTTGCCGTGGATGTCAGCAGCGGCGTCGAAACCGACGGACGCAAGGACGCCGATAAAATCCTGCGCTTTTGCCGCGCAGTGCGCCGCCATGATGCGCGCTGACTTGTTAAGTTGCGCGTTGTTGTGCGGGGCAATTTACTGTTCACTTTTTACCGTTAACTATTCGTTATTAACCATTAATTATTAACCATTATTTCTTAACTATTAAATCTTAATAATTAATTTAATTATTAATTTAATTATTAATTTAATTATCAATTGTTAAGTATTAATAATTGTTGGTCACAACCAAGTGACCGCCGCGCATCACTTATCGCCGACGTTCATCGAGCGTCGGCACAACCTCCGATGAATGCAAATGAGTTGGTTTGACAAAATCATCCCGCCCAAAATCAAAACCCGCGCCGGGCTCGATAAGCGCGTGCCTGAGGGCTTGTGGAATAAATGCACCGGCTGCCAGGCGGTGTTGTATGCGATGGCGTTGCAGCACAGCCTGCAGGTCTGCCCAAAATGCGGACATCACATGCGCATCTCGGCGCGCATGCGGTTGGCCGGATTTTTGGACGACGGGCAATGCGAATGGCTCTTTGATGCGGTGCGGCCGCTCGATGCATTAAAGTTCCGCGACAGCAAACGGTATCGCGACAGGTTAAGCGACGCCAAAAAACGAAGCGGCGCAAGCGAAGCGTTGTTGGTCGCCGCCGGCGAATTGCATGGCGCGAAGGTCGCGGCGATGGCGTTCGAATTCGATTTTATGGGCGGGTCGATGGGCGCGGTGGTTGGCGAACGATTTGTGCGCGCCGCCGATTATGCATTGCAGCAACGTCGCCCGTTGATTTGTTTTTCGACCAGCGGCGGCGCGCGTATGCAAGAGGCGTTGTTTTCGCTGATGCAGATGGCAAAAACCGCCGCCGCACTCAGCCGCCTGCGCGCCAATGCAATCCCATACATCTCAGTGCTGACCAACCCAACCATGGGCGGCGTGTCGGCGAGTTTGGCGATGTTGGGCGATGTCATCATCGGCGAACCGGGCGCATTAATCGGCTTTGCCGGGCCGCGCGTGATTGAACAAACCGTGCGCGAAAAACTTCCCGACGGTTTTCAGCGCAGTGAATTTTTATTGGAACACGGCGCCTTGGATATGATTATCGACCGCCGCGCAATGCGCGACACGATTGCATCACTGCTCGCCAAACTCGGCTTCGCCGGCGCGCATCGCATACCCCAAAGCGCGCAACCCATCGCGCAACCGGTCACGCAATCGAATGACAGCGCAACGCAATCCATCGAATCATCCGAGGCAGTCGAAGCAAGCGATGCAGTCGATGCAGTCGCTGCCGACGGTGTTACCGATGCCATCGATGCCATCGATGCCATCGACGCCGACGATGCAGCATCGCGATGAATGATTCGCCGCGCAGTGCGGCATTAACCGTTCATTAACTTAACGCGGCGCGATGAAACCGTTCGCGCGCTATGCGCTGGATGATTGGCTGGCGCACATTCAGGCGCAACATTGGCGCAGCGTCGATATGCAATTGGAGCGCGTGGCGCGCGTATGGCGCGTCTTGAACGGTGCGCCGAGCGATTGCACGATTACGATTACCGGCACCAACGGCAAGGGTTCATGCGCGGCGTTATTGGAGTCGGTGTTGCGCGCCGCCAACTTGCGCGTCGGCGTATACACCTCGCCGCATTTAATGCGTTATAACGAACGCGTGCGCATCGATGGCGTTGCAGTCGATGATGAATTGTTGTGCGAAACTTTTTTGCAGATTGAACGCGCGCGCGCCGATGTGCCGTTAACGTATTTTGAATTCGGCACCTTGTGTGCGTTGCGCATCTTCGAACTTTGCCAGGTGCAGGTGGCGGTGTTGGAAGTCGGCATGGGCGGGCGATTGGATGCGGTCAACATCATCGACAACGACATCGCGCTCATCACTTCGATAGGCATCGACCACACCGCCTGGCTCGGCACAACCCGCGATGCAATCGCCCGCGAAAAAGCCGGCGTATTAAAACCAAATCGCTTGGCGGTGTGCGCACAACTCGATGCGCCGCCGTGCATCGCGCAAATCGCCGCGGCGCGCAATTGTAAATTGATGTTAAGCGGCGTGGATTATGTGGTGGGTGGTGACATTATTAACGGGGACGGTGTTGGCGGCGGCAATGTCGACGGCAACAATAAAATTGTCGACGTAGACAATGTTGTCGTCGGCGACAAAGTCGCGGACAACAGTAAAGTTGTCGATGTTGCCAATGGTGTCAGCGACGACAAAGTCGGCGGCAACAAAAAAGTTGTCGGCACAGACAAAGTCGACAACAACACGCGCAATGCGCGCGATAACAATCGCGGTTGCGACAATCCTCATGCGGCGCGCGACGGATTTTGGTGGCGGAGTGATTGCGATGATATTCCGCTGAGTTGGCGGCGGATTGATGATGTGCAGCCGCCGTTTGGCGGGGCGCGGCAGGCGGGAAATTTGGGCGGCGTGATTGCGGTGTTGGCGTTGTTATCGACGCGTTTGCGATTGTCGCGCGCGCATCTGCATGCCGGGCTTGGCGCGTTGGCGCAGGCGGGGTTGCCGGGGCGTTGTCAAACCATTCGCTTGTCGAACGGCGTCGAATTGATTTTGGATGTTGCGCATAATGCCGACGCCGGCGCTGAATTGCGCGCGCATCTCGCCGCCGCGCACAACGACAACACGCGCGCGGTGGTCGGCATGTTGGCGGATAAACCGTTTGCGCAATTGGCGGCGCTGTTGCGCGCGCAGATTCATCATTGGCATCTGGCGACGTTGTCGGGCGAACGCGGGCAGGGCGCGGCTGCATTGCGGCGGCAATTGCGCGACGCCACCGATGCGCGCGCGACTTTGCATGAGTCGCCGTTGGACGCCTATCATTGCGCGGTGCGCGAAGCCGGCGCGGGCGGGCGAGTGGTGGTGTTCGGTTCTTTTCAGACGGTCGGTGATATAATGCGCCATCTTGCCCAATCCAATGCGCCCGCCGATGCGCGCGGCTGATGCAGTATTGTTGAATGCGCCGCTTGGTTGGCGATTGCGTGGTTGGTTGTTTTGTGTTGTTGTTAAATTGTTACTTCGTTGCATAGTTGCATCGTTACTTGATTACTTCGTGGTTTGCGCCGTTTAACTTGGTTAACGTTGTTAACACCGTGACGCTTTCGTGACGTCCAAATCCGCCGCGCCCGATTATCAACTTAAACACCGCCTGCTTGGCGCGGTGTTGTTACTTGGCGCGGGGGTGTTGGTGATACCGCAATTGTTGTCGGAACGGCGAGTCGATTCGAAGACATCGCCGGGCGGTGCATCCTCATTGCAACGCAACGGCAATAACAATGCGAACGCGAATACGAATTCGAATTCGAATTCGAATGAATACACCATCCGCTTGCCGGTGAAACCGCGCGCATCGAAAGACGCGGATAAAACAGTGAAGCCGCAAACCACATCGTCGAATCGCGCGACCACTTCGACGCAAGCCAAAACACAATCCAAGACGCAATCGAAGACACAATCGAAGACGCAATCCAATGCGCAAGCCGCGACAAAACCGGCGAAGGTGAATGCGCCGGCTGACGGCGATTGGATTGTCAAAGTCGGCACGTATCGCCAACAAAAAAATGTCGTCGCCGTGCTTGGCAAATTGCGCGCCAAAAAATTTCCGGTCAACAGCACGCGTGTGCAGTATCAAGGCAAGGACGCGACCTTAATCTGGCTGGGTCCCTATCCGCAAAAACGCCGCGCCGCGCAAATCGCCGCGCAGTTAAAAACACTGACCGGCGAACTCGGCATTGTCGCCGACGCCACGCCGTAAGTGTTGAATCGCTTGCTCAATTACTTGCCGAATTTATTGTCGTGTTGATTGCCGCATACATTAATATGCATGTTAAGCAGTATCGAATTGCGCGCGCGCAATTGCGCGAATGGCGTTCGAATCGACTTGCGAATCGACTTACGAATCGACTTGTGAGTCAACTTGTAAATCGATGTGCGAATCGACTGGCAAATGATTCGTCGAAATTTATCGTTGAGGTGAACTTAACCGGGTGCAGTTATGTCGTGGATTGATGTGTTGTTTGTCGCGGTGATTTTGGTCTCGCTGGTTGTCGGCGGGTTGCGCGGGTTTTTGCATGAGGTGACTTCGTTGGCGGCGTGGGGCGCGGCGTTGTGGTTTGCGTTTGTCTATGCGCAGCCGGGTTCGGTGTTGTTGGTCGAAGTGTTGCCGTTTGATTCATTGCGCGATTCCGAAGCCTTGCGATTGGCGGTTGCATTTACGCTGATATTAATCGGCGTGTTAATCATCGCCTCGTTGCTCGGGCGATTGTTGTCGCGGATGTTGTTGACCGGCGGATTGAGCGGCGTGGATCGTTCATTGGGAATGTTGTTTGGCGTGGTGCGCGGCGTGTTGATTGTCACCGTGTGCGTCGTCGCCGGCGAACAATTGCAAATACCGTCGCCGGATGCCTGGTCGCAATCCGAAATCACCCCGCTGTTTTCACCGTTGGCTGACGGCTTGCGCGCGGTGTTGCCGAATGAAGTCGATGTCGATATGGAATTCGGCGAAGTCGAAATCGAAGGCGAATTCTGACGCCGACGATGCGCGCGCAATCCAACCGTCGCCGTTAACGGAATGCGCTAATGTGCGGCGTCATCGCCATCGTTGATACGCGCGCGGTTAATCAGTCGTTGTACGACGGCTTAATCATCGAACAACATCGCGGGCAGGACGCCGCCGGCATCATCACCTCGGACGGCAACCGCGTTTATTTGCGCAAGGACAACGGCTTGGTGCGCGACGTGTTTCAAGCCAAACACATGCGCCAACTTCAAGGCGCGATGGGGCTTGGGCATGTGCGCTATCCGACCGCCGGTTGCGATTCGCGCGCCGAGGCGCAGCCGTTTTATGTCAACTCACCGTTCGGCGTCGCCTTGGCGCACAACGGCAATCTCACCAATGCGCGGCAATTGCGCGAGGAATTGTTTCGCCAGGATTTGCGTCAATTAAACACTTCATCGGATTCGGAAATTCTGCTCAATGTGTTTGCGCATGAATTGCGCGAAGCGGTCGGCGCGCGCAACGCGCTTAAACTCAGCGCCAACGCCGATGATGTTTTTAAGGCGATGCGCGGCGTGTATGCGCGTTGCCGCGGCGCGTTTGCAGCGGTGGTGATGGTGGTTGGCGTCGGCGTGATTGCGTTTCGCGACGCCTGCGGCATTCGCCCGTTGGTGCATGGCATGCATAAACGCGCGCACATGTTCGCTTCGGAAAGCGTCGCCTTGGATGTGTTGGGCTATGAGTTGCGCGGCGATGTCGCGCCCGGCGAGGCGGTTTTTGTCGATGTCAACGGCAAACTTCACCGTCAATTATGCGTCGACCAACCGC
Source organism: Candidatus Poriferihabitaceae bacterium (assembly GCA_965226545.1). Classification (GTDB taxonomy): domain Bacteria; phylum Pseudomonadota; class Gammaproteobacteria; order Arenicellales; family Poriferihabitantaceae; genus JAHRAW01. The sequence continues at coordinate 1,504,471 of OZ245364.1, forward strand.
GTTATGCGCCGTGCATTTTTGAATACGTTTATTTGGCGCGACCGGATTCGATACTCAACGGCATCGCGGTGTATCGAACGCGGATGAACATGGGCGTACGACTCGCCCAACGCATCGCGCGCGATTGGCGCGACCACGACATCGATTCGGTCATCGCCGTGCCCGACACCAGCCGCACCGCGGCGATTGAAATCAGTCGGGTGTTGAAGTTGCCGTGTCGCGAAGGGTTTATTAAAAACCGCTACATCGGCCGCACCTTCATCATGCCCGGTCAAGCCGAGCGCAAAAAATCGGTGCGCCATAAACTCAATCCGATAGGCGCGGAGTTTGCCGGCAAGAATGTGTTGTTGGTCGATGATTCGATTGTGCGCGGCACAACTTCGCGCAAGATTATTCAACTGGCGCGCGAAGCCGGCGCGCGCAAGGTGTATTTCGCCTCGGCCGCCCCGCCGGTGCGCCACGCCAATGTCTATGGCATCGATATGCCAAGTTCCGCCGAGTTAATCGCGCACAATCGTAGCGAACAACAAATCTGCGCCGAGATTGGCGCGGACAAATTAATTTATCAACACTTGGATGATTTAACCGATTCGGTTGCGCAATGCAATCCGGCGATAGCCGAATTCGACACTTCCTGTTTCGACGGCAACTATGTCACCCGCGACATCGACGCCGAATACTTAACGCAAATCGAAAACGAACGCAACGACCGCGCCAAACAACGCGCACAAAACACGCAACAAAGCGAACTGTTGGATTTGTCGGAGTTGGATGAAATTAAGGATGTCGATGAACGGCGGGGGTGATGCGGGTTGGGGGCGTAACAGTAACAGTAACGACAAAGTTAACGTTACATTGACAATGTTGTCGACGTAGGCAAAGTCAGTGACGACAGTACAACAGTGACCGTGTCGATGATGACGATGAAGATGCCGTCAATGACGGTAATAACACAACTATAAAAAGTGCATAAACTTTATAAACTGCAACACCACCGTCGCTGCGATTGCAGTGTCAACCGTAACGCGTAATGTCGTCCTCGCCCAAATACGCGCCGGTTTGCACTTCGATAATAATCAACGGTTGGTCGGTGCGGTTTTCCAAACAGTGTTTGGTGCGCACCGGGATGTAAGTCGATTGATTGGTCTGCAGTTCAAACACTTTGTCGCCGTTGGTGACCGTGGCCGTGCCGGCGACGACGGTCCAATGTTCATTGCGTTGTTCATGCGATTGCAAACTTAATCGTTTGTGGCTGCGCACTTCGAGACGTTTGACTTTGAAATCCGCGCCTTCGTCCAGCACGGTGTAAGCGCCCCACACTCGTTCGACGGTGCGGTGATGTTCATGCGAATCGTGGCGTTGTTCTTTTAGCGTTTCATACACTTGTTTAACTTGTTGTTCGCATGCGCGGTCGGCGACCAACAGCGCATCTTCGGTGTCGATAATCAGCAAATTATCCACGCCCAAGGCCGCGGCGAAGCGCGGCGTTTGGATGATGTTGTCGCGGCTGTCGATGGCAAACGCCTGTCCGCGCAGTCGATTGCCGTGCGCATCGGGCCGGGTTAATTCACCGAGCGCATTCCAATGCCCGATGTCGTTCCAGCCGATTGCGCAGGCGACGACCGCACCGCGCGCGGTTTTTTCCATCACCGCACAATCCAATGATTCGGCGCGCATCGACGCAAATGAATCGGCGTCGATATGCACCTGCACGCCGGCATTGCTCGGTGCATCACCGTTGCCGTCCGCTTTGGTTTCGGCGGTGCGCAAACAGGCTTCGGCGGCGTCGACAATGTCGCTGCAGTGTTCGCGCATATCAGAAAGCAACACTTCGGCGCGCGCGCAAAACATTCCCGAGTTCCATAAAAAATTGCCGGCATCCAAAAATGCGCGCGCATCGGCCAACGCCGGCTTTTCGATAAATCGCACGATGCGATTGCCGTCGCATTCGATATAGCCATAACCGCATTCCGGTGCGGTTGGGGTGACGCCGAAGGTGGCGATTTTGCCGTCGCGCGCCAAGGTGGCGGCTTGACTGACCGCATCGGCAAAGGCGGGTTCATCGGCGATGATGTGGTCGGCCGGCAACAACAACAATGTCGCCGCTTCGCCGAATTGTTGCATCGCCCAACAACACGCCAACGCCGCGGCCGCGGCGGTGTTGCGCGCCATCGGCTCGAGCAGATAGTGCATGGTTATATCGCGCGATAATTCCTGCGTCAACACGGCGCGCAGTTCATCGGCTTGGTCGCGGGTTTTATGCAACAAGGTTTGTCGCGTCACGGTCAACAACGCCTCGACATCATCCAACCGCGCGGCGCGCAACCAAGCGCGCTGCAGTAAACTGTGCGCGTCGTCGCCGAGTCGCAAAAACGGTTTGGGATGCGTTGCGCGCGACAACGGCCATAATCGAGTGCCGGCGCCGCCGCTTAAGATGACCGGCAACAACATCAGTCGGCGTCCTTGTGGCGCGCGGAGTCGCGAGTCGTGTCGCGATTACTGTCGCGCGCGCCGTCGCTGAAAGTCCAATACGAATTGATGAAATAATTAAAAAACGCCGCCGGCACAATCGCCAACGCTTGATGCACCAACAACGACCAACTCGGGAACAACATCGTCAACGCAAAAAACGCGGCGAAACTGATTAACAACGTGCCGAGCGACACGGCGTTGAAGCGCAAGCCGCGCACCAGTTTATTGCCGATGAGTTCGCGGTGACTGAATGTCCAATAATTGTTGATGAAAAAATTCCACAAAATCGACACCTCAATCGCAATCGGCGAGGCCGCGTATTTATGCACGCCAAGCCACAACAGAATTTGAAACGCCAGCAGGTTGATGAAGATGCCGCTGACGCCGGTGACGGCGAATTTGACGAAAGTGTGCGCGCTCGGAAAACGCAACGCCCACACGCTTAAAAAAAACTCCAGCAAATCGCGCACGCCGAGTTTGGTTGCGCCGCGTGCGCGGTCTTGAAAATAAATCGGGTGTTCGACCACGCGCGCATCGTGATGGATTAAGCGGTGCAACAGCGCGATTTGAAATGCATAGCCGTTGACCGGCAGTTTGTCGGCGGCGACGCGCTTTAAGGCGTCGCCGTTGAGCGCGCGGAATCCCGAAGTGCAGTCGCGCACGCCGCTGATGCCGGCAATCCAACGCGCCAACCAATTGCCGCCGTTGGATAGCCAGCGGCGAAACGGATGCCAGTTGGCATCGATGCTGGCGTGTTCGATGTAGCGGCTGCCGATGGCGACATCGAAACCTTGACGCACCAATGCAATCAACTTGCCGACTTCGCGCGGGTCATGCGAAAAATCGGCGTCCATCTGCACGACAATCGCGGCGTTTAATTCATGCAGCGCGACCGCCATCGCGCGTTTATACGCCGCGCCCAAACCGCGTTTGGCGCCGACTGACAGATGAATGCGCGCGCGCCATTGCGGATGTTCATCGCAAAATTGCGTGACGCGCGCGCCGGTGCCGTCGGGGCTGTTGTCATCCGCGACCAACACCTGCAGTTGCGGGTCGGCGCCGAGCAATTCGCGCAACAACGGCGCAATGTTTTCGGCTTCGTTATAGGTTGGAATCACCGCCACCACCGGACGCGGCGAATCGCCGATTGCCTCGCTCATTGCGTCGCCGGCGCGCTCTGCGGTTGTTGCGACTGCGGTTGCGATTGCGGCTGTTGCTGTTGTTGCAACTGCTGCTGCTCTTGTGCGCGTTTGTGCTGCATGATTAATTCACGGTTTTGCAACGCTTGCGGATGCGCCGGGTTGATCGACAACGCCTTGTCGAAGTTGGCGATGGCTTCGTCGAGCCGCCCGAGGTTGCCGTACGCCGCGCCCAGCCCGATGTAGGCGGTTTCCTTCCACGGCACAAAGCGCACCACGGTGCGAAACGCCTTAATCGCCTCGCGGAATCGTCCGCGTTTCATTAAAAACGAACCGAGTTGTTCATAGCCGGCAAAGTAACTTGGGCTGATGCGAATCGCCTGTCGATAATAGGACTCGGCGCGGTCGAATTCGCCGGTCAATTCATACACAAAACCGATGTTGACCAACGCCTTGTTGATGCGAATTTTGTCGGAGGTTTCCTTGGCCAATTCGTATTCATTGGTGTAATGCTCGAGCGCCTTTTCATAATCGCCGCGCGTTTGGTGCCATTCGCCGATGCCGGCGTTGGCTTGACGCGCCTTGGGGTTGATGCTGATGACGTGTCGGTAATAGGTTACCGAATCCTCGTAATAGCCGGCTTGCCGCCACGACAGCGCGCCGTAAATGCAAAGCAGGGCGGCGATAAGCGCCAGTTGCGCGCCGCCCCACAGGTTGGCGTTGATGTTGGCGAATTTGGTGGCGCGCAGTTTGCGCGCGCCGTGCGCAAGCGATGCGGCGAACAACACCATCACGCTGGTGCTGGCGAGATATTGATAGCGGTCGGCGACGAACGCGAATTGTTGATAGCCGTAATCGACCAAGCCGAGCACCGGCGACAGGGTCAAGGTGAAAAACGCCGCCGCCGCCAACGGCGCGCGCCCGAATCGTTTGCGCGTTTGCCACAGCACTATCAACATTGCGAACGCGCCAAACAACGCGCCCCAGCCGATGAAATCTTCATCGGTGACATGCCAACGGGTGTATATCCCGGCGAGGTCGTCCGGCCAAATCAGTTTGCCGAAATAAAACCACAACGCGCGCGCGGCGATTAATACGCGCTGGGTGTTGGTGTGCGAAAAGTACACCGACTCGAGGCTTTTATAAGTGACAAAATCGGCGAAGTTGATGCCGAAGGCAATCACAAAAAACGGCGCAACCCGCAGGCAATCGTTCACCGTAAACCGCCCGCGTTTCCACCAATGCCAAATCAACAACGCCAACGGCAAGGTTAAGCCGACCGATTTGCACAGCAAGCCAAGCGTCGACAACCCAATCGCCAACACATATTTGTTGCGCTCGCCGGTTTCCATATAGCGCACATAGGCGAACACCGTGGCGAAGTAAAAAAACGACGCCAAGATGTCCTTGCGCCCGATAATCCACGAAACCGATTCGGCATGCACCGGATGCAATGCAAAAATCGCCGCCGCCAACCACGCCCCGCGCACGCCCAAATGCAACAACAGCCGCCACAACATAATGCACCCGGCGGCGTGATAAAACTGATTGGCGATATGATAGCCGGTCGATGAATAGCCCCAGATTTTATGTTCGAGCCAAAAGGTGGTGTAGGTCAGCGGCCAATAATGCCCTTCGTGCAGCAACGACAGCGGATGAAACCAGATGTAATACAAGCCGTTCCAATCGCGCACCGGTTGCGCCGAGGTAAAGGCAAAATCATCCGACAAAAATCCGGCGCCGATTGTCGGGAAGAAGGTCACGCCAATCATCGCCGCCAACACAAACGAACCAATCATCGGATTGGAAAACCAATCCAACACGCGCTGCATGAATGAAGGCGCGCCGATGCGCGACGAGGACGCGCCGCCGTCCACTCGGTCGCCGCCGTCGCCAAGCGGCATCGCCGCGCCGGCCGCCAACGCCGCTGGCGGCATCGCCGCGGGGTGGGCGTGCGCCGTTTGCGCGGTCGCTTGCGGCGGCGTCTGCCCTTGATGTTTGCGCGCCCGACGCGAGCGCCGCGAAGATTTTCGATTTTTACCCATGACTACCGGTTGGCGTGAAAGCGCGCCATTATACACCGTGCCGGCATGCAGTGCCGCGCGTTACACCGCCGCCGGGTTGTTGCCGTTGCCGATATGGTCATCATCGTTTTGTTGCCCGCGTCACTGTTAACATTATCGACATTGTCGTCATCGTTTTGTCGTTGCCGACATTATCGCCGTTGTCGAAGTGGTTGTCATATGGTTAATTGTCACCGACATTGTCGCTTCCGCCAACATCGTCATCGTATGTTTGTCGTCACCGACACTGTTAACGTTACTGACATCGTCACCGTTGCCAACATCGTCATCATCGTTTCGTTGTCACCGTCACTGTTAACATTATCGACATTATCGACATCGTTTTGTCGTTGCCGACATTGTCGCCGTTGTCGAAGTGGTTGTCATGGTTGATTGTCACCGACATCGTCGCTTCCGCCAACATCGTCATCATAGTTTCATTGTCACCGTCACTGTTAACGTTACCGACATCGTCACCGTCGTCTCGTTGTCACCGACGTTGCCACCGTCACCAACATCACATAAAAAATCACTGCGAAGGCGATTGCGTTTGTCCACCTTGCGCCGCGCGTTTTTGTTCGAGATATTTCAACAAACGTTCACGGTTGATGCGGGCAATATCCATGCCCGGTTGCAGGGCAAGGGCGCGTTCGTAACTGCGCAAAGCCTCTTCGTTGCGACCGAGACCGGACAGCGATACGCCGCGCCCGACATGAAAGCGGGGGTGGTTTGGTTTCATTGTCAGCAATTGTTGAAACAACGGCAGCGCATCGCCGTAGCGACGGTGGCGAATGTAAAAGCCGCCCAAGTTATCCAAGGCATTGTCATAGCGCGGACGCAACTGCACCGCTTTAATAAAATGGTTTTCGGCTTCGGCGGTTTGTCCGAGTTCATCCAGCGTTGCGCCGAGACCGATGTGATTCTTCGCCAGGCGAATCTCCGGCGATGGGCCGTGCGGGGCGAGTTGTAAATCGATTCGATAGACGCGCATTGCATCGTCATAACGTTTGCGTTCGTGGTATTCCTGCCCGAGCGAATGATGGGCGAAGCGCGCGGTTGGGTTGAGCGAAATGACATGTTCGTAAAAAATCATGTTGTTTTGATAAATCCAAGTTTGTTGCCAAGTGATTGTCGCCAACACCGCCAACACCGCCGCACCGAGCAAGCCGCCGCCAATCATCACCGGCATGCGCGCGCGCACCGCCAGCCGACGCATGCCGATGGTTATCGCGCCGATGAACGCGCCGAGCAAGCCGAGCCCGGCGAGATATTGATAGCGGTCGGCGACGAATGAATAGAGCATATAGCCGAAATCAACCCAGCCGATGCTGGGCATCAACGTCGCGACAAAAAACAACAAGCCGGCAAGCGCACCGCGCCCGATGCGTTCGCGCATCATCCACAAGCCGCCGAGCATCGCGATGATGCCGGCGGCGTTTGCCCAGCCGCTCCAATCGGCCAGGCTTATCTGCCAACGCGGGTAAATCACCGAAAGGTTGATTGGCAAAATGAGTTTGCCGGCGTAAAAGCCGAGCGACTTTGCCGCGAGCAACGCGCGCTCGAGCAGATTGAAATCGAATGCGGTGGGGTCGCGGTCTTTGTAAAATAATAAATCCGGCACGGCGATGCCGACGCCGACCGCGAACAACGGCGCAACTCGCCGCCAATCGAGTTGGGTAATCCGCCCGTGTTTCCACCAATGCCACAACAACAACGCAATCGGCAACGACAACATAATCGACTTGCACAACAACCCAAGCACAAAACAGCCGAGCATGATTGCATAATCGCGCGCACGATGCGCGGATAGAAAACGCAAATACGCCAACACCGCGCTGAGATAAAACAACGTCGCCAACATATCCTTGCGCCCAATCACCCACACAACCGATTCGACATGCACCGGATGCACCGCAAACACGGCCGCGGCAAACCACGCGCCGGGCACTTCGAGCCGTCGAAAAGTGCACCACACCATCATGCATACCGCGGCGTGGATGACTAAATTGACCAAGTGATAACCGAGCGGCGCAACGCCCCACAGGCGATTTTCCAGCCAAAACAGGGTATACAACAGCGGCCAATAATGCCCTTCGAAATCGGTCAACGAACGCGGCGCAAACCAAATTTGCCACAGCCCGCCGGGCGTCTGCAACGGCAGGGCTTTTTGCAGCACGACATCATCCCAAACAAACCCGGCGTATATCGCCGGATAAAAACAAGCCGCGACCAACGCCGCCAACAATACATAACCGATGCGCGAATCCCAATGCGCGCCAATCGATAGCGCCGACGTCGCCGTGCGCGCGCTATCGCCGCGATTGTCGCGCTGCAATGCGTCTTCGCGCGGCGGTTGCGCCGCCTGTTTGCGCCGCCGACGTACGTTTCTGCGTTTGCGTGCCATTGATTTGCAAATAAGTTAATGCGCGGACAACGCCGCACGATGCGCGCGGATTGTACAAAACATTGCGGGTGGTATGGGGGCGTGGTGCGGGTGAAGCGTCTGTTGAGTTACTCGTCGTCTTCGTCTTCGTCGTCTGCGGCCGCATTGCGTTTGTCAGCCCAGATAGCCAAACTCATCGAGACGACACTAAACACGGCAACCATGCCCATTAAGATGTATGAAAAATGCGTTGGGTCCATTGTCGTTTCTCAATGGTCGATTGGTTTACTCGTCTTCGTCATCTTCGGCGGCTGCATTGCGCTTGTCGACCCAGGTCGCCAAAATCAGCGCGCCGCCACCAAGTACGACTATCGCAAGCATTAAGAGGTTTAAAAAATGCGTCGGGTCCATTGTCGTTTCTCAATGGTCGATTGGTTTACTCGTCTTCGTCATCTTCGGCGGCTGCATTGCGCTTGTCAGCCCAAGTCGCCACAATCAGCGCGACGCCGAAAAACACGACTGTCGCAAGCATTAAAAGGTTTAAAAAATGCGTCGGGTCCATATTTATTTCCCCCAGTAAATGTCTGCAAGTATCATCACAAAACCCAATGCGGCCATCCCGGCAAGTGTAACTGATGAATCAAGGACAATCCCGTTGGCACGAGCCACAACGGCTTCGACGACACTGGAACCAAAAAGCAACACGCCCATCAAGCCCATTTTCTCGACGACGCGTACGCGCCATGACCGCTTGTTTCGCATACACCCATCATACCACCGTTTACCGCCACCATCGACACTGTTCGATGCCACAGTAAAAGTCAAAGCCACCCACATCACCGCTTCAACGCCAAATACCCGCGCCGATAATACAACGCACTCACCCGCCGATGCCAATCGCCGAGTACATAACGCCACGCGGGTTGGCCGTTGAGTTCGAATTGATGCACCGCCGGGCGGTGGGTGTGGCCGTGGATTAAGGTGTTGACATTGTGCGCGCGCATCAGCGACTCGACGGCTTGTTGGTTGACATCCATTACCTTCATCGACTTGTGTTGTTTGTTGCGTTCGCTTGCGTTGCGCATTTCGGCGGCGGTTTGGATGCGCGCATCGAGCGGTTGCTGCAAAAACGCCGTGCGCCATTTTGCCGAGAGCATTGTGCGGCGTGCTTCTTGATGTTCGAGGTCGTCGGTGCATAATGAATCGCCGTGGCTCAGCAAAAATTTGCGTCCGTACAATTCAATCACGTTGGGGTCGGGCAGCAACTCGATGCCGGCGTCGCGCGCGAATTGTTCGCCGAGCAAAAAATCGCGGTTGCCATGCATAAAATAAACGCGCACGCCGGCGTCGGCGACATCGCGCAATGCATCGCGCGCGCGTGCATGTCCGAGTGTATCGACGCCGTCGTCGCCGACCCAATAATCAAACAAATCGCCGAGCAGATACAAACGTTCCAATTGCGCGGTTGCGTTTTGTAAAAACGCGGCAAACCACGAAAACGTTTGCGGGTGTTTTGCGCTTAAATGCAAATCGGAGATGAATGCGCTGGTCGGTGGCGGCGTTTGCGGCATGGTCGGGCGGGGCGGGGCGGTTTATTGTATTATCGCCTTAAATCGCGCGCGGTTGGCGGCTATTGTCTTTTGATTCGGATTGTGCCTGTCCGTTGGTGTCGTTGTACGGTTGCGCATTATCATTATTGCCTTGTTGATTTTTATTCGTTACTCGTCACTCGTCTACTCGTTTTAATTCATTAACTCATTAACCCGTTATCAGTTTGCCGCCGGTGATTGCCGTCGCGCCCACAAAAACCGCCGCCGTTCGATGCAACTGCAACTCTACGACACTTATGAGCGTCGCCTGCGCAACTTTACGCCGTTGCACGACGGGCAAGTCGGCTTGTACGCCTGCGGGCCGACGGTGTATGACTATGCGCACATCGGCAATCTGCGCACCTATTTATTCGAAGACACCTTGCGCCGCACCTTGCAATGTTTCGGTTGGTCGGTGCGCCATGTCATCAACATCACCGATGTCGGGCACTTGACCTCGGACGACGATAGCGGTGAAGACAAGGTCGAACAAGGCGCGAAAAAAAGCGGGCAAAGCGCATGGCAAATCGCCGAAGTGTATGCGCGCGCGTTTAAGCAAGATTTGCGGCGATTAAACGCACTCGAGCCAAGCATATGGTGCAAGGCGACCGACCACATCGCCGAACAGATTCACGACATCGTCGAGATTGAAAAACGCGGCTATGCATACCGCACCGCCGACGGCATTTATTTCGACACCGCCAAGTTGCCCAACTATGGCCATTTGGCGCGATTGGATTTGGCCGGGTTGTCGGCCGGTGTGCGGGTTGCGGTTGGCGAAAAGAAAACCCCGAGCGATTTTGCATTGTGGAAGTTCAGTCGCCCGGGCGAAAATCGGCAGATGGAATGGGACAGCCCGTGGGGCGTCGGCTTCCCCGGCTGGCATATCGAATGCTCGGCGATGGCGGTTAAATATCTCGGCGCGAAGTTCGATATCCATTGCGGCGGCAAGGATCACATTGCGGTGCATCATTGCAATGAAATCGCCCAAACCGAAATTTGCCACGGCACAACCCTCGCCAACTTTTGGCTGCACGGTTATTTTTTGCAAATCAGCGACGATGATGCCGAGTCGCACAAGATGTCCAAATCGACCGGACAATTTTTGCGTCTCGATTCATTGTGCGAACGCGGCTATGACCCGCTGGCGTATCGCTATCTTTGCCTGACCGCGCATTATCGAAACGACTTGGTGTTTAGTTGGCAAAGTTTGGATGCCGCCGCCACCGCCTTGCAGCGGCTGCGCGAGGCGGTTTACGCGGCAGGGCGGGGCGATGATATTGGCAACAAAAATGCCGAAATGCGCGGCGATGAGTTAAGTGCAAATGTAACGACATCCGGCGGTCATGACAATGTCGCCGGCGACCGTGGCGGTGCCAATGTTGACAGTGCCGACAGTGTCGTCGATACCACCGACAACGCCGGCGCCAACAACGACCAAGCCATCGACGGCCATCTCGACGCCAATGTCGACGCGCGCGCGTGGGCGAATTTTATGCGCGAAATTTGCGCCGATTTAAACACGCCGCGCGCGTTGGCGGTGGTGTGGGCGATTGCCAAAGGCACATTGCCGGCGCCAACCAAACGGGCGACTTTGCTGGCATGCGATAGGGTATTGGGGCTGGGGTTGGCGCATTGGACACCGGATAAAATCGCCGAAAATGAGCCGATTCCCGCCGAAATTAGCGAATTATGCGCCGAACGCGACCGCGCGCGCGAAGCGCAGGAATGGCAAAAAGCCGACCAATTGCGCGACCAAATCCGCGAACGCGGCTATGAATTGACCGATGTTGCGCAAGGCAGCAAGGTGCATCGGCGCAAGTGACGGCGCAAATCGTGTCGTAAGCGGCGCGTGACAAGTGCACATGCGGGCATAAGGGACGAAGGCGCGACGGATGCGGGGGTGAAGTGGTAAATCAATGGCGATACAGTGGCAATGCGTTGACATGCAATTCGATTCGGCATGCATAACGTGGTGGCGTGTCGCAAAATCATCCGCCGATACGCAATATAAATCAAACGATGTGTACATTGTCGGTTGCGACCGCGCGATGGAGATGCGATGGACGGACGATGAATGCATGGTGAACGCTCGATGCATGTCGATGAACTTTCGATACACCTCGCCGCCGCCAAATCGATGCATGTAAACGCTTGAATCACGCCGCCAATATTGGTAAAGTTGGCGGAGTTTTGTGCGGCGACTTGCGCATCGACTTGCATATCGATTAAGCGCATCGACGGGCAAGCGTGACGACGCAAGTTAAAGTGCGAGCAAGATTGCGCATCGCAACTTAATTAAACCAACACCGCTTATTTTTGTTAATTCACTTATTCATTTATTTACGCACTTATTTTATTTACGCATTCACCATAACCACCAGTTGTTAACCATCATCGCCCGGGCGAATTACTGCAATGCTAAAACGCATCATCGGCTTTTTTTCCAACGACCTTGCCATTGACCTTGGCACCGCCAACACGCTTATTTATGTGCGCAACAAGGGCATTGTGCTGGATGAGCCGTCGGTGGTGGCGATTAAAAACGACGCGCAAAATAAACGCGGCAAGCGCGTGTTGGCGGTTGGGCATGAAGCCAAGCGGATGATTGGGCGCACGCCGGGCGAGATTGAGGCGATACAACCGATGCGCGACGGCGTTATCGCCGATTTTAATGTCACCGAAGACATGCTTAAATATTTCATCCGCAAGGTGCAGGAAAACCGTCTGTTCTCCAGCCCGCGCATCATCATCTGCGTGCCGTGCGGTTCGACGCAAGTCGAGCGTCGCGCCATCGGCGAATCCGCGGTCAGTGCCGGCGCGCGCGAAGTGTATTTAATCGAAGAGCCGATGGCGGTTGCAATCGGTTCGAATCTGCCGGTCGCCGAACCGACCGGGTCGATGGTTGTCGATATCGGCGGCGGCACCACCGAAGTCGGCGTGATGTCGTTGGGCGGGATGGTGTATTCGGTGTCGTTGCGCATCGCCGGCAATGCATTCGACGAGGCGATTATCAATTATGTCCGCCAACGCCACAGCACCTTAATCGGCGTCACCACGGCCGAACGAATCAAAAAGGAAATCACCCCGGCCTGGTCGCAATCCGAACACATGGAAATGGAAATCAAAGGGCGCGACATTTCACAAGGCATGTCGCGCAGTTTAATGGTGTCGAGCGAAGAGATGTACGAAGCCATCGACAGCGCCCTCAACGAAATCGTCCGCGCGGTGCGGCGCGCATTGGAAAACACCCCGCCGGAACTCATCGCCGACATCAGCGAACGCGGCATCGTGTTGGCCGGCGGCGGGGCGTTGTTGCGCGATTTGGACCGGCGATTGATGCAGGACACCGACGTGCCGGTCGTGGTCGTCGACGACCCGATGACCTGCGTGGTGCGCGGTTGCGGGCGCGCGCTCGAGGAAATCGAAGTGCTCGGCGACATCTTCGCCGACGGCTAAGCGCCCCACTCGGCGGACGAGGCAATGAAATTCCGACAAATCACCTCGTTGTATCGGTTTTTGTTTTGGCTGCTGTTGTCGTGCGGCTTAATCATCATTGACCATCGCAGCGATTCGCTCGCCCAAGTGCGCACCGTGGCCAGCGGGTTTAACTGGGCGTTTGTGCATTTAATTACCCTGCCCGGCGATGTCCGCCATTGGGTCGAATCGCGCTATCCGGATGATTCGCTTTATCAAGAATACAAATCGCTGCAGGCGCAAGTGGCGGCGTTGCAGACCGAATTGCAACGTTATGATTCGCTAATCGCCGAAAACCGTCGCCTATCGGAGTTGCTCGCCATCGCCGAAAAGCCCGGCATCGATATGCTGTTCGCCGAGATTGTCGAAGCCGAGTTGGATCCATTCACCCATCGAGTCGCGTTAAATCGCGGCGTACAAGACGGCGTGTATTTGGGGCAGCCGGTGATAACGCCCGACGGCGTGCTCGGGCAAGTGTCCGGCGTCGGCATCGGGCGCAGCGTTGTCACCTTGCTAACCGACGCCAGCCACGCCGTGCCGGTGCAAATTCAACGCAATAGTTTGCATACCATCGTGTTCGGTTCGGGCGACACCAAACGAGTCGAGGTGCCGTTTTTATCGGCGCAAGCCGACATTCGAAAAGGCGATGTGTTAATCACTTCCGGCTTGGGCGGCGGTTTCCCCGTCGGCTACAAAGTCGCCCAAGTCGAAGAAATCATCACCGACGCCAACGATGCATTCCTGGCAATCACCGCACGCGTCTACGCCGAAATGACTGCGGCGAAGGAAGTGTTTTTGTTATGGAAACAATCGAACGATGAACGGCTTAATGTTGTTGGTGAGGTTGATGAAGTTGATGAAGTTGTTGATGTCGACAGTGTCGGCAATGTCGTGGACGACGAGAGTAACGTTATCAATAACGTTGTCGAAGTCGGCGATGTCGTAGACGACGAGAGTAATGTTACAAGTAACATTGTCGAAGTAGACGAAGTCGTCAATGCCGTGGACGACAGTGGCGATAATGAAGTCGTCGTTAGTGTCGGCAATGTCGCGGGCGGCACAAATAACGTTGACGCAGTCGGCAATGTCGCGGACGACACGAGTACTGTTGCGCGTAACGTTGACGAATTTACCGAAGTAGACGAAGTCGTCAACCCCACCAACAACCCAAACAGCATTTTCGAAGTCGTCGATATTGTCGAAGTCGACGCCGACAATGTGGCATCCGAATTATGAGACGCGCCATTTACCGTACGCGACGCGCAATGACTCCGCTGCCGGGCGGTTGGGTGATTGTGTTGACCTTTGCGGCGGCGTTGTTGTTGGGGTTGATTCCGTATCCGCAATCGCTCAAATATGCGCGCCCCGATTGGGTGACCTTGGTGTTGTTTTATTGGTGCTTGGCGTTGCCGAATCGAGTCGGCGTTGGTTATGGTTGGTTGGTCGGTTTGTTGATGGATTTATTGCATTACACCTTGTTCGGGCAGCACGCGATTGGCAAGGCGTTGGTTGCATTGGTGGCAACCGGTTCGTATCAGCGGCTGCGGCTGTATCCGATTTGGCAACAATGCGCGGTGTTGTTGTTGATATCCACCGCCGACATTGCGATTGTCGGCTGGGTGTTTCAGTTGACCGACGGCGCACCGATGCATCCGGCGCATTGGCAATCGGCGTTGACCACCGCCTTGTTTTGGCCGCCGGTGTATTTGCTGTTGCGTTATTTCAGACGCGCCAGCGGGATGACGAGACGATGATTCCGGTCAGCGATTTTGTCCGCGACGGCAAAATTGTGCGCGCGCGGCTGGTGTTGTCGGGCGGGTTTATCATCCTGCTGACCTGCATCTTGTTCGGCAAGTTGTTGCATCTGCAAGTGTTGCAACACCGCGAATTCTCGACATTGGCGCAGGAAAACCGCATCAGTTATCTGCCGCTTGCGCCGGTGCGCGGCTTGATTTACGACCGCAACGGCGAAGTGTTGGCGGATAATTTGCCGTCGTATCATTTGGAAATCCTGCCCGACCAAGTCGCCAATATGGATTGGCTGCTGGGCGAACTTGGCGGGTTGATTAAACTCAGCGACGAGGATGTGCGGCGATTCAAAACGTTGCTCAAACGCAATCCGTCGTTTCAACGCCAACCCTTGCGCGCCAATCTCGACGCCGATGAAGCGTCGCGCATCGCCGTCAATCAACATCGCTATCGCGGCGTCGAATTGCGCGCGCGGTTACAGCGCAATTATCCGCACGGCGAATTGGCGGCGCACATCGTCGGCTATGTCGGGCGCATCAACGCAGACGACATCAAAAAAATCGACCGCAAGGCCTATCACGGCATCGGCCACATCGGCCGCTCCGGCATCGAAGCGCAATACGAATCCCTGTTGCGCGGCGAGCCCGGCATCAAACGCGTCGAGACCAACGCGCACGGCAAAATCGTGCGCATGCTCGAATATCAATCGGCGCAAACCGGACGCGGCGTTCATCTCAGCATCGACCTCGAATTGCAGCGCGCCGCGATTGAGGCGTTGCGCGGTTATGAAGGCGCGATTGTCGCGATTGAACCGGACAGCGGACAAGTGCTGGCGTTTGCCGGCGCACCCGGCTTCGACCCAAATTTATTCGTCAACGGCATCAGCGAACAAGCCTTCGCCGCATTGCTCGAAGCCGACAACAAACCGCTGCTCAATCGCGCGTTATACGGACGCTATGCGCCGGGTTCGACGATAAAGGCGTTTGTGCTTTTAGCCGGCATGCAAAACGGAGTCGACCCGCATCAAACCGGGGTGTGCAACGGTTGGTTCGAATTGCCCGACCACGACCATCGCTATCACGATTGGAAGGAACACGGACACGGTCGCGTCGACGGACATTCGAGCATCGTGCAATCCTGCGATGTGTATTTTTACCGCCTGGCCGATGCGCTGGGCATCGAAACCTTGCATGCCGGGATGTTGCGGTTTGGTTTTGGCAAACACACCGGCATCGACCTGCCGGGCGAACCGAGCGGCTTGATGCCGTCGCCGGCATGGAAGCAACGCGTGCGCGGCACCGTGTGGTTGCCCGGCGAGACCGTGCTGGCCGGCATCGGGCAAGGCTATATGTTGGTCACGCCGCTACAGTTGGCGGCGACGACGGCGTTATTGGCGAATCGCGGACGGCGCATCGAGCCGCGATTTTTATTCGCGGTCGACGACCCGCAAACCCTGCAAAAACGCGCGATTGCCGCGCAAGCCGGACGCAAAGTTTCGCTGGACGACGACGCCTATTACGATTTTGTCATCGACGCAATGCACGATGTCGTGCACGGCGAACGCGGCACCGCGCGCGGCATTTCATACGGCATCCGCTATCAAATGGCCGGCAAAACCGGCACCGCGCAAGTCAAAAGCATCGAGCCCGAAGAACGATACAACACCGAGATTGAAGTCGAAAAGAAATTCCGCGACCATTCGCTGTTCATCGGCTTTGCGCCGCTCGACCAACCGAAGATTGCCGTCGCCATCATCGTCGAACACGGCGGCAGCGGCAGCGGCACGGCCGCGCCCATCGCGCGCAAACTCATCGATTTCTATCTCATCCAACGGCTTGGCATGTTTGCCACTGTCGCGGACGCCGGCTGATGCGGGTTCGCGACGCACAGTTGGAGGTCGATATGCCGCTGCTGGCGGCGATTGTGTTGTTGAGCGCGATGAGTTTGGTGGTGTTGTACAGCGCAAGCGGCGAGAGTCTATCCGTACTCGGCGGACACGGCGCGCGCATTTTGATTGCGTTCATCTTAATGTTCTTGGTCGCGCGCGTGCCGACCGCATCGTTGGTGCAATGGTCGCCGTATTTATATTGCGCCGGCTTGGTGTTGTTGGTCAGCGTGTTGTTGGTCGGCATCACCGGCAAAGGCGCGCAACGATGGTTGGATTTGGTCGTGGTGCGGTTTCAGCCGGCTGAGTTGATGAAGGTGTTGGTGCCGATGATGGTCGCTTGGGTGATTACCCGCGCGCCGTTGCCGCCGAGCCGTCCGGTCGCGCTTGCATCAATCCTGGTGATTTTATTGCCGGTTGGCTTGATCGTCGTGCAACCCGATTTGGGCACCGCAATCATGATTAGTTTAGCCGGCATCACCGCTTTATTCTTCGCCGGCATTCGCTGGAAGGTCATTTTCTCCCTGCTGGTCGCCGGCGTCATCGCCGCGCCGTTTATGTGGAAACTGCTGTTGCATGATTATCAACGCACCCGCATCGTCACTTTATTCGACCCCTGGGCAGACCCACTCGGCGCCGGCTATCACACCATCCAATCAGTCATCGCCGTCGGCTCCGGCGGCGTCACCGGCAAAGGTTGGCTGGCCGGCAGTCAATCGCAACTCGAGTTCATCCCCGAACAACGCACCGATTTTATCTTCTCGGTATTCGCCGAAGAATTCGGTTTAATCGGCGCGATGTTGTTGCTCGGGTTGTATTTGTTTGTCGGCTTGCGCGGCTTGTTCATCGCCTATCACGCCTCGGACAGTTATTCACGCCTGCTCGGCGGTTGTTTATCGATAACGTTTTTTTGTTATGTATTTATTAACATCGGCATGGCGTCCGGGTTGTTGCCGGTGGTCGGCGTGCCGTTGCCGTTGCTCAGCCAAGGCGGTTCGTCGATGGTGACGTTGATGATTGGGTTTGGGATATTAATGAGCATCAACCGTCGTCGTTCATCGATACATCAAAGTGCATAAGTTTAATTTGGTTTGGTTAAGTTAACTTTCACTTAACTTAACTTATACTTAATTTAACTTGTACTTAATTTAACTTGACACGACACTCGACTTACCTCGACTCAATCCAACCCAACCCCAATGCGATTGTTCATCATCACCTGTTGCCTTGTCGTTTGCTGTTGCGCGCGCACGGCGTTTGGCGTCGATGTCGATGCGCATCCGCCGTTGCAAAAGTTGGTCGATGCGATGGTCGCGGATGACGGCTATCCGCGCGCGGAATTAATCGCGGTGTTGTCCGGCGCGCAACTCGATGATTCGGTGTTGCGATTAATGAATCGTCAATCCGAAAAACTTCCTTGGCATCGCTATCGCGACTTGTTAATTAACGATGCGCGCATCATCGATGGCGGCGTTTATTGGCGCAACAATGTCGAACTGTTGGCGCGCGCCGAACGCGAATTCGGCGTGCCGGCGTCGATTATCGTCGCGGTGATTGGCGTCGAAACTTCCTTCGGCGTGCGGCAAGGTGAGCGACGGGTGTTGGACACTTTGGTGACGCTCAGCGCGACTTATCCGCGTCGCAGCGCATACTTTACGCGCGAGTTGCGCGTGTTTTTAAATTTGATGCGCGCGGAAGACATCGCGGCGAACTCGGTGTACGGCTCTTTCGCCGGCGCGGTTGGTATCGCGCAATTTATGCCAAGCAGTTATCGACAATACGCGGTCGATTTCGACGCAGACGGCGTGCGCGATTTGCGCAACAACGATGCCGATGCAATCGGTTCAGTCGGCAATTATCTTAACGTGCATGGCTGGCGCGCCGGCGGGGCGATTGTGCATCCGTTGGACGATGCGATTATTGCGCGGTTGGATGCGGTTGAACGGGCGCGGTTAACTGAGTTGGTTAGTCGAGATGGTAAACCGAATTTAACTGTGGCGGAGTTGGCTACGGTGGGCATTGATGTTGGGGTTGATATTGACGGTGCTGTTTATGTTAATCGACCAATTTATATTAATGTTGATGGGGAGATTAATGAAAGTGCTAACAGTAACAGTGGCACTGTCGTCGATGGCAACGCTGACAACAAAGTCGACAACAACGCCAATGCCGCCGGCGAACTTAAAATTGCGCTGCTGGAATTAAAACGCGAGAATGATTTTCGTTATGTATTGGGCTTTGACAATTTTTATGTAATAACCCGTTACAATCACAGCATTCATTATGCAATGGCGGTGACGACGTTGGCGCAGTTGATTGAAAAGCAATTTCTTGCAACCAAATAAACTTTTTGCCGACAACGTTATCAACTTCACCAACGCACCAACGCCATTAACCATTAATATGTTTTACCGTCGCAATCGTTACAACCCGCACCACTTCATCGCCGCGTCGCTTGCGGCACTATGTTTATTACTCGGCGGTTGCGCATCGAATGACGGCGGGTATTATGGCGGCGATGCACCGCCGAAGAAATGGCGATTAAAAAATGTCGACAAAATCGCCGATGCGGTGCCGCGCGTTGAACCGCTCAGCAAAACCGGCAATCATCCCTACACCGCACTCGGCAAACGTTATGTGCCGATGTCGCGTCGCGCCGCGCGCGGTTATCGCAAACGCGGCACGGCGTCTTGGTATGGCAAAAAGTTTCACGGGCGACGCACTTCGAGCGGCGACAAATACGATATGTATGCAATGACCGCCGCGCATCCGCGATTGCCGTTGCCGAGTTATGTGCGCGTCACCAATTTGGACAACGGCAAAAAGGTGGTGGTGCGCGTCAACGACCGCGGCCCGTTTTTGCATGGGCGGGTGATTGATTTGTCGTATGCGGCGGCGTATAAACTCGGCATCGCGCAACGCGGCACTGGGCGAGTCGAAGTGCGGTTGTTGAATCCGAGTAAATCGAAACGTTCGCGCAGCAGCAATAAGTCCAAATCTAATTCAGTGTCGACGGTGGCATCGTCTGCGGACGGAAAATTTTTTGTGCAAGTCGGCGCGTATCAAAGTTTAATTAACGCCAAGGCGATGCAAATTAAATTAAAAAACGCCGGCTTTGCGGCATTGCCGTTGCGCAAATCCGGCAAGTTATACAAGGTGCTATCCGGCCCGTATGCATCGCATCGCAAAGCAAACAAAGCGCGTAAGCAGTTCGAAAAGAAATTCGACCAACGCGCGGCGGTGGTTGGCGGGTGATTGGGGTGATGTGGGTTATGGCGAATAGTTTGACGAGTGTTTTGACAAATACTTCGATAAACACTTTGGCGAGTGTTTGTCGACTGTGGCTGTGCTTGTGTCTATTTTTATGCACGATATGTGCGGCACTGCCGATGAGCACGGTTGCAAGTGCGGGCGACAAGTTAAGTGCAAGTGAGAGTACAAGTACAAGTACAAGCACAAACGAAACCACAAACGAAGTCACCGCCTTCGACCCGGCGCGCGCGAATGCATTAAGCCCATTACCGGCGGCATTACACGCCGCGCATTATCCGCCTGCAGTGGCGGCGCAATCTTGGTTGTTGGCGGATTTTCATACCGGTTGGATTCTCGGCGCGCATAACGCCGATGAACGCATTGCGCCGGCGAGTTTGACCAAGTTGATGACCGCGTATGTAATTTTTCAGGCGTTGGCGGACGGTGAAATTAAGATAAGCGACCGTGTGCGCATCAGTAAAAACGCGCATCAATCGATTGGTTCGAAAATGTTTGTGCGGCTTAATTCGCGCGTGGCGGTGGATGATTTATTGCATGGGATGATTATTCAATCCGGCAACGATGCCGCCGTTGCACTCGCCGAATATTTATCCGGCGATGAAAAACAATTCGCCGCGCGAATGAATGCAACCGCGAAACAACTTGGCCTCGTCAACACAAACTTCATCAACAGCAGCGGCTTGCCGGCGAATAATCATTACAGCACCGCGCGCGATATGAGCATCTTAACGCGCGCCTTGATTCGAAACTTTCCGCAACGATATACGCTGTATTCAGAACGCGAATACACCTACGACAACATCACGCAAAAAAATCGCAATCGATTGTTGTGGCGAGACGGCGGCGTAGACGGCATCAAAACCGGCTACACCGAAAGCGCCGGCTATTGCCTCATCGCCAGCGCAAACCGCAACGGCGCACGATTAATCGCAACCATAGTCGGCGCAGTCGGCGAAACCGAACGCGCCGATGAAGCGCAAGCGTTATTGGATTACGGCTTCGAAAATTATCACGGCAAGGCGTTATACCAACGCGGCGATGAAGTGTTGCGCGTGCGATTATGGATGGGGCGCGAAGCGACCGCCGGGTTAATCGTCGGCGAAGATGTCGGTTGGATTGCGCCGATCAAAGCCGGCGGCGCGCCTATCGGCAAAGTCACTCTCGACAAAAGCGTCGCCGCGCCGTTATCGGCATTCGAACCCATCGGCGCATTAGATGTGCAATTCAACGGCAAAGTCGTGCGCAGTTATCCGTTGTATGTCGACCAAGATTATCCACCGGCCGATTTGTTGCCGCGTGCTTGGGATTGGTTGGCGCGATTGTTTGCAAGTTGATGTTTGCAAATTAATGAACCCGCCGCCCATCGCGGTGCATCGACTCGGCGTATGCGAATACCAACCCATCGCCACCCAAATGCGCGCCTTCACCCGCGCAAGAGATGCGAACAGCGTCGACCAACTTTGGTTGCTGCAACATCATCCGGTCTTCACGCGCGGCGTTAGTTGTAAATCACTACCGCGCGATTGCGATGCCTACCGCAACATCCCCATCATCGACAGCGACCGCGGCGGGCAAATGACATACCACGCCCCCGGTCAAGTCATCGTCTATTTATTGCTCGACTTAAAACGCCGCAAACTCGGCGCAAAATCCTTGGTCGCCAAAATCGAATCGGCAGTGATTGCGTTGTTGCGCGGCTATGGTTTATCGGCGACGCGCCGACCGGGCGCGCCCGGCGTCTATGTCGACAACGCCAAAATCGCCGCGCTTGGTTTGCGGGTATCGCGCGGCTGTTGTTTTCATGGGGTGAGTGTGAATGTGGATATGGATTTGCGGCCTTATGAGTGTATCGACCCTTGCGGGTTTCGAGGGTTGGGGGTTACGCGGGTTTGTGATTTTGTTGACGATGTCGATGTTGATGAAGTGGGGGAGGGGTTGGTGGGGGAGTTGGTGGAGGGGTTGGTAATGTAAAAAGCCCGCCGTGTCATTAAAGACAACGGCGGGCAAATCAAAGTTACTTTCGGTAACTTCTTTTGGTCGAGTTACGACCGTTTTTTTACCGCATTAAAACTTCACTTCCCCTTGCAACGACACGCGCCGTTCATCCGCATCGTCGTTGCCATGCCGACGTTCGCCGGTGAGGTTGACATCGAAGTATCGATGCGGCGACCAATCGACGCCGAGGCGGTAAGTGTTGTCTGCGGCGTCCGCGGCATTGCCGACGGTGATGGCGTCAACGAACGGTGCAACCAATCCGCTCGCGCTTTGGATGCCGTACGACAAACGCGTTTCGGTGCGCCATTGGTGTGCGACACTGTCACTGTTACTTTCGACAATGTCGTCGAGCGATTCGGCATTCCACACGCGACCGAATTCGCTTTGAGATTCGCCATAACTCGGGCGCACCCGCAATGCCAAACCCTGCCCGTCATCACCGCCGCTCACGCGCAAGTTGATGTACGCGCCCCACTCGCGATAATCCTGTCGCCCGAATAAACCATGCACGGCGGATTCGATTTCGGCGCGTTGCCCGTGATACTGCCAGCCGAGTGCGGCTTCCATTGCATCGCGGCGGGTTTCACCGTCGCCGGAATCGCGGCGCATGCCGGCTTCGAAGAAGGCGGTTTGGTTGGCGGTAAACAACGGCACGGTTGGCGTGAGATAAATGTTATGCCATCGCGCCATTGCGCGCGTCGAGTTTGTGTTGAGGGCTTGCTTTAACAATCCGCGCACTTCATTGCCTTCGATGTCGATGTCGGCGGTGTGCGCTTCGATGCGCAATTGCAAACTGGGCACGATTTTCATTGCGGCGCCGGCGCCAAGTGCGGTGAGGCTAATGTCGCTTTTGATTGCATCGTCGCCTTTTTCGGTGACGGTCATCTCGCCTTCGCCCAAGCCAATGATTGCCCATGCATCGACATCGCCGAATCGCCGATTGATGTACGGATGCAATGCGGTTAACTCGATTTCGTATTGGCCTTCGTTCGGGTTGCCTTGTGCGTCGAGTGCATTGGGGGTTTTGTAATCGATGTCCGCATCGTTTTGCGATACGGCGACGCCGACCAAGTTATCGCCGATTTTGTAATCGACGCCAAGATGCAAGCCGCTGACATCGCCGCTCCAATCGACTGCATCGACATCGCCATCGAGTTCGCGCATTTGCACACTGCCCCAAATCGCGCCGATGTTTGCATTGCTCGGCAATGCCGCAAACGGCAACACGAATCGGCTGTTGGCGAGTAATGCATTGTTGTCGTCGATATCATCCGCCGCCGCTTTTGCGTAACTTGCCAATGCAACGACCGGCGTTTGTCCGCCAATCAATGCAAGCGCCGTCGCCGAGTTGGCGGCGGCAATGCGTTCGGCAATCGCGCCCAATGCCCCGTCGACCATTGCGCCGGCGACTTTGGTGATGACTTCTTCATTCACCGGCGCCAAGTGTTCGCCGCTTGCCGCCTCCACGACGAAGAGTTGGATTTGCGTGGTGCCAACAACGCCGTTTGAATCGTGATACGCCGAAAGCGTGAGCGTAACGCCGTCGGTGTTGAGCGGCGTCGACGCGGTGCTGGAAACAATCGGCGCACCGGAAGTCGTCGAGGGGAATGTACTGTGCGCCAATCCCGCGCCGGTGATTAATGAGGTGTCGTCGACCGTATAGCGCAACGCGTCTTGCAAACCGCTTGCGGTCGGCAGGGCTTGAGAAGAAGCAACGCCTTGCGTGAAGGTGAACTGATACGCACTTTGCGGGAACTCGATTGCCGCCACGCGAATCGAAATCTCGGCGGTGTCGGTTGCGCTGCTTGCGTCCCTGACCGTCAGCGTGTAGTTGGTCGCCGCCATCGCAACCGCCGTACCGTCGCCTTGGATGCTGGCTTCTTCGTTGACGGTATCCAAATTAAGCGCCAACCCGTTTGGCAATGCCGGGGTAATGGAATACACCAATGTTGCGTCGGTTAATAGGCCGGCGGCGTCGTTTGCGTCAACTCGGTTGGTGGAGGCGACATCCGGATAAAACACAAACGGACCGAGTGGCGGAAACGCAACCGGCGTCAAGACGAGCAGGGAAACTACCAATGTCGCCTGGGAACTGCCGTCTGTGCCAAACGCATACACCTCAACACTGGTTGGGTTACCGCCGCTGTGCGGCGTCGAAGCCGTAGTGGAAAAGACAATCGGGATATCGGCTACAGCCGTTTCCGCATGGACGGGGGAAACCGTATACCCCGATGCTATGAGGGGTGAATCATCCATCAAGTAAAAATCCACATCGCCGCTTGCTTGTGGAATCGTTACGCTGGCGACTGTGCCTTGTATAAAGGTGAAAGCGATGCTGGTGTCGGAAAAGGATGGAGCGGTTTGCGCTTTTGTTTGCCCGGATAAACCAAACATCAATAACCCAAAAACCGCAAAAACTTTAAAAGTACAGGATTTCATTTCATTTCTCAATCTGAAAGTTGGCAACCCCCGCCACCGCAGTGCCGGGCCGTTGCCGAAATCACAGAGTGTGAAAGTGAAGACCCTGCCTATTCGCCCCGCACGAGCGGGAGCCCGGGCGGGTATAACAAAACGCTGTTGTATTTGACAGGTAACCCGGCTAAGGGTCACACTCTGGATATTTCGGCGATATGGATTTTGCACAAACACAATCGCCGTGTCAACACAAACGGATTAATAAAATCCATTCTGCGCGTGCGGACAACATCACCCACTCGGCAACCGACAACACCGCTACCTTAAACCCCGACAAACAGTGTTACAAAAACCCTGGCAAGCGTTAGCGGAATGACAGTTAACGCTAATCGCCCGACGGTTAATGCTTAAGGGGGGTTATGCCGTGTCCGTGCAGGGGGTTCGGGGGCGGGAAATGGGGTTATTAGCGTGAATCGCGGCTTGATTAGCGTTAGTTACGGCGGCATTAGCGTCCACTAAGGTTTTTCCAACGCTGTTTGCGGCGATTTACCCACGCATTTATGCGCTTTCCGCGGCGGATTTTTTTATATAATGCCGTCGCCACACTTGATTCGCTAGCCGAAAGATTGGGCGTGTCGGCGCCGCCGCCGTTGGATTGGTATCGCGCGATGCTTTGCGAAGTGCGCAAGTAGCGCGGATGATAGGATGTGTTTTATTTAAAATTCGATGGCAAATCGTTTTAGCGATATAATTCTCCCGTGATTCATTTGAATCTATTCGCGCGAAAATAGTATGAAACATCTCGATATAGTTAATGAATTGTCGCCATTCGTGGCGGAAGTTAGCGGTAAAGAAAACCACAAAGCGGTCATCGATATGGCGCGGGCAATCGCCGCGGCATTGGCTGAATCGGAAGTTGCGCTCGCCGATTACGTGGCGGCGTATAAGAAAAACGAAATATTTGACGCCGCTTGTTTGCTTGGCAACCATGACAATATATTTGATTTTGCCAAACAACCTTACTTGGATTTTTGCAAAGTGATGTTTGAGTTGCGACCGATTGGAATGGGTACCCCGAACGCCGCAGTTGGTGAAGGGGAATTTATGGCGTTGTTTTGTTCTCCGCAAGTGACACTGTCGAAGAAAAAGGGGCAAGGTGATTTAATCGTAAATGGCAAGCGCGTCGAATTGAAAGGAAACGCGCCGCGGATTTTTGGCGAGATTAGCGGGATTGCTTTGCAAAAACACGCCACAGAAATTTCGCAAAAATACGGCATTTCGCCAAACAATGTGAAAGGTGGGCGATATGCAAAAGGTAAACGATATGCATTTGAGCCGTGGTCTAAAAATGCCGGCGGGGAAAAGGCTGCGCACTGGAAAGCACAATTTGCACGAGTTGGCGTAACAACAGCGTGCAATTATTTGTCAGAATTATGCAGTGCATTTATCCGTTGCGAACCGTCGGATTTCGCCTGTTGCTTTGATGATGAAGTATTTAACGTGCAAGCGATGGAGCGGCTTATTCTTAAACGGCTGTATTCCGTAATGGAAAAAGGGTGGGACGCTTTTACCATCATAGAAAACCAGTCAATTAAATGCTTGCCCGGCGAAGCCGAGCAATTTGATGCAATGGTTGACGAGGGGCGAATACGAGTCACAGACAACTATTTCCGCAGTTTTCAAGACGCTAAAATCGGTTTATACTTTGAGATTGTGAAGTCGGAAACCTAAACATGAATCCCAAATTACACAACGCCTCGTGCTTTGATGTTTTCCCAACGCTTGCGGGCGCTTCGGTTGATTTGGTGTGCGTCGACCCGCCATATGGAACGACCGGCATTAAGTGGGATAACGTTTTGGATTTCGGGTTAATGTGGCAACACCTTGAGCGGATTTGCAAGCCGACCGCACCGATATTAATCTTCGGCAGCCAGCCGTTCACCAGTTTGGTAATCACCAGCAAATTGGATTGGTTTCGCTATGAATTGATTTGGAATAAAAACAAGTGCGGGTCGCCGGGGTTGGCTAAATATCGCCCGCAAAAAGTCCATGAAAACATAATGGTGTTTTCACAAAAAAGCGGCGCGACATACAACCCCATTATGGAGCCGGGCGAGGCCTATAAACGCGAATCAAAAGACCGAGTTAACGGCTACGGCTCCGGGCGAAACACGCACGGCTATGGGTTTGGCAATAAAGTTTTTCTTGGCGGCGAAAATCACGGCACAAGATACCCGAAAAGCATTTTGCATGCGGGGCGTAATTTCAGCGCACAACAAACTGTGCACCCAACGCAAAAACCGACCAACTTATTAAACTGGTTGTTATTAACCTACAGCAATCCCGGTGATACGGTGTTGGATTTTGCGATGGGCTCGGGCAGTTGTGGAGTGAGTGCGCGATTGACAGGACGGAAATTTATTGGCATTGAGAAGTCAGCGGAATATTATGCGATTGCCGAACAGCGCATAGACGATGCGCCCGCCGGTAGCGTAACGGTCGCCGACAAACAACTCACAACACAATTTGCAAATTTGTCACAACAAAGCGCTCAGCAACAAATAGCGATGTTGTCCAAATAATTCCGCGCGTTTTTGTTGCCGTGCCTTTGTACAATACCGCCATACCAACCCCGCCAACAGCGATACATAAAACCCCAATCACTCACCACTCGCGTCAACCGACCTTGCCTTCGCCGCAAAAGTGCGCGGCATTGACAACACACTCGGCGACACCGCCGACACAAACGCCGACTGCGACGCCAACGCATCATCCAACTCGCCAATCGCCCGCAACGACACCGCCATCGCACACGCGCGCGCTTGGCAATTAAACGAACGCTTGGGATTAAATTCGATGTCGGTAAAGCCGGCGTAATCATCCAATTGCGCCAACTTATCCGGCTGCGCCGCCAATGCGCTGATGTAGAGCCAATCGTAAAAGGCGTTTTGATGCAATTCCCAAGTCTCGCCGAAATAATCGAAGTGCTTCAACGCCCCTGAATTGCGCAGGCGAAAATCTTTCTTCGCCGCAAGTGAATTCATTTTATAAATGTCGCAAAACGGTCCGCCGTCAACAAACACCTTGCTGCCTTGATACGCCGCCTCGACACTCATCTGCCATGCATCGTTTTCAATCATCAAATTAAACGCACTCAACGCAACTCCCAGCGGCGAATCGGATTTTGTCGACACCTCCAAAATCGGCGACCATCCACTATCATCCGCCGCCGCATGCAACGCCGCAACATTGCGTTTTTTTTGTGTGGGGGAGAAGCCGGGATGCCAAGTGAATTCGAGAAACTCTTCTTCGAAAAGTTTCCCTGCTTTGCGAATCGGCATGAATACGGGGCGGATTGCCATTACGCTTTAATGCATTAATCAGGTTTGTCCTTAATGCACTTGCGAATATTTTCGCGTAAAACATGGCAAGGGATTAATATCTCCGCCTTGCATGCTTTTGCATATCGGTTCCACATTTCGCCAGGTGCTTTCGGTTGCGTATTCGGTTCCATTCCCCCGAAATAAAACAACGCTTCAAAGTCAATCGTTTGTTTTGCTTGCTCTTCGGTAAGCAACACGGCATCGTTCGCATTTGTATAACCTGTGGAATACCACACGCCTTTAACAAAAGTAACTGCCACATCAATGCCAAGCCAACGAGGATTTGGAATTCGTTTTTCATGCTTTTGTGCGTGGTACAGCATCGGGCTGTTTTGGACAAACGATAAGTGCACATACTGAGCCATGCCGCTGGTTCGGTCTCTCCTGTGGCTCGATTCATTACCGCCCGGCTCAGGAATCTTGATACCGAAATGCGTCAATGTCGCCAATGACAGCAAACCGTTGCACTCTTTAATCGAAGCAAGATTGGATTCGTCGGTAAAATGCCAGAGATACCGAATCTTGTATTCGTCGAAAATTTCTTTCATGGGAGTCACCTCAACAAATTAATTACCGTCAACAATGCCAATCATTACCACCCGAGTCAACCGCACGGTGCAATGCAAATAAAGTTGCAATCACTCAGGAACCCTCCGCAACGCAAAAGCCGCGTCCACTTTCGGCGTGAATTCTTTTACCCAGGCAATCGCGCCTTTCAATGCCGCTTTGCTACGATGCGAGTAAGCGGCTGTGTCGAAAAAGTAATGCGCTTTAATGCCGCGGGTTTTATCCGCGCGCCAAAAAATTGCATGGATACCGTTTTGTTGGTTGTTTTTGGCAATGCCAACGCAATTTTGCCGCCCGCCTTCTCGAGCATAAACAATATCGTGATACAAATAGTCCACTTCCGTTTGATATCGATTGCAAACATCCGGCACTGCATAGCCATCGAAGCCAAAATTGGTTTTTGCCGACCATAACGAAGTGTAGTAAATCGGTTTGCGGCGTTCGTTGTTGTTCAATCGAAACGCATACGAACGAGACGCTTGATTGTTGACATGCGCGTCAATTTTATACATCTCCCATTCACCTTCCGGTAAAGCCGCGACGCCGTTATACGACACTTGCAAATAATCGCGCGCAATGTCGCCGACGGCGTGCTTGGGGTCGCCGCCAAATCCGACGCTTTCGTAACTGCACAATGCGAATGCAAACATCATGATGACTTTTTTAAAAACTTTTTTCATTGGATGCCCCCAAATAATTAAGTTGGTGATGCGATTATACAAAACTAAAACTACTTCGAAGCCAACAGCACATTGGCGGCTTGTTGCGCCTCGGTCAACCGCGCCGGTGTGCCGACATCAATCCATTTCCCGTGATATATCTCGCCGCCGGCGCGGCGCGCGGCAATCGCTTGCTCAATCACTTGCGTAAGTGCAAATCGTCCGGGGGTAAAACCGTCGAATGCTTCTCGATGAAAATAACCGATGCCGGAATAGGTTGCGCACGGTGAATTGAGCGCATCGATTTTGTCGGGCGGCACGCCGCCTGAGTCAATCGAGCATTCGACCAATCGCCCGCCGCGCAAACCAAAATCGCCGCGCGGATGATGGGTTGGGTTTTCGACCAACAACAAATGCATAACATCATCGTTCGACCATTGCGGGTAGTGTCGCAATCGGTCGATGTCGATATCGACATCGCATAACACATCGCCATTGGCAACGAGGAAGTGGTGGTTGTCGGTTTGTTGCATCGCTTGGACAATGCCGCCGCCGGTTTCCAATGCGCCTTGCGGTTCGTCGGAGTAGCGAATGCGTATGGGTACGCCCAACTCTGAGCCGTCGCCGAAGTAGTCGACGATTTGTTCGCCGAGCCACGCAAGATTGATGATGAAATCGACGATGCCTTGCGCGGCAAAGTGTTCGATTTGATGCTGCAACAACGGTTTGCCGCCGATGGGCAACATCACTTTGGGCGTTGTGTCGGTCAGCGGGCTTAATCGTTTGCCGCGACCGGCGGCGAGGAGTATTGCAGTGGGTGGGATTGGCATGGTTTTGGATTATAATTGATTTGCGATTCGCTGTTCACTTAACTTCCACTCGCGACATTCCGCCAACCCCCGCACAACAACTCGATGTCGCCCCGCGTTCGTTGGTTAACCTTTGCCGCCGTTTATGCATTGCTATGCACAACCGCGCACGGCGATGACGGCATTGCATTTGCCGGCGCGTTATGCAAGCCCGGCGTGATTGAACGACCGCCGCTGTCGCCGTCGGCAACATCGTCCAGCCCATCGTCCGCCACAACCGCCGCAAAAGTGCGCGCCAAGGCCGATGAAATTATTTTCGATCCAATCGTGCGCGAACAACTTATCTTGCGCGGCAATGCATCCTTATTAAGCGGGTCACTTACGCGCGGTGCGCATGCAATATACGCCGATGAAATTGTTTATCATTCCGAATCCCATCGTGCGCGCGCCGATAATGCAACCGCGTATAACGCCGCCGGCGACAAGTTAACCGCCGCGTCAATTCATCTCACCTTCGATGATTTTCACGGACAAGCATCGCAAGCGCGGATGTTGTTTGTTGAACGCGACGGTGAAAGTGACGGTGACAAAAATAAACCTCAACTGCGCGCGCGCACTTCGGCAAGCGCCATCGAACTGCACGGCGAACAAACCGCAACATTGCAAAACGCCGCATTTAGCACTTGCGCAGAAAACAATGATGCGGTGCAGTTAACCGCCAAACAAATCAAATTGGATTTTGCGCGCGGGATTGGCGCGGCGAAATCGATTGCGTTGCGCGTGCATAACGCGCCGATTTTTTATTTTCCGTATTTAACCTTTCCGATAGATGGCGAACGCAAAAGCGGATTTTTGTTTCCGTCTTATGGGTATGACGACGATTCCGGTTGGTTGATTGAACTGCCGCATTATTTTAACTTGGCGCCGAATTATGATGCGACGTTGACGCCGCGTTTATTAAGCAAACGCGGCGCGCAATTTGGCGGGCAGTTTCGCTATCTCATCAAAGGCGGCGGCGGTGAATTGCGCGGCGAAGTGTTGCCGGGTGACAATCGATTCGATGACCGACAACGTTATGCATTGCACGTCGAACATCATCATCGTTTTGCCACACAATGGCGCGCGTCTTTGGATTGGCATGATTTTTCCGATGTGTTTTATTCGCGCGACTTCAAGGTGCAAACGGATGAAATCGTATCCGACCACAATGCAAGTTATGCCGCCAAAATCGCGCGCGCGCAATTTGCCGATGAACGCATACTTATCGATGCGCGGGTGGCGTCTTATGATTCGCTCACTCCGCGCATTACCGCAAACGAATTGCCGCATCAACTGCGCCCGCAAATTGATTTTTCATTCACGCCGCCGAGTCGCAATGTGCTGCGTTTTAACATCGACGGACAACTCGCCAACTTCGAGCATCGCGTAAAAACCAAATTGCGCGGACAACGCATGCAATTGACGCCAACCATCGGTGCGCGGTTTGAAAATTCATTTGCGTATTTTCATCCGAGCATTGCGGTGCATCATCTGCGGTATTCGCTCGATGAAGTTAACGAAGTTAATGAAGTTAATAATAGTGACAATAATGTCGGTGACGACGATGGCGGCGGCGACGGTAACAGTAACAGTGACAGTGACAATACAAACCGTGTCGCCGACAACGACAACCGCAAACCATCCGTCACTATCCCGATATACTCCCTCGCCGGCGGCATTGTTTACGAACGCCAACTGCAACGATTCGCCGGCTATACCCAAACACTCGAACCGCAATGGCGTTATGTCGCCGTGCCGCGCAAATTGGCGCAAAATGCATTGCCGAATTTTGACGGTGGTTATGCCGAACTCAACAGTTTCGCGCGGTTGTTTCGCGCCAATCGTTTCATCGGCGGCGACCGCATCGGTGACGGCGAACAATTGACGCTCGGCGTGCGCACGCGCATCGTCGACCAACAAGATGGCGCGCAAAAATTTTCCGCCGGCATTGCGCAAGCGTTTTATTTCCGCGACCGCGAAGTTACCTTGCCCGATGTCGATGCGCCGATACCCGATGACGCGAAAATTTCCGGCGTGTTTATCGATGCGGATTTCGATACCGCGAATCGTTGGCGCGCCGGCGGCTTTGCAAAATTAACTCATCGCCAAAACCAACTTGACGGTGCGCGATTGTTTGGTGAATACGCGCACAATGCGCGGCGGGCGGCGTCGCTTGGGTATTATTATGAACGCGCGCGCACCGAACAACTTAATCTCGGCTGCCAAATTCCGCTCGGCGCGTTTTGGCAACTGGATTGCGATTTCGCGCAATCGCTCGATGGCGACGGCATCCTCGATGCGCAACTCGGCTTGGGTTACGATGGCTGTTGCTGGGCGATGCGCGCGGTGGCGCAACGGTATTTGGACGACATTTCCGAATCGCATCAAAATCGCCTGCTGTTCACCGTCGAATTTGCCGACCTTGGACGCATTGGTTTGCGTTGATGGCGTTGGCAGTATTGGTAATGAAGCGGGGCGCAAAAAAAACCAATTGCGCATTAATACTAATTCGCACAAATTCGCGCAATTCCGCATAAATTCGCACATATTAAAGGCAATATAAATTAAAATCGCGGTTCATCAATCCACAGTTTACTGCACAAAGTTAACTGTGCAAACCGCCGCACACAATCTCGACACATCTCATCCATCGATAATGAACTCAACCGCCGCCTTATATCGTCGTCACCATCACCGCATCACTCGTCACTTGCGTCGCGCAACGTCGTGCATAGCGTCGTGCGCGGCGCTATGCATCACACTCGCCGGCGCGCAAGTGGCGCATGCGCAAACGATTATGATTGACAAAGTGTTGGTCGTGGTCAATGAAGAGGCGATTACATTGAGCGAATATCGCGCGCGGCATAAGCGGTTGGCGTTGCAGGAAAGCGAACAACTGGCGCCGTTTTACGGCAACATCGAAAAACGCATTCTCGACCAAATGATTGACGACCGCGTTTTGTCGCAAGTCGCGCGGCGCCGCGGGGTTACCTTCGATGCCGCCGAAGTGCAGCGCACGATTGCCGGCATTGCCCAACGCAACAAATTGACCGCGCAACAATTATTCGAACGGTTGAGCGAGGATGGCATCACCGAAGCCGAGTTTCGCGGCGAAGTGCGCGAACAACAATTGATTCGCCGACTGGTCGATATCGCGGTCAATGCGCGGGTGACGGTCAGCGAAGATGAAGTCGATGAATATCTCAGCCGCCACAGTGAATTGTTGGTCGATTTGGAAGAGCAATATGAAGTTTCGCATTTGTTTGTGTCGATTAAAGACCGCGAACTCGATGCGGTGCAATCCGAAATCGACAACCTGCAACACATTCGCGACAGCGTGGTCGACGGGCGGTCGTTCGAACAATCGGTGCGCGATTTTTCAGACGGGCAGAACAAAGACGGCGGCGGCTATCTCGGCTGGCGCAAACCGGATCAATTGCCGCAAAAATTTGTCGATGAATTGCGCGTTATCGATGTCGGGGCGGTGACGCCGGTGATTCAAACCGACAGCGGCTTGCATCTGCTTAAACTGCATGCGCGCAAAGCCAACGACCAAAAGGTCGAACAACATCGATTGCGGCATATTTTGTTGTTGGACGACCACGACGACACCGACCAACTCGCCGAACGCCTGCGCGCGCGCATTGCCGCCGGCGACGACTTCGCCAAAATCGCGCGCACCCATTCGGACGACCCGGCCTCGCGCAACATCGGCGGGCATCTCGGCTGGGGCAATGTCGATGATTTGTCGCCGCAATTGCGCGATGCGGTGCGCGCATTGGAAGTCAATCAAGTCAGCGCGCCGTTGCGCAGCCCGAGCGGTTATCATTTAATCGAAGTAATCGAACGCCGCGAACGCAACATGGGGTTGGATTTGGCATCGCAACGCGCGCGGCGCATCATCTTCCAACGCAAAGCCGATGAGTTGTACAACATTTGGCATGATGTATTGCGCGATTCGGCGCATATCGAATATGTTTCCGCCAGCCCGGGATGATGCAATGAACGACCAAAACAACGGCAACAACGATGCGAAACAAAAATCCACCACCAACACACGCTTGGATGAGTTGACTGAGGCGTTGCTGGCGTTGTTGCCGCCGCCGTTGCGCAAATCGTTGCGCGCCAACATCCGCGCACTGTTGGCGAGTCATTTTAAAAAAATGAATCTGGCGTCGCAGGACGAACTCGCCGCCCAAACCCGCGCCTTGCAACGCCTGCATACGCGCGTGCAAGCGTTGTCGACGAAATTGGATGATTTACTAAAACGCGCCGAAAGCGAAAAACGGCAACCGCCGCCGCATTCGGAGCGGAAACATTGACGGTGAAAGTAACAGTAACAGTGACACAGTGACATCGACGTTTGATGCGGCGTTGTCGTGCGTGATTGGTCGACTGTTAATTCGATGGTAATTCGACGGTAAAGCGACTGTGCTTCGACGGTGCGTTACCCACCCGCACAAAAGCCCGCCAAAACCGCATCTAAATCGCATCGAAATCGCATCGAAAAAAAAACATAAAAACCGATTGACAACCGCGCAATAAATTGCAATAATTCGTCTCGGTGCGGGCTTGATGCCCGTGTAGATGTTTAATTCAGGGTTTCTTGGAAGAGTTCTGGTGGTTCTTCGTTGCGAAGGAATGGCGGGTGAATCCGTCGGGTAGTCCGGGATGATTCTAAGGAACAGGAGGAAACGGAATGTCGCTTGCCATTGTTCATAGTCGCGCCGAGGTCGGCGCGGACGCTCCCGAAGTCAGCGTGGAAGTTCATTTGACGCGCGGCTTGCCGAAGTTTTCGATTGTCGGCTTGCCGGAAACCGCAGTCAAAGAAAGCCGCGACCGCGTGCGCGGCGCGATTCTTAATTCGCATTTTGAATTTCCGCGCCAACGCATCATCGTCAATCTCGCCCCGGCTGATTTGCCGAAAGAGGGCGGGCGGTTCGATTTGCCGATTGCCATCGGCTTGTTGGCCGCCAGCCGTCAAGTGCGCGCCGATGAGATTGGCAATTACATTTTCCTTGGCGAACTTGCGCTCAGCGGCGCGTTGCGCGACATTCGCGGCGGATTGATTGCAGCACTGTCGTTGCGCAAAGGCAAACGCATTTTGGTGCTGCCGCCAAAAAGTGCGCGTCAAGCGGCGTTGGTCAACGGCGTGCAGGTCATCGGCGCGGATTCGCTGTTGCAAATTTGCGCGTTATTAAACGGCCAGGAAAAACTCACCGCCGTGTCGCCGGAACAACCGGCTGAACCGCCAATCGTCGCCGACATGGGCGATGTCGTCGGGCAACCATTCGCCAAACGCGCATTGGAAATCGCCGCCGCCGGCGCGCACAGCATATTGATGTCAGGCCCGCCGGGCACCGGCAAAACAATGCTGGCCAATCGCTTGGTCGGCATTTTGCCGCCGATGAGTGAAACCGAAGCGCTCGAATCCGCGGCGATGGAATCGCTCGGGCAAAGCGGCTTCAACCCGCTCAATTGGCGCCGCCGCCCGTTTCGTTCGCCGCATCACAGCGCCTCCGGCGCGGCGTTGATTGGCGGCGGCGGCTTGCCGCGTCCCGGCGAAATTTCGCTGGCGCATCACGGCATATTGTTTTTGGATGAACTTCCCGAATTCGACCGCAAGGTGTTGGAGGCGTTGCGCGAACCGCTCGAATCCGGCGTGGTCAACATCTCGCGCGTCGCCCGCCAAACGCAATACCTCGCCAACTTTTTATTAATCGCGGCGTGCAATCCGTGTCCGTGCGGTTATTTATACGAAGAGTCCGGAAGATGTCGATGCACGCCCGACCAAATCAAACGCTATCGCGCACGATTGTCGGGGCCGTTGTTGGACCGCATCGACATTCAATTCGAAGTGCCGCGCGTCGGCTATCGTGCGCTCACCCAACGCAAATCGGTCGAGGAAAGCAGCGCGACGATTCGCGCGCGCGTGGTGGCGGCGCGCGAGTTGCAATTGCAACGGCAAGGCAAATCGAACAATTTGCTGCAAGGCAAAGAGATTGACCGCCATTGCGTGATTGACGCCGAAGGACACAAACTGCTCGATGCGGCAATGAACAAACTCGGCTTGTCGGCGCGCGCCTATCACCGCGTCCTAAAAGTCGCGCGCAGCATCGCCGATTTATCCGAAGGCACCGCGATTACGCCGCACCATTTGGCGTTGGCGATTAAGTTGCGACACTTCGACCACAAGCATTCATAAATGCGCCGCTGGCAAAATCGCCGACGGCAATGTTGCCAATGCCGGCAAAGCCGCGGACGACGGTGGCGATGTTGTCATCGCCGGCAAAGTTTGCGGCGGCAGTGTTGCTCGTGCCGACAAAGTCGCGGGCGGCGGCGGTAATGTTGTCATCGCCGACAAAGTTTGCGGCGGCAATGTTGCTCGTGCCGGCAAAGTCGTGGACAGCGACGGTAATGCCGTTCGTGTCGGCGAAGTTGGCAGAGGTGACGATGTTGTCAGTGTCGGCATTATCGGCAAAGTTGCGGCGATAGCGGCGATGTTGTCGATGTCGGCACAGTCGCGGGCGGCGGTAATGCTGTCATCGCCGACAAAGTTTGCGGCGGCAATGTTGCTCGTGCCGGCAAAGTCGTGGACAGCGACGGTAATGCTGTTCGTGTCGGCGAAGTCGGCAGAGGTGACAATGTTGTCAATGTCGGCATTGTCGGCAAAGTTGCGGCGATAGCGGCGATGTTGTCGATGCCGGTAAAGTTGGCAGAGGTGACGATGTTGTCAGCGTCGGCATTGTCGACAAAGTTGCGGCGATAGCGGCGATGTTGTCGATGTCGGCAAAGTCGCGGGCGACGGCGGTAATGTTGTCAATGTAGGCGAAATCGGCGGCGACAATGGCAATGTTGTCTGTTTCGGAAAAGTCGTTGGCAACGACGATAACGTTGTCCGTGTCGGCGAAGTCGGCGGCGACAATGGCAATGTTGTCTGTTTCGGAAAAGTCGTTGGCAACGACGATAACGTTGTCCGTGTCGGCGAAGTCGGCGGCGACAATGGCAATGTCGCCTGTTTTGGCAAAGTCGGTGGCAACGACGATAATGTTGTCCGTGCCGACAAAGTCGTGGGCGACGGTGGCAACGTTGTCCGTGCCGGCAAAGTCACCAGCGACAGCGGCGTTGCCGCCGTGCCGCGCACTTAATTGTCGGCGTCATCATCAATTGCGACCTTAATCGTAACCGTGCGATGCGCGGATAGGGTAGGGCAGCCGTCGTTAAATAACGCGCCGCCGCGATTTGCCCGCCCATTGCCATGCGCGTAAATCGCATACAATCGCCGAATGAACACCAAGGGCGGGGCGGCGAAGCAGCCGTTGATTTTGGCGATTGACCAAGGCACGACCAGTTCGCGGGCGATTGCGTTTGATGCGGATGGCGTGGCGCGGGCGTCTGCGCAGCGGGAATTTGCGCAGCATTATCCGCAGGACGGCTGGGTTGAGCACGATGCCGAGCAGATTTGGCAAACCACTTTGGACACCTGCCGCGAAGTGCTGACGCAAGCCGCCGCGCACGGCACAATCGAAGCGATTGGCATCGCCAACCAACGCGAAACCACAGTGGTTTGGCGGCGCAGCGACGGGCGACCGATTTATAACGCGATTGTTTGGCAGGACCGCCGCACCGCCGATTTTTGCCGGCAACTCGCCGACGACCATACTATCGCGCAACGGATTACCGCGAAGACCGGATTGTTGGTGGACTCCTATTTTTCCGCCCCTAAAATCAAATGGATATTGGATAATGTTGAGGGTGCACGCAAACAAGCGGAATCGGGCGAATTGGCGTTTGGCACGATTGACGCCTTCCTCATCTGGCGATTAACCGGCGGACGCGCGCATGTTACCGACGCCACCAACGCCTCGCGCACTTTGCTTTACGACATTTCCGCGCATCGTTGGGACGACGACTTGCTTTCGTTATTCACAGTGCCTGTCAATATGCTGCCACAAGTGCTTGATTGCGCGGCGGAATATGGCGAGTGCAGTACCGAACATTTTGGCAAGCCATTGCCGATTCGCGGCGTCGCCGGCGACCAACAAGCGGCGTTGTTTGGGCAAGCGTGCTTTGCCGCAGGGATGGTCAAAAGCACTTTTGGCACCGGTTGTTTTGTGATGATGAACAGCGGCGACCGCCCGCCGCAATCGCAACATCGGTTGCTCGGCACGATTGGCTATCGGTTGAGCGGCAAGACGACGTATGCATTGGAAGGCGCGATTTTCAACGCCGGCACGGCGGTGCAATGGCTGCGCGACATCGGCGTTATCGACGACACCGCCGAGATTGACCGGCTCATCGCCGAGACCAGCGAGACCGCCGCGACCGCCGCCGACCCGTTGGGCAATGGCGGCGTGTATTTGGTGCCGGCATTCACCGGATTGGGCGCGCCGCATTGGGATGCCGATGCGCGTGCGGCGTTGATTGGATTGACGCGCGACAGCGGCAAGGCGCAATTGGTGCGCGCCGCACTCGAGGCGGTATGCCATCAAACCCGCGATTTGCTCGATGCAATGCGGCTCGATGCGATGCGCGGCGGCGACGGTGACGGTCACGGCAACATCGACATTCGCGCGGTGCGCGTCGATGGCGGTATGGCGGTGAATGATTGGCTGATGCAGTTCCTCGCCGATTTACTCGATGTGCGCGTCGACCGCCCGGCGGTGATTGAAACCACCGCCTTGGGCGCGGCGTATTTGGCGGCGTTGCAAATCGGTTGGTTTGCCGACACCGACGAAATCGCCGCTTCGTTGCGCGAATACCGTCGATTCGAAAGCCGCGCCGATGAAAAACAAAACGCCGCGCGTCGTGCCGGTTGGCAAGATGCGTTGCGGCGGGTGCGGAGTGGGCAGGGTGTTGTTGCGGGTTGGGACAGGTGACTGTTGAGCGGCAACGGACGGTTAACGGTTGCGTAACGGTTGCACGGACGCTGTCAAGTGTCGCGGTGTTTATTCGGCGAACTTCCGTTGTCGTTGCCGCACTGTAAATCCCGCGTTGCTTTGCCAAAGTACCGTCGTACGCGGCGACATCGAAGCGCGCGTGGTTGGTGTTGGTGACCGTTAACCGTTAGCGGACGATTAACGTTGCGCAACGGTTACGCCGCCGCCAAGTAAAGCGGCGTTTGTCGCACTTACCTCCCGCACAAAAATGCCGCCGATGCCGTCCTTGGCATGTCGAAGCGAATCACATTGACCGCACAATCGACCGTATAAACGACCGTTGTCGAACGGTTGTAGATGGCGTTAATTCGAATGCCGCTTACCCGGCGGTCCCTCGGTACCACACCACAAATCCCCGCCGCTTTTAACCAACATTCCCTCTTCCGAGATGTTGAATCGGGCGCGGAGGTCGGAGAGTTTTTCGGTCATCAGCGGGTGGTAGTCGTAGTTCATCGTCATGTACTCGCCGGTGCATTCGCTGCCGCGTTTGTAGGCGCGGAACACCGGCGCCGGGTCGTATTCGTTGCGATAGGCGTTTGCGCCCGGGTCCATCACTTGCCCGAGATGAAATTGAAACATAAACACCACCAACACCGATGAATACGACGATTCACCGGTCATGCCGTAGGCAAAGCCGGCAACGCAAAATTCGCCGAGCCCGGTGGTGTTGTAGCCGGACAGCACGTGATGAATATCGTGCTGCACCAACATATTGGAAAGCGGCGCGCCGCGGCTGCCGGGATAGGGGAATTCGTTTTGATTGTAGTATTCGGTCATGGTGCGCCCGAGCGTGCCGGCGGGCAGCGATTCGTATTCCTTGTATTTCGCCAACACCGCTTTATCGCCGTCCAAATGCATCACGCCCTGCAGTTGCATCGCCATTTGTTTCCACAACGGCATGCCGGCTTCCAACTGCGCTTCACGCGCGGCGTGCAACATAATGTGCATTTTATGCCCGTGGCTGAGCGAGATTAGGTCTTTAATCAGCGTGTCTTTGACTTTCCACTGTTGCCCCAATCGATTCAGGGCATCGACGCGTTCTTGCTGTGTTTCCAAAGTGTCTTCGAGAAACGGCAACACCGCACTCATGTGCAAAATCTCTTCGCGCAATTGTTCGCCATCGATGGAATCGGCGTCGCCAAAAGTGCCGGGCAATGCATCGATGTCGATGTCGGCGTTAAACACTTCGCGCCCAATCGCGTCCAAAGTGTCGCGGTCGAATTGTTGCATCGGCATTTTGCCTTCGTCGGTAACAATGCCTTTGAAAATCGACAATACGGTTTCCGCCGACTTGCCGCGCACTTCGAGTATTTGGTTTTTCATCGTCTGGTTGCCTCTGGATAAGCGTTAAGGTTGAGTTTGTCGCCGCGTGATTATAGCCAATTTTTGTTGACCAATTATCGTCGGTCAATTATCGACTTCGTTATCATCGCCTTATGGACTTTGTGACAGCAAAACTTAAAACACCGCCGACTCCAATCCCGCCGCCATCAGCATGCCGAGTTGTTCGCATTCGGCGCGAAATTCATCGCGGTATTCGCCTTTAAGCACCAAGGTCGGCTGCACAGATTTCCATTTTAATCCGGTCAAGATTCGTTCGATGGCGGTTTTTGCGCCTTGTCCGTCCAAGCCGCCTTTGACATACACGGCGACCGGCATGCCTTCGGTTTTTTCCAAGCAGGGATAATAAATGCGTTCGAGAAAATCCTTGACCAAGCCGCTGATATGCCCGAAGTTTTCGGTCGTGCCAAGCACAACGCCGTTCGCCCACAGCACATCATCGGCGTCGGCATCGAGCGGCTGCAAGGCGCGCACTTCGATGCCGTTAAATTGCGCGGCGGTTGCGCCGGCGTGCACCGCTTGATGCAGTTTGCGGGTGTTGTCCGACGGGCAGTTGGCGACAATCAGCAGGTTCGGCATCGGGCGACGGGCAACGGCTTATTTATGCATTCGGCATGCGTATGCAGCGTATGCAATTAAGGCAATCGGCGCACGCCGCCCAAATCCACTTTGATAACCGACAAGTTGCCGTATTGGCTCAATTGCCCGGTGATGCGCACCGGTTCGGCGGCCAGCGGGGCGAGCAGTTTTGATGCGTCGCCGCCGTCTGCGCGCGCCAACAGATAGCCGGTTTCGATGCCGTCGGCGTCCTTAACGCGCAAAATCGGCGGGATGCCGCCGCGCAAACAAATTTCCGCGCAGGCTTTATGCAACAAGCCGGCGCCGGGTTTCATCACGCCGAGAAAACATTTCGAATCGACGATTTCGCCCTTGAGATCAACCTCGCCGAGTTTGTCGATGTACACCAATTTATCCAGTTGCTTTGGTAACTCGAGCAATTTTTTATCGGTCAAATCCGCCGCACGAATTGCATCGACGCCGATTTCCAACATCGCCCACGCGCCGCGCTCAATCGAATTGCCGCGCACGCGCACCAATTGCCCGTCAAACGCCGCGGCCCATTCATTAACCGAATGCTTGCCTTGCCGCACCAACAAGGTGGTTTGCACGCCGTCCTCAGTAAGATGATGCACCGCCGGATACGGCGTGCGCGTCAATAATCCGGTCACACTGCTCGGCGCGCCAAGAGTCCAATGCCCGCCGCCGACGGCGTGCTGTTGCGCGGCAAACCAAAAGCCGGCAACGCCGCAGGCGATAATCGCAATGATGGCAAGCGGCCAATACAACCGCTTCAATGCCGCCGGCATCGGCGCATAGCCAATGAAAAATTCCGCAACGGCGTTGTCGGCGGCGGGCGGTTTGGGCGAGTCGGATGGCGGGGTGGGGGTGGTGTTCATTTGTGATGGGCGGGTTGGGGAATTAGTGTGGCATTAAGGTAGGCGTCGATAACGGCAACAATGTTGGCGATGCCGACAAAGTCGGCGGCGACGGCGACAATGTTGTCAGTGTCGGCATTGTCGTCGATAACGGCGACAACGTTGTCAATGCCGACAAAGTCGTCTGCGACGGCGACAATGTTGTCAATATCGGCATTGTCGTCGACAACCTCGGCAACGTTGTCAATGCCGGCAAAGTCGTCTGCGACAGCGACAATGTTGTCGGTGTCGGCAAAGTCGTCTGCGACAGCGACAATGTTGTCGGTGTCGGCAAAGTCGTCTGCGACAGCGACAATGTTGTCAGTATCGACATTGTCGGCATTGTCGTCGACAACCTCGGCAATGTTGTCAATATCGGCATTGTCGTCGATAACCGCGACACAGTTGGCAATGTCAAAGTTCACCAACGCCACCTTGCATAATCACACACCGCAATGCATTCGTGTTTATTCAATCTCAATCAACAACACCGCGCGCGGGGTGCCGGGGGGTAACGGTTCGGCGTTTACCAGCACTTGATGGCCGTCGAGTTTTAGGCGGTAGGTGCGGATTTTTTCGGTGAAGGGCGGCGGTGAGCGGCCGTCTTCGGGGCGGTATTGATAGCCGTGCCAGGGGCAGGTGATTAAGCCGTCTACGACGCAGCCTTCGCCGAGCGGGCCGCTTTGATGTTGGCAAACATTGGATACCGCCGCGAGTTTGCGGTCGTCGTAGCGAAACACGGCGATGCGTTCATGCGCGCCGATGTCGATGGTAATCGCGCGGTTGTTGGGGATGTCGCGCCAATCGGACACCGCAATCCATTCATCATCATCGCGCGCACCGCCAATCGCGCGCGTGGCCTTCGAGGTGCGGTGGGCGGCGACGATGTGCAAACCGCCGACTGTGGCCGCAATGATAAACACCATCCACGGCAACCACCCGGCGCCTTCCTGCCGCATCGCGCCAAACGCGACATGCACAATCACCAGCGTATAGACGGCGTATATCGCCATGTGCAACGCCTTCCAACCGCGCGCGGTTAAGGTGGCGTTCCAATAATCGTGGCTGGTGGCGGCGAGTAAAAACAGCAACATTAACGCAAGCGCGCCGAATGCCTGAAACGACCAACCGAACAAGGCGCCGCCAACCGGTTGCCCGTCGATGGGGTTGACGCCGCCGCTGGTGAATATCGACACCAGCGGATTGACCACGCCGAAACTGTGATACCAATACACCGCCAAGCCGGCATGCGCCAAGGCGACGATGAAGGTCGATACGCCGAAATGGCGGCGGTTATACAACAGCGGCAGCAGACGCGGATTGAGGCGCGCCAATGGGCCGATGCATAACACCAACGACAACATCAAAAACGCGCAACTCGACAAGGCGCGCATCATCAAAATAATCGGCGAGATGCCGTCGCCATAACGCGCCAATCCGACCGCAAAAAACGCGGCGAGATACACAAACACGCCGAGCCACAGCGCAAGGTCGTAGAGTTGCTTGCGGCGATTCCAATGCACCGCAACATAGCCGCCGCTCATTTGCGCGCCTCGTCAAAACTGGTGCCGAACACAATCGCCGGGTTGGCGTTGGGCGGCGCCAACGGCGGCGGCGGGGCGCTCATCCAAAGTATCATCAACAATAACGCCGGGGCGAGAAGCCACCACAGCAATCGGTGTATGCGGCGTTGCGATTTAATCATTTTGAATCATTTCGAAGTAGTGTGAAGTGTTGCGAAGTCGTGTGAAGTCGTTTTGATTGTTGCGGGCGGGCGGGGTGGGTTGCGGTCAATGGTAACGGCAGTGTCAAAGATGGCATCAATCGTAAATCACAGTCGCAGTTACGAGTCGCGCACAATCAAATGCACAATCGCAATCGAACTTTATCGAATCACTTGGCGTCGTCAGGTTTGTCGCCGGCGACACCGGCACTCGGCGGATGTTGATAACGCGCCAGTCGCCATTTCCAAGCGAGCAACGGCCATAACGCCGTCGCCGCCGGCCACCACAACAGCCGCGCGCCGAGGCTTGCGCCTTGTGCTTGCGGCGTAATCACGGCATAGCCGCGCATAACAAACGCCGCGCCGAATAGCGCGCCAATCACCACATAGCCGAGTAACAATGAAAAACCCATCGGCGCAATGATACTATGCAATCGATGTTAATGTTAATCGCCATGCCAAAATGTCTGCACCGCTATATTGCAAAAAGTGCGGGGCAAAGTGCAAGGCAAAGTGCCATGTCAAAAGTGCAGGTCGTATGTCGCGCATAATCGCAAACCCAAAACCGCAAACCGTTCGCTTCGCATTGCATGATAAAAAACCAACCGCAAGCCGTTGCCGCGCGGCAAAATCGGCGTATAATGCGCGCGATTAAGCGATGGCATTGACGATAAATTGATGATGGACAGCGACAACCGCGGCGGCATTGGCACCGCCGAATTTGCCGAATTGGTCGAGGCGCAGATGCCGTTTGCGCCGTTGCTGGGCTTGCAAGTCGAATCGGTGGCGCGCGAATGTGCGGTGATGCGGGCGGTGCATCGTGATGAATTTTTGCGGCCGGGCGGCACAATCGCCGGGCCGATTATGGCCGGCTTGGCGGATGCGGCGTTTTATGCGGTGATTTTGGGCAATATCGGGCGGGTGGAATTGGCGGTTACGACGCATTTGGCGATTAATTTCCTGCGCAAACCGCCGCCGGGCGACATTGTCGCGCGCGCAACCTTGCTCAAACTCGGCAAACGATTGGCGGTGTGCGAAGCGATTTTATACAGCGAAACCTTGGGCGAAGCATTGCCGGTTGCGCATGCCACCGGCACGTATTCGATACCGCAGCCCGCGCAATAATCATTCGAATCATTCGACATCATCCGTCAATTCACCGTCAATCGTCCGGCACAATTCGACAACAATTCGACCATAATTCGACACTGTCATACACTTGTTCACGCAATTATTCGGCATCTATTCGACACAACCAT
This sequence comes from Candidatus Poriferihabitaceae bacterium, assembly GCA_965226545.1. Lineage (GTDB taxonomy): Bacteria > Pseudomonadota > Gammaproteobacteria > Arenicellales > Poriferihabitantaceae > JAHRAW01. Next base: position 1,549,105 of record OZ245364.1, read on the forward strand.
ACGCCATCTCTTCGCCAGTTCGTCCAATGCCGTCTCGTCGCCTGCGCAATGGTGCGGCAATAAGCGGAAAGTAAAAAACGCTTGTAAACAAGATGTTATTGGCAACCTTTTACTCACTTCATCACTTTCGGGAATCGCATTTTGAAAAACAAATCCGGCTCTAAATGGGTCGTATTGGCGGCCTTAATCGGCAACGGCTTAATCGCCATCACCAAGTTCATCGCCACCGCCATCACCGGCAGTTCGGCGATGTTGAGCGAGGCAATTCACTCGGTCGTCGACACCGGCAATCAGGTGTTGCTGCTGTGGGGGATGAAACGCGCCGAGCGTCCGGCTGACGACCGCCATCCATTCGGCTATGGGATGGAGTTGTATTTTTGGGCGTTTGTCGTCGCCATTATGGTGTTCGCCATCGGCGCGGGCGTGTCGTTATACGAAGGATTTCACAAATTCTTCGACCCCGAACCGATCAATCGCCCGATGGTCAACTACATCGTGCTCGGCGTCGCCTTGGTGTTCGAAAGCGTCGCGTGGTGGGTTGCATTCCGCGAATTCCGCCGCCAAAAGGGCAAACACGGCTATTTCAAGGCGGTGCGGCTGAGTAAAGACCCGACCGTTTTCACCGTGCTATTCGAAGACAGCGCGGCGATGCTCGGCTTGCTGACCGCGTTGGGCGGGTTGTTGTGCGTGCAATTTTTCGGCGATTTGCGTTTCGATGCGCTGGCGTCGATTGTCATCGGCGTGATTCTGGCGTGCACCGCAAGCGTGTTGGCGTATGAAAGCAAGGGCTTGCTCATCGGCGAAGCGGCCAGCCGCGAGGTGGTCGATGGCATCCGCCGCATTTTGGTGCGCGAGCGCAACATTGTGAATGTCAATGAGATTTTGACGATGCATCTTGGCCCGCGCGATGTGCTGCTGACGATTAGTTTGGATTTCGCCGATTCGATTTCCGCCGGCGATGTCGAAAGCGCGATAAGCACTTTGGAAACGCGCATCAAAGGCAAATACCCGGAAATCGCGCGGATTTTCATCGAAGCCCAAAGCATGGTCGGGCATCAACGCAACTTGGCGCGCGAACGGCAGGGTGGTGATTGAATGCGGCGGGGCGTGGCGATGGACGGTTGACGACTGTTTGACCGTCGCCTGTCCGCCGGTTTACCCTCGGCGTTTGACGGTTGTTCGAGCGTCGTTTGAGCGTCGTTTGCGCACGGCGTAATCACGGTTTAACCTGCCAAGTCACTCGTCGAATAACTTGTCAAGTGACTCGACAAATAACGTTGCAAGTGACGTTGTTTGCGCGGATGATAAAAGAATCCTTGCGCGCCGATTTCCCCACGGTTGCACACGCTTTAATCCGATTGACCTCACGATTGATTGACGCTTGACTGGACGCTGTGGCGTCGGCGGTGTTGTTTTGCCGCGCAATAATAACTTCGCATAAGATATATTATGTAAAATAGCGAATCGGCGTGAAGGGTTGGGTTGGCGATGTTGTTGGCGGTTTGGCGTCGTCAAATGCGCGTTGCCACAAGCGATTGTCGAGTCGCAATGCCCTTTTGTGTTTGGCGGTGCGCGGTTGGCGATCCGATTTGTATTGCGGTTGGTTGCGGCATTAATACGGGGCGACATTGACACGGGGACACGGGAAACGCGCCGCCGGCTTGGGCGGATGAATGGACGCGCGCGGTTTGGACGGGCGATGATGTGGCGCAGTGTTGTTGTTGGCGGCAGTACTGACGAGATACGGACGCTGTGCGGGCAAAATCTACGGCAAATCTACGGACAAAAAGCGGGCGTGTGTGCCGGTTTTCAGCGGCAGTGATGGTGGCGATGGTGGTGACAGCATTGTCGCAAGCGTCGCCAAGCGAAAGGATTATCCAAAACCCCGCCCTTTTCTTTTGCCAAAATCCCTTTTACCGCAATTGATTTACCCGCAAAAACTCGAAATTACTTCAACTTGATTTTGTGCCAACGGCGCGCGATTTGTGGGTTGCATCGTTGCCGGCTCGGACAACACCGTCGTCCCCGACTTTGCCGACTCCGACAACATTGCCGCCGTCGTCTCCGACTTTGCCGACTCCGACAACATTGCCGCCGTCGTCCCCGACTTTGCCGCCAGCGTCCACCGTCGCCAATTCACCCACCCCGCCACCGCACCAAAACCCGCCACAATCCGCCCCGCCCTACCCGTCCTCATTAATCCGCTGCAATATGCCGTCAATATCCTCATGCCGCACATCCACCCCGTGTTTGATGAAAACCAAATGCCCGGCGATGTTTTTGGCGTGGTTGCCGAATCGTTCCAAGGCGCGGATGGCGAGGACGGTGGCGATGTACGGCTCGGCGTTGTCGGCGGCGGTTTCGGTGTCGAGGTTGCGCAGATGGCGGAATGACGCTTGTACGCGGTCGTCCAATTGCCGTTCTTTTTGCAGCACCGCCAACGCCTCGTCCAAATTCAATTGGTCGAACGCCTGCATCACCGCCACCAACATCATCGCCACATATTCGGCGAGCGCGTGTAAATCGCCGAGGATTGCATCGTCCGGCGCGCGGTCGCCGTCGGCGTAGAAGCGAATCGTTAAGCCGGCGATTTTGCGCGCCTCGTCGCCGGCGCGTTCGAGTTCGGCGACGATTTTGCTGACCGCAATAATCTTGCGCAAATCAGTCGCCATCGGTTGACGCAACGCAATGATGCGCACAATTTCATCATCGGCTTGCACATCCAAATCGTTGAGCGTCTTGTCGTTGTCGATAACGGCGCGCGCGCGGTCGCTGTCGTGCTGCGCGAGCGTGGCTTGCGCATCGCGCAATTGCGCCACCGCCACCCGCCCCATCCGCATCACCAACGCATGCAGGTGTGCAAGTTCATTATCGAATCTCGAAAAAATATGCGCGTCGGTGTCGTTCATTGGCGGCTCTTGCGGTTGAGTGCGCGACAATGCGCACGGTGGTCACTATATTGCATATTGGTTTGAATATTGTCTTGCACATTAACTTGCATCGTAACTTCGTAATCGTAAACTTTGTAATGGTAACTTTGTAATCGCAATGTTGTAATCGTAATTTAGTAACGGTGAATTGCGATTAAGCGCGGTGGCGAATTAACCGAATCGTCCGGTGATGTAACCTTCGGTTAACTCGTGCTGCGGGTTGGTAAAAACTTCATTGGTCGCGCCGACTTCGACCAATCGGCCCAAATGAAAATACGCGGTGCGTTGCGATACGCGCGCGGCTTGTTGCATCGAATGGGTGACGATGCCGATGGTGTAGCGGCGGCGCAACTCGTCGATTAATTCCTCGATGCGCGCGGTTGCAATCGGGTCGAGTGCCGAGCACGGTTCATCCATCAAAATCACCTCCGGCTCAATCGCAATCGCGCGCGCGATGCATAAGCGTTGTTGTTGCCCGCCGGATAAACCGATGGCCGAATGCGTCAAGCGGTCTTTAACCTCGTCCCACAACCCGGCGCGGTGCAAACTACCTTCGACAATTTCATCCAACTCGGCGCGGTTGGCGAATAAGCCGTGCAATTTTGCGCCGTAGGCGACGTTTTCATACACCGATTTTGGAAACGGATTCGGCGTTTGGAACACCATGCCGACGCGCGTGCGCAGATACACCACATCCATATCGCGCCCGTAAATGTCGCGCCCGTTGAGCGTTATCGCGCCGCTGACGCGGCAGCCGTCAATCGTGTCGTTCATTCGATTAAGGCAACGCAATAAAGTCGATTTGCCGCAGCCCGACGGGCCAATCATCGCCAACACTTCATTGCGCGCCAAATCCAGCGACACGTCAAAAATCGCGCGCTTGGCGCCGTAGAACACATTGACATCGCGGCTGGTCATCGCCGCGTTATCGACAAACGGATTGCCGAGGGTCGCGCCGATTTTGGCGGTGTCGGTTATTCGCGGATTCGGCTTCACCAGCGTTTCTCGGTTTTGGCGCGCACCCATGCAACCGCGCCGTTAATCGCGCCAAGCGCGCACAATAGCACGACAATCGCCAGCGAAGTGCGCTCGACAAAGCCGCGCTCGGGGCTGTCGGCCCACAGGTAAATCTGCACCGGCAAGGCGGTCGATGGGTCGGTGAAGTCGCGCGGAATATCGACGATGAACGCGACCATGCCGATTGCCAGCAGCGGCGCGGTTTCGCCCAAGGCTTGCGCCAACCCGATAATCGCGCCGGTCAACATTCCGGGCAACGCCAGCGGCACAACATGATGCAGCACGCTTTGCATTTTGGATGCGCCGACGCCGAGCGCGGCTTGGCGAATGCGCGGCGGCACCGCGGCCAACGCCGCGCGGCTCGAGATAATCACCGTCGGCAAGGTCATCAACGCCAACACCATCCCGCCGACCAACGGCACCGAACGCGGCAAGCCGACGAAGTTTATCAGCACAGCCAAGCCGAGCAAGCCGAAGGTAATCGACGGCACCGCGGCCAGGTTGTTGATGTTGACCTCGACCCAATCGATCCATTTGTTGCGCGGCGCAAATTCCTGCAGATACACCGCCGCGCACACGCCGACCGGCAACGCCAACAACATCGTCACCAACAGCGTTAAAATCGAGCCGAGCAATGCGCCGAGAATGCCGGCTTGTTCGGCGTTGCGCGAATCGCCGGCGGTGAAAAATTGCGTGTTAAATCGTTTTTCAATCCGCCCTTGTGCGCGCAATGCGTCGATGTGCGCAATCATTTTGTCGGAGACGCGGCGATTGTCTTCGGGCAAGTTGCGGTCGATAACGCCTTTGGTCACCAAATCGACATCGCCGCCGGCCAATAACCAAACGCGCGCGGTTTGCCCGATGAGTTCGCGGCGTTGTAACACTTCATCGCGCAAATCAAATTCGGCGCCGCTGCTGACCAATCGATACAGTTCGCGCTTTTGTTTGCGCGTGCGCACATCAGGGAAATCGGCGCGCAAGGATTCTTTTATCATCCGCGCAAATGGCGCTTGTGCGATGCGGTCGGTGAGGTCGGTGGTGGCAGCGTCACTTGTAACGTTACTTGTAACGTCACTCGTAACATTGCCGGTCACGTCGTTCGACAAGTCACTTGTCGGCGCAAAATACGCTTGTTTGAAATTAATATCGAGGGCAATGTGGGTTTGCCACAATGCGCCGACGGCTTGCAGAAGGCTGACCGTAATCAACCACAACAAAAATGCCACGCCGATTAAAATCGCCGATGCCGCGGCGCGACGAAAACGTCGCTCTTGGCGATAGCGTGCGCTGATGTTGCGGCGCAATTGTGCATCCAAATTGTGACTGGCACCGTCATTGTTACTGTCACTGTTGCGAATGGCACTGTTACTGTTACCGTCGCCGCCGACATTGTCGACGACAGTGGCGTTGTCGCCATCGACGCCATTGTGTGCGGTCGAATGCACAGTATTCTTTACGCGTTTATCGTTCGGTTGAGTCACGCGTATTGTTCCTTGTATTTGCGCGCGATGCGCAGGGCGACGATGTTGAGCAGTAGCGTTGCCAAAAACAGCATCAAGCCGAGTGCGAAGGCGGCAAGGGTTTTCGGGCTGTCGAATTCTTGGTCGCCGACCAACAAGGTGACGATTTGTACGGTGACGGTGGTGACCGATTCGAGTGGGTTGGCGGTTAAGTTGGCGGCCAATCCGGCGGCCATTACGACAATCATCGTCTCGCCAATCGCGCGCGATGTCGCCAACAACACGCCGCCGACAATGCCGGGAAACGCCGCCGGCAATATCACGCGGCGGATGGTTTCCGAAGGGGTTGCGCCCAAGCCGAACGAGCCGTTGCGCAACGATTGCGGCACGGCGTTGATGACATCATCGGATAGCGACGACACAAACGGCAATATCATCACGCCCATCACCAGCCCGGTTGCCAACGCGCTTTCGGCGGTGGCTTCGAGCCCAAAAAATTGCGCGGCATCGCGCACCGCCGGGCCGACCGTCAATGCGGCGAAAAAGCCGTATACCACGGTCGGGATGCCGGCGAGAATTTCCAACGTCGGTTTGGCAATCGCGCGGATTTTGCGTCCGGCGTATTCGGATAAATACACCGCCGCCAACAACCCAAACGGCACCGCCACGGACAACGCAATCACGGTGATTAACAAGGTGCCGGCAAACAACGGCACCGCGCCAAACGCGCCGCTCGAGCCGATTTGGTCGTCGCGGATGGCGGTTTGCGGCGACCAAGTCAAGCCGAATAAAAAATCGGTCAGCGGCACCTGCTGAAAAAATCGCAGCGATTCAAACAACACCGACAGCACGATGCCGACTGTGGTGAAAATCGCCAAACAGGCGCACAACAACAAAAATAATTCCAACGCGCCTTCGGCTTGCCGCCGCAACGCGCGCTGCCGACGCAACAAATGCGCCGCGACTATCAAGCCAAGCGGCGTGCCAATAAAAAATAAACACAATGCCAACAGCGGATTCATCGGGTTGTCCTTTTATAGGATGCGGTTCGATGCGAAGTGTAGTGCGTAGTGTACGGCGAAGTGCAGTGCAAAGTGGCGTGCGAAGTGTCGTACAAAGTTTGCGGCGAAGTGCCGCGATACGCACAATACGAAGGCGTCAATTATCTGCGGTTGCGATGACGATGGATTGCGTTACAGGTTGCGTAAAAAAATGCGCGCGCATTTTAATGCGCCCGCGAAGTTAAGGCAATGGCGCGGGTGCGGTTTGCGAATCATCACAACAGCCGCCGCCGCGAAGTTACAAACTAACGCCGGTTTGGTTAACCCCTGCCGCGCGGAATTTTTCGCGCTCGGCATCCGGCATCGGTATCAAACCGCGGTCGGTCAAATAGCCGTCAAAGCCCCAAGTGTCTTCATCGGTCAATTCGTCGATGAACTCGGGCATGCCGGGGATGATGCCGATATGCGCGGCTTTGGCGTAGACATACAACGGACGCGCAATCGGATAATCGCCGGCGGCAATGCGTTCGAATTCCGGCGCGACGCCTTCGACCCGCGAACCTTGCACGATATCGGCGTTTTGGTCGAGGAAACTAAAGCCAAAGATGCCGAGAGCGTCCGGATTGTTGACGAGTTTTTGCACGATGAGGTTGTCGTTTTCACCCGCTTCGACAAACGCGCCGTCTTCGCGCAGTTGATGGCAAATGCGTTTATAAACGGCGTTGTCGGTTTTTTTCATTGCGGCAATCCAATCGATTTTTTTACAGCCGCCTTCCATCGCCAATTCGACAAACGCATCCCGCGTCCCCGAAGTCGGCGGCGGGCCAAGCACTTCGATTTTCACCGCCGGCAAGTTCGGGTTAACATCACGCCAAGTGCGATACGGATTATCGACCAATTCTTGCGCACCATTTTGCGCCGGCGTTTGTTTTGCCAGCGCAAGAAAAATATCCTTGCGCGTCAGCGCGAAACGCTTCGCCTTGCGCGAATTGGCGAGCACGATGCCGTCGTAACCGATTTTGATTTCAATCACATCATCGATGCCGTTGGCGCGGCATTTTGCCAATTCGCCGGCTTTGATGCGCCGAGACGCGTTGGTGAAATCGGGATGACGTTCCCCAATCCCGCCGCAAAACAGTTTGAGTCCGCCGCCCGAACCGGTGGCTTCGATAATCGGCGTTTTAAACTTGGTGGCTTTGCCAAATCGCTCAGCGACCACAGTCGCAAACGGATAGACGGTCGAGGAGCCGACAATGTGGATGTTGCCGCGCGCATGCGCATCGCCGCCAACCGCAAAACCGCCGACAACATTCCAACCAAACACGGCAATGCAAACAACCGCCGCGCGTTTCAACACAGCATGGTAACGATGCATGACAAAGTTTCCTCGAGGGAATGGTGAGTACAGCGGAACAGCGATGCGACAATGGGAAACGAAGTGCAAAATCCAACACCGGCAGGCGCAGATTTTAAGCGGCGACATGCCAAAAAACCGTCGCATTAAACGCATTTGCGATAAATTAATCAATAGCCGCATAAATGAAACTGGCGCCGGCGTCGCGTAAATGCCCGTGAATCCGCCCTTTATCGCCCCGCCCCGCCGCCACTCCATCGGTCGATACATTTGCATCTTCGCTTGGCGCGTTTCGGTGATTAATAAAAAAGCCCGCTCGATGCATTGGGTGGGTTTGTCAATTAATTAAGCGCACTCGCAATGCGGCAATGGCGCGGTTTTTTGTATCGCTGCCGATGTCGGCGAGTTAATGGCCGACTACGGCAAAGCGACCGCGCGCACCGCCCCGTTCATTCATTTTTACGAAACCTTCCTCGGCGAATACGATCCGGCAAAACGCAAAAGCCGCGGCGTCTATTACACCCCCGAACCGGTAGTCACCTTCATCGCGCGTGCGGTGGATGATATTTTGTGCGACCAATTTGGTTTGCAAGACGGCATTGTCGCGCAAAACAAAATCACCGCGCATTACGCCCCGCGTTCCTCCGGCGTAATCGTCTTCATCGACAACGCGTGAATTGCCGATTGCATTTTGTCGCCCAAGGCGGCGTATACCATTTGGTGGCGTTGGATTTTGGTTTTGTCGGTGAAGTCGGCGGTGCATATTACGGCTTCGAAGTGGTGGCCGTCGCCTTGTACGTTGACTTCGGCGTTGGGCAGGCCGGCTTCAATCCAGGTTTTGATTTGGTCGGGGGTGGTCATTGCGGTTGCTCGTGGAATAATTCGTCGAGGTCGGCGATTGATGCCATTTGCCGCAGTTGCGTCGAGGGGTTGGCGAAGATGCAGGCGGCTTGATGTTGCGCGGCGAGGTTGGCGCAATGCACCAACAACGCCAGCCCGGCGCTGTCGACTTCGCGCACCTCGGATAAATCGATGCGCAAGGTTTTAGACGATTGCAATTGCGCGCGCAGTTGGGTGTTGAGTTGTTCATACAACTTGCGCGTTACGGCGAAGGTTAACTCACCGGACAGATGAATCGGCGAATCGGTGGCGGCGGTTGGCATTGGGTTGTCGGTGGGGATTGGTTAAGTGAACGAATGTAAGTAAACAATTCGAGGTTAAATGGATAATGCAATGTGCGATATGCAATGTGCGAAACGCAATAGGTAATACGAATATGCAACACACAGTACGCAGTGCGCGATATGCAGTACGCAACAATGCAGTATGCGATGTGCAATACGCAATACGCTGTACGCAATATGCAACATACGATACGCAATACGCAATGCACAGTACGCAATACGCTGTACGCGATACGCATTACGCATTACGCAGTATACATCACCCTTGCGCAAAGTGGTTTATGCAATGTTGCAAGCGGTTACTATTGCGAACGGTTTGGCGGAAACGGTGTGCATGTTGCGCATGTTTTTTCACGCGCGTCGATGCCGTGCAACTCATTCGAATTTATTTATGCGGTGGTTTGGTTGAGCGGGGGTTGGCAAGTTGCATGGCTTTGTTGACATCGACGCGCCATAGCAGATAGCCGCCGATTAAAAATAATGCCAGCAGTGACAAGATGCTGTCGCGTTCGTTTGCGAAAGGTAACAGCAACGGGGTTAATGCCAGTAACAATGGCCCCAATATCGCGGCGAATTTTCCGACCATGTTGAAGAAGCCGAAAAATTCGGCGCTTTTGGATGGGGGGACGAATCTTGCGTATAGGGAGCGGCTTAAACTTTGTACGCCGCCTTGCACCAAGCCGATGGTGATGGCGAGCAAATAAAAATCCGCGCCGCTGTCGAGCCATCGCCAGGCGTAAATGATTGCCGCGCAATAGATGGTTAAGCCGATTAATACGCCGCGTTTTGCGCCGATTTTTTCGCCGATGATGCCGAACGCCAACGCCGCCGGGAATGACACGAATTGGGTTAACAATAACGCGGTGATTAAACTTGCCTGCGGCAATTCGAGAACGCGTTGCGAAAAGAACACCGCCATTTTAAAAATCGTGTTGACGCCATCGATGTAAAACCAATAGGCGATTAGGAACAGCAAAAGGATTTTCATCTTGCGCAATTCGGCGAAGGTGCGCAGCAGTTGCGCGCCGCCTTCGCGGATGATTTGTAGCGTGCCGACTTTTTGCGCCGGCGGGGTTTCATCGACCCATAACAACAACGGCACGGTGAATGCGCCCCACCATAATGCGACCGTAATAAACGCCGCGCTGACGCCGACGGCATCGGATTCGAAGCCGAACCATTGCGGCTGCGTTGCCATCAACACGTTAACCAAAAACAACAAGCCGCCGCCGAGATAGCCGAGTGCATAGCCATACGCCGAGACGCGGTCGAATTGATTTTGTTTGGCGACCGTCAACAACATCGAATCATAAAAAGTGTTGGCGCTCGAGAAGCCGATGGTGCCGACGCCGTATAACAACAAGCCGACTTGCCACATGCCGGCATGCACCCACGCCAACGCCGCGCTCATCAACACGCCCAACATCGCAAACGCGGCGAGGAATTTTTTGCGCGCCCCGCCGCGGTCGGCGATTGCGCCGAGCAATGGCGCGCTGATTGCCACCGCCAAACTCGATGCGGCCAAGGTGATGTTGAACCAAAAATAGGATTCCGCCGTCGATACATCGGCGCTTAACGCGGCGTAAACTATCGGAAAAAATCCGGCGATGACGGTAACCGCAAACGCCGAATTCGCCCAGTCGTACAACGCCCAAGCCAGAATCGGTTTGCGGAACAGGAGGGATTTGTTTGATGATTTCATTGTTGGCTCGATAAGTTAACGGTTTGAGTTAAGTTGACCGGGTAAGTGCCTGCACGTTAACAGTTTAATTATTTATTAATTAACGTGCACTTTACATTGTGAACGTGACATTACATTGCACTAACCACAACGACAAGCATCCAATGAATCGATGACACAGTTGAGATATTCCCAAACATATTCGGCAAAACTCCACCGCACTTGAATATAAAACCGCGCATCGTCCGGTTTGTACAACAACACCGATGCATTGCCGAATCGAGTTTGCGCGCATTGTCCGCGCGCGAAATTGTGCGGATGCAAATCCAACGGGCAACCGCGCGCCAATGCATCGGCGGCGTCCGCGCCGTTTAATTCCAGCACAACATAATAATCGCTGATGTCGGTCGCGGCAAAATGCTGTTGATGCAGACGCGAATGAAGTTGGTCGAGCAACGGTTTGGTTTGCGCCAACGGGCAATGAATTAACCATTCATCCGGCGCCAACCAAAACAATGTGCATTGTTCGCCAACCGCAACTTCGCCGGCACTTTGCGGTGCATCGACGCCGCAAATTTGTTGCACAGCCGCGGCAAATTGCGCGTTATCGATATCGCCGCGCAAATTAATCTTGCCGCACCAATCGATGCACTGCAACGACAAAACCCCGTGCCGCGCGCGTTGTGCGTCAAGTGGTGTGCAGATGTTGACGGTGTCGACCGTGTCGATAGTATTGACAGTGTCGACAGTATCGACCGTGTCAGTGTCGGCAATGTTGTTTGCATTATGCATATTCATAATCGTTCGATGGTTGCGATTGTGATTTCGAATGTGACTTCGAATGTGACTTCGAATGTGATTTCAATGGTGACTTCGACTATCGACTTCGACCAACAATTACCCACGCGCCCGCGCACCGTCGGCATCGTAAAAAACACTGTCGCAAATCACCGCCCGCCGCATCGTGCCGTCGGTTAAGGCGACTTCGACGGTTTCGCCTTTGCGGGTTGCGCCGTCCTTAATTAATGCAAGCGCGATTGCGCGCCCAACTGCCGGGCTGTAATAGGATGAGGTGATATGCCCGAGCATTTGCATCGGCGGTTTGCGGGTGAATTCGCGCACGATGTGCGCGCCTTCGGGCAATACAGTATTCGGCGATTCGGACAGCAAGCCGACCAATTGTTTGCGCCCGTTGCGCGAAGTATCCGAGCGCAGTTGTGAACGTTTGCCGATGAAATCGGTTTTGCTCGGCGAGACAATCCAATCCATTGCCAAATCGGCCGGGGTGACCGTGCCGTCGGTTTCCTGCCCGACGATGATGAAGCCCTTCTCGGCGCGCAACACATGCATCGCTTCGGTGCCGTAGGCGCAGATGCCGTGCGGTTTGCCGGCGCGCATTAATGCATGCCATAACGCCAAGCCGAATCGCGCCGGGACATTAATTTCATACGCCAATTCGCCGGTGAAACTGATGCGAAACACGCGCGCGGCAATGCCGGCGACGGTCAATTCGCGCATCGACATAAACGGAAACGATTCATTATCCAGCGGCGCATCGCATAACGCGCTTAACACTTCGCGGCTTTTGGGTCCGTTCAACGATGCGACCGCCCATTGTTCGGTGACGCTGGTGCAATACGCGCGCCAGTGCGGCGATTCGGTTTGCAGCCATTCATCCAAATGCGACAACACGCGCGCGGCGCCGCCGGTGGTCGTGGTCATGTGGTAATGCTGTTCGCCCAAGCAAGTGGTGACGCCGTCATCGAACACCATTCCGTGTTCGTTTAACATTAAGCCATAGCGACATCGCCCGGGCTGCAGACGATTCCACGCGTTGGTGTAGACGATGTTTAATAAATCGACCGCGTTCTCGCCGCGCACATCGATTTTGCCGAGCGTACTTGCATCCAACAACCCAACCGCGTTGCGCACGGTTGCGCATTCGCGCCGCACCGCCGCATGCACATCCTCGCCGGCGTGCGGGAAATACATCGGGCGTTTCCAATCGCCGACATCTTCATAAACCGCGCCGTTGGCTTCGTGCCATTGGTGCATCGGCGTGGTGCGTTTTTGGATGAATAAATCGCGGCGTTCCTGCCCGACAATCGCGCCGAAGGTCAGCGGCGTATACGGCGGGCGGAAGGTGGTGATGCCGAGCGAATCAATCGGCGCGCCGCGCAAATCGGCCAACGCCGCGAGCGCGTTTAAGTTCGAGGTCTTGCCTTGGTCGGTGCCCATGCCGGTGGTGGTGTAGCGTTTAAGATGTTCGACCGCGCCGAAACCTTCGCGCAATGCCAAAGCCAAATCGGCGATGGTCGAATCGTTTTGCAATTCGTGAAAATGTTTTTTCGCGCCGACGCCAATCGGATGCGCGCATGGCAACACCCATAGCGGACGCATCGGTTGTTCCGTCGGTGAATCGAATTCAATTGTCGGCGGTGCATCATCAGTTTCGAATCCGCATTGACGCGCGGCAAACGCGCCGGCGGCTGCGCCTTGTTCGATGCATTCATCGAATGCATTTGCGCCGTTGCATGCGCCGATGCATTCCGCTTGGTTGGCGGCATCGACATCGGTGCGCGAAGTTGCCGGCACAAACGCATGCAATGTTTTGTCGAAAGTTAATGCGCCTTTGCCTTGACTAAACAATTGCACACTCGGCGTCCAGCCGCCGGATGATGCAATGATTTCGCACTGCACTCGAATGCGCGGCGCACTCGTATCGACACTTGCGCCGTCTTGCGACAAACGCATTAAGGTAATGCCGCGAATCGCGCCGCGTTTGTAATCGATATCGGCAATCGTGCAATTGTCGTGCAACACAATGCCGGCATCGCGCGCGCGCCGCACCCATTCGCCGTTGGGCGATTGACGCACATCGACTATCGTCACTTCACCGCCAACCCGTTGCACATCGAGCGCGCATTGATATGCACTGTCGTTGTTGGTTAGCACGACGACGCGCCGCGCCGGCAATACGCCGAAATGGTTTATGTACATCCGCAATGCGCCCGCCAACATTACGCCCGGACGGTCGTTGTCGGCAAACACCAACGGGCGTTCAATCGCGCCGGTGGCGAGGATGGTTTGTTTGGCGCGGATTTTCCACAATCGTTCGCGCGGTTTGTCGGCGATGTTGTGATGCGCCAATCTTTCATTGGCGATGAGGAAGTTGTAATCGTAATAGCCGCACAAGGTCGTGCGGTTGAGCGCGCGCGAGGGCCCGGCATCGTTTATTTCGGCAACACGCGCATCGACCCATTGCATCGCCGGCTGCCCGTCAATCGTTCGATTGTCCAATCGCAATTGCCCGCCGAAGTCGGCGTTTTCATCGACTAACATTACGCGCGCACCGCTGCGCGCGGCAATGCCGGCGGCTTGCAATCCGGCGACGCCGCCGCCAACCACCAAGACATCGCAATGCGAATGCAGTTTGTCGTAGCAAGACGGGTCCGGCGCGGTTGGCGCGCGTCCGAGCCCGGCGGCTTTGCGAATCCATTTTTCGTAAACCGGCCAAAAGTTGCGCGGCCACATAAAGGTTTTGTAGTAAAACCCCGCCGGCAAATATCTCGATAACTTCGCGCTGAGCGCGCCGACATCGAAGTTCACCGATGGCCAACAATTTTGACTGCGCGCAATTAACCCGTCATACAACTCGACCTCGGTTGCGCGGCGATTGGCTTCGGTGTGCGCGCCAAGTTCCAATTGCACCAATGCATTCGGTTCCTCCGCACCGGCGGCGAATATGCCGCGCGGACGGTGATATTTAAAACTGCGCGCGACAACGCGCACGCCGTTGGCGAGCAATGCCGATGCCAAGGTGTCGCCGGCGTAGCCGGTGTATTGGCGACCGTCGTAGGTGAACTTAATCGCGCGCGCACGGTCGATGCGTCCGCCTTGTTTGATGCGATGCGGTTGGGTGGATTTATTCACGGTGTTTTTGGTGCGGCGGTTTTTGACGCGGCGACTGTTGACACATCCGGTTTCGGCGCGCCGGGTTTGTAGGATTTATAAATGCGGTCAGTGGCGGTGTCGCGCGCGACATTAAACCAACGGCGGCAACCGTGCGCATGCACCCAGCGTTCGTAATGCATGCCTTTGGGGTTGGCGCGGAAGAAAAGATAATCGCCCCATTGTTGTTCGTCGCAAGAGAGCGGGTCGGTCGGGCGGATGATATGCGCCTCGCCGTGATAGGAAAATTCACTTTGGTCGCGCGCGCCGCACCATGGGCATTCGATGATGAACATTAATTTCGACTCTTAAGTTAAACGGTTAATTGCAAAGTGAAAGTGTGAAGTGAAAGTGTGAAGTGCAAGTGCGAAGTGACAAAGGTAAAGTGACAGTGACATTGACAGTAACAAGTGACAATAAAAGTTACCCTCGCCCTTAATGCGCCACCGCCGCCGCCGCGCCTTCGTCTATCAGTGCGCCGCTGTTAAATCGTTGCATCGTAAACGGCGCGGCTATCGGGTGCATTGTGCCGCGCGCGATGGAATGCGCGAATACATTGCCCGAGCCCGGCGTGGCTTTGAAGCCGCCGGTGCCCCAGCCGCAATTGAAAAACAAATTGCGCACCGGCGTCTCGCTGATAATCGGCGACCTATCGACCGTGACATCGACGATGCCGCCCCATTGGCGCAACATTTTCAGCCGCGATAAGTTTGGATACAATTCCAAAATCGCGCCGAGTGTATGTTCGATATTGTCGAAGCCGCCGCGTTGTGAATAGGAATTGTATGCATCCGAGCCCGCGCCGATGACCATCTCGCCTTTATCCGATTGGCTGATATAGGCGTGAATGCCGCCGGACATCACGACGCAATTCAATAACGGTTTTATCGGCTCGGATACCAATGCCTGCAATGCCACCGATTCGACCGGCAATCTAAACCCGGCCATTTGCGCGAGCACACTGCAATGCCCGGCGACGACGACGCCGACTTTGTTTGCTTTAATATCGCCGAGTTCGGTTTGTACGCCGGTGACTGTATTGTCGTTAATCGTAAACCCGCGCACCGCGCAATTTTGGATGATGTCCACGCCCAGTTCATCAGCGGCGCGGGCGTAGCCCCAAGCGACTGCATCGTGTCGCGCGGTGCCGCCGCGTTTTTGTAGCAACGCGCCGAGCACCGGATAGCGACAAGATAAGTTAATGAACGGCACCATATCCAAGATTTGCGCCGGGCTGACGAATTCGGAATCGATGTTGTTCAAATGAATCGCGCTGCCGCGTCGCCCAATTTCGCGCAAGTCATGCAGATTATGCGCAAGGTGCAACAAGCCGCGTTGCGAAAACATCACATTATAATTTAACGCACCGCTGAGCCGTTCCCATAATTTCATCGCGTGTTCATACAACGCAGCTGATTCATCCCATAAATAATTCGACCGCACAATCGTGGTGTTGCGTCCGGTGTTGCCGCCGCCAAGCCAGCCTTTATCCAGCACCGCAACATTGCGCACCCCGCATTCGCTTGCCAGATAATACGCCGTCGCCAAGCCATGCCCGCCGCCGCCGACAATGACGACATCATATTCCCGCTTCGGTTTCGCATCGCGCCACGCGCGCGACCAATCGCGATGGTAGTTAAACGATTTGCCGATGAGGTTGAATATTGAGTAACGGTTCATTTGCGGTTTACAGTTTGCGATTGATTGACGATGTATTAAAAACGCCCGCCGTGTCGTTAAAGACATCGGCGGGCGAATCAAAGTCACTTTGTAACTGTCGGTAACCTGTTGGTCGAGTTACGACTGTAACTGTGTCGACAGTCGCGGCGAAATTAAAACTTCACCGCCCCCTGCACAAAGATGCGCTGTTCATCCGCATCATCGTTGTTCAGGCGACGTTCGCCGGTGAGGTTGAGGTCGAAATAGCGATGCGGCGACCAATCGACGCCGAGTCGATAGATGTCATCCGATGCGCTGTTTGCGGTGACCGCATCGAAGAACGGCACAACCAACCCGCCGGCACTTTGGATGCCATACGACAATCGCGATTCAGTGCGCCATGCATAGTTGGCGTTGTCGACACTGTCGTCCGCATCGATATCATCGAACGATTCGGCATTCCACACGCGCCCGAATTCGCCGACTTCCTCGCCATAACTCGGGCGGATGCGCAAGGCAAATCCCTGCCCGTCTCCGCCGCCGCTGACGCGGAAATTGCCGTACGCGCCCCATTCGTTGTAGTTTTTGCGCCCGAATAAACCGTGCGCGCCGGCTTCGAGGGTGGTGCGATCGCCCAGATAATTCCAGCCCAACGCCGTCTCCATCGCCGCGCCGGTGTCGCCATCGCCATCATCGTGGCGCAAGCCGATTTCGACGAAGGCGGCGCGATTATCCAAGCGGGTGTTGGCGTCGTGCCATTTGACCAGCACCCGCGCGGTGTTGGTGTCGAGGTCTTGTTGCAATATCGTGCGCTCGTCGTTGCCTTCGATGTCGATTTCCGCCGCACGCGCTTCGAGGCGCAGTTGCAGGCGCGGATTGATTTCATCGCTGACGCCGACGCCCAATGCAACCAGGTTGACATCGCTGACCGCTTTGACTTGCGTTTGGTTTTCCGGCGTTATGGTCACATCGCCTTCGCCATAGCCGAGGCTCGCCCACAAATTGGTTTCGCCGAATCGCCAGTTGATATACGGATGCAAGCCGCTCAAGGTGATTTCATAATCGCCTTTTTCGACCTTGCCGCCGGCATCCAAGGTTTCATAATTCATCTCGGCGTTGCTTTGCGATACGGCGGCACCGACCAAGATGTTGTCGGCGACTTCGAAATCGACGCCAAGATGCAGCCCGCTGACATCGCCCTCCCAATCAATTTGCGGGGCGTTATCCAGCGCAACCGCTTCGGCTTCGCCGTTCAATCGGCGGTAATGCGCACTGCCCCAAATCGCCCCATTCGAGATTGCCCCGCCGCCTGCACTAAACGGCAGGATGAATTTGCTGTTGGCAAGCAGTTGGTTTTTGTCGAAGGTGTCATCGGCAATGGCTTTTACATTTTGCGCCAAGGCGACCAACGGCGATTGTCCGCCAATCGAGAATTGCGGCGTTACTGATGAGGCGGCTGCCAGGCGGTCGGTGATTGCGCCCATTGTGCCGGCGACTGAGGCGGCGGCGACTTTGCTGACGAGTTGGGTGTTAATCGTCGCGATTTGTTTGGTTTGGGCGATTTGGATGTTGATGAGTTGGGTGACGACAACGCTGCTCGAGCCGAAGGTGGCGGTGAAGGTATACACCGGCACGGTGATGTCTTGCTCGATGCCATAAGTGCCGTCGCTTTCCAGCACCGGGATTAATTCGCCGTCGTCGTTCGGCTCACGGTAGAACGCCAAGCCGGGGTCGCTCGGTTCAGGGGCGATGGCATAGTCAATCGTCACGCCGCCTGCGGCAACCTGCAATTGCGCGGTTAAATCGTAGGTTGTTGCGCTGTCGGTAAACAACGCTTCACGCGCATCGGCTTGGAATCGAATCGGGATGATGTCGAGGGTGAACGCTTCGAAAGTCCCTGCGCCGTTGGCGTCTGTGATGCGGTAGGTCAACATCTGTTGCAGTTGGCTTTCGGTGATGGACAAAGTTGCCGCCGCAATGGTGCGCGCAACCGGGTCGAAGGTCAGCCCGGTGGCGGCGACCAAGCCATCCAACGCATACACAAACGGCTCTTGCCCTTGACTTGCCGGCGGGAACGGTTGGGTTACATCGCCGAGCGTAAAGGTCAACGGGTCGTCAATCATTGCGCCGAGGTCAATCATTTCCGCGACTCGAATCGTGAAAGTGTCGGTGGTGATTGCACCGTTGGCGTCTGTCACCGTCAAGGTGTAGTTTTCGATGCCAACAGTGGCGGCGGCGGTCGGCGTGCCGCTGATGCCCATTGTCAGCGGCGAGGCGTTGTAGGTGGTCAAGACCATTCCAGTCGGCAGGTCGGGCGTAAGCGTAAGCACCAATGCCCCAAAGCCGCCATCCGCACTCGGCAAGGTGGTTTCTTCCGCCGGCGTATGCCCGATGGTGAAGCCCAAATCGCCTTGGTCGTCGCTGAATGTGGCGGCATCTACGACCAATATGGTCAAGGTGTAAGTGCCCATACGATTATCAGCGTCGGTGGCGATTCGCGTATAGGTGAATTCGCCGCTTTCCGTCGGGGCGGTTGCGCTGATGATGACGCTTTCATCCGCCTGCACCGTTGCACTGATGCCGCTCGGCAGGTTGTCGATTAGGGTGGTGTAGGTGGTGTCTTCCGCCGTCCCGGAGCCGCCGGTTGCCGCCGGGATGGTTGTCCCCGCCGCCAAAGTGCCGCTGTTGGTGTAACTGATTGCGCCGACGGTGTAAGTGGCGACGAAGACGGATGGGGTGAATCCGGGGCCGTCGGTTACGCCGATTTCGAAGATGACGCTTACTTCCTCATTGTCAAATTCGTCGTAGGCGGTATAGGTAATCTCTTCCGGCAACACTTCTACCATTGAGGTTACATCGCCGCTGATGATTTGCGTGGCGGTGTCGAAGGCGAGTCCGGCGGGTAAATTGCCGGTGAGGTTGTAGGTGATATTGCCAACTGCGTTGGTTGCCGCCGGCAATGGGATGTTGACGCCGGTTTCCCCGGTGCCAACATTTCGGTCGGCGACCGTCGGCAAACTCAATGCACCCGGCACGGTAATGGTCACGGCTTGCGACCCGGTTGCGCCGTTTTTATCGCGCACATGATAATGCAATTGATGCGATGCCGCCGCCAAAGGCATGCCCGCTAAGGTGCGCGTGGCGGCGGTGAAGGTGATGCCGTTGGCGAGGAAATCCGCGCTCGAGTAAGCCGCACCGGTGGTCAATTTATAGGTGAGCGGGATTGCACTTCGGGTGGAGGATGCTTCAGGCAATTCGGTTGCGGTAATCGCCACCCCGGCACGGAAGGTGTAGCCATCGGATAAGGTCGTTACATCGCCGGCGGCGAATGTCGGCGGGAGCAACATCGTCACAATAAAATTGTCGTGTTTGGTTTGTGCGGTTGGGCTGCTGTCGGTGACCAGAAAACTGATTCCATGACCGGTGTCGTTGGTGTCGACGCCGCTGTAACGCAATATGCCAATGTCGTTGTTGCCGTCGTTGACGTTGATGACCGAGAGATATGCCGGCACGGGGTCATCGCCGGCGACTAGCGAATACACCAACGGGGCATACCCGCCGCTTGCCGTCGGCATCGTTATATCAGTCGCCGTGCCGATGGTGAAGGAAACACCGGGCACATTCGGCAAGGTCAACACCGCACTAACCACAATCTCAAAAGTCACCGTCGCCGTTGCGCCGTTACTGTCCGTGGCGGTTACGATGTAATTCACCGCATGCGCCGTCGTTGCAGTGGTTGCGCTTATTAAGCCGCTTGACGAATCAATCGACAACCCCGCTAACGCCGTGCCATCTTGACGGGCGAGTGCATACATCACCGCACCCGCACCGCCGCTTGCGGTGAGTATTTGCGCCGTGCCGGTTGCGCCAGCGATGAAATGCACCCGAGGTTGCGGGGCAAACGCCAATTCATCCGCCACAATCGCCGTCAAAGTAAAGGTATCCCCGCCAACGCTGTCAGTCGCCGAGCGGGAAAAGGTAAATTCCCCGGCCACCGTCGGCGTGCCGCTGATAACTTGTTCGCCGCTCGCCAAAGTCGGTTCTGCGGTCAAGCCGTTCGGCAGGTTGTTTACGACAACGGCATAAGTCGGGTTAATCCCGCCATCCGCTTTCGGCAAGGTTAATGAATCGATGGCGTGGTTTTGGGTGTAGGTGACGGCAATATCCATCGGGAAAGTCGGTTGGTCGACGATGCTTAAGGTGAATGCGAAAGTTGCGGCTTCGCTGTTGGCGTCGGTGGCGATGAAGGTGAAGAGGGTGTTGCCAATCGTAGTTGCAGTGCCTTCGAGTTTGCCGTTTGTGCTGCCGGTGGGGGCGGTATATTCCAATCCGAGAAATGTATCACCGTCGGCAAGCACCGTGCCGCCGGCGTCGATCACATACACCACCGGCGTCCGTCCGCCTTCGGCGGCATAGATGACGGTGGTCGATGATTGAGTCGTCAGCACCGCCGTATCGGGCGTTTCATTGGCGAATCGAAGTTGCGGGGCGATGTTCAGCATAAAGGTCACTTCGCCCACCATGCTGAGCGAATCTTCGGCGCGCAGGATATAACGGGCTGTGTCGGTTGTGTCGACCGTCGTCGCCAAAGTCAATATGCGCGTGGCGGTGTCGAAGACGACTGAGGTGGTGTCGAATACACCGGATTGACGATGCAAGGTGTAGGTTTTCGCACCAGTCGCACCGCCGCTGGCGACGGCAAAGGCGGGGAAGGTTTTGGCGAAGCCGGCGGTGGCGTGTAAATCGCCGATGGGGGCGAAATAGGGCTTGCTTAACACATATACATTGAAGGCGAAGGTGATGCTTGCGCCGTTGGCGTCTGTGGCGATGAATGCGAGCGATGTATTTGAGCCGCTGCCGCTGACGATTGCGCCTTCTATCATCGCCGCCGTTGTGCCGCTTGCGGCTTTATAGGTGAGGGTGATGCCGCTGGCAATTTCGCCGTCAGCGGTGAGGGCGACGCCGCCGTTTTCCAGTTTGTAGTCAATCGGGGTTGCACCGCCAGTCGCCAAGCCGAGGCTGAATGCTTGGTGGGGTTCGCCGATGGCGAAGGTGATGTTGCCGGGGTTGGCGAGTTGCAATTGCGGGGCGACTGTGATTGCGAAAGTGGTCGAGGCGGGGTCGCCGTCTGCGTCTCGTACCGACAGGATGTAGTTGCCGGCGTGGCTTGAGTCAATCAATGCACCGACGGTGAGCATTGCGTTGGTGCTGTCAAGTCGCAGTATGCTGGTTGGGGGCAATACGCTACCGGCTGGACGGGTGAGGGCGTAGGTGTATGGCGTTGTGCCGCCGAAGGCTTCATCCAAAGCCACAGTACGCGCGAATCCGGCGGTGAGGTCGATGTCGGCTTGTTGGGCGATTCCTACGCTGGTGGAGATTACGAAGACGTGCAAATCAAATAACTTGCGGTCGTTGGCAGTCGGTCCTTGTGCGATTAATGGATAAGTGATGTCCACCGCTGCTGTTGGCGTGCCGCTGAATGTACCGGTGACGGAATTAAACACAACGCCCACTGACGATAAAGCCGTGAAGTCAGTTTCGGACCCAAAGACAAGCACAAAACTTTGCGGGGTAAACGCCGTGCCGCCGGTGTTAAGTGCCATGTTTGGCAAGCCGACATCGTTGCCAATTGCCGTGCCGGTGGTGAAAGTAAAGTATTCGTCATTACCAATGAAACGATTGCCAGTTACGAGCACACGCATGGAAAACAGTCCACTACGGGTTACGACACCTCCTGATACTTCACCGTCGGCAACCATCGAGTATGTAACGTCCACTGCCGCCGTCGGCGTGCCGCTGAATGTACCGGTGACGGAATTAAATGCAATGCCTGCATTTTCCAAAGCCGAGAAGTCGGTTTCTCCAACCCCCAAGGAAAAAATCGTAAAACTTTGGACGGTAAACACCGTTCCGCCGGTGTCAGTTGCCATGTTCGGCAAACCAACATTGTTGCCAATCGCCGTGCCGGTGACGAAAGTAAAATCGTGGACGGATTGCACCGTTTGTGCCTTCACCTGCCCGACAACGCCAAGCATCAACAAGCCAAACAAAGCAAGCAAAATCTTGCCGCCGTTAAAAAAGGATTCGGTTTTCATCTCGGTAACCTCGTAATTAAAAGATTGAATTAAACGGGCGCATTATGGGCAAACCCAATCGCCGTGTCAACACAAATTTTGCGCGAACGAATCCGAAAATCAAGCGTTACCCGCCCGCCAATTAGCGTTACTGACGCTGTCATTAGCGTTAGTGACGCCGCCATTAGCGTTACTGACGACCCATTAGCGTTAGTGACACCGTCATTAGCGTTACTGGCGACTCCATTAGCGTTAGTGACGCCGCCATTAGCGTTACTGGCGACTCCATTAGCGTTGGCGGCGACTCCATTAGCGTTACTGGCGGGTGAATCGCGCTAATTTGACGGGTTTATATCGGCAACTCGTCGGGGGGTGTCAAGTGAATTAAGCCTCGCTCGATTACGCCACCACAACGATTGGCGCCTCGATATAATCGTCGCCGACGAACTCCATCGAATCGATGCGATTATATTCCAACTTGTTTGCTCATCGGTGACATCAAGATGATGGGGGAAGTAAACCAAAAAAACCGCGCACAACTAACGCCCACAAACCGCAAAATAGCCGTGTCGAGATGATTTGTCAGGTGGGGGGTTTGTGTTACACTTATCGGCTTATTGGCGGTATTAATCCATTTGCCTGAGGGGTACATTATGAAATCATTTGAACAGAAAGAATCGGGGTTGCAGTATATCGGTGTACAGCAAACCGGCGTAAACCAACAAAGCAATGTCGTCTCCGTGAAACTTTCGCTGAATGCGACGATTATCAAAGATGACGAAACTGGCATCTATGTGGTCACTTGCCAAGCCCTTGAGTTAAGCACCCAAGGCGACAGCATCGAGGAAGCGGAAAAAAACATCGCCGAAGCGGTGGATTTATTTCTCGAAGCCTGCATAGAAGACAACATGTTGGGCGAAGTGCTAACCGATTGCGGGTTTTATGAAGTCGCCAAAGGCAAACCAAAACGCAACCGCAAAGGGCGCAAAATGCCGTCGATGCAAAACGCCGATGTATTGCGTCAAATTACGGTGCCGGTGGAATTGCCGGTGATGATGCACGATTGTCGATGATGGGGATTGGTTAATGTCCGCCAAACTTCCACTCGTAAGACTCGAAAACCCTCATCAACTTTTTTAAATCCAAAGGTTTTGCGGAACGAGGACAACACGGCAGCCACCTCATATTGAAAAAAGCGGGATACCGACCTTTGGTGGTGCCACACCCCGAAAAAGTGGTGCCAACGGGCATTGTTTTGGACAACCTAAGAACGGCGTTGATTCCTCGGGCGGATTTTATTGCGTTTGTGCAAAGGAAATCCAAGGGGCGACGAAAGCAATCCCCGCTTGAGTGATTGGGTGGGTTTTTTATCAGCGAATGGGATGTGCTGTGCTTGCCTTTCACTTTTTATCATAATTTCCGCACCGTTCGATTACGCCGCCACAACGATTGGCTCCTCGATATAACCATCAACACGCCCCATCATCAAAAAAGCGCCACGATTGTGCGTTATGCCACATTTTTTATGCGCACAAACGACAATAATGCGCACACTTACCCGAAGCGGTTTCCAGCCCGACTTCGTGCTAAACTCACATCATACTCCCGCCTCACAGGCGCTTAACCCAATGCCCAAACTCTACGACAAAAACGACCCTAATCAGGTCAAAGAAGACCAGGCACCTTATGGTGCCGCCGCCGTCGCCGAACCCATCGGCGCCGCCGAATCCGTAAACGACGACCCGTCGCCGGCGGCGGTGCATGGGCGGGTGGTGCGCTTGGAAACTAATGCGCATCACAATGCAACCAAAAGAGATGCGGCGAGATTGGAAGGCAAAATCGATACTGTCAATGCCGACTTGGGCGGCAAAATTGACGCTGTCAACGCCGACTTGGGCGGCAGAATCGACACCGTCAACACCGAACTGAGCGGCAAAATTGATGAAGCCAAAGCCGAACTGAAAGGCGACATCAAAAGTGCCAAAGCCGAAGCCAAAGCCGGCATCGCCGAAGTGAAAGGCGAAATCGCCGAAGCCAAAGCCGAAGCCAAAGCCGACAATGCTGAACTGAGCGGCAAAATCGATGCCATCGATGCCAAACTGGACGGTAAAATCGACACCATCAACGCCGAACTGAGCGGCAAAATCGACACCATCAACACCGAACTGAGTGGCAAAATTGACGCCATCAACACCGAACTGAGCGGCAAAATTGACGCCGTCAACACCGAACTGAGCGGCAAAATCGATGCCATCGATGCCAAACTGGACGGCAAAATCGACACCGTCAACGCCGAACTGAGCGGCAAAATCGACACCGTCAACGCCGACCTGAGCGGCAAAATCGACACCGTCTACACCGAACTGAGCGGCAAAATCGCCGAAGCCAAAGCCGAAAGCAAAGCCGAAAACGCATGGAATAGAAAACTGCTGTACACAATCATTGCATTTCTGGTTGTCGAGTTTGCCGAAGACAACCAAACCATCGCGAGCATCATCAACTTCATCGCCAATTTTTTCCGATAAGTTGGCAAAACACCTGTCGGCGACAGCGACAAAAAACCCGCCTGATGTATTGGGCGGGTTTTTTATCAGCGAATGGGATGTGCTATGCTTGCCTTGTGCTTTTCACTGCGCAGGAACTTAACCCATGTCCACCTCAGTCGACCCGATTCGCAAACTCGATGAACTCAAAGCCGAAATCAAAGCATCCAATGCCAAAATCGAACGGCTTGAAAAACTGCTGTACGTGGTCATAGCACTGCAAATCATCCAATTATTCGTCGATTGACACATCGCCACATCGCAACGCCACTATCGCCAACCCACCCCGCATACGAGATTAATTAAATGCACACATCAATGAAACCAATGCACGCATCCCTGAACCCAATACTCACCACCGCACAAATGGCGGCGTTTTTTGCCGACCGTGCCGGCGGCGAAATCAATGTGCTGAAATTGATGAAACTTCTGTATCTTGCCGACCGTGAATTTTTGCGGCGGCATGGGCAATCGATGACGTTGGATGTGGCGTATTCATTGCCGCATGGCCCGGTGCTGTCGAAAACGATGGAATTAATCAACGGCTTCGCCGATGAGGAGGAAAATAAAATATGGAGCGAATGGATTGGCGACCGTGCAAATCATACGGTTGCATTGCAGCGGGCGTTGCCGGAAAAACCTTCGCATCTGTGCCCGGCGGGGAATAAAGTATTGCAAAGCATTTGGGAAGAATTCGGCGCAATGAATCAATGGCAACTGCGCGATTACACGCATGACCATTGCCCCGAATGGACCGACCCGACGGCGTCGCCGACAAACTCGGTGCGGATAAAAGATGTCGATGTGCTGCGGGCGGTTGGCTATGACGACGAAGCCGCAGAATTTTTTGCCGAGGAAATTCGCAGCGAACGAGGCACCCTCCGATATTTTGCGGAGATGGATAAACTCGACCCGGTTGATGCGCCGTGAGAATTGTGCGTGGTGATGCATGGTTGGTCCCCGACCGCTTCGGCGACCCTAATTCTCCGAAACATCTGAACATTATAGCGAGCAATCAAATTCCGCCGCACGGTGTGGTGGTGTTGGTGCCGGTTGTGTCTCATCGGTATGCCAATCAAGATGTCACCTGTATGCTTTACCCAGGCGACCATCCTTTTATCATCCGCCCCAGTTGCATTGATTATCGCAAGGCGAAACAAATGCGCGTAGTTGAATTAGTGAAACGAATGAAACCCGAATCAGACGCCCCAACCAAACCAAACGCACCGCGTCAAGAATAACCACCGTCCCTTATTCGCGTGTCAGAGACGATGTTGTGCAACGCATCCACGACGGCTTTTACAAATCCGAACTCGCCGACGATTTCGCATTTTACTATCTCGAACATCCCGCCAATCGGCGTTAACCCCGCCACCCATTGACATTTTGGCGAACGCTTTTATTGTCATATCACACACCGCACACGAGCATAAATTTACGGTGCCGGTGAAATTGCCGATTATGGCGTTTGGTTAATATCCGCCAAACTTCCATGTGCGGACTTTATTGCATTTGTACAAAGAAAATCCAAGGGGCGGCGCAAGCAATCCTCGCCTGAGCGATTGGGCGGGTTTTTTATCGATATTGCGGGTCAATCGGGTTAAGTTCTTCGGCAAAAAACGCCGCCATTTGTGCGGTGGTTAGTATTGGACGAGTTGGATTTATGCTCGTGTGCGGTGTGCCCATAACAATAGAAGCGCACAATAATAACATTCGCCAAAATGTCGATGAGGTTGGCAAGGCAAACAACGCCAACAACCGCGCCTAAGTCGTCCTAAAACAAAACCCGCCGTGTCATCAAGACAACGGCGGGCTTATTATCCAATCAATTGTCGCAACTTAAAACTTCACTTCCCCCTGCAACAACACCCGCTGTTCATCCGCATCGTCGCTATAACGACGTTCGCCGGTCAAGTTCACATCGAAGTAACGATGCCGCGACCAATCGACGCCGAGGCGGTAGATGTCGTTGTCGGCATCGGCGGTGACCACTTCGCCGAATGGCGCGAATAATCCGCCGGCGTGTTGGATGCCGTACGACAGGCGGAATTCGTTGCGCCATTGGTAGGCGGCATTGCCGTCGGCGGCGTCGATATCCTCGAGTGATTCGGCATCCCATAGTTGACCGAATTCGGTTTGTGATTCGCCGTAACTTGGGCGGACGCGTATTGCCAAGCCCTGCCCGTCGTTGCCGCCGCTGATGCGGAGGTTGCCGTAAGCGCCCCATTCGTTGTAGTTGTCGCGTCCTAATAAGCCGTGTGCGCCGGCTTCCAATGTGGTGCGGGCGCCGAAATAATTCCAGCCGATGGCGGTTTCCATTGCCGCGCCGGTGTCGCCGTCGCCGCCGTCTTGGCGCAGGCCGAGTTCGGCGAATACCGAGCGATGCTCGTGGCGTTGATGCGGGTCGCGCCATTTAAGGCGCAGGCGCGTGGTGTTGGCGCTGAGGTCTTGTTGCGCGATGCTTTGGTGTTCATTGCCTTCGATGTCGACATCCGAGCCGCGGATGTCGAACAGCATTTGCAGGCTCGGCGTTAAACCGCCGCTTGCGCCGAAGCCGGCGGACACCAAGGATAAATCGCTGGAGAATTTGCCGATGGTGCCGTTGTCGTCTTCGGTGATAGTCAATTCGCCTTCGCCGTAGCCGATGCTCGCCCATAAATTCGCCGCGCCTTGTGTCCAGTTGAAATACGGATGAACGCCGTTCATTACGACTTCGTAATCGCCGCGTTTACTGTTACTTTCGCCGGTGGCGGCGGTTATGTAACCCATCTCGGCGCGGCTTTGCGATACGGCGATGCCGACCAAATAATTGTCGTTGCCGCCGCCGATGTTGATGTCGTAACCCAAATGTATGCCGGTGACTTTGCCGTCCCAATCGATATCGTTGGCGTCGCCGTCGATGTTGCGGCGATGTGCGCTGCCCCAAACCGCGCCGACGCCGGCGGTGTTGTGACCTTGATTGTTTAGCGGCAATACAAAATGACTGTTGGCAAGCAACGTTTCATTGTCGAATGCATCATCGGCCCAAGCCTTTGCATTGTGCGCCAACGCCGCCAACGGCGATTGACCGCCTATCGATACTTTCGGGGCAATCGCGCCGCCGCCGTTGATGCGTTCGGTAATCGCGCCCAAGGTCGCCGCGACTGACGATGCCGCGACTTTGGAAATAATCTCTTCATTGACCTCGACAAATTGCGTACCGTCGGCGACTTCGAGCACGATGAATTGCAATGCCGAGCGCGAATCGTCGTTGCCGTTGCTGCCGACATTGTCGGCGGTGAATGCCGCGATAATGGTGTAGGTCTGCTGCGGCAACGGTGTGCTGATGCCGAATCTACCGTCGCTGGACAATATCGGATTATCCGGGTCGCTGTCGTCGTAGACGATGCCAATGTCCATATCTTCCGACGGCGATTTAAATTGAAAGCCGAGTGCGCCGCCGCTTGCGACGACTTGCAACTCATCGCGCAAGTTATAGGAACGAGAAGTGCCGCGGCGGAATTGCAGGGTGCGCACTTCGTTGGCAAACGCCAACGGATAAATGGTGAGCGTAAAGGTCACGGCTTGGCTTGCGCCGTTGGCGTCTGTGGCGGTGTAAATCATTGCATCGACGGAAAAATCATCCGCACTGTCAATCGCAAATTGCCCGTCAATCGCGCGCGTCTGCGGGTCGAATGCCAGCCCGTCGAGTAATTGGGCTTCATCCACCGAATAGGTATACGGCAATCGCCCGCCGTTTGCTTCCGGCAAGGTTAACGCGTGGCTGTACATCAATTGATAGGTATTTAACGCCGTCAATGAAAATTCCCCAAACGCCTGCAGGGTGAATATATCGAAGTCGGTTGCGCCGTTGGCGTCGGTGACGCTGAAGGTGTATTCGGTCGATGCGCTTGGCGCAATCGGTTGCCCGCTGATGACCGGCGGGTCGGCGCTGAAGGTCATGCCATCCGGCAATGCCGGGGCGAGTGCGTAGATTAAAGGCGCCAATCCGTCTATCGCCGTCGGCAGGGTGACATCATCGACCGATGCCTGCCCGACGGTGTAGCCCAAATCGGCCTGCTTTGCGCTTAACTGCACGGCGGCGTCTACATGGATGGATAAGGTGTAGGTGCCGGTGCGGTTTAGCGTGTCGGTGGCGATGCGCAGATAGGTGAAATCGCCGCTTTGGGTTGGCGCATCGGCTTCGTCGCCGCTGATGATGACGCTGTTGTCGGCTTGCACTTCGGCGCGCATGCCGCTCGGCAATGCGCCGACGGTGATATGCACAATTTCGCTCACCAGCCCGGCGCCGCCGGTGGAGGATGGGATGGTCAACCCGGCGTTGAGGCTGCCGGCATTGGTGTAACTGATTGCGCCGACGGTGTAGGTGGCGGCGAATGTCGTCGGGTTAAATTCGGGGGCGCCGGCGACGGCGATGGTGAACAACGCTTGTACGGTTGCGCCGTCAAAATCATCGGTCGCGGTATAGGTGAATGCAGCCGGCGCCACTGCAGTGGGCACCGCCGCACCGCTCAATACGCGCGTGGCGGGGTCGAAGGTAACCGTGCCGGGCAAGATGCCTTCCAAGATATAGGTCGCCGCGCCGACGACATTGGTCGCTTCGGGCAAGGTGAAGTTGATCGGTTGGTTGGTGCCGAAGCCGATGCTTTCCTGCGCCAAGCCCAATCGCCCGGGGATATAAATTGTCGTGCGCGTCGAGGCGGTTGCGCCGTTGTTATCGCGCGCGTGATAGCGCAGTTGATAGGTCGCCGCGGCCAGCGGGGTGCCGGATAAGGCGCGGGTGTTGACATCGAAGGTGATGCCGTTTATGCCATCGAATACGGTGTCGCCATAATTCGAACTTGCGCCGACGGTCAAGCGATAGGTCAACCCCACCGCCCCGCCGTTGGCCAGCGGCAACACCGTGCCAAACGGCGAATTGGCGCGGAAGGTGTAGCCGTCGTTGTTCAACGCCGCAATATCGCCGGGGGCGAATGAAGGCGCGGCGACCAAGTGCACGACGAAGCCGACGCTTTGCATCTGCGCGGTTGGGTTGGTTTGGTCGGTGACGACCAAATTTAATGAATAGGTGTTGAAGTTGCCGCTGACGCTGCCGCCGCCGTTATATTGCAATCGGCGGTTGCTCGAATGGATGGAAAGGAATGCCGGCACGCTGTCGGCTCCATCGGCGAGCGAATAGGATAATTGCCCAAGCCCGCCGGCGCCCGCCGGCATCGTGACAAAGCCGGGCGTGCCGACGGTGAAGGTGGCATCGTTGGCTACGCCTAAGGTTAACTGCCCGCTGACGATTAGCGAGAAGGTCAGCGTCGCCGTTGCGCGATTAATATCCGTGGCGGTCAAAATATAATTCGCCGCCGGCATCGTCGTCGCTGCGGCGGTGATGCCCAAATGGGCGGTGCCGGGGTTTATCGTCACGCCCGCCGGCACCGCTTGCCCGTCTTGGCGGCTGAGTGAATACACCACCGCCCCGGCGCCGCCGGTGGTGGGCAGGTTGAACAGGCTGGTGTCGCCGACGGTTAACTGCACTTGCGCTTGCCCGCCGCTAAACGACGGGGCGGAATAGACTTGCAGGATTGCGGTGAAAGTGCCGTCGCCGCTGCTGTCCGATGCGATGCGCACATAGGTAAACGCCCCGTTCTGTGTCGGCGCACCGCTTACGATTTGCCCGCCGCCGCTTAAATCGGCCGCGCGCAACCCATTCGGCAGGTTGCCGCTTGCGACATAAACCGGCGTACCGGCGCCGCCAAGCGCCGCCGGCAAGGTCAAGGCGTCGCCGCTGTTGCTGGCACTGCCGCCGCTGTTGTAAATCGCGTGATTGCGGGTGTAAGTGGCGGCGATGGCGACCGGGTCGAAGGTCGGTTTGTCGACGACGGTGAGGACGAAGGCAAAGGTTACGGCGGCGGTGTTGGCGTCTGTGGCGATATAGCGATAGGTGGTGACGCCAAGCGCAGTCGGCGTGCCGGCGAATGCCGCCGGCGTTGCGCCGGAGGGGGCGGTGTGTAACAGCCCGAGAAAGGCATCGCCGGCGTTAATCGGCGTGCCGTCAGCCAACTCAAGTGCATACACCAACGGCGTTTGCCCGCCTTGCGCATTGCCGAGAGTGAGCGACGATGCGGTGGTGGTTAGCACGGTGCGGTCGCCCGGGTTGGCGTTGGCTGGGAAGGTTAATTGATTGGCGACGACGATGCCGAATGTTACCGAGCCCGAGTCGCCAATGGAGTCGGTGGCGGTCAGGATGTAATCGCCGGCATCGCCGGTCGTCAACGAAGCGGTGCTGCGCAAGGTGCGCGTATCGACGTCGAAGACCAATGCCTGCGGGCGCAAGTTGCCGGTTTGGCGCGTTAAACTGAAGGTCTCGCCGCCGATGAAGTTGAGTGGCGCATCCAAGAGGAAGGTGCGCGCAAAGCCGATGGTGAAACTCAAATCGGCGTGCGCGGCAAAAACCGGTTTCGCCAATGTCCGAAAATCAAATTCGAAAGTTGCGCCTGCGCCGTTGGCGTCTGTGGCAATGTAGGTTAACTGCAAAGTGGCCGGACCGGCGGTGTTCGCCATACCCTCAATTATTCCCGGGGTTGTGCCGCTTGCGGCGGTGTAGGATATTCCGTTAATCGCAAAGCCGTTATACAGTACGGTGTTGGCCGCGTGTAATGCATAAGTAATCGGCGGCGTTCCGCCGTCGGCATTGCCGAGCGTGAGGGATACTGCATCGCCATACGTGTAAACTTGGTCGCCCGGATTGGCGCCGCTGGAAAACTGTATCGGAGCGTATTCGGCTTCGACGGCGATGTTGAGCCAATTGCGCGCGTATTCTTTGCCGTCTGAGTATCTCCGCCAAGTGCGCACGGTGAAGGTTGCGGCTTGGGATGCCAGCGCGTTGCCGCTGAATGTGCCGACGCCCAAATGAAAGGTGATGCCGTTCGCTTCTATCGCCGGATAATCGCGCCGATAGCGCGCATCGGCATTGGTGAAAATCGTAAACCGGTTAATATCATCGTTGTCGCCGCCGAATAAATCATGCAACGGCAAACCGCCGCCCGCGGATGTCGCCAGCGGCAAGGTGGCGTTGATTGGCGTGCCGACGACGAAGGTGACCGTGTGCAGTTCGACATCGATGGCGACGCTGATGGAGGTCGAATTGCCGCCGGCGGCTCCGGTATACGCCCGCAGCCTGAATTCTCGGAGGGCGCCCGGTTGCCACACATTCGGGCTGCTAAATATGCCGGTGGCCAAATCAAAATCGACATCGCTACCGGCGGGATTCGCC
The DNA here is from genome assembly GCA_965226545.1 of Candidatus Poriferihabitaceae bacterium. GTDB lineage: Bacteria > Pseudomonadota > Gammaproteobacteria > Arenicellales > Poriferihabitantaceae > JAHRAW01. Next base: position 1,581,223 of record OZ245364.1, read on the forward strand.
AACTGACTCAAATCGCCGCCGCCGCTGACCACGCCGAAACTGGTAATCGCGAAGGTGGAGCCGGAGGCAATGTAACTTGGCGGCAGGGTATACGCCACCGGGTCGCCGAGGGTGAACGTTAACGCGTAACTGGTCTCAAGGAATTGCGCTTTTGCCTGCCCGGCGACGCCGAGCAACAGCAAGCCAAGCAATGCAAGCCAACGCAAGCCAACGCCGTGCACGGCGGTTGCGGGGGGGGCATCAGAGGGCGGCGATTGTTGCGCAGTCGGCTGGTGTTTACTGTCGTTCATTTTCCAAGCGAGAGTCATTAAAGTTAAAGCACAAATCAGGTTAAGTTAAGTCAAAGTGCCAATCAATTAAAGCGTGAATCAAAGCCAATGGATGCCGAGCGGTCGCAACGACATCATCGCATCGCCAAAACCATACCCCACCACGCCAACCGTGTCAAGCGGCGGCGCATCAATACAGCAACGCCAACATCGAAATCACCACCGCCAAAAACATTATCGTCATAATGCTGCCGGCTTTGACAAAATCCGAAACGCGATAACCGCCCGGCCCCATTATCAATGCATTGACCTGATGGGTGGGAATTAAAAACGAATTCGAGGTCGCCAAGGCGACGGTTAAGGCAAACACCGCCGGGTTGGCGCCGGTGGCGATGGCGATATTAATCGCCAACGGCACCAACAACACTGTGGCGCCGACATTGGACATTAATAAACTGAACACTGTGGCGATAATCGCCACCACCGCCTGCAACACCCAACTCGGCACATCGCCGAGCAACAACAATAACTGTTGCGCAATCCACGCCGCCGCCCCGCTGCTCTCGACGGCGATGCCGAGCGGAATTAAACTCGCCAACAAAAACACGCTCTGCCAACCAATCGCGCGATATGCCTCTTCGATTTTTAACACGCCGAACACCACCATTCCAATCGCGCCGGTCATCAAGGCGATTGACAATCGCATATCGGTGCCGAGCACCAACAACAAGGTAACAAAAAAACAACACGCGGCGTATTTAAGTTTTTCCGGGCGATTGTCTTCGCGCGGGAAATCGGTGACCACGGCGAAATCGTGGCGGTCGTCGGCAATCGGCAGCAGATTATCCCAGCGAATATGCACGACTAAAGTGTCGCCGGATTGCAACACCAACTCGGCAAAATCGCGGTCGATGACTTGCCCGGCGCGAAACACCGCCAACACCGTCGCGCCGTATTTGCGGCGGATTTGCGCTTCGGTGACGCTCTTGCCAATCATCGATGAATCCGGCATCACGACAATCTCGGCGATGCCGGCGCGCGCGGTGCTGAGCACTTCGGCGAATGCATCGAGTTCGCTTTTGACTTCGAGACCGTATTCATCGGCAAACTTAAGCACCGCATCGCGCGGCCCCATAATCGCCATGTCGCTGCCTTCGAAAAATTCCGAATCACCGCGCGGCGCGACAATCATTGTGTCGCCGCTGCGAATCGCGACAATCCAACCGGCGCGTCCGGCCGCATCGATATCCGACAGGGTTTTTTCAATCAACGGACTGTCGTCGCGCACTTTGCATTCATAGACCTCGCCGGCGATGCCGTACACTTCCTTAAAATATTGCAGCATCGAGCCGGATTCGCCCGGCTTGTGTTTGATGACCGGCAACACAAACCGTCCAAGGAACATAAAATAAAAAATGCCCATCGCCAACAACATTAAGCCAATCGGCGTCACCGAAAACAAACCGAAGGTTTGCATCGGCGCAACATCGGGCGGCAGGGTGTTGTTGGTGTTTTGGATTAAGTCGTTTAACAAAATCAACGGGCTCGAGCCGACCAAAGTTATCGTGCCGCCCAAAATCGCGCAAAACCCGACCGGCATCAACAGCCGCGAAATCGCCAAATCGCCCTGCCGTGCGATGCGATTGACGACCGGCAAAAACAACGCGGCCGCGCCGATGTTTTGCATAAAACTGGAAATCACCCCGACCACGCTCGAGGTGAGGAAAATCACCCGTCCTTCGGTGTGTCCGCTGAGCCGCAGGATTTTGCCTGCCAATCGCCCCATGATGCCGGTCCTATCCAAGCCGGCGCCGATAATCATCACCGCAATAATCGAAATCACCGCATTGCTGGAATAGCCGCTGAACAATAATTGCGGCTCGACCAAGCCGTCGTAATTGGGAATCAAACCGCTCAATCCGATGAGCACCATAATCACAATCGCGGCGACATCGACGCGCACGACTTCGAAGGCGAACAAATAAATGGTGAGCAACAAAATGAGCATAACCCCAATCATCTCGGCGGTCAGGGGCATGGACTCGGTCACTCGCGGCTCCAACTTGGGCGAAGGTGAATTGTAACGAGTGCAATGCGCAGTGCAACTTAACGGCGGGCTATGCAACTCGATGGCGATTTAACGGTGTCGATTGTAGCATTATTAACGCCGTCGTCAGCGGCGATGATGGAAATCATTTGCGGTTTTTTTAATTTAATTTGATTAAGTTTTGTTAATTGCGCAGCGATTGCAAGCGGTGATTGCAACGAGTTGCGGTGCGTGCGCGACGCCGCCTTCGCAATGTCCGCGCACAACGTGCACACAATGGGCGCATGCCATTTAAAGGTATACTTGCACACTCCCTATCGACGGTTCATCTCGACATTGCTTCTCGACAATCCAACTCGACAATCCATTTGTTTCGATTCGCCGCACGCCGTCACTTTTGTTTGTCACTTTATTGTTTGTCACTTCACTTGTCACTATTCCCCGTCACTATTTTTTGTCACTTCGTAACATCGCCCCCACCTCATCCCTAACGCCGTAATGTCGGCGCGCACTTCCCCGCCCTCCGTCGCCACGCATCTGCGCGTGCGTTGCACCTTCGCCGTGTTGCGCGCGTTGGCGCATTTGCCGTGGCGCGTGTTGTATGCATTCGGCATCACCTTGGGCGAAATCGCGCATTGGCTGCATGCGCCGCGTCGGGCGATTGCGCGGCGCAACATTGCCGCGTGTTTTCCGCAGTTATCGACGCGCGAAGTTCATTCGTTGGCGCGGCGACATTTTCATCAACTCGGCGCGGCGGTGTTTAGCGCGGCGTTGGTTTGGCATGCGGATTTTGCGCGGTTGCAGCGGTTGACGCGAATTGTCGGCGCGGACAAATACAACGCCGCGCGCCGAGACGGCGTCAACATCATTGTGCTCGCGCCGCATTTTGTCGGGCTGGAATACGGCGGGGTTTTTTTGTCGGGCGTGCATCCGATGCTCAGCATGTATCGGCGTCATCCCAATGCGGTCGTGCATGCGCAAGTCACCGCGCGGCGCGCAAGATTCGGCAACATTTTATACGCCCACAACGCCGCGCCGAAATCGATGATTAAACAACTGCGCAATGCGCGGCAATTTTATTATCTGCCGGACCAAGACGCCGGCAAACGACGCGGCATATTCGCGCCATTTTTTAACATCGCGGCATCAACTTATCCAACGCTCGGACGCATCGCAAAATTGGGCAACGCCACCGTGTTCCCGTGCGCAACCAAAATCCTGCCGCGCGGACGCGGCTTCGAAATCAGATTCGATGAACCGCTGCCCGATTATCCATGCGGCGATGAAATGGCGGATGTGGTCACAATGAACCGCGCGATTGAGCGGCTGATACGCCACGCGCCGGCGCAATACTTTTGGGCGCATCGCCGATTTAAAACTCGTCCGCCGGGGGAGGCGAAGTTTTATAAGTGATGGTGGGTTAACAGTCACTTTAAATGAGAGTGCGGGTTGCACACCACAACGGGTACACAGCCCGCTCGCGTTGCCGCCAAGGCACTAAAACATCCGTCGCCCTATGCGCCATACCGAGCGGCATTGCCAATTACAAAAGCCGCCAAAATTGACAAAACGCCAAACGCGATAATTAAAAACACCCAATTACCCATTGCCGATACCGCCCGCACTTCGCGCGGATTTGATGCCAACTTCAGTACGCCATACGCACTCGCTACCACACACAAAACCCAAAGTGCGTGTTGGTGAAGCGATACAACGATGACTCGCTGTATCATTTCCCAAAGCCGCTCTTGCATATAACACGCGGCAAACGACACCGCGCACACCAACATCGCCTTTTCCCAAGGCACATAGTGCGCACACGGCTTTCGCAATATCACGCACACAAAAACAGCATTTAATAAAAATAAATTTAACATTGTCGTCTCCACATTAATTAACAGCAAACCACATTGTTACTTAATAAGTAACCGTCACTTGATAGGTTACAGTGACTTGGCAAGTAACGGTGAATTAATAAAGTAACTCACCGCCTACTCCCCCGCCCACGGCGGCACCTCCCCCCACGCACAATTTAACTGCACCAACCGCAACTCGCCCTCGACCACACAAAACAAATGCGGCAACGCCCAATTCGGTTTTGGGCGAAACTCATCAGCCATTTGCCAATCGCACGCCAAACTTAATGCATTGCGAATGATGCCTTTATGCGTCACCGCAACCATGCGCGCATCGGGCGGCAAACCGCGCAACCACGCCGCCAATCGCGCCTGCACCATCCGCGCGCTTTCGCCGCCGGGCGGCTGAAAATCCAAGCCGTGGTCAGGCGTTAAATTTAACTCGGCAATGCGCGCCGCCAATCGGTCGCGACGCAAACCTTCGAATTCGCCCCAATTGGTTTCAATCAACGCCTCGGTTATTTCGATGGCGCCGGCGGGATTGAGCAAGGCGGCGGTTGCCTGCGCGCGTTGCAACGGGCTGCATAGCCATCGCGCCGCCAACCATTGTGCGCACGGCTGGGTTTGTTTTAATCGCGCGATGCCGGCGTCGCTTAAGGCGATGTCGGTGCGCCCCTGAATTAAATTGCGTTCATTCCAACGGCTAACGCCGTGCCGCACCAATGCAATCCATGTTGCGCGCATTTAAGTGCACTGCGCACCGCGCATAAAACGCGCCACCCAATCGAACACCTCCGCCGAATCCGGCGTCAATCGTTCGAGCGATTCGAGCGATTGCTGATACGCCGCCGCCGACAATTGCGGCTTGCGCGATTGCAGCCGATAGGCGCAATAGCGTTTATCGAATTCGGGGTGACCTTGGATGCCGAGCACATTGTCATCCGCATCGACAAACATACTTATCGGACAAAAATCATTATGCGCAATCGCGCGAAACCCCGGCGGCAAGGACGTAACTTGGTCTTGATGAATCACCACCAAGTTATATTCGTTTGGTGTGTCGTTGGACGAATCATTCGGCGCATCATTTGCCGGCGCGCACATCCACGGTTGCGATTCGCGGATATGCGTTTGATGCACGCCGATGCCCCAGCCGTCTGCGGCTTTATGAGTTGCGCCGCCGAGTGCATCGGCGAGCAGTTGATGCCCGAAACAAATGCCGACAATTTTTTTGCGCCGCGCATGGCATTCGCGCACAAATTCGCGCAAGCGCAAAATCCAATCCAACGATTCATACACCGAACATCTCGAACCGGAAATTAAATACGCATCATGCGCATCGGCGGATGAAGGCAATTCGCCCTGATAACAACGATACGCCGCCAAGGCAAAATCGCCGTCGGCGGCATCCAAGCCGCGCGCAAACATCGAAGCGTAATCACCGTATTCGAGTTGCGCCGATGCATCGACATCGTCGCACAACAACAACCCGACGCGCACAGTCGCAACGGACGACGCCGATGCGGACGGCGTTGAGGTGGCGGAATTCATTGGCGTTGGTGTTAACAAAAGTAACGGTAACGAGTGGTGTTAACTTGTGATGTTAACTGCGACAGTAAAAGTAACTTTAAAAGTAAAAGTAACTTTAAAAGTAAAAGTAACTTTAATGAACAGTGCAAGTTAACGACATTAATATAATCACAAAATCGCACAATCACAAAGGCGACTTGCCGCCAGTATAATCGCGCCAACTTGTTTTGGCAATGCGTTGCGGTTATGATGGCGGTCTTGAATCGAGGAGGTGGATAATGCTTAGCGGCAGCATTGTGGCGTTGATAACGCCGATGCATCCCGACGGCGCAATTGACTGGGAAAATTTGCGCAAGTTGGTCGAGCATCACATCGCCTGCGGCACCGACGGCATCGTCTCGGTCGGCACCAGCGGCGAGTCGGCGACGTTGGATATCGACGAACAGATTGAGGTGATTCGTCAAACTGTGGCGTTTGCCGCCGGGCGCATTCCGGTGATTGCCGGCAGCGGCGCGAACTCGACTGCCGAGGCGATTGAACTAACCACGCGCGCAAGCAAACTGGATATCGATGCCTGCCTGTTGGTGGTGCCGTATTACAACAAACCGACACAGCACGGTTTATACCAACACTTCCGCACGATTGCCGAGCGCGTGGACATACCGCAAATTTTATACAACGTCCCCGGACGCACCGCACTCGATATGCACAACGATACGATTGTGCGCCTGAGCGCGATTGACAACATCATCGGCGTCAAAGACGCCAGCGCCGACATTGCGCGCATCGCCGAGTTAAAACAAAAATGCCAACAAGGCAACGGTGATGAATTTGCGATTTATTCCGGCGACGACGCCACCACCTTGCAATTGTTGCGCGCAGGCGGACACGGCTGCATTTCGGTCACCGCCAATGTCGCGCCAACCTTAATGCATCAAATGTGTCAAGCCGCGTTGTCCGGCGATTGGCAAGCCGCGACCGACCTCAATGAAAAATTGCAGGCATTGCACACCGCCTTGTTTATCGAATCCAATCCGATACCGGTCAAATGGGCGGTCGCGCAATTGGGCATGGCTGATGTCGGCATTCGCTTGCCGCTGACAGTGTTGTCGGATTCGTGCCATGCGCAAGTAACCGCGGCGATGAAAAACGCTTCGGTGTTGTAGTGCAATCACAAATCCATCGCCGCTTATTCATCACCACTTATTAAGCGAACCCTCGAGTCACCGCACGCCGCACTTCACCGCACTTCATTAATGCAACCGCAGCCGCAACCGCAACCGCCACGCGAATGTTAAGCATTGTCGGCGGCGTTGCGCGCAGTGCGCATCAACGGGCGAAGTTGTCGCAACAACTGCGCGCACTACTCGGCGATAAAACCCCGGCGATTGCCTCGCCGCGATTTGTATACTTTATCGATGCACCCAAGCCACCGTCGCCGCGTGAACTTGTCGTCTTAAAACAACTTCTGCATTCGCGCGGTGACTCGTCCAGTGATGTGCGTGACGAAATAAGTGACAAGGTAAGTGACGAAGCAAGTGACAAAGTAAATAACAAAGTAAGTGACGATGCCGACAACGACACACGCGACTCATTAAGTCACGAATCAAGTGACCGCGAACATCAACATCAATGCATCATCGTGCCGCGCATCGGCACAATTTCCGCATGGTCGAACAAAGCCACCGACATCGCGCGGCGATGCGGCTTGACCGATATTGCGCGCATCGAACGCGGTGTGCGATGGCGATTGCGGTTTGACCAACCGCCGCGCGACACGACCGCAATCGAATCATTACTGCACGACCCGATGACCGAATCGGTGCTTAGCGACATCGATGATGCGCGGCGATTGTTTGCGCGCACCGCCGCCGCGCCGTTGGCAATAATCGATTTGCAAGGCGCGGGGCTCGACGCGTTGAACGACGCCGATGCGCAATTTGGGTTGGCGTTGAGCGAGGAAGAAAAACATTATCTGCTTGCGCAATATCAAAAACTGCGGCGCAACCCAACCGATGTCGAAGTGATGATGTTTGCGCAAGTGAACTCCGAACATTGTCGCCATAAAATTTTCAACGCCGAGTGGGTAATCGACGGGCAACGCTTGGATGATTCGCCGTTTGCGATGATTCGCCAAACCCATCGCGCCAATCCGCGCGGCGTGCTGAGCGCATATAACGACAACGCCGCGGTGTTGCGCGGACACGAGGCCGAACGGCTGTTGATGCAACCGCGCACCAATCGTTATGCGCGGCAACGCGAGGCGGTGCATTTCACCGCCAAGGTCGAGACGCATAATCATCCGACCGCGATTGCGCCGTTTGCCGGCGCGGCCACCGGCGCCGGCGGCGAGATTCGCGACGGCGCGGCGACCGGTCGCGGCGGTGCGCCGTTGGCCGGCATCGCCGGCTTTGCGGTGTCGCATCTGCATCTGCCGAATCATCCGCGCGAATGGGAGCGCGAATATGAAAGGGCGCGCAACCGTCCGCCGCGTTTGGCGACACCGCTGCAGATAATGTTGGATGCGCCGATTGGCGCGGCGGCGTTTAATAATGAATTCGGTCGCCCGATGATTGGCGGTTACTTCCGCGTGTTTGAGTATCACTACGACGGGCAGCGCAACGAACAAAGTGACGAACACAACGGCGCGCGGCATTTTGCTTATCACAAACCGATTATGTTATCCGGCGGCGTCGGCGCGATTCGACCGCAGGCGGTGCATAAGCAACCCATCGCGCCCGGCACGCCGTTGGTGTCATTGGGCGGCGCGGTGATGTTAATCGGCTTGGGCGGCGGCGCGGCATCGAGCGGCGCGGCCGGCGACGCTGATGAAGGGTTGGATTTCGCTTCGGTGCAGCGCGCCAATGCCGAGATGCAACGACGTTGTCAGGAAGTCATCGACGCCTGCATTGCGCGCGGCGCGGACAATCCGATTGTGTCGATTCACGATGTCGGCGCCGGCGGGTTGTGCAATGCATTGCCGGAATTGGTGCATGATTCGGCGCGCGGCGGCACCATCGAATTGCGCGCGATTTTGAGCGATGAACCGGGCTTGTCGCCGCTGCAGATTTGGTGCAATGAATCGCAAGAGCGTTATGTGTTGGCAATCGACGCCGCGCACCTCGAAGCATTCGCCGCGATTTGCCACCGCGAACGATGTCCGCATGCGGTCGTCGGACACGCCGCACAAACGCCGCAATTGCGCGTGACCGACAGCCACTTCGCCGACGACGACGCGCGCGCCACGCCGATTGATTTGCCGATGCAAACTTTGTTCGGCGCACCGCCAACAATGCGCCGCGAAGTGTCGCGTGAAGTGCAGAGTAAAGTGCACGACGAAGTGCATAACGACGTGCATAACAAAGTACACGACACAGTGCATAGTGAAGTGCAAAACAAAACGCACGACACAGTGCATGGCGAAGTGCAAAACAAAGTGCATAACAAAATGCACAACACAGTGCATAACGAAGTGCACGACAAAGTAAACGGCAAAGTGCAAAACAAAAAAAATGATGCACACGCACCGCTAAACTTAACCAACATCACCCTCGCACACGCCGCGCAATTAATTCTGCGGTTTCCCAGTGTTGCCGACAAAAGTTTCCTCATCACCATCGGCGACCGCAGCGTTGGCGGGCGCGTGGTGCGCGAGCCGATGATTGGGCCATGGCAAACGCCGGTCGCCGATGTCGGCATTGTCGCCGCCGGGCATTATGACGATTGCGGCATCGCGGTTGCGATTGGCGAACGCCCGCCGCTTGCCTTAATTCATCCGCCGGCGAGCGGACGCATCGCGCTCGGCGAAGCGATTACCAACATCGCCTGCGCGCATCTCGACGGCTTGGACAGCATTAAACTTTCGGCCAACTGGATGGTCGCGGCCGGGCAACCGGCGCAAGATGCGGCGTTGTATGACACGGTGCGCGCGGTCACCCAATGTTGCGTGCAACTCGGCGTATGCATTCCGGTCGGCAAGGATTCGATGGCGATGAACACCGTATGGCGAGACGACTTTGGCAACGCACATCGCGCCATCGCGCCGTTGTCGCCGGTGATAACCGCCTTCGCCGCGATGCGCGATGTCGGCAACAATGTCACGCCGCAATTATGCGCGCGCCGCGACAATGATTTATGGCTGCTGGATTTGGCAAACGGACGCCATCGACTCGGCGGATCAACGTTGGCGCAAGCCACCGCACAACTCGGCAACGCCGCCCCCGACCTCGATGATGTCGATTTGTTGCGGCGATTTTTTGCCTGCATACAACATCTCATCGGCGAACGTCGTCTGCTGGCGTATCACGACCGCTCAGACGGCGGTGCGTTGACGACGTTATGCGAAATGGCGTTTGCCGCGCGTTGCGGGTTGATGATTGAATTGCCGTTGCGGTTGGTTCATTCGTCGAATGATTTGTCGATTGACTCGTCGATGACACCGTCGACTGACTCGCAAACTGATTCGACCAACGACTCACTGCACCAAAAAGTATTGGCAATACTCTGCTGCGAAGAACTCGGCGCGGTGATACAAACCGCGCGCCACGACCGCAACTATATCGAAAAACAATTCGCCGCTTTCGGCTTAACCGATAACGCCCATCGAATCGGCCATGCAGCGCGCGGCGATGAAATCCGCATCGACGCCGCCAACCAAACTCATCTGCACATCGCACGCAGTGCACTGCATCGCATCTGGTCGGAAACGTCGCACTGCATGCAAACCTTGCGCGACAACCCCGAATGCGCCGCGCAACAATACGCGCAACTCGATGCGGATGACCCCGGCTTGTTTGTGCGCACGACCTTTGCGCATTGCGGCGACGGGCGCGGGGGAAGTGACAGTAACAGTGACAGTGAAAGTAACAGTGGCGACCAAAGTAAAAACAAAAGTGAGAGTGAGAGTGACAGTAACAGTGACAATGCCAACGGCAATGCCCCGTCAATCGCCACACGCCCAAAGGTTGCAATCTTGCGCGAGCAAGGCGTCAATGGGCATTGGGAAATGGCGGCGGCGTTCGATTGTGTTGGCTTCGATGCCGTCGATGTAACGATGAGCGATTTGGCGCAAGGCGGCGCATTGGATGACAGCCCATTAAATGCATACAGCGGCTTGGTCGCTTGCGGCGGATTTTCATTTGGCGATGTACTCGGCGCCGGCGAAGGCTGGGCGAAATCGATTTTATACAACGCCCGCCTGCATGATTTATTCGCCGCATTTTTTCAACGCAACGATGTTTTCGCACTCGGCGTATGCAACGGCTGTCAGATGATGGCGGCGATTGCCGAATTGATTCCCGGCAGCGCGCATTGGCCGACTCGGTTTGCGCGCAACCACTCCGAACAATTCGAATCGCGCATCGCAATGGTCGAGATTTGCGCGCAACCATCGATATTGTTGCAAGACATGCATGGCTCGATGCTGCCGATTGCCGTCGCACACGGCGAAGGTCGCGCGCAATGGTGCGGTGAAAATGAATCGATAAACGATTCGTTAAACAAGTCGACCGTCGAGTCGATGCATAAATCGCCCAACCCATCGATATGCATGCGCTTCGTCGACAATCACGCGCGCCCAAGCGAAACCTATCCGTCCAACCCCAACGGTTCGCCCGGCGGTGCAACCGGCTTTACCAACGCCGACGGCCGTTTCACAATGATGATGCCGCATCCCGAACGAGTTGTGCGCACGCTATGTCACACTTGGCGCGCGCATGATGCGCCGAAGTGGGGTGCATACAGTCCATGGCTGCAACTGTTTCGCAATGCGCGCGCTTGGGTGAATTAATTGCGCGCTTCATTATGAACCTCCGGTTGCGGTGATTTAACTTTGACTGTGCCGACGCAACGCGCATTTTGATTCATATTAATTTGGCTTGTATTAATTTATTTGATTTATATCAAGTTACGCCCCGAATTGAATTTCCATTTGACTCAACGCGCAACCGATTCATACAATCAGCCCATGGCAACCTTCTTCCCAACCCTGTTCGAACGCATTGCAGCCGCGCGATATTCATCGCGGCGGTGGTTTTTTGGTTATGCGTTATGGATTGGATTGGTGCCGCCGGTGTGCGCGTTGTTTGGCATGTGGCGATTCGGTTGGCCGCTTGGCGCGGCAAAACCGATTGCGCTGTCATTCGAAAACGCCGCGCTTATCGCCGCCGGGTATGCAACCGCGTTGATTGTCGGATTCTTAAGCGCGGTGTTGATGATGAAATGGATGGCGTCGACTTATGCCGAACGCGCCGACTTGAGCGGTTGCTTTGCCGTCGCCGCATTGGCCGGCACGCCGATTATGCTCGGCGGCGTGTTGCATCTGTATCCGGATATTTTATTGCACATCATCATCCTCGCGCCGGTGTTTGCGTTCAGTTCCTATTTGTTGTTTGCGGCAATCCCGCCGTTGCTGCACACCGACCGCGAACGCGGCGTGTTGATGGGGTGCGCGTTGTTGGGTTTTTTGGTCAGCGCGTTTTTAACTTTGCTTGGCTTGAGCGTCGTGCTGTGGGTGCATGGCGTCGGCCCAACCTTGGGCGTATAACGAGATGAACGACAACCGCAATTCCGCCGCGCATCATTACACCGATTCCGCCACCGTGCTGTTGTTGGTGTGCGCGATTATTTGGTCGTTGATTGGCATGACCGCCGGGGTGTGGTTGGCGGCGCAATTGGTGATGCCACAATTGAATTTTGACATCGCCGAAATTTCCTTCGGGCGATTGCGTCCGTTTCACACCAACGCCGTCATCTTCGGCTTCGGCGGTTCGGCTTTGATGGCGACTGCGTATTACAGCGTACAACGCACCTGCCACGCGCGTCTGTTTGCGCCGCGACTTGCATGGTTTGCCGGCTTGGCTTGGCAGATTGGCTTGGCCGCGGCGTTGTTGTCGGTGCTGTTCGGCTACACCTCCTCGAAAGAATACGCCGAGTTCGAATGGCCGTTCGATATCGCGATTGCATTGTTGTGGATTGCATTTGGCGTGGTGTTTTTCGGCACCATCGCGCGCCGCAAAATTCGCCCGATTTATGTTTCGAATTGGTTTTTCGGTTCGTTGATTTTGGTCGTGGCGATGTTGCATGTCGTCAACAGTTTGGCCTTGCCATACAGTTGGATGCAATCCTATTCGGTTTATGCCGGCGCACAAGATGCGATTGTGCAATGGTGGTATGGACACAACGCCGTCGGCTTTTTTCTCACCGCCGGCTTTCTCGGAATGTTTTATTACACCCTGCCCAAACAAGCCGAGCGTCCGATTTGGAGTTATCGCCTGTCGGTGGTCGCGTTTTGGTCGTTCGTATACACCTACATCTGGGTCGGCCCGCATCATCTGCATTTCACCGCCGTGCCCGATTGGCTGATGAGTTTGGCGATGGTGATGAGCATCGTGCTGTTGTTGCCGTCGTGGGCGACGATGGTGAATGCGGTGATGACGATGAGCGGCGCGTGGCATAAACTGCGCACCGACCCCGGCTTAAAGTTTGTGATGGTGTCGATGGTGTTTTACGCGCTGGCGACTTTCGAAGGCCCGATGATGTCCATCAAAAGCGTCAACCTGGTCAGCCATTACACCGATTGGACCATCGGGCATGTGCATTCCGGCGCGCTTGGTTGGAACGCCTTCATCACCTTCGGCACCTTGTATTTTTTAACCCCGCGCATCGCCGCACGACCGCTGGCGTATCCCGGTTGGGTCAATCCGCATTTTTGGATTGCGTTGACCGGTGCGCTGTTGTACATCATCGCAATGTGGGGCGCCGGCATCTCGCAAGGCTTGATGGCGTTGTCGCTGGATAATTACGGGCAACTGAGTTATTCGTTCATCGACATTATGTTAATGAACGCGCCCTATCATTGGATTCGCCTGTTGGGCGGCGCGCTGTTTTTATTCGGCGCGATATTGATGGCGATTAATTTACTCACCACCTTGGCGCGCGGCACGATGCGCGCGGTTGCAATCCCGCCGGTTGGCAAACGCGCCGATGCTTCGGTGGATGCTGTGCATTAATTTTTTATTGATTACATTGACTGTGCCGACTGTGTTGACTGTTTTGAATTGACTGTTTTAAATTGACTGTGTTGACTTGTCTTGACTGTATCGAATTGACCGTGTCGACTGTATTAACTGTGCCGCCCCGATTAACCGCGTATTAATTTTGTATCGAGTAACGAGTGACAAGTGACGTGACGAGTAACGTGACGAGTGACAATTGACCATTCATTAACCGCTTAACCAAAATGCTCAAACTGCATAAAACCATCGAAAGCAATTCGGCGTTGTTGATTTTCGGCATCATCGTCGTCGCCTCGATTGGCGGCTTGGTGCAAATTTTGCCGAATTTGTTTGGGCAACCGGTGCGCGCCGAAGTTGCGCCATACAGCGCATTGCAATTGGCCGGGCGCGACCTTTACATCCGCGAAGGTTGCGTCGGTTGCCACTCGCAACAAATCCGCCCATTGACCGCCGAAGTGATGCGCTATGGCGCCCGTTCGCGCGCCACTGAAGCGGTGTATGACCGACCGTTTTTATGGGGCTCGAAACGCACCGGCCCCGACCTTGCGCGCATCGGCGGCAAATACAGCGACGATTGGCAGCGCATCCATTTAATCGACCCGCGCGCGGTGGTGTTGGATTCGATTATGCCGGCGTATCCGTGGCTGGCCGAAAACGCGCTCAACACATCAAGCATCGCCGCCAAGATGAAACGCCTGCGCCAACTCGGTCATCCATACAGCGACGCCCAAATCCAAACCGCCGCGCAATCTTTGCACGGTAAAACCGAATTGGATGCATTGGTTGCGTATCTGCAATCGTTGGGTATCGAGCGGCGTTGAATGGTGAATGGTGACGGCGACGATGGCGGCGGCAACGGTAACTGAAGTGTTAAATGCAAAGGTTAACTGTGCAAAGGTTAAATGTAACGTTATTAAAGTAATTTGAATTGATTGAACTGTACGAACGTTTATTAACGCGGTCTTAACGAGGACACTGCAATGGTGCAAATGTGGCAATTTATATTACTCGGCGATGTGCTGGTGATGGGCATGATGATTTTGTTGGTCGTGTGGATTTCGCTTAACGCCAATCGCGACGAACAACAACAACACATGCGCATTCCGCTGGAGGACGACTAATGTTTGCGGCATTACCGATGTTTTGGCAGTGGTGGGTGGTCGGCTTGACGCTCATCGGGCTGCTGTTTTTGCTGGCGTTGGTGGTGCGCGTGTATTTCCCGCGCGACGACCAATCGCCGAGCGAAGTAGTCTGGGATGAAACGCTCGGCGAAAACGCCGCCCCGCCGCCGAAGTGGTGGTTTTGGTTGATGTTGGCGGCGTTGTTTTTTTCGGTGCTGTATCTCATCGCCTATCCCGGCTTTGGCAATTACAACGGTTTGTTCGACCTGACCACGGCCAAACAATACAGCGAAAACCGCGCGCGCATCGATAACCAATACGGCGACAAATTGGCGGCGTTGGATGCGCTCGACATTGCCGACTTGCGCACGCACGAAGATGCAATGCAACTCGCCGCGAATTTATTCGATAACAACTGCGCCAACTGCCACGGCCGCACCGCACAAGGTCAAGCCAACCTCTTCCCCAACTTGGCTGATTACGCCTGGCAATGGGGCGGCGACGCCGAACAAATCCGCCACACCATCGCCCAAGGCCGCATCGCCATCATGCCCGGCTGGCAAGCCGCACTCGGCGGCGCCGACAACGTCGCCAAAATGGCAACCTTCGTGCGCAACTTCACCACCAACCAAACCGCCCCCGAACACGCCGCCACGGCACAACAATATCAACAATTCTGCGCCGCCTGCCACGCCGCCAACGGCGCCGGCAACCCATTACTCGGCGCCCCCAACCTAACCGACGACGCCTGGCTATACGGCAACACCATCGCCGCCATCACCCACTCCATCGGCGCCGGCCGCAACGGCGTAATGCCGGCGCAAAACGGCAGATTAACTGAACTGCAAATTAAACTGCTGACGGCTTGGTTGACGCGTTGACGTTGACGCGACGGCAAATGATCGCCCAACCCGCCGCCAATCGCCATGCGGGCGAAACCGCGCAATCGATGTTGCCGGGCGTCGATGCGACGCACAAGACGGTTGCGTCGGCATTGATTAAATCGCCGTTGCGTTATCCGGGCGGGAAATCGCGCGCGGTTAAACAAATCCTTGCGTTGTTGCCGCCGGACATCGAGCGATTGTGTTCGCCGTTTGTCGGCGGCGGTTCGGTCGAGTTGGCGTTGGCTTCGCGCGGCGTGCAGGTGTATGCATACGATGTCTTCGAGCCGTTGGTTAATTTTTGGCGGGTGTTGCTTGACGACGCGCACGGCTTATCCGAAAAAGTGCGCGATTATTATCCGTTGAGTCGCGAGGATTTTTACGCACTGCAAAAACGCCACACCACGATTGCCGACCAACGCGAAATGGCAACGGTGTTCTTTGTGCTTAATCGCTGTTCGTTTTCCGGCACCACCTTATCCGGCGGCATGTCGCCGCAACATCCGCGCTTTACCAAAACCTGCATCGACAAACTCGCGCAATTTAAGGCAAGCGGTCTGCACATCGCGCACGCCGATTTTAAACGCACCTTCCAAAAGCATCAAAACGACATGATGTATCTCGACCCGCCGTATTGCATCGCGTCACAGTTGTACGGCAAAGGCGGCGATTGCCACAAAAACTTCGACCATCAAGGGCTGGCTGAATTATTGCGCCGCCGCGACGGTTGGCTGTTGTCGTACAACGATTGCGAAATGATTCGCGAGTTGTATCGCGGGCATCGATTTTTATCGCCGCAATGGACTTACGGGATGAACAAAAGCAAAGCATCCAACGAGGTGTTTATTTTGAGCCATGATTTTCCGCATGCGCCATGCGCCGCACCCCCGCCCCTATTCCCTGCGCACATGCAAATGCGCATGCCATTTGCGTTCGGCGCGTTGGAATAAAAATACGATGAGGAAGGTTAGGCACAAATAAAACGCGCCGGCGGCGAGGAAGGATTCGAACGGCACGAAGTGGCGGGCGTTGACGATTTTGGCGGCGCCGAATAAATCGACGATGGTGATGACGCCGGCCAAGGCGGTGCCGTGCAACATAAAGATGACTTCGTTGCCGTAGGCCGGCAAGGCGCGGCGGCAGGCGCTGGGCAGGATGATGCGGCGGCGGG
The DNA here is from genome assembly GCA_965226545.1 of Candidatus Poriferihabitaceae bacterium. Lineage (GTDB taxonomy): Bacteria > Pseudomonadota > Gammaproteobacteria > Arenicellales > Poriferihabitantaceae > JAHRAW01. Next base: position 1,598,113 of record OZ245364.1, read on the forward strand.
TTTGGCGCGCCGACATGCCGCAGGCGCGCGCCGCTTCGATTTCACCGTGCGCGGTTTGCGCGATGGCGCCGCGCACAATTTCGGCGGTGTAGCCGGCGGTGTTTAAGGAAAACGCGATGAGCGCGCACCAATAGGCCTCGCGAAACACCGCCCACAACACGCTTTCGCGCAACGGTTCAAATTGCGCCAAGCCGTAGTAAATCAAAAACATCTGCACCAACAACGGCGTGCCGCGCATGAAATAAATAAACGCGCGCGGCGACGCATGCAGCCACCAATGCTGCGATGCCGCGGCAACGCCGAGCGGCACCGCCAACAACAACCCGCACAACAATGAACCGAGCAGCAGTTGAATGGTGACGTTCAAGCCGCTGAGATACAGCGGCAAGTTGTCGATGACGGCGGTGAAATCCATTGGTGGATTGGGGCGTTGCCGTCTATGCACCATTAACGCGATGCACATCGTCGCGCGCGACCGCGGCGAATCGGCGGGCGATGCGTTTGAGGGCGAGGTTGGATAAGGCGGTGAACGCCAAAAACAACAGGGCGACCAGCAGATAAAAGGAAAACGGTTGGCGGGTTGCGCCGCCGGCTTGTCCGGCGTTGAACACCATATCCTGCAGACCGATGACCGAGACCAAGGCGGTGGTTTTCATCAGCACCAGCCAGTTGTTGCCGAAGCCCGGCAGTGCGTGGCGAATCATCAGCGGCAGCGTGATGCGCAAAAACACGCGCGCGCGCGGCATGCCGAACGCTTGGGCCGCTTCAATCTCGCCGCGCGCCACCGCCAAAATCGCGCCGCGAAATGTCTCGCCCATATATGCGCCGAAGATGAAGCCGATGGTGATGACGCCGGCGACGAACGGGCTGACATTGACATAGCCCCAGCCGAGCGCGTCGGTGAGATGATTGACCGCGATTTGCCCGCCGAAAAACAGCAGCGTCATCAGCACCAAATCGGGGATGCCGCGAATCACGGTGGTGTATAACGCGCCAATCGCGCGCGCCGCCGGCGATGCCGACAATTTGGCCGCGGCCGTCAACCCGCCGAGCGCCACCGCGACCGCCAACGACAACAACGCAACCGCGACGGTCAACGCCGCGCCTTCGAGCACAAACGGAAGATATTGCCAAACCGCGTGCATGGCGTCGAGTTGGCGTCGGGTTGCGTTGTCGATGCGCGTCGATGAAGGCGGCGATTACAACGGCAATGCCGTAATCGCCGCGAAATCGTCGTCGCGCGAATCAAAACGCTTCGATTAATAAATATCGAAGTCGAAATATTCGTCGTTGATTTTTTGATAACGACCGTTGGCGCGAATCGCCTTAATCGCGGCGTTGAATTTTTTGGCCAAGTCGCGGTCTTTTTTGCGCACCGCGATGCCGATGCCTTCGCCGAAATATTTTTCCTGCGAATAGCCGGGGCCAACAAACTCAAAATCCGCGCCTTGCGGCGTGCTTAAGAATCCGTCCTGCAACGGAATCGAATCGGCGAACAACAAATCGATGCGCCCGGCGACCATGTCCAAATAGGCTTCGTCTTGCGTGCCGTAGTGTTTAATCTTCACCGCCTTGCCGAACTCGCCGGTTAAGAAGTTGTCATGCACCGTGGCGCGTTGCACGCCGACCGATTTGCCCTTCAGTCCGGACTTGCTGATTTTGATGTTTGAACCTTTTTTGCGCACGAACTTTGCCGGGGTTTGGTAATACTTTTCGGAGAACGCGACTTTTTTCTTGCGCTCTTCGGTAATCGACATCGAGGCGATGATGGCGTCATATTTGCGCGCCAACAACGCCGGGATAATGCCGTCCCAATCCTGCGGCACCAAAGTGCATTCGGCGTTCATCGCATCGCACAATGCGCGCGCGATATCGATGTCAAAGCCGACCAACTCGCCGCTTTTGGTAATTTCGCTAAACGGCGGATACGCGCCTTCGACGCCGATGCGGATTTTTTCCCAATCGGCGTGCGCGCCGCCGGCGAAGGTCAACGCCAGCGCGGTGAATAATGAAAGAAATGTTTTTTTCATCGGAAGTGCTCCTTTGATGTGGTGAACGAAAAAGTTAATTATGCACCGCAAGCGGCGCGATGATGGTTGAGTGGAAATGGTAAAAATAATTTGTAAACGGTAACTTAATTTGTGAACGATAACTGATAAACAATCAATTGAAATTAAATTAAAACAAGTACAACACAAAAACAAAACAACTACAAAACATAACGACGCCATTATAACGGTTAACGACGCACTGATTCCGTTAATGATTAATGCCCGGCCAAGAATTGTCGAAACCGCGCCGATTTGGGTTGCGTGAACACTTCATCAGGCGCGCCGTCCTCCTCGACTTCGCCTTCATGCAAAAACAACACGCGATTCGAAACCTCGCGGGCGAAATTCATCTCGTGCGTGACCACCAACATCGTGCGCCCTTCTTCCGCCAAACTGCGCATCACCCGCAACACTTCGCCGACCAATTCGGGGTCGAGCGCCGAGGTTGGTTCATCGAACAACAACACCGCCGGCTGCATCGCCAAGGCGCGCGCAATCGCAACGCGCTGTTGTTGTCCGCCGGACAAATGCGCCGGATAATAATCCTTGCGTTCGGCGACGCCGACGCGCGCCAACATCGCCTCGGCGCGTTCGCGCGCTTCGATGCGCGACAACTTCAACACCGTACGCGGCGCCTCCATCACGTTTTCCAACGCGGTTAAATGCGACCACAAATTAAACTGCTGAAACACCATCCCCAACTTTGCGCGAATGCGCTCGACTTGTCGATGGTCGGCGATGCCGGGCGCACCGCGCACGGTTTTCATTTTAATCAATTCGCCATGCACGCGAACCTCGCCGGCGCTCGGCGTCTCCAACAAGTTTATGCAGCGCAACAACGTGCTTTTGCCCGAACCGCTACTGCCGAGCATCGAGATGACATCGTGGCGATGCGCGACCAGCGACACGCCGCGCAACACTTGCAATGCGCCGAAACTTTTATGCAAATTTGTCACCGACAACACCGCATCGGAATCCGCCGCCGATGCGTTCGCGGGCTTCGCCGTATCGTGCATTAATTAATTTCCCGGTTGGATGGTGTTGGATGGCGTTGGACGGTCGTTGGACAGTTGGGCAACCGTCGCTCGACCCTTTTGCCGCCGCAATCGCGCGCAGTCGTTAGCGGCGTTGCGATTTATCGGCATTATGGCGCATTTGTCGGCGATTTTTGCGCGCTTGGGCGCAAAAAACCCGACGCATTTTTTTGTCGAATGCCGCAAAAAAACCTTGCCAACGGCGCGCGCCGCAGGTATACTGCGGCGGCTTTTGGCGGCAATCGGCTTTGATGCAATCGATGCCAATGTCGCAATCGGCATCATTAGATTTATCGCGCATCGCGCGTTGCGATTTCGCACTGCGATTGAATTGGTTTTGTTACGACTCGATGCACTTTTAGATTCACGCATACGATTGTTTCGCCAACTCGAATCGCCAAACCGAATTAACCGAATCACACAAACGACACCCTAACGATGGCTTTATCCGCCGCGGACAAATCCGCGATTGTCAAACAGCATCAACGCAAAACCGACGACACCGGTTCGCCGGAAGTCCAAATCGCGCTGATGACCGCGCGCATCCGCGATTTGACCGACCACTTCAAAACCCACGCCCACGACCATCATTCGCGGCAGGGCTTGTTGCGGCTGGTCAATCATCGCCGCAAATTGCTGAGTTATCTGCGCAAATCGGATGTCACGCGCTATCGCGCATTAATCAGCGAACTCGGCTTGCGCAAGTAACGCCGCCATCCGCACCCTCGCAACACGCAACCGAAATGGACTGCACCCACCGCTCAGCCCCGCTCCGCCTCGCTTGTATGCATGCGCGGGCGGGCGTTTGTTTATGTGCGCGATGCATCGGCGATTGGTTTGTCACTATTAACCGGTTTGTCACTGTATACGTCGCACTATTTATCGAACCGTTTGTCGAACCGTGTATCGAACCGTTTGGCGCATTGTTAACCTGCACGGTTACGAAACGCATAAACTTTATTACTCGAAATTTGTGACTTAACATTGGTTACGCAAAATTTGTCACCCCCCCGTCAACCACCCTTTCAAACTTTATTAACGCTGTTAACCGCTGCTTAAATCAGCAAACGAGGACACCCCATTGAACACGCAAGTTAAGAAGACCGTCAAAACTTTCCCTTATGGCGCGCATGAAATGCGCATCGAAACCGGCGCGATTGCCCGTCAAGCCGACGGTGCGGTGATTGCAAGCATGGGCGATACGGTGGTGTTGGTCACCGTGGTCGGGCGCAGGGAAAAAAGCCATTTTTCATTTTTTCCGTTAACCGTCGAATTCGAAGAGCGCACGTATGCCGCCGGCAAAATCCCCGGCGGTTTTTTTAAGCGCGAAGGCCGCCCGTCGGAAAACGCCATTTTGACCTGCCGATTAATCGACCGCCCGATTCGCCCGTTGTTTCCCGACGGCTATATGAACGAAGTGCAAATCATCGCCACGGTGCTGTCGATTGACCCGCAAATCAACCCCGACATCCCGGCGTTACTCGGCGCATCGGCCGCATTGCAAATCGCCGGCATCCCGTTTAACGGCCCCATCGCCGCCGCGCGCGTCGGCATGATTGGCGGCGAATACGTGTTAAACCCCAGCGCGCAGCAACTTGCCGAACAATCGAAATTGGATTTGGTCGTCGCCGGCACGGCCAGTGCGGTGCTGATGGTCGAATCCGAAGCGCAGGCTTTGGATGAGGAACAAATGCTCGGCGCGGTGATGTTTGGGCATGAACAAAGCCAAGTTGCGATTAAGGCGATACGCGAACTCGGCGAGGAAGCCGGCAAACCGCGTTGGGAATGGCAGCCGCCGCCGACCGATGATGCGCTCGAATCGCGCGTCACCTCCGAGGACAACGGGCGCATCAAAGCCGCCTATCGCGTCTCCGACAAAGCCAAACGCCAAAACACGCTCAACGAAATTCGCGCCGAAGTGCGCGCCGCGATTTGCGGCGAAGAGGACGCGGACGACCTCAAAGGCGCGGTTGGCGACGCGGTAAAGCGCATCGAGAAAAACGCGGTGCGCGGACAAATCCTCGAAGGGCTGCCGCGCATCGACGGCCGCGACAACACCAGCGTCCGCCCGATTAACATCGACACCGGCGTATTGCCGCGCACGCACGGCTCAGCCTGTTTTACGCGCGGCGAAACTCAAGCGTTGGTTGTGGTCACGCTCGGCACCGACCGCGATTCGCAGGTCATCGACGCCCTGCAGGGCGATTACCGCGACCACTTTATGCTGCATTACAACTTCCCGCCGTACAGCGTCGGCGAAACCGGTCGAGTCGGCTCGCCGAAACGCCGCGAGATTGGTCACGGTCGATTGGCGCGCCGCGCGATTTCACCGGTGTTGCCGAGTCAAGAGGAATTCCCGTACACGATTCGCGTGGTGTCCGAAATCACCGAATCCAACGGCTCGAGTTCGATGGCGACCGTATGCGGCGCGAGTTTGGCGTTGATGGATGCCGGCATCAAAACCGCGGCGCCGGTGGCCGGCGTTGCCATGGGGTTGATTAAGGAAGGCGACAAGTTCGCCGTGCTGACCGACATTCTCGGCGATGAAGACCATCTCGGCGATATGGATTTTAAAGTCGCCGGCAGCGTGGACGGCGTCACCGCCTTGCAGATGGACATCAAAATCGACGGCATCACCCGCGACATCATGGCGCAAGCGCTCGCCCAAGCCAAACAGGCGCGGTTGCACATATTAAAGGAAATGAGCGCCGCGATTGACCGTCCGCGCGAACAGATGTCGGAATACGCGCCGCGCATCGTCACGATTAAAATCAACCCGGAAAAAATCCGCGATGTTATCGGCAAGGGCGGCGCGGTGATTCGCGCGTTGTCCGATGAAACCGGCACCAGCATCGACATCGACGACGACGGCACAATTAAAATCGCCTCGACCGACAACAAAGCCGCGCAAGAGGCGATTCGTCGCATCGAGCAAATCACCGCCGATGTCGAAGTCGATGCGGTGTATGAAGGCAAGGTTGTGCGGCTGATGGAATTCGGCGCATTCGTCAACATCCTGCCGGGCAAAGACGGCTTGGTGCATATCTCGCAAATCTCGCAAGACCGCGTCAATCAAGTCAGCGATGTGTTGAGCGAAGGCGATGTGGTCAAAGTCAAGGTGTTGGAGGTCGATAAACAGGGACGCGTGCGGCTCAGCATGAAGGCGGTGGACGGGGCGTAGTTGTCGAGTTGCGCCGTTTGTCGAAGTGCGCTTAACACGAGCGCACTTAACAAGTGTGGTTGGGTTTGCGTTTATAAGTGACAGCGATTTGTATATCGGCTTGTATATCGACTTTCACCGTTGCGGCGGATGCAATTGTAACGACGACCGGGTGACATGGATTGCGCCCGGCAAGTTGTTAAGTTATGAAACTGGAACGACTCCGTTGTTAATCAATCGCACGATATAAAGTGTGACAAGTTAACAGTAAAGCGTTACAAATTAAATAAACGACGCGACCAATAAAGCGTCACAAGTTAACGCGCCGTCAATTGCCCAGTGCGACTTCGATATTGTTCGCATTTATCGGCGAATTTTTTGCTGCTGACCGGCATCGGCACGCGCACATTGGCAACCCAAGTAATTAACTTCGCGCCGTCGCGCAATAACCGCGTGCCGCGTTTGATGTGGCGTTCCAATTCGCTCGATGCATCGGCCGGAATCGCCGCCATAAAAGCGCGCAATTGTTCGCCGTCGGCGACAAACTTTGGCCAAATCCGCCAATAATCCGGGTCGCTGCGCAGGATTTCGCATTCGCGTTTTGCGCTTTGGATAAATTCATCGACCAATGCGCCGGCGTCGGCAAACCACGATTGCGCGCACAAGGTTGCCTGCACCAACGCGCCGATGCGTTCCAACTCGCTCATCGCCTGCGCGACTTTGCGATATCGGCTGTGATAATACTCATCCAGCGACATCGTAAACACCTTCACCGGCTCGCCCCACAATTCATCGACGCCCTCTTCGCCGCTCGAATGTTTCACCTGCCCGCACAACTCGAGCGCCTCGGTAAAACACGCCGCGCATTCGCGCATCAATGCATTGTCGGCTTTGATGTCGATGCCGCGTTCCTCCAAATCGACTATCGCGGTGAAGATGTCGGTCGCGCGATTGAACAACGCCCCGGCCAACATCGCCGCATTAACGCGCTTGCGTTGCGGCTGATGTTCGGCTTGCCAAGCGGCGCGCGCCTGCGCAACCTTGCCGCCCGGGGTGTTGATGCCGGCTTCGGTGTGATGAAAAGTGCGCCGCGTCAGCGCATCAATCAAACGCTTTTTCGCCGCCAATGTTTCCGGCGGCGGCGGGTAATAGCGCACCCAATGCCCGTCATAAAAAATCCGCTCAACCCCGTCGCGCGCGGCAACATCGCCGTTGTTCGGCGATGGCGGCGATTCGGTTGATGGTGAATTGGGCGCCGCTTCGGGCGGCACTTTGGACGACACGCTGGGCGACACTTTGGATGGCGTTTTGGATAATGGCGCGCAATTATGCCTGCAAACGCATCGTATCGCTATGCCGTTCGATACTATTTCGCCGCCCGTTGTTCGCCACTTCGCCGCCCGCCGTTCGACAATATGTTGACGATGCATGCGCCGCTTATTCGCCAATCATTCGGTCGAGCAAATTGTCGTACTCCAATCGATTTTTTTGATACGCAACCAACCGCTCAATCCGTTCATGCCGCGCCTCGCGTTCATCCAACAACGCCTGCAGATAATCCCGCAACGACACCGCACCTTCACGATGTTGTTGCCGCGCATTGTTTGCACTGCGCGCGGCGGCGGCAACGGCATTGCGCAAACTTTCATCGTCGATGGCAAGCAATGCATGCAGCGATTGAATGTCGGCGATTAAATCCTGCAGTTTTTCCGCATAACTGATTTCCAATTTGCGCACGCCAAGTTCATAGCGGGTTAAATAGGATTTGGTTAACACATTGCCGCCGAGCGGGACGCGGAATTCGAGGGTGGCACTGTAATCCCAACGGTCGTCGCTGTATGCGGATGTCGCCGACTCGTTGGTAAGGTCAGTGCGTTCGACTTCGATATCCCAATCCAATGTTGGCAGTTCGCGGTTTTGGTAATACGCAATTTCCAATTCGCTTAACTCGATGTTGTGCGCGATACTTTTTAAGTCGCGGCTGTTGGCGCGCAAATACTTCGATAAATTCTTTTCGACCATATCGGCGCGTTGCATTAAATCGAATTGCGGCGCATCACTTTCCAACGCCGGCGCGTTTAACAACACCGCCAATCGTTGTCGTGCGGAACGCAGTTTGTTTTCATTGTCGGTTTGTTCACCCTGGATGTTTAACAATGTACTTTGCAACAAATCAGTTTCACTGTCGTCTTGCGGTGACAGTGCGGCTAACTGATTAAGCGTCGCACGGTCGACTTCACCGTAACGGTGATACAACAACCACGACAAATAATCCTCGAGTCGTTCGCTAAGGAAATCCTCTTTGGTTTCGAAAAACGAAAGTTGTTGACGCTTTAAATCCAAAATGTTGCGCTTATATGATTTAAGCGACAAGGCATTGCCGTCGTGTTTTAACAACGGATAACTGTACTTGACATATTTTCGCGTCTCGTTGTCGGCGAGTCCGTATTCGTCGTGGTATTTTCGCGGCGCCCCTTTTTTGGCGCGTTTGTAACGAGTGTAACGGTCACGGTCTTCTTCGTATTCAACCCCAACCTTTAAACTGCCGCGATGCGACAAAAACCGTTTTTCAATCGCGAGGTCAATATCAATCGGTTTCGACACGGTTTCATGGTTGTATGCGGAAGTCGAAGGCGTGTCCCGGTCCAAATCCACCTCCCGATACCCCACCTCCGCCGACAACTCCGCCTTCCAATTGGCGTAATTATCCCGACTCGCATCCAACTCCAACCGCTTAATCTGCAAACCAATTTGCGCCTCTTCCAATAAGTGATCTTGCGCCAACACCTTGTCAATAAACTGCGCTTCATTAATCGCAAACACCGGCGCGGCGGCAAAAACCAAAACAGCGGTCGCCGCCGACAACGCCGCGCGCAACCACCGCCGCATATGCGGTTGAGAGTGCGCGGATTGCGCATAATGCGAATCATTGTGCGAATCATTTTGCGCGTCATTGTTAATTTGCGCATCATTGTTAACTTGATATTGCATCGTCAGTCACCTATGGGTTAAAATGGTTAAACGGACGGCGACTTTACTAAAACTTTTTTACCGCACAACACCAACCGCAACTTCAAGCGCAAAAAACCCGCGCATTTGTGCTGAATGTCACAATGCGCCCCGCCACCGACACCAACCCCTCACCCGCATGCCCGACCTGCACCGCACGCCGTTATATGCATTGCATATCGAACACGGCGCGAAACTAACAAAGTTTGCCGGCTATGAAATGCCGTTGAATTATTCCGCCGGCATCATTGCCGAACATCTGCATGTGCGCGAACACGCCGGCTTGTTTGACGCTTCGCACATGGGCGTCATCGAACTCGCCGACGACGAACGCAACGCGCTTGCATTGGAAAAATTAACCCCGACCGATGTATGCGGAATTGCCGACGGGCGACAACGTTATGCATTGCTCACCCGCCAAGACGGCGGCGTGCTCGATGATTTAATGGTGCAGCGAATCGGCGGGCGATTTGTGTTGGTGGTCAATGCCGCCTGCAAACAAAACGACCTTGCGCATCTGCGCGCGCAACTCGGCGATGCATGCGAAATGCAATTGGTCGACGATTGCGCCTTGCTTGCATTGCAAGGCCCGCGCGCCGCCGAATCGTTGGCGCAATTAAATGCGGATGCCGAGTCGATGAAGTTTATGGAAGTGCGCGAAATGCAATTGTGCGATGCGCAATGCCACGTATCGCGCAGCGGCTACACCGGCGAAGACGGCTTCGAAATCATCGTGCAAGAAGCGCATGCCGAACGAGTGGCGCGCGCTTTGCTGGCGCAACCGGCGGTGCAACTTTGCGGATTGGGTGCGCGCGATTCATTGCGATTGGAAGCCGGCTTGTGTTTATACGGCAACGAATTGACCGCGCAAACCACGCCGATTGAAGCCGGGCTGAACTGGGCGATTGGCAAGGCGCGCCGTCCGGGCGGCAATCGCGCCGGCGGATTTTTAGGCGAGGCGAAAATTTTTGCGCAATTGCAAGACGGCGCACCAACCGTGCGCGTCGGCTTTATCGCCGAAGGGCGCATACCGGTGCGCACCGGCGCTTTGATTGTTTCGAACGATTCGAGTGATTCGAGCGCTTCGACCGATTCGACAATGAACGATGCCGCGCGCGACATCGACATCGTCACCAGCGGCGGCTATTCGCCGAGTTTGGCAAAGCCGATTGGCATGGCGACCATTGCGCGCGATTGCGCCAAAATCGGCGCGCGACATTTTGCCCAAGTGCGCAATAAACAAATACCGATTGTGATTGTACAATTGCCATTTGTCGCCGCGCGGTTTTGTCGGTAACGTTCGAGTTTGTACTCGATGTTTTTTTGTGACATTTTATTTTTTGTGACACATTAATAGTGACACTTTAATCTTGTTGCAAGTTGCACTGTAACTTTGCTGTAAACTTTTGTTATAAACTTTACTTAAACCAAACTCGTAACCGTCAACCACACAGGGGGAAAACATGACCACCAAATACACCGAAGAACACGAATGGGTGCGCGAACAGGACGGCGTGCATATTGTCGGCATCACCAACCACGCACAAGAGCAACTCGGCGAAGTGGTGTTTGTTGAATTGCCCGAGGTCAACGCCAAACTCGGCTGCGGCGACGAAGTGGCGGTTATCGAATCGGTCAAAGCGGCCGGCGAGATAAAATCCCCGCTCGGCGGCGAAGTGATTGCGGTCAACGACCAACTCAACGACAACCCCGAATTGGTCAACCAAGACCCCGAAGGCGAAGGCTGGATTTACAAACTGCGCACCGACGACGGCCGACCGATGGAGGAATTAATGGACGCCGACGCTTATCAGGATTATGTGCATTCGCTTGAGTGATAAGTGACTTTGACTTTGACCGTGATTGTGACTGTGAACGTGACTGTTACCGTATTGCCACCGTGCACTTACTTGTAATGACACTGGTACTTGCAAGTGTACTTACAAGTGCACCTGCAACCGTACGCACACGCACACTTTAAGAAGTTCAACTCCAACCCCCAAACCCCATGCCACGCGCCGACGATTTTGCCGTTCGCCACATTGGTTCCAACCCGCAACAAATCGCCGAGATGTTGCACGCCTTGGGAATCGAATCATTGGATGAATTGATTGCCGAGACCGTGCCGCAATCCATCTGCACTCGGCATCGCTTTCGCCTGCCCGATTCCTTGGATGAAAATCGCCTGAACAAACTCAGCCGTCAAATCGCGGCTGACAATGTCGCGGCGATATCGATGATTGGGTTGGGCTATTACGGCACGGTGACGCCGCCGGTGATTCGCCGCAATGTAATGGAAAATCCGGATTGGTATACCGCCTATACGCCGTATCAACCGGAAGTCAGCCAAGCGCGATTGGAAGTGTTGCTTTCGTTTCAGCAGATGATTACCGATTTGACCGCAATGGAAATCGCCAATGCATCGTTGTTGGATGAAGCCACCGCCGCGGCCGAAGCGATGATGTTGGCGCGGCGCGTTGGCAAGAGTAAATCCAATCGGTTGTTAATTCACAACGATTGTTTGCCGCAGACAATTGCGGTCGTACAAACCCGCGCCGAGCCGATGGCGATTGATGCGCAAGTTGTCGACTTAAGCGATGCGGATGTGCTTGCGAATCCCGACACCGCCGATTGTTTCGCCGCGATTGTGCAATACCCCGGCGCGTGCGGGCGGATTGATGATTTTCGCGCGTTGGTCGAAACCTTGCACGCCAACAATGCGCTGGTGATTTTCGCGGCCGACCCGTTGGCGTTGACGATGTTGACTCCGCCGGGCGAACTCGGCGCCGACATTGTCATCGGCAGCACGCAACGATTCGGCGTGCCGATGGGCTATGGCGGGCCGCACGCCGCGTATTTGGCCGCGCGCGCAGCCTATAAGCGCAGCATCCCCGGGCGATTGATTGGCGTATCGATTGACGCCAACGGCAAACGCGCGTATCGAATGGCGTTACAGACGCGCGAACAACACATCCGCCGCGACAAAGCCACCAGCAACATCTGCACCGCGCAAGTGTTGTTGGCGGTGATGGCGACTTTTTATGCGCAATATCACGGCCCCGAAGGCTTGACGCGCATCGCCGCGCGAGTCAACCGGTTGGCGCGCGCTTTGGCCGACGGGTTGACGCGACTCGGTTATGAGATTGTGCATTCGAATTATTTCGATACGATTATGATTCGCGCGCACGGTCGCGCCCAACGCCTGCACACCGAAGCCGAACAAGCGAGATATAACCTTCGATTAATCGACGCCGACCATCTCGGCGTCAGTTTGGATGAAACCACCACGCGCGGCAAAGTCGAAGGCTTGCTGCATGTCTTCGCCGCAGTCACCGCAAACCAACCGGGCGGCGATTTGTTTAACCGCGATTTGCCGGCGTCGATTCCATCGACGTTGATGCGGCAAAGCGAATTCCTTATCCATCCGCATTTTCATCGCTATCGTAGTGAAACCGAATTCATGCGCTATCTGCGCAAGACCGCGGCCAAGGACATCACCCTGTCGCGCTCGATGATTCCGCTTGGTTCATGCACGATGAAATTAAACGCGGCGTCGGAAATGGAGCCGATATCCAATCCGCTGTTTGCGCACATCCACCCGTTCGCCCCGCTACGCCACGCGCGCGGCTATCAACGCATCATCAACAAACTCGAAATAATGTTGTGCGAATTAACCGGCTTTGCCGCGTTTAGTTTTCAACCCAACGCCGGCTCACAGGGCGAATACGCCGGCTTGTTGTGCATTCGCGCTTGGCATCGTTCGCGCGGCAATGTCAATCGAGACGTGTGCTTAATCCCGTCATCGGCGCACGGCACCAATCCGGCCAGTGCAGTGATGGCCGGCATGCGCGTCGTGGTCGTGCGATGCGACGCAGACGGCAACATCGATTTGGATGATTTGACCGCCAAAGCCGAACAACACGCCGAACGATTGGCGGCGATGATGGTCACCTATCCATCGACGCACGGCGTATTCGAAGAACGCATCCGCGAGTTGTGCGACATCGTGCATGCGCACGGCGCGCAGGTATACATGGACGGCGCCAACATGAACGCGATGGTCGGCATCTGCCGCCCGGCGGAAATTGGCGCCGATGTTATGCATTTAAATTTGCATAAAACTTTCGCAATCCCGCACGGCGGCGGCGGCCCCGGCATGGGGCCGATTGGCGTCGCCCAACACCTCGCACCGTTTTTGCCGAATCATCCGCTGGTGCAATGCAATCGCGGCGGCGCGAGTCCTCTCGGCACAGTGTCGGCGGCGCCGTGGGGTTCGCCGTTAATCCTGCCGATTTCATGGGCATACATGCGCCTGCTCGGCGAGCACGGCTTAAAGCGCGCCACCAAAGTTGCCATCCTAAACGCCAACTACATCGCGCAACGATTGGATGCGCATTATCCGGTGGTGTATCGCGGCAACAACGGCCGGGTCGCGCATGAATGCGTGATTAGTTTGGCGGCGATAAAGGAAACCTGCGGCGTCAGCGTCGAGGATGTCGCCAAACGTTTGATTGATTACGGTTACCACGCGCCGACGATGTCATGGCCGGTCGCCGATTCATTAATGATCGAGCCCACCGAAAGCGAATCCAAAACCGAACTCGACCGTTTTTGCGATGCAATGATTGCAATCCGCGAAGAGATTCGCGAGGTCGAGACCGGCAAATGCGAATTGCAAAACAGCCTGCTCACCGCCGCCCCGCACAGTTACCACCTGCTGGTCGGCGATGAATGGAACAAACCCTATTCCCGCCGCCGCGCGTTCTTCCCCACTGCTGAAGTTGAAGCCAATAAATATTGGCCGCCGGTCGGCCGGGTCGATAATGTTTATGGTGATAAGAATTTGATGTGTAGTTGTCCGCCGTTGGATGAGTATGAGTGAGGGGTTGATTCGCTTTAACAAATTTTGTGTTGTGCTTGGCGGCTATCCGGGGGTTGTTGGGTTGATTTTGGCGGTTTTGTTTTGGCGTAGTCCGCGCCGTTGTTAATTCCGCCGGCGATTGTTTACTGTTGCGCGTTTACGATTTTGATTGATTACGCGGCACTTGGCGTAGGCGTTTGTGCAGTGGGAAATCATGTTGCGGACATTGACCTTTTGGTTATGGCGAACTCGCTGTAACCTCCACTTGCACACCCGCCGAACAATCATTGCTTGCGTCGCTGTCGCCGGTTACATCTGCGCAAGCACCATAGTAGTAAGTGCCGGCGTGGCGGTCGCGCGTGCGGAGTATGTCGAGTATGGTTTCAGTCGCCCCCGCCGCCAATTCACCTACGCTTTCCGAAGTAAGTCGGCGGTCGGAAGTAGTGATGGTTGAATCGGACGAACGGTAATAGTCCAGTCCGAGGGCGGTGGCGGGGGAGGAATGCATTGCCGATGCATCATTGCGAACCGTTGCGGTGAACGTAATATCATCACCAACAACCACGGAGGTATCACTGGCGCTGAAAGCGGTTACGCTTAAATCAAAATATCGCTCCACAACCACCACTTGCACACCCGCCGAACAATCATTGCTGGTGTCGCTGTCGCCAGTGGCAACAGCGCAAGCACCATAATAAAAAGTGCCGACGGTGCGCAGGTTAACAAAGGCGGTTTCGGATTCAGTCGCCGTCGCCGCCAATGCGCTTATCGAATCCGCACCAACTACGGTGTCGCCGGAAGTGATGGTTGCATCGGGCGAACGGTAGTAACGCAACACGGCGCGGGGGTGCGAAGACGCGGTTGCTGATGCATCATTGGTAACCGTTGTGGAAAATGTAATCGCATCACCCGCAACTACGGTTAAAGGGGCGGCGCTAAAAGCAGTCACGCTTAAATCAAACCCTAAATCCGCAACATCCACCTGCACCCCCGCCGAGCAATTATTGCTTTTGTCGATTTCTGCGTCATACAAGAAGAAAAGCCAGTGGTCGTGTGAGAGTTCACCTACGCAAGCACCATAGTAATAAGTGCCGACGTCTTTTGTCCAAGAAACGCCGCCGGCGGTTATGGTTTTAGTCGCCCCCGGCGCCACACTCTCACGGAAGTGCGAGACGTCCAAGATGGGGTCGACGTGAATAGTGATGGTTGCATCGGACGAGCGGTAGTACCTCAAATCGAAATTGGGCGAGGAATGAATTGCCGACGAGGCATTGCCAACCGTTACGGTGAGAATCAACGCTTCGCCCGCATCTACGGATGCATCGCTGACGCTGGCGGTCACGCTTAAATCATAATGTGGCGTCACAACCACCCGCACACCCGCCGAACAATCATTGCTTGTGTCGCTGTCGCCGGTGGCAACGATGCAAGCACCATAGTAATAAGATTTGTAGCCGTTAGCGCCGAGGACGGTGGGAAGACTGTCGGTGGCAGTTTCGACTTTAGTCGCCGCCGGTGCCAATGCGCTTATCGAATCCGCCGTGCCAACTTCGGTGTCGCTGGTAGTGATTGTCCCATCGGACGAAAGATAGTATTTCAATGTGGCGGTCGAAGAGGAATGCATTGCCGATGAAGCATTGCCAATCGTTGCGGTGAGCGTAATTGGAGTACTCGCAGCTCCAATAGAATCACGAGAATTACTAGATTCAACCCCAGTGTCAAAGCTAAAAGCGGTCACGCTTAAATCAAAATCTTGCGCCGCAACATCCACCTGCACACCCGTCGAACAATCATTGCTCGTATCGCTGTCGCCGGTGGAAACAACGCAAGCACCATAATAAAAAGTGCCGGCGGTGCTCGGGTTAACAATGGCGATTTTGGATTCAGTCGCCGCCGCCGCCAATGCACTTATCGAAGCCGCCGTGCCAACTTCGGTGTCGGCTGTCGAATCAATCGTTGCATCGGTCGAACGGTAATACTTCAATGCGGCAACAGACGAAGACACGGTTGCCGATGCATCATTGGTAACCGTTGCGGAAAATGTAATCGCTTCGCCCGCAACTATCGACGAAGGGGAGACGCTAAAAGCAGTCACGCTTAAATCAAAATCTTGCGCTGCAACCACCACCTGCACACCCGTCGAACAATCATTGCTCGTGTCTCTGTCGTCGGTGGCAACAACGCAAGCGCCATAATAAAAAGTGCCGGCGGTGCGCGGGTTAACAATGGCGGTTTTGGATTCAGTCGCCGCCGCCGCCAATGCACCAATCGAATCCGCCGTGCCAACTTCGGTGTCGGTTGTCGAATCAATCGTTGCATCGGTCGAACGATAGTATTTCAACTCGGCAACAGACGAAGGCACAGTTGCCGATGAATCATTTGTAACCGTTGCGGAAAATGTAATCGCTTCGCCCGCAACTATCGACGAAGGGGAGACGCTAAAAGCCGTCACGCTTAAATCAAAATCTCGTGCCGCAACCACCACCCGCATACCCGCCGAACAATCATTGCTTGTGTCTCTGTCGTCGGTGGCAACAACGCAAGCACCATAATAAAAAGTGCCGGCAGTGCTCGGGTTAACAATGGCGGTTTTGGATTCAGTCGCCGCCGCCGCCAATGCACCAATCGAATCCGCCGTGCCAACTTCGGTGTCGGCTGTCGAATCAATCGTTGTATCGGTCGAACGGTAATACTTTAATGCGGCGACGGACGAAGACACATTTGCCGATGAATCATTGGTAACCGTTGCGGCAAATGTAATCGCATCGCCCGCAACAATGGATGAAGAACTGACGCTGAAAGTGGTTACGCTTAAATCAAATGTCGTGGGGACGATGCCGGCGTTGTCGCCGCCACCGCCACTACTGCTACTGCCGCCGCCGCTACAAGCAACGACGCTAAGCGCAAATACCAATGCGGCGAGTAAGAGTTTGGCGAATTGCATAACACTTGATGCTTTCACTTGTCACCCATTCATTAAAAATTAATAAAATCCGACAGCGGTGCCGGGCCTTGCATAAATCAACAGGTGGTTGAAATCCCCGCTATTCCAGACGCAAAATCGCCCGGCGAAGCCGGGGGATAAAGCGCAGTATTGTATTCACGAGAGGCCCGACGGACGGACACCTATTGATTCATGCGCGGCGGATACTATTTACTTGCGGCAAAAAAGTCAACAACCAACACCGCCGCCATTGCCACCCAAACCCCCAACTTCCCGCGTACCAACAACACCACCCACTCGTCAACCAACAAAACCCCCGCCGCAAATCCCCACAGACAGCGTTACAAAAACCCTGGCAAGCGTTCGAAGCACGACAAGTAACGCTAATCGCCCGACAGATAACACTAAAGGGCGGTTACCCCCCGTCAGCGTAGGGGGTGCAGGCACGGCAAATGGGGCTTTTAGCGTTAGTCACGGCTCGATTAGCGTTACCTACGGCTCGATTAGCGTCCACTGGGGCGTTTCTAACGCTGCCTGCGGCGACTTAATCGCGGATTTATGCGGTTTTGGCGGGCGTTTTGTGTTTATGATGCCCGCGCGGCATTGGTTACACTTCCTATTTCACCATCCTTTTTAACACCACCTCAACGGGGGCATTATGGCAGCAATGAAGCCGGGGCGAAATCAACGCCAACCTTGTTCATCGTCATCTAACGCAAGCCAAGCGTGCCTCAACAAACACGCATAAAAACCCCGCCCAATGCATCGGGCGGGGTTTTTCATCGAAGTCGCCGCCGTCCAACACCGACAATCGCGTCAAAAAAGCGCCGCGATTGTGCGTTATGCCACATTTTTTATGCGCACGGACGGCGATGATGCGCGCACTTACACGAAGCGGTTTTTACCCCCGAATTCGTGTTAAACTCACTTTTTACTTTCCGCCCCATAGGTGCTTACCAAATGGCAAAACTTTACGACAAAGACGACCCTAATCAGGTCAAAGAAGATCAGTCCCCTTATGGTGACGAAGTCGAATCCAGCGATGACTCATCGTCGGCGGCGATACACGGTCGCGTAGTACGCTTGGAAACCAACGCCAAACACGTTGCCACCAAAGAAGGTATGGCGCGTGTGGAAGGCAAAGTCGACGAAGCCAAAGCCGAACTGAAGGGCGAAATCAAAAGCGGCAACGCTAAACTGGATGGCAAAATCGACACCGTCAAAGCCGAAACCAAAGCCGGCATTGCCGAACTGAAAGGCGAAATCAAAGAACTCAAATCCGAAAACGCATGGCTTAAAAACATGCTGTACACAATCATCGGACTTCTCGTTGCCGTGCTTGTCAAAGACAACCAAACCGTCGCGGACATCATCAACTCCATCGCCAATTTTTTCCGATAAGCCGGCAACCCCCCGCCAAAAAAAACCGCCCAATGCACCGGGCGGGTTTTTTTATCGAAGTCGCCGTCAACACCTCGCCCGCCGTTGTCTTAAACGACACGGCGGGCTTTTTTACAACCAACATTGTTAAGCAATACGCGCAAATAATCCGGCGATGATGACATTGCGAAACCAAATCGCCAACAGCGACTCCATTAGCGTTACCGACGCCGCCATTTTGACTTCGACATCGCCATCAACATCAACAAAACGGTTAACCATAAAGTTACCACCGCATCACCCGCCCGCCTTATCCAACGCCTTCACACACCGCCCCAACCGCTTTGCCACGCCGCCCTGCACCGCCGGCTCAATCGCGCCGACGATTGCAATCGCGCCAATTAATTCATCGGCATTTTTGTCGCCGGCAGCGGCTTTGCCGAGCGCCGCGGATAAACGCGCCACCTGCAACGCCATCCGCTGCGGCGCAAATTCCGCCGGCGAATCGACTTCGCATAAAATCTCCAACCGCAACAATTCCTCATACACCCGCGCCAAGTTGCCCGCCAACGAATCCCGCAACTGCGCAACCGCGGCGGCGCGTTCATCATCCGTAACTTTTTCGATGCTCGCCGCAACCCCGCCTTTGCCACGCGCAACTTTTTTGGCGACGGCAACTTTGCTTTTACCTGACGCGGCACTTTTGTCGGCGGCGGCAATGTCACTTTTATCAGCCGCATCACTTTTGTCGTCCGCGACAACGTCACCTTTATCCGCCGCGACAATTTTGTCGTCGCCGGCAACATCGCCTTTACCCGCCGTGTCACCTTTGTCGTCGACGGCAACATCGCCTTTACCCGCCGCGGCACCTTTGCCATCGACGGCAACATCACCTTTATCAGTCGCGGCACCTTTGCCATCGACGGCAACATCACCTTTACCCGCCGTGTCACCTTTGTCGTCGCCGGCAACATCACCTTTACCCGCCGTGTCACCTTTGTCGTCGCCGGCAACATCACCTTTACCCGCCGTGTCACCTTTGTCGTCGCCGGCAACATCACCTTTACCCGCCGCGTCACTTTTATCGTCGGCGACAACGTCACCTTTATCAGTCGCGTCACCTTTGCCATCGACGACAACGTCACCTTTGTTAGTCGAGTCACCTTTGCCATCGACAACAACATCCCCTTTACCCGCCACGACACTTTTGTCGTCCGCGCCAACCTCCCCCACCACAACCCCCACCGCCCGCAAGGCAAGTTCGCGGCGTTGATGCATCGCTTGCGCCAATTCCGGCGGCAACGTTGCCTTCGCCTTCGCCCATTGCGTCAGCGTTTTTTTCACCAAGGCATCCGCGCCTTTGGCGTTTTCCAATGCGGCGGATTCCAATTGTGCGCAGAGGGTCGATTGGGCGAGCAGCGTCGCGCGCAGTTTGGTTGCATTGGCGGCTTGGTCGGCAGCCAAGGTTTGTTTGGCAAGGGCGACCGCTTTTTTGTAGCGGTCGTTTACTTTTTCGCGCGCCGCTTTGGGCGGTTCGCCGAGGGCTTGCCATTTGGTTTGCCATTGCGCAAGTTGCGCGGATAAATCCGGGCGTTCGGATGCGCCGCAGGCTTTTTCAATCTCCGCGCACAACGCTTCGCGCGCCGTTAAGTTTTCGTTCAAGCCTTTCTTAAATTCCTTGTTGGCTTTGTTGCGCAACGCATACACCTCATCGCATACCGCGCTGAAACGTTTCCACAATTTTTGTTCGACATTGCGCGCGCCGGTGACGCTTGGCTTCCATTGCCTTTGCAATGCCTGCACTTTGGCAAACGCCGCGCGCGCATCATCGGATTGACCGAGCGCAACAACTTGTTCAATCAACCCTTCGCGCATTTTTAAATTGCGCCGTCGTTCGCGCGCCATTGGCTCGGTGAATTTTTCGGCAACCGCATCGAATCGCGCCTGCAACGTTTTGCGGGTTTTGGCGTCGGTCGCGCCGCAGTTGCGCCACTGCTTGAGATAACTATGGAAAGTTTTTTGCACCGCCTTCCAATCGGCGGCGCGCCAATCGATTTGTTCATGCGCCTTTTCCAACGCCACGCAAACTTGTTCGCGCGCGACCGCATTAGCGCGCCGATGTTTTTTCTCATCGGCAAAATGTTTGCGGCATGGTTTATACGCTTCGTTGCATGCTTGATTAAATTCATCAAACAATTTTTTGCCGGCAGATTGACCTTTTTTGTCCCACTCGCGCCAAGTGTCGCGCGCTTGTTTAATGCGCTGAACAATTTGCGCCGGCTTGATGTCGGATTTGTTACCGGACTTATTGTCTGACTTGCTGCCGGACTTGCTGTCTGACTTGCCATCGGACTTGCCGTCGGATTTACCGTCGGACTTGTTGTCGGACTTGCCATCGGACTTATTAGGCTTCACCAACGCGCGAATCTCATCGATTAATTTTTTGCGCGCACTTATATCGCTCCGTTTTTGCCGCGCACTAATCGCGCGCAATTTTGGCTGCAACGATTCGAGTGCATCGACAATTTTGCTGCGGCGCGGCGAAGACAAACCGGGCATTTGATTAAGCGCCTTAACGACAATTTTTTCCAATTCACGCGCACGCGCAACATCGCCGTCGGGCGCAACGAATTTTTTTAATTCGGCGAGCGCATCCACGGCTTTTTGATGTTGAGATTCGCGCTTATCGACTTGCGCATGAATGCGTTCGCGCAATTGCGCAAACAACTTGCCGAGCGATTCATTATCGCCGTGTTCATCCTGAAATTGTTGCCACCTTTTGCGCAATTGTTTAGCGCGGCTTTCATCGATGCCGCCCTTGCCATCGAGCAACCCGCGCACATCGACGCGCAACGATTCGCCGGCGACGCGCGCGGCGTTATTGTCTTCGACCGATTCGACTTTGTCCGCGTCGCTTGCGTCATTGACATCATTAACATCGACATCATCGACATCATTGACATCGTTGACGGCGTTGGTGTCGCCGACGTCGTCGCGAATCGCGTGCGGAGGGTCAGCGGGGTTGGCGGATGAATGCATAAGTGGCGAGGGCGTTTGCGCTACAATCTGTTGCAGGCGGCTATTATATGATTTTCATCGAGCGGCGGTAAAGGCGGACATGCAAAAAATTCGGCGACATCGGCCGCAGGCGCGCGCGGCGGCTTGGCTGTGCGTTGCGCTGTTGGCGGCGGCATTGACGCCGACGCGCGCGCATGCCGACCATTTTGTCGCAAAACGCGCCTTGGATTGCAGCGCAAACTTCCCCTGCCCGAAGGAAATCCGCCCGCGCGTGCATTTTTGGATTGAGGTGTTCGCCAATTGGAACGCCGAAACCGCGATATTACACGACCCCAATCGCCCGCAACGAGTCTACGCGATTATCAACACCGGACGCGGTTGTCATCGCAGCATGCGCAAGCGGGTGCAAAAAAAGCGCAAACAAGTGGCAAACGAATTGCGCGCATTGGCGGACGCCATCGACGCCGGCAAGGCCTCGCGGCGATTCACCTCGCGCGAAAAACATTTGGCATCGATGTTCGCGCGCGGTGACGCCGCCTCGATTCGCGCGGCGGCGAAAAACATTCGCTGCCAAAGCGGCGTGCGCGACAGTTTTGTCGGCGGGTTAAAACGATATCAAAATTATCGCGCGATGGTCGACTCGACATTGCAACAACACGGCTTGCCCGGCGAGATAAGTTATCTGCCGTTTGTCGAATCATCGTATAACCCCATCGCCTATTCCAAAGCCGGCGCGGCCGGCATGTGGCAGATTATGCCGCGCACCGCGCGCGTGTTGGGCTTGCAATTGGATGCCGCCATCGATGAACGATTCGACCCCGAGGCTGCAACGCGCGCCGCGGCGAAATATTTAACCCGCGCCGAGATTTCGTTGCGCGAAGTCGCCGAACAAAAAGACCCGGCGATTAGCCGCGCGCAACTTAACCCGTTCATCATCACATCATACAACTACGGCGTCAGCGGAATGAAGCGCGCGATTAATGAAGTCGGGCCGGATTTTATGAAGGTGTTGAACCGTCACAAATCGCCGCGATTTCAAACCGCAGTCAAAAATTTTTACGCCAGTTTTCTCGCCGCGCGCCATGTCGCCATCAACGCCGAATCCTATTTCGGCAACATCGCGCCGGTTAACATCACGCATCAAACTTTGGTGCTGCCGCATTCGACATCGATGGCGCGCATCAAAAAAGTGTTCAACTTGCGCGAGTCGCAATTGCGCAAGATTAATCCTTCGCTCACCCGATTTGTATGGCGCAATTGGCGCTTGATTCCATCAGGCTATCGCTTGCGTTTGCCGGTGCGCGCCGACAATTGGAAAAGCCAACGCATCGCATTCGCAAAGTTGCCGCCGGAGGAAATTTTGATTAACGATGAGCCGTACATCGTGCAACGCGGCGACACCGCCTGCGGCATCGCGCGCGCCTTGCGCGTCAACTGCAGCGAATTGATTCGCGCCAATCGACTCGGACGCAGCGCGTTAATTTATCCGCGCCAAAAATTAATCATCCCGCGCCAACCGATAACGGTCGCCGCACGCGCCGGCGCACAAGGCTATCGAGTGCAACGCGGCGACACCGCCTGCGGCATCGCCAAACGCTTTGCGATTAATTGCCGCACCTTGATGAGATTAAACCAACTTGGCAAAGGCACGGTGATTCATCCCGGGCAACGATTGTTAATCCCCGGCAATGTCGCCTCGCTCGAATTGACCGCCGATAATTTATACATCGTTCGACGCGGCGATTCGATTTGTAAAATCGCCCAACAATTTTCGGTCAAGTGCAGCGCATTAACCGCGCTGAACAACTTAACCCGCAAGGCGATTATTCACCCCGGACAAAAATTGCAAATCCCCGGCTTAGTCGTACCCGACACCAGCCGCACCGCACTCGAATTGGCAAACATCGACGACTTAAAAAAATCCGCGTTGCGCGCGCATCGCGCTCGAGTTGTTGACGACGGTCAACGTGGCAATGTTGATGGTGACGGTAACAGTGTCGATGACAGTAACAGTGACGGTGATGTCACTGTTACTGTTAATGATGATGTTGACACGGTCGCCACTGTCGACGACGTTGTCGGCGACAACATTGTCGATGCCACCAACACGGTTACGGACACCGCCACCGCCGCCATCGACAACAGTGACATTGTCGACAATGCCGACACTGTCACCGCCAACATCGAAGTTGACATCGAAACCGACCTCGACGCCCAACAAACCGCCCAAGACCTCGCCGACGACGACGCAATTGGCGCAGTGCAAATTGACGAGACCAACGATGCCGGCGGCGTCGAGATTGAATTGGGCGATGCGCGCCGCGATTTATTGGCGAATTTACTCGACACCCTGCCCGAACTCGGCATCGAAGTCAGCGGCGAAGCCGGCGCACCGGTGTATGCCGTGCATGTCGAAGCCGACGAAACCCTCGGACATTTTGCCGATTGGCTCGGCATCGGCGAAGCCGGCAACTTGCGCAAATTAAATCGCTTGCGCTATCGCCAACCACTGGCAATCGGCAAGCGTTTATTGCTGCCTGTCAACGACGCCAACACCGTCCGCCGATTCGAACAAAAGCGCAACGAATATCATCAAGTGCTAAGCGAATCGCTAAAAGAACACTACGACTTGGTCGGCGTGGAAACCTACACCGTGCGCAAAGGCGATTCGCCGTGGTCGCTATCAACGCGGCTGGGTTTTCCGCTATGGCTGCTGTATCGATTAAACCCGGAGTTGCGCGACATTGCGCTGCATCCCGGGCATTTGTTGACCTTGCCGAAGTTAAAAGCGAGGGGGTGATTTTTGTATTGGCGCAACTCGGCGAATTCTGATGAACATGATGAACGCGCCGGAAGTCGCAAAGTATCGTGTATACCGATTCGCATCATGCGTATCGTGCGTTGGATGTGTCGGAGTTCACATCGCCGCGTCAACTACAGCGATTGTTTGCCGATGGTCGCAATCACATCAACGGCATTGAGAATTTTTGCAGGCAAGCGAAACGTGATTTGCGCCGCTTTACCGGTATTCCACCCGAGCATTGCAACGACGCCGTCGTCGGCACGCCCCCCCCCCTAAAACTGCACCTTGCCACGCAACCAAACACTGCGCCGAAAATCACCGCTGTTCAATTCTTGTTGCTCGCCGATTAAGTGCAGTTCCAACCACCCTCTCGCATCTCGACTCACTCCAAGCCGATAAACATCACCGACGGCGGAATACGACCATTCAGCAAACGGCGTCAGCAATCCGTTCCAAACGCCGGTGACTCCAAAACCAACCCGCACATCGACCTGCATCGTGTAATCGTCCGGATTCACGGCATCGCCACCAAAGGCTTGCAGACCCCCGCCTTGCCAAAGACGATTAACATCCAACCCAGTGGCGCCATAAGACGGACGCAGTTGCAACGAAACACCCTGCCCATCCGCCCCGGCTTCGCTACGGATTAGTGCATACGCACCCCACTCTCTATAAGTGTGTCCGTCATACGCACCCTGCAAGCGCAACTCACCACTCAATCGTCCGGCGGCATTGACGAAACGCCAGCCGAAAGTTTTTTCCAAACTGGCGTCCAAATCGCTGTCGCCGAAATCGTAGCGCCAGCCGAAGGAATAACTTGGTTCATATCGCCCGCCGCCGGGCAGGCGTTTGGCGGCGGCGACGGTGGCGGTTATTCTTGCCAATCCGGTGTCGATTTTTTGCTGGGCGAGGTCGGCTGATTGGCTTAACTTTAATCGGCTGACTATCGTTTCGGCTTTGATGTGCAGGCGCGTGCGGTCGAAGATGCCGGCCAAGATGTTGGCGCCGGCGGCCATCGTGCGCATGAAAACATCGGTTGCATAATCGCGGTCGGCGTTGCGGGTGATTTTTAAATCGCCTTCGCCATAACCGGCGCCGGCCCACCAATCGATGTTGTCGTTGCGCCAACTGTAATACGGATACAACGTCGTCAATCGCATTTCATAATCGCCGCTGCCTGCGCGGGTGTCGGCGCCGATGTCGGCGTAATCGGCGGTGAGTTTGCTGAACGCAATCGCCACGCCGCCCAAGGCGTCGCTGTTGGCGAACATCAAGCCGTCGATGCCGAAATATAAACTGCGCAATTCGCCGTCCCAATCGACTTCGCCGGTTGCGCCGTTCATTTCCTTGTATTCGCCCGCGCCCCAAATCGCCATGCCGTTGCCGATGTCGCCGGGCGCGCCTTGTGCATTAAACGGCAATGAAAATTTTGTGCCGGACAATAAATTCTTTTCGTCGAAAGTGTCGTCAGCCAACGCTTTGCTGTTGGCGGCGATGATGCCTTCGAGTGAATGTTGTCCGCCCAAATAAAATATCGGCGATTGCCCGCCAATGCCATTGACCGCAAACCCGCCGGCGCGCGCGTTGGCGATGCGATTGGCAATCGCGGCGATGGCGTTGCTTGCCAAGGTGCCGGCCGCTTCGCTCAAGATTACTTTGCTGACATCGACAAAATCGCGCGACACGCCGTCGTTAATAAACTCAGCGCGCACCCCGGGCATCAAGGTGATGCGCAACGGCAAAGTGGTGTTCGCGCCGTTGGCGTCAATCGCCATGTGTTGATAGGTCACCGTTGGCAACGGTTGCGATTGCTCGGCGGCGGCTTCGACCGCATCGAGCGTCGTGCGGTCAATCGTAACTGTCACGACCGGGTCGGCGGCAATCGCAAAGGTTAATTGCGCGCTGTCGGTACTCCATTGATTCGCACTCAACCAACTCGGCAACGCCGCATCCGCGCCGAGTTGATAGGTGATGGTCGGTGCGCCGGTGCCGGTTTTAACTTTCGGCAACCGATGCGCGAAGGGATTATCCAAATCGAAAGTCGATACGGCAAAGGTGATGTTGCCGTCGGCGATGAAAGTTGGCGCCGGAAAGATGACCGCGGCAAACGGTTCATAGACGATGTGTCCGTTGGCGTCGGTGACGCGATAACTTAAATTTTCGGCGGTGACTTTTTCCAACGACAGCGTATAACTGCCGAGCAATTCGCGGCTTTGCGGGTCGAAGGTCAACGCCGGATTGGTGGATGGTTGCGCGCGTTCGGTCGGCGCCAACGGCATGCCGTTGGTCGAAATCACCGCGCCGGCTTCGTCCAACACCAAATAATCGAACGGTCCCGCGCCGATTGCGGATTCCGGCAAGGTGTGCGTGCTGCGCCAATTGGCGGTGAAGGTGTACCCCGAAACCGCAACATTGGCGGCGGGATAAATCTTAATCGCAAAGGTCAACGATGCGGTTGCGCCGTTGGTGTCGCGCGCCGTGTAACTATACGAGGTATTGGATTGCGCCGTGCGCGGCGTGCCGCCGAGTTCAAGCGAATCGCGATTCCAAGTCATCCCCGACGGCAAGGTGTTGCTCAGCGAATAGGCCAGCGGCAACGCGCCGTCTTCAGCCTGCGGCAGGGTAATCGCATCCATGGTTTGTCCGGCGGTGAAGGTTAAATCCGCGACCGTGTCGGTAAATCGCGGCGGGCCGACCGCGAGCACCGCAAAGGTAACCGAGACCGATTGCGCATTGGCGTCGGTTGCGCCGTAGGTCAACACGCTTGCGCTTTGCATCGTAATCGGCGTTGCGCTGATGATGAATGCGTCGGTCGTCGTTGCGCTCGATGGCGCAACATTCAACCAACTCGGTGCGCCGCTCAATGCATAAGTAATCGCGCCGAAGCCGTGCGCCGGCGGCAAGGTCACCGACTTGGCGATGCCGACGGTGAAGGTTACATCCGACGGCTGTTGGAGAAACGCCACGCCGTCGACCACGCGTATCGTAAAGGTCGTCGTTGCGGTGTTGCCGACCACATCGCGCACGCGCAAAATATACGGCTGCGGCGCATATTCGGTCGCGCGCGTATCCGCCAACAAGGTCAACGTGCCGTCGCGCAACTCGACCGCAATCCCGGACAATGCCGCGCCGTGTTGTGCGCGAATGTCGTACGTCAATGCGCCGATGCCGCCGCGCGCCGACATCAACTCGCTCTCAATCGGCTGGTTCACCGTAAACACCAAATCGCTCTGTTGCGCAAAAACGAGGTCGTCGACAATCGTAATCACAAACGTCAATTCATCATGCGCGCCGTTGTTGTCGGTCGCGCGATAACGCAATTCATAATCGCCGCTGGCGGCGGTCGGTGCGCCGCTGATGCGACGATTGGTATATGCCAACCCGCCGATGACCGCGCCGTTGCCAAAATCATTGGCGCTCGAATCGGTCAATGCATATGACAACGGTGTTGCACCGTCGGCGGCAACCGGCAATTGCAACGGCGTGATGGCGCGATTGCGCAGATAAGTTTGCGCGCCGACCGTGTCGACGAAATGCGGCGCCAGCACGGCGGTGATGTTGAATGCATAATGAATCGTTGCGCCGTTTTGGTCGGTCGCTCGATATGTTAAGTTAATCGCCGATGTGTCGGCGGCGAAAGTGCCGGTTAACGCGCGCGTGCTTGCATCGAACTGCATGCCGGACAATGCGGTGTTGCCGCTCAAATCCAATGCGAAAATTAACGGCGCGCGACCGCCTTCGACTTGTGAAAACTGCAGCATTTTGGAAACGCCGACGGTGTAGGTTTGGGCAACGCTGGGGTTCGCCTGCACAAACGCCAACGGCGGATACACTTCCAACGCAAACACCAATTGCGCCGTGGCGCCGTTGGCGTCGGTTGCGGTCAAGGTGTAATTCGCTTCGCCGACGGTTGCATCGCTTGCCGGTGCGCCGCTGATTAATAAATTTTCGCTGATGGTTAAACCGCTCGGCAAGTTCGGTGCAAGCGAATACGACAACGGCGATGCACCGCCGCTTGCGCGCGGCAATTGGGTGTCGGCGATGGTGGCGCCAATGGTTGCGTGCAACTTGTCTTGCGTGCCGCTGAAACTTGGCGCATCGACGGCGAGTACGTTAAATGCAACGGATGCTTCAGTGCCTTCGCTGTCGCGCACACTATAGGTGAGTGGCACGGCGTCTTGTGCGGTTAACGGTGAACCTGTCGTGTTGCCAAAAGTTAACGGGGCGGTGTCTTCGCCACTCATGCGGCTGTAGATTAACCAACCCGGCAAGCCGCCGCTGGTCGTCAAGAGATAAGTGTACGGTGCAACGCCGCCAACTACGCTTGGCAAAGTTACCGCTTTGGCGGTGCCGACGGTGAAAGTGACATCGTCTTGTGCGGCGAGTACCGGTGAGTCGCTTACGGTGATGTTGAAAGTTACCGTGACACTTGCGCCATCGAATGAATCGGTTGCGGTGTAACGATATTTTGTCGTCGGGAAAGTGTCGCCGTCGGTTGCGCCGGTGAGTGACGGCGGATTGGCATTGGCATTGAATGCGATTCCGTTCGGCAAGGTTAATCCGTTGCCGGACAAATCGCGCAGTCGATAAGTGACATTGCCGACAATGTTTGTCGCTTGCGGCAACGTCGTGCTGATATTGTTTTCGGCGGAGTAGTACACGACATCATCCGGCGACGCAAGCGTAAGCGCACCGACAACTTTGATTCGCATCGGCGTGGTGGCTCCGCCGCCGTTGGCATCGACGCCGGCGTAAGTAAATGTGTAATCGCCGACCTCCGAATCTGCAACCGTGCCGGCGAATGCACGAGTGTCTGCATTAAAGGCAATGTTGGCAATGTTGTTGTTGTTGTCATAGGCGTTGCCGCCAGTGTAACTTAACGAGTACACAATCGGCGCAATGCCGCCGGTTACTTGCGGCAATATGCGATTAACATTTGCACCGACACGATAGGTTTGGTCGGCAATGTTAGCGAGGTCGGATTGCGAAAAGGTTACTTCGTTTACAACAACGAAGGTTGCATAAGGCGAAGTGTCGGAGACATTGTTACTATCCGTTGCGGTTAATTGCGCGCGGAATTGTAACGCCGCCGCAAATGAACCGGCGACAGAGCGAGCCGTGCTATCGAACGTAACCAAATCGGTTATAGCAACGCCGGCATCGCCGCCGTTATCGAACAAATCCAACGCACCAAAGTTGTAGGCAACCACCGGCGCACCTGTGCCGTCGACCACTTGCGGCAAGGTAAAACTTTTTTGCGGGGCGTTGGCGGTGAAAGTAAACGGCCCAAAACCATTCGCCGCAAAACTCGGCGCGGGATAAACACGAATGCCGAATGCGGGCAAGTTGCCGTTTGCGCCGTTGGCGTCGGTGGCGGTTAAAACATAATTCACCGTCGCCTGCACCGCCGTTGGCGTACCGGTCAATTGCGCATCATTTTCATTAAGCGAAACACCCGCCGGCAAGTTGTTGTCGAACGCATAACGCAACGGCAACGCCCCGCCGCTTGCAGTCGGCAAATTAATTGTGCCGATGTCGCCGCTGACGGTGAATGTCAAATCGTTTTGCGTGCCGCTGAAACTTGGCGCATTGACGGCGAGTACGTTAAATGCAACGGATGCTTCAGTGCCTTCGCTGTCGCGCACGCTGTAGGTGAGTGGCACCGCGGCTGATGCACTGAACGTGGTGGAAGTTGTGCTGCCGAAAGTTAACGGTACGGCGTCTTCGCCACTCGTGCTGTAGGTTAACCAACCAGGCAAGCCGCCGACGGCGCCGGTGGTTAACCAATAAGAGTACGGTGCAACGCCGCCAACTACGCTTGGCAAAGTGACCGCTTTGGCGGTGCCGACGGTGAAGGTGACATCGTCTTGTGCGGCGAGTACCGGTGAGTCGATTACGGTGATGTTAAAAGTTACCGTGACACTTGCACCATCGAATGAATCGGTTGCGGTGTAACGATATTGAGTCGTTGGGAAAGTGTCGCCGTCGGTTGCGCCGGTGAGTGACGGCGGATTGGCGTTGGCATTGAATGCGATTCCGTTCGGCAAGGTTAATCCGTTGCCGGACAAATCGCGCAGTTGATAAGTAACATCGCCGACAATGTTTTCCGCTTGCGGCAATGCCGTGTTAATGCCGCTCATCGATGCGTAGTAAATCATATCGTTCGGTTGCGGCAATGCAAGTGCATCGACAATGTTAATCCGCATCGGCGTGGTGGCTTTGCCGCCGTTGGCATCGACGCCGGCGTAAGTTAATGTGTAATCGCCTGTTGCGGTTGATGCAACCGTGCCGGCGAATGCACGAGTGTTTGCATTAAATGCAATGTTGGCAATGTTGTTGTTGTTGCCATAGGCATCGCCGCCAGCGTCACTTAATGTATACGCAATCGGCGCAATGCCGCCGGTTACTTGCGGCAAGATGCGATTAACATTTGCGCCGACACGATACGTTTGGTCGGCAATGCCGTCGAGGTCGGCTTGCGAAAAGGTTACTTCGTTTACGACAACGAAGGTTGCATAAGGCGAAGTGTCGGTGACATTGTTACTATCCGTTGCGGTTAATTGCGCGCGGAATTGTAACGCCGCCGCAAATGAGCCGGCGACAGTGCGCGTGTTGGCGCCAAGCGTGACAAAGTCATTTATATTGACGCCGGCATCGCCGCCGTTATCGAACAAATCCAATGCACCAAAGTTGTAGGCAACCACCGGCGCACCTGTGCCGTCGACCACTTGCGGCAAGGTAAAACTTTTTTGCGGAGCGTTGGCGGTGAAAGTAAACGGGCCAAAACCATTCGCCGCAAAACTCGGCGCGGGATATACGCGAATGCCGAATGCGGGCAAGTTGCCGTTTGCGCCGTTGGCGTCGGTGGCGGTTAAAACATAATTCACCGTCGCCTGCACCGCCGTTGGCGTACCGGTCAATCGCGCATCATTTTCATTAAGCGAAACACCCGCCGGCAAGTTGTTGTCGAACGCATAACGCAACGGCAATGCACCGCCCGATGCAGTCGGCAAATTAATTGTGCCGATGTCGCCGCTGACGGTGAATGTCAAATCGTTTTGCGTGCCGCTGAAACTTGGCGCATCGACGGCGAGTACGTTAAATGCAACGGATGCTTCAGTGCCTTCGCTGTCGCGCACGCTGTAGGTGAGTGGCACCGCGGCTGATGCACTGAACGTGGTGGAAGTTGTGCTACCGAAAGTTAACGGTACGGCGTCTTCGCCACTCGTGCTGTAGGTTAACCAACCAGGCAAGCCGCCGACGGCGCCGGTGGTTAACCAATAAGAGTACGGTGCAACGCCGCCAACTACGCTTGGCAAAGTGACCGCTTTGGCGGTGCCGACGGTGAAGGTGACATCGTCTTGTGCGGCGAGTACCGGTGAGTCGATTACGGTGATGTTAAAAGTTACCGTGACACTTGCACCATCGAATGAATCGGTTGCGGTGTAACGATATTGAGTCGTTGGGAAAGTGTCGCCGTCGGTTGCGCCGGTGAGTGACGGCGGATTGGCGTTGGCATTGAATGCGATTCCGTTCGGCAAGGTTAATCCGTTGCCGGACAAATCGCGCAGTCGATAAGTGACATTGCCGACAATGTTTGTCGCTTGCGGCAACGTCGTGCTGATATTGTTTTCGGCGGAGTAGTACACGACATCATCCGGCGACGCAAGCGTAAGCGCACCGACAACTTTGATTCGCATCGGCGTGGTGGCTCCGCCGCCGTTGGCATCGACGCCGGCGTAAGTAAATGTGTAATCGCCGACCTCCGAATCTGCAACCGTGCCGGCGAATGCACGAGTGTCTGCATTAAAGGCAATGTTGGCAATGTTGTTGTTGTTGTCATAGGCGTTGCCGCCAGTGTAACTTAACGAGTACACAATCGGCGCAATGCCGCCGGTTACTTGCGGCAATATGCGATTAACATTTGCACCGACACGATAGGTTTGGTCGGCAATGTTAGCGAGGTCGGATTGCGAAAAGGTTACTTCGTTTACAACAACGAAGGTTGCATAAGGCGAAGTGTCGGAGACATTGTTACTGTCAGTTGCGGTTAATTGTGCGCGGAATTGTAACGCCGCCGCAAATGAGCCGGCGACAGTGCGAGCCGCGCTATCGAGCGTAACCAAATCGGTTATAGCAACGCCGGCATCGCCGCCGTTATCGAACAAATCCAATGCGCCAAAGTTGTATGCAACCACCGGCGCACCTGTGCCGTCGACCACTTGCGGCAAGGTAAAACTTTTTTGCGGGGCGTTGGCGGTGAAAGTAAACGGGCCAAAACCACTCGCCGCAAAACTCGGCGCGGGATATACGCGAATGCCAAACGCCGGCAAACTTCCGCTTGCGCCATTAACATCAGTCGCCGTCAAAACATAATTCACCGTTGCCTGCGCCGCCGTTGGCGTGCCGGTCAACGCCAAATCATCATCCAACAAAACGCCCGCCGGCAAATTGTTGTCGAACGCATAACGCAACGGCAACAACCCGCCGCTTGCCGTCGGCAAACTTATGTCGCCGATGTCGCCGCTGACGGTGAAAGTTAAATCATCCTGCGCACCCGCGAATGTCGGGGCGGGGACGGCGGTGAGGGTGAAGGTGTATTGAATCGTTGCGCCGTTTTGGTCGGTGGCTTGGTAGGTTAAATTAATCGCCGAGGTTTGTGCGGCGAAGGTGCCGGTTAATTGGCGTGTGGTTGCGTCGAATTGCAAGTCGGATAAGGCGGTGTTGCCGGTTAAATCCAATGCAAGAATTAACGGCGTGCGACCGCCGGCGACCGGTGAAAATGTCAGCGGCTTGGCGGTGCCGACGGTGAATGTTTGCGCGGCGTCCGGGTTGGGTTGCGTGAATGCCAACGGCGGATACACTTCCAATGCGAAAATTAATTGCGCGGTCGCAAAGTTGGCGTCGGTTGCGGTCAGCGTGTAATTCGCTTCGCCGACGGTTGCATCGCTTGCCGGTGCGCCGCTGATTAATAAATTTTCGCTGATGGTTAAACCATTCGGCAAGTTTGGCGCAAGTGAATAGGATAACGGTGATGCACCGCCGCTGGCGCGCGGCAATTGGGTGTCGGCGATGGCGGCGCCGATGGTGGCGTGCAACTTGTCTTGCGTGTCGCTGAAACTCGGCGCATCGACCACCGTAATCGTAAAGGTCGCCGCCGCTGTGTTGTCGGAAGTGTCGTGCGCGGTTAATATATATGGCGTCGCCGCATACACCGCCGTCGGCGTGGTCGCCGATAAAGTTGGGGTGTCGTTAAGAGTCGTTACAGTAACGCCGTCCAATGCACTGTCCGCGGCGTTTTGTAATGCGATGCTGTAGGTCAATGCGCCGACACCGCCGTTTGCTGCAGCCAAATCCAAGTTAATCGGTCGCCCGGCGGAAAAGGTTAAATCGTTTTGCGCAATCGAAAAGGTTAACGCATCGACGATGGTAATCGTAAAGGCAAGCGAATCGCTGGCGGTGGTGACATCGATGCCTTGTAAGGTCAACGGATAATCGCCAACCGCCGCGCTCGGTGTGCCGCGCACAATTCGATTGTTGGCGTCGAAGTTTAAGCCGGCAATCACCGCACCATTGGCGAAGTCGTTGCCGCTGGAATCTTGCAACTCGTAAACAATCGGCGCGGCGCCGTCGGTGACCGTCGGTAGCGTCAACTCAGCGATTCTAAAATTGCGCGCATAAGTTTGCGCGGCGACGCTTGCGGTGAATCGCGGTGCGCTTGCGGCATGTACGGTTAAGATGAAGGTGGCTTGTTGTCCGGCTGCATCCGTGGCGATGCGTTGTACGATGTAATCGCCAATAGCGGTCGGTGCGCCGCTGATGTGCAATTCATCGCCAACGGCGGCGGCGGTTAACCCCGTCGGTGCGTCGTCGTTGGCGTAGGTTATCGCACCCTCCCCGCCGATTGCCGCCGGCAGAGTCAAATCGTCGGTGTATCGACCGCCGTCAATCGAATAAGTGAGATTGCCAACGCTGTAAGTGACGGCAATGGTCGGCGGGCGAAACAGCAATTCATTAATCGAGCGTATCGTTATCACAAACGATTCGCGCACATTGTTGGCGTCAATCGCCGTATAGGTTAAGGCGATGTCGCCGAGTGTGCTGAAACTGGCGGTGAATGCGCGCGCATCCGAATCGAACGACAACGCATCCGCCAAGCCGCCGGTGTTGTCGGTTAAGGCGTAGGACACCGCCGGACGACCGCCGTTCGCTTCGGTTAAGGTGATGGTTTCCGGTTGCGCCACCACAAAAGTGTATGCATCGAGTTTGTCGTCGGGGAAAGTTAAATCCGGGAACACCTGCAACGAAAACGACACCGCCCCTTCGACTTCGTTTGCATCGGTGGCGGTGACAACATAAGTCGTCTCCGCCGTTTCGATGGTCGGTGCGCCGGACAACATCAAAGGTTCATCGAGCGAGAACGTTAATCCGTCGGCCAAGCCGTTGCCGGGGTCGAAGGAATAGGTCAACGGCAATGCGCCATCAGCGGCGGAGAAGGTAATCGGCGTGACCGCATGCCCGGCGGTGTAGGATAAATTCGCTTGCGGGGCAAACGACGGCGGCGGCACGGCGGTGATTTGGAAACTCAGCCAGTCGGCGCGACCGAATGAATCGGTGGCGGCGTAACTTAAGTTTTGCAACGGGTGCGATTGGTCGAAGTCGCCGATGAGTTCGCGCGTGGATGAATCAAAGGTCAACCCCGCCGGCAACGGCTCGCCGCTTGTATACGCCGACAGCGAATAGGTCGGCGACGGTTCGCCAATGGCGGCAAACGGCAAGGTGGTGATTTTTTGCGCGCCGACGGTGTAGGTGATGTCGTCGGCGACAGCCAAGCCAAACGCCGGTATCGGATACACAAACACGCGGAAATCTTTTTGCACCGTGGCGCCGTTTTGGTCGGTGGCGATGTAGGTCAGCACGACGCCGTCTTGATGCACTTGCGTCGGCGTGCCGGATAATTCGCGCGTTGTCGAGTCGTAACTCAACCCGGCAACCGTGGCGTTGTCGGCGAAGGCATTGCCGTTTTCATCGAGCAATTGATAAGTGATGACGCCGTAGCCGGTGTCTTCATCGATGATTGGCAGGGTGAAATTGTCAATCACAATGTTTTGCGCGAATGACAAATCGCCCGGCGCCTCGATGAAAATCGGCGCCGGCACGACGGTGATGCGATGCAACAATGAATCGCTGTAATTAAAATAATCAGTCACTTCCACCACCGTCGGATGGTCGCCAACCGATTCATCCGCCGGCACGCCTTTGATGCGCACCTTGCCAAATTCGCCGGCATCGAAAGTTAACCCAAGCGGCAATGCGCTGCCGGCGGCGGCTTCGGCGGTGAATGGCGGCGTGCCGGTGCCGGGTTGTATCGATAGCAAGGTCGATACCGGCGCCCCGACGGTGTAGGTTAAATCGCCAATCGAATGCAACACCGGGTCGCCGTTGGCGCTGGCGGTGAATGTGTGGAAGGCGACTTGGTCGATTCGGTCGTTGCCTTGGATGACGAATGTGTAGATTTGCCCAGTGGTGCTGGATGAAGTGCGCGCCAATCGGGTGCCGCCTTGATACACAAACCCGCCCGGCAATGATTGTGCGCCGGCGATGTCGCGCATCGCATAGGTTCGTTCGGTGAATCGGGTAATGGATGTGTCGCCGCCGGCGGCGTAATAGTGCAGCCCGCCAACCGAGGCCGGCAAGTCGTAGAAATTTGCAGTGTCGCGCGAGAAAAACAGATGATTGGGAAATTCCTGCGCCCACGGCAAAGTCAACTCGGCGGCGGTATCGCTGGGGAACGACAACCGCGGCCAAACCTCCAGCAAAATCGGCAGCGGCACGGATTCGACGCCATTCCTGTCGGTGGCGGTCAGCGCGAAGGTGTAATACTGCAACGCCAACATCTGCGGCTGTTTGCCGTAGGGCTCGTTGTAATACCCGGCGCCAAACGAGTCGTTGGTGCTGTTGTTGCTTATGCCAATATAGCCGGGCTCATCGACCCAACCGCTCGGCACATTAAACCCGGCCGGATACGGCAACACCGGCAACGGGCAAGTCGGGTTGCAGGGATTGTTGAGTTGATAATTTTGCGTGGTGGCGTACGGCTTTCTCCCGGTTTGCACAAACGAAAATACATTGTCGCTGTACAGCGTATAAGTGTACGGCCCCCAACCGGAACGCGTGGCCGATGAACCGCCGGGGCCGTCGCCAAACACATGCGGCAGTTGGTCATGGAATGGCGGCGTGTCCACCGGGCTACCATAGCCGGGCACGGTGTTGCCATATACTTCGACTGGGAATTGGTCCGGGCCAGTCGCATCGATTTCACCGTCGGGCGGCGTGTAATACAGCGAAGTGCGCGGCTTAATTAAAAATTGAATGGTTTCCTCTGCTGTGAAACCGTATGAATCAGTTGCTTTGTAAACTCCTGAAAACGCCGCGGCAACGGGGTCGTAACCTTCGTTTGATGGCGGAAGCGTCACCTTGCCAGTAAGCAGATTGGTTATTGGACTGTAAGTCAGTCCATAAAACTCGTTACCGCCGTTAAATGCGTGAGACCATTCCTCCCCACCTAATCCACCGCTTGCTTGCGGGAAAACCAAAACAACCGTCTGCGTTTCGGTAAACAAAAACGTGCTCGGAATTGGTGGCGAATAAAAACCCGGTTTGGTTTCGGCAACATTGACATTCCAAAATGCCAACCCGCCAACATCTAAATTGCGAAGCCCATGAGAAATTAAGGTGCCGCCCCCGTCATAGCCGTGACCATTTGCGTCAGTTACGCCATATCGAAATGTATGCACCCCGACCGCATTTTCGGCGGGCGTTAATTTGCCTTGCAATACGCGCGTAGTCGAGTCGAAAGTCAATCCGGGAAATCGTTGCTTAAAAACAGCATCGCTATAACGGCTATCCATTTCTGAATTCAATGTATAACTTAACGGCGCTCTACCGTCTTGCGCAATGGGCAGCGTGATATTCACGTCTTGATTAAGCACCCACCATACTTCCGCAGGCTCAGCCGTAAATTCAGGGTTGCTTACGACAGTAACGGAAAATTGCGCAGAAGCGTAATCGCCGTATTCGTCCGTCCCTCCATAAGCGAAGGTTGCGTTGACGCCGGCGGCAAGCGGATAACCCTGCAAAATACGACCTGATTGCGAAACGCTAAATCCGGGCAAAACGGTTCCTACATCCGCGAATTGCGTTCGCCCGTTAACTTCTCGAAGCCCTCGCAATCTGTAATTTACCCTTGAGAGATATGCAGGGTTGTGCGATTCGACTTCAGTTATAGGTTCGGCATCGGGCAAAGTAACCGTGTACGGCAATGTCAAATCCGGCGACAATGTAAAGGTGGACGGATACAGTGTCGGATTAGTTTGCTGTTCGGGTATGTCAATACTTGGGCTGACGGTGACGGTAAACACTCGTGAAATCCGCTCAAAGAGGTCCACTCTGGGCGGAAAATCTTGGGTAAATCGATGGTTTTCATCGTAGTAGTCAACTGTCACCTCGTAGGTGAATACACGCGAGTTTATAGAATTGGTCGGCGTGCCGGCAAACTTAAACCAATGATAAAGATTAGGAATGTATGTGACGGTACGCAACCCCGGCAATACTGGAGCAAGCGGCGTGGACTGCGGATTGTTTGCGTAAAGGTCATTGTCGACAGAAAACACTACGCGCCTTCCACCATTCATCAAAGCACCTGTCGCCACACGAGAAATAGTGGAATCAGGATTGGCAACGTAGTGCGGGATAACCGGCGTAACGTTGGTGTAGCCGGTTGTAGCATGCCCGCCGGGGCCTTCTCTGAGTGGAACGCCAGTTTGGAACACGTGATGTCTCGAGCCGATAACATTGTAGCGGTCAATTTCAAATGCAGTTAGCGAAACCCAATCCAGTCCGCTGATATTCGATACAAATGTCGTGTAGACAGTTTCTCGTGAATCTTTTGACCCAAAAATGATGGTGAGGACTTGGGCTGACCCAGGCGAAATGTACCCGCGCAACCGACCTTGGCGCCAAGTATCTCCGTAGTGTTGATGGTAAGACAGTCCAACGTGCGTTAATTCGCTCAGGCTAGGAGAAGCAAAGAAATAAGTACGGTCACCTTGCCGACCACGAGATTGAGGCATGCGCACATTAACCTCATCGCCAACATGAAACGATTGAAGTTGATTCTGTACGGGCTGCGTATCGCCGCTTTGAAACTCAAGGGCATCTACCTGCGATGACCAGACACACAGTGCGACAACCACCAATCCTTTTCGGATAGTGTTAACCGTCGTTTGTTTCGAATTTGCTGTTTGCATTGCCGTTGATGTCACATTTAAGAATAGTTATGTTTTACTTAACAGCAGAAGTATAATACAATCCAATGCAAAAAAGATATAAAAAAGGGCGGCTTTACGCCGCCCACAAGGTCCAACAGAGAAAGTCAATCAATTCACAATGAACTCAAATGGCGCACTTTCCGGCCCCATTTCGCCGCGTGAATTGACATAGCAACATTTCACATAACCCTTCGTTCCGGGCGTCGTATCGCGCGGGGCTTGAATGTTGAATTTACTGCGCCCAGAGATGGAAATGTTGGTGTAATCCGCGTCTGTCGGTACAACGCCCGCCGCTGGAAAAGCGGTTTTGTGCAACAACTGATTAAACGCAGGCAAACGATGATGCGAATTGCCGGCGGTGTCGGGGTAGCGGGCGTAACGGCACTTACACGCGACGAATGCGTGCTTATAAACGCCTTCTGGCACAACCAATTTTTTACAAGTGGCATCAGTTACCTTTAGATAGATATTACTTGCACTGGCAGCGAACAGTGGTCAGTCTTCAATACCAAACCGTAACAGTTAATACAGTGACATAACAAAACACCAACAAAAGTAAAGTCATCGTTTGTAGAAAAATTATCTTTTTTTAAGCGGTACGCGCAAATAACTCAGCGATATTTTTACGCGCACGCACTTCGCAATGTTCGCGGAAAAAATCGGTGTAATAAATATAATCGCGCGCCAGCAGGGATTGTAAAAAGGCGTTTTGTCCGCGGTTGAAATCGGCGTCGGTTTGGTGCGCGAATTCGCGGCGGATGTTTTCACCGTCGTGTTGGAAAGATTCCGCCGACATGCCCATGCCGCTCAAGTCAACATCGACAACCAACTTGGCGCGCGCATTCGGTGGCGTGTCGCGGTGCATTGTTGCGAGGATGCATTCATGCACCGCCTGCATCAATTGCGCATCCAAATGACCGTCGGCGCATTCGATAAACCACTCGGCGCTTTTGGCTTCGTTGTCGGGTGCGCCGCATTGATAGATGACATCGTGAAACCAAATCGCCAACTCGGCGGCGTCGTCATGCCCGGGTTGGGCGCGCGCCAAATCGAATCGCGACAGGCAATCGATGATGTGCGCGCCGTTGTGATAATGCCGATGTGCCTCATCGTAATGCGCGCGCAATGCGCCAAACACTTCGCGCGCGCGGATGCCGCGATTGCGCGTCCACAAATCGTCGAATCGTTTTTCGTTGAGTTGTTTTTCGTTTGGCATCGGTTAAGTATACTCGTTCAAGTTCGTCGGTCGTGACATCGTAACAATTATGCGACAGCCGCGGCGTGGTGACAACCCGGCGCGCGGTGCTATACTCCGCACCAACGCAAACTCACTTCGAAGGCATCATTATGCTCGTTGAACAAATCTGGACCGGCAATTCATTGCGCAACTTTAACTATCTGCTCGCCTGCGAACGCAGCGGCGAAGCGGTTGCCATTGACCCGCTGGATTATGAAAAATGCCTGAACGCGGCGCGCGCGCGCGGTTGGCAAATCACCCAAATCGTAAACACCCACGAACACAACGACCACATCGATGGCAATCCGCATGTGGTCTCCGCTACCGGCGCAAAAGTGCTTGCGCATGCGCGCGCCGATATTCCCGATGTCGATGTCGGTTTATCCGCCGGCGATGCGGTCACGTTTGGCGAAGTGTCGTTGCGCGTGTTGGATACGCCGGGGCATACGATGAGCCATGTTTGTTTGATGTACGAAGGCGAATCGCCGGCGTTGTTTTGCGGCGACACTTTGTTTAACGCCGGCGCCGGCAACTGCCATAACGGCGGACATCCGCAGGAGTTATACGACACCTTCATCCAACAATTGGCGAAGTTGCCGGACGCCACGCGCATTTATCCGGGGCATGATTATTTGGAAAGCAATTTGAAATTTACCTTGGATAGGGAACCAACCAATCAAGCCGCGTTTGAATTGCTCGACAACGTTGCTGCGCATGACCCGAACAATGCGTTGGTGACCACGTTGGCGCGCGAGAAGGAAATCAACACTTTCTTCCGTTTGCAAAACCCGGAGGTTATCGATCAACTGCGCACAAAATTCCCCGAGATTGGCGAACGCCCGGACCGCCGCACGGTGTTTCTCAAATTGCGCGAACTGCGCAATCAATGGTGAACGCCGAGGCAATCGCGCAACGACTCCGCCAAGTTATCCAGCAACGCAAACCACGCGCCCTCGCCCGGCGGCAACTGCGCGCCAAGTGGGTCGAGTACGCCGATGCGCACATCGCCTTCGGCCGCCAACGCCTGCACCAACTTCGGCGAAAACTGCGGCTCGCGAAACACGCAACGCACCCCTTCGCCGCGCATCATCCGCAACACTTCACGCGCACGCTTCACGCCCGGCGGTCGATGCGCGCCCAACACAACCGCGCCCAATGAATGCAAATTAAATTCGCGTTCAAAATACCGATAGGCGTCGTGATAAACCAGATACGGCGCATCGGCAATCGGCTCGATTTTGGCGCGCAAAGTTTTCTCGAATGAACTAAGTTTCGCCAACAAACGTTTCTGATTGGCAAGATAGCGCGTCCGGTTTTGCGAATCCAACGCAATTAATTCACGCGCAATAATCCGCACCATCGCGCGCGCATTGTCGACCGACAACCAGATATGCGGGTCGATAACGGCGTGGTCGTGGTGGTCGTGTTCATGATGTTCGTCAGCGTCGGCGGTTTTGCTGTGACTGTCACTGTGGTCGTCGTGACCGTCATCGTCGTGACCATCGTGACCGTCGCCGTGGTCGTGTTCATCGGCATGGTCGTCAGCGTGACCGTCAGCATGGTCATCGTCATGCTCGTCATCGTGACCGTCACTGTGTTCATCCGCATGCTTATCATGGTCACTATGTTCACCATGTTCACCATGTTCATCGTTGTCAGCGACATGGTCACCGTGACCATCACCCTCGCCTTCCAACCCGCGCAACAAAAAAATCTGCGGTTCATCCAACATCGTCACCACTCGCGCATGCGCACGGCGTGCGTCAATCGCTTTTGCCATTCGGCTTTCCAACGCTTCGCCGACCCAGATAATTAAATCGGCGCGCTGCAACATTTTCGCCTGCGACGGTTTAAGCGGCGCGCTGTGCGGCGATTGACCGGGCGCGATTAACAACTGCGGTGCGCCGACATCGTGCATCAACCCGGCGACCAAGGAATGCACCGGCGACACGGTCACCGCCACTTGCGGCACATCGGCGCGAGATTGGTGAATGCCGCCGGTCAACAACAGCACTGCGATAAATGCATGGGCGACAAATGCAGGGACGGCGAATGCGCGGACGATGTGTGCGCGCACTTTGGTGCGCAAGAGAGTTTGCGTTTTCATGGTATAATTCAAGGGCGAGTGATAATGTATTATGTTATGTTATAACATAACATTTTGGTGAACGCAACTTTAATCAACCAATCTTAATCAACCACCCCAACCCCATGCGCACAACCGACCCGGCCCGCCACAACCATCGGCAATGCATCAACGCGGCATTGACCGCGGCCGAACGCATCTGCCGACAAAAAGGCTTGCGCCTGACTTCATTGCGGCGGCGCGTGCTGGAATTAATCTGGCGCAATCACCGCCCGACATCGGCGTATGACCTGCTCGGGCAACTGCGCCGCGAAAAAGCCAACGCCGCACCGCCGACCGTGTATCGCGCATTGGATTTTTTATTGGCGCACAACCTCGCGCATAAAATCCAATCGTTGAACGCCTATGTCGGCTGCACCCAACCGCATCATCGACACGGCGGACAATTTTTAATTTGCACGCAATGCAATCAAGTCGCCGAGATTGGCGATGCGGCGGTGCATCGTTTGATTGAAGCAACCGCATCGCGCGCCGGGTTGGAATCTGCAATGCAAACCGTCGAAATCAGCGGGCGTTGCCGCGCGTGTCGATGAGCCGCGAACTGCTGCGCCTGCGCGGCGTGCATTTTGTGCGCAACGACCGATGCATCCTGCAGGACATCAGCCTCAGCGTACAGCCCGGCGAAATCGCCACCTTGATTGGCCCGAACGGCGCGGGCAAAAGCACGTTGGTGCAAATCGCGCTCGGGTTGTTGCGCCCGACGCGCGGCGAAGTGGTGCGGCGCGCCGAGTCGGTTGGCTATGTGCCGCAAGCCGCGGCGTTCGAACCAACCTTGCCGATTTGCGTTTCGCGATTTTTGCGTCTCGAACGCGGCGCGCGTCGGGCGCAACGCGACATCGATGCGATGCTCGACCAAACCGGCGTCGGCGGCTTGGCGGATGCATCGCTGCATTCGCTTTCCGGCGGCGAGATGCGGCGCGTGTTGTTGGCGCGCGCGTTGTTGCGCAATCCGCAATTGTTGGTGATGGATGAACCGAGCGCCGGGTTGGACATCAACGGGCAAGGCGAGTTTTACCGCCTGATTGAATCGATTCGCGCGGCGCGCAATTGCGGCGTGCTGTTGGTCTCGCATGATTTATACATGGTCATGGCGGCGACCAACAAGGTCTATTGTTTAAATCGCCATCTGTGCTGCAGCGGACAACCCGATGCGGTGCGCCGCCATCCCGAATTCCTCGCGCTGTTCGGCACCCAAGCCGCGCGCGAATTGGCAGTGTATCGTCATCATCAAGACCGTCATCATGATGTGCATGGCGATATGCATAACGATATGCAATCCAAAGCGCAATAAATTCGCAACTCGTTAAGGCGCAATACAGTAACCAAAGTTAAGTCGAGTCACTTAATAAACAGAGTCATTTAAACAGTCGTCACTTAACAGTCAACCACTCATCAACTTAACAAGTCACTAAATTTAATTAAGTTTAATTAAGTTTACTTAAGTTCACAAGTTAACCACCCCGCCATTACCCCATGGACAATTTCATTTTGTACGCACTACTCGGCGGCATCGGCGCGGCGTTGATTTGCGCGCCGTTGGGTTGTTTGGTGGTCTGGCGGCGGATGGCGTATTTTGGCGCGGCGATATCGCATGCCGCCCTGCTCGGCGCGGCGCTTGGGTTGTTGCTTGGCGTGTCGCTGCAATTGGCGGTGTTGGTCACTTCATTAATCGTCGCGCTGTTGCTCGGCGCATTGACGCAAAACGCGCGGCTCGGCGCCGACACTTTGCTCGGCATCGTCGCGCACGGCGCGTTGGCGTTGGGCTTGGTGTTGTTGGCGTGGTTGCCGGGCGTGCGCGTCGATTTGCTCGGCTATTTATTCGGCGATTTACTGGCGATAAGCCGCGCCGATTTATGGTGGATATGGTGCGG
This sequence comes from Candidatus Poriferihabitaceae bacterium, assembly GCA_965226545.1. Classification (GTDB taxonomy): domain Bacteria; phylum Pseudomonadota; class Gammaproteobacteria; order Arenicellales; family Poriferihabitantaceae; genus JAHRAW01. The sequence continues at coordinate 1,641,957 of OZ245364.1, forward strand.
CGGCGCGGCGATTGCGGCGATGTTGGCGCGCATTTGGCAACCGCTGTTGTCGCTGATAGCGCAACGCGAACTTGCATTGGTCGACGGCGTGCGCGAGTCGCGTCTGCAGTTGGCGTTTTTTTTACTGCTCAGTTTGGTCGTGGCGGTGTCGATGCAAGTGGTCGGCGTGTTGTTAATCGTCTCGCTGTTAATTATCCCGGCGGCAACCGCGCGTTATTTTGCCGGCTCACCGGAGATGATGGTTGCATTGGCGGCAATATTTGGCACACTTTCAGTCGCCGGCGGCATCGGTGCATCGTTGTTGTTGGATACGCCAACCGGTCCCTCGATTGTCGTCATCGCCGTGGCGTTGTTTGCCGCAGTCGCCGGCGGTGCAGGCACAATTGCTTTATTGCGCAGCGGACGGTTTTAATTGCCGAATGTTGTTTTTACAATAACGCGCGCTGCAATGATTGCCGCGATGCAATGATTGCCACAACCGCTTACCGCTTACCAGTCGAACCAAACCCGCCATCCCCGCGCGCACTGGTCGCAAACGAATCGACCACGCAAAATTCCGCGCGCGCAATCGGCACAATCACCATCTGCGCAATGCGGTCGCCGGGCGCGATAACAAATTCCGCGCCGCGATTCCAGCACGACACCATCACCTGCCCTTGATAATCCGAATCAATCAAGCCAACCAAGTTGCCCAACACAATGCCATGCCGATGCCCCAACCCGGAACGCGGCAACAACACCGCCGCATAATTAACATCGGCGATATGAATCGCAATGCCGGTCGGAATCAATTCGCACGCCCCGGCGCGCAAGGTCAACGGCGCATCGATGCACGCGCATAAATCCAACCCAGCGGCGCCGGGCGTTGCATACTGCGGTGCGGCAAATTCATTGCCAATGCGCGAATCTAAAATGCGCAATTGGATTTTTAGTGGGTTGTTGTTCATTGTATTAATTTGAACTCATGTGAGTTTAATGTGACGGGTGAAGTGACGATTTACAGTGACAAGTTAACGTGGCGATTGGAAGTGACAGTTAACAAAGTGACAGTTAATAGTGGCAATTAAAGCAACGAGTGAAGTAAAAATTAATCTCAACAATTAAAGTGACGATTAAAGTCACCGCATCAAACAAATTACCCCGCATCAATATGCGCACGCAACAATGGCGCAATGGTTTCGATAATGTTAATCGCCAATCGATATTTATCAGTTTTCGCCAACGCAATCTGCGCGCCGTCTCGACACAACAACGTCGCCGCATTGTCATCGCCGCCGAACACTTCACCGTGCGCGCCGATGTAATTGGCGACAACGACATCGACGCCTTTGGCAGTTAATTTTTTCTGCGCATTGGCGATTAAATTTTCCTTATCGCTTTCAGCGGCAAAGCCAATACAAAACGGCGCATTACTTCGCGCCGCAACCGCCGCCAAAATATCCGGGTTGGGAATCAATTCCAATGTCAACGGTGCATCATTGCGTTTAATTTTTTGCGCCGCATAGTGCGCCGGACGATAATCGGCGACCGCGGCGACCGCAACAAACAATCGCGCATCATCGACGCAACCCTCGACCGCCGCCTGCATCTCGAGAGCCGATTGCACATCGATGCGCCGCACCGCGCACGGCGTCGGCAACTGCTTTGCTCCGCTGATTAAGGTCACGCGCGCGCCACAATCCGCAGCCGCTTCGGCGAAAGCAAAGCCCATCTTGCCCGAACTGCGATTGCCAAACCCGCGCACCGGGTCGAGCGATTCCCAAGTTGGCCCGGCGGTAATCACCGTCGCTACGCCGTCCAATGCGCGCGGCAACGACTCGCCGGCCAATTGCTCGGCGATATCTTCCGGCTCGCACATCCGCCCTTCGCCGGTTTCGCCGCAGGCTTGCGCGCCGCTGCCCGGGGCGATGATGCGCACGCCGCGCGATTCGAGTGTCTGGATATTCGCCTGCGTTGCCGGATGCATCCACATCTGAAGATTCATCGACGGGGCAACCGCCACTTCCGCTTCGGTCGCCAACACAATCGCGCCAAGTAAATCATCGGCGCGCCCGTGCGCCAATCGCGCCAAGCCATCTGCACTCGCCGGCGCAATAATTATCTGCTCGGCCCATCGCGCCAATTCGATATGCGTCATTGCATCGGCGTTGTCGTTGTCGCCGCCCCAATCGCCATGCACCGCATGCCCGCTAACCGCCTGCAGCGTCAATGGCGTAACGAATTCGCGCGCCGTGCGCGTCATCACCACGCGCACTCGGCATCCGCGTTCGCTCAATCGGCGCACCAACATCGGGCTTTTATAGGCGGCGATGCCGCCGGTTACGCCGAGCAAAATTCGCTTGTTTTTATGCATGGTCTTCGGGTAACATTGTCCTTAGGGTTAAGTGTAACCCATAGCCAAGGACTTTAAGGAGCATCATCATGGCAATTACAAATTGGCCAAACGACGAACGGCCGCGTGAAAAACTTTTGCGTTGCGGTGCCGGCGCCTTGTCGGACGCCGAATTGCTGGCGATATTTTTGCGCACCGGTGTGCGCGGAAAATCGGCGGTCGATTTGGCGCGCGATTTACTGCGCAAATATGGCGGCTTGCGACAAATTCTTCTCGCCGAACGCGAAACGCTTGCAACCAACGTCGGCTTAGGCCCGGCAAAATGCGCGCAACTGCATGCCGCATTGGAAATCGGCAAACGCTATCTCGCGCAAAAGTTGGAGAAGGAAGGCCCGCTGGCGCAACCAACCGACGCCGCCGATTATTTAATCCATCAATTGCGCGATCGTCCGCGCGAAGTGTTTGCGATTTTGTATTTGGATTCGCGCAATTATGTGTTGAGTTATGACGAAGTGTTTTTGGGTTCATTAAACAACACGCCAATACATCCGCGCGAAGTGGTGCGCGGCGCGATTCGATACAACGCCGCCGCCGTCATCCTCGCGCATAATCATCCGTCCGGCGTCGCCGAACCGAGCAACGCCGATGCGATACTCACCGCGCGACTCAAAAACGCGCTCAAACTTATCGAAGTGCGTCTGCTGGATCATTTAGTTATCGGCGACAGCGATTATGTTTCGATGAATCAACGCGGCTTGTTTTAATGTCGGCGCAACGACGGTGTGTTGACGGTTTGTTAACGACTTGTTGAAGAGTGTGACTCGGGCAGGTTGACGCGCGGCGATTTGTCGCCGACAATCGCAAAATGAAATCACGCGAACGCAGACGCGGCGTCACGCTGGTGCACAGCGGCGACGGCAAGGGAAAATCCTCGAGCGGGTTTGGCGTGGTGTTTCGCGCGGCCGGCTGGGGCATGCGTATATGCGTCATTCAATACATCAAGGGCAAATGGAAAACCGGCGAACATCGCGCCGCGCAAAAATTCGACAACATCGAATGGCACGCCCTCGGCGACGGCTTCACCTGGGACACCAAAAACCCCGAACAAGACATCGCCACCAGCCGCGAGATTTGGCAATTCAGCCGCGACAAAATTCTCTCCGAAGAATTTGATTTGGTGATGCTGGATGAAATTAATTATTGCTGCAGTTACGGCTGGCTCGCCGGTGCAGACATCGCCGAATTCATCCGCACCGAAAAACCAAAATGGCTGCATCTAATCCTCACCGGCCGCAACGCCGCGGCCGAAGTTATCGAGGTTGCCGACACCGTCACCGAAATGAAAAAAATCAAGCACGCGTTTGACGGCGGCATTAATGCGGTGCAGGGCATCGAGTTTTGATGCGGCGTTTGGCGGTTGCGGCGGGTCACTTTTGCGGTTAACCAAAGTTGCGCGCTCGTTCACCGCATTCGACTTCGCATGAAAAATTTTTGCACTGCGCAACCCCTGCGCCCGCGCCGCCCAATATCTTAAATTATTCGCGCGTTGTCCGCGGATGACGATGCCGTCGGCGGTGAAGGCGGCGGTGATGGCGCCTTCGGCGGCGGTGGTGTATAGCAAAATGTTGCGGCGCTCGTGGCGGGCGCGGACTTCGGCATTGGGGTGGCCGAATCGATTGAGATAGCCGGCGCTGGCGAGGGCGACGCTTGGATTGACGCGCGCCAAAAATAGTTCGGTCGAGGAGGTTTTGCTGCCGTGATGCGGCGACTGCAGCACATCGGCGGACAGATTCGCACCGGCGCGCACCAATGCGCTTTCCGCCGGCTTGCCGATGTCGCCGGTCAACAACAATGCGCCGTTGGCGGAATGCACGCGCAACACGCACGACGCCTCATTGCCGCTCCGCGAATCGCGCGGCAATGGCGACAACATTTCGAAATGAACTTCGTCCCATACCCAACGTTGCCCGGCGCGACAACGGCGTGCGCGTGGATGCGGATTCGACTCGGCGGGTGACTTGACGGGCGATTTACTTTTCGACTCGGCGTGTGCCTCGGTGGACGACTTGTCTTGTGACTTACCTTTCGACTCGACGAGCGATTTGTCTTTTGACTCACCTTTCGAATCGACGGACGACTCACCCTTTGACTCGCCTTTCGACTCGACGCGCGGCTTGTTTTTTAACTCGCCTTTCGACTCGACGAGCGACTTGTTTTTTGACTCGCCCTTCGACTCGACGGACGACTTGTCTTGTGACTCACCTTTCGAATCGACGGGTGACTTGCCTTGTGACTCGCCTTTCGAATCGACGGACGACTCACCTTGTGACTCACCTTTCGGCTCGTCCAACGGTTCGCCTGCCAACAATGTCGTCGTTGGGAATTGCCGCAACAACGCACGATATCCGCCGGCGTGGTCGTTGTCGCCGTGGCTGACGACCAATGCATCGATGCGGCGGATGCCGAGTTGGCGGATGAATGGCGCGACAATCGACTCGCCGCTGTCGAAGCCGGGATAATTTGGCCCGGCGTCGTAGACCAAAAGATGATTGCGGGTTTGCACGACGGACGCCAGCCCGTTGCCGACATCCAACATCGTGTAATGAAACGCGCCGAGCGGCGGCGATTTTGGTGCGCCGGTTAACATCGGCAATAACAACAACACGCCGAGCCAACGCATCGGTATCGCCTTGCGCGCCAACAACAACATCGCGCCGAGTGCGGCGAACGGCAGCGACCAAATCGGCGGCGGCGGTTGTTGCCACACCGACCATTCGCGCGACGCCATCCATTCCAACACGCGCCACAAATGTTGCAATATCCACAGCGCGCATTCGAACATCATCACCGCACCGTGTTCGGCGCCGGCGACATACAGCCCCAAACCAATCAACGCCAGCGGCACCGCCAACAAGCCGACCACCGGCACGGCGATTAAATTCGCCAACGGCGCGACCAACGACACGCGCTGAAACAATGTCAATATCAACGGCGCCATGCCGATGAACAACACCCACTGCACCAACGCCCACCCCAACAGCACGAAGATGACGTTTCGGCGCGGTTTGATATTCGCGGTCGGGTTGACCCGCCCTTGCGTGCGCGCGCCGCGAATTTTGGCGGCGCCGTACATCATCGCCGCCACCGCGCCGAACGATAGCCACAGCCCGGACGACATCGGCGCCAACGGGTCGAACACCAACACCACGCTCAACGCGGTCAACCATGTCTCCCAACCAAACGCGCGGCGATGCACCAACATCGCCGCGGCAATCACGGCGAGCATGCATACCGCGCGTTGCGTCGGCACGGTCATGCCGGCCAATAATGCATACATCACCCCGGCCATCAAGCCGCCCAACACGCCGGCTTTGGGCGCGGGCAAGCGCAACGGCAGCCGCCCGGCGAATCTCCACGCAAACGCGCACAACGCCATCACCAACCCCGAGACCAAGCCGACATGCAGCCCGGATATTGCGACCAAGTGAATCGTGCCGGTGCGCAACAGCACATCCCAAGTGTGCGCGTTCATGTCGTTGCGGATGCCGACGGTCAATGCGGCGATTAATCCGGCGGTGTCGACCGGCGGCAGTTCAGTGCGGATGAATTCGGCGATGCGCGCGCGCAATGCATCGAGCGATGCATCGGGGGCGCGCAATAATTTCGGCGGCGGATGATTGCGCACATAGCCGCTTGCGCGAATTCGGCGCGCGAATAAATGCGTCTCGCGATCGAAGGTCGCGCCGAGGTTTTGATAGCCGCGCGGTTTTTTTAATCGAACGCTGAGTTGCCAATGCGCACCGCTGTGAATCGGCGGCGCAGGCGCATACCATTTTAATTTAATCCGCCCCGGCGACGGATAACGTTTGCCTTTGTAATGCAGTTGCGCGACCTCGAACTCGAATCGCTGCACCGATGCACCCAACGCCGGCGCACCAACGATGCGACCGACAACCTGCACATCGCGCTTTTCCAACGCCGCCGGCAATTCACGCGCCAACACCATCGATGCCGTAACATTCGCCCAACAAAACCCAATCACAAACGCCGCCGGCAATCGCCACCACGCACTGCGCACCGCCACCACCAACATCATAATCGCCGCCGCCACCGCAACCTCCACCGCCGGCAACACCGCCCAAAACCGCAACGCCACCACGCCACAACAAAACGCCGCCAAACAGGCGTGCGGGTGATGGGCAATTGCAAAAGCGGCATCCGTGCGCAGGCGGGGCATCCTTGTGTACTCGTCCTTCCAAGTGGATTGATTGCGGGATTATACCGACAAATCGATGTTGCGGCAAGTGGGGGTTGTGTGTGTTGCGCTCGTCAACTATGGCATGCAGGTTGGTTGGAATAATGAAAGTAATTAATAAAAAAAGAATAAAAAAAGCCCGCCGTGTCGTTAAAGACAACGGCGGGCGCGTTACGATTGTAACTGTGTCGACAGTCATCGACACTTTTCACCGCATTAAAACTTCACTTCCCCTTGCAACAACACGCGTCTTTCATCCGCATCGTCGTTGCTGTGCCGACGTTCGCCGGTGAGGTTGACATCGAAATATCGATGCGGTGACCAATCGACGCCTAGGCGATAAGTGTCGTCTGCGGCATCAACGAACGGCGCAACCAATCCGCCCGCGCTTTGGATGCCGTACGACAATCGCGTTTCGGTGCGCCATTGGTATGCGGTGCTATCGTTTTTGCTTTCGACAATGTCGTCGAATGAATCGGCATCCCATACGCGACCGAATTCGCCTTGCGCCTCGCCATAACTCGGGCGCACCCGCAACGACAAGCCCTGCCCGTCATCGCCGCCGCTGATGCGCAAATTGGTATACGCGCCCCATTCGCGATAATCTTTGCGCCCGACTAAGCCATGCATCGCGGCTTCGATGGTCGCGCGTTGTCCGCGGTAATTCCAGCCGATTGTCGTTTCCATTGCCGCACGGCGGCTTTCGCCATCGCCACTATCGCGGCGCATGCCGGCTTCGAAGAACGCGGTTTGGTTGGCGGTGAACAGCGGCACGTTTGAAGTGAGATAAATGTTTTCCCATCTCGCCAATGCGCGCACCGAGTTTGTGCTGAGGTTTTGCGCCCGCAAACCGAAGTCGTCGTTGCCTTCGATATCGATGTCGGCGATTTGCGCTTCGGCGCGCAATTGCAAACCGGATTCGATTTGCATGCCGGCGCCGACGCCGAGTGAGTTGAGGCTAAGGTCGCTTTTGATTGCATCGCCGCCTTTTTCGGTGACGGTCATCTCGCCTTCGCCAAAACCGATGCTCGCCCAATAATCGACTTCGCCGAATTTACGATTGATGTACGGATGCAATGCGGTCAACGAAACTTCGTATTTGCCCTCTTCGAGGTTGCCTTGCGCGTCTGTCGTTTTGTAATCGATGTCCGCATCGCTTTTCGATACGGCGACGCCGATTAAGTTCTCGCCAACCTTAAAATCCACGCCAAGATGCAAGCCGCTGACATCGCCGCTCCAATCGACCGCATCGACATCGCCATCGAGTTCGCGCATTTGCGTGCTGCCCCAAATCGCGCCGATGTTTGCATTGCTCGGCAATGATGCGAATGGCAAAACGAATCGGCTGTTGGTGAGCAATGCGTTGTTGTCGTCCGCATCATCCGCCACCGCTTTTGCGTAATTCGCCAATGCGGTTTGCGGCGTTTGCCCGCCTATCAATGCAAGCGGCGTCGCAATGTTGGCGACGGCGATGCGTTCGGTAATCGCGGCCAAGGTGCTGCCGACTACGCTGGCGGCAATTTTGCTGATGACTTCTTCATTCACCGGCGCAAGTTTTTCGCCGCCGCCTTGTGCTTCGAGCGTGATGGTTTGCGTTGCGGTGTGGGTGACCGCAGTGTTGCCCGTGCCGATGATGTAAGTTGCGGTCAAGGTGTAATCCAACACTGTATCGTCCTCGACAACAAACTCTTCGGCGATGCTGAACATGTTTGTAGCGGCACTATACGTTAACCCTTTCTCCTCATTCGGCATCGGGTCGATGGCGTAGACGTCCGTGCCGGCGCCGGCGGCGACAGTTAATTCATCGCTTAAGTCAAAACTTTGCGCTTCGCCTGAGCGGAATTTCAATTCGCGTCCTTGGTTTGCGAATTTCAGCGGGATGATGTGCAAGGTAAATGCATCGCTTACCATTGCGCCGTTGGCGTCTTCGATGTTGTAGGTCGGCGTCAATGTCAAATTCGCCGCCGTTGCGACAGTCAATGCACCGTAAATTGCACGACGGTTCGCATCAAAGGTTAACCCCACCCCCGCCCCCAAACCGGTCACGGAATAGGTGTGGTCGTATCCGCCTTCCGCGGGCGGCAATTGCAATGTCTCGCCGACGATATAGGTCAACTCGTCAATCATCCCGCCGGTAACATCAATGCCAAGTTCGCCGGCGATTTGGATGTCAAACGATGCGGCGGCGGTTGCACCGAGTGTGTCGGTTGCGGTCAAGGTGTATCGCCCGGCGTGGCTTGCGGCAATCGAATCTGTTGCGCCCAATGCGGCGGAAGTGGTGTTGAGCGTCAACCCCGCCGGCAGATTGTCGATTGAATAAACCAAATCGCCAACGCCGCCGCTTGCGGGGATTAAGTTAACTTCGCGCGGCGTGCTTGCGGTGAAATGCACTCGCGATTGCGATGCACCAAACGACACGATGTCGGCGATGTGTAACGTTAATACGAAAGTGCCAACGCCGTTTGCATCCGTTGCGGTGCGGGCATACGAAAACGCCACCGCTGGCGTCGTCGCTTGCGTCGGGCGGCCGCTGATAACTTGTCGCCCATCGCTCAAATCGCGCACACTTAACCCGCGCGGCAAACTGTTGTCGAGGACGGAATAATTCGGCGTGCCACTGCCGCCCGTCGCCGCCGGCAAAGTTAACGCATCGCCGCTTGTGCTGATGGCGTCACGGCTGCCGTAAATCGGATGATTGCGCGTATAAGTGGCGGCGAAGTTGCCTGGGAAGGTGGGTTTGTCGACGACGCTTAAATTGAAGCCGAAGGTTACGCTTGCATTGTTGGCGTCGGTTGCAATGTAAGTGACATCGACGCCGGTGTTAAGCGCAGTCGGCGTGCCGCTAATCGTTGCCGCCGTGCCGGTGCTTCGAGCGGTGTAGGTCATCCCGGTGACGACTTCGTAGCCGGTTGCGCGAGTTGTGCCGCCAACACTAAACACATACGCCACCGTCGCCTTGCCGCCATCAGCATCGCCAAGCGTTATTGTCGATGCAGTCGTCGTCAGCACCGCTCGATTGCCCGGGTTTGCGCCGCTTGCGAATGCGAGTTCATCGGCGACTACGATGCTGAATGTGCTGTGCGCTTGGAGGTTGTTGGCATCGGTGGCGGTCAAAATGTAATCCGTGCCTTCATCGGTTTTTAACAATGAAGTCGTGCTGCGCAATTCGGGGGTGGTGCCTGAGACGAATTCGAATGCCGCCGCACGGACGGCGACATTGTTTTCGCGTGCCAGGGTGTAGACATACGGCGATTTGCCTGCGCTTGCCGTTGCCAAGGTGAAGGTGCGGGCGTGTCCGGCGGTGAATTCCAAATCGGTTTGGGCGGTGGCGAAAACCGAAGGCCCTGGCACCACGACAAAATTGAATTGAAAGGATGCGCTTGCGCCGTTGGCGTCCGTGGCGGTGTAGACGATGACGACAGCATCTTCGGCTACGGCGTTGCCGCCACTGCTTATCTGCCCAGGCGCATTTCCGAGGGGTGCCAAATAATTCGCTCTTGTGACGCCAATATTGCCATTGGTGGCTACCGCCGTGCCGTCTGCGGTCAAGGTATAAGCCAGCGTGCCTGAGCCGCCGGTGGCGTCGGCTAAGTCAATATCTGATGGTGTAGTACCGACAAAAAAGGTTTGATGCCCCGGGTTTGCGTTGGCGGGGAATGTCGGTGGATTGGCGACGGCGATGGCGAATGTGGTGGCGGCGGTTTCGTTGTCATTGTCGGTCACCGTCAATATGTAGTTGCCGGCGTGGCTACCGGCTATCGATGCACTGGCGGTAAGTTCGGCGGTGGCGGTGTCGAGTGACAATATGCTGGTTAGGGGCAATACGCTGCCGGTTGGACGGCTGAGGGCGTAGACGTATGGCGTTTTGCCGCCGGCGGCTTCACCTAAAGCGATAGTGCTTGCGTGTCCGGCGGTGAAGGCGATGTCGGCTTGTTGGGATAAACCCACCTTAGCAAGGACGACTATGGAAAGCAGCGAGGTGTTTCTGGCGGTGGCACCGTTGTATGCTCGCAAGGTGTAACTGGCTTCGACTGCTGCAGTGGGGTTGCCTTCAAGTACGCCGGTGGCGAGAGTGAAAGTGAGTCCCGCTGTATTTAAAGCGGTAATGTTGGTGGAACTGGAAACGGTAAAACTGGCGATGGTGTATTGCGCATCGGCGTAGACGGCAAGCGATGGCAAAGTGTAATTTACCGCAGAACCAACGCCAAAAGTTAGGTCAATGTTGGTCTCAAGCAGCACTGGCACGACGGTGAGTGTAAATGTTGCTTGGGCATAATCGCCGCTGCCGTCTTGGTCTCCGACATCGTATTCGAATGTCTGTGAATCGCTCACCGCCGCCGCCGCCTTGCCGCTAAGCGTGCGTGTGGCCCCATCCCAACTCCATATCGAATGGTTGGTGCCGGTGATTCTTGAATTAAAATCCCCTACTGTTGCGAAGAGGGTGTAGTCGTATCCCGGGCTGCCGCCGGTTGCTTCGGCTAATTGGACACTGATAACCTCACCGGCGGAGAAAGTTAAATTGCCTTGGACGAGTGACAGGGCTTGCGCCTTCGCCTGCCCGGCAACGCCGAGCATCAACAAACCAAACAGGGCGAATAAAACTTTGCCGCCCTTGTGTTTACTTAATTTTCGGAGAGGGGGGGGGGGGGTATGAGTGTTCATAGCGACAACGGATTCGGTTTTCATTTGAATGGTCTCGTAGATGAAAAACATTAAAGCGATTGAAAAAATGCGCGAGCGCACCGCCTGCAAACCGCAAAATACCCGCATCGATGCAATTTGTCAAGCGAAAAAAATCGCAAATAAAAGGCGGCGTAGACAGTGCGAATACGGCGTAACAATACTGTTGCACCTTGCCAACAGCGTTAATTGCAATGGCGACAAATTAATTGCGCGGTTTTTTCACGGCGGATACAAAAAAAAGGTTAACGCATCGCATAAACAATTCGATATAATCCGCCAAACATCATCGTCGCATGCCGTTATTTAACCCATTTACCCAGGGGTACATTATGAAATCATTTGAACAGAAAGAATCGGGGTTGCAGTATATCGGTGTACAGCAAGGCGGCGTAAACCAACAAAGCAATGTCGTCTCCGTGAAACTTTCGCTGGTGGCGGAAATTATCGAAGAAGAACCGGGGTGTTATTTGGCGGTTTGCCCGGCATTGGATGTATACAGCCAAGGCGACAGCATCGAGGAAGCCGAAGCCAACATCGCCGAAGCGGTCAGCCTATTCATCGAAGCCTGCATAGAGGAAAAAATGTTGGGCAAAGTGCTAACCGATTGCGGCTTTTATGAAGTCGCCGACGGCAAACCTAAACGCAAAGGACGCAAAGCCCCGTCGATGCAAAACGGGGATGTGTTGCGTCAAATTACGGTGCCGGCGGAATTGCCGGTGATGATGCACGATTGTCGATGATGGGGGTTGGTTAATGTCCGCCAAACTTCCCCGAGTGGACTCGCAAACCCTCATCAACTTTTTTAAATCCAAAGGTTTTGCGGAACGTGGACAACACGGCAGCCACTTCATATTGAAAAAAGCGGGGCACCGACCTTTGGTGGTGCCACACCCCGAAAAAGTGTCGCGAACGGGTGTTGTTTTAGGCAACCTAAGGACGGCGATGATTCCCCGGGCGGATTTTATTGCGTTTGTGCAAAGGAAATCCAAGGGGCGGCGTAAGCAATCCCCGCCTGAGTGATTGGGCGGGGTTTTTTATCAGCGAATGGGATGTGCTGTGCTTGCCTTTCACTTTTTTCATAATTTCCGCACCGTTCGATTACGCCGGCACGACAATTGGCTCCTCGAAATAATCGTCGCCGACAAACTCCATCGCATCGATGACAATTTGTCAAACGAAAAAAATCGCAAGTAAACTTGAGCGACAAAACGCCAGAATCACCACCCAACAATTTGCCGCCGCGTTTCCAATTTAAATCGGTTTAATATCTCGGCGTATAATCCGCCAATGGTCAACCAGCGGACATTTGGCGCGGTGATGAAAATCTGGCAAATAATGTTTGTTGTGTTTATCGCATTGTTTGGTGCGGTATTGCCGGGACAAACTGCGGAATGTCATCCATTGTGCAAAGTGCATTATGGGCTGAATTGGCAGGAAGCAGACAAACAAGAAGTGGCGGAATGGCTGGCGGGCGGCGGTAATCTGCATAGACAAAGCGATGAAGCAAGTTTTCCGCTCGCTGAAGCCGCCTATTTTGGCAATGTGCAAGCGGCGAAGGCATTGCTCGCCGCCGGGGCGCCGGTGAATATACGAGATGCGCGCGACCGGAATATCTTGTATTACGCCTTGGACGGAATGAAAAATAATCCGGTGATGCCCGTGTTATTGCGCGCTGGGGCGGATGTTAACGATGCCGATGGCGAAGGGCGCGCCGCTTTGTATCATGCGTTTAACACCGGGCAAGAGGGGGCGATAATCGCGGCATTGCTGGCGGCGGGGGCGGAAGTGAATCGCGCCAACAACGAAGGCACAACGCCGCTGCATTTGGCGACTTGGTATAACAGAAACGCGCCTGTGGTGGCGATGCTGATGGACGCCGGCGCGGATGTGCGGGCAAAGGACGGCGGCGGGAGAATCCCTTTGCACTTTGCCGCTTGGCATGATGAAAATCAACCGGTGGTTTTGTTGCTATTGACGGCGGGTGCGGCGGTGAACGCCAAAGACGCGGTTGGGCAAACGCCGTTGCACTATGCGGCTTCATCAAATATCGGCAATGCGCTCATTCGCGTTTTGCTTGATGCCGACGCCGCGCTAAATCCCCGTGATAAAGACGGCAAGACGCCTTTATATTACGCCGCCCGAAGCGCCAACAAGCCCACTTTTTTTGCCTTGCTGCAGGCGGGGGCGGGGGTTGAAACCGCGCAAGACGGCGGCGGCATCATGCATGCGGCGGCAATGGGCGACAGCCCGGACATCGTGCGCGCCGCACGGAAATTTTCGCCGATTAACGGCAAGGATAAACGCGGCGACACGCCCGCGCATTATTGGGCGAGACGAGGAGATAACCCGATGACGCTGGATGTTTTGCTCGATTTCGGGGCGGATATTAATGCAAAAAACAAGAATCAACGTACGCCCTTGCATGAGGCGGTTTTGCGGCGAAATCAGCAAACCATCACAGCATTATTGCAGCGGCAAGCCGATGTGTGCGCGCGTGATAAAAAAGGGTTGACGCCGTTGGCGCTGGCAGAGGGGGGATTGTTGGATGAAGTGGAAGACGCGGAAATATTATCGCTGCTGCGCGCCGCGCAATGCCGGCGCGATTAATCCGCCAACCTCACTCCCACACATTCGCCTCATCATCAAAATCCTCCGCCACCGCCGGCACAATACAAAACCGATGCCCGCTCGGCGCCTGCATAACAATCCAATCGCGCACCCGCCCTATCCGTCGCGCGCCGAGTTTTTCCAACCGCCGCGTTTCCAATTCGACATCGTCGGTTTCGATATCGATATGCACGCGGCTTGGATGCGATACGCGTTGGATTTCGATGTCCGGTGCGTTGGGTTGTTTGCTTAACGGATAATATTCGTTGTCGCCGTTTTCACCGCGCGATTGCAACGCTCGCCCGAGTGCGCGCGACCAAAATTCGGCGTGGGCGAACAAATCGCCGTCGCCGCAATCAATACTCAATCCGCCCAATCGGCTTTTATGCATCTCAAGTCGCCGCCAAAAATTTAAACAAACAATGGCATAATCTTAACACGCACCCGCCATCATCGACCGTGAAACAAACCGCGCATACCAAAACCTCATCGGCAAACTTCGATGCATTGTCCGATGCATTGCCCGACACGCTGCCGAAATTATTATTGCGCAACGCCGAGCGGTTGCCGCAGCGGGCGGCGATTCGCGAGAAGCAATACGGCATTTGGCAAACTTGGAATTGGCGCGAGATGAAGGATGAAATCCTCGCCTTCGCTTGCGGCTTGCGCGAATTGGGTTTTGCCGACGGCGACAAATTGGCGGTCATCGGCGCGAATCGCCCGCGCATTTATTGGGGCATGACTGCGGCGCAATGTTTGCGCGGCATTGCGGTGCCGGTGTATCACGATTCGGTTGGCGCGGAAATGCAATACATTTTGGCGCACGCCGAAGCGCGTTGGGCATTGGTCGAAAATCAGGAACAAGTCGATAAGGTGTTGGATATTCAATCGCAACTGCCGCATCTGCAATGCATTATTTACGATGATGAACGCGGCTTGCGCGGGTATTCGAAAGTTTATCCAAGTGTCGATTCGAATGTCGATTCGAATGGCGATTCGAGTGAGGCGATACGCGCAAACCGTCCGCAAGTGACCTTGTGTGATTTTGCCGGCGTACAAACGCGCGGGCGTGATGCGCTTATGCAAGTGTCGAAACAATCGTCGACACAATTACAAGACGACATCCGCGCAGGCAACGGTGACGACGCATGCATTATTTTGTATACCTCAGGCACCACCGGTCGCCCGAAAGGAGTCGTGCTTAGCCATAACAACATCATCATCACCTCGCAGAATGGAATCGCGTTCGACAAGTTAACCGCCTTCGATTCGATACTTTCCTACTTGCCGCCGGCGTGGGTTGGCGACAATATTTTTTCTTGCGGGCAAGCGTATGCCGCCGGCTACTGCATCAACTGCCCGGAAAACGAAAGCACGGTGGCGATGGACTTGCGCGAAATTGGCCCGACCTATTACTTCGCCCCGCCGCGCGTGTTCGAAAATTTATTGACCGGCGTATTGATTCGAATGGAAGATGCCGGGCGAATCAAGCGGTGGTTGTTTGCGCATTTCATGCGCGTTGCGCAAAGCGTTGGCGCGAAAATTTTGAATCGTGAATCGGTCGGATTGATTGCACGGTTGCACTATTATCTCGGCGATTTTTTGGTTTATGCACCGCTTAAAAATCGCATGGGCTTTTCCAACATTCGCTTGGCATACACCGCCGGCGAAGCGATTGGCGCCGAGATTTTTGATTTTTACCGTTCGCTTGGGTTAAACATAAAACAACTTTACGGACAAACCGAAGCGGCGGTGTTCATCACCATGCAACCGGATGGCGAAGTTTATGCCGACACGGTCGGCGTGCCGGCGCCCGGCGTCGAAGTCGATATCGCCGACGACGGTGAAGTGCGCTATCGAAGCCCCGGGGTGTTTATCGAATATTACAAAGACGAAGCCGCAACGCGCGCCGGCAAAAGTGCGGACGGCTGGGTGCGCACCGGCGACGCCGGTTATTTTGATTCGCGCGGGCATTTAAAAATCATCGACCGCGTGCGCGATGTCGGCAAATTAAAAAACGGCGCGTTGTTTGCGCCGAAGTTTTTGGAAAACAAACTGAAGTTCTTTCCGCAAATCCGCGAGGCGGTCGCGTTTGGCGATGCGCGCGAATTTGCAACCGCAATGATTAACATCGATTTGGATGCGGTCGGCAACTGGGCGGAACGCAACAACATCGGCTATGCAAGTTACCAAGAACTCGCCGCGCATCCGCAAGTTTATGAAATGATTGCGCACAACATCGAAAAAGTTAACCGCGATTTATCCGCCGACCATCAACTGCGCGGCGCGCAAATCGCGCGGTTTATCATTCTGCATAAGGAACTCGATGCCGACGACGGCGAGATGACGCGCACCCGCAAAGTGCGCCGCTCGACGGTGTTCGAAAAATATGCGCCGGTGATTGATGCGTTGTATTGCGGCAAAACGCGATGTCGGATAAGCACCGAAGTTACCTTCGAAGACGGTCGACGCGGCGAAATTAAAGGCGATTTGGAAATCCGCGATTTGACGACGTTTGGCGGCGACGATTAACCTTGTGGTTAACTAGTGACGATTGTTGCAATTAACACGAGGTTACTTCAATGACAATTAATGCAACAATTAACGCAACAATTATCGTGACGATTAAGTGATAATTGTCGTTGCGATTACCTCGACAATTGCGCGACAATGGCAATTATTAACCGCAACAACTCAACCATCTTAAAATCGAATCCAGCACAATGAACAACACCGCAAACAAAAACAAACCGACGCGCAAACTGCGCAAACGAATCATCGGGCTGTGGATTGGCATCGCCGTGTCGGTGGCGTCGATAGTGTTGTTTGGCGGCTATTTTGCCGGCGCACCCGGGATGTCGCCGGCGATGCAGTTGGTGTGGAAATGGGTGTTTGGCATTGTGTATTTGCCGTTTATTGCGCTCGGTTGGTTGTTGCATTTGGTTGTCGGCCCGATTGGCAAACAGCCGTTTTGGCTTTTTGGTTTGCTGGCATTGACGCAATTGGGATTTTATCCGTGGCTGGGGTTTTGGATTGGTCGACGGTTGGAACGGCGTGATGATGCGAAACAATGAGTTGTGCGGTGTGCGGCTATATTAATTAAACTAAATCAAACTAAACCGCATGCGAATCAAAAATGATTGCGATATAACAAAGTTAACAATTTAATAATGAAAGCCTTAAGGTGAAGTTAAAGTTAAAGCGCAAAACTTAAAGTTAACAATTTAATGAACACCAACGAAGTGCTGCTCTCAGTCAACAACATCACGCTGTCCTTCGGCGGCGTAACCGCATTGCGCGCGGTCAGCGGCGACATTCGTCGCGGTGAAATTCGCGCGATTATTGGGCCGAACGGCGCGGGTAAATCGTCGATGCTCAATGTCATCAACGGCTTTTATCATCCGCAACAAGGCGAAGTTTGGTTTTGCGGAAAAAAACGCGGCGCGCAAAAACCGCATCAAATCGCCCGTCAAGGCATCGCGCGCACCTTCCAAAACATCGCGCTATTCGACGGCATGACCACCTTGGACAACATCATGACCGGACGCATCACCCAAATGCGCGCCAATTTATTTTGGCAGGCATTATGGTTTGGCGTCGCCGAACGCGAAGAAATCGCACACCGCGAAAAGGTCGAACACATCATCGACTTTTTGGAAATCCAATCGATTCGCAAAACCCCAGTCGGCCGATTGCCATATGGTTTACAAAAACGCGTAGAGTTGGGCCGCGCCTTGGCCGCCGACGCCAAACTGCTGCTGCTCGACGAACCAATGGCCGGAATGAACCTCGAAGAAAAAGAGGATATGTGCCGATTCATTTTGGATGTACGCGAACAATTCGGCACCACGATTGCATTAATAGAACACGACATGGGCGTGGTGATGGATTTGGCTGACCGCGTAATGGTGCTGGACTACGGCAGCAAAATCGCCGACGCCACCCCCGAAAAAATCCGCAACGACCAAAGCGTGATTGACGCTTATTTGGGCGTGGTGCATGAGTAAATGTTTGTGCAATGAAAGTTGAGTTCGACAATTTTTGTTTAAACAAAACGATGTTTTGTTATGTCGTGTGGATGCGCGATTATTGCGGGCCGGACGGTGATGCGCCGCGTAATTGGGGTGAATGGGGGGACAAACAAAATCCCTCTGTTCCAAACGACACCCCGGAAACCTTTAATTTTAAGGAGTACGACGGTTACTATTACGGTCACTTTCGTTTGGTTAATAGAACAACAAAAAATTTAGGCATCGCTAAACTTGGCGCGGGCAACGCTGACGATAAAATATCCGGGGTAACCGTGATATGGACGTCCGCGCGCGGGGAAGACGAATCTGGAGTGGTCGACGACTACTACACGGATACCAGGGTCATCGGTTGGTACAAAAACGCCACGGTATACCGTGAAAAACAAACCCATCGCAATTCGCCATACTGGGTACGGGTCGCCGTGAAAGACGGTTGCTTATTGCCCATGGAAAAACGAATGTTGCGCGTATTACACACGCCCCGTACTTTTACGCCTGCTATTATGTACGGGTGCAATGCAAAGGATTCCGCATCCAATTTCTTGGAGCGATTAGATAAATGCATCAGCAAAACTCTCAAAGCACGCGCAACCAAACCGCCCTTGCCGACCGTGGCGGCGCGGACACAAAATGCTGAGAAGCGCAAAGCCATCGAGAAAGCGGCGGTCGACTTTGTGCGCGCGCATTACGAAGCGGGCAAATGGCGAGTTCGTAGTGTCGAAAGCGAAAATTGCGGCTGGGATTTAACCGTGCGTAACGACACCGATGAAAATTATGTCGAGGTCAAAGGGCGCGAAAAAAACTCTATAAAATGCGAATTGTCGTCCAACGAATACGCCAAAGCGCGCACCAAATCCGGCTTTCTACTGGCGGTGGTCACCTGTGCGTTAACCAACCCCCGCCTTCGCATTTTCAAACCGACGTTGCGCAACCGCAAAGTGTCATGGGAATGCATCGACGGTGACCCGCTCGAGATAAACACCACCGAAGTGCCCGCCGCTATAATCGCCCAAAAACAGTAACCATCTCATGCCCGTCGAACTCCTCTTTACTGTCGAAGTCATCGCCAACGGCTTAATGGCCGGCGTAATGTATTCACTGGTCGCGCTTGGCTTCGTATTAATTTTTAAGGCGTCCGGCATTTTTAACTACGCACAAGGCGTGTTGGCGTTGTTTGCAGCGTTGACCTTGGTCGGTTTTCAGACCGGGCAAGTGCCGTTTGCGCATTTAATTAATGCGATGTTCGATGTCAAGGTGCATCATTGGTCGGATGGCTTCGGCAATTTTGTCGCGATTGGGTTGACCATCGTGGTGATGATTATCTTGGCGTTTGCGGTGGAAAAATTTATCCTGCGAAAATTGGTGAATCAAGCGCCGATTATTTTATTTATGGCGACGATTGGCTTGGCGTTTTTTATGGAAGGCTTCGGCGATTTAATGTGGGGCGCGGAAGTTAAGGTGCTCGATGTCGGCTTGCCGTCCGGCGGCTCATTGTGGTGGGAGGAAATCACGCGCACTTGGGCAACCGACGGCGTCGAATATTACGGAATGTACATCGATGTACTCGATGTTTGGGCGACCGGTATCGCCGTGTTGTTGGTCGCCGCCTTAACATTATTTTCGCAATACACCGCCACCGGTCGCGCATTGCGCGCAGTCGCCGACGACAATCAAGCCGCACTCACGGTCGGCATCTCGTTGCGCACAATTTGGGTGATTGTGTGGGCGATTGCCGGCGTGGTGGCGTTGGTCGCCGGCATCATGTGGGGCGCAAAATCCGGCGTGCAGTTTTCGCTGTCGTTGATTGCATTAAAAGCCTTGCCGGTGTTAATTCTCGGCGGCTTTACTTCGATACCCGGCGCGATTATCGGCGGCTTAATAATCGGCGTCGGTGAAAAATTGTTTGAGTTTTTTGTTGGCCCGTTGATTGGCGGCGCGACTGAAAATTGGTTTGCTTATGTGTTGGCGTTGGTCTTTTTAATGTTTCGCCCGCAGGGGTTGTTTGGTGAAAAAATTATTGAGCGGGTGTGACCCGCCGCGAATCGGTTATAGTCGCCTGTTGCTTGGCATTATCATTTTTCGTTGTGCATGAACCAATGTTGCAACCCGAATTTGACAACCCGTTAATTAAACGCGAATACGACCGTTGGGTTAAAAAACTCAACCGCACGGGCGCTTGCGCGGATGCGGACACCGACACTTCACTTAACTGGCGTGAAGTGTTATGCGCGCATTTTTTGGTTGCCGAGTTTTTTGCGGCCGATGGCGGCGGGCTTGGCGGCGCCGGACCGCGCGACCGAGACGCTGCGTTGTTACAATCCGCGTTGTCGCGACAGTTTGTCGAGTTTGGCGGTGTGCAAAAGTGGCGCGACCATTATCAAATTGCCGCCACCGCACTTTTTGGACTCATTAAAAATCATCCATTCCAAGACGGCAACAAACGCACCGCGCTATTGTCGGTTTTGCATTTGTTGGAAAAACAGGGCTACACCGCGGCCGTGGAAAAACGCAAGTTTGAAAACTTAACCGTGGCCATTGCGGACAACCGTCACCGACAAAATTCTTTGTATAAACATTTGCGCATTGAGTATGTCGCCGATGATGCGGACATCGCTTACATCGCCTCGCTGCTTAATCAGATGACGCGACGCTTGGATCGTTCGCATCGCGCGCTAACCTATCGTCAAGTGAACGGCTTGATAAAAAATCACGGCTTTGAAATGCGCGACCCGAAACGAAACAGTATTGGCATCGTTCGCGCAAGCGACAACCAGTCCATTGGGCGTGTCGGTTTTCCCGGCATGAGCAAGCAAATATCCCGCACCAACATTAAACAAGTGCGCGACATCTGTGCACTGACGAAAAAAGACGGCTATGACAGCGCGGCTTTTTACAACGGCGTCGGCGGAATGGATTCATTGCTGTTGGAATACGCCGCCCCGTTGCGCCGACTGGCTGACCGATAATGTTCTACCGCGAATCCGGCGTCTTCCGCACCACCTACGCCGCCGACCAACAAACCTTCCCGCTGGCGATTGACCGCTGGTTTGTGCGCGCGATTATTGCGGTGGCGTTTTTGGCGGTGCCGTTTGTTATTAATGACTATTGGGAAAAATCGGTGTTGGTGCCGTTTTTGGTGTGGTCGATGGCGGCGATTGGGTTGAATATTTTAACCGGCTATTGCGGGCAATTGAGTCTCGGCACCGGCGGGTTTATGGCGGTCGGTGCATATTCTTGTTACAAATTAATGACCGCCTTCCCCGAATTAAATATGTTCATCATCGTGTTGCTGTCGGGCGGCGTCACCGCATTGGTCGGCTTGGTGTTTGGTTTGCCGAGTTTAAAAATCAAGGGCTTCTATCTTGCCGTGGCGACATTAGCCGCGCAATTTTTTTTGGTGTGGTTGTTTAACAAAGTGCCGTGGTTTTACAACCATTCAGCCTCCGGACAAATCACCGCCCCGCCGCGCGAAGTGTTTGGCATTACGGTCACCGGCGCCGCCGCCGCGCCGTGGGCGTCGTATTTGTTTTGCTTGATTGTCGTGGTCGTGTTTGCATGGATTGCGCGCAACTTGACGCGCGGGCGCATCGGTCGTTCGTGGTGCGCGATTCGCGATATGGACATCGCAGCGGAAATCATCGGCGTGTCGCCGTTGGGCGCAAAGTTGTCGGCGTTTGCGGTCAGTTCGTTTTATATCGGCATCGCCGGCGCGTTGTTTTTTGCGGTGTATTTGGGCGCGGCCGAACCAACCGAAGCGTTTGGCATCGACAAATCATTTTTGGTATTGTTTATGATTATCATCGGCGGGCTGGGCTCACTCTTCGGCGCGTTTTTGGGCGCGGCGTTTTTAACGCTGTTGCCGGTGTTGATGAAAAACTTAATGGCCGGCGCACTTGGCTGGCCAACCGATTTGGTCGCGCATTTAATATTAATGTGTATCGGCGCGCTCATCATTTTTTTTCTTATCGTTGAACCGCACGGGCTTGCGCGCCTGTGGCGCATCGCGAAAGAAAAATTACGACTTTGGCCGTTTCCGCATTAATCGCAAGGTCAAAACAACGCCCAACCGGGCGCAATCCACTGTGGAGGAAATCTCAGATGAAACCAACTCAAATGAAAGCGACTTACATGAAATCGACAAAAGTTATCGCCGCGGCGCTGGCTGCATTATTAACCATGACCTTCGGCACCGCCGGCGCCGACTTGGTGTTCCCGTCGCTAAGTTATCGCACCGGGCCTTACGGCGCCAACGGCACGCAATTCGCCGACGGCTACGCCGATTATTTCGCGTTAATTAACGAACGCGACGGCGGCTTGCGCGGTTTGCCGTTGCGGGTGATTGAATGCGAAACCGGCTACAACACCGAAAAGGGCGTCGAGTGTTATGAAGCGACCAAAGGCAAAGGCGCGTTGGTGTATCAACCGCTGTCGACCGGCATCACCTATCAACTGATTCCGAAGGCGACCGCCGACGGCATCGCCGTGCATTCGATGGGCTATGGGCGCACTTCGGCCGCCAACGGGCGCGTGTTTAAATACGTCTTCAATTATCCCGGCACCTATTGGGACGCCGCTTCGATTATTGTCAAACATATCGACACTCTCGAAGACGGCAACCTGCGCGGCAAAAAAATCGCGTTGGTGTATCACAACTCAGCCTACGGCAAAGAGCCGATTCGCACGCTCGAAGAGTTGTCGAAAAAACACGGCTTTGATTTGTCGCTGGTGCCGGTCGACCATCCGGGCCAGGAACAAAAATCGCAATGGCTGCAAATTCGCCGCGACCGTCCGGATTATGTTTTGATGTGGGGTTGGGGCGTGATGAATCAGGTTGCGATAAAGGAAGCCGCCAACATTCGATTCCCGATGGAACGCTTCATCGGCGTGTGGTGGTCGGCGTCGGAAAACGATGTGTTGCCGGTTGGCAAAGGCGCGCACGGTTATAAAGCGATTGCGATGCACGGCGTCGGCAGCGACTTCCCGATTTACGACGACCTGAAAAAATACGTCGTCAAACGCAAAAAAGCGGCCGGCAGCGGCAACAGCCTCGGCACGGTGCTGTACAACCGCGGCTTGTATGCGGCGATGCTGGCGGTCGAAGCGGCCGCGACCGCACAACGCATCCACAACACCGCCGACATCACCGCCGAACAAATGCGCGACGGGATGGAGGCGTTGGTCGTCGACCAAGCGCGCTTGCGCGAACTCGGGCTGCCGAACTTTGCGCCGGCGGTGCGCGTCACTTGCGCGAATCACGGACCGCCCGGGCTCGGCGCGATTCAACAATGGAACGCCAACACCAAGTCGTGGAAATTAATCACCGACTTCATCGGCGCCGACCGCGCGATTGTCGACAAACTCATCGAAGCGGATTCGCAAGCCTATGCCAAGGAAAACAACATCACCCCGCGCAACTGCTAACCCGACGTTAATGTGCATTAACGCGTCCGCCGCAATGCATCGTTGCGGCGGACGTTTTTGCGATGAATATGACTGTGCGGTTAAGGCAAGTTACTTCGAAAGTTAATTCGAAGGTTAATTCACAAGTTACTTCGCAAGTCACTTCGAACGTCACTTCGAAAGTTACTTCGAGCGCCCGCAAGTTAACGCACGTTGCACACACACCCGCTTTGCCAAGGTAACATTCCGCATGTCCAGCGACAACATTGTGTTGCGCGTCAAAAACATCGAGGTGATTTACAACCATGTCATCTTGGTGTTGAAGGGCGTGTCGTTGGAGGTGGCGCACGGCGGGATTGTCGCCTTGGTCGGCGCCAACGGCGCCGGCAAAACCACGACGATTAAATCGATATCGAATCTGCTCGGCACCGAACGCGGCGAAGTTACCAAAGGCGCGATTGAACTGCGCGGCGAACGCATCGAACGACTCAGCCCGCATGAACTGGTGCGGCGCGGCGTCGTGCAGGTGATGGAGGGGCGGCATTGCTTCGAACATTTAAGCGTCGAGGAAAATCTGTTAACCGGCGCCTATACGCGCCGCGCCGGCCGCGCCGAACTCAAAGCCGATTTGGAAATGGTGTATGACTACTTCCCGCGATTAAAACAACGCCGCAAAAGCCAAGCCGGCTACACCTCAGGCGGCGAACAACAAATGATTGCGGTCGGACGCGCGCTGATGGCAAAGCCGAGCGTGATTTTATTGGATGAACCGTCGATGGGACTCGCGCCGCAATTGGTGCGCGAAATTTTTGAAATCGTCACAAAATTAAACCGCCAACAAGGCGTCACCTTCCTGCTCGCCGAACAAAACACCGCGATGGCGTTGCGCTGCGCGACCTACGGTTATATTTTGGAAAACGGCCGCGTGGTAATGGACGGCGACGCCAAAACCCTCGCGGCCAATGAAGATGTTAAGGAATTCTATCTCGGCGAAGGCGGCGAAAAACGCCGCAGTTTTCGCAATGTCAAACAATATCGCCGACGGAAACGGTGGTTGAGTTGATGATTGAGTTAAGTGGTTTAATTTAATTTTAATTACTTTAATTACTTTAATTAAGTTAATTAAAGTAATTGATTAAGTTAATTATTATGTTAATGATGAACTTCTCATTACAAGTTAACGTTACGATTGAAAGTAAAGTTACAGTAAAAGTTATAGTGAAAGTTATAGTTATAGTTAAAGCGAAGTGACAAAGTTAAAGTGAAATTAAGTAAAATTAAGTAAAAGTAAAAGTAAAAGTAAAAGTAAAAGTGAAAGTAAAATTAAAAATAACTTGATAAGTAACTTATCAAGTCAAACGAATTAATGAATTAATGACTTAACCAATTAACCAACCAATCAATCACCAATGCCCGAACACTACGACTCACTGGAAACCCGCACCCCAACCGTCCGCGCCGCCGAACAACTCGCCGCCGTGCGCACACAAGTGCAAAACGCCAAAGCCAACTGCCCGGCATATACCGAATTGCTCGCCGACGTGGTTGCCGACGACATCGATTCATTCGATGCGCTCGGCGCATTGCCGATAACGCGCAAATCCGAACTGGCGGCGCGTCAATTGGCGACGCCGCCGTTTGGCGGCTTTGTCGCGCAACACGCCGAATTGAAATATGTATTCGCCTCGCCTGGCGGGTTGTATGAAACCGGCGGCGCGGGCGATGATTATTGGCGGTTTGCACGCGCGTTGTTTGCAGCCGGCGTGCGCGCCAAGATGTTGGTGCATAATTGTTTCTCGTATCACTTAACCCCGGCCGGCGCGATGTGCGATGCCGGTTGTCATGCACTCAGGTGCACGGTGTTGCCCGGCGGCGTCGGCGCAAGCGAACAACAACTGACCGCCGCAACGCATCTTCACCCCGACGCGTATGTCGGCACGCCGTCGTTCTTAACCATCCTGCTCGAAAAAGCCGCCGAACGCGGCATCGAGTTGTCGCATCGATACGCCCTGCTCTCCGGCGAAGCGTTGCCGTCGTCAACCCGCGATTTTTTTGCGCAAGCCGGCATCACCGCCCGACAAGCCTACGCCACCGCCGAACTCGGCTTAATCGCCTATGAAACCGTCGCCGACGCCGGCTTGACCATCGACGAACAAATTTATGTCGAAATCATCGAACCCAACGGCGCGCGCCCATTACCCGACGGCGCCGTCGGCGAAGTGGCGGTCACCACCTTCAACCCCGACCAACCGCTAATTCGTTTTGCCACCGGCGATTTATCCGCAATGTTGCCCGGCACAAGCGAATGCGGACGCACCAATCGACGCCTGGCCGGCTGGTGTGGGCGCGCCGACCAAACCGCCAAAGTGCGCGGCATGTTTGTACATCCGGCGCAAGTCGCCGAAATTTGCAAACGCCACGACGAAATCATCCGCGCGCGGTTGGTGATTAATTGGCGCAACCAACGCGACCAAATGACTCTGCATTGCGAAACCGACCATGCAAGCGAATCGTTGTCGACCGCACTCAGCGAAACGATTCGCGATGTGTGCAAACTGCGCGGCGAAGTTGCATTGATGGCGCGCGGCGAATTGCCGGATGACGGCGTGGCGATTGAGGATGCGCGCGAGTATGAGTGAGCAAAAAAAATAGTCGCGGTAAACCGATTAACCGATGTTGCGCGCGCCCTATTCCTTGCCGGTGTAAAACGCCGGCCATTCCATTTTAACCACCGGGCTGTCGGCGGCGAGTGAATGGCATTGGTCGATGATGCGCGGGCGGGTGCGTTGCGGACGGTTGGCGGCGCGTTCTTCGAGGGCGCGGTGCATGGTTTGATAGGCGGTGGTCGACAGCGGGCCGAGCAGTTCGAATAGATGCGTGCAACTTTTATTGCGCGCGATTAATTCGCGCGCGGTGCGCAGCCAGCCTTTGCCGATTTTTAAGCCGATTAATTTTTTCATTATCGCCGGCGCACCGCCGCACATTTTAAACGGCGCGTAATCGATGTTGGCGTGCGCATCGACAACGTTCATATCCAAATCCAATGTGATGCGCAACTGCATCAGATGCACCGGTTCGCCGGCGACGACTTCGCCGCGTTCGCGGTTTTGATAAGCATAAGTTTTGGTGTCGCGCAATTCGGCTTCGATGTCCCACAACCCATCGGCGCGACGATAGCCGCGACAGACGACTTGTCGGGTATGCAGTTTTTCCCGCGCGGCCGGTTCAGGCAGTGGCATGACGTTGCTCTCGATGGACGGTCGACAATGCGGCGCCGGCGCGCGAATGGGTGCGCCGCCCGAGTTGTGTGCATGCATAATTAGCCGCCGCCAACAATTTGTCAAGGTCGACGCCGCATTCAATTCCCAAGCCGTTGAGCAGATACACCACGTCTTCGGTGGCGACATTGCCCGAAGCGCCGCGCGCAAACGGGCAGCCGCCCAACCCGGCGACGGCGGAGTCAATCACGCGCACGCCGAGTTGCAGCACCGCATAAATGTTCGCGAGCGCTTGCCCATAGGTGTCGTGAAAATGCACAGCCAATTGTTGCACCGCAACTTGCGCGCCGACGCATTCGATTAACTCGACCGCGCGTTGCGGCGTGCCGACGCCAATCGTGTCGCCGAGCGAAATTTCATAACAGCCAACCGCATGCAATTGCGCGGCGATGCGCGCGACGATGCGCGGGTCAATCGCGCCTTCATACGGACAACCAAGCGCGCACGACACATAACCGCGCACCGCCGCACCGCGCGCCAATGCGCGTTCGGCAACTTCTGCGCAATGCGCCAAACTTTCGGCCATCGTGCAATTGGTGTTGGCGCGACAAAACGATTCAGTGGCGGCGGTAAACACCGCCACCTCGCGCACACCGGCAGCCAATGCATCATCCAAGCCGCGCACATTTGGCGTCAACGCCGAATACCGCACATCGTTTCGTTTGGCAATCGCGGCAAACACCGCACCCGAGTCGGCCATCTGCGGCACGCGCGCAGTCGATACAAAACTGCCGATTTCAATCACGCGCAAATTCGCGGCGGTCAACAAGTTAATTAATTCGGCGCGCGTCTGCACCGACAACACCCGCGATTCGTTCTGCAACCCATCGCGCGCGCCGACTTCGACAATCGTTGCTTGTGTTGGCAAAGTCATCGGTTAATTTTTGCGGTTGGTTGTAATGTTGGTTGCATTGTCACTTGCGTTTGTATTTGCACTGTCACTTGCACTTGCACTTGCACTGTTACTGTCACTTGCAACGTTGCCGGTTACATTATCACTTGCATTGTCATTGACATTGTCACTTGCATCGTCACCTGCACTCGCACTGCCACGCACATCACCGCGCACCTCATCGATTTCACAAAGTTCCAACAACGCATCGCCTTCGCGTACTTGGTCACCCGCCGCGAAAAACAGCCGCGCAACTATGCCGTCATGCGGTGCGCAAATCGTGTGTTGCATTTTCATCGCTTCAATCGTCATCAATGCATCGCCGCCGGCGACGGTTTGATTCGCGTGCACCGCCACTTCAATCACGCGCCCCGGCATCGGCGCGCGCAAGCCGACATTCGATGGCGTTGTTGCATCGTATTCATCGACAACCTTCGGCGGCGTTAACAATGCGCGGATGCCGTCGAGGTTAAGATAAATGCCGCGACCGACTCGGGCGATGGTTGCATTGTGAATTTGCGCACCGCAAGTAAAACGATAACGCGCATCGTCAATTTGCCTAAGCGCGATTGGAATCCAATCGCCATCGAATAAACCATAATGCAACCCGCGAATGCTGCGCACGGTAAAACGCAATTCATCATCGTCTTCGATGGCGCCTTCGATAAACATGCAATGCGAATCCGCCGGCAGATTTAATCGCCACGGTGCAGGCGGCGTCCACGGCGAATCATTTTGGCAAGCGGACACGGTCGAATCCGATGGCGCGCAATGTTCAATCAAACCCAACTGGAACAATGCAGCCGTTGCAATATGCAACGACGATGCACGTCGCCCGGTCAATCGCTCTCGATTGCGCGCAATGATGTCGGTGTCGATGCGCGCTTCGATGAAGTCGGGCAACTCCAACAACGCCGTTAAAAAATCCAAATTGGTCGATACGCCGGCAATGTCGAAAGTGCGCAATGCATCGCGCAACCGACGGCGGGCAATGTCGCGCGTTGCGCCGTGTGCGATTAACTTGACCAGTAATGGGTCGTAATGCGCGCCGATTTCATCGCCGTTGCGTATGCCGGAGTCGATACGTAATTGTGCTTTTGTCGAATTTGTCACATTTACTTTGGGCAACGACGGCGGACGATACAACGACACTCGACCGGTTGCCGGCAAAAAATCCCGCGCCGGATTTTCGGCGTAAATGCGCGCTTGGATTGCATGTCCGTCGATGCGCAAGTTCGTCAATTGCGCGCGTGGCAACTGCGCATTGGCGGCGATTTGCAATTGCCATTGCACCAAATCCACGCCGCTAATCATTTCGGTGACCGGATGTTCGACTTGCAGACGCGTGTTCATTTCCAAAAAATAAAATTGCATATCACGCGCCAATAAAAACTCGACCGTGCCGGCGCCGACATAATCAATCGCGCGCGCCGCCGCAATCGCAGCCGCGCCGAGTTGTTCGCGCAATGCATTATCCACGCCCGGCGCCGGGGCTTCTTCGATGATTTTTTGATGGCGGCGTTGCGTCGAACAATCGCGTTCGAACAAATGCATCGCATTGCCGTGTTGGTCGGCAAACACCTGCACTTCGACATGGCGCGCACCCGGCAGATATTTTTCCAACAACACGCGCTCATCGGCAAACGCCGCGCGCGCTTCGCGCTTAACCGCCGTCAACGCCGCCGCAAATGAATCGATGGCATGCACGATGCGCATGCCTTTGCCGCCGCCGCCGCACACCGCCTTTATCATCAACGGAAAGCCGATGCGTTCCGCCGCAAGCAACAACGCACGCGAATCTTGTTCACCCTCGATGCCGGGCACGACCGCAACGCCGGCATCGCGCATTTTAATTTTCGCCGCATCCTTATCACCCATCGCGCGTATCGCCGCACTCGACGGACCAATAAAAACAAATCCGCGCGCCATGCATAAATCGGCGAATTGCGCATTCTCTGCAAGAAAACCATAGCCCGGATGTATCGCATCGACGCCGGCGAGTTGCGCCGCCTCGAGAATTTTGTCGGCGCATAAATAACTCTGCGCAGCCGCGGTTTCGCCAATATAAACCGCACGGTCGCATTCATCGACATGACGCGCGTTGCGGTCGGCGTCCGAATACACCGCAATCGGCGACACGCCAAGTTGCCGCGCACTGCGCGCAATGCGACAGGCAATCTCGCCGCGGTTGGCAATGAGAAGTTTGTTAAACATTAATATAGTGTTTTGATTTTGGCATTTGTACTTGCGCTTGTACTTGTATTTGTACTTGCATTCGACTTGACAATTGGATTCAAACTTGCATTTGCATTTGCATTTGCATTTGTATTTAAACTTGCGCTTACATTCGCGATTGCGCTTTCACTTTCACTTTCACTTTCACTTTCACTTGTACTTTCACTTGTACTCGAACTTACACTTACTTTCGAATTCGCACTTACACTTACACTTACACTTGCACTTGCACTTGCACTTGCACTTGCACTCGCACTCGCACTCGAACTTGCACCCACACCAAACACAACAAAGTCACATTCGAAACACCCCAAACCGACTCGGCGCAATCGGCGCATTGAGCGACGCCGAAATTGCCAACGCCAACACCGTGCGCGTGTCCGCCGGGTCGATGACGCCGTCGTCCCACAATCGCGCGCTGGCGTAATACGGATTGCCTTGATGTTCGTATTGCGCGCGAATCCGTTCGGCGAATTGCGCGCGTTCATCATCGGTTGTATCGGCGGTGGCGTCGGTTGCAACAGTGGTATCGACAACATTGTCGGCGACACGATTATTTTCGCGCGCACCGTGCGCCCCGTATTTAACTTGCGTCAACACATTGGCGGCTTGTTCGCCGCCCATCACCGAGATGCGCGCATTCGGCCACATCCACAAAAACCGCGCGCCAAACGCGCGTCCGCACATTGCATAATTGCCGGCGCCAAAACTGCCGCCGACGATGACGGTGAATTTCGGCACTTGCGCGCAGGCGACGGCGGTCACCATCTTCGCGCCGTGTTTGGCGATGCCGCCGGCTTCGGCGTTTTTGCCGACCATAAAGCCGGTGATGTTTTGTAAAAAAACCAAAGGCAAATTTCGTTTGGCGCACAGTTGAATGAAGTGCGCGCCCTTTTGCGCGGATTCGGAAAACAATATGCCGTTGTTGGCGACGATGCCGAGCGGATAACCGTGCAGATGCGCAAAGCCGCACACCAAGGTCGCGCCGAAGCGTCGTTTGAATTGCGCAAACTCGCCGGCGTCAACAAGCCGCGCGATGATTTGACAAACATCGAACGGCTTGCGCGCATCACGCGGCACAATCGCGCGCAATTCATCGGCCGCATACAACGGCGCGCACGGTGCGCGCATGCACAATTCGGTTTTGGGCGGCGCGTTAAGATGCGCAACGATGCGCCGCGCGATGGTTAATGCATGCGCATCGTTTTCGGCGTAATGGTCGGCGACGCCGGAGACGCCGGTATGCAACTCCGCGCCGCCCAATTCCTCGGCGCTGACTTGTTCGCCGGTGGCGGCGGCGACCAACGGCGGTCCGCCCAAAAAGATGCTGCCTTGTTTGCCGACGATGACGCTCTCATCCGACATCGCCGGCACATACGCGCCGCCGGCGGTGCATGCGCCCATCACCACGGCGATTTGCGCAATGCCGGCGGCGGACAGTTGCGCTTGATTAAAAAATATTCGACCGAAGTGTTCGCGGTCCGCAAACACTTCATCTTGATGCGGCAAAAACGCCCCGCCGGAATCGACCAAATAAATGCAAGGCAGATGATTCTGCGCGGCGATTTCCTGTGCGCGCAAATGTTTTTTAACGCCGAGCGGATAATACGCGCCGCCTTTGACGGTCGCATCGTTGGCGATAATCATGCATTCGCGCGCACTCACCCGCCCAATCCCGCAAACCAACCCGCCCGCCGGCACTTCATCGTCATACACCCGATACGCCGCCAACTGCGACAATTCCAAAAACGGCGACGCCGCATCAATCAACAATTCAATCCGCTCACGCACCAACAACTTGCCGCGCCGTTGATGCTTTTCCCGCGCCCGCCCGCCGCCGCCCTCGGCAATCTTGGCGACACGCGCTTGCAGTTGCGCGCATAAACCGTCCATCCATTCGCGATTGGCGACGGTGGTCGGGTCGGTGGGGTTTACGGTGTTGGGAATGGTGGACATTGCGGTTGGCGATTTGGATTTGTCGATGAGGTTGTTAAATGACACGCCAACTTTAACACTTTAATAATGTGTTGCAAACCTCTTCAAGCAATGCCGATAAACATCGAACGGTGTTGCCAATTCGGTTTACCGTTGCGCTCGACAGTGGTATCCGCTTCGCTCGCGGAAAAAGTTTGATGGATATAATCGTTTGCCGGTTCGTGGGTGATACCTTAATAAAGTTAAGTGGTTAAGTGGTCAAGTGGACAACTAACAACGCGCAAACGCACCGTCACACCATCTCCACCGCCATCGCCACCGCCTCGCCGCCGCCAATGCAAAGCGACGCAATCCCCCGCTTGCCGTCGGTGCGGCGCAAGGCATACAACAGCGTCGCCATCAAGCGCGCGCCGGACGCGCCGACTGGGTGACCCAATGCGCATGCGCCGCCGTGAATGTTGACCTTGTCGTGCGCCAATTTGTGCTCGACCATCGCGGCCATGGTGACCACCGCGAATGCTTCGTTGATTTCATATAAATCGACCGCGTCGGCGCGCCAGTTAATTTTTGTCAGCAACTTGGCGATGGCGTCGACCGGGGCGGTGGTAAACCACGCCGGGTCTTGGGCGTGTGATTGATGCGCGATGATGCGCGCAAGCGGTTTGCAGCCGCGGCGGGCGGCTTCGGATTCGCGCATTAGCACCAACGCCGCGGCGCCATCGGAGATTGAACTGGAATTGGCCGGCGTAATCGTGCCGTCTTTGCGGAATGCCGGTTTGAGGCGCGGGATTTTATCGACTTGCGCCAAGCCGGGTTGTTCATCCTCAACCACTTGATGCGTTGCGCCGCGACGGTCGGTGATGGCAACCGGCGTGATTTCATCGGCAAACCATTTTTGTTCAATCGCGCGTTTGGCGCGGGCGAGCGATTCGAGTGCGAAGGCGTCTTGTGCGGTGCGCGCGAATTGATATTTCGCCGCGCAATCTTCGGCGAAGTCGCCCATCAATCGCCCGTCGTAATGAATGTCCTCCAAGCCGTCCAAAAACATGTGGTCGTATAATTTCGCATGCCCCAAGCGCAACCCGTCGCGCGCGTCGGTTAACAGATACGGCGCGCGACTCATGCTTTCCATGCCGCCGGCGACCACCACTTGCGCGCTGCCGGCGTGAATTGCATCGACGCCGAGCATCGCCGCCTTCAACCCCGAGCCGCACATTTTATTAATCGTCGTCGTGCCGGCCGACAAGGTAACGCCGCCGCCCATCGCCGCTTGACGCGCCGGCGCATTGCCCAAGCCGGCCGGCAACACGCAACCCATAATCACTTCATCGACCGCATCGCCTTCGATGGCGGCGCGCCGCACCGCTTCGCCGACCGCAATCGCGCCGAGTTGCGTTGCGGTTTGCGCGCGCAACGCACCCAAAAATCCGCCGATGGGCGTGCGCACGGCGGAAACAATTACGACTGCATCTTGTGTTGGGGTTGGCATTGGAATCATTCTCCTCGCGGGGTGAAAGTTGTGGGGTGGTTAATGGTTACCCGTTATTAGTTAACGGTGAAAGTAAAAGTTAAAGTAAAAGTTAAAGTGCAAGTTTAAAGTGCAAGTTAAAGTTAAAAGTTAACTGTGAAAGTTAAGTGTACAAGTTAACTGTAAAAATCAACTGTAAGGTTAAGTTAAGCCGTCCGCGCAAACAATTCGCGACCAATCAACATCCGCCGAATCTCCGAAGTGCCGGCGCCGATTTCATACAACTTGGCGTCGCGCAACAACCGCGCGGCCGGATAGTCGTTAATGTAACCGTTGGCGCCGAGCAATTGAATCGCATCCAACGCCATTTGCGTCGCGTTTTCGGCGGCGTACAAAATCGCCCCGGCCGCATCGATGCGCGTGGTTTGCGCGGCATCGCAAGCGCGCCCGACCGCATACACATACGCGCGACAGGCGTTCATCGTCGTATGCATATCGGCAAGTTTGGCTTGCACCAATTGAAACTCGCCGATGGCGCGACCGAATTGTTTGCGTTGATGCACATACGGAATCACCACATCCAAACACGCGCGCATAATGCCCAGCGGGCCGCCGGCCAACACCGCGCGTTCATAATCCAACCCGCTCATCAACACCTTCGCCCCGCCGTTAAGTTCGCCGAGAATGTTTTCCGCCGGCACGATGACATTGTCAAAAATTAACTCGGCGGTGTTCGAACCGCGCATGCCGAGTTTATCGAGTTTGCGCCCGGCGGTCACGCCGAATTCGCGCTCGACAATAAACGCGGTAATGCCGCGCGCGCCGGCATCCGGCTCGGTCTTGGCGTAAATCACCATCACATCGGCGTCCGGCGCATTGGTAATCCACATCTTCGCGCCGTTCAACACATAGCCGCCGTCGCAACGCCGCGCGCGCAACCGCATGCCGACCACATCCGAGCCGGCGTCGGCTTCCGACATCGCCAACGCCCCAACCTGTCGCCCGTCAATCAAGCCGGGCAGATATTTCGCCTTCTGCGCATCGTTGCCGCACCGCCGAATTTGATTAACGCATAAATTCGAATGCGCGCCATAACTCAACCCGACCGACGCCGACGCCCGACTAATCTCCTCCATCGCCACGATATGCGCCAAATACCCCATCCCACCGCCGCCATCCTCGACCGGCACAGTAATCCCCAACAACCCCAACGCCGCCAACTTCCGCCAAAGTTCATTCGGAAACGCATTATCCCGATCAATCCCCCGAGCCCGCGGCGCAATCTCCCCCGCCGCAAACGCCGCCACCGTTTCACGCAACAGGGTTGTGGTTTGGTCGAGGTGGAAATCCATTGTGGGTGGGGTTGGGGGTGGTTGGGTATTATAAACCGTTGGTGGCTTTGGGGGTTGGGTATAATTCGTTGATAACGTCACGGTCGCATTGACACTTTGGCATCTCGACTTCATCGCTGATTAAAGTTTACCGTGTCTCATCACCCGCCGCGCAATCCAACAATGAACCTCTCCACCAAACACGACTATCGCAACCAACACGGTGACCGAATCGAAGTGACTGGCGACATTACGCTTAACCTTGATTACTGGGATTGCGAATGTGAACGCGACTATATTCATCCGTTAACCCAAACGGTTTGTTCGGCGTGCGGGTTTTCGCAAGAGGACGGGCCATCCAGCCATGAAAACGAAGTGCAAGCGCAGGTGTATGCGAAGCGGCGTCTGGATTCTGACGCTTAAAAATGTGCTACTCTACAAATTCAACCCGCAACTTAACGAGAGGTCTACCATGAGCAAATCCCCGAAAGCCATCGCCGCTGAAAAAGAAGTTTCACAAAACTACGAATACTTCTTAACGATGTTGCCGCAATGGCGACAAACCAACCCGACGCACTTCGCCCTACTTCGCCATCAGCAGTTGGTGGATTTTTATGAGACCGAAAACGACGCCATCAAAGTCGGCGTGAAAGATTTCGGTTGGGGGGATTTTTCGGTTCAGCCGGTGAACGAAACCCCAGTTCAAATCTATTATCGGGCGAACGCGTCACTCCCGCATTAATGCCGGAGATACCAGCGGAAACAGTTTCACAATACAAAACGCCACCGGATTTTTACCCATCCCGAATCAATAACTCGCCACCAAACCCCACCCCCAAAGCCCCCAACTGCGCCAAATCGCGACAAATTTATAAAGGGATAAATCGACAATTCCGTCAATTGAACGGTTGACAAACAAGCGGACGGTGGTTAAATTATCGGCAATCGTCGTGCGATGCCAATCGCAACGGCAACATCAACTGAATGTTCACGACCGTGAACGGAGGAAACGATGGCGGCAAAATCTACGCAGGCTTCAACCGATTTGGAGCGGCATGTTAACGCGCCTGGGCGCGCGGAAATGGTGAAACAAGTTCGGGAGAAGATTAACCAACTTGGCGTCACTTACATTTATTTTCAATTCGTCTCGGTCACCGGGCGGATTGTCGGCAAGGGCATTCCGGCCGACCATTGGGAGCGCGTTTCGGAACGGGGCTTTCAACTTGTGTATGGCTCGACCGCGAATTTGTTTATCGACCGGCACGGCAACTATATCGGCTATGGGCCGGAGGCGTCCGAATTGGTTGGCATTGCCGACCCGGAAACGTTTGTGCAATTGCCGTGGGATAAACGCATTGCGCGCGTGTTTTGCACCTGCTTTCGCAATCGCGAAGAACGCCACAATCCGGGCGGGCATTTAACCTCCGATTGCCGCGGCAACTTGCGCATCATTCAAGACGACTTCACCAAAAAGCACGACATGCATATGCGCATCGGCACCGAGCCGGAAATGATGTGGCTCAAACTGGATGAAAACCGCGAACTTAAAGGCGGCGTGACCAAACCGAACTGTTATCACATCGACCAATTCGAGGAATTGCGTCCGGCGTTTATGCAGGTCATCGAATACAGCCAAGCGATGGGGCTGGACATGATCCAAGGCGACCACGAAGACGCCCCCGGGCAACTCGAATTGAATTGGATGTTTGACACCGTCATGCGCAACTCCGACCGCCTGACCACCTACCGCCAAATCTGTGCGCAAGTCGCGCGCGAAAAAGGTCTGCATGCCTGCTTTATGTCCAAGCCGTTTATGAATGTGTCGGCGTCCGGTTGCCATCACAATATGTCGCTGTGGTCGGGCGGCAAGGAACGCGTAAACCCGCTCGGACACGACGCCTTGCCCGGCATGGACGGCGTGTTTTCCTATTGCGAAGACGGCGTCAATCACTTCCTGCCGGATGAAAAAATTGACCCGGTGATGCCGGGGCCGGTCGGCTTGCACGCCATCGGCGGCGTCATCGAACATTTGCGCGCATTAACTTCCATCGGCTCGTCCACGGTCAATTCCTATCGCCGCTTGTGGGACACCGGATTCTGGGCGCCAGTGTTCGCCGATTGGGGTTTCCAAAATCGCACCTGCGCATTGCGCGTATCGGCGCCGGGGCGATTCGAATATCGCTCGGTCGATTCGATGGTCAACCCGTATTTAATGGGCGCAGCGTTGTTGCGCGCATTTGACGATGGGCTGACGCGCAAATTGGATCCGGGCAAGCCCGAAGAACGCAACATTTACGAAGCGATGGAAGCCGGCAAGCAGGTCAAAAAACTGCCGATGAATCTCGGCGACGCGTTGGACGCCTTGGCAAAGGACGACGTGATTCGCTCGGCCATGCCGGATGAAATGTATCGGGTGTATCACCATTACAAAAACGACGAGTGGGAAAAATTCAACCACTCGGTTACCGATTGGGATTTGCAACAGTATCTCGATTGTTTGCCGTAATGAACGACATCATTTTATTTCTGCCCGGTTTTATCGCGGCATATGTGATTTTGGTGGTCGGCTCATCATCGCCCGGTCCGGCGGTGGCGATGTTGCTCGGCATCGCCACCGCACACGGTCGCACGTCGGCGTTGGTGGCAAGTTTTGGCGTCGCCATCGGCAGCGTCTGCCTCAATTTAATTACGCTGGTCGGCGTCGGTTTATTATTGGCTGAAGCCGCGTGGGCGATGCAAATTTTGCGTTTATGCGGCGGTGCATATTTGGCGTATCTTTCGTATCACGCATTCAAAAACGCCATGCGTCCAGCGGCGGTTGACATCGCAACAGTCGCGCCGCGCGCGCTTTGGTCGAATGCGCTGTCCGGTTTTGTGTTGCAAATTATGAATCCAAAAGCCATCGCTTTCTGGCTATCCATCGCCGCCATCGGCGCGACCACCGGCGGCGGCATCGGCATCATCACCGCGTTTGTCTTCGGCGCGTTCATCATTTCCTTTGTCTGTCACGCGGCCTGGGCGATGATGTTGTCATCATCGCCGGTGCGCCGTGGTTATGAAGGCATAAGGCGTTGGGTGGAAGCGACGTTGGGAATCCTGTTTGCGTTTTTTGCGTTTCGGTTGGCGACGGAAAAAGTGTAACGCTTTTTATCACATTCATTCACTGGAGAAAAAACATGTGCGGTATCGCCGGTCTCATCCATCGAGGCGCCACTTCCGATATTGGCGCCGAGATGACATCCATGTTGCAGTCGCTTAAACACCGCGGCCCGGATTCGACCGGGTTTGCGTTGTATGGCAATGCCGACGACAAGCGGCATGTGATGCGCTTTAAACTCGCCGAACAAGACGACATCAACAAGGGGTTTGACGCACCGAAGCAACTTGCCGAGCGACGCAAGCGGGTGGATGAACGCCTCAAACAACTCGGCGCCAAAATGCGCTCGACCGAACAGGCGACCGCCTATTCGCATCGCTATCTGTTCGAATACAACGGCGACATGCGCGCCTTGGCCGAAGCGGTCGAAGATATTGACGGCGCGGAAATTTTGTCGATTGGTCATGCCTTGGAATTAATCAAGGATTTGGGCGACGCCGACACGGTCGCCGCGCAATACCAACTGCCCGGCTTTGTCGGCACGCACGCCATCGGACACACCCGCATGGCGACCGAATCCGATGTCGACATTCGCTCGGCGCATCCGTATTGGGCGTATCCATTTAACGATGTCGCGGTTGTGCATAACGGGCAGTTAACCAATTACTGGTCGTTCCGCCGCGAAATGGAACGCGCCGGGCATCGCTTTGTATCCAACTGCGATTCGGAATTAATCGCCGTTTTTATCGCGCACCGCATTAATGAAGGCGACGATTTGGAAACCGCGATGCACCGTTCGGTGGACGAACTCGACGGCGTGTTCACCTATTTGGTTGCAACCAGCGATCAACTCGGCATGGCAAAAGATGTCATGGCGGCCAAGCCGATGGTGTTGTATGAAAGCGACACCTTCATCGGCTTGGCATCGGAAGAAGTCGCCATCCGCAGCATCTTCCCGAACGAAATCGACACTTGGGATCCTTACGAAGGCGAGGTGAAGGTATGGCGCGCATAACATCCAAAGCGACGCACAAATCGCACGACATGGGGTTGCACGACGAGCAATTGAGCGGGCGCGGTCAGCAGGTCTTTTTCAACGCGGCTGAAGAGGAAAACTTCACTTATCCTTGGTCGTTCGAAGTCGATTTCGCCAAACAGGCCGAATTCGATGCGACCGACATGGACACCGCCGCCATCAATCTGAAAATCCGCGAATTGATGCAGCAAGGCGTCGGCACCATCACCGTGCAAAACCCGCGCGCGCGTCACGGCGTCGGCGTCGGCATCTTGAACCGCCTGAACCTCAACTTCCAAGGCAGCCTCGGCTATTTTGGCTGCGGCTTGTCGGACGGCCCCAACATCCACATCAGCGGACGCGTCGGCTGGTCATGCGCGGAGAATATGATGGCCGGCGTAATTTTGATTGAAAAAAACGCCGGCTCGACGTTCGGCGCGGCGATTCGCGGCGGCGATTTGGTCTGCCGCGGCGATGTCGGTTCGCGCACCGGCATCGACCAAAAAGGCGGCACCATCGTGGTCGGCGGACGCACCGGCGCGTTTTCCGGCTTTATGATGCAACGCGGTCGAATGATTATCTGCGGCGACGCCGGCAAAAACCTCGGCGATTCGATGTATGACGGCTGCATCTACGTCGGCGGCAAAGTCGAAAGCCTCGGCGTGGATTGCGTCGCCGCCGAAATGACCGAAACCGAACTCAACTGGCTCACCGCAAAACTCGCCAAATACACCATCGAACCGCCCTGCGGCGTCGCCAACATGAAAAAATTCACCTCCGGCAAACAATTGTGGAACTACGACAATCTTGAGCCGGCGGAGAAGAAGTTGGTTTTGTGAATATGAACATCGACAAAAACACCACTGCCGATATGCGACAGTCAGCACACGATAACCCAGACGCTGGGCGGCATATGCTGAAAAATTGGCTGTCCATGGGGTATATATGGAATATCCCTATCTACCAACGCCACTATTCGTGGGACAGTGACGACGACGCAGGACAAGTCCGGCTCTTTTGGGACACTGTCGTCGACCACGCCGAAAGCCGCCTGCGCGGCACGCCAAAACTGCCACATTATTTTGGCGCGGTTTTAGCCAACGAGCAACGGCAACGTTTACCGCTTGGTGCGCCGCGCACTTTTGATGTGGTCGATGGGCAGCAACGCTTAACCACCATTCAACTTGCCCTACTCGCTCTGGTTCGCTCTACGCGCAAGCATGGCGAAATGGCCAAGCGAATTGCATCCGAGTTGTCACCGTATCTGTATCTCGGCAACAAACCGATATTGCAACCAACCAATTACGACAACGACCAATACGAAAGCGTATTGCTTACCGTCGACCGTCACAAAGCCGACATTATCAAAATAGACGGCGACGACGAGTCGTTCGCCAAATCAAAAGTTATTCACACCTTTGAATTTTTCGATGACGAATACACCAAATTTATCGAAAAGCACACCGGTGACGACGACGTCCACATGGTTAAAGTCGTTGATTCATTGCGCGATTCGATACTCGAAGGGTTCGACATCGTGTTAATCCAACTGCGCAAAACTGACCGCCCGCAAGCGATTTTCCAGTCACTCAATACGACCTCAAAACCGCTGACCACGCTCGACTTGATCCGCAATGACGTGTTCCAGCGGGCGGCGGATGTGCGGCATGGATATGACATTGAAGTATGCAACTCACACCAGTGGAAAACATTCGAGAAACCTTTTTGGGAAGAGAAAATCGACGCACGACTCGGCACCACGCATATCGAGGCGTATATTCCGCGAATGCTAATCGCTAAACTGCCGGGCACAGTCGTCAAATTTGAGCGCAACTCTGTCCTGAAAACCTACGGCGAAAAATTTGTTCGCACAGACGATAACGACATTGTCGCGGAAGTGAGTCGCATGATTGAGTATGCAGACACTTATCGTGATTTGGACGAGCGCGAAATCCAGTTTGAATTGCCAACTGTCGAGAGTTCCGGCAAGGTCAAGTCGTTCGGTATTTTCGCGTTTAATACTTGGCGTAACCGCGACTTTTGGCCGGCAGTGTTTATCATCGTCAAGTCCGATATTTCGGCTGATGAAAAACAGCGTATTCTGCGACTCTTGGAATCATATGTTGTACGCCGTCACGCCAGTGGTTACTCTTCCGGTCACTACAACCAGTTTGTAGTTGATATCTGCGCAGCGTTGGGCGATGAAATCTCCTACAACTCTCTATGGAAATTGTTGCAGAAATCGACCAGTGCCAGCGCGGGTTTTCCCACAAATGACGCTATTCGCGCTGACCGCCCTGAACACAACTTCTTTGGCAAAGGCGGCGCCAAGCAACTCAGTACCTACGTGTTGCAAGTGCTTGCGCGTGACATGATGGCGGATTCCAGCGAAGTAAGGGAGTTCAATAAACTCACAATCGACCATATACTGCCGCAAAGTTGGTATAACGTTCCCGGCTGGAGGGAACAGTTCTTGGCTGAAGGCGAAGACATTGCCAGTGAAAAAGCGCATGCGGTGAATAACCGCATGCACACTATCGGCAATTTGACTTTGTTGAGCGCAACCACCAACCCGAAAAAATCGAATCTGCCGTTTTCGGAAACGTTGCACTTGCTCAACAATTCGGCGCTGATGTTAAACAAAGACATCGTTAGCAAGTACGCCAACAAGGATTCTCATGGCGAAAAAATGTGGGATTTGCCGGCGATTGAAAAGCGCGGTGCTGACCTTGTCAACATCATTCGTCGGATTTGGCCGCACCCTGACAATGCCTAAATTTATATAATCAAACATCAAAAGCCGCACGGTTTTTTTGGCGACAACTTGAATTTTTTGCGCAGCATTAATTCCGAGTGCGTTGCCTTCATTTCCAACCAATGGATTACGCAAGTCGTTCGGCACCCGGAAAGAGTCGCGGTGCAAACCGACGGGCGCATTCGCAAATGGGGTAGTATTACGGCGATGGGCGGCAACCGCTATTTGCGCGTGGTTTTGTTGCCCGACGGTGAAACCGTGCACAACGCTTTTTTCGACCGAGGTTACCGACCATGAAACTACACTATTTCCCCGACACCGACACCCTGTACATTGAATTGCATGACACACCGACGGCGGAGTTTAAAGACTTCGACGAAAACACGTTGCTGGAAGTCGACGCCAACGGCAACTTGCTGGCCATCACCATCGAACACGCCAGCGAACGCGCCGATTTGCCGCATTTGACGTTGGACGGCATCGCGGCATAATTTCATCTCATCGCAACACGCGCCAAATACAAACACTGTGCATATCACCTACGACGCGGAAACCGATTCGCTGTACATTAACTTGTCGCAAAAACCCGCCGTGGACAGCACAATTTTGTCGGATGACATCGTCTTGGACATTGACGAGAACGGCGAACCGACCGGCATTGACATTCAATACGCCGGCAAGAAGTTGGATTTGAGCGAACTTGTTGCGCACAATGTCCCTGTGCAAAAAGTTGCGGTTGGTTGATACGGTAATCGAAATGACCTGCCACGAAGAAATTCTCAAATGCGCGCGCACGATAACCGCACAGTCGTCGAGTGACACTTTTAGCGTTGATGATATTATCCAATGCATGAAACAAAAAGGCAGTAAATACGAGGTATTAACCATTCGCACACATGTTAGTTCGCGCTTGTGCGCCAATGCGTCCAACCACCATGGTACGACTTATGATTACTTTAAACGAGTAAGTCGCGGGACGTACCGCATCTGCCGGAATATCGCTAAAGTGAGTTATGATAAATAACTCTGATGTTCCGGCTTCATCACCAAACACAAAACCGAATAGGCGAATAACAATGAGCAAATGCAAGCAATGTGGAAACCCGATGGGTATCCTTTGGACCGATGATGTGTGTCAATCATGTCAAGATTTGGCGCACAAGGAGTTTTTAAGAAATCGGGCGCCTGAACAAAACAAGGCGCAAGAAAAAGAACAAAAAGAACTCGCAAAAATAGTGTTAACCACCGAAACCGTCGTGGATTTTAAGATTGTCAAGCGATTGGAAATCATCACCGCCGAGTGCGTATTTGGCATGAATGTATTCCGCGACCTTTTCGCCGGTGTGCGCGACTTCGTTGGCGGGCGCAGCGAGGCGACTCAACATATTTTGCGTGACAGTCGCAAAACCGCGCTCACCGAACTTCGCAAAGAAGCGCGCGCGCTCGGCGCCAATGCGGTAGTTGGCGTGGATTTGGATTATAGTGAATTCAGCGGCGGCGGCAAATCCATGTTGTTTATCGTGGCGTCCGGAACCGCCGTCATCGCGGAATTGGAAAACAACTGAAATTATTGGCGCGAGAACTTTAATATGATGCAGAAAAACTTTGAGAAACGATTGAAGTCCGCGGGTGGCAAGGTCATCTCGCGCGTGGGCGAAGAGTGCGCGGCAGACCAGATGATGAAAGCATTAAAAAGTCGCGTCGGTGCAAAAGATGCGACCTTTGCCTTGATGAAAACCAAGTGGGAAATCGTCGACGCCCTTGAGGCATGGGGGTACGAAGACATAGACGCAGGGTGCGTACCCGGCGCATTCGTGCACGCCACAATGAAAGACGGCGAAGAGCGAGTTATAGATATTGTTTTGGCGCCGGGGCAAAAATTTCCAGAGTCCGACTACCAATGGCATCAGCAAATGCAAAAAGAAATCTTTGGAATCCAATGGCCGGACAAATTGAAATTTGATGTGCCTAACATTGCCATATCGGATGGTAACAAGTTGGTGCATCTTAAGAACTTTGTTGCGGTAACTTTGCAAAATATTGGTTGGGAGGTTGAATACTTCCCTGGACCGGCTTGGGCGAAATTGTTGAACCCTGACGGTGAACGGGTGCAGTTGTTGCTTTATCCGTTGTTTGCAAATTCACCAAAATAAGTAATCGCGGAAATAATCTGAATTAATTCGCCGTGATTCACACACCGCGACGCGATTTTTTACGCTGCAAAGTGTACAATTGTGCGCAACTCCAAAACGGTTACTGCCATGAAAACCAACCCAACCCGAGACACCAACCGCCTCGGCGAGAGTTTCATCTTCCCGCCGCATGTCATCGACGACATCCACATCAAGTCTGAACTTGGGCGATACCGCATGCGCGGGTTTTCGCTGTTTAAGAATATTCCGAGTTGGGATGAGTTGACCTTTATGCCGGGGACGTTGACGCGTTTTGTGATTGAGGGCTATCGTGAAAAATGCCTGACCGAAACGGTGATTGGGCCGAAAGCCAAACGCCCGCTGGTGTTGGATATTCCGGTGTATGTAACCGGCATGAGTTTTGGCGCGCTTTCATATGAAGCCAAAACCGCATTGGCGCGCGGGGCGACCATGGCCGGCACGGCGACTTGTTCGGGTGAAGGCGGGATGTTGCCCGATGAACGAAGATATTCGGAAAAATGGCTGTATCAATGCATTCAATCGCGCTATGGATTCAACCCCAATCATCTGCGCATTGCCGATGCGGTCGAGTTTTTCATCGGGCAAGGTTGCAAGGTTGGGCTCGGCGGGCATCTGATGGGGCAGAAGGTGACCGACCAAGTCGCCGAGATGCGTTCGTTGCCGGCCGGCATCGACCAACGTTCGCCGGCGCGCCATCCGGATTGGCTTGGCCCGGATGACCTCGCGCTCAAAATCGACGAAATCCGCGAAGCGACCAACGGTGAAGTGCCGATACAACTGAAACTCGGCGCCGCGCGCGTTTATGACGATGTGCGCATGGCGGCAAAAACCGGGCCGGATTCCATCTATATCGACGGCATGGAAGGCGGCACCGGCGCCGGCCCGCATTTGGCGACTGAGGAAACCGGCGTGCCCGGCATCGCCGCGATTCGCCAGGCGCGTCACGCGCTCGACGATGTCGGCAAAAGCGGCGAGATTTCGCTGGTGTATG
Source organism: Candidatus Poriferihabitaceae bacterium (assembly GCA_965226545.1). Classification (GTDB taxonomy): domain Bacteria; phylum Pseudomonadota; class Gammaproteobacteria; order Arenicellales; family Poriferihabitantaceae; genus JAHRAW01. The sequence continues at coordinate 1,686,436 of OZ245364.1, forward strand.
CCGGCGGCATCCGCAACGGCGGCGATGTCGCCAAGGCGCTTGCACTCGGCGCGGATGCGGTGGCGATTGGGCATTCGGTGATGATGGCGTTGAACTGCAACAAAGCCATCCCCGAGGCCGACTTCCCGGCCGAGATGGGCGTTGAAGCCGGGCATTGTTATCATTGCCACACCGGGCGTTGCCCGGTCGGCATCGCCACGCAAGACCCCGCCTTGCGCGCGCGTCTCAACCCCGACCAAGCCGCCGAGCGCGTGTATAATTTTTTGCATACGCTGACGATTGAATGCCAAATGCTGGCGCGCGCCTGCGGCAAAACCAACGTGCATTCACTCGAACCCGAAGACCTCGCCGCCTTGACGATGGAAGCATCCGCCATGGCGCAAGTTCCGCTGGCCGGCACGCAACACACCGTCGGGCAATCGCAAATGAACCGCTTTTAAAACACCCTCTTTTTAGGACACCATCATGAATCAACCCGCCAAACCCGCGCAAAACGTCGACCAATTCATCCAATCGGATGGAATCGACAGCGCACGCGAACAGGAAATCGGTCAACACATCGGCTATCGCTACGATGTCAACTTGGCGCCGGATATGTCGCGCTGCACGCCGTTTTTGAAAAAGTACATCGAGACCATGGGCTGGGAAGATTTAAACTGGCTCGAGGATGTGCACATGGGTTACGAAGAGGGCAAACCGGCGGTTTTCGACCGCAACATCAACGGCTGGGTGCGCGTCCCCGCCGACTTAAAACTTCCCGACAACCAACAAGACCGCGACATGATTGCGCGCGAGTTGTTGGTGAAATTCCAAATGTCCAAAACGCATCCGATGGTTGATTTGATGAAGGCTTATCGGAAGTTTTGATTGGCGCATTGTGCGTTATACTCGTCACCAGTTAACCCGTGCAATAAACTTTCATTCCTGAGCAATCATGGATTTAAAGAACTTACAAGAGATTTTTAACGAAAAACTCTTTCGCATCCCCGACTATCAACGCGGGTATGCATGGGGGGAAAAGCAATTAACCGACCTGTGGCGTGACCTCGACACGCTGGAGGACGGGAGAATCCACTACACAGGGTTGTTGTCAGTTGACGAAACCACTCCAACGGAAAAAAACACCGTTCACGTTGTAGACGGACAACAACGTTTGGCCACTCTGATAATTTTGATTCACTGCATTTGCAATTGCAAGCAGTTAGCCGATGTTGATTGGGTAAATGGCAGGGAAAAAGATGACTATACGAAAAAATATTTGCACCATCAAACCGGTGCACAAGGCGAACTCACCTGCGTGGTCTTCGGCTATGAAAAAGACAATCCGAGCCACGAACATTTTGAAATGGAAATTCTTGGCTTGCAAGGTGGTGTACCGCAAGAGCCAGCCACTTTGTACACCAATAATTTAGATTTCACTAAACAGTTTTTCGAGAAAAACTTGAAAGACCTTGACCGCGAAGAAATTGAAACGTTGCTCAAGAAAGTAACTGAACAATTGCGATTCCTGTATTACCCTTTGGATAGCAATATCAATCAGTTTGTCGCTTTTGAAACCATGAATTATCGTGGCAAACCGTTGACTACGCTCGAATTGCTGAAAAATCGGCTGATGTATCTCAGCACCGAGTTGCCCGGAAACGATGAAGGCGAAAAACAGCAACTACGCAAGACTATTAATGATGCGTGGAAAGCAGTATACGAATATCTCGGGAAAAATCCCGACCATAAGTTGGGCGATGATGATTTTCTCATGGCGCACTGGATTATGTATTTTGATGAATATGGCCGGTCAGCGTCCAAAGTTTTCGCGAGTTTCATTCTGGATGAGCATTTCACATTGGATAATGTTCGCGCTCGCAACAAAATTAAATACAAAGATATCCATGACTATGCTTTGGACATCGCCAAAGTAGTCAAGGGTTGGTATTACCTGCATAATCCGGACAAAAGCGAATATTCTGCCGAAGTAAAACTTTGGTTGGAAAAATTGAATCGTTTAAATTTCCGGTCGTTTCGTCCGTTGATTGCCTCTATTTTGGCAAACGATGTACCCGGTGAAAAAATCGTTCAAACTCTTATTATTGCAGAACGCTTTAATTTCATCATGTTTGCCCTGCGAATGAAAAGCAGATATGCCAACTATAAGGCTGTTCCAATCTATGCTTGCACACATCTGGCACATAAAAACCCTCACGAGTTCTCTCCGGAGGATTTCAGTTTTGAATCGTTGGCAGTGGGTTCTTCCGACTATTCTTTTACGCAAGAAGAATTCGTTGAACTTATTCGTGAAAACAACGAAGAAGGATTTTACGGCTGGAACGAAGCCAAGTACTTTTTGTACGAATACGAAGTTGGCTTGCAACAACGCTCCACACACATCGAACCCAAACTAACTTGGGGGGATATTTACAACACTATCGAACACATTTACCCGAAAAACCCGCGACTCGGTGACTGGCAATCATTTGAAAGCGGCGAAGCCAAAGAACAATTGCATGAGTTAGGCAATTTGTTGGTCATTTCTCGCGAAGCCAACTCTCAACTTGGGAACCGCTCTTTCAATGACAAGAAAGAAATTTACCGGAAAGACAGTCAAGCGGCAATTGAAGTGTCGCAAGAGAACGAATGGACTCCGGACATCATCCAAAACCGCCAAGAAAAAATGTTAAATTTTTTATGGCAACGCTGGGACATAAAAAACCCGTAAGATTAGTCACCATGTCCCACTACTCCGCCTGGCAAGTTTTCAAAAACGGCTTAACCGGCCAACGCGATTGGCGGCGGGTGTGGCGTGATGCTGCGCCGAAGGCGAAGTATGACATTGTGATTGTTGGCGGCGGGTTGCATGGGTTGGCGACCGCTTATTATCTTGCCAAGAATCATGGGTTGCGCAAGGTTGCGGTGGTCGAAAAAGGTTGGTTGGGCGGCGGCAACGCCGGGCGCAACACCACGATTGTTCGTTCGAATTATATGATGCCGGGCAATCGGGAGTTTTATGAGCATTCGTTGACGTTGTGGGAAAACTTAAGCCATGAATTAAATTACAACGTGATGTTCAGCCAGCGCGCGCACATCACCTTGTTGCATTCACCGGCGGCGCGCGACGCCGCGGCGCGGCGGTATAACACGATGCGGTTGACCAACTCGGACGGCGTGTTGTGGGATTTGCCGACGCTTAAAAAAAACATCCCGCATTTAAATTACGACAACGCGCGGTTTGAAATTATCGGCGCGGCGGTGCAGCCGCGTGCCGGCACCGCGCGGCATGATGCGGTCGCTTGGGGCTATGCGCGCGCCGCCGATTTGCTCGGCGTGGACATCATCCAAAATTGTGAAGTCACCGGCATTCGCCGCGTTGGCGTGCGCGCAACCGGGCTGGAAACCGCGCGCGGCGCAATCCAAGCGGATAAAATCGGTTTGGCGGTCGCCGGCAACACTTCGCGGTTGTGGCAAATGGCAGAACTCGGCAAACTGCCGATTGAAACGCATTTGATACAGGCGTTCGTCACCGAGCCGCTTAAACCATTGCTCGACCAAGTCGTGGTGTTTGGCGTCGGCGGCGCGCATTTTTACATTTCGCAATCCGACAAAGGCGGCATGGTGTTCGGCGGCGATTTGGATTGGTATAAATCATATTCGCAACGCGGCAACCTGCCGCCGGTGCATGATGTCGCCGAATGCGCGACTTCGATTTTGCCATGCTTGGCGCGCGCGCGATTGTTGCGGCATTGGGGCGGCGTGATGGATATGACGATGGACGGCTCGCCGTTCATTTGCAAAACGCCGCTGGAAAATTTATACCTCAACGGCGGCTGGAATTACGGCGGCTTCAAAGCGTCGCCGGCGAGCGGCTGGTATTTCGCCGACTTAATCGCCAACGACCGCCCGGCCGAAACCGTCGCCAACTTTAACTTGACGCGATTTATGCGCGGCGTCAACATAGACGAACGCGGCGCCGGCGCGGATGCAAAACTGCACGGCTAAATTCATCGAAGTGTCTCATCGAAGCATCTCATCGGAGCATTAACAATGTTGCGCATCCACTGTCCATTTTGCGGCGAACGCGACCACGCCGAATTCACCTACGGTCGCGACGGCTCAATCGCCTATCCGCCGCTCGATGCCGGGCTGACGGCTTGGCATGACGCGGTGTTCATGCGCGACAATCCGCGCGGCGTACAGTGGGAAACTTGGCAGCATAGTCACGGCTGTCGAATGTGGCTACTGGTACAACGCGACACACTCACCCATGAAATCCACGCGGTGCGCCCCTGCGATGAAAAAATCGCCGCGGCGTTGCAAGCCGAACGCGATGCGCAAGTGGAGGCGGATTAAACAGTGATGAACATGAATATGAACATCAATGTAATGCAGTCGATACGGTCGATGTACGCGACATCCCGCATTAAACCGCCCATCACCCGCGCATCAAAATGACCGCACAACGACTTGCGCACGGCGGACGCATCGACCGCAACGCGCCGATTGAATTTTCTTGGAACGGGCGCACCTTGCGCGGCTATCGCGGCGACACCTTGGCATCGGCGTTGTTGGCAAACAATCAATGGCTGCTTGCGCGCAGTTTTAAATATCATCGCCCGCGCGGCGTCACTTCCGCCGGCGTCGAAGAATCCGGCGCGTTGGTCACCTTGGGCGAAGGCGCGCGTCGCGACCCCAATGTCAAGGCGAGTACGCAGGAACTGTTTCCGCATCTGGTCGCGCGCGCGCAAAACGCCTGGCCGTCGGTGCAGTTTGATTGCGGCGCGATTGCCAATGTGTTATCAAAGTTTTTGCCGGCCGGGTTTTATTACAAGACCTTTATGGGTCCGCGAATCATTCGCGGCACGGCGGTGTGGATGCAATTCGAAAAACTCATCCGCCGCGCGGCCGGGTTGGGCGAATCTTCGCGCTTGCCCGACCCGGATGAATACGAACACGCGCACGCCTTTTGCGATGTGCTGGTGATTGGCGGCGGCGTCGCCGGCTTATCGGCGGCGGCGGCGGCAAAACGCGCCGGGTTGGATGTGTTGTTGGTCGAACAGGATTTCGAATTGGGCGGCGCGTTGTTAAACCAACCGCGCGCAACCGTCGATGCGCAATTGCGCGCGTTAATCGACGCCGCGCGCAACGTGCGCATCATGACGCGCACCACCGCCTTCGGCTTGTACGACCACGGCGTCGCCGGCTTGTGCGAACGAGTCGGCGAACGCGGCGATGAACGAGGTGATGAACACTCCGCCGCCGCGCATCAGCCGCGCCTGCGTTGTTGGACGGTGCGCGCGCGCCGCACGATTATCGCCGCCGGCGCGATTGAACAACCGATTGCATTCGGCAACAACGACCGTCCCGGCGTGCTTGGCGCCGATGCCGCGCGCGCGTATTTAAATCGGTATGCGCTGCGACTCGGCAAGCGCATTGTGATTGCCACCAACAACGATTCGCCCTACCCGCTGGCGCGCGAATTGACCGACGCCGGCGGCGAAGTGACCGTGCTGGATGCGCGAACTGATGTCGACGCATCGACTTTTGACTTGACCGACATTCGCGCGCATTACGCTTGCGCGCCGTTGCGCGTGCGCGGCGCACCGCGCGTAACCGCCTTGGAATTCGCCGAAGCGCACGGCGACCAATGGCGTTATTGCGCGCGCCTGCCTTGCGATGTCGTGCTGGTGTCCGGCGGTTGGGCGCCGACATTGCATCTGCATTCGCAACGCGGCATCACGCCGATATGGAACGAACAACTCGCGTGCTTTTTGCCCGGCGAAGCCGGCGCCAACAACAAAACCCTGCACATCATCGGCGCCGCCGCCGGCGTTTGGCGCAACGATGCCTGCATCGCCTCAGGGCAAATCGCCGGCGCGCGCGCCGCCGCCGCACTTGGCGTCGCTGTCAACGATGGCAACGACGTCAACGTCAACATCGACGGTGGCGGTGACATCACCGGCAACATCGACATTGCAACTAACATTAACAACGCCGACGTCTCTGTCGACGCCACTATCGACGCTAACGACAACGACAACGCACCCGCACTCGGCGGTTGGCGCAATCCGATTCGACCGTTGTTCGAAGTGCATGGCCGCGCGCATCGATTAAAATCATTCGTCGATTTGCAAAACGATGTCACCACAGACGACATCCGCCTTGCCAAACGCGAAGGCTATGTTTCGGTCGAACATCTTAAACGCTACACGACGCTCGGCATGTCAACCGACGGCGGCAAGTTTGGCAACATCATCGGCGCATCGATTATGGCGACGGCGCGCGGCGTTGCGATGAGCGAAGTCGGCGTGACCACCTTTCGTCCGCCGTATACGCCGATTGCGATTGGGGCGTTGCGCGGGCGCAATGTCGGTCGGCATTTTCGTCCATTGAGACGCACGCCGATGCATGATTGGAATCTCGAGCACGGCGCGACCATGACCATCGCCGGTTTGTGGGAGCGACCGTGGCATTTTGCGCGCGACGCTGAAACAATCGAAGACGCCTACATTCGCGAAGCGCGCACGGTGCGCAACAGCGTCGGGTTGTGCGATGTAACTTCGCTCGGCAAAATCGCCGTGCAAGGTTTTGATGCCGCCGAATTTTTAAATCGCGTATACGTCAACGCCTTCGCCAAACTGCCGATTGGCAAGGCGCGTTATGGCGTGATGTTGCGCGACGACGGCGCGGTGTTGGACGACGGCACCACTTGGCGATTGAGCGAATTCGATTACTTCATGACCACAACCACCGCCCAAGCCGGCGCGGTGATGACGTGGTTGGAGGAACTGTTGCAAACCCGTTGGTCGAATTTAAATGTGCGCCTCACCTCAGTATCCGAACAATGGGGCGGCTGTGCGTTGGCCGGGCCGAAATCGCGCGAAGTGTTGCGCAACTGCGTCGTCGATGCGGGCGCGGTCGAGAACGACGCCTTGCCGTTTATGGGCGTGGTCGAGACGCGATTGCGCGGCGACATTCCTTGTCGGATTGCGCGCATCAGTTTTTCCGGCGAACGCGCATATGAAGTGTACACGCCGTCTGATTACGCCGTCGAGATGGGCGAATTGTTGTGGCGCGAAGTGCGCACGCATGACGGTTGTTTATACGGCACCGAATCTCTCGGCACTTTGCGCATCGAGAAGGGACATGTCACCGCCGCCGAATTGGACGGGCGCGTCACCTTAACCGACGCCGGGCTCGGCGCGATGGCATCGCAAAAAAAATCATTCATCGGCGATGCGCTGCGCAAGCGCGATGAATTGTTGCGCGACGACCGCCCGCGATTGGTCGGCATAAAGCCGGTGCGTGCCGACGACCGTTTCAACGCCGGCGCGATTTTATGCGCCGGCGAAAAAGTGCGCGGACACGGCGACGGCTGGATAAGCGCGGTCACCCATTCGCCGGCATTGGGGCATTGGATTGGGCTGGGCTTCATCAGCGGCGGACATCAAGTGTGGCAAGGACGGCGCGTGGTCGCGGCCGACCCGGTGCGCAATCAAATGTGCGACGTCGAAATAACTTCGCCGCACATGGTCGACCCAAGCGGGGAACGCATGCATGGCTAAGCGCATCTCGGCGTTGGACGGACATATTGCGCGCGGTGCGCTCGGCGCCGGCGGGCGCGCGGTGGTGCTGCGCGAATCGCCGCCAACGACGCTGCATCAAATCGGCGCCTGGCACAACACCCTCGCCGAAGTCGGACAACGCGTCGCCGTTGCTGCCAACCTCGCGCGCGCACCGCGCCCGGGCTGCTCGAACCGCGCGGGCGAAGTCGCGCTGTTGCGCGTCGAGCCGTTAACCTGGTGGCTCATCAACGCCGCCGCCCCACAGTTACAGTTGCCGCCCGAACTCGGCGCGACGCTGGATTTATCGCACGCACGCACCCGCCTGCGCATCAGCGGCGCGCAAGCCGCCGCCCTACTCAACCGCCACCTGCCGCTCGACCTGCGCGAACACGCCTTCCCGCCCGGCGCAGTCGCCACCACCGCATTCCACCACGTCGGCGTCACCTTATGGCGCACCGAAGACCACTATGAACTCTTCATCCCGCGCGGCTTCGCGCTTTCGCTATGGCAACTGCTGTGCGAAAGCGCGGCGCAATTTGGCGGGATGGTCGAGGTCTGATGTCGAAGTCGATGCCGATGTCGATGTCAAGTAAGACGCATTAATACGCGCTTGCGCAACGGTGTACATTGGTATGCATTCGTATGCATTAATCATTCGCCTGCATTAATAACTTCCGGCGTGCCGCGCGCAATTACTTGAATTGTTTTATCGGCGAGATACGCGTCGCGCGCGACAATCTTCACCACCACTCGGAGGTCGAGGTCGGTGTCGATGCCAAGTAAGACGGTTAATGCGCGTTTGCGTAATGGTGTACATTCGTATGCATCGACATACATCGCCATACATTAATAACTCCCAGCCGTACCACGCGCAATTACTTGAATTGTTTTATCGGCGAGATACGCGTCTCGCGCGACAATCTTTACCACCACTCGATTAACTTTAAGTTTTTCGGTGTTGATTAAGTTTGCATACAACCCGTCGGCGATGGCTTTCGCAGATTGCGCGACATCATCGTCACCGCGAGATTCGGTCAACGCCACAAACAAATACGGTCCGCGATTATCAAACGTTTCGATTTCATACTTCGTAATTTGTTCAGCGCGCGTCAACTTATCCATATAAGTTTTAATTGCCGGACGCAATTTGTTAACGTCATCATCGGTTAAATACGCAAACACCATTGTGCCGCCGGCGACTTTATTAATTTTTGCCAACGCCGCCTCGTTCAACTGCACATCCAACGCACCCCAACCAAACCCGCGCACCGCCACCGCCGCGCGGGTGCGTTTTTTGCTCATCGTAAAACCGGCATCGGCAATATATGCGGATTGCACAAACGCCGAATACGGAATGATTAAACTGCGCACTTCGACCTTGTCGATTTTATGCACGATAAGTTGTTCGGCAATCGCATCTTGAATGCGCTGATAAGTCCACATATACGAAAGCAAACACGCCAACACCGTTGCCCCCGCGACGCGCGATGCGCTCAAGCGAAACTTAAACCGCTCGATGCGCAAGCGCGAAACCGCACTTTCGATGCGCGACACTTGTGCGGCGCGGTCGGTCGATGCGGCAAACAATATCGCCGCGATAAACAATGCAAACATCAACACCGGCCAATAGGCGTACGCGGTTTGCATTAATCCAACCCCAACAATCGGCGGCGTTCGCGCGACCAACGCGTGACCAAATGGTCAATGCTAAGCGCCATAAACGAAACACAAAGCCCGAGCACGATGCCCTTGCCGATGTTGGTCTCGGAAAGCGCCTTGAAAATTTGCTGCCCCAAATCAATCGTGCCGACAAACGCGGCGATAATCACCATCGAAAACGCAAACATAATTGTTTGATTAACGCCGAGCATGATGTGCGGCATTGCAATCGGCAATTCCAATTGCATCAAGCGTTGGCGTCGGCTGCAGCCGGCCATGGTGACCGCCTCGTGCAATTCACGCGGCACCGCGCGCAAGCCTTCGACGGTGTAACGAATCGCCGGGATGATGGCGTACACAATCACCGCAAGTATCGCCGACAAGTCGTTGGTTTGAAACAGCATAATCACCGGCAGGATGTATACAAACGACGGGAAGGTTTGGAATGTGTCGCACCAAAACAACGCGCGGCGCGCGCGCGAAGGCGTCGATGCGCTCCAGATGCCAAGCGGCACGCCGAGCACGACGCAGATGAAGGTGGCGAAAATCACCATGTAGGCGGTGATCATCGCCCTATCCCACCACCCGGCCAACGCGATAAATCCAAAAAAGGCGACGGTCAAACACGCCGAATACCAACCGCCGACGACATAGCCCAAGCCGCCGATGGCCAGCAGCACGGCGACATACGGCGCAAACAACAACGCATCGCGAAGCGGCGCGAGGACATGCAAAATCAACACATAGCGAAACGCGTTTAATCCGTCCGACCAATTGATGACAATCCAATCGACCAATGCATCCCAAGTGCCGGCGTAGGAGATGGACAAGCCGCGCGGGATTTTGTGCAAAATCGGAAAATATTGCGCGGCGACCAATGCGCATGCGGTCAAGCCGACCAACAACAGCGGATATTTATGGCGCGCGTAAAACGGCAGATTGGCGGTGTAATCGCGCTTTTTTTCGGCCCAAGCGCGCGACAAACCGTCCAGCATCACGGCCAGCAACACAATCGCCACGCCGATTTCCAGCGATTGCCCGAGTTTAAGACTTTGCAGTTTATGCAACAGCCGATAGCCAAGCCCGGAGGCGCCGATGAACGCGGCAATCACCACCATCGCCAGGCACTGCATAATCACCTGATTGACGCCCAATAAAATCTCGTTGCGCGCACTCGGCAACTGCACGCGCAACAATAATTGACGCGCCGAGCAACCGGCCATCTTGCCGGCTTCGACGACCTCCGGCGGCACTTTGCGCAGCCCCAACAAGGTCAGCCGCACCATCGGCGGCACCGCAAAGATGATGGTCGCAATCACGCCGGTTTGATGCCCGACGCCAAAAAACACCACCACTGGAATCAAATAGGCAAAATGCGGCAGCGTTTGCGCGACGCTCATCAACGGCAACAACGCGGTTTCGACCGCCTTGCGGTGATAGGCGGCGATGCCGAGCAGCAAGCCGATGACAATGGAAATCGGCACCGCGGCCGCGAGCAATGCAAGGGTTTGCATGGTGAATTTCCACAAGCCAAAAATGGCGCAATACATCACCGTGCCGCCGCACAACATCGACAACTTCCAGCCGCGCAACGCATACCCCAACACCATCGCAATCGCCAACATCGCGCTCCACGGCGGCGCATCGAATCCAAACCCTTTGTTGCCGCCGAGCAACAGGTTGTCAAAAATGTTGACCAGCGACTTAATGCTTTGCGACACAAACCGCGTGACCGTTGAAAACCCAAGATCGTCGCGGATAAAATAAAACGCCTTATCGAGAATTAAATCCGCCGGCACCAGTTCGGTGTAGTGTTCGGTGGCGGCGTTGCCCTTTTCCAAGTGTTGCGGCAATTCGTCCAATGCGTGCGGCATCGACCCCGCGCCTTTTAACGCCAACATCACGCCGATGATGACGGCAATGACAACCCCGCTCATCGCGCGGTTTTTTGGCGGCGCGCTCGCCGCATGCATTACATCGCGCATGCGCCGCCAAGCCGGCGTCTTCATCGCGACGACTCGGGCGGAAACAGCGCGTTTAATAAATGGTCTTGATGCAGCACGCCAAGCGTTTTATCGTTGCCATCGATGACCGCCACCGGTTTATCCTGCGACAGCACATACGCCGAGATTGCATCCAATCGGTCGCCGGCGTTGACCGATTTTGGCGCGAGTGGTGATGCGGAGGTGCGCGGTTTCATAATCGATTGCGCGGTCAGAACTTTTTCGCGCGGCACGTCCAAGGTGAATTTGCGCACATAATCGGTCGCCGGGTTAAGCACGATGTTGGCCGGGCGGTCAATTTGTTCGACCTTGCCGTGAAACATAATCGCAATGCGGTCGGCGAGTTTTAACGCTTCGTCAAAATCATGCGTGATGAACACGATAGTTTTGTTTAATATCGACTGCAGGCGCAAAAATTCATCCTGCATCTCGCGGCGAATCAGCGGGTCAAGCGCCGAAAAAGGCTCGTCCAAAAACCAAATATCCGGCTCAATCGCCAGCGACCGGGCGATGCCGACGCGCTGTTGTTGCCCGCCGGAAAGTTCGCGCGGAAAGTTGTTTTCCTTGCCGACCAAGCCGACCAACGCCGTCATTTTGCGCGCGCGTTCGACATATTCGCGTCGCGCCATGCCGCGCATCTGCAGCGGGAAGGCGATGTTTTCCAGCACCGTGCGATGCGGCAACAGCGCGAAATTTTGGAACACCATCCCCATTTTGCTGCGGCGCAATTCAATCAATTCCTTTTCCGACATGCCAAGCAAATCGCGCCCTTCGATTTCCACCGTCCCGGCGGTCGGCTCAATCAAACGCGACAAACAGCGCACCAATGTCGATTTGCCCGAGCCGGACAACCCCATGACCACCAAAATCTCGCCGCGCGCAACCTCGAGCGAGACATCGTCGACCGCGATGGTCGCCTCATCGCGCGCCAAGGCGGCGCGGTCGATGGTGCCGTCGCGCGCGACTTGATGCGGGCGCGCGCCAAACACTTTATACAACGATTGGCAACGAATGATTGACATCACGGACGGTTAAAATAAAAAAGCCACCATCAGATTCCCCCGATGGCGGCAAGAAATTATTGTTGTTGCATTTGTTAAGTGCTTTGTTAAGCGCGTCGTTAAGTGCGGTGAATGGCCGGCGCATCGACAACCCGCGCCGGCCAACCGCGATTGATTACAACCCGGCGAGCCACGGTTTCCACACACGCGGATTTTCCTCAATCCAGAGTGCGGCGGCTTCGTCGTATTCCAATTCATCGATGTCGACATACACCGACAATTGCCCGATTTGGTTGGTCGTAAAACTGATGCGTTTCAGCATTTTAAACGCATTCGGCCATTTTTTCGGCATGCCGTCCCACGCGGCTTTTTTCAAATAGCCGTCGGCGGTGTTGCCGCAATCATGGGTGGCTTTCGGATTAACGCCCCAACTTGCATCGGTAACGCACTCTTCGGTGCGCGCCGGAAATTCAATGAAATTCCCGCCGTACAATGCGTCGGTGAAATTCGGAGTCCAGTTAAACAGCACAATCGGCTCGTTGCGTTTTGCCGCGGCTTCCAATTCAGCCCACAACGCCGCCGCACTGCCGACATTTTTCATCTGGAAATTTAACTCCAAGGCGTCAATCATCGGCACAAAGTGGTCATGCGCCCAATCCACCGGGCCATCCACAAACACGCCTTTGCCGCCGGAATCCGGACGCGCGAACTTATCCGAGCACGCCGCCAACGCTTTCCAATCCGGCAATCCCGGGCAAAGTTCGGCGACATAAGACGGATACCACCACTCTTCGCGAGTCACCGCTTCGTGGCTGCCGGCATCGATGATGCCGCCTTTATCCAACGCCTTATTAAACGCCACGCCAAACGCGCCTTCCCACACTTCCAACTCAAGCGTCGCATCGCCCAAGCGCACCGCTTCATACACCGCCTGACTGTCGGTTGAGGTGTATTCCACATTGCAGCCGATTTTTTCAAACAACTGCCCGACCACATGCGACATCACAATCTGGCTCGACCAGTTGTGCGTGGGAATCACAATCGCGTCTTTCGAGCCGCAACTTTTGGCGTTGGCGGCGTTCATCCACCCCAACGCCAACGCCAGCACGGCGAGCGGCAACCATCGATTACAGTTACGTTGTTTCATCATATCCCCCATATCATTTGAGTGTTAACATTGTCGTTGTCAGTGACGCCATCCAACCGCAATACACCGTTATTGGATGCCGGACAACTTTTTACATAGTACCCACTTTTTGCCCAATGTCAAGCAATCGCCCAAACGCCCAAACGCCCAAACGCCATTGAATCCCCCTCCCGCGAAAAACCGCGCAATAATTGGCGCAACCGTGCGCGGTTCGGGTATATTGCGCGGATGAGCGAGCGGGTTAATTTTGCCGTTTCCGGCGTCGCCGGGCGGATGGGGGCGGCGATTGTGCGGGCGATTGCGCGGCATCCGTGCGCGGGGTTGGCGCAGGCGGTGGAATGCGGCGGCAGTGCGGCGTTGCGGCGGGATGCCGGGGTGGTGGCTGGGAGTGGCGAATGTAAGGTGATGGTCGCGGAGGCGTTGTCGGCGGACTCGGCGGCGTTTGCGGTGTTGTTGGAATTTACGACGCCGGCGGCGACGCTTGCGCATCTCGCCGATTGCTTGCAAATGCGGCGGGCGATGGTCATCGGCACGACCGGCTTGGATGCATCGGCGCATGAAGCCATCGCAAAGGCGGCGCGCAAGATTCCGATTGTGGTTGCCGCCAACACCAGCGTCGGCGTGAATGTATGCGCGGCGTTGTTGGAGATGGCCGGCAAGGCGCTCGCCGACGCCGATATCGAAGTGGTCGAGGCGCATCATCGCCACAAGGTCGATGCGCCGTCCGGCACCGCCTTGTTGCTCGCCCAAGCGGCGGCGCCGGATAAAGATTTAACGAAGGATGGCGTGTTCGCCCGACACGGTCACACCGGCGAACGCCCGCACGGTGCGATTGGATTTTCGACAATTCGCGGCGGCGATTTGGCCGGCGAACACAGCGTGTTGTTTATCAGCGACGGTGAACGCGTCGAAATTACCCATAAGGCAACCAACCGCGAAATCTTTGCCGATGGCGCAATTCGCGCCGGGTTATGGCTGAGCGAACAACCGGCGGGGTTGTACGGCATGCGTGATGTGTTGGCGATTTGATTTAAGTTAACTTGATTTAAGTTAAGTTGATTTGTTGTCGGCGTTGGCAAAGTGTCTGATACGAATAATCCTTGCACTGCTTTGTGCTGTTTCGCGGTGCGCGACGGTGATAAGTTTTAATGTAACTTGCTTAAGTGCACTTGGTTTAGTGAACTTGAGTTAAGTAAAATTAATTAAGTTGCCACATCGATTAATCACCGCGCCGTTTTTTTACGCGCCGACAATGCCGCTTGCGCAAACTTGCCAAGCGTCAATCGACCGCTGATGCGCGCGCGTTCGGCGAGCAGTTCATCCCAATCGGCGGCGTCGCGCCATAACGCGGCTTTGAGTTCGCGCATCGCCGTTGGGTCGTATTCCGCCAACCGCTTCGATAATGCATCGACCGCTTCGTCCAAGGCATCGATGTCGGCGAAAACTTGCGCGTATAAATGGGCGGCATGCGCCCAAGTTGCCGAGTAAAACGCATGCGCGTCTATGCTTAACTGCATCATCGCGCCGACGCCGATTTTGCGTTCAATCGCCGGCGCAACGACAAACGGACCCAAGCCAATCATCAATTCGCTTAACCGAATCGCCGCATCGCAATGCGCCAAACAATAATCGCTCGCCGCAACCAAACCAACGCCGCCGCCAACCGCCTTGCCATGCACGCGCGCGATGATGAATTTTGGACAGGTGCGCATCGCATTCAACAACCGAGCAACGCCGGCAAAAAATTGCGCGCCGCTTTGTTCATCCGTCACACCCGCCAATTCATCGATATGCGCCCCGGCGCAAAAACTCCGCGCCCCGCCGCCGCGCAACACAATCACGCGCACCGCAACATCGTCGCCGGCGCGCGCAATCGCCTCGGTCAATTCACCAAGCAACGCCGCCGACAAACTGTTGTGCGCCGGATGAAAAAATTCAATCGTGGCAACGCCGCGATTGACTTGTTGGGTTACATACGGTTGGGACATATTCATCTCGGCCGGTTTGGGCATAATTTATCTCGACAATTTAATTTTGGCGAAGTAAAGAATACTCGCGCACTGTTTTACGCGCGCAATGTTGTTTGCTTTTGCGTTATTTTGATGTGCAACTGTAACTGTACTGCATGCAATTATTATCTGCGCAACTGTATCGAACAACGTTCGAAAAAATCGGCGACTGTTTAATACACGGTTGCGCAACACACAACGACACCGTCAACCGCAATCACTTCACCGCCGGCAACGTAATCACCGCGCACAACCCCGGCGCATTGTCCAGCAATTCGATGTCACCGTTATGCAAGGCAATCACCGCCGCAACCATGCTCAGCCCTAAGCCGTTGCCGATGGTGCTGCGGCTTTGGTCGAGGCGATAGAATCTGCGGAATACATTTTTGCGTTCGCCGTCGGGGATGCCGATGCCGTTGTCGGCGACGCGGATGATGATTGGGTCGCGGTGCGCATCGACATCGACATTGGCGTTTGAAGTTTTACCTGCAGTTGCAGTTGTAGTTTTAACGTCGTTGTTGTCGACATCATTGTCGGCGACGTTATCCGCCGTGCCTTCCAATGAAATATGAATAACGCCATGCGGCGGACTGTACTTAATCGCGTTCTCAATTAAATTGGCGACGGCTTGAAACATTAAATCGCGGTCGACTACGGCGCGGATGTTCGGCGCAAGGTCAGCGTGGATGTGTTGATGTTTTTCTTCGCACAGCGGTTCGTAAAACTCAATCACATCGCGCATCAACGGACGCAACTCAATCTCGGCAAAACCGGCTTGGCTGTGCTCGGCTTCGATGCGCGCGATGCGCAACAGCGCATTAAATGTCGACAACAATGAATCCGCCTCCTTTATCGACTCTTCGAGCGAAGTGGCGGTGGGCGCATCGAGCGAGTTGCGTTTGCGCGCGTCTTCGAGATTTTGCCGCAGGCGCGCCAACGGCGTGCGCAGGTCGTGGGCGATGCTGTCGGATACGCGGCGGATATCTTCCATTAAGGTTTGGATGCGGTCCAGCATTAAATTTAAATTTTGCGCGACTTGGTCGAAGTCGTCGTTGTGTCCGGTCAATGGCACGCGGCGCGATAAATCGCCGCTCATGATGCTGCGCGTGGTTTGATTGATGCGTTCAATCTTGCGCACGGTGCGCCGTCCAAACAACCAACCGCCGGCGCCGGCCAACAACAACATCATCCCCAAGCCCCAAGTCAGCACCTGCAAGATGCGCTGCTTGAGCGCGGTCAATTGATTGATGTCGCGCCCGACCAATAATGCATAACGTCCGCCGGGCAATCGAATGAATTGCGCGCGCGCCAAATGTTTATCCGCGCCAACGTTTAATTCGAACTCGCCCCAATTTTGTTGTTTGCTGCGCGCATCGGCGTGAAAGGTGATTTGTTCGGGCTTGGGCAGGCGGGTGAGATTGCCGACCAGCGGTTCGCCGGCGCGATTATTGGCGTGGTCGGTCAGCAGATAAATGAATCGGTCATCGGTCGGCGGCTGTTGTTGTTGACGACGCACGCGTTCAGTAATTAATCGCGCCAACCCGCGCAACCGTTCGCGGCTGTAACGGTCGGCAAGGCTTTGGATTTCGGTTTGGATGGTGTTGTCGAGTTGCCGCGACATGTAGGAGGCGGTGAACAAATAAAAGAAGTAAAACAAAAACAATGTAGACGCGCTGAACACCAGCGCGTATAAAAGCGCCAGCCGCGAGGTGTAACTGTAAAAAAATCTACGCTTTCCTTTCACGCAGAATGTACCCGGCGCCGCGCACGGTGTTCAACAACGGCGCATCGAAATCCTTGTCGATTTTGCCGCGCAACCGGCTGATGTGCACGTCAATCACGTTGGTTTGCGGGTCGAAGTTGTAATCCCAAATGTTTTCCAACAACATCGTGCGCGTGACCACTTGATTGCTGTGACGCATTAAATATTCCAACAACCGAAACTCGCGCGGCTGCAGATGAATGCGCACATCGCCGCGATACACTTCGCGCGCCAACAAATCCATTTTTAAATCGCCGACGGTTAATGCGGTTTCCTGCATGCCGGTGCTCGGGCGGCGCGCCAACGCCTCCAATCGCGCCAACAATTCGGAAAACGCAAACGGTTTGTTTAAATAATCATCGCCGCCGGCGTGCAAGCCTTCGACGCGGTCATTGACTTCGCCAAGCGCGCTTAAAATTAACGCCGGCGTCTCGACGCCGCGGTCGCGCAATGCCGCTATCAACGACAAACCGTCTCGCCCCGGCAACATTCGGTCGACGACCAACGCTTGATAATCGGTCGCACTTGCCAAGGCCAAACCGTGGTCGCCGTCGGCCGCGCAATCGACGCTGTGCCCGGCTTCGCTCAAGCCTTTGCTGATGTACTCGGCGGTTGCTTGGTCGTCTTCAACAATTAATACGCGCATGGATTTACTCGAGATGTGGAATAATTAACTGCGCCGATGTGCGTGATGTGCGTATCGTCGTTCAATTGTTAACTGTACGCTTTACAATTATAGCGAACGCAAACGACGCATCGGCGCGAACGACATAAACATAACACCGCGCGCGGCAAAAATAACGCCAATACCGTCCACTTAACCAAAATTTAACAAATCAATGTCAAGCGCAATCAATCGCGTAATCAATCGTCAATACGGTCGCGGATGCGGGCGCACGCACCGCCGATGAATGCCGCCGCCTTATCGCGTCAATTACATCTCGCGGCGCAATTGGATCCGCGGCTGGCGAAGTTGTTGACGCGCATCGGCGCACCGCCGCCGCGCATGCGTCCGCCGGGCTTTGCGACTTTGTTGCGCATTATTGTCGGGCAACAAGTGTCCACTGCGGCGGCGGCGGCGTTATGGCGCAAACTCGAACGCGATTGTCGCGGCGAGGTAACTTGGCGCAAGATTCGAAACCGTGATGCCGATGCATTGCGCCGATGCGGGTTGTCGCGGCAAAAGGCGCAATACGCGCGCGAGTTGGCGGCGATGATTGCGGCAAAACAGTTTCGCCTCGATGCGCTCGATACTTTGGATGACGCCGAGGCGATTGCGCGGTTATGCGAAGTGCGCGGCGTTGGGCGTTGGTCGGCGGAGATTTATTTAATGTTCGCGCTCGGGCGCGTCGACATTTTTCCGGCCGGCGATTTGGCGTTGCAGGTTGCAGTGCAACGATTCGAATCGCTCAAGACACGCCCCGATGAAAAACAAACCGCAAAGTTCGCACAACAATGGTCGCCGCATCGCAGCGGCGTTGCATTGTTGATGTGGAAATATTACGGCATCGCCGCATTGGACGATGGCGACGGTGACAAGTGAATGACGATGTTATAAGTAACGTTACGGTTGACGTGAAAATTAATGCGGCGATTAATTCGACAGTGAAGTTAAAAAGTAACGCGACAAGCGCGTCGTTACAAAACAAGGCGAAAAGTTAACTCGTAAAGTTAACTCGACACTTAATGACTCAAAATTTGGCTCAAGAACAATTTGGTGCGTTCATGCTGCGGATTATCGAAGAATAAATCAGGCGTGTTTTCCTCGATGATTTCGCCGACATCCATAAAAATCACGCGGTTGGCGACCGTTTTGGCGAAGCCCATCTCATGCGTTACGCACAACATCGTCATGCCTTCGCGCGCGAGTTCGACCATTACATCGAGCACCTCTTTAATCATCTCCGGGTCCAACGCCGAAGTCGGTTCGTCGAATAACATAATGCGCGGGTTCATGCATAAACTGCGCGCAATCGCAACGCGCTGTTGTTGTCCGCCGGACAATTGCCCGGGGAATTTCGCGGCTTGTTCGGGGATTTTGACGCGCTCGAGATATTTCATTGCGATTTCAATCGCTTCGGCTTTCGGCGTTTTGCGCACCCAAATCGGCGCGAGCGTGCAGTTCTCGAGCACGGTCAAATGCGGAAACAAATTAAAATGCTGAAACACCATTCCAACATCGCGGCGAATTGCCTCGATGTTTTTTAAGTCGTTGGTCAACTCGACGCCATCGACGACAATATCGCCCTGCTGATGTTCCTCGAGACGATTGATGCAGCGAATCATCGTCGATTTGCCCGAGCCCGACGGCCCGCAAATCACAATGCGTTCGCCGCGCCGCACGTTGAGATTGATGTCTTTGAGCGCGTGAAAATCGCCGTACCATTTGTGCATCCCTTTGATGCTGATGGCGAGTGCCAAAGCGTCTGCGGATTGTTCTGCGGATTGTTGATGAGCCAAAGCGGACATGGTTTTATCCCGTTAAGATGGTTGATGTTATGTGATTGATGAATGGTGCGGCGGCGGAAGCGATTACCGCTTGTGACCGGTTTGCAGTTTATCTTCGAGATACAGCGAATACCGCGACATCGCAAAGCACGACAGAAAAAAGAACACCGCGACAAACACATACAACTCGGTCGATAACCCGGCCCATTTGGTGTCGGCGACTGAGGCGCGACCGATGCCGAGCGGGTCGAGCAAGCCGATGATAATCACCAACGTGGTGTCTTTATACAAACCGATGAAAGTGTTGACGATGCCGGGTATCGAAGTTTTTAACGCCTGCGGCAACACCACCAGCCGCATCGCCTGCCAGTATTTCAGCCCGAGTGCATCGGCGGCTTCCAACTGCCCGGTTGGCAACGCCTGCAAGCCGCCGCGAATCACTTCGGCCATGTAGCCTGAGGCGAACAGCGTTACCATTATCAACACGCGCAACAGCAAATCGAAGGTCGAGCCCGGCGGCAGAAAATAATTGAGCATCGTCGACGCAACAAACAACAGCGTTATCAACGGCACGCCGCGAATGAATTCGATGAACGCCACCGACGACATTTGGATAATCGGCAACTTCGACATCCGCCCCAAGGCCAACAACACGCCAATCGGCAATGAAAACGCAATGCCAGTGACGCCGATGACCAAGGTCAACATAAAGCCGCCGAACTTGTCGGTCGACACCGGCGCCAACCCCAGCCCGCCAATCAACAACCAGCCGGCGATAAACGGAAACGCCATCGCAAACCACAAGCCATATTTGCGCAACGGCGTTTTGTCAAACAACACCGGCACCAACGCCACGCACAACAACACAAAGGCAAGGTTGACTCGCCAGCGATACTCGGCCGGATAGAAGCCGTAGGTGAACAGTTTAAATCGTTCATTGACAAACGCCCAACACGCCCCGCTCGCTTTGGCGCGACAGGCATTGCGGTCGGCGCCGGTGTAGGCGGCATCGATAAAAAACCAATCCATCATCGGCGGAATAATCCACCACAAAAACCAAAGCGACAACGCCGTCAACCCAACGTTCAACGGCGACGAAAGCAAATTGCCGCGCACCCAACCAATCGTGCCGCGCTCCTTGACCGGTGGCGGCAGGGTTGGGTGTTCGCCGGGTTTGTAGGAGGTGGTCATTGGCGTGTCGAAGTATCGAAGTGTCGAGTCAGTGAATGGTCGAAGTGGTGAATGTCGAATCAGTAAATTGTCGAATTAATAAATAAGTGAATTGTCGAATCAGCGGGTTGTCGAATTTATCGAACTATCGAGTTGGCAAACTGGTCGAGTTAACGAAACCGATAAATTGGCAAATCGACGCGGATGATGCGCGCCTATCGCTCGACCAGTTTAATGCGTTCGTTATACCAATTCATAAACGCCGAAATCAGCAGGGATATTGACAGGTATAGCAGCAGCACGATGACCATGCATTCCATTTCGCGGCCGGTTTGGTTTAGGGAGATGCCGCCGATGGTGGCGACGATGTCCATATAGCCGATGGCGATGGCGAGTGAGGAGTTTTTGGTGAGGTTTAAGTATTGGCTGGTGAGCGGCGGGACGATGACGCGCAAGGCTTGCGGGATGACGACTAAGTTTAACGTGCGTCCGCGGCTTAAGCCGAGTGCATAGGAGGCTTCGGTTTGTCCGTAATCCACGGCGAGGATGCCGGCGCGGACGATTTCGCCGATGAAGGCGGCGGTATACAGCGACAACGCCAGCCACAGGGCGATGAATTCGGGGCGCAGCACATAGCCGCCGACGAAGTTAAAGCCGCGCAATTGCGGTATCGTCCATTGAATCGGCGAACCGAGCAGAAAATGCATGACCACCGGCGCGCCCAAAATCGCCGCTAAACTTATCCAAAACACCGGCAAGGCGCGTCCGGTTTGTTCTTGCAGTCGCCGTGCATAACGGCGGAACCACCATGCGAATATCAAGCCGATGATGAACGTTGCCGCGACCAACCAAAACAACGGTTCGAAATTCGGCGACGGAATTTTCGCACCGCGATTCGAGAGGAATACGGCATCGCCGATGGAGACGGCGTCGCGCGGGTTGGGCAAGGTATGCACCAGCAAGCCGTGCACCAACAGGATATGCACCAACACCGGCACGTTGCGCACGTATTCGATGTAGCAATAGGAGATTTTGGCGGTCAGCCAGTTTTTCGACAGCCGCATCACGCCGAGCAAAAAGCCGACGATGGTGGCGAGGATGATGCCGGCAATCGCAACGGCGAAGGTGTTTAAGATGCCGACCAACATCGCGCGGTTGTGCGACGACCTCGAGGAGTACGACAG
The DNA here is from genome assembly GCA_965226545.1 of Candidatus Poriferihabitaceae bacterium. Classification (GTDB taxonomy): domain Bacteria; phylum Pseudomonadota; class Gammaproteobacteria; order Arenicellales; family Poriferihabitantaceae; genus JAHRAW01. The sequence continues at coordinate 1,708,369 of OZ245364.1, forward strand.
GAACGATTGATTGATGTCGTAATTCGCCGGCTGCGACAAAAACGCGAAACTAAACCCCTTGCCAAGCGCATCGAGATTGACGACGGCGTTGCGCACCATATAGCCGAAGAACAACAAAATCGCGACCAGCGTCACGAATTGAATTATCAGCGAACGGCTGCGTTTGTCACGCCACAGCCGAATCAGCGGGTTGGGATGCAATGCAACCGAGTGGTTCATTGGAGTGCGTTGGTGTATGCCGATGTTGCCGTTGTTAACGGCATAACGACTGTCACTGTATACAGTCGTTTACCGCTTATCGTTGTACTGCATTAATTGTCGCGTCAATTGCGCGACAACAGTCGAGCGGTGCAAGTTTAGTTAATCCAATTATCGAATTAAACCAAACCGCCCGCCCGACTGCATATCGATTTGCGCAGCGATTTGCGCAGCGATTGTGTTACCGCTTAGCGAATCGGTGCGGCGTACAGAATGCCGCCGTCGCTCCACAACGCGTTCAAGCCGCGTTCCAAACCAATCGGCGTTTTCGGACCCAAGTGACGGTCAAAGATTTCGCCATAATTGCCGCCTTCGGCAATCGCGCGAACCGCCCATTGTTTATCCAGCCCAATCATCGCGCCGAAGTCGCCTTCGGTGCCAAGCAAGCGATTGATGTTCGGATTATCGCCGGCACTACGCGCCATCTTTTTCGCGTTCTTTTTGGTCACGCCCAATTCTTCGGCAATGATTAACGCGTTGATAATCCATTTGACGGTGTCATACCACTCGGCATCGTCTTGACGCACAGTACCCGCCAACGGTTCTTTGGAAATAATCTCCGGCAGGATGATGTGGTCTTTCGGGTTATCGAAAGTGGCGCGAGTTGCAGCCAAGCCTGATGCGTCGGTGATGTACGCATCGCAACGGTTGGCGAGATAGTTGACGCGGGCTTCTTCGTTGGTTTCAATCGGCACCGGCTCATACGAGATGCCGTTTTTGCGGAAGAAGTCGGACAAGTTCAACTCGGTGGTCGTGCCGGTTTGGATGCAAATCGACGCGCCGTTAAGTTCGGTTGCCGATTTCACGCCAAGCGAACGACGCACAATAAAGCCCGCGCCGTCGTAGTAAGTGACCGGCAAGAAACTTTGTTTCAAATCGGCATCACGGCTCATGGTTTCGGTGGTGTTGCGGAACAACACATCGCCTTCGCCTGAATTCATCAACGCCCACCGCGTTTTGCCGGTGGCATTGACAAACTTCACTTTATCGCCATCGCCCAACACGGCGGCGGCAACGGCGCGGCAATGGGCAACATCGAAGCCGTCCCAACGCCCATTGGCATCAGGCGAAGCGAAACCGACCAGCCCGGTGTTAATGACGCAATTCAATTCGCCGCGCGCCTTGACATCGTCGAGCGTGCCGGCGGTGGCGGTCATTGTGGTCAATGACATTGCGGCGGCAAACGCCGCGGTTCGTAAAATTTTCATAACAGTGTCCTGTAAAGAAGAGTTGACGGAGTAAATAACGAATCAAGATGCCGGCGCACCGCAAACTCAAAATCATTGCTGCGCGCTTTTCGGCTGGGCGGGAGTATAGCACAAATGGGCGCAAGCGCACATTAAGGCAGGGGCGCATCGTGGCAAGGGTCGCGGAATTGGGCGAAACGGTCGGCGGCGCGTAGCACGGCAATTCGCGTGAACCTTGCGTAAAGCCGTGTAAATTGTTGTAAAACCGAACAATTAAGCGTCGTTACCGTGTCATCGTCGCCATCGTCATCGCCAACCCGTCCGCCGCTTCGACAGCGTTTATATCGCCATCAACCCCACCGCCACCACCGCACTCGCCAACAACGCCGCAACAATGCCGAATTTGCGCAACACCAACGCCCCGACCGCCAACAACGCCAACGCCCGCACATCTATGCTGTGCCATTCCGGTGCGACGAATTGCAACGCGCCAAACCGCACTTCGCGCAATTCGCCGAACAAAACATGCATCGCAAACCACAGCGACAAGTTCAGCACAACGCCAACCACCGCCGCGCCAATCGCCGCCAAGGCGGCGCGGATTGCGCGGTGGCGACGCAAGGATTCGATATACGGCGCGCCGAGGAAAATCCACAAAAAGCACGGCGCGAAGGTTACCCAAGTCGCCAGCAACGCGCCGAACGCGCCGGCAACCAACGGCGGCAATGCGCCCGGCGTTTGATGCGCGCCCAAAAAGCCGACGAACTGCACGACCATAATCAACGGACCCGGCGTGCTCTCGGCCAACCCCAGCCCGTCCAACATCTCGCCCGCGCTCAACCATGCATGCGTCTCGACCGCCTGTTGCGCCATGTACGCCAACACGCTGTACGCCCCGCCGAATGTCACGACCGCCATTTTGGCGAAGAACCACCCTTCGCGCACATACACATTCGCCGCCCCCAACCACGCGCCAAGCAATGCAATCGGCGCAAGCCACAAGGTTAAGCAAATGATGCCAATGCGAATCGCGCGGGCGGGTGAGGCGACGGTGTGGGGGAGTTGTTGGCGGCGTAATGCGCGGTCGATGATGGGGGTGGCGTTATTAACGGTGTTGACACGATTAACATTGTTGTCGGAGTCGGCATTGTCGCGGGCGTTAACATTGCCGTCACTAACACTGTTACTGTTACTGTTACTGTCACCGTCGTCGCCGACATCGTCGTTACCAAAACCTTGCGCAAAAACCCGCGGCGCAAATCGATAACCAAGTGCACCGAGTGCCGCCGCAACGGCAATCACCGGCGGGAATGGTGCGGCGAAGAAAAACAGCGCGATGAATGCCAACGCGGCGATAGTCAAGGTCGCAAAGTTTTTTAACATCTTCGCGCCCAGCCGCACCAACGCGCCAAACACAATCGCCAACACCGCCGCCTTGACGCCGAACAACACCGCCTGCACCGCAGCCAACTCGCGCGCCTGAACATACAAAATGCTGATGCCCAACATAATCAACGCGCCGGGCAATACGAATAAAACGCCGGCGACGATGCCGCCGCGAATCCGATGCAATAACCAACCGAGATAGATTGCCAACTGTTGCGCTTCCGGCCCCGGCAACAGCATGCAATAATTTAACGCGTGTAAAAAACGACTCTCGCCAATCCATTTTTTCTCGCACACCAACAATCTATGCATCAATGCAATATGCGCGGCCGGCCCGCCGAAGTTAATCCAACCGATTTTCATCCATAACCAACACGCCTCGCCAAAGGCAACGCCATGCGCGTCAACCGAGTCAACTTTTTTTGTCGTCACTACACCGTCCGCGGTTCGACGGCGTCGGCGACGGCATGGTCGACGGTGTGTTCGACAGTATGTTGTTCGACGGCACGGTCGACAGTGTTTTCGACAACATCATGCGCCTGTTGGTCGGCGTGATACGACGAGCGCACCATCGGCGCCGAGGCGACATGCGCGAAGCCGAGTGATTCGCCGATGGCGCCGAGTTCGGTAAATTCCTGCGGCGTCCAATAGCGCTCGACCGCCAAGTGATGCGCGCTCGGCTGCAGGTATTGCCCCAAGGTCAGCATATCGACATCGTGCGCGCGCAAATCGCGCATCACCGCAACCACTTCGTCAAAGTGTTCGCCAAGCCCAAGCATCAAACCGGATTTGGTCGGCGTTTGCGGGCATTGAATTTTGGCGCGCGCCAACAACGAAAGCGACACTTCATAATCCGCGCCGGGACGCACGGCGCGATACAAGCGCGGCACGGTTTCGAGATTGTGATTAAACACATCCGCCGGCGCAGCGCGCAATACATCGAGCGCGCGCTCAATCCGCCCGCGAAAATCCGGCGTAAGAATTTCGATGCGGGTATGCGGGCAATGCTCGCGCAACGCACGAATGCACTCGACAAAATGCGCCGCCCCGCCGTCGCGCAAATCATCGCGGTCGACTGAAGTGACGACAACATGCTTCAATTTCATCCGCGCCACCGTGCGCGCCAATTGCGCCGGCTCATTCTCATCCAACGGGGCAGGTCGCCCATGCGCAACATCACAAAACGGACAACGCCGCGTACAAATATCGCCCATAATCAAAAAAGTCGCGGTGCCGTTGGCAAAACACTCGCCCAAATTCGGACAAGCCGCCTCTTCGCAAATCGTATGCAACTGATTCTCCCGCAAGATTCGCTTGAGTTCGGCAACCGCCGGACTGCCGGTAAACTGCGCCCGAATCCAATTCGGTTTACGCAACCGCTGCGCCCGCGGCTGCGGCATCACCTTAACCGGAATCCGCGCCATCTTATCCGCCCCACGCAATTTCTCGCCGCGTACGATTGGCTTTGGTTTGGTGGTGGGTTTGACGGTAACTTGTTTGGTGTTCATTGCGGCATCATACCAAAGCGCATGCCTCAAACCCGCCGCCGCATGCAACGCCGCAACATTGCGCTTCTTTTACGCGGCATCGATGCCGGGATGCCAAGTGAATGTCATTGACGGTTCGTCGACGAGGTTGGCGGCGTTTTGGTTGGGATGAAAAATGGGCGGTTGCCATTGCGCGGGAATGCCGCCGTCAAACCCACCTCAATAATTCTTCGCGTTCGCCTCCTTAATCGAAGCAATCACCCCATCGATGCCGAGTTCGTCCACGGCGGCGGCGTAGGTGCCGCGGTAGTTGGCTATCATGCTTAAGCCGTTGATGGTTAGGTTGTAGATGCGCCAGTGGTTGTCTTTGGTTAGCAGCATTGCATAATCCACCGGCACTGGGGCGGCGCCTTCGCCTAAGCGGACTTCGGATTTTACGGTGGCCAGTTGCCGGCCTTTGCGTTCGGTTAATTCGGCGCCGATGAAGGCGATGCGTTCGTCGCCGGAATAGGCGTATAACGCCGTGGCGTAGGTGGCGATGAGGAGGTCTTTGAAGTTGTCGCGGAATTCGATGCGTTGGGTTGCGGTGGCGCGTTTCCAATTTTTTGCCAGCACCAGTTTGGAGATTCTGTCCAAATCGAATAACGGCACGGCAATGCGTTCGACCAAATCGAATAATTTGCGGCGGTCGCCTTCCAATTCCGCGCGGCGGGCGGTGAATTCGTCTATTAACTTATTGACGGCGTTTTCGATTAACACTTGCGGCTCGGTGGCGGCGGCGTGTGCGGTTTGTGTCGGTATTGTCGACAGTGTCGGCAATGCCAACAGTGCAAACAATAATGCGACGGTGTAACACCGTGCGCCGGCGGCAATTTGATTTAATGTGTTCATTACAAAACCTCGTATTAAGTTGCGGTTGATGTTTGTCAAGTTGCGAAAAAAGTTAACCGGTTAAGTTCAACATTGTCGTTGTCACTGTCACTTGTCGCTGTCGTCATCGTCGTCGGTTTACCGTTACGACTCGACCACTTCGACTACTTCTCCTCCTTACCCGAATCACCGCGGCTGAACAGCAATTGCCCGATGAGCGTTTCCAATTGCAACGCCGATTGGGTGAATTCAATTTCATCGCCGTCTTCGAGCATCAAATCATCGGCGCCCGGGTCGAGCCCGATGAATTGCGCGCCGAGTAAGCCGGCGGTTAATATCGATGCGCCGCTGTCAATCGGCAGGTTGTCGTATTTTGCTTCGATGTCCAGCGACACCACCGCTTGATAAGTGTCGCGGTCAATCGAAATCGCGCCGACGCGCCCGACGCGCACGCCGCCAATCATCACCGGCGCCTTTTCATTTAAGCCGCCGACATTGGTGAATCTTGCATCGATGCGATAGGTGTCGCCGCCGCCGGCGCCGGCGGCGCTGACTTGTATCGCCAACATCACCAACGCGGCCAAGCCGAGCGCGAGGAATAAGCCGACCCAGATTTCGACCGCTGAAGTTGAACTTTGCGTTTTGTCGCTCACGATAAACCTCCAAACATTAATGCCGTTAAAACATAATCGCCGCCCAACACTGCCAGCGACGACACGACCACGGTGCGCGTGGTGGCGCGGCTGACACCTTCGGATGTCGGCTGCGCATCATAGCCTTCGAACAACGCCACCCAAGTGATGACAAAACCAAACACCGCGCTTTTGATTACGCCGTTTAAGATGTCGTCGTATAAATCCACGCCGTTTTGCATCGACGACCAGTATACCCCGCTGTCGATGCCGAATTGAACATGCCCGATTAAATAACCGCCGAGCACGCTAATCGCGCTGAACATCGCCGCCAACAACGGCACCGCGATTAAGCCGGCGATAAATCGCGGGCCGATTACGCGCGTCATTGGGTCGACCGCCATCATCTCCATCGCCGCCAACTGTTCGGTGGCTTTCATCAAACCGATTTCCGCGGTCAATGCCGAGCCGGCGCGACCGGCGAATAATAATGCGGTGACCACCGGGCCCAATTCGCGCACCAATGACAACGCCACCACCAAGCCGTGACTCGACTCGGCGCTGAAGTTGACCAACTGATAATAAATTTGCAAGCCCAACACCATGCCGACAAACAAGCCGGACACCAAAATAATTAATTTGGTCAACACGCCGATGGCGTAAAGTTGTTCGACGATTAATCGCATGCGCGGCAATGCGCGCGCGGCGCCGAGCAAGGCGCGCATCAAAAACAACACCGCCGCGCCCAACCGCGCGATAAACGCAATCGCCCAACGCCCCAAGCGGGCGATGCGGCTTGTTACGTCGCGTGTTAAGCCGCGCATCATCGTGCGCCGCGACTGCGTGATTGATTGTGCAACGAATCGCGCAACTCATCTTGATACGACGGCGCCGGATAATGATAGCCGACCGGGCCGTCGGGCAAGCCGTTCATAAACTGCGCGACTTGCGGTGAATCGCTGGAGGCGAGCTCTTGCGGTGCGCCGTGTCCGATAATTTTGCCGCCGCCGAGCAGATAAATATAATCCGCTATCTCGACGCCTTCGCTGACATCGTGGGTGACGACTATCGAGGTTAAGCCGAGTGCATCGTTTAATTCGCGGATGAGTTTGACGATGACGCCCATCGATATTGGGTCCAAGCCGACAAACGGTTCGTCATACATCACCATCGCCGGGTCGAGCGCAATCGCGCGCGCCAATGCAACCCGTCGCTGCATGCCGCCGGATAATTCGGACGGCATCAACCCGCGCGCACCGCGCAAACCAACCAACTGCAATTTAAGCAACACGATGATGCGGATTAATTCCTCCGGCAAATCGGTTTGTTCGCGCAACGGAAAGGCGACGTTGTCGTATACCGACAAATCGGTCAACAACGCGCCGCTTTGGAACAACATCCCCATCTTGCGCCGCGCCGCAAACAACGCCTCGCCGCGCGCAATCAACGGCGCGCCATCGAACAGTATCGAACCTTGCTGCGGCGTCACTCGCCCGCCGATTAATCCGAGCAAAGTCGATTTGCCGCAACCGCTCGGCCCCATAATGACCGTGACCTTGCCGCGCGGTACGCTGAGGGTGACATCATCGAACAACACGCGCGCGCCATAGGCACCGCCATACGCAAAATACAGACCTTGCGTCTGCACCATTGGGTTGGTGAATAAATCGGACATTGCGGTTGAAGGCGTGGCGCGGCGGGTCGAAGTTGGGGCGAGTCGAGGTTGGGAAACGGAAAACAGTATAACAAAATCGCCCGACAATCGCACCGCAAAACGATGGCGGCGGCATAGTCGTGCACGCCGCGTTAAGTGTCACACATTAAAAGTCAATTATTAATTATGAATTGTTAATTAATAAAGTGTTAATTATTAATTACGAATCGTTAACGATTGCCGAGTCGATAATCAACATCTCGAATTAACATCGACAATTAACATCGACAACCCACCCCGCCTTCACCCCCGCGCAACCCGCCACCGCATTTTGCCGCGCGCGCGCAGTTTGCCGGCTTGGATGAGTTGTTGTTCGCGTTGCAGCAAATACAAACTGCCGGCGATTAATAACGCCACGCCGCCCAACGCGCGCCAACTGGGTATCTCGCCCCAAAACGCATAGCCGAATAAAATCGCCCAGATGATGTAACTGTATTCGAACGGCGCGACTGCACCAATCGGCGCAGTCCAATACGCCTTGATTAAACAGTAAATCGACAACGTGCCGTTTATGCCGATGAACAGCATTAACGCAAAATCACCCGGCGACGGAATCGACCAATCGCGAAACAAAAACGCCAGCGATTGGCCGGATGAATTGACCTCGGGCGTGCACCACGCCAACACAAAAATGACCACGCCGCCGAGCGTGAACATCAGCATATTAAACAACGTTATCGTCCAGGGGTTTTCATTGGTCACCGTGCGCGTCACCAAAGCCGACAGCGCGTAAAAAAACGCCGACGCCATCGCCAAAGAGGTCGCCAACCAATCGAATTTTCCCTCCGGCGCAATGATAATCAGCACCGCAATAAAGCCAACCGCCAACGCCGTCCATCGTCGCGCGCCGACCGATTCCTTTAACAACAACGCCGACAACGCACCGGCGATAATCGGCGCGGAGAAAAAAATCGCCACCACATTCGCCATCGGCAACTGCGCCAACGCCATATAGAAAGCGGTATATGACATAAACGACAACCCGCCGCGCAACAACAATCGACGCGGCTTGGACGGGGTTAACGCCACAACGCCGTGCCGCGCGATGATGATGCCGACCAACATCGCAATCGCCACCAACCCGCGCACGAATACAATCTGCCCAACCGAATAGGCGTCGCTGAGCGAACGAATCGCAACATCCTGCAAACTCGCCAGCAACAGCCCGAGCACAATTAACGATGCGCCGACCAGCGAACGATTGGTCGGGGCGGCGGCGACATTGGAAGTGATTGCCATAACTGCGGAATTTGCCGCAATTTTCGCCATTAGGAAAGCGGTTTTTTATGATGGAAAACATCGGAAAAACCGATTACCATTTGCGGGGGTTGGCGCGATTTAGTTCATTGTGAGTTCATTGTGCGTTGATTGTGAGTTGATTGTGAATTCACGCGAATTGATGCGATTCAATTCGGCGACTTAATCAGACAAGTTAATCCGGCAGTTTAATCAAACAACTTAATCAAGACGACACAGTCAAGACAAATGAAACTCGACCACATCCGCACCTTTTTGGAAATCGCCGCCGGCGGCAGTTTCAATCGCGCGGCTGAACGATTGCATGTAACCCAATCGACCATCAGCGGACGCGTCGCCGCGATGGAGGCGCATTTTGGCGTGCCGCTTTTTAAGCGCGGACATTACGGCGTCGAGTTGACGCAAGCCGGGCGGCGATTTCATCGCTATGCCGAAGGCATCGAACAACTGTGGCAACAATCGCATCAACAAGTCACCTTGCCCGAAGGGTTTCGCAGCGTGCTGGCACTCGGCGCGCAGGTGAGTTTATTGGAGCGGTTGGTGCTCGAATGGATGCCGCGATTGCGCGCGCAATTGCCGGAGGTTGCGCTGCAGGTGCAGGCTGATTATTCGAGCAGTTTGATGCGGCAATTATCCGATGGCTTGTTGGATATTTGCGTGCTGTATGAACCGCGTTATGCCGGCGGCTTGAACATCGAAGAATTGTTTGAGGAAAAGTTGGTGATGGCGTCGACCACAAAGCGCGATGTCACCAAGGATTGGGAAGCCGATTATGTGTTTGTCGATTGGGGCGATTCGTTTCAGGCGCAACACAGTTTGGCGTTCGGCGACTTGCAAACTTCGGCGGTGTCGGTTGGCTTGGGCGCGCTTGGGTTGCAATATCTTTTACAAAACGGCGGCGCCGGTTATTTTCCCTTGCGAATGGTCGAGTCATTAATCGACGAAGGCGAAATGCATTTGGTGCGCGGCGCACCGGCGGTGCGGCGTCCGGCATATGTCGCCTATTCCACGCAACCGAAGGATGCCGAAGTGCAGGAGGTCGCCTTGGATATTTTGCGCGACATTACTCGACGCGCTGATTGGAAGTAGATGCGGTTGCGGTGATGAAAATTTTGTTTGGTTAACTTATTGGTTAACTTCTTGGTTAACTTCTTTGTTAACTTAATAAACTTAATAAACTTAATTAAATTAATTAAATTAATTAAATTAATAAACTTAAGTAACTTAATTAATTAACTTAATTAATAGTATTAATATTAAAAAGTTACCGTTATACCCGTCTCGACTTATCATTTCGACTTATCACTTCGAATCCGCGCAAACGCCGAATGATTGTGAATCGATTCGAAATTTTCAACACATACCTCATACCGCAACACCCGCGCATCGCGGTTTAACGCCTGCGCCAAATCGCGCGCCAAATCTTCGACAAATTTCGGTTGGTCATACGCCTTCTCGGTGATGTGCTTTTCATCCTCGCGTTTAAGCAATGCATACAACTCGCTGCTTGCATTGCGCTCGGCCAACTCGATTAATTCTTCGATGCCAACCGAACCATCGGCGGTGACGCACAACGTAACATGCGAACGCTGATTATGCGCGCCGTACTCGGCAACCGCTTTCGAACACGGACATAAACTGGTCACCGGCACGGTCACTTTAAGTTGCATCTCGTTGTGTTGCGCATTGTGTTGTGCACTGTGTTGACCATCGTGCGGCGCACTGCGTTCACCGCTAAACGTAACTTGATAATCCATCCAACTGCGCGCGCCCGACACCGGCGCATGCTTGGCGATGAAATACGCAAACGACAATTCCACCCCGCACTTCACCGCTTCCAATCGTTCGCCAACTTGCGCCAACAATTCGCCGAAGTTTGCCGTCGACAACGGCTGTTGTTGCGCATGCAACACTTCGACAAACCGCGAAATGTGCGCGCCCTTTTGCGCGCCCGGCAACTCGACATACAAATTGCAAAGCGCCGTCACCGGCCGCGCATCGCTGCGGTCAACAATCGTCAACGGATGCCGCAACGCACACACCCCGACTTGGTCGATGGTTACATTGCGCGAATCAGGGCGCGCCTGAACATCGTCCAGCGGCGCGACGGTGGTTTTTGCCATTTGCGGATACGGGGGCGGAAGTGAGTGACGAATGTAAGTGACAATTGTAAGTGACGATTACAAGTGACGATTACAAGTGACGATTGCAAATTAAAGTTGCAAATTAAAGTTACAAATTAAAGTTACAAATTAAAATTACAAATGACAGTTACAAAGTAACAAATTATAAGTGACCGTTAAAAGTGACAAATAAAAAAAGATAAGTTGAAAATGACAAATTACAAATTACAAATTCCCCACCGCCGCACGCGGCGCGGCGTTGGTGTTTTGCGCGGCGAAGGCGACGATGCGCCGCTTGACGCCGGCGACATCCAAACCGCATTCGGCGAGTTGTTGCGCCTGCGTGCCGTGACCAATGTGTCGGTCCGGCACGCCGAGATTAAGCACCGCGACCGTGCAACCCTTGGCATGCAACACTTCATTAACCGCCGCACCGGCGCCGCCGGCGACAACGTGTTCTTCGAGCGTCACAATCAACGAATGATTTTCCGCAGCGCGCACAATCATCGCTTCATCGATGGGTTTAATAAATCGCATGTTGACGACGCCGGCATTTAATTCATCGCCGACTTGTTCGGCGACGCTTAACAATGCGCCGAAAGACAGGATGACAATCTCGCCGCCTTCGCGCACGCAATGCGCCTTGCCAATCGGCAATTCGCGCATCGCATCATTCGGCGTTGCACCGCGCCCGGCGCCGCGCGGATAACGCACGCTGGCCGGACCCGGATGTTGATAGGCGGTGTACAACATATCGCGGCATTCGGCTTCGTCGGCCGGCGCCATCACCAGCATGCCCGGCAGGCAGCGCATATAGGCGTAATCATACACGCCGGCATGCGTCTCGCCGTCGGCGCCGACCAAGCCGGCGCGATCGATGGCGAAGGTGACATCGAGATGTTGAATCGAGATGTCGTGAATCAATTGGTCGTAGGCGCGCTGCAAAAAAGTCGAGTAAATCGCCACGACCGGTTTGAATCCTTCGCACGCCAAGCCGGCTGCAAAGGTTAACGAATGTTGTTCAGCGATGCCGACATCGAAATATCGTTGCGGATAATCCTGCGAAAATCGCACCAAGCCGGAGCCTTCGCGCATCGCCGGGGTGATGCCGATTAATTTTTCGTCGCGCGCGGCGACATCGCACAACCAATCGCCGAACACGTTTGTATAAGTGCGCGCGGCGTTCTTTTTTTCCATCTTGCCGGTATCTGGGTTGAACGGCGTCACGCCGTGATACACGCACGGGTCGCCTTCGGCCGGCTCGAAGCCTTTGCCCTTTTGGGTGATGACATGCAAAAAACGCGGGCCTTTCATCTTGCGCATGTTTTGCAGCGTTGCGGTCAATGCGGTTAAGTTGTGGCCATCGACCGGGCCGATGTAATAAAAACCCAACTCTTCGAACAACGTGCTCGGCATCACCATGCCTTTAAGATGTTCCTCCCAACGTCGCGCCAAATGTTTGACCGACGGCGGCAAGGTGCTGAGCACGGTCTTGCCGCCTTCGCGCACGCCGGTATAGGCGCGCCCGGATAAAATCCGCGCCAAGTAATTGGAAATCGCGCCGACATTCGGCGATATCGACATTTCATTGTCGTTAAGCACCACCAACAAATTGGCGTCAAGGTCGCCGGCGTTGTTGAGCGCTTCATACGCCATCCCGCCGGTCAATGCGCCGTCGCCGATAATCGCAACCACTTCGTTGTCGCGCCGCTCCAATTGCGCCGCGACCGCCATGCCCAAGGCCGCGCTTATCGATGTGCTGGCATGCCCGGCGCCGAAGCAATCGTATTCGCTTTCGTCGCGCCGCAAAAAACCGGACAAGCCGCGATGTTGGCGAATCGTTTCGAATCGCCCGCGCCGTCCGGTCAACAATTTATGCGGATAGGCTTGATGCCCGATGTCCCACACCAATCGATCGCTCGGCGCGTTAAACACATAATGCAACGCCAACGTCAATTCGACCGTGCCCAACCCCGGCGCCAAGTGCCCGCCGGTGCGCGAAGTAACCTCAATCAAAAACCGGCGAATCTCATCAGCCAACGCCGGCAATTGACTCGGCTGCAGTTCGCGCAATTGATGCGGCGCATCGATGCGCGACAGCAACGGATACGCTTCACAGTGGTCGGCGGCGTCCATTGGGGTTTGCTTTAATGGGTGAAGGGCGGGTGTGAAAAAAAGTGGCGGCGCAAGTTAACAAGTACACGGTGATAAGTACACAAAAAATTTAATGTCCGATGGCGACTTTAATAACGGTGACTTTACTTTCAATTAATGAATCAAACAATCAATTAAACAATTAAATAATAAGTGAATCAAAAAATTTAGTAATCACACAACCTCAACAACTGCATTAACCATCAACAATCACGCTGCACCGCAAACTGCGCCAGTTGTTTCAACAATCGCAAATGCGCAAGGTCGGTTGCATTATCGCCTAAACCGTCAAGTGATTCGACCGCTTGATTGGATAATCGCCGCGCCTCGTGTTGCGCGCGGGTTTTGCCCAAGTGCGTCGCATAACTCGGCTGCGATTGCGGTTCATCGGCATCCAAAATATCATCGGCGATTTGAAACGCCAGCCCGACATTGTCGGCGTAATTGCAAAGCGCCTCTAACAACACCATATCCTCATCGGGCGACGCCAACGCCCCCAACGCCGCCGCCGCGCGAATCAATGCGCCGGTTTTTAATCGATGAATGCGCGTCAATTGTTCGGCATCGCGCGTCGATTGGTTGTCGTTGTCATTGTCACTGTTACTGTTACTGTCACTGTCGCGCTTGGCGTTGTCGTCACTGTCACTGTCACCGTTCCGATTCGCCACCCCCGCATCGATATCCAACGACTGCCCGCCGGCCATGCCGTACGCACCGGCGGCATTCGACAACGCCACCACCATCCGCACCCGTTGCGTCGGCGACAACTGCCGTGCGGCGCTGAGCACTTCGAACGCGCGCGTCTGCAATGCATCGCCGGCAAGTATCGCAGTCGCTTCGTCGAATTGGATGTGGCAACTCGGTTGATTGCGGCGCATCGCGTCATCGTCCATCGCCGGCAGGTCGTCATGCACCAGCGAATAGGCGTGCATCATTTCAATCGCCGCGGCCGGCGCATCCAACACGCGCGGCGTTGCGCCGCCCAAGCCGCCGCAGGCATACACCAAAATCGCGCGAAAGCGTTTGCCGCCGTTCAAGCATGCATAGCGCATCGCCGCGCATAACCGCGCCGGCGCGTGCGGTGGGTTGGGCAGATGCGCATCCAACGCCGCCTCGACTCGCGCGCGCATCGATGCGCAATCTGCGGCAAATTCCGGCGCGGCGTCGATGGCGTTCATAAGGCAATAAAAGGAATCGCAAAACAAACCCGCCGCACAGCGCAATCGCCGCCGGCGAATAAATGCGCCGCATCAAAACGCCGAGTCAAAACGCTTAGCTCCTCGTCATCTTGTTCCGCGTCATCATATTTCGTCATCATCCTGCTCATCGTCATCATCATCCGATTCGCTTTCTTCCAATTCATGCGCGCCGTGTTTTTCGACCAACTGCTCAACCCGCTGTTGCGCCGCATCCAACCGCTCGCGACATTGCGCCCAAAGCGTCATGCCGCGTTCGTAATCCTTCAACATCTCCTCCAACGGTTGCTCGCCCTGCTCCATCCGCCGCACAATTTTCTTCAACTCGCCAAGCGCGCGTTCGAAGTCGAGCGAATCAGCGGCGGCGGTTTTTTTCGGCATTGGGTTAAGGGCGCGGTAGTGACGATAAATGGGTACGGCGTTATGGTAGCAGATTTATTATGTCGATGAACGGTGTGTGGTGTGCGCGAATGGTATCGCGCACGTTAATGCGTTAAACGAATAATCTGTTAAACAAACCGCTTGACATTGCGGCGTATGCGTTGCTATTGTCGCGGACATCTGTCGCACATGAGATTAATTAAATGAATCGAATATTAACCACTGCGCAAATGGCGGCGTTTTTTGCCGACCGCGAAGGCGGCAACATCAACGTGTTAAAGTTGATGAAACTTTTATATCTCGCCGACCGCGAATCGATGCGGCGGTATGGTCGTCCGATTACGATGGATGAAATGCATTCGTTGCCGCATGGCCCGGTGCTGTCGAAGACGATGGATTTAATCAACGGCTTTGCCGATGAGGCGGAAAATAAAGTGTGGGAGGAATGGATTGGCGCCCGCGAAAATCACACCGTTGCATTGCAACAAAAGTTGCCGGCGGAATTTTCACATCTCGGCCCTGCATTCGAAGAGATATTGGAAAGCATTTGGGCTGAGTTCGGTGCAATGAATCAATGGCAACTTCGCGATTACACGCACGACCATTGCGCCGAATGGAACGACCCGACCGAATTCCCGCAAAAATCGGTGCGCATTAAGGAAGTTGACGTATTAAAGGCGGTTGGCTTCTCGGCCAAAGATGCGCACGACATTGCCGAGGAGATTCAAGAACAAAAAGCGTTGGACCGAGTTTTCGCCACACCGCCGAGGACATCGTGAGCATCTTTCGCGGCGACACAATCCATATCCCAACCAATCAAAAACACGGGCAACCGCAGAAACATCTGTTTGTTGTTGTGTGCTACCCAATTTTGCACTATAGCCCGGCGCATCCAATTCCACAGCCGGGCGAGGTGTTGTTGGTGCCGATTAACAGTTACAATCCCAATCACCCCAGACACGATGCAACTTGCCTGTTGGAAAAGGGTGACCACCCTTTTATCGCGCACACCAGTTACATCAACTATTTTTTCGCGCGATACGAGTTGGAAACGCACCTGTTGCAAAAAATTAACAAGCGCGAATACCAAACCGACCAGCCGATGAACGAACAAATCGTGCAACGCATTCACGACGGTTTTTACAAAACCCGCCGCTATGAAAATTTTGTGTTCGACTATCTCGAACACCCCGACAGCCGTCGGCGTTAATCCCGCCACCCCGACCATGCCCGCCTACGACTCCTCCGCGATCGAAGTCCTCACCGGACTCGAACCGGTGCGCAAGCGGCCCGGGATGTACACCAACACCGACCGCCCGAATCATCTGGCGCATGAAGTCATCGACAACAGCGTCGACGAAGCGATTGCCGGGCACGCCGATACGATTTCGGTTTACCTGCATGGCGACGGCTCGCTCAGCGTCGCCGACAACGGACGCGGCATGCCGGTGGATATGCATAAGGACGAGGGCTTGCCGGGGGTCGAGGTCATCTTAACGCGGCTGCATGCCGGCGGAAAATTCTCCGATAAAAATTATCAATTCTCCGGCGGGCTGCACGGCGTCGGCGTGTCGGTGGTCAATGCGTTGTCGACCAAATTGGTCGCGTCGATTAAACGCGACGGCAAGGAACATCACATCGCCTTCGCCAACGGCGAACGCACAACCGAATTGCAAGTCGTCGGCACTGTCGCCAAGCGCGCCACCGGCACGACCGTGCGGTTTATGCCGGACAAACGTTATTTTGATTCGCCGAAGTTTCACATCGGTCAACTCAAACGCGCGTTGCGCGCCAAGGCGGTGTTGTGTCGCGGCTTGCGCGTCGAGTTTACCGATGAAGGCAATCCGAAAAACAACGAGCAATGGCAATATCAAGACGGCTTGGCTGATTATTTTCACGCCGAGATTGGCGGCGCGCCAATTTTGCCGGCGCGCGCCTTTGCCGGGCGGTATGCCGTCGCTGACGGCGAAGTCGAATGGATTTTTGCCTGGCTGGTCGATGGCGGCGAATTGCTCGGCGAAAGTTACGTCAACTTAATTCCAACCGCACAAGGCGGCTCGCATGTCAGCGGATTGAAAAGTGGATTGCTCGATGCGCTTCGCGCGTTTTGCGAATTGCGCGATTTGTTGCCGCGCGGCGTAAAGTTAACCGCCGAAGATGTCTGGCACAACTGCGCGCACATTTTGGCGGTGCGCGTTAAGGAGCCGCAATTTAGCGGGCAAGCCAAAGAACGATTGTCGTCGCGCCAAACCGCGCCGTTTGTGCAAGCCGCCATCAAGGATGCATTCGGCGTTTGGCTCAGCCAACACATCGGCGAAGCCGAACAAATCGCGCGCCTTGCCATCGACAACGCGCAACTTCGTTCGCGCGCCGATAAACGCGTGCGCCGCAAAAAAATCACCGGCGGCCCGGCCTTGCCGGGCAAACTCGCCGACTGCACCAGCGACGACTTGGAAAAAACCGAATTGTTTTTGGTCGAAGGCGATTCCGCCGGCGGCTCAGCCAAACAGGCGCGCGACCGCGTGTTTCAGGCGATTATGCCGTTGCGCGGCAAAATCTTAAACACCTGGGAGGTCGACCCGGCCGAAGTGTTGTCGTCGCAGGAAGTGCACGACATCGCCATCGCACTCGGCGTAGACCCCGGCGCGCCCACCACCGACGGCTTGCGTTATGGACGAGTGTGCATTTTGGCGGACGCCGATTCGGACGGCGCGCACATTGCGGCGTTGTTGTGCGCGCTGTTCTACAAACACTTCCCGGCATTGGTCGGCGAACAACGGGTGTGCGTGGCGATGCCGCCGCTGTATCGAATCGACATCGCCAAAAAAGTTTATTACGCACTCGACGACGCCGAAAAGGAAAAAATCCTCGCACACATCGAATCCGAAAAAATTCGCGGCAAAGTCAATGTGCAACGATTCAAAGGCTTGGGCGAAATGAACCCGCCGCAACTGCGCGAAACCACAATGAACCCGGCCACCCGTCGCTTGGTGCAATTGGAAGTCACCAAAAGCGCCAGCACCAACAAGATAATGGACACCCTGCTCTCCAAAAAACGCGCGCGCGACCGCAAGGTGTGGTTGAGTAAAAAGGGTAATCAGGTGCAGATTGCGTAGATTGTGGTGGTTGCGTTGTAAGCGTCGCGCCTTATGGCTGCAACAACTCGGCAATTGTTGTGCAAAAAGTTCGAAAACTTTGTGAGCGATTTTTTTGGTAATCGTCGTTCATTGCCCCGCTAATGCGCCGACTGCCGTCGATTTTTCCATAACGGTTTTTTGTGATTTTATTCATCTCCTCCGCGCCGTATAAATTATCGATGTTGTGTCGGTATTTCGAGCCGTTATAAAGGCTTTCCAGTTCCATGCCATACACCTCGCCAACGGCGCGCAAATCACCCAAATACCAATTTTCAATTGTTCGGCAGGCAATCCGTACAACGCTATTTCGCAACTTGCCGGATTCGCGGCACAACCCATGCAAACGTTTTTTCGCTTCGTGACAATCCTCGCCGTCTTGGTCTTGCAACACAATAAATGTGGTGTCTGGCATGCGCCAACCGCGGATTTTTTTCACCAAACTGTTCTGTAAATCGCGCTTGCCGTTGAACGTAAGGTAAACCAAGTGAACAAGTTTGGATTGGCAGTCGAGCGCGAATGCTCTCGACAAAAAACCTTTAAGAAAGGTTTTTTCCGATTCTCCTTCCAGCAAAAACACAAGCGTTTTCAATTTTCCAACTCCAAAATACCTTGCGCCCACAAGCGTCCCATTTTGTCGCCGTCATCCATGTAATCTTTGGCTTGCCGGTTGTCTGCGGCGCGTTCGATTGTCGTAATCCCGCGTTTTTTTCGCAACAAGAAAACTTCATCAATCCGCGCGGCGTTAAGAAAATCCGGTGAATGAGTCGACACAAAAACTTGCCCGCCGCGATTGGTGTACTCGCGGAATTCCTCCGCCAACTCTTGCAACAGCCACGGATACAATTGATTTTCCGGCTCTTCGACGCCGAGCAACGGATGCGGATTTGGGTGATACAACAACACCAAATAGGCAAGCATACGCATCGTTCCATCCGAAACATAACGTGCGTAAATCGGTTCATCAAAATCCGCGTGTTCAAACGCCAACAAAACACGACCATCCGGCATCGTATCGGCTTGCACCGCCTTAATGCCGGGAATGCGTTTGGACAGTTTGGCAAGTATGTTGTCAAACACTTCGCGGTGATTGTTATGCAAATAATCCAGCACCAGCGCCAAATTTTTGCCGGCGTTGTCGAGCACTTCGCAATAGTCGCCGGCTTGCTGGTCTTCACGCGCCGTTTGAATATGAAAGTCGAACACTTGCCAGTTTTCAATCAACTCTCCCCATGCGACCAACGCCGGAAAGTTTTCAAACTGCGCCAGTGCGGAAATCGCCAGCAAATCCTTCGAGGTAAGCGTTTGTTCTTGGCGAATCAGTAGTTGGTCGTCATCCACATTCCGCCAATCGACTTCGTCCGTAACTGCTTTGCCCTTGCCCTCTTTAAAGTCGAGAAAGCGCCATAGTTTCCCGTAACTGCCGCGGCGATAACTCAATTGCTCTGTTTTAACAATGGGCCGATTATTTTCCTCGGAGATCACCAACAAATAGGTTACGCGACGGTCGATGTTAGGCGGACGAAATTTAATTTCAATTTCAATATCACCGTCTTCATCGCGGGTGCGCACTTCACGCAACCCTCGCCCGCCGCCCAATTGCCCCAGTGCGGCGGTTACATTTTTCTCCATTGCGTTTTTAAGAAAACTAAATACGCTAAAAATTGTGCTCTTGCCGACGCCATTGGCGCCAACAAACACGCAAAATGGCGGAATGTCCTTCAACTCGACGTCTTTGAGCGCTCGAAAATTTTTCAAGCGAATCGACTCGATGCGTGTCTGCAAACGCGGCTCGTTTGTCATTGTGTTCATCTTAACATTTACGTTACCACCAAGCATATTGACATCATTTAAAATGCTTGTCAACCGCGCCCGAACACTTGGATTGCATTCACCGCCCAATTGCATATAATGCGGTCATTGGGCGCAAGCGCATCCGCTTATCGATGAACTTGCCTCGCACTTGAAGTTAACTTCTTGAAGTTAACTTAATGAACCTACAGCGACCATCGCTGCCAACCATCCGATATAAACCGCAAATGAACGCAAACCGATTGACTTTATTAACCGCCGCCTGCATCGCCGTGTTGTTTGCCGCCAACGCGCTTGCCAATCACAACACCCGCGCCGCGCTCGAATCGCGCATTGCGCCGGTTGGGCAATTGAATGTTGTCGAAGGCGGCGCGGCGTCCGCGCAAGTGGCGGTTGGCGACGCCGATGGGGCGGCGGTGTATGGCGCAAGTTGCGTTGCCTGCCACGCCGCCGGCATCGCCGGTGCGCCCAAACTTGGCGACGTCGCCAATTGGCAACCGCGCATTGCGCAAGGCGAGGCGGTGCTGATTGAACACGCGATTAATGGTTATCAAGGCGCGGCTGGTGTGATGCCCGCCAAAGGCGGCAATCCGAATCTCAGCGACGCCGAAGTCATTGCGGCGGTTGAGTACATGATTGAGCAATCCAAATAACCTTGTGCGGCGGGATTGTTTCACATTGTTTTTTGCAATGCACATTGACTGTTACATTTATTTGTTAATTGACAGTTACATTTATTAACTCACGGTTGCATTTGTTAATTTATTAATTGACGGTATACGTTTATTAGTTAATTAAAAGTTACATTGATTAAACCAATTAAACAAAATGAACAAAGCGCGCGAACCTCTGCAAGTCGAAACCGAAGCGGTGTTGCTCAGCGCGCACGCCGACGGCGTTGCCACGTTGACCTTAAACCGTCCGGCGCAATACAACGCGCTTAATGAATCGTTGCTCGATGCGCTTGGCGACGCCTTGGCGCGCATCGGTGAAGATGAATCGATTCGCGTGGTGGTGTTGACCGCCGCCGGCAAGGCGTTTTGTGCCGGGCATGATTTAAAACAAATGCGCGCCAACGACAACCGCGATTATCAACGGCGTTTATTCGCGCAATGCAGCGCGGTGATGACGGCGTTGTTGCAATTGCCGCAGCCGGTTATCGCCAAAGTGCAGGGCATGGCGACCGCGGCCGGTTGTCAATTGGTCGCCACCTGCGATTTGGCGATTGCCGCGCGCGACGCAAAATTCGCCGTGTCCGGAGTGCGCGTTGGGTTGTTTTGTTCGACCCCGGCGGTGGCGTTAAGTCGCAACATCGCGCGCAAGCGGGCGATGGAAATGTTGCTCTGCGGCGATTTTATCGACGCCGAAGTCGCTGCGCATTACGGCTTAATCAATCGCGCCGTCGATGCCGCGCAACTCGATGCCGAAGTCGCGCAAACCGCGCGCGTAATCAAAGCCAAACCGCCGCGCGTAATCCAACTCGGCAAACGACGATTTTATCAACAACTCGAACAACCGCTCAGCGACGCCTATGACGGTGCAAGCGAAACCATGGCCGACAATATGATGTTGGACGAAACCCGCGAAGGCATCGATGCCTTCATCGAAAAACGCAAACCGAATTGGTAATGCGCGCAACTCGATGTCGATTTGTTAATGTCGATGCATTGCGATTGCGAGCACGATTACAATTGGCGCGACATTGTTGCAATGCGTTGGATTCGCATTGGGTTAAATCGAATTGGATTTAATTTAACTTGGTAAATTAAACCTATTAAATTAACTTAATTAACTTAAATTGAATTAACTTAACCTCCGCTTGTTTATCAAATGACCACTTATAAAATTGCAACCTTGTGCGGCGACGGCATCGGCGCGGAAATTATGCGCGAGGCGATTAAGGTGTTGCGCTGCATCGAGGCGCGCAACGACATTGCGTTTGAATTAATCGACGCGCCGTTTGGGGCGGCATCTTGGTATGCGCACGGCGCGTGCTTCCCCGACCAAACCAAACAAATTTGCGACCAAGCGGATGCGATATTAAAAGGGCCGGTTGGATTAAGTTTTGCCGACTCCGAAAAAATCCCGGTCGACGAACGCCCCGAACGCGGCGGGATTTTGCCGTTGCGCCAACGATACGACACCTACGCCAACTTCCGTCCGGTGTCGTTGCCGGCAAGCCTTGCGCATTTTTCACCGCTCAAGCCCGAAGTGGTCGGCGACGGCATCGACATTATGATTATCCGCGAATTGGTCGGCGGTTTGTATTTCGGCAAAAAGGAATTGGCGCGCGATGAACGCGGTTTGCGTCGGGTTGTCGAGACGCTCGAATACGACGAGATGCAAATCGCGCGCATTGCGCGCATTGCATTCGAATGCGCAATGAAGCGCAAAAAAATTGTGCACAGCATTCACAAAAACAACGTGCTTAAATCCAGCGTGTTGTGGTGCGAAGTGGTCGACGAAGTCGCGCGCGATTATCCGCAAGTGCAAGTCGTTAATGTCCTCGCCGATGCGGCGACGACCTATTTATGTCTCGAGCCGACGCAGTTTGATGTGATGGTGATGGAAAATTTGTTTGGCGATTTATTGAGCGACCAAGCCGGCGGCATTTTGGGTTCGCTCGGCTTGATGCCGTCGGCTTGCATCGGCGACGACAAAGCCTATTATGAACCGTCGCACGGCTCAGCCCCCGACATCGCCGGACGCAACAGCGCAAATCCGTATTCGATGATTGGCTCGGTGGCGATGATGTTGGAGATGAGTTTCCAACTGCCGGACGAATCGCAAAAAATATGGCGGGCGATGCAGGCGGTGTTTGCCAACGGCTACACCACCCCCGATTTAACCCGCCCGGGATTTCAAGCCAAGATGCTCACCACCGAACAATTCGGCGACCGTGTGGTGGCGGCGTTGGAAGCGGAAACCAAATGATTTGAATCTCGTTTGATTAAAAGTTGAATAAGAAACTCGCGTTCTTTTAATCGCGGGACTCGGAGTTATTCCGTTCGCGTGTCGTTAAATACGCCACGGGAATTAATCCCAACAGCATTCCTCCAAATGCAGCAAGCGCACCCGCCATAACAATTGTTACAATTGTGCCGAATTGTGTTAAGAGTTGTTTTTGTTTGGCAATCACAACCGCCAACAAAATAGCCATGGCAATCCCAATACGAGCGCCAGTTTTTATGCCTCCAGCAATGTCGTCGGCAAATACCACCGCAAACGGAATTGTTGCAACCATACCCAATGCCAAAAAAGCCAGATAAAAACCAATGGCTTGCTTTATGTTTCGTTGTTTGTCAAAAACCATTAAATCTTTAAACATTTTAATTCCCCTGTTGGGTTAAAACGCACCACTGCGCAATGAGCGGGGCGGTGACGGTATTGCATTATAACTGTGTTCGCATAACGCCTTATTAAAAAGTTGACACGGTCAACTAACGCACTCAACCCCCAACAATCGAATCATAAATCGCCCTATCAGTCGCGCCTTCGGTGCCAAGCGTCAACACACGACTCTCACGCGTTAACCGCAACGCCGATTTAAGTTGCGCATCCGCACACGCCGCCAAACATCCGCCCAAACCGGCGACCGCGGATTCGCCGGCTTCGATTGCATCATCGCGCTTTGCCAAGGCGCGCATCAACGGCGCAACCAATTCATCGCCTATCGTCAAAAAATCATCGGCGCAATCCGCCAACACTTGCCACGCCAACGCCGACACTTCGCCGCACGACAACCCGGCCATCACCGTCTCCTCATCGATATGCACGCGCGTTGCGCAACCGTTGCGCGCGCTTTGGAATAAACAATCCGCCAATTGCGGCTCGACCACGATGATGCGCGGGCAATCGCGGCCGAACGTTTGTCGCAACCACGCGGTCATCGACGCCGCCAATCCGCCAACGCCGCCCTGCACGAATAAATGCGTAATCGCGCCTTGCCATTGTGCGGCGGCTTCGGCCATCATCACGGCGTATCCCGCCATCACCTGCGCCGGCACATAGACATAGCCGGGATAGGAAGTGTCCGACACGACAAACCAACCGTTGTCCTCGGCGTCGCGCGCGGCGCAATGCACCGAGTCGTCGTAGTTGCCGCGCACCCGCACCACCGCCGCGCCCAATTCGCGCATCGCTTGCGCGCGCGATTCGCTGACTGCGGCGTGAATGTAAATCCGACAGGCGCAACCAAACCGCGCCGCGCCCCAGGCGACTGAGCGACCGTGATTGCCGTCGGTGGCGGTGACCACGGTGAGCGATTCTGTCGCGGCGCGATGCACGCGCGATTCCAATTGCGCAGCAATGGCATCGATGCCTTGCGCGCGCAACTGTCGCTGCACCAATCGCAACACCGCATACGCCCCGCCCAACGCCTTGAAACTGCCAAGCGCAAACCGCCGCGATTCATCTTTGTAATACACCGCGCCAACGCCGGCCTGCGCGGCGAAATCATCCAACGACACCAACGGCGTCGGCGCATAGCCGCGCCATTGACTAATCTCGGTCAACGCCGATTGCGCCGCCGCCAAACTAAAATGTTCGTGCAGTGCATCCAATTTGTCTTGTTCGGTGATGTTGATTGATGCACTTTGATATGCACCTCGATTCGCGCAATGCGCAATGCGCGCCTCGGCAAGCGTTTGGTTAATTTCGGCGAAGAGATTCATTGATGGCGGCATGACGGCGGGCTGGACGGTTGATGGATGATGTTTGACGGTCGACGGTGGACGGCGCCGATGAAACGACAGCGACCAGTGATGCGGACGATGCACATTTTGGCGCGCGGTTGGGCGGGGTATTATATGGTTTACAACGCATTGGAATAAGCGCGTGATTGCATAATTAAATGACTCTATTCAAGGTGCACTTCCGTTGGATGCGGTTCATGCCCGGCCGTATTCGCAATGGCAATTGCGTTATGCCGTCGCAAACGACAACGGGCGATGCGACGCCGGCGGGTTGTGTCCGCGCGACTTGACCTTGGTGGTGTGGAATGCGCCGCAGGTTGTTGCCATCGATGCGCAGCGATGGGTTAAAGACCAACCGGTCGATTTTGCCTTGCCGCGTTTGCATTACGGCGGCAGTGCGCGCATCTCATCGACGCGCGAACCGACGCCTTGCAATCTTTTGTGTATGCATTGCGCGGCGTCGCCGGCATCAATAATCAATCGCAATCAAGGTTTGCAATTAAGTAACTTCGAATCCAACTTAACCGTCGAGCGATTCAAAGCCTTGGCTGACGCCGACGCCATCGATAACGACTATGCCCTGCAACTCACCGCCCGCCTCGCCTACGGCATCACCGCCGCACAAGGTTTATGGACGCCGTTTATGCAATGGACACACGCCGCCGACGACGGCTATCGCTTCGGTTTGGATTGGACGCCGACTCTTTCGGCGGCGGAGTTTACGGTGAACTTGTCAGCCAATCGCGATGATGATTCGCGCGGGGTGTTGTTGCGGGGGGTGGTGGGGTTTTGAGGGGCGGGGTTAACGCCGTTTATCCGTCGGGATTCCAAGACGGGTGCGAATGATTTTGGGGACGCTTGATGAATCAAACCCCTTGTGAATTCGTTGGAAAACTTCCTCGCGCATTTGTTCTTTGGGCAACGCCCATCGGCTTCGAATATGATTTTGCACGCTCCTCACCGTTATACTATTCACAAGTTCATAGTAAACATAACTGTCGTGTTTGATAAATGGATGGTCACCGGGATACAACAAACAAGTTTCATCGTATCGTCTGTCCGGGCGGCAACTGGAGATGGACACCCACACCACCTTTTCGGGCATGTCGTCTCCGTCCGTATAAGGGTCGCACATCACAATATGCAGATGCGGTTTTTCCCCCGGTATACCAAACAAAATGGTGGCACGCCGCAAAATATTCACCGCACATACCCCTCGTTCATTCGGCGTATGCACGACACAACGCCTTGTCGTCCTTAATCGCCTCGGCAAGACCAAGCGCTTCTTCCTCTTCGACGCCAACCGCCCGCAACACATCAATCTCCTCGATTCGTTTGCACGAACCGTGCGGGTCGATCCATTCCTTGCAATGCTCGTGGGTATAGTTGCGCAGTTGCCATGCACTCATTTTGCCGAATTGATTCCAGATGTTGTTCACCATTTCCTCATCCCGCTGACTGAAATAATCCAGTTCATCCATCGATACCGGGCAGCGTAACTTCACATTAACATCACCGCTTGCGCGTTCGGCAAACCATTTGTTCCACTCGTGCTGTTCGCGCGGGTTGGCTTTGTGTCGCGCCAAGTCGTATGCCTTGCTTAAAATCGGGCCATGCGGCAACGAATACATCTCGTCATTGGTTATCGAACGCCCGCGTCGCCGAAACGACTCGCGTTCGGTCAGATAAAGAAGTTTCATCAACTTCAATATCTCAATCTCACCGCCTTCACGCTCGGCAAAAAACGCCGACATTTGCGAAAGCAACATAATCATTCTTCGTTGCATTGGGTTAACCTTTAATTGTGATGATGAAAACTTTACAAGTTGGCGGCGCGGCTGTCAATGTGACAACTTCGCCGGCGTTAATGCCGTTTAAGCGTCGGCAGCCCAAGATATTCGAGGACAAAATTTTTGGTGCCCGGCGGTTTAAAACCTTCGTAGATTTTTTGGAAAACCGCTTCGCTGAATTGTTCTTTGCGTACATAGAGTCCGTTTTGAAGGTTTCTTTGCACGACGCTCACTGGTTTTGCTTCGGCAAGGGCGTAGTAAACATAACTTTTGTGTTTGATAAAAGGATGGTCGTCGGGGTACAACAAACAGGTTTCGTCGCACACTCGGGACGACTGATAACTGGCGATCGAAACCCACACCACCATTTCGAATCCGCCTTCGATGAAGGGGGCGCACACCACAAGGTGCAGATGTTTATTCCCCCGTCGGTCCGTTGGCACCAGCAGGGCGTCGCGGCGGGCAATCAGCATCGCGCATCACGCCGGTTCGGCGTACTCCCGACATAACGCTTTGTCATCTTTAATCCTTTCGGCAATCAAAAGCGCTTCGGCTTCGTCGATGCCAATCGCTCGCAGCACCTCAATCTCTTCGATGGGTTTTCTTGAGCCGTGCGGGTCGCACCATTCTTTGCAGTGGGTGTGGGTGTAGTCGCGGAGTTGCCATTGGTTCATTTTGCCGAATTGATTCCAAACGGCTTGCAGTATTTCGATGTCCAGTTCGCTGAAGTAATTTAATTTTTCGCGCGATACGCTTGTGCATAATGTTAATGCGCGGTCGCCTTGTATGCGGTCGGCAAACCATTCGCGCCATATTTGTTGTTCGGCGGCGGCGGCTTCTTGGTTTGCAAGGCGGTATGCCTTGCTTAAAATTGGGCCATGCGGCAGGGAAAACATATCGTCGTTGGAAATCGAATGACCGTGGCGACGCATCGATTCGCGGTCGGCGAGATAGAGAAGTTTCATTAACTTCAATACATTAATTTCGCCGCCTTCGCGGTCGGCGAAAAACGCCGCCATTTGCGCGAGCGTCATAATCATTCGTTTTCGCATTGGGTTCACCTTTAATTGTGATGGTGAAAACTTTACAAGTTGGCGGCGCGGCTGTCAATACGACAACTTCGCCGATGTTAATATCGTTTAAGCGTCGGTAGCCCAAGGGATTCAAGAATAAAGTTTGGAGTGATTGGCGGCTTAAAGCCATTGTAGATTTTTTGGAAAACCGCTTCGCTGATTGGTTCTTTGCGCACATACAATCCACGTTGGATGTTTTTTTGCATTTCGCTCACCTCCTTGTATTGTGCCAAGTGATAGCACACATAACTGGTGCGTGTTATAAACGGATGGTCGCCGGGTTGCAGCAAACAAATGCTGTTGCGTTCCGTGTCCGGCGCTCTGTAGGTGGACAGGGACACCACCACCACGATTTCGCGACCGCCTTCGATTAACGGGTCACGGAAAGAGTCGCTCATTACCAAATGTAGATGTTTATTTCCATACTGATCCGTCGGAATCAACATCGCGTCACGCCGCAAAATTTCCATCGCGAATTAAACCGGCGTTCCGGCATTCTCGCGGCACAACGCTTTGCCGATTTTAATTTCTTCAGCGAGGTTATGCGCATGCTCTTCATTGAAGCCAACCGCCCTTAGGACGTCAATCTCTTCGATGATTTGCGGTGCACCGTTCGGCGGGTTTTTCCATTCATTGCAATGGTCGTGGGTGTAGTCGCTCAGTTGGCGACCGGTCATGTGACCGAATTTGTCCCAGACGATTTGCAATATCTCCCTATTCATCTCGCTGAAATAATTCAATTTGTTCTCCGACACCGTCGTGCATAATTTCAAATTGGACGAGCCGGGGGTGCGGGCGGCAAACCATCGATTCCACACCGCTTGTTCCGAAACATCGGCTTGGTCTTGCATCAATTCAGCCGCCTTGCGCAAAATTGGGCCATTCGGTAACGAAAACATATCGTCGTTGGAAATGACATAACATGCGCGACGCATCGATTCGCGGTCGGCGAGGTATAGAAGTTTCATTAACTTCAATGCATCAATTTCGCCGCCTTCACGGTCGGCGAAAAATGCCGCCATTTGTGAAAGCGTGATTATCATTTGTCGTCTCATTTGCGTTGTCCTCTGTTTGTACTTGTCGACACTTTACAAACTCGCGGCGCGACTGTCAATGTGACAACTTCGCAGGCGTTAATATCGTTTAAGCGTCGGCAACCCAAGGCATTTGGAATCAACATCGCATCACGCCGCACAGTTTCCATCAACATCAACTCCATCACGAATTAAACCGGCGTTCCGGCATTCTCGCGACACATCGCTTTGCCGGTTTTAATTTCTTCGGAGAGGTGTTGCACATATTTTTCATCAACGCCGCCCGCCCTTAGCACGTCAATTTCTTCGATGGGCGTCGGCGCACCGTTCGGCGGGTCGCGCCATTCATTGCAATGGTCGTGGGTGTAGTCGCTCAGTTGGCGACCGGTCATGTGACCGAATTCATTCCAGACGATTTGCAATATTTCCCTATGCAACTCGCTGAAATAATTCAATTTGTTCTCCGACACCGTCGTGCACAATTTTAAATTGGACGAGCCGGGGGTGCGGGCGGCAAACCATTGGTTCCATACCCGCTGTTCCGAAACATCGGCTTGGTCTTGCATCAATTCAGCCGCCTTGCGCAAAATTGGGCCGTTCGGCAGGGAGAACATATCGTCGTTGGAAATGACGCGACTGTCACGCCGCATCGACTCGCGGTCGGCGAGATAGAGAAGTTTCATTAACTTCAATGCATCAATCTCACCGCCTTCACGGTCGGCGAAAAACGCCGCCATTTGTGAAAGCGTGATTATCATTTGTCGTCTCATTTGCGTTGTCCTCTGTTTGTACTTGTCGACACTTTACAAACGACCGACGTGGCTGTCAAGATAAAAAAAACCGCGCAACAAAGTCACGCGGTGTAAAAAGACAAAGACCAAAAAGTTCGGCGCGGGTTAGAAATCCATTTGACCGCGCAGCAGTACGCTTTGGGATTCATCGTCGGCTTGGGAGTGTTTTTGTTGGCCGGTTAAGTTCAGGGTGAATTGTCGGCGTAATGCCCAGTCGACGCCGAGGCGGTAGGTGTCGTTGGTTTCTTGGTGTGACCATTCGGTGAACGGGGTGAATATGCCGTGCGCGGCTTGGATGCCCCAGCCTACTCGTGCGGCGATTTGCATTGTGTACTCTTGCGGGTCGCTTTCGTAGTCGAGGGAGTTTGACCAGAGGTCTTGGCGGTCGTTGTCGCCGTAACTCGGGCGGAGTTGCAGGGATAAGCCTTGTCCGTCCAAGCCGGGGTCGTTGCGCAGCATTGCGAATACGCCCCATTCTTCATATTCGCCGTCCGCGGATAAGGCGGCATGCAGGCGCAGTTCGCCGCTGACTTCGCGTTGTGCGCCGGCGGCGCGGAAGCCGGTGGAGGCATCGATGCCGCCGCCGGTGTCGGAATCGCCGAAATCGTAGCGCAAGCCGAGTTCATAGGTGGGTTCGTATAACCCGCCGCTTGCCAGCAATCGCGCGCTGCTGACTTCCATCGCCAATCGCGCCAAACCGCCATCGATGGTTTGTGCGTCTAATTTTTGTCCGAATTCGGTTTGGGTCTCATCCAGCGTCAATTGGCTCGAGAACACTTCGGCTTTGACGCGCACTTGGGTTTGTCTATCCGCCGCTGATGTGCCGCTAAACCCCAGGGCGGTGCTGTTTAACGCCGCATCGCTGATGTATTCGAGTTCGCGGTCTTGGGCGTCTCGGCGGGAGATGGTTAAATCGCCGCGCATGTGTCCAATGCTCGCCCACCAATCCAAGCCGCCGCCGCGCCAACTGATATACGGATGCACGCCGGATAAATCCAACAGGTAATTGCCTTTGCCGGCGGAGGTGTCTTCGCCGACATCGTCGTAATCGATTTCACTGCGCGCCCATGCGCCCATCAAGCCGATGATGGTGGTGTCGCTGAGGGTGCTGTCCAGCCCGACATAGACGCCGCGCGATTGCCCGTCGTATTGCAGTTCGGGCGAATCGCCTTGATATTCGCGGTATCGTCCGCTCATCCAAAACGCCGTGCCGCCGGGGAATAGTGAGCCGTCCGCCGCCGTCAACGGCATTTGCATTTGCGTGCCGTCGAAGAGTTGTTTCCAATCCGTATCGCCATCAGCCATTGATTTGGCGTTATGGGCGAAGAATTTGGCGAGCGAATCGTATCCGCCAACCGATGCATTAATCGAATCCTGCCCACGATTGCCGGCGCTGACCCGTTGGGCGATGCGGCCGGTGACGGCGTTGATCGAATCCGAGACGATGGCGTTGGATAATTCGCCGAGCAGTTTTGTGTTGACATCAACATAGGCATCGCCGGCGGTCAAGATAAACAGCAGGCGTATTTCGGTCGACATCGGTACATCGTTAAAGTCGGTGGCGGTTAATTCGAAGACATAGTTCACTTCGTTCTTTTTGCCGTCGTTGAGTTCGACTTGTTTCTCGCTGATGATTTCGAGTTGGTCGGTCGGGGTTAACCCGGTGTTGATGTAGATGTCTTCATCGTTGGTCGGGGTTTCACCGTGTTCCAGCCGCTCCCGATAAGTGGCCGGGTCGCCTTGTAAGTTAAAGGTGGTGACGAATTGAATTCGATTGCCGTCGCAATTCGCATTATCAACATTGCACTTGGTCGCCGGGTCGGAATCATCGCCGTGGAATCCGGGCGGCAGATTGCGGATGCTCGCATCCGCCGAATACTCGCCGGTGTCCGAGTCGATTTGCGCGGAGGTCAGGCTTTCCAGCGTATACGACACTACCCGCCGTTCGGATGCGGGAATCTGCGTGATGTGAAAACGGTCTTCCCGGTCGTCCATCACCACTTGCGGCACCATATCGATGATGTCGCCGTTGCGATAATCGATGACCGGCAAGGTCAAATCGTAGCCGTCCTCGGCAAACATCGCCGCTTCGACATAGATAAAGGTGAGCAGCACCGATGATTTAATGCCGGTGAAATTGCCGTTAACTTCGTCCAGTTCATGCACGGTGTAAGTGGCGACAATCATCGGGCCAATATGTTCGTCATCGCCGATTGGCGTGGTGGTGAAGGTGATGCCGTGCGTTGCGGTGGCGTAGGTGGTGGAGCCGACGAATGTGGGGTCGCCATAGGTAATGCCGTCCGCACTGTTTTTCTGCACAAAATCCGTGCCGCCTTGATTCACCGAGCCGACAATGGCGGCATCGGCGGTCACCTCATAACTTGCATTCATCGGTGCGTTGTTAATAGTGACGCCGAGCGCGAAATTCTGTCGATGCGGAAAGTTGGTGACATAAATCGTCGACGGCTCGAATGCAATCTCCGGCTGCGGCAATACCGTGATATTAAAGGTCAACGGGCTAAGCGGCATTACATTGTTGGCATCCGTGGCGGTATACACAATTTCATGCACCCCAAGCGACGACTCAGTCGGCGTGCCGCTGATGGTTCGGGTGTCCGAGTCCGGGTCGAAGGTGAAGGTTAAATCGCTCGGCAGCCCGAATACTTCATAGGTAATCGGCAATAAACCGGTGACTTGCACTTCGGGCAATTCAAAGGCATTTTCGGTATAGGTAAAAATCCCGCTGGCCGGCAATTTAAACGGCATCGGTTCATCGACCAAATAGCGCACATCCAATTGCGCATTGGTGCCAAAACTCGGTTGGGCAACCAATACGGCGGTGATGACTATCGGCACGGACGCCTGCCCGCTCGAATCGTAGCCGTGATAGGTCAGCAATGCCGACGCCGGCAAGTTGGCCGGCACCGGGATGTTGTTCTCATCCGGATACATACTCACGCCAAATTCACTGCGGCGACTGCCTTCGACTGGGCTGGATATCAGCCAATCGGGTTTGCCGCTGGTTACGCTGTATTCGGTGTCGGCGACCGTGTCGGGCGGCGGCAATATCGTAGACGGCTCAGCCACCGGCAAGGTCAATTCATTATTGGCATTTTGCCCGACAGTAAAGGTCAGCGAATCTTTATACGACACACCGCGCCGATTTTCCGCCCCAGGCCCGCCAAAATACGGCGCCTCGACGACTTGGATGGTGAATGTCACCGCCCCCGTTGCGCCATCGAAATCATCGGTGGCGGTCAGCACAAAACTTTGCGCTTGTGCTTCGACTAATGCGTTTCGGTCGTTTTCGGTGTTGCCGTTGATTTGCGTTGCATCGCCGTTTAATGCCAAGCCGTTCTTAAAGAGTGTGTTGTTGCTGTGGGAGGTGCCGTCGAAGAGTTGGGTTAATTCATATTCGACCGCACCGATGATGTTGTCCGCTTCGGCGAAGGTTACGGTCGGTATCGCCGCTTGACGGAAGATGATTGTTACATCGCTTTGCGCAATGGTGATTTCCGGCAACACGGCGATTTTGGTGTCGGCTTGCGCTTCGGCGCCGTTGGCGTCTCGTGCGTGTAGCGTGAAATCGCGGTCTTCTTGCGCTGCGTGAACTGCGATACCGCTCATGATTCGTTGTAACGGGTCGAAGATTAAGCCACTGATGGTCGGGGTGATGCCGGCGGCGGCATTTTCGAATGTCGTGAAGTTGCTGTTGGTGTTGTTTTTGCCAAGCGTCAGGCGATAAGCCAGCGGTTCCAGCGGATGTTGTTCGGCTTGGGGCAAGGTTTTTGCGCTCTGCGTGCCTTGACGGAAGGTGTAGCCGTTGCCAAGCGTGGTGATGCTTGCGGGGCTGAAACTCGGCGCCGGATGCACCGACATGGTGAGGAGGAGGTTGGCGGTGACGAAGTTTGCATCGGTGGCGGTGATGGTAACTTCAATCGGGCTCGGCGTCGGCGTGTTCGGCACGCCGGCAATCACCGGCGGGTTGGCGGCGGATGCCAATGCCAATCCGCCCGGCAAGCCAAAGGCGGTTATTTTGAGGTCGCCTGCGCCGTCTTGGGCGGCTATCAAGGTTTGGTTGACCGTTGTGGTTTCGCTGAAGGTGAGGGCGGGTTGCGTCGATGCGAAGTTTGGCGCCGCCACTAAATCGGCGGAGAAGGTGAGTTCGCCGATTTGCGTGCCTGCACTTTCCACTTTGTATACATTGCCGGTGGTTTGTGCGGAGTAAGTTGCGGCGCCGGTTAACGACAGTTTGGCAAGCGGTTCGTTGCCGCTCGGTTGGCTAAGCGAAAACCAATCTGCGCCGGTTGTTAATGTATGGGTGAACGGCGCCGTGCCGGAGGTGATGCCCGGCAGGTTATACGAGTTGTTTTGTCCGATGGTGAAAGTCAATGCGCCGATAGTGCCATCGAATAAAACCGGCGGGCTGGAGACGGTGATGCGCACGCTATGCGAGCCCGGTGCGCTGTCGAAATCATCGATGACGCTCAATTCATAATCGGCGGCGGCGGTGATGGCGGTGGCGGCGCCGTACAGATGCCAGTTGTTGGTGCCGGCTATCATTGTCAACAACAATCCGGCTGGCCATGTCGGCGTCGTAAAGGTCGGCGTGCCGACTACGCCGGTTACTGTAAAGGTGGTGTCGACCACTTCGGATACGCCGAGTGACAGGGTGCTTTCGCCGCTGATGGTTAAGGCGTCGACGATTTGTATTTTGGTGTTAAACGCGCCATAGGGTCGCCCGGCATAAGAACTGCGGCTGGTTGCCCCGGAGGGCGAGCCGTTGACATCACGATAAAACCAGCCCAACGCTTTGCTGTTGACGGCGCGGGTTGGGGTGCCGCTGAGGATGTTGGTCGATGGATCGAGTGACAGCCCGTCGGTGTCGGCATCGCTGCCCACGGCTGCAAGGCTATCCCATTGGGCGACGCCCGATCTTTGCGGCGGGTTGCGCACTGTGCCAATCAATAACCGATAGGTAATCGTTCCTGTTACGCCGCCGGAGACGATTGGCAAGGTGTAGTTGGTGGTCGAAACGCCAACGCGGAAAGTGAAGCCGTTTTGCAACCGAAGCGTTTCAAGTTGGTCGGCAATAGTCGGCGGGAGAGTCAAATAGCGATATAAGGTGATGTTCGCCGAGGCAGTGCCGTCCGCGTCTTCGACTTGGAAAACACAATCGCCGCCGAAAGTCGCGCCGGTGTTGGCGCTAACCGACCAAACGATTCGCGTGTCGTCGAGGATGCTGATTGGTGCGCCGCTTAGGCCGGTGCAAGCAACGCCGCTCTTGATGTTGTATGGCGCAGTGCCGCCGCTAATCACTTGCGGCAAGGTGTATGTCTGGCCCGACAGCGAGGTGCTCGAGAAAGTAACCGGCGAAGCGTTGTTGGTTAAATTCACCTGCCCCACCGCCGCCGACGGCGTCGCGAAATATAAAACCGCCGCCAATACGGCGAGTGCCGGGTTGGCGAAATGTTTGGTCTTCAAAATGTTGGGAATCATTGTCGGCTCTGTCTGTCAGGTTGTTGAGGGCAACGGCGCACCGTTGCCTTGCAATTTATGCGATGCAATGTACGCGGTGATTATGCACATAAGTCAATCGAACTGCAAGTGCAACGACAACACAACATTACGCCGCACAAGCGGGGCGGATGATAGCACATTACGCAAGGCATTGTCGTGCAAAATTATTGCGCACATTGTAGGGCGTTTAATTTGTCGATGGCGGTTATTTAATGTATGCAATAAATGTATGCAATAATTGCGCGGCAATGGCGCGGGGCATTTATCTCGACAACATTTATCTCGCCAACAATGCCCGCGCAAATTGTAGGGCATTTTACCCCGTCCGCCGCATCAAGTTTTTAATAATTCGCACATCATAAATTTTCACCCATTCGCCGCCGCGCAGTTTTATTGATTCAGAAGTGTTCACCCATTCGCCGCCGCGAACAAGTTTAACGCGTAAATTAAATTAATAATGAGTAAATAATGCGTAACCTAAATAAAACTTGCCCCCAAATAAAAACTTGACACCCCAAATTTTTCGGTATACGCTTGGCGTTATTGTTTATACGACATTTTTACTTCGGGCTTTGCAGGTGTTCATTTGGCTTTTTTTTCGCGCCGACATCACCTTTCTTCAATTTGCCCCGCCGCGCCCCTCGCGCGGCTTTTTTTTAATTTTTTTCATCTCGCATTCATTATCATCCAACCATCACATCCAACCATCACACATTATAATTCGCGCGTCTTCGCGCCCTTGCAAATGCATCTTAACAATCGCTTGGGGTTGTGGCATAATCCGCGCGGTATTGGCTAATGCGCATCTTGACAACCTCGCCAAAAAAGGCGATACTTTTGTGCGGTCAATGTTTGCATATCGGTCGGCAATTCGGCGGCGCATCATTACCGATGAGCGCATCGGGTTGGCGGTTTGTTTTAACAACGCTTTCGCATCTTCAACAACGCTTTTTTTAGAGGGTTACCAATGAACACTTTATCGCCGCGCAACCGCGCCTCCGAAACCCCGTCGCCGAACAGCCGTCCGTGCGCGCGCCCATTATCTCGCGCCTGCGGATTGCGGGTTGCGGCTTGGCTTGCATTGAGCGGTGCGTTGTTTATCGCCGCGCCGGCGAATGCGCAAGGCTTTGCTTTTAGCGGCACGGTCGACACGCAACATCAAGTTATCGAGAACGGCCCGCCGGTTGCCGTAACCTTGCCCGAAGCCACCGGCGGCACCGGTGCGGTGGCGTATACCTGCTCGTTCAGCCATGTCAGTTACTCCGCATCGCAATTCAACGATTGCCCCGCAGCGCGCGGCATCACTTTCGACCCAGGCACAAGCAGCACCCCGCCCACGCTCATCATCGATGCCATCACCCGTTACACCCGTTTCGCGACCAACGGTCTCCGCGAAGGCAATTACAATGTCACCATCACCGCCACCGATTCGGCGGCGACGCCGCAGACGACTACTTTGGCATTTGTCGTGACGCTTTATAAGAGATTGGTAGTAAGTTCTGGCGCGACCGTAAGTGGAGTCGCCAACGGCTTGAATCTTCCCAGCGCTCCTTCCGGGGGTACTGCGACCGATGGCATGCCAATGGCGTACTTTCCGGGCGCCCCGGGAGTCAATACTCGGTTCCAAGACCGATATCGTTACCACTTGGACTTAAGCGGAATTGACCGCAGCGTTGAAGTGCAGACCTTTAAAGCCGATTTTCCTGACGTTTACGCCGGGTATTGGACTGCAGACGACCGCAACCTCTACACTTTTGTCATAAATTCGCCGGTGGCGGAACTCACCTTCACCCCCACCACCCGCAAACTTCAAGGCCGGTTCCATCAAGCGTTTAGCGGCAATCTTCCCTACTACGCTTATGACGCCGCCGGCGCAACTGCCCAAAATAACTTCAACCTCACCATCAACGCCGTTGCGCCGACGTTAGCCGCCATCAATGATGTCGAATTCGCCGAAACCGACAGCCGTTCGCAAACCTTGCCGGCGGCAAGCGGCACCGCGCCAATTACTTATGCCGTATCCATTCCTTCGACAGCGGCGTCTTGGCTTAACGCCGACACCGCCCCTGCGGATAGCCCGCGGGTATTATCGATTACCGTCGGCACCGCCGCAGAAGGCAACAGCGCCGAAGTAACCTACACCGCCACCAACAGCACAGGCACAGATATACGAGTGTTTGATGTCACCGTCACCGGTGCATTGGAGTTTTCGGATTATGACTCGCCCAATCTCACCTTCTTCAGCGGCAGCACGATGCCTTACACATTGCCGTTTGCGACCGGCGGCTCCGGCGGACCGTATACTTACGGCTACTCCGAATTACCCAACGGTGTGGGGTGGCTTTTAGACACCCGTGTCGCATCATTTAACCAAACTAATCACGTTGACGGCCCGATTCGACTGGCTCTTATCACCGGCGGCACCGCCGCCGCCACCAGCGGCGACTCGGTATCCATCAACTACACCGTCACCGACGCCACCGGTAGCATCGCCGAAACCTTCTCCGTCACCGTACTCGACCCATTGCGGTTGTCGGCAAGCACCATCTCTTTCGACCTCGGCTCCACTAAACAAGAAACCCTGCCCGCCGCCACCGGCGGTACTGAGGTGTATACCTATTCGTTATCCGGGCAGGATGATGCCCTTTGGCTCGATGCGGATGTTAACGACGGCAGCATGCCGCCGACGCTGTCAATCACAACCGCCGCCACAGACGGCATCAGCGAAACCCTCACCTACTCCGTCAGCAACGCCGTCGGTGCCGTGACCACAATATTCAATGTCGAAGTCAACGCCCTGCTCGGCATCACCGCCGACAACCTAACCTTCGTCGTCGACGACTTCACCGCCCAAGCCCTGGACGCCGCCACTGGCGGCGATGGCGATTATACCTACGCATTAACCGGTGACTCGGGGTTAACTGCTTGGCTGACTGTCGACCGTAGCGATGTCACCGTCGTGCCGACGTTGGCGATAACCAACACCGCCGCCGGCGGCGAAACCGCAACGCTCGTCTATTCCGTCACCGATGCCAGCGGGATGATAGAAATGGCAACATTCACCATCACAGTATTCACCCAAGTGAATTTGGGCGGCAATGTCTTCCTCACCTTCACCACCGGCGACGACACCGCCGAAACCCTGGCGGCGGCAACCGGCGGCGGCGGTGCGCCCTATACTTATGGTTTGAACACCGTCCCCGATTGGCTGTTTGTCGACAGCGGAGACGGCACAACCCCGCCGACACTGTCGCTCAACATCATCGGCGCAAATGCCGCCGACGAAACGGATATGGTGACCCTGAATTATTCAGCGCAAACCGCCGTGCACACAATGACCGTGACCGTCAACATCGAAGTAATCGATAAATTGGCGTTGGCACAGACGGCATTGCAATTCAACATCAACGATTTAACCCAAACAGAAACCTTGTCGGCGGCAACCGGCGGCAATAAAGGCCCGTTTACCTACACATTAACCGGCGCACCGTTGGGCGATTGGTTGCAACACACCAACAGCAGCACCCCCACCGCCGCCCCGATACTGCAATCGACCACAAGTTTTGCCAATAACGGCAACCTGACCTATATGGTGACAGACGCCACCGGCACCGCCTTGACATCTTTCGCAGTAACGGCGATTGATACGCTTGGGTTTAGCGGCGGCGAACCGGCGGATTTAACTTATACCGTCGGCGAAGACAACACCAAAGCCCTGCCGGCTGGCACGGGCGGCACGAGCCCTTACGCCTATTTGCTGGAAATCCCTGCATCCGATGCGACTTGGTTGCTGGCGGATACCCTCAGCGGCGCAACCCCGCCGATGCTGTCCATCGCCACCGGCACCCCCGCCGCCGGCGACAGCGACTCGACCACCATCACCTACACCATCACCGACTCCGCCACGCCGACGCCGAACACCTTTGTCTCGCTTATCGATGTTGGCGTAGAGACTGCGCCGGCATTCCCGGATGCGTATTCGCCGGTGTTTGTATTCACCGCCACCCAACCCAGTGAATTGACCTTTTTGCCGGTCACCGGCGGCGCACCGCCGATTGAATACACCTACGCCACCGGAGATGAAGGCTCCGACGCCTCGGATATCGTCGCCTGGATGAGCATCCCAGACCCGCGCAGCGACGGCACGCCATTTGTCTCCGGCACCCCGCCGACATCACAGATTTCGGTGCACACCCCCGCCTTGGACGAAGATTCGTTTAACATCGAAATAATGGCGGAAGATTTCAACGGCGCCGAAGCCGGCAACGCCGGCATCCAAGCCTATGTCGTCGTGCGCCGCGCACCGCCGAAGCCCGATTTGCCGAGCGAATTGACAACCCTCGGCGCGAGTCCGCAACTTGTCGATGAGACGACGGTGGCGATGACTTTCACCGGGTTGCCGACCGACAGCGTACAAACCGTACAGGGCGAGAATGCTGTGGTGGCGGCGCCGAATAAAAGCGTATTGGCAACGCCGCTGACGCAGGAACTCATCATCAGCGTAATCAACGAAGACGGTTCGGCGGTGGCAACTTTCAGCAGCGTCTCGGCATTCGATGCCGGCGACACCAGCGACTACAGCGTCACCTCAGACGACACCCACAGCCAAACCGTATCGGCGAAATTCGTGCATGGCGGTTTAACCTTCTCCTCGCTCGGCTTCACCACCTACAGCGACACCACCGGCAACTATACCTACGCCCCGCAATTCGAAGTCGCCGGCACTTTCACCACCGCCGGCAAATACGTCTTCGACTTCAAAGCCACCGACAAAAACGGCAAGAGCGCGAGCAGCGATAGCGGGACGGTTACGATTGGCACCGGCGCGGGTTGGGATAATGATGAGTACACCTTCGACACCATCACCTTGCCGGTTTACGAATTGGATGACGACGGGGCAATTACCTTGCCGACCATCGCCACCACTTTCCCGGCAGCCGTTGCCCAAGCCGACCCGAACAAAATGCTGAACTATGGCGCACTTGTTTGGGTGAACGACCCCGACCCAGCCGATGCCATCGACTTGCCGCTAAACTTGGGAATTGACTACACCCCCGGGGCTTTCACTAGCGGCGTTGCCGTGCCCATCGCCTTTACGCCGAACACCGGTCTGTTCACCGACGACGCTAACCGTGCCGAAATGGATGACTATATTTTCCGCGTGGAAGTGTCGGATGATGTCTGCCAGGCTTGCGACGCCATCACGCTAACCGTAAAGGTTGTTGAGAAGTCCCTTGCCGAAGCGCCGAGTTGGGACGGACATCCGGGATTTTATTTGGTCGAAGTCGACAGCCCGTCCACTTTGGTCGACCCCGCAACCAATGAACCGTATACGCAAGCCAACGGCGACTTTTTCATCGCCGAAGAGGGAGACGAAAACCCCGACCCGCGCTCGATTCCATTGGCGTTAACCCATACGCAAGACGAAGATTTAAAGGTCACCTCGGCCAATCCGTTTAAGGGGTTGGTCTACAGCGCGCTTACTTGGATTGACCCGGTCGCCGCAGACGCCGACAGCAACGGCTTGCCGGCGGTGTTGGGCATCGAATACACCGCCGCAACCCGCGCAAGCACCGATGCCGTGCCCATCAGTTTCACGGTCGATTCCGGCAACGCCAAATTTCAGGCGGCATGCGCGAACGCCAATGCGAAAGAGTGCCCGTTCCGAGAAAGTTATGAATTCGAATTGTCGGCAACCGACATCGACGGCAACACCGCCATGTTGACCTTCACCGTCAACCTGAGCGAGAACGAACTGCCGCCGCCGCGCTCCACCTTAACGCCGCCGCAAGGCAACTATTTCGAAATCAACCGCATTGTAATGTCGCAAATCGGCGAAGCCATCGTCAGTGACACCATCAACGTCATCACCGACCGTCTCGGCTCCGTGCGATTGCAACAAACCGATGCCGAACCGTATTTCGGCGTCGGCGGCGAATCATCGCCGAGCAAAATCATCGCCAAAAACGCCAAAGGGCTGGTAGACGGCACAAAAACGCCGAAGCAACTGTTAAACGGCGCGCGTTTGGTGTTGCCGTTAATCGGCGAATATGGCGCACCGTTGCCGAGCGGAATGGCGTTTTGGATTAGCGCAAACCACAGCGATATGAGCGCGGATACCGACATCGTCAACTGGGAAGGCGATATGCGCAACATCTATTTCGGCGTGGACAGCACCGTTAGCCCGCGCGCGGTAATGGGCATGGCATTTAACCGCGCCAATGTCGAACTCGATTATGAAGATTTGCGCACCGCCCCGGAAACCGGCGAAGAAAAAGAATACGCCGGCATCGGCAAATACGAAATCGACTTAACCGGCATCAACCCGTATGTCAGTTGGCGACACGGCAAGGTCGATTTGTGGGTGACCCTTGGGCAAAGCGTAGGTGACCTCACCATCACCCGATTCGAAGACGACGACCCGGAAACGGTTGTCGACGACAACGGCGTTAAAACCAATCTGCGCCTTAAAACCGCCGCCGCCGGCGGCACCGGATTATGGGCAACAGACGGCGATTCGCAACTGCGCGTGCGCGGTGAAGTGTTCACCTCGCGCATGGAAATAGACGCCGCCGAAACCAACCGCGGCAAAAGACTCGATAAAGAATACGACATCGGCACCGTCGCCCAAACCATAGACGGCGGCTTGGTGCGGCTTGGCTTGGAATTGGTCAACCCCGACATCCTGCCGGGCGGGGCGCGAATGGAGCCGATGTATGAATTCGGCGCGAGATACGATTATGGCGAATCCGAAGTCGGCGGCGGCATAGAAGCCGCGACCGGCTTGCGATTCAGCGGCGCAAAAAATCAAGTGAGCGGCATATTCCGCCTGCACGGCGTAACCTCGAGCGATGGCGCGTATGACGAATGGGGCGCGTATGCCCTGCTGCGCAACCGCGCCGGCGGCGATGGGCAAGGCTTATCGCTGGATTTACGCCCGTCGTACGGCGCGGATGACAGCATAGACCTGTGGCAAGCCGCCCTCGAAACCGCCACCCAAACCGCCCTCGACCCGTCGCAATACGCGATGCAAATCGCCGCGCGCATCGGCTACGGCATCACCGGCGGACGCGGCCTGCTCACCCCCTTCACCGAATGGACGCACCGCGATTACGACACCTATCGCCTCGGCGTCGATTGGTCACCGCACGACGATTTCACCTTGAACCTAATCGGCGAAACCGAGCAACTGCCAAGCGGCGACCAACAAAGCGTGTTGTTGCAAGGTACAATCAACTTCTAACCCGGTCGCAACAAACCGGCAAACCGGTTACCCCGCTTTACCTTTTACCCTCCCCGCGCGACTCCCCGTCGCGCGGTTTTTTTTTGCATTTTTTTGCCGCGGGCATCGCGCTTGCGAAGTTAACTTGCGAAGTTAACCGAAGTGACATATTAAAGTGACATCAAAAGTCACATATAAAGTTCACATACAAAGTCACATCAAACCAACACCACATAATCAAATAAAAAAATTGTCGGTTATCATCCCCCAATGCACCCGTTACTCCCGCCCGCCCTGCCGTTCATTGTATTAATGCTCGCGCTGCTGTGCCGACAAGGCGCATTGCGCGGGGCGGCGTTGGGCTGCGCGACCGCGATTTTGGTCATCGCACTGCATAACGATTACGCATTGCATTGGGC
The DNA here is from genome assembly GCA_965226545.1 of Candidatus Poriferihabitaceae bacterium. Classification (GTDB taxonomy): domain Bacteria; phylum Pseudomonadota; class Gammaproteobacteria; order Arenicellales; family Poriferihabitantaceae; genus JAHRAW01. The sequence goes on from OZ245364.1 coordinate 1,750,503, forward strand.
GCATATCGCGCAAATCGATGCGCCAAGCGTGGCGATTGTCACCTTATCGGCGGCGTTGGTAATCATCCCCGGGCAAATCTTCAATGCCGCATTGCGCGATTCCGGCGCGGTGGGTCAAATCGGCGCGCGCATCGCCGGCATGCAATTAACCCGCACCAAAATCGCCGCCATCATCGCGCTCGGCATCGCCCCAACCATCGAATCAATGACCGGCTTCGGCGTATCACTGTTTTTCAGCGTGCCGGTATTCCTGCGCCTTTTCACCCCCCGCCGCGCGCTGCTGCTGGCATTGCTCAGCATGAACATAATGCCCTGGGGAACACTCGGCTTCGCCACCATATTAGGCGCCCAAATCGCCGCACAACCAATGCAACCAATGGCACAACTAACCGCCGCCATTAGCGCGGCGGTGTTTCCACTAATCGGCGTGCTGGTGTTTATCGTATGCCGCATGCGCGACGACGACGACAATGACAACGACAACAATCGAAACCCAACCAAAACATTCCGCGAATTTTTATACCCACTGTCACTCGGCATCCTACTGTCCGCAACATTAATTCTCTACAACACCATCACCACCGCCGAAATCGCCGGCGTCTGCGCCGGCATAACGGTAACCGCCATCGCATTACTCGCCGAATCAAACGCCTTCACCAACGCATTCGCCACCACATTCATCGCCATATTCACCCGCCCGCTTCGCCTCCTTTCCCAAATCCGCCGCAACGAAACCGTTCCAAAGGAACCCCCCTCTTTCCGCAGAGCCAGACGCAAAACCACGCGCAAAGTCGGGCGTAGAATCGTATTCGAAGTCGCCGATACCCCCAAAAGCAAACGCACCATACGGGCGCAACTCATCGCCGTCATCCGCACAACCGCAACCAAAACCGCACGAACATTTACGCGGACATCTGCGCATACTTTTATGCGGGCATTCACTCGCGCACCCGCATCCATTCGCGCAACCGCAAACAAAGCCGCCCACACTTTTGCGCGGACATCCGCCCGTACTTTTATGCGGACATTTACACGCGCAACCGCATCCATTCGCGCAACCGCAAATACAGTCGCAAACACAGTTGCGCGGACATTTACGCGCGCACCCGCATTCACGCGCATCGCCGCAAACAAAATCGCACGGACATTTACGCGCACACCCGCATTCACGCGCAACGCCGCAAACAAAATCGCGCGGACATTTACGCGCACCACCGCAAACAAAGTCGCGCGGGTTACGCGCACACCTGCATTCACTCGCAACGCCGCAAACAAAGCCGCCCACACTTTTACGCGGACATCCGCCCGTACTTTTGTGCGGACATTTACACGCGCAACCGCATCCATCCGCGCAACCGCAAATACAGTCGCAAACACAGTTGCGCGGACATTTACGCGCACTCCCGCATTCACGCGCACCACCGCAAACAAAGCCGCCCACACCACCACCCGCCCACTTGCAGACACACTCGCCCAAACCCAACGCCCCGCAAACCCGACGCGCCTTGCCCCCTTCATCCCCTATCTCGCCCTGCTAATCGCCGTCGCCGCCACCCGCATCCCGCCGATATACCAACCCCTGCAAAACCTCATCACCATCGAACGCGCCGGGCTGCAATGGTTTGTGCTCACCAGCCCGGGCGTCTGCATCCTGCTCGCCCTGCTAATCGCCGCCGCGCACAAAAAACATCGCCTGCAACCGCGCGCCATCAGCGAAGGCATCCGCCGCGCACTTTATCCATTGGGCGGCATTTTCCTATTCGGCATATTCGCGCAACTGCACAAAACCTCCGGCATCTTCGCCGATTTCACCGCGCGATTAATCCAACTCGACTCCGCACAAACCGCGCAAATCATCTTCATCGCCCCGCTGCTCGCAATGCTAAGCGGCTGGCTCACCGGCTCCAATGTCGGCGGCAATGTTTTATTAATGACCCTACAAACCGAAACCGGCGCACACTTCGGCAACCCCCAACTCTTCGCCGCCCTACAAAACAGCGGCGCCGGACATTCGGTGTTCATCTCCCTGCCCATCATCCTGCTAACCCTCTCCATCGCCTCGGCACACACCCCCAAACTCGACACCCCCCAACAACGCCGCCACCAACAAACCTATTTGGTACGCCGAACTTTATATTGCGCACCACTGATTTACTTGGCAATAACGGCGGCGTTTTATTTCCAATTGAGGTGAGATGGTTTTATATTTCGCCAACAACGTCGACCGTGTCAAACTCGGCAACACTGCAACGCGCCATTAATAGTTCGACCAACAACATCGACCATGTCAAACGCGGCAACATTGCAATGCGCCATTAATAGTTCGACCAACAACATCGACCGTGCCAAACGCGGCAACATTGCAATGCGCTATTAATAAGTTCGACCGCCAACATCGACCGCGTCAAACGCGGCAACATTGCAATGCGCTATTTACAGTGCGACCAATAACATCGACCGTGTCCAACTCGGCAACATTGCAACGCGCTATTAATAGTTCGCCCAACAACATCGACCGTGTCAAACGTGACAACATCGCAACGCGCCATTAATAGTTCAGCCAACAACATCGACCGTGTCAAACGCGGCAACATTGCAATGCGCTATTTACAGTGCAACCAACAACATCGACCGTGTCAAACGCGACAACATTGCAATACGCTATTAATAGTTCGACCGACAACGTCGACCGTGGCAAACGCGACAACATTGCAACGCGCCATTAATAGTTCGACCAACAACATCGACCGTGTTAAACGCGACAACATTGCAATTCGCTATTTACAATTCGACCAACAACATCGACCGCGCCAAACACGACAACACCGTCGCCCGCGGCATTACGGTTGCAAACAACGCACAATGCGCAACATAATGCGGCGGGTGGATGGTTTGCATAATCGATTAAGCAAATGAATGATGAAATGACGATGAATGACAAAGTGAAAATTGGCGCGGGGACAATTGACGCGATCGACACGCCGCCGCGCGGATTTGCGCGGGCGGAATTTGTCGCGCGGGTCGAGGTTGCGCAGCGGGCGATGCGGGCGGCGAGTTTGGATGGGTTGTTGCTGACGACTGAGCCGAATGTGCGGTATTTTTCGGGGTTTTTTACGCAGTTTTGGCAAAGCCCGACGCGCCCTTGGTTTTTGGTGGTGCCGGCGGCGGGCGCGCCGATTGCGGTGATACCGGAAATTGGCGCGGCCGGAATGGCGCAAACATGGATTGACGACATCCGCACTTGGGCGTCGCCGCAGCCGCACGACGACGGCGTGTCGTTGTTGGTGGATTGTTTGGCGAATTTGCCGCGCCGCTTTGGGCGGATTGGGATGACGCTCGGCGCGGAAAGCGTGGTGCGGATGCCGCCGAATGATTTGGCGCGATTGCGCGAGACGATTGCGCGCGGCGAATCCGCGTTCGATATTGTCGACGCCGCCGATTTAATTCATCGCCAACGAATGATTAAATCGCCGCGCGAGATTGACAAAATTCGCCGCATTTGTAAAATCGCATCACAGTCGTTTGCGGCGTTGCCGAATTTTGCGGCGTGCGGAATGCGCGAATCGGAAGTGTGTCGAAAAATGCGCATCGATTTAATGCAACGCGGCGCGGATTCGATTCCGTATTTAATCGCCGGCAGCGGCGCGGGCGGATATGACAGCATCATTATGGGGCCAAGCGAACGCGAATTAACGCGCGGCGATTTGCTCATCATCGATACCGGCGCAACTTGGGACGGCTACTTTTGCGATTTCGACCGCAACTTTTCCTTCGGCAAAGCAAGCGCAACCGTGCATAACGCCTATCGCACAGTATGGCGCGCCACCGAAGCCGGCTTCGCCGCCGCCCATCCGCGCGCAACCACTTCGCATGTGTGGCGCGCGATGAATGATGTGCTGGTCGCCGGCGGCAGCCTCGGCAACGATGTCGGGCGATTGGGGCATGGGCTTGGCATGCAGTTAACCGAACGCCCATCCAACACCGCCGACGACAACACCGAATTGGCGGCTGGGATGGTGCTGACGCTGGAACCGGGAATGACCTTCGCGCCGAATAAGCAGATGGTGCATGAGGAAAACATTGTGATTACCGAAAACGGCGCGGAGTGGTTGAGTTGTCGGGCGAGTGAGGAGTTGCCGGAATTGGAGTGATTGGGTTGTCGAGTTTCGATGTGCCGCGTTAAGTACGGTCGATGTTGTTGGTCGCAAAAAGTGAAACACGGTGCGTCGGGTTGCGGACAGTAACTTGTACAAAGCGACACAACCAAAAAGCCGCAGGCAACGGTCAAATGAAACACTGTGCGATAAATTCATTCGATGGTTAGCGCGGCATTATCAACGGCAATGTAACAAACAACGCAAACACGATTGCAAACATAACCACCACACCGCATTTCGTTTTAACTCCGCCCAACCACCTTCACCTTTTTACGCCCCGCACGCGTCGAACGTTTTACTTTTTCCCCGCCGCAACACCAACATTACGCCCAACCGATTTTTTCTTGCGCGACACTTTACCCGTCGACTTACCCGCCTCCCCCGCCGCCAATTCGCACCATTGCCCGCGCGTAAATCGCGCGGCAAGATAACATTGTCACTTCGTCATTCATTTACTTAAGCGATTATGCAAAACATCAACCCGCCGCTTTATTTGCAACAGTGGCGAATAAATTGTGCGCGGGGTTAATAACGGTGTTGCGTTGGCAATGTAACAGTGACGCCGCGGACAATGCCGCGGGCGACGGTGAAAGCAAAACGCGGTTCGATGGGTTACGCGGCATTAATGTACGGCGTTAACGATGGTGTTGCGGACGGCAACTGTGAAAAGCGACACAACCAAAAAGCCGCGAGCAACGGTCAAATGAAACCCTGCGCGACAAGTTCATTCGATGGTTAGCGTCGGTATTATCAACAGCAATGCAACAAATAACGCAAACGCGATTGCAAAAGGTAACCACCGCACCACATTTCGTTTTAACCCCGCCCAACCACCTTCACCTTTTTACGCCCCACACGCGTCGAACGTTTTACTTTTCCCCCACCGCAACACCAACATTACGCCCAACCGATTTTTTCTTGCGCGACACTTTACCCGTCGACTTGCGCGACGGCGGTGCATCACTTGGTAACTTCCTCGACAATTTACCCGATGATTCACTCGAAAACTTGCCGAACGATTTACCCGCCGACTTGCGCGATGACGATGCTTTACTCGATGACCTACTCGAAAACTTACCGAACGATTCACCCGCCAACTTGCGCGATGACGACGCTTTACTCGATGACTTCCTCGACGATTTACCCGCCGACTTGCCGAACGATTCATCCGCCAACTTGCGCGATGCCGATGCTTTACTCGGTGCATCTCTCGACGACCTGCTCGAAAACTTGCCGGACGTTTCACCCGCCGACTTGCGCGATGACGATGCTTTACTCGATGACTTACTCGAAAACTTGCCGGACGATTCACCTGTCGACTTGCGCAATGAAGGTGCTTTACCCGAAGCCCTACTCGAAAACTTGCCAGACGATTCACCCGCCGACTTGCGCGATGACGACGCTTTACTCGAAGACCCACTCGAAAACTTGCCGGATGATTCACCCGCCGACTTGCGCGATGACGATGCTTTACCCGATGACTTCCGCAACGACTCGCTTGACGACTTAACAGGCGATTCATCCGCCAACTTGCGCGATGACGACGCTTTACTTGGTGACCCACTCGAAAACTTGCCGGACGATTCACTCGCCGACTTGCGTGATGACGACGCTTTACTCGATGACTTCCGCAACGACTTCCTCGTCGATTTACTCGATGACTTAACAAACGACTTCCCCGCCGACTTGCCCGCAGGTTTATCCGCCGCATTCCCCACCAACTTACCCGCCGCCTCCCCGCCCCGCATTAACTTCATCACCTCCCCCGCCGTCAATTCGCGCCATTGCCCCGCGCGTAAATCGCGCGGCAGGATGATGATGCCGTAGCGGATGCGGATTAGGCGGCTGAGTTGGCAGCCGACCGCCGCCCATAGCCGGCGCACTTCGCGGTATTTGCCTTCGGCGACGGTGAGCGAATACCATTGATTGCGCGAATCATCGGGGCGCGAATGGCGGCGCACTTCGCGCACGCGGATGGTTTCGCGGTCGATGACGACGCCGTCGCGAAGGGTTTGCAATGCGCGCGCATCGACGTTGCCGTATACGCGGCATAAATATTCGCGCTCCAAGCCGAAACGCGGATGCATCAATCGATTGGCGAGGTCGCCGTCGTTGGTGAACAACAACAAGCCGCGCGTGTTGATGTCCAGCCGCCCGACCGAAACCCATCGTTGCCCGGCAATTTTCGGCAGGCGTTGATGCACCGATGGACGATTGCGCGGATCTTTGCGCGCGGAAATTTCGCCTTCGGGTTTGTGATACATCAAAACGCGCGCGGTGCGCGATGACGGCGCGGCGCGCAGCGGGCGACCGTTGATGCTGATGCGATTATGCGCGCTGACTTTATCGCCGAGTTGGGCGATGCGTCCGTCAATTTTAATCTTGCCGTCCTTAACCCATTGCTCAATCGTGCGCCGCGATTCGATGCCGCGCGCGGCAAGATGTTTATGCAGGCGCACACCGCGCGCCTTGTGCGTCACGATTTGCGCCGCTTGCGCGCGGTGCCGCGCGGTGGTTGTTTGCCGTTGCCTTTGCGCTTGCCGTTGGTTTTTGTTTTGCCGGATGATTTGGTGTGCGTTTTATTGTGCGCGTTATTGTGCGCGTTGTCGGCGCTTACATCGACACTCGACGCGTCATTATCATCGGCGCTTGCATTGTCACTTGCACTTGCACTTGCACTTGCACTTGCACTTGCACTTGCACTTTCACTTGCACTTGCACTTGCACTGTCACCTGCATTGTCACTTGCACCGTCACTTGCATCGCCACTTGCCGCGTCACTTGCACTTGCATTGTCACCGTCATTTGCATCGTCACCGCCAACGGCAACTTCACCTTTCACCGCCGCCTGCAATTGCGCCAAAATATCCGGCGGCACCGGTGTATCCATCTCCGCGGCGATTTCGGTTACATCGCGTTGCTGTTCGAGCGGCGGCAGGTCTTTAAGCGACTGCAGATTGAAATACGCCAAAAACTCGACCGTGGTTGCAAACAACGACGGATGACCCGGCACATCGCGCGCACCGACTTCCTTAATCCAATTGCGTTCCTGCAGCCGCCGCATAATTTCGGTGGTGACGGTGACGCCGCGAATCTCTTCGATGTCGCCGCGCGTGACCGGTTGGCGATAGGCGATGATGGCGAGCGTTTCCAACAACGCGCGCGACAATCGCGGCGGGCGGGTGGCATGCAGTTTTTGAATCCAATCGGCGTATTTTTGGCGCGATTGAAAGCGCCAGCCGTTGCCGATTTTGCGCAACTCGATGCCGCGCGGTTCGCATTCGGTTTGCAATTCGGTTAAGGCGCGATTGATGTCCTCCGCGCTTGGCTGAGAATCATCCGCGAACAGTTTTTGCATGCGCGCGACGCCAATCGGCGCATCGGCGACCATCAACACCGCCTCCAAAATGTTTTTCAGTTCACTTTCCATCATCCTCTCCGCCTTCGATGCCGCGCAAATGAATCGGCGCAAACGGTTTGTTCTGCACCACCTCGAGCATTCGGTCGCGCATCAATTCCAACACCGCGATAAAGTTGACCACCAAGCCGGCGCGCCCTTCGGATTTTTCCAGCAAATCTTCGAAGCGAATAAATCGCCGCCGACGGATGCGCGCCAACACCGCGCTCATTTTTTCGCGCACGCTCAACGCCTCCCAATTAATCACCCAATGGCGATATTGGCGCGTTCTATCCAGCACCGCGCGAAACGCGCTGACCAAATCGTTGATGCTCGCCACCGCTTCGACCGGCGCGGTTTGCAGATGCGCAAAATCCGCGCCGACCAAATACAAATCGCGCTCGAGACGCGGCTGGGTTTCCAACTCTTGCGCGGCGCGGGTGAATCGTTCGTATTCCTGCAGCCGCCGCACCAACGCAGCGCGCGGGTCTTCGTCCTCCTCCTCGTCATCAGCCGGCGGACGCGGCAACAACATCCGCGATTTAATTTCGGCCAGCCACGCCGCCATCACCAAATATTCCGCCGCCAAATCCAGCCGAAACCGCCGCATCAATTCGACATATTCCATATATTGCCGCGTGATTAACGCCACCGGAATGTCGAGGATATCGATGTTTTGTCGGCGAATTAAATACAACAACAAATCCAATGGCCCTTGAAAGGTTTCCAAAAAAACCTCGAGCGCATCCGGCGGAATGTACAAATCCTCCGGCAACTTGTCGATGCGCTTGCCATACACCAACACCTCAGCCGGCGCGTGTTGTGAATCAGATGAAGTCGTGGCGGTCATTGTGGTCGTGGGGTTAATGGTTAATCAGTTAAGTTAAGTAAATTAAGTTAAGTAAGTGACAAAGTTAATTGGTGAATAAGTTAACGGGTTAATAGTGACAAGTGAAAAGTAACCGGTGACCAATACTTGCGCGCCGCAATTATAAAGCACACCACGCCGCCACGCTTTACTCTATCGCCGCACTTCATTCATACCCCAAACCAACCACCTCACGCACCACCGCCATCGTCTCGCGCGCAACCGCCCGCGCGCGGTCGGTGCCGGCGGCAATCACTTCGCGCACTTCCGCCGGGCGGTCGACATAATGTTGCGCGCGTTCGGCAAATTCCGCCTGCTCGGCAAGCACCGCATCAATCAACGGCTGCTTGCATTCCAAACAACCAATCGCCGCACTGCGACAACCGCCCGCCACCCATTCGCACATTGGTGCATTGCTGTACGCCTTATGCAACGGCCACACCGGACATTTTTCCGGCTCGCCCGGGTCGGTTCGTCTTGCGCGCGCCGGGTCAGTCGGCATTTTCGCAATCGCCTCGCGCACCCGCGCCGGCTCGTCTCTCAAGGCAATTTGATTGTTGTACGACTTCGACATTTTCTGCCCGTCCAAGCCGGACATCTTCGCGCTTTCGGTCAGCAAGGTTTCAGGTTCCGGCAATATCGCCCGCCCGCGCCCTTCCAAATGCCCAAGCAATAATTCGATGTCACCGGGGCTGGCGGCGTGTTCAAAAAGCCACAACCTGGTTTCGTTGTAAACGAATTTGTCACCTTTTTCAGTAAACAATTTGCGTCCACGTAGATACTTTTTCGTCGCGCCTTTTTGCGACTGTTCAAGCCGCGCAATCGCCTCATCGACCACTTGTTCATTTTCACGCTGCCCGTAAAAATGATTAAACCGCCGCGCAATCTCGCGCGTTAATTCGACATGCGGCGCTTGGTCTTCGCCGACCGGCACATAGCCGGCGCGATACATTAATATATCCGCCGACTGCAATAATGGATAACCCAAAAAACCGTAGGTCGCAAGGTCGCGGTCGCGCAATTTTTGTTGTTGTTCCTTAAAACTCGGCACGCGCTCGAGCCAGCCGAGCGGCGTCACCATCGACAACAACAAATGCAATTCGGCGTGCTCAATCACGCGCGATTGAATAAACAAGGTCGCGCGATTTGGGTCGACGCCCGCCGCCAACCAATCAATCACCATCTGCCAACCGTTTTCGTCGATGGCATCCGATTGGTCGTAATGCGTCGTCAACGCATGCCAATCGGCGACAAAAAAGAAACATTCATAATCGTCCTGCAGCCGCAGCCAATTTTTCAGCACGCCATGATAATGCCCGAGATGCAATCGCCCAGTCGGACGCATGCCGGATAACACGCGATTATTCGGCGCGCCGCCGCGCGCAACATTTTCAGTTTGATTCACGACGGTTAACCTCGTTTATTTGGTTTGATGGTTGCACAGTTGTTGCACGATAGTTGTACGGTTACTTCGAAGTTAATTCACAGTCACTTATCACAATCACTTCGCAGTTAATTCGAGGTTACTTCACAGTCACTTCGAAATTACCCAACACAGTTACTTGCACGGTCACTTATACAGTCACTTCGCAACCGCAATCTCAACATCCGCAAACGCATCGACATCGCCCTTGCCGACGCGTCGCACAATCGGCGCGCCGCTTAACAAATCCACCACCGTGGTTGGTTGATGGTCGCAAAAGCCGCCGTCAATCACCAAAGTAATCTCGTGCTGCAATCGTTCGCGGATTTCGGCGGCATCGTTCAGCGGCATCGATTCGCCCGGCAATATCAGAGTCGAACTCATCAACGGCGCGCCGTGTTCGCGCAATAATGCGCGCACAATCGGCGAATCCGGCACGCGCAAACCGATGCTGCGGCGTTTGGGATGCTGCAATCGACGCGGCACTTCGCGCGTCGCCGGCAAAATAAAAGTGTATGCGCCCGGCGTGCATCGCTTTAACAATCGATACACATCGTTTTCCAATTTTGCATACACGCCAATCTCCGACAAATCGGCGCACACCAAAGTGAAATTATGCTCGGCATCGACTTGACGAATGCGGCGAATCCGCGCCAAGGCATCCGCTTGATCCAACGCGCAACCCAACGCATAACTCGAATCGGTCGGATAGGCAATCACCCCGCCCTGTCGAATAATCTCAACCGCCCCGCGTATCAAACGCAACTGCGGATTGTCCGGATGGATTTTAAAGTATTGCGACATTACAACCCCACTACCGCACCGCGCCGGCGCGGCTTGCCGAATGCCCCGGCGGACGGCGTGATTTTTTGGCGGCGATATGCGCCAGCCGCGCGGCTTCGGCTTGCGGCGATTGTTGCACTTCAGTCCACCAATCGGCCAACCGCGCATCGACTTCGCCGATTTTGCGGCGCAACAACAAAAAATCATAACCGGCGCGAAAGCGTCTGTCAGCCAACAACCCCGGCACCGATTTGCGTCGCTTCGCTTCGAGACGATGTTGCATCGCCCATATCTCAATCGCCGCGCCACTGACGCGACGCGGCACCGCCACCGTGCGCGATTGACGCGCGAACACCGCTTCGCCGGCAAGCCACGCGGCATCTTGCGGCGGCATGTTGGCGCGATGCCGCGCGACTTCGCGCCCAAACGCACGCCATAACAGCACCGCAAACAAAAACGCGGCGATGACCGGCTTGCCCTCGCGCACCCGTTGGTCGGTGTTTTGCAGCGCGATGTCGATCAATCGCGCGTCTTCGTCTTCGGTCGATGCGGTCAGCGGAAACAATCGGCGCGCCAAATGATGCGCGCGCAATTCGCGCCAGCCGCGCAAGGCGTGCCCGTGATGAAAAAATTTCAGCATCTCGTCAAACAATCGCGCCGCCGGCACCTCCTCCAACATCGCCGCACATTCGGCAATCGCCGGCGCAAGATTATCGGCCAGCGTCACCTCCAACTTGGCGCGAAACCGCAGGGCGCGCAACATCCGCACCGGGTCTTCGGTAAATCGCGCGCGCGGTTCGCCAATCATCCGCAAGGTCGCGTCGCGCACATCGGCGACGCCGCCGAGATAATCAATCACGGTCTCGCTGACCGGTTCGTAATACAGCGCGTTGATGGTGAAATCGCGGCGCGCGGCGTCCTCTTCCACTGTGCCGAAAACGTTGTCGTCAATCACCCGCCCGCGCGCCGAGGTTTGTCCGGCGGCGCGATGCGTCGCGACCTCAATCACCTCGCGCCCAAAGCGCACATGCACCAATTTAAACCGCCGCCCGATGATGCGCGCATTGCGAAACAGTCGGCGGATTTGTTCGGGGCTGGCGTTGGTGGTGATGTCGAAATCTTTCGGGCGGCGATGCAGCAATAAATCGCGCACGCAACCGCCGACCAAATGCGCCTCGAAGTCGCCGGCGCGCAAGCCGTCAATCACCTGCAATGCGGCGGTGCTAATCCAACTTCGGTCAAACCCAAGTTCGGCGGCGGAATAAACAACCGATTTCACAACGGCGCGCCATGCGCGGCGACACAGGGAAAACGCGGGGGATTTCTGCGGAACATAACGCCTATATGATAACACCGGCGCGCGGTGATTTGCACGGCGATGCGCGCGGCGATGTCGTGGTCGATGTTGCGGGTGATGTCGAGGACGATGTTGTCGGCATTCGAAGTAAACCGCCGTGCACTATTGATTGCCGACGGCGAAGCGAAGTAAATGAAGTAAATAAAGTGCGCGAAGCAAGTGCGGCAAGTGCAACAACAGCACTGCAACAAATTACTGCCGCAAAGTGCAATTCCATTGCCAACCGTTATTCGCATCATTCGACCGTCGTTATGATTCGTTAAGTTTCGTTACGATTCGTCGACAATCATTTTGGCGCGCCATAAATCTTCCCACGCCTTTTCCTTTTGCCCCGGGCTGCGCAACAAATACGCCGGATGATAGGTCACCACCAACGGCGTGTCGGCGCGTCCGTAGGCGTGGGTTGCGCCGCGCAATTTGGCGAGCGGTTGGTCGGTTTTGAGCAACGCTTGCGCGCTGATGCGCCCCAACGCAACGATGATTTTTGGCTGGATAATCGCCAATTGCCGATGCAAATAATTTTCGCAAAGCGCAACTTCCTCAGCGGTCGGGTCGCGGTTTTCCGGCGGGCGGCATTTAAGCACATTGGCGATAAACACCGCCTCGCGCGACATCCCCAACGCCGCCAACATTAAATCCAACAACTTGCCGGCGCGCCCAACAAACGGCTCGCCCTGCAAATCCTCCTCCCGCCCCGGCGCCTCGCCAACAAACAACCAATCGGCGCGCGCATCGCCCACGCCAAACACGGTCTGCTTGCGCGATTGATGCAACGCACATTGCGTACATTGCGCAACTTGTTGACGGATGATGTCCAATGTTTCATCCACAGGCGGTTCGGCAACGATGCCTGCATCGTCACTTGCATCGTCACTTTCACCGTCGCCCGCGACTTTGCCAACAGCGACTTGGTCGCTTGCATCGACACTTGCACTTGCCGCGACACTTTCACCGTTGCTTGCGACTTTGCCAACAGCGACTTGGTCACTTGCATCGACGCTTGCACTTGCCGCGACACTTTCACCGTCGCCCACGACTTTGCCGACTGCGACTTGGTCGCTTGCATCGACACTTGCATTTGCACCGCCACTTACACTGTCGCCTACGACTTTGCCAACAGCGACTTGGTCACTTGCATCGTCGCTTGCGTCGTCACTTACCGCGTCACTTGCGCATGCACTTGCATCGACACTTTCACCGTCGCTTGCGACTTTGCCGGCAGCGACTTGGTCGCTTGCATCGACACTTGCATTTGCACCGCCACTTACACCGTCGCCCGCGACTTTGCCGACAGCGACTTGGTCACTTGCATCGTCACTTGCACTTGCATCGTCACTTGCACTTGCACCGGCACTTTCACTGTCGCCTACGACTTTGTCGGTGACGACTTGGCCGGCATCAACTTGGTCGCTTGCATCGACACTTGCATTTGCACCGCCACTTACACCGTCGCCCGCGACTTTGCCAACAGCGACTTGGTCGCTTGCATCGTCACTTGCACTTGCATCGACGCTTACACCGTCGCCCGCGACTTTGCCAACAGCGACTTGGTCGCTTGCATCGTCACTTGCACTTGCATCGACGCTTACACCGTCGCCCGCGACTTCGCCAACAGCGACTTGGTCGCTTGCATCGACACTTGCATTTGCACCGCCACTTACACTGTCGCCCGCGACTTTGCCGACAGCGACTTGGTCACTTGCATCGACACTTGCACTTGCCTCGACACTTTCACCGTCGCTTGCGACTTTGTCAGTAACAACTTGGTCACTTGCACCATCGTCCGCGACTTTGCCGGCATCAACTTTGTCACTTGCATCGACGCTTGCACTTGCATCGCCACTTACACCGTCGCCCGCGACTTCGCCAACAACGACTTGCTCATCGACCGCGTCAACCCCGTCGTCGTCAACATCATCGACCGCACCAACCGCCCCGCCGTACAACACCCGCCCATCATCGCGCAGACGCCAGACATCGACATCCATTATTCGCAGGGCGTTGTGTTGTTCGGCGGCGTTCATTCGACGGCGGCTTAAGCGTTAAATCGCGCGCGCGAGTTGCGGGTGTACGCGGGTTTCGGTTTCGTACAACTTGTTGAGCGCGTTGACATAGGCTTTGGCCGAGGCGATGACGATATCGACATCGGCGCCTTGGCCGTTGACGATGCGGCCATTGCGTTCGAGACGCACGCCGACTTCGCCTTGCGCGTCGCTGCCGCTGGTGATGCTGTTGACCGAATACAACTGCAGCAAACTGCCGGAGTTAACAATCGCTTCGATGGCGCTGAAGGTTGCATCGACTGCGCCGTTGCCGCGACCGACCGCCGAGATGTCGTCGCCTTCGACCTGCAAAACAATTTTTGCGCTCGGCGCGCCGCCGGTGCTGGAGACGGTGTCGAGTTGTTTTAAGGTGAAGCGCAACGGTTGGTCGGCCGCGGCGTCGGTGACCAACGCCTGCAGGTCGTCGTCAAACACTTCGTGCTTGTTGTCGGCGAGTTGCTTAAATTTGCCGAAGGCGCGGTCGAGTTCAGCATCGTCGGCAAACGAATGCCCGAGGAATTTCAGCCGTTCGACAAACGCGTTGCGCCCGGAATGTTTGCCGAGCACGATGCGGTTGGCGCTCCAGCCGACATCTTCGGCGCGCATAATTTCATAAGTCTCGCGCGCCTTGATGACGCCGTCTTGATGAATGCCGGCTTCGTGGGCGAAGGCGTTGGCGCCGACAATCGCCTTGTTGGGCTGCACCGGAAAGCCGGTGATGGACGAAACCAATCGACTCGCCGGCACGATTTGCGTCGTGTCGATATCGGTGTCGCAATCGAATTCATCCTGTCGGGTGCGCACCGCCATGACGATTTCTTCGAGCGAGGCGTTGCCGGCGCGTTCGCCCAAACCGTTGATGGTGCATTCGACTTGGCGCGCGCCGTTGGCGACCGCGGCCAATGCATTGGCGACCGCCAGCCCGAGGTCGTTGTGGCAATGCGCCGAAAACACCGCGCGTTCGGCATTGGGGATGCGCGCGCGCAATTCGCCAATCAACGCGCCGAATTGCGCCGGCAGGTTGTAGCCGACCGTGTCCGGGATGTTAATCGTGCCGGCGCCGGCGTCGATGGCTGATTCGAGAATGCGGCATAAAAAATCCAACTCGGAACGCCCGGCATCCTCCGGCGAGAATTCGACATCGTCGGTGTATTGGCGCGCGCGTTTGACCGCGGCGACCGCGCGTTGCTGCACCTCATCCGGCGACATCCGCAGTTTGTGCTTCATGTGAATCGGCGAGGTCGCGATGAAGATGTGAATGCGCGCGCGTTTCGCCGGGGCAATCGCTTCGGCGGATTTGTCGATGTCGTTGTCGTTGGCGCGCGCCAATGCGCACACCGTGCTTTTGGTGATGGTCTCGGCAATCGCCTTGACCGCGTTGAAATCGCCGGGGCTGGCCGCCGGAAAGCCGGCCTCGATAACATCGACGCGCATCTTTTCCAACTGCCGTGCGACGCGAACTTTTTCCTCGAGCGTCATCGACGCGCCCGGACTTTGCTCGCCGTCGCGCAAAGTCGTGTCAAAAATAATCAGTTTGTCTCGGTTGCGAGTTTTCATCGAAGTGTTCCGCAAGGTGAATTAATGCCAAAACGCATCGCCGCGCAATGCGGCGACAACAAAACCATCGGGAAGGGGTGGGGGATTAATGCGCGCAAAGGCGCAATAGCAACAACAGGCGCGCGCCGAGAAACGGCGCGGCGGGGGACGGCTTGTGATTGCAGTATTGCATTGGTGCAGTTTAAAAAATTATTTCGATAAAATCAAGCGGCGGCGTTAATAAAAGTGTCAAGCCAAAACCGCGCAATTCGCGCGCCATTCGCAATCAATTCGCGCGCGCAAATCGCCGGCGGACAATCAATCGGAGATTGTCGGCATTTGGTCAGCACTTGGTCGGCGCATTATCGGCACTTGTCAGCACTTGGTCGATGATGGCGCGCGCCTATACGCGGCGGCGCAATTCGGGCGGGAACAGCGAGCCCAATTTACCCTGCCCGACGCGGCGCGTCACATTATCGAAATGCGAATCCAATTTATAAAACTTGGTGCATACCACCGTCAATTCGCGCGAGGCATTCGACCAAAACACGACATCCACGGTGAAGCCGTCCTTCACCAAAGTGTCGACCGGCGGCACATAATCGCCGTCGCCGGCCGCCAGCACGAGTTTATCCTTGGTTTTGTCGACGCGGGTGTAGGCGTCGCGCACCATCTCGGTGACCAATCGGGTATCGACGCGCTTTTCCTTGTTGACGACATTACGCTCCTCGGCGAGTATTTCGAAGCCGGCTGATTGCGCCGATTCCAGCGTCAATGCATTGGTTTCCGAGCGCGAACAAAACACCGCGGCGCGGCTAATTGCATCGTCGTCATGCCCGCATAAAAAATGAAAAAACTTTTTGAAGTCGATGCGGTAATCGGAATTTAACATTTTGTGATTCATCGCATAGTCGATGCTCGGTGCGTTCTTGCTGCGCACCGCCGCGATGCGCTGCCCTTCGATAAACACATTCGAGTTGTCAACATAAACAAACTTTGCCATTGGATTATCCCCTGTTGTTGTCGGAATTGTTGCGGTTGCCGGTGTTGCCGATATTAACATCATTCGCACTGTTTACATTGTTCACGTCGTTGTCTCCGCCGTCACTGTTACTGTTGTCGTTGCGATTCTCGTTGCGACTGTCGTTATTGTTACCGCCACCGTCGCCGTCGTCGTCGTCGCCATTGTCATCCTCATCATCATCCGGCAAAAACGCCGGCGCATCGGTTGCGCCGCGGCGACGCCGCATCAGCCAGCCGACCGGGCCGGAGGCGGTGTAGGCGAACGCCATCAAAAACAACACGCGCGGCGGGTCGAACGACACCAACGCAAACACCGCGACAAACACGATTAAGATTGCAAACGGAATGCGATTGATTAAATCAAAATCCTTAAAACTGCGGAATTTTAAATTGCTGACCATCAACACCGCCAACAGAATCGTCGCGACCCCGCTGACCCACGACATCGCCGCGCCGCTTACGCCGGTGACATAAAAATTCCACACCCAAAACACGATGAACGCCGCCGCCGCCGGACACGGGATGCCGTAAAAATATCGGCTGTCCTTTATCGTCAAGGTGTTAAATCGCGCCAAACGCAAGGCGGTGGCCGCGGCGTATAAAAACGCAATCAGCCAGCCGGTCTTGCCGAGAAATTGCAGCGACCAAAAATACATCACCAATGCCGGCGCCAAGCCGAAGGCGATGAGATCGACCAGGCTGTCGTATTCCTTGCCGAAATCGCTGGCGGTGTTGGTCCAGCGGGCGACGCGTCCGTCCAAGCCGTCCATTATCATCGCCACCAACAAGCCGATTGCGGCGCGTTCAAAATCGCCCTGCGTCGCCTGAATGATGGCGTAAAAGCCAAAGAACAACCCGGCGGTCGTAAACAAACTGGGCAGAAAATAAATGCCCTTGGCGCCGCGTTTGTGCTCGGCGGATTTTCGCGTGAATTTTTTCGTCATTGAGTTTTGCCGTGAAAGGCGCGCTTATCGATTCAAGTGTCGTTACAGTCGTTAACAGTAGACGCGTCGAACATCGTTATGCAAATCGTTGCGCGCATCGTTATCAACATTATTGCCAATTTCATTGCGACCATCATTCAATCATCGTGACGATTATCGCAAACACAATGCCCGATGATGTCATTGCCGGACGTCACCCATTGCCCAAGCCGCACCGAAGTGCGCGCCTGCATCGGCAGATAAACATCGACGCGCGAACCGAATCGGATGAAGCCGTAGCGTTGCCCGGTGCGCACCGCATCGCCGTCGTTAACATACGACAAAATGCGCCGCGCAATTAACCCGGCGATTTGCACGCACACGACATCGAAGCCGTCGTCGGTGCGGATGTGAATCGCGTTGCGCTCGTTTTGCGCCGACGCCTTATCCAACGCCGCATTAAAAAACGCGCCGGCATGATACCAACACTTCACCACCCGCCCGCCGATTGGGATGAGATTGGAATGCACCGAAAACACATTCATAAAGATGCTGAGTTTAACGGATTTAACCCCCGGCAAATACGGATTGTCGCATTCGCCAATCGCAACAATTTTGCCGCTCGCCGGGCTGACCACCACCCCGGGCGCATCACTAATCCGCCGCTGCGGGTCGCGAAAAAATTGCGCGACAAACAACGCCGCCAACCACACCGGCGCCGACCATGCGCCAACCAACAAGGTTGCAATCACGCCGCACAACACGGCGATGATTAAATGCGCGCGCCCTTCGCGGGCGATGATGGGGTGGTTGGGCATGCGAGGAGGTTAATAAATGAGGTTCGCGCACGATGCGCAGTTAACGATAAAGGCGATTACTTGCGCAACACAAAACCGTTGGCGCCGTCGTATCCGGCATCGCAACAATTTTCCAAAATCCGCCCCATTACATTAAACGCACAACCGCCGTGTCGCGCCGCAGTCGGACATTGCGCGCTGAAATCGCGGCGGTCGAATTTTTGATGCGCGCGCAGATGCGCTTCGGCGGCTTGCATATCGACCAACGGAATTCGTTTTTTGTTGATGCGCTCGGCGCCTTGCGATGCGTAATACATGCAATACACGCCGTCGCGCGCGACTTGCCATTTGTCACACCAATACGCCGCCCCGCGCGTGCGCAAGCGCGGGTATTTTGTGCCGGGCGGGTTGGCTTTTTCGAAATGGGTTTTCACGATTTATTTACGGTGCATGGCGGGAGGATGCCGTCACATCGACCGGCGTTACAAATTGATGCGAATTCGATTGTCCACCGCAATGCGATTGCGCCGTTAACAATGCAACGGTTTGCATGGCGGTGGATAAAATTAACGCGGTTAACTGTTCCGTCAATCATCAGCGGTTAATCCGCGCGCTTGTCAATCACCTTAACGCCCATCCGTTGCATTATAACGCGCAATCAACTGTGATGCGATTGCAACCAATTTGAGTTCGAGTGCGAGTGCGAGGGTGAATTCGAATGTAAATGCGAATCCGACTGTTGCGCGCATGCATGATGCGTGTCGGTTTGGGCAATCGCAGCGATGCGGTTGCGGGTTGCATAAATGTGTATGCGGTGTGTGTGGTATGTATGCGTGACACAACAACATAATTTCCCAAATTTTCCAGTCGAGTTGGCGATTAAAAAAAACGGCGGCGGATGAGACATCCGCCACCGGGTAACTTTCGTGCAATGCCGCCGCGCGCTTTGCGCACCCGCGTCAATTCTTGCTCTTGTCAATCACCTTGCCTTCGCCAATCCACGACATCATCGAGCGCAATTTTGCGCCGACTTTTTCGATTTGGTGTTGTTGCGCTTTGGCGCGCAATTCGGGGAATCGTTTGCCGCCGGTGGCGTTTTCATCCATCCATTCGCGCGCGAATTCGCCGGATTGAATCTCTTTAAGGATTTTTTTCATCTCGGCTTTGGTTTGTTCGTTGACGATGCGCGGGCCGCGCGTCATGTCGCCGAACTCGGCGGTGTTGGAAATCGAATAACGCATGTCGGCGATGCCGCCTTCATACATTAAATCGACGATGAGTTTAAGTTCATGCACGCATTCGAAATACGCCATCTCCGGCGCGTAGCCGGCTTCGACCAACGTCTCGAACCCGGCCTGCACCAACGCGGTTGCGCCGCCGCACAGCACCGCTTGTTCGCCGAATAAATCGGTTTCGGTTTCCTCTTTGAAGGTGGTTTGGATGATGCCGGCGCGCCCGCCGCCAATCGCCGCGGCGTACGCCAACGACAACGCCAACGCCGCGCCGCTCGAATCCTGATGCACCGCGACCAAGCACGGAATGCCCGCGCCCTTTTCGAAGGTCGAGCGCAACAGATGCCCGGGGCCTTTGGGCGCAATCATGATGACATCCAAATCGTCGCGCGGTTTGATGTAGTTAAAATGCACATTAAAACCGTGCGCGAAGGCGAGGGTCGCGCCCTTTTTTAATTGGTCGACGACTTCGCTTTGGTAAATGCCGGACATCAATTCATCCGGGCACAGCATCATCACGACATCGGCTTGCGCGACCGCATCGCCGACTTCGGCGACCGCGACTCCGGCGCGTTTGGCTTTGTCGCGCGACGCCGACTCTTTGCGCAAGCCGACGACGACATCCATGCCGCTGTCCTTAAGATTGTTGGCGTGCGCGTGGCCTTGTGAGCCGTAGCCGATGACCGCGATTTTTTTGCGCTTTAATAAATCCAAATTTGCGTCGTCTTGATAAAACACTTTCATGGGTTAATTCCGGTGAGGTTGACGGGATGCCGCAACGCGGCGGGGGAATGTTAATACTAATGGGAATGTTAATGTTAACTTTAACGTTAAACGGTTAACCAATTAACCGATTAAATTTTTAACGCGCGCCGACCGCGACCGATGCCGGAGATGCCGGAGCGCACCACTTCGACAATTTCGACCGCGCGCAATGCATCGAGAAACGCATCGACCTTTTCGCTGCTGCCGGTTAGTTCGAGCGTGTAGGTCGATTCGGTTACATCGATAACCCGCCCGCGAAAGATGTCGTTTAATCGCTTGACCTCTTCGCGCTGGTCGTTGTTGGCGGCGAACGCCTTGACCAACAGCAATTCGCGTTCGATGTGCTTGCCTTCGGTCAAGTCGATGAGTTTAACCACTTCAATCAACTTGTTAAGTTGTTTGGTGATTTGTTCGATGATTTCATCGGTGCCGTAAGTGACGATGGTCATGCGCGACAGTGAATCATCTTCGGTTGGGGCGACGGTGAGCGATTCGATGTTGTAGCCGCGCGCCGAGAACAACCCGGCGACGCGCGACAACGCGCCGGATTCGTTTTCCAACAGCAATGAAATGATTCTGCGCATTTACGCCAACTCGCGCTTGACTTGCGCGCCGCCGGGTTTGAGATGCATCTCGTTGTGTCCCTTGCCGGCGGCAATCATCGGATAAACATTTTCGCCCGGGTCGGTGACGACATCGACAAACACGAGTTTATCCTTCATCGCAAACGCGCGCTGCAATGCGCCTTCGACTTCGCCCGGCGTTTCGATGCGCATGCCGACATGCCCGAAACTTTCGGCCAAGGCGACAAAATCCGGCAGCGCATCCATGTAGGAATGCGAATATCGGCGGTCGTAAAAAAACTCCTGCCATTGCCGCACCATCCCCATATAGCGATTGTTGAGGTTGATGATTTTAATCGGCAGGTCGTATTGCCGACAGGTCGATAATTCCTGTATGCACATGATGATGCTGGCGTCGCCGGTGATGCATGCCACCGTTTGATTCGGATGCGCGAGTTGCACGCCCATCGCGGCCGGCAAGCCAAAGCCCATTGTGCCGAGCCCGCCGGAGTTAATCCAACGGCGCGGTTTTTCGAAGCCGTAATATTGCGCGGCCCACATTTGATGCTGCCCGACATCGGAGGTAACAAACGCTTCGCCGCGCGTCACCTGCATCATTTTTTGCACGACATATTGCGGCTTAATCACCGTGTCGCTGGGTTCATACGCAAGCGAATCCACCGCCTTCCATTGGTTAACCTCGCCCCACCAAGCATCGACCGCCGCGCGGTCAATCTCGCCGACGCGCGGCTTGATGCGCGCGAGCATATCGGTCAACACCTCGGCGCAATGCCCGACAATCGGCACTTCGACCGGCACGTTTTTGCCTATCGACGAAGGGTCGATGTCGATTTGCACGATGCGCGTGCCCGGCGAAAATTTTCCCAAATCGCCGGTTACGCGGTCGTCAAACCGCGCGCCGACCGCCAACATCACGTCGCAATCGTGCATCGCCATGTTGGATTCATAAGTGCCATGCATGCCGAGCATGCCGAGAAAATGCGGGTCGGATGCGGCAATCGCGCCCAGCCCCATCAACGTGGTGGTCGCCGGGAATTTCAGCAACGCCAACAATTCGCGCAACGCCGACTCGGCCTCGCCGAGTATCACGCCGCCGCCGGTGTAAATAATCGGCCGCTTGGCTGACAACAATAATTCGACGCCGCGCGCAATCTGCCGCCCATGCCCCTTGTGATGCGGCTGATACGAACGCATCTCGACGCTGCGCGGATAATGATATTCGGCGCGCTCGTTGGTGATGTCCTTGGGGATGTCGACCACGACCGGCCCGGGGCGCCCCGAAGCGGCGATGTAAAACGCCTTCTTCATCGTCACTGCGATGTCTTCG
This sequence comes from Candidatus Poriferihabitaceae bacterium, assembly GCA_965226545.1. GTDB lineage: Bacteria > Pseudomonadota > Gammaproteobacteria > Arenicellales > Poriferihabitantaceae > JAHRAW01. Next base: position 1,772,717 of record OZ245364.1, read on the forward strand.
ACGCGCTTGACCAAAAAATTATGCTTGACGCAAGGCCGGGTGATGCCGACCGTATCGACCTCTTGGAAGGCGTCGTCGCCGATTAATGTCGACGGCACTTGCGCGGTAATCACCACCATCGGAATCGAATCCATATAGGCCGTGGCGATGCCGGTCACGGTGTTGGTCACGCCCGGCCCCGAAGTCACCAACACCACCCCCGGCTTGCCCACCGACCGCGCATAACCGTCGGCGGCGTGCGTCGCCCCCTGCTCATGGCGCACCAAAATGTGCTTCACCTTATCCTGCTTGTAAAGCGCGTCATAAATATGCAGCGCCGCCCCGCCCGGATACCCAAAGATGTACTCAATATTCTCGTCCTGCAAACAACGAACGATGATGTCAGCGCCGGTTATTGTCACAATGCACTCGCGGATTGAATGGTCGAATTTACGCAACGGATTGGATGTGGGGGAGTATAGCGTAAATGTGGGGGTGGGGACACAACTGGCGGGGGTGAGTCGGGTGTCATCCATGCTCGATGTTGTTGCTTAGGTCTACCTTGGAACTTTCGTCGAGATTTTTTTCCGCAAGTCATCAGGCGACAATACCTCGACGTTTTCCAGCAATTGTTTGCCGATTACGCCGGTTAAATCGCCCCGTAAAGAATCTTTCATGTTGTCGAAATATATTTTGTCATCGTCGCTTTCCATTTTTCCGGCGACAAGCCAAAACTCGAATGCTCGATGCTCGAACAGTTTTTTTGCCTCGGTGTTTTTTGCCGATAAACGACACAGCACCAGCATTGAGCCGTATGCTTTGAGTTGGTTTTCATCGCGAATTCGTTTGTTGACGATGTCATCTTTATCATTATCATCTAAGCAAGAGTACTCGTCTCGCACCATAGTGACAGTGCTCAACAAATCCGTTTCTTCAAGAAGAACAACGGCTTGATTGGTCGCCACAAAATAGTCACAACAATGTACTGTGCCTAATCCAACATCGTCGCGCATATCAGTTGGCTCTCCAGACCCATCCATTCGATAGGCCGGATATTTACTTTTAATCTTTTTTTCACCGACAACAATCGGCTCCCTGTATTTTTCGAGTGACATCACAACCCCGCCGTATACAAATCAGCAAAGGGTTTGGTCAATTCTCTTTTAATCGCCGCCATTTTGTCGTCAAAATCTTGACCATCAGCATCTTCGTTGTTAATCGGAAACTTGTTTAGGGCGATTAACTCTTTAGCATCAGGATTCTTTTTGGCATGCACTTCCAGCCATTTAAGAATATCCGGGCTGTGGGTGGCGATGACGACATGCACACCTTTTTCGGCGAGTGCAAACAAAGCCTTCGCCATAGTAACCTGCCACTCCGGATGAAGGTGGGCTTCCGGTTCATCAATGAAGAGAATGGAAGTCTCGTCCAATACTTTGCGTTCAATCAACAAAGCCAATACACCAAGATTAGTGGTGCCCATCGCAGTCGTCGACAACGGAAACTTGCGTCCATTTTCCACAAACAGCAAGTTACCATCATCTGCAATAGTAATTTTTCCGCCCATCACTTTGTCCCCGGTCAAATTTTCATAAACATCCGAGAAAGCCATCTCACCTGTTTGGTCGAGTCGCAACGACCGAGCGAGGTCATAAAAATATTCCGGGATTCCAGTGATTCGCTTTCTCGCACTTAGCCAGTTCCACCCGCCAAGACGAACATCTTCCAAGGCATTTTTTAATTTCCAGTACACTGGAGACTCGAGATATGCAACTCTGGAGTATGCCTGCAACTCCATCAAGCCAGCGTGACTCATGTCAATACGAAACCTATTGTTTTCGATTTCCAGCATACCCAAATTGTCGATGTCAACCTTGGCTATCTGGTCTTTATTGCCCAGCAAATCCACAAGGTTTGGCACTTGGAAATTCTGAATCAGATTACTTGCAATCTTAGATTGCATTCCTTGTGCCAACAAATCCGAGGCGTTAACCTCCTCAAGGATTTTTTGTAAATTACCCAACTTTTCATCCAGTTCTTCCCAATATTTTTTAAAATCGTCTGCCGAAATCAACAAAGTTCTTTCGAGATTGCGCGGACATTTTCGAATGCCATCAATAGCATTTCGCACAGTTTCAATTTCTCGGATGATTTTTTGAGTAATTTCTTTAATCTTCCCGACATTATCAGCGGTAAAATTCTTAAATGCGTCTTCAATTTTTGCAATATGTCCAAAAATTGAGTTCACTTCTTCGTCCTCCAACTCGTTCATGGACAAAAACCGCATCATCTTACCGAACGTGCGCGTTTCAGTGACAGGTTTCATTAAATTTTTAAAGTAAACGTCCGCATGATTCGCGTTCATCGCATCGAAAATCGAATACATCAACTTCGACACAAAACTTTTGCCCGTGTTGTTAGGACCAGCAAGAACGGTAAACTGCCCGAACTCCAACTTGGCGTCGGTCAATTTACCAATATTCTTAATGTGAACATTAAATTTCATTTCGTTGCGTATCCGGTTGCGGGCGCGGCGATTATAGCACTTTAAACATCACCTCTTGCAAACAAAACACCCACCGCCCCACCTACAACTCAACCAAATCCAAATCCGTAAACGGCTTAACAAATTCCTTTTTAATCGCCGTCATCTTTTCGTCAAAATTTTGATGCGCGGCTTGTTCGTTGTTGATCGGGAATTGGTTGAGGGCGATTAACGCCTTGTCCTGCGGGTTCTTTTTGGCTTGCACTTCCAGCCATTTAATAATGTACGGGCTGTGGGTGGTGATGGCGATGTGTACGCCTTCGGATGCCAAGGCGAACAGCGTTTCGGCCATTAAGACCTGCCACGCGGGATGCAGATGCGCTTCGGGTTTGTCGATGAACAGAATCGAGTTTTCGTTTAATAGTTTGCGCTCCATCAACAACGCCAACATGCCGAGATTAACGGCGCCGGCGGATGCCGACAGCAGCAATGATTTGCGCTTGCCGGCAAATTCCCATTCGCCGTAATCGGGCACTTCGATTTTGCCGTCGATGGTTTGCTTGCCGGTTAACTTTCGATGCAATTCCGCAAACGCCGGGCGCCCGCTGCGGCCGGCTTTCAACGCATGCGCGAGGTCGTAAAACGATTTCGAAACCCCGTCGGCGTTGTCGTATAAATGCACATTGCGCAATTCGCGCCGGTTGAGATGAAAATATCTCAGCGATGGCATCAGTTGCCAATGCACCGCGGAATCCAAATACCACACATTGCAATCCGATTGCATTTGCGGCAAGGCGGCGTGGCTGATGACGTTTTGCAAATCGCCGTTTTGGATTGCAAACATTTGCATCTCGCCGATATCGACCGAACTCGGCTTGCGTCGCTTGCTCGGCAACTCGGCGACACTTTTTACCTGAAACGCCTGCTGCATATTGTGGTCGAGTTGATGCTGTACGCCGCCGTCCAAAAAATCCGCAAAGTTGGTTTCCTGCAACGCCGTTTGCATTTCGCGCAGACGGTCATCGAATTCCTGCCAGTGTTTATTGACATCGCGCAACCGCACCGGCAACGTGCGTTCGTTTTCCTCCGCAGGGCGATGCAAATCCTCGGCGGCTTCGCGGATGGCTTCAACGTTTTCGATAATGCCGGCAATAATCGCGTTAAATTCATCGACATCATCCGCGGCAAAATCGGTAAACGCCGTCTCCATTTTTTCGATGTTGTCAAAGATAATGTTAACTTCCTCGACATCCGATTTGCCAAAGGTCGAATAATTAATTTCGCGCAACAAATGCGCGCCGGCCACCGGGCGGAATAATTTGCGCAAATACGCATCCGCGTGATTCGAGTTAATGGCGTCAAAAATCGCATGCATCAACTGCAATGCAAAACGCTTGCCGGTATCGTTATGCCCGACAAACACGGTAAACCGCCCAAACTCCAATTTGGAGTCGGTCAATTTACCAATGTTCTTAACATGAAAATCGAGTTTCATTTGGTTGCCTCATAGTGCGCACGGTAACTTCGAAACGTTAACACAAACACCTTACCCCAACCCGCCCTGCAACTGCGCCATCATCCGCTTCATCCCGCCTTTGCCGGCGCGTTTTAGCATCTTTTGGGTTTGGGTGAATTGTTTGAGCAGGCGGTTGACCTCCTGCACCTGCACGCCAGCGCCGGCGGCGACGCGTTTTTTGCGGGTGGCGCGCAGGATGTCGGGGCGACGGCGTTCGCCCGGGGTCATGGAATCGATGATGGCGATGTTGCGGGTGAATTGTTTTTCGTCGAGTTGTGATGCGGTTTGGGCGGCGCGGCTCGGGAGTTTTTCGGCGATGGCTTTAAGCCCGCCCATCTTTTGCATTTGCGCGAGTTGTTCGCGGAAATCGGCGAGCGTGAAGCCTTTGCCGCGCGCGACTTTGTCCGCGAGTTGTTTGGCTTGTTGGTCGTCGGCTTGGCGTTGGGCGTCTTCGACCAGCGACAGCACATCGCCCATGCCCAAAATGCGCGCGGCGATGCGTTGCGGATGAAACGGCTCGAGTGCATCGAGACGTTCGCCGACGCCGATGAATTTAATCGGCTTGCCGGTGACATGGCGAATCGACAACGCCGCGCCGCCGCGCGCGTCGCCGTCGGTTTTGGTCAGCACGACGCCGGTGAATGCAACCGCGTCATTAAACGCGCGCGCGCTGTTGACCGCATCCTGCCCGCTCATGCTGTCGACCACGAATAAAGTTTCGACCGGCGCGGTGGCGTCGCGGATTTGGCGAATCTCATCCATCATTTGCGCATCGACATGCAAGCGCCCGGCGGTGTCAATCAACACCACATCCATCGCCATTTTGCGCGCCTGGGTTACGCCGTCGCGCGCAAGTTGCACCGCGTCGACATCATCGCGATGAAAAAATTGCGCGCCGACTTCATCGGACAATCGACGCAATTGTTCGACCGCGGCCGGACGCTGCAGGTCGGCGGCGACGGTCATCACTTTTTTGCGGCGCTCGCCGAGCAGGTGCGCAAGTTTGCCGACTGTGGTGGTTTTGCCCGCGCCTTGTTGCCCGGCGACCAACACCACCGCCGGCGGTTCAGCCGCGAGATTTAATTCATCGCAAGCCGCGCCCATCAACTCGACCAATTCATCGCGCACCACCGCAATCACCGCCTGCGCCGGCGATACGCTGCGCAACACTTCGCCGCCAACCGCGCGCGCTTTAACGCCATCGATAAATTCGCGCACCACATCCAACGACACATCGGCTTCGAGCAACGCCACGCGCACTTCACGAAGCGCGGCGGTGACGTTGTCTTCACTCAACCGCCCCTTGCCGCGCAAGTTGCGGAAGGTGGCGGTCAAGCGGTCGCTGAGTTGGGTGAACATAGTTGGGTGGGCGTTAAATGACGGTGCGAGTCGGCGGTATAATTAGCGCGCGGTGTTGCAGTTCGCGCGCGAAATTTTATCGTGACGATTCATTATTAACGATATTAACAATTCGATTGTAAAGTTCACTTAACAAAGTTTTTTGTAACATTTGATTGGTAAAAGTTTATTGATACAAGTTTACTTTTAAAGTGCACTTGTAAAGTTTATTTTCACAGTTAAGTTATAACATTGATTAACATTACTCACACCATCACTTACACTTCATCAGGTGCGCATTGATGTGGATGATGATTGTTGCCGCGGGGTTGTACAGCGCAATCAGCGCATTGATTTGGCGGCGCATTGCCGTCGATGAACGGCGGTTTGCGCGGCGGGCAATTTCATGGGGCGGCTTGCATGCCTTGACCGCCGTCGCCGGCGGATTGCATGGTTGGCAATTATACCGCAACATCGTCGGTGTCGATGTCTTCAACTTGGCGCTCGGTCATTTCGTATCGTTGGTTGCATGGATGGGCGTTGTGTTGTATTGGTGCGTTGCGTTGTACAGCCGCCGCATCGCGCGCGCGACCGGCGCGCCATCGACCGCGATTCCATCGCTCGGCGTCATCGTGTTGCCGCTTGGGTTGCTCGGATTATTAATTGGCGAGTTGGCGCCGGGCAATGTTTTTTTACTCGATGAATTTGTGCGCGGCATTGGTCGACATTTAATCATCGCGGTTGCCGCGTATGCGGTGCTCAGCATTGCATTTGCTCAAGCGTTACTTTTATGGCTACAGGAAAAACAATTGCGCCAACCGCGCCCGTCCGGTTTTTTTGCCGCCTTGCCGGCGTTGCAGACAATGGAGACGACGTTGTTTCGGTTGACGCTGCTCGGTTTTGTATTGCTCAGCGTCAACTTAATCACCGGCATGCGCGCGGTGCTCGAAAACTACGATGCATTTTTATTGTTCAATCATCACATCCTTTTCGCGCTGCTCGCTTGGGGCGGCTTCGGTGCATTGTTAAGCGGTCGCGCAATATTCGGTTGGCGCGGACAAACCGCGGCGAAGTGGACGATGGCGGCATTCGGGTTGTTGGTGCTGGCGTATTTCGGCGCGCGCTTTGTCGGCGGCGTGTTGTTGGCGGGTTAAGGTGTAACTTGAAAGTAACTTGTGACGCATTTATGAATCGCGCTTACGACTCGCACTTGCACCCTGTCGATTAACCCGACACATTCATCGAAGCGTTACTCGATGCCTTAACCGACGGCGTCGCCACCTGATTGCGCACATAACTTGCGCGCACTTCAAGCGGCGAGATTGCCGCATCGATTCGTTGCGCCGCAATCCGCGCAACAATTTCGGCTTGCGGATTTCGATTAACGATATGCATCGCCGGCGTCGGCAATTCATTTTGATACGCCGCCCAACCGCCGCCCACCGCCGTCGCCGCCCCGGGCAACACCAATTCACGCGGCGCGATTAACGACGGCGCAATTAATTCACGCGGCGGTTGCGCAACGTCGACTTGATAATGCGCATAATAAATTTGATGCATACGCGCATCGATGGCCGGCAATACGCTGTATGTTTTTTTACCGTCGTGTGCGACTTTGTCACTGTCACTGTTACTGTTACTGTCACCGTCGCTGTCGGCATTGTCATCACCGTCACTGTTACTGTCACCGTCACCCGTTAACTTTGTTGACTGCGTCACCACCGATTGCGCCAACGCCTCGAGCGAACCAACCGCAATCACCTTCAACTGCGCCGCATAGCCAAGCCCTTGCGCAACGCCGATGCCGAGGCGCACGCCGGTAAATGAACCCGGCCCGACATCGACCGCAATCGCGGTTAACGCCGACAATTCGATGTTGCGTTCCGCCAACAACGAATCCACCATCGACAAAATCAACCGCGAATGCGCGCGCGAATGTTCGATGCGTTGCGTAAGCACATCATCCATCAACAACGCCGCCGAACAACTTTCGGTTACGGTGTCGATTGCAAGCAGACGCGGCGCAGTTGACATTCGAATAAGTGGAATCAATAAAGTTAATTCGTAAACGTTAATTCACAAACGTTAATTTACAAATGTTAATTCGCCAATGTTAATTCGATAAACTGCGCGCGACACAGTTCAACAGTTCACTCGATACACCGCACTCGACACACTTCATCCCGCCAAACTTCACTCATTAAAAAACGCCCGCACTTGTTCAATCGATTGACACTTGCGCATCTTCGGCAAACTGTTAATAAACGACCGCCCATATGATTTCGACACCACGCGCGGGTCGCACAACACCAACACGCCGCGGTCGGTTTCCGAGCGGATCAATCGTCCGGCGCCTTGCTTTAATGCGGTCACCGCGGCCGGGATTTGGATGTCGCGAAACGGATTGCCGCCGTCCTGTTCGCAGGCGCGCAGCCGGCTTTTGAGCACCGGGTCGGACGGCGCGGCGAAGGGCAGTTTATCGATAATCACGCACGACAACCGTTCGCCGGCGACATCGACGCCCTGCCAAAAACTTGCGGTCGCAAACAACACCGCATGTTCGGCGCTGCGATAACGCGCCAGCAATTCCTGTTTGGGCGCTTCGCCCTGCAAAAAAATCGACCAATCGGCGCGCGCCGCAAAATTTTGATGCGCGCGTTTCATCATATCGATGCTGGTGAATAAACAAAACGCGCGCCCGCGACTTGCGCCGACGACTTGTTCAATCACTTTGCACAACGCCGATTCAAATTCGCGTTCGCGCGGCTCGGGCATGTGCGGCGGCAGATACAACAGCGCGTTGTTGGCGTAATCGTATTGACTATCGAAGCGTCGCGTCTCGGCCTCGTCGTCCAAACCAAGCCGCGCACAAAACGCCGTGAAGTCGTCGCCGACCGCCAGCGTCGCCGAAGTGAACACCCAAGCGACGCGGTTTTGTTGCATCATCTCGGTGAATCGTTCGTCGATACGCAACGGCGTTGCGCAAAAGTTAACCCAGCCGTGCCCGATTTGCGCCCACTGCACCCAATCGCCGTCGCGTTGATGCAGCCAAGCGTCGAGGTTTTCCTGCAGTTGCAAACATCGTTCATGGCATCGCTGCAACGCTTCGCCTTTGCGCGCGGCTTTTTGCAGCAACACTTCATACGCCGCCAACGCGTGCGTCAATTCGGTGCAGGCGCGCTCGAATGCATCGCTTTGCAATGTCTCCTCATCGACCGACCGCCCGGCGAATTCTTCGGTGACGCGCACAATCGCCTTGCCGGCTCGATTCAATTCGCGCGCGCTGTCGCCAAAATCCACGCCGCTTTTTTCATCGCGTTCGGCGAGTTTTACATCGTTGGTTAATTCGCCAAACTTTGCGGTCGATAACGCAAAGCCAAAAAAATCCGATGCAATGTCGGCGATGGCGTGCGCCTCGTCAAACACCACCGCCTCGGCTTGCGGCAACAATTCGCCGAAGCCTTCCAACTTCATCGTCAAATCGGAAAAAAACAAATGATGATTGACGACGACGACATCGGCTTTCATCGCCCGCTTGCGCGCCTTGTTCACCCAGCAATCCTTAAAATCCGGGCATTCGCCGCCCAAACAATTGTCGGTGGTCGAGGTCACCAATTTCCACAACGGCGAATCCTCGCCTATCTCGGCAACCTCGGCGATGTCGCCGTCGGCGGTTTGCGCAGCCCATTTTTCAATCGCGTCAAACGAATGCGCTTCGGCTTCGCCAATCAATTCGCTCTGCCGCGTATGCACCGCCAACCGATGCTTGCATAAATAATTCGCCCGCCCTTTCAGCAACACTGCATCGAGCGGTGCGCCCAACACTTTGGCGACTTGCGGCAAATCGCGATGAAACAATTGTTCCTGCAGATGTTTGGTGGCGGTCGAGATAATCGTGCGCTTGCCGCTGACCACAATCGGCGCAAGATAGGCGAAGGTCTTGCCGGTGCCGGTCGCCGATTCGACCACCAATCGCCCGCCGTGCTGCAATGAATCCTCGACCGCCTGCGCCATCTCGCATTGCGCAACACGCGGCGTGAAATTTTCCAGCGCGCGGTCGAATACGCCATCGGGCGCAAGGGCGGCGGCGGCTTTCATGAGTAGTGGTTAATTGGGAGTTGCAACGGTGATGACCGTGACTGTGATTGTGACGATGACAGTGACAACGGTGACGATGACGGTAACGACGAGGTTGGAATGAACGAGGTCACTGTCACTGTTAACATTACTGTTACTGTTGATGTCAATCGCAACAATAATAAGTGACTTAACACGTGACACAACGAGTGACCCAGTAAATAAATCGGCAAGCGACTCGGCAACCGACTCGACAATCGATTTAATAAATCATTCACGCCGCCAACTCATTCAAAAACCGCTTAATCTTCTCAGCCCATGAATCGCTGCGCGGTGCTTGGCGTTTGCCGCCGGCGGCGACCGACTCGGCGAATTCGGCGATGAGTTCGCGTTGTTTGGCGGTGAGATGCACCGGCGTTTCGACCGACACTTTGCACAACAAATCGCCGGTTGCGCCGCTGCGCACATTGCGCACGCCTTTGTCGCGCAGGCGAAACACGCGCGCCGATTGACTGCCGGCCGGCACCTTTAATTTGGCGCGCCCCGACAAGGTTGGTATTTCCAAGGTGCCGCCGAGTGCCAAGGTTGCAAACCCGACCGGCACTTCGCACAATAAATTGTCGCCGTCGCGCTGAAAAATTTCATGCGCGGCGACGCGTATCTGCACATATAAATCGCCGCTGCCGTGTTGATTGCTTTCGCCTTCGCCGGCCACGCGCACTTGGTCGCCGTCGTCAACCCCGGCCGGAATCTTGACCGACAACTCGGATTCATCGCGCACCACGCCGCGCCCTTTGCAGGAGTCGCACGGGTCGGTAATCACCCGCCCGCGTCCTTGACAATGTCGGCAAGTTTGCTGCACCGAAAAGAACCCTTGTTGCACGCGCACCCGCCCTTGTCCGTTGCAGGCGGTGCAGGTTTTCGGCGACGAACCGCGTCGCGCGCCCGAGCCTTTGCAATCCGCGCAGTTGACCGTTTTGGCAACGCGGATTTTTTTGGTCGCGCCGCGCGCCGCTTCGAGCAGCGTTAACTCCAACGCATATTGCAAATCGTCGCCGCCGCGCGCGCGCCTTCGCCCGCCGCCAAAAATATCACCGAAGATGTCACCGAAGATGTCGCCAAAGCCGCTGATATCGACATCGGCGCCGCCGGCCGCGTTTTCGACGCCGGCATGCCCGAATTGGTCATACGACGCGCGTTTTTTCGCATCGCCGAGCACCGCATAGGCTTCCTGCGCCTCCTTAAAACGCGCTTCGGCGCCGGAATCATTTTGTGCGCGGTCCGGATGATATTTCATCGCCAAGCGACGATACGCCTGCTTCAACTCGGCGGCAGTCGCACGGCGTTCGACGCCCAACACTTCGTAATAATCTTTTTTTTCCATGGGGTAACCGGTGGCGAACTGTGGCGTATGCGGTGCGTTGCGTGAAAGGTTAATGCGTTAAGGGTTAACTTGAGTTGCAATAACGAAGTGAATTAATTAATAAGTGCGTTAATAAATGTTAACGAGCGAATTAACCGATTCATTAATAGTAAATGTATTAACACAAATGCATTAACATCAAGTGCATTAACAAATGAGTCAATTAACCGGCGCGGATGAATGCGCCAAAAACGGGGCGCATGCCCCGCTTCGGTCAACCGTCATCGCAATTGTCACGTCAATTGTCACGTCAATTGTCACATCAATTGTCGCGCCAATTGCATCGGCGATTGTAAACCCGCTTGTTGGCAATCGTGTTGACAATCGCATTAACAATCGTGCCGACAGTTTTGCAATCGCGACAAGCGCATTTACGATTTGTCCTTGTCTTTATCCTTGTCACCGACTTCCTCGAACTCAGCATCGACAACATCATCGTCGCCCTTGGCGGCGGCGTCAGCACCGCCGTCACCGCCGGCTTGCGCATCGTCGCCTTCAGCATTCGCTTGCGCATACATTTGCTCGGCGAGTTTGTGGCTGACGGCGGTTAACGCTTGGGTTTTTTCGCCAATCGCGGCGACGTCGTCGCCCTTCAACGCCGTTTCCAATTCGCCGACGGCGGTTTCGATGTCGCTCTTTTCGCTCGCTTCGATTTTGTCGCCCAACTCGCTTATCGATTTGCGCACGCCGTGAATCATCGCTTCGCCTTGATTGCGCGCATCGACCAACTCGCGCGCCTTGCGATCTTCCTCAGCGTGGGTTTCGGCGTCGGTAACCATCTGCGCAATCTCGGCGTCGGACAAACCGGAACTGGATTTGATGACGATTTTGTTTTCGCGCCCGGTGGCTTTGTCTTTCGCCGACACGTTTAAGATGCCGTTGGCGTCGATGTCGAACGACACTTCAATCTGCGGCACGCCGCGCGGCGCCGGCGGAATTTCGGTTAAATCAAACCGCCCGAGCGATTTGTTGCCGCCGGCGACTTCGCGTTCGCCCTGCAATACATGCACGGTGACCGCGCCTTGATTGTCGTCGGCGGTGGAAAACACCTGGCTCGCCTTGGTCGGTATCGTGGTGTTTTTGTCGACCAACTTGGTCATCACCCCGCCGAGCGTTTCGATGCCGAGCGACAGCGGCGTGACATCCAACAACAACACATCCTTAACCTCGCCGCCCAACACGCCGCCCTGTATCGCCGCGCCCACGGCCACGGCTTCATCCGGGTTGACGTCGCGGCGCGCTTCCTTGCCAAAAAAATCGGCGACCAATTCATGCACCTTCGGCATGCGCGTTTGCCCGCCGACCAAAATGACATCGTCGATGTCGGTCGCGCTCAACCCGGCGTCGGATAAAGCGGTTTTGCACGGCTTGAGCGTCTGCTGCAACAATTCGTCAACCAACGCCTCGAGTTTCGCGCGCGTCAATTTCATATGCAGATGTTTCGGTCCGCTTGCATCGGCGGTGATGTACGGCAGGTTCACTTCGGTTTGCGCCGAGGACGACAATTCAATTTTGGCTTTCTCGGCGCCTTCCTTAAGCCGCTGCATCGCCAACGGGTCGCCGCGCAAATCCATGCCTTGATCTTTTTTAAATTCATCGGCGAGATAATCAATCAACCGTCGGTCGAAATCCTCGCCGCCCAAAAAGGTGTCGCCGTTGGTCGACAACACTTCGAATTGATGCTCGCCTTCGACTTCGGCGATTTCAATAATCGACACATCGAACGTGCCGCCGCCAAGGTCGTACACGACAATTTTGCGGTCGCCCTTGCCCTTGTCCATTCCATAAGCAAGCGCGGCGGCGGTCGGTTCGTTGATGATGCGTTTGACTTCCAGCCCGGCGATGCGCCCGGCGTCTTTGGTGGCTTGGCGTTGCGAATCATTGAAATACGCCGGCACGGTAATCACCGCCTCGCGCACTTCCTCGCCGAGATAATCCTCGGCGGTTTGTTTCATTTTTTGCAAAATCCGCGCGGACACTTCGGGCGCGGCCATCTGCTTGCCGCCGGCTTCGACCCAGGCGTCGCCATTTTTGGCCTTGATGATTTTATACGGCATCAATGAAATGTCGCGCTGCACGACCTCTTCATCAAACCGCCGCCCAATCAATCGCTTGACCGCAAACACCGTGTTGGCCGGATTGGTGACCGATTGACGCTTGGCCGCCTGCCCAACCAACACTTCGTTATCCTTGGTGAACGCGACAATCGACGGCGTGGTGCGATCGCCTTCGCTGTTCTCAATAACCTTCGGCGTGCCGCCTTCGGTGACGGCAACGCATGAATTGGTCGTGCCAAGGTCAATACCGATAATCTTTGACATGGTGTGCTTTCCTCAAAATTAATGAATCAAAAAAGTGTGCGTAAAAGTGTGCGTAAAAGTTTGCATAAAAGTTTACAGCGACGCCGCATTGCATTAAGTTCAACGGCGCGCTCAGATGCGTTGGATATGCGGGCGAATTAACGCAATGCAAGTCGCCGCGAAATTGGCTCGGTCGATGATACTCGGTTGATGAGATGGTGACGGTGCTTTAGTTTATTAACGTCGACATTTAATGAAACGCGAACCATTAATTAAACGGAAGTGAAGTGAATAAGTTACGAATTAATCGAACTACGCGTCGTTACCGTCGCTTGCGACATCGCCTTGACCGTCATTGTCGTTGCCGGCATCGACTTGACCGTCGTTGCCACCGTCGACTTGGTCATCACTTGCACCGCCACCTGCAACATCACCTTGCCCAGCACAAACCACCACCATCGCCGGACGCAACAATCGTTCATTCAATGTGTAACCTTTTTGCACGACAGTAACAATATGGTCAGCGGCAATGTCAGGCGCGGCTTCGGTGCCGATGGCTTGATGCAGTTGCGGGTCAAACCGCACACCCGGTGCGGCGGCGACTTCAGCGACCGCGAATTTGCCGAGGCTCAAATCGAATTGTTTCAATGTTAACGCCAGCCCTTCCTTCATCTGCGTAACCGCATCACCGGCGTCTTGATTTAATTCGACTTCACAAGCACGCTGCAAACTGTCGCGCACGCCAAGCAATTCCTGCGCAAAATTTTCAATCGCAAACTTACGCGCCGCCGCAATTTCTTTCTGCGACCGCCGCCGAACATTCTCGACCTCAGCACGCGCACGCAAAGATTCATCTTTGGCTTGTTCGAGCTGCGCCTGCGCCTCGCTTAACTGTGCGGATAATGCACCGTCGGACTCGGCGGCGTCATCGGCAACATCAGCACCATCGACAACTTTGTCATCACCGACATCGACGTTCCCGTCGTTATCGACATGGTCGCCATTGCCATCGGCAACCGCATCGGTGTGCGCCGATGAATTGGCTTCGGCATCAAAAGAGTTCATCACAAGTTTAAGTTAAGCGGTGGAGTCACACAAAAAAATGGGGGCGCATCGATAAAAGGTCAAGGCGGGAAGTGGCGGACACCTATACAGAAAACGACGAGCCGCAACCGCAAGTCGTGCTGGCGTTTGGGTTGTTCACTAAAAACCGGCTGCCCATGATGTCGTCCAAATAATCAATCTCGGCGCCGGATAAATATTGCATGCTGAGCATATCGACCAACACTTGCACGCCGCTCTGTTCGACTTTCAGGTCGTCGTCTTGCGCTTCGCCGTCGAATTGAAAGCCGTATTGAAAGCCCGAACAACCGCCGCCGCGAATGAATACGCGCAACTTCAACGCCGGGTCGCCCTTGTCGGCGAGCAGTTGATGGATGCGCGCAATCGCGCTTTCGGAAATGGTTAAATCGGTTTGCATGGTCGTGAGTGAACGCCGTCAAGTTGGGCGCGATGATGCGCCTTTGCAACACGGCGGCGATTATACTAAAAAAACGCGCGCGGCATTGCGTTAAGATGGCGTTGGACGATATGCGCGAATATGATGTTGCGTGCGCGCGATTGCAATGCCGTGCGCCGAGATTGCGCGTATCCGACGCCGCGATTATCCAACACAACGCACCCGGATGAACACTGTGGAAAATTTTGATTTCATCATCATCGGCGCAGGCTCGGCCGGTTGTGTGCTGGCGAATCGCCTGAGCGCAAACCGCGCGCATCGAGTGCTGTTGCTCGAAGCCGGGCGGCGCGACCGCAATCCGTGGCTGCATATTCCGGTCGGCTATTTCAAAACCATGCATAACCCAAAATTCGATTGGTGTTATCGCACGCAAGCCGAACGCGGGTTAAACGGACGCCGTCTTAAATGGCCGCGCGGCAAAGTGCTCGGCGGGTCGAGCGCGTTAAACGGCTTGCTCTACATCCGCGGGCAGGCGCAGGATTATGACGATTGGGCGCGCGACAATCCCGGCTGGTCGTTTGCCGAAGTGTTGCCGCATTTTATTCGCGCCGAAGATCAAGAACGCGGCGCCGACCATTTTCACGGGCAAGGCGGCTTGCTTAAAGTGTCCGACATTCGCCTGCGCCGCGACATCACCGAATCATTCATCATCGCCGCCGAACAAGCCGGCATCCCGTATAACCGCGATTTCAACGGCGCGGTGCAAGAAGGCGTCGGCTATTTTCAATTGACCGCATCGCGCGGCTTGCGATGCAGCACCGCCGGCTATTTGCGCGCGGCAAAAAAACGCGGCAATTTATCCGTGCGCACCGATGCGCATGCAACGCGGATTAACATTAAGGCGCAACGCGCAGTCGGCGTCGACTATCTGCATCGCAACATCGCCCACAGCGCAACCGCCAATCAAATTATCCTGTGCGCCGGCGCAATTGGTTCGCCGCAAATTCTGCAACTCTCCGGCATCGCCGACGGCGGCTTGTGTCAATCGCTCGGCATCGCGCATCAAGCGCATTTGCGCGGCGTCGGCAAAAACTTGCAGGACCATCTGCAAATCCGCGCCGTATACAAATGTCGTCAACCGACCTTAAACGATGAGATTAACAACCCGCTGCGCAAACTATTCATCGGCGCGCAATACCTGCTGACGCGCAGCGGCCCGATGAGCATGGCGGCCAGCCAAGTCGCCATCTTCACCCGCACCGCCAAATATCTCACCCGCCCGGACATTCAATTCCATTTCCAACCGCTCAGCTCCGACAACCCCGGCGAAGGCGTGCATCCATTCTCGGCGTTCACCTCATCGGTCTGCCAATTGCGCCCAACCAGCCGCGGCACAATCACCATCGCCGCCCCCGACCCAATGACGCATCCAACCATCGCGCCAAATTATCTATCCACCGAACTCGATTGCCAAACCGCCGTAATGGCAATGAAGGTATCGCGCAAAATCGCCGAAATGCCGGCACTCGCCGAATACATCACCGAAGAACACGACCCCGGCGACGCCGTGCGCACCGACGAAGAATTGCTCGCCCACGCCCGCAACACGGCAACAACCATTTATCACCCGGCCGGCACCTGCAAAATGGGCCCGCGCGACGACAACGATGCGGTGGTCGACCATCGCTTGCGCGTACACGGCATCGCCGGCTTGCGCGTGGCTGATGCATCGATTATGCCAACGATAACTTCGGGCAACACCAATGCGCCGACGGTGATGATTGCGGAGAAGTGTGCGGGGATGGTGTTGGAGGATTGTTTGTGAGGGTGGTGGGGTGGCTTTGGTTTGTTGTAATTTTGGTTGGGTTGATTTTGGTTTTAATGGTGATGTGACTTTATTTCGTGACTTTACTTAATGTGTAGGGGAATTATGTGCGACACGAGAATTGTTAGTGTGACAACTTCAGGAAAAACAAAATGCGTTTGCTTCGATGAATAAAACCGTTCTATACACTGTCGGCCACTCCACGCATGAAACCAAAGCGTTTATTGCGCTGTTAAAACAGCACGACATCACCGCCTTGTGTGATGTTCGTTCACAGCCGTACAGCCGCTACAACCCGCAATACAACCGCGAAACCTTAAAAGGCGAAATCAAAATGCACGGCATTCATTATGTTTATCTCGGCAAGGAACTCGGGGCGCGCAGCGACAATGCGCAATGTTATGCAAACGGACAAGTGCAGTTTGCGCGGTTGGCGCGCGATGAAACATTTCAGCGCGGCTTAACGCGATTGCGCAACGGTGCAAGCGAACATAAAATTGCATTGATGTGCGCCGAGAAGGACCCGTTGGATTGTCATCGAATGATTTTGGTAACGCGGCAATTGCGCGGGGAATTTTCCGTGCATCACATTTGCGCCGACGGTGCAATCGAAACCAATCAACAAGCCGAGCATCGTCTGATGAAATTGGTCGGCATCCACCCGTCGGCGTTAATTGCCGACGAAGACAACATCGCCGCCGCGTACGACAAACGCGGTGAACGAATTGCATACAAACGCGACGCCGGCAAATCTGAATCATCGAAATGAACATCGACCTCTACACCATCGGCTTCACTCAAAAGAAGGCGCAGGAATTTTTTGGCAAACTGCAATCGGCCGGCGTTAAGCGGGTGTTGGATGTGCGGTTGAACAATGTTTCGCAATTGTCCGGTTTTGCCAAGCGTGATGATTTGGCTTATTTTTTGCGGCAAATCGGCGCGATGGAGTATTTGCATTTAACCGAGTTGGCGCCGACGCGCGACATTTTGGATGCGTATAAAAAACACAAGGGCGAATGGGCGGAGTATGAAAAACAATTTCTTGCATTGATGACGCAGCGGCGCATCGAAGATACGTTGGATAAAAAGATGATGCATGACGGTTGTTTGTTGTGCAGCGAACACCAACCGCATCATTGCCATCGACGATTGGTCGCCGAATATCTGCGGGAAAAATGGGGCGGTGAAATGCGGGTTACGCATTTGCTTTGAGCGATGCATCGGCGGCGGTTGCGATGCGCATGGGTTGTTGGGATTGGGTACAATCGCATGCATGAGTTAACTTCATCGAGTAAACAAAAATGTTCACGCGAATCGTTTTATTTTTGTTGACCAACATTGCGGTGCTGATTGTGTTGAGCGTCACCGCAAAATTGTTTGGCATCGAGCCGGTTTTACACGCGCACACCGGAATAAGCCTCTTCGGGTTGTTGTTGTTCTCCGCGGCGGTTGGCATGTTGGGCGCGTTGATTTCCTGTGCGCTGTCCAAGCCGATGGCAAAGCGCATGATGCGCGTGCGCCTTATCGACGCGGACGCAACCAACGACCGCGAACGTCGGCTGTGCAACACGGTGCGCCGTCAAGCCGAGATGGCCGGCATCGGCATGCCCGAAGTCGGCATCTTTGCATCGGCGCAACCCAATGCATTCGCCACCGGAATGTTTCGCAATAACGCGCTGGTCGCCGTCAGCGAAGGCTTGCTCGAAAAATTAACCGCCGACGAAGTCGAAGCGGTGCTCGCGCATGAAGTCACGCATGTCGCCAACGGCGATATGGTCACGCTCAGTTTAATACAGGGCGTGGTCAACACTTTCGTCATATTCTTCTCGCGGATTATCGGCATATTGGTCGCGCAAATTTTATTTCGCGGTCAACGCGGCGGCTATCAAATCGGCTATTTCATCTGCTCGCTGGTCGCGCAAATCGTGCTGTCGGTGTTGGCGACGATGATTGTGATGCGGTTTTCACGCCAACGCGAATTCCGCGCCGACCAAGGCGGCGCAAAACTCGCCGGCCGCGCCAAGATGATTTCCGCCTTGCGCCGCCTGCAAAACGCCACCGAACCCGAAGCCGAATTGCCGAAAGCCATCGAAGCCGCCGGCATCACCGGCGCGCGCAACGGCGGTTGGCGGCGGTTGTTTATGAGTCATCCGCCGTTGGAGGAACGGATTCGGGCTTTGCAAGAATATGAGTGCTAATTTTGTATAACCATTTGATGTTTTTTTATAAAAAATTGTGAGAATGTGCTTGACTTCTGGATGCTTTGATTACATAATTCCAAACTCACTTAACTCAAATATTGAGGCATCTATTATGTATATTCAACTGCAAGTTAATGAACAAATCTGCACTCGGCTTGCCGCTTACGCATCCAAGAAAGATATTTCTTGGGAAGCGGCAATTGACGACTTGCTTACGAAATGTGAGCAAGAAAACTTATCGCGCTCCGTCGAGCCGCGTGCAGTTTCCGAAGATGAGCCAATTGAACTTGTCTTCCATCCCCACAGCAAACGAGAATTTAAACGTCTCCTTATGCAGCAAAAGCAGGCGTTTGTCCGGCGGTGGTATGAAAACGGTTCGCATAGTGACCATATCTGGAACGCAAGCAACTTCACTGTACATTCCGATTTGGTTGGCAATCTGCGAACCGGTTATGCCCAACGCACTCGGTGCCTTAAAGAGGGCGTCGTAAAAGTGGAGGTTTCCATTGAGCCGTTTGCCAACTAATGCGCTTGCAGTTGGCGCGTCACCGGCGCTTCAGTTTTGCCCGCCAATGCGGCGGGCAAAACTACCGCTTGGAATCCCAAGGTTGCCAAAAACCCGGACGGTTGCGGCACCCTCTAATTGATTTATTTACTTCACTACTTATTCGGAGAAAACCGTATGACGAACAAAGAATTCATCGCTTCCGCATGGCGCAATAACTCGCTCGGTCACAAAACCGGTGCAGTCTTTGGTGTTTCGATTAATGTTTCCGGGCACAACATCCTCGAACAGATACTCGGATTACAAACACCCAACAAAGTCGAATTGCGAATCGATGGTGACTGGGTTTCCATCAATATCACTGACACTTTTTGGACAACCTGCCCCGAATGGCGCAAAAAAGAAATCGGCGCTTGGTTAATCGCAAACAAGCGCGACGACTGGGAACTCAACAACCCTACGAAAATTCGCGTAACGCATTTAGGCGACAATCGATTCGCGCTTGCGTTTGCTGATTAAATGCCCGCAAAAGAAAATCGTCACACACCACAAAAATCACTTCGCCCCATTCGCCCGCAACACCGCCTTCACCGCCTCCCCCTCCGCCGACTCCAACGTCGTCTCGCCGTTTTCATTAACCGTATTCACCTCCGCCCCATTCGCAAGCAGCAACTCCACCATCTCGAGCGCGGCGTTTTCCGCGGCGTGTTGTAGCGGCGTTCGGCCCAATGCATCGCGAAAGTTCAATTTGGCGCCGTTGGCGAGCAGAAGTTCGGCCAGTGCCACGGCGTTTTTGGGGGCGGCCCAGTGCAATGCCGTGTCGCCGAGGTTGTTTCGTGCGTTGACATCGGCGCCGTTGGCGATTAATACGCGCGCCGCGGCGGGGGCGTCCAAGGCGATGGAAACTTGCAGCGCGGTTAAGCCGTTGTTGTCGTTGGCGTCGACGGCGACGTTGTTATCGATGAGCAATTGACACACTTCGGCGTGATTGTTCCAAGCGGCCCAGTGCAACACCGTCGCGCCGTTTTTTTCGCGCAGGGCGAGGTTTGCGCCGTGGGCGATTAAGCGTTGCACGGCATCAAAGGCGCCGTTGCGAGCGGCGAAAAACAGCGGGGTGTTGTCGCGGTTATCGATGGCGTCGACTTGCGCGCCGTGAGCGATGAGCGCATCGATTAACGCGACCGCATTGAATTGCGCGGCGATGTGCAGCGGCGTCTCGTTGGCTTTGTTGGTTTCGCGCACATCCGCGCCGTTTTGTATCAGGCGATTGGCTTTTGCGGTGTCGCCGTCGGCGATGGCGTCGAACAATCGCGAACCGGCCAAGGCGGTTGTGCATACGGCGGTCGTCAACAACATTAACAGCGCAATTGATGCCCAGTTGATTGGAGTGCTGATTGGATTGCTCATTGGATTGCCTCGAGTGGAATGCGCCCGATTTTACGCCCAAACGCCGCGCATATCGCCGCCGCCGAACTGTTATAATCGCGCCGCAATATTTTTGTGCGGGTTTTTTGTACAGCCCGCTTTTGTGCGATTTATTTTTGTATAATTAATTTGCACCCTTTAACATTTGTGCGATTTACTTTTATACGATTGATTGATACAACTTAACCTTTGCACAAAACTTATTAACATCGATACACCATAACTTCCACCGTAACGCCAACGAAATGAACGCCGCCACCCAACCGCCGGATTTTTTAATACACGACGCGCACGACGATGTCGGCGTGGTCGTCGTCGAAGAGATTGACGCCGGGCAACAGTTAACCGGCTGGTGCATGGAAACCGACGAGACCGTCACGGTCAAAACGCTCGAGCCGATTCCGCTTGGGCATAAGATTGCGTTGCGCGACATTAAGACCGGCGAGGATGTCATTAAATACGGCGAAATCATCGGGCGCGCGGTTGCCGATATTGCAACCGGCGCGCATCTGCATGTACACAACACCAAAACCAAAAAGTGGTGATCGATATGTCCGCCAATAAACCCGCAACGCCGCCGAGCATCCTCGGCTATCGCCGCGAAAATAAACGCGTCGGCATCCGCAATCATGTGGTGATTTTGCCGCTCGACGATTTATCCAACGCCGCCTGCGAAGCGGTCGCCAACCACATTCACGGCACGATGGCGATACCGCACGCCTATGGTCGGCTGCAATTCGGCGAGGATTTGCAACTGCACTTCCGCACATTGATTGGCACCGGCGCGAATCCCAACGTGGCGGCGGTGATTGTCATCGGCATCGAGCCGGAATGGACGCAAGTCATCGTCGACGGCATCGCCGAGAGCGGCAAACCGGTGCGCGGGTTTTCGATTGAACGGCACGGCGACATCAACACGATTGCGATGGCCAGCCGCACGGCAAAGGAATATGTGCATTGGGCGTCCGAATTGCGTCGCACCGAATGTTCGCTGGCGGATGTTTGGGTGTCGCATAAATGCGGCGAATCCGACACGACTTCGGGGATTGCGGCCAATCCGACGGTCGGCAATTTCGTCGACAAAACCGACGCCATGGGCGTGACCAACTGTTTCAGCGAAACCTCCGAGATTACCGGCGGCGAACATTTGTGCCGAGCGCGCGCGATTGATGAAAAAATCGGCGATAAATGGTACGCCACTTGGAAGGCGTACATGGACGAAGTCATCGAGCCGCACAAGACTTCCGATTTATCCGACAGCCAGCCGACCAAAGGCAACATCGCCGGCGGCTTGACCACGATTGAAGAAAAGGCGCTCGGCAATTTGCAAAAAATTGGCAAGCGCGCGAAATATATCGATGTCCTCGAGCCGGCCGAGACTCCGAACAAAGGCGCGGGGTTGTATTTTATGGACACCTCCTCGGCCGCCGCCGAATGCGTTACGCTCAAAGCCGCCGCCGGGTTTGTCGTGCATTGTTTCCCCACCGGACAAGGCAACATCATCGGCAACCCGATTGAGCCGGTGATTAAAATCACCGCCAACCCGCGCACCATGCGCACGATGAGCGAACATGTCGATGTCGATGTATCGAAATTGTTGCGCCGCGAGATGAACATGGACGAAGCCGGCGATGCGTTGCTGGATATGGTGGTGCGCACCTGCAACGGACGATTGACCGCCGCCGAAGCGTTGGGGCATCGTGAGTTTGTGTTGACCAAGTTGTATCGAAGCGCGTAGCGTTGTATTGCGCTTTGTTGTTTTTGTTTTTTTATTTTACTTAGCCACTTGAGTTTTCTTGCTGTTTAATCGCTACACCAATTCAATGAATGGGGGAATTTAAAAATGTTACGACTATTCAAATTGCCGGCAATTGCTTTCGCCATTGTCGGCGCGGTATTTCTGACCGGATGCAGTGAAGACGACAACAAATCCACTTCGCAATCCGCCGAAGTCGAAAACCGAGTTACCATCCGCGTACAGTCGGTGTTGCCGACCAAGGCCGATGAAATCGTCATGGTCAGAGATTTTGCCGACAACGTCGCCGCCTTGACCAACGGTCAAGTCATCATCGAAGTGTTGCCCGACGGCGCAGTCGTCAGCGGGCGCGACATTCTCGATGCAGTCGACAAAGGGCTGGTTGACGGCGGCTTTGCGTGGACGCATTACTGGTCGGGCAAACACCCGGCTGCGATGCTGTTCGGTTCGCCGGTTGCCGGCGCCGGTGTCGGCATTGACAACATCGCGTTCCTCTCGTGGTATATGAACGGCGGCGGACGCGAGTTGTATACCCGCTTGTGGGATGAGATGGGCATGAACATCAAAGGCTTGATGTTACAACCGGTCGGCCCCGAAGCGTTGGGTTGGTTTAAGGAGCCGATTAACAGCATGGAAGATTTTCGCAAATATCGCTTCCGCACCCCGCCGGGCATTCCCGGGCAAACCTATAAAGACATCGGCGTCGCCTCAGTGGCGATGGGCGGCGGCGACATTTTGCCGGCGCTCGAAAAAGGCGTGATTGACGCCGCCGAATGGTGCTGCCCGAAACCCGACAGCGTGTTTGGTTTCCAAAAGGTGCTGAAGCATTATTATCTGCAGGGCTTGCATCAAGTCGTGGTCAACGCCGACATGTACATCAACAAAGATGTATGGAACAAATTAACCGACCGCCAAAAGCGCGCGATGGAAGTCGCCGCCGATGCGTCGTTGATTCGTTCGCTGTCGTATCGCATTTACGAAAACGGCAAGGCGCTCAAAGACCTCACCGAGAATCACGGCGTCATCCTGCACGACACGCCGGCGGATTATTTTCCGGCATACATGAACGCCGCCAAAGCCAGCCTCGAGAAAAACGCCGCAAAAAACGCGTTCTTCAAAGAAGTCTGGGATTCACAAAAAGCCTTCGCCGAAATCGCCGTGCCGTTCTGGGCTGGCGCGCAAACTTCGAATGCGAAGTTGGGCAAGGCGTTTGCTGACGGTCAATGATTGATTCGTTGAATTGACTGACGGAACTCGACGGGCGTTGTGCCCGTCGAGTTTTTTTATTGTTTATTTGTTTACTGTTTTGTTTATTATTTTTTTGTCCCTTATTTTTTTACCATTTTATTGTGTATTTGTTCAATGATGTCCTATCGAAGATTCACCCTAACACTCGGCTTCTACGGCGAGAAAAAACACCTGTACATGCCGGTGTCGCTCAACGAATGCGCGCGGATATTTCAGCGTGAATGGGAGTCGATAAAGTTGTATTATGACGACCGTTGCCTGACCGTGCCGTTGCGGTTTTGTGCGTGGAACAATCGCATCGAATTGGACAGCGAAGAACTTCACCGGTATTTGGATGTCCTCATCGACACCAAAAAATGGGATGACAACCGCACCCCGCAAGTAATGTTGTGCCATCGCGGCGACGATGAATTCGAAGTCGTTGGGCGTGTGTTTTAAGAAGTTAAAGTCACAATTAAAAGTTACCTTGATAAGTTACTTTTATAAGTTACTTTTATAAGTTACAATCACCCAATCAAAATTAAATCAAAATTAATTAAACCCAACACCAACGACCATGCCGGAACAAATCGACCCGTCGAAACTCGACACCGCCGACGAACTCATCGCCGAGCGGCGCGGTGTGACCGCGCAACTGCCCGCCGACATGCCGACTTGGATGGCGGCGACGATACGCGCGATTGATGCGTTTAGTTTTGCCACCGGGCGCGTGGTCTGTTGGCTGTTGTTGCCGCTGGGGTTGGCGATGGTTTATGAAGTCATCGCGCGCAAATATTTTCTCGCGCCGACCATGTGGGCGTACGACATCAGCCGAATGTTTTACGGCGCATTATTTATGCTCGGCGCGGCGTATGCATTGATGCGCGGCGTGCATATCCGCGCCGATTTTTTATATCGCAACTGGTCGGCGCGCGCACAAGGCGTAATTGACGCGACGCTGTATCTCACCTTCTATTTCCCCGGCTTGATGGTGTTTTTGTGGACTTCCATCGATTACGCCTGGCTGGCAATTGAACGCGGCGAACGCGGCATGGACACCGCATGGATGCCGTACATGGGCCCGGTCAAATCGGTGTTGCCGATTGGCGCGGTGTTGCTGTTGATACAAGGCGTATCCGAAACCTTAAAAAGCGTTTACGCCGCGCGCCATAATCGGTGGCCGACATGATTGATTCCATCATCAACCTGCCGCCCGAATGGATTGGCGTCGTCATGATTGGCGTGATGTTGTTCGCCATCTTCGTCGGCTTCCCGATTTCCTTCACGCTGATTTTCCTCGGCATGGCGTTCGGCTTGTGGGGGTTTGGTCAACTGGTGTTTTACCTGATGACCTTTCAATTCTCCAATGTAATGCTCGAGCAAACCTTGGCCGCGGTGCCGCTGTTTATTTTCATGGGCATCTTAATGGAACAAGCCGGGCTGATGGAACGCCTGTTCAAAGCCGTGCTGCTCACCTTGTCGCGCGTCAAGGGCGCGTTGTATGTCGCGGTGTTGTTGGTGTCGACCGTATTCGCCGCAGCCACCGGCATTGTCGGCGCCTCGGTCACGATACTCGGCATCATGGCGGCCAAAACCATGAACCAATCCGGCTACAACCCACGCCTCGCGGCCGGCACCATCACCGCCGGCGGCACGCTCGGCATTTTGATTCCGCCGAGCATTATGTTGGTGGTGATGGGCCCAATTCTCGAAGTGCCGGTCACCGATTTATTCGCCGCCGCCATCATCCCCGGCTTTATGCTGGCGATGTTGTACACCTTCTACGCCCTACTCCGTTGCCAGATAAACCCTTCACTCGGCCCGCCGTTGCCGGAACACATGCGCGCCAAATCGATGGCGTATGTATGGAAGGAATTCGCGCTCGGCTTGGTGCCGCCGGCGGCGTTGGTCGGCTTTGCCCTCGGCAGCATCCTGCTCGGCTTCGCCACGCCAACCGAAGCCGCCGGCATGGGCGCCATCGGCGCATTCCTGCTTGCAGCCGCCTATCGCAAACTCACCTGGCGCGGCTTTCAAGACGCGCTGATTAAAACCCTGGAAATCTCCGCGTTAATTTTGGTGCTGGTCGCCGCCAGCAATTTCTTCGGCGCCGTATTCTCCCGCCTCGGCACGCCGGGCATGCTGACCAACCATCTGCTCGCTTTGGAGATGTCGCCGTATATGGTGCTGTTCATGATTATGGCGTTGATTTTCCTCCTCGGCTGGCCGCTCGAATGGGTGCCGATTGTGCTGATTATCGTGCCGATTCTGTTGCCAGTCGTCGAACAACTCGGCTTCAATCTCGTCTGGTTCGGCATCTTAGTCGCCGTCAACCTACAAACCGCCTGGCTGTCCCCGCCGGTCGCCCTATCCGCCTACTTCCTAAAAGGCGTCGTCCCCGATTGGGATTTAAAGGACATCTACGCCGGAATGATGCAGTTCATGCTCATCCAACTGATTGGCTTGCTGCTGATTATTTTCTTCCCGCAGATTGCGTTGTGGTTGCCGGAGGTTTTGTATGGGCGGTAGTTGTACGCCGCTTTCTGAACGCGAAAATTTTTTGATTTGTTTTGTGATATAACTGGCGTAGACACTAATCATATACGGCACGAAAACAATGTCTGATTTAGGTCCCGGCAGAAATGCGCCCGCCGATTATGTGGCAATATGCCGCAACATCGCTGACAGTTACCCTGAAGGTATTTCGCATGGGTTGCAAAAAGACGCCATCCAAAACTCTTTGGATGCGCGCAAAAGCAAAAAAGCCACCGTGCACGTTTATTTCCGCGTGGTAAAAACCCGTCGCGGAAACTTCCTTACTTTCACTGACAGCAATACGACCGGTCTCACCGGCGATGTCAAGAGCGACATTGAAGATTACAAGCGTCTGGGCGAAGATGACCATTGGGCAAGATTTGAAGCTTTTGCATTCACAAAAGCCGACCCTGACGCTTTGGGGGCAAGAGGACAAGGCAAATTCATTTTTCTTCGTGCATCAGAACAATATCGCATGTTCTACGACACATTGCGGGATGACGGTGTATACCGACTTGGCGCCACCGAAGTAACCACAGTTGGCCGCGAGAACTTCCCGTCTGGCGAAAAATGGGAAGATGCAACCGCAAAAGCGCGACTGCAGGAACACTGCGGATTAGACCCGCTGAGCGAAGTCGGCACTCGAATTATTGTCTGCGACCCCATCGAGGAAGTGTTGGAAGCGATTCGCAATGGCGAATTTGCTGGTGCCATTCAGGAAACTTGGTTTCGCGCGATTGAGAAAAAACAATTGAAGGTGTGGATTGACGCGTTTGACAAACGCGAGTCTGTTAATATTCCGGACATTCATCCGTTACCGAACAAAGATTCTGGTAACAACAAGACGTGGGTATTCCAAAAAGATTTTAATGATCCTGTTGTTACTGGCGACTTCAGAATTAAAAATTTTCACGCCGCATACCTTCCGGAATCTGACATTCCGGAAGCACTGCAAGGCATCGCAATTTTACAAGGCGGCATGAAAATCACCTCGCGCAATATTGATATGGCACCGCGAGATGTTAAGGAAAAAATCACCGGTTTTATCGAGTTTGACCGGGAACTGGACCAAGAGTTGCGAAAAGGCAACAACCAAAACCCCAACCACTACGATTTAAACTGGCGTCGTAGCACACCATCCGCCATCAAGAGTTTTATCGGGCGCCAATTACAAGATTTTGGACACAAAAAACTGGGAATTGGCGAAGACCGTCGAGCGCGGCAAAAGCGCACTCGAGATAACGCTGAGCAAGAAGCGATGAATATGTTGATGCGCTATGCGCCCGACTTGTCGCTCGCCGGCGGCAAAGTACGCCCTGGTCCAAACCCACCTCCGCCGTCGCCGCCCCCACCCCCGTCGCACAAAAAAATTGGCGTTGGCATGTCGGTGCAATTCCCGGACGAAGCGAAAAAACCTCGCGTCGACTGGGGGGATGAAATCCGGGTCACGGCGTCCTGTTTCAACAAAACAACGGCGGGCATTGCCGGCAAATTTGCTTTGCAAGTTTTACATGCCGACACGCCCATCGAAAAATTGACCGAGGATGTAAATATTGATTTGCCCTCGGGCAGCACCGGCGCGCGCATTGTGCAAATTAACAACAACGAGGCTTTTGTCATAAATCTGGATAAAGCCCGATACAAAAATGCCGGTGAATACCGCATCCACGCGACATTGATAAACAGCGATAGTGGCGACAAAGTGGATACAGCCCGCCGAAAATTCTGGCTGGCGGAAGACCCGCCGCGTCGTTTGCCATTTGAACTAATCGCAACGTCGCTCGACGATAACCACGCTCGTTGGATTCCGAACGGGAGCGTTAACGACTCCCCGGAAATTAGGTACAACACCAATCACCCGCATTACGAATCCTGCCAGGATGATGAGCAGAAGCATGCGGATTATTTGTTTAACATTTGCCTGGAAGGTGCATTGCATTTTATAATCACTCGTCCGCTTGGCGAAGACGAGAAGCCGGATTACACTCCGCTGGATACAACCGCAATTGTCGACGCCGACCCTCTCAACTTGCCGGGCATACTGTACGAAGAAATCAGCCTTTACTTCGCAAAAGTCCGATGGCGCATTCATGAGGATTGAACATGTCAGTTTTATTGCGTGAAAATGCAACCATACGGGGCGAGCAAAAGGAAATCAAAGTTTTCCGCCCGTCCGGTTCTTTATCCCGGGAAAGCCGGGAACGCGCCGAACAACTTGATGTTTTTTTGGCGCGTGAAGTGCCGATTATGGCGGGGCGCGTAATGGACGTTCCGAAAAACAACACGCTCAAAAAATGGTACCGGTTTGGTCGGGAACTGCGCAAGATTTTGGACAACAACAATCTTGTGTCTCGTTACGACCTGGAAAACGGTTTAATTTGGGCGGCTATCAAACAACATTTGCCGAAATCTATCGGCATCAAGGGAGCGGGGGAAGTGCAGGATGCAAAAACAAAACTTGGAGGGCACCGCGGGCACCTTGCAGAATGCTACGCAATTGCCGAACATGCTTGGGAAGATATCGAGTGGTTAAAACGCTGGACCGATTGGACAGAGTTTCACAACAGAGAAAGCATGTGCCGAGATAAGCGCGTACTTAAATTACTGCGCGAGGAAATTGCAAAAATGAGTCCATACCCGAACCGTGATGTTTTTAGAGACATCATAAAACTGCTTTCGGCGCAAACCACCGGGAAAGACATCGCGGTGCTTGACGATTCCGTAATCACGGAAAAGGTCCGTCAAGTTTTTAAGCAAATCAACCTTTCCGCTTAATGGACGGTAAAATAAAACAAATCAATAAATGCCAATTATCGATAAAAAACACACTCAAAACACAGACAACTTTCCCGACCATCCAACCCATGCCAACCGAAAACTACGCCCTCTATCTCCTGGTCGCCGTCGGCTACATCGCATCGCCCGGGCCGGCGGTGTTTTTTGCCATCAACGGCGGCGCGACCATCGGCATTGGCAACACCGCCGTTGTTTTGTTCGGCAATACGATTGGCTTGGGGGCGTTGGCGTTAATCTCCGCGCTTGGCGTTGGGGCGGTGATACTCAACTCGGATGTGTTAACAAGCGTCATTAAAATCGCCGGCGCGCTGTGGTTGATTTACATGGGCGCAAAAATGATTTTGGCGAAGCCGTCCAACCCGCCGACCGTCAACACCGTCGCCCGCGCCAAGCCGGGTTGGGACAACAAACTGGTCGGGTTTTGCGAAGGGTTTTTGTTGGCGATTACCAACCCCAAACCCATCATCTTTTTCGTTTCCATTTACCCGCAATTCGTCGCGCCCAACACAAGTGCGATTCAACAGTTAACCGCACTCGGCGTAACTTTCATGTGCCTGTCCTTTGTCGTGCTTAATGGCTATTCGATTTTTTCCAAACTAACCATCGGCCGCATCGCCAACCCGCGCACCGCGCGAATCATCAACTGGATTTTCGGAATCACATTTGTGGCGTTGGCGTTTTTTCTCATCCGCCAAATTCCCGTTATCGACCGTATTGCAGGGTATACTGCGCGTCCGTGACCACCACTTTTTTATTTTTTAAGCGGTTTTGCGTTAAGATTGATGATGTTTTTAACCAAACTTAAGAGATTATGAAATGAAAATTCAACAATTTATTAACGAACGACACAAATACAAAGTCGATAAAACCTACCAACGACCGGAAGGCGTTTGGTCGCGCGCGGACAAGCAATGTTTGATTGACACCATTCTCCGTGCGGAACCGATTCCTATATTTTTCCTGAATCACATTTCACGGGAAGATTTTTATTACATTGTCGATGGACAACAACGGTTGCATGCAATCCAACAGTTCCATGACAATAAATTTACACTTGACGAAAAGTTTTCGTTGTCGAAAGACCACGGAAAAAATTTTAACGGCAACAACCCAATTTCTGATGAGCAGCGTGAGCAGTTTCTGGAGTACAAACTTAACTTCAAAATGCTCAAGGATTATGATGACGAACGCATAAGAATGATTTTTTCGCGCCTACAACGCGGAAAACCGCTTCAATTAGGCGAAAGATTAAATGCTAAACCCGGCAATATTGTGTTGCGCATGCGAGAAATCGCCGAGCATCCATTTATGCGCGAATCGATTGGGGTACCCAAAAAACGTTACGGCAATTATCCGGACGCAGCGCGCATATTGTTTTACGAAAAATTCGGCGCCAAGCACATGGGGGCGGAAGAAATCAACAACTTTTTCGACACATACCGCGATATGGATAGAAACGACAAAGATTACAAATCTGTTGTCCGCGTCCTAAATTACCTTGCCCGGTGTTTCCCGTCGGAGCCGGGAGATTACGCGTATTTAAGCAAGCACGCGTGGGTATTGGCGGCATATGGCATGGCGCGTAACTTGCTGTTGCGATATTCGACCGCCAACATTGAAAACAAAATCCAAGGTTTTGTTCGTTCGTTTCACAGCAAAGTCTATTCTGAGGATTGGCGCGGTTCCAACCCGGAAATCCAAAAATTTTACGAAAATGTTCGCGGCGGCTGGTCGGAAAAAATCATCAGCCTGCGAGCCGACATCCTGTTAAAACATTGCTTGGAGAAAATCAAACCCAACGCATTGAGCGATACTCGGCAAATTACCGATGAAGAAAAGGCGCGCATATACGGCGAGCGAGGAGAGTGCTGCGAACGTTGCAGCACGCAGTTTAATGACCACAGGGAGCCGGAGTATCACCACATCAAACGATATGTCGACGGTGGCGAAAGCCACATCGACAATATTGAAATGCTTTGCCGCGAATGCCATAAAAAAGTGCATGGCAAGAGCGACATTACTGAAACCGTGTCGATGCAAGACGAACCCGACGATGTAGAATAGCGACGCCACAAACACCACACAGGTAAACCAAACATGCACCATTTAAAACAAGCCGCCAAAACCCCCACCACCGGCGAAGGCGACACACTCGACACCGTGCGCACGATGTTGCGCGAGATTGAAGCCGAAGGCGAGGCGCGGGTGCGGCGGTATGCGCGCGAGTTGGATGGTTGGGAGGGGGAAATTGTCGTTGGGCGCGAGGCGATTGATGCGGCGGCGGCGGCGTTGGATTCGCGCACGCGGCGGGATATTGCGTTTGCGCATGCGCGGGTTAAAAAATTCGCCGAGGCGCAACTCGACAGTATGCGCGAATTCGAAATCGAATTGTCGCCGGGCTTGATGGCCGGGCAACGATTGGTGCCGGTCGCCACCGCCGGTTGTTATGTGCCGGGCGGGCGGTATGCGCACATCGCTTCGGCGATTATGAGCGTGACCACCGCGCGCGTCGCCGGCGTGCCCAATGTCATCGCCTGTTCGCCGGCGCATCGCGAGCGCGGCGTTCATCCGGCGATTTTATACGCCGCCGATTTGGCCGGCGCCGACACCATACTCGCCTTGGGCGGCGTGCAGGGCGTCGCCGCGCTTGCCTTCGGGCATTTCACCGGGCATGCGGCCGATATTTTGGTCGGGCCCGGCAATCGTTTTGTCGCCGAAGCCAAGCGCATTTTATTCGGGCGAGTCGGCATCGATTTATTTGCCGGGCCGACCGAGATTTTGGTCATTGCCGATGAATCCGCAGACGCCGAATTGGTCGCATCGGATTTGGTCGGGCAAGCCGAACACGGTTTGGATTCGCCGGCGTGGTTGGTCACCACTTCGCGCGCGCTTGGCGAACGCGTGTTGGAATTGATGCCGAAATACATCGATCGCCTGCCGCAACCAAATCGCGACACCGCGCATTGCGCGTGGCGCGATTACGGCGAAGTGGTCGTCGTCGATTCGCGCGAGGCGGCGGTTGCAGTCAGCGACGATTACGCGCCCGAACATCTCGAAGTGCATGCCGATGAGTTGGAGTGGTGGCGGCAACATCTGCGCAACTACGGCTCATTGTTTTTGGGCGAACAAACCACCGTCGCCTACGGCGATAAATGCAGCGGCACAAATCACATCCTGCCGACCAAACGCGCGGCGCGTTACACCGGCGGCTTGAGCGTCGCCAAGTTTATTAAGGTGCTGACTTGGCAACGCATGACCGCCGAAGCCAACCGCGAAGTCGGCGCCGTCACCGCGCGCATCTCGCGCTCCGAAGGCATGCATGGTCACGCCTTAACCGGCGACGACCGACTCGGCAAATACTTCCCCGGCGAACATTTCGAATTGGGCGGCGACGATTAATCGATGATGTTGATGTTGGCGTTAACGTTGACCGCGACGTCGACATTAACGTCGACCTTAACTTCGACATCGACCTCATCCGCTTCGAACTTAATCCCGCCTCGCATCGACACCATCGAATGAACACCGCCGCCGAATTGCAAACAACGCGCGCGCGCGAATTGTTTTCGTTGGATGAAAAACACGCGCTGATTAGCGGCGGCGGCAGCGGCATCGGGCAAACGATTGGCGAAGCCTTGGCAAGCGCCGGCGCGCGCGTCACCTTAATCGGCAGACGCGCCGATGCACTTAGAAAAAGCGCCGCGCGAATTCACCAACAAGGCGGACGCGCCGAAATATACGCATGCGATTTAACCGAATTGGCGCGCATGGAAGAACACGTCGCCGCCATCACCGCACAACATCAATCGCCGGATATTTTGGTCAACGCCGCCGGCTGGCGCAAACGCGAATCTGCAAGCGACACTTCGGTTGACGCTTGGCAACGCACCTTGGACACCAACTTGTCCGCGCCGTTTTTTTTGGCGCGCGCGTGTGCGCCGGCGATGTGCGCGCGCGGCTGGGGGCGCATCGTCAACATCGCCTCGCTGCAATCCAAACTCGCCTTCGCCGGCGGCATCGCCTACGGCGCCTCCAAAGGCGGCGTCGCGCAATTGACTCGCGCGATGGCGATTGAATGGTCGGCGCACGGCGTCACCGCCAATGCAATTGCCCCGGGCTTTTTCCCCACCGCATTAACCGCGCCGCTGTTTGCCGACGACGACACCGCCGCCGCCCTGGCCGCGCGCACCGCAATTGGTCGCAACGGCCAACTCACCGACTTGGTCGGCGCGGCGATTTTTTTATGCGCACCAGCCAGCGATTACATCACCGGACAAGTACTGTATATTGACGGCGGCTTTACCGCGAAATAGTTGCGGGTTAAGTTTGAAGTTAAAGTTAAAGTTAAAGTTAAAATGAAATTGTGACAAACTTAAAACGAAGTTGAAATTAAGTCAAAACAAAATTAAAGTTAACTTAAGTTAAAGTGGAACAATTGTTTTACTTTTTGTTTTATTTATTTATTATTAACTTTACTTTTAACTTTAACTTGCGTTAACGGTTAAAGTTAAAGCACACCAACGACAACCCATAGAGTAACTTCATCCAATGAAAGCCCTCGTTTACACCGCCAACCGCGAAATGACTTGGCGTGATGAACCGCCGCCGCAAGCGTCAAACGATGATGCATTGGTGGCAATCGATTCGGTCGGCATTTGCGGCTCGGATATGCACGCTTATTTGGGACATGACCCGCGCCGCGTACCGCCGTTGATTCTTGGGCATGAAGCGGTCGGCACATTGGTCGATGGCGAAAACGCCGGGATGCGCGTCGTGCTCAATCCGTTAATCACCTGCGGCGAATGCGCCGAGTGCATGAACGGGCGACAAAATTTATGCGTCAAGCGCGACTTAATCGGCATGTATCGCCCCGGCGCTTTCGCCGAACAAATCGCCATCCCGCGCCGCAACTTAATCCCGGCGCCGAATGATTTCGATGCGCACAAAGCCGCGCTGACCGAACCCGGCGCATGCGCCTTGCACGCCGTCAACCTCGCCGAAAAATCCCTGTCGCGCCCGATTAGCGAATCACGCGCGCTGGTGTTGGGCGGCGGCTCGGTCGGTTTACTGTGCGCATTAATCCTCGCCGACAAAGGCGCCGCCGACATCCACCTCGCCGAAACCAACGCCCGCCGCCGCAAAACCATCAGCCAAACCGCCGCCCTGCGCGTCTTCGACCCAATCGAAAACGCCCCGCAACAAAACGATTACGACGTCATCTTCGACGCCGTCGGCGCCGCCCCAACCCGCGCCACCGCCATCACCTGCGCCCGCCCCGGCGCGGTCATCGTGCATATCGGCTTAATGGATTCACAAGGCGATATCGATGTCCGCAAAATAACCCTGCAGGAAATCACCTTCATCGGCTGCTACACCTACACGCCAATCGATTTACAAACCACCCTAACCAAACTCGCCGCCGGCGCCCTCGGCGATTTGGAATGGGCCGAACAACGCCCGATTAACGAAGGCGCACGGGCGTTTGCGGATTTGTTGGCTGGGGAATGTGCGGCGCCTAAGATTGTGTTGCGGGTGTGATTGGTGTAAATGACCGCTGCTTTAAGCGGGGTCGCCACTGTGGATAAGCGCACTTCCGTAAACAAATTTCCGGAGTAAACAATGTCTACCATTTATCGACAACAAGAATTTGACGCCGAGTTGCGAAAAATGTTGTGCAAGGCAAACGCCAAAGGTCAACCGCGCGTTTGCATAGTCGCAAAAAAACTGCACGACCGTGTTGTGAAAACGAACGAAAACCGTATGCGAATGGCATGCAAGGCGATGCGGAAACTTAAAGAACAACAAGGCATAGAAGCAAAAGTTATTTCCGAGCCGCCGAGCGGAGAAAGCACTACTCTGGAAATCGAATTCGACACCGCAACAATTTGACCGATCAATCGGTCGATAACGTTTGCCTCTGCCAACAACATGAATCAAAACAATCGAAGTTTTGATTCATCAATCCAACAACGCCCCCACCACCTCATTCCACCCCAACGCCAAATTATCGCGGTTATACCCGCCGCCGCCGGTGGCGATGATGCGGCCTTGGCAGAATTCATCGGCGAGTTGCACCAAGCGTTTGGCGGCGTGGCCGTGGGCGGCGGGGGTGAAGCGCATGTGGGTGAGTGGGTCGCCGGCGATGCTGTCGGCGCCGGCTTGCAGCAGGATGATTTCGGGTTGGAAGGCGCGCAGGTGTTCCTCGACTTTTGGCCAGGCGCGGTGGAAGGTTTCGTCGTCGCTGCCGGGCGCCAGCGGGATGTTGAGTTTTGTGCCGGTTGCTGCGCCGCGGCCGGTTTCGGATGCTGCGCCGGTGCCGGGATAAAGGAATTTGCCGTCTTCGTGCAGGTCGGCGAACGCGACATCGGGGTCGTCTTCGTAGGCGTAGAAAACGCCGTCGCCGTGATGGGCGTCGATGTCGACATAGGCGATGCGTTGGATGTTGTATTGCGCGCGCAGGGTTTCGATGAGTACGCCGATGTCGTTGAACGCGCAAAATCCGGCCGCGCCGTCTCGGCGGGCGTGATGCAAGCCGGCGATGGGAATGAACATTCGCGGCGTCTCGCCGGCGACGATGCGCGACAACGCATCCAAATCCGAACCGACCACATACAAGCCGGCTTCGAATACGCCGGGATACGCCGGCGTGTCGCCGGCATCCAAAAATCCGTTTCCGCTTGTCGATGCCCGCTTCGATGCACGCTTGACATGCGCGATGTATTCGTCGGTGTGAAAGCGCGACAAACTTGATTCATCGCCGAGCACCGGCGCGATGATGTTGACGCGTTTGTCCAAACCGCGTTTGACCGTCTCACACCAAAACGCGTGAATTCGGTCGGTGCCAAACGGATGCCCGCCGGGGAATCCATACAACCCAAGTTCATCGCCAAAATATACGCTTGCCGCTTTCATTGTTGCGCCTTTGATTGTTGTTGCGATTAATTTTAAGTTTCGTTTAAGTTTGGTTTAAGTTTACTTTATAAGTTGCAATCGCCAACTGCGCAATTGCAATTGCCACCGCATTACATTCGTCACTTTAATCCGCGCCGAGCAATTGTGCAACTTGCGCGTCGCTTGCCAACGGGCGCGACAACGGATTGCCGAATTGCGTCAATTGCGCAATCAATGCCCCGTTGTTCGCCGCGCGCGCACCGTCTTTCAACTCCAATGCATTCTCAAAACCAACGCGCACATGCCCGCCCAACCGAGTCGCTTCGGTTAAGCAATCAAATTCACCGTCGCCAAACGCACACACCATCCACTGCACCGACTCGCCAAGCGCGACGCGCATTTCATGCAGTGCATCAATCGGCGAATAATTTATTGCATCACCGGTAGCATCGACAGTCGAATCAACCGTCGCCGTCGCCACCGACAACCCGCGCCGCCCAACCACCAACAACACGCAATGTTTATCGGCGGGAATAACGCCGCGTTTGCGCAGCGAGCAATATGCATCCACCTCATCGCGCGAATATAAAATGTATTGAATCAAAACCTCACGCGCACGCAAAAAATTAAACAAATCGCCCGCCGCCGCAACATCATCCGTCGTGCGAATCAATTCGCGCGGTGCAATCGATACGCCGTCGGGCGCATCGTGCGCGCATAACGCGCGCAACGCGCGGCATTGGTCGACGGCGGCGTAGTGCCGCGCCGATTCGCTGGTCGCTTGAATAAACAATCGCGCGCCGACTTGTGCGCGCACCGCATCGATGGCCGCGCGATAGGCGTGTTCATCCAAAGTGTGCGCGCCGTGTTCATCGCGCACATGCAGATGCAACATCCGCGCGCCGGCGCGCAACACTTCCTCGGCGACGCCCGCCAATTGCGCGGCGGTCAACGGCAACGCCGGATGGTCGGCGCGGGTTTTATACGCGCCGTTGGGCGC
Organism: Candidatus Poriferihabitaceae bacterium; assembly: GCA_965226545.1. Taxonomy (GTDB): domain Bacteria; phylum Pseudomonadota; class Gammaproteobacteria; order Arenicellales; family Poriferihabitantaceae; genus JAHRAW01. The sequence continues at coordinate 1,809,452 of OZ245364.1, forward strand.
GGCGGCGATTAACAACGGTTGCTTTGCAATGCGGTCGGTCACGACTTTGTTAAATGTATTCGAATGGTGTCACTATTAATGCCAATGGTTAATAGTTTGATTGCGTTACTTAATCACGTTGCTTAATAAAGTTAACCTAAACCGTATTAACTTAACCAACGTTAACTTAAAACCATTAACTTAACCGTCAACAAAGTTAATTACCGCGCCGCACTGTGTCGAACTGTGCCGCACCACATCGAAATCACCCACGCGGAATTTTCTCCATCGCATCATCCAAAGACGCCGCAAGTTTATCGACCAACTCATCGACATGCGCGGCTTCATAAATAAACGCCGGCGCCAGCAAAATATGATGCCCGTTGTCGCCGTCGGCGGTGCCGCATTCGGGGTAAATCATCAGCGCATTATCCATCGCGGTTTGTTTGACCAGATGATGCAGCGGAATCGATGCCGGATAAGGCGTTTTGTCGGCGCGCGATTTCACCAACTCGATGCCGATAAACAATCCGCGCCCGCGAATGTCGCCGACATTGGGATGCTCGGCAAACCGTTCGCGCAGGGCGGCGAATAATTGCGCGCCGCGTACGCGCACATTATCCAGCAGATTTTCATCGACGATGGTTTGCTGCACCGCCAACGCCGCGCTCGCGGCCAGCGCATGCCCCAAATAAGTGTGTCCGTGTTCGAACGCGCCCGAGCCGTCGGCGATGGCGCGATAAATGCGTTCGTCCATTAAGGTCGCGCCAATCGGTTGATAGCCGCCGCCCAACCCTTTGGCGATGCATGCCAAATCGGCGCGCACGTTTTCCTGTTGATGCGCATACCACGCGCCGCTGCGCCCCATGCCGCACATCACCTCATCCAAAATTAACAACACGCCGTGGCGGTCGCAAATTTCGCGGATGCGTTGAAAATAACCGTCGACAGCCGGCGCCGCTCCGATGCTTGCGCCAACCACCGTTTCGGCGACAAAACCGATGACGCGCTCGGCGCCGAGTTGCATAATCGCCGCCTCCAATTCATCGGCGGCGCGCTTGGCGTATTGCGCTTCGCTTTCCTTATCGCTTTGATGCCGATAGGCGTAGCACGGCGCAATGTGTTCGCACGGCAACAACAGCGGTTGGTAATGCGCGCGACGTTTGTCGTTGCCGCCGACCGACAATGCGCCGAGCGTGTTGCCGTGATAACTTTGTCGGCGCGCGATAAATTGCGTTCGATTCGGTTCGCCGATTTCGATGAAGTATTGCCGCGCAAGTTTCAACGCCGTCTCAATCGCCTCCGAGCCGCCGCTGACAAAATAAGCGTATTGCAAATTATCCGGCGCGTGTTGGATGAGTTGTTCGCCAAGATTCTCGAGCGTCTCAGTCGTAAAAAACGCGGTGTGCGCATAACTCAATTGCGCCGCCTGCGCACAAATCGCGGCAACCACCGCCGGATGGTTATGCCCCAAACACGACACCGCCGCCCCGCCCGAACCGTCCAAATACCGCTTGCCGTTGGCGTCAATCAAATACACCCCGTCGCCGCCAACTGCCGTCGGCAACGATAGTCGAGTGTGGCGATGCATGATGCGAGTCATTGGCGGAAGGTTTGTGGGTGGTTGATGAATTGTTAATGCAAATTGTTAATGCGTTGTTGACGAATGGATTGATGAATCAGTTGCGGGGGACTTTCGAATGCGCACTGTTGGCATTGGCGGCGCAACATCAATAACGCAACATTGTAACCGCATTGCGCGACAGTTTTATCGGCATAGTCGTCAGTCGATGGCGACGGCGGCTACGCGATGTACATTGCAGTTAACCGACGGAGTATAATGCCAACCCGTATTTAATTGAGGTAATTATTATGCACACTGTTAACAAGTTAACCAAATCAATTGTCGCACTGAGTTGCGCGTTGTCTTTGGCCGCGTTGTCCGCCCCCGCATCGGCCGCGGATTGTCGCACCGTGCGTTTTTCCGATGTCGGCTGGACTGACATCACCGCCACCACGGCGGCCGCTTCGGTGGTGCTCAAAGCGCTTGGTTATCGAACCGATGTAAAAGTGTTGTCGGTGCCGGTCACCTATAAATCGCTCGCCAACGACGACATCGATGTCTTCCTCGGCAATTGGATGCCGACCATGGAAGCCGACATCAAACCGTATCGCGAAGCCGGCACGGTCGACACCGTGCGCGCCAATCTGCAAGGCGCGAAGTACACGCTGGCGGTGCTCTCTCGCAGCGCGAAAAAAGGATTGAAGGATTTCGCCAACATCGCCGACTTCCGCGGCGACTTGGACGGCAAAATCTACGGCATCGAGCCGGGCAACGACGGCAACCGCATCATCTTGGACATGATTAAATCCAACGCATTCGGCTTGCAGGGGTTTGAAGTGGTCGAATCATCCGAGCAAGGCATGCTCGCGCAGGTGGCGCGCATCAACAAGCGCGGCGGCGACATTGTATTTTTGGGATGGGAACCGCATCCGATGAACGCCAATTACAAACTTGCGTATCTGACCGGTGGCGACGATTATTTCGGCCCCAACTTGGGCGGCGCAACCGTATACACCAACACCCGCGCAGGCTATGTCAACGAATGCAAAAACGTCGGGCGATTGCTTGGCAATCTGGAATTTTCGTTGGCCATGGAAAATGAAATCATGGGCGCCATCTTAAACGACGGCGCCGCGCCTGAAGCCGCCGCCAAAAGTTGGCTGAAAGCCAACATCAACACGGTTAAAAAATGGCTCAAACGAGTCAACACCGCGGACGGCAACAAAGGCTACGCCGCCGTCAAAACGGCGTTGGGCGTTTAACTCCCGCCCCTTGTTTGCAAACGCCGGCCTCTCCGTCTCCTTGCGGGAATAACGCTTATGTTTGAGCAGGTGACGGAGTGGCTGGCGTCTTATCAATTGCCCATCGGCAAAGCGACTGAAACGTTTTTTGATTTCATCATCGCGCACAACGCGCCGCTGTTCGACGGCATCGCCGCGGTGTTACAGGCGGTCATCGATGCGTTGTTGTGGCCGCTTAAGTTTTTTCCCGCGCCGGTGATTGTTTTTTTCGCCGCGCTGGGCGCGTATTTAATCCACCGCAAAATTTCACTCGCCGCCTTTGTCGCCGGCGGCTTGTTGCTGATTATCAATCAAGGCTACTGGCAACAAACCGCCGACACCCTGGCGTTGGTGTTGGCCTCGGCGTCGTTGTGCATGGCGATCGGCGTGCCGTTGGGCATCGCCGCGGCGCATCGTCCGTGGCTGTATACCGCGATGCGTCCGGTGTTGGATTTAATGCAAACCATTCCGACGTTCGTGTATTTGATTCCGGCGTTGGTGCTGTTTGGTTTGGGCGAAGTGCCGGGCTTGGTCGCCACCGTCATCTTTGCAATCGCCGCGCCGATTCGCCTAACGCATCTTGGCGTGTCGTCGACTCCGCAAACGCTCATCGAAGCCGGCCAAGCGTTCGGCTGTTCGCCGCGTCAATTGCTGTTGAAGGTCGAGTTGCCGTTCGCCCTGCCGCAAATTTTGGCGGGGTTTACCCAAGCGATTATGCTGTCGTTGTCGATGGTGGTCATCGCCGCGATGGTCGGCGCGCCCGGCTTGGGCGTGCCGATTTTGCGCGCGATTAACACGGTCAATATCGCCAAAGGATTCGAAGCCGGCTTGGCGATTGTGGTCATCGCGATTATTCTCGACCGCGTCTGTCGCCCGCCGACGCGCACATCGCGCAACACCGCCAACAACGTGGAGCGCGTGCGCAAGCGGTTGCGACGCATCATCGGCGGCAAAAAACCGCGCGCGCGTCCATCCAAATGAAATCGCCGATGGTTCATTTGGATGCGGTGTCGATTGTGTTCGGCAATTCGCCGGCGCGCGCATTGCCGTTGATGGACGCCGGGCAAAGCCGCGAAGAAATTCAAGCGCAAACCGGGCAGATAGTCGGCGTACACGACTGCAGCCTGCGCGTGATGCAAGGCGAGATAGTCGTGTTGATGGGCTTGTCCGGCTCGGGCAAATCAACCTTGTTGCGCGCGGTCAACGGCTTGAACAAAATCGCGCGCGGCGGCGTGCATGTCAACGACGGCGAAACATTAATCGACATCACGCGCGCCAACACCGCAACCTTGCGTCACTTTCGCACCGCGCGCATCGCAATGGTGTTTCAGCAATTCGGATTGTTGCCGTGGCGCACGGTCGCCGAAAATGTCGCGTTTGGTTTGGAAATCGCCGGCGTCGCCGCCGAACAACGCAACCGGATAGTCAAGCGTCAATTGGCGATGGTGCATCTGCACGATTGGGGCGAATGCCGCGTTGATGAATTGTCCGGCGGCATGCAACAGCGCGTCGGCTTGGCGCGCGCGTTTGCGACCGAATCGCCGATTTTGTTAATGGACGAACCATTTTCCGCACTCGACCCGTTGATTCGCGTGCGCCTGCAGGATGAGTTGTTGGATTTACAAACGCGTCTGCAGCGCACGATTTTGTTTGTCAGTCACGATTTGGATGAAGCGCTCAAAATCGGCAACCGCATCGTGATTATGCAGGGCGGGCGCATCGTGCAAATCGGCGCACCCGAACAAATCGTGCTCAACCCGGCGACCGATTATGTCGCCGATTTTGTCGCCCACATGAACCCGCTCAAAACCCTGCGCGCAACCGCCGTGATGCGCAACTCATCCAGCCGGCCAACCGATAAACAGGCGACGGTCGATGCCGACGCCACCTTGCTGGAAGTGTTGCGCGTTAAACACCAAAGCGGCGGGCGCGTGCATGTGCGCCAAGGCCGGCAATGGATTGGCGTCATCGACGACAACGACATTTACAACGCGCTGTTGCGCCAAAAATAAACGCCGCCGCGAACCGTGTCATCGTTGCCAACGCCCGCGATTGCCTGTTGATTCGCAACACCGTAACCGCAGGCGGCATGCGTCGGGGGAGTTAAGTGACTTTGGTGTATGCCCTTTGTATGCGCGCTTGTATTCGAACTTGTATGCGCACTTGTATGCGACTTTGTAATGCGACTTTGTAATGCGCCGTTATCGACGGTGATGCGCGGGAGTTGGCAAGCGGCTTTGCAACGGTGGTCGGTGATTGGGCAAGTGATTTTGTTGTTGAAATTATCGGCGCCGGTGTTTAGGTTGAGTTTTGTTGCACGGTGTTAATAATGATTGTTTTTGATATTGTTTTGATATTGTTTTGATATTGTTTTAATCTTGTTTTAATCTAAATCTCAATCCCGCATTAACTTCACTTCACCGCGCCAACTCATCCACTATCGCCTGCAACTCATCCAACGGCAACGCGCCGGCGACGAATCGGGTGGCGCCGTGTTTGTTGATGAAAAACACCGCCGGGGTGCCGGTTACGCCGGCGTTTGCGCCGTCGCGATAATCGGTCATCACGCGCTCGGTCATGCGGCCGCCGGTTAAGCATTCGTCGAATGCATCGCCGTTGACGCCGGTTTCTTCCGCCAATGCGCGCAGGCGGGTTAAGGCGAATCCGCGTCCGCCGGATTTGGTGCGTTGATAAATTTCATCGGTGAATTTCCAAAACGCATCGTTGCCGGACAAGGCGGCGACGCATTCGGATGCTTCGGCTTGTTGTTGTGCGCCGGGGTTGTGAAAGCCCAGCGGGAAGTGGCGATACACCCAGCGCAATTTGTCGCGATTGTTTTGCTGCAATTGCGCGACGGTGAAATGAAAACGCTTGCAGTACGGGCATTCAAAATCGGAATACTCAATCAGCGTTACCTCAGCATCCGCCGCGCCCAAGATGTGGTCGCGCGCCGCATCGACTGCGCGCAAATTTTCGCCGGGCGATTCGCGTTCGGCTTGTTGGCGGCGGACGAATTCGACGATGCCGCTTTCAATCGCATCGGTCAACGCGCCTTGTTCAATCAAACGGTTTAATTCATCGCGCACCATCGCGCGCAATTCATCATTGGATGCGCCGCTTTGCGCAAACGCCGGCGTAATGCAAACCGTCAATGACAATGCCAACGCCAACGCGCGTGCAAAATAATTGATGCGGCTACTATCGATGCAATGCTTCATCAGATTCGCGCTTAGCGCATGCCGGACAGGTTGGCGATGAGACCGATGGTCTTGCGCTTAATCTCGCGGCGGAGTTTATGCGCCAAATCTTCATCGTGGCTTAAGCAAGTCGTGCACGCGTTTGCATATTCGACGCCGGCGCGAGTCACCGCGCTTTCCATTGCCGCGGCGACCAGCGTACGAATGCGCGCGATTTGTTCATCGCGCAACGGCGCATCCATCGTGTCGCTTATCGCTTTGGCAATTTCGCGCGCGTAATCGTCCGCGCTCTTTACGGTTGCCTCGCGGTTGGATTGTGCGGCGCGCATTAGTCGTCTCTCCATTTGGCAAACGGAAACGGTTTGTCGTCTGATTCGAAAGTGATGTAGCACAGCACGCGGTCGATGTAGCCGCGCAACTGTTCGCCGAATTCCAGCAACGATAAATTGCGCGAACCGCCAATCAACAAAAAGCCAAACTGCACCGCCACCGACGCCGCCAACACCGCTTGCGCAACGCCGATACAGGCGATGAACAACAGCACCAACAACAAGCGCAACCAAGTTTCTTTGCGCAACCACGGTTTAACCGGCGAATTAAATTCCTCATTCATAACGCCCTCAACATAAGTTGTGTAAGTTAAAAAACCAAGTGAACAATTAAGTAAAAAATTAAGTAACACATTAAGTACAAATCAAATTCAAAATAATATGCAAAATGATATGCATCATCGCATTCGGCGTCGCACACTTCGTCACATTCGTCGCCGCCTACTTCGTCACATACTTCGTCGCATTCATCGCCACATTCATCGTCGCACAAATCGTCAACTGTGAATCGAATTCGTCACCACTATCACCGCATTTATCGACGATACGCCATTGTCGCGTCGATGAACAACATTCGCGGCAACACAAACTCGCTTGTCAACGCATTTGTCAACCGTACTTATCAACACACTTGTAAACGAATCCGCAAACCTCACCCACGCAACCGCACACCCCGCGCATCGAACGGCGGTTCGGTCAACAACTTCGCACGATGCGCGCGCCCAAGCACCGCGATTTCATAGTCGCCACCCGGCGTCACCGCATCGAAGTTGACATAACCCAAGGCAAGCGATTGCTTGACAAAAAAGCCGTAGCCGCCGGACGTCACCCGCCCGACATAGTCGCCGTTTAAATAAATACTCTCGCCGCCCGAAGCGTCGGCGTTGTCGGCGTCTATCGAAAAAATGCATAGTTGTTGACGCGGCGGCAGGTCGGCGACTTCGAGATAGGCGGCTTTGCCGAGGAAGGTTTTTTTGTCGGGCTTAACCAACGCCGCCATGTTGCTTTCATTCGGTCGCCATTCGGGCGAGTATTCGCGGCTCCAACTGCCGTAGCCTTTCTCGATGCGCATGCAACCCAAGGCGCGCGAGCCGACCGCGACTGCGTTAAATTCCGCGCCGCAGTTAAAAATCGCGTCGTACAACGCCAATTGATTTTGTTCGGCGACATAAATTTCATAACCCAAATCGCCGCTGAACGAAACCCGAATCAACGCCGCATCGAAGCCGTCTACGCGCACCGCGCGATTTTGCATAAACCGCAACTCATCATTCGGCAACGGCGCCTTAATTAATTTCTCGACCAACGCGCGCGCGTTCGGCCCGGCGATGTTAAAACCGCACAACGCGCGACTCAACGAGCGAAACACCACGCCTTTGGCCGGCAAGTGACGCGCCAAGATGCGCAAGTGATATTCCTCAGCGATGCCCGAGCCAATCATCAACAACCGCTCGGCGGTAAATCGCGCAATGGTGAAATCGCCGGCGATGCCGGCGCGCGGCGAAAGCAACGGCGTCAGGCGGGTTTGCCCGTCTTTGTCCGGGGCGTAATTGGCGAAGATGTCGTTTGCCCAGGCCAGCGCGTTTTTGCCGCTGATTTCATATTTGGCAAAGTTGGAGACGTCAATCACGCCGACCGATTGGCGCGTGCGCATGCATTCTTCGCCGACCGCATCGAACCACCTCGGGCGTTCGAAACTGAATTCATCCTGTTGCGCATCGCCTTCGCGCGCAAACCATTGCGGATGTTCCCAGCCAAATGAAAACCCAAACACCGCACCGCGCGATTTTTGTTTGGCGTATGCCGGACGCGTCTGCAGTGGCCTGCCGGCGTCTCGTTCTTCGAGCGGGAAGTGAATTCGAAACCGTGAACGATAGGCATCCATCGCGCGCGCAGTCGCGAATTTGCCGTTTGCCCAATCGCCGAATCGCGCGACATCCCAAGGGAACATATCCAACTCCGGCTCGCCTTCAATCATCCATTGCGCCAGCGTCAAGCCTAAGCCCGCGCTTTGGCTGAAGCCGGGGATGATGCCGCAACAAACAAAATAATTTTTCAAGCCCGGCACCGGGCCAAGCAATGCGGCCGCATCCGGCGACCAAATCATCGGGCCGTTAATCACCTTTTTGACGCCGGCTTCGGCAAACACCGGCACACGTTCGCAGGCGCGCATCAAGTTGTCTTCGATGCGCGACAAATCGGGCGGCAACAAGTCGTGACCAAAATCCATCGGCGTGGCGTTTTCGCTCCACAACTTGCCGTCGCGTTCATACGCGCCGACCAACAAGCCGTTGCCTTCTTGGCGCATATAGTATTCATAATCGCGGTCGGCAATCGCCGGCAATTCGCGTCCGAGTTCGGCGATGGCCGGGATTTCTTCGGTCACCAAATATTGATGTTCCATCGGCACCAACGGCAAGGTCACGCCGGCCAATTGCGCAACTTCACGCGCCCACAACCCGGCCGCGTTAATTAAATAGTCCGCGTGAATTTCGCCTTGGTCGGTCACCACCCGCCAACCGCCTTTATCGGCGCGGGTTTCGCGCACTGCGGCAAATCGATGAATCTCCGCGCCGCGTTGACGCGCGCCGGCGGCATAAGCATGAGTCACGCCGGACGGGTCGACATGCCCGGCGAGCGGTTCATACATCGCGCACAACACGCCGTCCATCTGCACCAACGGATGCAATTCGCGCACATCGTCTTCGCCGATTTCATAAAACTCAGCATCGAACGCGCGCGCCTTGGATGCGGCGATGCGCAGTTGATGCACGCGGTCTTTGGTGCATGCAAGATAAATGCCGCCGGGTTGATGCACGCCGCAGGATTGTCCGGTCTCGGCTTCGAGTTCGGCATATAACGCCATCGTGTAATACTGCAGTCGCGAGATGTTGTTGGTGTCGTGCAACCCGTGCGTGCCGGCGGCGGCGTGCCAAGTCGAGCCGGAGGTTAACTCATCGCGCTCGAGCAACACCACATCGCGCCAACCGAGTTTGGTTAGGTGATACAAAATGCTGCAGCCAATCAACCCGCCGCCGATGACCACCGCTTGTGCGTGTGTTTTCATTTTCGTTTTTTTCGAGAGTGGGATTTGTGTTGATTGATGTTGAGGTTAATGTCGATATTAATTTCGATGTCGATGTCGATGTCGATGTCGATATTAACGTTAAGTTCGAAGTGAAAGTTTGTTACTGATGTTGATGATATCGAGGTTAATGTTAACTTGCACTGTCACTGTTACTGTTACTGTTACTGCTGATGTCGATGTCGGCATTGTCGCCGACGACAGCGGCATTGTAACAAATTAAAGCGAATCGACAAACCCACAAATGCGCCGACACGCCTCGACCAAGCGCGCATCATCGACGCATAAACTCAGCCGCAACAAACCGCGCGCGCCGAAGCCGTCGCAGGACAACACCGACACGCCGGCATCATCCAACAATCGGCGCGCGAATTGATTGGCGCAGATATGCAATGCGCCGATGTCCAGCACAACAAACATCCCGCCGGGCGCGGCGAATAATTCGATGCGCGCGCACGACGCGAATGCATCGCGCGTTAATTGTTGCCGCCTATCCAACTCGATGCGTATTTGTTTTGCCGGCGATTCGGTCAACGCCAACGCCGCTTGCGCCGCATCCTGCACAAACGCCGGCAAGCCGTACGCCATGCACACCGACAGATTGTATAAATGCGCAATCAGCGTCGGCGGCGCAAACGCCCAGCCGAGTCGCCAGCCGGTCATTTGATGTGATTTGGATACACTCGATATGCCGATGCACACCTCGCGCGCGCCATCGAATTGATACGGGTTGGCGCGTTCGTGTTGATGCAACAACTCGGCATACACCTCATCGATAATCAACCAAACGCGCCGCTCGACGCAGGCGCGCACAATCGGCGCATACCGCGCATCGTCAATCACCGAGCCGAGCGGATTGTTCGGCGAGTTCAACACAATCGCGCGCGTCGCCGGCGTTATCGCTGCAATGATTTCATCGGCATCGATGGCGAAACGATTCTCGCGCCGCACCGCCACCGGCACCAATCGCGCCGCGCATGCGCCGAAGGTCGCCGGATAGGTCGCGTAATACGGCGCCGATAAAATCACTTCGTCATCCGCCTCGAGCAAACATTGCGCAACCGCAAACAGCGCATTTTGCGCGCCGGCAAAAATCGCGCAATGATGTTCATCCGCCCAAGCCGCGCGCGCGCGATAATGCGCGGCAACCGCGAGACGCAAATCATCCTGCCCGCTAATCGGCGTGTAATGATGTCGCCCTTTACGCAAACTGCGCACCGCCGCCTCGACGATGGGCGCAGGCGTAACCGCATCACGCTGCTCGCCGACGCTGAGTACAATCACATCTTCGCCGGCATCGAAGCGCGCCATCGCGTCATAATGCACTTGCCACACATCGACCGACTCGCCGCCGATGCGTTCGGTTAAGGTGGAGAACTTCATTGAGCGCGGCATTGAGGACGACATTGCGGCGGGGTTGGTGTTGGTGTTGGTGTTAATAGTGACATCTGCGTCGGACAAACGCTCGACATTGACGGAAGGCGACATTTTAACACGCACACCTGACACCGCCGCTTGTGCCGACACGGATTTTAGGTTTGCATTATTATGCGCTTTGCGTTATGTAACTTGCGTTGACTGAGTTGCGTTTATCGACTTGCATTTATAATGTGTAACGTTTACTTGTTTGGCGTACACTTGATTGACATACGCTTGTTTTGACTTGCACTTATTTCGTGCACTTGCTTAACATTATTTGTTTAACATTAATCGGTTTGACACTTTTCGAATTTCCGCCACCCCCCCACACTTGGAGCGAATCGATATGAAAAATCTCAATGCAAAAAATCGCACTGCGAATCACAGCACAGCACCCGCAACTGAACGCGGGTTGCATGAACTCTATCGCATCGATGCCGAACGCGCCGATGCATTGGTGTTTGGTCGACGCGTCAACCACAACCGTCGCGGCTTTTTAAAGCGCGCCGGATTGATTGGCATCGGCGGCGCACTTGGCGGCGTGGCGTTGCCGTTTGCCGCCAATTTTCCCGGCGGATTAATTCCCGCAGCCTTAGCGGATTCGACCGCGCCGTTTAATTTGGCGGCGTTTGGCAAACGCGGTTTGACCATACTCAACGACCGCCCCATCAACGCCGAGACGCCGCCGCATCTTCTCGACGATGCGTTCACGCCGGCGCATTATATGTTTGTGCGCAACAACGGCACGCCGCCGGCGCTCGCCGATATTAATGTCGACGAGTGGACGTTGTCAGTCGGCGGCGAAGCCTGCGCGCATCCGCAAACGTTCACTTTGGCGCAATTAAAAAAACGATTCGACCAACACGAATACGCATTGCAGATTGAATGCGGCGGCAACGGGCGCGCCGAATATCGTCCGCCGGCAAAAGGCAATCAATGGACCACCGGCGCGGTCAGTTGCGCCAAATGGCGCGGCGTGCGGTTGGGCGATGTGCTTAAATCCTGCGGCATCGCCGACAACGCAAAATACATCGCCTATTACGGCGCCGATAAACATCTCAGCGGCGACCCCAACAAACGCCCGATTTCGCGCGGCGTGCCGATGGCTAAGGCGTTGGAAAAAGAATCGTTAATCGCTTGGGCGATGAACGGTGAAGACATCAATTTGTTAAACGGGCATCCGTTGCGCGTGGTGACCGCCGGCTGGCCCGGCTCGACCTGCGGCAAATGGATTACCCGCATCGACATCCGCGACCGTGTACACGACGGCGCGAAGATGACCGGCGCATCGTATCGCGTGCCGCGGTATCCGGTTGCGCCCGGCGAAAAGGTCGCCGACGCCGACATGGAAATTATCCAAAGCATGCCGATTAAATCCTTAATCACCCGCCCGCAAACCGGCGCGCGTTTCGCGCCCGGCGATGTGGTGGCGATGCGCGGGCATGCATGGGGCGGCGATGTTGCGGTCGACCGTGTGCATGTCTCCATCGATTTCGGCGCAACTTGGCGCGCGGCAAAATTGAATTCGCCGGTCAACCGTTTGGCATGGCAACGGTTTTCGGCCAAGGTGAAATTCATCGACCCCGGCTATTATGAAATCTGGGCGCGCGCCACCGACAAAAACGGCCGCGCCCAACCGATGGTCGTACCCGGCTGGAATCCAAAAGGCTATCTCAACAATCGCTGCCATCGAGTTGCGGTGTATATCGCATGAGCCGCGCGCGGCTTCGCTTGGTCGTTGCATTAACGATGTCGCTCGGCGGCGTCGCGCAGGCGGAATACGATGCGCACGGTTTATTCATCGCCCCGGGCGGCGAATGGGTCGCCGCGCATTGCACCGTGTGTCACTCGGCGAAGTTAATCATCCAACAAGGCGCAAGTTACGAAGGCTGGCGCGACATCATCGAATCGATGCAGGATGAACAAGGCTTATGGGAAATTCCGCCGGCGCAACTTGGGGCGATGTTGGATTATCTCGCCGCGCATTACGGTGAAGAGCGTCCGCATTGGGGTGGTGGGGTGGCGCAATAAAAAAACCCGCCCGATGCATTGGGCGGGTTTATTAATTAACGCTTGGCTTAGGTGATGACAAACTCGGTGATTTTGGAATCCGGACCAACTTCGTCTCGGGTGTTGATGTGGCAGGCTTTGGCGAAGGCGATTACATCAACGAGGGGCGGGCGGCGGGCGGATTAGCCGCGAGATTTCTTTTTGAGCGGTGCGTTGAGAGCCAGTTCATCCAAATGCGAATCGAGTTCGATGAATTTGGAGCAAGTTCTTTTTAGTTCGGCCGATGTTCGCGCCCAAAAAACGACTTCCACTGTAAAGCCGTCTTTGACCAACATCTCAACCGGCGGGATGAAATCGCCATCGCCGGACACCAACAAAATTTTATGGTGTGCGGGGCCGTCGCTAACATAAGCGTCTTTAATCATGTCTTTGACGATGGAGGTATCAACGCCTTTTTCTTTATTGGCGACATTGCGGTCTCTAATTTCCAATTCAAACCCGGCGGATTTGGCGCGCGCCCACAGCGAATCATTCGGCGGCGGACGCGAACCGACCAACAACGCCCGACCAATCTCGCCATCACCGTTTTGGGTAACAAAACGGTAGAGTTTGCCAAAATCAATTTTGTAGTTGAGGTCGAGCGTTTTGCCGCTCTTGTCATTTTTCCCAATCGCCGCCGCAACACGTTGCCCTTCGATAAACAAATTGGAGTTGTCGATATAGATAAACTTTTTCATTGCGTTTACTCTCGTTGATGTTTTGCACGGTGTGGTGTAGAAAAACCGCGCACCATTGTTAAGTGGCGGCGCGGTTTTGGGTGTCACTTATCGTCAAGCACGTTGTCCAGTGTTTCCAGATTCAACGGCAATTCTTCCATAATTTTGGTGGCGTTATTTTCGGCGCTCCATTCGGAAAAGGCGATAATCATTTCTTTGTTTTTGCATTTTTGTTCGCTGTGTTTGCCGCCATAGTGGTCGAAGCAGTTTTGGCTGTTAATCGCCCACTTCACCAACACCCCTATGGCGCAGTCGCCCGGATTAATCGGTTTGCGGTCGTAATCGGTTTTAAGGAATTCATCGGTCATTTGGGTCACCTCGTTTGATGTGAAGTCGGAATGGATTTTAACACAAGTGCCGCGCATAAAAAACCGCGCATGTTGTGCGCGGTTATTGGGCGGCGGTCGGCGATTCTGTTATGGCAAATCGCAGAATCAAGCGTTAGCGGTGCCGGCGCAAGCGTTACCGACGCTGTCATTAGCGTTAGTGACGACTCCATTAGCGTTACTGACGCTGTCATTAGCGTTAATGGCACTCGATTAGCGTTAGTGACGCCGCCATTAGCGTTAGTGACACCACCGTTAGCGTTAGTGACGACTCCATTAGCGTTACTGGCGACTCTATTAGCGTTAGTGACGCGGCAAATCGCGCTAATTTGACGGGTTTATGCGGGTTTTGGGGGGTGCGGGTGGTGGGGAATGGCTTATGTATGCGGTTTTGGGCGAGGGCGGGGTTGGGGGTGCGCCATTTGAGTTTGTTGTTAATTGACTGTTATTGACGGCAAATACCCCACTTTTTGTTGACACCGCAGGCAACCGTTGGCAAAATCCGTTTCGCCAATATTTCGGAAAGTAGCCCTTTTGCGGGTTACCCGCTTTAAGTAAACGCAACATTGCTTGCCTGCGCGAGATTCATTCTCTCGCGGGCATGGACGGTTGTAGCCGCTTTCGCGGTATTGGCAACGGTTCGTCACTTCGGTGGCGGAGATTGTCAATTTTGTAACCGGAGATTTGAAATGTTTAAGAAACTTATTGCTGTATCGCTCGCCGCGGTTATGTCGCTTGCTTCGGCAAGTGCGTTGGCGGCGGAAGAGTATTACGGGCTCGCTTATTCCAACATCAATTTGAATTTTGACGAATTGTTCGGCAATTCCTACAACACAGGCGATTTTTCGCTTAAAGCCATCGGGCTTACAATTGGCGAGTTCAGCGACGACAACGATTTCCTTGGCTTCGAGTTTTACATCGGCACCGGCATAGGGGAGACATCCGACGAAGGGGTGTTGAACCCCAACAGTGCTGCAAATCGTCTCGTTGCCAACCATGACTGGGAGTTAAATTATGCCGGCGGTGCAAGCATTCGGTTTGGCGCATTGCACAGTGACCGAACGGTTAATCCGTATGCGTTACTCGGTTACCACTGGATGCGCGTGGGCTTTTTGGGTGGCCCCTCCGGTAACACAATTACTGACAGGGATGGGAGCCAAACGGATGAGGTGATTCTGGTCGGCACATCGTATGGCATAGGTGTCAACATCGGGCAAGACGATGTTCACTTGGGCCTTAAGTACGTCGGTTACGGCTTTGAATACGTGGAAGCCAATTCGGTGCAGGCTGAACTCGTTTGGAGTTTTTAAACACGCACCGACAAACTTCGTTGGTGTAGTTGCCCCGTCTGCAGGCGGGGCTTTTTTTTGCAACATAATGCTTGGCATAAAGATAAAAAAACGGCGGCAATGTTTCCACTGCCGCCGTCAAGATTGCCGAATTAGTTTCGGCAATACACTCGCGCTTGTTGCGGCGTGAAAATGCCAAAGGTGATGGCACCAAGCAGACCGTTAATAAACGTGGTTTGCGTTTCCACACGGACAATGTTGTCGTCCCCTCCGCAAATTTCGCCGGGGTCGATGTTTTTTTGTTGCCCAAGCCCGCTGATGAAATAAGGCTGCGCACGGTCGTAAGTCGCAACCGCCCCATCCGAATTCTCTTGCAGGTTGAACTTGGTTTGTGCGCACCCGGCAAGCCAGATGGCACAAAATACTGCAATCACTTTAAAAATGCTTTGGTATTTCATTGGAACCTCTACATTGATGAAGATTGAAATTTGCGGCAAACGCCGCGCGGGTAAAACAAAGGTCAAGGGCGGCGATGTTGCCATTGCCGCCGTGGGTAACTGATTTTGGATGGTGCGTTGGTTGGGGGTGGTTGAATCGTATTAATCAACGTAGACCCTTACACCGTCCGAGCAATTGTTGGAACGGTCGGTGTCGTCAGTGTCATCCACGCAAGCCCCGTAATATTGGGAGCCGCGCCAATAAACTGTAAAGGAATATTGTTCATCGTCAGTTTCCCCGGGAGCGAGCGCATCCACTTCGTCATACCTGCTGAGAGGTGTGTCACTCGACGATATGTAGGAGTTGGTCGAACGGTAATATGTGACCCGAGTGTCAAGTGGTGATTTGCCGCCGCCTGAAGCATTGCGGACTGTTACCGTAAGTCTGAGTGTGCTACCGTAATCCACGGTGTAGTAAGTGGTTGTGCCATTAATTTCAAAATCTTCCGCCACCAAATCCCATTCACTGTCCTTTACGACGACTTTCACGCCGGGATTCCGACAATCATTTGTGCCGTCGGAATCGTCGCGGTCGTCCACGCACACGCCATAGTAGTAAGTGCCGGGAGTGTCCGGGGCATCCACATCTATGTCTTCGTCGCGATTGCGGCCCGGTGAAATTCTGTAAATTCTGTCAGACCCAACACTGGTATCGCCCCTTGTTATCTCGTCATTTGGCGAACGATAGTATCTTATCCGGACATAACCATCCCAATCCGCCGTAGAGCCTCGGCTATTTTCGATTGTCGTCGAAAGGGTGATTTCCTCACCCGGATAAGGGTTTACGTTATCCACCTCAAAGGCGATTGGGCGTAAATCCCATTCGCCTTCTTCTTCGGTCTCGCTCTGCTCTGTAGATGGGGTGCCGCCACCGCCACCGCCGCCGCCACCGCCGCCGCCCGAGTCACTGGCGGCAGCGTACGAAATGGTTACACCGTAAGCCCCGCCGGGACCGCCCGGTTCACTGACCACACCCAATTTAAAAGTGGGGGCGCTAGTATCGGCGTTAGCGTAAACAAAACTGAAGTTCGTGCCTGTGCCGCTATTGTCATCGGCAACAAGGCTGTTGCTGAAGTCGCTGAGAACGTTGTTGGGGTACAGACTGCCGACTGTGTCGGTTGCCCCCGTGCTCCAGACATGAAATTCGCCTGCGCTACCTGACATAGGCCGAAATCGAAACCAATCGAGGTCGTTGCTACCAAGCACCCCAGTTGCGTAGGCAACGCCGCTACTGGCCCCAACCCAAGTGGCGTATTCATGGTTTTGGCTGTGGTCATCACCAGGGTCAAGATTGGGGTCAATGACGGCAACATTTTCAGCACCGCCAGAATCGCCGCCACCAGAATCACTGTCGCTACTGCCACTGCTACTGCAAGCAGTAACAGCGGCGATTGCGAAAATGAGGAAAATAATTTTGAGAAGTTTCATTGCGAGTTGCTCCAAAGTGGTGAATGCACAATTTGGCTATTGGCCAGGGCAGGTTAGGCTGCGACGTATGGTTGCGGCGCCGGGAGTTACGTCATAACAACAACTACTACAACTTTGGTCGCCGTCGATGCCAACGCCCCAGGAAATTGAGGTGCCGCGAATTTCTGCCCCATAGCAGATGTCGCCTGTGAGACCATCGACATTAAGGGAGACGCCAATGGTGTCGCCGACTGTATTGGCATTGTTCGTTGTGTAGACTTGGCCACTGGAAGGCCAACTGGCGTACCGAGAACTTACGCTAGATGTGCGGTAAGCGAAAAATCGTGCATTCAACGCCCCGTGAACTGCACAATTGTCAGTGAGTTCAAAACGCATTCCCGTGTTGCCGCCGCCGCCGCCACCGCCGCCACCACCACCGCCTGAACTGGCATAAGCGTAAGAAACGGTTAAGCCATAAGCCCCGGTGCTACTGCTGTGACCACGCACCCGTATTCGGAAAGTAACGTTACTGGCGGCTGGGTTGGTGTAAGTAAAACTGAAATTGCTGCTTGAGCCGTCATCATCGTCGGACGCAAGGGCTGATGCGGAGGTACTGGAACTGTTGTACATATCACCTAATGTGTCGGTTGACCCGGTGCTCCAGACGTGCATTGTTCCCGCACTACCTGCCGGAACCCAAAATCCAAACCAATCTTCGTCACCAGACACCTCAATGTTGCCGCTTGCGCGGCCAACATTGCCGCTGAAGACTACTGCTGAGGTGTATCGACGGTTGTTGCTGTGGTCATCGCCGGCACCAAGATTGGGGTCGATGGTGGCGACGCTATTCCCAGCGCCGCCGCCACCGCCACTGCTTGAATCACTGCTACCACCACTGCTACTACAACCAGCAACAGCGGCGGCTAACAGCGCAATGAGAATAAGATTGATAATTTTCATTGTCATTCCCCCAAATCAAAGCGCGTCAACGCGCACCGCAACCTTGCGGACAACATTCATCTCACCGTTAAAAAGAAGTTGCGCAGTAACAACCGCACTAACCTCACCGGCGGGGATAACAACATCAATCGGCGTAGCGTCAAAATCGACGCCGGCAACGGCGGCGTTTTCGACATTGGGGGAAACCAAACGCACTTGCAGAGGCGTATCGGCGGATGCAACTTGCGGCAAGGTAACCTCGATATCCAAAGTGCCGCCGTTGCCGGTGCGCTTTTGCAAAAATTGCGCGGTGATGCCGTTGGCTTGGGTGAACACTTGCGGGGTAACTTCGCGCCGCGACACTTCGATTCTGCCGTCTGAAGTAATCGGTGCAAAATCATCGTTGCCGGCGAAACTGCGCGAGGTGAAATTCAATTGCGGCTTGCCTTTGGCGGTGCGCCCATTGCCAAACAGATATTTGTAACTCACAAGCGCGCCAAAATCGCCGTCGTTGCCGATGCCGCCAAGCCGCAATCCATACAAGCCATTGGTGCGCGGCGATTGATAATCCAGACCAAGTTGTGCGGAAGTTACAAAATCGCCGCTGCCGTCGGTGCGTTCGCTATGCGTGAAGGCGATATTGCCGATGGCGGTTTTGCTGAATACGCGATTGACCGAGAGGACGGTTTTTTCAATCGGGCGTTCGTAATAATCGCCGACAATGCGCTCATCGCTAAGCGGCATAAAATGTTCGATTTGGAATGCATTGGCGTTGTAAATCCGTTCGAATCCCAAGCGAAGACGGCGGTGACCGTATTCGGCGTTTTCCTGTCCATACGCCCAAAACCCCGAGCGTTGATAATTCGCGCCATTGGTTTCGCCAAAACGGAATACGCCGCCATAACGCAAATCGTTGCGGTCGATATTGGCGGAATCTTGATAGCGGGTGTTGCCGAATTGCAAAAACAGTGCGCGGCTTGCATTTGGATTGGCGGACGCCGCCAAAGACAGCGGCATAACGGCATCCAAATCACCGGCAATGCCGCGCTCGTCGTCATACTGCAACGACGAATGCGCGCGCATATCTTGTCCGGTTAACCGGTTTGCAAGTGCAATCGCTTTATTTGCACCGGCGGAAAATGCAACGCGGCTTATGCTTTGTTGCAGTTTGCGCCCCGCCGTTTCAAGCGTTTGCTCAATCGCTTGTTCGGCATCGTCGGCATCGGCAAACGAAGACGACATTTGCAAAATGCCAAGCGGAAGTTTTGTTACCTCTTGGGTAATTAAATCGCGAATCAAAACGCCGTCTTGTGCAGAAACACTGTGGGTGACGGCCATGCCACTGAATGCAATGCACCAAGCGGCACAAATGCGGGTAATGCGTTTCATCGTAATGCTCCGAATGAGATTGGCAACCCCCGACACCGAAGTGTCGGGCCTTTGCCAATATCACGGAAAGCAGAGTGAAATCCCCGCCTATTCGCACCACGCGAGCAGGACTCGCGCGGCGAAAAAACGCTGTTGTATTTGGCGGGTAACCCGACCAAGGGCTACTTTCCGGAAATATTGGCGAGGCGGAATATACAAAACAAAACCGACAACCGCAAGCGAAAAATCGAAAAAAAAAGCGGCTTTCGCCGCTAATCGCCCAAGCCAAAATCAACCAAACACCCAACCAACAACCTCACCGCCCCCGCATAAACCATTTATCAATCTCCCCAAGCGAAACCCGCATCCAAGTCGGGCGACCGTGATTGCATTGTCCGGCGCGTTCGACTTGTTCCATTTGGCGCAACAGCGCATTCATTTCGATGTGGGTGAGTTTGCGGTTGGCGCGAATCGAGCCGTGGCAGGCGGCGGTCGATAAAATTTCATGTTGCGCGTTTTCGATTCGTTGGCTGCTGCCGTGCGCGATTAAATCGGCGAGTGCATCGCGAATCAATTCGGCGATATCCAAATTGGCGAGCAATTCCGGCGCGGCGCGGATGATGAGTTGTTCGTCGCCGACCATCTCCATATCAAAACCAATCTCGTTAAATTGCGCGCCAAACAGCATAGCGGCTTCGGCTTCATCCGGGTTGACGACCACGGCAATCGGCACCAACAACGGTTGACTGGACGGATTTTTTTCGCCCGCTTGGCGTTTTAAGGTTTCATAAGTAATGCGTTCATGCGCGGCATGCATATCGACCATCACCAAACCATCGGCGTTTTCGGCGAGGATGTACGCGCCTTTAAGTTGCGCCAATGCATACCCCATCGGCGGAATTTCCGCGCCGTCAGTTTCGACCCAAGCGTCGCCCATCGATTCGCGCGAAGCATTATCGACGCCGCCAACATTGCCGGCGAATGCATCGGCTGAGCGATGTAACTCACCGTAAGGTTGCAGTTGCTCGGCAACCGACAGATGATGTTGGCGATGATTGGTTGGATAGAAAAATGGTTTTGATGATGACGGTGACGACGGTGACAGTGACTGTGCCGACGCCGCCAACGCCGCATCAGGTGTCGGCAGATTAACCGCGCCATCGCCGACTGCAAGGTTGGCGATAACTCGATGCAGCGTTCGATAAATATAATCCTGCACCGCGCGCATCTCGCGAAATCTGACTTCGGTTTTTGCCGGATGCACATTAACATCGACCAAGTTCGGCGCAATTTGCAAAAACAACACAAACGCCGGATGCCGTCCGTGATACAGCACATCGTTATAAGCGCGGCGCACCGCATGCGCGATTAAATAATCGCGCACCGCGCGTTGATTAACAAAAAAATGCTGCATGTCGCGTTGGCTGCGCGAGAAAGTCGGCAAACCAATCCACCCTTGCAACTGCAATGCACCGGCATGGTCGTCGACGGCGACACTTTGTTCGGCAAACGGCGCGCCGCAAATCGCCGCCAACCGCGCGCGGCGTTGTGCATCATCATTGGCGGCGCGCGCGTGAAACAGCGTTTTGCCGTCGTGGGCGAATTCGATTTCGATTTGTTCATGCGCCAATGCGATGCGGCGCACGACTTCCTGCATGTATTTTAATTCGGTGCGTTCGCTGCGCATAAACTTGCGCCGCGCCGGCGTGTTGTAAAACAACTCGGCGACTTCAATCGTCGTGCCCGGCGGATGTGCCGCGGGTTTGAGTTCGCCGAATTGTCCGCCGTCGCAGGTGATACTGCAGGCGTGTGCGGCATCGGCGATGCGCGAGGTTAATGTCAAACGCGACACGGCGGCGATGCTCGGCAAGGCTTCGCCGCGAAAACCGAGCGTGGTGATGTTGTATAAATCGTCGAAGCGATTTAGTTTGCTGGTGGCGTGGCGCGACAATGCAAGCCGCGCGTCGACTTCGGCGATGCCGCCGCCGTTGTCCTGCACGACCACGCGCTTAAAGCCGCCGCTTTCGGTTCGTATGCGAATGTGGGTTGCGCCGGCGTCGACGCTGTTTTCCAATAATTCCTTTAACAACGACGCCGGGCGTTCAATCACTTCGCCGGCGGCGATTTGATTGATGAGTTTGTCATCCAACTGCACAATTCCACCACGCGCGGATGCGGGCGGGGCGACGGATTGGGCGGCGGTGCGCGACATTGGCAAAGTATCGACCGAATCAACAGTGATTGCAAGCGAGGGTTAAGGCGTGTTGGTGGTGGCGGCGTTTGTAGTCGATGCGCTTGCGAAGTTAATTAAAGTGGTGCGCATTAATATCGCTGCGTAACTTTGTTAAATAACTTGTTGCGCATTTATTTATTGTGCAATTCGAAGGGCACAACAAACGCGGTTAAACCGTGTTGTTTAATAGTGTTACTTACATAGTGTTGGTTAATGATGGCTTTTAAATAATGACGGGTTTCGAAGTTGTTATACAACGCCATCGCGCGCAAATATTGTTGCGCAACATCGAGAAACCCAGCATCGCCTTCAAGATTCGATACAAAACCAACGCGCATTGCACCAAAAGGCGATTGATGTTTTCCAATAATTTTTACACTACTCATTTATGCAATGCGTATACAAATGCGCGCGAATCAAATTAAAGGTGTGCGTTGCCTTATGCGCGAATACAATTCACTTCTCAAGCGAACACGAATCGACAGTGAACTGAGAAGGTACACCATGATTAATGTGAGAGACAAACTGAAATGTGTAGTGGCAAATAAATTGCCAAACAAAGTGACGAAAAAAATGACAAACACAAGCACATGCAACACAACACCGCAAATGCGAAAAAAGGAACGCAATGAATTGCTCAACAAAATACGCATCGTCTTAACGCCCGCCGTAGCGATTTGGGTTTTGCGCGACATAACGTTTGATGCCGTTGACAATCGCGCCGGCGATGCGCGTTTGATGTTTGCTGTTGCGCAATAATTTTTCCTCGCGCGGATTGGTGATGTAGGCGGTCTCGACCAAAATCGATGGAATCTCCGGCGACTTCAACACCGCAAACCCGGCGCGTTCGACGCGCGGACTGTGCACTGCGCCGATTTTTTTTAATTCCGCCAACACCGCCGCGCCAAAGTTGTGCGATTCTTTCGAGGCGATTGTCATCGACATATCGCGCAACGAGAAGGCGACATCATCCTCCTTATCCGCCAAACTAACCGCGCCGATTAAGTCGGCGGCGTTTTCCTTGTTGGCAAGCCATTTCGCATTTTCACTGCTGGCGCCGCGCAACGATAATGCATACACCGATGCGCCGCGCGCGCGTGAATTTTTAAATGCATCGGCATGCAGCGACACAAACAAATCCGCGCCGAGCGAATGCGCGATGCGAATCCGTTTGCGCAGCGGCACATAATAATCGCCGCGCCGCGTCAATTCGGCGCGCATATTGCGCTGGCGATTAATCGCGGCTTGCAGTCGTTTGGCGATGACCAACACCACCGCCTTTTCATGCGTATGCCGCCCGCTTGCGC
The DNA here is from genome assembly GCA_965226545.1 of Candidatus Poriferihabitaceae bacterium. Taxonomy (GTDB): domain Bacteria; phylum Pseudomonadota; class Gammaproteobacteria; order Arenicellales; family Poriferihabitantaceae; genus JAHRAW01. Next base: position 1,832,457 of record OZ245364.1, read on the forward strand.
CGGGGTCTTCGCCGCCGTGTCCGGGGTCTATCACGACCAACAACTTGCCCTTGGGTTTTTTGCCGCGCGATGTTGCAATGCGCGGCTTGCTTGGTTTGCGCGGCTTGGCGTCGCGCGGATAAAAATCCACAACCAATCGATAGCGATACGGTTTGCGCGGCGTGAGCATCTGCACTTCATAGCGAAGCGATTTGCGCAAATCGAAAACCAATCGCGCGCGCCCGGCGTGGTCGCCCGCGCGAATTGCGCGAATGAATTGCCCAACTTTATCCGGCGACGGAATGCTTGCATCGACGCGCGCGTTTTGCAGGTCGACGACAATGCGGTCCGGTTTCTTTAAATGAAAAACATTAAACGCCGCGCGTTGGTCGAGGTCGAACACAATGCGCGAACGTTGCGGCGCATGCCACATTCGAATGTCGCCAATCGTCGCGACATCGTTTTGCCCGACCGCCGGCGCGGCGATTGCACCGAGCGCGATGCATAACAACATCGCCGGGCACCGAAACATTGCGCGTGTGCGTCGAGTATTAATCGTATGCAACATTTTTTATGGTTGACGGATATGCACTTGACGCTGCCCGTTTTCGATGCAGTGAATCGACACTTCGACATCGGCCGGCGGCAACTGTCCGGCGGCGCGTTGCGGCCATTCAATCAACATCAAATTAGCATCGGTTATTAAATCGCGAAACCCGAGCATCTCCAATTCGGCCGGGGCGCGCAATCGATATAAATCGAGATGATAAACATCGCCGGCGCGCAACGGATAATGTTCGCATAAAGTGTAAGTCGGGCTCGGCGTTGCGCCGTGATGCCCCAACGCCGCCAACACCCCGCGCGCAAACGTGGTTTTGCCGACGCCCAACGCACCGCGCAAAAACACCAGCGCATCGCCGCGCTCGACAAATTGCCGCGCACAACGCATGCCGAGTGCGTGCATAGATTGTTCGGTTGGCGCGGAAAATTCCTGCATGGCGCGCCGATTTTAACATTGCCGCGCGCGACGTGTTGCATCATTGTTGCATCGTCGTTGCATTGTCGATAGGTTGTCGATGTGTTGTCAATGTGTTGTCGATGCGTCGACGATGCATCGGACATCATACGGTGCACAGTGCAATTGACGCGGCGACACAATAGTAAAGACGACAACCGTTACACTTCGCCTTGACATTCGCGCAACACCGTCGGCAACGCATCGATTACATCGCCCGCCAGCAAGCCGCGTTCGCCGCGCGTCTGCACCGCAACATCGGCGGCGCGCGCATGCAACCACACCGCAGATTCGGCGGCGGCAAGTGGCGCATCGCCTTGGGCAAGTTGCGCGGCCAGCAAGCCGGTCAACACATCGCCCATGCCGGCCGATGCCATGCCCGGATTGCCGAGGATGCACACCTGCGCGCTTGTGCCGTCACTAATCAAAGTGCCCGCGCCTTTTAATACGCACACCCCGCCATACCGCGCGGCAATCGCATGCGCGGCGGTCAATCTGTCGGCTTGCACTTCGCCGACCGTGGCGTCGAGCAATCGCGCCGCTTCGCCGGGATGCGGGGTGAGCAACCAATCATCGCGGCGGCGCCCGGTGCGCGCCAAATGATTCAAGCCGTCGGCGTCGACAACCATGCCGGCTTTGGTATCGACATCGCCATCGACAAACTGCGCAAACACCCGCGCGCTCCACGCGCTTTGCCCCAGCCCGGGGCCGAGTGCAACCACATCCGCCGGCGGCGCATCAGAGAGCGCATCAACGCTCATTAACTCGGCGCGATGCAAGGCGATTTGCGCGCAATGCGCCGCGCAGGTTGCAATCGTCACCAAGCCGGCGCCGCCGCGCAACGCCGCCCGCCCGGACAACAACGTTGCTCCAAGCATGCCGACATCGCCGCCGACCACCAGCACGCGCCCGGCGTCGCCTTTATGCATGCTCGGCGCGCGCTTGCGCAGACGCGGTGCGCGCAGGATTCGCGCGCAAGGCGCAACCACTTCACGCGCCGCGCGCGGAATGTTGAGGTCGGCAAAGACCAAATCGCCGGCGACATCGCGACCGCTTGCGGTCAACAACCCCAACTTGACGCCGATGAAGGTGACCGTGACATCGGCCTGCACGCACGGCGCAAATGCAACGCCGGTGTCGGCGCACAACCCGGACGGCAAATCCAATGCAAGCACCGCACAATCGGCGCGGTTGATGCAATCGATTAACGCGGCCGCGTCACCTTCAGGCGCGCGCCGCAAGCCGGTGCCGAACAATGCATCGACAATCACTTCGGCTTCGTCAATCGCTTTATGTTGCGCGGCGCGGTCGCGCACGATGACGCCGCCGGCGGTTTGGTAGTCCTCAGCGCAGGCGCGCGCATCGACGCCGCGCGGCGCGCCAATGGCGAGCGCGCGAGTCGGCACGCCGATTTGTTGCGCGCACGATGCAACGACATAACCGTCGCCGCCGTTGTTGCCGGCGCCGCACACCACGACCAAGTTGGCGGCGCCGCCAAAGCGCATCATCATTGCATCGAACGCCGCCCGTCCGGCGCGGCGCATTAATTCACCGCCGCTGACCGCGTGGTGTTGCATCACAATGCGGTCGAGTTCGCGCGTTTGCGCGGCTTGATAAACTTCGTCGGGGAGCATAAACCTGCGTGGTTGAAACTGTGGCGGATGCATCGATGATATAAGAAAAGCGCGCGCCGCGACAATCGGTTACGATTGATGCATTGCTTTACGGTGTATTTTACTTTCGATGATGGTTTTTTGTTTTTATTTTTTATTTTTGCTTTGCTTGCGCAGTTTACTATTTGAGTTGATTTGTTTTTTTTGTTTTGTTTTGCATTGAAATGAATTGTATTGAATTGAATTACGTATAACTTGAACCAAACCAAACAAAATAAACCAAACTAAATCAAACCAAATTAAATTAAGATGACCGCGCACAGCACAGACACTTACGACGCCGCCGCGCTCGTGCAAAAAATTAAAACCTGGGGCGCGCAACTCGGCTTTGCGCACACCGCCATCAGCGATGTCGATTTGCGCGCCAGCGAGCGGCGGTTGGTTGCATGGCTGGCGAATAACTTTCACGGCGAGATGGCGTACATGGCGCGCCACGGCGTCAAGCGCAGTCGCCCGGGCGAATTGTTGGCGGAGACGGTGCGCGCGATTACCGTGCGCATGGATTATTTGCCGCAACCGATGCGCGATGCACAAGCGGCGTTGGACGACGCCACCATCGGCTACATCTCGCGCTATGCACTCGGGCGCGATTATCACAAGATGATGCGCAACAAACTTGCAACACTTGCGCGGCGCGTCGGCGATGAAGTCGGCGCGTTTGGTCATCGCGCATTGTGCGACAGCGCGCCGGTGTTGGAAAAGCCGCTCGCGCAAAAATCCGGGCACGGCTGGATTGGCAAGCACACCAATTTAATCAACCGCGAACACGGCTCGTGGTTTTTTCTCGGCGAGTTATACACCGACCTGCCGCTGCCGATTGACCGGCCGGTCGGCGCGCATTGCGGAAGTTGCACGGCATGCATCGACATCTGTCCGACCGATGCAATCGTTGCGCCGTATCAATTGGATGCGCGCCGCTGCATTTCGTATTTAACGATTGAATTAAAGGGCGCCATCCCGCATGAATTTCGCGAAGCCATCGGCAACCGCATTTACGGCTGCGACGATTGCCAATTGGTCTGCCCGTGGAATCGCCGCGCGCGCATCGGCGTGCACCCCGACTTCGCCGCGCGCCATCGCCTCGACCGCACTTCGCTGATTGAATTGTTCGCTTGGCGTCGCGAAGAATTCGAACGCAAAACCGAAGGCTCGCCGATACGCCGCATCGGACATCACCGCTGGCTGCGCAACATCGCCGTCGCCCTCGGCAACGCGCCGGCATCCGATGCGGTCAAAGCCGCCTTGCAAAAACGCCGCGCGCATCCGTCGGCATTGGTGCGCGAACACACCGAGTGGGCGTTGCGGCGGCAGTTGGCGAAGTGAGGGTTTTGTGTATAATTGAGAAACCACTTAACTGAAGCGGGGAAATTACGATGAAATCCAACTCTGAAAAACCGTTTAAGATTCGCGTAACCCAAAACGGCGGCGTTCGTTTTGACGGCAAAAAGTTTATGGAGCGTCCCGAAGTGGATCGGGTGAATAAAATCCTGCGCAACATCGACTTCGAAGGCAAAAAATTGGTCGGCGACAAACTCGTGCCGATTGACGACAACGATTCCGCGCGCAAAAAGTAAAGTGCAACCATTGCGCAACAGTTGATGGATGGCGGGCTTGTGTATAATTGGGCAACCACTTAACTGAACCGGGGCAATTACGATGAAATCCAACTCTGAAAAACCGTTTAAGATTCGCGTGACCCAAAACGGCGGCGTTCGTTTTGACGGCAAAAAGTTTATGGAGCGCCCTGAAGTGAAACGGCAGAGTGAAATCCTGCTAAGCATTGACATCGAAGGCAAAAAATTGGTCGGCGGCAAACTCGTGCCGATTGACGACAACGATTCCGCGCGCAAAAAGTAAAGCGCAACCATTGCGCAATGATGGATGGATGGCGACGCGCCGCAAAACGCCGACTGAATTTTATCCATGTCACTTTCAACAAACGGACTTGTATTAAGCGCGCTGTCCATATTGGCGTGCGGTTATCTTGTCTATTACGCCCCGCTTTGCCGTTTGTGGTGGGTGCGCGTTGGCGGCTATATGTTTTACTTTCGAATCCTGGTCGCCGGGCTTTGTTGGTTTTACCTAATCACCGCTTTGCTACAACTGACGACGCCTCAAGAGTTGCAGGTTGGCAGGTGGCTTAACTTCGACATCGCCCCGCAACAAGCCCCGCTCGTTGCGGTCATTGGCGCGATTATTTTTCGTGTGTTGGCGAAGAGTGTTGTTTGGCTTTACGCGCGCGACAAAAATCGGGAATACAATTTAAATTTAAGAAGCCTCGACGCCGAAGAACTGGCGACATTTGTTTATCGCAAAGCGCATGCCGCGGAATTAATTATGGTGTCGCTGAAAAACGGAAAAGTGTACGCGGGTTGGCCGCGCGAGATTCGCGGCGCGGACAGCAAATGGCTGCGACTTATCCCGGAATGGAGCGGACATCGTGACGCACAAGGGATGATTGCAATGCAGACCAACTACGCCAAAGTTTTTAGTGACATCCCCTATACCGAACGCGAACCGATGCTGATATTGGTGGAGGAAATCGTCACCGTCCAACCATTCGACGCGGAAATATTCATGCGGTTTGCGACCAATCCGCGCGCCGACCATTAACCCCGCAACACAATCGCCTCGCCGACCAATTGATGCACGCCGACAATCATCGTGCGGTCGAAGTTGAAGTGCGGAAGGGTTTCGCTGAATTGACTTTTGCAGATGGCGCAAATCGCGGCGATGTGGGTGACGCCGTGGTCGCGGACGACTTCATGCAACGCTTGCATGCGCGGGGCGGCGCCTTGCAGGCGCAATTCCAGCAGGTCGTCGGTCAGCAAACCGCCGCCGCCGCCGCAACAAAATGTCGCTTCGCCGATTGCATTGGCGCGCATATCGACGAAGCGATTGCAGCAGGCGCGGATAATCGCGCGCGGTATGCGGAATTGCCCGCCGGGTCGGCCGCCGAAATTGGATGCGCGCGCGATGTTGCATGAGTCGTGAAAGGTGATTACCTTGTCGTCGTGGCGTTGTTTATCGAAGCGCAATGCGCCCTGTTGAATCAATTCATTGGTGAGTTCGCAGATATGTTGCGGCGACGGATAACGCGCATCCAAAAAATCCAACCGGCCGATTAACGTCTCCCAATAATTGTGCGCGACGCGCCATGCGTGTCCGCATTCGCCGACCACGATTCGTTTAACGCCGAGGTCGCGCGCGGCATCGCGCACGCGCATGGCGATGTTTTTCATCTGTTGTTGATTGCCGACAAACAAGCCGAAGTTGGCGGCCTCGCCGGCGTGCGTGCTGAGCGTCCAACTGACGCCGGCGGCGTGAAACACTTTGGCGCAGCCGATTAAGCCGTCGACATGCGGCTCGGCGAATAAATCCGCCGACGGCACCACCAGCAACACTTCGGCGCCGGCTTGGTCGAGCGGGAAGGCGACTTGCGCGCCGCATTGTTCGGCGACATCGTCGCGCAATACATCGAGCGTGTCGGCAATCGCGGCAGCCGATGCGCCGAAGTTGTTGCCGGTTTGATTGACCTTGCCGATGATTTCATTGGCGTATTTTTGCCCGACGCCAACGCTCGCCAAAATCTCGCGACCGGCTTGGGTGACTTCGGCGGTGTCGATGCCAAACGGGCAATACACCGAACAACGCCGACACTGCGAGCATTGATGATAATAGGCGTACCATTCGCGCAACACTTGTTCGGTCAACTCGACGGCGCCAACCAGCCACGGAAAATATTTGCCGGCAAAGGTGAAATGCCGTCGATACACTTTGCGCATTAACTCTTGACGCGCCACCGGCATGTTGTTGGCGTCGCCGCCGCCGAGAAAATAATGGCATTTGTCGGTGCATGCCCCGCACTTGACGCAGCAATCCATAAACACCCGCAACGCGCGATTTTGCCCGAGCAATTGCTTCATCTTGGCAAGCGCCTTGGCTTGCCAATCATCGACCAACTGCGGCGGAAAGCCGAGCGCGGTTTGTTGTTCGGCTGAAGCCTGTTGCGGCGCCAACGGCGCTTTGCTGTGAATTCGAATCGGCGGAATTTGCGGATGATGGGTGATGACCGGAATATCGAATGCGCGCGCGGTCGATGGACTCGGTGAACTCGATGGACTCGATGCGGTCGACGCATTCGATGTACTCGAAACGTTCGAAACGTTCGATAGTTTCGATGTATTGGATGCGTTCATTTCAGTTTCATTTTTTTACGCGCGCACGACGCACACGGTCGGCTTGATTGCGCGTCGGGCTAAACAGCACGCCGGGGGCATGCAGTAATTTGCTGATGGGAAAAATCATCATCAACACCGCCGCCAACCCAAGATGAATCCACAGCGCGGCATTGCCCGGCAACGGCGCGATATGCAACCCAAGCCACGACAACACGAATTGTTTGAGCGCAAATAAATTGACGCGCCAAATGTATTCCACCGCCAAGCCGCTGAGGCAAAGCGCCGCCAACAACGCGAGCATTAAATAATCCGACGGCGTCGAGATGTAACGCACGCGGTCGACCCACACCCGTCGCGCGGCCAAGCCGCCCAAGCCGATGAGCATCAACCCGCCGCTCCAATCGGCGAGCGGCTGCAGGCGGTGCACCCAACCCCACACCGGCTCGGCGACATAACGCAAATGACGAATCAACGCCAGCACCAACGCAAAATGAAACAGCCAACCGAACGCCCAAGTCCAACGGCTTGCCTTAAACAAACTTTCGAACAACAGAATCTCGCGCATCATCCGCAACATCACTCCGAATCTCGTAACCGGCGCCGGCGTGGTTGGAATTCGCAGGCGCATCGGCGTGCGCGCATACAACCACACCCGCCGCGCGATGCCGAGCGTCATCACCGCCGCGCCCGCATACAACAACACTGCAATCGCCGCGCCCGCCGCGTTTACGTTTATGCTCACGCCCGCGCCCGCGCCTTATACGCAGCCGGTCGGCTTGGGCAGCCCGGCATAACGGCAGGCTTGTTTGGCCGGGCCGTATGGAAACAGTTCATACAGATATTTGCTGTTGCCCTTTTCCTTGCCGAGGCGATTGCCGATGGCTTTGGTCAACACGCGCACCGCCGGGGCGATTTGATATTCGGCGTAGTAGTCGCGCAAAAAATGCAGCACTTGCCAATGCGCATCGGATAATTCGATGCCGTCTTGTTGCGCCATCAAAGTCGCCAACGCCGCGCTCCAATCCTCCAAGTTGGCGAGATAGCCCTCTTGGTCGGTTTGGTAACGCGCGCCGTTTAATTCCAAAGTCGCCATTGATAAAATCCGTCAACCCTGCGGACAACGCCGCACCATTAAAGCCACGATTGCACTTTGTCGCTTTGTGCCGCCAATGCAACAAAGCCGTCATAGCCGACCACCTCGACGCCATCCACCAACCGCCGCGCATCGATGCCGCGCGCCTTTAAGTCGGCGTCCAACGCATAGAATTTTTTGTCGCGCATCGCCGTGCGCACCCGCGATGCAATTGCGCCGTCAGCCAAGGCGGCGTATACGCCGTCCTCTATCAACAACACCCGCGCGCCGGCGCGCGCCAACCGCAAACAGGAGTCCAAACTGTTTTTTTCAAACGGTGATTTGTTGACGATGTGCAGCATTGATTGCGTTGATGGCATTGATGGCGAGCCCGACAGTTTATTAAACCGAAATTAATTAAATTATATTATTTAATTAAACCATATTAACTGCAATTGCAATTAACCAAGTGATTAACCAATAACCCGGTTAACTTAACACGATTAACGTAACCCCGTTAACTTAACAAAGTTAACTTACTGAAGTTAACTTATCCAATCGAACCCAACAAAGCGTCCGTCAAAATGCCCATCAAAAATTCAACAACACATCCTGCTCGGCAATCACTTCCGACAATGCCTCGGCCGACAGTATGCGGATTAATGAATCGGCGTGCGCGTCATCGCTACGCGGCAACTGCATCAAATCATCGTCGCCCAAACCGCGCAACGCAAGCGATTCGCGTTCGACATATACGCGATGCACTTCATAATCGCCCAACGCCGCAAACGCCGCGGCGAAATTTTTCATCGCCAAATCGCGCGGTTGTTGGTCGCGCAACAATTGAAACACGCCGTCGTCGATAAACGCCAACGATACCCGCTGCTCAAACGCCGCGCCAACCAACGCAACATCCAACCCTTCCTGCGCATAATTGGTGCCGTGCGGTGCGCGGCGATTGATGTACATAATTTTTTTCATTCGGTTTGCGTTCATCCGACTTGCATTCATTCGAATCGCTCATTCGAATCGTTGATGCGCATCGTTGATTAAATTGGTTGCGCGAGTTGCGTATGTGAATTGTGCTTGCGAATTATGTATGTGAATTATGTATGTGAATTGTTTACTCGAACCGCGCACGCGCATCATTTATGCAACACTTTACGCGCAATCACTCGTTTCATCACAACTCAATCGCCAAAGGTAATCACCCGGTCGGCGCAAATCGCCGCGTCCACCAATTGCCCAAGCCCGGCAATCTTAAACCCGGCGGCGATGTTGTTGGCATCGACGCCGTGTCGATGTTGTTCGGCGGCGTCCAACACGCCGCGCCGTTGCGCCGCGGCGATGCAGACCGCCAACTCCAATCGATGTTGCGCCGCCAATTGCGCCCAACGTTCGCCGATGCGGCGTTCATCTTGCGGCGGCTGCGACAGGCGCGATGCGTTATGCACGCCGTCATGATAAAAAAACACGCGCACAATTTCATGCCCGCCAGCCAATGCCGCGACCGCAAAATGATACGCGCTGTCGCTGGCTTGATGCGTATAAGGCGCTTCATTGACGACGATGGCAAATTTCATTTAATGGCGACCCTTGATGCAATCATTTATACAATCATCGACACCGCGATTAACACGACTGGCGACCAATTCATCGATGCACTTTCGATGCGCAAGTGGCGTTGTACGATTGCATTGTGCGATTGCGTTGTGCGATTGCATTGTCGAATGGCGGTACGCAATGCCTTATGCGTCACTTCGCACCACTTCGCATCACCGCACATCATCATCGACGGTGTTAATAAAGGTCGCACGATAATATTTCAATTCTTCAATCGACTCGCGGATGTCATCCAAGGCGCGATGTGCGTTGTTTTTTTTAAACCCCTTGACCAATTCCGGCCGCCAACGCACCGCCAATTCCTTAATCGTGCTGACATCCAAATTGCGATAATGCATATACGCCTCGAGTTTCGGCATATAGCGCGCAAGAAAACGGCGGTCTTGGCAAATCGAATTGCCGCACAACGGCGAATGATTGCCCGGCACATGTTTGGCGATGAACTTTAAGGTTTGCCGTTCGGCGTCGCTTTCGCTGATTTGCGATTCCTTGACGCGATTGACCAACCCGCTTTCAGTGTGGGTGCGCGTGTTCCATTCATCCATGTTGGCAAGCCGCGTCAACGGTTGCGATATGGCGAGCACCGGGCCTTCTTCAATCAAGTTCAACTCGGCGTCGGTAATCACCGTGGCAATTTCAATGATGCGGTCGTCGCTCGGCGACAAGCCGGTCATCTCCAAATCAATCCAAACGAGGTTTTGGTTTTGCGGCATTCGACTGCGCGATGGGTGGGGGGATTGGGTGGCGGGTTAATTAAGCGTCAACTGAGCGTCAATTGATTGGCAACCGCCAACAACGCCGCGGCTGCGGTTTCGATGCGCAACACATGCGCGCCCAACGCCAGATGCTTCACATTTGCGCGCGCCAATAATTCGCGTTCGGCGCGGTTCAGCCCGCCTTCCGGCCCGACCAACAACACGATGCGCCGCACCGCGCGAGATTGCGCATTGGCATGCACATCAATTATGCCCGCTTTATGCGCGAAAAGCGACTCGCCGTCGCGCGCACCCGCCAGCCAGGCATCGCCGGGCGCGCGCGTCGCCAACAATTCATCGAGCGTCGACTCGGCGTCAATCGTCGGCAAATAACAACGCCGCGATTGTTTGCATGCGCTGATTAAAATCCGCCGCCAACGTGCGCCCATCGCCGCGCGATAACGCAACACGCTGCGCTCGACCGCCAGCGGGATAAACCGATGCATGCCGAGTTGCGTTGCGCTGTCCAACAACACCGCCTGCGCATCGCCTTTCGGTATCGCGCACGCCAACGCAATCTCGATTTCATCGCGCGCCGCCGTCTCGATGCGCACAATGCGCAAGCGCATCGACGCCGGACGCGCATTGCATTCGACCACGACGCAATGCGCAAGCGCGCCGTTGCCGTCGGTCACACAAACCGCATCGCCGATGTCACATCGCCGCGCGCGCACCGCGTGAATCGCTTCGCGCGGTTCGAGCGCGATGCATTCGCCCGCGTCAGCCAATTCGGCGTAATAAAAAAACGCGGCGGGTGACGGTGATGGCGGCGACGATGGTGACGGTGGCGGCATTTAAGTGACTGGGTAAATAACTTGGCGAGTGACAATGTGCAAGTGACAATGCGAATGACGATGCAAGTGACAATGCAAGTGGCAATGCAAATGACAATGTATGTGACAATACAACCGAAAACGAAAATGGAAGTCGAAATGGAAATGCCCGGCAAACAGTTGCGCGCGCGCGTCCGCACTTGTATAGTGCATATCGTAACCAATTCACTCGAGCAACGAGTAACCAACCAACCGCACATGAACGCACAAACGGGTTTTTTAGTCGGCAAACGCGCGTTGATTTCGGGCGTGGCCAGCAATCGTTCGATTGCCTGGGGCATCGCCCAAGCGATGCGCGCGCAAGGCGCGGAAATTGCGCTGACCTATCCCAATGAAAAAATGAAGCCGCGCGTGCAAAAACTCGGCGATGAACTCGGCGCGCAATTTGTGCTGCCCTGCGATGTCGCCGCCGATTCGCAAATCAGCGAATTGTTTGTCGGCTTAAAACAACATTGGGATTCGCTCGATGTGTTGGTGCATTCCATCGCCTTCGCCCCGCGCGAACAATTGGAGGGATTGTATTTGGATGCGGTCACGCGCGAAGGGTTTGCAGCCGCGCACGACATCAGCGCATACAGTTTTGCGGCGATGGGCGCGCAAGCCAAATCGATGATGAAACCCGGCGGCGCAATGTTGACGCTCACCTACATCGGCTCGGTGCGTTCGATGCCCGGCTACAATGTCATGGGCGTCGCCAAAGCCAGTTTGGAAGCCAATGTTCGTTATATGGCGCAATCGCTCGGCGCACTCGGCGTGCGCGTCAATGCAATTTCCGCCGGGCCGATTCGCACGTTGGCCGCCTCCGGCATCGCCAACTTCAAAAAAATGCTCGCCCATTTCGAAAAAGTCGCGCCGCTTGGCCGAGCGGTCACCATCGACGAAGTCGGCAACACCGCCGCGTTTTTATGTTCGGATTTGGCGTCGGGGATTACCGGCGAAATCACTTATGTCGACGCCGGCTTTAACACGGTTGGGTTAAGTGAACATTTAATCGCCGGCGACGGCGATTGATTCGCGGATGCGGTGATGCATCGCTGCCGGACACTTACGTTCGAGTTCAAAGTTACAGATTGGAAGTTACCAATTGCAAGCCGCAAGTTACAAATCGGAAGTTACAAATTAACGGTTAACAACGGAATAAAAAAACAACCCGGCGCAATGCGCCCTCCCCGTCGTCAAGCCGAGTCATCCCAAACCAATAAACCAACCGCAACCTCGGCGCCATCGATAAGAATCGATAAGCGTCAATAAACGCCAAAAAAAAATGGCGTCCCCAAGGGGATTCGAACCCCTGTTGCCGCCGTGAAAGGGCGGTGTCCTAGGCCGACTAGACGATGGGGACTTAGGCGTTGCACAAATGGTGGAGCCAGGCGGGATCGAACCGCCGACCTCAACACTGCCAGTGTTGCGCTCTCCCAGCTGAGCTATGGCCCCGATGGGTTCCAACGGGCGCGGATTGTCGCCGATTGATGCGCGCTTGTCAATCGCGCCGGTTTATTAAATACGACATTAACATACGGCATTAACGTACGACATTAATGCACGACACTAACTTGCGGCGTCGAGTTTTGCGACGGCGGTTTGGATGCGCGCGCAACAGCGGTCTTGCCCGACCAACTGCAGCGTTGCATCAATCGCCGGCGTGTGTGCGCGTCCGGCGACGGCGACGCGCAACGGCGGGGCGACTTGTCCGAGTTTGAGCGCATGCGTTTTGCATACGCGCGCAACGGCTTGATGAATTTCGTTTTGATTCCATTCGGTCACTGCGCGCAATTCATCATGCGCGGTTTGCAATGATGCGCGCGCTGCGGCGTTGAGATGTTTGCGCACGGCGGCCTCGTCGTATTCCACTTCATCGGCAAAACAAAACGCCGCTTGCGCCGCCATCGCGCCGATGGTTTGTACGCGCGTGCGAAACAGTTCGACGACGTCGACCAGCGGCGGGCCGTTATCGGGCGACAACGACAACTTGCGCAACTGTTCATCGAGCAATGGCGTCAATTCCGTCACGGCGCATTCGCGCAGATGTTGTTCGTTGACCCACAACAATTTGGCAAGGTCAAAACTCGCCGCCGATTTGTTGACATCGGCGATATCGAACGCCGCAATCAATTCATCGCGGCTGAAAATTTCGCGGTCGCCGCACGCCCAACCAAGCCGCGCAAGATAATTTAACAACGCCTGCGGCAACACGCCCATCTCGCGATAGTCGAGCACGCTGACCGCGCCGTGCCGTTTGGATAACCGTTGCCCGTCTTCGCCGAGAATCAGCGGGATGTGCGCGAAGGTCGGCAAGGCGGCTTGCAATGCATTGAAGATGTGGATTTGGCGCGGGGTGTTGTTTAAGTGGTCGTCGCCGCGGATGACATGGGTGATGCCCATATCGATGTCGTCGACCACCGCGCACAAGTTATAGGTCGGCGAGCCGTCGGCGCGGGCGATGATTAAATCATCCAGTTGGTCGTTGTCGACCGCGACCCGTCCGCGCACGATGTCGTCAAACACCACATTGGAATCGCGCGGCGTACAAAATCGCACCACCGCCGATTCACCGTCGGCGGCGCGACGCGGTTGCGCGCGGCAATGACCGTCGTAACGCGGCTTTTGTCCGCGCGCGCGTTGCTGTTCGCGCAAGGCATCGAGGCGCGCCGGCGTGCAAAAACAATGATAGGCAAAACCGCCGTCCAATAATTGCGCGATGACTTGCGCATACCGCGCGCTGCGTTCGGTTTGATAAAACGGCCCGCGTTGCCAATCCAACCCAAGCCATTGCAATGCATCGAGAATAACCGCCACCGCCGCATCAGTCGAACGCGCGCGGTCGGTGTCTTCGATGCGCAACACCATCTCGCCGCCGGTTTTTTTGGCGTGCAACCAATTGAACAACGCGGTGCGCGCGCCGCCGACATGTAAAAACCCGGTCGGGCTGGGCGGAAAACGGGTGACGCTTGATGAAGACACGGCGGGCAAGATGCGAGCGGGGGAATAAAAGTGTACGTGTAAGTAAAAGTGTAAGTAAAAGCGAAAGTAAAAGTACGAGTACGAGTACGAGTACGAGTGGAAGTACGAGTAAAAATAAAAACAAAAATAAAATGGTCGGGGTGAGAGGATTTGAACCTCCGACCACCGCAACCCCATTGCGGTGCGCTACCAGACTGCGCTACACCCCGAATGTAACTTTGTAAAACAATTTCACAAACAACTGCACAAGTAATTTTGCAAAGTAACTATTACGAAGTAACTATTACGAAATCAATTCGTAAAGTAACTTCACAAAATAATTTCACAAGGTAACTTAACAAAACAACTTTACAAATTAACTGCGCCAACCCAACCACGCATTGCCAGTGCAACTTACAACTGCACGTTAAGATTTCAATATCGCACACACCTCACGCAATTCCTCGACCAATTGGCGGATGAATTCGCGTTCGGCATCGGCGGCGTCGGCTTCGCCGCGCGCGGCTTGCGCCAATTGCGCGCGCGCGCCGCTTATCGTAAACCCTTCCGCATGCACCAACGTTTTAATCGTGCGAATCAACTGCACTTCGTGGCGTTGATAATACCGCCGATTGCCGCGCCGTTTAATCGGATTCAACTGCGGGAATTCCTGCTCCCAATAACGCAACACATGCGGCTTGACCGCACACAACCGGCTGACCTCGCCGATGGTGAAATAACGTTTCGACGGAATCGGCGGCAAATCAAACCCGCGCGGGTCAAGCATCGTCATCGCCGGTGGTTGTCGATAGTATTATCGACAGTGGTGTCGACATTGTCATCGACAACATCGTCGACCGCTTTCGAAGTTACTTTCGAGATGGTTTTCGAAGTGACTTTCGACATTGCTTTTACCGTCGCCGCCGTCATCGACGCCGATGGTGTCACAGTAACATTTGCCATCACCGTCGTCGCCCCAATCGCGCAACCAATGCCGGGGCATTTGCGCTGATGTCGGCGCGCAGGCGGCGGCTGGGGCGGAAGGTGACCACGCGGCGCGCGGAAATCTCGACAGATTCGCCGGTGCGCGGATTGCGTCCGGGGCGCGCCGCTTTGTCGCGCAACGCAAACACGCCGAAGCCGGACAACTTAATCGCCGCGCCTTGTTCGAGCGAGAGGCTGATTTGTTCGAAAAACAACTCGGCAAACTCGCCGGCTTCGCGTTTGTTCAACCCGATGTCGCCGAACAACTTCTCGCTCAAAGACGCTTTGGTGACGGTCATTTGGATGGGTCGGCGGTTTATGGTTGGCGTTGGATGCGCTGCATTGTCGTCGTTATCATCATCGGCGTGATTGTCGCATCGATAGTGTCGACATCAATCGACATCGTCGACATCAACGCAACTTGGCGTCGAGTTGGGCGCGCAATGCGGCGACGATGCGTTCGACATCGGCGTCGACTTCGGCGGCGTTAAGATTGCGCGATTTGGCGCGGAAGGTCAAGCGGAACGCAAAACTTTTTTGCCGCGCGGACAGCGGCGCGCCGCTGTATACATCGAACAACACAATCTTCGCCAACGTCTTGCCGCCCGATGCGCGAATGCAGGCGCGCGCCTGTTGCGCGCTGATTTTTTCATCGACGACAATCGCAACATCGCGCAACGCCGGCGGATGCCGCGCAATATCGGCAAACATCGGCAACGCGGATTCGCCCAACACCGACAACGCCATCTCGAACGCCACCAACGGCGTCGGCAGGTCGGCGCGCTTTTGCACTTGCGGATGAATCTGCCCGATGTGTCCGACGCATTGCCCGCGCAATTCAATCCGCGCGCATCG
Organism: Candidatus Poriferihabitaceae bacterium; assembly: GCA_965226545.1. GTDB lineage: Bacteria > Pseudomonadota > Gammaproteobacteria > Arenicellales > Poriferihabitantaceae > JAHRAW01. Next base: position 1,848,367 of record OZ245364.1, read on the forward strand.
ACCCGGATGAAACGCGCGATGTTCATCGGCGCAAAACGAAAATTGTCCGGCGTCTTGGCTGCGATTAAGCAACGCGCAGACATCGCCCTTCAAATCATAAAAATCCACCGCGCGCGTCGATGCGCCCCACTGCAGCGGCAACGCCGCGCCGGCTGCGACCGCGCCGATGTGTGCGACTTCATTTTCGCCGCGCGCGCCCAAAAACACCCGCCCGCATTCAAACAATCGCACGCGCTCGAAGCGGCGATTAAGATTGGTGCGCGCCGCACCCAACAAGCCCGGCAACAAACTGCGCCGCATCACCGCCATGTCGTCGGCGATTGGATTGCTCAAGGCGACGCCGCGTTCGCCGGTCAATGCCGATTGCAGATTGGCGTCGACAAAACTGTAGGTGATGATTTCAAAATAACCGCGCGCGATGAGTTCACGTTTGAGCGTATCGCGCGCGATGTGTTGTTCGCGGTGGGCGTGTGTGCGCGCGACGCTTTTTGGGCGGCGCGCTGCGATGCGGTCGAAGCCGATGACGCGCCCGACCTCTTCGGTTAAATCATGCGCGCCGTGAATATCCGAACGCCACGACGGCGCGCGCACCCGCCAGCCGTCACGCACCGCGCGCACCTCCATCCCCAATTGACTCAGCAATTTATGCACGCGCGCATCATCGACCTGCACGCCGAGGATGCGCGCGATTTCGCTTTTGCGAAAATGAATCGGCGCGCGTTTCGGCGACTGTTTATCGATGCGCGCATCGGTGAGTTTGCCGGGTGCGCCGCCGGCCAATTCGACCAACAATCGCGTTGCGCGCTGCATTGCATGCGGCGGCATCAACGGGTCGGCGCCGCGTTCGAAGCGATGCGATGCATCGGTGTGCATGCCGTTTCGGCGCGCCTTGCCGAGCATTGCGGCTTGGGCAAAAAACGCCGCCTCCAAAAACACATCGCGGGTGTCGTCGCCAATCGCCGAATTCGCCCCGCCCATAATGCCGCCGAGCGCAACCGCGCGTTCGCGGTCGGCGATGACCAAATCATCTTCATGCAGCCGCACTTCATTGCCGTCGAGCGTTGTGATGCGTTCGTTTTTGGCGGCGAGACGCACGACGATGCCGCCGCGCAGTTTTGCCAAATCGAATGCATGCATCGGCTGCCCCAACTCGAGCATTACATAATTGGTGATGTCGACGACGATGTTGACGCAACGCACGCCGCCGCGCCGCAATCGTTCGACCATCCAATCCGGCGTGCGCGCGCGCAAATCGACGCCGCACACCGCGCGCCCGATATAACGCGAACATGCCTGCGGTGCGCGCAATTCAATCGGCAGATGCACATTCGTGCGCGCGGCAACGACGGGCGCGGCGTAATCGTTTAATGCAAGTTTCGCGCGCGCGCCGGACAACGCCGCCGCCTCGCGCGCAATGCCGAGCATGCCGAGGCAATCGCCGCGGTTCGGCGTCAATTGCAATTCGATGATGTCGTCATCCAATTGCAGATGCGCGCTCAACGATTTTCCCAACGGCGCGCGTTCATCCAACAACAACACGCCGTCGGCATCGTCGCCCAACCCCAATTCGGCGGCTGAACAAATCATTCCATTCGAAGCAACGCCGGCAATTTCGCGCGGTTGAATCTTGATGGGGGAATTGGACTGTGACTTTGTTTGTGACTTCGCTTGCGACTTTGATTGTGATTTTGTTTGTGACTTCTCTTGCGACTTCATCGACGCATCGGTTGACGGCAACGTTGCGCCGGGCAATGCAACCGCGACCTTGATGCCGACGGCGACATTATCCGCGCCGCATACAATTTGATGTGCGCGTTGACCTCGATGCGCGCCGACCTTCACCGTGCATATCGACAACTTTGCGCGCGGATGTTTTTGTACCGCGGTGATTTGCCCGACGACGATGCGCGGCGACAACGGCGCAAGCCGTTGTATCGATTCGACTTCGAGACCGCCGAGGGTTAACTGCGCGGCCAATTTGCGCGCATCGAACGCGCCAATCCATTCGCGCAACCACGCGCAACTGATTAACATCTATCGAGGCCTCGACGGTTGCGCATCAGAATGCGCCGAATTGTTTTAAGAACGCGATGTCGTTTTCGAAAAACAGCCGCAGGTCGTTTACGCCGTAGCGCAACATCGCAAGCCGTTCGACGCCAAGCCCAAACGCATAGCCGCTGAATTGATTCGGGTTGACGCCGCCGTGCCGCAACACCGCCGGATGCACCATTCCGCTGCCGAGCACTTCAATCCAACCGCTGTGTTTGCACACTCGACAACCGTCGCCGCCGCAAAACACGCAGGCGATGTCGACTTCTGCCGACGGTTCAGTAAACGGAAAATACGACGGGCGAAATCGCACCTGCAAATCGGTTTCAAAAAATTCGCGCACGAAGTGAATCAACACGCCCTTCAAATCGCCGAAGTGCATGTCGCGGTCAATCGCCAGCCCTTCGAGTTGATGAAACATCGGCGTGTGCGTCACATCCGAATCGCAGCGATACACCCGCCCGGGCGCAATCACCATCAACGGCGGCGCGTGGCTGCGCATGTAACGAATCTGCACCGGCGAAGTGTGCGTGCGCAACAATCGCCGGTCGCGCAGATAAAAAGTGTCGTGCATCTCGCGCGCCGGATGGTCCGGCGGAAAGTTGAGCGCCTCGAAGTTGTGATGTTCATCCTCAATCTCCGGGCCGCTTGCAATGTCAAACCCCAATTGCGCAAAAATCGCCTGCATGCGCGCCAAGGTGCGGCTGACCGGATGAAGCGCGCCGTGCGATTGCGCGCGCCCCGGCAAGGTGACATCGATGCATTCATCGCGCAATTGCGCGGCGGTGGTCGCCTCTTCGAGCGCGACGCGGCGTTCATCCAGCAGGCGTTGGATGTGTTGCTTAAGTTCATTCAATTCGCGCCCGCGCGCGCGGCGTTCATCGCCGCTTGCATCGCCGAGTTGTTTCAGTTGCACGGTGACTTCGCCCTTTTTGCCAAGCCATTGCACGCGCAATTGTTCGAGTTCGCCAATCGACGCGGCGCGCGCCACGGCGTCTGCGGCGTGCGTTGCCAATGCGGACGGTGTCGTGGGTGACGATGACGACGGCGACGACGCTTTCGTTGATGTTGAGTTGTCGATGGACATGCGGATTAATCGGCGGTCGTTGGCGATGTCGGGAAACTGACCTTGCGCGGCGTGATGGTTTGTTGGATGACCACGGTGCCGGCGAGTTTGTCATGCCAACCTTGTTTGCGCCGGTCGAATGCAATCCAAAGATAGCCCAGCCCGACGGCGGACAGCGAGAGGAAATAGCCGAAATAACGACCAATGCATTGCGCGGTGCTCGGCGGCAATCCACTTTCGGCGTCGACGATGCGCGCGGCAATGACCATCTTGCCGGGGGTGGCTTGACGATATTTCCAAAACAAAATCACCGCGGCCGTCGACGCACTCCATGAACCGAACGCCGAAATCACCGCCGCCGCAACACCCGCGCCGGTCTCGCCATGCAAATAATGCAGGCTGTACGCCAAAATCAACGACGGCACGATGACCGCCATGCCCAACACCGAGTCGATAATGTACGCGCCGCAACGCGCCCAAAAGCCGGCGTAGTGATGAGATTCAGCGTCGGGCATTACAACGGCTTCGAGGCAAACGGAACGGGGCGTGAAGTAAAGTGAAGTAACGTAAACGTCGTAAACGTAACGTGCGTGAATTAACGGGAATCGGAATCGGCGCGCAACTTAAGACGACTCGGGGAAACTGGCTTTGTCCGGCACGATGTGTTTTTTGATGACCACAGTGCCGGCGAGTTTGTCGTGCCAACCTTGTTTGCGCGAGTCGAATGCAATCCAAACAAAGCCGAGCATGCAAATAAACGCGGAAACAAAATAACCGAGATAGCGGCCGATGCATTGCATGGTGCTGGGCGCTTTGCCGGTTTCGGCGTCGACGATGCGCGCGCCGATAATCATCTTGCCGGGCGTCGCTTGGCGAAAGCGCCAAAACAAAATTATCACCGCCGCCGGCACCGCCCATGAAATCAAATCGTCGCCGATGCCGACCACGTCATAGACCATCCAATAATGCCGCTCGTACGTCCACACCAACAAGTACGGCCCATACAGCCACGTCAACACTGCGCTGACCAGCACTCCAATCAGTATCAAGTCGATAATGGACGCGCCGCAACGCACCCAAAAACCGGCGTATTCGAATTCTTCAGTATCGAGCATTGCAACGCTTGCACATTAAATAAGTCGACCAATGCGTCGATAAGTGCATCGACAAGTGCATCGAGTTAAGAGTCGAATTAAGGGTCGAGCCACTTGTCGAATCAACGTGCGCGCAATCGTTCGCGTCATTAATAACGACAAGCCAACAACACTCAACCGCTCAACGCCGCTTTGGCGCGTTCCGCCAACTGCGCGAATGCCGGTTTGTCGTTGACCGCCAACTCGGCGAGGATTTTGCGGTCGAGCGCGACGTCGGCTTTGGTTAAGCCGCTCAACATGCGGCTGTAATTCAAGCCGTGCGCGCGCGCCGCGGCGTTGATGCGCACAATCCACAGCGCGCGGAATTGCCGCTTGCGTTGGCGGCGGTCGCGATAGGCGTATTGCGCGGCGCGATTGACCGCGGCTTGCGCCGAGCGAAAGGTGCGGCTACGCGCGCCGCGATAACCTTTGGCGCGCTTCAGGATTTTGTTGTGGCGCGCCTTGGCGACGACGCCGCGTTTAATGCGTGGCATGGGATTCTCCCGCGGGGGTTAACTGTAAGGCAGCAGTTTTTTAACCGCCGCACTGTCGGCTGCAGCGACCAATTGCCCGGAGCGCAGATGCCGCTTGCGCTTGGCTGATTTCTTGGTCAGGATGTGATTGAGATGCGACTGGGCGCGCTTGAACTTGCCGCCGGCGGTGCGCGAAAAACGCTTGGCCGCGCCGCGATTGGTTTTCAATTTTGGCATTGCATATCTCCACTTAACACTGTGCGAATCAAAACAACATTACCGCTAAAAAGGCGACACCGTGCAATAACGCACACCGCGCAACCCGTGAATTAACGCTTCATCACTTCATACCGCTTGATGCAACTTCATACAACGCACAAATTCATACCACATAAAACTTCATACAACTTCGCGGCGTCGATAATATCGACATCAAAATCGATATCGAAATTAAAATCGACATCGACATTAACATCGACAACACCATATCGCCGCGCCCGACAAAATCAAGCGCGCAACATCGCCGCACACCGTTCACACCCAAACTTAATCCGCATCGTCCGCCGCGCCTTTGCCGGCGGGTTTGACGCTGCGTTTGGGCGCAAGCACCATAATCATCTGTCGCCCCTCCATCTCCGCGGCTTGTTCGACCACGGCGATTTCGTCGAGGTCTTTTACGACCTGCTTGAGCATCGCCAAGCCCAATTCACTGTGCGCCATCTCGCGTCCGCGAAAGCGCATCGTGACCTTGGTCTTGTTGCCGACCTCCAAAAAATTCGCAAGTTTGCGCAATTTGACTTCGTAATCGGCGACATCGGTGCCCGGGCGAAATTTAATTTCTTTGACCGTGATTTGCTTTTGCTTTTTCTTCGCTTCGGCGCGTTTTTTGCTGGCGTTGTACAGATACTTGCCGTAATCCATCACGCGACACACCGGCGGTTCGGCGTGCGGCGCGATTTCGACCAAATCATGCCCGGCGTCCTGCGCGATTTGGCGCGCATCAGCAAGCGGCATTACCCCCAATTGGTCGCCGTTTTCCGCGACAACGCGAATCGGATCGCTTTGGATCTGTTCGTTTACGCGCTGCTGTTTTTGTTTAACGATAGTCGTAGCCCTCGTCAAGATCGAAAGAGGAAAGGTCGGCGCACCGCCTTCCGCGAATTGGGTTAATTAATAAGTCGTTAATTAAGTCGTTAATAACAGTGATTGGCGTCGTCAGTCACGTCGTTAGTCACGTCAACATTAAAGCCGCCGTTAACATCACGGATGTAACGATGACAATCGGCATTGTAAACCATAAACAGTCGGCGCGCCTATGTGCGTCTATAAATCGAAATCACCGCGCAATGCAACTTGTTCGGCGAGAATGTTGGAAAAATCATCCGCCGACATCACGCCCAAATCGCGCCCTTCGCGGGTGCGCACGGCAAGCGAATCGTCTTGCGCTTCACGTTCGCCAACCACCAACAAATACGGAATGCGTTGCAATGTGTGTTCGCGGATTTTAAGCCCGATTTTTTCATTGCGCAAGTCGGATTCGGCGCGAAAACCGCCGGCGCACAATTGCGCGGCGACGCGCGCCGCATAATCGCCCTGTTTCTCGGTAATCGACAACACGCTGCATTGCACCGGCGCCAGCCACGGCGGGAATTTGCCTTCGTAGTTTTCAATCAAAATGCCGATGAATCGCTCGAAGGAACCGAGCAAGGCGCGATGCAACATCACCGGCGTGCGCTTGTCGCCGTGCGCGTCGATGTAATGCGCATCGAGCCGGCCGGGCATCGATAAATCGACTTGCATCGTGCCGCATTGCCACACCCGCCCGATGACGTCGCGCAATGAAAATTCAATTTTCGGCCCGTAAAACGCGCCTTCGCCGGGCAATTCCTTCCAAGTCAACCCTTTGGCGGCGAGCGCTTCGGCCAATGCGGCTTCGGATTTATCCCAATCGGCGTCGTTGCCGACGCGCGCTTCGGGGCGCAACGACAGCCGGTAAATCACCTCATCGAATCCAAAATCGCGGTATACCTCATGCAAAAAATCGATGAAGTCGGCGACTTCGCTTTGGATTTGTTCCTCGTCGCAAAAGATGTGTCCGTCGTCCTGCACAAAGCCGCGCACCCGCATCAAGCCATGCAAGGCGCCGGATAATTCATCGCGATGACACGAGCCGAACTCTGCCAATCGCAACGGCAATTCTCGATAACTGCGCAAGCCCTGATTAAACACCTGCACATGACACGGGCAATTCATCGGCTTGAGCGCAAACCGCCGCCCTTCGGATTCGAGAGCGAACATATCATCGCCGAATTTATCGGCGTGTCCGGAACGTTTCCACAGCGAAAAATCGACCACCGCCGGCGTGTTCACTTCCAAATAACCGCGCCGCTGTTGTTGCGCGCGCATGTATTGGCGGATGGTTTGATACAGCGTCCAGCCGTGCGGATGCCAAAACACCATGCCCGGCGCCTCTTCTTGCATGTGAAACAAATCCAGTTGTTTGCCGAGTTTGCGATGGTCGCGTTTGGCCGCTTCAGCCAGTTGGGTGAGATGCGCGTTGAGTTGTTTTTTATCCGGCCAGGCGGTGCCGTAGATTCGCTGCAGCATTTTATTGTTGGAATCGCCGCGCCAATACGCGCCGGAGACGCGCATCAATTTAAAAAATCGACACGCGCCCATCGACGGCACATGCGGGCCGCGACACATATCGACATATTCCTGATGAAAATACAATCCCGGCTGTTGGTCACGCGCAATGTTTTGTTCGAGGATTTCGACTTTATACGGTTCATCACGCTCGGCAAAAGTGCGATGCGCCTCATCCCACGACACCGTGCGTTTGACGACTTGATAATCGCTCGCCGCCAATTCGCTCATGCGTTTTTCCAATGCCGCCAAATCTTCGTCGGTGATGCGATGCGGCAAATCGATGTCGTAATAAAAACCGTTTTCAATCACCGGGCCAATCGCCATTTTGCTCTGCGGCCACAGTTGCTTGACCGCATGCCCGAGCAAATGCGCACAGGAATGCCGCAACACGCCTAAGCCGTCTTCATCCGCTGATGTAACAATCGACACCGCACAATCGTCGTCGACCACTTCGCAGGCATCGGCCAATGCACCGTCGATTTTGCCCGCCAACGCCGCCTTGCCCAACCGCGCACCAATGTTGTGCGCAATCTCGGCGATGCTCACCGGCTTGTCAAAACGACGTTTGGAACCGTCGGGCAGCGTGATTTCGGGCATATTGGAACGAGGTGAAACGCGGGAATTAATTGATTGCTTAATTAATCTTGCTTGATTAATTAATTTAATGATGATTCATTAATTAATAACTATGAATAACGAGTGGAAAGTGACAATTAAAAAGTAACAGTTCAAAGTAACTTGTCAAAATAAAAAAACAACGCGCAACAAATTGGTAGGCGCGAGTGGATTCGAACCACCGACCCCCACCATGTCAAGGTGGTGCTCTAACCAACTGAGCTACGCGCCTGCAAAAAGTTTGCGAAGTATACGCCGATGCCGCGCGCAATGCAACGCACGACTCAATATCGCGTCTACTTCGATTCGAACTCGAACTCGACTTCGAATCGACTGTCAATCGCCTCACGGCATTACTTCGAATTGACTGTGAATAAACTGTTAAGTAACCGTCAATCGACCGTACATCGACTTCATCGAATCAACCGTCAACCAACCTTCACCGCACCGCCACCACCCGCCGCAACGCCAACGCCAATTCATCCAACGCCAGCCGACGGTCGAACGGTTCATTAACCATTTTGCGCAACGCGCCGATTTTGTCGTATAACTCGAACGCCTTGTCGGTCGACCAATGCGCCGCGCGCGTCGGCGCCAGCGGGTTGGGCGCACCGGCGGTGGAGGCGCGAATCAAATCGCAACTGAGATGATGCAGCCAAATTAACAATTGCGCCAAATCATGTTTGGCGAATTCGCCGGACCAATCCAACGCGCCGCGATTGCCGGCCGCCAACGCCGCGGTTTCGCGCAAAAAGGCGCGATACAACGGCGGCAATTCGGCGTGATGCGCGGCCAATGCGCCCAACGGCGCACCGCCGGATAATTTCAACGCGGCTTGTAAATCTTCATCGCTTGCCTTCGGCGCGCGCTTTGCCAACCAATCGCGCGCATCGGATTCGCTTGGCGCGACCGCTTCGATTCGCATGCAGCGACTCAATATCGTCGCCGGCAACGTCTGCGGGGCGTGGGTGACCAACATCAGCACCGCATTGCTCGGCGGCTCTTCGAGCAACTTCAACAATGCATTGGCCGAGTTAACATTCATCCGCTCAGCCGGCACCAACACCGCGACCTTGCGCGCGGCGATGTGCGGATGGGTGGCGAAGCGGTCAATCAACAATCGCACTTCGTCGATGGGGATTACGCTCGACGGGTTGGCGCGTTTTTCGCGCTTGGCGGCGTCTTGATAGCGGTCGCTGTATCGCGCGATTAATTCGATGCGCCCGCCGCTGGATTCGCGCTCGGTGGTCAACACATGAAAATCCGGATGGGTGGCGGCGGCAAACAAAACGCAGTTGCGGCATTCACCGCATGCCGGCGCATCGACGCGCGCGCGTTCGCACAACAACCATTGCGAAAATGCAATCGCCAATTCCCGCTTCGCCAACCCCGCCGCCCCGCAAATCAACAACGAATGATGCAATGAATCGACATCATCGGTCAGCCGCCGCCACAACGGACGCAACCATTCATATTCGCGGATGTCGATGGCGGCGGTGTCGACGCCACTGTCGGCGGCATTGCGCGTAACCTTGCGACGCGCAGTCGCGGACGATGGCGCTTTTTTAGTTGTCTTTTTGGCGACTTTCGTCTTGGTTTTCTTTTTAACGGCGTTCATTATTTTGCGTCGTTGATTAAGGTTAGTTGGTTAATTAATGTTAATTGGTTAATGCGAGTTGATTAATGTTGGTGACTTAACTTGCGAAGAGTGTCGTTGTCGCTGTCGTCGTTGTCGCCGTCGTCACTGTCATCGTTGCACTTGTTACTTGCACTTGCACTTATCGACTGTCACTTAACATTTGTCACTTATCACTTAACACCAACTACCCGGCTCGCGCATCGATAAATTCATCCAACACCCGCCCAATCGCCTCTTGCACCACCTCGACATCAGGGTCGGCATCGATGCGCACAATGCGTTGCGGATGCGCATTGGCGCGCTCGCGATAGGCTTGGTTGACTGCGCGTTGGAAAGCGTCGGCTTGGCTGTCGAAACGTTCATCCATCACCAACCGCCGCTGCAGCCGCGACCGCCCGACATCCAGCGACACATCCAACCATAAAGTTAACGCCGGCTGCAATGCGCCTTGCACCCATTTTTCCAATCGCTCGATTTCCGCCAAGGCGATGCCGCGTCCGCCGCCTTGATAAGCGTAAGTGGCGTCGGTGAACCGGTCCGACAACACCCATTTGCCCGCCGCCAAAGACGGGGCGATGAGTTCGCGGATGTGTTGTGCGCGCGCGGCAAACATCATCAACAATTCGGCTTGTGCGTCGATGGCGACTTCGCGTTCATGCAGCAACAGCGAGCGCAACACTTCGCCCAAGGCGGTGCCGCCCGGTTCGCGCGTGCGCACAACATCGACGCCGCGCGCGCGCAACCGCGCATCGATGAAATCCAATTGCGTCGATTTGCCGGCGCCGTCTGCGCCTTCGAGCGTGATGAATGCGCCGCGTGTGGTCGAGTCGTTCATCGTTGATTTAACCTTTTGGTTAACCTTTGGTTTAACTTTTTCATCACCACTGTTAACCTTTCTTGCGGCGGGCTAACAGATATTCGCGCACCGCGCGATTGTGTTGCTGCAGCGTTTTGGAAAACACGTGGCTGCCGTCGTCGCGCGCGACAAAATACAGTTCATCGGTGTCAATCGGATTCATCGCCGCCAAAATCGAACCCCAGCCCGGCAAACTAATCGGCGTCGGCGGCAACCCGCCGCGCGTATAGGTGTTGTACGGCGTGTCGGTTCGGAGATGCGCGCGGGTGATGTCGCCGGCGTAATCCGCGCCGAGACCGTATATCACGGTCGGGTCGGTTTGCAGGCGCATGCCCTTTTGCAATCGATTGCGAAACACCCCGGCGATGCGCGGCTTCTCCGATTCGAGACGCGATTCTTTTTCGATAATCGACGCGATGATTAATGCATCGTATTCATTTTGCCACGGCAACTCATCGGCGCGTTCAGCCCAGGCGCGCGACAACTTTTCGCGCATCAAGGCAAACGCCTGTCGATACACCGATAAATCGGTTTGCCCGGCGGTGTAATGATAAGTGTCCGGGAAAAACCGCCCTTCGGGATGCAGATTCGGATGCCCGAGTTTTGCCATCAGTTGTTCATCGCTTAACTCGGCGACTTGTTGTTTTAACTTCGGCGCGCGTTTCAATTGCGCGCGCATTTGCGCAAAAGTCCAGCCTTCGATAATCGCCACTTTGATGTCGACTTGCCCTTCGCCTTGCACGACATCGCGCAAAAATCGCCGCAACGATATGCGCGCATCGAAACGGTATTCGCCAAAACGAATCTTGCGCGCGCGATTGCCCCACAACGCCAGCAACCGCAATTGCCAACCGTGCGCATCGCGCGCCAACACACCCTGTTCGCGCAATTGCGTCGTCAATGCATTCAGCGTGTCGCCGCGTTGGATGATAATCGTGCGCCCGACAAAATCGCGCGGGCGATTGAGTTCATAAATACAAAACGCCGCGAGTGCAGTTAACGCTGCGAGCGCCGACCACATCGACCATCGAGTGACGCGGCGCACCGTGTGCATCGTTGGTGCGCGCTTATGCATCGAGTCGCGCATCGACTTTTTCGAATCGCGCGTCATGCGTCGACCGCGCCAAACACCAACGTGCCGTTGGTGCCGCCAAAGCCGAAGGAATTCGACAGCGCATACCGCACGCGCATCTTGCGCATGCCGTCGGCGACAAAATCCAAATCGCATTCGGGGTCTTGGTCGACCAAATTAATCGTCGGCGGAATTTCGCCGTGATATATCGTCATTGCGGTCATCACCGCCTCGACACCGCCGGCCGCGCCGAGCAGATGCCCAATCATCGATTTATTCGAACTGACCGCCAATTTCGATGCATGCGCGCCGAAGGCGGTTTTAATCGCTTGGGTTTCGGCGATGTCGCCAATCGGCGTCGAGGTGCCGTGGGCGTTGATGTAATCAATTTGCGTCGGCGCAATCGCGGCGTTTTTAAGCGCACTTTGCATGCAGCGCACCGCGCCCTCGCCGCCCGGCGCCGGCGCGCTGATGTGATGCGCATCGCCGCTCATGCCGAAGCCGTTGAGTTCGGCGTAAATTCGCGCACCGCGCGCGCACGCGTGTTCATATTCTTCGAGCACCATCACGCCCGCGCCTTCGCCCATCACAAAGCCGTCGCGCCCAATATCCCACGGACGGCTGGCGTGCGTCGGTTCATCATTGCGCGAACTCAACGCGCGCGCCGCGCTAAACCCGGCGACCGAAGTCGGCGAAATCGGCGCTTCGGCCGCGCCGGCGACCATCGCATCGGCGTCGCCGTATTCAATCATCCGCGCCGCATCGCCGATGGCGTGGGTGCCGGTGCTGCAGGCGGTTACCATCGCAAGATTGGGGCCTTGCAAGCCGTATAAAATCGACAGATTGCCGGACACCATGTTGGTAATCGTCATCGGGATGTAGAACGGCGAGACGCGGCGCGCGCCTTTGGCCGCGTATAACGCGGTGGTGGCTTCGATGGTGTTGACGCCGCCGATGCCGGAGCCGATGTATACGCCGATGCGCGGCGCATTGGCGGCGTCAATTTTCAGGTTGGAATCCTCGATGGCTTCGATGCCGGCGGCGATGCCCAATTGCATAAACCGATCCATCTTGCGCGCCTCACGCGCGCCCAACTTTTCCGCCGCATCAAATTCGCGAATTTCGCCGGCGATGCGACACGGCAACCCGCTCGCATCGAAACAGGAAATCGTCGAGATGCCGCTCTGCCCGGCGCACATCGCCCGCCAAGTGCCGGGCAAATCCACCGCCAACGGCGAAACCGCGCCCAGCCCGGTAATTACAACGCGTCGCTTCATCAAAGCCTCGTCATTGAATCGTCATCGAATCGTCATCGACTCATCACTGTTATCGCCGCTTCAGCGTCGCGTGTTGTACACGACAATGCGAACGGCGGAATGCGGAAACGGTGCAGGTGGCGACACGGTCGACATCGACAATACGGTCGACTCTGAGCAAAACAAGTAACACGGTCAAAGCCGACACGGTCGCCGCCGCCGCATCGTCCACTATCGACACCACCGTCATCGACACCGTCGACAACGCCAATACAACACAACGGGCGACGGTCAACGCAATGCGCCAACCGTCGCGCGACGCCGCATTAGCCGGTGTTGGCTTCGATGTAGGCGATGGCATCTTTGACGGTGACGATGCCTTCGGCTTTGTCGTCGGGGATTTCAGTGTCGAATTCCTCTTCGAGCGCCATGACCAACTCGACGGTATCGAGCGAATCGGCGCCGAGGTCGTCGACAAACGACGCCTGCGGAGTCACTTTTTCGGCGGTGACGCCCAACTGTTCAACCACAACCTTTTTTACGCGTTCTTCAATGGTGCTCATTGCGTTTAACTCCTCCGAGTCAAATGGATACAGGGTTAAAAACGACAAAGCGGGCGATGGTGTACTCAAAGCGATGCGCCAAAAGCGTACCGCCAATCGCCCGGCGGTGCGCGAGTATAGCACAACATCGCGCCGCGTGTCGTTACCGCTCAGCCGTCACGCCATCAACATTCCGCCGTTGACATGCAAGGTCGCGCCGGTCAAATAGCCGCCGCCGCTGGACGCCAAAAACACCACCGCCGCCGCGACATCGTCGGGCGCACCAAGCCGCGCCAACGGGATTTGCGCGCGCAACGCATCGCGCTGCGATTCCGCCAACTCGGCGGTCATGTCGGTTTCGATAAAGCCCGGCGCGATTGCATTGACCGTGATGTTGCGCGATGCAACTTCGCGCGCCAACGCTTTGGTGAAGCCGAGCATGCCGGCTTTGGCCGCGGCATAATTGCTCTGCCCGGCATTGCCGCTCGCGCCGACCACCGAGGCGATGTTGATAATCCGCCCAAACCGCGCCTTGCTCATCGGCCGCAAACAGGCGCGCGTCATTCGATACACCGATTTAAGATTGGCGTCGAGCACTTCATCCCATTGCGATTCGCTCATGCGCATTAATAAATTGTCGCGGGTGATGCCGGCGTTATTGACCAACACTTCGGGCGCGCCGAATTTTGCGCAGATAACTTCCAACGCGCGCGCAATCGAATCGTCGTCGGTAACATCCATCACCAACCCGACGCCTTTAATATCCGCTTGCTTTAACGCCGCATCGATTTGCGCCGCACCGTCGGCGGAAGTGGCGGTGCCGACAACCACCGCGCCATGCGCGCCCAACGCCAACGCAATCGCCCGCCCAATGCCGCGCGTTGCGCCGCTGATTAAGCAGGTGTGGTTGAGTTGGAAGTTAACTTGAGAATTCACTTGCGAGTTTGTTTGTGCGTTCATTTTGGTCACTGATGTTTTACTGTCGATTTAAAGTTGTCAAAGTTGTCAACGTTGTCGTTGCGAAGTTACTGTTACAAAGTCACTATTAATACAAAGTCACTATTAACAAGTTAACGATTAAAGTTACTGTGAAAGTTACTGTTCAAAGTTAACCGTCAAAATCACCGCCATCACATTTTAATCAACGCCGCACCCCAAGTAAAACCGCCGCCGAAGCCTTCGAGCAAAATATGTTGCCCGGCTTGCACCCGCCCATCGCGCACCGCCACATCCAACGCCAGCGGCACAGACGCGGCCGAAGTGTTGCCGTGTTTATCGACCGTAACCACGACTTTATCCGCGCCGATTTGCGCGCGTCGACCGACCGCGTTGATGATGCGGATGTTGGCTTGATGCGGTATCAGCCAATCGATTTGTTCGCGCTGCATATCATTGGCGCGCAGCGTTTCATCGATGATGTCGCTCATTGCGGTCACCGCCCAACGAAAAACTTCGCCGCCTTCCATCTTCGTAAACGCTTCGCCGTCGCGCACTTTTTGATAATTGCGCGACACGCCAACCGGCACGCACAACAAATCTTTATAGCGCCCGTCGCTGTGCAAATGCGTCGACAACACCCCGGGCTGTTCGCCGGCTTGCAACACAACCGCCCCTGCACCGTCGCCGAATAATACGCAAGTGCGCCTATCGCTCCAATCGATAATCCGCGAAAAAGTTTCTGCGCCAACCACCAACGCGCATTTTGCCGCGCCGCCGCGAATGAATTGGTCGGCAACGCCGAGCGCAAATAAAAACCCGGCGCACACCGCCTGCACATCAAACGCCGGACAACCGCGCACGCCGAGTCGTTCCTGCAACAAGCAGGCGGTGCTGGGGAACACTTGGTCGGCGGTGGTGGTGGCGACGATGATTAAATCAATCTGTTGCGCATCGATGTCGGCCGATTCGAGCGCGCGCAATGACGCCTGTTGCGCCAAATCCACGGTGAATTGGTCGTCCGCGGCGATGCGCCGTTCGCGGATGCCGGTGCGAGTTTCAATCCATTCGTCGCTGGTGTCAATCATCGACTCGAGGTCTTTATTGGTGACGATTTTTTCCGGCAGATAACCGCCGGTGCCGATGATGCGGCTGTAGTTTTTTGCGCCGTTGTTCATTGCCTTGCTGTTCATTGCACTGAGGCGCGCGGCGCAGTTGCTTTCGAATCGTCTTGAGATTCGGTTTGTGAATCAGTTTGTGATTCGGACTCGGACTCGGATTGTGACTTCGACTGCGCCGACCGTTCGAGCATCGCTTCGGGCGATTGCGTCAACGCGCGTTCGATGCGCCGCACCAATCCTTGTTGCGCTTCGGCGATGCCAACCTCGAGCGCGCAACCAAAGCCCAACACATCCGCGCCGCCGTGTGATTTAACCACCGTGCCGCGCAAGCCCAACAAACTTGCGCCGTTGTATCGCCGATGGTCGAGACGTTGTTTAATTGCATCGAGCACCGGCTTGGCAACCAAGGCGCGCGCGCGCGTCGCCAAATCGCGCGTGAATTCTTCCTTCAGCACAGTCATTATTAACTGCGCCACCCCTTCGCTGGCTTTCAGGGCGGCGTTGCCGACAAAGCCGTCGCACACCACCAAATCGGTGCCGCCGACATAGATGTCATCCGCTTCGACATAGCCGACATAATTGAGCGCACTTTGTTTAAACAATTGCGCCGCCGCGCGAATCGTGTCGCCGCCTTTAACATCTTCGACGCCGATGTTAAGCAAGCCAACCGAAGGGCGCGGTTTATCGGCAAGGCAATGCACCAAGGTCGCGCCCATCACGCCGAATTGAAAAAGTATCTCGGCCGGGCTGTCGATGTTCGCGCCCATATCCAGCACATAGGTGGTGTTGCCATCGATGCGCGGCAGCCCGACACAAATCGCCGGACGGTCGATGCCGGCAATGGTTTTTAATACGAATCGCGCAGTCGCCAATAACGCGCCGGTGTTGCCGGCACTGACGCATGCATCGGCGCGTCCGCTCTGCACCAAATCCAACGCAACGCGCATCGATGAGTTCTTTTTTTTGCGCAACGCCTGCGCCGGCGATTCATCCATCGCAACAATTTGGTCGGCTTGTTGTATCTGCAATCGTTCGCCGGTATGCGCACCGGCGACGGACAATTGCGCATCAATCCGCGCACGGTCGCCGACCAAAATTTGCCGCACTTCCTTATGGCGTTTGCCGATTTGCAAAGCGGCCGGTATGGTCACTTCCAACCCGCGGTCGCCGCCCATGGCGTCTATGGCGAGGGTAATCATCGAAGCGCAATACGCGGTTGGGAAATCAATGGCGGGCGCGATTGAGCGCACCCGGCGGCGTTATTCCTCCGCGGCGTCCTCTTCGCTTTTGAAGTGAACAAGTTTCTTGCCGCGATAAAAACCGTCCGCGGTGATGTGATGCCGCCGATGTTGTTCGCCGCTGACCGGATCAATCGACAAGGTCTTCGCTTTAAGCGAATCATGCGACCGCCGCATGTTGCGACGAGACGGGGTTTTGCGGCTTTTTTGGACTGCCATAATTGCCTCTGCGGATTTGGTGCTGCGGATTGCTGTTGCGTGGATTGCGCGATTATACACAACTCGTTGGGGGTGTGCTGATGCATTTATTAATACATCTGGATTTGTGCATCACGCGCTTTTAATGCGGCGTTTAAGTATTCCATTGGACGGTCGCCTTTGATTGAGTTGCAGTTGCCGCAGAGTAACTGCAGATTATCCAGTTGCCATTGCCCGCCTTTTGAGTCGGGGTAAATGTGGTCGATATGAAAATGGCGCGGATGGTCGAAGTGAGTTCGGCAGCCGTTGCAATTGCCGGCTTGTTCGCCATAAAAATATTTGCGCACTTTTGCTTTGCTCCAATCGAACTTTTTTAAATCGGAACGGTGCGGCAAGGTTTCGCTTGCGACAAAATCGGTAAACAATCGTTTGACATCACCGTCATAACTTAACCGTTCGGCAACCAATTTTGCCGCGACATCAGATATATCGACGCCAATCCAATTGCGATTAAGATTTTGCGCGGCAACGCAGGTGGTTGCGCAACCGCAAAACGGGTCCATCACAACATCGCCTTCGTTGGAACTTGCCTTGATGATTCGGTCGAGTAACGCCAACGGTTTTTGCGTCGGGTAACCGGTGCGTTCGAGTTTTGATATTTGTCCGCCGCTTGGAATGTCGTTCCACCAATCCGGCACAACTTTGCCTTTGCCAAAATTGGCTTCGACTTGTTCGTCGCTTCGTTCGCCCGGATAGTTGCGCATAATTCCTTTTGACCCTTGTTTGCCTTCGGTGAATTTGCGTCGGCTTAAAAATGATTCGCTGTAATCGACGCGCACCTCATCCTTATTAAATTCCGCCGCATTGGATTTTGCATAAAAAAGTATCGCATCGTGTTTACGCGGGAATTGTCTTTTGATGTTCGACGGCCCGGTGTAACACCAAACAATTTCATTGCGAAAGTTTTCCTTGCCGAAAATGCAATCCAACAAAATCCGCAAATAACCGTTGGCGGTTGCATCGCAATGCAAATACAAATTGCCCGTGTCTTTTAATACACGATGCATCTCGATAATCCGTTGCGCCATAAACGTTAAATACGCCTTCATCGGCGCACCGTGAATCGCGCCGACAATTTGGATATACGAAAATAAATCGGCATGCTTATCCGCATACGCCAACAACCGCTCATCAACATCATCATTCCAAGTCCAAATGTCGTGAAAGCCCGCTTCGATTTTCTTTTTGCCGCCCTTACCCGTGCCAATCGGTGCAGAGTAAATCCGCTTCGAATTAAACGGCGGGTCGAGATAAATCAAATCGACGCTGCCCGAGTTTAACCCGCGCATCACATCGAGATTGTCGCCGACGAATAACTTGTTGGCGGAAGTTGCCACGGTCGAGAATGCCTCAATTAAGGTTGACAATTCCCAACACCGCACGGTGTCGGGTCTTGCTTACTCAATGAGGCATTGAATTCCCGCTATTTCCACAGCCGCCGGTGACGGCGACAGACGGAATCGTCGTTGCCGACCATTCCACTACGGTGTTGTATTCACGGGAGGCCCGACGGGCGAGACCTCATTAAGTAAGCGCGACAAATGTTACCCATTACGCCGCCCGCCGTCAATCGCCACCCTTTCCCTTTACCGTCAATATCCCCTACAATGCCGCCCAACCATCACCCGTCGCCAAACCAACAACGCACACAATGTCCAACCCGAACCCATCGCAAACCACCACCGACGACCTGCGCATCGCCGCCATCACTCGCGTCGTCAACCCCGCCGAATTGGTTGCGCAATTGCCGATTGACGATGCGGCGATGCAGACCACCATCCAAACCCGCAACGCGGTTGGCGACATACTCGATAAACGCGACGACCGATTGTTGGTGATTGCGGGGCCGTGTTCGATACACGACACAAAAGCCGCGCTCGATTACGCCGACCGATTGTTGCCGTTGATGAAAAAACACAGCGCTGACTTGTTGCCGGTGATGCGGGTTTATTTTGAGAAGCCGCGCACCACCGTTGGCTGGAAAGGGCTCATCAACGACCCGGATTTGAATGACACTTTTGACATTAATAAAGGGCTGGCGTTGGCGCGTCAACTATTGCTGGAATTAAACCGCAAAGGCGTCGCCGCCGGCACCGAATATTTGGACATCATCACGCCGCAATATGTCGCCGACCTGGTTTCATGGGGCGCGATTGGTGCGCGCACGACTGAGAGCCAAGTGCATCGTGAATTGGCGTCGGGGTTGTCGTGTCCGGTGGGGTTAAAGAACGGCACCAACGGCAACTTGGATATCGCCGTCGACGGCATTCGTGCGGCGAGTCGGCCGCATCATTTTTTATCGCTGACCAAAGCCGGGCAATCGGCGATTTACACCACCACCGGCAACGAGCAATGCCACATCATTTTGCGCGGCGGCAAAAAACCGAATTACGATGCGGTGAGCGTCGATGATGCATGTACAAAATTGCGCGACGCCGGTTTAAGCGAACGGGTGATGATTGATTTCAGCCACGCCAACAGCCGCAAACTGCCGGAGAATCAACCGGCGGTATGCGCCGATGTCGCCTCGCAAATCGCGCGCGGCGATGCGCGCATCATCGGCGTGATGATTGAAAGCCACTTGGTCGGCGGACGACAAGAGGTTATCGATGGTCAAGCCAAAGTGTATGGGCAGAGCATTACCGATGCCTGCGTCGACATCGAGACGACTGAAAAAATGTTTGATGAGTTGGCGCAATCGGTTCGCGCGCGGCGTGGTTAATTAAGTTAAGTCACTTAATTAAGTTAATTAATTTAAACTACTTAACTTAACAAGTCACTTTGCCGTCACCGACACTGTCACTCGTCACTGTTACTGTCACCTTAACTTCGCAACCACAACCCAAAACCGAACAATGATTAAACCGCACGGCTCAGCGCAACTGCAGCCGAGATTTGTCGAAGACGAATCGCACAACGCCGCATTAACCGAGCGCGCCGCCACCTTGCCGCAACTGACCTTAACCTCCGCCGCCGCCGGCAATGCGGTGATGTTGGGCGGCGGCTATTTCAATCCATTGCCCGGCTATATGAACAAGGCGGATGCGTTAAGTGTCGCCAAAGATATGCACACGCGCGACGGTTTATTTTGGCCAACGCCGATTTGTTGTTTAACCAAATCGCTCGATGCACTCGGCAATGCCGACGAAGTCGCCCTGCTCGACCCGAACATCGATGGCAACCCGCCGCTCGCGGTTTTGCATGTCGACGATATGCAAAAGTTAACCGATTCCGAAATGGAATTGTTATGCGAAAAAATTTACGCCACCACCGACCGCAATCATCCGGGCGTCGCCGAGTTTGTCGCGCAAGGTCGCTGTATGTTGTCCGGCGCGATTGAGGTATTAAATTACAGTTACTTCGCCCGCGATTTCCCCGACACTTTCCAAACCGCCGTGCAAATCCGCGCGCAAATCGAAGCGAACGGTTGGCAAAAAACCGTCGCCTTCCAAACCCGCAACCCGATGCATCTTGCGCATGAGGAACTCTGCCGCATCGCAATGCAACGCATTGGCGCGGATGGTTGCGTGATACACATGTTGCTCGGCAAATTAAAACCCGGCGACATTCCGGCGGATGTGCGCGATGCGGCGATTCGCAAAATGGCTGAGTTATATTTCCCGCCGGGCAGCGTGATGATTAGCGGCTACGGTTTCGATATGTTGTATGCCGGGCCGCGCGAGGCTGTTCTGCATGCATTGTTCCGCCAAAACATGGGCGCGACTCATTTTATTATCGGGCGCGACCACGCCGGCGTCGGCGATTATTACGGCGCCTTCGATTCGCAAACGATTTTTGATGAACAAGTGCCGGCGGATGCATTGGCGATACAAATTTTCCGCGCCGACCACACCGCCTATTCGAAAAAGTTAAACAAGGTTGTGATGATGCGCGAAGCGCCCGACCATTCGCCGGATGATTTTGTATTGCTGTCCGGCACCAAAGTGCGCGAGATGCTCAGCCAAGGCATCGCCCCGCCGGCACAATTCACCCGCCCCGAAGTCGCGGAAATTTTGATGGCGTACTATCGAGCGTTACCCACGGGAGATTAATGATGACGGCGATGATGATGGTGATGATGTTCACGACGCTGCAATTGGTTGCGGTGTTTTGTAGCGGCGCATTTTTCGGCGCGGCGTTGTATATCTCGCTGGTGCAACATCCGGCAATGATGCAATGCGGACACTTAACCGCGCGACAATTTTTCCCGCCGATGTACCATCGCGCCGCGCCAATGCAAATTACGCTTGCATTGCTCGGCACCGCCGCCGGCGTCTCGGTCTGGTTTCTCGGCGCGAGTATTCAGTGGCTCATCGGCGCACTTTGTTTGCTGTCGTCGATACCCATCACGCTGATTCTCATCAAGCCGATTAACGATGCACTGTTAAAGGATACGCACGGCGCAATCGATGCAGACACACTGATGTCACTCTTGCGTCGATGGGCGGCATTGCATTGGTTGCGCACCACTACAAGCGGCGTCGCCTTCATACTTTACCTCCTCGCCTTCGGCGCGTATTAATCAATCGCGACAATGTCGGCAACCCATCATCGATTATTAATCCTCGGCTCCGGCCCCGCCGGCTACACCGCCGCCATTTACGCCGCGCGCGCCAACTTGCAGCCGACGGTGATTACCGGCATCGAACCCGGCGGGCAATTGACCACGACCACCGATGTCGATAATTGGCCCGGCGATGCAGACGGCGTACAAGGCCCAGAATTAATGGCGCGCATGCAACGCCACGCCGAACGATTCGATGCAACGATAATTAACGACCACATCCACACCGCACAACTTAGAGAGCGCCCGTTTGTTTTACAAGGCGACGCCGGTGAATATTCCTGCGATGCATTAATTATCGCCAGCGGCGCAACCGCGAAATATTTGGGCTTGCCTTCCGAGCAGGCATTTTTGGGCAAAGGCGTATCGGCGTGCGCGACTTGCGACGGGTTTTTTTATAAAGGGCAAGAGGTCGCCGTCATCGGCGGCGGCAACACGGCGGTCGAAGAGGCGTTGTACTTGGCAAACTTGGCAAGCAAAGTTACATTAGTGCATCGCCGCGACCAACTGCGCGCCGAGGCGATTATGCAAGACCGTTTATTTGCGCAAAGCGAATCGCAAGGCGGCAACATTGCATTGCAATGGAATCACACCCTCGCCGAAGTGCTCGGCGATGATGCCGGCGTAACCGGCGTTCGATTGGCATCGGTCGATGAAAAAGGCACTCTCGACATCGAAGTGCGCGGCGTATTCATTGCCATCGGGCACACGCCGAACACAAAATTATTTCGCGGACAATTGGCGATGCACGGCGATTATTTGCGCGTACGCGGCGGCGCAATCGGCGACGCCACCGCCACCAACCGCCCCGGCGTATTCGCTTGCGGCGATGTTATCGATAATGTTTATCGGCAAGCGATTACTTCCGCCGGCAGTGGTTGTATGGCTGCGCTTGATGCGGACCGGTTTTTGAATCAGTTGTGAATGTGTTGTTAATTAAGTTAACTTGATTTGTTAACTTGTTTTGTTAATTTGACGGTGAACGCGCCATGAGTAACAAACCAAACAAACCGTTAAGCGACGATGAAAGCGAGTTGTTTCGTCGCGAGATGGAAAACATGCGCGTCGAAGCCGGCGATTATGATGAAAACCGTGAACCTGACGAACCCAAACGTTCGACTGCGCGCACAAATAAAAGAATCCACCGTCGCCCGCAAGGCAACGAAGGCGTATTGGTAGACGAACAAACCGCCGGCGGTGATGTGAAATTCGCGCGCGGCGGCGTACAAGAGCGAATCTGGCGCAAATTAAAACGCGGCAATTTTTCCATCGATGCACGATTGGATTTACACGGCTGCACATCCGCCGATGCACGAAAATTATTGCGCGATTTTTTCGTCAATGAATGCACCGAAGAATCCGTCAAGGTGGTAACAATCATCCACGGCAAAGGCATGCGCAGCGGCGAAGGCGGCGAAGTGTTGCGCTCGTTGACTTACGATTGGCTTAAACAACAATCGACAGTGCTCGCCTTCTGCTCAGCACAACCGCGAGACGGCGGCTATGGGGCGGTGTATGTTTTGTTGCGGTAACAAGTTAACAGTGCGTCGACAAGTAACATCGACCACGCAGTCAACTTAACCACTCAACCTCACCCCATCCCCAACGCCTTCAACTTCGCCTTATTCGGCGCACCGTTTTCATCCCAATCGCGCAGTTGATAATACTGCGGCAACAACACCTCCAACTCGACCACGCCGCCTTTGGCAAAACCGCTCGGCGCCGGGTCTTGTAACATTCGCGGCGGCAAGGTGTCATCCGCGCGGGTTAAGCCGGCTTGCAGGTTGAACAACCGCTCGATAGTCCACACCCGTTCGCCAACTTCGCGCAAACGTTCCTCGCTCCATTCGCCTTCGCAATTGGCGTCGATAAGTTCGCAATATTCTTTTGCACCCCACGCGCCGCTGGTGAATAAACACAAGCCGGTCGAATCGACCATCGCAATGTGGTCTTGCGATTCGCGGCAGGCTTTGGCTTTGCCTTTCGCGCCGGCGTCCGCCATATCCTCGCCGAAGGTGTCGTGTTTTAAATGGCACGCGCCGCGATTGCTGGTGGCGTAGCCAAGCCCCATGCCCTGCATCGCGCGTCCGTCGTAGCCGGCGAATTCTTGTCCTTTGGCGACCATCGCCAATTCGGGATGCCCGTATTTTTCGCATAACAATTTCGACCCCAAGCCCAACTCGCGCCCGAAGCCCTGATACAACCCGGTCTTTTCCGACATCACCACCAACGCCTCGGCGTTGCCGAATCGCAAATCGATGCCGTCGGTTTGTTTTTGCGTAATCGCGCCGAGTTCATAGAGTTCCATCGCCGCCGCCAACGTCACGCCAAACGATATCGGGTCCATTCCGTGTTCGTTCATCATAAAGCCGGCAAAGGTCAGCGCATCGATGTCGTCCACGCCAACCACCGGGCCAAACGCAAACGCGGTTTCATATTCCAGCCCGCCGGATGCGCCCCAATATTGCGGACGGTCGACGACGCTAAAATGAGTCGGGTTGATTTTGGCGATGCGTCCGCAGCCAATCGTGCAGCCGAAGCAGGCGGCGTTGGTGATGAGGTTGGTGTGTCCGTCTCGCGTCGTAGTTTGCGATGCGCGCGCGTTGATGTTGGCGACGCCTTCGAACGACATCTTGCGAAAGTTTTCGGTCGGCAGCCCGCCGAATTCCTGCATCGTATCCATCATTGCATGCGTGCCGTAGCGAATCAAACCGCGCCGCGACCGGCTCTTGTTTAACGCGCCGTTTACTTTGGCGGCCACTTGCATAAACTTTGTTGCATCACCTGATGCGACGCCGACACTGCCAACCACGCCAATCGCCTTAAGATTTTTCGCGCCCATCACCGCCCCGACTCCAGACCGCCCGGCGGCACGATGCAGGTCGTTTACGACGCAAGCGTATTTCACCCCGCGTTCGCCGGCGACGCCAATCGCCGCAACTTTCATTCGCGGCTCTTGATGGCGGGTGCGCAGCCATTCATCGGTGTGCCAAACGGTGCTTCCCCAAATTTCATCCGCCGGCAACAATGAAATTTCATCGTTGTTGATATGCAGATACATCGGCGTTTTTGCGCGTCCGCTGATGATGAGCATATCGTAGCCGGCATATTTCAATTCCGCGCCAAACTTGCCGCCGGAGTTCGAGCATGCAATCGCGCCGGTCAACGGCCCTTTGGTCACGACAACATATCGCCCGCCGGTCGATGCCATCGTGCCGGTCAACGGCCCGGTCGCAAATATCAGCGGGTTGTCTTCGCTCAACGCATCGGCGCGCGGATCCATTTCTTCGAAGAGATATTTCGATGCCAAGCCGCGTCCGCCGAGATATTGTTCAGCCCATTGGCGATTCAGCGGTTCGGTGGTGATTTTGCCGTCGCTGAGGTTTACGCGCGCGATTGTGTTTTGCCAGGTCATTTTTGCTACACTCAATTTGCGTCAGTTAATCGGCTGTGCAGTGTCGCCGATTTATGCGGTTAAATCCACAATTGCGAGGTGATTGATGGAAACCCCCTTTAACCGATGTAACGCTGTATGCAATGTTGTTTGTAATGGCAAGGTCACTCCGCTTCGCGTTTTGCGCGCGGCGGGGTTTTTTGCGGTCGCGCTTCTCTTGATGGTTACCTTGGCCGCTTGTTCAGGTGGCGGGGGTGGTGGAGGAGGTGGGG
The DNA here is from genome assembly GCA_965226545.1 of Candidatus Poriferihabitaceae bacterium. GTDB lineage: Bacteria > Pseudomonadota > Gammaproteobacteria > Arenicellales > Poriferihabitantaceae > JAHRAW01. The sequence continues at coordinate 1,873,500 of OZ245364.1, forward strand.
GTGGCGGTACCCCCGACCCGCCGACGACGATGACGCCGAGCCCGCCGATGACAATGGCGACGGACCCGCCGGGCTCGACTCTAACCTTCCCGCCCGACCCTGCCGACTTTGACAGGCAGGTGACGACGTATGCAACTACGTATGAGTACAGTCCGAGTTACTTCCTTATTGGTGGCGCTGAGTACACCGACCAACACCTGCCGAAAATCAAAGCCGCCTACGCTTATGTGCGAGGCGCAACCGGCAAGGATGTAACGATAACCATATTCGACGACGGCATTTACACCGGGCATAACGAGTTTGCCGGCGTTGGCAAATTAACTGTGCGCCAACTCATCCAAGGTTATAACCCCGTCGGGAATGACCTGTCTCACGGCACGGCGGTTGCCGCCGCCGCCGCCGCCGCCCGCAGCAATGCGGATGATTATCGCGTGCTCAACATGCAAGGCGTTGCCTTCGATGCATCCATCGATTTCGTGCCGCTGGATTTGGCTTATCTCGACGAAGCCGACACCGACCTCAAACGCGCCTTATTGTTTCACGAATTGCTGACTTTTGCCCGCGGCGACATCCTTAATTTTAGTTGGGGCATCCCCGGCGCAGTCACCTATACGCCCGCGCAAATCCGCGCAATACTGGATAAAACCGCCTACGCATTGGCGCAACACGGCGTTGACGATGCCGATAAAAAAATCATCGCATGGGCGGCGGGTAATGACGGCTACAACCGCCCGGGATTGTTGGTCGGACTCGGCGCGGATTTTCCCGAATTGCGCAATATCATCGTCGCCGTTGTCGCCTTGGACCAAGACGGCAATATCTGGGACGACTCCAACCATTGCGGCGTCTCGAAAGATAACTGCATCGCCGCCCCCGGCGTCGATATTCTGTCGGCACTTTATGCATACGGGGAGCCAGGAGACCCCCTTCCCGGCCCAACCGATTATGGACAAGTCACCGGCACTTCCTTCGCCGCCCCCATCGTCGCCGGCTCGCTCGCCGTGATGAAACAATTTTTCCGCAATCAACTCGGCAACACCGAACTGGTCGAACGCCTATTCGCCACCGCCGACCGTGCCGGCAAATATGCTGACGCCGACATTTACGGACACGGCGTTGTCGATTTGGATAACGCAACCAAACCGCAAGGCATTATCACCGCCGGAATGCCCGGCGATGACGATGCGATACCGCTGTCGCAAACCGGCTTCGACTTAAACGGCGATGCCTTCGGCGCGTCGTTTGCCGAGTTGGACAACATCGAAATCGCCGGCTTCGATGAACTCGGCGCGCCGTTCTTTTTCCCCGCCCATTTGATAATCGACCATGCCGCGCGCGATGCAACGCCGCCGCCGACCAAGTTGACGGCGGCGATGCCGGATGGCGAACTCGCCTTGCGCGTCGATGGCAATCGATTGACGCAAAGCGGTTATGTGCAACAGGGCAATTGGGTATTGGGCTACGCTGAAAATCCCGGGCAATTTTTTGGCGCGGCGCGATTGCAATACGGTGGCGACAGTGCACTGTTGCGTGACACTTTTAGTAACGCGTTTAACTTTGCCGACACTGTCAATGTCAACGTTGACCTTGGCTTCGGCAACGACAACGCATTCGTCTCCCCCTACTTATCCCTCGCCCAACACGGCACAAGCGCAGGTTGGCGGCATAGCGGCGGGCGATTCGGATTCGCCTTAATGCACGGCAACGCACATTTCGACCAATGGCAAAACCCCGGCGGCGAACGCGGGTTGGGCGTATTGTTGGATTGGACGACGCGCACGCGACAAGGTGCATTCGCGATTCAAGCCGGCGCGGTGCGCGAAGCGGATTCATTGCTCGGTGCGCGCGCCAATGATGGTGACTTAAGCGCATCGACCCTATTCGCCGGCATCAACATCGCCCGCGCATTCGGCGATTGGCAAACTTTGGCAACCGCATATTTCGGCGACACCGACAGCACCGCGCATAATGCCCGTTGGCAAATCGACGACACGATTAAAAGCGGTGCCTTCGCCCTCGGCGCAACGCGACATTCCCTGCATCGCCGCCACGATACATTGGCGATTCGCTTATCCCAACCGCTGCGCGTTGACCGCGCCAAGGCGAAGATGAATATGCCCATCGGACGCACCAAACACGGCGAGGTGATTCACCGGCAACATCACATTGATTTATCGCCGCACGGTCGCACCTTACAACTCGAAGCCGCGTATCGAATGCCGTTGAACGGCAAAGGCGCGGGCAAAAGTACGCTGAAAACCGCCATCGGCGTCGAGCGTCATCCGATGCACGATGATTCGCGCGGCGATAATTGGTATGCGCGGGTGGCGGTAATGCGGCGCTTTTGACGGCGATTGACGCACGCTTTTGACGATTTTGGTGATTTTAATGTCGCGCGCGGCGGTTGCAAATTGATGAGTTTTTTGGCATTAATACACCTTAAATATTTCACCGTTAACCGCGCGATTTTTGCGCTACTATGGTGACAAGTTTGTTTTACATTTATCGTCTACTCTTCACAATCACTTTTATATGGGGGAACTTACGATGATGAACTTCACTATGAAATCCAAATTGAACGCCAAGCGGTCAGTCGGCGCATTCGAATTGACGATGCGCGGGGTGGCGGGTTGGTTGTTGATGTTGGCGGCGGTTGGTGGGCTTACGGCTTGTTCGTCCGGCGACAGTAGTTCTGCAAGTGCGCCGCAGAGTCATAACTTCGGGCTTGCCGGGGATTTCCGCAATGTCGACACCAATTGCATCACGACTGATACGGTCGAATGCACGTCGAGCGAGCCGGCGGAGCCCAGCGACGACACAAATCCCGCCGATTACAAACCTTTGATAGCGGATGTATGCGACGGTACCAATAGCGAGCCCGCTTGGTGCGACGGGAGTTACGCATACACACCCGCCGACAACGAAGGGGCGCGCGGTGCGACCGTTTCGATTACATCGCCGGTTGTGACCCTTGCCGACGACCCGGTGAATTTCGCCGCGGAAGTGGCGAGGTATGAAAACTCGCAAGAATACATAGGCACATTCATCGTAGCCGGCACCTCTGGCCCCGGCGCGCGCCCGCCGGTCACCCATGGAACGGTGCAAACGCAACTGCCGCTCATCAAAGCCGCCTATGCTTATGCGCGCGGTGCAACCGGCAAGAATGTAACGATAACCATCGTCGACTCCGGCATTGACCCCACGCATTACGAGTTTGGCAAACCCGGCCCAGATAACGCACAAAGTCAAATAGACCCAACCAAAACGGTGGCGGACCCGGACAAACTGAATGTGCGTTACCTCGATGCATTTGGCAGTGACTATTCGCCGACCGGCTCCAATCTTCTGCACGGCACGGCGGTGGCGTCGGTTGCCGCCGGCAAAAGAAGTGGCAGAGCCGAGAAAAGTTATCGCTACATTCACGGCGTTGCTTTCGATGCCAACATCGACTTTTTGGCACTTCGACTCGACTCCCTTAACGGCGGACTGTCCCTCCCCGACGGCAACGTCCCCAGCGACCTCGAATTCGCGACTTTTTTCAGCGGTATCCTTAGCCTAGCGGTGGGCAACATCATCAATTTTAGTTGGGCACCGCTCTTCGACCCAATCCACTTAACTCCGCGCGACGACATCCGCGACAGATGGGCGCGCACCGCCGCTGTCTTGGCGCAAACCGGTGAAGCCGACGCCAACAAAAAAATCATCGTTTGGGCAGCCGGCAATAGCGGCTTTGACTCACCGCACACCCTCGCCGGACTCGGCGTTGATTTCCCCGAACTGCAAAGCCACATCATCGCCGTGGTCGGCGTGGATGGAGAAGGCAACATCCACCCCGACTCGAACAAGTGCGGCTTGGCCCACAACTTCTGCATCGCCGCACCGGGCTGGGATGTAACGGCGGCGTATTACAACGGGAAGCAACATTACGCCTATGAGGTCGGCGGCACCTCATTAGCCGCGCCAATGGTTTCCGGGGCACTTGCGGTGCTCACGGAACTTTTCCGCAACCAACTCAGCGGCACCGAATTGGTCGCAAGATTATTCGCCACCGCCGACAAACAAGGTCGGTACGCCAACGCCGAAATTTACGGACAAGGCATGCTCGATTTGGACAAAGCCACCAAACCGGTCGGCGGCCAGGTGCAAACTGGCTTCGCCAACGACCCCAACGCCAAACCCTTATCCCAAACCGGCTTCGCATTAAACGGCGGCGCATTCGGCGCATCATTCGCCCAATTGGACGACATCCAAATCGCCGGCTTCGATGAACTTGGCGCGCCGTTCTTTATGTCGGCATCGGCGGTCATTACCCCCGCCGCGCGCGACAAAACGCCGACGCCGGATAAAGTCAGCGCACAACTGCCCGAAGGCGGCGGCGAACTCGCCCTGCGCATCGGCGCGGACAACATCCCGCAAAGCGGCTATCTGTCGGCAAGCGGCTGGATGGTCGGCTATGGCGAAAACCCCGGGCAATTCTTTAACCTCAGCGACAAACGCGACAACCCGTTGCGCGACAGCGTCGCCGGCGCGTTTAACTTCTCCGAAGGCGATCGCAGCCATCTCGCCAAAACCGATTTTGGCTTCAATCGCATCGGCTTCGGCAATCAAGACGCCTTCGTCTCGCCGTATCTCGCCCTCGCGCAAAACGGCGCAAGCCTCGGCTGGCGACACGACAACGGGCGATTTGGCATCGCCGTGATGCATGGCAATGCGCAATTCGATCAATGGCAAAACCCCGGCGGCGAACGCGGCTTGGGCATATTGATGGATTGGACGACGCAAACCAAACGCGGCGCAATCGCCATCCAAGCCGGGGCGGTGCGCGAACCCGAATCGATGTTGGGCGCGCGCGCCAATGATTACGCCCTGCAAGCGCAAACCGCATTCGCCGGCGTAAACTACGCCCGCGCATTCGGCCAATGGGATGCCCTCGCCACCGCCTATTTCGGCACAACCCGCGCGGATTTAAACAATGAATTCTGGCAAGCGGATGGCGACATCAAAAGCAGCGCGTATGCCTTGGGCTTCACCCGCGAATCCCTGCGCCGCCACAACGACAAACTCGCCCTGCGCATCACCCAACCCCTGCGCGCCGAACGCGCCAAGGCAATAATGAACCTGCCCATCGGCCGCACCAAAGCCGGCGAAGTAATCCGCCACGACCAACAAGTCGACTTCGCCCCCCACGGCCGCACCATCCAGATAGAAGCCGCCTATCAACTCCCCCTCACCACCAAAAACACCCTACACACCGCCCTCGGCATCGAACGCGAACCGTTGCATGACGAAACGCTGGATGACAATTGGTATGCGCGGGTGGCGTTTGTGAAGGGGTTTTAACGGGTTGCGGTTTTACGCAATTGGCATGCGGTTATTTGTCAATGCCGACGGGTGCTACAATGCCCGTCGGCATTTTTTATTGGCGACAATGCCGACATTGCGAAACAATGCCCGGTGAAACAAGACAGACGAAATCCAAAGTTATGATGCAAGACAAAATGATGCAGGACAAAATCATCTGCGGCGATGCGGTTGTCGAATTGGCGAAGATGCCGGATTCGACGGTTGACCTTGCAGTTTTCTCACCGCCGTATGACGGGTTGTGCGCCCGCAAAAAAGCGGTCGTCAACATCAGTTGCGATTGGTGGGCGCAAAATAAGCGCAAAATAACCTTTTCGTAACCGTTGTAACCGTCAATAGTTAACTTTAAATCAGTTAACCATCACTCCCCCGGCGCCACCATCTTCTCCGGGCGCACAATTTCATCGAATTGTTGTTCGGTTACATACCCGCCGCCAACCGCCGTTTCGCGCAAGGTTGCGCCGGTTTGGTGTGCTTGTTTGGCGATTTTGGCGGCAGTGTCGTAGCCGACGGTGGGGGCGAGGGCGGTTACTAACATCAGGGAATTTTCGACCAAGGCATCGATGCGCTTGCGGTCGGCTTGGATGCCGGTGATGCAGTTGTCGGTGAAACTCATCGCCGCATCGGACAGCAGGCGAATCGATTGCAGGAGGTTGTGGGCGATGACCGGCTTAAATACATTTAATTCGAAATGCCCCTGCGCGCCGCCGAAGGTGACCGCCGTGTGATTGCCGATGACTTGCGCGCACACCATCGTCATTGCTTCGCATTGCGTTGGGTTGACCTTGCCGGGCATTATCGATGAGCCGGGTTCGTTTTCCGGCAATTGCAATTCGCCGATGCCGCTGCGCGGGCCGGAGCCGAGCAGGCGGATGTCGTTGGCGATTTTGTTAAAGCCGACTGCGATGGTGTTCAGCGCGCCGGAGAGTTCGACCATCGCATCGTGTGCCGCCAACGATTCGAATTTATTCGCCGCCGATTCGAATGGCAATTTGGTAAATTGCGCGACTTGCACCGCGAATTGTTCGCCAAAGCCGCGCAATGAATTTACCCCGGTGCCGACCGCCGTGCCGCCTTGCGCCAACGGAAAAAGACGCGGCAATGTCGATACAATCCGCGCCCTTGCCAACTCGACTTGCCTTGCATAGCCGGAGAATTCTTGTCCGAGTGTCAGCGGGGTTGCATCCTGCAAATGCGTGCGCCCGATTTTGACGATGTCGCCCCATTGTTTTGCCTTGTCGGCGAGCGCGCTTTGCAGATGCGCCAACGCCGGCAACAGTTGATGATGCAGTTGTTCAGTGGCGGCGATGTGCATCGCGCTGGGGAAGGTGTCGTTGGAGGATTGGCTGAGGTTGCAATGGTCGTTCGGATGCACCGGCGATTTTGCGCCGAGCGGCGCGCCGAGTTGTTGATTGGCGAGGTTGGCGATGACTTCGTTGGCGTTCATGTTGGTTTGCGTGCCCGAGCCGGTTTGCCACACGACCAACGGAAAATGCGCATCGAGTTCGCCGTCGATAACCTTTTGCGCGCCCTGCACGATGGCTTCGCCAATGTCTTTATCCATCAGATTTTGCGCAACATTCACCCGCGCCGCACAGCGTTTAACAATGCCCAACGCGCGAATCATCGCGCGCGGCATCCGTTCGGCGCCTATTTTGAAGTTCTGCAGCGATCGTTGCGTCTGCGCGCCCCAATATTTATCCGCCGGCACTTCAATTTCGCCAAATGAATCAGTTTCGATGCGGGGTTTCATTGCGGCAGTATAGCATTGGCTTAGCATTTATAATGGCGGGGTTTATACTTGGCGTTGTTATACACAAATACTTCGAGGGTTGATTATGTTTCGCTTTTTATTTGATGAGTTTGGCTGGGCTGGCGTGCGCGTTTTGCGGGCGGTGGTTTTGTTGGTTTTACTTTGTGGGGTAGCGGGTTGTGGGTCGTCTTCGAGTTCGAGTGGTGGCGAACAACGCAATGTGATATTCGAGAAGCGCGTCTCGCCTGCAGTCACGCTACCCGCCAACCCGGGCGATTACACCACCAAGTTGGCAAGTTATGAAGCGTCGTCTGAATACAACTGGACGCTTGTCGATAGGGACGGCACAGAATACCCTGACCCTCAACTTGCCCGCATTAAAGCCGCCAACGCCTATGCGCGCGGCGCAACCGGCGCCGGAGTAACGATAACCGTTGTCGACACCGGCATTCGCACGACGCACAAAGAGTTTGGCGGTAGCGGCAAAGTCACCGTGCGCAACTTGTTCGACGATTACAACCCGGAACTAAGTGACTTATTTCACGGCACGGCGGTGGCGGCACTTGCCGCTGGCAACATTAATAACGACGGCGAAATGCACGGTGTCGCTTTTGACGCGAAAATCGACTTTCTGTCGATTTTTCTTAATGACCCATCACCGGACCCTGACCCGACTGATGTGCCTGACCCTGACGACGGGCAAGACGAAGGCACTGCCGCTTTCTTTCGTGCCATATTCAATGCCGCCAACGGTGACATTCTTAACTTTAGTTTTAACGCACCTGGCAAAATCAGCGGTTATTCCCCCGCCGCAATTCGCCGCGGCTGGGCGCAAACCGCCGCCGCAATTGCGCAAGCCGGCACGCTCGATGCCGACAAAAAAATCATCGCTTGGGCGGCGGGCAATGCAGGCGAAGATTCACCTGAAGTTTTCGCCGGACTCGGCGTGGATTTCCCCGAACTGCAAAGCATCATCGTCGCCGTGGTTGGTTTGGAGGCAGACGGCAGAATCGCCGGCCGCTCAAACCGGTGCGGCGTTGCCAAAAACTACTGTATCGCCGCACCTGGCTGGAGCGTCTACACGGCGGACTTCCGCGGCGATAACGCTTACTTTTTTCAAGACGGCACATCATTCGCCGCCCCCATCGTCGCCGGCTCCCTCGCCGTAATCAAACAATTCTTCCGCGACCAACTCGGCAACACCGAACTCGTCGACCGCCTATTCGCCACCGCCGACCGCAGCGGCATCTACGCCAACTCCGACATCTACGGACAAGGACTCGTCGACCTCGACAACGCCACCAAACCGCAAGGCATGATAATCACCGGGCTGCCGGGCGATAAAGATGCAGTGCCACTATCACAAACCGGCTTCACCTTAACCGGCAACGCCTTCGGCGCATCGTTTGCCGAATTGGGCCGAATCGAAATCGCCGGCTTCGATGAACTTGGCGCGCCGTTCTTTTTTCCGGCGACCTCATTAATCGCCCACACCGCCCGCGACACCTCGCCCCCGCCGACCAAACTGTCGGCGACATTACCCGAAGGCGAACTCGCCCTGCGCGCCGATGCGCATGGCGCAACCCAAAGCGGCTATCTGCAACACAACAACTATCTGCTCGCCTACGGCGAAAACCCCGCGCAATTTTTCGGCAACGCAACCACGCGCGACAATGTAAACGATGCATTTAACTTTGCCGACAACGACCACCGTTTCAACCACATCAACATCGGCTTCGACAACAACAACGCATTCGTCTCGCCCTACTTATCCCTCGCGCAAAACGGCACAAGTGCAGGTTGGCGAAACGACAACGGTCGATTCGGATTCGCCTTCATGCAGGGCAACGCACACTTCGACCAATGGCAAGACAACGGCGGCGAACGCGGATTGGGATTATTGATGGATTGGACGACGCTCACCAAACACGGCGCAATCGCATTGCAAGCCGGGGCGGTGCGCGAAACCGATTCATTGCTCGGTGCGCGCGCGAATCAAAGTGACTTAAGTGCGCAAACATTATTCGCCGGCATCAACATCGCCCATAGATTCGGCGATTGGCAAACCCTCGCCAGTGCATATTTCGGCAACACCGAACCAACCGCGCGCAATGCCTATTGGCAACTCGACGACACGATTAAAAGCGGCGCATTCGCCTTCGCCGCAAGCCGTGAATCGTGGCAAAGCCAACACGACCAATTGACGATTCGATTAACCCAACCGCTGCGCACCGAACGCGCACAAGCGACGCTGAATATGCCGGCGGGACGAACCAAGTATGGCGAAGTGATTCATCAACAACACGACATCGACTTGTCGCCGAATGGACGCACCTTGCAACTCGAGGCGGCGTATCAAACGCCGGTTGCGATTAAAAGTCACAGTAAAAACAAAAGCACCGTGCAAACCGCCATCGGCGTCGAGCGACATCCGATGCACGATGCTGCGCGCGATTCGCGGTGGTATGTGCGGCTGGGGGTTGAGACGCGGTTTTGATGCGGGAATGATTAAGTCCATTCGTGCAATGCGTAAATCGATAATGTGGTAAATTACTGAACACACAAAACAAGCATCACCAACGGAAAAATGCTGAACGCGCACATTTTCATCGATGTCCCGCTCGCGCTTTTCGCGCGGGTGTTGTGCGCATTGTTGCTGATTGGATTGGTCGCTTGCGGCGGTGGTGGCGGTGGCGACACCAATGAGGCACCGACCGACCCGACACCGACCGACCCGCCGCCGACCGACCCGACACCGACCGACCCGGCGCCGACCGACCCGACACCGACTGACCCGACACCGACTGACCCGCCGCCGACTGACCCGCCGCCGACCGACCCGGCGACCTACGACCCGTGCACCGACAACCCATCGCCCGCATGGTGCGCCGGCAGTTATGCCGTCGCCGACATCGGTGCGCGCACCGCCGCTTTCGCTTCCCCGGATTCGCCGACGGTCACCATCGTCGCCGACCCGGCCGATTTCGCCGCCACTGTGTTGACTTATGAAACAGCCGAATACGACAAGCGGTACACCATCCTCGTGAAAGACGAAAATCGTTTGATTATCGACCGTCTCCACTTCGACAACCCGCGTCTTGGGCGCATCAAAGCCGCCTATGCATATTCGCGCGGGGCGACCGGCAAAGATGTAACGATAACCATCGTCGACTCCGGCATTAACGCAAACCATCGCGAGTTTGCCGGCGAAGGAAAACTGACCGTGCGCAACTTGTACGGCGATTACACGACGAAAGTAACCGACGAGTTTTACGGTTACCTCCTCCAGCACGGCACGGCGGTTGCCGCGATTGCGGCCGGCGTTCGCCATGGCGACGAAGAGATGCACGGCGTTGCCTTTGACGCGACGATTGACTTTATTCCTTATGACTTATCGGCGCGTCCTTCATCCGAGCCCGAACCCACCGACCTCGAGAGAGCGGTTGGCTATGACTTTTTAATTAAAGCCGCCAAAGGCGACATTCTTAATTTTAGTTGGGGCGTCAGCCAAAACATCGCCGATGTTTTGCGCAGCGACATGCGCGACAAATGGGCGCGCACCGCCGCCGCTTTCGCGCAAGGTGATACGCCCGACGCCGATAAAAAAATCATCGTCTGGGCCGCGGGCAATTTTGGCAAAGCGTCGCCGGATCGCCTCGCCGCACTCGGTGTCGACTTCCCCGAATTGCAAAGCCACACCATCGTCGTAATCGGTTTGGAAGTGGACGGCGTCGCCTACGGCGAGAACTTTGATGCGCGCGAACGCGGTCAATCCAACTATTGCGGGCTCGCCAAAAATTTCTGCATCGCCGCCCCCGGCTGGCGCATTAAAACGGCGTTTCACAATCTGTATAACCCAACCGCCGACAATCAATACCGGGAACAATCCGGCACTTCCTTCGCCGCCCCGATGGTTTCCGGCGCACTTGCCGTGATGAAACAATTTTTCCGCAATCAACTCGGCAACACCGAACTGGTCGAACGCCTATTCGCCACCGCCGACCGCAGCGACTACTCCGCAAGCGGCGGGGCCGACTACAGCAACGCCGACATTTACGGACAAGGAGTCGTCGATTTGGATAATGCAACCAAACCGCAAGGGATGGTCACGACCGGGATGCCGGGCGATAAAGATTCGATGCCATTATCACAAACCGGCTTCACCTTAACCGGCAACGCCTTCGGCGCATCGTTTGCCGAATTAAGCAACATCGAAATCGCCGGTTTTGATGAACTCGGCGCGCCGTTTTTTATGCCGGCGTCTTTATTGATTGCGCACACCGCAAGCGACAAAACGCCGCCGCCGACCAAGTTGACGGCGCAGTTGCCGGACGGTGAACTTGCATTGCGCGTTGGCGCGGATAACTTGACGCAAAGCGGCTATGTGCAACAAGGCGGTTGGGTGTTGGGTTATGGCGAAAACCCCGCGCAATTTTTCGGCAACGCAAGAATGCGCGACAATGTAAACGATGCATTTAACTTTGCCGACAACGACCACCGTTTCAATCACATCAACATCGGCTTCGACAACAACAACGCATTCGTCTCGCCCTACTTATCCCTCGCGCAAAACGGCACAAGCGCCGGCTGGCGAAACGACAATGGTCGATTCGGATTTGCATTCATGCAAGGCAACGCCCACTTCGACCAATGGCAAGACAACGGCGGCGAACGCGGATTGGGATTGCTGATGGATTGGACGACGCACACCAAACACGGCGCAATCGCATTGCAAGCCGGTGCGGTGCGCGAAACCGATTCATTGCTCGGTGCGTGCGCGAATCAAAGTGACTTAAGTGCGCAGACATTATTCGCCGGCATCAACATCGCCCATAGATTCGGCGATTGGCAAACCCTCGCAAGCGCATATTTCGGCAACACCGAACCAACCGCGCGCAATGCCTATTGGCAACTCGACGACACAATTAAAAGCGGCGCATTCGCCTTCGCCGCAAGCCGTCAATCGTGGCAAAGCCAACACGACCAATTGACGATTCGATTAACTCAACCACTGCGCACCGAACGCGCACAAGCGACGCTGAATATGCCGGCGGGGCGAACCAAATATGGTGAAGTCATCCATCAACAACACAACATCGATTTGTCACCGAACGGACGCACTCTGCAACTCGAGGCGGCGTATCAAACGCCGGTTGCGATTAAAAGTAAAAGTGACAGTACCGTGCAAACCGCCATCGGCGTCGAGCGACATCCGATGCACGATGCTGCGCGCGATTCGCGGTGGTATGTGCGGCTGGGGGTTGAGACGCGGTTTTGAGGTGGGTAACAAGTGAATTTCGTTTATTGATTTATATCAATTTACGCATCGGATTAAGGTTTGATTGAGGTGATTTTTGATTTGGGATTTATACTTTCGCCGCTTTACCTTTGTGTGCACTTCAATGTGCACTTAACTTTAATACTCTGTGGAGAATTTACAATGTATGAAGTTTCCAAAATAAACGACCAACGAATCGATTTAACTTTCAGCGGGCGTCTCACCGCCGCTGATATGCAATCGATGTTGGATGAATTGTTGCCGCTTGCCGAAAGTTGCCAACACGCCGCATTGATTTGTCGGCTGAAGGAGTTCAACTTCCCGACCATGGGCGCAATTGCGGTCGAGTTGTCGCATCTGCCGAAGTTGTTAAAACTGCTGCATAAGTTTGACCGTTGCGCAGTGCTGGCGGATGAAAACTGGGTAAAAATCGGCGCGACCATCGAGTCGTGGTTGATTCCCGGAATGAAACTCAAGGCATTCGAACACGCCAGCGAAGACGAAGCGATTAAGTGGGCGCAAGGCGGGAGTTAACTTGTTGGTCGGTTGGGGGGCGCTTGTTGCGCTGCTTTGTTGGTTACTTATTGGTTATGCTTTAACTTATACTTGCTTTGCGATTCGCTATTCGCAATTCACGATTCACGATTCGCAATTCGCAATTTGCAATTTGTGATTCACGATTCACGAATCACAACTCGTTAACAAGTTAAAAAGTTAACCGCCAACCACCCCGTCAACCCAATGAACATCCTGCTCACCGGCGCCACCGGCTTAATCGGTCGCGCCTTGTGCAGTGCATTGCGCGATAAAGGACATTCGCTTGCTGTGCTGTCGCGCCGCCCGAATCGAGTTGCGCAACTTTGCAGCGGCGCGCGTGGCATAAACTCGCTCGACCAATACACGCCGGCGTGCGCATACGATGCCGTCATCAACCTTGCCGGTGCGCCGATTATTGGCGCGCGATGGAGTGCGAGACGCAAACGCAGATTAACCGAAAGCCGCGTCGCCTTGACCGCAAAATTGGTCGACTGCATTGCGCGCGCACAACATAAACCGCAAGTGCTATTGAGCGGTTCGGCGGTCGGCTATTACGGCGATTGCGGCGCGCGCATCGTTGCCGAAAGTGCACCTGCGGGTACGGATTTTGGCGCGAAGTTATGCGCCGATTGGGAACGCCAAGCGCATCGCGCATCGCAACACGGCGTGCGCGTCTGCCTGTTGCGCACCGGGTTGGTGTTGTCGCGCGAAGGCGGATTGCTCGCCAAAATGCGCCCGACATTTGCGCTCGGCTTGGGCGCGCAACTGGGCGACGGCGCGCAATGGATGAGTTGGATACATCTGCGAGACGAGGTCGACATCATCCTAAAATTGCTGACCGAGCCGCATCACGGCGCCTTTAATTTGTGCGCACCGAATGCGGTCACCAACGCCGCCTTCACCCGCGCCTTGGCGCGCACCTTGCGCCGACCAACCTTCATCAAAACCCCGCCGTTTGCCTTGCGCTTGGCATTGGGCGAAGCCGCCGAATTGTTGCTCGGCGGACAACACGCCTGCGCCGAAAAAATACAAACCGCCGGACATCGATTCGCCTATCCGCAATTGACCGATGCATTGGCGGATTGCATTGGCTGATGTGTGCGCGAAGTCGAGGTGACGATGGCGGCGCGATTATTCTTTACGCGCCACAGTGCGCGCCGTATAATGCCGCCATCGACCGCAATCATCTCGACCAATCGTGACCAATCGCAATCGACCGTCAACCCAACGCATCCATCGACGCACTTAATAATGTCCACCGCCGCAGACGCCGTCACCGCCCGTTTGGATGCCGCCATCACCGAACAAACCCGCGCCGAATATGCGCGCGCCGGCGCCGTGTGTTTGCGCGGTGTGTTTGAGGAACGATGGTTGACGCAACTTGCCGCCGGCATCGATAAAAACTTCGCGCGCGAAACTGACGGTGAAACCGACGGCGAAAATGTCGGCGAGACCGACGGTGAAAACGCAGACAACAATGTCGACGAAACAAATTACCAACGCAACTACACCGCCGCCGGCAACCCCGGCGGGTTTTACGATGATTATTGCAATTGGCAACGCATCGATGAATACCGCGATTTTATTTTGCATTCGCCGGCGGCGGCAATCGTCGGTCGATTAATGGGCGCGCAAAATGTGCGCATTTATCACGAGCATGTTTTGATTAAGGAACCGGGCACCGCCGAAGTGACTCCGTGGCATCACGACCTGCCCTATTACGGCTTGGACGGCAAACAACTTTGTTCGCTGTGGTTGCCGTTGGATGAAGTGCCGCAACGCGTCTGCCCGGAATTTGTCGCCGGCTCGCATGCCAACGGCGTGCTGTACTATCCGCGAATGTTTGCCACGCATGAAAATTATGAACGCGATATCGACGGCTTCGAAACCGTGCCGGACATAGACGCCAATCGCGCGCAATACGAAATTTTATCGTGGTCGTTGGCGCGCGGCGATTGCATTGTTTTCGATATGCGCGCAGTGCATGGCGCACCGCACACCATCGATTCCACCGCGCGCCGACGCGGCTTCAGTTGCCGCTGGCTCGGCGACGATGCGCGTTTCGCCACCCGCCCATGGCAAACCTCGCCGCCGTTCGAACAATTAACCCTCGCGCCCGGCGCGCCGATGGATGACCCGTTGTTTCCAATTGTCTGGCGGCAATAATCGCGGCGGGTCAATCGAGTTAAGTTAAGTTAACTTGCATCGTTAAGTTACGACTTATATGTTACGAAATTAAGTTGCCGCGTTAACTTATCTAAGTTAAGTTACAGTGCGCGCCGACATCGACATCGAAAACAAACCAAGTTACCCATTCACCAACCCCGCGCCAACACCATCCGCCTCATTACGCTTCGCCCGCTTATTCCCTTGTTGTTTGCCGCGTCGATTTTGCTCGGCGGCAACGGCTTGCTTGGCACCTTAATCGCCCTGCGCGGCAATCTCGAAGGCTTTTCCACCGACACGGTCGGCGCGCTTGGCGCGTGTTATTTTGTCGGGTTTTTCGTCGCCTGCTTTAACGCCGCGCGATTAATTCGATCGATTGGCCACGCGCGCGCATTTGCGGCGTTGGCCGCGACCGGGGCGATTGTGCCGTTGGTGATGGCGATGACGGTTAATCCATTGGTGTGGATGGTGGCGCGCGCCGTCAGCGGGTTTTGTTTTTCGGCGTTGTTGATGGTGATTGAAAGTTGGATTAACGCCAACTCGGCCAACGCCGACCGCGGGCGCGTGCTCGGCGTGTATCGCATCGTCGATTTGTTGTCGGTGACCGGCATGCAGTTTTTAATTCCAGCGGTCGGCGTCGGCGGGTATCAAATTTTTTCGCTGGTCAGTTTGATGTATTGCCTGTCGCTGTTGCCGGTGGCGTTATCCAACCGCGCGCGTCCGCGTCCGCCGGATAATCTTAAACTCAACTTGCCGGTCATTTGGCGCATCTCGCCGCTGGCGTGTTTAACTTCGCTCGCCATCGGCTTAACCAATTCGGCGTTTCGTTTGGTCGGTCCGTTGTACGGCATCGAAATCGGCTTAAGCACCGGCGCGATTGTGGTGTTTATGACGCTCGGCATTTTCGGCGGCGCGACGTTGCAATATCCGTTCGGTTATATGTCGGATAAATTCGGTCGCCGCAAAACCGTGCTCATCGCCACGCTCGGCGCGATGTGCGCGGCAATGTTCATCGCCGCGCAATCGTTCAGCGCAATGTGGCCGGTGTATGCCGGGGTGTTTTTCTTCGGCGGCTGCGCCCTGCCGCTGTATTCCCTCGCCGCCGCCCACGCCAACGACCGCGCAAAGCATGGTCAATATGTGTTGGTCTCAGCCGGCTTAACTTTTTTCTTCACGGTCGGCGCGATTGTCGGACCGTATGCGGCGTCGTTGGTGATTAAACATTTCAGCGCGCCGGCGTTTTTTGTCTACACCTGCGCGGTGCATTTGTCGCTCGCGGCGGTTGTGGTGGTGCGCTTAAAACGCCGCGCCTCCGTGCCGGCGGAACAACGTTCGACCTTTGTTGCATTGTTAAAAACTTCGCCGATGTTTTCGCGCATGGCGCGTAAGGTGAGTGAGGGCGATGGTAAAGGTGATGGCGGGAGGAAGGGCGGATGAGAAATCCGGCGTTGGATAAACTTAAAGTCACTTTGAAAAAAGGTGATGAACCGTTGCTTGACGAAAACGGTCGGACGCTTGACGCCAATGTGCTGTCGTTTTGGCAATGGACGGGGTCGGATTTAATTAACAATGCTTGGCGCGGCGTGTTGGCTGAATATATTGTCGCGCTGGCGGTCGATTGCGACAATCAACCGCGTGAGGAATGGGCGGAGGTCGATTTAACGATGGAGCATTGTGGACAAGAAATTACAATGGAAGTTAAGTCGTCCGCGTTTGTGCAAACTTGGCAACAAGACAAACTTTTTGCGGTTAAATTTTTAATCGGTTTGAGTAAAAAAGAACCGAAAGCCGATGTATACGTGTTTTGTTTACTTGCGCACCAAGACGCGGATGTTAACCCGTTAAATCTCGCACATTGGGAATTTTATGTCGTGCCGTCGCGTCAACTGCTTGGCATGGAAAAAGTTGACCCGCAATGGCTTAAAGAAAACAACATCGATGCAACACAACACGCCAACCTTAAAGACGCGATTATCAAAGCGCATCAAAAAAATTAATCCCCGCCTTCCAACTCTGCAATCATCCCCGGCAACTTCAATCGCAAAATCTTCCCCGACGGCCCCTTCGGCAATTCATCCATAAAATAAATCCGCTTCGGCATCTTCACCGCCCCAACCGCCTTTTCGCAAAACGCCTGCAATTCATCGGCGGTGCATCGATGCCCTTCGCGCAAGGCGACGCAGGCGACGACTTCCTGTCCGTAGTTTTCATCATCGACGCCAACCGCCGAGGCTTCGAGAACCGCTTCGTGGCGATACAACACATCATCGATTTCGCGCGGTGCAATGTTTTCACCGCCGCGCACAATTAATTCCTTTAATCGTCCGGTGATGAACAAATCGCCGTCGTCATCCAACAATCCCAAATCGCCGCTGCGGAACCAATCGTCGACGAAGGCGGATTCGGTGGCGCGCGCATCTTTGTAATAACAATGCAGCACATTGTCGCCGCGAATTGCAATTTCGCCGACCACATTGGGCGCGCACTCGACGCCGTGTTCATCGAGGATTTTAATTTGATTGCCGGTGCAAGCCGCGCCGACTGATTTTGGTTTGGGCGATGTCGGCGGCATTCCGTTGGCGGCGACTGTGCCGGCGGTTTCGGTTAAGCCGAGCGTTTCTATCATCGGCGCGCGGAATTTAACTTGCCATTGCCGCAACACCGAAGCCGGCAACGGCGCCGAGGCTGAGCGCGCAAAACGGAAATGTTTTAATTTTTCATCGTCGCCGAATGCAAACGATTCATCATCAAATCTGTCGAGCAGATAATTAATCATCGTCGGCACAACACTCGCCCAAGTGCAATGATGCTGCGCAATCAATCGCCAAAACGCGCTTGCGCTAAATCGCGGCGGCATCACCACGCCGCCGCCGCTGACCAACGGCGCGCACACTGTCACCATCGCGCCGTTGATGTGATACACCGGCAACACGCACAAGGCGCGGTCGCGCGCGGTTAACTGATGCGCATCGACAACATTGCGCGCGCCGCAAATCAATGAGCGATGCGTCAACAACGCGCCTTTCGGCAAACCGGTCGAGCCGGAGGTGTATAACAACAAACCATAATCATCGGCGCGCGGCGTATCGTTTTGCGCGACTTCGACTTCGACTTCGACTTTGTTTTTACTTTGATTGTCACTTCGATTGTCACTTTTGTTGCCACTTGCACTGTCACTGTTACTGTCACTTTTACTTTCACCGCCAACACGCGCAACATTGTCCCGCGCGGCTTGCCATTCCGGCCCATGTTCCGCCGAAGTTTCAATCAGCGTAATGTTGCGTTCAATCGCCGCCAACATCTCGCGCGCCTGCGGCAAATAGTTTTTCGATACAAACAAAAAATCGGCGTCGCAATGATTTAATACATAGCGCAACTGCTCCGGCCCGGCGGCGGCGTTTAGCGGCACAATGATTCGATTGCATGCCATCACGCCCAGAAACAACCGCACCGACCAAATGCCGTTATCCAGCAAAAACGCAATTTTTTGCCGCGCACCAACGCCCAACGCGCACAGATGAGATTTAATTTCATCGCGGTTTGCCAACAACTGCGCATAGGTCAACTCGGATGATTGCGCCGTGTCAACCAAAAAAACCGAATCACCACGCAATGAAGCGTGGTGTTCGATTTGTTCGCAAATCGTTGTTGCTTGGGGAGGGTTCATTGCGTCGACCGCTATGGTTTTGGATTAAGTTGAGTTAAGTTAAGTTCAGTTAAGTTAAGTTCAGTTAACTTAACTTAAATTACGTTGCGTTAAGTTAAATGAAGTTAAGTGAAGTGAAGTGAAGTTAATCGAAGTGAAACAAAGTGAAATAAAGTGAAGTTCAGCGCACTTAACACCCGCCATCAATCGCGTCCGTATTTATTAAAGTGCGCGCCAAACAATTCATCCTCGCTCGGTTTATCCTCGTCGACCGTGCGCACCAAATGCGTGATGTTGATGAAGTGGCGATAATTTAAATTTTCGCTGATGCTGTTGCCGCCCCAAGTGCCGCAGCCCATGCTTAAGGTGAAATTAAGCGCATTGTTAAAACTGCCGCCGTTGCCGAAAGTGTGCGCCTGATTAACCAACACCCGCACAACATCGACGCGCGCCGCCAATTGCGCCGCGTGGTTTTGCGTTTGCGTGTGAATGCCGCATGAATGCCCGCGCCCGCACACCGCCAGCACCGCATTGACCAACTGCACCGCATCGTCAAAATTCGCGGCGCGATACACGGTCAACATCGGCGAGAGTTTTTCATCGGCAAACTTCGATTGCGCATCGAATGAATCCTCTTCGACCAAAATAAACTTGGCGCGCGCCGCCTCATCGCTCAAGCCGATTTGCGCGGCGATAACCGCGACATCCTTGGCGATGAGGTCGCGGTTGAGTTTGCCGTCTTGCCACAACTGTGCGGCGATTTTTTGCTTTTCAGCCGCGCTTGCCAAATGCGCGCCGACGCCGCGCAAGGCGGCCATCGCATCGTCATACACTTCATCCAACACAATCAGCGCGTTTTCAGAGGAACACGAAGTCGCGTTGTCGAACGTTTTCGATGCGCAAATTTTTTGCGCGGCATCGTGCACATCGGCATCGGCGTCAATTATCACCGGCACATTGCCGGCGCCGACGCCGATGCATGGCGTGCCGCTTTGGTACGCCGCGCGCACATTGTTTTGCGAACCGGTCGCAATCACCAAATCGGCGCGGCGCATTAATTCGCGCGTCAATTCGCGGGTAATCGGGCGCGGCAAAATCTGCACCAAATCGCGCGGCGCATCGATGCGCGCCAACGCCTCGCGCATCAATGCAACCGTCGCCTCGGTGCATGACCAACCGCTCGGCGACGGCGCAAGGATGACGGCGTTGGCGCCCTTGATTGCCATCATGGTTTTATTGACCGGGGTTGCAGCCGGATTGGTCGATGGCGTAATCGCGCCGACCACGCCGACCGGTTTGGCATAGCGCACCAAGCCGCGTTCGGGCGAATCTTCAATCACGCCGACGGTGTTGGCGCGCGCCAAATCGCGCAACGCGCCGAAGGTCTTGCGTTGGTTTTTAATGATCTTGTCGGCGACATTGCCGATGCCGGTGTCGCGCACCGCCAACTCGGCCAAGGCGCGCGCGTTTTGCGGTTTATACAACGACCAGGCAATCGCCGTAACCAATTCATCGATGCGCGCCTGCGGTTCGCCGGCAATCAATTGCATCGCCGCGCGCGCGCGCGTCATTAACGCATCGATGGTTTGCGCTTCATCGAGTTTCGCTTCATCGATTTGCGTCGCATCGACTTGCGATGCATCGACACTCGATTCGCTTGCGCGCATCGATGCTTGGGATTGCGATTTTGTCATTGTGTTATGCTCAGCGGTCAGTTGCACAAACGCCGCACATCAATACGCTTCGATGCGGCGCGATAATCTCTGCCATTTCACTTCCCATCAAACATTGCCCATCAAGTGCGGCAATGCGGTCATTTAATACTGTGTACTTTAATACTGTTACTTCGACATAGTCACTGTATTAATCACAGTCGCCATATTTCACAGTCACTATATTAATGATGTTAACTATTAACGATTAACGATATTAATATAATGATATTAATCATATTAATAATGTTAACGATATTAATGCAAGCGCGATTAATAATGTCACGCATAACCTCACGCACAACCTCACACACATTGCGCCGTTTCATAATACGCATTGCCCGACCTGCATGCAACCAACACCGCGCACCGACGGCATTGTTCATTAACTTCCTCCGACGCTAAACCAATGGCAGGCGATTTGTCAGCGTTGACTTTATTGTGGTGCACCTTCGCGCTGTTTTGCGGCGGCGTCATTAAAGGCGCGTTAGGCGTCGGCACGCCGCTGTTGACCGTGCCGTTGATGGCGTTGGTGCTGCCGCCGCAAATCGCGATAGCGGTGATGTCGCTGCCGTCGGTGTCCGCCAACTTTTGGCAGATGTTGCAGGCGCCGAAGGTCGATAACGTGCTGGCGCGATTTTGGCCGACATTTGTTGCGGTGCTGCTCGGCGGCGCGGTTGGCGTGGCGTTGTTCACCCGATTGGACGACACCGCCCTGCTGATTTTTGTCGGTTGCGCGGTGATGCTGTTCGCCCTGCTCGAAGGCGCCAACCGCCGCCTGCGCATCCCACCGCGCCGCGAAAAGCCGGCCGGCTTTTGTTTTGGCTTGGTCAGCGGCGTCATCGGCGGCGTCTCCTCCTTTTTTGGCCCGATGCTCATCGCCTATTTGGTGTCGATGCCGGCGGTGCGCAAGGAACAATTCATCGGCGCCATCAGTTTCCTTTATTTAAGCGGGCTGGTGCCGTGGACGATTGCATTGTATTGGGTCGGCGCATTGCGCGGCGCGGTGTTGTGGTATTCATGCGCCGCGATTGTGCCGGTGTTGTTGGGCGCGGCGTGCGGACGGCGGCTGCGTCGCCACATTGCCGAAGCGCTTTTTCGCCGATTGATTTTGTTAATTCTATTGCTGTCCGGCGGCGCAATTTTATGGCATGCATTGCGATAATCGCATCGCCGTCGATGCCGCCATCGATGCATGTACGGTGAATGCGACGATGAATGCATGAGGTGGAATCGATGAAGGCGCGGCGAATTCGCAAGCGCGTCGATTAATAATGATTAAACGCTCATCCAAAACCGATAAAATTCTCATCAATTTCATTGCACTTTTTTGCAAAAAACCCGTGCATAAATTGTGTACACTAAATTTTCAATCCGCTAACAGCGGTTTGCTCATGCGAGTTCTTAATCGCGCGTGTGCGGTGAAGTTGATGTCGAAGTTGATGTCATTGGGTTGCCGCAACAAACAACCCAAGCGCGCGCGCATTTTGAACTCATTACTCCATCCATTATCAAACATGGGGGTAACAATGAAAGCACTGCAACTGTGGTATCGCAATATTCGACGCGGTTTGGCGTTGGGCGGATGTGCATTGACGGCGACCTTGTTGTCGGCCAATGTCGCTTACGCCGCCTGCGTAACCGATTCACTTCCGTCCAGCCGACAAGGCCCGGACGGTTATCCGCAACGCGCCTTGACCATGATTGTGCCGTATGGTCCGGCCGGCGGTTCCGGGCAGGTCGCCCAGGCAATGGCGCAGGCGGTCTCCGACCTCAGCGGCGTCGCCATCAATCGCGACCATAAACCGGGCGGCTCGGGCTCGGTTGGCTTGACCGCCTATATGGCGGCGCCGGCCGACGGCTACACCGTGTTGGAACACATCGACGACGCCTCGAGCGCCTATGCATTGGATTCTTCGCGGCCGAATCCGGCGAAGGATTTAATCCCGTTGGTGACTTCGCAAATCACCTTCAGCCAGATTTACATTCGCGCCAATGAAACCCGCTTTAACGATTGGGATTCATTTGTGCGATGGGTCAAGGCGCAAAACGGCAAGGCGACCATCGCCAACGTTTCCAAAGAAGGCTCGATGGAACGCGTGTCGATGAAGTTCATCACCGACGCCACCGGAATGAAAATTCAGCAAATTTCATTCGACAAAGGCGCGCCGCGTTATGGCGCATTGGCCGGCGGGCAGGTCGACGCGTTGTTCGAACAGCCCGGCGATGTGCGCAAATTTTTGGATTCCGGCACATTCAAACCGATTCTCACGTTGCTCAAAGAGGCGCCTTCGGCGTTTGCCGATGTGCCGAGTTTGACCGACGTTGGTTTGAAATTCGACCCGCTGTATCGCTTTCGCGGATTCTTCGTGCATAAAGCCGCGCCCAAAGCCCGCGTTAAATGGCTGCAGTGGGCGTTCCAAAAAGCGTACTGTCAAGACAGTTATCAAAAGTTCAACGAAAAGAAATACATGACGTTGATTGACAGTTATCGCGACACCAAAGGTACGCGCAAGTTGATTAACAACACGGTGGCGCAATACCGCAAGGTGTACAAGCAAATGGGGCTTGATGTGAAATAAGCCGTCACGGCACGGCGCACGCCGCTCAGATAGGCGGTGCGCGTCGCGCTTTTTTTTGCGCGGTTGGCGCAATCAATCGGATTCACCCGGAGACTGAATAATGAAACCACCCGGCCGCACCACCGCCGGACACGCCATCGAAGCCGCGTTGTGGCTGTTGCTGGCGGCGTTTTTGTATGCGCTTTCGTTTCGCTTCGAACGCGAGATTGAGATTTACAAATACGGCGCGACCGCCTGGCCGCGCGCGATTTTGTTGCTGATTGCAATCGCCGCCGTCGGTCAATTCATTTATCACCGCCAAACAGATGCGGACGATGCGCCCGATGCGCACACCGGCGGATTCGACCCGCGCCGATTCTTTTCCACCTGCATCTTGCTGGCGTTGCCGTTTATCTACATGGTGTTGCCGCGCCTGTTGGCTGCGCCGTTCGGCGACGATGCGCCGTTGAATGCGATTAAACTCGGCGCGGCGGCAACGTTGATTTTGTTGTATCTTTGGTTGTTGCGCACCAATGCGGTCGGGGCGATGTTGGCGTTGCCGATTTTATTCGGCGCATTGATGCAGGATTTTGGCTTTTATTCGCTCGCACCGTTTTTTGCGGCCGGCGTAATGTTCCTAATGGGCGAACGCCGCGTCGGCTGGATTGTCGCGCTCAGCGCGCTGATAATCGGTTTGCTGCTGTTGTTGTTTGTCAGTTTGCTGTTTGTCGGCTTGCCCACCGGCAATGTCAGCCCGTTTTACGAAATCGGCGCGGGGGTGGTGAATTTGTTGCAGTGACTTCGAGTTCGAAGTTAACTTCGGTTTCGACTTCGAATTTAACTTCGACTTCGACTTTGACTTTGTTTTTTACTGTTACTTTTCACTGTTACTTTTTACCGTTACTTTCGACTTTGACTTTTTCGACTCATTATGATTATTAAGTTAACTTAGTTAAGTTAATTTTTTAAGTTACCTTTATTAAGTTACTTTATTCATTTACATTTTTCATTCGCGTATCAACCAACCTCAACAACCAACCTTTACTCAACGGTATCTGCGGTGGAAACTTTCGGCAATTTTATGGCGGGCACGCTGGCGTTGTTCAGCGACCCGGTGGGCGTCTTGATTTTTATCGGCGGCGTTGTCGGCGGGATGTTGTTCGGCGCGATTCCCGGGGTCAGCATGCTGACCTTGGCCGCGATTTTGTTGCCGTTCACCGCGCATCTATCGGCCGAGCACGGCATTATGTTGTTCTCGGTGATTTACTGCACCGGCGTATACGGCGGCGCGATTACCGCGATTTTGTTCAACATTCCCGGCGCGCCGGAAAACGCCCCGACCGCATTCGACGGCTATCCAATGACGCGCAACGGCCAAGCCGGCAAGGCGGTTGGCGCGGCGGTGATGTGTTCGGCGATTGGCGGCTGCATCTCGGCGGTGGTGATGATGGCCGCGACCGCGCCGATTGCATCCTGGGCAATTTCGGCGTTTGGCCCGCCGGAGATTTTTGCGTTGGTGTTTTTCGGCTTGGCTGTCGCCTCCTCGGTCGGCGCGAAAACATTTTGGAAAGGTTGGCTGTCGATTCTCGCCGGCTTATTAATCGCCGTGGTCGGGCTGGATCCGGTCGGCGGCATCGCGCGCTATGATTTCAGCATGCCGTATTTGCTCGCCGGCATTCATTTCATCCCGATGATTCTCGGCTTCTTTGCGGTGTCGGAGATTTTCATTCAAGCCGAACACAAAGCCAAAGGTTCCTACAAGGCGCCGAAGATGAGCGTCAACTTCCCGACGCTGGCTGAATTAATCGCGCATAAAATCGCAATTGTGCGGTCGATACTCATCGGATTTTTTTGCGGCATCCTGCCGGGCATCGGCGCCACCTTGGCCGCGTTTATGGGCTACAACGAAGCGGTGCGCTGGTCGCCGCGCCGCAGTGAATTCGGGCGCGGCAAACTGGAGGGCGTCATCGCTTCGGAAACCGCCAACAACGCCGCCACCGGCGCGGCGATGATTCCGCTGCTTGCGCTTGGATTGCCCGGCGGAGCGTTGACCGCAATGATGGTCGGCGTGTTTCAAATGCACGACATGGAGCCGGGGCCGCTGGTGTTTCTCAACAGCGCCGATTTGGTTTGGGTGGTGTTCGCCGCGATGTTTTTCGCCAACCTGTCGATTCTGTTCATCGGCTATCTCGAAACCAAAACCATCATCAACCTGTTGCGCATTCCGTTTCAATTTTTGGCGCCGTTGATTTTATTGCTGGCCACGGTCGGCGCCTATGCGGTGCGCGGGTTGACGATTGATGTAATCGCAATGTTTGTCGCCGGCGTCGCCGGGTTTTTCCTGCGGCGTTCGGGCTATTCGGTCGCCGGCATCGTGCTCGGGTTAATCCTCGGCAAAATCGGCGAACAAACTTTCGCCCAAGCGATGCAGATGTTGCATTTCGAATGGAGCGGATTTATGCACCGCCCGATTGCATTGGTGTTGTTGGTCGCCGGCTTTTTAACGTTGCTGGCGAGCGTATATCGCGCCTTTTTTAAAAAATCTCCGAAGCAACGGGTTTTCGCCGAGTGACGCTTCGAGTTAATGTCGAGTTGGTTTCCATTTAATTAATTTAATTACTTTAATTAATTAAATGATTGTGCAACCTCGAATTAGTTAAGTTGAGTTGAGTTAACTTAACTTAACTCACTTAACTTCACGCCGCCAATTGCACAAACGCATGCCGCAAGTTAAGTTAATTCACTATTAACACTTCACCCGCCGATTAATCCCCGTGTTTGCCGAATCATTGCTCAGCGAAATCCGCGCGCGGTTTTGCCATGTCGAGCGTTGCCCATATCAGGGCGCGCGGGTGTTTTTTGAAAACGCCGGCGGTTCGTTGACATTAAAATCAGTGGTCGACATCAGCGCGCAACTCGCCGCCATCCCCGACAACCAAGGGCGCGACAATCCGGCGTCACAACACATGGGCGAATTAATTGCGCGCGGGCGGCGCGATATGTTTGCGTTCTTAAACGCATCCGACGGCGCGGTGTTTGTCGGCGAAAGCGGCACCGAATGTTTGTTCCGCATCATTCGCGCGGCAACGCTCGCCGCCGCGCCCGGCGGCAATGTCGTCGGCAGCACCTTGGAACACCCGGCAACCGCCAGCGCGGCGCAACAATGGAGCGCGCACGCCGGCAAAACCTACACCGCCATCGCGCACAACCCCGAACAAGGCGCGGTCGATATCGACGCCTATCGCAGCAAAGTCAACGCCGATACCCGCGTCGCCACCATCATCCAAACCAGCCCGGTCACCGGCATCGCGGTCGATGTCGGCGCGATTGCTTTGATGATTCGCGAGATTGCGCCGGCCTGCTTCATCATCGTCGACGGCATTCAGCACGCCCCGCACGGCGCGGTGCATCTGGATGACTACGCCATCGACGGCTATGCGGTGTCCGGCTACAAGGTGTTTTCGCGCCACAACTACGGCTTCGCCTGGGTGTCGCCGCGCCTCAGCCGCGCACCGCACGACAAACTCAACGGCACCGCAGGCGACCATTGGGAATTGGGCACGCGCGACGCCGGCGCGTACGCGACATTCAGCGAAGTGGTGAATTATTTGCAATGGCTCGGACAACAAGCCAACCCGCAAGCCGCCGATGCGCGCGCCAAATTAACCGCCGCGACCGCGGCCATCAAAGCGCATGAACAGGCGTTATGCAAATTGATGCTGCACGGCAATCGCCAACAGCGCGGCTTGGGCGCAATGCCGCGCGTGTTGGTCATCGGCGGCGTCGACAACACCGCGCGCGAAGGCTTGGTGTCGTTGGCGGTGCGCGATGCGGCGTCGGCCGAAGTGGTCGCCGCGTTAAGCGCGCGCGGCGTGCGCGTGCATATTCGCAAAAACGATTATTTTTCCGCCAATATTCTCAAGCCGCTGCAGTTGGATTCATGCGTGCGCGTATCGATGTGTCATTACAACAGCGCCGATGAAGTGCTGCAGTTTTTGCGCGCGATGGATGAGATTGCCGGCGGCGATTAAGGTCGCCAACCGCAACCGCTTACGGCAGGTTAAGTTCGCCGCACAACGTCGCAAACGGCAGCACGCGAACGCCGTTGCGCAAATAATCGCGCGCGCCGCAATGCACCTGATAAAAATCGGCGATGGCGGTGCGTTCGCGAAAATAATTAATCGCCGGATTCAAACTGCGTTCGCCGGTTTTGCATTCAATCGCAAACAGCGGTTTTTTGTTGCGGCGCACGACAAAATCCACTTCGCGACGGTCGGTGTCGCGAATAAATCTCAATTCCATTGCATGCCCTTCGGTGTCCTCGATGTGATGGCAGTATTTCAGCAACTGACAAGCGACCAAGTTTTCAAACCGCGCGCCGGGGTCTTCTATCTGCGACCAATCCCACAGATAGAGTTTCTGTTCCTTTTTAACCGCGCGAATTTTTGCCGCGCCAAACGGCGCGACGCGAAAACAAACATACATGTTTTCCAAAATTTTAATCCAGCGTTCCGCGGTTGCATGCGCAACGCCCAAATCGCCGCATAAATTTTTAATCGACAACGGCGAACCGACGCGGTCGGGCAACGCCTCGGCGAGCAATTCAATCATGCCAATCTCGCGCACGTATTCCAAATCGCGCACGTCTTCATAAACCACCCGCGCCATTCGTTCGCGCCGCCAACGCCGCCACACGCGAGTGTTGGCGGAAAACAACGGCTCGGGGAATCCGCCAAAGCGCAACAATGCATCGAGGTCATCGGCGGTCGGCGTTTTGTTCATCTCGCGCAACGAAAACGGATGAAGCCGATGATAGTGATACCGCCCCTGCAGTGAATCGCCGCCTTTGCGGTAATAATCCAACCGCGCCGAGCCGGTAATCAAAAACGACAACCGCCCGCGATTCGAATCGTACAGCCCCTTAACCAAGTTGCGCCACTGCGGATGTTTGTGAATCTCATCCAACACAATCAATTTGCGCCGCGCCGGCAATTCGCCGCGCAACAATCGCGGCCGCACCTTCGGGTCATCCCAATTAAGATACGCCGGATGATGATGCGTACGCGCCTTCAACAACGAAAGCGCCAAGGTGGTTTTGCCAACCTGCCGCGGCCCGCCAACAAACACCATCTTCTCGCGCAAATCGGGCTTGATGGCGGCGGTTAAATAACGATTGTGCGACGGTTTGAACATGAGTAAAATCATATTAACTCGAAATTACTCATGAGTAAAGTCATATCAAGTGGAAAATACTCATGAGTAAAATAGAGTGTATGTGAATTTACTAACGGGTGAATGTTATGGAAATCAATTAGATAGGTTGGAAATTGGGTTGGAAATTGTGATTTATATAATTTTAGCGGCGGATTTGTCGGCGGCAACTTGCATTATTGATGCCATCTTACGACAACCACGGCGGCGGATAATCTTGGTCCGCTTCAACGACATCCGGCAGGCGGGGAAACGGCGGTATGCCCCAATCGCTGCTTTTGTTTGCTTCGATAATCTCTTTAAACAACGGCACAAATGCGCCAAGCAATTCAGCGCCCCATTCGACCTGACTTTTTCCAAAACTATTGTTGCCTGCGCTTCCGCCATGCACGATTTGGTGGCGGACGACCGTTAGCACATCAAAAATGTCGAGCAATGCTTGTTTGGTGGATTTGTAATCACCTTTATTCGCGGCATTGCGCCAGTTGCATTGCATTTCTTCGACATGCGATTGAAACTCTTCTTCCCATGCTTTTTCTTGCGCCAAAGCATTCAGGCGTTTGTCCTTAACATGCCGACATTTTTTCTTAATGAGGTCGCCCCACTTCGAGTTGTCATACCAAAAGTAATTGCTTGCCCATCGCAATGCAAACAGTTTTTCCGCAGTCGGCGCAAATTGATTAATGATGTTTTGCAGGCTTGCGCCGCCAAATGTGGACACTTCGCGCAAAAACCTCCGCTTACCGTCGGCTCCGCCCGGTCGCTGCCAGCGGCCGGATTGGCGAATATAACCGGCCTCAAACGCAATCCAGTAAAACACAAACTTGACATGTTTGTCGTCGGCGACGTCGGCTAATTTAATCCAAGTGTCCATCCGCTGAATGCGCCGCATATTGCGCCACATCGGCGACGATTTATCAATTGGCGTATTCGCCGAAGACATCACCCCCTCCCCGCCACCAATCGCGCCAGTGGTTTTTCATTGATGGGCAGATGAACAATCGCCGCCAATATGCCGGCGACGATGCCGGCCCACCACATGCCGTCATAACTTCCGGTTTGGTCGTATAACCGACCGCCGAGCCATACGCCGAGGAAACTGCCGACTTGATGGCTGAAAAACACCACGCCGAACAGCGTCGCCATATAGCGAACGCCGAACACTTGCGCGACGATGCCGGTGGTTAGCGGCACGGTGGACAGCCACAACACGCCCATTGCGCCGGCGAACAGATAGATGGTCAATTCGGTTTTCGGCGACATTAGCAGCAAAAATATGCATATCGCGCGCGCAAAATAAATGAAACTTAAACTGAATTTTTTACTCCACCGTTGCCCGGCCATGCCGGAGACAAACGAGCCGATGATGTTCATCAAACCGATGAGTGCAAGCGAATACGCGCCGACCGCCGGGTTAAGCCCGATGTCGCGCACGAACGCCGGGAAATGCACGGTGATGAAGGCGACATGAAAACCGCACACAAAAAATCCGCTCGCCAACAACACGAAGCCGCGATGCGCGAACGCTTCGCTCAACGCCGCACCGACGCCCTGCTCGACTTGACCGGGGTCGTTTTCGGTTGGGCCGCTCGGCAACAACAACGCCAGCGGAATCATTAATAAAGTCGTCGCGGCCAACATCAACAGCGCACTGTGCCAGCCGAACGCGGCGATGAAGCCCTGACTAATCGGTGAAAATATCACCTGCCCAAGCGAACCGGCCGCGGTGCCGAGCCCGAGCACCATCGAACGTTGGTTGGCGCCGACCACGCGCGCCATCGCGGCCAAGGCGATGGAAAATGACGCGAAGGCGATGCCGGTGCCGGTCAAAATGCCTCCGGTTAAATGCAGCGCAAACCCGCTTTGCGCCGCGCTCATGCCCCACACCCCGAGGCAATACATCACCGCGCCGAGGATAATCACGCGCACCGGGCCAAACCGGTCGGCCATCGCCCCGGCAAACGGCAACGCGACGCCCCACAGCAAATTTTGCAACGCCATCGCCAAGCCGTAGGTCTCGCGCGACCACCCGCGCGCCGCGGTCATCGGCTCGAGAAACAAGCCGAACGCCGAGCGAATGCCGAAGCCGATGTTGGAGATTGCGCAGCCGGCGATAATCACCAGCAACGCGCCTTGCCAGATAAGTTTTGAGCGGTTCATGTTAATTTCGTTTTAGCCACGCGGGTCATGCGTTTAGTTGCAGGCGTTGGGTTCAATTCGATTAATCAATTAAGATTGGTCAATTAACAATTAACAACCAATAACCATTAATTAATCAACAATTAATAAACGCAAAGAAATAAAAAATAAGAAGTGCGGAAAATTAAAACACGCAACCACACATTGCATTATGCAACACGACAACGACTGCGCATTAACCACCCGCCGCGCGTTTTGGTTTTATCGGCGGATGTTGTTTGCGCCTGCATGTATCGCGCAGTGACCGCGCGTTTATCGATGCCGCCATTTCGGTTTGCGTTTTTCGACAAACGCCGCCATGCCCTCTTTTTGGTCTTCGCTGGCAAACAGCGAATGGAATTGGCGGCGTTCAAACAGCACGCCTTCGGACAGCGGGCTTTCGAATGCGCGGTTGATGGATTCTTTGCACATCATCACCGCCGGCAATGATTTTTCGGCAATCGCGGACGCGGTTTTAATCGCCTCATCGCGCAAGGTGGATGCGTCGACCACGCGCGACACCAAGCCGGCGCGTTCGGCATCGATGGCGTTCATCATCCGCCCGGATAAACACATTTCCATCGCCTTGGCTTTGCCGACCGCGCGCACCAACCGTTGCGTGCCGCCGGCGCCGGGGATGATGCCGAGATTAATTTCCGGCTGACCGAATTGCGCGTTGTCCGCGGCGATGATGAAATCGCACATCATCGCCAACTCGCAACCGCCGCCGAGCGCATAGCCGGCCACGGCCGCGATGACCGGTTTGCGGCAACGCGCGACGTGTTCCCAATCGGCGGTGATGAAATCGGACAGATACGCATCGATATAACTTTTGTCCCGCATCTCGGTGATGTCGGCGCCGGCCGCGAACGCTTTATCGCCGCCGATAATTACAATCGCGCCGATGTCGCGGTCGCGCGCAAACGCATCGAGCGCATCGCCGAGTTCAATCATCATTGCCGACGACAATGCATTAAGCGCCTTCGGGCGGTTTAAGGTGACGACGCCGACGCGCGCGACGACCTCGACTTGCAGATTCTCGTAACGAATGTCATAACTCATGTTGGCGTCCAAAAATAAATGATTGCGGTAGTATAATCATTATGCGTGATGTTTTGGCGGTGCGTTGCCGATGCGTTGCACAGCGTTTATCGCTCGATGCAATCGGCTGGAAGTAATCGACTCACTCGACGCAATCGCAATCCAGTTTATCGACGCTTACCAATACGCGCCAACAGTCAATCGCGTCACACTACAATTGTTATGCAATTGTTGCGCAATCGTTAATACAATCGTTACTATGCAATTATGATGCACACTTGATGCACCCTTAATACAACACTTGCCTCCAACCACAACGGAGCCGACCGATGGGCAATCATTTTGACGAAGTTCACCGCCGTTCAATCGAAGACCCGCGCGCGTTTTGGGGGGAAGCGGCGCAAGCGGTGCATTGGTTTAAGGAATGCGACGCGGTGCTGGATGATTCCGATGCGCCGTTTTATCGCTGGTTTGTCGGCGGTGAAACCAACGTGTGTTACAACGCCGTGGATTTGCAAATCGAACAAGGGCGCGGCGCGCAACTCGCGCTTATCCACGACAGCCCGATAACCGAAAGCCGCCGGACGTTAACCTATAACGAACTCAAATCGCGCACCGCGCGGTTTGCCGGCGCCTTGCGCGCGCACGGCGTGAACTACGGCGACCGCGTGATTATCTACATGCCGATGGTGCCCGAGGCGGTGATTGCGATGCTCGCTTGTGCGCGCATCGGCGCGGTGCATTCGGTGGTGTTTGGCGGGTTTGCGGCAAATGAATTGGCTGTGCGCATCGACGACGCGCGCCCGAAACTCATCGTCGCCGCCTCGTGCGGGCTGGAGCCCGGGCGGGTGGTGCGGTACAAACCGCTGCTCGACCAAGCGATTGACCTCGCAAGCCATCGCCCGCAAACCTGCATCATCTTGCAGCGCGAACAAGCCGAAGCCGAACTCATCGACGGTCGCGATGTCGATTGGCGCGCGGCGACCGAAGCGGCCATCGATGCCGATTGCGTTGCGGTGGCCGCGACCGACCCGCTGTATATTTTATACACCTCCGGCACCACCGGCGCGCCCAAAGGCGTGGTGCGCGACACCGGCGGCGGCATCGTTGCGCTCAAATGGACGATGAAAAACATTTACGGCGCCGAACCCGGCGACGTCTTTTGGGCCGCGTCCGATGTCGGCTGGGTGGTCGGGCATTCCTACATCGTGTATGCGCCGCTGTTTGCCGGCAACACCTCGATTATTTTTGAAGGCAAACCGGTCGGCACGCCGGACGCCGGAGTGTTTTGGCGGGTGATTGCCGAGCATCGCGTCAAGGTGTTGTTCACCGCCCCCACCGCGTTTCGCGCGATTAAAAAAGAGGATCCGAACGGCGAACGCATTAAGCAACACGACCTCTCTTCGCTGCAGACATTGTTTCTCGCCGGCGAACGCACCGACCCGGATACGCTTATCTGGGCGCGCGACAAACTCGGCGTGCCGGTTATCGATCATTGGTGGCAAACCGAAACCGGCTGGGCGATTTGTTCGAATTGTCTCGGCATCGAATCTTTGCCGATTAAGGACGGCTCGCCGAGTCGCGCCGCACCCGGCTGGCAAATCGAGGCGCTCGATGAAAATAAACAACCGGCGACGCCCGGCAACATCGGCGCTTTGGTCGCCAAGTTGCCGCTGCCGCCCGGCACCTTCCCGACATTGTGGAATGCGCGCCAACGCCATTTCGATGCATATCTGAAAAATTTCCCCGGCTATTATGAAACCGGCGACGCCGGCTATCTCGACGCCGACGGCTATGTGTTTGTGATGTCGCGCACCGACGATGTCATCAACGTCGCCGGGCATCGCTTGTCGACCGGCGCGATTGAAGAGGTGTTGGCCGCGCATCCGGATGTCGCCGAATGCGCGGTGATGGGCGCGGCCGACGCGCTCAAAGGCGAAGTGCCGCTCGGTTGTTTGGTGCTCAACGCCGGCGTGTCGCGCGACGACGATGAAATCATCGCCGAGGCGGTGCGGTTGGTGCGCGATAAAATCGGTCCGGTGGCGGCGTTTAAACGCGCGGTCGTGGTCGCGCGCTTGCCGAAGACGCGCTCCGGCAAAATCCTGCGCGGCACGATGAAAAAAATCGCCGACGGCGTCGACTGGAAAATGCCGGCGACGATTGACGACCCGGCGATACTCGATGAAATCGCCTGCGCGTTGCGCGGCGGCGACTAAATGCGACAAGTGTTTATCATGGACGCGCTGGCGCGCGTCAAGGCGCACAAGGACACCACTTATTTTTTAATGCGCGCCGCGCATGAACGCGGGCATCAAGTCGGGCATATCGAGCCGCGCGAATTGTGGCTGCGCCACGACCAATTGCGCGGCGCGGTGCAATGGCTCGATGTACACGCCGACCCGCGCCGCCCGTTTACGCCGCGCGCGCGCGACGACATTGCACTCGGCGAATGCGACGCGGTTTGGCTGCGCACCGACCCGCCGTTCGACCGCCGCTATTTTTATGTCACCTTATTACTCGACCGTCTGCCGCCATCGGTGTGCATCATCAATCGCCCGAGCGGCTTGCGCAATTGGAATGAAAAACTCGCGGCGTTGGAATTCGCGCACTACGCGCCGCCGATGATTGTCACTTCATCGCCGGCGCAACTCGATGCATTCGCGCGTCAACATCCGCGCATCACCTTAAAACCGCTGGATGGTTACGCCGGACGCGGCATTGTGTTTTATCAAGCCGGCGACGACCCCGAAGTGTTGCAAGCCGCGACCGCAGACGGCGCGCATCTCATCGTCGCACAAGCGTATCTGCCGGCTGCGCGCGACGGCGACAAGCGCATCTTGTTGCTGGATGGCGAACCGCTCGGCGCGATTTTGCGCGTGCATGCCGAAGGCGAAGAGATTAACAATCTCGACGCCGGCGGCAGCGCGCATCCGAGCGAATTATCGGTGCGCGATTTGGAAATCTGCGCCGCACTCAAACCGGCGTTGCGCGCACAAGGCGTATTCTTCGCCGGCATCGATGTCATCGGCGACCGGTTGATTGAAGTCAATGTCACCAGTCCAACCGGGCTGCAGGAGTTATGCAAATTCAGCGGCGAAGCGCATCATCACCGCATCATCACCGCACTCGAATCGCGCGTGCAATCGATGCGGTAAAAGATGATTGTCACTTCGTTGTATGCATAATGTGGTGGCGTATATTAAGTTTACTAAATACATTAAGTGCATTAAGTTTATCGAGTACTTTGGATTTTTTAAATTTATTTATTAATATTTTATTTTTGAATTTACTTAATTTACTTAATGCGAATTTGTTTAATGAATGTAATAAATTGACTGCGGTTAATAGATTAACCAAATGAATGCAATAAACGAAACGAACACTGCCACTGCTTCGAATGCAACAACCGAAACCGCCGCAAGTTACGCCGCACTAACGCGCGCCGAGTTGCCGACAGTGCGCGCAGCGATTCGTTGCGGCACGTATCGCGGACAAACCGCCGGCTTGGCGCGCGGGTTTCTGCAAACCAACGTCGTCATTTTACCGGCGCAATACGCGCGCGACTTTGCGAACTATTGCGCGCGCAATCCCAAACCCTGCCCGTTAATCGCCGCCACCGACGCCGGCGCGCGCAACATCGATGCGCTCGGCAACATCGACATTTGTCGCGATGTCCCGGCATACAACGTGTATCGACACGGTCAATTGGCGTTCGAAACAACCGAGATAGAATCCTTGTGGCGAGACGACTTGACCGCATTCTTGTTGGGCTGTTCGTTTTCATTCGAAGACGCATTGATGCGCGCCGGCATATCGCTGTGGCATATCCGCCACAACTCAATCGTGCCGATGTATCGCACCAACATTGCCACCGTCGCCGCCGGCGCATTCGGCGGTGCGATGGTGGTCAGCATGCGCATGATTGCCGACCATCAATTAACATTGGCGCAACAAATTTCACGCCGCCATCGCAATGCACACGGCGCACCGGTGCATATCGGCGCACCGCGCGAAATTGGCGTGGACTTGTCGCGCCCCGATTGGGGCGACCGCGCACCGACGCCGCCCGGGCATACGGCAATGTTTTGGGCATGCGGCGTCACCCCGCAACTTGCAATCGCGCGCGCCAAGATTCCATTTTGCATCACCCATAAACCCGGCCACATGTTAATCACCGAATTGCCGGCCGATGCCGAACCGCCGATTGCAACCGCCGCAGTTGACACAGTTGACGCTGTCGCGCACATTGCCGACAATGTCGATTAACGCGTTGCAATTGCCGCGATTGATGTAACTTTTTAACTTAAATTGGTTTAACTTGAATTGGGTTAACTTAAATTGGTTTAACTTAACCTTGTTTGATTTATCTTAATTTAAAACTTATGATTCACTTAACTCGCAACAACTGCGTTAACCCACCGTGGAGGCACATCCAATGAAACACCCCAACCGAAAACACAATTTTTTCATCACCGCCCTGCAGGCGGCAACGTTAACCGGCGCGCTTGCGATTGCGCCGCTTGCAAATGCGCAAACGATGGTGCCGGCGGCGATGTCGTCGCCGACCGCATTTAAAGAGGCGGTTAAATCGATTGGCGCAAGCAACCTCATCTCGCAACCGAACGGGCGCGATTTTGCATTGCCGTGGGCGCGCGCCGCAACGCCGGTGGTGCTCAACGCCGTCGGCACCTGGGGCAACTTACCCAATTATAAAAAACACGAAGGCCCGTTTTTTAACCAACGCTTGGCCGAAGCGTCCGGCGGCGAACTCGTCGGGCAAATCAAACCGCAAACCGAACTCGGCTTGAAGGGTTTCGAGATTATGCGGCTGGTTAAAAACGGTGTGTTTGATTTTGCGTTTGGGTTGCCCGGCTATGTCGCCGCCGAAAATGCGGTGTTCGAAGGCGGCGATTTGTCGTCGCTGACGCAAGACATCGACACCCAACGCAAAGTCGCCGAGGCCTATTTTCCGACTCTGGAAAATGCATTCGCCGACATTTACAACGCCAAGTTGTTGATGCTCTATCCGTTCCCGAGTCAGATGCTGTGGTGCAACGCCGAAGTCAACGGCATTGACGATTTGCGCGGCAAAAAGATTCGCGTTTATGCAACCACGCTCGGCGATTTTGTCGAAGGCGCCGGCGGCACTTCGGTCACCGTGTCGTTTGGCGAAGTGATTCCGGCGTTGGAAAAAGGCGTGGTCGATTGCGCGATTACCGGCACGATGTCGGCATACAACGCCAATTGGCAACAAGTCGCCACCCATGCATTCACCTTGCGCGTCGGCTGGGGGCTGGCGTTTGGCGCAATGAATTTGGACAAATGGAATTCGTTGACGCGCAAGCAGCAAAAAATCATGCGCCAAGAACTCGACCAACTCACCGATGAAATGTGGGCTGAAACCGCCACCGAAGACGCGATTGCGATTGCCTGCATCACCGGCGGCGATTGCGCCATCGGCGAACCCGGCGCAATGAAATTGGTCGAGCCGTCACCGGCCGACCTCGCCAAGCGCGACCAAATCGCATCCGATGTCGTACTGGCGCGCTGGGCAAAACGCTGCGGCGCCAACTGCGCGAAAAACTGGAACAAGACCGTCGGCAAAGTGCTCGGCATGACCGCGAAATAATCGATGCGCGGTGTGCGGTTGGTTGCATTAGTTGACTGCATTAATTGTGTCGATGTCGATGACCGTGCACTGTGAACGCAATGATGTCGATGTGACGTTGACTGTAACTGTTGCCCTTAATGTTGACCGTAACAGTTGCCGCAACGTCAATCGCGCCATTGGAGCGTAACATTGGTTAACAAACTCGACGCGCTGTTGGAAAAACTGCTGTGCGCAACCCGCGCATTGAGTCGGGTGTTGGTGTGGGTTGGCGGTGCGTTGATGGTCGGTGCGGCGGTGTTGGTTACCATCGAAGTGGCGTTGCGCAAATTGTTTAACATCAGCATCGGCGGCGCAGATGAATTGTCCGGGTATGCATTCGGCATCGCGACCGCGTTTGCGTTGTCGCATGCGTTGTTTGCGCGCGCGCACATTCGCGTCGATGCGGTGGCGCGTCTGTTGCCGTTGCAATGGCGATTGCTGCTCGGTTTCTTTGGGCTGAGCCTGCTCATCGGCTTTGCCGCGCTGGCGACTTGGAGTGCGGCGTCGATGCTCGGCGATTCGATTCAACACGGTTCGCGTTCGATAACGCCGATGCGCACGCCGCTTGCCTGGGTGCAGGCGCCGTGGTTGTTTGGTTGGGCGTTGTTTGTCGGCGGCGGCGTGTTGTTGTGGTTGGTCGCCGCGCGTCGTTGGATGAAACGCGACGTCGCCGGCGCCGACCGATTAATCGGCGTCGCGCAAATCCAATCCGATTCGAAGCCGGCGCAATAATCGCGCCGCATTCACGCCGCACGCACACCTCACTCACACCCCTCGACGCCGTGGCCGCGATTGCGCTGATTATTCTGCTTGGGTTAATTGCATTGGCGACGCCAATCGCCGCGGCGCTTGGCTGGTTGGGATTGTCGCTGCAGTTTTTGGCGAGCACGATGCCGTTGCATCGCGCGCTCGGCGATGTGTTTTGGCAAACCGGCACCGACTTCCTGTTGGTGGCGATACCGATGTTTGTGTTGCTCGGCGAAATTTTATTGCGTGCAGGCATCACCGAACGGATGTACGACGGCATCGTCAAATGGCTCGGCTGGCTGCCCGGCGGCTTGATGCATTCCAACATCGGTTCCTCGGCGTTGTTCGCGGCCACTTCCGGTTCATCGGTGGCCACGGCCGCGACCATCGGCACGGTGGCGTTGCCGCAAATCCAAAAACGCGGCTATCACGAACCGTTGTTTCTCGGCACCATCGCCGCCGGCGGCACGCTCGGCATTTTGATTCCGCCGTCGATTAATTTAATTTTATACGGCTTGCTCACCGAAACCTCCGTGCCGGAGTTGTATCTCGCCGGCTTTTTGCCGGGCGTGTTGCTGGCGACGTTGTTTATGGTCACGGTGATTGTGCTGTGCATCATCAACCGCCGTTGGGGCGGCGCGCCGGTGGTGGTCGGCAAGGGCGAACGGCTGCGCGCCTTGCCGGCGTTGTTGCCGCCGCTCGGCATCTTTGCGGTGGTGGTCGGCTCGATTTACGCCGGGCTGGCGACGCCAACCGAAGCGGCCTCGCTCGGCGTCATCGCAGCCCTGTTGTTGGCGGCGTTCAATCGCAAACTCAGCCTATCGATGTTGCGCGGCGCATTGGAAGGCACGATGCGCACCACCGCAATGATTATGTTGATTATCGTCGCCGCGGTGTTTTTAAATTTTGTGTTGTCGGTGGTCGGCTTAACTTACGCGCTGGTTAATTTTGTCACCGCGCTCGACTGGACGCCGATGCAAACCATGTTGTTGATAATCGCCGTGTTGTTGTTAATCGGCTGCTTTATGGAAACGCTGTCGATGTTGTTGACCACCGCCCCGTTGGTCACGCCGATAGTCGTTGCGTTGGGTTACGACCCGGTGTGGTTTGGCGTGTTGCTGATGGTGATTCTCGAAACCGCGTTAATCACCCCGCCGATTGGCGTCAACTTATATGTCGTACAAAGCATCCGCCAACGCGGACAATTGCTCGATGTAATGAAAGGCGCGGCGCCGTTTGTGCTGACGATGCTGGCGATGATTGCGCTGCTTCTGCTCGCGCCGAAGATTGCATTGTGGTTGCCGTCGTTGGTGTATTAACGCAACGTCAATCGACACCACTTAAGTTCACTGCACAGTGGTCACCGTCGCCCAACCGTTCATCTCGGCAAACCGTTCAGCATCACGCACCGCCACTTCCTGCGCCGCGATGTCGGCAAGATGTCGATACGGCGACGGGTAGTCGCGCCCTTTGGGGATGAATTTAATCGCTTCGACAAACTGCGCCTTGGCTTGCGCCAATCGCCCGGTCGCCAAATACACCATTCCGATGTTGTTGGCGACCATCGCATACCCGATGCTACGCCGCAAATAATGTGCATAATGCGCGGCGTTATGTCGAGTGCGATGCGCGCGTTGTCTGCTGTCGCGTTCGAATTTTTTGCGCGCATCAACCAGCAAACATTTCATCGCCCGCCGATACATCATTAACGCCTGCGGATAACGTTTCATTTTTTTATACGCCAACCCCATGCTGTTAAAGATCGCGGCCTTCTGAATCCAGTTTCGAGTGGCCAGCGCTTTTTCAAACACCCGCAAGGCTTCGTCATAGGATTCATTTAACAGCAAGGCGCCACCAAGCGCGTGACGCACCGCATCGATGTGGCGGTTGCCCTCCAACAACGCCGCTTGTTCGGATTGTTTCAAATGCGCAATCGCGTCGCCGTAATTGTTCATCATCCGATGGCATTGCCCGATGAGATAATGCACATTCGTAATCATTGCGGCTTCCTCCATCAACGGCGTCAACATCCGCAACGCCGGTCGATACCGTCCGTCATGAATCAATCGCGCCGCCCGATTTAGATGCGCGTCCGCATTTGCAGTGTCTGCATTGACACTTGCACTTGCACTCGTAATTTCACAAGCACTCACACCCGCACGCGAGTCTGCATCTGCACCTTCATCCGCACGCCCCACATGCACAACTTGCGCATGCGTTTCGAATTCGATTTGGCGTTGATTTTGACTTCGATTTGGCATAACAAACCTCCCTCGACTATCGAGACATTAAAAAACAACACATCACCGCACACAATGCGCGGCTTGCGCCGTAACTTAATCATTATACCATACCTTTGCGCGTTAAGTCAAACTGTTGTATTAGTCCAATACATATGGCAATCAGGTTGATATTCAGCAAGGCATTGTATAGGCGTTTTCAGTCCGATAGAGTGGTGCGGCAGGATGGTGTTGTATTGGATTAGCCATTGGGCTAATTTTTGGTTGAATTGGGTGATGTTATCGAGCAGCAATTCGTCGTGGTAGTCGGCGAATTGTTCTTGGATGGTGCGGTTGAATCTTTCGGCATGCGCGTTCATTTTGGGGCAGTGCGGATAGGTGTAGAGGTGTTGAATGCCGAGTTCATCGAGTCGGTTTTGGAAGTGTTTTTGGAATTCGCTGCCGTTGTCGGTGAGCACATTTTTGGGCGTTTGCCCGAGCAGATTGCAGAGTGCATCGAAGACGATGGTGGTTTGTTTGCTCGAGGCTGAAGTGGTTGCGCAGGCGAAAGCGATGCGGCTGTTGGGGTCGATAAAGGTGATGATGTATCGTCGGATGCCGTCTTTGATGCGCACCACGACATCGGCGGCGATGGTTTGCAACGGCGCTTGGGTGTGTTGCGGACGCGGGCGGGCGCGGCGTATATTGCGGCGCAGCGGTTTGCGTTTGCCGGCCGGCGTCAGGCGCGTTGGTCGGATGCGCATGCGTTGCGGGTCATCGGCGATGATGCGCCCGATGGTCGATGCGCTTGGCAACGGCAGGCGGTGTTGTTTGCAAAACGGCGCCAACAATTTGTGAATCTTCGCTTTGCCGAGGTTGGGAAAGATGGTGCGCAACCGTCGGATTTCATCGACGAGCAGCCGCGGCGGTTTTCGCCGGCGCGGCGTTTTCGGTGCGCGTGATTTGCCGTTGAGCGCCTTGATGCCGCCGCGGTTATAAGCCGCTTGCCAGCGACGCAAAGTGCGCTCACTTATCTTGAACGCATCGCAAGCGGCGGCGCGTCCGTGTTTGGCGACAAAGTCGAGAATGTCTCGTCGGTCGCCTGCGATTTGAGTGGTCATGGCGCAAACCATGCCCAATTTCGCCGCGCGATAAAAACCTTTTACCCGATAACCTATGTATTGAACTCGCATGACAATCCATCCAAAGTGGACTGACATATGTTTATGGACTTAAGCAACTGTGTTGACATCGAATAACACACCGCCAACCCTTAAAGCCAAACGGCGAATCGCCCGAAGTTGCGCCGGACGATTCGCCGAAGTGACGGTGCAGTGACGGCAGTGACGTTAAGCGAACAATTGCGCGACGAAGTACAGCGCCAACATCAATGCCAACACAATCAAGCCGCCGAAAAACAACCGCTTGCCGATTTCCTGCATCGCAAAAAACGACGCCGACATAAACGCCATAATAAACAAATACGGCAGCACCGCATACACGCCGCCCATCGAGCTTTGTTGCGCGCCGACGTTGTACACAATCGCCGAAAAGGCGAGCAAGCCAATCATATTGACGGCGTACAATGCAATCATCAAACGTTTCATTTGCGTATTCCTCGAGTAAGTGAACATTGAGTAAGTGAATATAAGTAAGTGAACATGAGTTAAGTGAACATAGTTAACAAACCGATTATACTGCACGCGACATGAATCGAGACAAATGGGAATTTTGGATTGACCGCGGCGGGACGTTCACCGACGTGGTCGCGCGCCGTCCGGGCGGCGAAGTGGTGACGCACAAATTGCTGTCGGAAAATCCGCGCCGTTATCGCGACGCGGCGATACAAGGCATCAAGGACATCCTCAATCGATTCGATTTTAACCTGCGCGCCGACGACGCCCTGCCGGGCGAATGCATCGGCGCGGTCAAGATGGGCAC
Source organism: Candidatus Poriferihabitaceae bacterium (assembly GCA_965226545.1). GTDB lineage: Bacteria > Pseudomonadota > Gammaproteobacteria > Arenicellales > Poriferihabitantaceae > JAHRAW01. The sequence continues at coordinate 1,915,501 of OZ245364.1, forward strand.
CACGGTCGCGACCAACGCATTGCTCGAGCGCAAAGGCGAACGCACCTTGTTGGTAACCACGCGCGGCTTTAAGGATGCATTGCGCATCGGCTATCAGGCGCGCCCGGATTTGTTTGCGCTCGATGTGCGGTTGCCGACGATGTTGTACGAAGAGACGGTGGAAATCGACGAACGCATCGACGCCGCCGGGCGGGTGTTGATTGAATTGGACGAAACGCGCGCACGCGAACAATTGCGCGAATACGCGGCGCGCGGATTCGGCGCGGTCGCGATTGTGTTGATGCACGCCTATCGGCATCACCGCCACGAAATTAAACTCGCGCAACTGGCGCGCGAAGTCGGCTTTGCGCAAGTGTCGGTCAGCCACGAAGTCAGCCCGTTGATGAAACTGGTTTCGCGCGGCGACACCACGGTGGTCGATGCCTATCTCTCGCCGATTTTGCGCCGATATGTCAATCAAGTCGCCGAGCAGATGCCGGATTTGTCCGCGCACGGCGGGCGGTTGATGTTCATGCGCTCCGGCGGCGGCTTAACCGACGCCGGCTTCTTCGCCGGCAAGGATGCGGTGTTGTCCGGCCCGGCCGGCGGCGTGGTTGGCATGGCGCGGGTGGCGCGCGCGGCCGGGTTCGATAAAGTCATCGGCTTCGACATGGGCGGCACCTCGACCGACGTCAGCCATTATCACGGCGCATTCGAAAAAACCTTCGAGACCGAAGTCGCCGGCGTTCGCTTGCGCGCGCCGATGATGTTGATACACACGGTCGCGGCCGGCGGCGGTTCATTGTTGCATTTTGACGGCGCGCGGTATCGCGTCGGCCCGGATTCCGCCGGCGCGAATCCGGGCCCGGCCTGCTATCGAAACGGCGGCGCGTTGGCGATTACCGATTGCAATGTAATGCTCGGCAAACTGCAGCCCGATTTGTTTCCGCAGGTGTTTGGCGCGCGCGCCGACCAAGCGCTCGATGCCGAAGTTGTCACGCAACAATTCGCCGAGTTGGCAACGCGCATCGCGCGCGACAGCGGCGATGAACGCGAACAAAGCGCGGTCGCCGAGGGCTTTTTGGCGATTGCCGTCGACAACATGGCGAACGCGATTAAAAAAATCTCGGTGCAGCGCGGCTACGATGTGTCCGAATACGCCTTGTGTTGCTTTGGCGGCGCCGGCGGACAGCACGCCTGTTTGGTCGCCGATTCGCTGGCGATGACGCGCATCTTGATTCATCCGTTTGCCGGCGTGTTGTCGGCGTACGGCATGGGGCTGGCCGATACGGTGGTCACGCGCCAACGCGCCATCGAATCGCCGCTCGATGATTGCTTGCCGCAACTGTCGGCGCAACTCGATGCATTGCAACAACAAGGCGCCGAAGAACTCGCCGCGCAGGGCGAAGCCGGCGATTTTGTTTGCCGCCGCATACTGCACCTGCGCTACGCCGATTCCGACACCAGTTTGGCGGTCGATGTTGCCGCGCGCGAGCCGCTCATCGCCGAGTTCGAACGCCTGCATAAAATGCGTTTTGGTTTTGTCGCCGCCGATAAACCGTTGATGGTCGAATCCATCGAGGTCGAAGTCGTGGCGCGCGCCCAACCGGCCGCGGTCACGCATCCGCCGCATCATCAAGGCGCGGCGACGCCGGCCGCGATTCGCAAATGTCGCATGGACGGGCAATGGCGCGACACGCCGTTTTATCGACGCGAATCGATTGGCGCGGAAGCGTTGGCCGGGCCGGCGGTGGTGTTCGACGACACCAACACCATCGTCGTCGAGCCCGGCTGGTGCGCGCGATTGGACGATGCGCATAATTTAATATTGGAACGCCGCGACCAACGCCCGCGCACGCGCGCGATTGGCGCCGATGTTGACCCGGTGATGTTGGAGATTTTCAACAATCTGTTTATGTCGGTCGCCGAGCAGATGGGTTCGGTGCTGGAAAACACCGCCTCATCGGTCAACATTAAGGAACGTTTGGATTTTTCCTGCGCGGTGTTTGACGCCGACGGCGCATTGGTCGCCAACGCACCGCACATGCCGGTGCATCTCGGCTCGATGGGCGAAAGCGTCAAGACGGTGATTCGCGAACGGCAAGGCGAAATCGCCGACGGCGACGCCTACATTCTTAACGCGCCGTATAACGGCGGCACGCATCTGCCGGATGTAACGATTATCAAGCCGGTGTTTGTCGATGGTCGCTTGTTGTTTTATGTCGCCGCGCGCGGTCATCACGCCGACATCGGCGGCACCACGCCGGGCTCGGCGCCGGCGAATTCGACCACCATCGAACAGGAAGGCGTCGTGATTGACAACATGAAATTGGTCGACAATCATCGTTTTTGCGAACGCGAAATTTACGCGTTGTTGACCGCCGGACGCTGGCCGGCGCGCAATCCAAAAATGAACATCGCCGATTTTAAGGCGCAACTGGCGGCATGCGAAAAAGGCGCGCGCGAATTAATCGCATTGGCCGCGCATTACGGCGAACGCAGCGTGCACGCCTATATGAAACACGTGCAGGACAACGCCGAAGAATCGGTGCGCCGCGTGCTCGATGTATTGCGCGACGGCGCATTCACTTATCCGATGGACGACGGCAGCCAAATTTCCGTCGCCGTCGCCGTCGACCGCAAGGCGCGCCGCGCGCGGATTGATTTCAGCGGCACCAGCGCGCAACACCCCGGCAACTTCAATGCGCCGTCTGCGGTGGTGCGCGCCGCAGTGTTGTATGTGTTTCGCTGTTTGGTCGACGACAACATTCCGCTCAACGAAGGCTGCCTTAAGCCGATGGACATCATCATCCCGCCGCGTTCGATGATAAGCCCGCAATATCCGGCCGCGGTAATCGCCGGCAATGTCGAGACGTCGCAATACTTGGTCGATGCGCTGTTTGGCGCGCTGCGCAGCGTCGCCGCCGCGCAAGGCACGATGAACAATTTCATCTGGGGCAACGCGCAACATCAATATTACGAAACCATCTGCGGCGGCGCCGGCGCCTGCGCCAATGCCGACGGCGCCGATGCAGTGCATACCCACATGACCAACTCGCGCCTAACCGACCCGGAGGTGCTCGAATGGCGTTTCCCGGTGCGCCTCGAATCGTTTGCGGTGCGCGAAAATTCCGGCGGCGCCGGCGCGCATCGCGGCGGCAACGGCGTCGTGCGCCGCGTGCGTTTCCTCGCGCCAATGACCGCCAACATCATTTCCGGACACCGCAAAATCCCGCCCTACGGAATGGCCGGCGGCGCCCCGGGCGCAGTCGGCAACAATTATGTCGAACATCCCGACGGCGCCGTCACCCAATTGCGCGGCGTCGACCAAATCGAGTTACAAACCGGCGATGTGTTTGTGATTGAAACCCCGGGCGGCGGCGGTTATGGCAAGGCGCGCGCCGCGCATAATCCGCTGACTTTATTGATTAAGAAAATCGCGCTGTTGTTCGGCGCGCGAAGGGATTAAATCCGGCAACGGCGGCGCCAGCCCGGCGAAGTATTCTTCTATCGACCAATACACAATGCGCGGATATTTTTTGATGCCGCCTTGATGTTGATACGCGCCGGCGTCGCGCGCAACAGTGCGCGCGGTTGGGGTTTGATTCATTTTATGCAAGGTGACAAAAATGCCGACGCTGGCTTTGCGCCCGATGATTTGCGAAAGCAATGCGCGTTGTGCATCGGCGGATAAACTGCCTTGTTTCACTTGCGCGATGACCACGCCGTTTTCACCGTCGGGTTTATGCAGCAAAGTCGCGCGACCATCCACGCCGCCGTCGCCGACCATTTTGTTATTCGGCTCGAATCCGGGCATGCAGGTAACAGCCCATTGCTCGAACATAAACGGGTCTATTTCCTTTGCACTTTGCATATCGGTCGGCAACCCAAGCACTTTGATGTTGCCCGCGCCTTTTAATCTTTCCTTGCACACTTTGGTAACCGCATAAGGCGATATGTCGATGCCGATAAAGTTGCGGTTAAGATTAAACGCCGCTTCGGCGGTTGTGCCGCAACCGCAAAATGGGTCCAGCACCAAACCGCTTTCGTTGCTCGACGCTTTAATAATTCGTTCCAACAAGGCAAGCGGTTTTTGCGTCGGGTAGCCGAGTCGTTCTTTGCCGCGCAAATAGGGAATGTCGGTAAACCAATCTTCGGGAAATTTCCCGAGCGGATTTAACACGGTGACTCCTTCTTTAGAGTAACCGCTGCCCAGTCGATTTAATGTTTGTCCTTCGCGCGCTTTGCTGCCGGGCGCATAGGGCTGTCTGATGGCATCAACATTAAATGTCCACTTGGCTTTGTCTTTGGAATACCAAAAAATAATGTCGTGCGCGCGCGACATTTGTCGTTGACCGCGCGACGACATGCGCGTGTATGCCCAAATAATTTCGTTTCTAAAATTCCGATTTCCAAATATGGAATCCAGAATAATTTTAAGATAATGCGATGCGGTCGGGTCGCAATGCAGATACAAACTGCCGACGTCCTTTAATATGCGGTGCATTTCGGTAATGCGTTCCGCCATATAAGTGAGATATGCAAGCATGCCGGTTTCGCCGATGACGGCGGTTAAGCCGACAATGGCTTTATGCGCAAGGTGATTGGTGTCGGCAATTATTTCCTGCACGCGCACTTCGGCTTCGTTCGTCCAATGCCAAGTGTCTTTAAACGCAGTGAACTGCGCACGCTCATCCAAATCCTTTCCCTTGTTGTCCTTGCCAAACAGAACATTGTAATTCGCCGATGAATTAAACGGCGGGTCCAAATAAATTAAGTCAACGCAATTGTCCACCCAATGCCGCATAACATCGAGGCAATCGCCGCTGTACAGCGTATTGGCGCGCAAATTAAATTGGCGATGCAGTTTCATTCGATTGCTTCATTGGTGAATCGGTTTTCCCGACAACCAACAAAACAACCGCATGAGTCGCAAAGGCGTCGGGCCATTGCATACCCACGCTAGGCGAAAGTCCCCGCTTATTCGACGCAACGAACGGTGATCAAGCCGTCGCCGACAAAGTGTCTGTTGTATTCAGCAGGCGACCCGACTGGGTCTGCCTAACTGGGTATGCGAGATGAAATATAGCCAACCACACCGCCGCCGTCAACCGCCGCGAATTAAACCCGCCGCACTTTTTGCAATTCAAACACCATCGCGCACCTCGCCCGCATATTGCGCCATCCACTCCGCCAATCGCACTTGCGCATCAGCGTTGATATGCAACCCAAGTTTGCTGCGCCGCCACAACACATCATCGGCGGTGTGCGCCCATTCGTTGCGCATCAAATACGCGACTTCGCGCGCGTACAACCCGCCGCCGAAATGTTCGCCCAACTCGTCGATGCGTTGGGCGTCGCCGAGCAGTTGACGCGCGCGTGTGCCGTAGGCGCGCACCCACCGCATCGCTTGGGCGGCGGGCAGCCCTTGGCATTGTTGCGTCAACGCCGTTGCCAATGCGTCGATGTCGGCGCGCGCGAAATCGCCGCCGGGCAATGCGCAATCGCCGCTCCACGCCGGCGTCATTGCCGGCAAAAACGGCGCGAGTTTGTCCAGCGCGTTTTCCGCCAACTTGCGATAGGTGGTTAATTTGCCGCCGATGATGTTCAACAACGGCGGCGCGTCTTGGTCGAGCGACAAAACATAATCGCGCGTCACCGCCGAAAGCGCGCCGGCGCCGTCGTCAAACAACGGACGCACGCCCGAATACGACCATGCGATATCCGCCGGCTTGCAGGGCGCGCGAAAATAATCGCCGACGGCGCGCAACAAATATTCGACCTCGACATCGCTGATGTCAACATTGTCATCACCGGCGGCGCGCGTGTGTTGTTGTTCGGTGGTGCCGATGAGGGTGTATCGCCCCTCAAACGGAATCGCAAAGATGACTCGCTTATCGCGGTTTTGCAAAATATAGGCGTGTTCGCCTTCGAACAGTTGCGGCACGACAATGTGGCTGCCGCGCACCATGCGCAACGGCGCGGCGCGCGGCGCATCCGGCAAGACGGCGGCGCGCACTTGATTAACCGCGATGCCGCTTGCATTAATTAATGCGCGCGCGACAAACTGAAATTCACCGGGCGATTCGCCTTGCATGCGCACCCGCATTCGCCAACGATTGGCTTCGCGCCGCGCCGACAAAAACCGCGTGCGCGTCAACACATCGGCGCCGCGTTCGGCCGCATCGACCGCGTTGAGCGCCGTCAATCGCGCGTCGTCCACCCAGCAATCGGAATATTCAAACGCATCGGTCAAGCCATCGACCAACGGCGCACCGCGCGCATCGTCGGCGAGATGAATGCGCCGCGTCGGCGGCAACACGCGCCGCCCGCCGAGCCGGTCATACAACAACAACCCGAGTCGAATCAGCCACGCCGGGCGCATCTCGGGACGATGCGGCAGGATAAACCGCATCGGGCTAATCAAATGCGGCGCGATGCCAAGCAGCCGTTCGCGCTCGCGCAAGGATTCGCGCACCAATCGAAACTCGCCGTATTCGAGATAGCGCAAGCCGCCGTGAATCAGTTTGGTGCTGGCTGAAGACGCCGCCGATGCCAAATCGCCCTGTTCGCACAACAACACCTTCAAGCCGCGCCCGGCGGCGTCGCGCGCAATGCCGCAACCGTTAATGCCGCCGCCGATTATCGCGATGTCGTATTCGCGCTTCATCACTCAGCCGCTCACGGCGATGAGTTTGGGGTGGGTTGCCAAAGGCTGCGCGCATTGCATGAGTTACACTGCATAGTTCATATACGTATTCGTATTCACACTTAACATTTACATTTACATTTGCACTTACATTTGCACTTGCACTTAAATTTACATTTATACTCGCACTGTTGCGATTATAATTAACTTGACACTTCATTAACGAATTAACCTACGACACGACCATGCCGCAAAAACAAAATGTCAGACGGATTTCCTCCGGTTCGGAGTTTGAGTCGCGGTTGGGGTATTCGCGGGCGGTGGTCGATGGCGATTATGTGTTTGTCGCCGGCACAACCGGATATGACTACGCGACGATGGCGATTGATGAGGATGTGCGCGTGCAGACTGAACAGTGTTTTAACAATATCGACAAGGTGTTGACCGAAGCCGGCAGCGGGTTGGATTGCGTTGTGCGGGTGACTTATATTTTCCCCAACCGCGCCGATGCCGAAGTGTGCGCGCCGTTGATGCGCAAATATCTTGGCAAGGCGGCGCCGGCGGCGACGATGTTGGTGGCCGGGTTGATGAATGAAAAGATGAAGATTGAGATTGAGGTGACGGCGCGTATCGATGACGGTGGGGCGGCGAAGTAAACTGGTGCGAATAAGAAACAAAAATACGAAGTAAACTGCGCCGAATAAATCGACGGCGTGATTGGCGGTTGCATCAAAGCAAGCGATTGAATCAATCGTTAAATTACATTGAGCGTTTCCGCCTAACGCGATTTTTCGTCGTCTTCATTCTCGCGGTCGGCGGCGAAGGTTTCTTCGATGTTTCTGCGCGCGGTGCGGGCGATGGAGATGACCGCTTTTTCATCGTCGCGCACTGCGGCTTGTTGATACATTGTTTCCAAATCATGTCGGCGGAATTTTTCGCACAAACGTTTGGCGCGCGTTTCGCTCAAGCCGAATTCGAGCAGCACATCACAACCCAAGCCAAGCGCCGAAGAAAACATCTCGCGCGCGAAGCCGTCAATTTTGGTGTCGATTAAATGCAGCGCATGTCCGCGGTCGTAAGCGCGCACGAAAATTTTAAGATGCGGAAATTCGCGGCGCACCAATTCGACCGCCCGATTGATGACTTGTTGATTCGCCATCGACAACACAAGCACCTTGGCATGCATCGCCCCGGCCGCGCGCAACACATCCAAATGCATCGCATCGCCGTAATACGATTGATAACCGAATCGGCGCATGCGTTCCAATTGTTCGGGGTTGTTGTCGATTAATGTCGGGGTGATGTTGTTTGCCATCAACAGCCGCCCGACGACCTGGCCAAACCGTCCGAAGCCGACGATAATCACCGGGTTTTGATTGTCGTCGATGATGTCGGGCGCGTGTTGGTCGGGCGAATCCAATCGCGCGTCGAGAAGTTTTTCGTTGGCGATGAGCAACAGCGGCGTCACCGCCATCGATAACGTCACCGCCAAAATCAGCAGATTGGCGTCAGCCGCGTTCATCGCCCCGGCGGCGACCGCAAAGCCAAACAGCACAAAACCAAACTCGCCGCCTTGCGACAGCGTGAAGGAAAACAGCCGTCGCTGCCCGCGCACCACGCCGGCCAACGGCGCCATCAACGCCAACACGCCAGCCTTAACCGCAACCAACGTTGCGGTCACCGCCAACACCATCAGCGGTTGCTGCAACAGCAGCGCAAAATCCACCGACATGCCGACCGAGATAAAAAACAAACCGAGCAGCAACCCTTTGAACGGTTCGATGTCGGATTCGAGCGCGTGGCGGTATTCGGAATCAGCCAACAACACGCCGGCCAAAAACGCGCCGAGCGCCGGCGATAAACCGAGCATGTCCATCATCGTCACCGTGCCGCCGACCAACAACAGCGACAAGGCGGTGAACACTTCGCGCAACCGGGTGGCCGCGACAAAGCCGAAGATGTGGCGCAAAAAAAATCTGCCGACGATAAACACGCCGAACATCGCGGCGACAATCACCAGCGTCGATTGCCGTTTGCTTTCGATGTCGGCGTCGCCCAACAGCGGGATGAGCGCGATGATGGGTATCACCGCGACATCCTGAAACAACAGCACCGAAAAGCCAATCGCGCCGGCCGGGGTTTTGAGCAGATTTTTTTCGCGCAACGTTTGCAATGCAAGCGCGGTCGATGACAACGCCAAGCCCAACCCGGCAATCAACGCGGTTTGCCAGCGCACGCCGAGCAACACGACGCCGATGGCAAAAAACAACATTGCGGTCAACGCAACCTGCGAGCCGCCGGCGCCGAGTATCGGGCGACGCAACGCCCACAACTTGCGCGGCTGCAATTCCAGCCCGATTAAAAACAACAACAACACCACGCCGATTTCGGAAAAATGCAAAATGTCGGCGACGTTGTTCACCAACCCCAAGCCCCAAGGCCCGATGCACATCCCGGCGGCCAAATAGCCCAAGATCGAACCCAAGCCGAGCCGCGCGAACAACGATACAAAGACGACCGCCGCCGACAAGTAGACGATGAGATTAAAAAAGAAGCCCGACCCGTCCATCATTAATAATCAATCATATTGCGCAACGCCCGCAAACGATGTCGCTGTGCGAATGACGCGCCAAATTTAAGAGGTGTGGATTGTCGCATTGTCGCATTATACGGCGCGGTCGCCGCATCTGAATCGCCGCATTCGCGGATTTTTGTGCGCGCCCTTTATTGCTTTATTTACGCACCATTTATTTTTATTTGCGCACAATTTGTTTTTAGTTACGCATCATTTATTTTTGTGCACTCTATTATTCGCGCACGCTTTATTTGGGCAACCCGCGCCTTCGCATCTTGAAAATTGGCGCACAAGAGCGCATGATTGCAACGCCGTTGCGGCGGGTTGCGCCGCCATTTTAAAGTGTTTCCCCATCGATTAATGATGGTTAACTTAATAATTGTTAACATTAATTGTCTTGATTGATTATTGTTGATTCATTATTATTAATTCGGCTTGCACTGACGGCTTGAATTTATTTTTTTATTTTTGATTTTATTTATTTTTAGGGGCTGGCATAGATAATGCGAAATAAAGTATACATCTCCCATGCGCAAAAGTCGTTTAAGTTGGGCGAAGCAATGTCGTTTAATCGAGTTGTTTGTTGCCGGTGCGACGGCGCGGACGGCGGCGGCGTTGGCGGATGTTAATCGCAACACGGTGCGGCGGAATGAACATCGGTTGCGTGAAATCATCATGGCGAACAGCGAACAATGCGGCATGCTTGCCGGCGAGATTGAGGCCGATGAGAGTTATTTCGGCGGTCATCGCAAAGGCAAACGCGGTCGCGGTGCGGCGGGGAAAACGCCTGTTTTCGGGCTTTTGAAGCGCAACGGCAAGGTTTTTACGGCGATTATTCCCGATGCGCGCCGCGCCACTTTGCTGCCGATTATCCGCGAGCGCGTCAAGCCGCAAAGTGTCGTGTATACTGATTCGCATCATGCGTATCGTGCGCTGGATGTGTCGGAGTTCAAACATCGCCGCGTCAATCACAGCGATTGTTTTGCCGATGGTCGCAATCATATCAATGGCATTGAGAATTTTTGGAGTCAAGCGAAGCGTCATTTGCGCAGATTTAACGGCATTCCGCCCGAGCATTTTCCGCTGTTTTTGAAGGAGTGTGAGTGGCGATTTAACACCGCCAACCCAAAAGAGCAGTTTCGTCAATTGAAACAATGGGTTAGAGCGGAATCTCGGTGATTATCTATGCCAGCCCCTATTTTTAATGTTGTTTACTTTTAATTCACCTCATCCACCTGTTAATTCGGAGCGGACACGATGAACAAACCAACGCGATTGATGTATGCAATTGTCGGCGCGCTTGCGCTCGGTGCGGTGCTGTGGCAGTTAACCGCGCCGCACCAACACACCGCGCACGCCGCAACCGATGTCGAATCCAACGACAACCTGAAGGTCGCGACTTTGGCCGGCGGGTGTTTTTGGTGCACTGAATCGACCTTCGAAAAACTCGACGGCGTCAGCCGCGTCGTCTCCGGCTACACCGGCGGTGAATTAAAAAACCCGTCCTACAACGAAGTCGGACGCGGCGGCACCGGGCACACCGAAGCGGTGCAGATTTACTACGACCCGGATGTGATTTCATACGATGCGCTGTTGTATTATTTTTGGCGCGAGATTGACCCGACCGACGCCGGCGGGCAATTTGTCGACCGCGGCGATTGGTATCGCCCGGCGATTTTTTATCACAACGATGACGAAAAACGCATCGCCGACCAATCGCGCAAACAACTTGCCGAGTCCGGCCGATTCGATAAACCGATTGTCGTCGAGATTGCCCCGGCCGGCGCGTTTTACAAAGCCGAGGGCTATCATCAAAATTATTACAAAACCAATCCGTATCGCTACAAAGTGTATCGACACGGCTCGGGGCGCGACCAATTTTTAAAGCGCGTATGGGGCGACCAATTAAAAGTTAACTACGAAGACCGCAACAAAGTCAGCAGCAAAGATGTCGGTGACGACAACATCGACAACGTCGACAACAGTGGCGGCGATTCGAAATTGGCAAGCCGTTATCCCAAACCAAACGACGAAGCGTTGCGCGCGCAATTGAACGGCATTCAATACGCCGTCACCCAACGCGACGCCACCGAGCCGCCGTATCGCAATGAATATTGGGACAACAAACAACCCGGCATTTATGTCGACATCGTCTCCGGCGAACCGTTGTTTTCATCCGCCGACAAATACAAATCCGGCACCGGCTGGCCAAGTTTCACCAAACCGATTGACAAACATTTCGTCGTCGAGCGCACCGATTACAAATTGATTTATCCGCGCACCGAATTGCGCAGCAAATACGGCGACTCGCATTTGGGGCATGTGTTTAAGGACGGCCCGGCGCCGACCGGTTTGCGCTATTGCATCAACTCGGCCTCGCTGAATTTTGTCGCACTCGCCGATTTGGAAACCGCCGGCTACGGTGAATACACTTCGTTGTTTGAGTGACGCCATGTTGTTTGACGCTATTGGTCGTTCACCTTTGCTTCATCAATCAACGGCGCCTTGTGCGCCGTTTTTTGTGCATTCATTGCGCGTGATTTTTGTACGGCAGTTGGCGTCGATTAAAGTGCGCGCAACTTAAGTGATGCGTAACATAGTGACGAGTGAAAGGTAATAAGTAATAAGTAATAAGTAATAAGTGACAAGTGACAACTCAATCGCGCCGACAAGCGGTGGTTGCGTTAAGTTAAGTTAAGTTAAGTTAAGTTACATTAAGTAAGTTAAGTTAATTAAGTTACGTTAATAAAGTTGCATTAATTAAGTGACATTAACTTACGTTTCGCTCGACTCAACGGTCGCCGGGTTACCCAACAACCCGCCCCGCTGCCGCATCGCTTCATACAACACCACGCCGGCCGCGACCGACACATTTAAGCTGGCGACCACGCCGGCCATTGGAATGCGCGCCAAGCGGTCGCAACGTTCGGCGGTCAAGCGGCGCAACCCGACGCCTTCGCTGCCGAGTACAACCGCGCTCGGCGGGCGGAAATCGCATTGATGAATGTCGTGCGTTGCGCTGTCGGCGCCGCCGGTCAACCATACACCGCGTTGTTTTAATGCATCCAACATCCGCGCCAAGTTGGCGACGCGACACACCGGCACCCCGGCCAAAGCGCCGGCCGCAACGCGCGCGACCGTGGCGTTGATGCGACACGCGCCGTCTTTGGGCAGGATGACCGCATCGACGCCGACGCCGTCAGCCACGCGCAGGCAGGCACCGAGATTGTGCGGGTCTTGAAGTTGGTCGAGGATCAACAACAACACCGGCGTTGGCGCCGCATCGATGCGCGCCAACAATTCCGCTTGCTCGAGCGGCGCGCGCGATTGGACTTCGGCGACCACGCCTTGATGGGTTAACCCCGAAGCCAGTTGCGCGAGTTGCGCATCATCGGCGTCGCGAATGCGGATATCGGCGTCGCGCAATTGTGCGCGCAACTTTTGCATGCGCACATCACGGCGGCGATGCGCCAGCCACACCGTCTGCACTTGACGCGGATGTTTGGCAAGCATCGTCGCCACGGCGTGAAAGCCGCACAACATTAACGGCGGCGGCGAATCGCGCGACATCGATGGCGTCAATGTGGTGTTAATGCAGCGTCAATTAAAAACGAAACCAAGCGAAGTGAAACAAAGCGTCACTTGCACAAGGCAAAATCAATCTTGCCGTCATCGGTATGCACGCGCATCAATCGCACACGCACGCGCAGCCCCATGCCGAATGTGTTGCGCTTGCGCGCGCCGACGAGTTGTTGGCGCTCGGCGTCGTATTGATAATAATCGTCGCCGAGCAAACTGACATGCACCAAGCCGTCCACCGGCACTTCGGTCAACTGCACAAACAAACCAAACGCCTTGACCGACGACACCACGCCGTCGAATTCATCGCCGACTTTGCTTTGCATATATTCGGCTTTAAGCGCGGCGATAACTTCGCGGCTTGCATCTTCGGCGCGCCGTTCGGTGAATGAACAATGCGCGGCGATTCGGTCGAGCGAAGACGGCGCGGCGTTGGATGCGGTGTCGGCGGTGTTGACGTTGTTGACTTGGTCGGCATTGTGCGAATCGTTGACGGCGGCGTTGGGTGCATCGTAGGCGTTGCCGGATTCGGCGGCGGGCGTTTTGAACAAGGTGTCTAATATCGATTCTTTGGGCGAGTCGGCGGCGGTTGCGTTGGGCGATTCCGACGTCTTGTGCGCATCGCTTTGCAACAGTCCGCGTATTAACCGATGCACAATTAAATCCGGATAGCGGCGTATCGGCGAAGTGAAGTGCGTGTAAATCGGCAACGCCAGCGCAAAATGTCCGATTTGTTCATTGCTGTATTCGGCTTGCGTTAAACTTTGCAGCATCGCGGTTTGCACCAGCGAAAGCATCGCCGGGTCCTGCGCGACTTGGCTGAGCAGTTGCGCATAATCCGACGGCTGCGGTTTGACGCCGCCGCCGAGTTCCAGCGAAAAGCCGGCGAGAACCCGGCGCAATTCGCTGAGCGATTCGGTTTGCGGCGCGCGATGATTGCGGTAAATCGCGCGCCGCCCCAATCGTTCGCGCAAAAACCGCGCGGCGCAGGCGTTGGCCGCGAGCATGCATTGTTCTATCGCGCGATGCGCATGGTTGCGCGTGCGCGTGCGCAAGGTGTTCACTTGTTGGTTTTCATCCAACGTTATTTCGGCTTCGGGGAATTCGAAATCAATCGCGCCGCGTTTCGATGACAACGCCAAGCGCAATTGCGTAAACGCATGCAGGTCGTCCATTTGCGGCGCAAACGCCCGCCATTTATTCAGCAGCGGGCTGTCCGATTGTTCCATCAATTGATTGGCGAGCGAATAAGTCAACCGCGCCTGCGAGCGCATCACCGCCGGATAAAATTGATACGATTTAATCGCGCCCGGCGCGGTGCATTGGATTTCGCACACCATGCAATAACGATCTTGTTCGGGGCGCAATGAACAGATGCCGTTGGACAATGTCTCGGGCAACATCGGCACCACCGCGCCGGGAAAATACGCCGAGTTGCCGCGCAACAACGCCTCTTTATCCAACGCCGTGTCGGCGCGCACATAATGCCCGACATCGGCAATCGCCACCCACAACCGCCAGCCGTCGGCGTCGCGGCGGCACAACACCGCATCATCAAAATCGCGCGCGTCTTCGCCGTCAATCGTAACAAACGGCAATTCGCGCAAATCGGCGCGCCCGTCGTCTTCGCGCGTCGATGCGCCGAGCAATTGTTCGCCCATCGCCGTCAACTCGGCGGTCACCGCATCGTTCCATTGATTCGGAATCGAATGCTGGCGCACCGCGATTTTGGTTTTGAGCGCCGCGCCTTCGACATCGCGCCGATTGCCGAGCACCTCGACGACTTCGCCGAGTGCATAGCGATGCTCAAACGGATGGCGGACGATTTTGGCGACCACGATGTCGTCCGGCAACGCATCATGTTCGCCGTCGCCGGCGACGGCGATGTCGCGCCCATAACGCGTTTCATGCGGGGCGATAAACGCGGTGTTGCGTTCGCGATACAACCGCCCGACCACTTCGCGGCTTTCCAACACTTCGACAACCGCGCCCTCCTTGCGCCCGCGATAATCGGTGCGCACCAACCGCACCGCCACGCGGTCGCCATGCAGAATGCCGCGCATTTGTTCCGGGGGTAAATTCCACTTCTCGCCGTGGGTGGCAATAAACACGCCGCAACCGTTCGGCTGCCCCATCACCCGCCCGCGCGTCAACGCCTCCACCGGCGCCGGCGCGACCTCGGCCGCCACCGGCACAACGGCCGGCGTACGCCGCGTCGCGGTAATTTTGCGCCGCATCATCATGATGCCATCGGGGGAAAATTAATCACTTCTTCGAACAAAAATAAATATTGCCGCAGGATATTGCGCGCCGTTTAACAAACCCACCCGACGACAACAAAATGCACCCGGCAATTTCCGGGTCGGCATTATAACGCAACCGGCGATGCATAGTTACGGCGATTGCGATTGTTTACAGTGTCGCCGATGTGGATGGCGGCAAGGCAATTGCGCGGCTTGTGGGGGCGGATGTTACAACATAATATGTTGGCGGCGATAATTAAGTTGCGCGTCTCGTTTGTCGATGTTGCACCGTACGATGTCGGCGGCGACGGTGAGCGACGATAATTTTTTACAATGCGCGAATGTTGACAGTGATAATTAAGTTGTGCATCACGCTTATCGATGTTGCAACGAACGATGTCGGTGGCGACGAGAGCAACGACAATTTTTTACAGTGCGCAAATGTCGACGGCGGCAATTAAGTTGTGCATTACACTTGTCGATGTTGCAACGAACGATGTCGGCGGCGACGGTTGGAAACGATAATTGTTTTACAGTGTCGCCGATGGCGATGACGATGGTGAGCGGCGATAATTTTTTACAATGCGCGAATGTTGACGGCGATAATTGATTTACCGGTCTCGCTTGCCGAATGTTGCACCGCACGATGTCGGCGACGACAATGAACGGCGGCAATTGTTTTACAGTGCGCCGATGTCGACAACCGCAATTAAGTTGCGCGTCTCGTTTGCCGATGCAACGCAATGACGGCGGTTGCTTTACGATGTCGCAAATGGCGGCGGCGAACATTGCATTGGCAACATTGCCGGCGACCAACCTTGCGGCGCGGCTTTTGTAGAATGAATTTGCGCGATACTCTTGATGCAATCATCAGGCGCCATTTCTTGTACTATGCCACTGGTACGATGCTTAACTTATACAACCGTCTTGACGAATGCCCCCCATGAAACTTGCCGTTTGTAAAGAACAATCGCCGGAAACGCGCGTTGCCTGCACGCCGAGTGAAGCGGCGCGCGTGATGGAATTGGGTTATGCGGTGTTGGTCGCGGCCAATGCCGGGCGCGCCGCCGGGTTTGACGACCGCGCTTATCGAGATGTCGGGGCGCGCATCATCGAAAGCGATGATGAATTGTGGCGCGAGGCGCAGGTGATTTGTAAGGTTGCGCGACCGAGCGACGACGAAGCCGCGCGGGTGCGCAGCGGGCAAACGGTGATTTGCTTTTTTGCGCCGGCGCAACACGGCAAACCGCTCGCCCAATTGGCCGCACAAGACGCAACCATATTGGCGATGGACGCCGTGCCGCGCATCTCGCGCGCGCAAAAATTCGACGCCTTGTCGGCGATGGCAAATGTCGCCGGCTATCGCGCGGTGATTGACGCCGCGCAACATTTCGGACGATTCTTTGCCGGGCAAACCACCGCCGCCGGACACATCGAGCCGGCCAAAGTGTTGGTGATTGGCGCCGGCGTCGCCGGCTTGTCGGCGATTGGCGCGGCGGTTAATCTTGGCGCCATCGTGCGCGCGTTCGATACGCGTCTCGAAGTTAAGGAACAAATCGAAAGCATGCGCGCCGAATTTTTGCAATTGGATTTCACCGAATCCGGCGAAGGCGCGGGCGGCTACGGCAAAACGATGAGCGCGGAATTTATCGCCGCGGAAATGGCGTTGTTTGCCGAACAAGCGCGCGAGGTCGACATCATCATCACCACCGCGCAAATCCCCGGCAAGCCGGCGCCGAAATTAATCAGCGCAAAAATGGTCGAGTCGATGCGCGCCGGCGGCGTCGTCGTCGATTTGGCCGCGGCGCAAGGCGGCAACTGCGAAGCGACCGAACCCGGCGGCGTGATTGTGCATCACGGCGTGCATATCGTCGGGCATTTGGATTACGCCGCGCGCATGGCGATGCAAGCCAGCGAATTGTACGCCGCCAACATCCGCCATCTGCTCGATGAATTAACGCCGCAACGCGACGGGCAATTGACGATTGATTTTGCCGACGAAGTGATTCGCGCGATGACGATTGCGCATCGCGGCGAAGTCACTTGGTCGCCGCCGCAGGTTGCCGTGCGCACCGAAGTGGCGCGCAAACCCGTCGACAATGCCGCAACCACATCGAGCGTCGGCGACCAACCATCGCAACCATCTACGACTCAACCTTCGACGCGGTGGCGCGGCGTCGCGACGCTGTTTGCCGCATTGCTTGGCGGCGCGGCGATTTTGGCGGTCGGTGCGGTTGCGCCCGAATCATTTTTGAATCATTTCATCGTGTTTGTGCTGGCATGCTTTGTCGGCTGGCAGGTGATTTGGAATGTCAGCCCGGCGTTGCATACGCCGTTGATGAGCGTGACCAACGCCATTAGCAGCATCATCGTCATCGGCGCACTGGTGCAAACCGATTCGGCATGGCGTTGGCTGGCGTTGTGCGCGGTGTTGCTGGCGGCGATTAACATCTTCGGCGGCTTTGGCGTCACTTGGCGAATGCTAAAAATGTTTCGCAAATGACTTTGATGAGGAAATTGTTATGTCCAAAGTAGATGCAAAATCGAATCTGTTCCAAGCCCGCAAAAAAGTGCGGGAGATTCTAGAGTTGTGTCGTCCTGTTGCCATCGAAGGAACTGACAATGCGTATTTGGTGACGATGACTACGGGGTTACTTTCCGAGTATCTTCTCGCCGCCCAGTATCAACAAGGTGGCGATAATGATAAAGCGGTGAAAAAACTTTGTGCTGCGAAGTCACGTCTCGATGTGATTGTCAAAGTCACGCACGAAAATATCGATAAGCAGTCGCGTGACCAAACTTTTGATGATGCGGATTTTGAGGAAAACTTTTCGTGAATGTTTGCGTCCAGTTTGTGCAAGACAAAGTTCGTACGACGGCGATGGTGACGATTGCCCGTTCAGCATTATCGAAAATCGTTTCGATGATGACGACTACGTCAAGTACGTTGTCTTGCACAAAGAGGTTAAGCATCGTTGGAACCGAATACTTAATCATGCACTTTGCCCGACACTTCGTCGTGTCGTATCGTCATGCCATCTAACTTCACCCCCTAACCCGCCATGCAAATTAGTTCACTCCCGCCCCTCCCAGTCGGCGTGCAAAACGCCGCCTATCTGCTCGCCGCCGTGTTGTTTATTCTCAGCCTCGGCGGCTTGAGCCGACAGCAAAGCGCGGCGCGCGGCAACTTGTGCGGCATGGTCGGCATGGCGATTGCATTGCTGGCGACCTTGGCCGGCGATTCGGTCGGGCAATACGGCGCGATTGCATTGATGCTTGCGCTCGGCGCGATTGGCGGGTTGGGCTTGGCGATGCGCGTGCAGATGACCGCGATGCCGCAATTGGTGGCGATGCTGCACAGTTTTGTCGGGCTGGCCGCGGTGTTGGTCGGCGTCGCCACCTTCTTGGACGACGCCGGCGCGCATTATCGCGGCGCCGAAAAAACCGTGCATGAAATTGAAATCTTTCTCGGCGTGTTCATCGGCGCGGTGACATTCAGCGGCTCAGTGGTCGCCTTCGGCAAACTGCAGGGCGTTATCGGCGGCGCGCCGTTGATGTTGCCGGCGCGGCATTGGTTGAATTTGGCGATTGTCACCGCCTGCGCGATTCTCGGCGCAGCGTTTGTCGGCGCCGAGCACGGCTTAACCGTGTTGTTGGTGATGTGCGGCTTGGCGCTGTTGTTCGGCGTGCATCTGGTGGCGGCCATCGGCGGCGCCGACATGCCGGTGGTGATTTCGATGCTCAACAGTTATTCCGGCTGGGCCGCCGCCGCCACCGGGTTTATGCTTGCCAACGATTTGCTCATCATCACCGGCGCGCTGGTCGGCGCAAGCGGCGCCATCTTAAGTTACATTATGTGTCGCGCAATGAACCGCAACTTTTTCGCGGTCATCGCCGGCGGCTTTGGCGCGGTCGCGCGCGCCGAAGCGATTGACGGACACGCGCGCGAAATTGACGCCGCGCACACCGCGCAACTGTTGCGCGATGCAAAATCGGTCGTGATAGTGCCGGGCTACGGCATGGCGGTCGCGCGCGCGCAACATCCGGTCGCCGAATTAACCCGCCGCCTGCGCGAACGCAGCGTGCAGGTGCGCTTTGCGATTCACCCGGTCGCCGGACGAATGCCCGGCCACATGAACGTATTGCTGGCCGAAGCGCGCGTGCCGTACGACATCGTGTTCGAGATGGAACAAATCAACGCCGACCTTGCGCAAACCGATGCGGTGCTGGTCATCGGCGCCAACGACATCGTCAACCCATCGGCGTTGGATTCGCCCGACAGCCCGATTGCCGGCATGCCGGTGCTCGAAGTGTGGCGCGCGCGCGCGGTGATTGTGCTCAAACGCGGCATGGCCAGCGGCTATGCCGGCGTCGATAATCCGCTGTTCTTTTTGGACAACACGCAAATGCTGTTCGGCGACGCCAAACAAAGCGCCGAAGCGGTGCTGGCGGCGGTTGGGTAAATCTGTTTTTGTCACTTGTTTTTTGTCACTTGATTTTTATAACTGTTTTTACAAACTGTTTTTGTACGCCAACAATTTTTTGTACACCATTATTTTGTACACCATTATTGGTAAACCGCACACCGCCAATCCAACAACGACATTAATCAACGATGAAATCAAAAGTTAACCCGACGAAGAAATCGACCAAAGCGCCGTCGAACGCCGACAACATTTTGCGGCTCGGCATTCCCAAAGGCAGTTTGCAGGAAGCGACGCGCGAATTGTTTTCGCTGGCCGGGTGGGAGATAAGCGCGCGGTCGCGCAATTATTTTCCGGCGATTAACGACGCCGAGATTCACTGTTCGCTGGTGCGTTCGCAAGAGATGGGCATCTACATCGCCAACGGCACGTTGGATGTCGGGCTGACCGGGCAGGATTGGATTGCCGAAACCGCGGCCGATGTGCGCGTGGTCGCCGATTTGGTGTATTCCAAATCATCGGATAATCCGTGTCGCTGGGTGCTGATTGTCGGCGAGCATTCGCCGATTAAAAAACTCGAGGATTTGCGCGGCAAGCGCATCGCCACCGAATTGGTGAACTTCACCAAAAACTATCTCGCCAAACGCAACATCGACGCGCAGGTCGAGTTTTCCTGGGGCGCAACCGAAGCCAAAGTGGTCGACGGGCTTGCCGATGCGGCGGTCGAAATCACCGAAACCGGCGACACGATTCGCGCGCACGGGCTTCGCATTGTTTGCGATTTGCTGCACACCCACACGGTGTTCGTCGCCAATGCGCGCGCGCTCGACGACGCTTGGAAGCGCGACAAAATCGACCGCATCGCCCTGCTACTGAGCGCGGCGTTGGCTGCGCGCGACAAGGTGTTGTTAAAGATGAATGTGTCGCGCGCGCAATTGGAGGCGGTGGTTGCGCTGTTGCCGAGTTTGCATGCGCCGACCATTAACACCCTGCACAAAAACGATTGGCTGGCGGTCGAATCAGTCGTCGATAAAGGCGCGGTGCGCGATTTGGCGCCGCTGCTTAAAGCCGCCGGCGCCGAGGGGATTTTAGAATTTGCCTTGCGCAAGATGGTGGCATAGACGCATCACGCGGACACATCGCGCGCAACGCCCGCGCGAACTGATGGGCGTGGACGCAAATCAGCCCGATGCACCAAAGGCGCACCGGGCTGACTCACTTCAAAACAACAACCGCTGCGGCAAAGCCGCGATGCGATTAGTTGCCTTGCAGATACTGCTGGTCGCTGGGTTCGACTTCGCCAATAGACCACGAGCCACGCGACTTGGCGTAGCGAATGGCGGCGTCGACTTCACCCGCAGACAACCGGCGCGGGATATCGAGCACTTGACCCGGGCGAATCAAATCGGCGTCGTCAAGTACGCTCGAATTGGCTTTGTACAACAGCGGCCATTGATACGGCGTGTTGTAAACCTTTTCGTTCGCAGAGATACTCCAAAGAGTATTCCCGGAGACGACAGTCCAAGTGTTGGCACCACCGCTCGCGTAGGACGGTTGCGCGGCTTTCGCCGGGCGCCATTTTGCGTCGTAGCCGCTTTTGGCGCTGATACAACCGGTCGCAAAAACAGCAACCGCGAGAAGCGTGCCCACTTTCAGGGCAACATTGATTTTGTATGATTTCTGCATGCTGAAATCTCTCCACATTGATTGACAAAGAAAACAAGGCGATTTCACAAAGCGGACATCACCTCTCGGGCGGATTTTAATCCGATGACAACCACAGTTGCAAGTTTTTTTGGGCAAAATACAAAAAAAACTTCCGCCCAAAATCGCGGGCATTGCGCGGCGGCATACAACAAAACCGCCAATCAACGCCCGCTCGATACTTGCAAGGCACACTTTACCACAAAAACCACCGCGCAAAACCATAAAATTCAGTGCAAAAAATCGCCCGCACAACACCCAAAATTGCGCCTTCGGCAGGGCATTTGGCAAGTATTTGGCGCGATATTCGACAAGACATCCGACGAGCCATCCGACAAAACATGCGCACGACATTCGGCGCATTCGCCAATTCGCCGCGCCGAATCAGGATTCGCCGTCGCCGACAAAACTGCACGCTTCGGCGTTGGCTTTGCGGCGGTCATACAACCCTTGCGCCAGCACCGACAAGCCGCCGCTGTAAATGCCGCTGAGCACGGCCACGCCGGTGCCCAACAAGCCGGCCGGGTCGGCTTCGATTTTCGGTGATTCGAGCGTGCCGCCGATGCGCACCAGTTTGACCAACGACGACGGACTGACGCCAAACCCTTTGCGCGCTTTGGGCGCAATCAAAATGCGCAGCGAGCCGCCGTCAAAATCGATGTCGCCGGCGCCAAACAAAGTAACTTGATCGGTCTTGAGCGCAAAGCCGTCGTGTTCAATCAACGCCTTGCCTTTGTCGATTTCAAAATCGACATTGCCGCATTCGATGTCGACATATTCGCCGAGCGAGATGAACGGATTAATCGCGGTGATTATATTGGTGAACAAATCGCCGCCGAGTACGTTGATCGATTGGTTTTTAATCTTGGTGCGATTCAAGCGCACCGACACGCGCCCATCGACATTGGCGGCCAAGGCCGCCGGCGATTCGCCGGCCGCGGCGAAGGCGATGCGCGCATCGAATGTGCCGGGCGCAAGATACGACTCTTCGCGCAACGCCGGCAAGGCCGTGGTCGCGGCTTGATCGCCGTGCATCGATAAGGCGAATGAAAACGGAGTGACGTTGGCGTTTAATGAAAACGTCGCCGCGACGTCGCCCCCGCCCATGTCGGCGGCGACGCTGTGATGCAGTTCGCCGTTGGTTAAATCGATGCGGTTGTGCGCGTCGTGCAGGTCGAAGAATCGATTGGTAAAGCGGTCGATGCGCCAATCAATTTGCGCGTCGCTGCGCCGCAATCGCGCGATGTCGTCACTGTTAAACGGCGTCGTCGAAAACCAATTGGATTTTTTCGGCGGACGCTTGATTAAGTCGCGCAAATCCACCCGCGCCGAGTCCAATCGCCCAACCCAACGCGCGCGCGCATCTTGATGGGTTAAGGTAATCGCGCCGTGTACATCGCTTGCGCCGATGGTGGCGGTCAACGTCGCGCGATTGTTGTCGCCGCTTAGGCGGATGACTGTGCGGTTATCCGGCAGCAGCCGCGTGTCGCCCAAATCGGCGGCGCGTTCGGCGGTTACTTCGCCAACCACGCCGCGCCACTGCAGCGGATGAAACCGCGCATGGTCGACGCGCAAATTAAGATTGGCGCGCGGCGCCTCGATGTGTGCGCGCAGTTTATGCACTTGCCACGGCGCACCGGAAAGATTAAAGGTCGCGCCCAACACGCCGTCGGGGAAATTCATCGCGATAGGCAACCGCGCACTCGGCAATCGTCCAATCGCAATGCGCAGTTGCGACGGCGCATCATCGACATCGGCGACAGTGGCGGTGGCGGCGACAGCGTCGGTTAACACCAGCCGCCCGGACAATGCGGCATCGACTCCTTCGGCGCGCGATTCGATGCGCAGATTATCGGCGCGCCATTGCCGCGCGCCGCGCGAAGTAACCTTTGCGTTAATCATCGCCGGCGCCAATGCGCTGAGCCAATCCAATGCATACGCCGCGCGCGGCGACCATTCGCCGGCGGCGCGCAACTTGGCGATGTCTTGCACATCCAGCGCGACCGCCAAATCGGCGCGCAACTTCGCGCCCAAATAGTGCATCGCACCGCGCACTTGACCGCGCACTGCGCCATCGACGCTTGCATGCAGTTCGCGCAGATGAAAGCCGCGCGCATCGTCAATCAAATTCGCGCGCAGGGTCAGCGGCGCATCCAACGCAAAAGTTTGCCCGGGCAGAAACGGCAGGTTATACAGTTGTTGCCCGCGCGCGCTGAAGGTCATCGTCGGTTCGCGCCATTCGAACAACCGCGCAATCGCGCCGCGCGCCGACCAATCCAATCCATAGCCGCGCGCCTCGAGCGAATCGATGCGCGCCTGTGCATTGCCGTCGATATAGTCAATCGATGATTCCAATCGCAACGCCGACAACGGCGGCAATGTTGTCGCAAAGAACGGCTGCAGATGATGCATATCATCCATCTCGACGCGCACCGCAAACCGCCCGTCGCGCTCACGCAACAGTCGATTGAGTTCGCCGTTGGCTTGTGCGCGCAAACCGTCGCGTTCAATCCGCGCCGAGATGTCGCGCAAATGCCAGGCATTGTCGCGGCGAATTAAATAGCCAAACGCATGCACAACGCCAAGCGTCGCCATCGCCTGCGGGGTGATGCGCGGCGCATCGCCGAGATGATTCAGCCGCAACGACAGCGGCAATTCGCCGCGCCAGTTTCGTCCTTTGCGCTGCAATGCGCCGTTGCCCCACGCCGTATACGCGGCGTTGCGCGCGATGGCGTTGATGACCGCAAAGGTTAAATCATTGCGCGCGCCGTGGATGCGCAATTGCATTGCGGTGTGCGGCGGTGCGGCGTCGCCCGGCAACCAATCGACCGCCGGCGTGAATGCGCCGTCCATCGAGATATCGATATCGATGCCTTGCAAACTTATCAAGCGTTCAATCCGCCCGCGCCACACGCCATGCAATCCATGCCCGCGCGATTCGAGTTCAATCGCCTGCAGTTGCATGCTGCGCAATCCTTGCGGCTGCACCAATTGCGCCGCGCCGGTGACGACGCCGATGTCGGCCAGCCTCACCCCGGCCAATCTCGACAATGTCGACACTTTTTCGACAGTCGCGTTCATCGTCAACCGCGCATCACGCCATCGCGACAATCGCGCGACCGTGCCGTCGATGCGAAAGCGATTGTTGTCGTCGCCAAGCGCGCCTTGCAGTTCTATCGTCGACGGCTTGCGCGCCACCATCGTTTGCAATGTGCCGAGCGTGCCGCGCGCGCGCAACGGCGTTTGTTCAATCGCGCCGTGAAAATCAATCGCCAACGGCGCCTTCAATTCGTCGCGCGCGATGCGCACATCGGCAAAATCAATCTCCCATTGTCGATGCGGCGAATGCACTTTAATCGCGCTGTGCATAATGTTGAGCGCGGCGATGCCCGGCAATTCAGCCATCGATGAACGCGCCGCAGTTGATGCGGTGCGCCAACTCGGCAGATTGCGTTTGCCCTTTCGATGTTCAATCTCGACGCACGCGCGCCGCACGGTGATTTCGCCGCGCAACTCACCGCGCAACAAAGACGACCACGACAAATCCAAACTCACCCGCGCCGCATCAATCGCATCGCTCGACTTCCCCCAAGACGCATTCGGATAACGCACCGACCCGGCAACCAACGCCGGCCCGCGCGACCAACCAACCGCCAACCAGCCAATCGCCACCGCCCGACCGGTGCGCGCCTCGACCCAATCGGCGGTGATTTGCCGAAGCGGACTAAAATGCAACCCCGCCGATAAAATAAACCACACCCCAAACACCCCGCCAAACCAACGCGCAAGGCGCCGCAAACGACGCTGATGATTGGCGCGCGTGTCGACGGTGTTCATCGATGGTTGTCGATGGTTAAGCGACAGTTAAACGAGTCAATCGCGCGGTGGATTGGGGTGGGTGATGTCGACGGTGATTCGATATGGGATGCACGACGATTGTGTCGCGCGCGGCGGTCGGCGGCGTTCATCGATGTTAATCGACGGTCAATTGTGCGGCGAAGGATTGGATTGAGTAACGCTAACGGTGACGCACAATGTGACGCTTCGTTGCATAGCGACTCAACATGCGATACACGGTGATTGCGTCGAGTGCAACGGTCGGCGGCATCCATCGACATTAATCGACGGTCAATTGTGCGGCGAAGGACTGGATTGGGTAACGCTGACGGTGACGCACAATGTGACGCTTCAATGCACAGTGCGTCAACATTCGATACACGGTGATTGCGTCGAGTGCAACGGTCGGTAGCGTTCATCGACATTAATCGACGGTCAATCGCGCGGCGAGGCATTAAACAGCGGATTGGATTGGGCGACGTTGACGGTGCATCGAGACGTGATAATGCACGATGCAATGCTTCGAGACGCGACTTTGCAATGTGCGGTGACTCGATACGCGATGCACGGCGATTGCATTGCGCGCGACGGTCGGCGGCATCCATCGACATTAATCGACGGTCAATCGCGCGGCGATGCATTAGACGGCGGATTGGATTGGGCGACGTTGACGGTGCATCGAGACGTGATACACGGTGATTGCATCGAGTGCACCAGTCAGCAACCTCCATCGACATTAATCGACAGTCAATCACGCAACGGCGCATTGGACGGCGGATTGGGTTGGGCGACACCGACGGTGAATCGAGGCGCGGCACTTCAAGGCGCGAGTGCGATGTCGGTCAAGCCGGCGGTTTCGGGCAGGTTAAACAGCAGATTCATATTCTGCACGGCTTGCCCGGCGGCGCCTTTGACCAAGTTGTCGATGACCGACGCAACCACGGCGACTTCGCCTTGTTGCGGGCGATGCACCGCCAGCCGACAAACATTCGCGCCGCGCACGCTGCGCGTTTGCGGATGCGCGCCGGGCGGCAACACATCGACAAACGGTTCATCGGCAAAACGGTTTTCGTACAACGACTGCAAATCCATATCGCGCCCTTGTTCGCTCAGGCGCGCATACAGCGTCGCGCAAATGCCGCGAATCATCGGCAACAGATGCGGCGCGAAAGTTAATTCCACCGAACGCCCGGCGAGTTGATTGAGTTGTTGGCAAATCTCCGGCAGATGCCGATGACCGGACAACGCATACGGCGCAAATGATTCGCCGACTTCGCTCATTGCGGTCGCCAATTGCGCGGCGCGACCGGCGCCGGAGACGCCGGATTTGGCGTCGGCGATTAAGCCGGTGGATTGCGCCGCGCCGGATTCGATGAGCGGCAACAACCCGAGCAACACGGCGGTCGAATAACAACCCGGGTTGGCGACCAATTGCGCTTTGGCGATGGCTGCGCGATTGAGTTCCGGCAAGCCATACACCGCGCGCGACAACAACGCCGGGCAAGCGTGCGCGACGCCATACCAATTGCGCCACACGGCGGCGTCGCTGAGGCGAAAATCGGCGGATAAATCAATCAACTTGACGCCGGCATCGAGCAGCGATTCGGCGAAGGTCATCGCCACACCGTTCGGCGTCGCCGCAAACACGACATCGCATTGCGACAACGCGGCCTCTTGCGGCGCAACAAACGACAACTCGACCGCCCCGCGCAACCATGGAAACACTTCGCCGACCGCTCGACCGGCTTCGCTGCGCGAGGTGATGGTGTGCAGACGCACCTGCGGATGGCGCGCCAAGATGCGAATCAATTCAACGCCGCCGTAACCGCCGCCGCCAAGAATGCCCGCCGCGATGGGCGTTTGATTGTTCACTTGCGTTAATCGTCGGGGCGTTAGTTATCGAATATCACTCGGGGGTTACAGTGGCGCGATGGTTTATGTCGCAAATAAAGTTAACGCAACAAATAAAATTAAATTAAATAATCAAACTTAAAAAACCAAACTTAAATTAAAAAATTAAATTAAACTTAACTCCAATTTGATTGGCGTTATTGTAGCCGCTTATTGACGGTATTATAACCGCAATGCCAATGCGACAAATTCGCGGCACAATTGCGCACGCATCTCGCGCCCATCGAACACACACTTCGTCAACCAAGTTTATGCAATCACCCGCCCGACCCAACGCAACCGCCGCAACATCGTTGCAATCACAAAGCGCACAACGATTGGCGACGGTCATCGACGACATCGCGCATTGCGCCGAACAAGCGCAACGAACGCCGCAATCGATTCGCTTAATTGCCGTCGGCAAACAACACCCCGCCGAAAAAATCGTCGCCTTGGCGCAACACGGTCAACGCGATTTTGCCGAGAACTATCTGCAGGAAGCATCCGCAAAAATCGCGCAAGTCGAAACGCTGTTGTCGCTCGATGGCGAAAGCGGCAAAGTCGAAAGTGACGATGGCGAAAGTGGCAATGCCGAAAACGCCGCCATTGCAAACACCACGATTACAAACACAACCGCAAACACGATTGCAAACCAACTCACCTGGCATTTCATCGGACGAATCCAAAGCCGCAAATGCCGCGAGATTGCGCAGCGGTTTGATTGGGTGCACAGCATCGCCGAATACAAAACCGCGCAAAAATTAAACCAACACCGCAACGGCGCACCGCTCAATGTGCTGATTCAAATCAACCTCGACGCCGAACCCAACAAAGCCGGCGTCGCCATCGACGAATTGCCGACACTGGCAAACCAACTGCGCGAACTGCCCAACTTGCGCCTGCGCGGCTTGATGTGCCTGCCGGCAATGCGCGAACAATTCACCGAACAACGCGCCGCATTTCGCCGCTGCCGCGAATTGCTCGAGGAATTAAACGCAAACGGCTGCGCCCTCGACCAATTATCCATGGGCATGAGCGCCGACTGGCGCGCCGCCATCGCCGAAGGGGCGACTATGTTGCGTATTGGTACGGGGTTGTTTGGGGAGCGTGTGCGCTTATCTTGACGCATCGCAAACCACGCCGAATTTCGCGGCGCGATAATCTGATAGTTAATCACCGCAGATTTTGCGGTGATTAAGGCGGGCATTCGCCGCAGATTTTGCGGTGAATGCGGGTAAAATGCCCGCTTGACGAGTTGATGAGTGGAGAAGTTCAATTGCAAAAAACTGACCAAGAATTGCTGGAAATCATCGACGGGGGTGAAGGGGAACGCGTCGAGTTTTGCGAATCACATCGAAACAACGACAAATTTCGCGAGGCGATTTGCGCTTTTGCCAACGACTTGCCCAATTCAAAAGAACCGGGATTCTTATTTATTGGCGTGCGCGATGACGGTGGAATTGTCGGCTTGGAAGCAGTCAAGGTTAAATGGTTAATGGAAACACTTGGCGGATTTCGCAACGACGGAAAAATTTTGCCGTTTCCAGTGATGTCCATCGAAACGAGGCAACTCGAAAATTGTGATGTAGTGGTAGTGGAGGTGTTGCCGCACAGCAACACCCCGGTGCGACTGGATAGGGATTGTTGGATTCGCGCGGGCGAGCGATGTGAACGCGCATCCGCGGAGGAAGAGCGAGTGTTAACCGAAAAACGCCAATGGGGCGACCGCCCATTTGACGCGCGTCCAGTAACAGGCGCGACCGTGGAACGCGATATCGATATGAATCGATTCCGCACTGAATATTTGCCTGCGGCTGTATCGCACGAAACATTTGCAGAACCCCCCCGAAACGGTGAGCACAAAATGCGAGCGTTGCGTTTGGTGGACGACAACAACATTCCAAATGCAACGGCGATTCTTATTTTGGGTAACCAACCCACTGATTGGTTGCCGGGGGCATGCATTCAATTTGTGCGCTACGCCGGCACAAGCATCGCCGACGTCCCCGCTGATTCGCGTGATGTGCGCGGCACTGTAGTTGACCAATTGGATGAAATGAAAAAAATAGTAAAAATCAATACCGGAATGCGGATTACGGTTCCTGGGCTTAAACATGTTAAACAAATGAATTACCCGCCCAAAGCGTTGCGTGAATTTTTCGCGAATGCCGTCATTCACCGAAATTATGATGGCGCCAACGCCCCGACTCGAATCAATTGGTATGATGACCGAATTGAAATCATCAGCCCCGGCGAGTTTTACGGCGGGGTGACGCTTGAAAGTTTGAACTCAGGCAGCCGCACCGAGTATCGCAACCCGAATCTTGCTTTCGCCATGCGCGATTTGGAACTTATGGAACACTTTGGGCGTGGCATTCCAGTGGCAACAAAAGCGCTGAAAGACAACGGCAACCCGCCGCCAAAATTTAAAGTCGAGCATGGCTTCTTCGCCGTAACCGTGTACAAAGCGGAGGCACCCCAATGAAAACCATCACCTTTTTTAACAACAAAGGCGGCGTCGGCAAAACCACGCTGGTGTATCACCTCGCCTGGATGCTGGCGGAAAAGGACCACCGCGTCATCGTCGCTGATTTGGACCCGCAATGTAATTTGAGCGGGATGTTTTTGTCGGAGAACGCCATCGAGCGCATTTGGGATGAAAAAAAGACGCTGGACCAAGCCATCGCACCGCTGTTTGAAAGAACCGGCGATATTTCGGATTCGCCGCATATCGAAGCAATACACGACCGAATCGGTTTGTTAGTCGGCGACCTTGCACTCTCCAGACGCGAGGATGGATTATCCGAATCTTGGCCCAAATGCTTAGGTGTGAACGAAGATGAGTCGGGGGCATTTCGCGTCATCGCCTCTTTTGCACGCATTATTGCCCGGGCAGGTAAAGAGTTTGAAGCAGAATATGCACTGATTGATGTTGGCCCAAGTTTGGGCGCAATTAATCGCTCGGCACTTCTTGCCAGCGATTACGTTGTTATACCGTTGGCGCCGGATTTGTTTTCGCTTCAAGGGCTGCGCAATGTTGGCGGCATCCTTAGCGCATGGCGCACCGCGTGGGGTAGACGCATGGAATCCGCGCCTGACGATTTGGGAATCGCCCTGCCAAGCGGAGAAATGAATCCGATTGGCTATCTCGTTATGCGCCATTCGGTTAGAGAGCAACGACCGGTCAAAGCGTTCTTAAAGTGGATTGAAAAAATCCCCTCCGAATATATGAGCGCTATGAATGAACCTAAACTGGATGTCGATTTTGAATCTGACCCAAATTGTTTGGCGCACTTGCGCGACTATCGTTCGCTGATGCCGTTGGCGCAAGAGGCGCGCAAGCCAATGTTTTTGTTAAAGCCCGGCGATGGTGCAATTGCCGGGCATCAAAGTTATGTCACCGATTGCTATCGTGACTTCTCGGAGTTAACCGACAAAATCATCGCGCAAACAAATGACGCGGAATCTTGACTGATACAAACGGGTTGTTGCGGTGAATATGCGGGTACAATGCGCCGGCGGCAATTCAAACACCGGCGCGTACGATGGCGATTAAAAAATCCGAGATTTACCGTTCACTGTGGAAAAGTTGCGACGAGTTGCGCGGCGGGATGGATGCGTCACAGTACAAGGATTATGTGCTGACGTTGTTGTTTGTTAAGTATGTGTCGGATAAATACGCCGGCAAGCCCAATGCGTTGATTCGAATTCCCAAGGGTGGGGCGTTTGACGATATTGTTAAACTCATCGGCAAAACGGATATCGGCGACGGCATTAATAAAGTCCTCGGCAAACTTGCCGAGGTGGAAGATGGTTACTTAAAAAACATGGTTGACATTGCCGATTTCAATAATGAAGACAAACTCGGCAAAGGCAAAGCCATGCAAGACCGCCTTTCCAAACTGGTGGCGATTTTTAAAGATTTGGATTTTCGCAATCATCGCGCCGCGGATGATGACCTGCTCGGTGGCGCGTATGAATACTTAATGCGCCATTTCGCCACCGAAAGCGGCAAAAGCAAAGGGCAGTTTTACACGCCGGCGGAGGTGTCGCGGGTGATGGCAAAGGTGATTGGCATCACCGACAAAACGACGCAAGACCAAACCGTATACGACCCAACCTGCGGCTCGGGTTCGCTGTTGCTGAAAGTCGCCGACGAAGCACCGCACAAGATGTCAATTTACGGGCAAGAACAGGATGTCGCCACAACCGCATTGGCGCGAATGAATATGTTTTTGCACGACAGCGCCATGGCTAAAATTGCTTCGGGCGGTTACAGCACTTTATCCAACCCCGAGTTTGTCGATGAGGACCGGCAAGGCAAACAACAATTGAAACGTTTTCATTTTGTTGTCGCCAACCCGCCGTTTTCCACCAAGTCATGGACAATCGGCTTTGACCCGACCAACGACGCATTCAGGCGATTCGAATACGGCATTCCGCCCGCAAAAAACGGCGATTATGCGTTTTTACTGCACATCATCGCGTCATTGAACAGCAACGGCAAAGGTGCGGTAATTTTGCCGCATGGCGTGCTGTTCCGTGGCAACGCCGAAAAGCGCATCCGCACAGAAATCGTAAGAAGCGGTTTCATCGATTGCATCATCGGGTTGCCCATGAATTTGTTTTACGGCACTGGCATTGCGGCGTGCATTGTCGTGCTGGACAAGGAAAAAGCCAACGCGCGCGAAAGCATTTTTATGATTAACGCCGAAAAGGGTTACATTAAAGACGGCAATAAAAACCGCCTGCGTGAATGCGACATTCACAAAATTGTCGATGTGTTTAAACGTCGGCGCGAGAAGAACGGCTATTCGCGGGAGGTGCCGTTCACCGAGATTGACAATGAAAAAAACGCTTGTAACTTAAACCTGCCGCGTTATATTGACGGCGGCGGCGAAATCGACCTGCACGACTTGACCGCGCATCTGCAAGGTGGTATTCCCGAACGCGATGTTAGCCGGCTTTTGGATAGTTGGGAAGTGCTTAGCGCAATGCGCGAGCGGCTGTTTAAACCCAGTGACAATCCGGATTATTTAATCGCACAACTGCCGAGCGATGAAATGCGCACTTTGGTCGTGAAATCGCCCGAATATACAAAGTACGTCAACGAAATTAAGTCACGGTTTGCTTCGTGGAAACTGAAATATCGCACGCATCTGCAAAACATTAAGCCGAATAATAAAAACGGTAAAAGCGGCCACAACCCGCAAAAAATCATCCGTGCTTTGTCGGATGATTTTTTGGGTGCTTTTGACAAAGTGCAGAGGATTGAAAAATACGACCTTTACCAACATTTAATGGATTATTGGGCCGAGAAGATGCAAGACGATGTGTATGCCATTGTCGTCGACGGTTGGAAAACTGCGGCACAACCGCGTCGATTGGAAAAAAGTGACGCGATGAAAGAGGAAGCCGACATCGTTATCGGCTCGAAGCGTTCAAAAGAAGAGTACAAAACCGATTTAATTCCGCCGATGCTAATTGTCCGGCGGTTCTATCCGGACGCGCAAGCGGAGATTGATGCACTGCAATTGCAAGTGGACGGCGTGCGCGTGGAAATCGAAGCGTTAACTGAACAACACAGCGGTGACGAAGGTTTGCTCGAGGATGTTAAAACGACCAACGGCAAACTGTCGAAGAGCAACATTAAGAAACGAATGAAACAAATTAAAGATGATGTTAACTTTGTTGACGAAATGTCGGCTTTGACGGATGCCATGCGTCTGTTGGAAAAGGAAAGAGAAATCGGCAAACAAATTAAAGTCGCGCAAGGCAAACTTGATGCGGCAGTATTGCAACGTTACGCTGCGCTTAGCGAGCGCGAAATTAAAGAGTTGGTGGTTGACGACAAATGGCTTGCTTGGTTGGAATCCGCTGTGAACAATGAAATTGAACAAGTGACGCAAACGGTGGCGTTGCGCGCAGATGAGTTGAACGCCCGTTATGCTCACCCGTTGCCGCAAATTGTTAAAGAGGTTGAAAAATATGCTGCGAAAGTTGACGTTCATCTTAAAACGATGGGGGTAACTTGCAAATGAAACAGGCATCTACCGTTTACAAAAAAACTGATGTTGGAATCATCCCCGATGATTGGAACGTCGACGCATTAGGGACGCTTGCCCAGGTAACAATGGGGCAGTCGCCGCCTTCGAAGTTTTACAACTCAAAGGGGGTTGGGTTGCCGTTCATTCAGGGTAACGCCGACATCAAAAACAGAAAAACTGTCGTGCGTCAGTATTGCACCCAAACCGCAAAATTGGGGAGAGAAGGTGATGTCCTCATGACCGTTCGAGCACCGGTTGGTGAAGTGGCAAAAGCAACTTTCGATTGTTGTTTAGGGCGTGGCGTTTGTTCTATTCAGTACCCAAACGAATACTTGTACTACTTCCTGCAGAGTTTAGAGGATAAGTTGGCGAGGTTTGCAGCAGGCTCGACTTTTGACAGCATTAATGCCGAGCAGGTAAACAAAATTCTCATCGCCCTCCCCGATGAAAGCGAACAAAAAGCCATCGCCACCGCCTTGTCGGATGTTGATGGCTTGATTGAAAACATTGAACGGCTGATTACCAAAAACCGCGATGTGAAAACCGCCGCTATGCAGGTGCTTTTGACCGGTAAGAAACGGTTGGCGGGAGTCAATGGTGATTTTCGGCAAGTTTCGCTTGATGAAATTTGCGAAATAAAAAAAGGTGATTTAATTACAAGGAAAACAAGTGTGCCGGGAAACATCCCCGTAGTAGCCGGAGGGTTAACACCCTCGCACTACCACAATGCATCTAACCGTCCCGCGCATACAATCACAATCAGCGCATCCGGCGCGAATGCCGGTTACGTTGCTTTTCACAACAAGCCGATATTTGCTTCCGATTGCTCAACGATTATCCCGTCAGAAAAGTATGACGTGAAATTTTTATATTACAGTTTAAAGAAAAATCAACTTGCGTTACACGCGCTTCAAACAGGGGGCGCTCAGCCTCACGTTTACCCCGAGCACTTGCGTTTTTTCAAAATAACTTATGTGCACAATGTAAACGCGCAAAAAGCCATCGCCTCAATCCTGTCCGATATGGATTCAGAAATTGAAGCGTTGGAAAACCGCTTGGCAAAAACCAAGGCGATTAAAACCGCTATGATGCAGGAACTACTCACCGGCAAAACAAGATTGGTGAAACCATGAACGAAGTTGGCGCACCCGAACGCGCAACGCAAAACCGCGTTGTCGCCCTTTTTCGTGACCAATTGGGTTATGAATATCTTGGCGATTGGACGCATCGCGACAACAGCAACATAGAACAGGCAAACCTGCGCGCATTTTTACAAAAGCAAGGTCACAGTGAAACTGTGATTGACCAAGCGGTGCGCAAACTTACCGGCGTCGCCACGCTTGGCATCGGTGACAATTTTTACGATTGCAACAAAAAAGTGTATGGATTGTTTCGCTACGGCGTTAAAGTTCGTGAAGGTGTTGGCGAACAACACAAAACCGTGCACCTGATTGATTGGGAAACGCGGCAAAACAATGATTTTGCGATTGCCGAAGAAGTTACCGTAAAAGGACGCAACACCAAACGCCCGGACATCGTGCTGTACATAAACGGCATCGCCGTTGGCGTGCTGGAATTAAAACGCTCGATAGTCAGCGTGGAAGAAGGCATTCGCCAAAATCTTTTGAACCAACGCAGCGATTACATCCGCCCGTTTTTTACGACCATCCAACTGGTGATGGCGGGCAACGACACCGCCGGCTTGCGCTACGGCGTAACCGGCACGTCGGCAAAACACTTTTTGGAATGGAAAAAAGGCGATGGCAACGGCGAAAACAACCTTGACCGCCATTTGACGTTGTTGTGTGACAAAAAGCGATTATTGGAATTGATTCGTGACTTTGTCGTGTACGACAGCGGCATTAAAAAAATCTGCCGCCACAACCAATACTTCGGCGTGAAAGCGGCGCAAGACAACATCCGCAACCGCGAAGGCGGAATCATTTGGCATACGCAAGGCTCGGGCAAAAGTTTGACGATGGTTTGGCTTGCCAAATGGATACGCGAAAATGTTACCAATTCGCGCGTATTGATTATTACCGACCGCATTGAACTGGACGAACAAATTGAGCGCGTTTTTCGCGGCGTTGACGAAGCCATTTACCGCACCAAAAGCGGCAAAGACCTCGCCGACACATTAAAACGTTCATCCGAATGGTTAATCAGTTCGCTCGTGCATAAATTTGGCGGGGCGTCGGACGACGACCGTGCGCAACAGGCAACCGCCGAATTCCTGCACGAAATGCAACAAGGCATTCCGCACGATTTTGTCGCCCAAGGCGAAATGTTTGTGTTTGTCGATGAATGCCACCGCACCCAATCCGGCGCGATGCACAAAGCGATGAAACAAGTGCTGCCGAATGCAGTGTTTATCGGCTTTACCGGCACGCCGCTTTTGAAAAACGACAAACAAAAAAGTTGGGATGTGTTTGGCAAATATATCCACACCTATAAATTTGACGAGGCGGTGGCTGACCGCGTGGTCGTGGATTTGCGTTATGAATCGCGCGACATCAATCAAAAAATCGGCTCGACGAAAAATATCGACGCTTGGTTCGAATCGAAAACGCGCGGGCTAAACGATTATGCGCGCGACAAGTTAAAAGCCCGCTGGGCGGTCATGCAACAGGTGCTGAGTTCAGAATCGCGCCTTAAGCGAATTGTCGCGGACATCCTGTTGGATATGGGCACAAAGCCTCGGCTTGCCAGCGGACGCGGTAATGCGTTGCTGGTCGCCGGCAGCATTTTTGACGCATGCAAACTGTATAAATTGTTTGCCGAAACCGAACTCGCCGGCAAATGCGCGTTGGTAACTTCCTATCGCCCCAACCCGCAGGACATTCGCGATGAGGAAATCGGCGTGGGGACAACGGACACGGCATTCCAATATGAAACCTACCGAAAAATGCTTGCCAAGTTCTTCGACCAATCGCCGGATGAGGCGATTAATCGCGCGGACGAATACGAGCAAAAAGTGAAGAAACTATTTATCGAGCAACCGGGGCAAATGCGCCTGTTGATTGTCGTCGACAAACTGCTGACCGGATTCGATGCGCCGGCGGCGACTTATCTTTACATCGACAAAAGCATGAAAGACCACGGCTTGTTCCAAGCCATCTGCCGCGTCAATCGAGTCGACGATGACGACAAAGAATACGGCTATATCGTCGATTACAAAGACCTGTTTCGCAATTTGGAAAGAGCCGTTGACACCTACACCAGTGGTGCTTTCGCCAATTACGACGAACAAGACATCGCCGGCTTGCTTAACAATCGTTTGAGCAAGGCGAAAGAACGATTGGAGCAAATGCGTGAATCCATTAACGCGCACTGCGAACCGGTCGAAGCGCCGCGACAATCGAATCAATATCGACGCCACTTTTGCGGCGAATCAGTCGACCCCGAGGAGTTGGAAAAAACCGCACAGCGTCGGCACTTGTTTTATCGCGCGACCGCGTCGTTGATTCGCGCGTTTGCCGCGATTACCGGCGAACTCGAAGAAGCCGGCTACACCAAAAAGGAAATTAAAGCCGTCAATGCCGAAGTGAAACACTACGAAAAAGTGTGTCAAGAAGTAAAAATGGCCAGCGGCGACTTTATTGATTTGAAGTCGTATGAACCGGACATGCGCCTCATGATTGACATGTATATCGATGCCGATGAAAGCCGGACGCTCGCCAACTTTGACGACATTGGGTTGGTGGAGTTAATCGTGCATCGCGGTGAAGCGGCAATTGACAAACTGCCGGCGGGGATTCGTGACGACAAAGAAGCGACCGCTGAAACCATTGAAAACAACGTGCGCAAGTTGATTATTGACGAGCGCCCTTCCAATCCGGCGTATTACGACAAAATGTCGGATAGGCTTGATGCGCTTATTAAGCAGCGCAGAGCAAACGCGCTGAACTACGAAGACTACCTGAAAAGGGTAATCAAACTTGCGCACAAAGTTCATGAGGGCGAGCGTTCGGTATATGACGAAACCGAATCGCTTCCAGACTATGAAGCCGCCGAACCTGACGGCAGACTGGACACCTCGGAAAAAATCGCGTTGTACGCCAATTTTGGTCGCGATGCGGAATTGGCGTTGCGTA
Source organism: Candidatus Poriferihabitaceae bacterium (assembly GCA_965226545.1). GTDB lineage: Bacteria > Pseudomonadota > Gammaproteobacteria > Arenicellales > Poriferihabitantaceae > JAHRAW01. The sequence goes on from OZ245364.1 coordinate 1,952,522, forward strand.
TTGATAAAACCGTGCGCAGCAGTCGGTATGACGACTGGCGCAACCACCCTTTAAAAACGCGCTACATGGCGGAAAAACTTCGCGAGGTGTTGCGCGGCACCGAATACGACAACGACGAAGATGCTGAACGCTTGCTTGAGTTGGTGAAAAGCCGCCGTGAATACTAACCAAACCATCACCGTGCGCAACATCGCCGTAAAAGTGGTGCGCAAAAAAATCAAAAATTTGCATCTGGCGGTGTATCCGCCCGATGGGCGCGTCAAAATCTCGGTGCCGGAGAGCGTCGACGATGAGACCGTGCGGATGGCGATTGTGTCAAAACTGCATTGGATTAAGCGCCGACAAAAACCGTTTGTCGAACAGGCGCGACAAAGTGCGCGCGAATATGTCAGCCGCGAGAGTCATTATTATTTGGGGCGGCGTTATTTGTTGGAAGTGCGGCACGACGCGCATCAACCGCCGGTTTATCTGCACGGCAAGCAAACCATTCGGTTATGCATCGACAAACGGGCGACGCAACAACAGCGCGAAAAACTGATGATGAATTGGTATCGCGCACAAATGCGCGCATTGCTGCCGGGCATTATTCACAAATGGCAGGACAAAACCGGGCTGTGCATTGCGCAATGCGGAATCAAGCGGATGAAAACAAAATGGGGAAGTTGCAACCCGGCGCATCGGCGCATTTGGTTAAATTTGGAACTGATGAAAAAACCGGTGCATTGCATCGAATATGTTGTCGTGCATGAAATGGTGCATTTTGTTGAACGCCTGCACAACGACAACTTTATCGCGCAAATGGACCGCCACATGCCGCAATGGCGACGATGCCGAGACGACTTAAACCGCGCGCCGTTGGCGGCGGAAGCGTGGACATATTAAGCGGCTGAAAATTTGGCGGAGAGAGCGGGATTCGAACCCGCGATACGCGGTTAGCGTATACACACTTTCCAGGCGTGCTCTTTAAACCACTCAGACATCTCTCCGTATCGTCCGTGCGGTTAAGTATAGCAATTGTTTTACGGGTATAGGCGTTGGATTTGCCAGGTGGTGTCGCGGCGGGTGTAGAGGATGCGGTCGTGTAGGCGGTGTTGGCGGCCTTGCCAGAATTCGATGCGATGCGGGGTGATGCGATAGCCGCCCCAGAATGGCGGCGGCGGGACGGCGGTGTTGGTGAATTGTTGTTTGCGGGATTCGAGGCGGGTTTGTAGCGCTTCGCGGGAGGCGAGTGGTTCGCTTTGGCGCGAAGCCCAGGCGCCGAGTTGCGCTTCGCGTGGGCGGGAGGCGAAATAGTGTTCGGTCTCGGCCGCATCGATGGGCGCGACTTTGCCTTCGATGATGATTTGGCGATGCAGCGCATACCACGCAAACAGCGCCGACACTTGTTGATTGGATTGCATCTGCATCGCTTTGCGGCTGGCGTGGTTGGTGAAAAACACCAAGCCGTTGGCGTCGATGTGTTTGAGCAATACATTGCGCTGCGACGGTGCGCCGTTGGCGTCGACGGTGCTTAACACCATCGCCGACGGCTCGACGATACCGGCATCTGCACCGGCATCGCGCGCTTGATTAAACCAAAGTTGAAATTGCGCGATTGGGTCTTGATGCACCGTGCGCACATCGTGTTCGGCGTCGATGACGCTTTGCGCCGCAGGCGCGCGCAGTTTATCGTCGCGCATTGCCTTATCGTTCATCGCAACAGCGTGATGAGCGCAAGGCGAAGTGCAACGATAAAAATGCGCGCGCCGGTTGGCAAGCGGATGGACTCAACAAGCCGCGTTAAAACGGAATGTCGTCGTCGAAATCTTCATCCGACGGCGGTGCATTGCCCGCACCCGGTTTGGATTGCGCACGCGGGGTTTGGTCGAACTCGTCGTCGCCGCCACCGCGTCCACGGCCACCGCCGGATGCGTTTTCACCGCGTCCCCCGAGCATCTGCATCTGGCGGGCAATGACCTTGGTCATATATCGCTTTTGACCGCTTTCTTTGTCTTGCCATTCGTCGGTGCGCAGATTGCCTTCGATGTATACCGAACTGCCTTTCTTGAGATATTCACCGACAATCTCGGCAAGCCGTCCGGTAAATTGAACGCGATGCCAATCGGTGCGTTCACGTTTTTCGCCGGATTGTTTGTCGCTCCAACGGTCGGTGGTGGCAATCGACACACTGACATACGCATCCCCATTTGGAAAATAACGAACCTCAGGGTCGCCGCCCAAATTCCCGACGATGATTACTTTGTTTACACTAGCCATGATTAAACTCCATCTGGATTGAAATGAAAGGAATGGCGCTCCATTGCGCCCGGACGAAAAGTATAGCAAATCATTGCGGGCGATGCGCAATTATTTTTGGCGCGCGCCACCACGCAATCAGCCACGCCGCACAAAGCGCCGCGCAGCCGCCAAACACGCCGCTTGCGCCGAATTGCCCGGCGAGATAACCGCCGCCGACGCCGCCGACAAACAGCCCGAGAAACTGGCAGGTGCCATACACGCCCATCGTCGCGCCTTTGACCGACGGGCGCGCCAAGCGCGACGCCAGCGACGGCAGGCTGGCTTCGAGCGCGTTGAAGGCGATAAAAAACAGCCATAACGCCGCGACCAATCCGCGCCAACTTGGCACGAGTGCAAGCGCAAGCGTGGCGGCGAACAACATTGCGACGCCGATGAGCAAACTTGCGCGCAGGTGTTTATTCGATGCAATCAGCCAGGGAATTATCAACGGCGCCGACAACGCCAACACCGGCAGATACACCTTCCAATGCGCCGGCGGCGGCAACCCGCCGCGACTTTGCAACAGCCCGGGCAACACCACGAACATCGCGGTCAACACCGCATGCAAACAAAACGCGCCGAGATAAGGCTGCGCCAATTGCGCATCGAGCGTCGCGCGCCACGCCAATTTGCCCGGACGCGCCGGCGGCGGTGCGGGTGCAACCCGCCACACTAAAACGATGCCCGGCAATGCCAACGCCGCGCCCAACCAAAAAATGCCGGCGACGCCGATAACGCCGGCCAACGGCGGCGCGAGCATCAGCGACAACACAAACATCGCGCCGATGCCGACGCCGACCGCGCCCATCGCCTTGCCGCGATTGGCGTCGGCGGTCGAATCGGCAAGCCACGCCAACGCCGCCGCCGAAATCGCGCCGGCCCCTTGCGCCGCGCGCCCGACTATCAAGCCGACGATGTCGTCGGCACTCGCCGCCACCGCCCCGCCGACGGCAAACAACAACAAGCCGGCGGTGATGACCACCCTGCGCCCAACGCGGTCTGACGCCGCACCAAGCGGCAACTGAAACAATGCTTGCGTCAACCCGGCAATGCCAAGCGTCAACCCAATCAACAACGGCGTCGCCCCCGGCAATTGCGCCGCATACAACGCCAACACCGGCAACACCAAAAACAACCCAAACATCCGCAAGACAATCGTCCCGGCAATCGCCGCGACTGCTCGCCGCTCGAGTGCTGACATTGGCGGGGTGCGCGGGGGGCGGTTACTGTTGCGGTTGTTCATTAACATTCGCAAACTTGCGAAGTGCAGTTGACTGGTATTGTGGCGGATGGCGGCTTTGTCGTCAGCAACGTGCAGTTTGCGGTGCACGACCACTAGGTTTTGAATCAATCTGCCCTAAACTTTTTTTCTTTCGTAATATTCGTCGGGGTTGTATTTTCTTTGGAAATTTTTGTCATCCATTCCAAATAAAACCAAACTTTCGATAAAGGCAACAATCGCCGGAACCAAAGTCCAGCAAAGCAGCAAATAAAGTATGCCCATGACTATTTGCCCAAGATAAAATTTGTGAATGCCAATCCCGCCCAAGAACAGAGCTAGGAGTGCTGCTACGGTTTTGCTTTTCATAATAATCACTTTCAATTAAAAGTTTACGCCCACACCCAATTGCGCAAGCACACAAGTTATACCATAAAACCTTGCATAGTCGGGCATTGGGTTAATCGTCATCTACCAACGGCACAACTTAAATGCCGCCAATCCCGTCCCCCGTTTGTAAAACTTCGGTACCATTGAACCTTACAATCGATTTTGCGGATTGTCGCGCAAACGGCGGGCGGGTTATAGTAACCGATTGCCGCCGAGCGTTGGCGGTTTGCTTATGCCAAAAATGAACAACACCTCCAAACCGCGCGGCTTTATCGAAATCCGCGGGGCGCGCACGCACAACTTGCGCGGCATTGATTTGGATTTGCCGCGCGAACAATTGATTGTGTTGACCGGGTTGTCCGGTTCGGGAAAATCTTCGTTGGCGTTCGATACGATTTACGCCGAAGGGCAGCGGCGGTATGTCGAATCATTGTCGACTTATGCGCGGCAATTTTTATCGCTGATGGAAAAGCCGGATGTCGATTTGATTGAAGGCTTGTCGCCGGCGATTAGCATCGAACAAAAATCCTCGTCGCACAACCCGCGTTCGACGGTCGGCACGGTCACCGAAATTTACGATTATCTGCGCCTGCTGTTTGCGCGCGTCGGCGAGCCGCGTTGCCCGCAACATGATGTCGCCTTGGCCGCGCAAACCGTCAGCCAAATGGTCGACCAAATCGCCGCCCTGCCCGACGGCGCGCGATTGTTGTTGCTGGCGCCGGTGGTGAAACAGCGCAAGGGCGAATTCCAACAACTGCTCGGTGAACTGCATTCGCAGGGGTTTGTGCGCGCGTTGATTGACGGCGCAAGCGTCGAGTTGGACAAGCCGCCAAAATTGGACAAGCGTTACAAACACGACATCGAGGTTATCGTCGACCGCGTGGTCGCGCGCGCCGACAATCAACAACGCATCGCCGAATCGCTCGAAACCGCATTGGCGTTGACCGACGGGTCGGCGCGCGCGCAAGTGTTAAACGAATCGCGCGAGGCCGTCGATTCACTTTTATTCTCGGCAAAGTTTGCCTGCCCGCATTGCGGCTATAGTTTGGATGAACTCGAGCCGCGTTTGTTTTCGTTTAACAACCCGGCCGGCGCCTGCGAAGATTGCGACGGGCTTGGCGTGCGGCAATTTTTTGACCCGCAACGCATCGTGCACAACCCGTCGTTGTCGCTGGCCGCCGGCGCAATTCGCGGCTGGGACAGACGCAACGCTTATTATTTTTCACAATTGTCATGCCTTGCGCGGCATTATCGATTCGACATCGATGCGCCGTTTAATCGGTTGCGCGCGGCCGACCAACAGCGCGTGTTGTACGGCAGCGGCGACGAACTGATTAATTTTGTATACGCGCGTCCCGAACGCAAATATCAACGCCGCCATGCATTCGAAGGCGTCATCAACGCGATTGAACGCCGCTACCGCGAAACCGATTCGGGCGCGGTGCGCGAGGAATTGGCAAAAGGCCTCAACACCAAAACCTGCGAAACTTGTCAAGGCAGTCGCTTGCGGCTGGGCGCGCGCCATGTGTTTATCGGCGGGCGCACGATTGACCAACTCGCCGGCTTGCCGGTCGAACAATCGCTGGCGTTTTTTAAACAACTCACCTTGCCGGGGCGACGCGCCGCGATTGCCGACAAAATCGTGCGCGAAATTGTCGCGCGGCTCGGCTTCTTAACCAATGTCGGCTTGAACTATCTCTCGCTGTCGCGCGCCGCCGAAACATTGTCGGGCGGCGAAGCGCAGCGCATTCGACTCGCATCGCAAATCGGCTCGGGGTTGGTCGGCGTGATGTATGTGTTGGATGAACCGTCCATCGGTTTGCATCAGCGCGACAACGCCAAATTGCTCGATACGCTGTTTCATCTGCGCGACCTTGGCAACACCGTGATTGTCGTCGAACACGATGAAGAGGCGATTCGCAGCGCCGATTATGTCGTCGATTTGGGCCCCGGCGCCGGTCGGCACGGCGGTGCGGTGGTTGCATCCGGCGCACCGAGTGTCATCGAAAAATGCGCGGAATCGTTAACCGGATTGTATTTAAGCGGACGCGAAGCGATTCATCCGCCGACGCAACGCAAAACGCCGGCGCCCGACAAGATGTTGACGATTCGCGGCGCCAGCGGCAACAACTTAAAAAACATCAACGCGCAAATTCCGGTCGGGCTGCTGACCTGCATCACCGGCGTATCCGGCTCGGGCAAATCGACGCTGGTCAACGGCACTTTATATCCGGCGGTCGCGCGCCAATTAAAACTGCAGCGCGCCACGCCGCAACCGCATAAAGCCATCGACGGGTTGACGCATTTTGACAAAATTATTTCGATTGACCAAAGCCCGATTGGACGCACGCCGCGCTCCAACCCGGCGACTTACACCGGGTTGTTTACGCCGATTCGCGATTTGTTCGCCGGCGCACAGGAAAGCCGCGCGCGCGGTTATGCGCCCGGACGGTTTTCGTTTAATGTGCCCGGCGGGCGTTGCGAAGCCTGCGGCGGCGACGGATTGATTCGCGTCGAGATGCATTTTTTGCCGGACATCTATGTGCCGTGCGATGAATGCAAAGGCAGCCGCTACAATCGCGAGACGCTCGACATTCGCTACAAAGGCAAAAACATCAGCGAAGTGTTGGCGATGACCATCGAGGATGCCGCGAAGTTTTTTGCGCCGGTGCCGATGATTGCCGGCAAACTCCAAACCTTGATGGCCGTCGGGCTCGGCTACATCACGCTCGGGCAAAGCGCGACCACGCTGTCCGGCGGCGAAGCGCAACGCGTTAAGTTGTCGCGCGAATTGTCCAAACGCGACACCGGACGCACGATGTATGTGTTGGATGAACCGACCACCGGTTTGCATTTTCACGACATTCGCCAATTGCTCACGGTGTTGCATCGCCTGCGCGACCAGGACAACACGGTGGTGGTGATTGAACACAATTTGGATGTGATTAAAACCGCCGATTGGTTGATTGATTTGGGCCCCGAAGGCGGCGAAGGCGGCGGGCAAATCATCGCCTGCGGCACGCCCGAACAAGTCGCCCAAAGCCGACAATCGCACACCGGTCGTTACTTGGCGCAAATGTTAAAACGCACCGCCAAAACCGCGGCGGCGAATAAAGGCGCGGGGAAAACTGCGGGCAAGGTGACAAAGAAGGTTGCGGCGAAAGTTTCGTCGAAAGTTTCGACTAGAGTTGCGAAGAAGATTAAAAGTAAATCCGCAAGCAAAACGGTAACTAAGCCCGCACCAAAAACATCGCGCGCAAAAAACGCCAAACGCGCGGCTTGATGCGAATGGTGACTTAATAAATTACGATTGGTAAGTGATGGATTACAAGTGCAAAGTAAAAGTGACAAATAATAAATAATAAATAACAAATAACAAATGCAATTAATAATTGACAACTGCAAAGTAACAAACAACCACCCTCACCCCATGCGCTGCACTCGCACGATGCCGGCAATGCCGCCCAAATCGCGCATGATTTTTTTCAGCGTATCGACCCCGCCGATTGCAACGCGCAACCGAATGGTTGCGTTGTCATCGGCGTCGGTGTCCAGCGTCAACCGCAACACCGCGACATCGCGTTCATTAAGAAAGCGCGTGACATCATGCAATAAATCGCCGCGATTAAAACCAATCAACCGAATATCGACCGGATAAGCGTCGGCTTGCGCTTCATTCCATTGCACTTCAATCAATCGCGCGCGTTTGGCGGACGGCAGGTTGCGCACATTGTTGCAATCGCGGCGATGAATGCTGACGCCGCGTCCGCCGGTGACAAAGCCGACAATCGCATCGCCGGGCAACGGGCTGCAGCAATGCGCCATGCGCGTCACCAAGTTGTCGACTCCGCCGATGCGCACGCCGGCGCCGGGCGCGCGGGGCGGAGGTTTTTTCAGCGCGACTTTTGCGCCGCATGAATCGCGCGCCGCATCGATGCGTCGTTGATGCGGCGCAAGCGCGCGCGACACTTTGAAATCGCCGGCGCCGATGGCCGCAAGCAGGTCGTCTGTTTTTTGGAAATGCGCGGCGCGCGCAATCTTGTCATAACTCAATTCATCCAACCCCAGCCGCGACAATTCGCGCTCGAGCAATGCGCGCCCTTCGACCGCATGCTGCGCAAAATCGGCGCGCTTAAACCACGCGGCAATGCGCGCACGGGCGCGGCGGGTGCGCACATACCCCAACTCGGCGCGCAACCAATCGCGACTCGGCGCGCCGTTTTTGACGGTGTGAATATGCACTTGTTCGCCGCTGACCAACGCGCGGTTTAACGCGCGCATCTTGCCGTCGACATGCGCGCCTCGGGTTGCATGCCCGACTTGAGTGTGAATCGCATAAGCAAAATCCAACGGCGTGGCGTCGTTCGGCAAATCAATCACCATGCCTTTGGGGGTGAATACATAAATGCGCCGCGCACTTGGCGCGTCACTGGTTGCATTGTTCGATGCCTTGCGTGATGAATTGTTCGACGCATTATTCGATTCGTCACCCCGCGCATCGTTCGATCCATCATCCGCTTGCGCGCTATGCAAGTCGTCTTGCCACTGCAGCAATTGCCGCAAGCGCAACACCTTTTGGGTTAAGTCATCATCGTCGCGCAATGATTCTTTATAACGCCAATGCGCGGCGCCGCCGAGTTCGCTTTGTTGATGCATGGCGCGCGTGCGGATTTGAATCTCGACCACCTTGTTGTGCGGCCCGGTGACCACGCTGTGAATCGATTGATAACCGTTCGGTTTGGGCGTGGCGATGTAATCGGAAAACTGCGCGGCAAAATGACGCCAGCGGGTATGCACCGCCGCCAACGCCGCATAACAATCGTCGGCATCATCGACAATCACGCGCACCGCGCGCAAATCCTGCAGGTCATCGAACGCCAACCCTTTGCGCCGCATTTTTTTCCAAATGCCGTATAAATGTTTTGGCCGACCATGCACTTCGGCGCGAATTTTTTGCGCCGCCAACAACGCGCGCAATTCATCGCACAACGCACCGATGTAACTTTCGCGCAACGCGCGTTTTTCATCGAGTTGCGCAGCCAGCAGACGATAGTCGCGCGGATGCAAACAACGAAACGCGCCATCCTCCAACCGCCACTTCAACGCACCCACGCCAAGCCGATTGGCAAGCGGCGCATACACTTCCAATGTCACCCGCCCAAGTCGATGCAAGTGTTCGAGTTTAGTTTCGAGTTTAGTTTCGAGTTTAGATTCGCGTTCAACCTGTTGTTTGCCAACCGCCGCATCGCCGGCATCGACCAACGCCGCGCGCAACTCGACAAGATGGCGCGCCAATTCAATCAACACCACGCGCACATCATCAACCATCGATATCAACATCTTGCGCAAGTTTTCTTCGTTGACCTGTGCGCGTTGTGCGCCGCGCGTCTGCGCCAATTCGGAAAGTTGCCGCAAGCGCGCGCCATGCATCAACAATGTCACGGTCACTTCGCCGAATTGTTTTTGCAACTGCGCGCGTTCCTCCTCAGTCAACGGCCACAACGGCTGCAACAACGCGCCCAACAAACATTGCGAATCGACGCCAATCTGCGCAAGCGTGTCGACCATCGCATCACCCAAGCGCAATGCATCCGCGCCGTCGCGACGACACTCGGCAAGCACCCAACGGCGCGCGGCGGACAAATCGAATTCGCGCGCGGTCGGTGACGGTGGTGCGGCTTCTTGCAACAAATGCGTAACTCCCGATGATGCAATGGCGTTTGCGGTGCGTTGTTTACATAACGATGACTATGACGATGAACGATACGCTGCGACACGACATTATGCGTTGCAATGAATTGCGATATGTTGCGATATGTTGTGACAAGTGCGACACAGCGGCTGTACAGTACGGTGCGATGCGACACAGTACTGTTACATTGTGGCGCGCTTAACAGAATGCAACCCGGTGAAACATTTCGCACTGTGCACCGTGCAAGTACAAATGCAAGTGCAAGTAAAAGTAAAAGTACAGTGCAAGTACAAGCACAAGTTTAAATCAAATTTAAACCAACTTAAACTAACCGCGCGGATGATGTTGTTGATGCAATGTTTTCAGCCGCGCCGCGGCGACGTGGGTGTAAATTTGCGTAGTCGACAAACTGGAATGCCCGAGCAACATCTGCACGCTGCGCAAATCGGCGCCGTGATTAATCAGATGCGTTGCGAATGCATGGCGCAACGTATGCGGAGAAATTTCGGCGCGGATGCCGGCGGCGACGGCGTGGCGGCGCAGGTTGTGCCAAAACGCCTGCCGCGTCATCGCGCCGCCGCGACGGGTGACAAACACCGCCGCGCTCAACCGCGCGCCGAGCAACTCCAACCGCGCGCCGGTTAAATAACGCGCAAGATAATCGATGGCTTGTTCGCCCAGCGGCACCAGCCGCTCCTTGTCGCCCTTGCCGGTGACGCGGCACAGCCCATTGGTAACATCCAACTGCGACAACTGCAGCGCAACCATTTCGCTGACGCGCAAGCCGGTTGCATACAGCGTCTCAATCATCGCGCGGTCGCGCAAGCCGAGCGCGGTGCTGATGTCGGGCGCGTCGAGTAACGTTTCGACTTCGCGTTCGGACAACACCTTCGGCAAGGCGCGCGTCGGCGGCGGCGCCGGCGCCTGCGCGGCCGGATTATGCGTCAACCATTCGGCGCGCACCGCGTGACGATAAAAGCGTTTGACGCTCGACAACGCGCGCGCCGCGCTGCGATTCGACGCCAATGCGCGTTTGTCGCGCAAGTATTCGCGCACGCGTTCGGCATCGGCATCGAGCAACGATGAATTGCGCGCGTCTAACCATGCCGCGAATTTAATTAAATCGCGCCGATACGCGTCGAGCGTGTTGGCGGACAAGCCGGCTTCGAGCCACAACGAATCGATGAATGCATCGATGTGCGCGTCATCAAAGCGCGCGCGCGCGTTCATCGCGACGACGGCGTGCGCTGCGTCGATTGGCGCAACGCAAGTTGCTGCAGTTTTTGTCGCAACGCGCTTTTGCGCGATTCATCCGGCGCGCGCGCAAGCAAATCGCGGTACAAGCGCGCGGCGTCGGCAAACAAGCCGGCATCGGCAAGCGCATCGGCGGCGCGATGACGCGCGGCGACGCCCCAATGGTCGAAGCCGTCGGCTTGCATCAACGCCGAATGCAAAAACAATCCGGCGGCGCGGTCGTGTTGCCCGACGCCTTGATACGACTCGGCAAGCCAAAAGGCGATTTCGCGGCGATGTTTGCCGCGCGGCGCGCGCGCGTCGATTTTATGCAGCAACTGCAGCGCAAGTTGATGTTCGCCGACGGTCTGCAAATCAAACACCGGCTGCAGCACCGCGTCGGTTTGGGCGGCGTTAAGCGTGTCGTGTTGGTCGAGCCAGTTATGCAATTGCGCCGCGCCGCGCGCGCGCCGTCCGGCAAAGATGTCGATGCGCCCGGCTTGCAGCGGCCAATCGGCGCTTTCGGTCAACGCGCGCGACTCAGTCGACAACTGCACCGCGGCAACCGCGGCCAATTGCGTATCGCCCTTTTCAAACGCATGCGCCGACAACCGCAACCAAGCGTCGGCGCCGAGCGACAACGCGCCAAGCGGCGCATCATCGCCGAACATTTGCTTAATTAAATCGCCGCGCCGCACATCGATAACCGCGCGCACATAACCGTCAGCCGCGCGCCGCCGCAGTTGCGGCGAGTCGGCGGTCGCGGCAACATGCGCAAACCATGCGCGCCGCGTGATTTTTTGTTCGGGCGGCAGTTGCGTCGCATGCGCAAGCCAAGCGCGGTCGTCGCCGATGAGCAGCCCGAGTTGATTGGCTTGCTTTTGCGCGAACTTGCCGTAGGCGTCCGCCAATTCATCCGCGCTGTGCGTCGGATACAACGCAAATTGCGCGGCGGCGGTTGGCGGCGCAATCAAATAATTTTCCAATGCGTCGATGAGATTGCCGAGTCGGTCGCCGGTTTTTGCAGCCGCCGTTATCAACGCATAAACATCACGCGGCGGCAATTTCCCGGGCGATGATTGCAACAACGCACGCGCGCGCGCGCGCACTTCGCGGCCGCTTAAGGTTTGATTATTAAGCCGCGCGGTCAACCGCAACAAACGCGCGCGCGGACGGTCGAACGGCGCAAGCAGATTAATCGCCGCATCGTTGTCGCCGGAGTTAATCAGCACCGCCGCGCTCAACAACGCCGATTCGATTCCCGGCTCGCCGTAATCGCGGCGAAACTTCGCCATCGCAACGCGCGCATCGGCAAGCAACCCATCGGTCAAATACGCCGCGACCAACGCTTGACGCAATTGACGTTGATACAACGGCGAACGTTCATCGCCGCTCAATTCCTCGCGTATCAATCGCCGCGCATCCGGCGCGCGCCGCAATGCGGTAAGCGCGTCGATGGAATTTAACTTCGCGGCGCGGCGCATGCGCGGCGGAAAATCCGCCGGCATCAATTCGCAACGCGCCAACAACGCCCGCCAATCACCCTGCGCGCGATACAACGCCCATAATTGCTGTTCCCATTCGAACCATTGCTCGGTCGGCGATTGCGGCGGCGCACGGTTTTCGAGAATCGCGCGCGCCAACTCAAACACGCCAACGTGAATCAATTCGCGCACGCGCGTTAATTCGGCCGAGGCGCGAGGGTTGGTGCGCGCATCATCGGTCGAGTGAGTCGATTGAATCGCGTTGCCTGATTGGTTACTCGACTTGGTCGAGTTAACCGCGTTATTCGACTTATTCGATTGGTTCGCCTCGACCGATTGATTCGAGACGACATCGTCAACCGCATCCGTCGCCGCGATGGATTGCGCCAATGGGGTTGGCGCGGCGGGCGTGTCGGGCGTGTCGGTGACGAGCGAGTTGATTGGCGAAGTCGAAGTGACCGTGCGCACTTCGCGCGGCGGATTAACTTCGCGCGCGGCATCGGTTTGCGCAATCGCCAACGGCGCGCCCGCGGCGCAACCGACGAGCACTGCGCAATACGCGAGACGAATCATCTGAGCGGGCATGACTGCATCGCGTCGCCGCGCCGCGGCCGTGCAATTACTGCGTCAGTATCGACGTCGACGGCGTCGACCCAATCATCGCCGACACAATTCGGCGCGGCTTCGGCGCGCGCATTAACCGCCGACCTTTTCCTTGATGCGCGCGGCTTTGCCGGCGCGGTCGCGCAGATAATACAACTTGGCGCGCCGCACGGCGCCGCGGCGCACGACATCAATCGCGGCAATCATCGGGCTGTGCGTTTGGAAAACGCGCTCGACGCCTTCGCCGCCGGTGACTTTGCGCACCGTAAACGAAGAGTTCAAGCCGCGATTTTTCTTCGCCAACACGACGCCTTCATAGGCTTGCAACCGTTCGCGGTTGCCTTCGGTGACGCGCACCTGCACTTTGACCGTGTCGCCGGGGGCGAATGCGGGGAGATCCGATTTGCATTGTTCGCTTTCAATTTGCGCGATTAAACTCGCGCCGGCATTTGCATCATTCATAACAAACTCCAAGGGCGTATGGTTGCGGTTAAAGTGACAGTTAAAGTTCAGTTAACAGTTCGAAGTGACGGTTGTCGATGGTGACGATTGTCGAAGCGACGGTTGCAATGACAAATGCGTTCAGTTTTGCTTCAACGGTTTTTGCACGATTCAACGCGCAACGCTTCGAGTAAATCCGGGCGACGTTCGAACGTGCGGCGCATCGATTGTTGTCGCCGCCATTGGCGGATTTGCGCATGGTCGCCGCTCAACAACACCGCCGGCGCGGCGCGCCCTTCGAACACTTCCGGGCGCGTGTATTGCGGCGCGTCCAACAGCGAATCGGTAAACGATTCATCGACCGTCGATTGTTGATTGCCGAGCACACCGGGCAACAATCGCGCGACGCCTTCAATCAGCACCATCGCCGCCAATTCACCGCCGGCGAGAATGTAATCGCCGAGCGATATTTCGCGGTCGACGCGGCTTTCGATGATGCGCTCGTCGATGCCGCGGTAACGTCCGGCGAGCAAAATCGCGCCGGGCAACAATGACAATTCGCGCAACGTCGATTGGCTTAAGGTCTCGCCTTGCGGCGACAGGTAAATCACCGGTCGGTCGGCGGCGCGCTTGGCCGAATCAATCGCGCGCGCCAACGGCTCGGGCTTCATCAACATCCCGGCGCCGCCGCCGAACGGACGGTCATCGACCGCGCGATGTTTATCGATGGTGAAATCGCGCGGGTTAATTGTGTCGACCGTCAACGCGCCTTTATGCACCGCCTGCGCGGCGATGCCGTGCGCCAACAGTGCGTCAAACATGCGCGGAAAAATGCTCAGCACGGCAATGTTCATCTTCATCACGGGTTGTATTGACATCGACGCAACGGTTGACGGTGCAACGGTGCACGGTTAACTTGCGCAAGTTAACTTGCAACGATTAACTTACCGACGTTAACTTGACGCATCATCGGCCGGCCAATCCACCACCAATCGCCCGGCGGATAAATCCACCGCGACAATCACATGCGGCGCCCACGGCAACAATCTTTCGGTTGCGCCGTCGCGCACCACCAATACATCGTTTGCGCCGGTTTCCAACAAATGGTCAACCGCGCCGAGCGCAATCGCTTCACGGTTGACCACCGCCAAGCCGATTAAATCGCTCCAATAATATTCGCCCGGCGGCAGTTTGGCGAGTTGCGCCGGGTCAATCGCAATCCAATGACCGCGCAACGCTTCGGCCGCGTTGCGGTCGTTGCATACATCCAACTTGACAAACAATTGCCGCGCGCGTTGGCGCGATGCGCGCGGCTGCACTTTTGTCCACTGCGCGGCGTCGGCGCGTGCGGCGAGCAGCCAATCGGCGTAATGCAACAATTGCTCGGGCGGGCGGGTGTGCGAAAACACCTTGAGCCAACCGGCGACGCCGTGCGGCGCGGTGATTTTGCCGACCACGACCGGCCGCGGTTGCGACTCGGCGCGCGGATTCGCCAACTTAAGCGGCGGGCGCGGCTTGTTTGGCTTGCTTGTACAACTGCACGACGCGTTCGCTCGGGCGCGCGCCGCGTTCAAGCCAATGCTCGATGCGCTCGGCGTTAATCTGCAGTTTCTCGGCCTGCCCCGAAGCGATCGGGTTGTAAAAGCCGATGCGCTCGATAAACCGCCCGCGCAACGCGCGTCGCTGGTCGGCGACGACGATGGAATAAAACGGCCGCTTTTTGGAGCCGCCGCGCGACAAACGAATCGTAACCATTTCGAATCTCGTCAACTCAAGTTAAATCAATCGACAATCATAACACAAAACCGCGCCGGCGACTTGCTACAATGTTGCGCGTTACGCCATCCGTTACCCGCCGTTACCCGCCGTCACTTGCTTGGTCGACGCTTGGTCGATGCACCGCGTCGATGCACACGCCGATTCACACTCACCCCCGCAATGAACCAACCCAACATTTATTCGGTCAAACATCTGGTCGGCGAATTGCGCGCGTTGTTGGATGAACGCTACGGCGAGATTTGGGTGCAGGGCGAGGTGTCGAACTTGGCGACGCCGGCTTCCGGGCATCGATATTTTGCGCTGGTCGAAGATGATGCGGTGATTCGTTGCGCGTTGTTTAAGCGGCATGGTCGCGCCGCGCGGCTGCAGAGCGAGGTGCGCGACGGCATGCGGGCGTTGGTGCGCGCGCGGGTGTCGTTGTATGAAGCGCGCGGCGATTTGCAGTTGATTGTTGCGCACATCGAGGATGCCGGCGAAGGCGCGTTGCGGCGCGCATTCGAAAAATTAAAACGAAAACTCGATGAGGAAGGATTGTTTGACCAACGTCATAAACAACCGTTACCGAGTTGTCCGCGCGCGGTTGGCGTGATTAGTTCGCCGAGCGGCGCGGCGTTGCATGATGTGCGCGTCACTTTGGCGCGGCGTTATCCGCCGGCGCGGTTGATTGTTTATCCGAGTTTGGTGCAGGGCGACGCCGCGCCCGAAAATTTAATCAAAATGATTTCCATCGCCAATCAACGCGCCGAAGTCGATGTGTTAATTGTCGCGCGCGGCGGCGGTTCATTGGAGGATTTAAACGCGTTTAACGACGAAGGCGTGGCGCGCGCGATTTTTCAATCGCAACTGCCGTTGGTCAGCGCGGTTGGGCATGAGATTGATTTTACGATTGCCGATTTTGTCGCCGATGTGCGCGCGCCGACGCCAACCGCCGCGGCCGAATTGGTCGTCCCGGACATCGCCGAATTGCGCGCCGAATTAAAGCGCACCGGAATGGAAGTGTACTTCGCGATGCAAAACCGCTTGGACGATTGCGCGCAACAACAAGACCAACTCGATGCGCAACTGCGCACCACCGCGCGCCGCCTTGTGGATGCATGCGCGCAACAATTGCAGTTGACCGTCGCGCACTTGGTGCATCCATTGCAGCGCATCCAAACCGCGCGGCAAACGCATCGCATCGCCGGGCGCGATTTGATTCGCTCGATGCATACCGCAGTGACGCGCCGCCGCAATGCGCTCGCCAAACAAACCGCCGCGTTTCGCTATCTCGCCCCGCAAACAAAAGTGCAACAAACCGCGCAACGCGTCGATGCCGCACACGCCGCATTAACCCGCGCCGCGCGCGAACGCCTCGACGCCGCCCGCCGTCAAACCGCGCAACTCGCCAATGCGGTGCAATTAATCAGCCCAAAGCGCACACTCGAACGCGGCTATGCAATTTTGCAGGATGAACAAAACGCCGTCATCACCGACGCCGCCCGCGCGCAAAAAGGCCAACACCTCACCGCCCGAGTCGCGCGCGGACGATTGGAATGCATCGTCGAAGACACAACGGATGAGGACGATACATTTTAATGCGGTTGCGGTTGCGTTAACAGTGACGGTGACGTTGGAAGTCAATGCACAGTATGTTGTCGTCGACGACCGTGGCGTAATTAATAACGACCGTTATTAACGACTGTTGCAACATTGTTATTGTTATTTTGACTGCTACTGTTACTGTAAAAATAAATACTGTAAAAAAACATCACACTCATCTTGTCGCACCCAACTTCATCTCCCCCCACTGCGTTGCCCGCGTTTATAAGTGCGCCGCACACTCGGACGGTTTCGATACGGGTTGTCGGGGGTGCGGAACAGGATGCGCACCGGGGTGCCGACGAGTTGATAGGTGCGCGCGAAATAGTTTGCCAAATATCGGCGATAACTGTCCGGCAGTTTGGCGGCGAGGTTGCCGTGGATGACAAACGTCGGCGGGTTTTTGCCGGCTTGATGGGCGAATTTTAGGCGCACCGTGCGGCGGTTGCGCATCGGCGGCGGGGTGCGCTGCACCGCCTGCGCCAAGGTTCGATTCAAACTCGAAGTGGCGACATCGACCATTGCGCTCATCCACGCGCGCAACGCCGCCGGCGCAACCTCGGCGATGTTCGAGCCGTGCAACGCCGAGATGAACAACACCTCGGCGTTCGGCAAAAACGGCAGGTTGCGCGTCAATTCTTTTTTGATGTGCGCGCGTTGGCGGTTGGGCAGGTTGTCCCATTTGTTGACGGCGACGACCATCGAACGCCCCAAATCACGAATCATCCCGGCAATCACCGCATCCTGAAACCCAATCTCGCGCGCGGCGTCAATCATCAGCACAACGACATTGGCGCGTTCAATCGCCTGCAACGCTTTGACCACCGAAAATTTTTCCAACACATCCGCGCCGCGCGTTTTGCGGCGCACGCCGGCGGTGTCGATTAAGGTGAACGCCTGTCCGTTTGACTCCAGCCGCATCGCCACGCTGTCGCGCGTGGTGCCGGGCGCATCGCCGACCAACACGCGCACACCGCCGGCGAGTTGATTGGCCAAGGTGGATTTGCCGACATTCGGCCGCCCAGCCAACGCAATCACCGGCGCATCGTCTTCGGGATGTTCATCGCCGTCGGCGAATTCGCGCAACGCGACATCGAGCAAGTGCGCGATGCCGTCGCCGCGTTTGGCTGACAATGCAAACGGCGCGCCCAAGCCGAGTTGTTGGAATTCGGCGACCGCGATGTCGGGCGCGACGCCTTCGGTTTTGTTGACCGCAGCCAACACGCGCACGCCGCTTTGCCGCAGGCGTTCGGCAATCGCGCGGTCGTCCGGCATCACGCCGGCGGCGGCGTCGACCATGAATACAATCACCTGCGCTTCGGCGATGACTTGTTCGACTTGTTCGCGGATGCCGTCGGTGAACGGCCCGGGCTCGCCGGCCAACCCGCCGGTATCGACCGCAAGGAAATGTTTATCGGCGAAACGTCCGCGTCCATACAAGCGGTCGCGGGTGACGCCCGGTTGGTCGTCGACGATGGCGTCGCGGGTTTGCGTCAGGCGATTGAACAGCGTCGACTTGCCGACATTCGGCCGTCCAACCAAGGCGAGCACCGGGAGCATTGGGCAGGGCGCGCTTCGCGGCGCGGCGCGCTTTGCTCGCGCGCGGTGTTAATTCGCGGTGCTGCGATGTTGCAGCGCAATCAACGATGCGCCGGAGGAAAACGCGAGGATGTACTCGCCGGCGCGGCTCAACGAAGCGATGCTCAATGCCGCGACCGCGCCTTCGAACACTTGGCGCACCTGCAGCAATGCGCCGCTGCGCGCATCCAGCACATAAACGCGCCCGGCGGAATCGCCGACCAATACGCGCGAACCAATCGTAAGCGGCATGCTCATGCCGTGTCCGCGAAAGCCCTCTTGACGCCACAATTCCCGGCCGTCGGCCGCGCTAAGCGCGACGATTTCGCCGTATTGTTCGGTCACTATCAAGCGCCCTTTCGATAACGCCATCGGCAACCTCGACGACACATCGGCTTTCCAAATCACCGAGCCGTCTTCGCGGCGCAAGGCGGCGACGCTGCCTTGATAGGTGGCGGTGTATAACCGGTCGCCGACCAACATTGGCGGCGCGTCCAAATCGGTCAGGCGTTCCAATTCATTGCGTCCGCCGGGCGCGGAGATGTCGGCTTGCCACAATTCGCGTCCGTCGGCGATTTCATTGGCGATGAGTTTGCCGTTGGCGAGTCCGGTATACACCTTGTCGCCGCCGACGGCCGGTTTGGAGGCGCCGTGTACGCTTAATTCCGGCGCGCTGCTTTCATACGACCACAACACATCGCCGGTTTTCGCGCTCAATGCGCTGAGCATATCGTCTGTGGTGCGCACAAACACCCGCCCGCCGACCACCGTCGGCACCGCCGCAATCGGGCGGTTTAAGGTCGAGCGCCATGCGGTGCGTCCGTTGTTGGTGTTCATCGCCAGCAAGCCGCCGTCTTCAAACGCGACCACGACTATCGAGCGGTTGGCGCCGACGCCGGAAAAGATGTTGCCGTCAAAATCGCGCCGCCACACTTGTTCGCCGTTCTGTTGCTTAAACCGCGCGACGCTGCGCCGCCCGGATGCATAGACGCTGTCGCCGACATACACCGGGCTCAAAATCGCATAACCTTCATACGCGCCGGCGCCGATGTCGCTGCGCCAAACAATGCGCAATTCATTCGCGCCGCTCGGCTCGGGCAATTCACCCGGCGGCGTCGGCTCTTGATACACCTGCCACAACAGTTGGCTGCCGCCGCAACCGCTTAACGTCAGCGTCGCCGCCAACGTCAAGGTCAATGCGCACAATCGGGCAAGCCGAGACGCCACGGCGCGTTGCGCGTGCATTAACGTATTCAGTTTTGATTTCGGTTTCATGTTCATTTCACTTTGTTCATTGCACTTTACGGTCGCCACTCTTGGTTTGCAGATGCCGATGTTACACGATTTAATCCGACTGCGCATAACATCGTGCATAACACCTTGCATCACAATGGCGCGTGACGATGACTTGCATTTGCATTAATACTTGCACTTGATACTTGACACTTGCACTTGACGCTTGCATTTGCATTCACCTGCACAGTTAAAGTTGCATTGGTAACAATTACATTTGTAACGTTACAGTTGCAATTGCACTGTCACCACATCACTTAACACCGCAACCATCAATTCGGTTGCGGCGCACCGACATTATCCAACTTCAACCGCACCACCGCGCGCGACAGCGAATTGCGCGGCAGACGTTCCAAACTTCGTTCATACGCATCGCGCGCCGCCGGCAGATTGTTTTGCTGCAGATACGCGTCGCCGAGCAATTCGTCATAACGCGGCGCGAAGCCTTGCGGTTGCGGAACATCCAAAAACGTCAATGCGCCGTCGGTGTCGTTGCGCGCCAGCAACAACGTCGCCAACCGCAACCGCGCAATGTGTCGCCAAGATACATCTTCGCTGTTGTCGAGCAGCCATTGCAGCGCGCTTTCGGCGCCCGGCGAATCGCCCTGCTCCTCGCGGAATTTTGCGATTAAGAAGGCGGCGAAATCGGCGTAGACGCTGTCGGCGTATTCGCCGGTCAATTCGCTGGCGAGGTATTCAATCGATTCGGCGGCGGTTGCAATCGCGGCGTCGCGCTCGGCGTCGTCGCCGGGTTGTTCGCCGACATCGACGCGCGCGGCGGTTTGTTCGGCGTGGAGTTCAATCGCGCCGCGCAATTCAGTCAACAGCCGCGCCGAACTCTCGCCGCGCGCCTGTTGATAATGCTGCCAATAATTCCAGCCGCCGACCGCGATCAAGCCGATGGTGACGCCGCTGACCACGGCTTTGCCGTATTCCTTCCACCACGCCTTGGCGCGCTCGACATCCGGGTCAGCCGCAGTGCGCGGCGGAAGGTCATGAGATTGTTGATTTATTGCCATTGTCGTTTTCCAAAAATGATGAGTGGTAAATAAAAATAATTAATAATTAATAATTAATAATTAATAAATAATAAATAATTAAATTATTAAATTATTAATCAATGTTAATTAATAACGAGTTTAATGAATAAAACAAAACTTTCGCCGCGTCGATTATTCGCAAGTTGCGAATTATTGGTTTAAGTTACTTATGTAACTTACTTATGTAACTTACTTGCATAAGTTACTTGCATAAGTTACTTGCATGAGTCACTTGTAAAAGTTACGGATACAAATCACCCGCCCAACACCGCACGACACGCCGCCGCCAATTCATCGACCGCGCATTCGCGTTGCACACCGTCGCGCAAATCTTTGACTTGCACAACCTCGGCCGGCAATTCATCCAGCCCGCCGATAATCGCCAGTCGCGCGCCGCTTGCATCGGCGCGTTTGAGTTGTTTATCCAACTTGCCGCCGCCGCAATGCATCGCCACGCGCAAACCTGCATCGCGCAACTTTTCCGCGATTGTAACCGCTTGCGGCGGTGCATTATAGGCGTCGCCCACATGCGCGACATAGGCGTCGATGCCGGCGGCGGTGTGCGCGCCGGCGGCGGTGCGCGTCAACTCGACCAATCGTTCCAAGCCGAGCGCAAAGCCAATCGCCGCGCACGGCTTGCCGCCGCGCGATTCGACCAATCGGTCGTAGCGACCGCCGGCGCACACCGCGTTTTGCGCGCCTTGTCCGCCGAGCCATTCGAACACCGTGCCGGTGTAATAATCCAAGCCGCGCACCAAACGCGGATTGATGCGGAAATCCACCCCGCCGCGCGCAAGCGAATCGCATACGCCGTCGAAATGCGCGCGCGCGTCATCATCCAAATAATCCAAAATGCTCGGCGCCTCTTCGATTAACGGCTGCATCGCTTGCACTTTGCTGTCCAACAACCGCAGCGGATTTTTGTCGAGCCGGCGTTTGCCGTCGGCGTCGAGTTCATCCTTGCGTTTGGCAAAATAGGCGCGCAAGGCGTCGCGATAGGTTGCGCTGATTTGCGGCGAGCCGAGCGTGTTGACCTCCAACTTCGGCGCGTCCAATTTTAACTTTTTCCAAATGCGCGCGGCGATGTGAATCACTTCGGCGTCGATATCCGGGCCGCGCCAGCCAAACGCCTCGATGCCGAATTGATGGAATTGTCGATAGCGCCCTTTTTGCGGGCGTTCGCGGCGAAACATTGCGCCCATATACCACAGCCGTTGTTGGCGGTTATGCACCAACCCGTGTTGATTGCAGGCGCGCACCGTGGCCGCGGTCGCTTCGGGGCGCAATGCAAGATGCTTGCCGCCTTCATCGGCGAAGGTGTACATTTCCTTTTCGACGATGTCGGTGGCTTCGCCGATGGCTTGCTGAAACAATTCGGCGCGCTCGACCATCGGCGTGCGGATTTCCTGATAGCCGTATTCCCAGCCGACTTCGCGCAACGCGCGTTCGACCCGATGCCAATCGCCGATGTTTTCCGGCAGCAGGTCGTTCATGCCGCGCACCGCCTGCAGTTTGTCGCTCATCTAAGGCGCTCCGATTTGCGGCGCGCCGATTTGGAAGCGCGCAAACAAACCGCCGTTGGTCACGACCGGCACTTCCTTGCCGAGATATTCGACGCGCACATTGGCGGCGGTGCCGATGAACACCGAAAACGGTCGCTGCCCGCGCACGGTCAATCGCCGCCCGCCCTCGACCATTTCATACAACAATCGCGTGTTGGCGACATCGGACACTTCGACCCAAGTGTCTTCGCCGACATTTAGGGTTAATTGATTGGCGTCATCGGCGGCAACGCCGTCGCCTTCGGCTTTTGCGGCATCGGCGGATGCTTGATTGGTCGGGTCGATGTGGTCGTCGGCGATGCCGTTTTGTTCATCGCCATGCAATAAAAACCCGCGCCATTCGGCTTCGTCCTCGGCATTGGCGGCGCGCGCGCCAAAGCGGCGGTCGACCGAAAAATTCGGTTGCGGCAAAGCCGCGCTGCCGGCGGGCAGGGTTAACTCGGCGTCGTCGCGCGGCTGCGCATCATCCGACCAAGTCGGCGCCAAGGCGTCGGCAATCGGCGCATCATCCACCGATGCCGCCGACGGCGATTGAGACGGCGATTGCAACAACCAAATCACGCCAAACAACACCGCCGCGGCCAACAAACACGACAAGGCAAACGAACGTTGCTGGCGTTGTTGCGGCGCGTGTTGGCGGGTGTGCGGCGCAAGGTCGGCGGACGCGCCCGGCAAGGTGTGCTGATGCGCGGCAATCGCGGCGTCGATGTTGATGCCGAGCAGGTTGGCGTAACTGCGCCAATAGCCGACGATGTAGGTTTGCCCGAACAGTTTGGAATATTCATCGCTTTCCAATGCGTCGAGTTGCCATTGCGACAAACACAAGGCGCGCGCCACTTCCTCGCGGCTTTGCCCAACCGATTGCCGCGCCGCGCGCAACAACGCGCCGGGACGGTCAACCGCGTTGGATTGCGTGCGCGATTTGGATGCGCGCGACGACGATGAACCCGCCGACGCATCAACGCGCGCGGCGTCGAGTTTGTCGTCTGACTTGTCGTCGGGCGGAATTGAGTTTGACATTATTAATGAATAACCAATAATTAAAGTTAACGTTAATAATTTAAAGTTAACAATTTAATGAAGCGGCGGCGGGCGCGGCAACAGGCGCGTCCACTTGCACTTTTGCCCCACGCGCGTTTTGTTTTTGCAAACGACTTGCGCGCCCGGTGCGGTCATCAACTCGTCCGGCGAGTTGTCCGCAGGCCGCGGCAATATCGTCGCCGCGCGTTTTGCGCGTCATCGTAAAAATATCGCGCGCCAACAACACATCGCGGAAGCGGTTAATCGCATCATCGGATGCGCGTCGATAATCGATGCCCGGCGACGGATTAAACGGAATCAGATTGACCTTGGCCGGCAAATCGCCGAGCAACCGCGCCAACGCGCGCGCATGCGATTCATCGTCGTTGACGGAATCAATCAACACATATTCAAACGTTATCGTTTGCCGCGCAATGCGATTTGCATAACGGCGACACGCGGACAACAGCCGCGCAATCGGATATTTTTTGTTGAGCGGCACCAATTGATTGCGCAAATCGTCGGTCGGCGCGTGCAATGACACCGCCAAACTGACCGGACAAACTTCGGCGAGTTGTTCAATCATCGGCGCCAAGCCGGCGGTGCTTAAGGTCACGCGGCGGCGCGACAAACCGAATGAACAATCATCCATCATCAACCGCATCGCCGCGACCACATTGTCGAAATTTAACAACGGCTCGCCCATGCCCATCAGTACGACATTGGTGACTGCATTGCGCGATTCGGATTGCGACTCGGATTGTGACTCGGGTTTCGATTCAAGTTTCGACTCGGCGGGTGAATTGGATTGTGCATTTGCATTCGCATTCGAATCAATCGACGCTTCGGGCGCGGGCGCCAATTCGCGGTTGGCAAGCCACAACTGCCCGATGATTTCATCGACGCTTAAATTGCGGTTATAACCTTGTCTCGCGGTCGCGCAAAAGGTGCAGTTCAATCCGCAACCAACTTGCGAAGACACGCACAACGTGCCGCGTTTTGCTTCGGGGATGAACACGCTTTCGATGCAATTGTTGTCGCGCAACGACAACAGCCATTTAATGGTGCCGTCGACCGAATGATGCGCGGCGGCGATTTGCGGCGCGGCAATCGACGCATCGCGCGCCAACCGTTCGCGCAACGGTTTGCTTAAATCGGTCATCGCCTCAAACGAAGTAACGCGGCGTTGATAAATCCACTGCAACACCTGCTGCGCGCGAAACCGCCGTTCGCCCATCGCACAAAACATCGATTCGAGCGCCGGGCGGTCAAGTGCCAGCAGATTGGTCGGTGATTCGGTTTGCATGCGGCGGGTTAATGGCGGGTGTGGCTTGGTAAGTTGGGCGGGCGTTAACTAAAACTTAAGTTGCAATCGGCGGGCGGGTCATCGACGGGCGTGCAATCGACATAAGGCGGACATCATCAACCGCGCATCGAGCGTTCAATTGCGCACTGAATTGCACACTTAGTTGCACAGTTAATCGCACACATACTTGCACACTTAATCACGCATTCAATTGCGCGAATGAATTTGCGCGGCGTCGAAGAAAAACGCGATTTCCTGCGCCGCGGTTTCGGCCGCATCCGAGCCATGCACCGCGTTTTGTTCGACGCCGGCGGCGAAATCGGCGCGAATTGTGCCGGCGGCGGCGTCCGCCGGATTGGTTGCGCCCATCACTTCGCGGTTTTTGGCGATGGCGTTTTCGCCTTCGAGCACCTGCACCATCACTGGGCCGGAGGTCATAAACGCGACCAAATCGTTGTAAAACGGGCGTTGTTTATGCACCGCGTAAAACTGCTCGGCTTGGTCGCGGCTGAGATGCAGCATTTTTGCGGCAACAATGGTCAAGCCGGCGTCTTCAAATCGTTGATAGATTTTGCCGATGAGATTCTTGCCAACCGCGTCGGGTTTGACGATGGAAAAAGTTCGTTCGATGGCCATGTGATTGTCGGGGTTGCGGGTTGGGTTGCGATTCGATAGTCGAGAGTTGCACTTATTGCATTGCCGCTGATGCATTGCGCGGCGCGACGGCTGATTATACGCAACCACCGCGCAAATGCGAATCGCACAATCGCGCGCGCAACACGCCATGCGCGTCATCGACCGCATCGATTTGCACCCGCGCCCAATCGCCGGGCTGCAACTCGACGCCGCCGCGCGCGTTGGCTTCGCGCTTGGCGTTGGATTCACTTGCGGCGGTTTGGCTTGCAGAGCGCGATGCGCGAAATTGCACGCTGAAATAATCCGCAGCGCGCGCGGTGGCGACGCCGTGCTCATCGATTTTTTCAATCAACACCCGCGCGCGCGTCCCGAGTTGGCGGGCGGCGACGCGACGCCACACTTTTTGCCCGGCGGCGCGCGCCAACTTGGCGCGTTGTTTGCGCACCTTTGGCGCGATTTGTTTGGGGATGCGCGCAGCCGGCGTGCCGGCGCGCGGTGAATAGGCGAACACATGCGGATGGGCGATTTCCAATTCATCAATCGCGCGCAAGGTTTGCGCAAAATCCGCATCAGATTCGGTGGGAAAGCCGACCAACACATCGGCGCTTAAGGTCGCGCGCGGCGCAATCGCGCGCAAGGCGGCGACGCGGTCATAGATAATTTCGCGCGTCGCGCGGCGTTTCATTCGCTTGAGGATTAAGGTGCTGGCGCTTTGCATCGACAAATGCAAATGCGGACACAATCGCGGCATCTCGGCAAACAACGCCAGCAATTCATCCTTCAGATGCGCCGGGTCAATCGAACTCAATCGCAATTGATAATCGCCGCGCAATTCGCCAAGTTGTCGAATCAATGTCGCCAACCGACTCGCATCGCCGCGCTCATCGTCATGCGCGCCGACAAAATCATCGCCATACGCACCCAAATCCACGCCGCATAAAACAATCTCGCCAACGCCGCCATCGATGAATTGCGCGACTTGTCGACGAATCAACTGCGCCG
The DNA here is from genome assembly GCA_965226545.1 of Candidatus Poriferihabitaceae bacterium. Classification (GTDB taxonomy): domain Bacteria; phylum Pseudomonadota; class Gammaproteobacteria; order Arenicellales; family Poriferihabitantaceae; genus JAHRAW01. Next base: position 1,978,655 of record OZ245364.1, read on the forward strand.
GAAATGATTGGCTTGGCCCGCGCGCGCGATGAATAATGCAAAAAGTGCAGCCTCGGTCGCAACCTTGTTGCACCTGCACAAACGCGCGCGCGCGTCCATCGAAGCCGGTCAACAATTCAGTCGGTATCGCACTCGGCGCGGCGGTTTGGATTGCGACGGCGGGATGGACGGTGTTTGCACTTGCGACTGTGCTTTGACTTTGACTTTGACTTGCACTTGCACTTGCACTTACGCTTGCACTTGTACCCGCACTTAAAACGACATTCAGACTCGGACTCGAACTTGTATTTTTGTTTGTGCTTGCGGATGCACTTTCATTTGCACTTGCACTTGCACTTGCACTCACATTCACACTTCCATTTACACCGTCAACACCACTTACCGCCACATCGTCGGCGGTCATAATAATTTTCGCAAGCGCAACATCGCCATCGGTGTCGACATCGGCATCGACATTAACAATGCCACCGTCGTCGCTATCGGCAACGACTTGGTCGCCCGCGTCAACATCAGTATCGACATCGACATCAACAATCCGCGAAAGCAATTGCGGTATCGACAACTTAGCCGCGTTGCCGACCACCAAACTTACGCCGGGAATCGCCGCGCAGGCGGCGGACGCCAATTGCGCATAGCAGCCGGTGACCACGACGCGCGCATTGGGATTATCGCGCACCGCGCGGCGCACCAATTGGCGCGCTTGGCGGTCGGCTTCGGCGGTGACCGAGCAGGTGTTGATGATGCACACATCGGCGGATTCGCCGGGGGCTGCGCGGCGGGCATTTTGGCGGCGCAATTGTTGCGCGAGGTGCGCGGATTCGAAAGCGTTGACTTTGCAGCCGAGCGTGCTGATGGCATAACGGCGAATCGCGCGCGGCGGCGCATCGCGCGAGGCGGCGGAGGTCACGGTGTGCGGCGCGGCGGGTTGGGCGTTAGTTAACGGTGAAACTCTCGCCGCAACCGCATTGCTCGGTTACATTCGGGTTGCGAAAATGAAACGCCGCCGACAAGCCGTCTTCGACATAATCGATTTCGGTGCCGTCCAAAAACTGCAGGTGTTCGTCGTTGACCACCACGCGCACGCCGCGACTTTCGAATACATGCTCAGTCGCGCCGATGTCGTCGGCATAATCCAGCGTATACGCCAGCCCCGAACAACCGGCGTTTTTGACGCTAAAACGCAATGCGCTTTTGCGCCGGGTGGCGAGATGCGATTTGATTCGCGTCGCCGCGGGTGGGGTTAAGGTGATTGTCATTTGGGTTGATGGGTGAATGGATGCGGGGTTAAGTTACGGTGTGCATCAGCGACAACATTACTACAAAACTACAATGTTAATAAAATAAGTGCAAAACGGAATAAAGCAATCTCAACAAACCATACCCAAAAACCGTACGCGAATCAATTGCGCGGAGTTGCCTTAATTTATGCGGATGTTTAGTGCGGCTATTGGTGCGAATGTTTAGTGCGAATATTCATGCCGATGTTTCGCACTGACACTTACTTCGCCGCCAACACCCGCGCGGTTTGGTCGAGGCTGGCGCGCGCTTTTTGCACCAATTCATCAATCTCGGCGCGGCTGATAATCAACGGCGGCGCGCACACTATGGTGTCGCCGACCGCGCGCAAAATCACGCCGTTGTCCATGCATATATCGCGGCACATCGCGCCGGCGCCGGCGGCGGTATCGAATCGGGTGAGCGCGGTTTTGTCGGCGACCAATTCGAGCGCGCATAAAAAGCCGACGCCGCGCACTTCACCGACCAGCGGGTGTTCGCCCAAACTGCGCCATTGTTGCTGCAGATATTGCATCGTGTTTTCGCGCGCGGTTTCGATGATGCGTTCATCGCGCAAGATGCGCAGGTTGGCGAGCGCGACCGCACAGGCGACCGGATGACCTGAATAAGTGTAGCCGTGCGCGAATTCATTATCCGCCGCGACCACCTCAGCGACGCGGTCGGCGACCATCACCGCGCTGACCGGTTGATAGCCGGACGACAAGCCTTTCGCCAGCGTCATAAAATCGCCTTTGATGTCGCAGGTTTGCGAGCCAAACCATTGCCCGGTGCGACCAAAGCCGCAGATAACTTCGTCGACTATCAGCAGGATTTCGTACTCGGCGCAGATGCGCTGGATTTCGCGCCAATACGGCGCCGCCGGGATGATGACGCCGCCGGCGCCCTGCACCGGCTCGGCGATAAACGCGGCGACTTGGTCGGCGCCGAGTTCGATGATTTTTTCCTCCAAGGCGCGCGCGCAAGTGAGCGCGAATTCGTCTTCGGTTAATTCGCGCTGATTATCGGCGCGCCCAAAATAATACGGCTGGGCGATGTGCGCGATGCCGGCGATTGGCAGCCCGCCTTGCGCATGCATCGCGCTCATGCCGCCGAGGCTGGCGCCGGCCACCGTGCTGCCGTGATAGGCGTTGACGCGGCTGATGATGGTTTGGCGTTTGGGTTGTCCGCGCCGTTGCCAGTAATAACGCGCCAAACGCACGATGGTGTCGTTGGCATCCGAGCCGGTGCAGCCGAAAAAGGCGCTGTTGAATTGCGGCGGCGTCAATTCCGCCAATAGCGCCGACAATTCGACCGCCGGCAATTGGGCGGTGTTGAAGAAACTGTTGTAATACGGCAATTCGCGCATTTGTTGCGCGGCCGCATCGGCGAGTTCGTGTCGTCCATAGCCGATGTTGACGCACCACAAACCGGACATTGCATCGAGATATTTTTTGCCGTCGGTGTCGCTGATGTACACCCCGTTTGCGCCGCTGATGATGCGCGCGCCGCTTTTATGCAGGCGGCTGTGATTGGTGAACGGATGAAAATGATGCCGGTTGTCGAGCGTGCGCAACGCGGCGGTGTTGTGGGGGCGCATGGTTAATTTGCGGGTAAAACCCAACAGCCGGTTGATGGTTTTGGCGACGCTGTCGTAGGTGCGCATGATTATTTTGCAGGGGTAAACCCGCCGCACATCGTATTTGATATGCGGCGGGTGGGGGGAGAGTCGGCGCGGGATTGTCGATTATTGAATCAAACCATACACCTCGCGCTTTGGCGAATTCGAATTAACTTGGCGAATTAACGCCTCGCCTTAAAACGCCACCTTGCCGCGCAACAATACGCTTTGTTCGGCGTCGCCGGAGTCGAGCGATTCGTATTCGCCGACCAAGTTCAGCACAAAATCGCGTTTCGGCGACCAATCCAGCCCCAGCCGCCAAGTGTCATTGGCGCGATGCGACCATTCGCCAAACGGCGTCAGCACGCCGCCAACGCCGCTCAATCCATAGCCGACGCGCGCATCGACTTGCATTGCGTAATCATCCGGCGTGGCGGTTAAATCGGTCAACGGGTTGTCCCACACATTGCGCTCGGCGAGTTCGCCGTAGGTCGGCGTCAGGCTAACCGAGAAGCCCTGCCCGTCCGCGCCCGGTTGGTTGCGGAATTGGGCATAAACGCCCCATTCTTCATATTCGCCGTCCGCCGCCCATGCGCCGTGCGCGCGCAATTCGCCGCTGCGGCGGGTGCTGGCGTCGGCAAATCGCATGCCGGTCGATGCTTCGAGTGCGCCGTCGCTGCCGCCGTCGCCGTGCGCCTGTCGCCAACCGAATTCGAAGCCCGGTTCATATCGCCCGCCATTCGAGGTGAGGTGCGATTGGCTAATGCTGAGGCTCATGCGCGACAAGCCGGTATTGATGGCTTGTTCGGGGAAGCCGTCCGCTTCGTCGATTTCCATCCGCGTCGATACGACTTCGCCTTTAAGGCGCATATCGATGACGCCATAATCGCGAATCGAACCGCTGGCGCCAAGTGCGGCGTTTTGCATAAAGATGTCGGTGGTTTTGGTTTCCGACACGTCTGTTTTGGCGGTGCGTTCGAGTTCGCCGCTGCCGTAGCCGACGCTCAGCCACAAATCGAGATGCTTGGCTTGCCAACTGAGATACGGATGCATCGACACCAAATCCACCGTGTATTTGCCGTCGCCAAGCCCAATAAGTTCTTTGCGCCCGGTGTAGTCGACCGTGCTGTCGGACCAGCCAATCGCCAAACCAAACAAGGTCGAATTGGTGAATGCGCCATCGACGCCGACATATAAATTGCGCAAATCGCCGTCCCAAATCAAATCTTGTTCATCGCCGCGCAATGCGCGATAACGCGCACTCATCCACATCGCAAACCCGCCGGGCGCGCGATAGGAATCCGCGCCGCCGGCGACGCCAAGCGGCATGTTGACCGATGCGTTGTTAAGCAAATCGGCGAAATCCATTCGGTCGTCGGCGAGCGATTGCCCATGCGCCATTGCGATGCCGGCGATGCTGTTTTGCCCGGCTAACGATACTTGCGGCGTGCGGTGTGTGCCGCTGCGCAGTTGCGCGATGCGCCCGCTAATCACGCCAATCGTGTCGCTGATAATCGCCGCGGTAATGCGCGGCAGGATGAGTTCATTGAGCCGCATCAAATCTTCGTCGGTGGACAGCAACGGCTTGATGGTCAGCGGGTGTGTTGTGGTCGCTTTGTTGTCGTCTGTGATGGTGTATTGGTAATACGCCCAATCCGGCAGTTTGGTTACCGTGTTGTTTCTAATCTGTTCGCGCAACTCGTCGATAATAGCCTGGGTCACGCGAATGGTCATTACCGGCGGCACCCGGTCGTTGACAACGCCGCGCACCCACTCCGGATTGGGGACGGGTTCAGTGTCGCCTTCGAAAGTCAAGTTGCCATCTTCATCAGTCGGCGTGGCTGCGTAGGTATAAGGCGCAACCCCGCCGCCGTCCGCCGCCGGGAACGTCCATTCATAATCGACATCGACTTCATAGTTGCCCAAGTCGATTTCATAAACGCGTTTCGCCAACATTGGGCCGGCGACAAATTGAATCAAAAAGTCGTCAAACCCTTCGACGCCGTTGCCGTCCGCAACCGTCATCCCCACTTCTATCGTTTGCACGAAATCGTCTTCTTTTTCAGTATCTTCGTCTTTGATGGTGAGAATTTCCTTCGGGGCGGTGAGGGTGTAGGTGCCGCCGACTTGGGTGCCGCCGTCGCCCGCCCACAACAATTCAATCCCAATCCCCGCGGTTTCGTCGGCTGCATTGAGATAGAAAGTCGTCACGGGATTCCTGCCTCTGCGCACGTTTTCGTCCGCCGCGGCAAATTGATAGGGGGCGGTGTAATCCCCGACTGAAATCGTATAAGTCAACGGCGCGGCATGCATGGATTCATCGACCGGCGACAAGGTCACCGTAATGCCTTCCGGTTGATTGACGGTGAAACTCACATCCGGATGCGACACATCGAAGCCCGGTGCGGGGAATACGTCAATGCCAAACGCCCCATTCGCCGCCACCGCCACGTCGTTGGCATCGACGGCGGTCAGTATGTAACCGGTGCCGCCGACTTTAAGCGCATTGCCGTAAACCCGCCCGGTGTTCCCGTCAAAATTGACGCCTTCCGGCAACTGGCCTTGCAAAGCGTAACTAAACGGTGCAGTGCCGCCATCGGGCGAGGTCAAGGTGACATCGAACGGATGGTCGATGGTGAAACTTAAATTTTTCTGCACCGCAAAGGTCGGCACGGTATTGACGCGAATCGCCAGCGTATGAGTCGCCGAGCGCGGTGTAGTTGCGCTGTCGGTGGCGATGAATTGATAGGTGAAATTGCCGGCCACGGTCGGCGTGCCGCCGACGCCGGCGGTGCTGTCGAATGTCAACCCGCCCGAGCCGCTTAAGTTGTCCGTCGTGGGATTCAATACCGGTCGAACACCGGTGCCAGGCACCAAGGCGGCGGAGGGGATGTCGCCGGTGACGCCGGTGTCGCCGTTGAGCACATAAGTCGGGCTGCCGACGGTGAATGTCGCCACATCATCCTCGCGCGTAAATTGCGGCGCAGCCACCACTTCGACAACGAAATTGCCCTCGGCGGATGAGCCGTTGGAATCGGTGGCGGTGAACGAGACACTGGCTTCGCCCAGTGGCGGACTGCCAACAAGCAAGTTGGGCGATTCAAGAGTCACGCCGGGGGGCAAGGTGCCGTAAGCGACGGAGAAAGTAAACGGCGCAATGCCACCGGTATCCGGGTCGGGCAATGTCGTTGTATTTGCGGCGTTGTCGGCGAGTTGCACAGTCAACACCGTCGCCGTATAAACCGGCGCCGGGGCGGCGTATATTGTGAATGTGTGAATCGCCGAAGCGCCGCCGGTTGTTTCGGTGATGATGTAGGACAATGTTACCTCGCCGGACACGGCGGTAAACCCGCCGGATAATATGCGGGTGGTGGCATCAAACGCCAATGTGTTGCTTGCGGTGATGGCGGTGGTGAGCAAAGCGGCGGTGCCGGTTGCGCTGTCGGCAAGGGCGGAAAATGTAATCATTTTGCCGCTGTCATTGACGGTATAAGAAAGCGCATCCGGGTTTTGGCTGTCATCGGCGAATTGCAATTCGATAACTTCAATCACAAAACGCAATTCCGCAAACGCCCCATGGCTGTCGGTGGCGGTCATCGTATAGGAGTATGAACCGGGGGCGTTTGTGCCGTGCTCCGCTTTCGCAGTGAACACGCGCGTGGCGGGGTCGAATGCAAAATTGGTTTCCAAAGTATCCGCCACCGCATAAACCAAACTGCCAACCCCGCCGCCCGCCGCGCGCAAGGGTATCGTTTTATCCACATTCGCGGCTTCGCCGGGCAAGCCCAACTTCACGGTCAACGCCGTCGGTGCGACGCTGAAAGTGACGGCGGGGGCGAAATTCGCTTTGAAGGTGAATGCGCCGATTACGCCGCCGGGGTTGCCGGGCGTGTCGACATCGGAGTTCATTTGGATTTGGATACTGCCTTCGAACTCGAAGCCGACGTTGCGGACCGCGGGGTCGATGTCGCTGACTCTGATGCCTTCGAGGGTGGTGCTGTCGCCCTGCGTAAAGGCAAGCCCGGAGTTAATGAACTGGTTGGTGAAATCGCGCGGCGATGTGAAACTCGGCGGCAAGGCGGCCGGTGCAGGCAGGGTTAAATTGCTGATGTCGTAGATTGTGCCGCCGGTGGAATACGAAAGCACGGCGTTGGCGGTGGTGAATGTGACCGCCAGCGACGACGACGACGTATCCCACACATCGAATACGCCGAGCATATAAGTGAGCGTGGCGGTGGCGCTATCGGCATCATCGGTTGCGGTGAGTTCATAGGCGGTGAAAGCAATCGCACTCGACGGGGCATCGGCTTCCACCGTCGGGGTGCCGGCGATATCATTGAGCGTTATCGAAAATCCATCGGTGGCTGGGGCTATGGGCGCAAGCGTATAGGCGACAGTGCCAACGATGCCGCTGGTGGTGACGGGCGTCAACTCATACGACACCAACACATTTAACGGGAAGGCGACAAACGGTTGAGGTTCCGCCGGGAAAACGAACGCCGGCAGGATGTTGATGGTGAATGTTTGGGCGAGGGCGTAAGAGGTGCCGCCGTCGTTGGTCACTTCCCAGATAACTTGATAGGCGCCGATATCGTCGGCGGAGACCGTCCCCGAGCCGGGGGCTCTGAAATTAATCACATTGTCATCGTTGGACCAAGTGGGGACATTAATGTTCGGAACAAACGGATATGCGTCGCCGGCTGCAAGTACATCGCCGTCGACAGTGATTCGATAATCGTCCCCATCAACCGCCGTGCCGCCGGTGGCGGCGGTCGCATCCGGCAAAGCGATGTTGCCGCCGCCGTCGGAATTTCTGAACTCTCTGTACGCCGTGCCGGCGCGAAGGGTGTAGGTCAGCCCGTCGATGGAAGTGCCGGTGAAGCGAAACGGTTCTGTTGTCTGCGCATCGGACTGCCCGGGGAAACTGAGTGCAAACCAGGCAATCAATGCAACCAACGGCATCGCCGCGCGTGCGTGAATTTTGTGAGGTTTTGTATTCATGATTAATGCGTTTCGGATGAGTGCTCTGGTTCGACTGGACAATGCAGATGCATACGCGCCCGCCGCCAATAACGGAAGGCAAGTGTAGCCGCCCAACCCGTCGGCTGTCAAGCCCCGCCGAGCGACATTATGCACCAAACCCCTCGCCCGCCGCAAACGGCTATATGCGTCCAATAAATATGCTAATCTTAACACACGACAAGGCGGAGACGGATGGGTGCGCCATTTAAAGTGAATATAGTTACAAGTGAACTGCGCATCTTGACACATCGAAGCGCATCAAAGCGCACCGCACGAAGACGGCATTCATTCGTTGCGACGGTTCGCCCACTCGCCATGCCCCGACCGACTCATTATAATATGCAACCCCACTGATTCCCCAACCATAGCCCAATGATTATTTATCCCGACATCGAGATTCACGGCGGTCAATGCGTCAATCTAAAACACGGCGGCATCGATGCGCCGCAAAAATTTTCGAAAAGCCCGCAACAGGCGGCGAAGGAATTCGAAGACGCCGGCGCCGAATGGCTGCATATCATTGACATCGACGGCGTGTTCGATGGCGCCACCGAAAAAACCGGCGGCGACAACGGTGATGTTATCCGCGAAATTATCAGCAAAGCGAATATTCCGGTGCAAGTCGGCGGCGGCGTGCGTTCGGCGAGCGTTATTAAACATTGGTTCGACAGCGGCGCCGAAAGAGTCGTGCTCGGCACGGCGGCGGTGACCGACCAACGATTGATCGAAGAAAGTTGCGTCGCCTATCCGCAACGGATTCTGATTAGCATCGATGCGCGCAATGGAATGGCGGTGTCGCACGGCTGGCAACACACCTCGGCGCTCGGCGCCCTCGAACTCGCGCAACGATACGAACGATGCGGCGCCGCCGGCATCATCTACACCGACATCGACCGATACGATGAACTGCCCGAAAGCAGCATGGCAAACACCACGCAAATGGCAAGCGATTTATCCTGCCCGGTGATTTCCAGCGGCACGGTGCGCAACCTCGATGATGTATCGATGCTAACCCAACTGCCCAACATCGCCGGCGCCGTGATTGGCTGGGCGTTGTTTAGCGGCGCGATTACGCTCGAAGAGGCGCTTGCGCATGCGCAACAAAAAACGACCAAGGCGGCGATGATTTAATTTTGTCGGTTTAATTGTTGCGTTGTCACTCGTTACTTAACGACTGCACTTATAACGACTGCACGTTTGTCGTTAAGTAACGACTGTTAAATTAGCGACTATATTAATGTCGCAATTAACATCACCCCGCAACTCATTACCCCGCATCGCATTACCAATCGGGCTTAATCTCCCCCCGCCGCCGCTCGACATAATCGCGCAATCGTTCATCAATCGCCGCATCGAGTGGCGGCGGTTGATAACTCTCCAAAATTTTTAAGTAAAGTTCATTGGCGCGTTGCGTCGCGGTTTTTTCGCCGCGTTCCTGCCAGGTTTCGAAGTTGCTCCAATCGGCAACCAGCGGTGCATAAAAAGCATCTTGATAACGGTCGATGGTGTGTTTGGTGCCAAAGAAATGCCCGCCGGCGCCGACTTCGCGGATGGCATCCAGCGCAAGATTTTTTTCGTTGACCTCAATCGGCTGCAGCGTCTCCGCCAACATCCGCACCATCTCCATATCGACAATTAACTTTTCGAACGACGCACACAACCCGCCCTCGAGCCAGCCGCCGCTGTGCTTAATCATATTGCCGTGCGCCAACACCGCACTCCACAACGACATCTCGGATTCCCACGCGGCTTGCGCATCGACGCAATTGGCGGCGTTGACGTTCGAGGTGCGATACGGCAACCGATACTTGCGCGCCAATTGCCCGCCGGCTAAAACCGCCTTGGCGTATTCCGGCGTGCCAAACGCCGGCGCGCCGGTTTTCATATCGACATTCGAAGTGAACCCGCCGTAAAACACCGGCGCGCCGCGATTGACCATTTGGATATAAGCAATCACGCCAAGCGCCTCGGCGTTTTGTTGCGCCAACGCGCCGGCGAGGGTTATCGGGCTCATCGCGCCGGATAAGGTGAACGGCGTCACCACCACCGGCTGATTATGTTGCGCCATTATCGCCGCGCCGTCCAACATCGGCGCATCTACCTTAAGCGGCGAGTTGGTGTTGAGCACGGTGGTCACGCTCGGCTCGCGCAACAGTTGCGCCTTATCGATGTCGCGCGCGATGCAAACCATCTCGAGCCCGTCTCGCACGCGCGCCTCGCCGAGGCTGTACACATGCCACGCCTTTTCGGTCAGGCGAATGAACGCGGAATATGCATCGAGATGGCGGGTGTGCGCCGGCAAATCAATCGGCTCAACCGGATAGCCGGCCATCATCGCCACGATATTAAACGCCTGCCCCAAGCGCAAAAAATCGCAATAGTCGTCGAAGTTGCCGGTGCGTCTCCCGCGCACAATATCCGAACAATTCGGCGCGCTCGACACAATCATAAAATTGATGCAGTTGCCGCCGTAGACGCTGTTATACGCCGGGTTGCGCGCATGCATCGTAATTTCACTCGGCGCATGCGCGATGTATTCCATCACCAACTCGCGCTCCATCAACACATACCCGCTGCGCGGATCTATCCGCGCACCGCATTTCACCATCAACGCCCGCGCCTCATCGCTGACAATCTGCAGCCCGATGCTTTCGAGTATGCGCATCGAGCCGTCGTGTATCAACGCCAACCCCTCCTCATCCAAAATCTCGACCGGCGGATACGGGTTGCGCAATTGCTGCACCGGCGCTTGCGCGAGGGTGAATGGCGGGGGTTGTTTGCGACCGCTGCGTTTGGGCATTGGGGTGGGGTTGGGTGGGTGGTTTCAGTTAAGTGACTCGTGACTTGCGGCTTGGATTGTGCACGCGGATTATGCACACTTTTGTTGCGGGATTGAATCGACCGACTCATTAATAATACGCACACTCTCGCGCGCCAAATCGACCGGTGCGCAAGTTAATTGCAGGTTGTCGCCAAAATCGAAAATGTGCGGTGCGGTGAACTTTTCGGTGCGTGGGTACAGTAAATAAAGTGACAGTGGCGTTGATGACGGTGACGATGACTGTGACGACGCCAATTGAGATTGGTATTTTTTACCGTAAGCAAACATTTGATACACATCGCCGCGGCTGATTGCTTTAGTTAAATCGCCGCCGTCCAATTCTTTCCATTTGGCATCGCCAATCCATAATTCATTGCCGCGTCGCGCGACGATGTCGGGGCGCAGTAAAAAAACTTTGCCGCCGTGTTGTTTCTTCGCCAAATAACGGTTGCTCTCTTGCCCGCGAATTTGCCAGCTCGGGAATTCGCGGCGCAGGCGGGCGGTGACATAATCTTCGAAAATTCGTTCCATCGGAAACAACAAGCCGACCGATTCATTTGCGCCGCGCCAAGTGCTTGGTGCATCGCCGCGCAATAATAATTGCACCCAGGCGAATAATCGATGATATTGAGTCATCGTGCGGTCGATGTTGGCGCGCGCCAAATCGGCGGTGATGTTGCGCGATGTTGGCACTTCATCAAAATAAAACCGCGCTTGACGCAAACGGCTTTGGTTTTTGCCGCTGCGCGCGATTGATTGCAGCCGCACAATCGCGGATTTAATTAATCGATTGATTGGACGGTCGGCGGTGAATTCGACATATCGCACATAAAACCGTTCGCGATGCACAAAGTTTTCGCGCAGTTGTCGCGCCAACAACAATTTGCCTTTCAACACCCGCAAGTTGCCCTCGCGCGCCGCGTAATGCCGCGCCAATCCGCGCCGCGTCAACGCCAGCACTTCATCGGCAAACATCGTTATCAACGCCTCCATCAACGGAAACCGCCGCAATGCGCGCACTTCGCTTTCGCTTAAATATCGGCACGGCCCATTGCGCCAAGTGCGCAACATCCGCAAAAAAATCATTCGCGTTTGTTCGTTATCATCAGCGGATGAATTCGCCAACGCAACCTTCGGCAAAATTTCCAACACAACATTTTTAGTTTGCACAACGCCGACATAATTATGCGCGGTTAATTTATCGCGCCCCACCGTCATCACATTGCGCCCATGCACATCCGCGCCGCGCCGCAACACCGCATCGGTCAATTCATCCAACACCGCCTTCGACACGCGCACATCCACCTTCGCCGATGCATCGCACCCCAGCGATTGATGTTCGCGCATGATGAGGTTATGCATTGTCGGCATCGTTAGTATTGCCGGCACCATTCACGGCGTAAATTTTTTGATAAGCGGCGGCGTTATCCAATTCACTGTCGTTAACCCGCCAAAGTTTTTTATCCGCATCAACCCAATCGCCATTCGACATCGGCGGCATCGCCGGCATTGCATCGGCAACGACAAACCCGTTGCGGTTTAACACCACATCAATCTTTTCCCACTCATCATAAAAATATTCCTGCAACAACGGCAACACCGAACGTCGAAACACATTCGCCAACGCATCCTTTGATGCCGCATCACGCAACCCAATGAAATACGCATGCCCAATCTGATGGTCACGGTCGTAAATCGCGGCAATGCGCGCGTTGATTGCATCCAACATTTTTGCAATGTTGATGCCGTCGATATTAATGTCGCGCAACAAGTTACTGTCCGGCATCATCTCGACAAATTCAAACCGGCGGCGTAAGGCGGTGTCCAGCAATGCAATGGAACGGTCGGCGGTGTTCATTGTGCCGATGAGGTGGAGGTTTTCCGGTATGCCGAATGGCTTTTGGGAATACGGCAAGGTGACGCGCAATTGTTCGCCGCCGGCTTGTTCGGATTCATCCAACCGCACCCGCTTCGACTTTTCCAGCAAGGTGATTAACTCGCCAAAGATTTTGGCGATGTTGCCGCGATTAATTTCGTCGATGATTAATGCATAGTTTTCGCTGTCTTCGTCATTTTCGGCAAGCGTGCAGATTTGCTTAAAAATCCCCGGCTCAACCGCAAAACGAATCTGCCCGGCTTTGTCGGTTTTTGCTTTCAGCCCTTCAACAAAGTATTCGTAATCGAAACTTTGATGAAAAGTAACAAACTGGATTCGCTTCTCGGATTCCAGTTCATTAAACCGTTCGCGCAACATTGCGCGGTCATCTTGATGTGCCGCGTAATATTCCGCATCGCAAATCGCCACCGCCTCGGCGACGGTGCGATGGGTTTTGCCGGTGCCCGGCGGTCCGTAGAAAATGCGATTAAGTGCAATCGACTCGGCGGCTTGGTCTGATGCATTCGAGGCATTAGAGGCAGTGGCTTTATCCGCCCCTGCTTGATTGCGATACTTTTTCCGCCATTGGTCCAGCGGTGGCGCGAAAAAATCCAAATCCTTTTTGCCGGATTTTTTTGCTTCGTTATCGCGTATCTCGCGCAACCAGCGGTCGACCCACGGCAAAGATGGTCTTGGCCTAATCTTGCCTTTGTAATGCCGCACAATTTTGCGTTTGACCCTGCTGCTAAACACGCGCTGAAAATCATCTCGAAAAAGAATGTGATTCAACAAATGCCGAACCGCTCGACGCTCAAGCAAATTGGTCTGCTTGAAATGCGTCATAAACGCAAAGCCGCTTCTGTCGAATTCACGCAACCACTTATCCAACATTCCAGAAAACTTTTCGGCATCGCCGACAAGTTCTTTGCGTCGCGATTGGTCGAGCGATTTCCACTGTTGCATCAACAACATTAACGTTGCCAATTCAACCTGGAGAAAACTGCGCAAGCCGATTGAGTGGTTGGCAATGCCGCGCATATAGTCGTCCTGCAAAAATTTACTGTCAGGCAATGCTTCGCCCGACCAACTCCACACTTCCGCAATATTGCCTTGCCTTTTGGCGCGCGACGGGCTGCTGTTGGCAAATTCAAACAACCAAACCATTTCCGCAAACAACTGTATTGTTTGCGGCGGCGCGTTTTGCAGTTGCCCCTCGAAACCTGACAAAAGATTTTCCGCGGTTGGTTTGCGTAAAGTGTCGACAACGCGCTTAACGCAATCATCGACAATCTCTTTTGTCCAAAGATTTTTGTCGGTAAAAACCGAGCCGTCTTTGACCAAACAGTTGTCGCGCCAATAGTGCGCCGCTTCGTAACTAAATTTCGCGTGCGGCAAAGGGTAGTTTGTTCGAGCCATTGGTAATTGTCCAACTATTTTTCAGATGCATCGCCAAACGGTGATTGTAGCCGATGCGCAAAGCGCCGATTATTCGTCAATCGCGGAATCATCCGCGCGCGATTCATAAATGCGGCGATAATTTTCGCGGTTGTAAAGTGCGGTGTAATCAAACCGCCACAGTTTTTTATTCGCATCAATCCAATCATTGTCCGGCATCGGCGGCATGTCGTCTGCGACGACAAACCCGTTGTGGTTTAACACCACATCAATCTTTTCCCAATCGTCATAAAAGTATTCCTGCAGCAACGGCAACACTTTATGCCGAAACACATCCGCCAACTCCGCCACCGACGGCGCAGCACTCGACGACATAAAATAAGCGTGACCAATCTGATGGTCGCGGTCGTAAATCGCGGCAATGCGCGCGTTAATTGCATCCACCATTGTCGCAACGTTAATGTCGTCAATTACAACATCGCGCAATAAACTGCTGTCCGGCATCATCTCGACAAACTCAAACCGTCGCCGCAATGCCGTATCCAACAATGCAATCGAACGGTCGGCGGTGTTCATCGTGCCGATTAAATACAAGTTTGCCGGCACGCCAAATGATTTGTTGGAATACGGCAAGGTCGCGCGCAACGCTTCCTTGTTGCCAATGCGTTTGGATTCTTCGAGCAACGTAATCAATTCCCCAAAAATTTTGGAGAGGTTGCCGCGATTGATTTCGTCGATGATTAATACATGCGGCACGCCTTCGTTATGTTGCGCGCGTTCGCAAAGCCGCTTAAAAATCCCCTCGCCAACTTCGTAGCGAATCTCCCCGTCGTCGGTGGTCTCGGCTTTCAACCCTTCGATAAAGTATTCATAATCAAAACTTTGGTGAAAGGTTACAAACTCGACCTGCTTATCCGAACGCAGTTGGTCAAACCTGTCGAGCAACTCGTCTCGATTGCCTTTGTTCGATTGATAAAAGTCCGGGTCGCAAATTTCCACGGCGGCGTTGACGGTGTGATAGGTCTTGCCGGTGCCGGGTGGTCCGTAAAAGATGCGGTTGAGGGGTGCTTTTGTTTGGGCGACGGTTGCGCCAGTGTGCGCAGTTGGCGCGGCAGTGGTGGCGGCGTTGTCTTGCCAGCCAATCAATTTGGCAATGCGTTCGACTTCTGCGCAGTAGGAGTCGTAGTTTTCATTGTTTTTCTTAAACTTGGCGTGGTTATCCTTAATTTCTTGTTTTTTTACAAAACCAAACAAGTTGATTTCGCACGGTTTTAACCCGGGAAAACGGGCAAAAATTGATTCGTGCACCTCGTCAAGAGTACATTCATTTTTTGTAATTTTCTTTTTAACATCGTCTGCACTGTCAAAGTCATTCGGGAACTTCAAATGCAGTACTGCGAGCACCCCGGATGCATCCAAGGGCAAATAAAGTTTCGGGTTCACCAGAAACATACTCTGCGTGGAATTCTTAATGGCAATCCCTTTAATAGCCAAAATTTTTATACAGTCAATGTGTGACAAATCATCAGCACGCGTTGCCTTTGCAATGATTTTGAATATTCGCCAAGTTTCATCCACGCCCACTGAATCCAGCGGTTGGTTTGTCCCTGCGTGCCCCATAATAAGCGCCTGTGATGGCGTTGGAAATACGCGGTCGGTCGGTGCAGACGCCGTTAGTTCCATTTTCTCGACTACCCACTCGTAAAAATTCTGCTTACTTAACGTTTCATCGGCATGCTTCGATGCCAACGAGTAAATAAAAGTAAACGGATTAACCGGCCAATAACTCTGGATTTGAATCGGCTGTTTCTTGCTAAGTTCGCCATAAAGCGATTCCGCCAACTCGTTCATTTGGCGGTCGCGTTTGTCAGCCGGCGATTCACCAATCACCAACAACTTATCGCGCACCGCCGCAAAAAACGGAATCCAGTCGTATAACTTAAAACCATTCATCACACTCGCCCCGCAGGCAAAAATCAACAAGGCAAAATTATACCCAACTCCCGCACAAAAACGTTACAATCCCCCCATGACCACCCCAAAAAATCTTTTACTACTCGACTTAAACGCCACCCTGTCGGAAAATTTTCGCGAGGTGATGAAAGGTCCCACTTCATTCGAGCAACGCATCGTTAACATCGAACGCTATCGGCAATGGCTTGCCGATTATTTGATTGAGCATAAAATGCCGGTGTGTCTTTTTACCGTGCGGCGGGCGGTTTATCAGGAGGTGACTTTGGAAAATATCCGCAAGCAAACCGGCTTGACGCCGTACAAGGCGATGTTCTCGATGCATGAAGGCAAGCAGCCGTTGCCGCCGATTGTTAAAGGTGAAATGCTTGAGCGGTTGTTTGCGCAGGGGTATCGCCCCGACGATTTGTTTGCCTTCGAATCAAACGCATCCACCCGTTCGATGATGAAGAAAAAAGGCGTACGGGCGGTGCGCATTCAAACGCCTGATGATTTGCCCGACGCTGTTGGGGTGTTTGGGTGAGTTTATTTTTTGTGGAATAGTTTGCAAATGGAATAACGATGCAAGTGACACAAGCGAAGCCGACGGCAAATCATCGCCAACCAATTGCATTTACCGCCACGCACTTTTTCAATTCGCGCAATTTCCGTTCGGTATGGTTCAGTTTCGGCAATATCCGGACGGGATACTTTTAAGTACCCAAACAAATTGATTTCATGCGGTTTTAAGCAGGGGAAATGCTTAAGCACACGTTCCAGCAATTCGTGAAACCGAAGTTGTCTGTTCGCTATGCTGCTCTGAATAGCAGAGTGTTCACCAAACTCATTGGGGAACTGTCTGCGCAAGTACTCGAGCGTGGATTTTTTATCCAACGGAAGATAGCAACAGGAATTAATTAGAAACATGCATTGCGTCGAACTTGCCAATCCAACATTACGGACGTGCAAAAACTCGGCAACCTGCTCATCGCCAAAATGCTTGGCACTACGCGCTTGGTAAGTGCAAAAAAATAATTCCCACAATCTTTCAATATCACCTTCGGGCGTGGGTGTTATATCCGGCGGCGTTGGAAAAATCAAATCGGTTGGCACTGCAGCGTTTAGCCGCATTACCTTTTTAACATGATTGTAAAAAATCTCGTTGTTATTTGATTTTTTCGCCAATGTATAAACAAACGCAAACGGATTCACCGGCAAATTTTCCGGTTTCAAAATCATCGCCTTGTCACCAAACACCTCACGCGCCAACGCCGCCATTTCACGGTCACGCACATCCGCCGAAAGTTCACCAATCTTAACCAACCGACAACAAACCTCCGCAAAAAACGGAATCCAGTCATACAATTTAATGTTACTCATCACATCACCTCCACAAGCGAAAATTAAAACAAGACGACAATTATACCCAATCAACCCGCGCAAACCCCTCCCCCAACACCATCGCCAACTTCGCAACCAACTCCGTCGCATTGTCCGCGTTAAAACACAACGGCGGTTTAATCTTAAGCACATTGTGCAACGGGCCATCGACGCCGAGCAGCACGCCCTCCTCCTTCATTCGTTCGACAATGTATTCCGCTTGAGCGGATGCGCAGGCTTGCAACTCGACGCCGATGAACAACCCGATGCCGCGCACATCGACGATGACAGCGAATTGTGTTTGCAGTTTTTTTAACGCGGCGATTAACTGACCGCCGACTTGCGATGCATTTTGTTGCAGGCGTTCGGATTCGATGACATCCAACACCGCGCAACCGATTGCGCAGGAAACCGAATTGCCGCCGAAGGTGTTGAAGTATTCCATGCCGTTGTTGAATGCATCGGCGACGGCGCGCGTGGTGACGACCGCGCCGATTGGGTGACCGTTGCCGATGGGTTTGCCCAAGGTGACGATGTCGGGCGTGACCTGTTGCGATTCGAATCCCCAGAAGTGCGCGCCCAATCGACCGAAGCCGACCTGCACTTCATCGGCGATGCATAACGCGCCGTTGTCGCGGGCATAGCGATATGCGGCGCGCAAATAACCGTCGGGCAACACCACTTGCCCGGCGCAACCCGGCAGCGTTTCGGTTAACAGCGCAGCCGCGCCGCTTTGTGCTGTTGCATCTTGCAGGGCGCGTTGTAAATCGGTTAAGCAATCGGCGACATCCATTGCGTTGGCGTTGGCGTTGGCGTTGTCATTAACGTCGACGTTAGGAACGGGCAAGCGAGCGACATGTACATCGTTGGGCGCGCCCAATCCGCCGACGCCGGCGTGTTTATAGTGACTCGCATCGATTAAGCCGCCGAGTGCGCCGTGATAACCGTGTTGCAATACGACGATGTCGCGGCGGGCGGTGAAGTTGCGCGCCAAACGCAAGGCGAGGTCGTTGGCTTCGGCGCCGCTGTTGACGAAATAACACACCGACAATTGCGGCGGAAAAAATTGCAGCAGGCGTTCGGCATATACGGCGAGCGGTTCGGTTAAATAACGCGTGTTGGTGTTGAGCAAGCCGGCTTGCGCGCGTTCGGCGGCGACCACGCGCGGATGGCAATGCCCGACATGCGCGACATTGTTGACCGCATCCAAATACGCGCGACCGCTTGCATCGAATAAATATTGCATCGCACCGCGCACAAAATGCAACGGTTGTCGATACGACAATCGCAACGATGGATTAACGCTTCGCTTGCGCACCGCCAAAATTTCATCGGCGGTTTTGGAAGGCGCGCGCGCAAGTTTCGATTCGGGAATGTTAAGAATCAAATTCGGGTCCGGACATGCACTTAACCACACCGCACGATGATGATGCGTGCCGACGCCTATAAATGAATCGCGTTGCCCAAGCAAATCAGTTAACAATTGAAAATGCAGATGCGGCGGCCAACCGCCATTTTCATCGATGCCGCCGAGTTGCGCGATGATTGCGCCGCGTTCGATTCGGTCGCCGCATGAATGATGTTGTATCGACGCCGGCGCGAGATGACCGTACAGCGTATAAAAAGTCAACGTCGAGTCGATACGATGTTCGATGTGATGCGCCAACACCAACACACCGCCATACCCCATCGCGCGGTTTTCATTGGCGACAAAATGAACGACGCCGTCGAGCGGCGCAAGCACCGGCGCACCGGGTTGCATAAATAAATCGACGCCGAGATGCAACGTGCGCGGATGTCCGCAAAAATCCGTAAAACGAGTAGCAATGTAAATTAAACGACATTCATCGTATCGCCCAACGGCTGTGCTGCAATCGTTATCGTGCATCGCGCGGGTTAATTGTTTGGCGATGTGCGCGACATCGGTCGGTTGACCGGGCGCGCCGATGGTTGCGCTGCCGACGCTTGCATCGATAGTCAACAATTTATCATTCGCCAAATCGGCATCGACCACCGAATGAAATGAGCCGCGTTTGTCGCGCAACCACTGCACAATCGCCGGCGCAATCGCAACCGACTCGAGTTCGCAAGCGTCACGAAATGCGCATTCGGCAAAACGCGGCGTGATGTCGCGCAAGATTCGCAAGGTGCGCCACACCGCGCGTTCGCTGACGCGCAAATAATCATTGCGCGGTGCAAGCGATTTTTGATGCGCGCAGATGCAAACACTCATGCTTAATCGCGCGCCGATTAATGCAAACAACGATTCGATTTCAGATTCACGCAACGGATAAATTCGATGATAACCGCGCACCACCGCACAGGCTGCATCCAACGGACGCGGCGCGGTTAACATTGCATAGCCCGCCGCAATCGCCGGCTCGGCGACGCGCCATGACACCGCCATGTCGCCGAAGTCGATGATGCCGACGATGCGTTGCGTGAATGCATCGGCGCCGGCGACAATGATGTTGTGGTCGTTGGCGTCGTTGTGAATTGCGCCGACGCGCAAGTGCACGCGCAACTTTGGCAGCGTTGCGCAAAACAATTGTTGGAAATGCGCAACCAATTCGCGTTCATCATCGCGCAGATGATGCGCAAACCGCGCGATGGTTTCATCGGCGTCTTCGATGCGCCACAACAACGGACGCGCCAAGTCGTTTTGTAATTCGCGCGGCGCGCATGCATCGGCGAGGTTATCCAAGGCGATGTCCATCCGCGCCAAATGTTCGCCCAACGATTGCAACAATGTCGCGCGCGCCGGCGCAATCGCCGCCATCACCCGCCCGTCGATGTATTCGGCGATGCGCAAATAAAACCGTTCGCCGTCAACCTCGATGCGCTCCAATGCATTGCCGTTAAGTGAATGCACTATCGTCGGTGCTTGCGCAAACACAGCGGCGCGCGCAATGCATTCGATGGCGTGTTGCTGACAAATCAACGACGCTTCGGTGTCGAGGCGGTTGACGATTTTAACGATGTAACGTCGTTGCTTGGTTGACAGAGTGTGCGTCGAGTTACGCGGCGAGTTGTTTGTTGAGTGCGTTAACGAATCGCGCGTCGAATTATTTGATGCGTTACTTAATGAGTCGCTTGCGCTTGCGTTTGCACTTGCGTTTGTATCGACACTTATAGTTGTACCAGCACCAGCACTTGCACTGTCATCCACACACAATAAAAAATTCAAATCACGTTCACCGGCAAGTTGCGTCCATTCACCGCGCACACCGTATAACCGCGCAACCGCGCGCGCAACATTGGCGCAAGCCACTTGCGGCACATCGGTTGGCGCACTCATATTCGTGCGGCGGGGTTAACGTTGGTGTTGACGCCAATTGTCGGGCAAGCCGACCGGGGCATCCGACGGCGGCAGCATGCCCTTGCCGCGAATTAAATCGGCGGCGCGTTCGGCGACCATAATTGTCGGTGCGTTGAGATTGCCGTTGGGTATCGTCGGGAAGATTGATGAATCGACGACGCGCAAACCGCGCACGCCGCGCACTCGAGTTTGCGAATCGACCACCGCCATTTCATCCTCGCCCATTTTGCACGCGCACGAAGGATGATACGCGCTCTCGACCGCATCGCGAATAAAGGCATCGATTTCATCATCGGTTTGCACCGATTCGCCCGGCTGAATTTCCGCGCCGCAATATGGATGCATCGCCGGTTGCGCCATAATCTCGCGCGTCAATCGAACGCAATGACGAAAGCCTTCGCGGTCGGCCGGCGCTTGCAAATAATTAAACACAATGCGCGGCGCATCGCGCGCATCAGCCGAGCGGATGCGTATATGCCCGCGGCTTTGCGGTTTGTTATGCCCGACATGCACCTGAAAGCCGTGCCCGGCAAACGCGGCGCGACCGTCATAGCGCATCGCCCCGGGCAAAAAATGATATTGAATATCCGGCGCGGCTAGTCCACTGCGCGAACGAATGAACGCGCACGATTCGAAATGATTGGTCGCGCCCAAGCCGGATTTAAACAACCACCATCGCGCGCCGATGAAAAATTTGGCGAACGGATTTAATTTGGCGTTTAAGGTGATGGGTTTTTTGCAGCGGAATTGAAAATAAAATTCCAGATGATCCTGCAGGTTCTCGCCGACGCCGGGCAAGTCATGCACCACCGCCACGCCGGCTTCGCGCAACACTCGCGCCGCGCCGACGCCGGAAACTTGCAGCAATTGCGGCGAACCAATTGCGCCGGCGCACAAAATAATTTCGCGGCGCGCAAACGCGCGAATGACCTTGCCGCCGCGCGCGTATTCGACGCCGACGGCGCGTTTGCCATCGAACAAAATGCGCCGCACCGATGCGCGCGTCTGCACGTTTAAATTGCGCCGCCGCATCGCCGGGCGCAAATAAGCGTTGGCGGTCGACCAGCGCACGCCGTCGCGCACGGTCATCTGCATCGCGCCAAAGCCCTCTTGTTGGCGCGCGTTGTAATCTTCGGTTTGCAAATAACCGGCTTGCGCGCCGGCATCGATGAACGCGCGATACAACGGATTTTTCATTTCATTGCCGCAGGTGACACGCAACGCACCGCCGCGTCGACGATAGGCGTTGTCGCCGCCCTGCCAATCATCGGCGCGGCGAAAATACGGCAGGCAATGTCGATAGCCCCAATCGCGCGCGCCGTGCGCAGCCCATTCGTCAAAATCATGCGCATGCCCGCGCACATAAACCATGCCGTTGATGGACGACGAGCCGCCGAGCACTTTGCCGCGCGGGCAATGCATGCGGCGTTGATTTAAATGCGCTTCGGGTTCGCTGTAAAACTGCCAGGCAAAACGCCGCGTGTTCATCGGCATCGATAACGCGCTCGGCATTTGCACGATGATGCTGCGGTCGCCGCCGCCGGTCTCGAGCAACAACACTTGATCGCGTTGCGCACTCAATCGATTTGCCAACACGCAACCGGCCGAACCCGCGCCGATGATGAGGTAATCGACTCGCTTCATCGACGTCACTTAACCGCGAATGTTTTGTTGTGCATCATGGTTTGCATCACTCGATGCATTGTTCGACGAATCGCGCGACGAATTATTGGTCGAAGTGTTCGATGCATTGGATGATGCATTGGACGATGCATCTGACGACGAATCATTCGACAATCGTTTTTCCATAAACACCGACAATTTGTCATCGGGATACGCGCCAAACGGCGGGCGGCGTTGATAGCCGAGTTGTTGATAGAGTTCTATCGACTGCGGTTGGCGCACGCCGGTTTCGAGGCGCAAGGTATGCAGATGAATTTGCCGCGCATGTTGTTCCAATGCACAGATGATGCGCGTCGCCGCGCCTTGCCGCCGCGCATTGGCGCGCACATACACGCGCTTAATTTCGCCGTATTCGCCGTCGTCGTGCATGCGTTTAAGTGCACCGCAACCGAGCGGTGCGGCGGCGGCGTCACTGTCACTGTTACTGTTACCGTCACTGTCACCGTCATCGTCACCATCATTAACATCGACATTGCGCGCGACCACAAAAAACACTTCAGGTTCAGCGAGTTCAATCGGCGGGATTAAATAATTGCTCTGCGCCGGATACAACGACGCCAGATACAAATCCAACTCGGCAATCAACGCCGCATTGTCCGCGGCTTGCGGGTCGGCGCGGGCGACGATTATCACAACGTCCAACCGGCGTCGAGCGAATCTTCATCGAGCGCGCGCGCGCCGTCGGCGGTAATCAGCACTTGGCGTTCCAACTTTACGCCTTGCCCGCTGCGCTGGGATCCGATATACGACTCGACGCACAAGGTCATGTTTTCCTCGACCACGCCGTCGTAACCTTTGGCGGCGAAATCATGCGCGTGGTGAATGCTGGGGTATTCATCCGCCAAACCGACGCCGTGAATCAACACGCTGTAACGTCCGTCGACAAATTCATCGGGGATGCGCCAAGCGCGCTGCGACACTTCGGCGAAGGTGATGCCGGGTTCGAGCAACGCTTGATTGTGCGCGATTTGTTCGCACGCCAATGCGTGAATGCGCCGCTGTTCGTCGCTCGGTTTATCTGCGCACACCCACGCGCGCGAGATGTCGGCGCAATAACCATAAGGCCCGATTAAATCGGTGTCGAGCGAAATCAAATCGCCGGCTTGCAGTTTGCGCATCGATGATTCGCGGAACCACGGGAAGGTGCGCGGCCCGGACGACAACAAGCGCGTTTCAATCCACTCGCCGCCGTGTTCGATGTTGGCGTGATGCAGCAACGCCCACAACGCGTTTTCGGTCATGCCCGGTTCGGTCGCTTCGCGCATTTTGCGCACGCCGCGTTCGCACACATCGATGGATTTTTGCATCAACGCCAATTCGCCCGACGATTTAATCACCCGCGCCAACTCCATCACCGCCAAGCCGTCGTGAATCGAAACGCCGCGTTGCTTAAGCGCGCTTGCGCCCATCTCCGACAGGCGGTCGATGGCCAATCGCATGTTGCCGCCGCCGTGTTGGCGCAACAGGTCGGCGATTTCATCGGCGAATTTTTGCGCGCGCTCTTCGCCGCGCGGCCCGGCGGTGAAATAATAAAACGATGAATGCACTCGATATTCATCAATCGTTGGAATGCCTTCGGCAAGATGCGGATGATTGGCGTAATCGAACAACACCAACGGCCCGTCGGCGGCGACAAACACGCAACGGGTTTCATAATGCGCGCACCAAATCTGCATGTTGGTTGCATCGCAGGCGTATCTGCAATTGATTTGGTCGAACAACAACGCGCCGGCGTAATCCTTGTCGCGCAGTTGCGCGCGAATTCGCTCGAGGCGATAACGCCGCACCTCGTCCAACGCCACCGGTGCATCGGAATATTCCATCGCGCCGTGCTGACGCGCCTGCACGACGCCGGCGGATAAATTCATCGCACGATGCGCCGCGCGTGCGACGTTTGGGAGTTAACCGTTAAATGATTCATTGTTCGCTGTTTAATGTTTACTGTTCATTGTTCACTATTCATCGCGCAATTACCGCAACCGAAGTTTAATCAATTTACATTTAAAGTTAACTTTAATTTTAATGCCAACCAATCACGCCCGCAATCATCGTCTTGCGGTAGTGCAACGATGTAACGATGCAACTGTGCGACAGTGCGACAGTGTAACAATGCAACCGCACGATTACCGCCCGCGCCATTTCGGTTTGCGTTTTTCGGCAAAGGCGCGCGCACCTTCGCGCATATCTTCGCTTTGATACAACGTCTTGACGCTCGGTGGAATTTGATTGCGCAACAATTCGAACGCGTCGGCCGTCGACATCGTTTCAGTCAAGCGTACGCATTCCTTAATCGCCGCAAACACCAACGGCGGACCTTCCGCCAACATCGCCGCCAATTCGCGCGCGCGCGTCAACAAGGCGTCGGCGGCGACGACTTCATTAACCAAACCTCGTTGATGCGCTTCAACCGCATCCATCCATCGCCCGGTCAGCAACAACTCCATCGCCGTATGCCAAGCGATTCGCTTCGGCAGTTTAATCGTCGCCGCATCGGCGAGCGTGCCGGCGTTAATTTCGGGCAGGGCGAATGACGCGTGTTCAGCCGCGATGATTAAATCCGCCGACAACGCCAACTCAAACCCGCCGCCGCAGGCGATGCCGTTGACTGCGGCGATAACCGGTTTATTTAACGCGGGCAATTCCTGCAGCCCGCCAAAGCCGCCGACGCCAAAATCGGCGGTCGCGGATTCGCCTTCGGCTGCGGCTTTTAAATCCCAACCGGCGCAAAAAAATTTGTCGCCGCCGCCGCGAATAATTGCCGCGCGCAACACCGGCGAATCACGAAACTCGGCAAACACCCGCCCCATCTCTCGACTGGTCGCTGCGTCGATTGCATTGGCTTTCGGGCGGTCGAGCACCACCTCCAACACCGCGCCGTCGATATGCGTTTGAATCGCTTGTTGACTCATTTTAATTAATCTCGTGATGATGAAAATTGCGGTTGATTAACGGATGCGATAAACGGTCGCGGCGATGATTGTGATTGTATGTAACTGTGACTGTGATTGTGACGGTGACTGTGACGATGACTGTGACTGTGACTTTGAATATGCCGATAATTGTAACGATGTGCGTAACGATATGTTTGTAACAATTTTATTCGAACCACCGCACCACCGCATCCGCCATTTGCGCATCGTGCGGCGTGGCGATGAGCGGATTGATTTCGACCTCGCGCACGCGCGGATGATTCACGATAAATTTCTGCAAGCCAAGCGCGGCGTCCACCAACGCAGTGAAGTTGCAAGCCGGTTGTCCGCGATGACCGGTTAACAACGGCGCAATTCGCAATGCATCGAACGCCTCGCGCACCGCGCGCGCATCGACCGGCAACGGCAACAATTTGCGCTCGGCGATTAACTCGACCAACGCACCGCCCGCGCCAATCATTAAATAACGCCCGAATTGCGAATCATACCCGACCGCCAACAATAATTCCGCGACCGGCGCGGCAATCATTTTTTCGACCAACAACGCGCAGACCGACGACTCGTCAATCGTCAACGCCAACATCCGCGCGGCTTCGATTTGCACTGCGCGCGCATCGCCAAGATTTAATGCAACCGCGCGAGATTCGGTTTTATGCAGCAAACGCGGCGACAACACCTTGACCGCCACCGGATACCCCAAGCGCGCGGCAATCGCGCAAGCGGCGTCGGGCGAATCGGCGCGCGCCGACGGCGGCGCCGACAACCCGGCATCGACCAATTGTTGTTTCACTTGCAGTTCATCCCAACGCGGCGCATCGATTGACTTAAACGACTCGTTTGACTCAATCGCCGCGCGCGTTTGCAATGCCGGCGCGGCGCGATTGATGTCGACCGCGCCGATTTGTACGGCGGCATCGATGGCTGCCAACGCCTGCGCCAAGCCTTGCAAGGCGGCGATGTTGTGCGCATGCAACAACGCCGCGTCGATGTCGCTGATATTTTCGCCGAGCAATGATGCAACCGCGGCGCGCGCACCGGTATCGTTGGCGGCGTCGATAAACGCATGCAATGCGCACAACCAAATTTCGCGCGCATCAAAGTCATCGCGCGGCATATCGATAATCAACAGCGTCAAATCAAACCCGCCGCGCATCATCGCCGCAAAGGTCGCGCGCATTTTGTCGCGCGCGCCCCAGATGAAGGTGTGGTAATCGAGCGGATTATCGACGCGCACATATTCATTCAACGTCGCCTGCACGCGTTTTCGATGCGCATCATCGAGCGGCGGGAATTCCAATGCGCGCACGGTGTGGCGAACCGCTTGGTGCGCGGTTTGACGCATGGTTTGCAAATCGGCAATCAACGCCGCTTCGCCGCCCGAACAACTCATCGATGCAATGCGCGCACCGCGCAACGCGCCGCCATGCGCCAACAGTTTTAATGTCTCGATGAATTCCTCGACGGTGTCGACAACGCCGACGCCGAGTTGCGCGAACAATGCATCGTACAGCGCGCCGCTGCCGGCCAACGTTGCGGTGTGCGTCATCGCAATGCGCGCGCCAATCGTCGACCGCCCGACTTTGAGCGCAACGATGCCGACGCCTTGTTGTTGCGCGCGCCGCGCCAATTGCGCAAACGCGCGCAAATCGCGCAGCCCTTCGATATGCAAACCAATCGCGCGAATGCGTTTATCGGACAACGCCGCGCCGATGCATTCTTCGAAACCAAGTTGCGCGCAATTGCCGAGCGTCACCAACCAAGCGAGCGGCAATGCGCGGCGTTGCATCGACAAGTTCAAACCGACATTGCCGCTTTGCGTGAATATCGCAACGCCGTCATCGATGCGCCGCGCGCCGTGAAAATCCGGCCACAACGCCGCGCCGCAAGTGAGATTCAAAAAGCCGTAACAATTCGGCCCCAACACCGCCATATCGCCGGCGCGCGCGCACAGTTGGAGTTGCAATTCATCACCGCCGGTTTCCTTAAAGCCGGATGCATAACACACCGCCCCGCCGGCGCCGAGTTGCGCCAATTCGCCGACGGCATCGACGCTGGCGCGCGCCGGGATGGCGATAAATGCCGCATCCGGCGCGCCCGGCAATTGCCCAATCTCGGCAACGGTGCGCACGCCTTCGAGCGATTTACGTTTGCGATTGACCGCCCACAATTCGCCGTCGAAGTTTAACTTGCGGCATTGCGCAATCACGCGCGCCGCCTCGCCCCCGCCAACCACCGCAATCGAACGCGGCGCAAGGCAACGGGCAAGACGCTTGCTGTCGATGCCGGTCATTTAATTAATGAGATTGTTGCGAATTGATTTAAGTTGCTTCGAGTTGTTTCGAGTTACTTCACTGCAGTTACTTAAAAAATTACTTAAACGGAATTATTTGTACAAGGTTAATTAAACAAAGTTACTTAAACCAATTCACTTAATAAAGTCACTTTAATTAAACAAAGTCACTTCTTAATTAAAGTCATTTTGTTTAATGAAGTTTTAAATGAATAAAGTTTTAATAAAGTGTTAATAAATAAAACGAATGCACCGCGAACGCACAAACCACCCCGCACACTCACCGTCATCCGCCAAGTTTAACAAACACCGTACGGCGTTGCCGAACGGCGCGCTTTGTTATACTGCCGTCGATGAAAATTCTTTCGTTTCGCCCCGATTTGCGCGCGCAGGCGTTTGACGGTTATCGGCACGCCCTGCCGTTGCCGCGCGGCGCGTTTTGGGTGTTTGGTTACGGCTCGCTGATGTGGCGGCCCGGTTTTGCGGCGATGCGCGCAACGCCGGCGCGGTTATACGGTTATCATCGGCGGCTGTGTTTATGGTCGGTGCATTATCGCGGCACCCAGCCGCGCCCCGGCTTGGTGTTGGGGTTGGACCGCGGCGGCTCATGCAACGGCATCGCGTTTCGCATCGCCAAACAACAGGCGCACACGGTCGCCGACTATCTTAAACAACGCGAATTAATTTACAACGCCTATCGCCCGACCGTAACCACGGTGCATCTGCAAGGCGGCGGCGCGGTCGAGGCGTTGACTTTTGTATCCAAGCGCGACCATCCGCTGTATGCGCGCAAGTTAACCCATCGCGAAAAACTCGCGGTGATTCGCCGCGCGCGCGGCAACGGCGGCGCCAACCGTGAATACGTCATCAACACCGCGCAACACCTGCGCAGCCTTGGCATCGAATGCGCCGAGTTGGGCGCACTCGCCGAATTATTGCAACCCGTTCCCCGGAGAAACCGCCATGAGCGAAGACACGCTGTTTAGCAAAATTGTCGCGCGCGAAATTCCCGCCGACATTCTTTATCAAGACGACCGCGTCACCGCGTTCCGCGACATCAACCCGCAGGCGCCGACGCATGTGTTGATTATTCCCAACAAACCGATTCCGACGGTTAATGATGTAACCGCTGAGGATGAAAACACGCTCGGCCATTTGTTCATCGTCGCCCGCCAAATCGCCGAACAACAAGGCATCGCCGCGGACGGCTATAGATTGTTAATCAACTGCGGCAAGCACGCCAAGCAGGAGGTGTTTCATCTGCACATGCACCTGTTTGGCGGACGCCCGCTGGGCGCGATGATTGCGGCGGATTAAATCGCCGGATTAAACCGCTGGGTTAACCAAGCGGGATGTCTTCCTGCAATTGCGCACCGGTGCGCGGATGGGCAAGCGGCGGTAACTTCGGATGCATATCGGCGAAAAAATCTTCCAATGTCCACATTACCAAGCGGTTGTATTCGGTGGAACCAAGTTTGATTTTGCCGGCGTCGGCAATACATTTTTTCACCGTCGGCGTATCCCACTTCTCAACGGTAATGAACACGCCCATTGCCGCTTTGCCGCCGCCAATCATGCCGGTAAATGCTTTGAGTGAATCTACATTCGGCGTGCCGCCTTTGACTTGTGCGATGCAAATGTCGTCGCCTTCGGGGGCGTTGTAAATCATCGCCAAACCGTCGATGCCGCCGTCGCCGACTTGCTTGTCGTTCGGCGCAAAGCCGGGAATGCGCGTAACCGCCCATTGTTCAAATGCGAACGGCGTTTGTTGGGCGAATATTTTGGCTGCGGCAACATCGCGCGGCACGCCGGCGAGCGGGATTTTTTTGTTGTTCATGCGATCGCGCCGCACCACTTCCAATGCGTTTGCAGAAATGTCAATGCCAATCCATTTGCGTTGCAATACATCGGCGGCTTCGATGGTCGTGCCGCAACCGCAGAACGGGTCCAGCACCAAATCGCCCTTATTTGAGGACGCTTGAATTATTCGCTCCAATAACGCAAGCGGCTTTTGCGTCGGCCAGCCGAGTCGTTCTCGTTGGTTGGTTAACGTAGGAATGTCAGGCCACCAAGATTCGGGGATTTTTCCGTCGCCGAAATTTTTATCAACTTGCTCTTGGCTTCTGCGCCCTTTGTTTTTCACGGACGGCGAAATGTAACTTTTTTCGCCTTCCACGCGCCCCCTTCTGGCAAGCGTCTCTGCGTGATACGCCACACGGACAGCATCGCGATAAAATGGAGTTTGCGCTGACATCGCATAGAAAAAAATGGTGTCGTGTTTCCGCGGGAACTGATTGCGGACATTACTGGGGCCGGTATACGCCCAAACAATTTCATTGCGAAAATTGTTGCCGCCAAAAATATCATCCAACAAGATTTTAAGAAAGTGACTTGCGGTGGCATCGCAATGCAAATACAAACTGCCGGTCGGTTTTAACAGCCGATGAAATTCCGCCAACCGCTCCGCCATATAAGAAAGATACGACAGCAAATCGCCGCCGTCTTTAAATAAACGGTCAAATGCCGAAATGGAATCGTGCGCGGGGTGTTGCACCGCTTTCTTAATCCGCGCAACCCGTTCAATCGCCTCTTCATTCCATTCCCAAGTGTCGACAAACGCAGTCGCTTGCGCGAGGTCGTCTTTAAAGGTGCGCGCCTTGCCCTTTTTGCCTTTGTATATTTGGTTATAGTCGCGTTTGGAATTAAACGGCGGGTCGAGATAAATCAAATCAACCGATTCATCATCCCATTCTTTTACGACATCCAAACAATCGCCAAAATAAAGCGAGTTGGGTTTCATCGAAGTTGCCATTGGATTAAATTAACTGCGGGTAACTGCCTGCGTCAATTATACACAACCAAATCACCCGCCCCATTCGGCAAACACCGCTTCAGCCGCGGCGATGGTTTGTTGCAACTCTTCATCGCCGTGGGCGGCGGACAGGAACGCGGCTTCGAAGGGTGACGGGGCGAAATGTACGCCGCGTTTTAACATTGCGTGAAAAAATCGTTTGAACTGTTCGGTGTCGCAGGCGCAGGCTTCGGCGAATGATGTCACTTGCGGCGACTCGGTGAAAAATAAACCGAACATTGCGCCGACATAATTGGCGCGCAAGGCAACGCCGTGTTGCGCGGCGGCTTGGCAAAGTCCGTCGGCGAGGGCGCGGGTGTTGGCGGTAAGTTGTTCATAAAAATTTTGCGATTCGGTGGCGCGCAATGTCGCCATGCCGGCGGTCAATGCGATGGGATTGCCGGATAAAGTGCCGGCTTGATAGACGCCGCCTTGCGGGGCAAGGTGCGCCATCAATTCGCGGCTGGCGCCGAATGCGCCGATGGGCAACCCGCCGCCGATGATTTTGCCGAGCACGGTGATGTCGCCGCGCACGCCGTACAACCCTTGCGCGCCTTGTGCGCCGACGCGAAAGCCGCTCATCACTTCATCCATAATCAACAGCGCGCCGGCTTGGTTGCACAAGGTGCGCAACGCGCGCAAAAAATCCGCCGTCGGCAAAATGCAGTTCATGTTGCCGGCGACCGGTTCGACGATGACCGCGGCGATTTGTTCGCCGCATTCGGCAAACACCGTCGCGACTTCATCGGCGTCGTTAAACGTGCAGGTTAAGGTGTGTTGCGCGCTCGCCGCCGGCACGCCTTTGGAAGTCGGCACGCCAAAGGTCAACGCGCCCGAGCCGGCTTTGACCAACAGCGCATCGGCGTGACCGTGATAGCAGCCTTCGAACTTGATGATTTTGTCGCGCCCGGTCGCGCCGCGCGCCAGACGAATCGCGCTCATCGCCGCTTCGGTGCCGGAGTTAACCATGCGCACTTGTTCAAGCCACGGCAATCGCGCGCACAACAACTCGGCCATCTCGGTTTCCAACACGGTCGGCGCGCCGAAACTTAACCCGCGCGGCAAGGCGCGCGTCACCGCATCGAGTACGCGACGGTCGGCGTGCCCCAAAATCATCGCGCCCCACGAACCGATGTAATCGATGTAACGCGCGCCGTCCTCGTCAAACAAATGCGCACCGTGCGCGCGCTGAATAAACGGCGGCACCCCGCCGACCGATTGAAACGCGCGCACCGGCGAATTAACGCCGCCGGGGATAACGCGCTTGGCTTGCGCAAACCGCGCTTCGCTCATTGCACTTTGCGCGCGGCGCGGTTGGTGGTGTGATTTAACTTGTGACTCGATGCGTAACTGAACGCGCGATTCATTGTGTGACTTGATGCGTGACTTGACGCGTGACTCGACACTTGAAGTGACACTTGACTTGGTGCGTGACTCAATGTGCGAATTAAGTGACAGTTCATTGTGCGAATCGATGCACAACCGAACGCGCGATTCATTGTGTGACTTGATGCGTAACTTGACGCGTGACTTGACACTTGACTCGGTGCGCGACTCAACGCGCGAATTAAGTGACAGTTCATTGTGCGAATCGATGCACGACTCAATGTTCGATTCATTGCGCAACTTGCTGGATGAATCGACTTATGATTCGAAGTGCGACTCGATGCGCAACTCGATGCACAACGCACCACATCACTCAACCCGCACTTCACTCCGCCACCTGCATCATCGACGGATGGCGCACATACATTCGTTGCGAAGTGCGTTTGCCTTTTTTGTTGTAGTTGGCATGAATGCGTCCTTGGGCGACGATGCGTCGGCCGATTAAGGATTGCGGTTCGCGCTCGCCCCAAAACTGCGTCCAACGCACGCGCGGCACGCCGATTTTGAATCGTTTGCCGAAATGAAAATACAGATATTTGCGCGTCTCGCTGACGGACGTTATCTCGCCGCCGACTCGTCCGGGGCCGATGCGCAACGATAAATTGTCGTTGGCAGTTTGCGCGGCAAACTCAGGCGCGTCCCAGATGCCGCGCCGCGCGCGCATCGCTTCGTCTTGTGCGCGCAGATATTCATTTAATCGCGCGATGTTCGGCGGATAGGCATACGCCATCGCCAACCCGCGCCGCAATAATTCGAGTTGCACATCGGCGCCGTCGGTCAACTC
The DNA here is from genome assembly GCA_965226545.1 of Candidatus Poriferihabitaceae bacterium. Classification (GTDB taxonomy): domain Bacteria; phylum Pseudomonadota; class Gammaproteobacteria; order Arenicellales; family Poriferihabitantaceae; genus JAHRAW01. Next base: position 2,011,235 of record OZ245364.1, read on the forward strand.
GACATACGCCAGCCGACGTTCGTAGCGGTCATACGGGTCGCGGTCGATGACCAACACGACATCGCGTCCGTCGACCAATTCAGTCAACGCCCTTTTGGCTTCGAGATAAAACGGTTGGGCGCGCACCGCCGGGCGATTTTTGCGTTTGCGCAATCCGCCTTCGGGCGTATCGATGCCAATCAAACGCACGTTCTCGCCGTTCGCCAATTCCAATGTATCGCCGTCCAACACGCGCACCACATTGTGTTGCGCCGGCGCATCAACGGCGAACGCCAGCGCAAGCGCAAATAAAAGCGCAAGCGTCGGCGCAAGTGCGCGCGGCGATGCGCGGCGCGATGAATTGAATCGGCGCGACACTTGGTTTACTTGCGGCCGTAGCGCGCCTTAAATTTGCCGACGCGTCCGGCGGTGTCGACGATTTTTTGTTTGCCGGTGTAAAACGGATGACACGCCGAGCAAATCTCAACGGTCAAATCCTCGCCGAGCGTGGATTTGGTTTGGAACGAATTGCCGCACGCACAAACCACGTTGATGTCGGCGTAATCGGGGTGGATGCCGGGTTTCATAAGGGAGTCCTCTGGGAAAGTTTCAGCGGTTAACGATTCATTGATTTGATGAATTCGGCGTTGGATTTGGTCGCCTTGAGTTTGTCGATTAAAAACTCAATCGATTCCAAATCATCCATCGGATGCAGGAATTTGCGCAACAGCCAAATTTTTTGCAGTTCCGCCGGCTCGGTCAACAATTCTTCGCGGCGCGTGCCGGAGCGATTGATGTTGATGGCCGGATAAACGCGCTTCTCGGCGATGCGGCGGTCGAGATGAATCTCGAGGTTGCCGGTGCCTTTAAATTCTTCGTAGATGACGTCGTCCATTTTCGAGCCGGTGTCAATCAACGCCGTCGCCAGAATGGTTAGACTGCCGCCCTCTTCGATGTTGCGCGCCGCGCCGAAGAATCGTTTTGGACGCTGCAATGCATTGGCGTCGACGCCGCCGGTCAGCACCTTGCCGGAGGCCGGGGCGACGGTGTTATAGGCGCGCGCCAAACGGGTAATCGAATCGAGCAAAATCACCGCGTCTTTTTTATGCTCGACCAGCCGCTTGGCTTTTTCAATCACCATCTCGGCGACTTGCACATGGCGGGTGGCCGGTTCATCGAAGGTCGATGAGATGACTTCGCCGCGCACCGTGCGCACCATCTCGGTAACTTCCTCGGGGCGTTCGTCAATCAACAACACCATCAACACCACCTCGGGATTGGACGCGACAATCGATTGCGCGATTTGCTGCAGCATTACCGTCTTGCCGGTCTTCGGCGCCGACACAATCAAGCCGCGCTGCCCCTTGCCAATCGGCGCAACCAAATCAATCACCCGCCCGGTGAGCGATTCGGTCGAGCCGTTTTCGCGTTCGAGCAACAGGCGTTCATCGGGATGAAGCGGGGTTAAGTTTTCAAACAGGATTTTGCGGCGCGCATCTTCGGGGGTTTGCGAATTGATTTGTTCAACCTTGAGCAATGCAAAATACCGCTCCGAATCCTTTGGCGGGCGAATCAATCCGGTGACCGTGTCGCCGGTGCGCAATCCAAAGCGGCGGATTTGGCTGGACGACATATAGATGTCGTCGGGCCCGGCAAGATACGAGGATTTCGCCGAGCGCAAAAAGCCGTAGCCGTCGGGCAGAATCTCAACGACGCCTTCGCCGGTGATGTTCTCGCCCTGACGCGCCAACGCCTTGAGAATTGCAAAAATTTGATCCTGCTTGCGCAGGCGAGTGATGTTGTCCAACTGCAGCGTACGCGCCGCCTCGACCAACTCGGTCGGTGATTTGGATTTAAGTTCGGTTAAACTGATGGTCATAACAACGTGTCCTTAACGAAGGGGAAGGGGAAAGCCAACGCCAACCGCGCACGGCGCGGGCGATGCGTTGACGGATGGATGAAAAATTCGGGGAGGTGTCGATTAAAATTTGGTGTGTCGATTAAGGCGGCGGTGAAAAACGCCCAACGCCGATGGATTTGATGATTGTATTATGAACTGCATTAAGAATTGCATTATGAATTTTATGCGGATTGCATCGAGGCGTTCATCGCGAATTGCATCCAATAAATTTATTCGCCAAACGCAATTTCGATTTGGGCGCACATTCGATTGCGACGCAATCGGCGCATTCGGTTCGGTGCGGCAAAATTATGGCATAATACAACGGTGTTGACAACGATTGCGCCTGCACTTATCAGGATGAACTATCCGGATGATTTCTCCAGATGCGATTCGATAAAACTCGCCAATTGCGATTTGGAAACCGCGCCGACTTTGGTGTCCTCGACCTTGCCGTTTTTAAACAGCATCAGCGTCGGGATGCCGCGAATGCCGTATTTCGGCGGCGTCAGCGGATTTTCTTCGATGTCGAGTTTAACAATTTTGATGCGCCCGGCGTATTGCGCGGCGAGTTCATCGAGTATCGGCGCAATCATTTTGCAAGGCGCGCACCATTCGGCCCAGTAATCAATCAACACCGGACCGTCGGCATTAAGCACTTCGGCTTCAAACGATGCATCGCTTATATGTGTGATGTTGGAAGACATAATGGTTGATGTCAAGTTTAACGGGTTAAAGTTAAAAGTTAAGGTTAAATTAAAGTGTAACGTTTTAAAGTGTGACGTTCGAAAGTGAATCAATTGCAACGTAAACGGTGTCGGCAACTGCAGTATTAATCGCCCGTCCGTTTCGAGATGCGCTTCGAGATGCGCTTCGCCACAATCTTTCGACACAATTTCCGCCGCGTCGATATTGCACAATCGTTATTGGTCAAGCGGCGCCCATTATCGCATAAATATGCATTAATCTTCATCAAGTTTTATCAATCTTCACGACAATCTACCGCCTATCTTCGCGCCTATCTTAAGCGCGCATGCCTCATTTCTTGCATCATTTTTTTGGAACTCAACCATGACTCAAAAACACCTCACCGAGCAAAAATTCACCGACTTCAACCTCGCCGATGCGCTGCAGCACGGCTTGCGCGATTTGGGCTTTGCGTATTGTACGCCGATTCAGGCGGCGTGTTTGCCGGCGGCGCTGGACGGCAAGGATGTCGCCGGACAGGCGCAAACCGGCACCGGCAAAACCGCGGCGTTTTTGCTCGCCTGCTGCCAGCATCTGCTGACCCAACCGCCGCCGCCCGGACGCACGCCGCAACAGCCGCGCGCGCTGATTTTGGCGCCGACGCGCGAATTGGCGATACAGATTTATCGCGACGCCGAAGCCTTGGCGCGCCACACCGACATCTCGCTTGGGCTGGTGTATGGCGGCACCGGCTACGACCAACAAAAGGAAATGCTCGCCAAAGGCGCCGACATTTTAATCGGCACGCCGGGGCGGCTGATTGATTTTTTTCGTCAAGGGCTGTACGACTTAAAATTGGCGCAAGTGGCGGTGCTCGATGAAGCCGACCGAATGTTTGATTTGGGGTTTATTCGCGACATCCGATTTTTGTTGCGGCGCATGCCGCCGGCGCAACAGCGGCTCAATCTGCTGTTCTCGGCGACCTTGTCGTTTAAGGTGATGGAACTCGCCTATGAACACATGAACAACCCGTCCGAAATTAAAATCGAAACCGACACGGTGGTCGTCGACCAAGTCAACGAATGCAGTTATTACCCGGCCGAGGACGAAAAACTGCCGTTGCTCATCAATCTGCTTAAACAAGACGGACACGGTCGCGTGCTGGTGTTTGTCAACACCCGGTATCGCGCCGAACAAGTCGCCGACACGTTAACCATCAACGGCGTCGGCAACGGCGCGTTGTCCGGCGATGTGCCGCAACAAAAACGCGAGCGATTGTTGGAGGCGTTTAAGCGCGGCGAATGCGAAGTGCTGGTCGCCACCGACGTCGCCGCGCGCGGGCTGCACATCCCCGCGGTCAGTCATGTATACAACTTCGATCTGCCGCAGGACGCCGCCGATTACATCCACCGCATCGGCCGCACCGCGCGCGCCGGCGCAAGCGGCGAGGCGGTCAGTTTTGTTTGCGAAAAATACGCCTATTCGATTATGGAAATCGAACAACACATCGGTCACCCATTGCCGCGCAAACCGATTGACGCCGAGTTGTTGCAGCCCATCGAATCCGCCAACGCCCGCCCGCGCCGCCGCCCGCTGCGCCGCGAATCGCGCGCGCCGAATCAATCGTCGAGTCGGGCGTCGAGTAATGGCGGAAGTAACGCACCGAGTCGTGTGTCGAGCAACGCATCAAGCAACGAATCGAGTACTCCGCCAAGCCGTCCGTCAACTGCACCTGATGCGCCGCAACCGATTGCCGCGCGCGCGCAGGCGGAAGATGCACAATCCAATTCGCCGACTTCGCCGTTAAATTCACCGTCGAATGCGTCGTCAAATGCACCGTCGAATTCACCGTCGCCGGACGCAATCTCGGATTCGGACTCGGCGTCGGATGCAATGCCAACCGACAATATGCCGGATGCACCTTCACCTTCACCGCCGCCATCGCCCGCACCCAAGCGCAACATCGAGGTGCAAGTGACGCGCGAAAAATTCAGCGAACGATTCGGCGAAGTGCCGGCGATTGGTTAAGGCAAGTCGCGCCAATCCGTCGCACCAATACAAAGGCACTGCGGCGCAAGACGGCGGAGGTTGTGCGGCGGGGAAACGGTGAGCAGCGAAGTGAACTTGTAACCAATCCAACCGACAAACAACATAATTACAACGCAAACCATAACGCGACAATAACGCGCGCATAAAAATCAAAACTAAAACTGTTGCTGCGCGCCGATTTTAATTTCGGTGGAATCGGCGTCATCCAAGCCGCCGTCAAAATCCTTGCCAACCACTTCGACGCTGATTAACGCGCTTGGCCAAACGCTCCAAGTGTAGCCGAGGTTAATGGTATCGACCGATTCCAATTCGCCGGCGGCGCGCGCGGTCGTCGATTGATAACGACCCAAGCGCAAATGCACATCGGCGCGGTCGCTCAATGAATAATTTAATCGCGGCATGATGCTAATCGATTGACGCGCATCGACTTCGCCGTCGGCCGACACGGCGATGTCGTTGCCGAAACGGTTGAGGATTAAACTGTCGATGCCGTCGCCCAAAGTCACGCTCAATGCGGTAAACAAATCGCCAAACCGCCAGCCGCCCTCGACATTGACGCCCCAGCCAAGCGTGCGTTCGCGCAATTCGACATCGCCATGCATGCCATCGACCGCCAGTTCGCGCCCCAACGCCGAGAGTTTGTATTCGCCGCCGTCATCGGCTTGCCCGCCGCGCCACGACAAAATTAAACTCGGCGAATCATCGGTCAGTTTGCGCAACGATTCAATCTCGGCGGTGGCGGCGTCGCGGTCGGTGTCGCGCGCCTGTTCAATCGCAATCGATAAACCGTTGCGCGCCCAGGTGAGTTGCGCCGGCGCGCGGTCATCGAACAACGGCGAAATCGCATCGACATCGGCGCGTCCATCGGCGCGTCGATTGTCGCCATCGAATAAATCAAAACGCGCCGCCGCATCGCCGCCGCCGCGCACATCGCCCCATGGGTCGAACGCCGACAACTCATCGGCGGGCGCGCGCAATACCGCCGCGCACGACAACACCGCCGCGCCCAACGCAAGCGCACGCACCAGCGGCGCGACTTGACATCGGCGCGGCAAACGCGAATGGAATCGTAAATGAAATCGCGGATGGAATTGGCGGGCGGTCATTGCGATGTTAATACCATAAACCGCGCACGATGTCGACAATCGACGCGCGCGATGATGGTTTGTGACGACGGTGGCGGCGGTGATTGAAACAATGATTGCGACGGCGATTGTGGCGACGGTGGCGATTGCATTGTTAACGACGACTGCGACGACGGTGGCGATTGCATTGTTAACGATGACTGCGGCGACGGTGGCGACTGCATTGTTAACGATGACTGCGGCGACGGTGGCGACTGCATTGTTAACGATGACTGCGACGACGGTTGACAAGTTGCCGGTTATTTCTGCCAGTTACTTCCGCCGGTTACTTCACCCCAATATGCGCGCAACCCCCCATGTAATCGCGCAACACTTGCGGCACATCGATGCCGCCGTCGGCGGTTTGGTAATTTTCCATCACCGCCACCAACGCCCGCCCAACCGCAACGCCCGAACCGTTTAAGGTGTGCACCGGCTCAGGTTTGCCGGTCTGCGGATTGCGCCAACGCGCCTTCATCCGCCGCGCTTGAAACGCTTCGCAATTGCTGCAGGAGGATATCTCGCGATACCGCTGTTGACTCGGCAACCACACTTCGAGGTCGTAAGTTTTCGCCGCGCCAAATCCCATGTCGCCGGTGCATAGCGTCATCACTCGATACGGCAACTCGAGTTTCTGCAGCACCGTCTCGGCGTGTTGGGTCAGCCGCTCGAGCGTTTCATACGAATCCTTTGGTGCGACGACATGCACCAACTCGACTTTTTCGAATTGATGTTGGCGAATCATGCCGCGCGTGTCCTTGCCGTATGAACCGGCTTCGCGGCGAAAGCATAAAGTGTGCGCGACTTTTGCCATCGGCAATTCATCGGCGTCCAACAGCCGCCCGGCGACCAAGTTGGTCAGCGGCACTTCGGCCGTCGGCGTTAAATAATACGGCGGCTTCCCCGAAGTGGCGAATTGGTCGTCGGCGAATTTCGGCAATTGCCCGGTGCCGTACAACGCCTGCGGATTAACCAACACCGGCACGTTGGTTTCTTCATAGCCGTGTTGGTTGATGTGCAAATCCAACATGAACTGCGCCAAGGCGCGATGCAGACGCGCCAACGCGCCATGCAGCACAACAAATCGCGCGCCGGCCAATTGCGCCGCGACTTCATAATCGCTCATCTTAAGTTTCTCGCCCAAGGCGACATGGTCGGCCGGCGCGAAATCAAATTCACGCGGCGCACCCCACTTGCGCGTTTCGACATTGGCGTTTTCATCGGCGCCGACCGGCACGCTTGCATCGGGCAAGTTCGGCAGTTCGCCGAGCGTATCGAACAATTGCGTCTGCACTTCGGCGAGTTGGTCGTGCGCGGCTTTCAATCGCTCGCCGAGCGTTTGCGTCGAATCGAGAAGTTGTTGCACGCGCGCATCGTCACCAACGGCTTTGGCTTCGCCGATTTGTTTGGAGACGCGATTGCGTTCGGCTTGCAAAGATTCGGTTTGCGCCTGCGCTTCGCGCCGTTGTTGTTCGAGCGATTCGATGCCGGCGACATCGAGAACAACGCCGCGGGTTTTAAGCGCCTTGGCGACTTGGTTAATGTCACGGCGTAACAGTTGCGGGTCGAGCATTTATTCCCCCGCCGATTACTCGGCTGATTCGTCAATCACATCGACGCCGGGCGGCGGCGAAAATTTAAACCGCGCATCAGAAATCGGCGCGTTTTCCTTTAACTCCATAAAACTGATTCGCGTGCGTTGCCCGAGCGCGTCGATTAATTCCATCAAACGCAAGCGATTGTTTTCGAAACCGACGCGCACTTCGGTAAACGCGCCGCCGTCATCGGCCGGCAACAAGTTAACCCAATCAAACCCCCCTTGCCGCCCGATATCGACCAACCGATACGCGTCGCCAACGCCGCGTCCGGCAAGCAACATCGCCGGGGTGCGCCCCAAGGTGCGCGCTTGATTGCGCACGGTCACCTGTTCCAACTCGACATCGAACAACCAAATGCGTTCGCCGTCGCCGACAATTTGCTGCGGCTCCGGCGGGTCGTAATTCCAACGGAATTTGCCCGGACGTTTTATCCACAAAGTGCCGCGACTGCCGTCGAGCGTGGTTAAGTTTTCATCCAACACCTCCTGCCCGAAGCGCGCCTGAAAGGTGTCGATGTCATTAAAAAACCGCTCAAACGCCGCCCGCCCCGAACCGGCAAACGCCGGTTGGACGGTGAATGCGAGAGTCAGGGCAAGTGCGAGCGCAAGTACAAGCGTAGATGTCACTGTAACTGTAACTGCAGATGCAACCGTCGCTGACGGCGTTGATGTCGTTGCCGACGATGCCGCCGCCGACGGCGACGCGATTGCAACAGTGCCACGCCCTCGACAATGTCGACGGCGGTGCCGGCGTTTAATCGCGCAGGTCACAAAGTTCGCTTTCATTAATAAATGCACAATGTTCATTGTCGTCAATTTGGTTACCGTCGTTACCATCATCACAGAATCTCTGTCGAAACTTAAGTCACTATTAATGCAACAGTCACAGTCCAATTCACTGTCACTGTTACTACAACCATCAATCCGCCGGCGGTTGCGCCGCCAGCACTTCGCGCTTGCCGTTTTCGGACGGGCTGACCACGCCGCTTTGTTCCATTGTCTCAATCATGCGCGCGGCGCGGTTGTAGCCGACGCGCAAGGCGCGCTGCAACGATGAAATCGATGCGCGCCGACTTTGCGTTACAAACTTGACCGCTTGGTCGTATAACGGATCGCTTTCGGCGGTAGCGCCGGATGATGCATCGGCATCGGGCGCGCCTTCGGTCACCTCATGCAAATAATTCGGCGCGCCTTGTTGTTTAAGATGCGCGACCACGCCGGCGACTTCTTCATCGGATACAAACGAACCATGCACGCGCACCATCGGCGCACCGCCCGGCGGTTGATACAACATATCGCCCTGCCCGAGCAATTGTTCGGCGCCCATTTGATCGAGCACCGTGCGCGAATCGGCGCGCGATGATACTTGAAACGCAATCCGCGTCGGCACATTCGCCTTAATTAACCCGGTCACAACATCGACCGACGGTCGCTGCGTCGCCAACACCAGATGAATGCCGGCGGCGCGCGCGCGTTGCGCGATGCGGATGATAATCTCCTCGATTTTTTTGCCGACGCTCATCATTAAATCGGCAAGTTCATCGACGATGACGACGATGTACGGCAACGTGCGCAAGGCTTCGGCTTCGCTCGATTCATCAGCCAACGGGTCGAGCAACGGTTCGCCGGCTTCGACCGCTTGATAAATTCGTTTATTGTAGCCGTTGATGTTGCGCACGCCCAACGCCGCCATTAATCGAAACCGCCGGTCCATCTCGCCGATGCACCAACGCAACGATTGCGCGGCTTTATTCATGTCGGTGACCACCGGCGTGAGCAAATGCGGCACGCCGTCGTAGCCGGACAATTCCAAAAATTTTGGGTCGACCATCAGCAAGCGCACTTGTTCGGGCGAGGCTTTATACACGATGCTTAATATTAATGCGTTGATGCACACCGACTTGCCCGAGCCGGTGGTGCCGGCGATTAATACATGCGGCATTTTTTGCAAATCGCTGATGACCGGATTGCCGGCGATGTCCTTGCCGAGCACCATCGACAACGGCGACGCGGTTTTTTCATAGGCTTGCGACGACAAGCCTTCTACCAAGCGCACGACTTCGCGGCTTTGATTCGGTATCTCGACGCCGATGACGCTCTTGCCGGCGATGTTGTCGACCACGCGCACGCTTTCGACCGACAACGACCGCGCCAAATCGCGCGCCAACGCAACGATTTGTCCGGCGCGCACGCCGGGCGCGGGATTGATTTCGAATCGCGTTATGACCGGCCCGGGCTGCACCGCATCGACCGTAACTTCGACATTGAAATCCTTTAATTTTTTCACCAACAACCGCGACATCGTCTCCAACTCATCGCGCGAATAACCGTCGGGCGCGGCGGTTGGCGATTCGAGCAACGACAACGGCGGCAAGTCGGCGGCGCCGGTTTCAAACAAATTAACTTGACGTTCCTTATGCGGACGTTCGCCTTGCCGCGCAGTCGATGCGCGCACCGCAATTTTCGGCGGCGTGCGATGCAATTTTTCGCGCAGTTGCCGCATCTGCATGCGCCGTTGTTTGCGCACCCCGGCGCCGCGTCGTCTATCCGATTGTTTTTCGAATTGCGCGCGCACCCATGCGACCAAACCAAACGCGCGATAGCCGATGACATCCATTAAATGCAACCAGGAAAATTGCGCGGTCAAAGTAACGCCGCCGATGAAGGCAACCAAAAAAATTAAGGTCGCGCCGATTGCACCAAACTCGGCGGATAACGGTTGCGCGATAAACCGCCCGAGGATGCCGCCGGCGTAAAACGGATGGCGTTCACCGAGCGGGAAATACATTTGTTCCAACCCGCAAACGCCGAGCGTCGCCAAGATAAAGCCGCCGCACGCCCACAACACGCTGCGCGATTCGATAGATTCGAGGTGCGCTTGACGAATCCGCCAACCCAACACGCCCAACAACCCCGCCAACCAAATCGCGCTCTGCCCAAACGCACTAAACAACAAATCCGCAAGATACGCGCCAACCGGCCCGGCGCGATTAATCACCTCGCCATCGACGCCGCTATGCATCGGCCCCGGGTCGCTCGGTGAATAAGTCAACAACGCCACCGCCAAATAAACCAACGCCGCCAGCCAAGCAATCAGCGCCACTTCGCGCAACAATGCGGGCAGACGCCGCGAACTTTGCAACTCGGCGGTGTGTTTGGCGGTGCGCACAAAAACTTTTGATGGCGGTCCGATGAATTGCAATGAAGTTTACCACGTTGCGCGATGTTGCGTGCGGCAATGTTGTGATGATGCGCGGTAACTTTTGATGATGTTGCATCGACGTTGTAACTTTGTGCGGAAACTTTGTAACAAAGTTAAGCGGACATGCGCGAACATGTGGCGACTTTTTGACGGTATTGCATCGACATTGTGACTATGTGCGACAACGTTGTAACGACAATGCACCGCACGAACTTATTCCCGCAACGCCGTCAACACATCGACCAACGCCTCCGGCAACGGCGCATGCACCTGCAACACTTTGCCGCTGTGCGGATGATGCAACCGCAACGTTTCGGCATGCAAAAACAATCGCGTTAAACCAAATTTTTTCATTGCGCGATTGAAGGCGAAATCGCCGTGGCGTTTGTCGCCGGCGATTGGATGGTTAATTAACGATGCATGCGCGCGCGCTTGATGCATGCGGCCGGTTACTAAACGAATCGATATCAAGGTGCAAGGCGGTGCATCCGTCGATTGTGAATCGCCAAACACTTCGCGCGGTGCAAACACGCTGACCGCTTCGCGCGCCGTTGATGATGCATCGCGCGCGAGCGATTCATCGATGCGGCGTTCGCCGCCTTGCCATGCGCCGGCGAGTAGCGCGAGATAATGTTTATGCATCGAGCGTTGTTGCAGTTGCGTCTGCACGCCGCGCAATGCATCGCGCGATTTGGTCAGCACCAAACAACCCGAAGTGTCGCGGTCCAATCGATGCGCCAACTGCAGATGCGGTGCATCGCGCAATTGACGCAATGATTCAATCACGCCGCTCGGCGCAAAACTTCCGCCATGCACCGCCAGCCCTGCGGGTTTATCGATGATTAATAATTGCGCATCTTCATGCAACACTTCGATGGCGGCGCACAATGCACTCGGTGGTGCGACGGTGGGTGCACTCGTTCGAATCGGCGGAATGCGCAATCGGTCGCCGGCGGATAATTTATACGGCGCACGTATGCGCGCGCCGTTGACGCGCACTTCGCCGCTGCGCAAGGCGCGATATAAACGACTCTTCGGTACGCCCTTTAATCGTTTGAATAAAAAATTATCGATGCGCTGTCCGGCGTGTTCGGCGTCGATGTCGACAAACTCGACTTGCGCTTTGCTTCGATTTTCATTGTCGGTTGTAATTTTTTTTGTACGCTTACTTGCACTTTTGTTTTTATGTTGGCTTTTATTTTTACTTTCACGAACACCCATCAACCGAAACGGTCCATCAACCGCCGCACACTCATCGCCACTACCAACGCCGGCGTACGCAACCACGCACCGCCGGGAAAAGCACGATGCGCAATCGCATTAAAACATTGCAATGCAACATCATCACCCAACACACCGTCCGCCAACAACTTGCCGCAATAACCGCTCAACGCCATGCCCTGCCCGGAATATCCTTGCACATACCAACTGCACGAATCCAATCGACCGATTTGCGGTGCGCGGTTCATCGTGATGGCGACATAGCCGCCCCAGGAATAATCGACGCGCGCGTTCGCCAACTGCGGAAATGCGCGCGTCATCCGCCCGCGTAAAGCGCGCGTTAAACGCGAAGGTGAAAGCCCGGCATAACTGACTCGTCCGCCAAACAACATCCGCCAATCGGCCGACAAACGAAAATAATCCAACACCAAGTTGGTGTCGGCGACGGCTGCATCGTTTGCGATTAATGCGCGTGCGCGCGATTCGCCGAGCGGTTCGGTTGCGATGATGCAAGTCGCCACCGGCATCATCATCTTCGCCAATCTCGACTCGAGACGATGCAGATACGCGTTGCATGCATACACCACTTGTTCGCAATCCAACGTCGCTTGTTCGGTGTGTATGCGCATGCCATGCGCGACAGTTTCGATTCGCAATGCGCGGCTGTTGGCATGCAATCGCGCGCCGGCATGTTGCGCGGCGGATGCCAAACCAAGCGTGTAATTAAGCGGATGCAAATGTCCGCTGCCTGCATCGAACGCCGCGCCGTAATATAAATCGCTCGCCAACACTTCGCGCAATTCATCGCGCTCGAGATACTGCATTTCATAACCGTATTGCGCCGACAAATGCGCGCAAGATTCATGCAATTCGCGCGCGCGTTTTTTGTTGGTGGCGACATGCAGATAATTCCATTTTAAATCGCAATCGATTTGATGTTGATGAATGCGATTGCGCAACAAGTCCATCGCCGCCATCGAATGCGTCCACAATTCGCGCGCCGCCGACTTGCCGGCCAATTTTTCAATCGTACTTTGCTCGGCGCAATAGCCCGGCATGATTTGCCCGCCGCTGCGCCCGGATGCGCCCCAACCGAATTGATGCGATTCGAGTACAACGACATCGACGCCGCGTTCGGCCAAATGCAATGCCGTCGATACGCCGCTGATGCCGCCGCCGATAACCGCAACCGCGGCGCGTTGTGCACCGCGCAATGGAGTCGTAACCGGCGGCGGATGCGCGCTGGCTTGATAATATGAATCGGCGTGGTCTTCGAGATTCATTTTTAATTTAACTTTGTGGTAACTTTTGACGGGTTAACTTGAGTTAACTTATGCACTTACTTGAGTTAACTTTCGCACTTGACAAAACAACACACTTGCGCCCGCTTTGTGTAATAATCGCAATTATATGGTTGCCGCGCCAAAAAACAAACCCGCCGCCAAGCCAAGCGCCCTTCCGGCCGACTTGCGCAAATGGCTCAATGACAACGCCATTGAAGAAATCGAATCGGTCGTCGCCGACATGACCGGCGTTGCGCGCGGCAAGATTCTGCCGGCGCGCAAGTATTGCGAAGAGGTCGGCTTGCGTTTGCCGGAAAGCGTATTCGCGCAAACCGTCAACGGCGATTATCCGCATCACATGGGCGTGCTCGGCGAAGCCGACGGCGACTTGTTCCTAAAACCCGATGCATCGACCGTGCGTTTGCTGCCGTTTGCCGCGCGTCCGAGCGCGGTGATTATCCACGATTGTTGCGACGCCGTTGGTGCGCCGGTGCCGTTTGCGCCGCGCCAAGTGTTGCGCAATGTGTTGGCGTTATACGCCGAGCGCGGTTGGTTGCCGCAGGTTGCGCCGGAGGTCGAGTTTTATTTGGTCAAGCCAAACATCGACGCCGACTATCCGCTCGAGCCGCCGGTCGGTCGTTCCGGACGCGCCGAAAGCGGACGGCAAGCGTTTAGCATCGATGCGGTCAATGAATTCGATTCGTTGTTCGAAGAGTTGTACGCCTGTTGCGACGCGCAGGACATTAATATGGAGACGTTGATTCACGAATCCGGCGCCGCGCAAATGGAGATTAATTTATTGCACGGCGACGCGTTGGAATTGGCTGACCAAGTGTTTTTGTTTAAGCGCGCGTTGCGACAAGTGGCGATGCGTCATAAAATTTACGGCACGTTTATGGCGGCGCCGCTCGAAGGTCAACCCGGCAGTGCGTTGCATATTCATCAAAGCATCGTCGACAAAAACGGGCGGAACATTTTTAGCGACGCAGACGGCGGCGAGAGCGCATTGTTTAAACATTTCATCGGCGGCTTGCAAAAATACTTGCCGGCGGCAACCGCGTTATGCGCGCCGAATGTAAACTCGTATCGACGATTGGCGCCGGATGAATTCGTCTCGCCGGTCAACATCGAATGGGGGTATGACAACCGCACCGCCGGCTTGCGCATACCGCAATCCGAACCGCAATCGCGCCGCATCGAGAATCGAATCTGCGGCGCCGATGTTAATCCCTATCTCGCCATCGCCGCATCGTTGGCGTGCGGCTATCTCGGCATGCGCGATTCGATTGAACCGAATCCGCCGGTCGTCGAACACGCCGGCAAACTGCCGACGACGTTGCCGCACACGTTGCGCGAAGCGGTCGAAGAATTGCGCAATTGCGCACCGCTTGGCGAAGTGCTCGGCCCGACTTTTGTGCAGTTATACAGCAACGTCAAGCAACATGAATACAACACTTTCTTAAGCGTGATTAGCGCATGGGAACGCGAACATTTGTTGTTGAATGTATAATTTTTACGTTTTGGTTTTGATGTTACTATTTTGACTCGGTGTTGTAACTTGTAAAGTGTTTTAACTTAAGTGGATTAATTTAAGTCGATTAAACATTGTCGCCCGCACTTAACTCATCGACACTGTCATGCCCGACAAAAAACAACCCCCCGCCCACGCCCGCGTCGTCATCATCGGCGGCGGCGTTGTCGGCTGCAGCATTTTGTTTCATCTGGCAAAGATGGGCTGGAAGGATTGCGTATTACTCGAACGCGCCGAGTTAACTTCCGGTTCATCGTGGCATGCCGCCGGACAAATTCACACGATAAGTTCCGACCCAAACATTTCCAAACTGCAGGGGTACACGATTAACCTTTATCCCGAGTTGGAAAAACTTTCCGGGCAATCGGTCGGTCATCATCAAACCGGCGGCTTTTATCTTGCATCGAGCGAAGCGCGTCTGGATTATTTAAAACAGGAACGTTCCAAAGCAAGATACTTGGGACTCGACCAAGAGTTCATCTCGCCCGCCGAAGTCGCGGCGATGCATCCGTTGATTGAAGCCAAACATTATTTGGGCGCGTTGTACGACCCGTTGGACGGACACATCGACCCCTCCGGCGTAACATATGCTTATGCCAAAGCCGCCAAAGCACTCGGCGCAAGTTATTACACGCACACGAAAGTTATCGAAACTAAACTGCGCGCGGACGGCGGTTGGCGAGTGGTGACTGAGCATGGAAACATCGATGCCGAGTTGTTGGTGAACGCCGCCGGTTTATGGGCGCGCGAAGTCGGGCATTTGAGCGGCGTTAATTTGCCGGTGCAGCCGATGGAACATCATTATTTAATCACCGAACCTATCGCGGAAATCGAATCGTTCGATAAGGAGTTGCCGTGCGGCATCGATTACGAATCCAATTTATATTTTCGTCAGGAACAAAACGGCTTGTTGCTCGGTACTTACGAACCGAATGCAACCCCATGGATGCGCGACGGCACGCCGGCGGATTTTGGGCATGAACTTCTCGAGCCGGATTTAGAACGCATATCCGAACGACTCGACCTCGCCTTCGCGCGCATCCCGGCATTGGCGCGCGCCGGCATTAAGAATGTGGTCAACGGCCCGTTTACTTTTGGGCCGGACGGCAACCCGATGATTGGCCCGGTGCCGGGCATGAAAAATTATTGGGCGGCAGTCGGCGTAATGGCAGGCTTTTGTCAAGCCGGCGGCGTCGGTTTATGTTTGGCGCAATGGATGATTGACGGCGAGCCGGCGGTCGATGTATGGGCGATGGACATCGCGCGTTTCGGCGAATTCGCCACGCATGAATACGGCGCAATTAAATCGGCGGAAAATTACACGCGGCGATTCTTAATCAGTTATCCCAACGAAGAATTGCCGCTCGCCCGCAAACAAAAAACCACCGCCTTATACGACCGTATGCGCGCGCGCAGCGCGGTGATGGGCGCAAGTTTCGGTTTGGAACACGCGCTGTGGTTTGCCGACTCGCCGGCGAATGCATACGAGACGCCAACCTTGCGCCGGTCGAATGCATTCGACTTTGTCGCCGATGAAGTGCGCGCAGTGCGCGAACATGTCGGCGCGATTGAGATCGCCAACTTTGCCAAACATGAATTCCGCGGCGCCGGTGCATATTCGTTTCTCGACAAACTTCTTGCCGCAAACTTGCCGCCGGTTGGGCGGTTGACGTTGACGCCGATGTTAACTCCGCAAGGTCGACTGTATGGTGATTTGTCAGTCGCGCGATTAGGCGACGAGCACTTTATGTTATTCGGTTCAGGCGCGGCGCAATCCATGCATGCGCGATGGTTCGAGATGCACTTGGCTGGATTCGATGATGTGCACTATCGCAATGCATCGGATGAATGGCACGGCATCGCCATCGCCGGGCCATCGGCGCGCGAATTGTTGTCGCGCATCACACGATTCGATGTCAGCAACGATTCATTTAAGTTTCGCGATGTACGTCGCAATGAGGTCGGCGGCGTGCCGGCGATAATCGCGCGCGTATCGTTCTCCGGCGAATTGGGTTATGAAATTTATTGCGCGCCGCCGTATCAATTTCAATTATTCGAATCGCTCGAACGCGCCGGAGATGATTTGCAATTGCAATGCTATGGCGCGCGCGCGTTGATGTCGTTGCGCCTGGAAAAAAATTGGGGCGTATGGACATTGGATTACCGTCCGGATTTCACCGCCGTCGAATCCGGCTTGGATGTTTTCATCGGCGACAAAACCGGCTTCATCGGCGAAGCAAAACTTCGTGCGCAGCAGCAGGAAGGTGCGCGTAAAAAATTAGTGGCGATGATTGTGCAAACCGATGATATGGATGTGGTTGGTGATGAGGCGATTTTTTATAACGGCGAATGTGTCGGCTATGTTACTTCCGGCGGGTATGCGCATTATTGTCGGCGCAGCGTTGCGATGGGGTATGTGCCGGCGGAGTTGGTGCGGGCGGGGGAGGTGTTTGAGATTGAGATGCTTGGGGAGATGCGGGGGGCGGAGGTGATTGTTGAGGCTTTGTATGATGTGGGTGGGGGGAAGATGCGGGGGTGATGGGGTTGGTGGATACGCGCGGGGTGGTGGCGGGGTTGGGGGCGAAGTAGTTACGCGCGCGGTTGTTAAGTCGCCGCGGCGGGAAATGATGCGGTGTCCACCACCGCCACAACAACAAATTAAGGATGCGCGGTAATTCCGCCGTCCACGATTAATTCCGTGCCGGTGATGTATTGCGCGTTGTCCGACAGTAAAAACAAACACGCATTCGCCATGTCTTCGGCGTTGCCCAATCTGCCCAACGGCACACGCTTTGCGCTCGCCGTCTGCAATTCGGGTTTGTCGTTCCAGCGCTCTTGCATCGGCGTCATCGTTTGCCCGGGCAAAATTACATTGCTGCGAATTTGGTCTTTGGCAAATTGAATCGCCAGCGATTTGGACAGGCGAATCAACGCCGCTTTGGCCGCGCCGTAAGCGTCTTGCGGCAACGGGTCGCCGGCCAGCGCATCCACCGATGAAAAATGCACCATCGCGCCCGCGCCCAACTTTTGCATTTGCGGAATGACTTTCTTTACCAACAACACCGTCGCCCGCAGGTTGATGCTCATCACCTCATCCCAAACCGACATATCGATGTCCACCGCCGATTTGTCCTTGCCAAACCACAACACGCCGACGGTGTTTGCCAAATAATCGATGCGCCCGAATTCATCCAAGGTGCGCTGCACAATGGTGTCCACCGACTCGGCGTCGCTCAAATCACCGCGCACATAAATGGACTTGCCCTTTCCCGCGACCATCTCATCGGGTTTGGGTTTAACATCCGCCATGCAGACATTAACCCCGCGCCCGATGAGATGATTGGCAATCGCCAACCCCATGCCGCCGCCGGCCCCCGTGACGAGGGCGGTTTTGCCGGTAAATTTCATTGCGTTTTCCCGCGATTGGAATTGGAGATGACAATCAAACAAAAATCAACTGTACCGATACGGCACGCCGGCTTTTTGCATGACCACCGAATAGTCTTTAAACGCCTGCACAACTTTCGCGGTGCGCGGGCTGATGGAAGCCAATTCATCCCAAAACTCTTTGGAATCTTCGACCACTTGATCCCATTCCGCCGCCGGAATGGTGGTCAATTCCATCTTTTTGCCTTCGACGCGCAACTTCGCTTCACCGCCCCAATACCAAACTTGACGGTAGTAATGCGACGAGTCAATCGACAGCCGAAACAATTCCTGCAAATGCGGCGGCACTTTCGCCCAACTTGCACTGTTGGCAAAATAGGAACCGCACCATGCGCCGGTGATGTTGTTGAGCAATGCGTAATCGCAAACATCAGCCCAACCCACTTCATACGCTTCGGTGAACCCGCACCACGCAACGCCGTCCAATTCGCCGGTTTGCAGCGCCACCTCGATGTCGTCCCACGGCAATGTAACCGGAATCAAGCCGTAGCGCGAGAGGAATTTTCCGGCGGTCGGCACGCCAAAAACGCGCTTGCCTTTCATGTCGGCAAGTTTGCGAATCGGTTTTTTGGTGAAGATGTGACACGGATCCCAGGCGCCGGCGGAAATCCAATCGACTCCCTTAATTTCGCCGTACGCTTCAGCCCAGATTTCGTCCAAGCCGTAATACTTAAACAACACCGGCAAGTCCAACGAGTAGCGGGTGGAAAATGGGAAGTAGCCGCCGAATACGCTGATGTCCACCGGCGAAGCCATGGTTGCATCGTCGCTTTGCACCGCGTCAATCGTGCCGTTTTGCATGGCGCGAAACAATTCATCGGTGGGCACCAATTGGTCCGCGTAATACAGTTCAATTTCCATCGCGCCGTGCGCGGCTTGATTGAACGCTTCGATTTGCGGCTTAATCACATGCGCACCCAACGGCGCACCGGAATACGTTTGCAACCGCCAACGAATCGGATTGGTTGCCGAATACGCATACGGCGCGGTTGCGGCGGCGAGAATGCCGGCGGTGCCGCCGCCGGCGCGCTTGATGAAATCGCGTCGTGACGCGACATTGTTACCAACAGGCGTGTTTTTCATAATAATGACCTCATTGGGTGGTGTTGTACAAAAGAAAAATTACGCCGCCACAAGTCGAATTTTACTTGGCGTAAATTTCGGCGGGCAACCACAGCGCAATTTGCGGAAAAATCATAACCAATGCCAAGGCGATTGTCATCACCAGTACGAACGGAATAATCGAGCGGTAAATATCGGGCAGTGAAATTTCGGGCGGCGCCATCGCGCGCATTAAAAACAAATTATACCCAAACGGCGGCGTCATATAGGCAATCTGGCAGGTGATGGTGTACAGCACACCATACCAAATTAAATCAAAGCCAAGCGCGCCGACCAACGGCACATACAACGGCGCAACAATCACCAACATCGCGGTGTCGTCCAAAAACATCCCCATGAACAAATAGGAAAGTTGCATCATTATCAACACTTCCCACGGGGTTAAATTCCATTTGGTGATAAACAGCGATTCAATCGCGCGCACCGCGCCGATGCCGTCAAACACCGCGCCAAAACAAAGCGCCGCCAAAATAATCCACATAAACATACACGAGATGTTTAACGTTTTGCGCACGGTGTTTTCCAGCACCCGTCGATTCAACCGGCGTTTTGCAATCGCGGCGATGGTGGCCGTGGTTGCGCCGACCGCCGAACTTTCCACCAAACTGGTGATGCCCATGATGAACAAGCCGGTCATCAAAAAGAAAATCAAAAACGGAATGACGCCGGCGCGCAACAGTTTTAATTTTTCCGCCAACGGCATGTCGCGTTCTTCCTTGCTTACCGTCGGGCCAAGATGCGATTGCAACCTGCAGCGAATTACGATGTAAACAATAAACAACGTCGCCATCAACAACCCCGGTATCGCCCCGGCCAACCATAACTTGCCGACCGGCTGGCGCGCAATCATTCCGTATAAAACCAACACCACGCTTGGCGGCACAAGAATTCCCAGCGAACTGCCCGCCTGCACCACGCCGGTAATCATTATCTTGTCGTAACCGCGCCGCAACATTTCAGGCAATGCAATGGTTGCGCCGATTGCCATGCCGGCAACGCTTAACCCGTTCATCGCGGAAACCACCACCATCAAGGCGATTGTGCCAACCGCCAACCCGCCCTTTAAGCCGCCAAACCAAACGTGAAACATTCGATACAAATCATCCGCGATGCCGGATTCGGAAAGCACATAGCCCATGTAAACAAACAACGGCAACGTTAACATCGGATACCAGTTAAACAACTTAAACGCGGCGTTGAACGGCATTTCAATCGCGCCTTCGCCATACAACAACAACGCCGCCCCGCCGGCGACAAAACCGATGACCGCGAAAACCCGCTGCCCGGTTAACAGCAGCAGCAACATCACCGCGAACATCAAAATTGCAATGGTTTCGTAACTCATTATGAAAGCGCGCTTGGCAAGGTTTCACCGCGAATTTTTGCAATGTCCTTAAAAAGAATCGAGACGGCTTGCAACAGCATTAAAATAATTCCCGCCACCATAATCACTTTGATGGGAATTAACGAAGGGTTCCATTGCGAAAATTTGCGCTGCCCGTATTCAATCGCATACAGCGTGCTGGAGATCGAGCCGACCAACAGGCACACCAAATACCCGACCAAACAAACGCTGGTCACACTGTCCCATTTTGCCTTTGTTTTTTCCGACCAACGCGAATACAACAAATCCATTCGCACATGCGCGTTTTGCTGCATCGAATACGCCCCGCCCAAAATGTAATACGCCGTAATGGTGAACTGCGCCATTTCCACCGTCCAAGACAGCGGCAGATTAATGATGTTGCGCGTGACCGAACCCAGCAGCAAAGTGCCCGTCATTAAGAAAATCGCATACATCGCAAGCCGCCCAACTTTTGTTGAGAGGTAATCCGCATACTTTACATAGCCGCGCATGAATTCGGATGCCGACATCATTCATCTCCGCGCAAAAATCGCGCAACCCAACCCAACACCATCGCCGAATCCAAGTGCGGGTTTTGTAACGAGTGCAATGCGCGTTCAGCGACGCCCGCGCCCAAAATCGCACGGCGTTCGTGAATGCGCGCTTCGCAAAACGCGCGCGAGAACTCGGGGTGTCCTTGAATGCCGAGCACTGTATCGTTGGCAAACATGCTGACCGCACAAAAATCGTTTTTGGCGATGATTTTTGTACCGCGCGGCGGTGTCGTCACTTGGTCTTGGTGCATCACTATCAGGCGAACTTTGTCGGCTTTGGCGTCCTCGCCCATCCACGCCTGTCGCGCGACAATATTAATTTCTTGTGCGCCGATGCCCCAGCCAGCCGCCGCTTTGCCGCTTTGCCCGCCCAATGCATGCGCCAAAAATTGATGCCCGAAACAAACGCCGGCAATTCGTTTGCGCGCCGTGTTGCACGCCTGCGCAAACGTCGCCAAGCGCGACATCCACGGCAAATTGTCATACGTTGATTTGCGCGAACCGCTGATAATATAACCGTCAAAACCATCCGGCGACGCGGGCAGTTGCGCGGCGTAACATTCGAACGGAGTCAATTCCATCGACGAGTCGGCCGCATGAAAACCATCAACAAACATCGGCGCATAGCCAAAGTCATCGCACAACAACAAACCGATTCGCAACTTCCGCGAATTAGTTGTGGGCGCGTCTTTCATGTGCATCGCTCGGGTTTCAGTCAGTGTTGAAAAAATGTTTTAACGCTTGATTTGTTTTGACGCTAAAAACAATGCCGCAAATCCGCCGCCGTGTCAACTCACTTGTCGCCGCCGACGGCGATTTCCCACCGATTCCGCCGTCGCCGACAAGTCGCAAACCGCCACTTAAAACGCCCGTCGGCAACGACAAAATGGCGGTTTTATTTGGTTTTTCGCAATTAACATTGTCCCAAGTTCAACTTCGTTCATTCGCAATTGATTTAACAGTATTCGCAATTCATTTTCACACCTTCGCAAAACTAAATTGGGGGTTCGGAGGGGGCGTTAAGGGAGGCGAATGCAACTGTTAAGGTGCAAATTGCAATTAATAAGGTTATTTTTTCATTCGCGAAGGTTCCAAAATGAATTGCGAAGCATTGAAACAAAACTTCGCACCTTCGCAATTGGCATTGGCTGCGCTGAGCGGCGGCGGGGCAGACGGCGTTATTATGCAAATCGGCGGCGGAAATTTGTAAAATGCGCGCGCAACAAATCGCCGCCGCGCATTCATCATCAACGCCGCCATGAACTCATCACCACCCAACCCCAAATGAACCCCCCACCAATCACCCACGTCCTCTTCGACATGGACGGCTTGTTGCTCGATACCGAAATTATTTACACCGAAGTCACCGACCGCATCGTCTCGCGTTTCGGTAAAAAATTCGATTGGAGTATCAAGCGCGACATGATTGGGCGGGCGGAAATTGATTCGGCGCGGCATTTGGTGCGGGCGTTGGCGTTGCCGATAAGTGCGGAGGAATATCTTGCCGAGCGTAATGAATTGTTGCCGGTGGGGTTTGCGGAGTGTGGGGCGTTGCCGGGTGCTGAAGAGTTGGTGCGGTATTTGCATTCGCATCGAGTGCCGATGGCGGTTGCGACCAGTTCTACGCGCAAGATGTTGGATGTTAAAATTAATCGCCATCGACAATGGTTTGCGTTGTTTGATGCGATTGTTTGTGCTGATGATGAAACAAACTTGCGCGCGAAGCCGGCGCCGGATTTGTTTATTAAGGCGGGTGAAAAAATTAATGCAGACGCGCAAAGCACATTGGTGTTCGAAGATTCCCCCGCCGGCTTGCGCGCCGGTTGCGATGCAGGTATGCGCGTCGTGGTGGTACCGGATGTTAATATGGATAAATCTTTATATGCGGATGCGGCGTTAATTTTAACTTCGCTCACCGAATTCGAACCGCGTGCGTTTGGGTTGCCGTAGGCGACTGCATTGTCACTTCACCTCTCGCGATACATCCATTCAATCTGTTCAGCAAATCGTTCACGCAACACCGCGCGTTTTAATTTTAAGGTCGGCGTTATCGCACCGTCTTCGATGCCCCAAATAGCGCGCGACGCCCACACTTGATGCACGACTGCATAGCCGGGAAAATCTTGTAATTGCGCGGCGATTCTTTTGCGCATTAATTCATTTGCCGGCGGCACGTTTAATGAGTCATCATCATTCGCATCCAAGCCGAGTTGCGCAGCGGTGCGTCGCCAACTGTCGGCGTTGACTACGACAACCGCCGCCAAAAACGCGCGGCGTTCACCAACCACCATCGCTTGTTCGAATAATGCATCGTCACAAATCGCCGATTCCATATCCGCCGGCGGTGCCTTTTCGCCGGTTGCCAACACGATAATTTCTTTGCGGCGACCGTTGATGTAAACGAAGCCGTCTTCATCGATGCGCGCCAAATCGCCGGTGGCAAACCAACCGTGCGCGTCAACCACTTCGCGCGTCGCCGATTCATCGCGCCAATAGCCGCCCATCACGCCGTCGCCTTTGGCATGCAATTCGCCGGCATCGTCGATGCGCAATTGCACTTCGCTGAGCGGCAAGCCAACGCTGCTTGGTTGATTGCTGTCCAATGTGTTGACCGACAAAGTCGGTGACGTTTCGGTTAAGCCATAGCCCTGCAAAATATCGACGCCCAAGGCGATGAAAGTGCGCGAGATGTTTTCCGCCAACGGTGCGCCGCCGCTGATGACCATTCGCAGCCGCCCGCCAAACCGCGCGCGCACTTTACGCCCGACCAATGCATCGAGCGGGTGATGTAGTAATTGACTTATGCACCATGCAGCGCGCCCTTGTCGAATTTCGAAACGTCGATACCCAATCGACACCGCGCACTTAAACAACCAACGCCGTATCTTTGATTCTTCGAGTTGCGCGCCGATTGCATTGTAGGCGCGTTCAAAAATTCGCGGCACGCTGACCAACACGGTCGGACGCATCGCGGCTAAGTCATCGGGCAATTGTTCAATCGAGCGATTAAACGCAACGACCGCATTGCACATCATCGGCGTGTAATACCCGACCGTGCGTTCGAACATGTGCGACAACGGCAGGAACGACAAAAACAAATCGCTCGGCAATACCGGCGCACTTTTAACGCCGGCATAAGCGGTGCGCAAAATGTTGGCGTGGCTGAGCATTACGCCTTTGGGTTTGCCGGTGGTGCCGGAGGTGTAGACAATTGTCGCCAAGTCGGAGGCTTGCGTTGTCGATGGTGCGGATGTAAACGATTGTCCTTCGGTTAACCAATCCGACAATGTAACAACGCGCAAGTCGTGACTGTCAATGTCAATGTCACTGTCACTGTCGACGCTGTCGTCACCGTCATCGTCACCTTGACAAACAACAACCCGCTTCAACTTCGTCAACTGTTGCAAATGCCCCGCCATCTCCCGCAACATCGAATTATTTTCCAACACCAACATTTCGGCTTCGGTATGCGCAAGAATATAAGCGACATTGTCGGCGCGGTCTTGCGCATACAACGGCACCACCACCAAGCCGTTCGCCAAACAAGATTGTTCGCACAGCACCCAATCGATGCAGTTGCGCATTCGAATCGCAACCCGCGCACCGTGCGCGGCATTTTGATTCACCAATCCTTGATGCGCCAATGCACTGCGCCATTGTTCGACTCGCTGTCCAATTGTTTTCCAAGAGTAGCCATGCCAACGCCGTCCATCGTGTTGTCGATACGCAATTTTATCCGGCGATTTTGTAATGCGCGCGCGCAATAAACCGTCCAAGGTGTCGGCTTGCATCGGCGCAATCACATCGACGCGCGCGTCCAATGCTTGTAAATGGTCCGGCGGATAACGGTCGGCGGTTTGCATTGCGAATCAAAATTCGAATCACAATGCGGTGTCGCGCATATCGACATGCATTTTGGTTGCGGCGGGTTGTGGCGATTGTGTCGACTGTGTCGATGGTGCCGATTGCGAATCGACATGCGTTGCACCGCGCAAATCAAATGCATCAGCGGCGAATTCATCGACGGCGATAATTTTCTCGACGATAGTTTGCAATTGCGCAAGCAATTCGGATTCCTCGCGCGTGATTACATCGTTGGCTTGCAACCCATCCAACCACTCGCGATGCGTTTGCGCAATCCCCGGCTCCGCACCTTGTTCGCGCAGACGACGACGCACTGCATCAGTTTGTTCGCTGAGCGTCAACGCCGTTTCCAATTGCGCAACAACATCAGCCGAGTCATCCGGGCGATGCATCCATTCGGTTAATCGGTCACGCGCTTTGCCCGGACGCTGCAGCAGGTCCGCAACTTGACGATTTAATGAATCGCTTGGCGGTTGCAAATAACGCCCGCCGGCAAATACATTAATCCGCAACAACATCCCAAGCCATTTGCGCGGATAGTTGCGCAAAATAGCATCGAGAGATTGTTGCGCGGCAAACAATGCATATTTGCAAGCCCAATCGACCAACGGTTTTTCATCCTCAGGTTCATCGCGGTCGGTAAACTTTTTAAGCACCGCCGACGCCAACAACAAATTGCTTAACACATCGGCAAATCTTGCCGACAACATTTCGCGGCGTTTAAATTCGCCGCCGAGAGTTAATAAAGTGACATCCGCCAAAAACGCAAACGCCGCGCTTAACTGTTCAATCGTGCGCGAATGTTTTCGGCACAACCCGCGCCCAACACCACGCGCCAACTTGCCGCGCGTAAGCGACAAGGCGGTCGCGCGCAATTTGTTGGCGGCGATGTGGTCGATGTGGTTAACCAACAATTCATCGAATGCCGCACGCGCATCCGCATCGTTGCGCGTACATGCGACAAGTTCATCGAGCAAAAACGGATGACAACGCATCGCGCCTTGACCAAAAATAATTAAACTGCGGGTTAAAATGTTCGCGCCTTCGACCGTGATGCCAATCGGCAATTGTTGATAAGTGCGCGCCAAATAATTGCCGCGCCCGAGGCAGATGGCTTTGCCGCCGTGAATGTCCATCGCGTCGTTAATCACCGTGCGCGACAATTCGGTGCATTGTTGTTTAACAATCGCCGACATCACAGACGGACGTTCGCCCGCGCCAAGTGCATCCGTCATTAACGTGCGCGCCGCATCGAGCAAATAAGTTAACCCGCCGATGCGCGCCAGGGATTCTTGTACGCCTTCGAACTTGCCAATCGGCAAACCGAATTGTTCGCGCACGCGCGAATATGCACCGCCGGTGCGCGCCGCCAACATCGCCGCACCGCACGCCGCCGCCGGCAGGGATATGCCGCGTCCGGCCGCGAGTGATTCCATCAACATCGTCCAGCCGCGTCCGATTTGTTCGCGCCCGCCGATAACCCAATCGAGCGGAATAAACACATCGCGCCCGCGCGTCGGGCCGTTTTGGAAGGCGGCGTTGAGCGGTTGATGGCGCATGCCGATTTCGACGCCCGGATGATTTGCCGGGATGAGCGCGCAAGTGATGCCGAGGTCGTCTTGCGCGCCGAGCAGATGGTCGGGGTCATGCGCGCGAAACGCCAAGCCGATGATGGTGGCGACCGGCGCGAGCGTGATGTAACGCTTTTGCCAATTCAAGCGAAAGCCGAGCGTGCGTTGCCCGTCAAAATCGGCTTCGCATACCACGCCGATATCCGGCATCGCCGCGGCATCCGAGCCGGCGCGCGGCGAGGTCAGCGCGAAGCACGGCGTATCCGCGCCGCTTGCCAAGCGCGGCAGATGGCGTTGTTGTTGTTCGGGGGTGCCGTAATGTTGTAGCAATTCGGCCGGCCCCAATGAATTCGGCACCATCACGGTGACCGCCACTGCCGCACTGCGCGACGCCAACTTGGCGATGATGCATGATTGCGCATACGCGGAGAATTCCAGCCCGCCGTATTGCCGCGCGACATTCAATCCAAAGAAACCGTTATCGCGAATGAATTGCCACACTTCGGCCGGCAGGTCGTTGCATTCGGCGGTGATTTTCCAATCGTCGGCGAGGTTGCACAGTTGCGTAACTGGGCCGTCGATAAACGCGCGCTCTTCGGCGGTTAATTTTGGCGCGGGCGTATCGAATAATTTGCGCCAATCGGGCGCGCCGCGAAACAATTCGGCATCCCACCAAACGCCGCCGGCGTCAATCGCGGCTTGTTCGGTCGGCGAAATTTGCGGCGCGGTTTTGCGCACCAATGCAAACGCATTATCCGACAAATGCCGCTTGCGCAATTGCGGCGCGAAAAAAATAAGCGCCGTCGGTATCAAGCCAATCAACATTATCAGCGACAACCACCCGCCGATGCCGTCGGCGGCAAACATGCAAATCGCAAACACCGCAATCGCCATCACCAACCAAGTGCGCACCGAAGGGGTGCCGCGTATGAATACGGCGAATAATGCAAGCAGGGTGGCGGCGAATAATAATAGGCTCATGGCAATGGGGGGATGGTTAACGAGACGGTTAATTAAAGGCGCGATTGATGAGGTTAATAATGCGGGCACAAACTTGGTTAACAAGTGCATCCAAAAAGTGCAATCAATGCGCCAGTATAACAAACGCAAGGTTACGAATTGGTTACACAATTTTAACCGAATCTAATCGCATAACTTTGCATTATGCAGTTAAGATTGCGCGGTCACTTAACCGACACTTACACTTACACTTTCACTCACACTTAAAGAGGTTATCCGATGAACAAAGAACGTTTAAAGTACGGTGCATTCGGCGCGTTTATTTTGGCGTTGGCGATGTTCGCGGTGTATGCGATGCATTTTGGTTGGCATCATTGGCTCGGCGGGCATAGCGGCAAGCACGGTCAACATTATGGCGAACGGCACGACGGGCGGCACGACGGGCAAGGTTATCATCACGGCAAATATTTGTTTAGCGAACGGGTGATGAAAAAACTCTCAAAGCGGCTGGATTTATCCGACCAACAACGCGAATCGTTGCGCGGCATCGCCGCAGAGTTTCATCCACTCGTGCAACGATTGCGCGAACAAATGCGCGAAACCCGCAAAGCCCTGCGCGAATTGAATCCGCAAACCGACAATTACCGAACGCAAATCGCCGATTTGGCAAAACGTCAGGCGGAGTTGGCGACGGTGTTGACGGTCGCCATCGGCGACGCCAAGGCGAAGTTTGCCGATACGTTGAGCGAGGAACAGATGGCGAAGTTTATGCAGCGGTTTTAATTGCAGGCGGTCGCTGTACAAAAAAAAGGGGCGTCGATGCGCCCCTTTTTTTATTGCACTCTCATTGCAATGTACTTGCACTTATCACCGCATTATTGCGCGACGGCTATCGGCAGTTTGCCGGTGATGCCGTCGTTCACTTTTGCGCGCCATTTATCCGCCCATCGTTTTTTGGATTCGATGTAACGCAAGTTGACCGGATGGTGTTGAATCGGAAGAAACCCGCCAACAATCATGCGCACTCGACTCGCCCGCATTTGCATCGATAATCCTTTCGGTGTGCATAACTCATTTTTCATTGTGCGAAGTCGGTTTGCCAAAACAACCCGCATCAAAAAAATGTTTCATCACACTCACCCGTTGGTCGTGACTATTATTGACGCGTAAAATTATTGGTGCATAAAATTATTGATGCATAAAAAACGCGCGCACAACATCACATCGTGCGCGCGTCTTTAGTAAACAAACAAAAAAATCAAACCGCCGAAGTTGACATTAATAAAACAACAACGTCACAACATCAACGACAGGGCAACAACAATTACTTCCTCGCCCGCCGCGCCTGTTTGCGTCTATGTTTCGCTTCGGCGCGTTCGAACACCTTCACCGTCCGCCAACTCTTCGCCAACTTCGCCAAATCCAACGGCGTTGCCGAGGCGAACTCCTCGCCGCTCGGCAGTTTAAAGGTCTTGGGCGAAGTGGTCGCCAGCAGATAAGCGCCGTGGTCAATCAGCAAATCGGCGGTCTCGGCGGCGTTGGTGAATGCGGATGCATGTAACGGAGTGAAGCCGGGGCCGTCGGTAATCGCATCGATGTCGGCGCCGCGTTTGAGCAATCGTTCGGCGACATCGATGGCGTTGAAATAGGCGGCGCTATGCAACGGAATATAGCCGTTGGAATCGCGCGCGTTGATGTCGGCGCGATAGCGCAACAACACATCGACGCTCGGCAAGGCGTTGACCGACGCGGCGACATGCAACGGCGTATGCCCCTTTTTGTCGCGGGCGTTGACATCGGCGCGATTGCGAATCAACACCAAGGCGGTGTTGGCGGTGTTGACCGACGCGGCGACATGCAACGGCGAAAATCCCTGCAGGTCGCGCGCCTGAATATCCGCGCCATAACGCAACAACACAACCACCGCGCGCGGCGCATTGCCATAAGCGGCGCTATGCAACGGCGTGTAGCCCTGATTGTTGGTCGCGCGAAAATCGGCGCCCTGACGAATCAGCGTGCCGATGAGTTTGGTGTTGAGCGCCGCCGCCCAATGCAACGGCGTATTGCCGTTGCGGTCAGCTTGGTTGACATTGGCGCCATTTTTAATGAGCCAAGTCGCCTTATCCCAACTGCCGGCGCGCACCGCGTTAATTAAAGGCGTCTCCGCCAACGCCGTTTGAGCGGCGAACGCAAGTGCAAGCGCGAGCAGTGTTTTTGCAAACGGTTTCATTGGAATGCCCCCCAAAATTGAACGCAGCGACCAAAGCCGCCGTAGAACCGCATTGATGACAGCGGCTATTGTGTGCGAGTTTGTTGGCGTTGTCAAGGGGGGATTTGGGTGGGTGGCGGTTAAATGAAAACCTCGCCCGATGTTTTGGGCGGGTTTTTTGACGGGTTTATTAATTAACGAGATTGGCTTTTGTCGGCTTATCGCAAAATTTTGGCAAGCAGTTGGGCGAAGAGTCCTGATATGGTTGGGCTGTCTTTGATAATCACGAAAACAAGAAGTGTGATGGTTGCGTACAGCAGTTTTTCAACCAATCCGAGTTTGGCGTAAACTTTGGCGAATTTGGTGTCGGTTTCGGCCTTGCCGGTGTCGATTTCGCCTTTCAGTTTGGCGTTGCCGCTTTTGATTTCGCCTTTCAGTTCGGCTTTGGCTTCGTCGACCTTGCCTTCCACACGCGCAAGCCCCTCGTTGGTGGCAACGTGTTTGGCGTTGGTTTCCAAACGCACTACGCGGCCATGAATCGCCGCCGCCGATGAGTCGTTGCCGGCTTCGTCACCATAAGGCGCTTGATCTTCTTTGAGTTGGTTGGGGTCGTTTTTGTCGTAGAGTTTTGACATGAGTTAAGCCACCTGCGAGGCGAAAAGTAAAAGTTGAGTTTAGCACGAATGCGGATGATAAAAAACCGCAACTCGTGAAGTGCGCGCATTATCACCAATCGCGCGAATAAATAATGTGGCATAACTCACAATTGCGGCGGTTTTTTTTGACGATGTTCACGGTTATGGGCGATGGCGGGTTTATTAGGCGCGTTTATTAATGCACGCGTCACTCTTTATCAGCAGATGATTCGCATACGGCAAAAACCGATGCGCGTCGCCGGCGGCGTTCGGATAAGTGGCGCGAAAGGTGTTCGCCAGATGATTGGTTTTGTATTCCTGCAATAACGGCGCAACATTTTGGCGCGGCACCGGCGTGCGTGTGGTTTTGTCGTGGTGGATGCCAAGCGCGCGATAATCTTCGGCGGTGAGGGTGATTTGATTGTTGTGTTTAACCGCCTGCTGCATACCATGCACGGTGCGCAAATCTTTTTTGTATTCCATTCGCATTTGCGCGATGGCGGCACTCGTCCGCCGCGCCGGGTCGGCATACACCTCATACGCAATGCCCCAGTTGCCATAAGCGGCGTTTAATGCCGACACTTCGGCGGCGGCAATCGCCAACCGCTCGGCGTTATCCGGCAAATAGCCGACGATGCAACCAAACAGCAAATTGAATTCCACATATTCAGCCGAAAGCCGCAAGGTTCCCGGATGAATGCGGCGATGTTCGTCTGTTGGCATTGTGTTGTCCGATGGGGTTTGATGGGGTTTGTTCGATGTCGCTTGATTTGCCGCTATTGGCATCATCCGCCAACGGCTTGGAATGCGGATTGTAGCGAATTGCGCCATCGATTTTAATGCGGTTTTGCCGATTTGCGATGCATCGGAGGCGGGGTAACTTTTATGTTTATGCGAGTTTTATGCATCGGGGCGGGATTGCGATGCATTGGAAAAGTGTTCCGATGCATCTGGATTGCGTTGCTATGCATCGGAAAGGTGCTCCGATGCGTCTGGATTGCATTGCTATGCATCGGAAAAGTTTTCCGATGCATATAAATTGGACGGCGACGGCGGGGAATCGCTTATCTATGCGGTTTTGGCGGCAATACCATAAAAAAACGGCGGGATGTTGCCACCCCGCCGTTTTGGTTGTTGACCGAGTTGGTCGGTGGTTACAGCAAGGTGAGCGTGTAACTGCCGTTCGCGTTTTCGGTGACACTGACGCCGTAAGGCGAGAGGCTGCCTTCACCGTTGCAAATATCCACATTGTCGGAGTCGCCCGCCGCAGCCCAACCGGCATCTCGGACACATGCCCCGGCGTTGCCACCATCATCATCGCCGATAATGCCGGCAAAGTAACTGTCCGGTGGATCGACGGTGAAGATGTACTCTTTGCTGTTGTACGTGTAGGTGCACCATTCCCATGCGGTGTAAGCATGCCCGGATACACACGCCGCACCCAACTCAACTTTATAGTTGGTGTCGGACGATTCGTAAGCGCGGATTGGCAGAAACGGCACACTGGCGACATAAGGAACATTCCAATACAACTCGGAAATGATGCCAACGGCGGGGTTGGCAAAATTGGCGCCATAATTAAGCGTACCGCCTTCCGCAACACTTGCAAACGGCGATACAGAAAACACTTCAAAAGTGTAATTCTTGCTGTCGTATGCGAGGGTACAGAATTGCCCCGGCGTGTAAACAGTACCGGATGTGCATGCGCCTTGGGATGTTCCCGCCGCCGGCACTGTCACCGTGACATACCCCGGGTCACCGTCGCTGTATGTTGCCGGCGTACAACGCCCCGCTTCCGCATTATTCACACTGCCAACCGTCGCCGGCGCACAAGCACCGTAATGATAAACGCCGGCGGTGGAAGGTGTCGTCGGTGTGAACGTGTGAGTAGCGCATACCCCGGGGAACAACCCTCGCACCATTGCTGTGCCTACGGTGGTGTCGCTGCCGTCATCGCTGATGGCGGCGTCTGTCGAACGTAATGCTGTCACCGTCGCAGCCGGCGAATCCTCGGCTGCCCGTATCCAGTTGCACGACGACAAGTAAAACGTAAATTGCGTGCTGGCGGCAATGGTACGCATGTGTGCGGTGAAGCCTTCATCCAATGCGGTGCCAGCCGAGAGATGCCAGCCGGCGACTTTGCCGCCGCTGGTGTCGCCATCGGCACCGCTTGCGGCAACTATCACCGTGACATAATCGCTGTCGCGCAGTGGATGGTCGATATCGCCGCGCGCGCATTGCCCGCCAAGATTGCCCGTATGCGGCACGCATGTTGCATAGTGATAAGTGCCGTTCGCAGTCGGTGTAATGGCTTGGACGAAACCGCGAATATCTTCGCCGGGTTGCAATACAGGCACATCGCTTGTGCCGACGACGGTGTCAACGCTCGGGTCAATCACCTTCTCGGCGCGCCCATCAAATGCCGCCTTGGTCGCGCGATAGTAGGTCACGGCAATCGCCGGCGAAGCGACTGATACACCGCTTCCATTACCAACCAATGAAAACAAATCGAAGGTTACGCCGGGCTTATAGGTTTTGGTTTGAATCGCGTCACCGCTCGCTGCGAATCGAGCGCGCGACCAAAAATACCAACCGCTGGATGACGCCGACGGGTCAGGCACTATCACCGTCGCATACCCCGGGTCACCGTCGCTGTATGCCTGCGGCGTACAACGAGTGACGCCTTCCTCGTTTGTCTTGCCGCCAATCGTCCCCGGCACACAAGCACCGTAGTTGTAAGTGCCGGGAGTCGATGGTGTCGTCACTATGAGGGAATGGTCGACGCCTTGTCCGGGATACAACGTCGGTACCACATCGCCACCAAGGGATGTGTCGCTGCCGTCGTCAAGGATGATTGTGTCGGTCGAACGAAAGAAGGTCACGGTCGTTGCCGGCGAAGGGTCGGTGGCGCGGATGTGGTTGCTCGACGACGCATACAATGTAAATTGCGTGTTCGCCGCAATGCTCATCGTATAAACAGTGAACCCCGGGTTTAAGGAGGTGGTTGGCCCCAAGTGAAACCCGGTTAGGCGTCCGCCTAACGTATCGCCATCCGTGCCGGCGGGGTCGACTATCACCGTGACATAACCGCGCGCGCCGCTTGATGTAAATCTGTCGAGCGAACATCGCCCGCCGAGATTGCCTTCGTGCGGTACGCACATCGCATAGTGATAAGTGCCCGATGCTTCCGCAGCGATTTGGATGAAGGTTCTGTAATCTTCTTCGAGTTCCAATGACGGCACTTCGCTTGTGCCGACGATATCGTCGACGCTTGGGTCAACCCCCTTGTAACTGCGCGCGCTAAATGCCGCATCGGTGGCGCGGTAATAGGTCAACGTAGTCGCCGGCGTTGCGGCATAAGCACCGCCGCCGCCCCAATTGCCAACTAGCGCAAACAAATCGAATGATACGCCGGGCTTATAGGTGACGGTTTTTACATCATCACTGTATGCCCTGACAAGTCGAGCGCGTGACCAAAAATTCCAACCGCCGTCAATCACAGTCACCGCCGCGCTTGCCATACAGTTATTGCCCTCGTTACTTTCGCTTAAATCGCTCGGTATGCAAGCGCCGAAATAATAATCGCCCGGCGTTGGCGGGGCGGTGCTGGTGATGGAACCGTCGGCGTCTTCGCCGACCGACAGTGCAGGCACTGTGAAGTGACCTATCGCGGTGTCTGATGTGTCGATGGTGGCGTCTGTTGAGCGATAGAAAGTAATCGCCGAGCGCGGAGCGGTGAAGCCGGTGGCGGCGTTGGCCACCTCGGCGCCCAACGTAATCGGCCAACCTTGAATCACATCATCCGACAACACATGGGAAGCAACCGACCAAGTCACATTGACGCTTGGCACCGACCAATCCCATTGGATTGCTACGGTGACGTCATCGATTACGCTGCCGTCGCTTGCAACCTCGCTGGCGGCGCAATTGTCGGACGGCGTTTCGTCGTTGATGATGCAAGTGCCGTATACATAATCCTTGGTGCTGTCGCTTGGCGGCGGCAATTCGAGATTGTGCGTAACGATGTCGTCTGTATCGCCGTTGGCTTCAAGCGACGGAATGGGAATCATGCCGGCGATGTCGTTAGCGGTGCTGATGGTGCTGTCGGTCGAACGATAAAAAGTTAACGTGACCGGCGGCGACACATCATCGCCACTGTTGTATACATCGACCTCGAGCGTGAACGTTTGCCCCGGCGTAATCGCCGTCGGCGTAAACCCGCCCGCGCTTTGCGCACGTAAACCGCCTTGCCCGCCCGACTCGCTTTGCGCTGCGGGTTGAGTGGCTTGACTGATGCGGGTGGCAATAACCAAATTCCAATTGTCACCGCTTGGCGTAAGCAGCATTTGGTCGCCGCCACCTCCGCCACCACTACTTCCGCCACCGCCACCGCAAGCAACCAAGCCAAGCGCAACTACGCCAAGCAAAGTCAACATGCCGAGCAACTTGCCGAGCGTTGACAACTTAAGCGATTGGAAAAATCGCACAAACAAACCGCGTTGAGTTTGCAATTTCATCGAGAAATGTTTTGTCAGATAAGTGTTCATTAGGAAACACCTCCGACTTCAATAATCGTCACCCGCAGTTTGCGGTTGGTTTTCATATCGGGGTTAAACGGCAAATCCACTTCGGCGATGCCGGCGGTGGAATCTTTGGCGATGATGATTTCAATCGGCGCGGTGGGGAAATCCTCGCCGGGTACGGCCGGGGTTGCGCCGTCGCCGGGGGCAAGTTGGATGACCACACGCAATGGCGTTGTCACCGCGTTTGCGACCGCGGCTTCGATGCGGATGACGCCGCCGCTGCCGGCTTTCGCCTGCAAAAACCGCACACTGACATCACCACTTCGCACCACGCCGGGCTGCGTTCGAATCTTGCGTTCAACCACTTCAATACGGCGTTCGGATTCGACCGTGCGCCAGACATCCGCATCGCGCAGCGTTGCATCTTGCGCCACGCCGAATCCAATCCAGCGCGGTTTGGCGCGTTGTGCACCGAGCGGTTTGATGAAACTGATGCGCCAATCGCGGCGTTGGTCGATTTGATTGCCGCCTTGCCAAGCGCCGCGCAATTGCAAATACGGATGCGGTTGCCAGGCAATCGATGCGCGTTCGCGGATTACGCTTGCGCCGATTTCGGTTTTGCTGTCCCAATCGCCGACCGATAAATCCAACTTAATTGCATTGGTTGGGGTGAACTGCACGCCGATTTCATTGCCGCCAATCGCGCGCTCTTCATAGCCGACGCGACCGACCAGCCAATCGCTTTGCACGGCGTAATGGTTGACATAACCCTTGCCCCATTTGCCGACATAATCGGCGCCGAAGACATGGCGTTGATGTCCGCGTTCCAAATTTTGTTGCAGCGTCGCCGAAAAGCCGAGCAGATTTTGTCCGCCCATTTGCAATCGCTGCACCAAACCGATGCGGGTGTCGTTGCGGTCGAAGCCGTGTTCGTCACTCCAACTGGTAACACCGTTTTGCAAAAACAATGCGCCGCCCGGCAAGCCGAGTGCCGCGTCAGTTTGCGCCGCATTGATATGCAAGGGAATCACCGCATCCAAATCACCGCGCAGTTTGCCGTCGGCGGTGACTGAATAATCCAACGATTGTTGGATGTGGAAGCCTTGCCCAAAAATGTTTTTACCGCGTTGCGTTAACAACGCCGTACCGCGGGCAAGGAAAAAGCCGATGGTGGCATCGGCGGCGCATTCGCCGGAGGAGCGAAGCGCCTGTTCGGGGGCGGCGGCGTTGTTCATGCCGGAGAGGCAGTGCGACAACGACAGCCGATGCAGCGGTTGGTCGGCAACGGCGGGCGACATAAAGCCCAACGCCGCGACCAATAAAAGTACGCGTTTCATCTCTGCACCTCTTAAATACAAATTGACTTTGACATTCCCCAACACCGAAGTGTCGGGCCGTTGCCAAAGTCACGAGACGCAGAAGTGAAATCCCCACCTATTCGCCTCGACGAGCGGCCGCTCATCGAGTACAACGCTATTCTATTCGGTGGGTAACCCGACCGGGAGTACGTCTCAATAACTTTGGCGGGGCGGAATCTATACGCAACGCGCGCCGCCGTCAATGCTTTGCGGGTTTTTTTTACTTATTTTTTGATTGCGATTTGATTGGGGTTTGATTGGATTTGATTGGTTACTCATTAAAGTAGACGCGCCCGCGCAAGTTATAATCGCCGCATCACCTATCGGAGTGCCACCGTGATTCCCACTATGCTTACCGCCGCGCGCATCGTCGCCTTTCGTTTGATTGCCTTGCGTTTAATTGCCGCGTGCCTGATTGCGCTAACCCCATTAGCGCAAGCCGCCAAGCCCGATGTATTTTTACTAAACACTTATGACGAATCCAAAAACGTCGTCGGTTGGGTGATGAGCGAAAAATTGGATGGCGTGCGCGGGGTTTGGGATGGGCGGCAACTGGTCACGCGGGGCGGCAATAAAATTCATGCGCCGCAATGGTTTGTGCGCGGCTTGCCGCCGTTTGCGTTGGATGGCGAACTGTGGAGTAAGCGCGGCGATTTTGAAAACATTGTATCGATTGTGCGCACGCATAAACCTGATGCGCGTTGGCGGCGGATTGGCTATTACATTTTCGAAGTGCCGAATCAAGCCGGCGGGTTGCTCGAAAGGTTGGCGGTGCTCGATGCGTATCTCGCCGAACGACCGAGTGCGCATCTGCATGTCATTAAACAAACCCCAATCACGCGCGCCAATCAACTGCGCGGGTTTTTGCGCGAGGTGACCGACGGCGGCGGCGAAGGCGTGGTCGTGCGCAATCCGAACACCGCTTATCAAACCGGGCGATTGACATCGGCGTTGAAGGTCAAAAACTTTTTTGATGATGAATGCGAAGTGCGCGCGCATCTGCCGGGCAAGGGAAAATATCGCGGGCAATTGGGGGCGGTGCGATGTGCGTGGCGGGATGGACGGACGGTGAACATCGGCAGCGGATTCAGCGACGCCGAACGCGCCAACCCGCCGCCGATTGGCGCGCGCATCACCTTTAAATATTACGGCTTAAGCCGCAAAGGCAATCCAAGATTTCCGGTGTATTTGCGCATTCGACCGCGTGATGAATGAGTGCGGTGGCAAGTGTGACAAGTGAAAGTGACTGCGCGAGTTAACCTTTGTTACTTTTACTTTGCATCTTAACTTGTACTTGCACTTCCACTTTTACCGTCGCCACCATTAACCGCGCCGCGTTCGAATAATCTCGGCAAAGAACGCCGTCTCACGGTTAAGTGCATCGATTCTGGTTGGCATCTTGCGAAAACCGTGCGCCTCGTTTTCATATTCAATGTATTCATGGCGAATGTTTTTCTCGGCAAGTTTTGCCACCACTTCGCGCGACACCGCCGGCGGCACCACCTTATCGTCGCGCCCTTGAAACAAAATCAACGGACAAGATAATTTGTCGAGATGAAAAATCGGCGAGCGTTGCACAAATCGACTGTGCGGCAAACTTGCGCTCGCTTCATCATAACGTTCGCCGATTAATCGGTCGGTGTAACAATTTTCAAACTTGTGAGTGATTTGCGCCAAGGTGATTAAATTGCCGATGCCGTAATAACACGCGCCGCCGCAAAACAATTCGGGGAATCTCGTCAACGCGCGCAACACCGCATAGCCGCCGGCGCTGCCGCCGCGAATGAACACCAACTTCGGGTCAGCCCAATTTTGTTGCAGCACATAACGCACGCCGTCGGCGATGTCGTCCGCGTCGATTTCGCCCCACCGCCCGAGCAAACGTTGTCGATAGGCGCGCCCGTAGCCGCTGCTGCCGCGATGATTAATATCCAACACCGCATAACCGAGCGATGCGAAATAATGTTTGAGCGGATGATATTCATTGGTCGCGCGCGCGGTTGGGCCGCCGTGTACGACCGTCAACAACGGCGGCTTGACGCCTTCGGGCGGTTGGTAGCGCGGATTATGCGGCGGATAAAAATAAGCGTGCGCGCATTCGCCGTCGCGCGTGGCAAATTCAATCGCGCGCGGCGGTGTGCAATCCAATTGACGCGCCGGCACGGCGGGCGCGCCGAGTTGCACCGTGGTGGTTTGCCGCCATTGCCATGTTGCAATCGTCGCGTTGCGCGCCTCATCCGCCGCGACCCACAACAATGCATCGGCATCGACGGCGGCGTCATGCAGATGGTAACAACCGGCAATCGCGCCAATCGCATCCGATGATTTTCGCGCGCGCACATCAATCCAACGCATGTGGTCGCCTTCGAGTGTGCCGGCGATGGCGAGCACTTTGTCGTCGACCTGCACCCAACGGCGTTGACCGAATTGCCAATGCGGTTCGCCGTAATCGTATTGGTCGTCTGTGATTTGCAGCGTGTGCCCGTTTTGATACTGAAAGAAATTCCAAAAATCA
Organism: Candidatus Poriferihabitaceae bacterium; assembly: GCA_965226545.1. Taxonomy (GTDB): domain Bacteria; phylum Pseudomonadota; class Gammaproteobacteria; order Arenicellales; family Poriferihabitantaceae; genus JAHRAW01. The sequence goes on from OZ245364.1 coordinate 2,049,911, forward strand.
TTGGCGGCGTCATCAACCAAAAACAACAATGAACCATCCGCCAAAAATCCCGGCTGACACACCGCGCGCGCACCGTCATCGGCGCCGGCGATGCATTGCGCTTCGCCCAAAGTGAATCGCCCGGCGTTGCAATGCAACTCGGCAACATACAACCGCGTGCAATCCCACGGCATAAACGGATGATTCCATTCCAACCACGCCACCCGCTTGCCGTCCGGCGACGCGACAATCGCCGCGTAAAAATCGGCGCCGCTGCGCAACACTTGCGGTTCGGCGTCACCTTCGGTCGACAACGGCACGGCGACGAGTGCATCTTGTGCGCCATTCGCGGTTTGCGTCTCCATCACCGCCAACACCGCATTCGCATTCGGCAACGCAACCAAATCGGCAAACGCGCGCGAGTGTTGGGGTGCGTTTGAATTTGCACTGTCACTGTTACTGTTACCGTCGTTTTGACCGGCACTTCGATTGTTACTTTGATTGTCACTGTTACTGTTACTGTGACTGTTACTTCGACCGTCGCTTTGATTGTGACTTTGACCAACACTTTGATTGCCGCCTGCACCGTCATTGGCAACAGTCACCGCATGCAACGGTTCGACTTGTAACGGTCGAGGATGCGCAAGCGATTGTCGATACAATCGTCCATCGGCGAAATTGTTAAACACAATCGCATTATCGACAATGCAAAAACATTTGCCGCCGTATTCATGCACGCCGCTGCGCAGATTAAATTCCGCCGGCGTAATGCATTGGCGCGCACCGCGCGTCGACTCACGCATCAATGCAATGCGCCCGCCTTCGCGCGCGCGCGCCTCGAGCCAATGCAAGCGTCCATCGAACCAAAACGGATACGACGGCGCGGCCGGTTGCGCAAGCCATTGCTCGACCGTTTGCGCGCTGTGCCATAAACCGTGGCGCGCGGCGATGGTTTGTTCGCTCATCTAAGGCGCCGGCGACAACAATCGACTTTGCCCGGCGCGCAATGCATGCGTCTCAAAAAAACCGCGCCGCGCTTCGAGGGCGTATTGGAATTTGCGCATCGGCGCATAGGTGCGCTGCTCGTCGTCGGTGTATGGATGCATCAACTGCACTTGAAACAACGCGCCGTTCTCGTCAAAAAAACCGATGTCCAACGGCGCGGTGACATTGCGCATGTGAAACGCGCCGGCGACCGGTTGCGGATACCAAAACAAAATTGCGCCGGCGTCGATGATGTGCGGGCAGATGTATTGATAGCCGCCGGCGCGTTCGCGATTGTCGTCGGCAATCCACGCGGCAATCTCGACGCGCCGCCCTTCGGCGTTTTGCAATGCAATGCGCATGCGTTGCATTTGCGCAGTCGCCGCGGTCGAATTTTTACACGGCGTCTCCGCCGACGCAGGCATGCTTGCACCAAGCAATGCGATTGCGCATGCAAGCGGCGCGGCAAATCGAATCAAGATGAACTTAACTGACATTGCATTAACCTACGCGGCGCGTCGACGCGGCGCGGTTGGATTGTTGACGCGCAATCGCGCGATGCCCGATGTCGTTTCGATGCCACGCACCGCGCCAATGAATCCGCCCAGCCAATTTATACGCCGCGCGTTGCGCCGATTGCGCGTCACCAGCCAAGGCGGTCGCGCACACCACCCGCCCGCCGGCGACGCGCACTTGACCGTCCGCGCATTCGACGCCGGCGTAAAACACTTTTGTCGAATCGGACGCATCATTAGATTCGCGCGCCGCTTCCAACCCGTCAATCACCGCGCCCAATTCGGGCGCATGCGGATAGCCGCGCGCGGCGATGACCACGCCGAGCGCGTTGCGCGCATCCCATTGAAATGCTTCGGTCGATAAATCGCCGCCGGTTGCGGCGCAACAATGCGCGATTAAATCCGAACGCAATCGCAACAAAATCACCTGCGCCTCCGGGTCGCCCAAGCGGCAATTAAATTCCAACACCTTGACAGCGCCGCGCGCGTCAATCATCACGCCGGCGTATAAAAATCCGCAATACGGCGCGCCTTCATCCGCCAGCCCTTCGACCGTCGGGCGAATAATCGTGCGCATGATTTTTTCATGCATCGCCTCATCGACCAACGGCGTCGGCGACACCGCGCCCATGCCGCCGGTGTTGGCGCCGCGGTCGCCGTCTTCGGCGGCTTTGTGGTCTTGGCTCGATGCCAACGGCGCGATGTTGCCGCGCCCGACCATGCAAATAAAACTTGCCTCTTCGCCGTGCAAAAATTCTTCGATGACAACTTGCGCATCGTCATTCGAATCGTCGAGTGCGGCATCGACTGCGGCGCGCGCTTGTTGTGCATCCTCGGCAACGCATACGCCCTTGCCGCCGGCCAAACCGTCGACCTTGACCACGCATCGCCCGCCGAGTTGGTCGATGTATGCATGCGCGGCGATGCGTTCGGGCGCGCGGAAACTTTGCCAATCTGCGGTTGGGATGTTGTGGCGGGTGAAGAATTGTTTGGCGAATGTTTTCGAGCCTTCGAGTTGCGCGGCATTGCTGCTTGGCGCAAAACATTTCAACTCGCGCCGCGCAAATTCATCGGCGATGCCATGCACCAACGGCGTCTCCGGCCCGACTATCGTCAACCCGACCGCTTGCCGTTCAGCGAAGTCGGCGAGTTGGTCGATGGCATCAAAGCCGATGTCGATGTTCTCGACGCGCGCTTCGAGGGCGGTGCCGGCATTGCCCGGGGCGACATACACGCGCGCAACCAACGGCGATTGCGCGGCGCAATACGCCAACGCATGTTCACGCCCGCCGCCGCCGACGATGAGTACGTTGATTTTTTTGTGCGCGGTCATGCGTTTATTTTTTGAGTGAGTGTTGTGCGCGTACGCATTGATGTTGTGCAGTTACTTTGTGCAGTTACTTTGTACATTTATTTTGTGTAGTTACTTTATGCAGTTACTTTGTGCTGTTACTTTGTGCAGTTGCGTTGCGCAGTCGCTTTACGCATTAATTATTGCGCACCCAATCGCGCATTCAGCGACAACACAACATCATCCGCATTGTTAAACGCACCGTCCGGCCCGGCGGAGATTAAGGTGATTTGCCCGGTTGCATCGGCGCGCACTTGTATCGCATTGCCCCAAGCATCCTTAAACCGTTGGTCGATGAGGCGTTCAAACGTTGCAATCGCGCGCTCGCGTTCGACGCCGGTTTTATCGGCGACTGTGCGGCGGAAATTAAACGCCAATGCATTAAGCGCGCTCAATGTGCCATCGACGCGCGAATCCAATTGCGTCTGCGGTTCAATCATTGAACCGTCGCCGCGTTGCCGCAGAATTAAATCATTGTGCGAATCTTCGCGCAATACAAAGCCATCGATGCCCGACAACAACATTCGTTCGTTTACGACATCGCGCATCGATATCGCCACCAACACAAAAATGCATAACCCGCCGAGCAATCCAAACAACGACCGCCCGCCGCCGCGCGACCATGGGCGACGCCGGTCGAGCGCCGGGTCCGGGGCGATAAACAACCGGCGGCGGATGTGAATGAAATATAAATAATTGGCGGTCAACGGCCAAAACAACGTCCACACAATATGAACGATGCCCGGCTGCAGCCACGTCAACATCACCACTGAACCGGCCAAATGAACAAACGCCACCGCCCACAACTTGCGCATCATCGCCCATACATAAAAAAATCCAAAAAACGACGGCCAATGCCAAGTGAATGCAAAATTCGGATTATCGAAGCCGCCGAATTTTTTAAATTGATACTGATAATAATCGCGATTGTCGTCGACGAATTCCAACACCTTCTCCATCCGCCCTTTGTCGCGTTGTTTGGCGAACGTTTCGGACTCGGTGTCGGTGTCGGCATTGTCGACATCGGCGGCATCGTTTGTACTGCGTTTCGATTCTTGATTCGATTCTTGATTCGCCGTTTGCTTCGACGCTTGCTTCGACGTTGATTGTGATTTGCGCTTTGACTTTTTCTTCGACTCGCGCTGAACGGCGGACGGCGACTCGTGCAATGCTTCATCATGCGGCGACAACGCCGTCACTTCTTCGATGCCGCAATCGGCGCCGGCGTTTTTAATCGCGATGCAAATTTTGTCGGCTTCGGCGCGCGCATATAATTTTTTCAACGCCACCGGACGCCCCTGCAACAATTGCTGCATCGTCTCGGCGCGCGAATGAAACAACGCCGCCAACGCGTCAATCACATCGTCGCGCGAACGCTCCGGCAACACAACGCCGGCGACGACCACGCGATATTTGGGTGAATCATCCATAGCAATGAAAATAGTGACAACCGTTCATCAATTGTTTACAAAATAGGTAACGACATCGATATCGACATCGGCATCGACACCGGCATCAACGTCAACATCAAAAATCTTCGGCGCGGGTTAACGACCAATGTAAATTGAGTATACCAAACGCCGACTGATTGAAACGCGCGCAATGGTAACGACAACGACGGCAATGCCGTCGACATTAATAACAGCACGAATAACAACACGATTAATCGCGGCAACATTAATGGCATTGACATTAATAACGGCGGAATGATTAACAACGCCGACCTCGATGCCATCGCGTCAATGCCGCCACATCAATGCCGTCGCCTCAATGTCGAAAATGCCGCATCGCAGTAAACACCATCGCGATGCCGTGTTCATTGGCGGCGCGAATTACTTCATCATCACGCATCGCCCCGCCCGGTTGAATCACCGCGCGCACCCCGGCTTGCGCGGCGCGGTCGAGTGCATCGCGAAACGGCAGGAATGCATCCGACGCCATCACCGCACCGCGCACCGACAAACTTGCATCGTTTGCCTTGTCGGCGGCGATGCGCGCCGAGTTGACGCGGCTCATCTGCCCGGCGCCGATGCCGACGGTCGCCAACTCGTTGGCGTACACAATCGCGTTGGATTTGACAAACTTGGCGACTTGCCAGGCAAACAACAAATCCCGTTGTTGCGATTCGCTCGGCGCGCAATCGGTGACCGTGCGCAATGATTTATGCAGCGGCGCATCGCCTTGTTGCACCAACAAACCGCCGCCGACTTTTTTATATTGCAATTGGTCGTCGCGCGCACCGCATGCAATCAATGCGCGAATGTTTGGTTTGTCCGCCAACGCTTCGCGCGCGCGCTTTGATATCGCCGGGGCGACCACGACTTCGGCGAATTGCGCGCGCAACAATGCATCGCAAGCGGCAAAGTCGAGTTCGCGGTTAAATGCAATCACGCCGCCAAACGCCGATTCTTCATCGCCGGCAAACGCGCGTCGATACGCGTCGGCTTGCACCGCGCGCACTGCAACGCCGCATGGGTTGGCGTGCTTAACAATCACGCAGGCGCATTCGGCAAATTGCGCAACGCATTGCAACGCCGCGTCGGCGTCGGCGATGTTGTTGTACGACAACGCCTTGCCTTGCAGTTGTTGCGCATTGACAATGCCGGCGGCGACATTGTCGTCGTTGACATTAACAGTGTCATTGGCATCGACATCGATATCTCGATACAACGCCGCGTGTTGATGCGGGTTTTCACCGTAGCGCATCGATTGTTGTTTAATCCATTGTCGATTTAATGTGCGCGGGAACAATGCGCGGCGCGGCGCGGTTGATTGGTTTTGATTGTCTTTATTGTTGTCGCCTTTGTCGACTTCACTGTCTTTGTCGACGGTTTCACTTTTACTGTCACTTTCCCCGTCACCATCAACACCACAAACCCCGCCCAAATATTCGGCAATCGCGCCGTCATAACGCGCGGTGTGTTCGAACGCGCGGCACGCCAGCGCAAATCGCATCGATGCATCGACGCCGCCTTGCGTTAATTGATCGAGCAGTGCGGCGTAATCGTCCGGGTTGGCGAGCACAATTGTGTCGCGATGATTTTTTGCCGCGGCGCGCAACAATGCCGGGCCGCCGATATCGATGTTCTCGATGGCGTCGGTTAAGGTGCACGACGGCGCGGCGACGGTTTGCGCAAACGGATACAAATTGACCGCAACCAAATCAATCGGCGCGATGTCGTGTTCGCGCATCGCCGCATCATCCACGCCGCGCCGCGCCAAAATGCCGCCGTGAATTTTTGGATGCAACGTCTTGACGCGTCCGCCGAAAATTTCCGCCGCGCCGGTGTGGGCGGCGACTGCTGTCACCTCGATGCGATGTTCGCCGAGCAATCGCGCGGTGCCGCCGGTCGATAAAATTTCGACACCGTGTTCGCGCAACGCGCGACAAAAATCGACGACGCCGCGTTTATCCGACACGCTGACCAACGCCCGACTTGGCTGCAGTTTCATCGTCAATCGCGCCGGTTGTGGAACGGCGATGCGCGCAACACGAATGTCACTCCAACAGATTGTGTTGTTCGAGTTTTTTGCGCAGGGTGTTGCGGTTGATGCCGAGCATGCGCGCCGCGCGGCTGTAATTGTTGTCGGCGTGTTTCATCACCGAAACCAACAACGGTTTTTCGACTTCATCGATGACCATTTTATAAATGCCGCGCGGCGTCTCGCCGTTCAAATCCGCAAAATACTTTTGCAGGGTTTTGTTGACGCATGCGCGCAAATGATGCGGGGGATTTTCGGCTTTTTTGTTTTGCATCGTAAGAACAATAAAGACCGTTGATGTGGGAAGTTGATTCGTCGATGTGCTGCAACTCAATCGAATGATTAAGTGGCGGCGACAGTTTAAAGTTAAAGTGAAAGCATAAATAACAGTATCAGTAATCGTAACAATACAAGTAAAAAAATAAATTAACAACGTACACATAACAGCACGCGCAGTGCAAAGTTAAGTGCGTAATGGAATGCGAAATGAAATACGAAACGCAAAAAAATGTAAACGCCGTGCACCGCGAATTCGAATTGTAACCGATTTTGCCGCAACGCGTGAACCGCGCACAATCCCGCCGATACGGTCGACGACGCAGTCGACAACACGGTCGACAATACGAGCGACGGCGTTACCGCTGCGCTTCAGTTGCGCCAACCACCGCAACCTCAAACCCAACCGCTTTCGGATGCGGGCGCGCCAAATCGAATGTTGCGCCGCCCAATTCGCCCGAGCGCAATCGATTGGCGCGTCCGGCGAGATATTGTTCGGGCGCAACGGTGCGTCGCCCGACAATCCGCCCGGCGCGGTCGGTTAAGGTCAACTGCAATTGCGGATACGGTTGCGCGAACGGCGCTTCGTTAATTAAGTTAATCGCAATGCGCACCGCGCCCGGTTGATGCGGATGCATATCGACGCGCGCGCGCGTCAAGGTCAGGCGTTGCGCATCGCGACGCGGCGGAAGTTTGCACGCCAGCAATTGACAAAAGCCGGCCAAATAGCCGCGATATTCGGCGTGTTGCGCATAGCGTTCGACCAGCGAATATTTAATTTGCGCGACCAACAACAACGCAGCCCCGATGGCGGTCAACGCCCACAACACCCGATGCCCCGGATGATTGCGCGGGTGAATGAAATCATCCGGCGGCTCGTCGGCGCGCGAGCGGCTGCGGGTAATCGATGGGCGCGGCGTGTGCGGATTCATTGCGCGTCGCGTTTGAGTTTCTTTTCCAAATAATGGATGTCCAACTCGCCGCGCACAAACGCCTCATCGTCGATGAGTTCGCGGTGCAGCGGCAGGTTGGTGGCGATGCCGTCGATGACCATCTCCTGCAATGCGCCGCGCATGCGCGCCAACGCTTCGTTGCGGTCGGCGCCGTGCGTGATGACTTTGGCGACCATCGAATCATAATGCGGCGGCACGACGTAGTTGCCGTATACATGCGAATCGACGCGCACCCCCGGACCGCCGGGCGCGTGGTATTGAATGATTTTGCCCGGCGACGGCATGAATGTGCGCGGGTCTTCGGCGTTGATGCGGCATTCCAACGCGTGCCCGCGAAGATGCACATCCGCTTGTCGATATCGCAACGGTTGTCCGTCGGCGATGCGGATTTGTTCCTGCAACAAATCCACGCCGGTAATCATTTCGGTGACCGGATGTTCGACTTGGATGCGCGTGTTCATTTCGATGAAAAAGAATTCGCCGTCTTCGTATAAAAATTCAAACGTGCCGGCGCCGCGATATTCAATCGCGCGACACGCCTGCACGCATTGTTCGCCGATGGCGCGACGATGCGCATCATCGATGCCCGGCGCCGGCGCCTCTTCGATGACTTTTTGGTGACGCCGCTGCATCGAGCAATCGCGGTCGCCAAGATAAATAACATTGCCGTGCGAATCGGCAAGCACTTGAATCTCGACATGGCGCGGGCGCGTCAGGAATCGTTCGGCGTAAATCACGTCATTGCCAAACGCCGCGCCGGCTTCGCTGCGCGTCAATGCAATCGATTCGGACAGATGCGCGGCGTCATGCACCACGCGCATGCCCTTGCCGCCGCCGCCGCCGGAGGCTTTGACAATCAACGGAAAGCCGATTTCGCTGGCCGCTTGCACCGCCGCATTCGAATCGGTCGGCAATGCACTCGAGCCCGGCAGGCACGGCACGCCGGCGTCGCGCATCGCGCGGATTGCGCTGATTTTGTCGCTCATCACGCGCATCGTTTCGGCGCGCGGCCCGACAAAGATAAACCCGCTTTGTTCGACTTGTTCGGCGAATTCGGCATTCTCCGACAAAAAACCATAGCCCGGATGAATCGCATTGGCTTCGGTTAATTCAGCCGCGGCAATCACCGCCGCGCCGTTTAAATAACTGTGCGCAGCCGCCGCCGGGCCGATGCACACCGATTCATCGGCCAAGCGCACATATTTGGCGTCACCGTCGGCGGTCGAATGCAATGCCACCGTGCGAATGCCAAGCACGCGGCAGGCGCGCAACACGCGCAATGCAATCTCGCCGCGGTTGGCGATGACCAATTTGTCAATCATCCGAGTCATTGGCGCGCGGGCGTGGGGGTGCGCGTAAAGGTAAGGGTGAAGTGTGCGCGTAAGTGGGAAAGCGAACGCGCTACTCGCCGCCGCGCGGTTCAATCACAAACAACGCTTCGCCGTATTCGACCGGGTCGCCGCTGTGCTTATGCACTTTAATCACCACGCCGCCGACTTCGGCTTCGAGTTGATTGAAGGTTTTCATCGCCTCAATCAAACACAAGGTGTCGCCTTTGTTGACCGTCGCCCCGACTGCGACATACGGCGTATCGTCCGGCGAAGGTGAATCATAAAACGTCCCGACCAACGGTGATTCGACCACAACCCCGCTCGACGCGGCTTGCGGCGGCGGTGATGACGGCGATGCACTTGCCGGCAACGCCGGTGCAACCGGCGCGGCGCTCATCACAAGCGGTGCGCTGTGCGGTGCGCCGCGACTCATGCGCACGCTGCTTTCGCCTTCGTTGATTTCCATTTCGGTCAACGCCGACTCTTCAAACAGTTCAATCAGTTTTTTAATTTTGCGCAAATCCATCGAAGTGTCCGGGTGGGGTGGCAAGGGGGAGTGAAAATTAAAGTTAAAGTTAAAGTTAAAGTAAAAAAGATAATGCAAGTGCCGCCAAAAAAGTAAACCTAAAAATAAAATCAATCAATCACGCGCGCGCGCAAAAAATCGGCGGCGGCATGATAGGCGAATTCATAGCCGCGCGCACCAAAGCCGACAATCACGCCATACGCCAAATCGGAAAAATACGACCGTCGCCGAAACGCTTCGCGCGCATGCACATTCGACAAATGCACTTCAATAAACGGAATCGCCACCGCCGCCAACGCATCGCGCAATGCAATGCTGGTGTGCGTAAACGCCGCCGGATTAATTAAAATAAAATCCACGCCGTGTTCGCCGGCTTGCTGCACCCAATCAATCAATTCGCCCTCGACATTGGATTGCCGACATTGCAGTTGATGCCGGTCGGCCTCGGCAAGTTGCTGCACCCGCGCATCGATGTCGGCGAGCCGGTCGTTGCCGTAATGTTGCGGCTCACGCTTGCCGAGCAAATTTAAATTGGGACCGTGCAACAACAGAATGTTCGCCATTGGAATGCCGCGCGTGACAATTGCGCCGATTATGCCACAATCATCGCACCCTCGCGCGCAGTTATTGCGCGGTTATTGTATGAACTTAATCGAATCAATCGCCGCCATTAACTTTTCAGTTTCGCTTAAAGCGACAATAATTTTTTGCCAATGGCGAATGTCGTCTGCGGTTAAGGCGATGCCTTTGCGGTCTTTGAGCCATTTTTGCGCGGGTTGATAGCCGCCGATGTAAAAATCCCATGCGGTTTTAGGGACTTTGTCGAAGCATTGTTGTGCGTTGATATGCACTTTGCCAAGTTGTTTTACTGGGTCGGTGGTTTCCCATTTAATTTTGCCGACGATGTTGTCGCCTTTTTGGTTGTATGCGGTGATGAGCGGTTGGTCGCTTTGCATCAGATGCAATGCGCACAGTTGCCCGCCGAGTTTTGCCAATTTGCGAAATTGGTTTTTGTCGGTTGGATACGGCACGCGCGGGAAATCTATTTTGAGAAATTCGATGTATTTTTCACGGTAAGCGGGCGAGTGCAACACGGCGTAGATGTAATCCAATAAATCAATCGGCGCGAAGGTTTTTGCATCGTTTTGCTTTTCGATGACGAAGCGCAAGCCGATGTTGTCGGCGATGGCGTTGACGATGCGCATGTTTAAATTGGGGTCGCGCAACGCTCGGTCTTCCAAGGTGTTTGGAATGGGCTCGGGGTAAATGTAAAGGGGAAACACATAGTTAATGTCCAACGCCGAAATGGCGGTTGACCCTGAAGCCATCAGATTGGTGACAAAAACTTCGCCCCAAGGTTTGCCACTTCGTGACCGTCGAATTGTAATTAGTCCGACGTTGTCTTTGGCAATAAAGTGGCGCATAACTTCGCCACGAGGCATGCAGTGAAACCCCTTTGATTTTCCGGTGTAATACGTAAACCGCGTATCAAACGGGCGATAGCAAATTTGCACAGGGGAATCGTTGTCGGTGTTAAATACATTCACCTCCAAATCGCGTCGTGCAAGATTAATTTTCCAATCGCGCACGTCTTTGCCCAACGCATATTTTTCGCGCGCGTCCTCATCGCTCATGTTGCGAAATGCGGCAATGGAATTTTCCAGTGCTTCTCGACTGTGGTAAATGGTAAATCCATCTCGGGCGGTTACGATTCCAACCGAATTGACCGAAAATAATTCGGTCACGGAAAACCCTCGCTCGTAGTGGCCGTTCAGTTTGTAATCCTTGGCCACAAAATAATATTGTGGCGCAAGCATTTTAAGTTTTTTAAACTTAACTTGCTTAAGATTGTGCGCATTAAGAAACTCATATTTGCCTGCGCGTTTGCCGTATAAATCGAAGTGAAACACCTTCGCCAACGCGCCGGCTTTTTTGGCGCCGGTTTTGACAAATAAATTAATCGACACGCCCTGCATAATGTCGAATACATTTTCATCCGCCGAGCCGTCGGGCGCGGTTTCTTTTTTCTTACTGTTGCCATGCAAATCCAAAATGTAAATCTCATCGAAACTCTGCAATAAACTCCAGCGCATTCCGCGAAAGGTCGGGTTGTCAATGAAACCGTTGTTGCTGATATAGGCGAGCACGCCTTCACCAGTTCCATCAACAAAATGTTGACCGCAGCGAATAAACTTCACATAGTCGTCATTTATCCACTTGGGGTTTTTTTCCTGCAGTTTGCCGCCGCCGGGTTCGCGTTTATACACTTCGATTAATTTTGCAATCCACTCGCCTTTGTTGACGGATTCACCGCTGTACGGCGGATTGCCAATCACCACCATCACCGGCGTTTCACGCTTAATTTTATTCGCCTCTTCGGCTTCTTCCGAAAGCCAAATCGCCAACAACGAATCGGTGTCGGGGTGTTGCTCTTCCAATGCGTTGGTTAAAAACACGCGCAAGCGGTCGTCACCAACATCACAACCGTCTTCGCTCAACACCATATCCAATTTAATGTGCGCCATCGCATACGCCGCCATCAACAACTCAAACCCGTTGAGACGCGGAATTAAATGTTCGTTTACATACCCTTGCCACGCGCCTTTTTGGTTGGCGTAATACTTCCTCTTAATGTGCTTCACAATCGCGGCAAGAAAAGTGCCGGTGCCGGTCGCCGGGTCGAGTATTTGCACCTTGTGCATTTCGCGCGATTGGTCTTTTTCGGTGACGGTGATTTTGCCGTAATCGGCAATGCCGTCGCGCAACTTAAACTTATCGCGCAAAATATCATCCACGGCGCGCACAATAAAATCCACCACCGGCTCGGGGGTGTAATACACGCCGCGACTTTTGCGTTTTGCCGGGTCATACGCGCCGAGAAAGGTTTCGTAAAAATGAATGAACGGGTCGGTGCGTTCGGTTTGCCGTCCGTAATCTTTCATCAACTCGCCGACATCAGCGGCGCAAAATAAATCGGCAAGGTCGTCGACAACCCAAACAATGCGGTCATCCAAATCGTAGCCGGCGATGTGCTGAAAAAATTTGCGCAAAAACGGATTGGCTTTGGGAATCAATTTAGCCGCTTGTTCGCGCGTAAAAGTGCGCGGCGTTGGGTCGTGCAAACGCGCGGCAAACATTCCATAGGCGATGGTTTGCGCGTAAATATCGGCAAACTCCGCCGGCTGAATCTCGTGAATAAGATGTTTGCGGAACACCTCCAATTGCGCGCGCAAATCATCTTTCTTTTCGCCTTCGTTTGTGGCAATCGCTTTGGCAATCACCCGCGCCAACATCCGCGCTTTATGCGCCATTCGATTCGCCAACTCATCGGCGGTGCTGATGGTGCACCCTTGATAATCGGAAAAACTTTTAAGCAAATCGACAAACGCATCGAAGTTTTGCGGCAACGGCTTAATTTTGTCGCCGCGCAATTCGCCAATGCACACTTCGGCGACAATCGCGCCTTCGCGAATTAAGCGGAAAGTTAAATAATCGGTGAAAATTAAATTATCCAACGCATCGCTGTAACGCTTAATTTGCGCGCGGTGGGCGGCATCATCCAAATTCGCGCCGATGTTTTTAGTCTCCGCATACCCAAACGGAATCTCCTTGCGATGAATCACAAAATCCGGCGCGCCGCATTCAATCCGTCGCGGCTCGTTGGTCGCCTGCGCATCCGGCATCATCGCCTCGAACAACGCCTTCAACGCCGGGCGATGGCTGTGCTCGGTCGCTTGGTATCCGTCGAGTGCTTTGAGATAAGTGTTAATGGTCGCCGACATGCGCGCCAACATATCGACATTGCGCGATGATGTCAAGCGGCGGCGGTTGTCGGCAAACTTCGCGCCCGCAAAGCGTTGATTAAAAAGCCATGCACGGTTATAGTGAGTCATCGAAGCGTTCACACGCGCGCGAAGCCGACAACATATCGTGCGCGATGATAAAACTCGACGAATGGCGCATTCCCATCCCATCAACCCAACGGCATCATGTCCAACCACCGCACATCGCAACGACCGCTTTCGCCGCATCTGCAGATATATCGTCCGCAGTTGACTTCGGTGTTGTCGATATTGCATCGCATCGCCGGCATCATTCTTGCGTTGGGTGCGTTGTTAATCGCCGCGTGGTTTTGTGCGGTTGCCGGCGGGGAATATTCGCATGACATCGCGCGCGGGTTTTTTGCGGCGTGGGTTGGGCGGGGGTTGTTGTTTGGGTGGACGTTGTGCGCCTGTTATCATTTATGCAATGGCATTCGCCATTTGTTGTGGGATGTCGGCGTTGGGTTGGAATTGCGCGCGGCGTATCGAAGCGGCGCGGTGGCGGTGGCGGCGGCGATTGGGTTGTGCGCGGCGGTGTGGTTGTTGTGAGCGACGCGCATCAAGGTTCGCGGCATTGGAAATGGCAGCGCATCACCGCGCTTGCCTTGGCGCCGTTGACCTTGTGGTTTGTGTTTGCGATTGTCGATCGCGTGACCGATTCGCATCATGCGGTGCAGGCGTGGATTGCGCAGCCGGCGGTTGCGATTGCATTGTTGGCGTATTTGCCCTGCATGTTTATGCATGCGCAATTGGGGTTGCAGGTGGTGTTCGAAGATTATGTCGCCGCGCCCAACACGCGCAAGAAAATCATCGGTGGGTTGGCGGTCATTAATACACTGGCGTGTTTGGCGGCGATGGCGGCGGTGGTGTGGGTGGCGTTTTTGTAAACGATGATTGTGAACTTTGATTGATGAAGTAACTTTTTGCGGTTATTTTGTAAAGTGACTTTGTAAAGTGACTTTGTAACGTGACTTTATTAAGTTACTTTACAAAGTTGTTGCTTTACAAAGTTACTTCCCAAAGTAAACTTGCAAACGATAAACAATGATTAAGTAATATTTGATTCATATTTGATTCATATTTTATTAATATTAACTTCGACCAATGCGATTAACCGCGATTAACTTAAATGCCCGAAGCGTATCCAATCATTGACCACGAATACGATGTCGTCGTCGTCGGCGCCGGCGGTGCCGGGTTGCGCGCGACGTTTGGCATGGCGCTCGAAGGGTTAAACACCGCCTGCATCACAAAGTTATTCCCGACGCGCAGCCACACGGTCGCCGCGCAAGGCGGCATGAGCGCCGCGCTTGGCAATATGGGCGAGGACGATTGGCGTTGGCACATGTATGACACGGTCAAAGGCTCGGATTGGCTCGGCGACCAGGACGCGATTGAATACATGTGCCGACAAGCGGCCGATGCGGTGATTGAACTCGAACATTACGGCGTGCCGTTTTCGCGCACGCCCGACGGACGGATTTATCAGCGCGCCTTTGGCGGCATGACCACGCATTACGGCGAAGGCCAGGCGCAACGCACCTGCGCCGCGGCCGACCGCACCGGGCACGCGATTTTGCATGCGTTGTATCAACAATCGATTAAGCACGACGCAAAATTTTTCATCGAATACTTTGCGATTGATTTAATCATGCGCGACGGCAAATGCCGCGGCGTGATGGCCTGGGATTTGGAAAGCGGACAACTGCATCGCTTCGCCGCCAAGTTGGTGGTGTTGGCGACCGGCGGTTATGGGCGCTGTTATTTATCCTGCACCTCGGCGCACAGTTGCACCGGCGACGGCGGCGGCATGGTGTTGCGCGCCGGGCTGCCGCTGCAGGACACCGAATTCACCCAGTTTCATCCGACCGGCATTTACGGCGCGGGGTGTTTAATCACCGAAGGCGCGCGCGGCGAAGGCGGCTATTTAACCAATGCGCGCGGCGAACGATTTATGGAACGCTATGCGCCCAACGCCAAAGACCTTGCATCGCGCGATGTCGTCAGCCGCGCGATGACGATGGAGATTCGCGCCGGGCTCGGCGTCGGCTCCTCAGCCGACCACATTCATCTGCATCTCGAACATTTGGGCGCCGAGGTGTTGGGCGAACGGCTGCCGGGCATTTCCGAATCAGCGAAAATTTTCGCCAATGTCGATGTCACGCGCGAACCGATTCCGGTGCTGCCGACCGTGCATTACAACATGGGCGGCATCCAAACCAATCTGCACGGCGAAGTCGTAACCAAAAACAACGGCGACCCGGATTGCATCGTAGACGGCTTGATGGCGATTGGCGAAGCCGCGTGCGTGTCGGTGCATGGCGCCAATCGTTTGGGGTCGAATTCACTGCTGGACATCATCGTATTCGGTCGCGCCGCGGCGCATCGCGCGGCGCAATTAATTAAGGACGGCGCAACGGCGCCGCAATTAACGCGCGGCGACGGCGATGAAATCATCGCGCGGTTTGACCGCCTGCGTTATGCAAGCGGCGCAACGCCGACCGCGCAACTGCGCCTTGCCATGCAAAAAATTATGCAGGAACATTGCGCGGTGTTTCGTTCGCGCGAAGTGCTCGCCGAAGGGCGCGAAAAGTTAACGCAACTGTGCGCGCAGTTTGCCGATGTCGGCGTCACCGATAGGTCGATGATTTGGAACACCGATTTGGTCGAGACATTGGAATTGGACAACCTGTTGCGTCAAGCGCGGGTATCGATGGACTCCGCCGCCAACCGCGCCGAAAGCCGCGGCGCGCACGCCCACGAAGACCACCCGGACCGCGACGATGAAAACTGGATGAAACACACTCTCGCTTGGCTGGAGGATTTAACCGCCGCCGCGCGCATCGATTATCGCCCGGTGCATAATTACACGCTGAGCGATGAAGTGCAGTACATCGAACCGAAGCAGCGGGTGTATTAATGCATTGTCACTTTTTTTGTTTTTGCTTATGCACTTAATCGCGCGGCGGTGCAATAAAATTTGCACAGTATTTGCATGGCATTTGCGCTGTGTTCACAATGCATTCACAGTATATTCACAGTACACTCGCACAACATGCAAACTGCATTACACCGCGCGATATTCACATTTCATCACATCACATTAACGGCTTGGATTGATTTGGAGAACACCGATGGCTGAATTTAGATTGCCGGCCAATTCGAAAATGGTCGAAGGCAAACAATGGCGCGATGCCACCGGGCGGCGCTTGCGCGAAGTGCGCGTGTATCGCTGGTCGCCGGACGACGGCGGTGCGCCGCGCATCGATACCTATCAGGTCGATTTGGACGCCTGCGGCCCGATGGTGTTGGATGTATTAATCCACATCAAAAATGTCATCGACAGCACGTTGACCTTTCGCCGCTCGTGTCGCGAAGGCGTGTGCGGTTCATGCGCGATGAACATCGACGGCGTCAACACGTTGGCGTGCACACATCCGGCGGTCGAGGATTCCGACTCAGCGCGCGGCGTTGTCAAGGTGCATCCGTTGCCGCACATGCATGTGGTTAAGGATTTAGTGGTCGACTTAAGCAATTTTTACGCGCAATACGCATCGGTGAAGCCGTGGCTGCAATCCGATGAATCACCGGAGCGCGAACATCGTCAATCCGAAGACGAGCGACGCGAATTGGACGGGATGTATGAATGCATTTTATGCGCGTGTTGTTCGACTTCGTGTCCGAGTTATTGGTGGAACGGCGAGCGTTATTTGGGCCCGGCCGCGTTGTTGGCCGCCAATCGCTGGATTGCCGACAGCCGCGACTGCGCAACCGATGCGCGGTTGGCGCAATTGGATGATGCGTTTAAATTGTATCGTTGCCACACGATTATGAACTGCACCAAAACCTGCCCGAAGGGGCTTAACCCGGCCAAGGCGATTGCCAACATCAAACGCAAAATCGCGACGCGCGCGTCAGCGTGATGCGGTTGGCGCAATGCAATCGATGCGCGCAGTTGTCGTGCAGTTAACGCATGCAGTTAACCCGTGCAGTTAACCCGCGCCATTAACAGTTGCAAATAACGCGCGCCATGCAAGCCACCCAACCCAACGCGGCGCGACGGCGACTCGAATGGCGTTGTCGGCGCGGCACTAAGGAATTGGATTTGTTGCTCGAGGCGTTTATGCGTCACCAATACGACCATCTCGACGCGCACGAACGTCGATGGTTCGACCGCCTATTGCAATGCACCGATGCGCAACTGCAGGATTGGTTGTGCGCCGGCGCATCACCCGACGACGAAGGAATCGCCCGCATTGTCCAACGAATATTGTCTGCCGATTAACCTGCGCATCGAGCCGCGCGCACAACGCACCTTGCGGTTTTGCATAATCGCGCTGTGGGTTGCGGCAATGCCGCCGTTGTTTGCGGCATTTGGCGCGCTCGCCGGTTGGGCGATTGCGCCGGCGGCGATTGGCTTGTGGCGCATCTTGCATCAACAACATCACGCACGCGATGCGTTTCGTTTGCAAGCGACCGCCAATGGCGGTTGGTTGTTGCATCGCGCAAGTGGTGCGCAATCGTCGTCGCCGCCGTCGTCGCACAGTGCAAGTGATGCGCAATCATCTTCGCGCACCGCTTCGCATACATCGTCCGACCCTTCATCGCGCACCGCGCAAACGGAATTGGAAAAAATTGTGTTATTGGATTTTATCGATGCGCGCGGGTTTGTGTTGTTGTTGGCGACAACGCCGAACGGCGCGCGGTTTCGTTTAATTGTGCGCGCCCGCGAACAACGCCGCGAACTGCATCGCCTGCGCGTATGGCTTGCCGCGCAACCGCTTGGCGAACAGGTTGATTTGGCGTGAGCAAGCGGGGGCGGTGTATAAGCGGGGACGGTGTAAGTGCGTGTGATGAGTTATTAACTATTGGTTACAAGTTACAAGTGACAAGTGACAAGTGCAAATAACAATTAACCATTATGAAACCGGATAATGTTAATGAGTACAAGTAAAAATTAAAGTGCAAGTAAAAGCACAAATCAAAATCAATCCTCCCCCGGCATCAACACCGTCGCACGCGCCGGCGCATCGGCTTCGGCTTGCGGATAATCATGCGTGCTGTGCAGTCCGCGGCTTTCCTTGCGCGCCAGTGCGCAGCGCACGGTTAATTCACACACCAACGCCAAGTTGCGCAATTCAATCAAATCGCCGCTGACGCGGAAGTTGCCGTAGTACTCGCGAATCTCTTCGCGCAATAACGCGATGCGATTGGCGGCGCGCGCCAAGCGTTTATCGGTGCGCACGATGCCGACGTAATCCCACATGCAGCGGCGCAATTCATCCCAGTTGTGCGCGACCACGATGCGTTCATCCGGGTCGGTCACTTGGCTTTCATCCCAAGTCGGCAACGGCGGCGTTGCGGCTTGCGGTTGGCGCGTTAATTGCGCGCGGATGTGATTGGCGCAGGCTTCGGCAAACACCAAACATTCCAACAGCGAATTGCTCGCCAACCGATTGGCGCCATGCAATCCGCTACACGCGGTTTCGCCGATGGCGTAGAGATGCGCGAGGTCGGTTTGCCCGTTGCGGTCGACCATCACGCCGCCGCAGGTGTAATGCGCGGCCGGCACCACCGGCAACGGTTCGCGCGCCATGTCCAGCCCAAGTTCGCGGCAGCGTTTTGCGATGTTGGGAAAGTGGCGGCGGATGAACGCCGGCGACTTGTCGCTGATGTCGAGATAGACATTGTCGCAGCCGCGAATTTTCATCTCCATGTCAATCGCGCGCGCGACCACATCGCGCGGCGCCAATTCGCCGCGGCGGTCGTATTGATGCATAAATCGCGCGCCGTCGGCGTGAATCAATCGCCCGCCTTCGCCGCGCACCGCTTCGGAAATCAAAAACGATTTGGCGTGCGTATGATACAAACAGGTCGGATGAAACTGAACGAATTCCATGTTGGCGACGCGGCAGCCGGCGCGCCACGCCATCGCGATGCCGTCGCCGGTCGAGGTGTCGGGGTTGCTGGTGTATAAATACATCTTGCTGGCGCCGCCGGTGGCCAGCACCAGATGCCGACACGGTAGCGCGATGGTTTGCTTGCGCGCGCGGTCGAATGCATACACGCCGACGCAGGCGTTCGGCGCATCGCGCATCGCGCCGAGTTTATGCGCGGTGATTAAATCAATCGCCAGATGATTTTCCAACAAATTAATCGCCGGATGTTTGCGCACCATCTGCTCCAATGTCACCTCGACCTCGGCGCCGGTTGCATCGGCGGCGTGCACAACGCGGCGATGACTGTGTCCGCCTTCGCGGCTGAGATGCAAATCAAAATCGCGCGCGCGCGAGTCGCGCACGCTAAAACTTACGCCGCGTTCCATCAGCCAATTAATCGCCGCCGGCGCGTGATTGACGACATACTCGACGATGCGCGCATCGCACAATCCGCGCCCGGCGATTAGCGTGTCGTTGATGTGCGCATCGAACGAATCATCCTTGCCGCGCACCGCGGCAATCCCGCCTTGTGCATAGCGCGTCGAACCGTCGGTCAACACCGACTTCGATAAAATGGTGACGCCGATGTCGTGTTCGGCCAGTCGCAACGCCAGCGACAAGCCGGCCAACCCGCCGCCAATCACCACCACCGGAGGGTTTATGCGCGCATTCATCGTGCGCATTGTAACGCGCATTGTGCGGCGCGCATTACTTGCAGGCGCCGGGCATTGCGCGCGCGTTATTGCGTCGAGTCGAGCGGGCGGGCGTGGTTGTATTGCGCGGTGATTTCGTCGAATGCCGACAACGCTTCGCGCCAATCTTCGCCGTCGGCAAGTTGATAGGCGTCGATGCCGCAATGCGCCATCATCGCAAGATTATCGCGATGCGCGCCGAGCGCGCGAATCTCGCCGCGGAAATGATGTTCGCGCAATTGCGCGGCTTGCGAATAACCGCGCCCTTCGTTGAATGCATCGAACACCAACGCAATCAACGCAAGCCGCGACAGGTCATCGACAATCGCGTCGACCGATTCATCGGGCTGCAGTTTCACGCCGATGGCATGCACGCCGCGCAACAATTCATCGCGCGCGCGCAACCTGCGCCAATCATCGAGCGAAACGATGAGATGTTGGTCGAGCGCATCGCCCAAGCCGGGCAAATCACCGCCGCCGTCGCAGGCGTCGCCGCCGGCGAAGGCGCATTCACGCCACGCATCGTTGACGATTTTGCGGTGTTTGATGATGCGCATCGGCGCGCGATTGATTGGCGGGTTGGTCATGTTGGTCGAGTGGTTGGTCGACTTGTTGGTCACTTTGCCGGTCACTGTGTCGGTCATTTTGTCGATAGACGCGTTGCTTAAACGGCGCAACGCCGAGTCGAGTAACCGCCTGCAAAAAAGTTTCGCCATCGCGACGCAGTTCGAGATAAACATCGATAATCATCTCAATCACTTCGGCAACACGCGCACGCGGCACGGCCGGGCCAAGCAAAGCGCCCAGCCGCGCATCATTGCCGGCCGAGCCGCCGAGCGTCAGTTGATACCACTCGCTGCCTTTTTTATCGACGCCGAGCACGCCGATATGGCCGACATGATGATGCCCGCAAGCGTTCATGCACCCCGACATCTTCAATTGCACTTCGCCGATGTCGTACAGGCGGTCGAGTTGCGTCAAGCGCGCGTTGATTTCATTGGCGATGGGAATCGTCGCGGCGTTGGCAAGCGAACAAAAATCCAGCCCCGGGCAGCAAATCATGTCGGTCAACGTGCCGATGTTGGGCGTCGCCAGTTTGCATGCATCGAGTTTGCGCCACACCGCGCCCAAGTCGTCGCAATGCACATTCGGCAGCACCAAATTTTGTTCGTGCGTGGCGCGAATTTCATCGCCGCTGAATTGTTCGGCGATGTCGGCCAGTTGCGCCATCTGTTCGGCGGTGATGTCGCCGGGCGCCCGCCCTGGCGCTTTGAGCGAGACATGCACAATACGCAAGTGCGCCAAGCGATGCGCGTCGACATTGCGCCGCCGCCAAGCGACAAATCGCGCATCGGCCGGGGCAATGGTCGCGCTCGATGCGGCGCGCGATTGTGCGTCGTTTTCATGGTTGCGGGCTTCGCGGTTGCGCGGCGCAAAAAATTCCTGCGCGCGCGCAATCGCCGATTCGGTTAATTGCGGCGCGCGCCCTGATGCTTGAATGTTGCGCCATTCGCGCGCGACCTTTTCGCAAAATACATCGATGCCGAGGTCGTTTACCAAAATTTTAATGCGCGAACGATATTTGTGGTCGCGCCGTCCGTATTGGTTATACACGCGCAACACCGCATGCAGATAACCAAGCAATTCATCCGCCGCAAGTGCGCGCGCCGCCGGCTTGCCGATGACCGGCGTGCGCCCCATGCCGCCGCCGACATACACCGCAAAGCGCACTTGACCGCGCGCATCGAGATGCAATTGCAAGCCGATGTCATGCAATCGTAGCGCCGCGCGATCGGTGCGCGCGCCGCTGACCGCGATTTTAAATTTGCGCGGCAACCAATTAAATTCGGGGTTGAGCGTCGACCATTGGCGAATCAATTCGCTCCACGGACGCGGGTCGACCGATTCATCCGCGGCGACGCCGGCAAGATGATCGCAGGTGATGTTGCGTATGCAGTTGCCGCTGGTTTGAATCGCATGCATCTCGACTTCGGCGAGTTCATGCAAAATGCGCGGCGTGTCGTCCAATTCCGGCCAATTGAATTGAATGTTTTGCCGCGTCGTAAAATGCCCGTAGCCGCGGTCATAGACGCGCGCGATGCGCGCCAACTTGCGCAGTTGCGCGCCGCTCAACACGCCGTAGGGAATCGCAACGCGCAACATGTGCGCATGCCGCTGCATATACAGCCCGTTGCGCAACCGCAGATGGGTAAAATGCGCCTCGGACAATTTGCCGTCGCGCATGCGCTGCACCTGCCCGGCAAATTGCCGCGCACGTTGGCGCAACATTTTGCGGTCGTGCTGGTCGTATGAATACATGCCGTATCGGTCGGTTGCGGCGCACAATGCGGACGCGATTGTGATTCACTCGTCAATCACTCGCCAAGCGCACCTTGAAATGGTAATTTAGGGAAAAAATATCAAATAAGCAATGATTTATAAAAAATAGTGCTGTTTTTATGCTATAATGCTTTTTTCATTGGAAAATATTTCGCAAATGACCACTAAACCGCAAAAAATCGCCCTAGACCGCGTCGACCGTAAAATTCTGTACTTGTTACAGCAAAATGCGGCGTTAACAATCAAGCAAATCGCCGAGCAAGTGCACCTCTCGCCGACGCCGTGTTGGAAACGCATCCAACGGCTCGAAGCCGGCGGCGTGATTCGCGCGCGCGTGGCGTTGTTGGATGCGAAAAAGGTGGACGCCGGTGTCACCGTGTTCATCGCAATTCGCACCGACCAACACAACATCAAATGGAGCGAAAAATTCGCGCGCGAAATGAAAACCATCCCCGAGGTGATGGAGATTTACCGCATGAGCGGCACGGTCGATTATCTGCTGCGCGTAGTCGTCCCCGACATCGCCGCGTTCGACCGCATCTATAAAACCATCATCGGTCGGATTGAGTTGTCCGATGTCACATCGATGTTTTCAATGGAACAGATGAAATACACCACCGCACTGCCGATTTTGCGCGACGAGGCGGAAGGTGAATCCGGATGATGCGATTGCACGGTGCAATGCCGCTTGACATCATCGCGCAATGTCGATATGTTGGCGCGCATGTCGGCGACCATTAACACTTATCTCAACACACTCGGCAAAACCTATAGTGCCACGGAGCATAGTCACCGCCCGGCATTGACGATGTTGCTCGGCGAGATGATTCCCGACGCGCAGGCGACCAACGAGCCGCGACGGATTGAATGCGGCGCGCCGGATTTTGTGATTCATCGCAAGGAGATTCCGTTTGGGTATGTGGAAACAAAAAACATCGGGGCGAATTTGGATGACGCCGCCCACCGCGCGCAAATTAAGCGTTACAGCGATGCGTTGGATAATTTAATTTTCACCGATTATTTAACTTTCCGTTTGATTCGCGAAGGCGCGGTGGTCGCCGAAGTGTGCATTGGCGAATTGCGCGGCGACAAAATTAAGCCGTTGCCGCAAAACTTCGATGCGTTTGTCGATTTGCTTAAAAGTTTTTCCGATTATCAAGGGTGCACCATCAGCACCGCCGATGAGTTGGCGAATCGAATGGCGCATAAAGCGCGGATGTTGGCGCGGGTGATTGCGCAAGCCATCGGTAAGGAAGAAGACGACCGTCGGGAAAATTTATCCAAGCAGTTAAAGGGATTCCGCAAGCATTTAATTCACGACATCACCGCCGCGCAATTTGCCGATATTTACGCACAAACGATTGCCTATGGAATGTTCGCCGCGCGTCTGCACGATTCGACCGCGCGAAAATTTACCCGCCGCATCGCCGCGGATTTAATCCCGCCGAGCAATCCGTTTTTGCGCAAGTTCTTTCAGCATATTGCCGGCTACGATTTGGACGACCGCATCGTTTGGGTTGTCGATGACCTTGCCGATTTATTTTGCGCCGCCGATGTTGGCGAATTGATGAAGGGCTACGGCAAACAAACCGAGCGCACCGACCCGTTTTTGCATTTTTATGAAACTTTTCTCGGTGCGTACGACCCGGCAAAACGCAAAAGTCGCGGCGTGTATTACACGCCTGAGCCGGTGGTGGATTTTATTGTGCGCGCGGTTGATGAATTGTTGCGCGATAAATTTAAGTTGGCGCACGGCATTGCCGACAGCAGCCTTGTGCGCAATAAAGAACAATCGCGCGATATTCACAAGGTGCAAATTCTTGACCCGGCAACCGGCACCGGCACTTTTCTTGCCGCGATTGTGAAGCACATTGCGGACACTTATTACGCCGGACAAAAAGGCGCGTGGCAAAGTTATGTTAATGAAAATTTAATTCCGCGTCTTAATGGGTTTGAGTTGTTAATGGCGGCGTATTCGATGGCGCATGTTAAATTGGGGATGGTGTTGCGCGATAGCGGTTGCGATGTTGGCGATGAACGTTTGCGCGTGTTTTTGACCAATGCGTTGGAAGAGCAGCATTCGGATACCGAAACTTTGTTTGCAAGTTGGTTGTCTGATGAAGCCAAGGAAGCCAATGCTATTAAGCGGGATACTCCTGTGATGGTGGTGATTGGCAATCCGCCCTACAGCGGTGAGTCGGCCAACAAAGGTGAATGGATTGGCGACCTGCTGGATGTTTACAAGCGCGAACCCGGCGGCGGCAAACTGCAGGAGAAAAATTCCAAGTGGATAAATGACGACTATGTGAAGTTTATTCGCTGCGGTCAACATTTCGTCGACAACACCGGCGAAGGCATTCTCGCGTACATCACCAATCACGGCTTTTTGGACAACCCGACCTTTCGCGGAATGCGTTGGAGTTTATTGCAAAGTTTCGATGAGATTTACATTTTGGATTTGCACGGCAACACCAAGAAAAAAGAAACCGCGCCCGACGGCTCGGCGGATGAAAATGTATTCGACATTATGCAGGGTGTGTCGATTAATTTATTTGTCAAAACCGGCGCCAAAAAAAGCGGCGCGTTGGCGAAGGTGTTTCACTTCGATTTATACGGCAAGCGCGCGGCCAAATATGAGTTTCTTAATGCGCACAATCTTAAGCAAGTTAAGTTTAAAAAACTTAAAATGCTTGCGCCGCAATATTATTTTGTGCCCAAGGATTACAAACTGAACGGTCACTACGAGCGGGGCTTTGGGGTGAATGAATTGTTTTCGGTTAATTCCGCAGGCATTGTAACGGCGCGGGACGATTTTACGATTTACCAAAACCGTAATGATTTGCGGAAAGCCATTGCGTCATTTCGCAACATGGACAACGACACCGCCCGAAGAGAATTTGCGTTAGGTCCGGATGCGGAAGATTGGAAAATTCATCTTGCCCGAAAAGATTTGGAGCACAATGTGTTTGCCGCAGACAACGACTTGCCTGTGCAAATTTGTTATCGCCCATTCGACACACGATTTACCTATTACACTGGGCAATCAAAGGGATTTCACTGCAGACCACGTAGCGAAGTTATGCGCCACTTTATTGCCAAAGACAACGTCGGGTTAGTCACTGCGCGGAAACAGTCTCAGCCAGGCGGGTGGCATCAACTGTTTATTGTCAATCAAATGAGCGAAGGACATTTTCGCGTTGACATCAATTACACATTCCCGCTTTACCTCTACCCCGAACCCATTCCAAACACCTTGGAAGACCGAGCGTTGCGCGACCCCAATTTAAACATGGGCATCGTCAACGCCATCGCCGACAACATCGGCTTGCGCTTCGTCATCGAAAAACAAAACGATGCAAAAACCTTCGCGCCAATTGATTTATTGGATTACATCTACGCCGTGTTGCATTCGCCCATCTATCGAGAAAAATACATCGAATTTCTCAAAATAGATTTCCCGCGCGTGCCGTATCCAACCGACAAAAACCAATTTCGCAAATTGGCAAAACTCGGCGGGCAACTGCGCGAACTGCACCTGTTGCAAACCGACTTGCCGCTCATCACCGAATACAACCACAGCGGCGACAACACAGTCGACAAAGTTAACTGGCAACTCACCGACAACCAACTCGGCGAAGTACACATCAACAAAAACCAACGATTCGAAAAAGTCCCGGCAACCGCATGGGAGTTTTACATCGGCGGCTATCAACCCGCGCAAAAATGGCTCAAAGACCGCAAAGGCATCGCCTTAACCGCAGACGACATCCACCATTACCAAAAAATCATCGTCGCCTTAAGCGAAACTGAAAAGTTAATGGCGGCGATTGATTCGATTGAATGACGGATTAATAACGACATTTGCCGCCGCATATTAATGCGTTACATTCCGCGCCAAAATCGGTTAAACTCGCGCGAACTTTGTGCGGCGGTGCGCCGGCGCATGCGGCTTTAACTCACTCAAATTTTTACCAACGAAAATTTTCATGGCAAAAGAAGACAGCATTGAAATGGAGGGAACGATTGTCGAAACCCTTCCAAACACGCGCTTTCGCGTAAAGTTGGAAAACGGGCATGAAATCATCGCCCACATCTCCGGCAAAATGCGCAAACACTACATCCGCATTTTGCGCGGCGATAAAGTGACGGTGCAATTGACGCCGTATGATTTATCCAAAGGACGCATCACTTTTCGCGCGCGATAGCGCGACACTTTTCGCGCACGGTAACGCGACTTGTGTATGCACTGCTAAAGCGCGACTTTGTCGCGTGCGACAAGCGCGACTTGTTTATGCGCGGTAAAGCGGGATTTTTTTACGTTCATTCGCCAACCAACGCCGCCGCAAACTCGGCCGCATTAAACGCGCGCAAATCCGCATCGCCTTCGCCGACGCCGACAAAACGAATCGGCAACCCGTATTGTTCGGCAAGCGCAACCACCGCCCCGCCTTTTGCGCCGCCGTCCAACTTGGCGATGCAAAAACCGGTCAAGCCGACCGCTTGATGAAAATGCGCGGCTTGCGACAGCGCGTTATACCCGTTGCCGGCATCGACCGTCAGCAATGTTTCATCCGGCAACGCCGCATGCGACTTTGCCAACACGCGCTTAATCTTGCCCAACTGCTCCATTAAATCGCCGTGCGTATGTTGCCGTCCGGCGGTGTCAATCAGCAACACCTCCGCGCCGCGTGCGGTGGCGGCTGAATATGCATCATGCGCAACCGCGGCCGCATCCGCGCCGTGTTCGCGCGCGATGACCGCAATCTCCAACCGCCGCCCCCAGGATTGCAATTGCTCAATCGCCGCCGCGCGAAAGGTGTCGCACGCGGCAAACATCACCGACCGCCCTTCGCCCTTCAACCGCGCCGCGATTTTCGCCAGCGTCGTCGTCTTGCCAACGCCGTTGACGCCGACCATCAACACCACAAACGGCCGCCGCTCGGCTTGCGTCGACCACTTGCACTCACAAGGCGCAAGAATTTCGGCAATGCATTGGCGCAGCGAATCACGCAATGAATCGCGCGCCGCACCACCGCGCCGCAATCGCGCGATGATTCGTTCGCTTGCATCGACGCCGACATCGGCGCGCAACAATTCATCCTGCAACGCTTCGGCGGCTTGCGCATCGAGCGTATCAAAGCGCAAGGCGTTGCCGAGTCCGGTGAGAATGCGAGGCAGAGGCATGGGGCGATTGTAGCGGGTTTGCGCGCGCGCGGGATGCGCGCAGATTTGCGCCGCATATTAATGTCGCGCCGCGCAAAAAAACTTATCATCCGCCAATGAAACCCAGCGGACAACTTCGCATTATCGGCGGGCGGTGGCGCAGTCGGCGGTTGCGCGTGGCCAAGGTGGACGGCTTGCGCCCGTCGCCGGATGCGGTGCGCGAGACGGTGTTTAATTGGTTGGCGCATCATCGCGGGTTGGCGCGGATGAATTGTTTGGATTTGTTTGCCGGCGCCGGCGCGTTTGGGTTTGAGGCGGCGTCGCGCGGGGCGACGCGGGTGGTGATGGTCGAATCGCATCCGCTTGCGTTGGCGACGTTGCGCGCCAATTGCGAATCATTGCAATGCGATTCGATTGAGATTGTCGGTGGCGATGTCGAGCGGTTTTTAACTCGACGCGACGCGACGGGCGGGTTTGATTTGGTCTTCATCGACCCGCCGTTTGCCTCGACGTTGTTGCAGCGCACTTGCGATTTATTATGCGCGCACGGGTGGTTGAATCCGCAGGCGTTGGTGTATATCGAATCGCCGAGCGCCGAGCGCCCCTTACCGCCGCCGCAAAATTGGCGTATCATTCGCCAGCAATCGCGCGGCATGGTGCGCGCCACTTTGTTGCAAACTTAATGCAACCTTGATGCAACCTTGATGCAAACTGTTACGCAAACGTTACATCCCCATCGACGCACGACAACTCTCGACGGCAAACAACGGTGAGCAGAAAATTAACCGCGCTTTATCCGGGCACGTTCGACCCGATAACCAACGGACACAGCGATTTGGTGGCGCGCGCGACAAAAATGTTCGACCACATTGTGTTGGCGATTGCCGAAAACGCCGACAAGAATCCGCTGTTCTCACTGCCCGAACGAATCAAGATGGCAAAAGCCGCTCTCGGCAATTTGTCGCGCGTCGAGGTGGTCGGCTTTTCCGGGTTGTTGATTGATTTTGCCTGCGCCAACAACGCCGCGGTGATTTTGCGCGGCTTGCGCGCGGTGTCCGATTTCGAATACGAGTTTCAATTGGCGTCGATGAACCGTCGACTGCAGCCGCAACTGGAGACGGTGTTTTTGACGCCGGCGGAAAATTACACTTTTGTTTCGGCGTCGTTGATTAAGGAAATCGCCCGGCACGGCGGTGATGTGCGCCCGTTTGTGCATGAAGCCACCTTCGCCGCCTTGCAAAAAAAATACGGCGTCGACTGTTCGAACAACTCGTCGCACAACCAACCGCACGAAAGGAAATCATAATGGCGCTTGCTATCACCGAGCAATGCATCAACTGCGATGTATGCGAACCCGAATGCCCGAACGACGCGATTTTTCAGGGCGAGGAAATTTATCAAATCGATTGGCGTCGTTGCACCGAATGCGTCGGGCATTTCGACGTCAGTCAATGCGTCGAGGTTTGTCCGGTCGATTGCATCATCATCGACTCGGCGCACATCGAAACCCGCGCGCAATTAACCGATAAATATCGACAACTTGTGCAAGGCGATGATGACTCGGGCGGATAACGGCGCGCGCGAATAACACTATGCCGTCAAGGCGGCGGTAAACGCTTCGACCAACCGCAGATTTTCCGCAGGCAACCCAACGGTCACCCGTAAACAATTTTGCAATGCGCCGGGTTGATGCAGACATTTAATTAACACGCCGTGTTGCTTAATGCTTTGATGCATCCGTTCGGCGTTTTGTTCGGTGCGCACCAACAAAAAATTGGCGTCGCTCGGATACACCCGCACGCCCGGCAACGCCGCCAATTGCGCGGCGAGCGTTTCGCGGTCGCGCACAATTTGCGCGGCTTGTTGTTCAATCACCGCATGATGCGCCAAACAAAATTCGGCGGCGCATTGCGTCAACCCGCCGATGTTGTACGGCAGGCGCACTTTGTTTAATTGCGCAGCCCAATGCGGATGCGACAACAAAAACCCAAGCCGCAATCCGGCCATGCCGCTCTTCGACAACGTGCGCAACACCATTAAATTTTCATACCGCGCAAGAAGCCCGACAACACTTTGCCGACTAAACGCAAAATACGCCTCGTCAACCACCACCAACCCGTCGGCGTGTTGCGCGATGCGTTCAATCAACGCCGCCGCAAAACAATTGCCGCTCGGATTGTTCGGGCGGGCGAGAAAGATGCATGTCGGTCGATGGCGCGCAATCGCATCGAGCAAAGCATCATCGTCCGGCGAAAAATCATCGCGCAACGGCACGCCGACAAATTCACCGCCGGTGGCGCGCGTGATTAATTCATACATCGAAAAAGTCGGCGTCGGCGCAAGCGCAATGCGTTGATGCCCGCCGACCAACAACAACAACATCTGAATCAATTCATCCGAACCGTTGCCAAGCGTAATCGCGCATTCATCGGGCAATGCAAACGCATTTTGCAGCGCGCGCTTTAACCCAACCGAATGCGCATCCGGATAACGATTGATTTGCACAGCGCGCAATTGATCCGCAAGTTGCGCGCCAAGTTCATCCGGCAACCCATACGGGTTTTCCATCGCATCCAATTTAATCAACCCGTCCGCATCGGCGACCGAATACGCATCCAACGCACGAATCGATTCGCGCACCAATGCATCAACCGCCGCCGAAGAATCGTTCATTGCGGTTTTGGGGTTGATGATGTTGATGACTGTGCCGACGGCGATGTCAATACCGTCGACGGTGACGACGATGCCGACGTTGTCGATGACTTTATCGACGGTGTTGATGATGACGATAACGGCTTCGATAACGGTGACAACGGTGTCAGCGTTGACGACGGTGACGACTTTGCCAGCGGCGACAACGACGCCAATGTTGCCGATGACTTTATCGACGGTGTCGATGATGACGATGACGGCTTCGATAACGGTGACAACAACGTCAACGTTACCGATGTTAATAACTTTGTCGACGGCGTCGATGTTGCCGATGACAACTTCGACAACGGTGTCAGCGTTACCGACGGTGACGACTTTGCCAGCAGCGACAGCGACGCCGACGTTGCCGGTGTCGATGACTTTGTCGACAGCGTCGATGATGTCGGTGACGACTTCGATAACGGTGACAACGACGTCAACGTTACCGACGGTGACAACTTTGTCAGCGGCGACAACGACGACGTCAACGTTGCCGGTGTCGATAACGTTGTCGACAGTGTCAATGATGTCGGTGACGACTTTGCCAACGGCGACAACAGTGTCAACGTTGACGACGGTGCTGATGTCGATGATGTCGATGCCGTTGATGACGATGACGACTTTGGCGACGCCGCGCGGTATTCGGCTGAGCGGGCGTGGGCATCCAGCCCTTCACAGCGCGCCAAGGTGGCGGCGATGGGCGCCAACTGTGCGGCGGCGGTTTCGTTTAGGCGGACGATACTTGTGCGTTTTTGGAAATCAGACACGCCGAGCGGCGAGGAAAATTTTGCGGCGCCGGCGGTGGGCAAAACATGATTGGCGCCGGCGCAATAATCGCCGAATGCTTCGGCGCTGTGCGCGCCGATGAAGACGGCGCCGGCGTGGCGCACTTGGTCGAGCAAGGCGTCGGGGTTGGCGACCATCAATTCCAAATGTTCGGGCGCGATGCGATTGGCAATCGCCACCGCGCGGGTTAAATCGCCGGCGCAAATAATCGCGCCGTTTACCAACAGCGATTCGCCGATGATTTCGCGGCGCCGCATCGACGGCAACATTTTGTTGACCGACGCCAACACCGCCTGCGCGGTCGCGTGGTTGTCGGTGATTGCAATCGATTGCGCGCGCGCGTCGTGTTCGGCTTGGGCGAATAAATCCATCGCGACCCAATCGCTGTCGGCGGCGGCGTCGCAAATCACAACGACCTCCGACGGCCCGGCGATAACATCGATGCCGACCTTGCCGAACACCTGCCGCTTGGCTTCGGCGACATAGCGATTGCCGGGCCCGACAATTTTATCGACCGCCGGCACGCGCGCGGTGCCGTAGGCAAGCGCGGCAATCGCCTGCGCGCCGCCGAGCGCAAACACGCGGTCGACCCCGGCCAACGCCGCGGCCGCCAACACCGCCGGCGGATGCACGCCATCCGGCGCGGGCGCGGTCATGATAATTTCGTCGACACCGGCGACGCGCGCCGGTATCACGGTCATCAACACCGATGAAGGATACGCCGCCGCGCCGCCCGGCACATACACGCCGACGCGCGCAAGCGGCGTGATGCGCTGCCCGAGGGTTGCGCCGTGCGCGTCGGTAAATTGCCAGGATTGTTGCACTTCATGCGCGTGATACGCCTCGATGCGCTGCGCGGCAACGCGCAAGGCGTGCGCGACATCGGCATCGAGCGAATCCAACGCCGCCTCTTGACGCGCGCGCGGCACTTCGAAGTGCGCCGCATCGAGGTCGCGGTGTTCGTATTTTGCGGTGAGATGGGTTACTGCGGCGTCGCCGTCGCGGCGCACCGCATCGATAATCGCGGCAACCGCCGCCGCCACCTCGCGCGTTTGCGGCGCATCGCGCGCCAGCAACTTCGACAACCGCGCATCAAACTGCGCATCAGCGGCATCGAGCAATGCAATCGTCATCGGTTGAATTGAATTGAGTTAAGCGAAGTTAAGTCGAGTTGATTTACGTTACGTTGTGTTGCGCTAAGTTGAGTCGAGTTAAGTTGCATTAAGTTTCGTTAAGTTAAGTTGCGTTGTGTTAAGTCGAATCGCGCATTGCATTGCAACGTTATACATTGCGCGCATCAAGTGCGGCGGTCGAAATAATTGCTTGGCACGCGGCGAATCGATGCGCCGATTTGCGCCAACTTTTCCTCGATGCAGTGATAGCCGCGGTCGATGTGATAGATGCGGTCGATTAAGGTTTCGCCGTCGGCAATTAATCCCGCCAACACCAAACAGGCCGAGGCGCGCAAATCGGTCGCCATCACCGGCGCGGCGCGCAGTTTATCGACGCCGCGCACCACGGCGGTGTTGCCGTCGAGTTCGATGTTGGCGCCCATGCGGCGCAATTCGTGAATGTGCATAAAGCGATTTTCGAACACGGTCTCGACCACCGTGGCCGTGCCTTCGGCGACGCTGTTGAGCAACACAAACTGCGCCTGCATGTCGGTTGGAAACGCCGGATACGGCGCGGTGCGCACGTTGACCGCGCGCAGTTTCGGCGGCGCTTTGAGTTTAACCCAATCGTCGCCGGCGTCTATCTCGGCGCCGGCTTCGCGCAGTTTATCCAGCACCGCTTCGATTTGCGCCGGACGAACATCCTTCAATTTAATCTCGCCGCCGGAGATGGCCGCGGCGACCAAAAATGTGCCGGCTTCGATGCGGTCCGGGATGACGCAATGGGTTGCGCCGCCGAGTTCGGCGACGCCGCGCACGGTGATTTCATCGCCGCCGGCGCCGCGGATATCGGCGCCCATTGCGTTTAAGCAATCGGCGAGGTCGACGACTTCCGGTTCGCGCGCGGCGTTTTCAATCACGCTGACGCCGTCGGCCAAAGTCGCCGCCATCATTAAATTTTCGGTGCCGGTCACCGAGTTCATGTCCATAAAAATCCGCGCGCCGCGCAATCGACCGGCGCGCGCTTTGATGTAGCCGCCTTCGATGTTGATGTCGGCGCCCATCGCCTGCAATCCTTTGATGTGCAAATTCACCGGGCGCGAACCAATCGCGCAACCGCCGGGCAGCGACACTTCGGCTTTGCCAAACCGCGCCAGCAACGGCCCCAACACCAAAATCGAAGCGCGCATCGTTTTGACCAATTCATACGGCGCGACCATGTTGTTGACCGAAGACGCATCGGCTTCTATCGACAATTTTTCATCGACCTGCAGCGTCACGCCAAGTTGCGCCAGCAACGCCATCGTCGTGGTGATGTCGTGCAGATGCGGAATGTTGCGGATGATCAGCGGATGCTTGGTCAGCAACGAACTGATTATCACCGGCAAGGCGGCGTTCTTGGCGCCGGAGATGCGCACTTCACCGTTGAGCGCGCCGCCGCCGGTGGCGATTAATTTATCCATCAATCCCAGCGGTCGTCGCGCACCTGCACAATGCCGTCTTGGATGCGCACCGGAAAAACATCGACCGGCTCATACGCCGGCGGCGCAAGCACCGCGCCGCTGCGCAAATCAAACCGCGCGCCGTGGCGCGGGCATTCAATCGCGCCGTCGACGACGCAGCCGTCGGCAATCTCGCTGCCGTCATGCGTGCAGACGTCTTCGATGGCGCAAAATTCACCGCTTAAGTTAAACACCGCGATGCGCGCGCCGTCAATTTCGACGATGCAATGCTCGCCGTCGCCGAGTGATTCGGCCGGCATCACCGGAATCCAATCGCTCATATCAATCCGAGTTCGAGACGCGCCGCTTCGCTGATGCGCGCCTGCGTCCACGGCGGCTCCCACACCAATTCGACGACGGCGTCGGTGATGCCCGGCACGAGTTTAACCGCGCCTTCGACCATGCCGGGAAACGTTTGCGCAACCGGACAGCCCGGCGTGGTCAAGGTCATTTGAATCGCGGCAACGGCGTCGCGAATGTCGACTTCGTAAATCAAGCCGAGGTCGTAAATGTTCACCGGAATCTCCGGGTCGTAAATGCCCTTCAATGCCTCAACCACGCGCGATTTGAGTTCGTCGGCATCCGGCGTCGAGGCGCGCGGTGCGGATTCGGTGTGCGCTTCGACGCGCGATTCGGAATCGGATTTGGAGTCGAGATTGGAATCGGATTTGGCGACAGTCGGCGATGCAACTTGTACGCGCACGGTGGCGGCTTGAGGTGCATTCACAGTTGCACCGTCGTTTGCATTGTCGTTTGCATTGTCGTTCGCGTCATCGTTTGCGCCGGCGTTTTCATCGACGCTTACGCCGGCACTTGCACTGGACTCCGCACGCGACTTGTCGCCGTGCGCTTCGTTTTCGCGGAACTGTTTCATAATTTCCGCTTTGCGTTTTTCCAGTTCAGGGTCCAAATTTAAATGTTTCATCGTGTTCACCGTAAACAGGTTGACCATAAAAGTTCGCTGCAAATTCATTGCAAGTTAACCGTGAGTTAACCGCAAGTTAACGCCGTTCATCGCGGACCAAGTTGCGCGGCGAATGCATCGCCGAGTGCGGTTTTCAATTCGGCGACGGCGATTTCATCGAGTACATCATTGACAAACGCCGTCGTCAACAAATTGCGCGCGCCGGCTTCGTCAAAGCCGCGCGTGCGCAAATAAAAAAGCGCGTCGTCGTTCATCCGCCCGACGGTTGCGCCGTGCGCGCATTTAACATCGTCGGCGTAAATTTCCAACTGCGGCTTGGTGTCGATTTCGGCGCGGCGCGACAACAGCAGATTATCGTTGCGTTGCGTTGCGTCGGTTTTTTGCGCGCCGCGATGCACAGTGATGCGCCCGTGAAACACCGCGCGCGCGCGGTCGGTCAACACGCCCTTATACCACTCGCGGCTGGTGCAGTGCTCGGCGATGTGCTCGACCGTGGTGTGGTTATCGACATGACGCGCACCGCGCGCGGCGTATACGCCAAACATGTCGCAATGCGCGCGCGGCTCAGCCAGATAGACGCCAAGATCGTTGCGCACCAATGCACCGCCAAGCGTCGCCGCGCAACACAACAATCGACTGTCGCGCGCCTGCTTCGCCCACAACCCGCCGACATGATACGCGGTATCGGATTGGGTTTGCACCAGGTAATGCGACAATTCGGCGCGCGCGCTGAGCACAATTTCGCTTGCGCTGTTGGTTAAGGCGCGCGCATCGTCGAGCGATACATGGCGTTCGATAATCGTCGCGCGACTTTGTTCGGCGGCGACGATTAAATTGCGCGGCTGCGCCAGCCGCCCGTTGGCGCAACTGACAAACAACAATTCAATCGGCGCATCGACGCGCGTGTTCGCGTCAATCGAAACAAACGCGCCGTCGCGACTGTGCGCGCTGTTGAGCGCGGTGAAGCCGTGCGCCTCGCTCGGTTGCGCCGCGCCCAAATGCGCCTTCAACGCCTGCGGATTTTCGCGCAACATCCGCGCCAACGATGCCAGCATCACGCCGGGTTGTTCATCGCCCAACGTCGATAAATGCGGCGCGAACAAGCCGTCGATAAACACCAATTGCCGCGCGCGCAATCCGTCAATCGCAAACCGCGCAATGTCTTCTCGCGTAATGGCATCGATTGCGCCGCTCGAATCATCGGCGCTGCAGAACGCTTCGCCGACCATCGACTCGACTTCGGTGTAGCGCCAATCTTCATCGCGCCGCGTTGGGAAGCCGATTTCGGCAAAGCGTTTCATATGCGCCCGGCGTTTGGCATCGAGCCAATCGACGCCGCACCCCGGCAAGGCGCGCGCCAGCGATTGGTATTGCTCGAGATAATGTTGCGCCGCGCCGTTCATCGCTTAAGCCGCGCCGGCGTTGGCGTCGGTCCAGCCATAGCCGGTTTTTTCCAATTCACTCGCCAGCGATTTGTCGCCGGAACGCACGATGCGCCCGCCATGCAATACATGCACAAAATCCGGCACGATGTACTCCAACAGCCGCTGATAATGCGTCACCACAATCATCGCGCGCGTTTTGTCGCGCACACTGTTGACGCCTTTGGCGACGATTTTTAACGCGTCGATGTCCAGCCCCGAATCGGTTTCGTCGAGCACGCTTAAGGTCGGCTGCAATAAAACCATCTGCAAAATTTCATTGCGTTTTTTCTCGCCGCCGGAGAAGCCCTCATTAATCGCGCGATACAAAAACGCCTCGTCCATCTCGACCGTTGCGGCCTTTTCCTTGATGAGTTTTAAAAACTCAACCGCGTTTAATTCGGCCTCGCCGCGATGTTTGCGCACCGCATTGAGCGACGCTTTCAGCAAATACAAATTGGTCACCCCGGGAATCTCCACCGGATATTGAAACGCCAAAAACACCCCTTCGCGCGCGCGCATCTCCGGCGCCATCTCCAACAAATCAAGCCCGTTGTAGACGACTTCGCCGCCGCTAATGTCATAGTTGTCGCGCCCGGCCAACACGTTGGCGAGCGTACTCTTGCCCGAGCCGTTCGGCCCCATAATCGCATGCACTTCCCCGGCGTTGACCGTGAGGTCGACGCCGTTTAAGATTTTTTTGCCGCCTACGTTGGCTGACAGGTTTTTGATGGTTAGCATTGTCTCGGTTGGTTTGATGGTTGACGGTTATTCGACCGTTTCGATTCCGAATTTTTCGCTGATGTAAGCGTTGATATCGTCATCAACTTTGTCGTATTCAGACAAAGTAACTTCTCCGTCTTGGAAATCTTTGGCGACACGACTGATAAAACCGTTGAAATCGTTGTTGTTACACAACTTATTAATGGTTTCCCAACTTAAAGCGCGGCGTTGGGTTGCGGGGTACAGCACCTTAGAAGCGCTAATGTCCCGAATATTCAAGTGAATGACGCCGATGCCAAAAGTGCTGCTCAGACGAGCAAGTTCGGCGTGCAATTCTTGGTCTGTGGAAATGTCCGCAGCGACCAAATATCCTTCGTGCGCCCAAGACGAATTGGACACCGCTTGGAAAAAATACTTGCGATAGGTGCCCCTGTCTAACTTCTTTTTTAACTCAAATGAATACAAACGAAAAATTTCGTTTGCTTCGAGCATCCGTCCCAATCTCATGGCATTTGGCATTAAGTCAAATGGAAAATAAACACCAACCATATCCGGGTGAACCCACTGCATTAACTGTCCGCCAACAGGAGCGTGAATAATCGTTTTTGTATACACCTCCCTTTCGTCGGCAAAATCGGGATTGTTAAATGCAAAATAGGCAAGCAACGGATGCAAGTCACTTTCAGAGTAATCTGCGATATTGTTTTGAGTTTCCGGTGCGACCAATTCAACCGGCGCGTCGCCGTTAATCTCCTGACCCGCGAGATAATACTGAGCCGGGTAACCGGGCGTCCGCACAAACAGTGCATTCTCGCCGTTGTTACGAATATGAGTGTTTAAGCGCTCACTCAAAGTGGACCAAGGCGTTGCCCCTTGTGCATTCAACTGCCGGTCCAACCCCATCTGTCGCGCTCGTT
This sequence comes from Candidatus Poriferihabitaceae bacterium, assembly GCA_965226545.1. Classification (GTDB taxonomy): domain Bacteria; phylum Pseudomonadota; class Gammaproteobacteria; order Arenicellales; family Poriferihabitantaceae; genus JAHRAW01. The sequence goes on from OZ245364.1 coordinate 2,087,341, forward strand.
CCCAGATATCTCTGTATCCGAGCGGAGTCACCGCATTGCGCAAAACCGCTTCGGCTAACTCTAAATAAGTCATAGTCACATACCCGCTGATGCAACAAGTTAAACCAAACCCACGGTCAACCAACCGCCCCTTCCAAACTAATCCCCAACAACTTCTGCGCCTCGACCGCGAATTCCATCGGCAGTTCCTTAAACACCTCTTTGCAGAAACCGTTGACAATCATCGACAGCGCGTCCTCTTCGGACAAGCCGCGTTGGCGGCAATAGAAAAGTTGGTCTTCGCCGATGCGCGAAGTGGTCGCTTCGTGTTCGATGACCGCGTCGGGGTTTTTGATTTCCATATAGGGGAACGTGTGCGCGCCGCATTGGTCGCCCATTAATAATGAATCGCATTGCGAATAATTGCGCGCGTGGTCGGCGCCGGCGAGCACCTTGACCAAGCCGCGATAGGCGTTTTGCCCGCGCCCGGCGGAGATGCCTTTGGAGATGATTGTGCTGGCGGTGTTTTTGCCGATGTGCACCATCTTGGTGCCGGTGTCGGCTTGTTGGCGATTGTTGGTCAACGCCACCGAATAAAATTCGCCGACGGAATTATCGCCTTCGAGAAGCACGCTGGGATATTTCCAAGTGATGGCCGAGCCGGTCTCGACTTGCGTCCACGATATTTTTGCACCACTGCCGCGGCAGGCGCCGCGTTTGGTGACGAAGTTATAGATGCCGCCGCGCCCTTCGGCGTCGCCGGGATACCAATTTTGCACGGTCGAATATTTAATTCGCGCGCCTTTCAACGCAATCAACTCGACCACCGCGGCATGCAATTGGTTTTCATCGCGCATCGGCGCGGTGCAACCTTCGAGATAACTCACCTCGCTGTCTTCATCGGCGATGATTAAGGTGCGTTCGAATTGCCCGGTGTTCATCGCGTTGATGCGAAAATAAGTGGACAACTCCATCGGGCAACGCACGCCCTTGGGGATGTAAACAAACGAGCCGTCGCTGAACACCGCCGAATTTAACGCGGCGTAAAAGTTGTCGCCGGCCGGCACCACGCCGCCGAGATAACGACGCACCAACTCGGGATGTTCGACGACCGCTTCGGAGAACGAACAAAAAATCACGCCGGCGTCGGCGAGCGTTTTTTTAAACGTGGTCGCAACCGACACGCTGTCGAACACCGCATCCACCGCGACCTTGACGCCAGCCAAGGTCTTTTGTTCATCGATTGGGATGCCCAACTTTTCATAAGTCTCGAGAAGTTTCGGGTCGACTTCATCCAAACTATCGAGCAATTCGCGCTGCTTGGGCGCGGAATAATAACTGATGGCTTGAAAATCAATCGGCGAATAATGCACCTTCGCCCATTGCGGTTCGCGCATCGCCAGCCAACGTTGATACGCATCCAGCCGCCACTGCAGCATAAACGCCGGCTCGTTTTTTTTCGCCGAGATGGTGCGCACAACCTCTTCGCTCAACCCCGGCGGCAGGGTGTCGGCGTCGATGTCGGTTACAAAACCGGCTTGATATTCACGCGCCACCAGCGCGCTTAATTCCCGTTCGGTGCTCATCGTTTAATTTAACCGGTTAACTAATCGCAATATGAATCAGTGAATCAAATGACGCACAATGATTCGCAATCGTTCGAAATAAATCAAAATAGTTTGCAATGAATCGCAATGACTATTAATGACTCTTCAATGACTCGCAATGCTCAAACAACCATCAACGCCGCCCAATCTGCGGCGTCGGCACATAATGCGCGCCGCGTCGATTGACGTCGGCGTTGCGCATCAACTCGCCGAGGCGCACGCCGTTTAAAAATGCGTACAACTGTTCGCTCAACGCGCTCCACAAATCATGCGACAGACAACGTTCGCCGCGCCGACAATTTTCGCGCCCGTCGCAACGCGTGATGTCGAGCGGTTCATTGACCGCGACGATGATGTCGGCGACGCTTATCGAATCGGCGTCGCGCGCCAACAGATAGCCGCCGCCCGGACCGCGCGCACCAATCACCAAATTGCCGCGCCGCAACATCGCAAAAATCCGCTCGAGATACGAAAGCGAAATCCCCTGGTTTTCCGCGATGCTGGTCAATGTGACCGGCGCACCCGGCTGGTGCATCGCCAAATCAATCATCGCCGTAACGGCATAACGCCCCTTGGTGGTCAAACGCATCGTTTTCCCCCTTCGCCTTAAACGGCAACGGTTGCAAGCCGCGCGATTATAACCGAAAAACCGAGTAATTTGGTCGGTTATTTAAGACGCTGTGTTGCGCGCAGTTTGGATAGAATCGAGGGGTAAAATCGCCGACTCAAACCGCCTGCTTCAAACCGCGCTTCAAAACAAAACTATTTATGCATCCGCCGCCGTTTATTTTCCACCATCGCGCCGCGACCGCATCGCGCCTCGCGCGCGGGCATCGTTAAGCCGATGGCGGTGCGCATTGGATTGACCGGCGGCATCGGCGGCGGCAAGAGCAGCGTCGCTGCGCAATTCGCCAAACTGGGCGTGCAGGTGATTGACGCCGATGAAATCGGGCGGCGATTATGCGCGCCGGGCGGTGCGCAGTTTGCCGAGATTGTCGAACATTTTGGCGAGGCGATGGTCGACGCCAACGGACAACTCAATCGCCAACGGCTGGCTGATGAAGTGTTCGCCGCGCCGTGCCGCCGTCAATTGCTCGAGTCGATATTGCATCCACCGATTCGCGCCGAGATGTACGCGCGCGCCGCCGCCGACCGTTCGCCGTACTGCATTTTGGACATTCCCTTGCTCATCGAAACCGGTCAATTCCGCGAGATGCGCCGCGTCATTGCGGTCACCTGCCCGCGCCCGATTCGCATCGCGCGCCTGCAAGCGACGCGCAACATGACTCTCGAACAAATCGAAAAAATTATGCACACCCAAGCCGACGAATCCGAACGCATCGCCATCGCCGACGACCTCATCGACAACAGCGGCGCAACCGAAACCATCGCCCCGCAGGCGGCGAATTTGCATGCGTTGTATCTGGCGTTGTTTGCGGAAAAGTAAACTGTGGTGCGACCGTGTGCGACGACCAATTGCGTTTGTTGTTTTGTTTTGTTTTGTTTTGTTTTGTTTTGTTTTGTTTTAACTTGGGTTAAGTTTGGATTTTGTTTGGATTTTGTTTGGACTTTGTTGGACTCCGTTTTGATTCGATTTTGATTCAGTTTTAACTTTTGTTTTAGTTGGTTTTAGATTCCGCACCTTGCCGTTTACGCAGCGTCGACACAATCAACAACTCATGTGAATTTTTAATATGCCGTTTGGCGTCGTGCGCGGCGATTTGTTGAATTCGATTTTTGCCGATGCGCGTTTCGCCCTGTCCGAGCGTGTATTGCCACTGCACTTCGATGATTCGAAAATCGCAATACCATTCGCGCACGGTCGCGCAATCGTTGTACGACAACACAAACCCGCCTTGATGTTCATGCAGCAAGTCGCGCAGTTTTTGATGGTCGAAGCCGCGATGATGCACCGGGAAATTGCGTTGCGGATAAATGCCGCGAAACATTTTGCTGTCGCCTTCGAGAAAATACGGCGGGTCGCAATATAAAAAATCATCGGCGTGTTTGACGACCGATTTTTCAAAACTTGCGCAGCCAACCGACAACCCGCGACAGCGAAAATTGCGCACCTTGTCGACCAACCGCGCAAACCGCGCCGGTTGTTCGTAAATTTTGCTCATCCAACCGAGGAAGCCGGGGCCGTATGACAAATTGTGATTAAACCAATAATGCGCCGCTAAACTGAGGCGGTCGGCGATTGGCGCATCGCCGTCCCAGTGTTGACGCAGGCGTTGTTTGACCGTGGCGTATTGTTGTTTGCTCGGCGTCCATTCGGCGATGGCGTCGGCAAGTTGCAGCGGCGCGCGCAATTGTTGCCGCCAATAATTGGCGAGGATATCGAAGACATCGTAGCCGAACACGCGCACGCCCAATTCCTTGGCGCAGGCAATCTCGACCGAGCCGCCGCCGAAAAACGGCGAGGCGATTCGCGCCACCCCGGACGGGATGTGTTCGACGACATGCCCGACGCCCAAACTTTTGCCGCCGGCATAGCGCAACGGCAGGCCGCTGTAGCGACAATATTTATGCCGTCCGCGACTTTTTAGCGTCGATAAAAAAATTTGTTTTTTGGCCGCGGCATCGACCGTTATAAATGAATCGTTCATTGCATCGCTCATTGTTTGCGCCGGATTGTGTTGGGTAAAGTGTATTGGATTAAAAGTTTAATCCGCAATCCGCGCGCGGTCAAATTACGCCTGCGTCAATGCGCGCAAGATGGGATGCACCGCACCAAGCGCATCCAAGCGCGCAATCCGCTCGGCGCACAACCAGCGAATCGCCTGCCCTTCGCGCGCGCGGATTTCGCCATCGAAGGAATCGACCATAAACACTTCGAGCCAAACCCGCGCATGCGGATAATCAAACGGCAGGCGAAGCAATTCACGCGCGCGCGTTACTTGCACCGCCAACTCTTCGTGCAGTTCGCGCGCCAATGCATCCTGCGGTGATTCGCCGCGATGGATTTTGCCGCCGGGAAATTCCCATTGCCCGGCGCACGGCGCATCCGCGCGGCGTTGTTGCACCAGCAATTGCGCGCCGCGCGCCAGCACGCCGACGGCGACATGCACGCGCCCGTCAGGAGCGGTAATCGGCGTTGATGTCGACATAGCGGCGGGTTAAATCGCAGGTCAATACGCGCGCCGCGCCGTCGGCGATATGCAAATCCACGGCGATTGCAACTTCGTCTTTTTGCAACTGCGCGCGCAACGCCGCTTCATCGTGCGCGGCGCGTTGTCCGCGTTCGGCGACCGCAATGCCGCCGATGAAGATGTCGAGGCGCGATGCATCGACGCGCGCGCCGGATTTGCCGACGGCCATCGCAACCCGCCCCCAGTTGGCGTCGGCGCCGGCGACTGCGGTTTTGACCAGCGGCGAATTGGCGATGGCGCGGGCGACGGTTTGCGCGGCGCGATGATTTTCCGCGCCGCGCACATCGACGACAATCACCTTGTTGGCGCCTTCGCCGTCGCGCACGATTTGCCACGCCAACTGCGCCAACACTTCATCCAGCGCGCGTTGAAATTCTATGCACGCCGCATCGTCGTCGGTCAATGGCGCGTTGCCGGCCGCGCCGACCGCGAACGCCAAACACATGTCCGAAGTCGAAGTGTCGCCGTCTACGCTGATGGCGTTAAAGGTGTCGGCCACGCCGCGCGTTAACATCGATTGCAAGGCGCGCGGTGCAATCGCGGCGTCGGTGAAAATAAACCCCAACATCGTCGCCATGTTCGGCGCAATCATTCCCGAGCCTTTGGCGATGCCGTTTATCGTGACGGTTGCGCCGTCAATCGTTGCGCGCGCGGTTGCGCCTTTGGCGAAAGTGTCGGTGGTGGTGATGGCTTGCGCGGCGCGGCGCCAAGCGGCGACGTCGAGCGATTGGATTAATGGCGGCAAGGCGTCGATGATTTTATCGATGGCCAACGGTTCGCCGATGACGCCGGTCGATGCGGCAAACACCCGCTCGGGCGCGCAACCCAAAGTCGCGCCGACCGCTTCGCAGGTTTGGCGCACATGGCGCGCGCCGGTTTCGCCGGTGCAGGCGTTGGCGCAGCCGGCGTTGACCAGCAACGCGCGCGCGCGTCCGTGCGGCAGATGTTGTCGGCACCAATCGACCGGCGCGCCGGGCACGCCGGATTGCGTCAACACCCCGGCGACCGCGACTTCGCGGTCAAACGCCGCCAACATTAAATCATCGCGCCCGCGATAATTCGCGGCCGATTCGACCGCCGCCAAACGCACGCCGGAGATCGGCGGCAAGGCGGGGAATGCGGGCGGTTGGAATGACACGATGGCGGGCGGCGGCGGGCGCGGTTATTGCGAACGCCCGTGGCATTGTTTGTATTTTTTGCCGGAGCCGCACGGACACGGGTCATTGCGCCCGATTTTTTTGCCGCTGCGCACAAACGGTTCGGTTTGCGCCGGCGCTTGACCGGCGCGGCGCGCGGCTGGATTACGCTTGCCGCGTTGCGCGCCGCCTTTTGCGCCAAGATTCTTGCCGCGCGCCGCAACTTGCGCATCGGCCTCGGCCTCGGCGAGGTCGTGCGCATCGGCGTGGATGAAGTTCATCGGTTGTTGGCGGCGGTTTTGTTCGAGCGCGGCGATTTGTTGGTCGTCGGCAATTTGAAACCGCGCCAGCATCGACACCACTTCGAATTTAATGTTGCCCAACATCGCGGTGAACATTTCGAACGCCTCGCGTTTGTATTCCTGCTTCGGATTTTTTTGCGCATAACCGCGCAGATGAATCCCTTGACGCAGATGGTCCATCTGCGACAAATGTTCCTTCCATTGTTCATCCAACACTTTAAGCATCACGGCCTTTTCAAAATGCCGCATGCCAACTTCGCCGACGCGCGATTCTTTATCGACGAACAATTCGTCAATCGCCCGCGCAATTTTTTCGCGCAAGGTTTCTTCATGCAGCGAATCATCCTCGTCCAGCCATTGCTGCACCGGCAATTTCAAACCAAACACCGCGCCCAATTGCGTTTCCAACTCCGGCGCATCCCATTGCTCTTCGAGCGAATTCATTGGAATGCATTGCCCGATTAACGCATCCGACACTTCGTTGCGCGCGGCGACGACGTACTCGGAGATGTCGTCGGTTTCCATCAGCATATTGCGCTGTTGATAAATCACCTTGCGTTGTTCGTTGGCGACGTCGTCGTATTCGAGCAGTTGTTTGCGCGCATCGAAGTTGTGGCCTTCGACCTTCATCTGCGCGTTTTCAATCGCGCGTGAAACCCACGGATGTTCAATCGCCTCGCCCTCTTCCATGCCGAGTTTTTGCATCAACGCGGCGATGCGTTCCGAGCCGAAGATGCGCATCAACGAATCCTCGAGCGAAAGATAAAATCGACTCGAGCCGGGGTCGCCCTGCCGTCCGCACCGCCCGCGCAATTGATTATCGACGCGCCGCGATTCATTGCGTTCGGTGCCCAGCACATGCAGCCCGCCGGCTTCAATCACGCGGCGATGGCGGGTTTGCCATTGTTGTTCGATGCGCGCGCGCGCATCGACGTCGTCCTCGTCGACCTCGGCGAGTTCCAACTGCAAATTGCCGCCGAGCACAATGTCGGTGCCGCGTCCGGCCATGTTGGTGGCGATGGTCACCGTGCCGGGGCGGCCGGCTTCGGCGATGATTTGCGCCTCTTGTTGATGTTGTTTGGCGTTGAGCACTTTATGCGCGACGCCGGCTTTTTTGAGCAACGCCGACAGGCGTTCGGAGGATTCTATCGAGGCCGAGCCGACCAGCACCGGTTGCCCGTTTTCGCGGCGCGCTTCGATGCCGAGCAATATCGCGTTCAGTTTTTCGGCTTCGGTGCGATACACCAAATCGGCAAAATCCTCGCGCACCATCGGGCGATGCGTCGGGATGACGACGACTTCCAATTGGTAAATCTGCAAAAACTCCGGCGCCTCAGTGTCGGCCGTGCCGGTCATGCCGGCGAGGGTGTCGTACAGGCGAAAATAATTTTGGAAGGTAATCGACGCCAGCGTTTGGTTTTCCTGCTGAATCGCGACGCGCTCTTTGGCTTCAATCGCCTGATGCAGCCCGTCCGACCACCGCCGCCCCGGCATCATCCGCCCGGTGAATTCGTCGATGATGACGATTTGCCGGTCGCGCACGATGTAGGCGACATCCTTGTGAAACAAATGATGCGCGCGCAAGGCGGCGTTTAAGTGATAAATCAAACCGAGATTGCCGAGTTCATACAAGCCGCCGCCCTGTTCGATTAAGCCGGCTTCGCTCAGCAATTGTTCGGCGGTTTCGTGGCCTTGTTCGGTCAACGACGCTTGGCGGGTTTTTTCGTCAATCGTAAAATCGCCGCCGGCGTCGCCGTGTTGTTGCTTAAGTTTCGGCGCGATTTGATTGATGGTCGCGTACAGGTCGGTACTCTCTTCGGCCGGGCCGGAGATAATCAGCGGCGTGCGCGCCTCGTCGATTAATATCGAATCGACTTCGTCGACAATCGCAAACCCAAGCCCGCGTTGGCAACGTTCATCGGCGGTGAACGCCATGTTGTCGCGCAGATAATCAAAACCGAATTCGTTGTTGGTGCCATAGACGATGTCGCAGCGATACGCGGCGCGCTTGTCGTCGATGGCTTGCCCGGTGGCGACCACGCCGACCGTCAGCCCGAGATAGGCGTAAATTTTGCCCATCCAATCGGCGTCGCGGCGGGCGAGATAATCGTTGACCGTGACGATATGCACCGGCGTCGCCGCAATCGCGTTGAGATACGCCGGCAAGGTCGCGACCAGCGTCTTGCCTTCGCCGGTTTTCATCTCGGCGATTTTGCCGTCGTTGAGCACGATGCCGCCGACCAACTGCATATCGAAATGGCGCAGCGATAAAGTGCGCACCGCGGCTTCGCGCACCACTGCAAACGCCTCGACCAGCAAATCATCGCGGCGCGCGCCGGCGGCAATGCGCGCGCGAAATTCGCCGGTCTTGGCGGCCAGTTCGGCGGCGGACAACGCTTGGAGTTGCGCTTCGAGTGCGTTGATGTGCGCAACCGTTGCGCCGATTTTTTTCAGCAAACGTTGATTGCGATCGCCGAAAACTTTTTTAAGGGTGTGTTGCAGCATAGTGTTGAACAATTGCGCGCTTGATTATGCCACAGCGATTGCGCGATGCGCGGCGCGCGTATACGATATTCGCGCAATGCCGCGCGATAAACAATCCCCCCGCCACTTCACCCACATCGGCGATTGGCTGTCGGCGATTCTGCCGCCGAATTCCGACCGCCCGGCCAATGACGATGCACAACGCCGCTTGGCTGACTGCCTGCGCACGCCGCTCGGCGAGGCCGCGCCGCATTGTCGCGCATTGTTGTTCGCGTCCGGGCGGGTTGCGTTGTTGGTCGACAGCGCGGTTTGGGCGCAGGCGATTCGCCATCGCAGCACGCGATTGCTCCAAGCGATTATCGACGGCGGCATCGACGCGCGCGAAATCGTCGTTAAAGTGCGCCCGCGCAACGCGAATGAAGCGCGCGCGCAACGCGATGAACGCGGCGCGAAATAATGCATCAACCGATTGGCGGCGCGGCTTGAATAACACGCCGCGCGGGAGGGGAGAGGTAATTAAAGGGGTGCGCGATGCGCGGGTTATACGGTGGCCACGGTCGGCGCAAACGCAATCGGCACTTCGGCTTCGTCTTCGTAGGTGACCAATTCCCAAGCCGATTGGTCGGCGATGAGTTGGCGCAACAGACGGTTATTTAAGGCGTGCCCGGATTTATGCGCTTCGAATGCGCCGATGAGCGGATGACCGAGCAGGTATAAATCGCCGATGGCGTCGAGGACTTTGTGTTTGACGAATTCATCGCCGTAGCGCAAGCCGTCTTCGTTTAAGATGTGATACGCATCCATCACAATCGCGTTGTCGAAACTGCCGCCTTGCGCCAGCCCGGCGTTGCGCAACGCCTCCAAATCATCCATAAAGCCGAAGGTGCGCGCGCGGCTGACTTCTTTTACGAATGAAGTTGTCGAAAAATCCACCGTCGCGGTTTGCGCGGAATTTTGCAAAATCGGATGATCGAAATCGATTGCAAACGACACCTTAAAACCGTTGAACGGTTCGAATTTCACCCACTTGTCATCGCAGGCGACTTTTAACGGTTTTTTGATGCGGATGAATTGTTTGAGTTTGTTTTGTTCCAAAATGCCGGCCGACTGCAACAAAAACACAAACGGCCCGGCGCTGCCGTCCATAATCGGCACTTCGGGCGCGCTGACTTCGACGCAGGCGTTATCGATGCCGAGCCCGGCAAACGCCGACATTAAATGTTCAATGGTCGAAATCTTGACGCCGTTGTGTTCGATGGTGGTCGACAACCGCGTATCGCTGACCGATTCGGATTTGGCCGGCACTTCGACCGGCGGGGTTAAATCGACGCGGCGAAACACAATGCCGGAATCGACCGGCGCCGGGCGCAAGGTGATATACACTTTGTCGCCGGTATGCAAACCGACGCCGGTGGCGCGTATCGTGTTTTTTAAAGTGCGTTGTTTTAACATTTTGCAATATTCGCGGATGCCCGCCGCTGTTCGGCAGGTCGTTGGATGCGCGATACTACTATAAACAACGAATGATTTGCACTAATTCGCCATAAAAATACCACTTATTTACATTACATTTTGGCAATGTACGGACGCCCCGCTTAAATCGGGGCGTGTCAAGGGGGTTGCTCGGCGTTGCATGGGGTGCGGGTACGGACGCCCCGATTAAATCAGGATGTGTCGAGAACGCATCGATGGCATATCGATGGCGAATCGGCGCCCCATTGGCGCGACGAGGTGCGCACCGACACCGGCGCGCTATTGACGCACCGCACCGCATTCGCCTGAGTTGGCGCGGTTAATCGGCCTGGCGGCGCAAAAATCCGGGCAAATCGCCGGCGGTGTCGTCGGCTTCGCTGATTTTCGGCGCATCGATGTCCCTGCGCTTGTGTCGCCACGCCATCGGGCGCGACCCGCGCGACGGCGTGGCGGCGACCTGCGGACGGGCGCGCGGCGTTTCATCGACCGGCGCGACCGGCGCGCGCGTCGGGCGTTCCGAGCGTTCCGAGCGTTCGTTGCGCACCGCGCGCGGCGCACCGAGCAGCCCGGTGGCGACCATGGTGACGCGCAATTCATCGTGCATCGAATCATCAAACGCGGTGCCGATGACGACATTGGCGTCCTCGGCCGCGTATTCGGAAATCGCCTTGCCGACCGCTTCGTATTCGCCGATGCGCATATCCGGCGATGCCGTGATGTTGACCAACAAGCCGCGCGCGCCGTGCAAATCGATGTCTTCGAGCAGCGGGCTGGAAATCGCGCGGCGCGTCGCTTCGACCGCGCGCTGGTCGCCGCTGGCGGTCGCCGAGCCCATCATCGCCATGCCCATCTCCGACATCACCGTGCGCACATCGGCAAAATCGACATTGACCAAGCCCGGCCGGGTGATGAGTTCGGAGATGCCCTGCACCGCGTTAAACAACACCTCATCGGCTTTGTGAAACGCGGCAATCATCGTCGCCTCTTCGCCGACCACGCTGAGCAGTTTCTCGTTGGGGATGACAATCAGCGAATCGACGCTCTGTTCGAGCGCGCCGATGCCGGTTTCGGCGAATTCCATTCGCCGCGGGCCTTCGAATGGAAACGGCTTGGTGACCACGGCCACGGTCAACATATTTAACTCGCGCGCCAAATCGGCGATGACCGGCGCCGCGCCGGTGCCGGTGCCGCCGCCCATGCCGGCCGCGATGAACACCATGTCGGCGCCGCCGATGGCTTCGGCGATGCGTTCGCGATCCTCCAACGCGGCTTGACGCCCGATGTCCGGGTTGGCGCCGGCGCCGAGCCCTTTGGTCAGCGATTCGCCCAACTGCAGCACGGTCGGCGCATTCGAACTCGCCAGACATTGCGCATCGGTGTTGGCGTTAATTAAATCGACGCCATCGAGATTGGCCTGCAGCATGTGCTCGACCGCATTGCCGCCGCCGCCGCCAACGCCGACCACCTTGATGACCGCCTGACGACTTGCCACTTCAACCAGTTCAAACATTTGCCCGTCCTCTGTGTCGTAAAAAATCAAATGCGCACTCGGCGATTAACCGCGTTGCGCTCGTTACCAATTAAAAACTGCCGTACAACCATTCGCGCACGCGCTCGACCAGCGAAGTGACGATGCGCGCGCGGCGCGGGTGTTGGCTCAACAATCGCCGCCGTTCGGCGTGACCAAATTGCGCCAAGCCAAGCCCGGTGGCGTAAATCGGATTGCGCACCGTCTCGCCTTGTGCGCCGTGATAAATCGGCACGCCGAGTCGCGCCGGCAAATTAAAAATTTCATGCGCCAATTGATCGATGCCGTCGATGCGCGAACTGCCGCCGGTCACCACCACGCCGGCGCCGAGCGAATTCTCCAAGCCGCAGCCGTGCAATTCATCGCGCACTTGACCAAACAATCCGCTCAAGCGGCGTTCGATGACTTCCGCCAAATGGCGGCGCGACAAGGTGCGCGCCGGGTTGTCGCCCATGCTCGGCGTTTCAATCATTTGATGCGAATCGACCGCTTGGGTCAGCGCGCAGCCGTGACGTTTTTTCATCTCCTCGGCGTGTTGCGTCGGGGTGTGAAACGCTATCGCGATGTCGTGGGTGACTTTGTCGCCGGCGATTGGGATGACCGCCGAATGACTAATCGCCCCGCCGCAAAACACCGCGATGTCGGCCGTGCCGCCGCCGATGTCGATGAGGCACACGCCGAGTTCGCGTTCGTCTTCGCTCAACACCGATGCGCTCGACGCCAGTTGTTCGAGGATGACGCTGTCGACCTCAAGCCCGCAACGCCGCACGCATTTTCGAATGTTGCGCTCGGCGCTGTTGGCGCAGGTGATGATGTGCACTTCGGCTTCCATGCGCACGCCGCACATGCCGATGGGTTCGCGGATGCCGGCTTGACCGTCGATGATGAATTGTTGCGGCAATACATGCAGGATGTGTTGGTCGTTGGGCATCGACATCGCCTTGGCCGCGTTCATCGCCATCTCGATGTCGGCGACGCCGACTTCGGCGTCGCGCACCGCCACCACGCCGTGCGAATTTAAACTGTTGATGTGTTCGCCGGCGATGCCGACAAACACCGAATCGATGTCGCAGTTGGCCATCAACTCGGCGTCTTCAACCGCGCATTGAATCGAATGCACGGTCTTTTCGATGTCGGCAATCACGCCGCCGCGCAAACCGCGCGTCGGATGATGCCCGATGCCGATGACCTCCAAGCCGCCGCCGGCGTCGACCTCGGCGACAATCGCCAGCACTTTCGACGTGCCGATGTCCAGCCCGACGACCAAATCTTTTTGCGAAGGTTTTTTCATCGGTTTCATTTTGTCACCGTCGGGTAACGCGGCTGCATCGCAACCGGACGCGGCTGCGGTTTGCGCGCTTTCCAACCGACCGCAAAGCCGTTGGGATAACGCAAATCGACGCTGTGCATCGCGGCCAATTCGGCGTTGAGTTCGAGCGCCACCGCGCGACAAAACCGCGCAATCAATTCATCGGCTTCGCCGTGCGCGACGGTCAATTCAATCAATGCATCATTGCGCGACGCATCGGCCAACGCCGTCACCCGCAAGTTGATGCGCCACAGCCCGCGCGCATCCAAATTCAATCGCGCCAACCACAACCCGCGTTCGGCAAACATCGGCGCCCATCGTTGATACGCGCGCCACACCGTCGAATGCCGCGCGCGCGGCCCGGATAATCGCGGCAACTCGCGCGCGCGAATGCGGTCGATTTCATTGGCGATTTCGTTGGCAGTGGCACTTGCACTGTTAATGTCACTGTTACTGTGACTGTTACTTTTACTTTCACTGTCACCGTTGTCGGCGACAACATCGACCACATCAACATCGCCGCGCGCGACCAAATCGCCGTTGGTATGCACCCAATGCGAATCGCCCCAAGTGGCGACCGCTTCGACTGCGCGGATTTCAATCACCAAATCGGCCGGCCATTTGCGCCGCACCGAAGCGTCGACCACGCGCGGCAATTGTTCGAGGCGCGATTCGATGGCGGATAAATCCTGCGAGAAAAAATTGCCCGACAACGATTGCGCCGCGACCGTTTGAATGCGCGCGCCAACCGCATCGGAAAATCGCCCATGCACTTCGATGTGGCGAATCGGAAAATGCGCCGGGTCATACATGCGGTCGGCGATAAACAACCCCGCCAACGCCAACATCGCCGGCGCAACCACGCGCGGCAACAACCGCGCCGGCGCGCGTTGCGTTCGATTTGTGGTGCGATGCGAATAGTGATTCGCACTGTGACTCGCAGTGCGACTCGCATAACGACTCGCACTGTTCGTTGCAGTGTGACTTGCACTGCGACTTGCGCTTCGACTCGCGCTGCGACTCAATCGACGATTCATCCGCGCCTCCCGACGATGCGCACTTCGGGCGTCAACTCGACGCCGCATTGGCGATGCACTTGATGGCGCGCCAATTCGATTAATTGTTCGATGTCGGCGGCGCGCGCGCGTCCGCGATTGATGATGAAATTGGCGTGCGTTTCGGACACCACCGCATCGCCGATTTGTTTGCCTTTGAGCCCGGCGTTTTCCATCAAGCGCGCGGCGTGTTCGCCGGGCGGATTGCGAAACACCGAGCCGGCGTTTTTACTTTGCACCGGCTGGCTGGTATTGCGTTTATGCAGCATCTCGCGCGCGCGCCGGCGCACAGCGCCGCCATCGGCTTCCGCCGGCGCAAGTTGCAGACGCGCGCCGAGCAGCCAATGCGACTCGGGCAATTCGACATTGCGATAGCCGGCGGTGATTTCATCGGCGGCGAAGGTTTTGCATTCGGCGTCGCGCGTGACGCATTCGATTTGTTCGACCAATTGCCAAGTTTCCCCGCCGAAGGCGCCGGCGTTCATCGCCAACGCCCCGCCAAACGAACCCGGCACGCCGCCCAAAAATTCCGCGCCGGATAATGCGCGCGCGCCGGCGCTGCGCGCAATCTTGGCGCACGATACGCCGGCGTCGGCGTACAACCGATGACGCGGCAAAAACGTCAACTGCGCCAGCCCCTTGGCCGTGCACAACACCATCCCGGCGATGCCGCCGTCGCGCACCAACAAATTGCTGCCCAAGCCAATCCAATACAACGGCATCGTGCGCGGCAATTGACGCAACAATTGCACGACATCGTCGCGGTCGGCCGGCGTGTAAAAATAATCGGCGACGCCGCCGACGCGCCAACTGGTGTGTCGCGCCATCGGTTCGTTTATGCGCAACACGCCGCGCAGGTTATGCATAAAGTCCGGCATCGACTCGTGCGGCGTTTTGTTCATCGATGCGCGCGTCGATGCGCGCGTCGATGCATTGACACCGCCGGCGGCGTTCATTGCGTTAACCCAATTGGCGGCGTTCGCGTTCATGAGGTCGCGCCTTGCGGTGAAGCGAATTGCGCGGCGAATTGTTGGGCGAATTGCCCGATGTCGCCGGCGCCCAAGGTGAGCAACACATCGCCGTCGCGCAACACGCCGCGCAATGCATCGCCCAACGTCGACAAGGTGTCGACAAACAACGGCGGTTGTGCGCGCGCGTTGCGCTTGGCGGCGCGCGCGACCGCATTGCATAACGCCTTGCCGTCGGCGGCGGCGATGGCATCCTCGCCGGCCGGATAAACTTGAGTGACAATCAATTGCGCGACGCCGCATTCGGCAAACGCGCACAACACCGCGACAAACTCGGCGAATAAATCGCGCGTGCGGGTGTATCGATGCGGTTGAAACACCGCGACCAATCGGCGCGTCGGCCAGCAATCATGCGCGGCTTGCAGCGTCGCCGCGAGTTCGGTTGGGTGATGCGCATAATCGTCGACCAACTGCACCGCGCATTCGCCGACGCGCAATTCGCCGAGCGATTGAAAGCGGCGGTCGATGCCTTCGAATTGCGCCAAGGCGCGGCGCACCGCGCGTTCGGCGACGCCGAGTTGCGCGGCGATGGCGATGGCCGCCAGCGCGTTTAATACATTGTGTCGCCCCGGCAATGCCAGGCGATATTCGCGTCCGGCGCGCCCGCGTTGTTCGACCGCAAAGAAACTGTCGCGCCCGACTTGACGCACATTGACCGCGCGAAAATCGACATCTGCATCGAAGCCGTAACTGACCGACGGCTTGCGCAACCTCACGGCGATTTCGCGCACCACCGGGTCGGCGAAGCACAACGCAGCCAAACCGTAAAACGGCAGGTTATGCAAAAAATTTAAGCACGCGGTTTTTAAGTTGTCGAAGTCGTTGTCATAAGCGCCGATGTGGTCGGCGTCGATGTTGGTCAACACCGCCAATTGCGGCTGCAGATGTAAAAATGAACCGTCGCTTTCATCGGCTTCGACCACCATGTATTCGCCGCCGCCCAAACGCGCATTGCTGCGCGCGCTTTCGACCACGCCGCCGACGATGAAGGTTGGGTCGAGCCCGGCGCCGCTTAACACCGCGGCGACCAAACTGGTGGTGGTGGTTTTGCCGTGCGTGCCGGCGATGGCGATGCCGCGTCGAAAGCGCATCAATTCGCCGAGCATTTCGGCGCGCGGCACGATCGGGATGTTGCGCGCGCGCGCGCCTTCCAGTTCGACGTTGTCGGGCGCAATCGCGCTCGACACCACGACCGCCTCGGCGCCTTCGACATGTTCGGCGCGATGCCCGTGCATCACCGTTGCGCCCAATTTGCGCAGCCGCGGCAATGCCGCCCCAAAGGCGCAATCCGAGCCGGAAACGCAAAAGCCCAACTCCAACAGCACCTCGGCGATGCCGCTCATGCCGATGCCGCCGATGCCGACGAAGTGAATGTGTTTGATGAACTCACGCATTTTTATTCTCGCGCTTCGATGGATTCGAATCGTTCGGCGTGTTCGATTGGTTTGATTGGTTCGACACAGTCGAATCATTCGACGGGTTCGACTTGTGCGTCGATTGATTGGCCGACTTCGAATGCTTCGCCGACTTTGTTGACTTCGCAACAATCGCTTCGACGCACACTTGTTCGCAGATGCCCGCCACCGTGTCGGCTGCATCGTTGCGCGCAAATTTGCGCGCGCCGTCGGCGAGTTTGACGATGCGCGCGCGGTCTTCATCCAAAGCGCGCAATTTTTTCAACCAATCGCCTTGGATAAACTGCGATTGCTCGACCAACAACGCCGCGCGATGGCTGATGAGATGTTGCGCATTTTGGGTTTGATGGTCGTTGACCGCATGCGGATACGGCACAAAAATCGCGGCGACGCCGGCGGCGCACACTTCGGCCACCGTCATCGCCCCGGCGCGGCAAATCATTACATCGCACCATTGATAGGCTGACACCATGTCCTCGATAAAATCATTGACTTGACAACCGATGCCGGCGGCGAGATACCTTTCGGCAATCACCGCGCCTTTGGGTGCGTTGCCCGCGCCGCATTGATGCCACACCAACGGCGGCTTGGGCAACGCCGTTGCCAACAACTTCGGCATTTGTTCATTAAACACGCGCGCGCCGCGGCTGCCGCCGACAATTAACACGCGCAAGCCGGCGTCGCGCGCCACGCCGAGCCGCGTCTGCGGCGGCGGCAGGTCGGCGATTTCGCAGCGCACCGGATTGCCGACCCAATCGAAGGAGTCGAAACCGTCGGCTTCGGGAAAGCCGCTCAAGATGCGTTTGGCAAACCGCGCCAGATGGCGATTGGTCAACCCGACCACGGCGTTTTGTTCGTGAATCACCAGCGGCTTTTTCAGCAGCATCGCGACCAAACCGCCGGGCCCGGAAACAAACCCGCCCATGCCGAGCGCGCAATCGATTCGTCGGGTTGCCATCACCCACCACGCCTGACACATCGACCACAGCAATCGCGGCGGCAACAACAGCCAGCGCATCACGCCACTTTGGCGCACGCCTTTGATGCTGATGGTGCGGAATTCGATGCCGGCGCGCGGCACGATTTTTGCCTCGATGCCGTCGGCCGTGCCGAGCCACAACACATCGACGCCGCGCGCACGCAACGCGCGCGCCACGGATAACGCCGGCATCACATGCCCGCCGGTGCCGCCGGCCATAATCATCACGCGGCTCATGGCGCTCGGCGCAAGGCGCGCGCGCGACTGTGGCGGTCGACTGCAAACAGCAGGCCTATCGACGCCATTGCGCTTAATAAACTCGTGCCGCCGTAACTGACCAGCGGCAATGTCAACCCTTTGGTCGGCAACAAGCCGGTGTTGACGCCGATGTGAATCGCGGCTTGCAGGGAAATCAACAAGCCGACGCCTTGCGCCAAAAAGCCGCCGAAGCGCAGCCCGCGCGCATGCGCACGGCGCGCAATCGCAAAAGCGCGCGCCAACACCAACGCATACAACAACAACATCGCAAAGATGCCGGCCGCGCCGAGTTCCTCGCCGATGACCGCAATGACAAAATCGTTGTTGCCGTGCGGCAGATAAAAAAGTTTTTGGATGCTGTTGCCCAAGCCGGCGCCAAACCATTCGCCGCGCCCGATGGCGATTAATGATTGCACCAATTGAAAGCCGCCGTCATACGGGTCGGCCCAGGGATTGCGATGGCTGATGAGTCGCTGCGCGCGATACGGCGCCATGGTTAAGATGGCGATGAGCAATCCGCCGGCGACCGCCAGACTTATGCAGAAATGCCAAAAGCGCAACCCGGCCAAAAACATCATCGCGCCGACGGTCATTACAATCACCGCAGTCGCGCCAAAATCCGGCTCGAGCAACAACAACACGCCGACCGCGCCGACCACCAAGCCGACATTGACCACGCCGACTTGGAAGCGATGCAGGTCTTCGCGTTTGCGCGAAAAATAATCGGCGAAATAAATCACCACCGCCAACTTGACCAACTCGGACGGCTGTAACCGCACCCCGCCGAATTCAATCCAGCGCATCGAGCCGTTGACTTCGACGCCGAGGCTCGGCGCCAACACCGCCAGCAACGCCAGCAATGCAAGCACCAACAACACGCGGCTGGCGCGCTGTAGCCAAGTTAATTTAATCAGTGCGCCGAACAACAACAATGTCGCGCCGAGCGCGAGATGCATCAATTGGCGAATTAAGTGGTGGGCGTTGTTTTGCAAATTCGCGCCGTTGCCGGCAATCGAGGCCGAATACACCATCACCACGCCGACCGACATCAGCGCGATGACGCTGAGCAACAACAGTCGGTCATAGCCCGGTTGATTCGAGGCGCGGCGCGCCGAGGTGATTGCGACGTTCATTGGCGCACCGCCGCGTTGGACGCGTTGGTGGATGAGTCAGCGGCGACGGCGGGCGAAGTCGATGCGATTAATTCATCGAGCAATTGCTTAAACGTTTCGCCGCGCTGTTGATAATCATCGAACATATCGAAACTGGCGCACGCCGGGGAGAACAACACGGTGTGCCCGGCGCGCGCGTGTTGTTGTGCGCACTGTATCGCCGCGCGCAAATCATCGACGCGTGCGATGTCGACGGCGTCGCCGAGTGCGGCGGCGATGTGCGCGGCGTCCGCGCCGAACAACACCGCCAACCCAACCTTGCCGGCAACCGCGCGGCGCAACGGCGCAAAATCCGCGCCCTTGCCGTCGCCGCCGGCGATTAAGATGATGTCGCCGTCCATGCCGTCAATCGCCGCGACCGTCGCACCGACATTGGTGCCTTTGGAATCGTTTATCCAGCGCACTTGTTCGAACTCGCCGACCAATTCGCAACGATGCGCCAAACCGCGAAAATTCAACGCGGCATCGATAACCGGCGGCGACAACGGCGCACCGAATGCATCGACCAAGGCCATCGCCGCCAACACGTTGGCGCGGTTTTGTTGACCGCATAACGCCATCCGCGACAACGGCGCAAGCGGCGCATCGCCGCGGCAAAACCACGCCGCGTTGTCGTGCATGCATACGCCAAAATCGCGCGCGCGCGGCGGCGCATCGACGCCGAAGGTAATCGCATCGGCATGCGCGGCGCACAATGATTCGCTGCCCGGGTCGGTGCGGCATAACACGCGCGCATCGGCGCGAGTCAACACGCGCGATTTGGCCGCGGCATACGCGGCAAAATCGCCGTGCCAATCCAAATGGTCGGCGCTGAGGTTGAGCAACGCGGCGGCAGCCGGCGCCAAACTGTGCGTGTATTGCAATTGGAAACTCGACAACTCCAACACATAACAATCCGGCGTCGGCGCCTCCAACAATTGCAACGCCGGCGTGCCGAGATTGCCGCCGGTCAATACGCGCATCCCGGCCGCGCGCAACATTACATCGACCAACGTGGTCACCGTGGATTTGCCGTTGGTGCCGGTGACCGCAATCAACGGCGCGCGCGCGCTTTCGGCGAACAGTTCGATGTCGCCGATGAGTTTATGCGCGCGCGCATCGCGGTGTTGCACATCGCGGTCGGCGTCCAATGCAAGCCCCGGGCTGGCAATCACGCGGTCGTATTGGTCGAATGAATCCAGCGGCAGGCGACCGCCGATGACGGTGACGCCGGCGCAGGTTTTGCGCAGGCGGTCGAGACACGGCGGCGCAGCGCGGGTGTCGGCGACGGTGACTTGTACGCCGCGCGCGAATAAATGCGCCGCGGCTGAGTAGCCGGTCGCGCCGAGCCCGAGCACCAATGCGGTCTTGGTCGGTTGCGTTGTCGGTTTTGTTGCGTTCATTTTTTTACGCGGTTAGCGCACCTTGAGCGTTGCCAAGCCAATCAACACCAAAATTAAACTGATAATCCAAAACCGCACGATGACGCGCGGTTCGGGCCAGCCTTTTAATTCGAAATGATGATGCAGCGGCGCCATCTTAAAGATGCGCCGCCCGACCAGTTTGTAGGACGCGACCTGCAAAATCACCGACACGGTTTCCATCACAAACACGCCGCCCATAATCATCAGCACGATTTCTTGACGCACGATGACCGCGACCACGCCAATCGCCGCGCCGAGCGAGAGCGCGCCGATGTCGCCCATGAACACCTGCGCCGGATACGTGTTGAACCACAAAAACCCCAGCCCGGCGCCGACCAAGGTTGCGCAAAACACCAGCACTTCGCCGGCGCCGGCGATGTACGGGATGCCGAGATAGCCGGCGTATAAAAAATTGCCGGTGACATACGCAAAGATGCCGAGCGCGCCGGCGACCATCACCGCCGGCATAATCGCCAGCCCGTCGAGCCCGTCGGTTAAGTTGACCGCGTTGCTGGTGCCGACGATGACCAGCCAAGTTAATATAATGAATCCCCAACCGAGCGGCAGCGCGACGTTTTTAAACAGCGGCACCAACAACGCGGTCTCGGCCGGCGAATTGGCCGTGACGTATAAAAACGTTGCCGCGATTGCGCCGACCGCGCCTTGCCCGAGCAGTTTGTTGCGCGCGCCGATGCCGCGCGGATTTTTGTCGATGAGTTTGCGATAATCATCGACCCAACCGATGACGCCAAACGCCGCGGTGGTCAACAAAATCACCCAGATGAATCGATTGCCCAAATCGCCCCACAACAGCGTCGACACCAACACCGACAGCAGAATCAACGCACCGCCCATGGTCGGCGTGCCGACCTTGTCGTAATGCGTCGGCGGGCCGTCGCTGCGCACCGTCTGCCCGATTTGATAATGGCTGAGCCGGCGAATCATCCACGGGCCAAGCACAAAGGAAATCGAAATCGCGGTCAACACCGCGCAGATGCCGCGAAAGGTTAAATAACGAAACACGTTAAACACCCCAAATTCGCGCGCCAGTTGTTCGAACAGCCAAGTCAGCATGATGCACCTCGGTCGGCGGTTGCAGTTAATCGCGCGACGACGCGTTCCATCGTTGCCGCGCGCGAACCTTTAATTAACACCGCCGCATCATCGGTCAACTGCGGCGTCAATTCGACCAGCAACGCATCGATGTCGGCAAACGCGCGCGCATCATTATTATCATCCGCGCCAAAGCCGCGCAGATAATGTTGCACGCCGCGCATTGCGGTTGGGTTGTCTTCGGCGTACAAACAAAACAATCGGCGCACGCCGCACTTGCGCGCATAGGCGCCGACCGCGTGATGAAACGAGTCGCTTTGTTCGCCGAGTTCGGCCATCGCGCCCAACACCGCAATGCGCGCACCGCGCCAATGCGCCAATGCATCCAACGCCGCATTCATCGACGCCGGGTTGGCGTTGTAAGTGTCATCGAGCAATTGCGCGCCATGCATGCCGTCGCGCCACTGCAGCCGACCGCCGAGCGATTCGAATGCATCGAGGCCGGCGGCGATTTGCGCCAAGTCGGCGCCGGCGGCATGCGCACAGGCCGCGGCTGCGCAAGCGTTATATGCATTATGCGCGCCGAGCAACGCCAGATGCACGCGCGCGCGTTGCCCGCACAGATGCAATTCGAACGATACGCCGCGCGCGGAGCAAACGACATCGGTCGCGCGCACTTGCGCCGAGTCGCACATGCCGAAACTTAACGCGCGCCGCTTGCCGAGTGATTCGCGCCACATTTCATAAAAACTATCGTCCGCGTTTAACACGGCGACGCCGTGTTCGTCCAAGCCGTTTAAGATTTCGCCTTTGGCGCGGGCGACGGCGCGCACATCGCGCAGCCCGGCCAAATGCGCCGGCGCGGCGTTGTTAATCAATGCAATCGTCGGTTGGCTCAGGCGGCTGAGATAATCAATCTCGCCCGGATGATTCATCCCCATCTCAATCACCGCATGGCTGTGGCGCGCGCGCAGGCGCAACAAGGTCAGCGGCACGCCCCATTGATTATTAAAACTGGCGCGCGGCGCGAGGCAATCGCCGGCGCGGTTTAATATGCATGCGGTCAATGCGGTCACCGTGGTTTTGCCGTTGCTGCCGGTGATGGCAATCAACGGCGCATCGAATCGCGCGCGCCAATGCGCGCCGAGTTGCCCGAGCGCGAAGGTGGTGTCGCGCACCGCGACTTGTGCGATGCCGTTGCCGAGTTGATTGGCGACTCGCTTGCCGACTTGCTTGCCGACGCGCTTGGCGACGACCGCGCCGACTGCGCCGCGTTGCGCGGCTTGTTGGATGAAGTCGTGACCGTCGTGATGTTCGCCGTCGATGGCGACAAATAAATCGCCGCGCAGCACATTGCGCGAATCGATGGCGACGCCGTCGAACCGCGCATCGCCGCCGCATAATTCGCCGCGCATCACCGTGGCCGCTTCGCCCAATTGCATCACGCCGTCCCCCCAACGCGCGCCAGCGCATCCAGCGCAATCGCGCGGTCGTTCATTTCAATGATGCGCGCACCGACAACTTGCGCGCATTCGTGTCCCTTGCCGGCAATCAGCACGATGTCGTCCGGCGCGGCTTCGCTTATCGCCGCATCGATGGCCGCGCGACGCTCGTGAATCACGCGCGGACGGTTGCGCATGCCGCGCGCAATTTGCGCGGTGATTGCATCCGGCGATTCAGTGCGCGGATTGTCATCGGTCAAAATCACGCGCGCGGCCAGCCGTTCGGCGATTTCACCCATAGCGAAGCGCTTGCCGGCGTCGCGATTGCCGCCGGCGCCGAACACCACCGCCAACCGTCCGCGACACAATTGCGCCAATGCATGCAACGCGCATTCGAGCGCGTGCGGGGTGTGCGCATAATCGATGACCACGGCCGGTTGTGCGCGATTGGCGCGCAACAATTCCATCCGTCCCGGCGGCGCGCGCATGCGCTCGACCTGCGGCGCGATTTGGTCGAGCGAATAACCGCAACCGAGCAGGGTTGCAATCACCGCCAATACATTGGTCGCGTTAAACTCGCCGAGCAACTGCGCGCGAATCGATGCGCGTTGATTTCGATATTGCGCATCGAAGGCAACGCCGTGTTGGTTGACGCGCAGATGATGCGCGCGCACTTCGCCGGCGCGGATGCCGTAAGTAATGCAATGCGCGGCGCGATGCGAATCCAACAATTCGCGCGCAAATGAATCGTCGGCGTTGATGACCGCGCAACGCAGATTATCGAACCCAAACAACGTTTGTTTGGCGCGCGCATAACGCCGCATGTCGCCGTGATAATCCAAATGGTCGCGGCTTAAGTTGGTGAACACCGCCGCATCAAACTGCACGCCGTTGACTCGCCCTTGCGTCAAGCCGTGCGAAGACGCTTCCATGCACACCGCACGCGCGCCGTCGCGCAACAACTCGGCGAGATGACGTTGTACATCGACCGCATTGTCGGTGGTCAATGGCGTCGGCGTTAATGCATCGGGGAAACCGTTGCCCAAGGTGCCGAGCAATGCGCAACGCACACCGAGTGCATTGAACGCCTGGGCGAGCAGATGTGCGCAGGTGGTTTTGCCGTTGGTGCCGGTGACGCCGATGACGCGCAGTTGCGCCGACGGTCGCGCAAAAAACCGCGCGGCAATTTCGCCGGTGTGTTGCGCCAAATCCGCCACCGCAAAACGCGGCGGCGATTCGGTTGAGGATGCATTCGATGATGCAGTCGATGATGCGTTTGACGATGCGGTCGACGATGCATTTGGCGATGCATTTGGCGATGCATTTGACGGTGCATGCGAAGAAGTATTGGACGATGTATTGGACGATGTATTCGACGTTGCGTTCGGTGACGCAGTTGACATTGCATTCGACATTGAATTCGATTTTGCATTCGACACTGCACTCGATGATGCACTCGATGCGTCACTTGCAATGTCACTTGCAACATCACTCACCGCAATTGCGGAATCATGCACCACCGCGACCGCGCCATTGGCGACCGCTTGGCGGATGTGCGCGCAATGTTCGCGTTGCGCGCCGAGTGCGATGAACAAATCGCCCGGTTCGATGGTGCGGCTGTCCACGCCGACGCCGCGCACCGCGCGTTCATGCATCGCCGGCACCTCAGCCAAACCGCACAACAATTGGCGCAATGATTTTGCGGCGGCGTGCCGTGACAACAAAGTGCGTTCGGCGGCGTTCATGAATCCGGGCTCAGTTGGCGCGCGCGTGCGGCGGTGGCGCGTGCTGCGGTCGGCGCGATGTTGTACAGGCGCATTAAATCGGCGGTCAATTCGGCAAACACCGGCGCGGCGACATCGCCGCCGTAATAAAACCGTCCGCGCGGATCATCGACCATAACGACCACGACAAACGCCGGCGCCTCGAGCGGCGCGATGCCGGCAAACAGCGAAACATAACGTTCATCGTATTGACCGTTGATGAGTTTATGCACCGTGCCGGTTTTGCCGCCGATGCGATAGCGCGCGATGCGCGCCTTGGGCGCAGTGCCGTTTTCGCCGGTCGCCGCTTCGAGCATTTGCCGCACCGTATGCGCGGTTTGCGCGGAAAACGCGCGCACGCCCGGCGCGTGATAATCGTCGTCTTTGCGCATTAATGTAACATCGAGCACGACGCCGTCGGTCGCCAACGCGGTGTAGGCGCGCGCCAACTGCAACGCCGTCACCGACAAGCCGTAGCCGTAGGAAAAGGTCGCGCGTTCTATCGGGCGACGCCGCGCCAACAATACGCCGTTGGCTTCGCCGGGCAATTGCGCGGCGCGCCGCCCAAAGCCAAGCGCGGAAAATGAATCGAACAACGCATTGCCCGGCAAGTCGAGCGCCACTTTGGCCGCGCCGACATTGCTCGAATGCACCACCACATCGAACAACGAGAGTTTGCCGTAGTCGCGCGCGTCATGCACTTTATGCCCGCCGATTTGATGATGCCCCGGCGAAGTGTCGACTATGCTGGCTGCATCCCATTGCCCGCGCTCCAACGCCGCGGCGATGGTGAACGGTTTGATGGTCGAGCCCGGTTCGAACACATCGGTCACGCTGCGGTTGCGAAACGCGCCGGGGCGAATCGTCGCGCGGTCGTTGGGGTTGAATTGCGGCGAATTGACCATCGCCAAAATCTCGCCGCTCGGCACCCGCACCACCACCAGGCTGCCGCCGCGCGCGCGATTTTTTTGCACCGCCGTTTCCAAATAATCGCCGGCCAAGGATTGAATGCGTTGGTCGATGCTGATGACGAGGTCTTCGCCGTGTTGCACCGCGCGCAAACTTTCGACATGTTCGACATAGTTGCCGAGCCGGTCTTTAAGCGCGCGCAATTTGCCGGGCGCGCCGCCCAAGCGGGTTTGATGCGCGCGTTCCAAGCCCTCTTGACCGATGTCGTCGATGTTGGTGAAGCCGATTAAATGCGCGCCGGCCGGGCCGCCCGGATAATAACGTTTGTATTCGCGCCGCACATGCACGCCGGGTATCGTCAACTGCATCATCCGTTGCGCCTGCGCCGGCGGCAACAAGCGTTTGAGATACATAAAATCGGCGCGCTGATGTTTTTCGCAATTGGCGCGCAATTGCGCATCCGACAACGCCAAGGCGTCAATCATCGGCGTCCACGCCTGCGGCTGTTTGCAAAATTCGGTCGGGGATGCCCACAGTGATTCGACCGGCGTGCTGACGGCCAAGGCGCGACCAAATCTATCGAGGATGCGCCCGCGTTGCGCGGCAATCGCGACCTCGCGCAAATAACGCGCATCGCCTTGCGCATGCAGGCGTTCGCTTTCGACGGTGTGCAGATGCACGACGCGCCACGCCAGCACCGCAAACACCGCAAACATCGCGGTCAAGATGAAATGCTGTCGCCACATCGGCGGCGCGGCGGCGGTTTTGACGGCGGGCGGTTTGCGTTTCATTGGCGTGCGCCGGGTTGTTGGCGATTGAGTTCGAGCGTCACAATTTCATCGGCGCGCGGTGCGTTCATGCCGAGTCGCGCGCGCGCATCCGAGACGATGTTGCGGCGTCGCGCCCAGGTGGCTTTTTCCAACAACAGCCGCCCGTTTTCGAACTGCATTTCGGTTTTGGCGTTTTGCGCGCCGCGCCAATCGACAAACGCCAATCGATTTTGATGGCGCACGTTGACCACCAACAACGCGCTGAGCAAAATCGCCGCATACAACAGCACATGCACTTTGCCAAAGCGCGCGACACGGCGGCGGGGTGAGCGGTTGTTCATCGGCTTAAGGTGTCGGGTGAGTTGTCGAGTGCGTTATCGAATGAGTTGTCGAGTTGCATCGTTGTGCGCAATCGATTAACGCACATCGTCGGCGCGCGTTAATTTTTCGGCGACGCGCATCACCGCACTGCGCGCGCGGCGGTTGCGCGCGACTTCATCATCATCGGCGCGCATCGCTTTGCCGATGCGTTTGAGCGTCGGGTTTTTCATCGATTCGGGCGCGGCCCAATCCGGCGGAAACCAATCGCCGCGCGATTGGTCGCGCATAAACCGTTTAACCATTCGGTCTTCGAGCGAATGAAAACTAATCACCACCAACCGCCCGCCGGGTTGCAACGCCGCCAAGGCTTGCGGCAACACCGCGCGCAATTCGCCGAGTTCGTCGTTGACCGCAATGCGCAACGCCAAGAACGACCGCGTCGCCGGATGTTTGCCGGGTTGGCGGCGCGGCACCGCGCGCGCGATGGTTTCAGCCAATTCATTTGCGGTTTGTATCGGCGCATGCGCGGTTTTGGTTTTAATCGCGCGCGCGATGCGGCCGGCATAACGCTCTTCGCCAAACCGCCGCAACACGCGCGCCAATTCGGCTTCGTCAATGCGCGCCAAAAAATCCGCCGCGGTTTTGCCGCGCGTGCGATCCATGCGCATATCCAACGCCCCGCCGTCAAATCCAAACCCGCGTTCGCGCGAATCCAGTTGCGGCGACGACACGCCGACATCGAACAACAACGCCGCGACCCGTCCATCGATGCCGCGTGCGCGGATGATTTCGCCGAGTTGTGCAAACCGCGCGTGTATCACTTCGACGCGCGCATCGTCGCCAAATTGCGCATTGGCGTGTTCGATGGCCGCGGCGTCGCGGTCAATCAACAACAGCCGCCCGCCGTCGCCGAGTTCGCGGATAATCGCGCGCGCATGTCCGCCGCGACCGTAGGTGGCGTCAATCACCAGCGAGTCGGCGCGCAACTTAAGCGCGGCAACCGCGGCATCGCGCATCACCGGCGTATGCGCGGCGGCGGGCGATGCAGGCAATGAAGGCGATGCGTTCACAGCGACAACTGCTCCATCTCCGGCGAGATGGTTGCGGTGTCCATTTCTTCCTGCAGCCATTGTTCGCGCCGCGTCGTCCAAAGTTGTTCGTCCCACAATTCGAATCGATTGCCCTGCCCGAGCAAATACGCCGTCTTGTTCAACTTGGCATAATCGCGCAACGGCGCCGCCAATACGACGCGCCCGCTTTTGTCCATCTCGACATCGCTGGCGTAGCCAATCAGCAGGCGTTTGAGTTTTTGATGGTCGGCGTTAAATTCCGGCAGGGCGACGACCTTTTTCTCGATGACTTCCCATTCATCGAGCGGGTAAATCCACAGGCAAGTTTCCTTGTTGTGATTGACGGTGATGACCAAATGCCCGTCGCACCGCTCGTGCAATTCGGCGCGATAGCGGCCGGGAATCGCCAGCCGCCCTTTGTCATCCAGGTTCACAGCACTTGCGCCTCGAAACATTTCTCACCTCAGTCAACCGACACGCCCAAACGCCGCCAACGAGATTATGTGCAACCGCATAAACCCACAAAACCCCACATTTCTACACTATACTGCCGCCAAATTGCCAATGTCAATATAAATGTCCACTTTTTTTACGCTTGTTTTACGGCGGTTTTGCGATGATTTTCGGCGATTTGACAGCGATTTTGCGGCGGTTTTATGCGGTTTTGACGCGGTATTGGCGTGGCGTTGGTACGGTGTTGGCGCAGTATTGACATTGGACAACGGCGCGGTTGCGGTACGACTGCGGCACGGTTGCGACACTTTGCCGCACCACCAGCAATTTTGCCGCACTTTCTCATGCCGACTAATCGCGCCATCACACCGTCGACGGCTCGGATTGGCGACATAGTTGGCGATGTAATTGACGGCGCATACCGTGGAGTTGCCGGTGCATCGATGTCGCACCGCTTGCGTACTGCCGACGCACTGTCGACACATCGACTTCGTCCGCCGCGCCAATCCTTTTGCGGTACTTTCGCAATACTTTTGCGATTACTTGTACGATTACTTTTACGACTATTTTTACGATTACCTTTGCGATTACTTTTACAATTAAATCGCAATTAAAAAGTTTTGACGACAATTTGTCGGGCATATTAACGCGCATGAACCAAACCGCGCCGCCGTTGGCGTTGTATGTGCATTTTCCGTGGTGCGTTAAAAAATGCCCGTATTGCGATTTCAATTCGCATCCGCAACGCGGCGCGATTGACCAACACGCCTACATCGATGCGCTGTGCGCCGACTTGGCCGACGACTTGGCGCAATGGCGCACCCCGCGCCGATTAACTTCGGTGTTCTTGGGCGGCGGCACGCCGAGTTTATTTGGCGGCGAATCTATTGGGCGATTGTTGACCGAAGTGCGCGCGCAGTTTGACGGCGACGCGGAGTGGGAAGTGACGCTCGAAGCCAATCCCGGCGCGCTCGAATACGACGACTTCGCCGCCTATGTCGACGCCGGCGTCACTCGGCTGTCGCTCGGCGTGCAAAGTTTTGATGATGCGCAGTTAAAGACACTCGGGCGAATTCACGATTCCCAACAAGCGGCGCGCGCCTGCGGCTTGGCGCGCGAAGCAAACTTCGCCGCCATCAACATCGATTTAATGCATGCCCTGCCGAATCAAACCGCGCGCGCAGCGTTGGATGATTTGCATCGCGCGCTGGATTTCGCGCCGCGACATTTGTCGATGTATCAATTGACGATTGAACCGCACACCGAATTTCACCGTCGCCCGCCGCCGTTGCCGTCCGATGCGCGCGTCACTGAAATGCAAACCGCCCTGCATCGATGCGCGGCGCAACACGGTTATGCGCGCTATGAAGTTTCGGCGTTCGCGCGCGCCGCGCATCAATGCCGCCACAATCGAAACTATTGGCAATTCGGCGATTATCTCGGCATCGGCGCCGGCGCGCACGGCAAGATAACCGTCGACGGCGTCATCCATCGCTATTGGAAACAAAAACATCCGCAACGCTATCTGCGCGCACGCGCACAATCTCGACTCGGCGGCGTGCGCGAATTGCGCGAAACCGAAGTGGCGTTTGAATTTGCACTAAACGCCCTGCGCCTAACCGAAGGCGTCGCCATCGACATCGCCTGCGCACACACCGGCCACACCGCCGCCCAACTCACCCGCGCCTTGGCTGAACCAATTGCATTGGGATTAATCGCACAAGACAACACGCGCATTAAATGCACCCCGCGCGGCTTTGCTTTGATTGACGAGATTTTGCAGATGTTGTTGCCGGCGGAGTGATGGTGCGGCGGTGCAAACTGAAAGTAACAAGGTACAAACAAGTGCGGATAAGTGCAAGCGATTGCCAAATGATTTATTAAGTTAACTTGTAAAGTTAAGTTGCACAGTTAAGTCACAAATAAGTTACAAAGTTAACTTGCGAAGTTACGTTACGGCTGCACTTTAATTTTATAAGTTAACTTTACAAGGAAAAGTTACAACAATGTTTTACAAATCATTGCGCGATGCGAATCAACCGTCCAATCATCGACTCGCCTTTCGATTCGACTTACGACTCGACATTCGAATCGCCTGCCCTCAATCGCGCCCTCAACATTGTTCAATCCATTTAATTAACGGTCGCCATTGCTCGATGTCCTTGTCCGTCTGATGCGCGTTTTATCGATTGCGATTGTTGTCGCGGAATTTTATTTGCCGGTTGTGCAAAGTTACGCCTTGATATTTCCAGCGCGTACTGCCGGTGATTCGGTGCCTGTCGGCGGTGACTTCATGCTGAACGCGTTTCGCCGCGGCGTGGATGGTCAGAATCTCGCCGTCATATTCAACCTCGCCGTTTTGCACCACTCGCGCGGTTTTGTCCGAAGAATAAGTCGAAACCAACTCCGCGCCCATTGGTATTCCCAGTGCATCGAATGAGAATTTCCCGCCGCGCGCGGCAACCGGCTGCTGTTTGTTGCGCGCATCAATATCCTTTTGGGTAATCACTTTGGACAACTCATCGCCATCGAGCGTGACTTCTTGTCCGTCATACAACTCCAACACTTCGACCACCGCTTCGACATTGACGCAGAAAAATTCGCGCGTCGGGCTAACGCGCATCTGCGCAAAAACGCGATGCAACTTTCTTTCCGCTTTATGACAATCCGCAACCGCTTTGGCGTATTCCAAATCAAACGGCAACACCACGCCGGTGGCAAATAATTGACTCATGCGTTTTTGTAACGCCTGCGCGGTCGGCGGCGCAGTTCGCCCAATCTTGACGATTGGCGTCAATTCATCCCCTTGTTCGCGCGGCGGCAACCACAAACTTCGGTTGCTCAACACGTAAACAATGCCTTTGCGATTATCAGCGGCGGGATTCATCGTAGTGACAGTGGGGGTGGAAATTGCATTGCCAATTCAATCGACATTTTACAAATCATTGCACGATTCGAATCAACCGTCCAATCATCGACTCGCCTTTCGATTCGCCTTTCGATTCGCCTTTCGACTCGACATTCGAATCGCCCGCCCTCAATCGCCGCCATCAACGCTGCTCAATCCATTTAAGCAACGGTCGCCACTGCTCCATATCTTTATCCGCCTGATACGGCGCCATTTCAAAAATGCCGTAGCCGCCGGCGGCGGCGCGGATGTAGTTTTGGGTGTCGCGCAGATGTGCGATTAGCGGCACTTTCATTGCCGCCAAAAAGCCGGCCATGTTGCGATACATCGTCGTGTTTTCGCGTACGCGATTGGCGATTAAGCCGACGCGCGTTTTTTTCAGCAGGTTGGCGAGCATCAACTCGCCGATGAAGTGACCGGTGGCGCGGATGTCCATCGGCGACGGTAGCACCGGCACCAACGCGCAATCGGCGAACTCGAACAGCCGCGCAAGTTGTCGTTTATCGGTGCGCGCCGGCGCATCCAAAATCATGCGGTGCACGCCGGCCGGTGCACTGACGCGCGCGGCCGCGCCGCCGCTGGCGTCTATGCCTTCAATCTTTTCCAAAGTTGATGCGCGTTGCGCAAGCCATTCCAGCGACGAAAGTTGCGGGTCGTAATCGACCAGCGCGACCGGCACTTTCCACAGCGCGTAATAACTCGCCAAATTGGTCGCCAACGTGGATTTGCCGCAGCCGCCCTTGGGATTGACCGTCAAAATGACCTTGGTTTTCATTCCGGATTCAGTAGTCGTGATTGTTGTCGCCGACAATTGTACACCGCCGCCGCCCAATCGCAAGCGCTGCATCGGCTACAATCGCGCACATGGCGGATTTCGATTTCATCGTATTGGGCGGCGGCTCGGGCGGCATCGCCGCGGCGCGACGCGCGGCGGAATATGGCGCGCGGGTGTTGTTGTGCGAGCCCAACCGACTCGGCGGCACTTGCGTCAATGTCGGCTGCGTGCCGAAAAAGGTGATGTGGTACGCCGCGCAAATCGCCGAATCGCTCGCCATCGCGGCTGATTACGGCTTCGCGCCGGCGACGCACACGTTCGATTGGGGCGCGCTGAAACGCGCGCGCGATGAGTATGTCGCCCGCCTCAATCAAATTTACGCCGACAATCTCGAAGCCTCCGGCGTGCGCTTAATTCGCGCGCGCGGTGCGTTCACCGCCGACGGCGCGATTGCAATCGATGGCGCAACGGATGACGCAACGGGCGGCGAAACTTATCGCGCCGCGCATGTGTTGATTGCAACCGGCGGACGCCCCAGCATGCCGCCGGTGCGCGGCGTTGAGCTCGGCATCACCAGCGACGGTTTTTTTGAGTTGCCGGCATTGCCGCAAAAGCCGCTGATTATCGGCGCGGGATATATCGCCTGCGAACTCGCCGGATTGCTGCAGGGCTTGGGCGCGCAAGTCACGATGTTGTTGCGCAAAGACCGGCTGTTGCGCGCGTTCGATGAAACCCTCGGCGAAACATTGATGGCTGAGATGCGCGCCGGCGGAATCGACATTCGATGCAACACATCGACCGAAGAGATTTACCAACAAGACAACACGCTCGGCTGGCGCGCCGCCGA
Organism: Candidatus Poriferihabitaceae bacterium; assembly: GCA_965226545.1. Lineage (GTDB taxonomy): Bacteria > Pseudomonadota > Gammaproteobacteria > Arenicellales > Poriferihabitantaceae > JAHRAW01. The sequence goes on from OZ245364.1 coordinate 2,119,932, forward strand.
TGCGCATGCGCACGGTTACGATTGCGTACTCTACGCGGTCAGCCGCCGCCCCAACACCGATGCACTCGGGCTCGACCAAGCGGGCGTTGCATTGGATGCGCGCGGCTTTATCGAAGTCGATGAACAACAAAACACCGCGCGCAACGGCGTTTATGCGGTCGGCGATGCCACGTCCGCGGCCGCACTTACGCCGGTCGCAATCGCGGCCGGGCGGCGATTGGCTGACCGATTATTCGGCAACCAACCAAACGCGCGCGTCGATTTCGCCGACATCCCCAGCGTGGTGTTCAGTCATCCGCCGATTGGCAGCGTCGGGCTGAGCGAATCGCGTGCGCGCGAAATACACGGCGATAACATTAAGGTTTACCAAAGCCGCTTCGTCAACATGCGCCACGCACTCGGCGCACACAAACCCAACAGCGTCGTTAAGTTAATCACCGCCGGAAAAGAGGAACGCGTCGTCGGTTGCCACGTCATCGGCGAAGGCGCGGATGAAATGATGCAGGGCTTCGCCGTCGCCGTCAAACTCGGCGCGCGCAAGGAAAATTTTGACAACACCATTGCGATTCATCCGACTGCGGCGGAGGAGTTGGTGACGTTGCGATGATGCGCAACTTGTGTGCGCGGTTTTTTTGTAATTGGTAACAGTGGAAGTGGAAGTAACAGTAAAGAAGTAACAGTGACAGTAAAAGTGACAGCGTCAGTAAAAATAAAAGTACAGGTACAAGTGCAAGTAAAAGTAAAAACGAAAGTGAAAAGTAACAGCGGAAAGTACTGCGGCATTAACCACTGTTGTAACAAACGTCACTTGTGTTACCTCGCCACACGCCCCACTACGCCGCGCGTTGTTTTTTCAAATGCACCATCAACAATGAAATCGCCGCCGGCGTCACCCCGGGAATGCGCGTCGCCTGGTCCAACGTTTGCGGACGCACTTCGCCAAGACGTTGTTGCGCTTCGCTCGACAACCCGTGCACCGTTTGATAATCCAATTCGCGCGGCAGACGCAAATGCAGATGGCGGCGACGCCGCGCGATTTCGGTTTGTTGGCGGGCGATGTAGCCGTGATAACGCGCTTCGCTTTCCAATTGGCGAATCGCTTGCGGGTCGGTCAGCGGATGTTCGCCCGGCGCGATTCGATTGAGTTGCGCATACCCCATCTGCGGGCGGCGCAACAATTCGAATAAGTTAACGTCGCGCGCGCCCGACACATCGAGCGTTGCCGCATCGTTGGCGTTGAGTCGGGTGGCTTGCAATCGTTCGCGTTCGCGATGCACCGCGCGGCGTTTTTGCGCAAACGCGCGCAGGCGCGCTTCGTCAATCAAACCAAACTGTGCAGCGATTTCGGTCAGACGCGCATCGGCGTTGTCTTCGCGCAACTGCAAACGATATTCGGCGCGCGAGGTAAACATTCGATACGGCTCGGGCGCGCCGCGCGTAACCAAATCGTCAATCATCACGCCGATATAAGCGAGGTCGCGAGTCGGCGTCCACATCTCGACATCGCGCGCCAAGCGCGCCGCGTTCAGCCCGGCAATCAGGCCTTGTCCGGCGGCTTCTTCATAGCCGGTGGTGCCGTTAATTTGTCCGGCAAAAAACAGCGCGGCGATGCAGTTGGTTTCGAGCGTGGCGTTCAAACCGCGCGGGTCAAAAAAATCGTATTCAATCGCATAGCCCGGGCGGGTGATTACCGCGCGCTCGAAGCCGGCAATCGTGCGCACAAATTGATGTTGCGCGGCAAACGGCAAACTGGTCGAGATGCCGTTGGGATAAATCTCGGTGGTGTTAAGCCCTTCGGGTTCGATGAAAATTTGATGCGCGTCGCGCGCGGCAAAGCGCACAACTTTGTCTTCAATCGAAGGGCAATAGCGCGGGCCTTCGCCTTGTATCACGCCGGCGTACATCGGCGACTCATGCAATGCGCCGCGGATGATGTCGTGGGTGTCGCGGTTGGTTGCGGTGATGTGGCAATTGACCTGCGGCGGATGGTCGGCAATTTCGCCGATGAAGGAAAACACCGGCGCAGGCTTATCGCCCGGCTGCGCTTCGAGGCGTTGGTAATCAATCGTGCGTCCATCGATGCGCGGCGGCGTGCCGGTTTTAAGCCGCCCAACCGCAAACGGCAATTCGCGCAACCGCGCCGCCAATGCAAGCGAAGGCGCATCGCCGGCGCGTCCGCCGGCGGCGTTGTCGCGCCCGACATGCATGCGCCCGTTTAAAAAAGTGCCGGCGGTCAACACCACGGCGCGCGCGTGAAACGAAACGCCCAACGCGGTTGTGACTCCGCATACGCGATTGTTGCGCACGATTAAATCATCGACCGATTGTTGAAACAGAGTCAGCCCGGGCTGATGTTCGACCGCGCGGCGCACCGCGATTTTATACAGCGCACGGTCGGCTTGCGCGCGCGTCGCCTGCACCGCCGCGCCTTTGCTTGCATTGAGCGTGCGAAAATGAATCCCGGCGGCGTCGGCGGCGCGCGCCATCACCCCGCCCATCGCGTCAATCTCGCGCACGATATGCCCCTTGCCGATGCCGCCAATCGCCGGGTTGCACGACATCTGCCCGATGGTTTCAATGTTGTGGGTAATCAACAACGTGCGCACGCCAACCCGCGCACTCGCCAACGCCGCCTCGACGCCGGCATGCCCGCCGCCGACCACAATCACATCAAATTCATCAGGGTGAATCATTGTCGATGGTTAACTGCAGGTGCGATTCATTATTAATAAAGTAATCAAACCAAACTATTTAAACAAACATAATTAAACCAAGTTAATTCGAACAATCAAAATCAATCGGCGCGATTATAACAATGAATGCATTGCCAACCGCTCATCGCGCGTCAACCTATTTGCCACACGGTCGATGGTCGACGATGACGGCGGCGACGACGCACAAAGGTAATGGTCGACGGTAACAATAACGGTAACGGTAACGACAACAATTAACGCCGGCGCACAACCCGCCCGCGAAGTTGTATAATCCCCGCGCGTTACCTCCCTTCCCGCCATGTCGACCGTCCCTGCAAAATCGCCGTTGGTTGTCGATGTCGACGACAGTTTGGTGTGCGGCGACACGTTGATTGAGTCGTTGATTCATCTGTTGTCGCGCGCACCGCGCAAAATTTTCCGAGTGCTTGGCGCCCTTGTGCGCGGGCGGGCGGCGTTCAAACGCGCGGTCGCCGATGCGGTCGATGTTGCGCCCGATGCATTCGTCTTTCGGCAAGCGGTTATCGATGAGATGCGCCGCGCGCAAACCGCCGGACGCGAAGTGTGGCTGGCGTCGGCCGCGGATGAAAAAATCGTCGCCGCATTGGCGCAACACTTCGATGCACACGGGCATCTCGCCTCGGACGGCAAACGCAATCTTGGCGGTGCGATAAAGGCGCGCGCCTTGTGCGAACAATTCGGCGAACGCGGCTTTGCCTATGTCGGCGATTCGCGCCGCGATTTGGCGGTGTGGCGTTTGCCGCAATGCATCGAAGCGGTCGGCGTCAATCTGTCGACGCGCCTGCAAAAACGCGCACGCCGCGCTTGCGCCAATGCGCGCTTTATTAATGACTCGCATGGCAGCGATGGCGCGGACGATAACGCGGTCGATAATGCTGTCGACAACACGGTTGCGCGCGTAGACAGTAACGACTCGTCAGTCGATTCGAAAACCAGTTCGCAAACCAACTCGCAAACTAATTCACAAACCGACTCACAACTTAAATCGCAAACCGCCATCCGCACATTAACGCGCGGCGGTGCCGGCAATCGTGCGCGCGATTATTGGCGCGCGTTGCGTCCGCATCAATGGAGCAAAAACGCGCTGGTGTTTGCCGCGTTGATTGCCGACCACGCCGCGATTGGCGCGTCGTATTGGAGCGTGTTCGCGGCGTTTGTGGCGTTGTCGGCGTGCGCATCGGCGGCGTATTTAATTAACGACATCGTCGACCTGCCGCACGACCGTCGCCATGCGCACAACCGCCGCCGTCCGCTGGCCGCCGGACGCATCGCGGTGTTGCCTTCGCTTGGTTTGGCGGTCGTGTTGTTAAGTTGCGGCTTGCTCATTGCGTTTGTGTTTGCGCCCGACGCCGGGCGATGGCTGTTGTTGTATGTCGTTGCCACCTTCGCCTATTCGCTGGTCATCAAGCGCGTGTTGTTTGCCGATGTGATTGTGCTGGCGACGTTGTACACCTTGCGCGTGTTAATCGGCGCAAGCGCCGCCTTGATAACGCCTTCTGATTGGTTTTTGGCGTTTTTCATTTTAATGTTTTTGGCATTGGCGTTGGTCAAACGACAAATTGAACTCAACGAAGCCGGCGACGCGATTCGCGAACGCGGTCGCGGTTATCGCGCGGGCGATTTAACCGTGTTGACCGCATTGACCGCGGGCGCAATGTTTGCCGCAATGGTTGTGTTGATGCTGTACATCCACGACGCCGAAGTCGCCGACCGCTACGCCAACCCGCGCGCGTTGTGGCTGGTGATTGCCGCGTTGGTGTATTGGCTCGGGCGGATGTTGTTGCTCGCCCATCGCGGCGCGATTGACGGCGACCCGGTTGCGTTCGCCCTGCGCGACCGCGTCAGTTGGTTAAGCGGCGCATTGCTTGTCGCGTTTTTTTACCTCGCGCTGTAAAATGCCGTGCGCATGATGCAATCGCGCCGCCACCGATGAAACCCTGCCGCCAATGAAACACTCCGCCTCCCAATCGTCGCGACGCGCCGCGCGCAAAGCGGCGCGTCAAACGCAACACCACGCGCAATCGACGCGCGCGACTTGGCGATGGGCGCTCGGGCTGTTGCTGTTTTGTTTTGCGCTGTATCAACTCAATGGCGATTACCTGTACGGCTCGGATCAATACGGCAACATGATTCTGGCGATGAACCTGTTGGAAAATCATTCGTTCATCATCGCCCCGCAAACCATCCCCGACCAATTCGAATGGGTGCTGACCACGCCGGGCGAACCCGACCAAACGTATCGCTTTAAGGAATGGAACGCCTATGCGCAGCATCTTTATGAAGTCGGCCGCCTGACGCCGACCAATCATTATCATTATTTTGTCAACACCGTCTACGACGGCTATTACGCCAACACCTTCGGCATCGGCGCGGCGTTGATGGTGTTGCCGGTGTATGCGCTGATTAATCTGTTCACCGACATCACTGCGAATTATTGGTGGCTGTGGTACGGCACAAAATTCACGGTGTCATTGCTGAGCGCGGCGACCGCGACGCTGATTTTTTTGACGCTGCGCGATTCGTTGCGCGACGCCAATGCATCGCCGTGGCTGGCGGTGTTGCCGGCGCTTGCCTTTGCCCTCGGCAGTTGCGCGTGGTCGATGAGCAGCCAATCGCTTTGGCAACACGCGCCGTTTGATTTTTGGCTGGCGCTCGGCGCGTACTTTTTCCTCGGGCGACATCGCGAACATCTCGGCGGCGCGTTGGCGGTCGGCGTCGCCGCCGGCATGGCGACGTTGTGCCGTCCGACCGGCGTGCTGTTTGTCGTTGTGCTTGGCGTTTATTATTTAATTTTTTCGCGCCGCCAATTTGCGCTGTTTGCGCTCGGCGGCTTGCCGTTTGCCGCGGCGTTTTTTTGGTACAACCATTATTATTTCGGCGGCGCATTGATTACCGCGCAACAAGTCGTCGCCGGCGAACGTCAGGATGATTTATGGGGCACGCCGTTGTGGCGTGGAGTGGCCGGTTTGTTAATCAGCCCGTCGCGCGGCTTGTTTATTTTCTCGCCGGTGTTTTTATTCGGCGTGGTCGGCGCGTATTTGGCCTGGAAGGAATTGCCGCGCTATCGCGCTTATGTCGCGCTGCAGGTGGTGGCAACGCTGATGTTACTCACCACCGCCGTGCATCACAACTGGACCGGCGGCTGGTCGTTTGGCCCGCGCACGATGGTCGATGTGTCGCTTCTTCTTGCGCTGTTGATGTTGCCGGTGATGCAAAAAACCTTTGCCAAGCCGCTGCTGTGCGCGGCGTTTATCGCGTTGCTCGGCTATTCCGCGGCGGTGCAGTTTATCGGCGTGTCAACGTTTAACTATTGGTCGTGGAACAACCGCGACAAACAAGACATCGACCTGCCGCAATACCGCCATCGATTGTGGTCGGTGTCCGACAATCAACTCGCGCATTACGTCACCAACTTCGGCAAAATGCGCAAACTGAAACTAAAGACTATGGCGCATTTTCTCGACTTGGATTACAAGGCACTGCTGCCAACGCCGGAGCCGGCTGATAATGCGCTGTACGAATTGCCGTCGCCGAACGACGTCAACCAACCCAATGCGAAACCACCTGACGGGTAACGCAATGCGCGGCATTGCGCAGGCGAAGCGAGTTGATGGATGGGGTGTGAAGTGTTGATGAGTTGTGAAGTGTAACTGTGGGGTAACTGTTAACTGTTGTTTGTTACTTTATATTGTTGCTTTGTACTGTTATTTTGCATTGTTACTTTTTATTTTCACTTGCCGCTTATGCTTGCGGCGTGTTAAGAGTTACAAGTTAATAATTAATAGTTAATAGTTAATAGTTAACCATTAATTCCCCGCCGCATCGTAACTTTGATAATAATAATCATAGGCGCGCAAAATCCGTTGCGTCAATCGCCACGCTTCATTGTGCGACAGTTTATTGTCCTCGGGGATAATCACCCGCGTGTATAAATTTTCGCCGCGTTCATTTTTGAGCGCGCCGAGTCGTTTATCCAATTGCGATTGATTGTAATCGGTCGGTTCGCGTTGCGGTTCGGTGACGCGGTAGCGATAGCCGTCGTCGTCCTTGTCGATGCGCACCGCGACGATGTATTTGCCGGCGGCCGAGCGCGCCGGGCGCACCAAATCGCGGTATTGTTCATCCAGCCGTTCGAATTCCTCGCGCAAACTGCGGTATTTTTCGCCCGACGTATCCGCCAATTTTTGCAACGCTTGGTTTTCGATGCGGCGTTGTTGGATGCGTTCGCGCAAAGTTTCGATTTGCAATTGCGCCTGTTGATAACCGCGCGTCGCCGTTTCGAGCGATTGTTGTTGCGCCTGCAGTTGCTCGCCCTGTTCGGCAAACCGCGTCGCCAACGCGCGGCGTTCGCGCTGTTCGGCTTCGAGCAATTCATTGACGCGCGCCAATTGCGCGGCCAGCGAATCGATGCGCTGATTGAGCGACAAATTGACGCCGCTTAAGGTTGCGTTCTCGCCGCGCAATGATTCGACTTCGGTTTGGCTTTCGCCGAGCGATTTGCGCAGCCCGCTCATGGCCAATTCCAACGCGCCCAATTGACGACCGAGGCTTTCGCTTTTGCGGAAACTTTGTTGACGTTCAATTTCGCTGGTGACCAATTGCCGCCCAAGTTCGACATTGCGCACCATCACAAACACCAACGCCATCAAAAAAATCATCACTATCACCGTCATAATGTCGGTGAACGACGGCCAAACGCTGTCGTCGCCGGGCGCGCTTGCACCGACGCGCAAATCGACAAAACCGTCGCGCGCGCGCATTTACTTGCGCAACCGAAAGCCTTCGCGCAACAACTCAACCGCCTCGCCCAGCAGTTTGGTGTTGGCCGCGACGCTGTCGGCGTGGCGTTTTAACAATGCCTCGAGCCGCACCGCCGTGTCGGCGTCGGCGGATTTTGTCGGCGGCGGCGGCGGCGCGCCCTGCAGATGTCGCGCAAGCGCTTCGCTGGCTTCGACCAAAATCTGCACCGATTGTTCGTATTGTTGTTGGGTTTGGTCAAACCGCGCAATCAATTGACCGGCGCTGCGAATCCCGTCGTTGTATTCCAACACCGCCGCTTCCTGATTCGGCTGCAAACGCGGCAACAACGTCACCGCGCTAATTTCCTCGATGCGGCTGATGAGATAGGTTTGGGTGTCGGTCAACTTGATGTAAAAATAACCGAAGATTAAATACGCGATGATTGCGCTCAAGGTCGTCGACAACGCGGTCGACATGCCGTAAATCATCGCGCCCAAGCCGCCGCCGTCGCGGTCGCTGATTAAATCGGATGCGCCAAACAACGCAAGCGAAAGCGAAACAATCGTGCCGAACACGCCGGTTAAAATCAGCACGTTATGCACAAACTTGGGGAAACTGTTGCGGCTGGATTCGACCGCAAACAACGCCGAGGCCAACGCGCCTTGTTGAATCTCGGCGCGGCGGCGGTTTAACTCCAACAGCGTTCGATAACGTTGCGCGATTAAACTTTGCGGGCTGACGCCGCTCATCGGGTCGTCGTCGTTGTCGATGTTGCGCGAAAACCGCAACAGGTTAATTTCCTGTTCGCGGTATTCGACAAACCGGCGCACCAACACCATAAAGCCGCAAAAAAACAGCGCGACGATGCCGCCGTTGACGGTCCAGCCAACCGCGTTGACTTGGTTGACGAAGTAAATCCGTTGTATCACTTCGCTCTGCCAAACCATCAAGCCAATCAACGCCGCCAACACCGCCACCATCTGCACCAAGATGCCGGCGGTGTATTGCGCGCGCGGAGGGGATTTATTCATGTTAATGCGGCGTCAAAACGCAACGGAGCGGGATAAGTAAAACTTAAACGTCGACAGTGCAAACAAGTGTACGCCAATTCATGCAACCAAGTACACGCCAAACCGCGGACAACCTTCGGCTGTCACTGCACCGCAACCGGTCCATCCCGGCAAAATCAAATGCGCAGTTTATCATTGTTTGGATTGATTGGATAATTTAATGCGCCGCACTGCGTTGGTTTGTCGCTGCGGTTTATCGCCACAGTTTATCGACGTCGTTTATCGATTTCACCCGCCGATGTTGTTTATCGACGCGACCCACCGACAATGCTTATCGACGTTACCGGTTGACCCGCTTGCCAACGTCACTTGCCAATGTTACATACCGCTACAAGTTTGTCGACTTTGCCAACCGACATTGTTTGTCGACGTTGCTTGTCGACACCACGCATCGATGTTGCGACCGACAACGTTTGCCAATGTCACTTAACAATGTCACCCGTATAACAATGTCACTCGTAACAATGTCACCCGCCAACACTATTTCCCAATACAAAAGGATGCAAAAATTCGCCCAAGCAAATCATCGGCGCCGACTGCGCCGGTGATTTCGCCGAGTGCGTTTTGGCAGGCGCGCAATTCTTCGGCGAGCAATTCGCCGCCGTGGGCGCGCCATTGTTCGGCGCCGGCGTGCAGATGTTGTTCGGCGCGCGCCAGTGCATCCAAATGGCGTTGGCGCGCGATGAAGGTTGCATCGGCGTCGCCGAGACCGGCGTGTTGTTGGATGCGCGCCAGCAATGCATCCAACCCTTGCGCAGACAACGCCGACACCGCAACGCCCCGCGCGCAATCATCGGGCGCGCAATCGCCGGGCGCGCGTCCGCTGACATCGATTTTGTTGCGCACCAAACACAACGGCGCATCAATCGCGCGCCGCCAGTTTTCAATCTCAGCCGACGTCGCCGAGGCGTCATCGACCACCAACAAAATTAAATCGGCGCTTCGTTGCGCGGCGCGCGCGCGGCGCACGCCTTCGCGTTCAATCGCGTCACCGGGTTCGCGCAAACCGGCGGTGTCGACCATCTCGACCGGCATGCCGCCGACTTCGATGGATTGTTCCAACACATCGCGGGTTGTGCCGGCGATGTCGCTAACAATCGCGCGCGGCCCGCGCACCAAGGCGTTAAACAAACTGGATTTGCCGGCGTTCGGCGGGCCGCTCAACACAACCTTTAACCCGTCGCGCAAACGTTGACCGCGCGCGGCTTCGGCGCGCAGGGCTGCGAATTGTTGTTGCAATTCGGTCAACGCGCGGGTTACGCGCGCGTCGTTTTCGCGCGCCGCATCGATGTCTTCGTCGGGGAAATCAATCGCCGCTTCAATCAACACGCGCAACTCGGTCAGTTGCGCGGTCAAGCGTTCAATCCGCGCGGAAAATTCGCCCTGCAATGAACGCATCGCCGAGCGCGCCGCGGCTTCGGTTGCGCTGGTGATTAAATCGGCGACCGCTTCGGCTTGGGCGAGATCCAAGCGTCCGTTTAAAAACGCGCGTTCGCTGAATTCGCCAGGACGCGCGGCGCGCGCGCCGAGTTCGATGCAGCGGCGCATCAACATCTTCAACACCACCGCGCCGCCGTGGGCCTGCAGTTCGAGGCAATGTTCGCCGGTGTAACTGGATGGCGCCGGGAAATACAGCGCGATGCCGCGGTCAATCACCGCGCCGTGCGCATCGCAAAAATCGCGCAACGCCGCGCGCCGCGCCGGCGGCGTTTGCCCGAGCAACGCATCGCCGATGGCGACGATGCCGGCGCCGGAAAGCCGCACGACGCCAATCGCGCCGCGTCCGGCCGGCGTGGCCACGGCGACGATGTCGTCAGGCGCGCTCGATGGTGCGCGTGACGTAGTATTGCTGGGCAATGGACAGCAGATTGTTGACCACCCAATACAACACCAACCCGGCCGGAAACCACAAAAAGAACACGGTAAACACCACCGGCATCGCCATCATGATTTTTTTCTGCAGCGGGTCGACCGGCGCCGGGTTTAAGAAGAACTGCACAATCATCGATGCGCCCATCAACAACGGCAGCACAAAATACGGGTCGGGAATCGACAGGTCGTTAATCCAAAAGATAAAGTCGGCTTGGCGCAACTCGACGCTTTCCAACAGCGTCCAATACAGCGCGATGAACACCGGTATCTGCACCAAAATCGGCAGGCAACCGCCGGCCGGGTTGACCTTTTCGCTTTTGTAAAACTTCATCATCTCCTGCTGAAAACGTTTTTTGTCGTCGCCGCAACGTTCCTTTAATGTCTTCATGCGCGGCGCCAGTTTTTTCATCTTCGCCATCGAGCGATAACTCGCCGCCGACAGCGGATAAAACACCGCCTTGACCAACACGGTCAACAACACAATCGCCCAGCCCCAGTTGTCGGTGAAACCGTGAATCTTCGACAGCAGCCAAAACAGCGGGTCGGCAATCGGCGTCAACCAGCCGTAATCCACGGTCAACAACAACCCTTCGACATTTTGGCGTTCGAGTTGGTCATGCGCTTTCGGCCCGACAAACAACACGCTCGACAACACGCCGTTGTTGCCGGCGGCAATTTGCACCGGCGCGGTGGTTTTATAGCCGATGCGGTATTGGCGATTTTGATAGCCGCCGGTGCCGGTGTAAAACTGCAGCCCAGCCGAATCATCGGGCAGATAAGCCGAGACAAAATAATGCCGCATCATCGCCACCCAACCAAACGGCGTCACGCGATTGACCGCGTCATCGCGCATGTTGGCGTAGGAAATTTTGTCGTATTTGTCATCGGCGGTGTACATCGCCGCGCCGTGAAAACTCGGCAGCCGCCCCAAAAAGCCGAGCGAACTTTCCTGGTCGATTTCGGTTTGTTTGAGTTGCCCGTATACAAAACCGCTCCACGCTTGGTCGGTTTGATTATCGACGCGAAAATCAATTTCTATCCGATACGAATCACGCGCAAAGCGAAACACTTTTTGATAGGCGACGCCGTCGGGCGCGCGCCAATCCAACGCCACTTCGATGTGCGAATCATCGCCGAGTTGATATTCATATTGGCGCGCTTGGTATTCGACGCCGTGATTCGGATATTCGCGCCCGTTGCCAATCAACCCGCTTTGCGCAATCGCCAATTGTTCATCGCTTCGATACATCAGCACAAACGGTTCATCCGGCGCATCCACGCGCAACGGATAACGCAACAATTCGATGCGCACCAAATCGCCGCCGCGCGGGTCAATCTCGGCGCGCACGACGTCGGTCTCGACGCGAATCAATTGCGTCGAATCTTCGACCTCGCGCGGTGCATCGTTGGGCGCAACGGCGGTCGATGATTCGGTCGGCGTTTGCGGCGCGGCCGGCACATCCGCGGCGCCGATTGGATTGGCGCTCGGCGGCGCGTCGGGCGCGGCAACACTATCGACCGGCGGCGTCGCGTAATCCAGTTGAAACGCAGTCCACGATTGCCAAATCATCACCAGCACCAACGCCAGCGCACCCCATAAAATGACTCGTTGAATTTCCAAGTTAAACATAATGATTGGGCGGTTGCCGTGTTGTTGTGTGTTGATGAAGTGTGAAAGAGTTTTGGTGAAGTAATTTTTTCGATGAAGTAATGTTGTCGATGAAGTAACGGTTAACAATAACCACAAGTTAAATTTGTAACGGTAACAACCATGTCAAAAATTTATCGCAACGACAATCGAAGCGGCAATCGATGCGGCAATCGAAATTACAATCGAAGCGGCAATCAAAGCGACAATCGCTGAATCAATCGTTGCATCAATCATTACCAACCGCACATCACTCACCGCGCAATCGCGTCGGCACCGGGTCGTCGCCGCCGGCGTGAAACGGATGACAACGCGCCAACCGCCGCACCGCCAACCAACCGCCGCGCAACGCGCCGTGTTGCGCAATCGCCTGCATTGCATATTCGGCGCAACTCGGCGCAAACCGACAACGCATCCCCAAAAACGGGCTGATGCACAACCGATACAGTTGTATCGGCGCAATTAACAGCGCGATGAATACGGTGTGCAATCGCCGCATCGATGAAGTTAACGCGCGGCGGAGGCAAAGGCGGCGGGCGGTCATTGCATTGCTTGCGGCGGCTCGGTTTGACTTTTCGGCTTTGCTTCGATTTGCGCATGCGCGCGTCGCCACAATTTTTCCAACTCGATGCGCAACACCCGGCTCGGCTGTTTCGATGCGCCGACTTTGGCGACCATCACAACATCGATGCCGTCGAGTTGCGGCGCATTGCGGCGAAATGATTCGCGCACCAAGCGTTTGATGCGATTGCGCTCGACCGCCTTTTTATCGACTTTGCGCGACACCGCCAAGCCGATGCGCGCATGGGTTAAGCGATTCGGCGCAACATGCGCGCAAAAATGCGCGGCATGCGCGCGGCGTTTATGCGCAAACACTTCGGCAAACTGCGCGCCGTTCAACAATCGCGCGGTGCGCGGGAAGCGTTGATCAATGCGCGGCTCGCCGATGCGCGCCGCGCGTGGCAAATGGGCGCTCAGGCCGACAGACGCACGCGGCGTTTGGCGCGCCGCGCGTTAATCACCGCGCGCCCGGCGCGTGTGCGCATCCGCGCGCGAAACCCGTGGTTGCGTTTGCGCTTGATTAAACTCGGCTGGAAGGTGCGTTTCATTGTGCATCAATTACGCGGTAAACGACGCCGCACTATACCCGCGCGCCGTGTAAATTGCAATCACCATTACCATTATCGTTCGCCAATCGTTACTTGCCGCTTGTTACTTGCCACTCGTTGCGCTTTAACGCAGCCAACTCATCCGCCCGCCGCCGCGCCGCGTTAAAACCGCACTTCACCTTTGAACAACAGGCTTTGTTGAACCTCGCCGTCTTTGGAGCGTTCGCGTTCGCCGACCAAGCGCAACTGCAGCGGCGCGCTCGGATTCCAGTTTGCGCCCATGCGATAGATGTTGGTGTCGGCGTGCGACCATTCGACAAACGGCGTCACCACCCCGCGCCAACCGTGTCCGGCGACGCCATAGCCGAGATGCGAATCGATGTGCATCGAATAATCCACCGCATCCGGGTCGGTGTTGCGCAATGCATCCAATCCATCCCACACCGCGCCGACTTGACCGTCGCTTGCGCCGTAGGACGGGCGCACGCGCAACGACAAGCCCTGCCCGTCGGCGCCGCTTTCATTGCGCACCAATGCATACACGCCCCATTCGCTGTATTCGCCGCCGGTGGATTGCATCGCATGCGCGCGCAATTCGCTGCGGAAGCGGCCGTCGATGCCGAAGTGGCGCAACCCGGCCGCGCTTTCGAAGCCGGCGCCCAAATCGCTGTCGCCGTAGTCGTAGCGCAGCGCGAATTCATAATGCGGCTCGATTCGACCGCCGGTGTATAAATCGACGCTGTTGGTAAACTCGCCGCTCAATCGCGCCAAGCCGCCATCGACCGTCTGCGCGCTGATGTCGTCGTTGCCGACCACATCGATTTGCGTGGCCAGCATTTCACCGCCGATGCGCAATCGCGTGTTGCCATAGACGCCGGCTTCGCCTTGCGCGCCAAACGCCGCGCTGCGCATGCGCAAATCAGCCTGCACTTCCTGCGCCGCAACATCGGTGTTGATGGACAATTCGCCGCTGCCGACGCCAAGCATCGCCCATAAATCGGCGGCACCGACGCGCCAACTGATATACGGGTTGAGCGTCGTCAACCGCAGGTCGTAATCGCCTTTACCGCCGCGTTGGTTTTCGCCGATGTCTTCGTATTCAATTTCGGTGTTGGTCACCGCCACCGCCGCCCCGCCAATCGCGGTTTCGCCGACGCGGCTGTCCATGCCGATATGCACGCTGCGCAAACTGCCGTCCCATTTGAGTTCATCGGTGTCGCCGGAGATGTCGTTGTATTCGCCCGACAACCACACCGCGCCGGTGCGCGCGCCGTACGCTTGCCCGTTTGCGTTGAGCGGCATTGCGATGGCGGTGCCGTGCAACAATCGCATCGCGTCCATTTCATCGTCGGCAAGCGATTTGCCGTAGGCGGTTATCATTCCGGCCAAGGTGTTCTGCCCGGCAAACGACACCCGCGCCGATTGCCCATCGCGCGCTTGGGCGATGCGCCGCACCACCGCACTGACCGTGTCGCTGGCGATTGCGCCGGCGGCATCGGATAACAGTTGTTCGTTTACCTTGACAAAATTATCGGCACTGGCGCGATAAAGAGAGAAAGTTAACGTGTAGGTTGCGGTTGCGCCGTTGGCGTCTGTGGCGGTGTAATCGAACAGATACTGCGGCTCGGCTTCGCCCGGTTGTGCGACCAAATCATCGTACGACGCATCGACCTGAATTTCCGGCACAGCGGTGCCGGCGGCGAACGTCGTCGGCTCCAACAACCAAGTCGGGCGCGGCGCATCCGCATTGACAACGTCATCGACAACGTTGCCGACAAACGTCAACGTATACGTAACCATCCCCGCGCCGCCGTCGGCTTTTAATTTAGTCGTTGTAACCACGTGGTTGGTCGCGCCTTCGGTCACGAGGAAGGAATGAGCGATTGGCGAAAGCGACGGCTTATCAGCCACCGTAATCACAAACGAATCGCTTGCGTTGACTTTGTCGGCGTTGCCTTGCTCAGACACATTAAGCGTCACGGTGTAATCGTCGACGAAAGTCGGCACACCGACCAATACAAAAGTTACGTCGTTGCCGCTTTCGACAAAGTCTCCGGACATCGTTAAGCCGTGCGGAATGTTGGTTAATTCATAGGACGCCGTCGTCGGTTTGTCGGTGATGCCGGCGACAAAAGTTTGGTTGTCGGCAACCAGCGCGCCGCCCACCGTATAAGTGATTGTCGCCGGCGTAAATGTAATCGTCGGCGCATTAACCACTTCCAACACAAATGCCAACGCGGTCGCCTCAACGCCGTTGGCGTCGTGCGCCGTGTAACGATAAGTGACCGTTTGCATCGTGGCGACCACGCCGTTCAATCGCCGCGCATTAAACCCAAGCCCGTCGATGCCGGCGCCGCCGACGGCGGCGTCGGTCAATGAATACGAAATCGGCTGCACCCCGCCGGATTGGATTGACGGCAAGTTCAAATCCACCGCCATGCCAACGCTGTATTTTTCATCGTCGATGGTTTGCGCGCCAAACGAAGGCGCGGCGGCGACGAATATCTGCAAGGTGAACCGCCCGCGGTGATTGTTGGCGTCTTCGGCGACGCGGGTGTAACTAAACGCCCCGATTTGCGTCGGCGAGCCGCTGATAACCACTCGATTGTCGGCGAGGACATTTGCATTCAAACCGCTCGGCAAATTGTCGGTTTCGGCGTAGGCAATCGCGCCGGTGCCGCCGGTTGCGAACGGCAAGGTCAACGCATCGCCGTCTTGCACACCGCCGATGGTGTAGGTGGCGGTGCCGACGGTGTAGGTCGCCGCAATCGTCGATGGCGTGAACGCCGGCGCGCGCGCAACGCGCATCGCAAAGGTCGCCTCGAGTTGCGCGCCATCGAATGAATCGCGCGCGCGATAAGTTAAGGTGCGCACGGCTTGTTCGGCGTTGGGCGCGTTACCGGTCAATTGGCGCGTCGCCGCATCGAATCGCAGCCAAGACGGCAGGTTTATTAATGAGTACGTCGCATCGCCAATCACGCCATTGACCGCCGGCAACGGAACGCTGATGTTTTGCTGGTTGATTGAGAAGGTGATGTCGGGCGGTGCGCTTGCAAACGCCAATGCGGCAACCACTTCGATGGCGGTGTTGCGCGCAACGCCGGCGCCGTTGTTGTCGCGCGCGTGATACGCGAATGCGGTGTTGCCGACGACGCTCGGTGCGCCGGACAATTCACGCCGCACCGCATCGAATGCAATGCCGGGCACGCTGGAATTATCGACAAACGCCGCCGCGCCATACGCCGAACTCGCGCCGACGGTTAACTTATGCGTCAACGGCGGCGCGCCGTTGGCCGCGGACGGCAAGCGATGGCTGCGCGCGACGTTTTGGCGGAAGGTGTATGCCGTTGCCACGCCCGACAATGTCGGCGCGGCGAATACGCGGATGTGGAATTGCGCGCTGTTGGCAACGCCGCCGTTTTGGTCGGTCGCCTGCACGCGATAGAGGGTGTTGCTGACCTCATTCGGCGTGCCGTTAAGGCGCGGCGGTTCGGCGTCGTTAAACCTCAACCCGCCCGACAACGCCGGCGATATCGAATACGACAAATCGCCGACGCCGCCGCTTGCGGTAATCAACACCACATTGGCAGGTTGCGGTTGGTTGACGCTGAACGACAATCCGGTTTGCGTCGATGCAAACACCGGCAACGCCACCACATGCGCAATGAAGGTGAATGCACCGCTGCGCGGCGGCGATGATTGGTCGGTGGCGATGCGCACAAAGGTGTATTCGCCGACTTGATTCGGTGCGCCGCTGAGCAGAATTAAAGCGCCGCGCGCCGTGCGCGTAATGCCGGGCGGCGTTGCGCCGTCGATGCTGTACGCCAAATTGCCGGTGCCGCCGCTGGCGGCCGGCAAGGTGATGGCATCGGCCGATTGCGCGCCGTCGGCGACAAGCGTATAGGTCGTTGCGCCGACGGTGTAACTAACGGTAGACATCGCCGGCGTAAACACCGGGCGTTCATTTACGGTCACCGTAAACGTCGTGCGCGCGATGACGCTGTCGAAATTATCGGTGGCGGTGTATTCAAACGACCGCTCGACAGTCGGCGTCGCCGGGGCGGTGCCTTGCAAGGCGCGCGCGGTCGCATTAAAGGTGACGCCGGTTGGCAAGGTTGCGCCGCTGATTCCGCTGACCGTATAGGCGACCGAACCAACCGCGCCGCCCGCTTCAGCCAACGTCAAGTTCACCGATTGTTCGGTTGCAAACGCGAGGTTGTCTTGCACCAAGGCGAACGGCACGGCGATGAAGATATTGGTGGATTGCGATGCGGTCGCGCCGTTGGCGTCGCGCGCGTGATAGTTGAGCAAATGATTGGTCGACGGCGCAACCGGCGTGCCCGACAACACCCGTGTCGATGCATCGAAAGCCACGCCGCTTGCGCCAAAATCGGCGCCCGAATATTGCGAAGTCGCGCCTATCGTGAGTTTATGCGTCAACGGCGACAAGCCATCCTGCGCTTGCGGCAAGGCGGTGTTGGCGGCAATCGGGTTGCCGATGCGGAAGGTGTAGCCGTTGCCGAGCGTCGTGACATCCGCGGCGGCAAAGTTGGGCGCGGCGAGTGCGGCGACGTTGAATGCGTAACTTAATGTCGCGCCGTTTGCATCGGCGGCGATATAGGTCAACCCAACCGCGCCGTTGGTGGCGGCAAAGGTGCCGGATAAAGTGCGCGTGTTGGCATTAAACGCCAAGGAATTGGTCACGCCAATGTCGCCGAGCCCGTCCAAGGAATACGCATAGGCCGCGCGCCCACCGGTCACGGCGAGGAAGTTCAACGGGGTATTCGTGCCGACGGTGAAAGTTGAATCATCCGGGTTGTTGCCGGCGGCGAACGCCAACGCCGCATAGACCTGCAACTCAAATCGCAAGTCGCCGCTTGCGCCGTGTACATCGACGGCGGTCAAGGTGTAGCGGGCATCGCTTACGCCGGCATTGACCGCCAACACGCCGCTTAATTTGGCGGTCGATGCATTGACCGCCAAGTGGTTCGGCAATGCCGGAGATATGCCGTAGACCAACGGCGCATAGCCGTTATTGGCGGTGCGCAAATCGACATCGAGCGCCGGCCCGCCAATCGTTGCGTGGATTTTATCCTGCGTGGCGGCGAATGCCGGCGCGGCGACGACATTCGCGGTGAAGGTGAATACGCCAACACGCGGCGGCGACGAAGAGTCGGTGGCGGTGCGGGTGAAGGTGTAATCGCCGGCGCGGTTCGGTGCGCCGCTCAGCAACACTCGATTGCCGTCGCTGGTGCGCGTCATGCCGGGCGGGGTGACGCCGCTTGGGCTGTAGACGACCGCGCCGACGCCGCCGCTCGCTTCGGGCATCGTAATCGTATCCGCGCTTTGCGCGCCGGCGATGGTGTAGGTGGTTGCGCCGACGCTGTAGGTCGCCGCAATCGCCGGCGGGGCGAAGGTCGGGCGTTCGTTTACGGTGATGACAAACGTGGCGACGGCAACTTCGTTATCGAAATCATCGGTGGCTTTGTATTCGAATGTCCGCGCCGCGACCGCGGTTGCCGGCGCGGTGCCTTCCAAGGCGAGGTCGTCTGCATCGAATGTGACGCCGTTCGGCAAGGTTGCGCTGTTTAATCCAGTGACCGTGTAGACGATTGTGCCGACCGCACCGCTGACCGAGCTCAACGATTGATTCACCGATTCTGATGTCGGCAAGCCAATGTCAACTTGCGACAACGCAAACGATGCGGCGATGTACATATTGGTGGATTGCGAGTCGGTTACGCCGTTGGCGTCGCGCGCGTGATAAGTGATGTCGGCGTCGTATTCGGCGCTCGGCGTGCCGGACAACACTCGCGTGCTCGAATCAAAATCGACTCCGCCGACGCCCCATTCGGTTGCGGTATACGCGCTGCTCGCGCCGACGGTGAGTTTATAAGTAATCGGCGCCGCGCCGCCGGCAGCGACCGGCAAGGTGGTGTTGGCGGCAATCGCCGTGCCGACGCGGAAGGTGTAGCCGGCGCCGAGCAACGTCAGGTCGGCGGCGTTGGTGATGGCGACCGGCGCGACCGCGACGACATTAAATGCATGCGTCAATGCCGCGCTGTTGGCGTCGGCGACGGTATAGGTCAACCCGCCGCTGCCGGCCGCGGCGAACGAGCCGGTTACAATGCGCGTAGCGGCGTCGTAGGTTAAATTATTGCTTGCGGCAATCGCGCTGATGCCATCGAAGGAATAGGTCAACGCCGCGCGTCCGCCGTTGACCAGCGGCAAGGTTTGCGATTGGGTTTGCCCAATGGTGTAGGTAACCGCAGTCGGCGGGGTGGCGGCAAAGGCAAGCTCGGCATAGACCTGCAAATCGAATTGCACCGTGGCGCGTACGCCGTTGGCATCGATGGCGGTCAAGGTGTAGTTTTGGTTGCCGACATCGGTTGCGTTAGTCGGCACGCCGACAATGGCGTGGGCGTCATCGTCATACCGCAACCCGCTCGGCAACGCCGGCGTCACTTGATAGACAATCACCTGGGTGCCGTAGCGGGGGTACGGCAAGAAAGCGTTATTTTCGTCCAATGCTGGGCCGCCAATCGTTGCATGCAGTTTGTCGATTTGCTCATCAAACACCGGCGCCCGCACCACCGTGGCAATGAAGGTTAACTCCCCACTGCGCGGCGGCGTATAACTGTCAACCACTTGGCGCAAGAATGTGAGGTCGACCACCGTCGCCGTGGTCGGCGTGCCGGTTAACAATATGCGATTGCCGTCCGCGGTTTGCGTAATGCCGGCCGGCAAACTGCCGCTGGTGCTGTACACCAAATTGCCGGCGCCGCCGCTGGCGGCCGGCAAGGTGATGGTTTCGACCTGGGTCAACGGATTGCCGACCGAATAAGTCGACGCGCCGACGGTGAAGCGCGCGCGTATCCGCGACGGCGAGAACACCGGTCGGGTGAACACGGCGAGCGTGAAAGTGACTGTGTCGGTGGCGTCGTCAAAATCATCGAGTGCGGTGTATGCGAACGATGCCTCGGCGACATCGCTATTCGGTGCAGTGCCTTGCAATGCGCGGGCGGGCGGGTTGAAGGTGATGCCGGTTGGCAAGGTCGCGCCGTTTACCCCGGCAATCGTATAAGTGACCGCGCCAACGCCGCCGCTTGCTTCGCTGAGCGATTGATTGACGGATTGCCCGGCCGAAAGTTGCACATTGTCCTGCGCCACGGTAAACGTCGAGGCGACATAGATGTTGGTGGCGCGCGAGACGATTGCGCCGTTGGCATCGCGCGCGTGATAGCCGAGCGGATGATTAATCGACGCCGCCGCGCTTGGCGTGCCGGATAAGGCGCGCGTGGACGCATCGAAGGCGACGCCGTTGGCGCCAAAGGCGGCATCCGAATAGTTCGAAGTCGCGCCGACCGTGAGTTTATGCGTCAACGGCGGCAAGCCATCTTGCGCCTCCGGCAAAGTCGTGTTGGCCGCTATCAAAGTGCCGGCGCGGAAGGTGTAGCCATTGTCGAGCGCGGTGACATCCGCGGCGGCAAAGTTCGGGGCGGCGACGGCGGCGACGGTGAATGCGTAACTAACCGTCGCGCCGTTATTGTCGGCGACGACATAGGTTAACCCAACATCGTTACTAACGACATCGAACGTGCCGGATAAAGTGCGCGTGGCTTCGACAAACGCCAAACTGTTGTTGCCGCCAACATCGTCGATACCATCGACCGAATAAGTTAAATCCGCGCGTCCGCCGGTGGCGGCAAGGAAGACCAATGCGTCACTCGTGCCGACGGTGAAAGTCGTGTCACCCGGATTGTTGCCGGCGACGAACGCCAAGGTGGCGTAGACCTGCAGGTCGAACTGCAAGGTCGCGCTGACATCGTGTACATCGACAACCCGCAAGGTGTATTGCGAATCGCTTGCGCTGAGGGTGTTTGCCAATGCGCCGGTTAATTGCGCGGTGCTTGCATCGACCGCCAAATCAGCGGGCAACCCGGCGGCGGAATACGCCAACGCGCCGAACCCATTATTCGCCGTCGGCAAGGCGACGTTTACATCGGGGCCGCCGATGGTCGCGTGAATTTTGCTTGGCGCGCCGGCAAACGAAGGCGCGGCGACGACGCTGGCCAGCAACGTGAAGGTCGCTTGTTGGTCGATTTGGTCGGCGATGATGCGGCTGAAGGTGAAGTTGCCGACCGCGCTTGGGGCGTTGTCATCGCTGATTGCGTATTCATCGGCAATCGCCGCGCCGCTCATGCCAGTCGGCAATGCGCCTTGGTTGGTGTAGACATCGCCGCCGGCGCCGCCGCTGGCCGCCGGCAACGTCAACCCTTCAATCACCGCCCCGCCGCTGCTGTATTTGGCGGCGTTGGTGATGGTGAAAGTGACGGCGAGTTCGCTCGGCGTAAACACCGGCGCATCGGCGACCGTTATCGAGAAGGTGACGCTCGCCGAATCGCCATCGACATCGTCGGTCGCGGCGTAGATAAAGGACGTTTCCGCCGTTGCGACGCTCGGCGCGGTGCCGCCGAGTTTATGCGTTGCCGCATCAAACGTAACGCCGCTCGGCAAATCATCCAGCCCGTTGCCGTCCAAATCGGTCAGCGTATACGCGGCTGAACCGAAGCCAAATATGCCGATGAGGTTTTGCGCGGCCGACAAGGTTTGGTCGACGCTCGACCCGACGGTGAGAATTAAATCGTCCTGCGCCAAAGTCACGCGCGGATACACGTCAACCGGCGCGCTCGCGATGCCGGTTGCGCCGTTGGCGTCGCGCACATGATACGCCGATGAAACCGAATCCAATGTCACCGCGCTTATCGTGCCGCTCAATATGCGCGTTGCGCCGTCGTACATCAAGCCGAATTGATTAAACCCAGCCGAGTCGTAATTGGAATCCACGGTCAACTTATGCGTCAACGGCGCAACCCCGCCGGTCGCTTGCGGCAGGGTAACTTCCACTTCCGCGCCGATGCGGAAATCAAGCGCGCCCAACTCAGTGTTGGCGGCGTTCGAGAAGGTCGGCGCGGCGACGGCGGCGACGTTAAAGGCGTAACTTAAGGACGCTTGGTTTTGGTCGGCGACGATATAGGTCAACCCGACATTGTCGGTAACGACGCCGAACGTGCCGGCCAATGTGCGGCTGTTGGCGTCAAACGCCAAACTGTTGGCGCCGCTGACATCAGCGATGCCGTCGAGCGAATATGCATACGCGCTGCGCCCGCCGCCGACGGCGAGGAATGCAATCGATTTGCTTGGCCCGACGCTGAAGGTGGTGTCGCCCGGATTATCGCCGGCGACATACGCCAACGCCGCATAGACTTCGAGGTCGAACGCCACCATCGCGCTTGCGCCGTGTACATCGACGACGGTCAAGGTGTAATTGGCGTTGCCGACATCGGTTGCATTATCGGGCGCGCCGCTGATTTGCACGGCGGACGCGTCGAACTGCATGCCGCTCGGCAATTCGGGCGCAAGCGAATACGCCAACGGCGCAACCCCGCCGCTTGCGCGCAATAATGATTGGCTAATCGCCGCGCCAATCGTTGCGTGGAGTTTTTCTTGCGCGGCGGCAAACGAAGGCGCGGCGACGACATTGGCGATGAAGGTGAATTCACCGCTGCGCGGCGTCGCGGCTTGGTCGGTGACCGTGCGCGTGAAGGTGTACTCGTCGGCCACGCTCGGCGCGCCGGTTAATAATATGCGCCCGCCGTCCGCGGTTTCCGTGAGGTTGGTCGGCAGGTTGCCGCCGCGGACATACGCCAATACGCCCTGCCCGCCGTCGGCCGCCGGCAAGGTTAACGCATCGCCGGATTGCGCGCCGCCCATCGAATACGTCGTTGCGTTGACGGTGTAGGTTGCGGCGATGGTGGGCGGGGTGAAGGTTGGGCTTTCGGTGACGGTGACCGTGAATGTGGCGACGGCGACGACGTTATCGAAACCATCGGTCGCGCTGTATTCAAACGCCATCTCGCTCACCGCACTGTCCGGGGCGGTGCCTTGCAATGCGCGCGCGGTCGGGTTGAAGGTGATGTCGCCGGGCAAGGTTGCGCCGCTTACGCCGCTGACCGTGTAGACGACCGCGCCGACATTTTCGCTGGCGACGGTCAACGTTAAATCGACCGATTGTCCGGCTGCCAAACCGATGTTGTCTTGCGACAAGGTGAACGATGCGGCGATGAATATGTTGGTCGCTTGCGACACGGTCGCGCCGTTAACATCGCGCGCGTGATAGTTGAGCGGATGATTGGTTTTCGGCGCAATCGGCGTGCCGGACAACGTGCGCGTCGATGCATCGAAGGCAATGTCGTTTGCGCCGAAATCTGCGCTGGTGTATTGCGCGCCGACGGTGAGTTTATGAGTCAACGGCGGCAAACCATCTTGCGCCTCCGGCAAAGTTGTGTTCGCCGCAATCGCCGTGCCGACGCGGAAGGTGTAGCCGTTGCCGAGCGTCGTGACATCGGCGGCGGCGAAGTTGGGGGCGGCAACGGCGGCGACGGTGAATGCGTAACTTAAGGTTGCGCCGTTGGCATCGGTGACGACATAAGTTAACCCGACATCGTTGCTGACAACATCGAACGTGCCGGATAAAGTGCGCGTGGCTTCGACAAATGCCAAACTGTTATTGCCGCCAACATCGTCAATACCGTCGACCGAATAAGTCAAATCCGCGCGTCCGCCGGTGGCGGCAAGGAAGACCAATGCGGTGCTCGTGCCGACGGTAAAGGTCGTGTCATCCGGATTGTCGCCGGCGGCAAACGCCAACGCCGCATACACTTCAATGGCGAATTGTTGCAACGCAATGCTTGCGCCGTGCACATCAGTTGCGGTCAACGTGTAATTTTTGCTGCCGACATCGCTGACATTGTTCGGCACGCCGCTAAGTTTCGCGGTGCTCGAATCCAATTGCAGACCACTCGGCAATTGCGGCGTTATCGAATACGCCAACGGCGCAAACCCATTCGCCGCTTGCGGCAAATCAACATCCAACGCCACGCCGCCAATCGTTGCATGTAGCCCTGCTTGCGTGGCGGCAAAGGCGGGCGCGGCGACGACAGTTGCGATGAAAGTGAAGTTGCCGGTGCGCGGCGTCGCGGCTGTGTCGGTGGCGGTGCGGGTGAAGGTGACATCGCCGGCTACGGTTGGCATGCCGCTTAATAATATGGTGTCGCCATCCGCGTCGTCCGTGATGCCGTTCGGCAAACTGCCGTCGTTCGCGTAACTCAAAGTGCCGATGCCGCCAACCGCTTCGGGCAAGGTTAATGCGTCGCCGGATTGTGCGCCGGCTATCGTGTAGGTCGTTGCGCCGACGGTATAAGTCGCGGCGATGGTTGCCGGGATAAACGTCGGGCGTTCGGTGACGGTGACCGTGAAGGTGGTGACGGCGATGGCGCTATCGAAACCATCGGTCGCGGTGTATTCGAATGTCATTTCGCTTACCACGCTACTCGGTGCGGTGCCTTGCAATGCGTGGTCGGTCGGGTTAAAGGTGACGCCGCTCGGAAAGTCGTTCGATACGTCTATTCCGGCAACTGTATAAGCGACTGTGCCAACGCCGCCGATGGCCTCAGTCAAATCCAAATCGACGGCTTGTCCGGTTGCCAAAGCGATGTTGCTTTGCGACACGGTGAACGATGCGGCGATGAACAAGTCGGTCGCTTGCGACACGGTCGCGCCGTTAACATCGCGCGCGTGATAGTGGAGCGAATGATTGGTCGACGGCGCAATCGGCGTGCCGGACAATGTGCGCGTCGATGCATCGAAGGCAATGTCGTTTGCGCCAAAGTCGGCACTGGTGTATTGCGCGCCGACGGTGAGTTTATGCGTCAACGGCGGCAAGCCATCTTGCGCTTGCGGCAAGGTTGTGTTCGCCGCAATTGCGTTGCCGACGCGGAAAGTGTAGCCGTTCGTCAACGCCGTTTGGTCGGCGGTGGCAAAGTTCGGGGCGGCGACGGCGGCGACGCTGAAGTCATAACTTAACGTTGCACCGTTATTGTCGGTGACGACATAAGTCAAACCAACATCGCCGCTAACGACATCAAACGTGCCGGATAAAGTGCGCGTGGCTTCGACAAATGCCAAACTGTTATTGCCGCCAACATCGTCAATGCCGTCGAGCGAATAAGTTAAATCCGCACGCCCGCTGGTGGCGGCAAGGAAGACCAATGCGGTGCTCGTGCCGACGGTAAAGGTCGTGTCATCCGGATTGTTGCCGGCGGCAAACGCCAACGCCGCATACACTTCGAGGTTAAACGCCACAGTCGCACTAACCCCATGAACATCGACGGCGGTCAAAGTGTACTCGGCAGTGCCGACATCATCCGCATCGTCCGGCACACCGCTCAATTTTGCGGTGCCCGAATTCAACTGCAACCCACTCGGCAAGTTGGGCGTTATCGAATAAACCAACGGCGTAAACCCATTCGCCGCTTGCGGCAAATCAACATCCAACGCCACGCCGCCAATCGTTGCATGTAAATCGCTTTGCGTATCGGCAAACGAAGGTTTGTCGACGACAGTGGCGATGAAGGTGAAATCACCAACGCGCGGCGGCGATGAGGTGTCGGTGGCGGTACGGGTGAAGGTGACATCACCGGCGGCGGTTGGCATGCCGCTTAATAATATGGTGTTGCCATCCGCCGTGCTCGTGATGCCGTTCGGCAAACTGCCGTCGTTCGCGTAACTCAAAGTGCCGATGCCGCCAACCGCTTCGGGCAAGGTTAATGCGTCGCCGGATTGTGCGCCGGCTATCGTGTAAGTCGTTGAGCCGACGGTGTAAGTCGCGGCGATGGTGGTCGGCGTAAACGCCGGGCGTTCGGTTACGGCAATGGTAAATGTGGCGACGGCGACGGCGTTATCGAAACCATCGGTCGCGGTGTATTCGAACGTCATCTCGCTTACCGCGCTACTCGGGGCGGTGCCTTGCAAGGCGTGGTCGGTCGGGTTAAAGGTGACGCCGCTCGGAAAGTCGTTCGATACGTCTATTCCGGCAACTGTATAAGCGACTGTGCCAACGCCGCCGATGGCCTCAGTCAAATCCAAATCGACGGCTTGCCCGGTTGCCAAAGCGATGTTGCTTTGCGACACGGTGAACGATGCGGCGATGAACAAGTCGGTCGCTTGCGACACGGTCGCGCCGTTAACATCGCGCGCGTGATAGTGGAGCGAATGATTGGTCGACGGCGCAATCGGCGTGCCGGACAATGTGCGCGTCGATGCATCGAAGGCAATGTCGTTTGCGCCAAAGTCGGCACTGGTGTATTGCGCGCCGACGGTGAGTTTATGCGTCAACGGCGGCAGACCATCTTGCGCTTGCGGCAAGGTTGTGTTCGCCGCAATCGCCGTGCCGACGCGGAAAGTGTAGCCGTCGTCGAGAGCGGTGACATCCGCGGCGACAAAGTTGGGAGCGGCAACGGCGGCGACGCTGAAGTCATAACTTAACGTTGCCCCGTTGTTGTCGGTGACAACATAAGTCAAACCGACATCGTTACTAACGACATCGAACGTGCCGGACAACGTGCGCGTGGCTTCGACAAACGCCAAACTATTGTTGCCGCCAACATCGTCGATGCCGTCGACCGAATAAGTCAAATCCGCGCGTCCGCCGGTGGCGGCAAGGAAGACCAATGCGGTGCTCGTGCCGACGGTAAAGGTCGTGTCATCCGGATTGTTGCCGGCGGCAAACGCCAACGCCGCATACACTTCGAGGTTAAACGCCACAGTCGCACTAACCCCATGAACATCGACGGCGGTCAAAG
This sequence comes from Candidatus Poriferihabitaceae bacterium, assembly GCA_965226545.1. Classification (GTDB taxonomy): domain Bacteria; phylum Pseudomonadota; class Gammaproteobacteria; order Arenicellales; family Poriferihabitantaceae; genus JAHRAW01. The sequence goes on from OZ245364.1 coordinate 2,146,806, forward strand.
TGTACTCGGCAGTGCCGACATCGTCCGCATCGTCCGGCACACCGCTCAATTTTGCGGTGCCCGAATTCAACTGCAACCCACTCGGCAAGTTGGGCGTTATCGAATAAACCAACGGCGTAAACCCATTCGCCGCTTGCGGCAAATCAACATCCAACGCCACGCCGCCAATCGTTGCATGTAAATCGCTTTGCGTATCGGCAAACGAAGGTTTGTCGACGACAGTGACGATGAAGGTGAAATCACCAACGCGCGGCGGCGATGAGGTGTCGGTGGCGGTGCGGGTATAGGTGTAATCGCCGGCGGTGGTCGGCATGCCGCTTAACAAAATGCGATTGCCGACGGCGGTTTGCGTGAGGCCGGTCGGCGGTGCGCCGTCGTCCGCATAACTCGCCGCGCCAACGCCGCCAACCGCTTCGGGCAAGGTTAACGCATCGCCGGATTGCACGCCGGCCATCGTGTACGTCGTTGTGCCGACGGTGTAGGTGGCGGCGATGGTTGCCGGGATAAACGTCGGGCGTTCGGTGACGGCGATGGTGAAGGTGGCGACGGCAACGGCGCCATCGAAATTGTCGGTTGCGGTGTATTCGAATGTCATCTCCGCCACTGCGTTTGACGGGGCGGCGCCTTGCAGTGCGCGTTCGGTCGGATTAAAGGTGACGCCAATCGGCAAGTTGTTCGATGCGTTTATTCCGGCGACTGTATAAGCGACCGCGCCAACGCCGCCGATGGGCGCAGTCAAATCCAAATCGACCGCTTGCCCGGTTGCCAACGCGATGTCGGATTGCGACAAGGTGAACGATGCGGCGATGAAGAGGTTGGTCGCTTGCGACACTGTAGCGCCATTAACATCGCGCGCGTGATAGTTAAGCGGATGATTGGTCGACGGCGCAATCGGCGTGCCGGACAACGTGCGCGTCGATGCGGTGAAGGCAATGTCGTTTGCGCCAAAGTCGGCGCTGGCGTATTGCGTGCCGACGGTGAGTTTATGCGTCAATGGCGGCAAGCCATCTTGCGCCTCCGGCAAAGTCGTGTTGGCCGCTATCAAAGTGCCGGCGCGGAAGGTGTAGCCATTGTCGAGCGCGGTGACATCCGCGGCGGCAAAGTTCGGGGCGGCGACGGCGGCGACGGTGAATGCGTAACTAACCGTCGCGCCGTTATTGTCGGCGACGACATAGGTTAACCCAACATCGTTACTAACGACATCGAACGTGCCGGACAAAGTGCGTGTGGCGGCGACAAATGCCAAACTATTGTTGCCACCGACATCGTCAATGCCGTCGACCGAATAAGTTAACTCCGCGCGTCCGCCGGTGGCGGCAAGGAAGACCAATGCGTTACTCGTGCCGACGGTAAAAGTCGTGTCACCCGGATTATTGCCGGCGACGAACGCCAAGGTGGCGTAGACCTGCAGGTCGAACTGCAAGGTCGCGCTGACATCGTGTACATCGATAACCCGCAAGGTGTATTGCGAATCGCTTGCGCTGAGGGTGTTTGCCAATGCGCCGGTTAATTGCGCGGTGCTCGCATCGACCGCCAAATCGGCGGGCAGCCCGGCGGCGGAATACGCCAACGCGCCGAACCCGTTATTCGCCGTCGGCAAGGCGACGTTTACATCGGGGCCGCCAATGGTTGCGTGAATTTTGCTTGGCGCGCCGGCAAACGAAGGCGCGGCGACGACGCTGGCCAGCAGCGTGAATGTCGCTTGTTGGTCGATTTGGTCGGCGATGATGCGCGTAAAGGTGAAGTTGCCGACCGCGCTTGGGGCGTTGTCGTCGCTGATTGCGTATTCATCGGCAATCGCCGCGCCGCTCATGCCAGTCGGCAATGCGCCTTGGTTGGTGTAGACATCGCCGCCGGCGCCGCCGCTTGCAGCCGGCAACGTCAACCCTTCAATCACCGCCCCGCCGCTGCTGTATTTGGCGGCATTAGTGATGGTGAAGGTGACGGCGAGTTCGCTCGGCGTAAACACCGGCACATCGGCGACCGTTATCGAGAAAGTGACGCTCGCCGAATCGCCGTCGACATCGTCGGTGGCGGCGTAGATAAAGGACGTTTCCGCCGTTGCGACGCTCGGCGCGGTGCCGGCGAGTTTATGCGTTGCCGCATCAAACGTAACGCCGCTCGGCAAATCATCCAGCCCGTTGCCGTCCAAATCGGTCAGCGTATACGCGGCTGAACCAATGCCAAATATGCCGATGAGATTTTGCGCCGCCGACAAGGTTTCATCGACACTCGACCCGACGGTGAGAATTAAATCGTCCTGCGCCAAAGTCACGCGCGGATACACGTCAACCGGCGCGCTCGCGATGCCGGTCGCGCCGTTGGCGTCGCGCACATGATAGGCCGATGGAATCGAATCCAATGTCACCGCACTTATCGTGCCGCTCAATATGCGCGTTGCGCCGTCGTACATCAAACCGAATTGATTAAACGCGACCGAGTCGTAATTGGAATCCACGGTCAGCTTATGCGTCAACGGCGCAACCCCGCCGGTCGCTTGCGGCAGGGTAACCACCACTTCCGCGCCAATGCGGAAATCAAGCGCGCCCAACTCGGTGGCGTCGGCGTTCGAGAAGGTCGGCGCGGCGACGGCGGCGACGTTAAAGGCGTAACTTAAGGACGCTTGGTTTTGGTCGGCGACGATGTAGGTCAACCCGACATTGTCGGTGACCACGCCGAACGTGCCAGACAACGTGCGCGTGGCTTCGACAAATGCCAAACTATTGTTGCCGCCAACATCGTCAATGCCGTCGACCGAATAAGTCAAATCCGCCCGCCCGCCGGTGGCGGCAAGGAAGACCAATGCGGTGCTCGTGCCGACGGTGAAAGTCGTGTCATCCGGATTGTCGCCGGCGGCAAACGCCAACGCCGCATACACTTCAAGGGAAAACTGTTGCAACGCAACGCTTGCCCCGTGCACATCCGTTGCGGTCAACACATAATTTTCGTCGCCAATATCGCCGACATCGCCCGGCACGCCGCTCAAGTTTGCGGTGCTCGCATTCAACTGCAAACCACTCGGCAAGTTCGGCGCAATCGAATAAACCAACGGCGCAAACCCGTTTGTCGCAGTCGGCAAATTAACACCCAACGCCACGCCGCCAATCGTTGCATGCAACCCGTCTTGCGTATCGGCAAACGAAGGCGCGGCGACGACAGTGGCGATGAAGGTGAATTCGCCGGTGCGCGGCGGCGATGAGTTGTCGGTGGCAACGCGGATGAAAGTGGTTTCGCCCGCCGTGTTTGGTGCGGCGGTTAACAGTAGCGTTTTGCCGTCGCCATCTGCGCGCATGACGCCGCTCGGCAAATCGCCGCTTTCGGTGTATACCAAAACGCCAACGCCACCAACCGCTTCGGGCAAGGTTAAGGCGTCGCCGGATTGCGCGCCGCCCATCGAATAAGTCGTTGCGCCGACGGTGTAAGTCGCGGCGATGGTGGTCGGCGTAAACGTCGGGCGTTCGGTGACGGCGATTGTGAATGTGGCGACGGCGACGGCACTATCGAAACCATCGGTTGCGGTGTATTCAAAAGTCATCTCGCCCTCGGCAACTGACGGGGCGGTGCCTTGCAGTGCGCGTTCGGTCGGGTTAAAGGTGATGCCGCTCGGCAAGTCGTTCAATGCGTCTATTCCGTCGACTGTATAAACGACCGTGCCAACGCCGCCGATGGCTTCGGTTAAATCCAAATCGACCGATTGTTCGGTTGCCAAAGCGATGTTGCCTTGCGACAAGGTGAACGATGCGGCGATGAAGATATTGGTCGCTTGCGACACTGTCGCACCGTTAACATCGCGCGCGTGATAGTTAAGCGGATGATTGGTCGACGGCGCAATCGGCGTGCCGGACAATGTGCGCGTCGATGCATCGAAGGCAATGTCGTTTGCGCCGAAATCTGCGCTGGTGTATTGCGCGCCGACGGTGAGTTTATGAGTCAACGGCGGCAGACCATCTTGCGCTTGCGGCAAAGTTGTGTTCGCCGCAATCGCCGTGCCGACGCGGAAAGTGTAGCCGTCGTCGAGAGCGGCGACATCCGCGGCGACAAAGTTCGGTGCGGCAACGGCGGCGACGCTGAAGTCATAACTTAACGTTGCGCCGTTATTATCGGTGACAACATAAGTCAAACCAACATCGCCGCTGACGACATCGAACGTGCCGGATAAAGTGCGCGTGGCTTCGACAAACGCCAAACTGTTATTGCCGCCGACATCGTCGATGCCGTCGAGCGAATAAGTCAACTCCGCACGCCCGCCGGCGCCGGCAAGGAAGACCAAAGCGGTGCTCGTGCCGACGGTGAAAGTCGTGTCATCCGGATTGTCGCCGGCGGCAAACGCCAACGCCGCATACACTTCGAGATTAAACGCCACAGTCGCGCTAACCCCATGAACATCGACGGCGCTCAAAGTGTATTCGACATCGCCGACATCATCCGGCGTGCCGCTTAATTTTGCGGTGATTGGATTCACCGCCAAGCCGCTCGGCAATTGCGGCGCAATCGAATACGCCAACTGCGCATAGCCGCCGGTCGCCGTCGGCAAATTAACATCCAACGCCACGCCGCCAATCGTTGCGTGCAAATCGCCTTGCGTATCGGCAAACGCCGGCGCGGCGACGACATTGGCGGTAAAGGTGAATTCGCCAACGCGCGGCGGCGTCGAGGTGTCGGTGGCGGTGCGGGTGAAGGTGTAATCGCCCGGTGTGGTCGGCATGCCGCTTAACAAAATGCGATTGCCGACGGCGGTTTGCGTGAGGCCGGTCGGCGGTGCGCCGTCGTCCGCATAACTCGCCATGCCAACGCCGCCAACCGCTTCGGGCAAGGTTAATGCGTCGCCGGATTGCACGCCGGCCATCGTGTACGTCGTTGTGCCGACGGTGTAGGTGGCGGCGATGGTTGCCGGGATAAACGTCGGGCGTTCGGTGACGGCGATGGTGAAGGTGGCGACGGCAACGGCGCCATCGAAATTGTCGGTTGCGGTGTATTCGAATGTCATCTCCGCCACTACGCTTGACGGGGCGGCGCCTTGCAGTGCGCGTTCGGTCGGGTTAAAGGTGACGCCGGTTGGCAAGTTGTTCAATGCGTCTGTTCCGGCGACTGTATAAGCGACCGCGCCAACGCCGCCAATTGCTTCGGTCAAATCCAAATCGACGGCTTGCCCGGTTGCCAAAGCGATGTCGGATTGCGACAGCGTGAACGATGCGGCGATGAAGAGGTTGGTGGCTTGCGACACGGTCGCGCCGTTAACATCGCGCGCATGATAATTAAGCGGATGATTGGTCGACGGCGCAATCGGCGTGCCGGACAACACCCGCGTCGATGCATCGAAAGCAATGTCGTTTGCGCCAAAGTCGGCGCTGGCGTATTGCGCGCCGACGGTGAGTTTGTGAGTCAACGGCGGCAAGCCATCTTGCGCCTGCGGCAAAGTTGTGTTCGCCGCAAGCGCCGTGCCGACGCGGAAGGTGTAACCATTCGTCAACGCCGTTTGGTCGGCGGCGATAAAGTTCGGCGCGGCAACGGCGGCGACGGTGAATGCATAACTTACCCCCGCACCATTGGCGTCCGCGCCGATATACGTTAACCCGACATCGGCGTTCGCGGCGGAAAAGGTGCCGGACAACACGCGCTCGGCGGCGTCAAACGCCAGCGAATTGGTTGCGGTAATCGCGCCGAGTCCGTCCAGCGAATAGGCGTATGCGGCGCGCCCGTTTTCGACGGCGAGGAAAGTCAATGATTGGCTCAAGCCGACGGTGAATGTTGCATCGTCCGGATTGTCGCCGGCGACAAACGCCAACGCCGCATAAACCTGCAAATCAAAATTCAATGTTGCGCTGACGCCGTGAACATCGGTTGCGGTCAGCGTATAGGCGGTGCTGCCGATGTCGGCCGGGTCGTCGGGCGCGCCGTTGATGGCGGCGTTGGTGGCTTCCAACTGCATGCCGCTCGGCAACATTGGTGCGATTGAATACGCCAACGGCGCCAAGCCGCCGGTAGCCAAGCGCAAGTTAAGCGTGGCCGACGGTGCGTCGATGGTGGCGTGCAGTTTGTCTTGGGTGGCGGTGAATGCCGGCGCGGGCAACACTTGCGCGATGAAGGTGAACATCCCGGTGGCGGATGATGTGTCGGTGGCGGTGCGCACGAAAGTGTAGCCGCCGATGGCGGTGGGTGCGCCGGTTAACAGGAGGCTGTCGCCGTCGGCGGCGCGGGCGATGCCCGGCGGCAAGGCGGCGTTGTCGGTGTAGACCAATGCGCCGCTGCCGCCGATGGCCGGCGGCAGGGTGACGGCATCAGCCGATTGCACACCGTCTGTGGTGTGCATGCTTGCGTCGACGGTGTAGGTGGCGACAATCACCAGCGGGGTGAATAGCGGGTCGTCGGTGACCTTTATCGTAAAAGTGGCGCCGGCGGCGGCATCGTCAAAATCATCGGTCGCGGTGTAGGCGAACGACATTGCCGCGACCCCGCTTGGCGGGGCGGTGCCTTGCAGGGCGCGCGCGGCGGCGTTGTAGGTGATGTCGCCGGGCAAGGCGGCTGTCTCGATGGGCGCGAATGCATAGGCAATCGCGCCGATGCCGCCGGTCGCGGGCGGCAGCGTTATATCGACCGCCGCGCCGACTTCGAAGCCGATGTCGCCTTGCGTCAAGGCGAACGGCGCGCCGATGAAAATGTTGGTGGCGCGCGAGACCACCCCGCCGTTGGCGTCGCGCGCATGATAGACCAGCGGCAAATTGATGGACAATGCCGCGCTTGGCGTGCCGGATAAAATGCGCGTCGCGGCATCGAATGCAATGTTGTTTGCGCCGAATGCATCATCGGCGTAGACCGAGGACGCGCCGGCGGTGAGTTTATGCGTCAGCGGAGTCGAGCCGTCGCGCGCCAGCGGCAAGGTGAGGTCGTCGGCAATCGCGACGCCGGCGCGGAAGGTGTAGCCGGCATCGAGCGTCGCGATATCGGCGAGGATGAAATTGGGCGCGTCGACGCCGCCGAGGGCGATGAAATGCCGCAATATCGCGCCGTTGGTGTCGGTGACGGTATACGTTTGCTGATTCGTTGGAAAAACGCGCTCTGCCGTGAAAGCGTAAACGCGCGTTGCCGGGTCAAAGTACTGAAAACCGGGATTGTAAAATGCGTATTGGTACGGCGCGCGTCCGCCGCTCACATCGGAAAAAGTCAACATCTTTTCGACGCCGATGGTGTGTTGCGCCGGGCCTTGCGGATTCGCGCCGGTAAACATCAGCGCGGGATACACATGCAATTCGAACTCAGTCGTATCGCTGAAACCATGCGCATCCACGGCGGTCACGGTGTAGGTGGCGTTGCCGAGGCTCGCATCGGCTTCGCCGACACCGCTTAACACCGCGCTTGCGGGGTCGAGGGCATAGCCATTCGGCAATGCCGGGGCGACGCTGTAGGCAATCGCGCCATAGCCGCCATCAACCGGCGGCAGCGTTATATCCAACGCCAGCCCGGCAATCGTGGCGTGCAGCGGCGTTTGCGTAAAGGTGAACAGCGGCTTGGTGTCGACCACGCTCGCAAGGAAAGTGGTGTGCGCAACGCGCGGCGTCGGCGCGGAGTCGGTGGCGACATGCACATAGGTGTAATCGCCGCCGGTGGTCGGCGCATTGCCCACCATCAATTGCCCGTCCGTTGTGGTCGCGACCAAGCCGGGCGGCAACGCGCCTTTGGCGGTGTAAACGACTGCGCCGAAGCCTTTCGTAGCCGCGGGCAAGGTTAAGCCATCGATGAATTGCGAATCATCCATCGTATAAGTGACCGAGCCGACGCTGTAGGTTGCGGACACCGTCGTCTCCGCGAAAACCGGCGGGGTGAATACGCTGATGCTGAAGGTGACGCGCGCGCTTGTGCCGTCGGCGGTGTCGGTGGCGGTGTAGATGAAGGAATTGGCAAACGCCGCGGCCGGCGCAAGCCCGGTGAGATGGCGCGTCGCCGTGTCGAACCTCATTCCGCTCGGCAAATCATCCAAGCCGACGCCGTCCAAATCGGTCAGCGTATACTCGCCGCTGCCGAGGTTGCCGCCGACCTCGATGAGATTCTCCGGCAGCGACAAGGTTTCGCTGACCTGTTGCGCGCTCGCCAACAACAAATCATCTTGCGTCACCCGCAAGGTTGGGTAGATGTGTATCACCAAATCGGTGCTGTGCAATGCGCCGTTGGCGTCGCGCACATGATAGGTCGCGTTGATGGTCTCTTCGCCGGAGGCGATGACCGTGCCGCTGAGTTTGCTCGTGCCCGCGTCGTAACTGATGCCGTATGCATTAAACGCGCTCGAGGCGTAATCGGCGTCGGCGGTTAATTTATGCGTCAACGGGGCGACGCCGCCGGTCGCTTGCGGCAGGGTTTCATCCAGCACCGCGCCGATGCGCACATCGAAGCCGCGCGTCAACGCCGCGGTTTCATTGGCGGTAAACGACGGCGCGCCGACCGCGGCAATCGTGAATTCATGGCGCAACAGCGCGCCGTTGGTGTCGGTGGCGGTGTAGGTCAAGCCGACATCATCGCTAATTTCGGCAAACGCGCCGCGCAATTCGCGCTCGGTGGCGGCGTAGGTTAAGGTGTGGGCGACGCCGACGGCGATGTCGTCCAAGCCATCGAGCGCGTAGGTATAGCCGCCGCGCCCGCCGCCGGCTTCGGGCAGGGCGATGAGTTTATCGACGCCGACGGTGTAGGTGGTATCCGCCGGCGTGGTCGCGAACAGCAACGCGGCGTAAATTTGGATATCCAGAGTCAATCGCGCCGGCACGCCGTTGGCGTCGGTCGCGGTGATGGTGTATTCGACATTGCCAACCGCCGCGCTCGAATCAGCCGCGCCGGTTAATTCGGCGGTGGCGGCATCGAGCGTCAAGCCGCTCGGCAAGGTCGGGGCGACGGTATACGCCAACGGCGCGACGCCGCCGGTTGCCGATAAATCGACGGCGAGTTGCGCGCCGTTAATCGTCGCATGCAATTTGTCGCGCGCGGCAAACACCGGCGCGGCAACCACGCGCGCGGCGAATTCGCGTTGGCTGCTGGTGCCGTCGCCGCGTGCGGTGTAGGTGAGCGAATACGGTTGGGCAATCGCGGCGGTGGTTAAATCGCTTGCGTCTATTTGCGCTTGTATCGGAGTGGTCGACGGGCTGGTCGATGAGCCCCACCACGTGCCGCTGTTTGACGCTGCGACATCGAGGGCGTAGGTGATTGGCGGCGAAATGCCGCTGCCGCTCGGCAGGGCGAAGGTCAAGCCGCTGGTTTGTCCGACGCTGAAGGTTAAATCGGCAATCGGCGCCAACGCCACGCCGACTTTCACCAGGATGGTGAAATCGATGTTGGCGGTCGTGCCGCTTTCATCGCCGGCGGTTAAGCGATGCGCGACTGGCCCGTAAACAGTCGCCCGCCTAGTGGCGGTCAATTGCGCGGTTGCCGCATCCACAGCCAAGCCGGGCAAGGCGGCGTCGCTGGCAGTGACGCGCGCGATGCCGTAGGTAATCGCGCCAACGCCGCCGCTGGCGGTCACCAATTGCGCGCTAATCGTTTGATTGGTGGCGAATTCCAAATTGCCCTGCACCGAATCGAACGACACGCCCGGCAACAGCGACAAGGTGAAGGTTTGCGCGGTCGCATAGCCTTCGACGCCGGCGGCGCGCAGGATTAACCGATGCTCGCCCGCTGACAAAGATGGCGCCGGCGTGCCGACAATCGTGCGCGTGGCGGCGGCGAAGGTTAGCCCGGTGATAACCGCGCCGTTGCCGAAGGCGGTGTCGGTTAAATCCGAGAGGGTGTAGACAAACCCGCCGAAGCCGTTTTGTGCGGGCGGCAATTGCACCGATTGACTCGCGCCGATGACGAAGGTGGTAATCGGTTGTTGGCTGGCGAACGATGCCGGCAAGGCGCGATGGATGATGATTTGCGTCGATGCGGTCGCGGCGTTTTGGTCGGTCGCGGTTAAGGTGTGCGTGGTTACATCGGGCGAGCCGCCGACCAAGCCGCCGATGGCCGGCGCATCGGCGTCGGCTTTAAAGGTCAATGCGCTCGGCAACGCCGGGCTGAGGGTGTATTGCACATCGACGCCGCCGCTGGCGGTCGGCAACGCTTGCGCGACCGTCGCGCCGATGCGGAAGGATAATTGGGTTTCGGTGACGGCAAACGCCGGCGCGGCGACGATATGCAACAGTATCGGCGCGGATGCGCGGTTGCCGAGTTGGTCGGTGACGCTAAAGGTTAATCGATGGTCGCCTATCGGCGTCGGCGCGCCGCCGAGTTGGCGCGCATCGGCGTCGTACACCAGCCCGACAATGGATGCGCCGTCGGCGATTTCCGCGTCGTTGGACGACAATGCATAGGTATACGGCAACGCCCCACCAAACGCCTGCGGCAATTGGAATGCCGCGACATTCGCGCCGAGTGTGAACGACAGCGCCTCGATGGCGTTCGGCACCAACACCAAATCCTCGCTAATCGTGCTGGGCGCAACCGAATGCAGGATGAATCCGTATTGCACTTTCGCGCCGTTGGCGTCGGTGGCGCGATAAGTTAGCGCGTATTGCAAATCGTTGGGCGGCAAGGCGCCGATGAGGCTGCGGCTGGCGCCATCGAATCGGACATTGGGCGTGACGCTTTGCACATCAATCGAATATTGATACGGCGCGCGCCCGCCTTCAGCGGCGGAAAATTGCACGCTGCTGCTGAGCAGTCCAAAGGTGAGATTCGGACCCGGGTTGTCGTCGGCAAATGCCAGCGGCGCGTAAATGCGCAACGGCATCGGCAGGGTGTTTTCGCTGTTGTCGGCGTTGCGCGGGCTTGCGCCGTTGGCGTCGCTTACGCCGTAGGCAAAGGTGAACTCGCCGGGGGTTGCGCTGGCCGCGACCACGCCGCGCAACAATAACGAGGCGTCATCAAACGCCAACGCCGTCGGCAAGGTGTCGCGGAACGCATGCATCAACGGCGCAACCCCGCCGCTTGCGGTTGGCAACTGCACCACCACCAACCCGCCGCCGGCGGTGGCGTGTTGTTGCGGGATGGTGTCGGCAAACTGCGGGGCGGCGACGACCGAGGCGGTGAACACCCGATTCTCATTCTCGCCGGAATAAGTCGCTTGATAGGTGAGTACATACGGGCTGCCGATTGCGCCGGGCAAATCGCTCGGCGCGATTTGCATCACGATGGGATCTCTAATCGGGAAGAGACGATTGTTTTCCTCGGTCAACCACGAAATCCAACCTTGCCCGGCGGCGTCGGCTTTGTTGGGCTGCTCGGAATACACTCTATATTTGCCGGCGGTAAACGAATTGTTATTCGGGAATACCGCCTCCGGCAGGGTGATTTCGATGTTGCCGGACGCCTCGATGTTGGCGGTTTGACCGACTGTGAAGGTGAAATTGGGCACCTCGGATAAGCCGACCGCATACTCTGGGAACTCAGCCGCCGCCACCCGCAGCGTAAAGGTCGCGCTGACGGTGTGCGCGGCTTGGTCGCCGGCGGTTAATACATAGGAGGTCTCGGCATAAACGGCGTCATGCGCGGCGCCGGTCAGCATCGCGTTTTGCGCATCCAACGATAAACCCGGCAAGGCGGTGTCGGACGGGTTGGCCAATGCCAAGCCGTAGGTAATCGCGCCGATGCCGCCGCTGGCGGTCGCCAATTGCAGGGTGTAACTGCTGTTGCGCGCGATCGACCAATCGCCGACCGGCGAATCGAAGGCCAATGGCTCGACGATTTGCAGCGCAAAGGATTCCTCCGCGCTCAGCCCGGAAACCTCGCCGGTGGCGCGATAGGCCAATACATATTGCCCGCGGAACACCGATTCGCCGGGCGCGCCGCTCAATTCGCGCGTCGCCGGGGCGAAGGTCAACCCGTCGATGGCGTTGCCGTCTGCGAAATCATTGCCCAAGCCGTCGCTTAAGGCATACACCAATGCATCCTCGTTCGCACTGGCGGTTGCGCTCGGCAGGGTAACTTCATCGGGCGAACCGACGACAAAAGTGACCGCGCCTTGCACCGCATCGAATGTCGGCGCATCCAAACGTTTGATGATTGTCGACAAACTGCTGCCGGCGCCGTTGGTGTCGTAGGCGGTTAAGATGTGGGTGACGACGCCGACCGCAACCGGGTTGCCGTACAGACGCGGCGGCTCACCGCTGAAGGTCAAGCCGCTCGGCGCGCTCGGCGATAATGCGTAACTGGCGATGCCGATGGCGCTGGTTGCCAGCGGCAATTCCATCGACCGCGTCTGCCCGCGCAAAAACACCGCGATGGCTTCATCGACCGCATACTTCGGTCGGGGAACCCAGAAGAGGTTGATGAGGTGATCCAACGATGCGCCGCTGGAATCGGTGACGCGATAGGTTAAGGTACCCGAGCCGCCGCTGGACGACAAGATGAAGCCGGCCAACAGATGCTTCCGCGTCGCCAGGGAAAACGAATAGCCGACAGTGTTGGCGACACCGAGTTCGCCAAACACAATTATCACATTGCCGCCCGCACCACCGCTGATATCCGGCAAGTTTATTTCATTGTTGTAACGGACGCTGAACGTGGCGACGGTCGGCGTGTTGTCGGGCAGAAAAGCCAACGGCTGAGAGACGAGAACGGCTATCGGCAACGACACGATTGCGCCGTGCACATCTCGCGCGGTTACGGTTACCGGATACGCTCCAAGGGTGATTGATTCAGCCGGCGTGCCGCTAATTCTCGGCACATCCGCATGCATGGTTAACCCGCTCGGCAATCCGCTCGCGGTAAACGAAATCAGTCCATAGCCGTCGGCGGTCGAAGGCAAATTGGCGGTAAACGCGCCGCCAATGGTGGCCGGATAATGATTCGGCGGATTGCCGGTAAACCTCGGCGCGGCGACGACATGCGCGCTGAAGGTGAATGTATCGGTTTGCGGCGACGTGGCTAAGTTGGTGACAGTGCGGATGAAGGTGAAATCGCCGCTCGCAGTCGGCGCGCCGGACAACAGGATGTCGCCGTTGGCGATATCGGTGCGCGTCATCCCGCTTGGCAAAGCGCCGCTTTCGGTGTAATCCAATAAACTTTGCGCGCCGCTTGCGGCCGGCAACACCAACGGCGCGGCAAATTGCGCGCCGCCAATGGTGTAAGACGCGCCGGTGGCGGTGTAGGTCGCCGCGATATCCTGCACAAAAGTCGGCACGGATGCATCGATGTCGCCGGCAACGGCGGCGATGGTTAAGGTATAGGTCAACGCCGAGCCTTCGAGGTCGGTGGCGATATAGGTCAAGCCGACATCATTGTTGGGCGCGGCAAATGCGCCGGATAAAGTGCGCGATTCGGCGTCGTATGCCAGCGAATGCACGGCGGAAATCGCGTCCAGCCCTTGTAAGGTATAGACATACATCAACGGCTCGCCGCCACTCCTGCGACCCAAGCCGCCGGTGACGGCGGAAAACTGCAGGGTTTGGTCGACGCCGGTGGTGTAGGTGGTGTCCGGCGGGTTGGGGTCGTTGAAAGTGAGATTCAGACGAACCGTTAGGTTAAACGCCAATGTATCGGTTGCGCCGTGCGCATCGGTTACTGTCAACGTGTATCGGGTGGTGCTGAAGCCGTCAGTGGCCACACCGCTCAATTTCGCCGTGCTCGGATTGAGAGACAACCCGCTCCACAACGCAGGCGTTATCGAATACACCAACGGCGCATAACCGTTTTGCGCGGTCGGCAAATCAACATCCAACGCGATGCCTTCACGCGTGATGACGATATCGCCCTGCGCGCCGGTGAACTGCGGCGCGGCGACGACAGTGGCGGTGAAGGTAAATCGCCCGGTGCGCGGCGGCAATGAGGTGTCGGTGGCGATGCGGATGAAGGTGAAATCGCCGATGGCGGTCGGTGCGCCGGTTAGCAACAAGGTGTTGTTGTCGCCGGGGGTTTGGGTGATGCCGGCGGGCAAATTGCCGCTTGTCATATAATCCAACACGCCCAAACCGCCGATGCCGGCCGGCAAGGTAATTGCATCGGTGGATTGCGCGCCGTCAATCGTATAACCGCTTGCGTCGACGCTGTAAGTCGCGGCAATGCTCGGCAGCAGGAAGGTTGGGCGTTCTGATGTGGAGACGGCAAAGGTGGACAAGGCGATGGCGTTATCGAAACCATCAGTCGCGCGGTATTCGAAAGTCGCGACGCCAACGCCGCCCGGCGCAAAGCCCTGCAAGGCATGCGAAGTTGGGTTGAAGGTGACGCCGTTGGGCAAGTCGCCGCCGTATAAGCCGGCGAGGGTGTAAACCACCGTGCCGGCGCCGCCGATGGCGGTGGCCAGCGGCAGGTTGATGGTTTGCCCGGTGGCGATGCCAATATCGAGTTGCGTCAAGGTGAATGTCGGCACGACTAAGAAATGCGTCGGCGCCGATGCCGGCAAGCCGCCGCTGTATCGGGCGTGATACACCAGCGGATTATTTTGCGCCGGCGCGGTTGGCGTGCCGGATATGGTGCGCGCTATCGAGGAAAGGGTGAGGTCGTTGGCGGCGTAGGTCGAATCGTCGTATTGCGAAGTTGCGCCGACCGTGAGTTTGTAAAACACCCTGGTTGGGCTGACCGCCGCCGGCAATGTGATGTCGGTCACGGCCACGCCGATGCGGAAGGTGTAGCCGTTGCTTAATGTCGTGATGTCCTCCGCCGTAAAATACGGCGCGGCAAACGCGCCGACGGCGAATTCGTATTTTAAGGTTGCGCCATTGGCGTCCGTGGCGACATAAGTTAACTCGACCGAGGGAACGAGTCCGCCGGCAAAGGTGCCGGATAAGGTGCGCGCCGCCGCATCGAACGCAAGCGAGTTGACGGTGCTGATGTCGTCGAGACCGTCCAATTGATAGGTATACGCGGTGCGCCCGCCGGTGACGGCGAGGAAATTCAGCGTTCTGGCGACGCCCTCGCTAAAAAACTCGCCGATGGACGGGTTGCTGCCGCTGACAAACGCCAACGCCTCATACACCCGCAAAGAAAACGGCGGCAACGCGACGCTTGCGCCGTTGGCATCGACGGCGGTTAAGGTGTAATTGGCGACGCCGACGGTTGCATCGCTTGCCGGCGCGCCGCTGAGTTTTGCGGTGCTCGGATTCAACTGCACGCCGCTCGGCAATGCCGGCGATATCGAATACACGAAGCCGGCATAGCCGCCGGTCGCCGTTGGCAAATTAACATCCAACGCCAACCCGCCAATCGTTGCGTGTAAATCGTCTTGCGTACCGGCAAAGGTCGGCTCGGCGACGACGAGTGCGGTGAAGGTGAATTGGGCGGTTTCGCCGGCGGTTTGGTCGGTGACAGTGCGGGTGAAGGTGAAATCGCCGCTTGCGCTCGGTGTGCCGCTGAGCAGGATGGCTTCGCCGTCCGTGGTTTGCGTGAGGCCTGTCGGCGGGTTGCCGGCGGCGGTGTACACCAAATTGTTTGCGCTGCCGCTGGCCGCCGGCAAGGTCAACTCATCGCCGGATTGCGCGCCGCCGATGGTGTAGGTGGCGGTGCCGGAGGTGTAGGTCGCCGCAATCGTCGTCGGGTCAAATCGCAGAAGTTCGCTGATGCTCAATGCAAACGGCTGCAACGCTACGCTTGCGCCGTGCGCATCGACGGCGGTTAAGGTGTAGTTGGTAACGCCGACATCGTTTGCATTATTCGGCGTGCCGCTGAGTTTTGCGCTGAGCGGATTCAACTGCAAGCCGCTCGGCAATGGCGGCGTTATCGAATACGCAAACGGCGCAAACCCGCCGCTTGCGGTTGGCAAATCAACATCCAACGCCGCCCCGCCAACCTTTGCGCTTAAATCGGCTTGCGTATCGGCAAACACCGGCGCGGACAGCACCGTGGCGGTGAAGGTGAACTCGACTCTGTTCGGCGGCGTGGCTTGGTCGGTGACGCTGCGGACGAAGGTGGTATCGCCGACGGTGGTCGGTGTGCCGGTTAATAAGGCGCGATTGGCGACGACGGTTTGCGTGATGCCGTCGGGCAATGCGCCGGTGCCGCTTGGATACGCCAACGCGCCTTGTCCGCCAACAGCCAGCGGCAAGGTCAACGCATCACCGGATTGCGCGCCGCTTACCGTATAGGTCGCCGCATCGACGGTGTAGGTCGCCGCTATCGCCGCCGGGACAAAGCGCAATCTTGCGTACACGGTCAAGGCAAACGGTTGCAGCGCGACGCTGACGCCATGTACATCGACGGCGGTTAAGGTGTAGTTGGCTTCGCCGACATCATTGGGATTATTCGGCGCGCCGCTGAGTTTTGCGGTGGCCGGATTCAACTGCAAGCCGCCCGGCAATGCCGGCGCAATCGAATACGCCACCGGCGCAACCCCGCCGCTGACCGTCGGCAAATCAATATCCAGCGACACCCCGCCCACCGTGGCGTGTATTGCGGCTTGCGTACCGGCAAAGGCCGGCGCGGATGCGACATGCGCGGTGAAGGTGAATTTGCCGGCGAAACCTGCTTCGTCGGTGGCGGTGCGGGTGAAGGTGTAATCGCCCGGTGCGCTCGGCGTGCCGCTGAGCAGGATGCGATTATTGCCGTCCGCATTTCGCGTGATGTCGGTCGGCAGGTTGCCGGACTCGGCGTATACCAACGCGCCATCGCCGCCGCTGGCCGCCGGCAAGGTCAGCGCATCGCCGAATTGTTCGCCGGCTATCGTGTAAGTGACCGCGCCTGCGGTGTAGGTCGCGGCAATGCGCGTTGCGGTAAACACCGGTTGGTCGGATACGGCCACGGTAAATGTGGCGAAGGCAACGGTGTTGTCGAAATCATCGGTTGCGGTGTATACGAATCTCATCTCGCCAATGACGGCGTTCGGGGCGGTGCCTTGCAGTGCGCGCGCGTCCGGGTTGAAGGTTACGCCGCTGGGCAAGGTCGCGCTATTTAAGCCGCTGAGCGTGTACACCACCGCACCGACGCCGCCGACGGCGGCGTCCAACTCAACATCAATCGGTTGCGCAGACGGCAAGTTAATGTCGCCCTGCGCCAAGGTGAAAGCGGATGCGATGGTGATGGAGGTGGATTGCGATACGTTTGCGCCGTTGGCGTCTCGCGCGTGATAGTTGAGCGGATGAGCGGCGGCCGGCGCGGTTGGCGTGCCGGATAAAAGCCGCGTCGCCGCATCGAAGGCAATGCCGTTTGCGCCGAAGGCGGCGGCGGTGTATTGCGAAGCCGCGCCGACGGTGAGTTTATGCGTCAACGGCGATGCGCCGCCGCGCGCTTGCGGCAAGGTGGTGTTGGGCGCAATCGCCGTGCCGATGCGGAAGATGTAGCCGGCGTTGAGGGTTGCGATATCCGCGGCGATAAAGTTCGGGTCGGCGGCGGCGGCGATGGTGAATGCATAACTTAAGGTCGCGCCGTTTTCATCGGCGACGACATAGGTTAAGCCGACAGCACCGTGCGCCGCATCGAAGGTGCCGGATAAACTCCGCTCGGCGGCGGTAAACGCGATGCTGTGATTGCCGCCGAGCGCGCCCAAGCCGTCGAGTGAATACGCCAACACGCCGCGTCCGCCTTCGGCTTGCAGGAAGGTCAACGATTTGCTCGGCCCAACGCTGAAGGTTGCATCCGGCGGGTTGTCGCCGGCGACGAAGGTCAACGCCGGATAGACCTGCAGGTTAAAGGTCAATGCGCCGCTTGCGCCGTGCGCATCGGTGGCGCGCAATTCGTATTCGGCGTCGCCGATGTCAGCCGGGTTAAGCGGCGCGTCGCGGATGGTGACGGCGGTCGCATCGAACGCCAGCCCGGTCGGCAAGGTCGGGATAATCGCGTAACTTAACGGCGCAGTGCCTTCGCTTGCGCGCGGCAATTGCACATTCAACGCATTGCCGCGAATCGTGGCATGCAATTTGCCTTGCGTCTGGGTGAAGGTCGGCGCGGCGGCGGTGTCGATAATCACCCGCAAGGTCGCGCTGGTGGCGGCGGCATCGGTGGCGGTTAAGGTGTGCGTGGTTTCGCCGAGCGTATCCGCGCTGCCGGTGATTTTCGGCGGGTCGGCGGTGAATGCCAACGCCCCCGGCAACGCCGGCGCGAGTGCATAATTCGCCGGGTTGCCGATGGCGGTCGGCAATGCGACATCGATGGCGGCTTGCCCCAAGGTGAACGACAGCGCCACTTCGGTATCGGCAAACTCCAGCGGCGCGACCACGATATGCACCGCAAACGCGACTTCGGTTTGCGCGCCGGCATCGTCGGTGACGCTAAAGGTCACCGCGTATTCGCCGGCATCGGAGGCTTGCGGCGCGCCAAACAACCGCAGCTGAGAATTCAAAGCCGCGTAAATCAAACCGCCAAACACTTGGCCGCCCTCATTCTGCACGACCCCGTTGGCTGACAGCGTATAGTTGTACGGCGCGGTGCCGCCCACGGCCACGGGAAATTCAAAGTCCACCTGTTCGCCGGCGACAAATGTCTGCGACGCAATCTGCGCCGGCGACAACAACAACGCCGCGCCGGCTTTGCCGGTTACGACAATCGGATATTCCAACACCGCGCCGTTGCCATCGGTAACTCGGAAAGTCATCGGCACATCGCCGACCACGCCGATTTTGCCGGACAAGCGGAATCCGGTGGGGAACGCCAGCCCGGCCGCGGCTTCGAGATTGACCATCTCATACTTCAACGGCGCGCGCCCGCCGGACACGGAGGAGAATTGGTCTGATGATGCGTTTTGGTCGGTCTGGAAGGTAATCGCGCCCGGCGGGTTGACGAAATTAAACGACAACGCCGGATACACAGTCAACGCCACCTCGACATTGGGCGCGGTTGGCGCGCCGTTGGCGTCTTGCGCCGATAATTGATGCGTGGTGCGTTCGCCGCCCGGCTTGGTTGACGCGGTCGGCGCCGGTGCGCCGGAGAGGATGAGGCTGGTCGGGTCGAAAAACAGATTGGCCGGCACCGTCGGCGCAAGTTGATGCATAAGCGGCGCGACCCCGCCAACCGCGCGCGGCAATTGCACTGCGCTGAGCGGCGGCCCGTCAATCGTTACATGCAGGGCGCTTTGAGTCGCGCCATTAAAACTCGGCGCGGCCGTCACGCGCGCGATGAACACTTGGCGCGCGCTTGAGCCGTCGCCGACGCCGCCGACTTGGGTGGCGGTGTAGGTCAGCGCATACGGTTGGCTTACGGTTAACGCGTTAAGGGCACTCGCCGGCACCTGCAAAATCGCCGGTTGCGTGGTCGCATCAGCCCAGCCGAGCCAATCGTTGGTGCGCTTCGGGCGGTCGGCGGTGAGGTCATAGCGCAAGGTTGCGTCGCCGGCGACGCTGCCCGACGGCAGGGTGACGGCGACGATGTTGCCGACATTGCCCGGTTGCCCGACGCTGAACACCACATCATCAATCGGCGGCAACACCGGACGCCGCCCGCTGACCACGGCTATCGAAAAGGTGACGCCGGCTACGCCGCCCAATTCATCGCCGGCGCTCAGCACATAATCGGTCGACGGATACGTCGCCTGCCCGGTGGATGCGCTTAACACGGCGGTGTTGGCATCGACCGCCAACGTCGGCAACAACGTATCGAAGGAATGGCGCACGGCGATGCCGTAGGTAATCGCGCCAAGCCCGCCGGCGGCGGTTGCCAATTGCCGACTGATTTGCGCATTGCGCGCGAATATTAAATCGTCCTGCGGTTGCACAAACGCCAACGGCGCGGCCACCAGCAAGGTAAAGGTTTCGACCGCCACGGCGTCGTTTTGGTCGAGCGCGGCGTATTCGAAGGTATACGCGCCGGCGACCACCGGCGCGCCGCTTAATTCGCGCGCCTCGGCATCGAAGGCAAAGCCGAGATATTCGGTAAACGCCCCGCCATCTGAGCGCAATTCATGGCGAAGCGGCGCAAGCCCGCCGTCGCCGGCCGGCAAGGTCATCGCCTCGATGGCTTGGTTTTGCGTGAAGGTCGCCGACGCCGGCGCGGTGAGGGTGACGCGCGGATAAATGCGGATGCCGACCAATAAGGTGTCGCTTGCGCCTTCGGCGTCGGTGGCGGTTAAGGTGTGCGTGGTGTGATAGTTGTTGTTGGCGCTTTCATCGATTGGCGCGCCGATGATGCGCGGCGGGGTCGATTGGAATGCCAGGTTATTCGGCAAGGCCGGGCTGAGCGTATATGCATTGGCGATAACGCCGTGTTGCGCCGGCGGCAACAGGCGATTGACCGCCGGTTGCCCGGCGGTATACGCCAACTCGACAATTTCATCGGCAAAATACGGCGGGTCGTTTACGACGACAGTAAACGCCGTCGACACCTCGATGCCGTTTTGGTCGGTGGCGACATAGGTGAATGGATAGGTGCCGCGCGCCGAGGGCGCGCCGGTTAAGGTGCGCGTGGCGGCGTCGAAGTTCAGCCCGGCGATGCTTGTGGTTGGGTTGCCGGCTTGATTGCGCAAACTGTAAATCAACGGCGCATAACCGCCTGCGCCCTCGGGCAAGGTATACGGCGCGAACGGTCGTTGCAAGGCGAAAGTTGCCGCCGGCAGTGTCGGCAAGGTTGGGCGCGCGAAAATGCGCACGGTGACCAGTTGCGATGCGCTGTCGTCGTTGGAGTCGGTGACGCTGTAGGTGTGTATCACGTTGTAATCGACATTGGCGACTTCGTCGGCGATGTCGCCGTGGATGCGCGGGCGATTGGCGTCGAATGCAAGGCTGTTGGGCAATGCCGGACTGAACGCATAACGCAATGCGCCAATGCCTTTTGTCGGCGTCGCCAATGGTGTATCGATGCCGCGCTGCCCTATCGTGTAGGTTACGCCGACGCTTGCATTGGTAAATTGCGGCGGGTCGGTGACGGTGAATTCGAACGGCAATCGCGCGACAATATTGTTGGCATCGGTCGCAACATAGGTCAATTGATAACGCCCGAGTTTGGTCGGCGTGCCGGTTAATTCTTTGGCGGCTTCGTCGTAACTCAAGCCGGCGATGACCTCGGTGGTTTCGTAACGCTCGCCGTCGTATTCGATGTGATAGGTGTGCCCAGTGGCACCCGACGGTACGTAGCCGTACGCCGCATTCGGCAGGCTTAAATCATCTATCGGCTCGCCGATGGGGAACTTGGACGGCGCGATGGTTTGGGTAAACACCGTGGCGCGGTGCACTGCATAGAGCATCGAAAACCGGTCGGTCGAGCCAAGCGAATCCGTGGCGATGTAATCGCCGAGGTTTAACATCCCGAGTGCATAGTCGGGTATCGCATCGGTCAAGGTGGCGGTCACCGTGCCGACCAATCGCGGCGCGCTGTCATCGAAAATCACGCCGGGCGGGAATACGGTGCGTTCGCTCACAACATAGTTTACGGTCAAATCCGGGTCCGAGGTAATCGGCAATGTGAGGTCGATATCTTGCGTGACGGTGAATGCAAATGTCACCAATTCGGTCGCCACCACCGGGTTAAACACATCGAATTCGAACGTCAATGAAATCGAGTCCGAGTCGGCATCGGTGATGCTGTAGGTCAACAAATATTCGCCTTTGGCGCCGGGCACGCCTTCCAATCGTCGCGCGCCGTTATAGACCAGCCCGCCGATGGCGTCGCCGTTGCCCAGCGTTGCGCCGCCGCCTTGCAGTGAATAAACATAGCCGCTGCTGCCGGCGGCGTCGGGGAAGTTAACGAAGGTCGAGGCGGTGCCGGAGGTGTAACTTGCGATATCCGGGCCAAGCCCGGTAAACCGCAAGCCCGGCGGCACCAACGCGACATAACTCAACACCGCATTCGCGGTTGCGCCGTTGTTGTCGACGACTGAATAGGTTAACGGCGCGGCAACTTGCGCACTGGTAAACGCGCCGGTGACTTCGCGCGTTTGTGCATCGAATGCCAATTCGCTCGGCAAACCGCCCAATGCATAGATCAACGGCAAGGCGCCGCCGACGGCTTCGGGCAACTGCATCGCCGCGCGCAAGTTGACTTCGAAGGTCAGCGTTTCAATCGCGGCTAAGGTTAATTCGGGCGCGATAACCATCGTCAACAACCGCGTCGCGGTTTTGTTGTCTTGGTCGGTCGCCGTATAGGTCAACACCGTTTGCGCGGTTGGCGTGGTTGGCGTGCCGGCGATGGTGCGCGCATCGGCGTCGAAGTTAAGCCCGGGCATTGCGACAATCGCGGCGCTGCCTGCGCCGTCCAATTGATAAACATAACCCGGCCGGCCGCCGAGTGCCGTCGGCAACTCAAGAGTCATCGCGTGGTTGGCGGTGAAGGTCAGCGGTTCGTTCGCTGTGATAAACGCCGGGTCGCCGGGGGCGACGGTGATTTCAAAGCCGCTTCGAAAATAGCCGCCCGCTTCGTCGCCGAGCGAGTCGCGTACACGGTAAAACATTTCGTACAACGCTCTCGGTTCGGTCGGCGTGCCGGTGATTGCGCCGGTGGCCGGGTTTAAGGTAAGCCCGGGCGGGAAACCGCCTTCGCCGAGGTCGACGACGCTGTGCGTAAACGGCGGCGTACCGCCATTGAAGTTTGGCAACCCGAACGGCAGGTTGACCGGGACATTAAAAGTGACATTGAGGTCGCGGGCAAACCTAATTGTGATGTCGGGATTAACAACGACATGAAAAACGTTCATCGCCTCGCTTGAGCCGTGGCTAACCACCAACGTCATCGGGCGCGGGTCGTGCTCGTCATCGTGATACAAACTGTCCAGGCTGAACAGCCGGATACGCAAGTCGTCAAATTGCAACCGTTCATTCGAGCGCAAATATCCGGCGCCAAAATCGCCCGTCAATTGGTAGGTCAAAACACTGTGCGCGACGGTGCTTTCGGCGCGCACCAAATTATAGGTGGTCGCCTGATAGCCGGTGAAGGTTAGATTGGGTTGCGCGCTGGGGAAGCGCAGATCGATTTGGGCGACCGTGAATGCGCTGGACAATGTATGCAACGGCTTGGGGGCATACGATGAAGAATCAACCGCCGCCGCATCCAACGACGGCGCAACCGATGCGGGCGCAACGCGCACGGACGACGGCGCAACCGCCGCCTCGGCAACCGAATGCACTGCACTTAAAATCAACAGCGTGAAAATAACGCGAGTTTTCAAACGAAAGCCCAAAGTTGGTAAATTCTTCTTAACAACGGACACCGCTGTGACCGTTGCGCATAACAGCGCAATGCGGATAATAGCACAACGGCGCATTGGCGACGCTTGTCAACCGGTTAAATCGCGCCGCGCGGCGATTGGGGCGTTATCAAGACAACGCTGAATCCCGAATCGTTAGGGCAGCCGAGTCATTATTAAGATTCATTGAATAAAGCCAATCAAAAATAAATCCAAGCGAAGTCGAATCAAAAATCCAATTAGCAATAACGCAAAAACAATTCAAGTCGGCGCTATTGTCGATATTGTCGGCGATACCGTCGATAATTTAATGAATCAATCATAATGAATCAAAGCCGCCAATCAAACGGATGAGTCGAGACATTAATATATGCATCGTCACTTCGCCAACAACACCACCGCTTGCGCGCCGATGCCTTCGCCGCGTCCGCAAAAACCGAGTTGGTCGGTTGTGGTTGCCTTGACGCTGACGCGGGATTCATCGACCGCCAAATCGGCCGCAATGTTGGCGCGCATTTGCGGCAGATACGCCGCCAACTTCGGCTGCTCGGCGATGACGGTCGAATCGACATTGACCGCATGCCAGCCGTTTTGTTGCGCCAACCGACACACCTCGCGCAATAAATCGCGGCTGTCAGCGTCGCGATACTGCACATCGGAAGAGGGGAAAAACGCGCCCAAATCGCCCAAACACGCCGCCCCCAAACAAGCGTCGGCGACGGCATGCAACAATACATCGGCATCCGAATGCCCGACCAAGCCAAGCGGATAATCGACCCGTACCCCGCCGAGAATCAAGGCGCGATTGGGCGCGAGGCGATGCGCATCAAAGCCCGCGCCAATGCGAATATCGGGGAGGTTCATAAGGGCAAGCCCGCGGGAAAGCGCGAAGGCAACGCGAAGAAAAGCGCGCGGCAGTGCGCGATTGCGGGGCTATAGGAGGTGGGGGGCGATTGCGCCCCGCTTGTGTCCGCCCCCGCAACCGCTCGCAGACAACTGCCAATGCCTGTCTAACTCGCGGACTCGATGGGTTATAGCGAATCACGGCAACGGTGTCAAGCGGCAGTGCGCGATTGCGGGGCTATAGGAGGTGGGGGACGATTGCGCCCCGCTTGTGTCCGCCCCCGCAACCGCTCGCAGACAACTGCCATGCCTGTTCCTAACGCGGACCGTGGGGTTTATAGCGAATTGCGGCGGTGGCGTCAAGGGTGGCGGCGTTCGCAATCGCCGAATGCAAACCAATGTCGCAGGTGGGATGGCGGCTTGGGTTGCCGGCAACGGCGTGGGGGGATTGGTAAACATACCGAGGGCTTTGAACCGAATCTTTGCCGGGCGTGACCGGGCAACCGTGAGGTTGCGCCAACGCAATCGTTTTTTCATGCGCTTCGTCCAACCTGTCGTTGGTTGTGCCGATATAACAAGACATCATCAGCAAGCCGGCATCGCCGCCGCGTCATTAAAACAATCACCACGCCGGCGATTATCGCGTCAACCGCCGCGCACCAGCCGTTCGGCGCGCGCCAAATCCGCGCGCACGGTGATTTTAAGGTTGTCGGCGTCGCCGACCACCAGCGCGCCATGCACGCCGCGCCATTCCATCGCTTGGGTTTCATCGCGCGGGTGGCGTTGATTGTCGAATGCGGCGGTTAACGCGTCGTGCAATGCGCCGAGTCGATACATCTGCGGCGTCAATGCGCGCCACAATGAATCATCGTCGATGCTTTCGGCGCGACCGTCGGCGCGCGCGCGTTTGAGGGAATCATGCAACGGCGCAGCCAACAATGCGCCGTCGCCGTGTTGGCGCGCCGCGTCGATTAACTTATCCAAATCGTCCGCGCGCAAACACGGGCGCGCGGCGTCATGCACCATCACCCAATCCTCGCGCGGCGCGCCGTCGCGCAACAAGGCATCGAGCGCGTTATGCACGGTGGCGGCGCGCGTCTCTGCCCCGCAAAATTCGGCGCGCAGTTTTGCATGGCGATGCGGTTGCGCGCGCCAATGCGCATCATCGGCGGCGACGGCAATCAACACTTCGACAATCTCTCGATGCGCGCACAACGCCGCCAATGCATAATCGACCACGCGCACATCGCCCAACGGCAAATATTGCTTCGGCAATTCCGCGCCCATCCGCGCCCCGCTGCCGCCGGCGGCCACCACCGCTCGAATCGATGCGCGCACGGTCATTGTGCGGTTTGTGTTTTGTGATGCGGTTTGTGTTGCATTTGATTTTGCACTTTGTTTTGCACTTTGTTTTACAGTTTATTTTGCAGTTCGTTTTGCATTTTATTTGCAAGTTGTTTGCACGTTGTTCGCACTTTGTTTACGCGCGCGTCGTTTTGCATCTTGCGATGCATAGTGCATGCACTGATTGTTCCATCGAAGTTCAATCGAAGTTCAATCCGAATCGGCGCGATATTTTAACCCAAGCACACGCATCGATTGGCGTACAATGCGCCGCTTAAATCGCAATGCGATTGTTAACTTATTTTCCATTCCGTTGATTACCCCAACGCATCAACCCGCGGCAAATGCCGAATTGTTTCGTGTCTGATTCACCGCCGTTTTTGTTGGAGCCGCCGGTGCCGCCGCGCGCCGCCGGGTTGCGTTGGCAACGACTGCATGGCGCGGCGTTTGCGCTGGCGATAGCCGAAGCCGCGCGCAAAACCGACGGCGCCATCATCGTCGTCGCCGACGACCAACGACAATTGGATTTGCTGCTGGCGGAACTTCATTTTTTTGTCGGCGATGTTGAAGATAATGCGGGCGACGGTGACCGGGGAAGTAACAGTGACGGTGACAACGCAAGTGAAAGTGAAAGTGCAAGTGACGGTAACAATGCAAGTGCAAGTACAAATGCAAGTACAGGCACAAATGCAAACACCACCGTCAACTTGACTCAAAAAAGTAACGACGCCGACCAAAACAAAATCCACATCCGCGAATTCCCCGCTTGGGAATGTCTGCCTTACGACATCTTCTCGCCGCACCCCGACATCATCTCCAAACGCCTGCAGATTCTCGCCAACTTGGCGCGCATGCAGCGCATCGACCGCGCCGAGCGGTTAATCTTGTTGACCACCTGCGCCAATTTAATGCAACGCTTGGCGCCGCGCGAATACATCGCCGCACACGCCTTTTCATTGCGACAAGGCGACACGATTGACCGCGATGCATTGCGCGCGCAAATGATTGAGGCGCATTATGCGGCGGTGAAGCAAGTGATGGCGCCGGGCGAATTTGCGTTTCGCGGCGGCTTGATTGATGTGTATCCGATGGGCGCGGACGCGCCGTTTCGCTTGGATTTGTTTGACGATGAGATTGAATCGATTCGTCGATTCGATGCCGACACCCAACGTTCGGTCGATGCGGTCGATTCGATAGAACTGTTGCCGGCGCGCGAATTCCCGATGAACGCTGCCGGCATCGAACGGTTTCGCGGCGCGTTTCGCCGCCACTTCGAAGGCGACCCGCGCGCGCAACGCGTCTATGCCGAAATCAGCGCCGGGGTGGCGCCGCCCGGCGCGGAGTTTTATCTGCCGCTGTTTTTTGAACGCACCGCAACGTTGTTCGATTATTTACGCGACGATGCATTGTGGGTGGTCGGCGACAACTTCGCCGAAACCGCCCGAGTGCACGCCGCCGAGATTGAAGACCGCCGCCAACACGCCGATTACGACCGCACGCGCCGCGTGTTGCCGGCATCGATGCTGTATCTCGACGCCGATGAAATCACCGCGCGCATCGAATCGCAACGCCGCATCGTGCATGTTGGCGCCGGGCAACCCGGCGATTGGCGCGCGCCAACTTCGCCCGGCAAAACCTTCGCGGTCGATGCGCGCGAAGCCTCGCCGTATCAAAAATTCCTCGCGCACATCGAACCGGCGTCACCCCAACGGCGAATATTAATCGCCACCGAAACCGCCGGACGCCGCGAGGCGATGGACGGTTTGCTGCGCCATCATCAACTGCAAACCGCGTCATGCGAAACCTTCGCGCAGTTTGCGCGCGACGCAACCTTAACCCGCGCGTTGTGCGTGCATCCGCTCGAGCGCGCATTGTGTTTGCCCGCATTGGAAATCATCTGCGAGAGTCAGTTATACGGCGAACGCGCGATGCATAACCGCCGCCGAAGACGCGGCGCACAAGACCCCGAATCAATTATCCGTTCGCTGGCTGAGTTGCATATCGGCGACCCGGTCGTGCATATCGACCATGGCGTCGGGCGGTATTTGGGGTTGCGCGCATTCAACACCGGCGGATTAAGCGCGGACGGCGAATCCAATCGACAATCGAATGGGCAATCGAACGGTCAATCGAGTGAATCGTCGAGAGATGAATCGAACCGTCAATTGGACGGTAAATCGAAAACGGAATCGCAAACTGAAGCACAAACTGAATCGCACATCGAATCCGAGCGACACACCGGCGAATTTTTGGCGTTGGAATATCAACACGGCGACAAGTTGTATGTGCCGGTGTTGTCGTTGCATCTAATCAGCCGATTTGTCGGCGGCGACCAACAACACGCGCCGCTGCATCAACTCGGCGGCGAACGTTGGCAAAAGGTCAAGCGCAAGGCGCGCGAAAAGGCGCATGATGTCGCGGCTGAATTGCTCGAGGTTGCGGCGTTGCGCGGTGCGCGCAAGGGCGTTGCGATGACGCCGCCGGGCGATGAATATCAATCGTTTGTCGGGCGGTTTGGGTTCGATGAAACCCCGGATCAACAGCGCGCGATTGACGAAGTGCTCGCCGATTTAAAAAGCGACGCGCCGATGGAACGATTGGTGTGCGGCGATGTCGGCTTTGGCAAAACCGAAGTTGCATTGCGCGCCGCGTTTGTCGCCGTGCATAACAATCGTCAAGTCGCATTGCTGACGCCGACCACGTTGTTGGCCGGGCAACATTATGAAACCTTCACCGACCGCTTCGCCGAGTTGTCGGTCAGCATTGGAATGTTGTCGCGATTCAAAACCAAAAAACAAGCCGCTGAATTAATCGCGCAATTAAAAACCGGACAACCCGACATCATCATCGGCACGCATCGACTGCTGCAAAAAGACGTTAACTTTAAGCGACTTGGTTTGTTGATTATCGACGAAGAGCATCGCTTTGGCGTGCGTCAAAAGGAGCGCATCAAACAACTGCGCAGCCAAGTCGATTTATTAACCTTGACCGCAACGCCGATTCCGCGCACCTTAAATCTCGCGCTGTCCGGCTTGCGCGACATTTCATTAATCGCCACCGCACCGCAACTGCGCCTGTCGGTCAAAACCTTCATCCGCGAATGGAGCCATGCATTGGTGCGCGAAGCCTGCCTGCGCGAAATTCGGCGCGGCGGACAGGTGTATTTTGTGCATAACGAAGTGCGCACGATGACGCGCTTTGTCGAGCAACTTTCCGAACTGTTGCCCGAGGCGACGATTCAATTTGCGCACGGACAACTCGGCGAAGTGCAGTTGGAGCGGGTGATGCAGGATTTTTATCATCGACGTTTTAATGTGCTGGTGTGTTCGACCATTATCGAAAGCGGTTTGGATGTCGCCTCAGCCAACACGATTATCATCAACCGCGCCGACCGCTTTGGCTTGGCGCAATTGCATCAACTGCGCGGACGCGTCGGGCGTTCGCATCATCAGGCGTTCGCCTATCTGTTGGTGCCCGAAGGCGCGCCGTTGCGCGGCGATGCGCGCAAGCGACTCGATGCATTCGAAAAAATGGATGAACTCGGCGCCGGCTTTGCATTGGCGTCGCATGATTTGGAAATCCGCGGCGCCGGCGAATTGCTCGGCGAAACCCAAAGCGGCTTAATCGACGAAGTCGGTTTTTCACTGTACGGCGAATATTTAAAATTGGCGGTTGCCGATATTAAAGCCGGCGACAATGCCAACGACCGACAAGTGCAACTGTATGGCGACCGTGTCGTCGACGACAGTGTCAGTATCAACGGTAACGGTAAAAGTAAAAGTGACAGTGACAGTCACGGTGACCGTGCATCGAAAGTAACATCGAGTTCGAAGTCAAAGTCGAAGTCGACATCAACTTCGACATCACCATCGCCCTTCGCCGATGAACGCCTGCGCGCACCGACGATTGATTTGCACATCGCCGCGTTGTTCCCTGAAACTTATCTCGGCAATCCGCATGCGCGGTTGGTGTTGTATAAACGCATCGCGCACGCGCCGGATTTGCACGCCTTGTATGAATTGCAAGTCGAAACCATCGACCGTTTTGGTTTGTTGCCCGAAGTCGGCAAAAATTTGTTTCGCTTGACCGCGTTGCGATTGTGCGCGCAACAACTCGGCGTGCGCACAATCGATGTTGGCGAACAAGGCGGCGTGATTGAATTTTCGTCAACGCCGCGCATCGACGCCGAAGTGGTGCTGCAGTTGGTGCGCGACGAGCCGCAACGTTATCAATTAAACGGGCCGAGCGGCGTGCGCATCGAAGCCGATTTGTCGGATTCACAAACGCGCATCGAATGCATCGAACAATTGCTCGAGCGATTCGGCGCGCGCGCTGTGCTACACTGCGCAACGTCGTAACCGGCCCGCGCTTTTCATTTCATCCCGTGCGTTTTCCCCTTTTGCGTTTTTCATTTTACTCCGCCGCGCGCATCGCCTTGTTGGCGACGCTTGCCTTGAGCGCCATCGATGCGCGCGCCGAACGCGAATACCGCGTCGAGGTCATCGTATTCGAACGCGAAACCGAACCGCGCGCACAGGATGCATTCGATAACGTTAATAACAACATTGATGACAACGCCGCTGAAAATGTTGATGAAGAATCCTCGGACCGCGAGCAATGGGATTTCGCCTCGAAGCGCACGGTCGCGTTGCGCGAAGAGATGGATGCATTGGCGGCGCGCATCACCGATTGGCCAAACGAAACCGAGTTGTATGAATTGGCCGGCGCGCGCGAAGAACTGCGCGCCTCCGGCTATCGCATTCTCGATGCGCGCAGTTGGCGTCAGCCGCCGAGTTTGTATCAAGAGGCGCCGTTAATCGGTTTGGGACGCGCCGCAACCGGCCTCGACACCGATTTGTTTTTTGATTGGAGCGATGATTTTGACAGCGGCGATTCGCAATGGCAGGCGCAAACCGACCAACGCGACGAACGGCTGCGCGGCTTTGTGCGGGTGTATACCACCGCACTGATTTACACCGACCTCAACTTGCAGTTAACCGTGCGCGAATCCGACGCCGATGAATTTGCGGATGTTGCGGCTGTGCCGGATGAACCGCAAAGTTGGCTGGCAAAACGTCGCGCACAAAAACGCGCGCGGCAACGCAATCGCAAAACCTTGGATGCGCGCGCCGATGAATTATCCCGCCCCGAACCGACTGAGGATTTTTTCATCGCCGAAAAACGCCGTCTGCGATTCAATCAAATTCATTACTTCGACCATCCAATGTTCGGCGCATTGCTCGGCGTTTGGTCGGTCGAAATCGAAGAGGAAGGTGACGGTGACGGCGACAACAATTCATCCGGCAATTAAACTTAAACTTAAATTAAAACTCAAACCAAAATTAAAAAATCAACCGCAACAAGAATTAATGATTGACGCGGCATGCATCCACCGCACATTAATCGCACATTAATAACGCGCAATAATTTCCAACACCGCCGCGCGCGACGCAGTTAAGTTTTCACCAATCGCGCGCATATCGAGTGCCTCCTCGCTTTGCCCGGCGGCGTAATTAACCACGACCGCAATCGCCGCATACTCCATCGCCAATTCGCGCGCCAACGCGGCTTCGGGCATTGCGGTCATACCGACAATATCGGCGCCGTCGCGCGCCAACCGCACAATCTCCGCGGCGGTTTCCAATCGCGGGCCTTGCGTAACTGCATACACGCCGCGCGCGTTCACCGACACTTTGGCGCGGTCGGCCGCGGCGATTAATCGCGCGCGCATCGAAGGCGAATACGGCGCGGTGAAATCGATGTGGCGCACTTCATCGTCAAAAAAAGTGTGCGCGCGTCCCCAGGTGTAATCGATAAGTTGGTCGGGGATGACAATCGCGCGCGGCGCAAGATGCGCGGCGATGCCGCCGACCGCGGCGATGGAAACAATTTCGGTGACGCCGAGTTGATGCAATGCATGCAGGTTGGCGCGATAGTTGATGCGATGCGGCGCAATCGAATGGTCGCTCGAATGGCGCGGCAAAAAAATCCATTCGCGCGCGCCCAATGCGCCGCGCATCGGCGTCGCCGACGGCGCGCCATACGGCGACGCCAACGCCGCACGACAAGGCGCAAACCCGTCCAACACATCGAAACCGCTGCCGGCAATTATCGCGCGCACACTCATTGCGCGCACACAATATGCAGCGCATTGTCGCGCTGATAACCAAGATGAATCGCCGCCAATGAATCCGCGCAAGCCGCGCGCGCCAATACGCCGTTGTCGTAAAACGCAATCATCGGCAACCGGTTCATTAATGTCACATCATCCGTCGCGACGGTGTTGTCGCACCCGACATTTTTATTGTCGACAACTTTTACCGTGTCACTTGCAAAGTTCACCGTGTCATTCACTGCACTTACATTGTCGCGCACGACATCGACCGTGTTAACTGCAACGTTACCCGCAACACTTTCCTCATCGGCAAACAACAACCGCGCCCCTTTCTTCCTGTCGACACAAGCGCGAATAACTTTATGCACCGCCGCCGCCGACTCCCGCGTCATCGCCGCCACCGCATCGACGCATAACAACGCAATCGAATGGTCGCCAACAAACTCCGCGGATAAAAAAATCGCGCGCGGCAAATCCAACGGGTCGGCAAGCAGATAAGCGAGATGCATGCCGTCATTGGCGTCGCCGCTTGCATCGTTACTTTCATCGTGACTAGCATTGTCATTGACATCGTCACTTGTACTTGCACTTGCACTTGCACTTGCACTTGCACTTGTACTTGTACTTGTACTTGTACTTGTACTTGTACTTGCACTTGTACTTGCACTTGCACTTGCACTGTCACTTACATCGTCACTTGCACCGTCATTTACACCGTCATTTACACCGTCATTCACAACATCACCAAACGCGGCTTGCAACAACGCGACATCGCAAGGCGCGGCGATGAGCAATGCATCGGCAATGCGCGCGGTGCGCAATAAAATTAATGCGCGGCGCACCGCATCGACATCGGCGCGATTGCACGGCAGCAACGCTTTCATCGGGTTGGATTACGACTCGGCGGGTTGCGCTTCGGACAACTCGGCTTGCATTTGCGCGACATAGCGGGCGACGCCGTGCGCGACATCGGCGAACGGCGCAACGTAGCCGGCGGCGCGCAATTGAGTTAAATCGGCGCAGGTGTAATTTTGATATTTGCCGCGCAGGGCATCGGGCATCGGGATGTATTCGATGGCGCCAACCGCGCGCGCTTGGTCGAGTGTGTATGGCGCATCATCGCGCAGGCTGTTAATCACCGTGAGCGCGACTTCGTTAAAACTGTAACTTGCGCCGCTGCCGGCGTTGAACACGCCGCTTTGTTTCGGCTGGTCGTAAAAATGCAAATTGACCGCAACGATGTCGTCGACCGCGACAAAATCGCGGCGTTGTTCACCGTCGGCGCAGCCGTCTCCGCCGGCAAACAAGCGCACGCATTGTTGCGCGCGGTATTGATTAAAAAAATGCCGCGCCACCGACGCCATTCGGCCCTTGTGTTGTTCATAATCGCCATAGACATTAAAATAACGCAAGCCGATGCATTGGCAATGAATTTTTTGTTGACTGAATTGCGCGCGCACATATTCATCGAACTGCAATTTCGAACGCGCATAACCGTTTAACGCCGATTCATATTGCGGCGATTCGATAAACACATTGCCGCCGCCATACACCGACGCCGACGAGGCGTAAAGATATTGCGCGCCGCAATCATTGCAAAAATGCAGCAGCGTTTTCGAATACTCCAAATTGTTGGCGCGCAGATAATCCTCATCGAGCATCATCGTGTCCGAACACGCGCCTTGATGAAACACCGCCGTGATGTCGCTGCGCGACGTCGAGGTTGCAGTTAACCCGCGCTGCGCCATCGTTAAAAACGAATGCTTATCGATGTATTCGGCGAATGATAACTTCGCAAGATTCGGATGGTCGCGCGCATCGACCGAATCGACCGCGATGATGTCGGCAACGCCGCGCCGGTTTAACGCGGCAATAAGATTGGCGCCGATGAATCCGGCCGCGCCGGTAACGACAATCATCGCGCCAATCCGCCGAGCACTTCATCGACCGATGCGGTCGCCGCGCCGAGTTTGGAGACGACGATGCCGGCCACCGTGTTCGCCAATTCCAATGCATCATCATCGCCGAGCCCGACCGCGGCTGCCATCGCCATCACCGCCACCACCGAATCGCCGGCGCCGCTGACATCGAACACTTCGCGCGCGCGCGCGCGTTTGTAAATCGCATCGCTGCGCGAAAACAACGCCATGCCGCGTTCGCTTAATGTCACCAATAATTTATCCAGTTGACAGGCATCGATTAACTCGAGCGCGCGGTTGCGCATCGCGTCGTCATCTTCGACCGTCGCGCCGACGGCTTGTTCGAATTCCTTGCGGTTGGGGGTGACCAAACTTGCGCCGCGATAGCGCGAATAATCGCCGCCTTTGGGGTCAATCAACACCGGCAACTTGCGCGCGCGACATTGCGCAATCCATTTTGCGGCAAAGCGCAAATTGCCCTTGCCGTAATCCGACAGCACGACGACATTGCATTGCGCCAACTTTGCCGCGAATTTTTCGGCGGCGGTTGCAAGCGCATCATCGCTCGGCGTCGATTCAAAATCGGCGCGCAACAACTGTTGTTTTTGCGCAAGCACGCGCAGTTTAATGGTGGTTTGCGCGTTGCGGTCGGCGATTAACTGCGCATCGATGCCGGCGTGTTCGGCGCGCGCGGTTAAGGTGCGCCCGGCGTCGTCATCGCCGACCACCGACAACAACGTACATTGCCCGCCGAGCGCGATGATGTTGCGCGCGACATTGCCGGCGCCGCCGAGTTGTTCATCGGTATCAGTCACGCCGACAATCGGCACCGGTGCCTCGGGCGAGATGCGATTGACTTCGCCAAACCAATATCTATCCAACATTGCATCGCCCGCGACCAGCGCGCGCACGCCGCGCAACCGACCGAGCGCGTCGGCGAGATTCGATGGCGTTGATTTAGTGGCGGCCGATGCCATCGTAAATCAGCCCGGCGTCGCGCGCCGCTTGCGGTGCATACAAGTTGCGCCCGTCAATCAGCAACTTGCCGCGCATGCATTGCGCGATGCGGTTTAAATCGGCGGCGCGCAACATCCGCCATTCGGTCACGACGATTAACCCGTCGGCGTCGCGCAAGGCGTCGTATGGGTCGTCGGCAAACAATTCCAACGCCGCATGCGCGCCGTATAATTCGCGCGCGCGCGGCCCGGCGACCGGGTCGAATGCGCGCACCCGCGCGCCGCGTTGCCACAACGCCTCGAGCACCGTGCAACTCGGCGCTTCGCGCATGTCGTCGGTGTCGGGTTTGAACGCCAGCCCCCACAAGGCGAAGGTCTTGTCGGATAAATCATCGCCGTAATGCGCGGTGACTTTGTCAATCAATTTGTTTTTTTGCGCGTGATTAACCGCTTCGACCGCGCCCAACAATTGCGCGTCGTAGCCAACCTGCGCGCCAAGATGGCGCAAGGCGCGCACATCCTTCGGCAGACACGAACCGCCGTAGCCGCAGCCGGCGTAGATAAATGAATAACCGATGCGCGGGTCGGCGCCGACGCCGCGCCGCACCGATTCGATGTCGGCGCCAAGTCGTTCGGCCAAATTCGCCATTTCATTCATGCAGGAAATTTTGGTCGCGAGCAGGGTGTTGGCGGCGTATTTGGTCATCTCGGCCGAGGCAATGTCCATTGCAATCACGCGTTCATGATTACGATTGAACGGCGCATACAAGCCGCGCATGATTTCGAGGTCGCGGTCATTTTGTGCGCCGATGATGATGCGGTCCGGTTTCATAAAATCCTCGACCGCCGCGCCTTGCTTTAAAAATTCGGGATTGGCGACCACGCCGTAATCGATGCGCGCCTTGCGTTTTGCCAACGCCGCATCAATCGCTTCATGCACTTGTTGCGCGCCGCCGACCGGCACGGTGGATTTGGTCGCGATGATGCAATAAGAATCCGCGCGCAATCGTTCGCCAATCGCCGCAGCCACCGTCAATACATGGCGCAAATCAGCCGAGCCGTCTTCGTTCGGCGGCGTGCCGACCGCGATGAAGATGACTTCGGCGTCGGCCATGCCGTCGTCCAACGCGGTCGAAAATCGCAGCCGCGTCAACGCCGCATTGTCGGCGACCAATGCATCCAAGCCCGGTTCATACATCGGCAATTGCCCGTCGCGCAAGCGGTCGATTTTGTCGCGGTCGTTATCGATGCACACCACCGCATTGCCCATCTCGGCAAAGCACGCGCCGGTCACCAAACCGACATACCCGCAACCGACCACGCAAATGTTCATTGGATTTAGGTTGTTAATTAAGTTAATTAAATTAATTAAGTGAATTAAGTTAACTAAGTTAATTTAATTAACTTAACCAACGTCAATTACGCCGAATGCGGCATCTTGCCGGTGACGCTGACGCGTTTTTGCACCGTACCCCAGCCTTTGCATCCCGGGCATTGCCAATGCAATGCACTGCTGCAAAACCCGCAAGTGCGACAACAATACCCGCGTTCGCGCCGCGCAACTTCGGCAAGCAATTCAGCCAGCAATGCAAAATCTTTGCGTTCGCTTTTAACATTGTTGGTCGCGTCGCTTGCAGTGCGCCTTGCATTGTGCACGGCAGTGTGACTTGCAATGTTACTTGCAGGGTCACTACTTGCAACGTCACTTGCAACGTCACTTGCAACGTTACTTATAACGTCGCTTGCCACATCACCGCCAACCTTATCCGCCGCGTCACTTTTAACAGCGCCGCCACCGCAACGATGCGCGCCGCATTCATCGCGCGCGCGCGCATTGACCAATTCGCACAAGCCTTCGATGCTCGGATAATTGCGCACCAATTCCAACAACAACGCGCGCCCGGCGCCGTGCTGTTCACGCTCGGCCAGCGCAACCAACGCGGTGATGATGCGCAAATCGGGATTTTTTTTCAGCGCGGTGCGCAAAAATTCGCGATAGTTTTCGGTGTCGCCGAGTGCGGCGTAACTGTTGGCGAGATGTTCGACCACTTCGCCGAGCGATTGCGGCGACCATTGTTCGAGTTGCCGCCAAATTGCAATCGCGTTGTTGTGATTGCCGCGCATCGACGCCAGCCGCCCGCATTGAATCACCGCGCGCACACAATGCGCATCATGGCGCAACGCTTCATCCAAATGCGTTTGCGCGCGCGTAAATCTGCCTTCGGTAATCGCTTGCTCGGCCAATTCGCAACAATATTGCGCCAACGCATTGGCGGTGTCGGCGCCGCGTCGCGCCAGTTGTTCGCCGATACCGAGCGCGCTGCGCCATTCCTTTTCCTGTTCGTAAATCTGCAGCAAAAAACGATTGGCTTGTTCGTTGTGCTCTTTGGATTCGCGCAATTCTTGAAACAGATTTTCGGCGCGGTCCAGCAATCCGCTTTTGAAATAATCCTGCGCCAATTCGAACAACGCAAGCAAACGGAATTCCTCATCCAAATCGGCGCGCGCGATTAAGTTTTGATGGATGCGCGTGGCGCGCTCAATCTCGCCGCGGCGGCGAAACAAATTGCCAAGCGCAAGATGAATCTCGACCGTCTCGCCGTCCATCTCGGTCGCCTTAAGAAACACCTGCAGTGCCTTGTCCGGCTGTTCATTAAGCAAAAAGTTTAAGCCCTTAAAATACGCCGCAGGCAATTTGCGCGCGCGCGCGCGTTCGCGTTTGGCCATCAGCCAACCGCCGGCCGCGGCGCACGGCAACAGCAACAACAACCAAACCGGGTCCATCAGCGTCGCCGCCAGTTGCGCGACACAACGCGCAATCGCGCGCCAAGCCAGCCAAGCAACACGCCGCAGGCAAACGCGGCAAACAACATCAACGGCAATTCGGCGCGCCAATCGACGCCAAAATAATACTGCACCGCGACTTCTTGACGGTTCTTGTAACTAAACGTCATGCCAAACAAGGCAACCGCGCTGATGAAAAATGAATAGGCGAATTTTTTCATTGCGGTGGATGGGTGGAGGTTGATAGTGTGATTGGTGATTCGTAACTTGCAACCGTTAACTTGTTAATGTGCACTTGCACGATGCACTTATAACACGCAACTTAACTTTGCAATGTAACTTTGCAATGTGCGATTTGCAAATTATGATTTACCATTTGCAAGGCAACTTATAAATTGTAATTGTAATTGTAATCCCCGCATCATCGACCAAATTGTCGACCACGTTTTATGGCGCACTTGACGACACATCAAACCAAAGCGTCACTTCGCCCCACGTTCACGTTTATGCGCACGGTCAACCCGCGCCCGCAACTTGCCGCCGGGTTTAAAATGCGGCACAAAGGTCTCGCCGACCTCCACCACCTCGCCGCTTTTTGGATTGCGCGCGCGGCGCGGCGGGCGATAGCGCAGCGATAAACTGCCGAAGCCGCGAATCTCGACGCGTTCGCCGGCAATCAACGCCTTTTGCATGTGCGCAAGCAAACTGCCGACCGCCTCTTCGACCGCGCCGGCGTCGAGTTCCGGTTGCGCCTTAATAATCCGCGCAATCAATTCCGACTTGGTCAGCGTTGGGCGCGGCGGGGTTGTGCCTGCGGGCTGCATCGGTTGCGCCTCAATCGCCTTGACCGAATTTTTCCTTAAGTTTGTCGCCCAATTTCGCGCTTTCCATGCTGGCTTCGGGCGCGTATTCCTGCGCGGCTTCGCCGCCGAGTTCGGCTTCGCGCTGTTTCTTCGATAAACTGATGCGTTGTTCCTTGCGGTCGACGCCGATGATTTTGGTGTCGACGACATCGCCGGGCTGCAATGCATCGCGCGCGTCTTCGGTGTGTTCGCGGGCGATTTCGGCGACGCGCAAATAGCCGCGCACGCCCGGCGCCAATTGAATGGTCGCGCCTTTGGCGGTCACCTCGGCGACTTCGCCGCTGACCGCATCGCCTTTGTCGTACTGTTCGACGTATTCGACAAACGGGTCTTCGCCGGCTTGTTTCAGCCCGAGCGAAATGCGTTCGCGGTCGGCATCCACGGTCAACACGACCACGGTCAACTCATCGCCCTTTTTGAAATCGGTCACCGCTTCTTCGCCGGGGCGTTCCCACGACAAATCCGACAGATGCACCAAACCATCGACGCCGCCATCGACGCCGATGAACACGCCAAAATCGGTAATCGAACGAATCCGCCCGCTGATGACATCGCCCTTTTTGTGATTGTCGGCGAATGCCTTCCACGGATTCGCGCGGCATTGTTTCATGCCGAGCGAGATGCGGCGGCGTTCGGCTTGAATATCCAGCACCATCACCTCGACTTCATCGCCGACATCGCACACCTTGCCGGGGTGGATGTTTTTGTTGGTCCAATCCATCTCGGATAAATGCACCAAGCCTTCGACGCCCTCTTCAATCTCGACAAACGCGCCGTAATCGGTGAGGTTGGTGACCTTGCCAAACAATCGCGCACCGGGCGGATGACGGCGACCCAAATCCAGCCATGGGTCTTCGCTCAGTTGTTTGATGCCGAGCGAGACGCGACAGGATTCGCGGTCGAATTTTAACACCCGCGCCTGCACTTCGTCGCCGATGTTCAGCACGTCGGACGGATGCTTGACCCGCCGCCACGCCATGTCGGTGATATGCAACAATCCGTCGAGCCCGCCGAGATTGACAAACGCGCCGTAATCGGTGAGATTTTTGACGATGCCGGTGACGACCATTCCCTCTTCGATGGTGTCGAGCAGTTTTTCGCGCTCTTCGCCGAGTTCGTTTTCGACAATCGCGCGCCGCGACACCACGATGTTGTTGCGGTGTTGGTCGAGTTTGATGATTTTAAAATCGAGTTCGCGCCCTTCCAAATAATCGACTTCGCGCAACGGACGCACATCCACCAACGAACCCGGCAAAAACGCGCGCAAGCCGAGCATATCCACGGTAAAGCCGCCTTTGACCTTGCCGGTAATCATCCCGCACACCACTTCGCTTTCTTCGTACGCCGCGGTTAATTTCGCCCAGGCGCGCATGCGCATCGCCCGTTCGCGCGACATGCGCGTTGCGCCGTTGCCGTCCTCGACCGCCTCGAGCGTTACTTCGACTTGGTCGCCGACTTGTACGGTTAATTCGCCGACTGAGTTTTTAAATTCCGCCGCCGGAATTTCCGCATCGGATTTTAAGCCGGCGCTGACGATGACATAATCGTCGTTGGCTTCGATGACATCGCCCATAATCAACTCGCCGGGACGCATCTCCACATCCTTGAGACTCTCCTCCAATAACATCGCAAAATTTTCAGACATCGTTAATGTTCAAAGCCGCGCGCTGCGGCGCGACCGCCTCGTTATGTTACAGTTGTCATTCACGCCGCGATTGCGACGCACCTGTGTTGCATATCAATCCAACCCGCACGCCGATTTAACCCGCGCCAACGCCAACGTCAAGGTTTGTTGCACATCCAAGTCGGTGGTGTCCAATTCGAATGCATCGCGCGGGCGTTTGAGCGGCGAAGCGGCGCGATTCGAATCGCGTTCATCGCGCGCGCAAATCTCAGTCAGCAACGAGTCAATGTTAACATTTATCCCCTGCCGTTTCAATTGTTGTTGCCGCCGCTCGGCGCGCGCGCGCGCATCGGCGGTGAGATAGATTTTGCACGCCGCCTGCGGAAACACCACCGTGCCCAAATCGCGCCCATCGGCAACCAGCCCCGGCGGACGCGCGCAATTGCGCTGCCACGCCTTCAACACATCGCGCACCGTCGGCAACACCGCCACCCGCGCGGCGCGTTCGGCCGCTTGCGGGGTGCGAATCTCATCGCCAATCGCCGCGCCGCGATGCCACACCACCCCGTCGCGAAAGGTCAATTCCAATTGCGCCGCCAACGCGGTCAATGCCTCGACATCATCCAATGCAATTTCATTGCGCGCCGCCAACAATCCCAACACCCGATACAACGCGCCGCTTTCCAAATAATGCCAATCCAATTCCCGCGCCAACGCCTGGGCGATGGTGCCTTTGCCGGAACCGCCGGGGCCGTCCAAGGTGACGATGGGCGCATGGTCGTTCATTGGGCGAGGTGACGAAGTGGAAGTGAAAAGTGCAAAGTGGAAGTAAAAGTGAAAGTGAAAATTCGAAGTCGAAGTCGAAGTAAAAAATAAACAAATAAACTTAACCAACAACTTAACGGCGCGGCATTGTACGGCATTTGCCAAACTTGATGAAACTTTTTCTTAGTCGACAACATTCGTTAACAATGTCCGTTAACGATGTCCGTTAACGATGCATAAGTTAAACGACGGATGCATATTAACGACTCGTGATTTACGACTCCGCCACCTCGACAAACAACCCCGCCGCCCGCGTACTCTCGACAAATTGCGGAAACGATGTCGCAATGTTGGCGCAATCGCGCACCTCGACCGCATCGACGGCGGCGACGCCGGCCATCGCAAACGCCATCGCCACGCGATGGTCGCCGTGCGAATCGACTGCGCCGCCGCGCAATTGTCCGCCGTGTATGGTCATGCCGTCCGGATGTTCATCGACCGCAATGCCGAGTGCGCGCAATGCATCGACGACACCGCGAATGCGGTCGCTTTCCTTAACGCGCAATTCACCCGCGCCGCGAATTTCGGTTGCACCGCGCGCACACGCCGCGGCGACCGCCACCGCCGGGATTTCATCTATCGCCAATGCAACCGCATCGCCATCGATGCGACAGCCGCGCAATTCGGCCGCGCGCGCGCGAATGTCGGCGACCGGTTCACCGCCGATTTCGCGTTCATTAATCAATCGAATATCCGCGCCCATGCGCGTCAAGATGTCGAGTACGCCGTTGCGACTCGGGTTGACGCCAACGCCGCGCAAGGTAACATCGCCGTCGCGCGCAATCGATGCGCCCACCAAAAAAAACGCCGCAGCCGACAAATCCGCCGGCACGGTTAACGCAAGCGGATTAAGTTGCGCCGCCGCGCGCACGCCGACAACGCCGTCGGCAACATTAATCTTTGCTCCGCATGCGCGCAACATTCGTTCGCTGTGGTCGCGCGTCGGCGCGGGTTCATGCACGCGGGTTTCACCGTCGGCGTATAAACCAGCCAGCAATAAACAGGATTTAACCTGCGCACTTGCAATCGGCATCGCATACTCAATCGCGCGCAATCGCGCACAAGGCGAAATCCGCAACGGCGGTTTGTCATCCTCGCCTTCGCCGCTTGCTTTACCGCTTGCTTTACCGCTTGCTTTACCGCTTGCTTCGCCGCTTCCTTCGATGCGCGCGCCCATTTGCCGAAGCGGCGCAATGATTCGCGCCATCGGTCGCGCGCGCAATGACTCATCGCCGGTGACGACCGACGCCCACGGCTGCGCGCACAACACCCCAGCCAACAATCGCATCGCCGTGCCGGAGTTGCCAAGGTCGAGCGGTTGCATCGGCGCGCACAATCCGCGCAAGCCAACGCCATGCACAATTAATTCATCGCCGTCACTGTTACTGTTACTGTCACCGTCGCCGCCGTCCTCCATCACCACGCCCATTTGCCGCAACGCGCGCATCAACGCCAACACATCCTCGCCGCGCAACACATTGCGCAATCGACTCGCGCCATCCGCCAACGCCGCCAACAACACGGCGCGATGCGATATGGATTTATCCGCGGCGATATCGACATCGCCGCGCACGCCGCCGCCGCGCACAATTAATTTCATTGTTTCATCTTTATCGTTATCGCTTCACTGCGCGCATTTAACTTAACGCGTCGGCATTATGCCAACCGCCAATTAAAACGACACGCATCACGCCCCCTTCCGCCGCTCCGCAATCCGCCGCCGCGTCTGCTTGGCGGCGGTAAACACTCGGTCAAGCGCATCACCGTCGGCGTGGTCAATCATCCGCCGCAACCGCGCAAGCGTATCGGTAAATGAATCCAATCGCGCCAGCAGCGGCTCGCGATTCATTAAGCAAACATCGCGCCACAACGCCGCATCGCTCGACGCCGTGCGGGTGAAATCATAAAAGCCGCCGGCTGACATATCGCGCGCAAATTCCACCTCAGGGGCGGCGGCGAAAACATCGACCATCGCATACGCCAACACATGCGGCAGATGGCTGGTCAACGCCAACACATGGTCGTGCAACCCGGCGTCCATTACATGCACGCTTGCGCCAACGGCGCGCCACATCTTCGACACCAACGCCACCGCATCGATGTCTGTGTGCGCGGTTGGCGTTAGCGCGACGCTGTGATTAACAAACAACTCGGGTGCGGCAAAACGCACGCCGCTTTTCTCCTTGCCGGCGACCGGATGCCCGGGCACAAACCGCGAATGCCGCGCGCCGAGCCGAGACGCTTGCGCGCAAATCGGCGCCTTGACGCTGCCGACATCGGTAATCACCGCGCGCGCATCGACATGCGATTTAATTTCATCGAACAATTCGCCGGTGACGCCGACCGGGGCGGCCAACACCACGACATCGGCGCGCGCAACCGCATCCGCGGCGGTGTCGGCGATTTCATCAATCGCGCCGAGTTGTTGCGCCAATTGCAGATTATCGCGCGCGCGCCCGGCGCCGATGATGACATCGACCGCATTGCGCGATTTGAGCGCAAGCGCCAGCGAGCCGCCAATCATGCCGACGCCGATAATCGCCAAACGCGCGCAAAGTTTATCGGGCGCGTTCAACTCGACACCGGATACGAGCCGAGATTTTTATACAAGCCGGCTTCGCTTTTGAGTTCGGTCAACGCCGCGCCTATCGATGCGTCATCCTGATGCCCGGCGATATCGACAAAGAAAATGTAATCCCACAAGCCAACGCGCGACGGACGCGATTCGATGCGCGTCATATCGACATCGTGTTCGAGCAGCGGCTTTAATAAATGAAACAACGCGCCCGGACGATTGCGGCACGACAACAACAAACTGGTTTTATCCGCGCCGCTCGGCGGGGTTGGGCGATTCGAAAAAACCAAAAACCGCGTGGTGTTGCCGGGCTGGTCTTCTATGCCTTGTGCAAGCCGCGTCAATTCATAACGCGCGGCCGCGCGGTCGCCGGCAATCGCGGCAATCGCGGAATCATCGCGCGCCAATTGCGCCGCATTGGCGTTGCTGCCGACCGCGCGCAATTCGACGCCGGGCAAATTGCGCTCGAGCCAACGTTTGCATTGCGCCAACGCCTGCGCATGCGCGGCAACGCAACGCACCGCCGCCAAATCCGCGCCGCGCCCAAGCAGATGATGATGAATGCGCAAATTAATCTCGCCGCAAGCGGTCAATGATGTCGTCACCAACCGTTCCAACGTGTCGCTGACGCCGCCTTCGGTCGAGTTCTCGACCGGCGCCACCGCAAAATCAGTGCGCCCGCTTTCGGCCGCGGCAAACACTTCGTCGATGCTCGCAAACGGCGCAATCTCAATCGCCGCGCCAAAATGCCGCCGCGCCGCAACTTCGCTGTAGGTCCCCAACGGCCCCAAAATCGCCGTAGACAACGCGCCCTCGGCATCGCGCGTTATCGACATAATCTCACGAAACAAAATCTCCAACGCCGCATCATCCAACGGCCCCTGATTCATCTCACGCAACCGCCGCAACACCCGCGCCTCCCGCTCCGGCCGATACACCGCCGCCGCATCCAACGCCAACTTAATCGCCCCAATCTTGCGCGCCTCGCCAACCCGCCGATTCATCAACGCCAATATCTCAGCGTCAATCGCATCGATGCGCTCACGATGCACAGCCAACTTGGATTCGTGGTTGTCGGTCATTTCGCCGGGCTCGGTTGTAACCGGGCGATTTCATCCCGGATTTCATCGACGACTTGCGGATTGCAAATTTCTTTCCGCCCGTCTCGTTTAGTTGAGTATACGTAAAACACTTGTCCGCCAAAATCGTTTGTGAATCGTTGGATGGACTCTTGCTGCTGTTCGCGCACTTCGGGGTTATGGTCAAGATACGCTGCGTAACTTTCCGGCTTGATTTGAAGCCCGATAAATTTATCGCCAACCGCGATGAAGAAGTCGACATTGTAACTCCGGTCCCATTCATCGGATGCGGCGGTTATTTCACAATCAAGTTGTCCGGCAAGTTCGTGTACGAGTTGAATTTCGGTTTGATAACCGTCAAACGTTTTGCTAATCACCAAATTAACAATGTAGTCGATGCAATCTTGCTCGGTGATTTCGCCAATTTCCGACATAACCACTTCGGTGATTTTTTCGTAAAGTGTCCGCCCCAACGCCTCGAGGTGTGCGCGGCTTTTTACCTCACTAAAATAATACTGTTGCCATTCCTGTTCGGTTTGGGGGACGCAGTTCCTAATCGCTTTGGACACTGCACCGACGCTACGCGCACTGTTCAACCTAAACCGATTGGTGGCTTTATTCAAAACCCATTCCTTAGGCATCTTGACAACCCCGCTGATAATTAACAAACCGTTCAAGGTGACGATGCTCGGCGGTTTGGTCGGCGATGGCTAAGCCGGATTTAATCAGGTGCGCGTTGAGAAACGTTTTGTTGGCGAGATACACATAACAAAGCGGATTGCCGTCTTCGTCGTAGCGTTCACGGTCGCGTTTAATGAACACCTTGCCGCCGGCGGTTTTTGCGCGCACAAATGCAATTGCATCGGCGGCGCGCGCCGACACCGGCTTGACGCCCAACAAGCGCACGGTCACACCGTTGCTCAACTGCAGTTTGTCGGCGGCGACAATCGTGCGCACCGCATACAATTGGTCGTCGCGCCGCCCGCCGCCCTTGGCGTCAATCTTCGAACCAAACGCGAATTTTTTCGGGTCGACTTTGCGTTCGA
This sequence comes from Candidatus Poriferihabitaceae bacterium, assembly GCA_965226545.1. Taxonomy (GTDB): domain Bacteria; phylum Pseudomonadota; class Gammaproteobacteria; order Arenicellales; family Poriferihabitantaceae; genus JAHRAW01. The sequence goes on from OZ245364.1 coordinate 2,191,769, forward strand.
GTTTAACCGGGTCTTTAAACATAAACGGCAATTTTTTCATCAAGCGCAAACATTGCTCCGCCGTCAGCGGTGCATTGGCGTCGGCCTGGAATTCGATTTTGGCGGGGTGCAGCAGGCTTTCATTTGCGCCCAATTTTTGTTCAATCACCGCGCGAAAATCCGGGTTGATTTCATAGCCGATGGAATTGCGCTGCAGATTCATTGCGCTTAATGAAGTGGTGCCGCTGCCGACAAACGGGTCGAGCACCGTCTCGCCGACAAACGAGAACATTTTAATCAGGCGGTTGGGCAACTCCGGCGGAAACACCGCGATGTGTTTATCCTGTTTTGCGCCGGCAAAATTCCAATGTCCGGAAAAAAACGTGTTCCATTCGCGCGCGGTTAATTTGGAGCGGGCTTTTGATTCGGCGCCGATGCGTTTGCCGGACGGCGCGCCGATTTTTTTAAACAACAAAATCGATTCATAATCAATCTTGACGATACCGTTGCGCGGATACGGAAACGAACCCATGACCGCGCCGCCGCCGCTGGCGTTGGCGGTGGTTTTTTTTTGCCAAATGATTGCGCCCATGTAATCGAAACCGATGGTTTCACAAAAGCGGATGATTTCGGTTTTAATCGGCACGACTTTATATCGCCCATAATACGCCGCGCGCGCAAATTGGTCGCCGATATTGATGCATAAACGACAACCGCTTTCGAGCGCGCGATGGCATTCCGCCCAAACCAGATTAAGATTGTTGATGTAGACCTCGTAGGAATCGTCATAGCCGATTTGATTCGCCGCGCCGTAATCTTTCAGTTGCCAATACGGCGGCGAAGTAACCGCCAACTGCACCGAGTTGTCCGCCACCGAATCCATTCGCCGCGCATCGCCGATGATGATTTGATGCGCGCTGCCCGGCAATGCGCGCGCCGCGCATTCGAAATGTGATTCGCCGACTTGCCCGCCCATCATATTAATGAATCGCTTCGCTCGGCGCATCAGTGGCGGCGTCACCGTCGCCGTTGTCGTCGCCCGGGTCATCGACCTTGCCGACGCTGACCAGCCGTTCGTCTTCCTTTAAGCGAATCAACCGCACGCCTTGCGTGTTGCGGCTGACGGTGGACACTTCATGCAAGCCGGTGCGCACCAACATTCCGCCGTCGGTAACCAACATCACTTCATCGCCGTCGCCGACCAGCAATGCGCTGACCACTTTGCCGTTGCGCTCGGAGGTTTTGATTGCAATCACGCCTTTGCCGGCGCGTCCTTTGCGCGGGAATTCGCTTGTGGCGGTGCGCTTGCCGTAGCCGTTTTCGGTGCTGACCAATATTTCGTCTTCGCCGGCGGCTGCGCCCGCGGCGGTTGGCGCGGGCACGATGATTAACGCAATCACGGCATCGTCTTTGTCCAAGTTGATGCCGCGCACGCCGATGGAACCGCGTCCGGCCACGCGCACTTTTTGTTCGTTGAAACGCACCGCCTTGCCGTTTTTGCTGAACAGCATAATGTCGTCTTCGCCGTCGGTCAGCGCAACATCCACCAAATAATCGTCCGCGCGGAATTTAATCGCCTTTAACCCCGACGGACGCGGGCGCGAAAATTTCTCCAAACCGCATTTGTTAATGGTGCCGCAAGCGGTCGCCATGACGATGGATTTGGCGGCGTCAAAATCCTTTATCGGCAAAATCGCGGTCACTTGTTCGCCCTCATCAAGCGACAACAAATTCACCAGCGGTTTGCCGCGCGCTTGGCGGCCGGCTTGCGGCAGTTGAAATGCGCGCAACCAATACACTTTGCCGCGATTGGAAAAACATAAAATCGTGTCATGCGAATTGGCGATGAACATCCGCCCGACAAAATCGGCTTGTTTGGTGCGCGTGGCGATGCGTCCCTTGCCGCCGCGGCGTTGCGCGCGATAATCGTCGACCGGCTGCGATTTGGCGTAGCCGGCATGCGACAAGGTGACCACCAATTCGGCTTCGGGGATTAAATCTTCGGCTGACATATCGACTTCGCCTTCGATGATTTCGGTGCGGCGCGGGTCGGCGTATTGACGGCGCAATTCGCGCAACTCGTCGGCGATGACTTGCATCAGGCGTTTGGGGTTTTGCAAAATTTCGCCGAGCGCAATGATTTGTTCAATCAATGCAGCGTATTCATCGTGAATTTTTTTCTGCTCGAGCCCGGTCAAGCGATGCAGCCGCAAATCCAAAATCGCCTGCGCCTGCGCCGGCGACAATCGATAGCCGTCTTTGACCGCGCCGTATTTTTCATCCAAGTTGCGCGGACGCGACAAGTTGGCGTCGGCGCGGGTTAACATTTTTTCCGCGGCGCCGGCGCGCCAAGTGGCGCTCAGCAATCGTTCTTTTGCCTCGGCCGGGGTGCGCGCTTTTTTAATCAGCGCGATAATTTCATCGATGTTGGCGAGCGCCACCGCCAAGCCTTCCAACAGATGCGCACGGTCGCGCGCCTTGTGCAAATCGAACAACGTGCGCCGCGTCACCACTTCGCGGCGATGATTGATGAATTCTTCGAGAGTCTCCTTTAAGTTAAACAATCGCGGCTGGTTTTTGCCGAGCGCGACCATGTTGATGCCAAACACGTTTTGCAACTTGGTGTGTTGATACAAATTGTTTAACACCACTTCGCTTTGTTCGCCGCGCTTGATTTCAATCACCATGCGCATGCCGGATTTGTCGGATTCATCGCGCAAGGCGGCCACGCCGTCCAACTTTTTGGCTTTAACCAACTCGGCGATTTTTTCCAGCAACTTGGCTTTGTTGACTTGATACGGCAGTTCATGCACGGCGATTAATTCGCGTCCCGAGGGCGCGGTTTCAATCGCGCAACGCGCGCGCACCACCACCCGCCCGCGCCCGCTGTGATAGGCGTTGCGAATGCCGTCGCGCCCGACAATCACCCCGGCGGTGGGGAAATCCGGGCCGGGAATATGCGTCATTAATTCATCGATGCTGCAGTCGGGGTTTTTAATTAACGCCAAGGTCGCATCCACAGTCTCGCCGAGATTATGCGGCGGCACATTGGTGGCCATGCCAACCGCAATGCCGGAGGAGCCGTTGACCAATAAATTCGGCGCGCGCGTCGGCAGCACCAGCGGTTGGGTTTCGGTTTCGTCATAATTGGGGCCGAAGTCGACCGTATCCTTTTCCAAATCGGCGAGCAGTTCATGCGCGATGCGCGCCAAACGGATTTCGGTATACCGCATCGCTGCCGGCGCATCGCCATCGACCGAGCCGAAGTTGCCTTGCCCATCGACCAACGGTTGGCGCATCGAAAAATCCTGCGCCATGCGCACAATCGCGTCGTATACGGCGGTGTCGCCGTGCGGATGATATTTGCCGATGACATCGCCAACCACGCGCGCCGATTTTTTATACGGCTTGTTGTAATCATTATTCAACACGCTCATCGCATACAACACGCGTCGATGCACCGGCTTCAATCCGTCGCGCACATCCGGCAAGGCGCGCCCGACAATCACGCTCATCGCATAATCCAAATACGAACTGCGCATCTCGTGCTCGAGATTGGCGGGCACGGTCTCCTTGGCAAAACTGGTTTCGTTCATCGGTGCACGGGGGCGGAATGATTGGCGGTGCAGCGGCGGGGTTAATCAGGCGTGGGTTAAGGCGACGGTGACAATGTCGTACATCGGATGCCGTACATCGAATCGCGTTGCATCGATGCGGCATCGACATACTCGATATGCCATCGATACGCCATCGACATCATCGACATGCCGATGCCAAGTATAGCACAACCCGCGCCTTGCCCGGCGACGGTTGCCTTGTGCGCGGGCTTGTGCTATGGTTTGCGCATCGGTGTCGGCATGCCGAATGCCAAAGAAGTTTGCCAAGTGCATCGCCGCACTCCGCGCTTTTGTATGCGCACTTTTAACGACACATTGTTGCGCGGTTTTTGTTAAAGTATTGTTGTGAGTGTTGTCAATGTTGGGCTGTTGAGAATGTTGTGACGATTGTTGTACGTTTTGGGGTAGTGCATGGCGGTTAATGTGCATTTTTGTTAAAACATTTCCATAATCAGGTGAACACAATGAATCAGCAAAAAGGAATGGCGCTGCAGGATCCTTTCTTGAATGTCTTGCGCAAAGAAAGAATCCCGGTGTCCATTTTTCTGGTCAACGGCATCAAACTGCAAGGGCAGATTGAATCGTTCGACCAATTCGTCGTGCTGTTGCGCAACAGCGTCAACCAAATGATTTACAAACACGCGATTTCCACCGTGGTGCCGGCGCGTCCGGTGCGCATCCCGTATGAAGATCGCGTCGAAGATCGCATCGAAGACCGCGCCGAAGAAAGCGTCGAAGATTTCGCCCAAGAATCGCGCGGCGAACAGCGGCCGTCGTATTAAGCGCCGCCCGCTTTTGCGCTTGGTCTGCGCGCTGCGCGCGGCGAATGCATGAGTGAACGGGCGATTTTGGTTGCGCAATTGGCGCGTCGCGCGTCGGGCGACGCGCCGCTTGGCGAACTCGCCGAGTTGGCGCGTTCCGCCGGCGTGCGGGTGTGCGCGCAATTGGTGGTGCGCCGCGACAAACCGGTCGCGGCGACTTATCTCGGCGCGGGGGTGGCGCGCCAACTGCATGACTTGGTGGTCGCGCACGACGCGCATGTGGCGATTTTCGACCACGCCATCTCGCCGATTCAAGAGCGCAATTTGGAAGGCATCGCGCAATGTCGGGTGCTCGACCGCACCGGATTGATTCTCGACATCTTCGCCCAACGCGCGCAATCCAGCGAAGGCAAACTGCAGGTCGAACTTGCGCAGTTGCGTCATCTGTCGACTCGCTTGGTGCGCGGTTGGTCGCATTTGGAACGCCAAAAAGGCGGCGTCGGTTTGCGCGGTCCGGGCGAGACGCAATTGGAAACCGACCGCCGATTAATCGGCGCGCGCATCAAATCATTGCGCCGCGCATTGACGCGCATCGAATCACAACGCACCTTGCGGCGTCGCGCACGACAACGTGCGCCGATTCCCACCGTGTCGCTGGTTGGCTACACCAACGCCGGCAAGTCATCGTTGTTTAATCGCTTAACTTGCGCCGGCGCGCGCACCGCCAATCAATTGTTCGCCACCTTGGATACAACGATGCGCCGCGTGCATGTCGCGCAATACGGCGCGGTGGTGTTGTCGGATACGGTCGGTTTCATCCGCGACCTGCCGCATGATTTAATCGCCGCGTTTCATTCGACTCTCGAAGAGTTAACCTGCGCCTCTTGTTTATTGTTGGTCAACGATTGCGCCGACGCCAACCGCGCCGAGTTGCGCGACGCGGTCGAAGGCGTGCTCGAGGAAATCGGCGCGGCCACGGTGCCGCGCATCATCGTCAACAACAAAATCGACCTGTGCGATGAAACGCCGCGCATCCGCCGCAACGCCGCCGGACAAATCGATGCGGTTTGGTTGTCGGCGCACAGCGGAGACGGCGTGCAGTTGTTGGACGCCGCACTCGGCGAATTGCTCGGCGCCTCGCGCCGCCGTTATCGATTGCGCATCAAACCCGAAGCCGGCGCGTTGCGCGCTTGGCTGTATCGCCGCGCCGAAGTGCTCGGCGAACAAATCGCCGACAGCGGCGAAATCCAACTCGATGTCGCAATGGAATCCGCCGCGCGCGGCGCCCTCGAATCCAAACGCCAATTCGCCGGATTGTGGTCGGAGGCGCGTGAGTGAACTTTCCATGCCGCGCGTATTGTGAAAGTATATTTGTTAAAGTACATTCGTCAAAACAGTCGCGCAGTCGTCACAAAATACGCTGTCGAATGTAACGCCAACTGCGCTGCCATTAATATACAAACCGCGCCTTCGCCGCACCGCTTGCGTTTTGCGGCGCGATTGGTTAACAATGCGCACCGCTTGGCGACGACGACAATGTCGACGATGTCGGTAACGACAGTGCGCCGATACAATGTCGCAATTGCTTACCAACGCCTCGACAACACCTCGCCAACGCCCCGACAAAGTTAACGCCATTATCGACCTGTTAATAGTGACTACTTAATTCATTAATATAGTGACTACCGCAACAAGTTAACCGACTCATTATATTAAGCGCGAATTAAGCGCGAATTAAACGTAACCGCAACCAACCCCGCCGACTCTCACCCCGCATAAACCAATGCCCCGCAACAAATCCCGCCGCCGTCAAAAATCGCGCGCGCGCCCGCCCGCCGCCGCACCGCAAACCGCCGTCGTTAACAACGACGCCGCCGACGCCAACGTTAACGCCCCAGTGTGGCGGCATTTATGGTGGATATTAATCTTGGCGTGGATTGCGCGCGTAGCCGTGGCGTTGAGCGGCGATTTTGTGTTGCACCCGGATGAAATCATGCAATACTTGGAGCCGGCGCATCGCTTGGTGTTCGGCAACGGCGTGATGTATTGGGAATACTTTTACGGCGCGCGTTCGTGGTTGGTGCCGGGCATGGTCGCCGGCGTGTTGAAGGCGTGTCAATTGCTCGGCTTGGATTCACCGACCGCGTATGTCGCCGCGGTCAAAATCGCGTTTTGTACGCTGTCGCTGTTGATACCGCTCAGCATGTATTTTTTCGCGCGCGCGCAATTTAATGAAACCGCGGCGCGGTTTGCGTTGCTCGGCGGGGCGTTTTGGTATGAACTGGTCGGCTTTGCGCACAAGCCGATGACCGAATTCGTCGCCGCCGCCTTGTTGATGATGCTCGCCGCGATGTTGGTGTCAACCCGCGCCGACACCCGCGCCACCGCGCGATTTGTTTGGTTGATTGCATTCCTCTCGGTGTTGGCGGCGGCGGTGCGATTGCAATACGCGCCGTTGGCCGGGTTGATGTGGATTGCGTTTTTTTTCCATCTGCCGATGCGCGCGAGATTGCATTTGTTGATTGCATCGACGCTGTTTTTCATCGCCGTCGGCGTGTTCGACGGCTGGAGTTGGGGCGGTGCGCCGTTTCATTCCTATCTCACCAACTTGCGCTTTAACTTCGCGCTGGATGAATACGCCAACCGCGTCAATCCGGCGATGGTGTATTTTGTCCGCGCGTTGTTGGCCGGCTGCGGCTTGAGCATAATCACAATCGCGCTTGCGTTTGGCGCGCATCGCCGCTATCGATTGCTGTTGATTGCCATCGGCGTGGTGCTGTTGATTCACGCGATGCAGGCGCATAAGGAATATCGCTTCATCTTCATCTTCATTCCGCTGTGGCTGTTAATCGGCGCGGATATGCTGGCGCGCGCGCGCGTCATCCGCGCACCGTTGATTGGCGGCGTCGCGCTTATCATTTCACTCGGCGGGATTTTGAACCTGTTGCCGCTGCAGGCGAAAGTGTATGAAAGCGATTCGAATGAGACCGGCATCGTGCAATTTATCCGCGCCCAAGACCCAATCTTCGCCGCCTATCGTTATCTGCAAAGCAATCCCGAAGTGCGCGGCGTATGGCAAAGCGACCGACCGTATTTCAACACGCCCGGCTATTATTATCTGCATCACAAACTGCCGTTCTACGATGCCCACACCATTCGCGCCAACGCCGCCAGCCTGCAGGACATCCCGCAATTGGTCACGCACATCGTCGGTCAAGCCGCGAAACCGCCGTTGCCCGGCTATGTGCTCGACCGTCAATTCGGCGATTTGCGCATCTGGCAACGCGCCGCCGAGACCAATGCCGCCGGCGCGATTCGCCAATGGCGCGACTATGCGCCAACCTCGACCGGCGAATTGGTCGACAACATCATCCGCCGCATCAACCCCAACGCCCCAACGCCGCCGCCCAATGATGGGATTCAGTTTGTCGATGAATGATTTAATGGTTGACGATTAATGCGTGGCGTTGCAAGCGGATTTTTATTCGACTGTTATTTGTTAATGTATTTGTAACTATATTTGTAACTATATTGGTAAAAGTTTTTGTAAAAGTATTTGTAAAAGTATTTGTAAAAGTAACTGTCACTTGTAACTGTTATTTTTACTTTTGCGTTACTGCCACTCGTTACTTTTACTGTCACTTCGCACTGTCACTATCCACCGTCCCCGCCAAACCGCACAATGAAAATCCTCCTCACCGGCGGCGCCGGTTTTATCGGCTCGCATGTCGCCGACGCCTTGTTGGCCGACGGGCATCAACTGCTGATTATCGACGACTTATCCGGCGGCGACCGCGCCAATCTGCCGCACGGCGCGGCGTTTGAACAAATCGACATCCGCGACCGTGAATCATTGGCGCGCGCGTTTGCGCAATTTGCGCCGCAGGCGGTCAATCATCACGCCGCGCAAATCGATGTGCGCGCCTCGACCCAAGACCCGCAAACCGACGCGCAAATCAACATCATCGGCTCGTTAAATCTGCTCGAGTTGTGCGCCGAACATCGCGTGCAACAGTTTATCTTTGCATCGAGCGCGGCGGTGTATGGCGAACCGCGCGACTTGCCGGCGCGCGAAGACGCGCCGCTTGCGCCGGCGTCGCCGTATGGCATCGCCAAATTGTGCGTCGAACATTATGCGGCGTTTTTTGCGCACACCCGCAACATCGCGTTTAGCGCATTGCGTTATGCAAATGTATACGGCGAACGCCAAGCCACCGACCGCGACACCGGCATCCTGTCGATACTGTGCGGCAATCATCGCAACGATGCGCCAAGCACTTTGTTCGGCGACGGCAAACAAACCCGCGATTATGTGCATGTCGCCGATGTCGCGCGCGCCAATGTGCTGTGCCTGCGCGCGCCGTGTCAGGTATGCAACATCTCGACCGCGCAACAAACTTCATTATTGGATTTGGTCGAGCAATTGACGCATGCATCGAAACGTGCGGTGAAGATTAACCACGCCGCCGGCAAGCCCGGCGATGTCGCCAACATCAGCCTATCGAATGCGCGCGCCGCCGATGCACTCGGCTGGACGCCGCAAATCACCCTCGCCGCCGGCGTTGAGCGGGTGTGGCAATGGGCGCAGGCGAAGTGACGCGCATGGTGAATCGATGGCGCATAACTTTATCGACGCGACTTTGACCGGCGCGACTTTATCGAATGACTTTATCGATTTATCGAACGACTTTATCGCGCGAATCGAACGACTTTATCGCGCGACGTTACCGAATGAATTCATCGAACGAACTCATCGAATTTATCGAACGACTTGGTTGACCGTATATGCGGAAAAAGTGCATACAAAGTGCATACAGTATGCGCAAAATGTGACTCGCATGCACCTTGAAATCGCGCGCGGCGTTTGACAGCGGCGACAAAATTGGCTACATTTGCGCCCGCCGCAGTTGTGTAATTGCGGCGCAACAAAAATCTTTCAACTTTCATTCACTTTAAAGACGAGAGGATTATCATGACTGATTCCCAGCGCATCCTGCACTGGCAACGCACCAAACGCCTAATGGTGGTGACCTTGGTGTTGTGGGCGGTGTTTTCGTTTTTGGTGCATTGGTTTGCATCCGCGCTTAACGCTTTCACCTTCATCGGTTTCCCGCTTGGCTTTTACATGGCCGCACAAGGCTCGGAAATCATCTTCGTGCTGCTGCTGTTTTGGTTTTCCCGCACGCAGCACAAAATCGATGTCGAAACCGGCTTTGCCGAGGAGAACGCATAATGAAAATGCAAGGCTCTTTCATTGACAACCTGCCGAAAATTTACGGCTTGTACACCGGCGGCTTCATCATCTTCACGCTGCTCATGGCGGTGTTGGAGAAGATGGGCGTTGCCGCAAGCACCATCGGAATTTTATTCGTTGCGTTCACTTTGGTGATTTACGCCGGCATCGGCGTGCTGTCGCGCACGATGCAAGTGGATGCCTATTATGTCGCCGGTCGACAAGTGCCGGCGGTGTTCAACGGCATGGCCACCGCGGCCGATTGGATGTCGGGCGCATCATTTGTCGCCTTGGCCGGCGGCATCTATTTTGGCGGGCACAGTTATCTCGCCTTGGTGGTCGGCTGGACCGGCGGCTACATTTTGGTGTCGACGTTAATGGCGCCGTATCTGCGAAAGTTCGGCTGCTACACCGTGCCGGATTTCATCGGCACGCGCTACGGCGGCAATCTGCCGAGGTTTTTTGCCGTGGTGGTGTTGGCGGTTGCGTCGTTCACTTATGTAACCGCGCAGATTAACGCCACCGGCACAATCGCCGCGCGCGCGTTGACGATACCGTTCGAATGGGGCGTGTGGTTCGGCTTGGCCGGCATTTTGCTGTGCTCGATGCTCGGCGGCATGCGCGCGGTCACTTGGACTCAAGTGGCGCAATACATCGTGCTCATCATCGCCTATTTGGTGCCGGTGTTTTGGATGTCCAATGTGCAGGATTTCGGCTTGATTCCGCAATTCTCCTACGGCGAAGCCGTGGTGCGCATCGGCGAACTCGAGCAAACGCTCGGCGTCGGCACTGCACCGCTGGAAAAAGTCGGCGGCTTAAAAGTGCTGACCACCTTGCACAACGCCCCGCAGGACAGCGCGTTATACAGTTGGAAATTCATCACCTTGGTGCTTTGCATGATGGCCGGCACCGCATCATTGCCGCACATCCTGATGCGTTACTTCACGACTCCGTCGGTGCAAGCCGCGCGTCAATCGGTCGCATGGTCGTTGTTCTTCATCTTCCTGCTGTATTTCACCGCCCCGGCTTTGGCGACATTCACCAAACTGCAACTGCTCGACCCGAATCTTGCCACCAGCGTCATCGGCAAATCGATCGCCGAGGTGCAAGCCTTGGATTGGGTGCAGAAGTGGAGCGAGGTGAAGATGCTTGCGGTAACCGACGGCAACGGAGACGGCATTTTGCAAATCAACGAGTTCTTCATGCGCCCGGATATCGTCGTGCTGGCGACTCCGGAAATCGCCGGCTTGCCGTATGTCATCTCCGGATTGGTTGCAGCCGGCGGCATGGCCGCGGCGATGTCGACCGCGGACGGCTTGTTGTTGGCGATTGCCAATGCGTTGTCGCATGATTTGTATTACAAAATTATCGACCCCAAAGCCGACACCAAGCATCGCCTGATTGTTGCGCGCGTTTTGTTGTTGCTTATCGGCGCAGCCGGCGCACTTGTGGCGAGTTTGCAACTGACCGGCATATTGGGCTCGGTGGTCTGGGCGTTTTGTTTCGCGTGTAGCGGATTATTCTTCCCCATCGTGCTTGGCATCTGGTGGAAACGCGCGAATCGTGCGGGCGCAATCGCTGGCATGGTTTTTGGATTCCTGTCAGGCACCATGTATCTGTATATGGTGAAATTCGCTGACCCAGTGATGACTCCGTGGTTGGGCATAAACGACTTCCGCTTTGGCATGATTGGCATGCCGGTGAGTTTGATTGCGATGGTTGTCGTAACGCTGATGACCGCGGAACCCGACGCCGAAACCAAGGCAATGGTCGACGAAATCCGCGTACCGCGCGGCAAAACCGTGCTGGATGCAAACCATTAAATCAGGTTTGTTCAGCACCCGCGTCGGCTTTATCCGACGCTTGGCCGGGGCGATGATTCGCCCCGGCTTTTTATTGCCCGATTGTGGCGATTGCGGGTAAAATTAACTTGTAGCGGCTTGCGGTGAAGTGCCGTGACTTACAGTGACTTACAATCACTTGCACTTTGTCCGCACTGCACTTTTGTATCGGCGATAAGTAGACGATAAGTAACGTTGTTGTTGTTACCGTGTTGTGACCATACGGCGACTGTCACTGTTTACTGTTGCCGCGATTGTCGCAACAAACGCATTGACATCGACGTCGACATCAATATCGACATCGACAACTTAACCCGCAACCCAAATCGAAACTTATCTCGAAACCGAAGCCGCAATGTTCGAAGCATTCCCCTTATGGATATTGGCGTTGGATTACCTGCTGGGCATGGTGATGTGGACGCTCATCGGTCGTTTTGCGATGAATATCTTTTTGCGCGAAGACAGCGATTTTTTCTTTATGCGTTTTTTTGTGCGCAGCACCGACCCGTTGCTTAAACTATTCGCGCCGATTACGCCAAAATTTTTGGTGCGTCCAATGGTGCCGTTATTCGTCGCTTGGTTTTTTTACATCATTCGCTTTTATCTGATGCCATTGCTGCTCGGCTATTCAGTGCTGGGAATGTTGTCCTTCCCCCTCGAAAGCGAACTCGCCGCCGCGATTGCAAAATTGTTTGGCATGTTTGTTAATTGATTTGTTAATTTGTTGATTTGTATTTGTTAAGTTGAGTTTGTTACTTTGTAAAGTTACTTTGTAAAATTACTTTGGAAAGTTACTTTATTAAGTGCATTTACAAAATTACTTTATAAATAACTTTGTAACATTAACTTGGCAAGTTACTTTGTTAAATTACTGTATAAAGTTATCTTGTAAAGTTACTTCGTAAAGTTACTTCGTAACGTTACTTTTACAGTTGCATAACCGCCACAATCCCCCCAACCCAAACCCGACTCACACACAATGTCCCCCACCGAACTCGAAGCCGTCATCACCCGCGCATGGCAACATCGCAACGACGCGCGCGCCTTAACCGTCGCCCCGACCTTGCGCGCGATTGAACAAACCCTCGCCCTGCTCGATTCAGGCGAAGTGCGCGTCGCCGAACCGCACAACGGCGAATGGCGCGTGCATCAATGGTTAAAAATGGCGGTGCTGTTGTCGTTTCGCGTCGGCGATAATCGCGTTATCGACGCCAAAGCCACCCGCTATTACGACAAACTGCCGCTCAAATTCGCGCGCTACACCGAGCGCGATTTCGCCGCCGCCGGCGTGCGCGTCGTGCCGCCGGCGCATGTGCGCTACGGCGCGCATATCGCGCGCAATGTCGTGTTGATGCCGAGTTATGTCAACGTCGGCGCGCATGTCGGCGCCGGCACAATGGTCGACACTTGGGCGACGGTCGGTTCGTGCGCGCAAATCGGCGCGAATGTGCATCTGTCCGGCGGCGTCGGCATCGGCGGCGTATTGGAGCCGCTGCAAGCCGCGCCGACAATTATCGGCGACAACTGCTTCATCGGCGCGCGCTCCGAAATCGTCGAAGGCGTACAAGTCGGCGACGGCGCCGTCATCTCGATGGGCGTCTACATCGGGCAAAGCACGCGCATCTACGACCGCGCCAACGGCGAAGTGCACTACGGCAAAATCCCGCCCGGCGCAGTGGTCGTATCCGGCTCACTGCCGGCAAAAGACAACTCACACAGTTTATATTGCGCCGTCATCGTCAAACGCGTCGATGAAAAAACCAAAAGCAAAGTTGGCATTAATGAATTGTTGCGTGAGGCGCAATAACCGCGCGCATTTGATTCGTGTTGCGTTTGGGTTGCACTTTTAGTTAACCCGCATTGATTTGTGTTTATGTTTAAACTTGAACTTGAACTTTCATTTTCACTTGTGAACTTGCACTTGCACTTGCACTTAATTTGACCCACACTGAATTCATTGCACTTGCAACTTAATGAAACCATTAAACTTCGCCGCCGCCAACGCCTCGTCAATTTTGCGCGGAATCAATGCGCGTTTGAAAGCGCGCGTCGAGAGTAAGTTTAAGGCGGGGTGTCGAAATATCGACGCTGAACATTAAGCGTCACACCCGCCAACATTAACCCACACGCCCTACTCCCCAAACACCGCCAACGCCTCATCAATTTTGCGCACGGCGGTCACCTCCATCCCCTTCACCTTTTCCTTCGGCAGATTGGCGCGCGGAATCAGAGCGCGTTTGAAGCCGAGTTTTTGCGCTTCGCGCAGGCGTTCCAACCCGCGCTGCACCGGGCGCAATTCGCCGGACAAACCGACTTCGCCAAACACCACCCACTCGCCGCCGAGCGCGCGGTTTTGTACGCTGGATACAATCGCCGTCAGCAGCGCCAAATCGGCGCCCGGTTCGACTACGCGCACGCCGCCGGCGACATTGGCGAAGACATCGCAACGACCGAGCGCAATGTCGGCGTGGCGGTTGGCGACGGCGAGCAACATCGCCAGCCGATTGTGTTCCAAACCGACGCACAGCCGGCGCGGATTGGCGAGCGCGCTTTCATCGACCAACGCCTGCACCTCGACCAACAACGGGCGCGTGCCTTCCTGCGTCGCCAACACCACGCTGCCGGGGCGCGATGCGCTTTGTTTGCCGACAAACATCGCCGACGGATTGGCGACATCGATTAACCCGTGTTCGCCCATCGCAAACACGCCGATTTCATTCACCGCACCGAAGCGATTTTTGATTGCGCGAATCAAGCGAAACGAACTCGCGGTGTCGCCTTCGAAATACAACACGCAATCGACCATGTGTTCCAAAATGCGCGGCCCGGCAATCGCGCCCTCTTTGGTGACATGCCCGACCAACAACACCACGCAGCCGCTTTGTTTTGCATACCGCACCAATCGCGCCGCGCATTCGCGCACTTGCGAGACGCTGCCCGGCGCCGAGCCAACCGCTTCGGCGTACAACGTTTGTATCGAATCGGCGACCAACACCTTGGGCGATTCGCGCGCCGCCACCTCGAGCACCGATTCGAGACGGTTCTCCGCCATCACCCGCAATTGCGCGCCGCGCAAATTTAATCGCTTGGCGCGCATCGCCACCTGCTCGGCGGACTCTTCGCCGCTGACATACAACACCGGCATGCGCGCGCCGATGTCGACCAAATGCTGCAGCAATAAAGTGGATTTGCCGATGCCCGGGTCGCCGCCCAACAACACCGCCGAACCATGCACCAACCCCCCGCCCAACACACGATCAAACTCCGCACTTTGCCCGCCAATGCGCCGCACCTCACGCACATCAATCCGCGCCAAATCCCGCACCATTGATGACGGCGCCACCCCGCCAAACCGACCAGCCCCGCCAACATCAACCCGCGCACTTTCCTCCAACGTATTCCACGCACCGCATTCACCGCACTGCCCGGCCCATTTCGCAACCTGCGCACCACATTCGCTGCAACGATAATTATGTTTGGGTTTTGCCATTGGGTTTATGAATTAATGTTTGTGTTTAATAAATTGTGCAGGCTACATTGGTTAATTGACGAAGCCGCTCTTTTGCATCGGCGGTGTTAAATCACCATTCCCATCCCTTCAAAAACAACGAAAAATCCTCCACGCAATGCCGCTGATGTAATTGCAACCATCGACAAAACAATCGCCGTGGTTGACGCAACCACGCATAATTCGAATCAGTATACACGACACTTTACGACTTGACGCACTCGCGAATAATCGACGACAAACACGCCGCATTGCCCGCTGTTCGCCATAATGACTTCGCGCAACCGATGAAAATAATGCCCGCACCGTCGCACCAACAACAAACAACTCGATAAGACGACATTACTTCGACCAACTTGGATGCATACTTTATTTTGCATTATCCATACGCCCCTAAAATTGTTGCATAGCAGCCGCCTTACAAAGATGCGGTTTTGATTCCCCCCGCTTTTCCAGCGTGTTAAAATACCCATAACGGCGTGACCAATTAACCAACCGTTTTGATTCCCCCCGCTTTTCCAGCGTGTTAAAATCAGAAGTTTGCGGTCTTCAGGTTTCATTGTGTTTTGATTCCCCCCGCTTTTCCAGCGTGTTAAAATTAATTGTTAACACCGCGCGCCGCATGCTTGGTTTTGATTCCCCCCGCTTTTCCAGCGTGTTAAAATGAAGCGGTGGCGACATTGACGGCGTTAACAGTTTTGATTCCCCCCGCTTTTCCAGCGTGTTAAAATCTTTGCCAGCAGAAAGCCCCACCAGAAGCGTTTTGATTCCCCCCGCTTTTCCAGCGTGTTAAAATGATTTGGCAAAGGCGTCGATATAAAAATCGTTTTGATTCCCCCCGCTTTTCCAGCGTGTTAAAATTGAAAGGTGATTTACATGACTTACATACACGTTTTGATTCCCCCCGCTTTTCCAGCGTGTTAAAATCGCCAAAATGTCGGCAAAGGCAATGGGGCGGTTTTGATTCCCCCCGCTTTTCCAGCGTGTTAAAATACCGTCTACTCGCGCCTGCGCCTTGCGACCGTTTTGATTCCCCCCGCTTTTCCAGCGTGTTAAAATGACGCGCTTGATTTCGCAAGCAAGACAAACGTTTTGATTCCCCCCGCTTTTCCAGCGTGTTAAAATCACATTTGGATTTACTGCCGCGCCCATCATGTTTTGATTCCCCCCGCTTTTCCAGCGTGTTAAAATGGAAAAAACGAAAGATGCCGTCAAGAAAGTGTTTTGATTCCCCCCGCTTTTCCAGCGTGTTAAAATTGCGCGCGAATCGATTCTCCTGCTCCGCCAGTTTTGATTCCCCCCGCTTTTCCAGCGTGTTAAAATAATACGCGAAGGTGTAAATGATTGGTATATGTTTTGATTCCCCCCGCTTTTCCAGCGTGTTAAAATGCGAATCCGAAAACGTTGCCGCGCATGCTTGTTTTGATTCCCCCCGCTTTTCCAGCGTGTTAAAATGTTCCCACCGTGATTCGTGCCACTTGGCTTGTTTTGATTCCCCCCGCTTTTCCAGCGTGTTAAAATCGCGCCGGTAAAGTAATGCGAACACACCTGTTTTGATTCCCCCCGCTTTTCCAGCGTGTTAAAATCCGCCAACGCATACCGCGAACTGTTTGGACGTTTTGATTCCCCCCGCTTTTCCAGCGTGTTAAAATTATAGCCAAAGAATCCCAACCCCACGCATGGTTTTGATTCCCCCCGCTTTTCCAGCGTGTTAAAATGGCGTCCGCTTGTGCCGAGAAACATAACCGTTTTGATTCCCCCCGCTTTTCCAGCGTGTTAAAATAATGCCGCCTACTTCGCGCAACCGCCTTGGTTTTGATTCCCCCCGCTTTTCCAGCGTGTTAAAATTTTTCTGCTACGGCTTGCGCCGGAGATTTGTTTTGATTCCCCCCGCTTTTCCAGCGTGTTAAAATGTATCGCCGCATTTTGTTGTAAAGCGATTCGTTTTGATTCCCCCCGCTTTTCCAGCGTGTTAAAATCAAACCGGTTGGTTTATCATTGACCCGACCGTTTTGATTCCCCCCGCTTTTCCAGCGTGTTAAAATAAAGTTGATTCGGTTGCTCGTTGTCAAATTGTTTTGATTCCCCCCGCTTTTCCAGCGTGTTAAAATGCCATCAAAAATACTGCACCAGTTGGTGTCGTTTTGATTCCCCCCGCTTTTCCAGCGTGTTAAAATATTTGATGAGCCCGACCCGTTGGATGATGTGTTTTGATTCCCCCCGCTTTTCCAGCGTGTTAAAATTCGGCGGCGATTGATTATCTAATGCAATTCGTTTTGATTCCCCCCGCTTTTCCAGCGTGTTAAAATTACGCCGACCCGCCATACTTAATGGAAACCGTTTTGATTCCCCCCGCTTTTCCAGCGTGTTAAAATACGTGGGAAACGCGGTTCAGAAATTGATATATTTGACCTTGGCACCCCGGGTAGCCGACCTATGCAATTCGCAAGATTGGGGAATCTTAACTAATTGGCGACTACCCGGGCACTGCTTTTTTATCGCATTACCAATTCTCGAAGATGCTTAACTGATGCGGCTCGTCGGTTTTTTTCCGTTTTCGGTAGTCCTCGCTGATGATGGCGATGGATTTCACCCATTGTTTTTCCGTCACCAATAGCGCCCGGATATTGCCGCCCTCCGGGGCGTACGCTTTTAGTCGGCGTGCGTGTTTTTGCATTCGGTCCCAAGAAGCGCACGAGCGCATGTACACCGAAAACTGCAGCATGTTGTAGCCGTCATCCAGCAGTTTTTTGCGAAATCGGGTTGCCCGGTCGCGTTCGCGTTTGGTGCCGACCGGCAAATCAAACAACACCAACATCCAACCCATCCTTAATGTGCTGGGAGTGTTGGCAGCCATAAATGACTGGCGTCATTTTTGCGCAGCGCTTTGGCGACGGAACGCACATACACATCGACGGCGTCAATCAGTTTAAATTTGCTTTGTTTGTGCGTCACCTCAATCGTATTCCAGCAGCCTTGCGAAAACACCACCCACTCCCGCACCGTCCGTTCGCCCGCCTCGTCGCCGGTCAGATGGCGATACAACTGACTGTCAATAAATGGCCGCAACGGCTCAATCAAATCGTAAACAAAAGGGTGGTTGTGAAAATTCGCGCGATGATGCACGCCGAACAGCGGGCTCATTCCATGCGCAACAATTGAGCGGTGACAAATCGCCGCCAACACCGCATAGGCGTAGTTGAGCATCAGGTTAACTTCGTTTTCGTCGTCGTGCCGTCGGGTCAGCCCGGACATGCCGCACTGTTTAAAATACTCCCGCCAATAATAACGCGCGCAAGCGGATTCGTTAAGGACGGCGTTTGTCAGCCTTTTTTCCAAATACAAATGGCGCGCGCCGATTATTTTCAGCAATATCCGTTGGTTGTCAATTTTGGCGCGCAACAACCGCCGCCAAATTTCCGACTGCAGTTTTTTGGTGCAGCGCGCCTGACAATACGCGACATCGCGCTTAATAATTTTCGGCAACGGTTCGGTCAAGCCGATGGGACGGTATTTTTTGTCGCAGTGCAGAATAAACGCGCCGTTTTCCAACAGCGCTGATATCAACGCATCGGTCAACGTTACCTTTTCGGTCACAATCACCACACCGCGAATATCCTCCAACGGCAATTGCCGCCGCTCATCGCCACGTTCATAGCGCAACAATCCGCGCCGCTTGTGCAGGCGGATGTCGGGCGACATCAGATGGAGCAGGTAGTAACTCAATTTTGTTTGTCGATGGGTTTGGCGAGCGCAAGGATTTTGCTGTTGACGTTGTAAATTACGCCATTTTGACCAATTAAGTTGACCCTCGCTGCATTACTTTCAAATCCCTTAATAATGTAAATGTCCGCAGGAATAACCTGGTGTTGAAGGCCGTCCGCCGTTGCTTTTCGAAGATACAAAAGATGAGCGCCGTTGATTTCGAACACGTCATTTTCCGCGAGTTCATTAACCCACTGTTGTTTGCAGAGGTGCAGCACCAAATTAGTGAAATTAATCAACTCTTCCTTGTTGGTTTTTGTGCTGACGATGGCAAAATTCTTAAAACTTTGCCGAGATTCTTTTACCAGGTAATCGCCGTTCAGTTCGACGTCTTTATTGACCTTGAAACCGTCCAAATGAAACGGTTTCTTGTCAATTAACAGTTTGTTGCAAGTCGCAATGCTTTTAATGTTGGCAAGCGGCATGCGGTATTTACGCCCGAATTCGTCGGCATCGACTTTGCCGCGCAGAGAACGCATGAAAGCAATTACGGTTGCTTGCGCGTTAACTTTGACGATTTTGTATTCACCAAAATCCAACCGTGCACTTCGCCCGAATTGGGTTGCGGTAATTTTGTCTTGCTTCGGCAGGCGAATGCTTTCCTTTGCGCGAAACAAGCCAATAATTTCAAATTCGCTTTTCTCTATTTCTTTTCGCACATTATAAGGCGAGCGAAAACTGTGAATGGTTTTGGCATTCACTTTGCCTTTGTCGTCTTTGTAAAAAAGGTAGCCGTGTTGACGAGTTCCCTCGCCTTCCACCTTTTTGTTTGTGTACCACTGCCCGCCTCGCTCATCCGGGTCTTTGCTGATATTCTTGATTTCACCCTGGCGAATTCGCTTCGCCTTCGCCATCTGCCGGGTGATTTTGCGGGCACGGTCCGCCTTAAATTCCTCCGGCTTATCGGCAATCGCCGGGCGCACGCGGGTGATGTAGCGCGGATACACGCTTTGCAGTTGTTTTGCAAAGTAGGCGGCGTCGATTCCCTTGGGGAATTTAAAAAATTCGGTTTTCTTGGCGTCGCGCGCCCATTCGCGCAAATAACTAATCACCATCGCATCAAGTGCATGGTGACGATGGTCGGAACGGTCTTTTTGGTATTCCATTGAACCGTCGCCGAGTGCGGTGTACAGTTTGTATTTGCGCGCAACCTTGCTGGTCAACCCGCCGCTGAACGTGAACACTTTTTGTTGTTTACCTTTTTCGCCCGGTTGCCAACCAAGGCGCAGGCATACAATATCGCGCGCTAATCTGGCGATATACGCGGTTCCGGATAAGCCGGTGTATTTTTCAATTAACTCACCAGCCTCTGCGCGCGTGCCGGCCAACAACAACCGCTTTTTGTTTCGGCTTAGCGGCAGATCATTGACCCGCTTCTTATAACCTTTCCAACATTTGTTGATAAATTCGCATTCGCTGGGCAATTTATCGTCTTTATCGCCGTTGGTTTTGCGAGTAGTCAATACATAGTTGTATAGCGAATTTGGTCCGCCGGCATTGCGCGGATAAATGTGGTCGCATTCGTAACTTTCGAGTTTGGTGACATCCAACGCATCGCCAGTGTATACGCACTGTTTACTTTGTTCGTTAAACAAACGATAGCGAAGCACATTCCCCTCGCTTGCGGAAATCCCGAATTCTTTTAATGCATTTATTGCATCTTGACGTTCTTTGCGACCAGTGTTGGCGCGCGTAGTGTATTTGTTTTTTGCTTTTGTGCCGAGAAAATCCTCGCGCACAAATTCCAAATGCACGGCATGCGGTGCGCCGAATTGGTCAATCATGTTGACCAATTGTTTGTAAAACACATTTAACCGATGACGCAACTCAGGCCAATTGCATGAGTTAATAACCTTGTGAACCGCGCCGTCAATGTCGCCGTCTTCGGTTAAGCCGTATCTTTCGGCCAAACCGACGGCTTGAATCGAAATAGATTCGCGCCGCTCGCCCATTTGCGCAAGAAACTTAATGTCGTCGTCGCGATACTTGTACGACGCATCGGCAAACAACTGATGCCCAAATTGCGCGTTGCGGTTTTCCCGCCGCTTTGCGGCGAGCGATTGCGACAATTCATCGTAAAACGCCTTCGGCGTTTTTTCGGAAAGGATTAACTTCTTTAACAAATACAACGAC
This sequence comes from Candidatus Poriferihabitaceae bacterium, assembly GCA_965226545.1. Lineage (GTDB taxonomy): Bacteria > Pseudomonadota > Gammaproteobacteria > Arenicellales > Poriferihabitantaceae > JAHRAW01. The sequence goes on from OZ245364.1 coordinate 2,212,606, forward strand.
GGTTGGCTAAATCGACTCCGCCCACGGCATTTGCCGGCATCGATTGTTTCATGCCCGACTTTTTCGACGCCGCCGTGTTCCCTCGCCAACTTTTTAACTTGAGTGGGCGTTAATTTAAAACACACGGCATACTTCTTGGCGTCGTATGGCGCGTTTTTCTTGCGCCATTTTTCCGCGCACTCATCGAACACCGCCTTTATCTGCGCGCCGGTCAACGCGCAAACTTGCTTTTCGCCGTTTCCGGCGTCGCGTTCATAACGCCAGTTAATCAACTTCATTAAAAAAGTCGCCTCAATCGCCAACGGTTTTTCCGCCTTGCATGCGTTGCGTTTTGGACTTAACGCACATTTGGAAACAATGCGATTTTCAAAGCGCGGATATTTCTGCCCCAACAATCCGTCGATATTGCCGGCCGACGGATAGCGTTGAGTGATTGCGTTTTGCTGGTCGCCGTACAGCGTGTTGCGCAACCCGTTGTCGTTGGCAAGATGTTGCTGAAGTCCGGCAACCTGTTTTGCGGCCTGCTCGAGCAGGCGAGTGAGTTCTTCGGTGACCAATTTTCGTGAAGGCGTATAGCCGCGCGCTTGGTCTTTTTTCTTTTGCGGCGAACGCTGCGGTTGACGAATATGCGCAATTTTTTCGGTTTTGTCGTCCCACATGCCCATCCGCCATGCGTCGTAATAACAGGGCAGTTGACGCTTCGGGTTGGCGGTCATCGCCGCCAGACGCTTGTCAAAATCGCCCGCCTTCGTTTGGGATTCTTTGGCTTCGTCATCCTCCTCCCGACTGCGCCACGGCACCTCCGCGTCATAACCGCGCCGTTGAATCGCGGCATGCAGCGCCTTGTAGATTTGCCAATCCTGCAGCGGCGCGCCTTCCAGCAACATAATGCGCAACAGCGACGATGCGTATACCGTGTCGTCGCCCTTTGCCGGAAATTCACGCTCCAATCGTTGGTCGGCGGCGGTTTTGATAAATTTGCGTCCGCGTTTGCCGTCCGGGTTTTTCTCAAAACGTTTGCGCTGCAGCGGGGTTTTGCCGACCGCGCGCCATAGATTTTCCAACGCGCGTTCGCGCGCCTTGTGCGCTTGGCGGGTGCGATATTGGCGCCGCCGTTCGGATTGCGCCTGCACCGAGCCGGCTTCGGCGTGCATCAACAGCACATCGGCGTGGATGATGTCGCCGTCGGTGTTGACGGCAACGCCGAGCGAGGTCATGCCGACGTCAAAGGAGAAATTGGTGTTCGTCATTTTTCGATGCCCATTGGGTTGGTGTTACAACATCGGCGTTTGCATCGGTCGTTGCGATGCATCCGCCAATCGCTTTTTACGGTTACCCGCGCTTTTTGTCAAATGCCGCCGGGTATTTTAGGCGGTGGCGGTGCTACAATACGCGATTATTTTGCGTCGTGCGCGGCGTTTATATTTCACAAAAACTTTGCTTTGGCTTTATGCGGCTGATTAAATTACAGATTTCCGGGTTTAAATCGTTTGTGGACCCGACCGAAATTCGGTTGCCGGCGAATTGGGTGGCGGTGGTCGGGCCGAATGGTTGCGGCAAATCCAACATTATCGACGCGGTGCGTTGGGTGATGGGCGAGGCCTCGGCGCGCAATTTGCGCGGCGACCAGATGGTCGATGTGATTTTTAACGGCTCGACTACGCGCAAGCCGGTGGGCAAGGCGTCGGTCGAGTTGGTGTTCGACAACAGCGACGGCGCGATTGGCGGCAACTTCTCAAAGTTTGCCGAGATTTCAGTGCAGCGCACCTTAAGCCGCGACGGGCAATCCAACTATTACATCAACCGCATCAAAACCCGGCGCAAGGACGTGTTGGATTTGTTTCGCGGCACCGGCTTAGGGCCGCGGTCGTATTCGATTATCGAGCAGGGAATGGTCAGCCGCATCATCGAAGCGCGCAGCGAGGATTTGCGATTGTTTGTCGAAGAGGCCGCCGGCACCTCGCGATATAAAGACCGCCGCCGCGAAACCGAAACGCGCATTAAAAACACCCGCGAGAATCTCGAGCGCGTCGATGATTTGCGCGATGAACTCGGGCGTCAATTGCGCCGACTCAAACGTCAAGCCGGCGCGGCCAAACGCTATCGCGAACTTAAAGCCGAACAACGTTTGGTCAACGGACAATTGTTGCTGTTGCGGCTCACCGAGTTGGAGGACGACATGCAACAGCACGACCGTCAATCGGCGCAGCATGAAAACAATTTGCAAAGCGCGATTGCCAAGGTGCGCGAAAACGAAGCCAAAGTCGAAACCTTGCGGCGCGAACAAGACGAACTGCATGAAACGCACGGCAAAATCGACCGGCGTTTTTACGATTTAACCGCGCAAATCACCAACACCGAACAGCGCATCGAACATCTCACCGAAACCCAACAACAGCGCGACGAACAAATCGACCGATTGCAGGACAGTTGCGAACAACATCAACAACAATTGGACGCCGACTCGGCGCGGTTAAACAAACTGCAAAGCGAACGCGCGCAATTGGCCGGCGAATTGGAGGCGGTCGGCGAACGCCGCACGCGCGCTGATGCGCAACTTGCCGAAGCCGAACAATCTCTCGATGAATGGCGCAGCGCGTGGGAAACATTTAATCAACAACTGCAAACCCCGGCGCGCGAACGCGATGTGCAGCAATCGCGCATTGTGCAATTGGAACAACATTTAAAGCGCACCACCGACCACGCCGCAAAGTTAAAGGACGAACGCGACGCATTGCAAACCACCGTGGCTGAGATGAACATCGATGCGGTGCGCGCGGATGTGCGCAAGCACGATGATTCCTGCGAACAAAACGAACGCGAACTGCGCGGCTTCGAGGAACAACTGCAAACGCTCGAACAAACCATCCAACAGGAACGCGACCGCGCCGCGCAACTGCGCGAACGCGACCGCGAAATCGAATCGCGCGGCGAATCATTGCGGCAGATACAAACCGCCGCCTTGGGCGGCGACGACGAAGCGTTGCGCGAATGGTTGAGTCGCCATCAACTCAGCGATGCGCCGCGATTGGCGGCGCGGGTGCGCGTTGCCGACGGTTGGCAGCGCGCCGCCGACCGATTGTTGAACGGGCATCTCGGTGCGTTATGCATTGCGCAACATCCGCAGGCGGCGTTGCGCGCGCGACCGGATTGCGCGTTCTCACTGTTGGTCGAACGTCCGGTCAAGGGCGCGGACGACAACAACAAACGCGCGCGGTTGTTGGACAAGGTCGAATCCGGCGCGGCTGATTTAACCGCGTTGCTCGGCGGCGTGTATTTGGCCGAAACATTGGACGATGCAATCGCGATGCAGGGCGATTTGCGTGGGCGCGAATGCGCGGTGACGCGCGACGGCGAATTGGTCGGCGCCAATTGGATTAGTTTCGCCAGCCAAAGCCAGATGGAAACCGGCGTGTTGGTGCGCGAAGAGGAAATCCATCAATTGCAGCAACAACTTGCGCAACTGCAGAGCGAACTTGCCGAACGTCAAACGCAAACCGAACAACTCGAATCCGAACGCTCGGATTTGCGCGAACGCGCCAAACGTCAACGCAATACAAACCAAAAACTGCGCGCCGACAACACCGCCAAGCACGGCGATTTGGGGCGCATCGAGGCGCGCCATTTGGAAACAACGCAACGCATCGCCGCGATTGAAAAGGAATTGGCGTCGCTCGGCGAACATCAACAAACCGACCACGGCGAAATCGCCAAGGCGCGCGAATTGTTAAAGGACGCAACCAGCCGTCAATCGACGCTCGAAGCCAAACGCGAACTGTTGTTGGCCGACAAGGCGCAAAGCGAACAACGAGTCGAACGATGCAAAACCGAATCGACTTCGGCGAATGAACACGCACACGGGCTTGCGTTAACCCAACAACGTCTCGATGCCGAGGGCGAGTCGCTTGAGTTTTCGGTCGAGCGGTTGAAGCGACAATTGCGCGATGATGGCGCGCAACTGCAGCAATTGCGCGGCGGCGTGCGCGAATCCGATTCGGTCGATGAAATCAAACGGCAACTGCAGGCGATGTTGACGCGCAAAACCGACGCCGAACAGGAACTTGCGCAAAGCCAACAGGCGGTCGGCGCGATTGACAATCGCATCGATGAATCCGTCTCGCGTCAAAACCAACTGCAAAAAAGCGTCAGCGAATTGCGCGAGGCGCGTCAACAACACGAACTTGAGCGGCAGGAAACATCGGTGCGTCTGCAAACCCAACTCGAAGAGTTTGACCGCCACGGTTATGAACGCAAGGCGCTCGCCGAACAATTGCCGGATGATGCCGACGCCGACAAGTGGGTCGCGCGCAGCGAACAATTGACGCAACAAATCGACCGCATCGGCCCGGTGAACTTGGTTGCGATTGAGGAGTTTGACGAAGAAAGCGAACGCAAACAACATCTCGACAAACAGCGCGATGATTTAACCGAGGCGTTGGACACCTTGGTCGGCGTGATACAAAAAATCGACCGCGAAACCCGCACGTTGTTTCAAGACACCTTCGAGCGACTCAACAAAGGCTTCGGTGAATTTTTTCCGCGTTTGTTTGGCGGCGGCAAGGCTTCGCTGCAGTTAACCGGCAAGGATTTGTTAAGCGCCGGCGTCGAGGTGATGGCGCAACCGCCGGGCAAACGCAACAGCACGATTCATCTTTTATCCGGCGGCGAGAAGGCGTTGACTGCGGTGGCGTTGTTGTTTGCGTTGTTTCAATTAAACCCGGCGCCGTTTTGCATGCTCGACGAAGTCGATGCGCCGCTCGACGACGCCAATGTCGCGCGCTATTGCGAAACGATTAAGACGTTGGTGAAGGTGAGCCAAATGATTGTCATCACCCACAACAAAATTACGATGGAATCCTCCGAAGTGCTGCTCGGTGTTACAATGGGCGAAGCCGGCGTGTCGCGATTGGTGTCGGTGGATATTGATGAAGCGGTGCGTTTGGCGGCGAGTTAAGTCGCGCTTGGCGCACTTATCGATTTGCATTAACGCAACACGGTGGTTCGGGCGTTTATCACGCGGGGGATGCGGTGAATCTGCTGTTGAATCTAAGTTTGCAAACGGTGTTGTTGCTCATCGGCGTCGGCATCGTCGCGGTGATTTATTTGGCGGCGCGCCTGCCGCCGCGCAAGATGCGCGTACATTCACGCGGCGCATCGCAACGCACCCCGCGCCGCCCGAATGATTGGGATGAAGAGGAGGAGGCGTTGTTGTGGGATGACCATCCGCAACGCGCGGATGAGTATGGATATGATGATGACGACGACGATGGCAATGTTGATGGCGAAGATTACGATGATGGTGACGGTGAACATGACGACGACCGTGACCGTGACGGGTTGGACGACAACCGTGCGTTACGCGACATCGATGATGTTGACGAGGTTGACGATGGCATTGACGCGGACGACGAAGTCGATATGTTGGACGATGTCGGCGGTGTCGACAATGTCGACGATGATGTCGACGATATTAATAATGCGAACAATGCCGCCGCCGGTTTGCGCGGCGGAGTAACCAATGCATTGGACGATGAGTTGGATGACCGATTGGATGACGGCTTGGACGACCGGTTAAATGAAAAGTTGGACGCGCGATTGCCCGGTGATTTGCCGGACGACTTGCCGGACGAACTTCCCGATGACTTGCCTGATGAATTGGATGACCCGCTCGATGACCCGTTGGACGACCCGCTCGACAACGGGTTGGACGATTCACTCGACAACTCATTGGACAACGCCGCCACCCCCGCCACACCGCGTCTCGATGCGCGCGCCGATGCGCCGTTGCGCGCGGCGGCGATTGCCGACGCCGACCTTGGCGTTTGCGCCGAAGGGTTTGAGCGGTTGAGCCAGATTGATTATTGGGTGCGCATCACCGGCGAGCGCGATGTTGGGCGTGAAACGGTGTTGGCGATGTACCGCGAAGGCGCGGGCGCGTTGAGCAAAACGCATTGGATACACGGATTACAAACGCCGCAGCGCACTTGGTGCGATGTCGAGCGCATCGATGAGGGTGCGCGGTTTGCCGATTTGGTGTTGACGCTGCAACTCGCCGATTATCGCGGCGCGGTCGATTCTGATGAGATGCGGCGGTTTTCGCAATTGGTCGAGCGGCTGTCCGAAGGCACGCGGCGCGAATTTAATTTTATGACCACGATTGACAATGCGCTGGCGCAAGGCGAAGCGTTGCATGCCTTTATCCGCCGATTCGACGGCTTGGTTTCGGTGCAGGTTGCGCCGCAAACCGGCGAGATGTTTCAAGGCGCGGCGATTGCGCGATGCGCCGCGCAAATTGGATTGGAACAACATCAACAATGTTTCGCCCGATTTAAAAGCGCCGGCGGCAAAAAGATTCAACTGTATACATTAACCAATCTCGGTCGCGCCGACTCGGCGGCGGACTCATCAGCCGATTCATCGATTGCGCCGTTCGATTTCGCCAACATTGCCGGCTTCGCCACCGGCGGCGTGGCGTTCTGCACGCGTCCGGCGATGCATCAAATGCCCGGCGCGGTGTTTGCCGAGATGTTGGACAGCGCGCGCGCGTTTGCCTCGAGATTGGGCGGCGAAGTTCGACGCGGCGATGCGCCGCGCCATTACGCCGAAGTGCAGCACGATGAAGTACGACGCGCCGAAATACGACGCGCTGAAATACAACGCTACGAAATACAGCACGCCGATTTGGATTCGATGCGCGCGGTGATTGAACAAAACGCCGCAAAAATGAAACAATGCGGCATCGCCGCCGGCGCAGACGAAGCGCGCCGCATTTTTGCGCGCACTTCTTAAACGCTGAACTGTTGCATATAAGATGAATGCGAAAAAAGTAAACGCGGGTAACGCAAGCGCGAAGCGGTCAAGTGCAAAACCAAGCGCGCGGTCAAATGCGAAATCGAACGACGCGCAACGGTCGAGCGCGAAAAAAGACAATGTAAAACAGTCGAGCGCACAACCAAGTGCACGGTCAATTGCGGACAAAGCAAACGCAAAGCAGTCAAGTGCGCAATCAAGTGCACGGTCAAATGCGAAACCGAACAACGCGCAACGGTCAAGCGTGAAAAAAACAAACGTAAAGCAGGCAAGTGCACGGTCGAGCGCGGACAACGCAAGTGCAAAACGGGCAAGTGCGCAACAAGGTGCGCAACCAACCGCACAACCAGATGCCGCAAAAAAAATCATTAACTTGCGCGAGCAATTGCAGGCGCATAACTATCGTTATTATCATCTCGATGACCCGCAAATTCCTGATGTCGAATACGACCGCTTGATGCGGGAACTTGAATCGTTGGAGCGAGAGTATCCGCAATATGCATCGGCGGATTCGCCGACGCAAACGGTGGGCGCCGCGCCGGATAAAACTTTTTCGCAGGTGATTCACAGCGCGCCGATGCGGTCGCTTGGCAATGCGTTTGATGATGACGAGGTGATTGCGTTTGACCGGCGGGTGCGCAAGCAGTTGGGGTTGGCGGATGATGAGTCGGATGACGAGTCGGGTGAGGTGCCGCGTGAAGTGCCGAGTGACGCGGCGAGTGATGAGTCGAGTGATGCATCGATTGGCGAGTCGATTGACGCGCCGATTGATTATGTCGCCGAGATTAAACTGGATGGCTTGGCGGTTACATTGCGATTCGAAAATGGTTGGTTGCGATTGGCGGCGACGCGCGGCGATGGGGCGAGTGGTGAAAACATTACGCAGAACATTCGCGCGGTGTTGCGCGGGGCGACGCGATTGATTGGTGAACCGCCGGAGGTGTTGGAGGTGCGCGGCGAGGTGTATATGCGGCGCGATGATTTTGCCGCGTTGAACGAACGGCGGCGTGCGCAGGATAAAAAATTATTTGTTAATCCGCGTAACGCCGCCGCCGGCGGTTTGCGGCAGTTGGACCCGCAAATCACCGCTTCGCGTCCGCTGCATCTTTGTTGTTATGGCATCGGCGAAGTGCGCGGCGCGCAGCCGCCGGCGACGCATTGGCAAACCTTAACTTGGTTGAAACAATTCGGTTTGCCGGTGTCGGAATACGCGCGCGAAACGGCCGGTATCGATGGTTGCTTGGATTATCATCGCGAGATGTTGGCGATGCGCGAAAAGTTGCCGTTTGACATCGATGGCGTGGTGTATAAAGTGTCGCGGCATGATTTGCGCGATGCGTTGGGTCACACCGCAAAAGCGCCGCGTTGGGCAATCGCGCATAAATTTCCGGCGCAACAGGAAATCACCCAAGTCGAAAACATCGAACTGCAGATAGGACGCAGCGGCGCGTTGACGCCGGTGGCGCGGCTTGCGCCGGTGTTTGTCGATGGCGCGACTGTGTCGAATGCAACGCTGCATAACCGCGATGAAATTGCGCGGTTGGATGTGCGCATCGGCGACAGCGTCATCATCCAACGCGCCGGCGAGGTGATACCGCAGGTGGTCGAGGTATTGCGCGAGCGCCGCCCGAAAGGCGCGCGCAAGTTTGTTTTCCCCGAACATTGTCCGGTGTGCTTCGCCGCCGTGGTGTATGACGACGGCGTGATTGCAAGATGTAGCGGCGGGTTGTTTTGCGATGCGCAACGCAAGGAAAACATTAAACATTTTGCCGCGCGCGGTGCAATGGATATCGACGGGCTCGGCGACAAGTTGGTCGAGCAATTGGTCGATGAAAAACTCATCGCCAATGTCGCCGATTTGTATGAACTCACCGCCGCACAAATCGCCGCCCTGCCGCGAATGGCGGAAAAATCCGCCGACAATCTCATCAACGCCATCGATGCAAGCCGCCAAACCACCATGGCGCGGTTTTTGTTTGGCTTGGGCATCCCGTTGGTTGGCGAAACCACCGCCGAAGAGATTGGCGCATCGATGCCGATGTTGGATGAGTTGATGCGCGCCGATGCCGAGTCGCTCGAGGCGATACCGGATATTGGCCCGATTGTCGCGCAAAGCATCGTGTCGTTTTTTGCCGAATCGCATAACCGTGAAATCATCGAGCGATTGCGCAACAGCGGCGTTCGATGGCCGAAGCCGGCAACGCGCGTTGTGTTAAAAACGGACGGTGTATTCGCCGGCAAGATTGTGGTGTTGACCGGGACGTTAACCGCACCGCGCGCCGATGTGAAAAAACAATTGCAACGGTTTGGCGCGAAAGTAACTTCGGCGGTGTCGGCGAAAACCGATTATGTGCTTGTTGGGGAAAATCCCGGCAGTAAAGCGGATAAGGCGCGGGCGTTGGGTGTGACGGTGTTGACTGAAGATGAATTTAATGCAATGCTGGATAAAGATGTTAAGTAGCGACGGTCGATAGTGACAGTCGATAATGCCGTTCGATGTTCACGGTTGCATAAGCAAGTGCAGTGCAAGTGACAAGTTAAGTGCCAACGCAATTTAATAAACAAAAAGCCCGCCGTGTTATGCAACAACGGCGGGCGCGACAGTTTAAGTTTTGTACTCTTGTATAACGCTTGTATAAGTAACTTAACAAGTCACCTCAAAACCGCACCGCCCCCCGCAACAACACCCGCCGTTCATCAACCGCCTTATCGTGTCGTTCGCCGGTAAGGTTCAAATCAAAATACCGATGCGGCGACCAATCGACGCCGAGGCGATAAAGGTCATCGTCGCCGGTGACGGCATCGAAGAACGGCGCGAATAATCCGCCTTGACTTTGGATGCCGTACGACAGCCGCGATTCGCTGCGCCAGCGATAATCATCCGCGACATTGTCGTTACCGTCGCCGCCGTCAATATCATCCAACGATTCGGCATTCCACACCCCGCCGACCGTGCGCGCCGCTTCGCCGTAACTTGGGCGCAATCGCAACGCCAATCCCTGTCGGTCGCCGCCCGCGCTGATGCGCAACTGCCCATACGCGCCCCATTCTTGATACTCGGAGCGCCCCATTAAGCCGTGCGCGCCGATTTCGAATCGGGTGCGTTTGCCAAAATAATTCCACTTCGCCGCGCCTTCCAAGGCGGTGCCGGTGTCGCCGTCTCCGCCGTCTTGGCGCATGCCGAATTCGAAGAAGGCGGTGTGCGGGTCGGCGGCGGGGCGCATGCGCCATTTGAGCGCGAGACGCGCGGTGGTGGCGCGGATGGTTTGGGCGCGCAGGATGTATTTGCGATTGCCGACGAGGGTTTCGAAGTCGTCTTCGATTTCCAACGCACCGCCATGCCATTCGCCGCGCACTTGCAGTTGCGGCGTGAGGTCGTCGCTTGCGCCGATGCCGGCGGCGGTCATATCGAGGTTGCTTGCAAGTTCACCGCCATCTTCGCGGCGGATGGTTAATTTGCCGTCGCCGACGCCGCTGCTCAGCCACAAATTAAAATCGCCGTGTTGCCAATTAAGATATTGGTATTGGCTATCGATGTTGATGCGGTATTCGCCGGTGGCGTCGTATCCGTCTATGGCGTTGCCGTCTTCGTCGATGGCGAATTGGTCGTCGAGTTCATAATCAATCACCGTGTCGTTCTTGGCGAAGGCGACGCCGAGCAGCAAATTATCCCATTGATAATCGACGCCCAAATGCACGCCGTCCATTTCGCCGTGCCAATCGACGACATCGCTTTGCGATTTCATTTTGCGAAAATGCGCCCCGCCCCACACCGCCCCGCCATTGCGCGAAGGCGTTTCAGTTTGCAATGGCCATACAAAATGGCTGTCGTTTAATAGTTGTTTTTCATCCAGCACACCGTCCACATAGGCTTTGGCGGTGGTTGCCAACGCCGCCATCGGGTCTTGATGTCCGCCGATGCTTGCACTCGGCGTTTGGTTTGTGCGAAGTTTGGCGACTTCGATGCGGTCGGTGATTGCATTCATCGCCGCCCCAACCATCACCGCCGCGACTTTGGATAATATCTCGACATTGGCTTCGGTGAATTCGTCAATCGCTTTGCCGCGGCCGACGGTTAACATTAATGTCTGCGTCGCTTCGCCGATTTTATTATTTTGCATCATCAGGTTGGCGGTTAGCGAATAGGTTAACCCTTCGACATCAACCAGCCGACCAAACTCTTCATCGCTGATTAAGGTTTGGGTGGCGGCGTCATAACTTAACCCGGCGTCGCTCGGCGGTGGCGTAAATTCATAACTCAATGAAACGTTGCCGGCGGCATAAGTCAAGCCCAAGTCCGGCGTGTTGGTTAATGAATACGTGGCGGCGACGCCGGCGGTGAAAAGTAATTCGCGGGTTGGTGCAACGGCAATCGGCAGGATATCCAAGGTGAACACAGCCGTCACGCCCGCACCGTTTTTGTCGGTGGCGATATAGGTTAACAGCGGCGACAGTTGAGATGCGAAGGTGATGGTCAACGGCCCATAAATCGTGCGGTCAAATTCGTAATCGCCATCGTGCGCAAACTTGTTAAAGGTCAATTGCCGAGTCAAACCATAGAGTTCACTAATGTACGGCGCCCACCCGCCGCCGGCTTTCGGCAATTCCAATTCGCCTTGCCCGACGGTGTAGGTCAACGGCGAATCAACCGTCAATGCAATCGCTCGATGAATGCGGAAAGTAATCGGCAACATCGCCGATGCACCGTGGCGGTCAGTCGCAATCATCGTCAATAGGTAAGTTCGCTCGACTTCGGTGCCGCTATAAGCGCCCGGCGTACCGTCAATGCGCGGCGGGCTGTTCAGCAACGTCAATCCATCCGGCGGGTTGGGTTGCATCGAATAAGTTAACCCGCCAAAACCGTCGCTCGCTTGCGGCAAGGTGCCGCTGAAGGTATGTCCGACGGTGGCTTCCAACTGCTCCGCCGTAGTCGTAAAGGTCGGCGGCGGCACGATATGCACCATCAACGCAAAGGTGAACATCCGCGCATCGACATCGGTCACGATTCGTTCGTAGGAATAATCGCCGATGCTGCGCGGGATTCCGCTGATGACGATTCTGTTGTCGGCGAGTTCGGTCGAGATGAAATCCGCCGGCAAGGTGTCGATGCCGCTGTGATACGACAACATCCCGATGCCGCCGGATGCATTGGGCAAGGTTAATGAATCGTTGCGATTGCCGTTTGCGGTGAAGGAGATTGCGCCGACGGTGTATGTCGCCGCCATCACCCCGGCCGCGAATTCAGGTTGGAAGATGCCGAAATCGAAGGTTGCGCTTGCGCTGGTCGAATCGAATGCATCGGTTGCGGTCAACACCAATCGCGTGCTGAATCGAGTTGGCGGGGCAACGCCGCTGAGTTGGTTGGCGGTGGCGTTATAGGTAACCCCGTTCGGCAAGGTTGGCCCGCCGCCGCCGACATCGGTCAAGGTATACACAATCGTCGGGTCGATGTAGTTCACCGCCCGGCCGAGCGATACGCTAAAGGTTGCGTTGGTGCCATAGCGCAATTCGCCCTGCGCGATTTGCAACGGCTCGGTTACATAAAATGCGGTGTTTTGTGCGGTGGTGGCGTTATGCGCATCTCGGGCGTGATATGCCATTGCGTGCGTTGCCGCCGCCACCGGCGTGCCTGTAACGGCGCGCGTATTTTCTTCGAATGTGAATCCATTGGCGGCGAATGCCGGGTCGGTGAATGCCGAATATGTGCCGGCGGTTAGGCGATAGGTTAATGGGGCGGATGGCGTTATCGGCGTGCCGCCGGTGGCTTGCGGCAAGGTGATGTCGCTGATGGCGGTGCCGCTGCGGAAGGAATAGCCGACGGTGGTGAGTCGCGTAATATCCCCGGCGGCGAATGCCGGCGGGGTGACCAGGGCGATGGTGAAGGTGAGTTCGGCGATGCCGCCGAGTCCGTCTGATGCGACCAAGGTTACTTGTCGTTCGCCGGGGTTTGCCGCACCGCCGAGATAGCGCAATTCGCGGCTGTTGGGGTCGAATTGCAATGGCGAAGGCAACAGGGGGATTGCGTACGCCAACGGCAATCCGCTCGGCGAATCGGCGGTTGGCAAGGTGTATTCGGTGGCGGTGCCGATGCTGTAACTCAATGCGCTTTGGGTTGCCGTGAAGGTCGGGGCGGCGACGATGGTGAAGGTTAAATCGGCGAAGCCATAGCCAAGGCTGGGGGTGCTGCGCCGGGCATAAGCGGCGAGTAATCGCGCCGCATAACCGCTTAATAATCCGGCGGATGCGCGGCTGGCTACGGTTATCGGGTAATGGGTGTCGTCTGGGATTTCAACATCGAAGCCGTTGGCATCGAATGCGCTAAGTGCGGCGGCTTGGTCTGAGGTGCTCGCTTCGATTACCGAATAGATCACCACTTCCGGCGGCGCATCGCCTGTGGATTGCGGCAGGGTTATTGTGCGGGGTGCGCCTTGTACGAAGGTGAAGTTATAGCCGCTTGGCGTGAACCCCGGCGGGTCGGCGGTCACTTGTATCCACACTTGTGCGCTGTCGGTGTCGCCGTTGGTGTCCGTCACTGTGATGGTGTGTTCGGTTAATGGCGTGGCGGCGGCGGCGCCGGTTTGTTGGATGGTGTAGGTTAGCGGGGTGGAGCCGGTGGAGATTATGTCCAATCCGCCCGGCAACGATGGGGTGGCGGTAGCGGTGACAGTGCCGCTGCCGCCGGTGATGTCGAAACTATGTACGCCGGATGCGCCGCTTACATATACGAATGTGCCGATGTTTGCGACGGTGAATTCGGGTGGGTTATGCGCCGATATGTTAAATGTTGTGGCGGCGGTGCCAACGTCGTTGGTGGCGGTTAGGATGTAGTCGCCGTCTGCGTCTGTGCCGATGGCGTCGGTGGCGATGAGTTCACGAGTGGCTTCATCGAATGTTAACGCCGCCGGGAAAGTGCCGGTTTCGCGGGTTAATGAGTAGGTTACGTTGTCGCCGGTGGCTTCTACGAGTGTGAATGCACCGGCTACGCCGGCTTCGAATGTTAAGTCGGGTTGTGGGGTGGTGAAGTTTACTGGGGTGACGACAGAAAACCTGAGTGTGGACTGAGAGATGCCTGTGCCGATAGAAGCGTCTAAACTGAAGAACGCGCTTATTACATGGCTGTATTCAGAAATCCCTGCGCTTGTCCTGCTGGTTACAGTAATCGGGTAAACCCCGGGACTCGCGGAAAGTTCGAAACCGCGATTGTTAAATTCGTCGGCGACGGGGGTACCTGAGGCATTCGCCGAAATTATGTAACTTAAGGCGTTCATCGCATCGCCTTGCGCTTGTGGCAGTGTAACTGACGACACTGTGCCTTGCACGAAAGTGAAATGTATATTCGCAGCGGTAAATGTCGGCGCAGTGGCAAGCACTTGCATTTCAACCGAAGAAGTGTCGCTGTCGCCGTTGGCATCGGTAATCGTCATCGAATAAGTCGACAACGCCGTCACCGTCGCCGCACCGGTTTGCGTGAAAGTGGCCGGCGTACCGTGCGACACCGTCAAACCACTCGGCAAAGCGGGGGAAAAGGAATAAGTTAAAACGCCGACGCCGCCGGTTACGGTGAATCTATGCGTACCGCCGCCGTCAGTAACCCAAACAAACGGACCCAACGAAGCCGCCACAGAAGGCCCAGTTTGCGCATTGGCATGCGGAATACAAACCATACACAACAACACCAGACAACCCCAATAAAACAAAAACCCGCGACAAACCGAATTGGCGGCGGCGAGCGGTGCGGGCATTGGCGGGGAAAGAGGGCGATAAGACACGGGATAATCATCGATAACAAACGCAACGAAACTGACAAAACAGCGGCGGCAATAATCACAAATGCAAACAACCGCAAACCAATCGCATACCAAACGCAAAATACCCTGCTTGGCGGAAGATGTCAAGGGGTTTTTTTGGGGAATGTGTGGTGGGGTTAATGGAAATGTTGGGGGTTTATTGTGGTATTAACACGAGTGAAAACGATGCCGCCCGCAACCGGTTAAGGTGGTGCGGGCGGGGATGGATTAGTTAAAAATGTTCAGGATGCCCAAAACGGCAACCACTGCGCCGATAATCCCAAGCACTGTGCCGATAATCCCGAGAAACCACGAAAAGTTGCGATGAAAGCGAGCCGATTCCTCATCACGCCGCCGCTGGTCCTCACGATGCCGCTTGTCAGCCGCCGCCATCTCCTCGCGATGTCGCCGCTCATCTTCACGCCGCCGCTGCGCATCCACAGCACGCTCGGCACGACGACGACGCTCCTCGGCGGCACGTTCATTCCGCCAACGTTTCTCGGCATCCGCCAACATCTTCGCCGTGGATTTGTCGTTCTTCGCCATGACTCGAGCGATGGCGACTTCCAAACTTTCCGTCGCAACCAAATTCGCCTGCGCATTCCGCAAGGCAACAACAATCGCCTTCGCCAACTCATCCGGCATACCGGCATTGGCAATTTTGTCGGATTCTTGCAAAGTGTCGAATTCGGGTTTCGGGGGTTTCGTTGAGGGTTTCATTGGTGACTCCGTCAAATTGAGGTTAAGGATGATAAACCAATGCAATATCAAATTGCACAAATGTCAAGCCGCACAAGCGTTGATGCGGATTAGCCGAAAATTTTCAGTACGCCCAAAACGGCAACCACTACGCCGATAATCCCGAGCGCTGTGCCGATAATCCCGAGAAACCACGACAAAGTGCGATGAGCGCGATCCGAATCTTTGGCGCGCTGCTGTTGGTCCTCGCGATGCTGCTTGTCGCGCGCCGCCATATCTTCCTTATGACGTTGCTGCTCTTCACGACGAAGTTTTTCATCCGCAGCACGGTCTTCACGCCGACGCCGCTCTTCGGCGGCGCGTTCTTCGCGACGACGTTGTTCATCGGCGGCGCGGTCTTTCTGCCGACGTTGCTCTTCGGCGGCGCGGTCTTCCCGCCAGCGTGCTTCGGTGGCAGCCATATCCTCGCGATGAATTCGTCTGGCTTCAGCCATCGCCGCTTGAAAGCGATGTTCGGCATCCGCCGACCTTTTCGCCATGGATTTGTCGAATTTCGCGAATACTTTGTCGATATCGCCTTCGAGACGTTCCGTAGAGACCAAATTCGCCTGCGCATTCTGTAAGGCGACCACAATCGCCTTCGCCAACTCATCCGGCATGCCGGCATTGGCAATTTTGTCGGATTCTTGCAAAGTGTCGAATTCGGGTTTCGGTTGTTTCGTTGAGGGTTTCATTGGTGACTCCATCAGGATTGAATAAAGAATGAAATACGATTTACAAAGTTAAGGATAACAAAAAGGCAACATCAAATGCCTCGCCAAAAATACCGCGCAACGCCCGCGCCGTCAAGCCGCGTGGGGGTTGATGCGGATTAGCCGAAAATTTTCAGTACGCCCAAAACGGCAACCACTACGCCGATAATCCCGAGCGCTGTGCCGATAATCCCGAGAAACCACGACAAAGTGCGATGAGCGCGATCCGAATCTTTGGCGCGCTGCTGTTGGTCCTCGCGATGCTGCTTATCGCGCGCCGCCATATCTTCCTTATGACGTTGCTGCTCTTCACGACGGCGTTGCTCATCCGCGGCGCGGTTTTCGCTGTGGCGTTTCTCTTCGGCGGCGCGGTCTTTCTGCCGACGTTGCTCTTCGGCGGCGCGGTCTTCCCGCCAACGTGCTTCGGTGGCCGCCATATCTTCGCGATGAAGTCGTCTGGCTTCAGCCATCGCCGCTTGAAAGCGATGTTCGGCATCCGCCGACCTTTTCGCCATGGAGTTGTCGAATTTCGCGAATACTTTGTCGATATCGCCTTCGAGACGTTCCGTAGAAACCAAATTCGCCTGCGCATTCTGCAAGGCAACAACAATCGCCTTCGCCAACTCATCCGGCATGCCGGCATTGGCAATTTTGTCGGATTCTTGCAAAGTGTCGAATTCGGGTTTCGGGGGTTTCGTTGAGGGTTTCATTGGTGACTCCGTCAAATTGAGGTTAAGGGTGATAAACGAATGCAATATCAAATTGCATAGCCGCCAAGCCGCGCAGGCGTTGATGCGGATTAGCCGAAAATTTTCAGTACGCCCAAAACGGCAACCACTGCGCCGATAATCCCGAGCGCTGTGCCGATAATCCCGAGAAACAGCGACAAAGTGCGATGAGCGCGATCCGCATCTTTGTCGCGCCGCTGTTGGTCATCGCGATGCTGCTTGTCGCGCGCCGCCATATCTTCCTTATGACGCCGCTCATCCGCGGCGCGGTTTTCGCTGTGGCGTTTCTCTTCGGCGGCGCGTTCTTCGCGGTGGCGTTGCTCTTCGGCGGCGCGGTCTTCGCGACGACGTTGTTCATCGGCGGCGCGGTCTTCCCGCCAGCGTTTTTCGATTGCCGCCATATCCTCGCGATGAAGTCGTCTGGCATCAGCCAACATCTTCGCCATGGATTTATCGCTTTTCGCCAAGATTTTGTCAATATTGCCTTCGAGACGTTCCGTAGAGACCAAATTCGCCTGCGCATTCTGCAAGGCGACCACAATCGCCTTCGCCAATTCATCCGGCATGCCGGCATCGGCAATTTTGTCGGATTCTTGCAAAGTGTCGAATTCGGGTTTCGGGGGTTTGGTTGAGGGTTTCATTGGTGACTCCATCAAGATTGAATAAAGAATAAAATACGATTTACAAAAATGCAATATCAAACTGCCACGCCAAAATACCCCCAAACACCCCCGCCGTCAAGCCGCGCGGGCGTTAATTGCCAATTAGTCGATAAAAATCAGCCCGAGTGTGAGATAAACCACAAAAATAAACGCCGTCCAAATCGCCAAATCGCCGACCGAAACGGAATCCATAACAATACGCCACAAGTCGACTTCCGTAATTATTAACGTCACCGCCATCGGTGCCGCCATAAACGCAACCGCGGAACACATGATGAGCGTTCCTACGTAGACGCTCGTCGCTTTGTGGTTGCCGGCATAAGAGAGCAACCATGCGAGACGGCTCAAACCGATAAACCCAATCGCCGCCACCATTGCCAATTGTGGATTGAAATGAATGCTGAGCGACACCACGCCAATGACCGCCGCCGTAAACGCCGTCAACAAAACGGTCGCCGCCACCGCAATGAAATACACGCGCAACAACCGTTGACCGTAACGATTCGAATCGCCGACGTACGCCTGATTAATCGCAGACGCCGCTTGTTCCGCTTGTTCAGCGGACAAACCGGCATCGCGCAAAATTTCCAAAGTCGAGTGCGCGGGGTTCATCGATAATGCCTCGTTAATATAAGTGACAATATAGTGACAACTATTCAGCAAAGTATAAAATAATCGTCAAGCAATCGTCAAACAAATGTATTGCGCGCGGCATTGGCGCGGGCGACGGTGCGATTTGGTTTCTGCTACACTTATCGACCCGCCGCCATCGCCGCAACCGACTCGCACTTCATCGCAACCGCCATCGTCATGCCCGCCATCGCCGAATTTCCCGCGCGCAACGCCGAATTCGAATCGCGCGCGCCGCGCTTGCCGCCGCAGGCGTTGGAAGCCGAGCAATCGGTGTTGGGCGGGTTGTTGTTGGATGGCGACAAATGGGATGAAGTCGCGGGCGAAGTCGGCGCGGAGGATTTTTATCACAACAATCATCGATTGATTTTTAGCGCGGTCGCCGGGCTGCAGCGCAACGGACAGCCGGTCGATTTGGTGACCGTCGAACAACAACTGCAAACCGAAGGGCATCTTGCGCAAATCGGCGGGCTGGCGTATTTAAGCACGCTCGCCAACAACACGCCGAGCACGGTCAACTTGGCCGCGTATGCAAAAATTGTGCGCGAACAGGCGGTGTTGCGTTCGCTCATCGCTGCGGCCAACCGCATCGCCGAAAAGGCGTATACGCCGCGCGGGGTTGCGCCGAATGAAGTGCTGGATTTTGCCGAACAACAAGTGTTTGCAATCGCCGAACGCGACGGGCGGCGGCGGCGCGGCTTTGCCGAATTGCGCGAATTGGTGACGCATACGATGGATTATGTCGAGGATTTGCATGAACGCAACGACCCAATAACCGGCGTCGCCACCGGCTTCGCCGATATCGACGCCAAAACCGCCGGGCTGCAGCGCGGCGATTTGGTCATCATCGCCGGGCGACCGTCGATGGGCAAAACTGCGTTGGCGTTGAACATCGCCGAATACGCGGCGATACAAAAGAAAATGCCGGTGGCGTTGTTTAGCATGGAGATGTCCGGCGAACAATTGGCGATGCGAATGTTGGCGTCGATTGGGCGCATCGATTCGAACAAAGTGCGCACCGGACGACTCGACGACGCCGATTGGCCGCGATTGGCGGCGGCGGCGAAGATGCTTAACGACGCGCCGATTTATGTCGATGATTCGAGCGGCTTGAATCCATTGGAATTGCGTTCGCGCGCGCGCGACTTGGCGCGACAACAGCAACAGCCGCTTGGGTTGGTGATTGTCGATTATCTGCAGTTGATGCAATCCGGCGACAACAATGAAAACCGCGCGACTGAAGTATCCAACATTACGCGCTCGCTAAAGATGTTGGCGAAGGAATTAAATGCGCCGTTGATTGCATTGTCGCAACTTAATCGCGGGCTGGAAAATCGCCCGAGCAAACGACCGCAGATGGCCGATTTGCGCGAATCCGGCGCGATTGAACAGGACGCCGATGTGATTTTTTTCATCTATCGCGATGAAGTGTATAACCAAGACAGCGACGACCTCGGCGTCGCCGAAATCATCATCGGCAAACAACGCAACGGCCCAATCGGCACAACCAAATTAACCTTCCTCGGGCAATTCACCCGCTTCGAAGATTATCAAGCGCCAACCGATTCGCCGTATCCGACTTAAGCGGTTGGGTTTACTTTAACTTCGCGGTTGCCGTTTTGATTGATTTTTATTTTTAGTTTACTTTACAGTTTACTTTTATAGTTTACTTTTATTTTATTTTTTTAGTTAACATTAACTTGATTCACTTTAAGTTGATAACTTGTTAACTTATTAACGCATTAACTTCTTAACCCACCCGCATTACCCCATCGCTTATTTAACTTGAGCCAATCAACCATGCCCCCCGATTGGCGTGCGCGCGCCTTGATTGACATTGGCGCATTGCGGCGCAATCTTGATGCGGTGCGCGAGAAAGCGGCCGGGTGTGCGGTGATGGCGGTGCTCAAAGCCGATGCATACGGACACGGCATCGATGCGGTGTGTCGCGCGGTGCGCGGGCGAGTCGATGCCATCGCCGTGGCGACGATGGATGAAGCGTTGGCGTGTCGGGCGATTTGTGATGAACTGCATATCTGCGTGTTGTCGCCCGGCATCGAGCGCGATTGGTTGGCGTTGTGCGCACGGATGCGATTGACGCCGGTGCTGCACGATTTTGCGCAATTGCAGGCGGCGCAACAGTATGCAGGCGCGGCGTTGGAGGTGTGGCTGAAAGTGGACAGCGGAATGAATCGACTCGGCATCGCCTTCGATGACGCACAAACCGCATTCACCCAACTGGCGCGCAATGCGCAAATTAACATTGTCGGCGTGATGTCGCATCTGGCAAATGCGGAAGTGCGTAATGTTAATGCAACTGTCGATGCAACCGGCGCTGTCGTCGGCAATGCAATCAACGATGAAACTTGCAATGTAACTTGTGATGCAATCGACGATGCAACCGACGATGTAACTTACGATGTCACCAACGACATAACGCGCATACAAACCGAACGGTTTTTGCACAGCACCGCGCACTGCAATCGCCCGCGCAGTTTAGCCAACTCGGCGGCGGTGTGCGCGCATCCGTCAACGCATTTGGATTGGGTGCGTCCGGGGTTGATGTTATACGGCGCATCGCCGTTTGCGGATGTCGATGCGCGCGCCTTGGGATTGTCGGCGGTGATGAAATTGCAGACGCGATTATTGGCGGTCAAACAAATTGCGCGCGGCGCGCGGGTTGGCTATGGCGGCGCGTTTGTTGCGCGCAAGGCAATGCGAATTGGCGTCGCCGGGCTGGGCTATGCCGACGGCTATCCGCGCCTGCCGGGCGTCGATGCATTCACCTTGGTGCGCGGCAAACGCGCGCCGATTGTCGGGCGGGTATCGATGGATATGATGACGTTGGATGTATCGAAGTGCGGCGCCGTCGAAGTCGGCGATGTGGTCGATGTGTGGGGCGATGATGCAACCCTCAACGTTGAACAAGTCGCCGCCGCCGGCGGAATGATTGCGCATGAGTTGCTGTGCCGAGTCGGCGCGCGAGTCGGGCGGGTGTATTTGGATTCGTGAACTTGGTTGCGGGTGACGTTGTTGTTAACGTTAACGGTCAATTGTCGTGCATACTGATTCGCATCAAATGATTTAAACCCGGAAATCTGTAATTTAATCAGCCGCATAAAGCCAAAGGCGCCAAAATTTTTGTGAAATATAAACGTCGCGCACGACGCAAAATAATCGCGTGTTGTAGCACCGCTTAATGAAAACACATAATCCCAAATATTAATGGGTAAGCAAAACTAAATCGAAAACCTCGCCCAATTCCAACCCCCCGCACGCAAGCGGCGGTTACTTTGGTGAGATGATGGGGTTCGCTACAACCAAACTTTGCGGTAGCCATCGACATTACCGGGAAAATGTGCTAATACTGTCTGTAAGCGCATTGTCGCCCTGGATTAAACTTTTAACTCGAGGAAAATACTCATGCCTGATTCTGAATGTTATCCCTACAAAGATAGTTGGCCTATTGAAGGTTTCACCATGGCTGAAAACCAATTTGTTCAATTCCGAATTAGGGGGCCGATAGTACAAGCGCGCCCACCGCAAAAGGATTACCCACCTGACCAAAAAGGGTTTTCTACCCGACAGTCAGACTTCACTTATACGTGGCATGAAATACATGTCTCGTTTAACCTGGGTGCCCCTGCCGGAAATCCGTATGCCAACCCCGATGGTAAATATGCGGAAGTGTATGCAAAGTCGACGCGAAAACTTAAGCCAAAAGGCAGTTCGCAATGCATAGCACGGTTTCAAACGCGTGAAGAAGCCGAAATTTTTATGCACAAAATGCATCAAAGCCGCGACAAATCCCACAAATCGTTTTTTAACGATGTTGTGAAAGATTAGCGCGGCATTGTCGTTGGAAAGGCGGGCATTCGCCCGCCCTTTCCGGATAAGTTGTCGCACACATGGCTGCAACAACTGAACAACCTCACCTCGGCAATTGTCCGGAATCTTGGAAATATTTTTGCAATACGCGATGGATGATTAACGCTTCGCGGTCGGGGTGTTGGAATTGGGCGACGTGTTGTTGGGCGTTGGCGATGATGGCGAGGGCTTCGTCGGTGTGGGTGGTGTAGTGGCGAATTTTTTCCTCCAAGTCGGCGCAGTCGGCGGCGAGCGGGACATAGTGCACGCCGGGTTGTAACCGCCCTTCCATAAACCAAGTTTCGCAAGTCGGCGTCGGCATAAAGCACAATGAATTGGACGACATAATCCATTTGGTGTTGGTCGCGACATCGCGCCCTTCTATGCTGATGATGAATTTATGCATCAGTTGCGCCGACAACGACATATAGGCGTTGTTTAATTTCGCGGCGGCGTTTTTGCGCGCGATGGCGCGGATGTCGCACAACGGATGCGATTGCCAATCCTGCAACAAACGCCGGCGGGTTTCATTGGTGCGGCTGTTGCCGCGCCACACCGCGATGTTTTTCTTGGCGGTAAACGGCAATGGGTCGCGCACGAAATTAAAGTGGCGACCGCTGTCGAGTTTAAGCAGTATTGCGTTCGCGTTGCGCTCGACCAGCGGACGGCATTTGATGACGCTTGGATGCGGCGGCACGATGCTTTTGTCGCCGAAGATGCCGTCCACTTTTAACTGCGGCGAAAAACCGCGCGTTGCATTGCACATGTCAACGATATACGCGCTTGCGCATTGATAATGATATTCGCCGAGCGCGTGCGGGTTGTTGACCGTGAACTCATGCGCGATGCGATTGTAATAACCGACGCGGTCGGCGAGATAATCGGCATCGAAACGATGCGCGGAATCTTCCAGCCGCCGCGCATGCGCGATGTACGCATTGCGCAACGCCCAACCGCGCACGCGCGCGCCCACATAACCGCCGTAAAACGGAATTTTTTTGCAGCGGTCTTTTAAATCAAGCGCGAATAATTGCCGACGCTGCGCATGCGTGATGTTCACGTAGCACACCCATTAAACTTCCGCGCCGGCGTGGGCAATGCCGGTTGGCTCTTTTTCGCCGGTCGCGATAAGCGGTTGCCACTTGACCTTTTTCATTTCCCATTCGCCGGTTTCGCGGTCATAGCGCGAGTTGACGAAACATTTCCATTGGTCATCGTTGATTTCCTTAAAATCGGCGCGGTAGTAATAGCCCGGATAGCGCGACTCTTGACGGAATTGGATGTGCTTCATGTGCGCTTCGGCGGCGATGATGCGGTGATAGTTTTCCCAGGCGCGCAGCAATTCATGCAGGTCTTTGGCGCGCATTTTTAAGGAATCCTCTTTGAGCATTTGCATCTTGCGCTCGGCGACTTCGAGCATCGCCGCATTGGTTTGATAAAAGGTGGAAGTGCCGGCGACGTATTCGTCCATGATTTTCTGCAGACGAAACTGCAACATCTTCGGCGTGATGTAATGCGGGTTGATGTCGATCGCCGTGGTGTAATCCTTGTGCTCGAGAAAGGTGCGCACCGGGCGATAAATTTCCTCGACCAATTGTTCGCCGCTGCGCGCCAACTCGGGTTTTAAGTCGGGGTTGTCGAGACAATACTGCACCATGCTCTTGGCCGCGATGCGTCCTTCGGTGAATGAGCCGGAGGAGAATTTATGCCCGGAGGCGCCGACGCCGTCGCCGGCGGTGAACAGCCCTTTGACGGTGGTCATGCGGTTATAGCCCCAATGATAATGCTCGGGCACGCCGGGCAAATCATCAGGCCCGGAGCACCACAGCCCGGCGCAACCGGCGTGCGAGCCGAGCAGATACGGTTCGGTCGGCATCAATTCGGACATTTGTTTATCCGGCTCGATGTTTTCGCCGGCCCATACGCCGCATTGACCGATGGTCATATCGAGAAAATCCTCCCACGCTTCGGCTTCGAGGTGTTTGATTTCCTTCGGCGTCATGGTCTCGGCGAGTTTTGCCATTGCGCTTGGCGTATCCATAAAAATCGGGCCGCGCCCTTCCTTCATTTCAATCATCATTAAATGATTGCGCAAACAGGTGCCCATCGCATGCCCGACCGCATAGCGGTCATAGCCGTAATCGGCGAGTTGCGAATAGTTTTTTTCCTGATAATCTTCGCCCATCGCGTTCATCGCCTTGGCTTTGAACAACAAAAACCACGCGCCGACCGGACCGTAGCCGTCTTTGAATCGCGCCGGCACGAAACGGTTTTCCATCAACGTCAACTCGGCGCCGCATTCGGCCGCCATCGCATAGGTCGAGCCGGCGTTCCACACAGGATACCAGGCGCGCCCGGTGCCTTCGCCAACCGAACGCGGACGAAACACATTGACCGCGCCGCCGCAAGCCAGCAGGCAGGTTTTGAATTTATAGATGTGGATTTTGTTGTCGCGCACCGAAAATCCGGCCGCGCCGGCGACGCGCGACGGGTCGTTGGCGTCGGCAATCAAGCGCACGATGAACACGCGCTCGCGAATGTTTTCCGCGCCGAGCGCTTTTTTGGCGGCTTCGGCGACAATCCATTTATAGGACTCGCCGTTGATCATAATTTGCCAACGCCCGGAACGCACCGGCTTGCCGCCGTCGCGCAGTTTTTTGCCTTCGTCGCCTTTTTGTTTCCAAATCGGCAGCCCCCAATCTTCGAAGTTGTGCACCGAATCGTCGACATGCCGTCCGACGTCATACACCAAATCTTCGCGGGTGATGCCCATTAAATCGCCGCGCACATAGCGCACATAATCGGCCGGGTCGTTCTCGCCCATGTAGGTGTTAATCGCCGACAACCCCTGCGCAACCGCGCCGGAGCGATCCATCGCCGCTTTGTCGATGAGTTTGATGTTGAGCCCGCTGCCTTCGGCCCATTTCATAATCTCAAACGCAGCGCCGCAACACGCCATGCCGCCGCCGATTAAAAGAATGTCAACTTCTTCTTCGACGACTTCGGGTTGTGCAAAACTTGCTTCGGTCATGATGATTTCTCGGGTGGTAAATTGTTGGAAAACGAAAACGCTATTTGTCGTCTTTGGCGTCTTTCCCTTTTGCATCTTCGGGAGAGATAAACCACTCATCGCGCCAGCCGCTCAGATAAATAATCTGAAGCAATGCCAACGGCACGACAACAATTAATGCAACATAGACTTCAGCCATAATTACCTCCGTAAGATTGCGAGATAAATCGCAAAAACACCAATGCCACCGAGAAACAATCCCGACAACACGCCCCCGGCAAAAATGCCTTTCACCAACCCGCCGATAAAAGCCGCCACGCCAATCTGACCAAGTATAACTTGCAGGGCGCGATAATCAACATTCATGTTTGTCACCTTACGGCGTTTAATGTCGCGCGCGCGTTACTTCTCTTCGTCCTTTTTGTTTTCGGACGAGGTAAACCATTCATCGCGCCAGCCGGCCAAGTAGACGATAGAAAGCAATATCAACGGCGAGATAATTAACAAAGCAACCAACGCCGCGGTTACCGGATCGCCCGATTCGCCGCCGCTGTTGCGACCGAGGTGATAACCCACGACATAATATTGCATCGTGCTTACGCCCCAACAAACTGTTTCATATCACAATCATGAATGTCGTCCGTAAACAACTTCGCATGATTGGTCAGGTCTTTGCGGTCGGCGTCGGGTTTGCCGCCGAACGGGTCGGCTGAGCCTTCGGGCGTGGTGCGAATCGGGAATTTGAAACGCTTCATCGTGCCGTTGCGGAATTGAATCGTCCACATAATCGACTCGCTGCCGCGCAACGGCTGCACTTTTGCGCCCAGCGGCACGACATCGGCGTAATGCCGGCATTCAATCGCCTGTTGCGGGCAGATTTTTACGCAGGAATAACATTCCCAGCATTGCTCGGGCTCTTGGTTGTACGCCTTCATCGCATGTCCGGTGTCGGCGCCGTCGTGGTCGAGTTTCATCAAGTCGTGCGGGCAGATGTACACGCACGCGGTTTTGTCTTGACCTTTACAGCCGTCGCATTTGTCGGTACGCACATAAGTCGGCATGATTAATCTCCGGTGTGGGGTGAATGTAATGTAAGGATGCGTTGGTTAAGTATTAATTAACTTAATTAAACTTAACCTTAACATCAAGTTAAAGCGAATCGATTCGCTTAACTTATCCGCACTGCGCCTTAAATGCAATACAAATTGCGCGCGCGCGCATAAAATCTATTTATCCGTCCATGGCGACATTCGCGCGTCGCCGCCATAAAAACGCGCCGAATACAATCATCGGCAGGCTCAGCCATTGCCCCATGCTTAGCCCAAGCGCGATGGCGCCGAGGTGGGCGTCCGGTTCGCGGAACAATTCGGCGATAAATCGCGCCACGCCATAGCCGAGCAAAAACACCCCGCTGACCCGCCCGGCGGCGCGCGGGCGCGATGAATACAGCCAGACAATCACAAACAACAACACGCCTTCGCCGGCGAATTCATATAATTGCGACGGATGACGCGCGGGCGGTGCGCGCGGAAACCACACCGCCCACGGCACATCGGTCACCCGCCCCCATAATTCCTGATTAATAAAGTTGCCGAGCCGACCAAACCCCAAGCCGGGCGCAACCAACGGCGCCAAAAAATCGCTGACCGCAAAAAAGCCGCGCCGGGTTTTGCGCGCATACCAAAAAATCGCCGCGACCACGCCGAGCAATCCGCCGTGAAACGACATGCCGCCATCCCATATCGCCAACGCATCGAGCGGGTTGGCGAGATACGCGGCCGGGTTGTACAACAACACATACCCAAGCCGCCCGCCGAGTATCACGCCCAAGGCGATGTAATAGGTTAAATCCAACATCTCGGATGCGCGCCAATCGTTTGCGCCTTTGGCGCGCACCACGCCCAACCAACCGCCCAACGCAAAGCCGAACAAATACATCAAGCCATACCAATGCACCTGCACCACGCCGAACGACACGGCGATGGGATTGAAATCGGGGTGTACAATCATTGTGCAGTGCGGCGTCGAAGGGTTGCTGTTTTATGGTTGATGATGTTAATGAGTGGCGTCGTTAATTATTAACGCTTACCGCCAATTGATGTTTACTTTTGTTTACTTTTATTAACGTTGTTGGTTAATGTTGTTAGTTAATATTGATGGCCACTGTCGGTGTTACTGTCGCCGCTTGTTGTAACATTGCGCATCCAACAACCGCAACCCATTCCAACCGCCCCTTAACCGCGCCGAACATTTCGAAGACGCGCGCATTATCGCACAAATGCCCAATCGATTAAGCACACAAACCAGCCCGTATCTGTTGCAGCACGCCGCCAACCCGGTCGACTGGCATCCTTGGGATGAACACGCGCTGCAGTTGGCGCGCGAATCCGACAAGCCGATTTTATTGTCGATTGGTTATTCGGCATGTCATTGGTGTCACGTAATGGAACGCGAAAGTTTTGAGGATGAACGCATCGCCGCGTTGATGAACGAGCGTTATGTATGCATCAAGGTCGACCGCGAAGAGCGTCCCGACCTCGATAAGATTTATCAAACCGCGCATCAGATGCTCAGTCAACGCCCCGGCGGTTGGCCGTTGACCGTGGTGTTGACTCCGAACGGGCATGCGCCGTTTTTTGCCGGCACCTATTTTCCGCCGCGCGCCAAGATGGGCATGCCCGGCTTCGATGAAGTCATCGAAAAAGTCGCCGCGCATTATCAACAACACCGCGCGGAATTGGCGGATCATCATCGCCCATTCGCCGACGCCATGGCGCAAATCAATCCGCGCGCCGACGACCGTGCTGCGCCCGACATTGCCCGCGCGCTGAATCAATCAGTCGCCGATTTGGCGCAAGGGTTCGATGCCATCTACGGCGGCTTCGGCGGCGCGCCGAAATTCCCGCATCCGACGCAATTGGAATCGTTGTTGCGTCATTCGCTTCTTCAGCGTGCGGGCGGAAGTGAAAGTGACGGCGGCAACGACGGTGACGGTGAAAGTGAAAGTAACAGTAACAGTAACAGTGACACTCAAAACCAAAGCGCAACAATGTTGCATCTCAGTTTGCGCAACATGGCGCAAGGCGGATTGTTCGACCAACTCGGCGGCGGGTTTTATCGATATTCGGTTGACCGCCAATGGTGCATTCCGCATTTTGAAAAAATGTTGTACGACAACGCGCAATTGTTGGCGTTGTATGCAACCGCCGCGCGCGCATTCGATGATTCGTTTTATCAAAGCATCGCCGAACAAACCGCCGATTGGGTGATGCGCGAAATGCAACAAGCGCACGGCGGCTATGCATCGACTCTCGATGCCGACTCCGAAGGCGTCGAAGGCAAATATTATGTTTGGGATGAATCCGAATTGCGCGCGTTGTTAACCGACGACGAATACGAATCGGTCAAAACGTTTTATGATTTCAGCGGCGAACCCAACTTCGAAGGTCAATGGCATCTCAACATCGCCGCCGACGACCAACCGCGTGCGCAAGTTAACACTGTCGCGCGCGCACAAGGTCGCGCAAAAGTTAACGCCGCCGCACACGCACAAGGTCGCGCACAAGTTAACGCCGCCACATTAACCCGCGCCAAACAAAAACTGCTCGAGACGCGCAACACGCGCATCCGCCCGGCGCTCGATGACAAAATATTAACCGCGTGGAATGGATTGATGATTAAAGGCATGGCGCGCACCGCCCGCCTGCTCGGGCGCAATGATTGCATCGCCTCGGCGCAACACGCCGTGGACTTCATCCGCGAAAATTGTTGGCGCAACGGCCGCTTGCTGGTCACCACCCGCAACGGCAAAGCGCATCTCAACGGCTACTTGGATGATTACGCCTTCTTGGCCGAAGGCATCGTCGAATTATTGCAAGCCGAATGGCGCAGCGAAGATTTGGCGTTCGCCGTGCAAATATGCGACGCCATGCGCGCCCACTTCGAAGACGCCGAAGGCGGCTTCTTCTTCACCTCACACGACCACGAAAAATTACTGCACCGCCCGAAAACCGCCGCCGACGACGCCATCCCGTCCGGCAACGCCGCCGCCACCCAAACCCTTCTCCAACTCGGCGCCCTGCTCGGCAACACCGATTACTTACAAAGCGCCGAAAACACCCTGCAACTTTTCGCCACCCCTCTAACCAAATCCCCAGCCATACACGGCGCCCTAACCGCCGCCCTGCAAACCCACACCCCAACCCACCGCACCATCATCTTGCGCACCACCGCCCCCCTGCCGCCAACTTGGCAAACCGCCCTGCCATCGGTGTTCGCAGCCTCGACTTATGTCATCCCCGCCGATGCGCAGTTGCCGGATGCGCTTGCATTGCGCAAACCGAAGGGGGAGGTTGTGGCGTATGTTTGTCAAGGTGTGCAGTGCTCGGCGGCGATTGGGACGGTGGAGGAGTTGGTGGCGGTTTGTAATGACGTCGCTTAGGCATATAATAGGCATGCAGTTTTAATTTACCGGCAGGCGTTTTAGATTGCTTGCGACACATCACAAGTTGAGGAACATTGAAATGAAAATCACCGTATCCGTCGACAAAGATTTATTGGACGAAGCGAAAGAATTCACGGACATTAGCCGCAAAGACGATTTGGTGCAAGAAGCATTGCGCACATTCATCCATCGCAAAAAAGTCGCGCGCAGTTTGGCTGCGTTGGGCGGCACCATGCCCAACATAAAACCGATTCCGCGGCGCCGTCCGACTTGGAATGATTTTGGCGAGGAAGACAAAGATTCCAACGATTAGGCGTATAATGAGCATGTAGTTTTAATTTGTCGGCAGGCGTTGCAGATTGCTTGCAGTACATCCCAATTCGAGGACTCTCATCATGAAAACCACCGTATCCGTCGACAAAGATTTATTGGACGAAGCGAAAGAATTCACGGACATTAGCCGCAAAGACGATTTGGTGCGAGAAGCATTGCGCACATTCATCCATCGCAAAAAAGTCGTGCGCAGTTTGGCTGCGTTGGGCGGCACCATGCCGGAGTTAAAATCGGTTCCGCGGCGACGCCCCGAGCCGGAATGATTTTGGCGGACACGTCCATTTGGGTAGACTATTTCCGCAAACAAAACAACTATTTCGTCGAGCGGTTGGATGACGATTTGGTGGTAATGCACCCGCTTGTGTATGGCGAATTGGTGTGCGGCGGCTTGCCCAAACGTCGCGACATACTGTCTCAGATTAACTCCCTGCCGCTACTGCCCGTGGTTGCAAACCCCGAAGTCGTTGCATTCATCCAAAAACACAATCTGGCCGGAAAAGGAATCGGCTACATCGACGCCCATCTATTGGCCGCCGTCGCACAAGCCGATTCGATTCATCTATACACCCACGACACCCATCTCCATCAAGCCGCTCAATCGTTGTCGTTGGCGCATCGCTCGCCGACTTGAACGATAAAGTTAAGTTGGTTTATCTCGATGTTGCTGCCGTCGGCAAGCATGGTTGATTCGTCGGCGGTGAGTTTGCGTCCGCCGACGGTGGTGCCGTTGCTCGAACCCAAATCGCGAATCATCAACATGCCGTCTTCGTGGGTTAAGTTAAATTGTTGGCGCGACATCTGCGGGTGATTAATCACAAAATCGCATTGTTGCGGATTGCGTCCGATGACAACGCCGCCCGGTTTGGCAAGTTGCGCCGGCGGAATGCGCAACGCAAAGCGTTCGTCGCCGACGCCGCCTTCAATGAGCACTTCCGGGGTGGCGGCGACTTTTTGTTCTTGTTGTTTCATCGTCGCCAAATTCTGCGTTGCCGCTTTTGCGCGCAAATTGGCGCGGCGTCTTAATGCCGCAAACAAAATCAACAACGCCAGCAACAGCGCGCCGATGACGCCCGCCCATGTAATATATTCGCGATATTGCGCTTGCTTGATTTTGGCTTTTTCAGTCGCGATGCGTTGCGTTTCTGTTTCTTCGCGTGCTTCTGTTGCTTCGTTGGCAGATCGCTCGGCTTTCTCAGCCGCCGCGCGTATTTTCTCTTCCGCTTTCGCGGCAATTGCCGCCGCCGACAAGCACTCCTCGCTGGCGCGATTAATATTGCCCGCGCCGATAAGTTTGTCAATCACCCAGTCGTCCGCGATAGCAACCGCGCTTTCGGCTTCGGATTGCGCGAACAATTTGCGCAAATCTCTGCCTACCACATCAACCACGCCGACCACCTCACCACAATTATTAAACAACGGCGCACCTGCACTTTGCCGGTTGGTTAATGCGTTGTGTGAATACAGCGTCGGTTTTTGCGCATCGCCGGCGCGGATTTTTGCCAGCGTACCGCTGATTAATTTGCTATTGGCAAGCGGTTTGACAACATCAAACGCGCTGACTTGACGTTGCGTTTTGGCCGGCTGTTTGGCGAACACATACGGCTCGGGCAATTGAGCAGCACGATTGAGTGGTTGAATCAATGCCAGATTACTTACCGCATCGTGCCTTATCATCTTCGCAACGATCACCGTGCTGTCGGATAAACGCACATGCAACTGTCTGTCGGTTGGGTTTTTTAAGCGCGTGATAATTCGCCCGTCTTTGCCTGCGACAAAGCCGACAAAAGATTTGTCATCGTTGTCGGCATCGACGGCTTTTCGAATATTCACCAAGCCGCCCGCAGTTGGTGAAGCGGCTTGCGCTTCTGATGCAATAATAGCCAAGCCAACGCTTGCCGCAAATAATATGGTTTTGATTCGCATGGGAATAAGAGTTGTTAAAAAGAATGGTTAACAGTCGTGCAGATACGCAATTGCAGTCGCATTATCCTGGCCCGGTTTGCTGATGCCTTCGATGGCCTCGAGAAAACGCGTCACGATTTGCTCGGCATTGTTGCCCGTGCTCAATTGCGCAATTTTCTCGATGGATAAAGTTTCGACTCCATCGCTTGCCAAAATAATTTTGTCGTTGGGCTGCAACGCCAGCCCGTCATTTGCATCGATCATCTCAATGGTGCCGCCAAAAACCGCTGAACGCAATTGATTGACGCGGGTGTCGGCTTCCAAATCCGCTTGTGTCATTCGATTCAGTTCAACCAATGATTCCAGCACCGGGCGCATTGAATGGTCGGCGTTGAGTCGGGTAACTTCGCCATCGCGCAACAACCACAACGGCGAATCGCCGACACTCACCCAATACAACATTTCATTCGCCACCACCACGCCGATTAAAGTGCACCCCATGCCGTCGTTAGCCGGTGTTGCCTCAACATCAAGACGAATCGAATCATTGGCGGCATGCAGAGCGGTTTTTAACGCGGTTGGAATATCATCGAGTGCTTCGCTTTGCATTGCGGATGCAAACGCTTCAATCGACAATTTACTTGCCCGCGCACCGCCGACATGCCCGCCCATTCCGTCGGTCAAGATAAACAAAGGCGCATCTTGGTTTGCGATTTGTGCGCGTAACCGGCCAAGCAAAAACGAATCCTCTTGATATTCGCGCGCGCCGGCAATTTGTCCGCCGGCTGCTGTGCCGCTGTCAACCGTTTTTTCGTGGGCGCGCATTGTTTTATTCCCAGTTAAAATTTTCGCCGCACAACGGCACAAAGCGCAATGTCGTTTCGCCGATGTGGATTTCGGCGTGCGGTTGCAACACTTGCGCCTGCAAAATCGGCTGGTCGTCGATGTAAATAAGATTCGTGCCGCCGCCTTGAATAAAAAATTGTTTGTTGCGCGCATCGTATGACACAACCGCATGCGCACTGCGCGAAATCGTTTGGTCGCCAAAATCAATTACGCAACGTTCGTTTGCATCGCGCCCAATCGAATTCATGCCATGCCCCAACACCACATACCGCCCGCAACCCGGTCCCTTGACGACAACCAACCAGCCAACCGGCGGATTGTCCATCGCCTCGTTTTCACTTCGCTCCGCTACAATGTTCGGTGCCGGCGCTTCCGCTTGCGAAGTTGTCGACGGTTGCCCTTTCTTGCCGCCCCGATATATTTGCGTGCGCGCATTATCGGTGGCGGCACCACCGACACCGGTGCCAGCGGCGACACCGCCGCCGACGGTGCCGGCGGTTTTGCGCACACGGGATACCACCGTAGGCTGGTCATACGGGCTGTCGGACGCAGGCGGACTTTCGGGCTCAGGTGCTTTACCTCCGCCCGGCTGATAGCCGCCGCTTTGCTCAGTCGGCTGCTCGATGATATTGCCCGATTTGTCTCTTTTTACTGGCATGGCAAATTAACCTCAAATTGATGGTTACTCTTCATACAAGCGATTAATCAAATTGTCCAAACAATACTGTCCGATGCGGTTGAGTGCATTTTCTTCGCGACCTTGAACAAAATGCAATGTACACATCAACAACGCCGACTGCAACAATGCCAGCAAAGTCGTATAAAACGCGACGCCTAAATCTTGAGTTAAATCTTTCATCAACTTCGGTGCCTGCTCGGTAATATTGCCGTCGGCAAACGCGCCTCCTGCATTCGACAATGCCAAGGCAATACCCACCACCGTGCCAATAAAGCCCAAGGTTGGGATCAACCAAACCAAATACCTTAAGAAGTTATAACGCAAATCAATTTCGTGCTGATATAAATCCAAGGTGGAATTAAACATTGATATCACCGGTGCTTTGACGCCGTCGGTTTGAAACGCCAACATGCATCGCGCCAACATGCGTTGCAACAAAAACGAACTGTCATTCACGCCGTTATACCATCGTCCCAAATCGCGCTTGCGCAATATCGTGCTGTCATCCTCCGGCAATAACTTCGCCGACAACTGCATCGCCTCGCGATTGCCGCCGATATAACGCACCAACAATTCGCCGCAGGTTAAAAAGAACACCAGCCACATTAAATTTTGCAGAGTAAACGGGTACGTAAACGACTTGGTGTTTCGGTCGAGCAAAAAATCCCCGGCAAACCGCCCGCTGACATCGGTGCCGGCGGCCGGCAACAAAGCCGTCAACGCGCCAATCCAAACTAAAGCCAACAATGCCGAGCCAAGCGCGATAGATACCCGCAAATTCATCCTTCCACCACCTCCCCGGTAATTGGGTCGCGCCGCAAACCTAAATCGGCGTTCAGTTTATCTTTTGGTTTGGGTGTATGTGCATCGTCGGCTTGTGAATGCGGCTTGCGCAACACCGCCAACTCACTTGCATTCAGCTCATATTTTCCCAAACGCAACTGCGCCGAGGCCGGCACTTGCGCTTGTTTGATTTGCACCCATGCCTTATCGCGCCGAACAAAAGTGCCGCCGCTACTCGTTTTGTCGGTGATGTAAAAATCGCTCTCGAGGCACACCACTTCCAAATGCACGCGCGAGATGCTCGGATGCGAAAGCACCAAATCACAATCTCGGCTGCGGCCGACGGAGTAGGTTGGGATGGCGGACATGGCGGTAGTGCGGTTGAGTATGTAAATCTATGGCAATGAAGCGCGAATTATACAAAAGCCGCCCGGCAATGCAAGCAGATCACAGTGGATGATTTTGGCGAGTTTGGTGTGCGGATTGGCAAAACTACGCGCGCAGGGACTTATTCGCATTTCGAATCCAATGCGCACTCCCCGCCGTAGCGACGGAGTGTGCTCTGCATTTGAGTATACTCATCATCTATTGCCCTATCTAAGGGCGTACTGCCGTCAAGCGCTTTCGCATTCGCATCTGCGCCTTTTTCAAGCAACATCGTGGCGATAGCCAATTTATTGTCGACTACCGCAGAGTATAAAGGTGTAGCGCCGGACATCTTCGAATTCACATCTGCGCCGTTGGCAAGCAGTATCTTAGCGACCTCCACCGCATTTTCAGACACCGCATAATTTAATGGCGTCCAGCGAAAATTGGGATTGCTATCTTGCGCATTCACATTAGCACCTTTGGCAAGCAACACCTTGGCGACGTCCGCCTCATTGTAATATGCCGCACGATGCAAAGGAGTATAGCCATTAACGTCTTTCGTTTTAGCATTCACATCCGCACCCTTGTCAATCAGCCATTGCGCTAATTTTGCCCATCCGTTTTCCGCGGCAAAATGTAAATCGGTTGCACCTGCTTCATACACCCAATTTGCCGATGCGCCACGCTCATACTTTCGGCGAAACTTGGCTTGTTCGCCAACCGAGTCACCAAAATTTCGTGCTTGTTCTGCTTTAGCGCGGGCGACTCGCTCCGCAGCAGCGCGGGCAGCGGCGGCGGCGCGTTCCGATTTATCACGGGCTTCGGCGACACGCTTTTCTTCAGCAATGCGCTTGGCGGCAATTTGCCGCAGGCAATTTTTGGCTTTTGCACTGTGACGACCACTGGGATATTTTCGCTGATACGCACGCACAGAACTTTCATTGGTGCAAACCACCCTTGACCATGCGGCGTGGTCCGCATTAGCGCGCGCGATATCAGCGGCGGCATTTTGCTGTTGACGGTCTCCCTGCCACTGTTGATAATGCGGCACACCAAACCACACTCCTGCCACCAACGCCGCCAAACCAATCACGCCATACACCAGCCACATAGACGGTTCATTATCTTGCGTTTCGTTTGTTTGCACCGTGCGTGCCGATGGCTTTTCCGCCGGCTTTGGTGTCGGCTTTGGTGCTGATTTTGGCGTCGGTTTGGGTGCCGGCTTCGGTGTTGGTTTGGGCGTCGATGCGACGGCTTTACTCTCCCCCGCCAACGCCGCCTGCATTTCACCAACCGATTGCGGGCGGTCGGCTTCATCCACCTGCATCGCCCAATCAATCGCGGCTAACAAACTTTCCGAATAGTTGCGCCGGCCAATCACAACCGCCGGCGGCATGTCTTTATCGGTTTCGCCTTTGCGCAATAGATGCGCACGACTCGGTGCATCGATGAGCCCGCTTTCATCGCCGCCAACCAAACATCGATACGCCACCACCCCAAGCGAATACAAATCCGACCACGCGCCCATTGCATCAACGGTATCGAGATATTGCTCGACCGGCGCATAACCGCGCGTCAATATCGAAGTAATCATCTGGCTACGCTGCCCAATCGCCTGCCGCGCCGCGCCGAAATCCAACAGCACTACACTGCCATCGCGACGAAACATAATGTTCGCCGGCTTAATATCTCGATGAATATAACCGGCGTTATGCACGGCATCGAGCCCATCCAACAATTCATCGAGCATCCGCCGCACGCCGGCTTCGTTGAATCGCCCCTTATCCCTGAGCAAATCCGAAAGCAAATCACCTTCGATGTATTCCAACACCAAATACGCCGTGCCGTTATCTTTGAAAAAACGATACACCTTGTTAATGTGTGGATGGTCAAACCGTGCCAATGCACGCGCCTCGTCCAAGAAACGATCCAAGCCCCATTCATAATCGTCTTTGTTTGCGCTACTTTTCGGCTTGACCGTTGTCTGACCGTCGCGCACGGCAAAATCCGGCGGCAAGTATTCCTTTATCGCAACCAGTTTATCCAGGTTGTGGTCATGCGCTTTATAGGTGACGCCAAAACCGCCGCTGCCTAACACGGCTTGGATTTCATATTCGCCCAAGCGATAGCCGGACGGGAGTGCGTTGTGGTGGTCAATCATCGGGGTTCGTTTCGATTGAGTGGAGACAATAACGCGCGATTATAGCAATTAAACGGGCGGGGTTAGTTGCAATTTTTATTACACCGTCCGCCGTATTGGTGGGTAGGAATTGCATATTGGCATACACGGCGACTCGCCTTGATTGACTAATTCGCGGAAACCCGCTTGCTCTCGTGCAAGTTCGCCCGCTGAACATCTTTCGGGTAATGAAAGCACAAATATCACACCCAAAGTAATTAAAACCGCCTTTAACCCCACGGACTCCATTGGGGTATTTTCTGCATTTCCCTGCGTTTTTTCCGATTGCGTCGACGCTTTCGCTGACACCAACTTAACAGAATTTTTCTGCTTCGCTGAAGTTTTGGCTTTAGTTTTAGTTTTGGTTTTGGCTTCGGCTTCGACTTTGGCTTCAGTTTCAGTTTCAGTTTCGACTTCAACTTCCGCCGCAACGTCACCCGCCAACGCCGCCTGCATCTCGGCAACCGATTGCGGACGCTCCCCCTCATCAACCTGCATCGCCCAATCAATCGCCTTAAGCAAATCATCGCCATACTTCCCCGCCCCAACCACAACCGCCGCCGGCATATCTTTATCCCCTTCACCTTTACGCAAAAAATGCGCCCGACTCGGCGCATCGACAATCACACTTTCATCCCCACCCACCAAACATCGATACGCAACAACACCAAGCGAATACAAATCCGACCACGCGCCCATTGCATCGGCGGTGTTTAAGTATTGCTCCACCGGCGCATAACCTGGCGTCAAAATCGAAGTTATCATCTGACTGCGCTGCCCAATCGCTTGTCGCGCCGCACCGAAATCCAACAGCACAGCACTGCCGTCGCGACGGAATATGATGTTCGCTGGCTTAATATCTCGATGGATATAACCCGCTTGATGAACCGCCGCCAGCCCATCCAACAACTCATCGCACATCCGCCGCACGCCGGCTTCGTTAAATCGCCCTTTGCTTTTCAGCAACTCCGACAACATATCGCCATCGATATATTCCAACACCAAATACGCCGTGCCGTTTTCTTTAAAAAAACGATGCACTCTATTAATGTGCGGATGGTCAAATCGCGCCAACGCCCGCGCCTCATCGAGGAACCTATCCAAGCCCCAAATGTAATCATCTTTACTCGCGCTACTTTTCGGCTTCACCGTCGTCCGCCCATCACGCACGGCAAACTCCGGCGGTAAGTATTCTTTTATCGCAACCAGTTTGTCGAGGTTATGGTCATACGCTTTATAAGTGACGCCGAAACCGCCGCTACCTAATACGGTTTGGATTTCATATTCGCCTAAGCGATAGCCTGCGGGCAAGGCGTTGTGGTGGTCGTTCATCGGGGTTATGATAGTGATGCGGCGGAGGTATTGTAACAAATTAATCGCGTCGAAGTTGCTTGCGGATTTTGCCAACCGCAATGGCGGGTGGCGACGATGCCAATGCGGGAATGCGCGCGGAGTTTTTGGATGTTTGCGAAGATTTTTGGTATCTTGGAAAAGTGTTTGCTAGACTTGCGAAACATTTTTTGTGTGTTGGAAAATACTTTTTTAAGGTTAGAAAAATGTTTTTACGGGTTGAAAAAATGTTTGTTAAGATTGGAAAAATCTTTACAAACCCTTGAAAACACTTTTCGCACCGCCAAAAAGCCGCGCCGGACACTGTTATTATCACCGCAACCCGCCAACATCAACCAATCCGCAATGCAAATCGCCAAACGATATTTGGAATTCGATGCTGAAGCCAAAGAGTTTATGCACCATTTAAGCGGTGCCTATTCGCGATTGGCGGTGTCGCAACGGCAATACGAGCGGATGGCGGGCGAATTGGCGGAGTGGACGGCGGCATTGGCGTTATACATCGACCCAACCACGCATACGCCGGCGGCGGTGCAAAATGCGCGCGCGCAATACAATCTTTTTCATCGCAGCATTTTGGCGTTGCGGCGGCAATTGAAAAACAGCCAAGACATCGATTTAACCGCCGATGATTACGCCGCTCTCGGCGTACATAAAGACAAAACCACCCGCACCCGCCCGCCGGTGCCAAACATCGCGCCGGTCAATGTGTTGCACGCCACTCATCATTCAGTAAACTGAATTCATCACTTCCGCCCCAACCGCAAGCGAAGTGCATCACCGCGCCCTGCCGCCCGGCGTACAACGCATCGGTCGCGCGATTGCGCTAACGGACGCAGGCATAACGCCGAGTCGCGATGAGTATCACGCCATCGCCGCCGTCGGCACTTCGACGCATAAAATCAAGTTCGCGCCGGCGGATGAGGGGAAGGTGGGGTGGTTGATTACTTGGTATGTCAATACGCGGGGGGAGATGGGGCCGGAGAGTGTTGGGATTTCGTTTCGGGTGATTTGAGGGGGTGGAGTTATTGGCAGTGCCAGTAGTGACACCGCCCACCGTGTTGTTTGAGAAGTGATTGCATGGTGCTATGCTCTTCATAGAATGCTATATCCAAAGGCGTCTTATCGTCATACTCTTCCACATTCACATCTGCACCGTTGGCAAGCAACAACTTGGCGGCATCCACCGCATTTATAGAAGCAGCATAGTGCAAAGGTGTCCGGTCGTTATTGTCTTGCGCATTCAAATCCGCACCGAAGGCAATAAGCCACCGCGTCAATTGTACCCAATCATTTGCAACGGCAACATGTAAATCGGTTTCACCGTCAGAGTATGTCCGCCACGACGATGCATCGGCGTCGTGCCCAACCACCCAGCGAAAAGCGGCTTTTTCGTTTCCAAGTGTAGATTGTTGTTCGGCTTCGGCGATTTTGCTTTGCCGTTCGGCTTCGGCGGCTTTGCGTTGCCGTTCCGCTTCAGAGATTTGGCGTTGCCGCTGGTGTTGCCGCTCGGCATCGATTTGGCGTTGCCGTTCCGCTTCAGAGATTTGGTGTTGCCGCTCGGCATCGATTTGGCGTTGCCGCCTCTCTTCAGCGGCGCGTTGCCACTCGGCTTCGGCAATCGTTTCCTCGTGCCATTGCTCATATTGCGACACACCTAATATAACCACCGCCGCCAATCCCAGCCCCGCTACAACAACCGCCCATGCCGGCATACCAGCCCCTTCCGTTTGGTCTGCTTTCGCCGCACGCTTCGCACGTACTTTTTTCGTCACTTTCTTCGCCAC
The DNA here is from genome assembly GCA_965226545.1 of Candidatus Poriferihabitaceae bacterium. Classification (GTDB taxonomy): domain Bacteria; phylum Pseudomonadota; class Gammaproteobacteria; order Arenicellales; family Poriferihabitantaceae; genus JAHRAW01. Next base: position 2,252,223 of record OZ245364.1, read on the forward strand.
TTTCTTCTTCGCCTTCTTCACAACCGGCGAAGCCGCAACGACTTCGACATCACCCTCACCCGCCAAAACCGCCTGCATCTCCGCAACCGATTGCGGACGGTCATCCTCATCGACTTTCATCGCCCAATCAATCGCCTTGAGCAAACCGTCGCCATACTTCCCTGCCCCAACCACAACCGCCGCCGGCATGTCTTTATCAGTTTCACCTTTGCGTAATAAATGCGCCCGACTCGGCGCGTCGATAACAACGCTTTCGTCGCCACCCACCAAACATCGATATGCCACCACGCCAAGCGAATACAAATCCGACCACGCGCCCATTGCATCGACAGTGTTTAAGTACTGCTCCACCGGCGCATAGCCCGGCGTCAAAATCGAAGTAATCATTTGGCTACGCTGCCCAATCGCCTGCCGTGCCGCGCCAAAATCTAATAACACTGCGCTACCGTTGCGCCGAAAAATAATGTTGGCGGGTTTAATATCTCGATGGATATAACCGGCGTTATGCACGACATCGAGCCCATCCAATAACTCATCGAGCATACGCCGCACGCCAGCTTCATTAAATCGCCCTTTGCGTTTTAATAAATCCGACAACATATCGCCTTCGATATATTCCAACACCAAATACGCCGTGCCGTTTTCTTTGAAAAAACGATACACCCTGTTAATATGCGGATGGTCAAAGCGCGCCAGCGTACGCGCCTCGTCCAAGAAACGATCCAAGCCCCATTCATAATCGTCTTTGTTTGCGCTACTTTTCGGCTTGACCGTCGTCCGACCATCGCGCACGGCAAAATCCGGCGGCAGATATTCCTTTATCGCAACCAGTTTATCCAGGTTGTGGTCATGCGCCTTATAAGTGACGCCGAATCCGCCGCTGCCGAGCACGGTTTGAATTTCGTATTCGCCTAAACGATAGCCGGCGGGGAGGGCGTTGTGGTGGTCGTTCATTATCGTTGGTGAATCATTGACGGTGAATGCGGGGATTATAGCCGAGTGGGTTAGTTGGATTATTGCAACAAGTTAATCATTGCGGCGTGCCCTCTCTCCTTCGCCGCACCCAAAGGCGTCTGCCCACCGTTATCGCTCGCACGCACATTCGCGCCTCGTTGTATCAGCAACTTGGCGGCACCCACTGAATTCCCCCACGCCGCATAATGCAAAGGCATGGCGCCATGTTTATCTTTCGAACTTACATATGCGTAGTTATCTAACAACACTTTGACCGTAGCAGTGTCGCCTGCAATAGCCGCGATATGCAGGGGAGTTTGCCCACGCCGATGTCCAATCGACAAATGCAAACGCTCTTTTAATGTAGCCCCCATCGCATTGCCATCGGATTTGATTCGCGAATGCACACTCGCGCCTTTGCCTATTAACCACTCCGTTAATTCATCCCACCCTTGCGCCGCGGCAATATGCAAATCAGTCGTACCCGAATCCCAAACCTGACGCGGCGACGCATCTTTGCCAACCAATTGACGAAAACTTGCTTTCTCTTGTGCAAGCCCACCTATTTGTGAAGGTCCTACGATTAATGCAACCAAAACCAACGCTCCTAAAATAGATGCCAACACCTTGTGCTCAACAGACATCTTTTTCAAGCCTTCCTGCACCGTTTCCGCGGGCGTCGACGCTTTCACCGACACCGACTTAACGGAATCGTTTTGCACCGCTTTCTTCGTCACTTTCTTCGCCACTTTCTTTTTCGTTTTCTTTACGACAGGCTCAGTTGCCGCAACTTCGACTTCACCATCCAGAGCCGCCTGCAACTCCCCAACCGACTGCGGACGCTCGCGTTCATCCACCTTCATCGCCCAATCAATCGCCTTAAGCAAATCGTCACTGTATTTACCCTTGCCAACTTCCACCGCCGACGGCATGTCTTTTTCCGATTCACCGCGCTGCGCATAATGCGCGCGACTCGGCGCATCGACAATCGCGCTTTCATCACCACCAACCAAACATCGATACGCCACCACACCAAGCGAATACAAATCCGACCACGCGCCCATTGCATCGGCGGTGTTTAAGTATTGCTCCACCGGCGCATAACCCGGCGTCAAAATCGAAGTTATCATCTGACTGCGCTGCCCAATCGCTTGTCGCGCCGCGCCGAAATCCAACAGCACTGCACTGCCGTCGCGACGGAAGATGATGTTCGCCGGCTTAATATCTCGATGGATATAACCCGCTTGATGAACCGCCGCCAGCCCATCCAACAACTCATCGAGCATCCGCCGCACGCCGGCTTCGTTAAATCGCCCTTTGCTTTTCAGCAACTCCGACAACATATCGCCATCGATATATTCCAACACCAAATACGCCGTGCCGTTTTCTTTAAAAAAACGATGCACTCTATTAATGTGCGGATGGTCAAATCGCGCCAACGCCCGCGCCTCATCGAGGAACCTATCCAAGCCCCAAATGTAATCATCTTTACTCGCGCTACTTTTCGGCTTCACCGTCGTCCGCCCATCACGCACGGCAAACTCCGGCGGTAAGTATTCTTTTATCGCAACCAGTTTGTCGAGGTTATGGTCATACGCTTTATAAGTGACGCCGAAACCGCCGCTACCTAATACGGTTTGGATTTCGTATTCGCCCAAGCGATAGCCGGCGGGGAGAGCGTTGTGGTGGTCGGGCATGCGAATAGCGGGGAGAATTGTTTTGGTTGAGTGTGAGTTATTTTAGCAAATCAATCGGTTTGCGATGCTTCTCTCGTTTGCCCGATGCATAGGTGTTGCGCCACCGGGTAGTTAGTTACAGTAAACAACCAGAGGAATTATACGATTCCAACTTTCGTATGATGGGCATTGTCCACCACGTTTTCGAAGAAACATAGCCGAGTCATAACTGCCTGCGGAGATAGCACTATCTAAAGGCGTGCGGTAATATGCTCGCGCATTCAATTTCGCGCGGTTGGCAAGCAATAACCTAGCAACCCCAACGGAATTTCCCGCCCCCGCCCGATGCAAAGGTGTTAAGCGATTTTTCGCTTTTGCATTCACATCTGCACCGTTGGCAATCAATAACTTGGCGGCGTACACATTTTCTTCGTAGGCGGCAAAATGCAAGGGGGTGTAGTTCAATGTGTTAGTGGTGGCGGCGGCTTTGGCTTGATAAACCGCAATCACTTTGGCAGCACGGGCTTTGGCTGCGCGTTGGCGTTCAGTGGCGGCGGCATCAGCAACACGCTGTGCTTCGACACGTTCGCGTTCGTCTTGCCGCTCTTTGTACACGGCACCGACGCCCACTAACAAAATCCCAACCACAATTGCGCTCACGACTTTGTTGGGAGGGTTGTTTTGAGGCTCGGCGGCTTGTTCCCGTGGCGAAGTTGCCGCGGGCTTGGGTTTGGGCGGCGGCGCAGTTGCAGCGGCTTTGCGCTCGCCTGTCAACGCCGCACGAAACGCCGCAACCGATTGCGGACGGTCACCCTCTTCGACTTGCATCGCCCAATCAATCGCGGCTAATAAACTGTCACTGTATTTACCCTTGCCAATCTTAACCGCCGGCGGCATATCCTTATCCATCTCGCCACGCTTGGCATAATGCGCGCGCGCCAACGAATCGACCAACATGCTTTCATTGCCACCAACCAAACAACGATACGCAACCACGCCAAGCGAATACAAATCCGTCCACGCCCCCATTGCATCAGCGACGCCAACATACTGTTCCACCGGCGCATAGCCGGCGGTCAACACGGCAGTGACGGTTTTACTACGCTGCCCAATCGCCTGCCGCGCCGCACCGAAATCCAGCAACACTGCACTGCCATCGCGGCGGAAAATAATGTTGGCGGGTTTGATGTCGCGATGGATATAACCTGCGCTATGCACGGCATCGAGTCCACCCAACAACTCATCGAGCATCCGCCGCACACCCGCTTCGTTGAATCGCCCCTTATCTTTCAGCAAATCCGAAAGCAAATCGCCTTCGATGTATTCCAACACCAAATACGCCGTGCCGTTTTCCTTAAAAAAACGATAAACCTTATTAACATGGGGATGGTCGAACCGTGCAAGCGTACGCGCTTCATCCAAGAAACGGTCCAAGCCCCATTCATAATCGTCTTTATTTGCGCTACTTTTCGGCTTGACCGTCGTACGCCCGTCGCGCACGGCAAAATCCGGCGGCAGATATTCCTTTATCGCAACCAGTTTATCCAAGTTGTGGTCATGCGCCTTATAAGTCACACCAAACCCGCCGCTGCCTAATACGGTTTGGATTTCGTATTCGCCTAAGCGATAGCCGGCGGGGAGAGCGTTGTGGTGGTCGTTCATAAATATCTCGGGCGGCGCGTCAACAAAACGCGTGACATTATACTTACCTTAAAATTGCCAGTAAAGTGGACCCCAACACAGACCCACCGCTATCGACCATTTCGCCATTTCCGGCGTCAGCTAATTGTTGTAAATAATTGCGCGTAGCCGAATTATCGCCCACCAAAACCGCGGAAACCACATTGCCTTCGGTGGACGCAAACCGGCGCGCTTGATTTAATGTCGTGCGGGTTGTGCCAGCGGATGTCACATCATCGGTCACAATAATAATGTATTTGCGTTGCGATTCGCTGCGCCAGTTCATTGCAATGGCGGCGGCTAAGGCCAAATCAGTCGCTTCGCCATCCACTGAGTTGTCGCCGCCGCCGATTCCGATTCCACTTTCCAATGCATTGACAAACTCATTAAGTTTATCGACGTTGGCTTGGTCGGTGATGTCAACAATCGGGTGTTGGGTCAGCGGGCGGTCGTAGTTCGCATCACCAAACGCGATGACACCGACACCGACGCTTGGCGCGATTTGACTTAATATCGCACTCAACTCTTTGGTTTGACTTTTGAGTTGGTTGATTTGATCTTCCATGCTACCGGTGATGTCCAATGCGATGACAATATCCAACGGCGGCACTTTGATTTCCTTTAACTCGGCTTCACATTGTCTTTTTTCGATTTCGCACATCTGCAATCTGCGCACCGCCTCTTCCGGCGTTATATTTGGAAAAAACGGGAACACCACCAACGCGAGCACAATAAACGCGCCCAAGGCACTCGCAAACAAATCCAATGCGGACATGTTGAAGATGTTGATTTCTCTGTTGCTGCGTTTCATTTATGCGTCCCCTTTGGAGGTTTGCAGATCGATTTTGCCGAGGGTAATCATCGCGCCGACTTTAAATTCGATGCGCGCAAACGGGGCGATTGGCTTGCCGTTCAATTTGGTGCCGTTGGCGGAGTTTACATCCTCAATTTTATAGGTATGGTTTTCATAAAACAAACGCACATGGCGGCGTGAGATGCTTGCATCTTCGATTGGCGCATCGACCACATCGGCTTGCCGGCCGATAACGAAGCCGCCGTGCTTTTCATCCGCGCCGTTTTGTGGCACGCCGATTTTGACGCGGTTGCCACGCGCATCAAAGCCGGTTAGAAATAATGCGGATTTAATTGCCGGCGATGATTTGCGGCTTGCGCGCGCCGCCTTTCGCGTTTGGCGCCGCGTTTTGTTTGTGCGGATAACCTCGCTCATTGCTTCGACGGCTTGGATAATTTTTTGACGCGGCCCCTTTAAGGCAAGAAGCAACGCACAAACGGCGATGATTAATGCGATAAGAATGCCAATGCGCACATCCCAATTCGCCGCGGATTGCGACGCGGCGGGCGGGGTGGTAGCGGGCACGGCGGACGGGGTAGCGGCAGACGCAACGCATGGGGAATTATTAATGCGCGGATTAACGCCTTTACTTTTTAAGTGGGGAATGGCTTCTTTGATGTGTGACGCTAAAAACACAACGTTTATTCCCGGGCCATCCACACCTGAGGTATTCACGCCGATTTGCCGTCCACAATCATCCAGCAACGGCCCGCCGCTGTGGCCGGGATTAATCTTGGCGCTGTGTTGAATCATCGTTAACTTTGTCGGCGGATGCCAAGTGTCGCGTTTAATCAAACTAATGACGCCGTCGGTCGCGGTCGCCTCAAGAATAAATTCATCATCGGTGTCCGATACGCCCGGATAACCCAACGCCCACACCTTTTCGCCCTTGTTCAGTTTGCCGATGCGCACGATAAGCGACGGCAATGCAAGTCCGCTCACTTTTAATAAAGCCAAATCCAACCCTTGCGATTGCCACACCACCGTCGCCTGCAACGGATTGCGCAGATGCTTGGAGGCAACTTGGATGTCACTCTCGTCGGCAATAACATGATGATTAGTCAACACATACCCACGCGCCACCACCGAACCCGAACCCGAACCCGTGCCCTGCCCGGTAAAAACCCGCACCACGCTTTTTTCCGCTTCGCTGACATTCATCGCACCGACACTGGGCGAACCAATGAAGGCACTTGCGATAATCGCGTAAATAAAGCGTTTCATTATTCGTTAACTCAAAAGAAGGTTAGTAGTGTCTGCTATGCATTATAGCCGCGCATTACGCCGCCCGCACCACCACCAAATCCCAAACCGCATGCCCCAACTTAACCCCGCGTCGTTCAAACTTCGTCATCGGGCGGTTTGGGCGTGCGATAAATCCGTTCGCGGGAATATTAAATGCAGCAGAGTCGGCGAATACTTGCAGCGCGTGTTCGGCATAGGGTTGCCAATCGGTTGCGAAGTGCAACGTGCCGCCGGGTTGCAGGCGGTCGGCGGCGAGGTTGGTGAAGGTGGGTTGGATTAGTCGGCGTTTGTGGTGTTTTTTTTTCGGCCAGGGGTCGGGGAAGTAGAGGTGGATGGCGGCGAGGGATTGTGGCGCCATCGCTTGCAGGAGTTGTACGCCGTCTTGGCGCGCGATGCGGATGTTGGTTAATTGGCGGGCGTGTATTTCGATGAGTAATCTGCCGATGCCGGGGCGATGCACTTCGGCGCCGAGGAAATTGTATTCGGGGTGTTGTTCGGCGAGTTGGGTTAATGCGCCGCCGTCGCCGAAGCCGATTTCCAAATGCAGCGGCGCGCGGCGGGTGAAAAATGATTGTGGGTCGATGGGCACGGCGGCAGGCTCTACACCGTATATCGGCAGCAATTGTTGCAGCGCGCGGCGTTGTGCGTCGGTCAACCGCCCTTCGCGCAATACATAACTGCGCGGTGCGCGCCCGATGTTCGGTTTGCGCAGTGTGGTTGGTTCGCTCATCGGGTTGCGCGCGTCATCGATGGTCGCGCGAATCTTTTATGCATTCCCAAGCGTCTCGAATCTCGGCGGTTTTTTGATTGGCGAGTTTAATCATCTCTTCGGGCAATCCTTTGGCGACCAATTTGTCCGGGTGATGTTGGCTAATCAAACGCCGATACGCTTTGCGCGCGTCGACTAACGATGCATTCGGTGCGACGCCGAGGATGCGGCGCGCATCGGCAATATGCATTTTTGCGCCGCGCTGTTGGCTGTTGCCGGCGCCGCGCATCATATTAATGAGTCGCTCGAGTTCATCGGCGGCGACACCGAGCGCGTTTGCCGCGCGTTGCAACAGTTGGTTTTCCTCCGGCGCGATGCGTCCGTCGGCAAGCGCGGCGTGAATTTGTATCTCGATAAACACTCGAATCAAATTGCGCCGCGCGCCGCATTCATCGTGCAACTGCGCCAGCACCGCATCGACATCGAACCCGGCGCGCTTGCCTTCATTAAACAACTTGCGCGCCAATGTGCGTTGTTGTTCATTTAACTGCATCTTTTGCATCACCTGATTGGCGAGCGCAATTTCATCATGGGTAACTTGTCCGTCGGCTTTGGCGATGCGCCCCATCACCGCAAAGGTTGCGGTAAAAAACGCCGCTTGAATGCGTTCCTGCGCACCGCCCGAATGGTGCGTCGAACCCAGCCCTTGGTCGAATCCATGCCCCAACGCCGCGCCCAACAATGCGCCAATCGGCCCGCTGAGCATAAACCCAAACGCCCCGCCGATAAGTTTTCCCCACCACGCCATCGTTGATTTTTTATGCAGTGTTGTTGCGGGTTGCGGTCGTGGATTGTGGTTGGTGAATTGTGTTGTTAATAATGTTGATGAACTTTGATGAACTTTGATTGTTGTTTGCGGTTATTAATTGCGCGCGGACATCGATGGTAAAAGTGGCGACGGTAAAAACGCTAAACCGCTTTGACAACCATCAACAATTTTATAAACAAAATGGAGCGGGCGAACGGAATCGAACCGTCATCTTGAGTATGGGAAACTCAGGTAATAACCATTATACGACGCCCGCCGCGGACATCATCCAACACCATCAGCGTCAGTATAACGCAAGCACCGCGCGCGCATTTTTGTTTATTGATTCATTTATAATGGCGCACTGCACAACTTACCGCAAACCATTAAACCCAAGCGCAACCCAAGTGCACACTAAGCGCACGCTAAGCGCGACCCAACCGCATCCCAACATAACCAACATGCAAAACGGCCGCAAAGTTTACTTGATTGACGGATGCCGCACGCCGTTCTTAAAGGCGCGCGGCGCGCCCGGCGCGTTTTCCGCGGCCGATTTGGCGGTAGTTTGCGGTCGCCCGTTGTTGGCGCGGCAATCGTTTTTGCCGAGTGCGTTGGATGAAGTCATCCTCGGCTGCGTCGCCGCCGACGCCGACGAAGCCAACATCGCGCGCATCGCCGCATTGCGCATCGGCTGCGGCGATAAAGTGCCGGCGTGGACGGTCGCGCGCAATTGCGCAAGCGGCATGCAGGCGGTGGACAGCGCGGCGATTGACATCGCCTGCGGGCGCGCCGAGTTGGTGTTGGCCGGCGGCGTCGAAGCGATGAGCCGCGCGCCGTTGTTGTTCAGCCGCGCATTCGTTGCATGGCTGGCGACTTGGCAACGCGCCAACTGGCGCGGCAAATTGCGCGCGCTCGGACAACTGTCGCCGTCGTCATTGGCGCCGGTGATTGGCTTGCTTAAAGGCTTGACCGACCCGGTGGTCGGTTTATCGATGGGACAAACCGCCGAAAAAATCGCGCATCGATTCGACATCACGCGCGAAGCGATGGATGCGTTTGCGGTGCGCAGCCATGAACGATTGGCAAGCGCCATCGACGCCGGCATACTCGCCGATGAAATCACGCCGATAGTCGACACCGGCGGCAAGGCATACCTCGAGGACGGCGGTTTGCGCCGCAACACCGGCATCGACGACTTGGCAAAGTTGCGCCCGGTATTCGACCGACCGGTCGGCAAGATTACCGCCGGCAACAGCGCGCAGATAACCGACGGTTGCGCGTGGCTGTTGTTGGCAAGCGAACGCGCCGTCGCAAAATACAACTTGCGCGCGCGCGCCGAAATCATCGACTGCAATTGGGCTGCGCTCGACCCCGCGCAAATGGGATTGGGCCCGGTGCATGCGGTCACGCCGATGTTGCAGCGCAATCGAATTGCGCGCGACGACATCGACTATTGGGAAATCAACGAAGCCTTCGCCGCACAAGTGCTCGCCTGTTTGGCCGCATGGCGCGATGATGATTATTGTCGCGATGAATTAAATTTGCCGCATGCCTTCGGTGAATTGGATGAATCGCGTTTGAATCTGCACGGCGGCGGCGTCAGCCTCGGCCATCCGGTCGGCGCCAGCGGTGCGCGCATTGTGTTGCATGCATTGCATACCCTCGAACAACATCATTGGCAACGCGCGGTCGCAACGCTATGCATCGGCGGCGGACAAGGCGGCGCGATGTTGATTGAACGAATCGAAACCTCTGCGACGCGACGCGGCGATTCGCAAAGTGATTCGCAACACGGTATGCAAAGTGAATCACGAAGTAACTCGCGAAGTGACTCGCAAACGGATGAAGTGCGCGCGACTCACTCTGTAAACGAATGAATCGATTCGAACATCGATTCGAACATTGGCGAATGCGACATTGTTTACATTGCGTACAGTGTATCGGCAACGCCGCGCAATCCCACCAACCCATTAACACATCAACCGCATCAATCGAATGAACGAACTTAATAATTGGCGGATGCAAACTTGGTCGACGTTTGCCGACGGCGAGGTGTGTGTGTTGACGATGGATTGCCCCGACACTTCGCAAAATGTGTTGTCGGCGCGCGCCTTGCGTGAATTAAACGATGCGCTCGCTGAAATCGAAAACGCCGCGCCGAGTGCGCTGTTGATTCAATCGGGCAAGACCAACGGTTTTATTGTCGGCGCCGATGTCGGCGAATTCGGCGCATTGACCGATGAACAACAAGCGCTGCAATTGTTGGACGAAGCGCATCGCGTGTTCGACCGTTTGGCCGCCCTGCCGATGCCGACGATTGCGTTAATTAACGGTCATTGCCTCGGCGGCGGATTGGAGTTGGCGTTGGCGTGCGATTATCGCGTGGCCATCGATGCGCCGACGATTCGCATCGGGTTGCCCGAAGTGTTGCTCGGCATTCATCCGGGCTTTGGCGGCAGCGTGCGATTGCTCGATGTAATCGGCGTACGCGCCGGCTTGCCGTTGATGTTGGCCGGTCGCACGCTTTCACCCAAACGCGCCGCGCGCCTTGGACTGATTGATTACGCCGCGCCCGAACGACAATTTTTGCCGACCGCGCGTTATCTGATGGAACGCAAACCGCGAGTGCGGCGCATCAAAGCATGGCGACGGTTTTGCATGAACAACGCGGCGACGCGGGTAATTCTCGGCAAAATCATGCATGCAAAATTGCGCGCGCGCGTGCATCCGCAACATTATCCCGCGCCGTATGCATTGCTGGAATTATGGCGCACCTGCGGCGGCAATCGCCGCGCGATGATGCGCGCCGAACGACGTTCGGTTGCGAAACTCATTAATACGCCAACTTCGCGCAACTTGGTGCGCGTGTTTTTTCTGCGCGAGGCGTTAACCGCTGCCGGCAAAACTTCGAATGTGACTTCGATTGATGCATCGAACCAAACGTCGAATCAAACGTCGAACAAACCATCGAATCAAACAACAACGGAATCGTTGCAACGCGTACACATCATCGGCGCCGGCGTGATGGGCGGCGACATCGCCGCGTGGTGCGCATTGCGCGGCATGCAAGTTAGTTTGCACGACCGTCATCTCGATGCCTTGGGCGCGGCGCGCGCGCGTGCGCATCAATTGTTTACGCGCAAACTCGATTCGAAATTATTGGCGGCGCGCGCATTGGACCGGTTAAGCATCGATGTCGCCGGCGACGGTGCGCGCCGCGCCGATGTGATTATCGAAGCGATTGTCGAAGATGTCGACGCCAAGCGCGCGTTGTTTGATGAAGTGCAAACCATCGCGCGCGCCGATGCATTGCTGGCGACCAACACTTCGGCGATTGAACTCGGCGCGTTGCGCCAATCGCTCGACGACCCCGGGCGATTGGTCGGGCTGCATTTTTTTAATCCGGTCGCCAAGATGCAGTTGATTGAAGTCATCGGCGACGCACAAACCCGCGTTGGCGAACTCGAGCGCGCTTGTCGATTTGCATTGGCGATTGGTCGGCTGCCGTTGCGCGTCACATCCGCGCCGGGCTTTTTGGTTAACCGCGCGCTCGCGCCGTATTTATTGGAGGCGGTTGCATTGCTCGACGAAGGCGTGCCATGCACCTTAATCGACCGCGCCGCGTTCGACCTCGGCATGCCAATCGGCCCAATGATGTTGGCGGACACGATTGGCTTGGATGTTTGCCTGCAGGTTGCGCGGCAATTGCACGGTGATGCGCCGATGATTGAAACGCTGCAGCAACGCGTCGCGCGCGGGCATCTCGGGCGCAAAAGCGGACAGGGATTTTATCGGTGGCGCGCCAACCGCGCACAACCCGAATCGATTCGCGGCGCACCGCCGCCGGGCGCCGCCGAACGATTGCTGTTCGCCTTCCTTAACGAAGCGGTCGCCTGCTGGCACGACAAATTGGTCGACAACGCCGACTTGCTCGATGCCGGCATGGTGTTCGGCGCCGGCTTTGCGCCGCATTTGGGCGGGCCAATGCACCACATCGCCGCACAAGGCGGCGACAATATGCTGTGGCGATTAACCGCATTGCAAGACACACACGGCGACCGTTTTAAACCGCATGCCGGTTGGCGGCAATTGACCAATTGATTGATTAACTGATTGTCGATTTGTATTGCACTACATTGCGCGCGCGATGAACGATGCAAGTTGTGCGTGACGCGATGAACAATGCGAGTTGTGCGCAAATTAAACAACGATGGCGCAAGCGACGAGTCCCCACCCACACATCGCGCCGCAAAATTTGTATAATGCGCCCTGCCCCCTTAATGAAACGTCATTAATTAACGTAACGCGCATGATGAAACTGAACCAAGTTGGATTGGTCGGTTGGCGCGGCATGGTCGGCTCGGTGTTGCTGCAGCGCATGCGTTGCGAGGACGATTTTGCGTTGATGAAGCGCGCGCGTTTTTTTAGCACCTCACAAGCCGGGCAACCGCCGCCGGACATCGGCGCCGACGATGCGCCGCAACAGGACGCGCGCGATTTGGATGCGCTCGGCGACAACGACGTCATCATCACCTGTCAAGGCGGCGATTACACCGCCGACATGCATCCGCGTTTGCGCGCGCGCGGCTGGGACGGCTATTGGATTGACGCGGCATCGACCTTGCGCATGCACGACGATGCAATGATTATTCTCGACCCGGTCAATCGCGCGTTAATAGCGCGGCGTGTCGAAGCCGGCTGCAAAGATTTCATCGGCGGCAACTGCACGGTGAGTTTAATGATGATGGCGTTGGCCGGCTTGCTCAATGATAATTTAATCGAAGCGGTGTCGGTCGCAACTTATCAGGCGGTGTCCGGCGGCGGCGCGCGACAGGCGCGCGAATTGTTGGCGCAAATGCATGCGCTGCATCAAGCGGCGGCGCCGTTGCTCGGCGACGCGCACGGCTCGATTTTGCCGATTGACGATGCGGTAACCCGCGCGATGCGCGCCGACGAATTGCCGCGCGATGCAATCGGCAACGTCTTGGCCGGCAGTTTGCTGCCGTGGATTGACCGCGACCTCGACGACGGCAACAGCCGCGAAGAATGGAAAGGCGCGGCCGAAGCCAATAAAATCCTCGCGCGCATCGATGCGCCGATTGCGATTGACAGCACCTGCGTGCGCGTCGGCGTGATGCGTTGCCACAGTCAGGCGATGACCATCCGACTCGCGGCCGACTTGTCACTGGATGAAATCGGCGCGATAATTGCGCGCGGTCACCAATGGGTTAAACTCATCGACAACCGCCGCGAAACTTCGCTGGCGCAGTTAACCCCGGCCGCGGTCAGCGGTACGTTGAACATCGCGGTCGGGAGATTGCGCAAATTGTCGTTTGGTGCAAACATCATCAGCGCGTTTACAGTCGGCGACCAATTGCTGTGGGGCGCGGCTGAACCGTTGCGGCGGATGTTGCGGATTTTGGCGGAGGCAAAGTGACGGTGATGGCGTTGTCGTGGACGATGTTGTCAATGTTGTTGTTGACGTTGTTATCGACATTGTTATCGACATTGTTGTCGACGACGTTATCGATGGCATTATCGATGATGCATCGATGCCGTATCGATAATCGTTGCATTGCATCGCGCACCGGCGCATCAAACGCCAAATTTGTTTTAATTTATTAATGATTTATTTTGTTTTGTGACTTTATATTGTGAGTTTTGTGACTTTATGTTGTGACTTTATACTGTTATTTTATTTTTAATGGCAAGCAAACCAAGTTAAGTTAAAGTTAAGTTAACGACACTCGACATTCGCAACCCGCAACCACGCATTCATCTCAATCCACCACCCAACCGAATTAACTTCCATGAACATTCTAATTGCCGACACCTTTCCGCAGGCGCAACAAGATGCATTGCGCGCCGCCGGTCATTCGATTACGGCCGACCCGTCGCTGTCCGGCGATGCCTTGGTCGGCGCGTTGCGCGGCATCGACGCGCTCATCGTGCGCAGCACCAAAGTGAATTCCGATGCATTGGACGCCGCCGATTCGCTCAAACTGGTGATTCGCGCCGGTGCCGGCACCAACACGATTGACAAAGCGCATGCCGCCGAACGCGGCGTGCGGGTGTGCAATGTGCCGGGCGCGAACGCGTTTGCCGTCGCCGAATTGGTGTTTGGATTGTTGCTGGCGATTGACCGCCATTTGGCTGACAACATCACCGACTTGCGCGGCGGACGTTGGCGCAAAAAACAATACGGCAAAGCGCGCGGTTTGTGCGGACAACGAATCGGCATCTTGGGTTTCGGCGCAATCGGCGCGGCGGTCGCGGCGCGCGCGCGCGCGTTTGGCATGGAAGTGTGCATCGTGCAATCCAAGCGCGGCGACGACGTCGCCAAGCAAATCAAATCGCTCGGCATTGTCGAGTTATCGTCGCGCGATGAATTGCTCGGCGCCTGCGACATCGTAAGTCTGCATCTGCCGATGACCGCGCAAACCGAAAACTTGGTCAACGATGATTTCCTCGCCAAGATGAAACAAGGCGCGGTGTTGGTCAACACTTCGCGCGGCGAATTGGTCGATGAAGCGGCGCTGTTGCGCGCCTTGGATGCGCGCGGCATTCGCGCGGCGTTGGATGTCTATCGCAACGAACCCAGCGTCGGCGAAGGCGAATTCACCTCACCGCTCGCCCAACACCCCAACGTATACGGCACACATCACATCGGCGCATCGACCGAACAAGCGCAAAACGCGGTCGCCGACGGCGTAGTGCGGGTGTTGGAATCATTTGAACAAGGCGCGTTGTTGCATTGTGTTAATGATTAATTGATTGATTTTTATTTCGAGTTTTACTTTTGTACTTTTGTACTTTTACTTTTCCGTTTACTTTATTTTTTGTTTAATTTTTTTACTTTGATTTTTCGTTTTGATTTTTAGTTTTGATTTTGGTTTTAATGATTATCTCGATTTTAATGTTTACCCACACTCACCTGTCACCACTTTGGGAACTTAACCAATGAACACAACCCCGCAACCCGACCCGTCCGCCAATCGCAAGCACAACTTCAGCGCCGGGCCATGCACGTTGCCGCTCGAAGTGCTGCTCGAAGCGCAACAAGAATTTGTCGATTATCAAGGCGCCGGCATGTCGTTGATTGAGATGAGCCATCGCGGCAAACATTTCGAACAAGTCGCCGCCGATGCGCGCGCACATGCAATGGAAATGTTTCAAGCGCCGGATGATTTTGCCGTGCTGTTTTTGCAAGGCGGCGCGATTTTGCAGTTTTCAATGTTGGCGATGAATTTTTTGCACAACGGACAACGCGGCGCGTATGTCAACTCCGGCGCATGGGCAAAAGGCGCGATTGCCGACGGCGCAATGCACGGCGATGTATACACCGCCTGGGACGGCGCCGACCAAAAGTACACGCGCATGCCCAACGACGATGAACTCGACCTGCGCGACAACACCCGCTATCTGCACATCACCACCAATGAAACCATCGGCGGCATTCGCTTCCCGACATTCCCCGAAGTGAACATTCCGTTGATTGGCGATGTCTCATCCGAATACATGTCGCGCCCGATTCCATGGCAACGATTCGATTTGGTATACGGCGGCGCGCAAAAGAATTTGGGCCCGGCCGGGATGGCGGTGGTGTTTGTGCGCAAATCCGCGTTGGCGGATTCGAACCGCGCGCTTGGGCGTTATTTGCGTTACGACATTCATCAGGAAAATGATTCGATGTTTAACACGCCGCCGGTGTTTCCGATTTATATGTTTGGCAAGGTGCTGAAGTGGATGAAAAAATGCGGCGGGTTGACGGCGATGCAACAAGCGGCTGCGGAAAAATCATCGCTGTTGTACGACGCCATCGACCAAAGCGGCGGCTATTACCGTTGCCCGGTCGATGTCGCCTGTCGTTCGCACATGAACATCGTGTTTCGTCTGCCGAGCGAACAACTCGAGGCGAAGTTTCTCGAACAAAGCGCGCAAGCCGACTTGTTGAATCTAAAGGGGCATCGCAGCGTCGGCGGTTGTCGCGCCAGCGTTTATAACGCGATGCCGCGCGACGGCGTGGTTGCGTTGGTCGATTTCATGCGGCGGTTTGCCGCGGACAACGGCTGATGCCGCGCATTCGAGCGTTCACCGGTTATTTGGTCGATGCCGCGCGCGCCGCGCAGGTGGTGTCGCCGGCATACGATGCGGTGTCGCCGGCGATGCGCCGCGCGTTTGCCGAAAGTCATCCGCAAAATTATTTAAACACGATGCGCTTGCGCGATGATTTTCCGCCCGAGCAAACGCCAAGCAACGAGCAACTGTTGGCGATGAACAAAGCCAAGTTGGATGAACTGCTCGCCGACGGTTCGTTTGCGCGATTCGACAGCCCGGCGATGTTTGTGTATCGATTGTCCAACGCCGCGCATCGACAAACCGGGTTGGTGTGCGAAGTGCCGATTGATGAATATCAACAGGGACATTTGCGCAAACATGAAAACACCCGCGCCGACAAGGAGGATTTGTTGGCGCGGTATCAACAAGTGGTCGGCGTGTCGTCGAGCCCGGTGTGCCTCGCCCATCCGCATCACCAGGCCATCGATGCATTGCTCGAAGCGCAAAGCGAGACAAAACCGCTGTTGGATTTTGCCGGCGAAGACGGCGTCACCCAACAAGTGTGGCGCGTCGATTCGCAAACGCAACGCCGCTTGACCGAATTGTTTGCGCAAATCGATGTCACTTATTTAACCGACGGTCATCATCGCGCCGCGGCCGGTTTGCGCCACGCCGAAACAATGCGCGCTAAACATAATGCATCCGGCAAGGCATCCAACAATGCGAATGAAGTGAACAATGTGGACAGTGCGAACAATGCAAGTGCAAGTGCAAATAAAAATGTAACCACAACCGACTCGGATGATGCGCCGTACAATCAATTATTGGTCGCGTTGTTTTCCACCGAGCAATTGTCGCTGTTGCCGTTTCATCGCGCAGTGCGTGATTTAAACGGCATGAGTGCAACGCAATTTATCGAACAACTGCATTGCGATTTTGTCGTCGCCAAAAGCCAACGCGCATGCATGCCAACCCAACACGGCGAATTCGGCGTGTTGCTCGACGGCGATTGGTTGCACATTCGATTAAAGGAATCGTTGCATCAAAAAGACCCAGTCGAATCGCTCGATGTTTCGGTGTTGCAGCGCCATATCCTCGCCCCGCTGCTCGGCATCGACGACCCGCGCAACGACTCGCGATTGGATTATGTTTCCGGCGTTTCCGGCGAACGCGGTTTAGTGCAAAAACAACAGGACGGCTGGGGCGTGTGTTTCGCCTGTTGCGCAACCTCGATTGAACAATTGATGACGGTCGCCGACGCCGCTCAATTGATGCCGCCCAAATCGACTTACTTCGACCCCAAGGCGCGCTCCGGAATTTTCATCCGCCCGCGTTAACCCGCTCGCAAGCGGCGCCCGCAAGTGGCGCGCGCACGATGCGCCAAATCCAAATGCGTTTGTATCGCCGCAAACCGATGGCGCGCAAACAATTCGCGCACCGCCTCGCCTTGTTGCGCGCCGTGTTCGACCAACAACATTCCGCCGTCGGTTAAAAATCGCGCCGCATGCCCGATGATGTGCGCCAACGCTGCCAAGCCGCGTCGCTCGGCAATCAATGCATGCGGCGGTTCAAACCGCAAATCGCCGCGCCGCAAATGCGCGTCATCGGCGGCGACATACGGCGGATTCGATACAATCAACTCAAACCGCCGCGCGCCCAACGGCGCAAACCAATCGCCGCAAATCCATTCAATCGCCGCGCGATGCGATGCGCCGTTTTGTTTGGCAACCGCCAACGCGCGCGCGCAAACATCAGTCGCGGTGATTCGACACCCGCGACATTCACGCGCCAATGCAATCGCAATCGCGCCGCTGCCGGTGCCGAGTTCCAATACGCGCGGGTTGAGATTGTTGTGACTACTGTCACTGTTGCGGCTTTGGTGACTGCGGTGACTGTGACGACTGTGGTTACTTTCGATATTACCGTCACTGTCGTTACTAAGATTACTTAAGTTACTTTTTTTATTTTGTTTACTTATTTTACTTCCGTTACTTTCACTGTCGTCGTTACTGTCATCGTCCCCACATAAATACGCAACCGCCACCTCCACCAACAATTCCGTATCAGCGCGCGGAATTAACACATCAGGCGTAACCATCAACCCCAACGACCAAAATTCACATCGCCCAATCAAATGCGCCAACGGCACACCGCGCATTCGCCGTTGCACCAACTCGATAAACTTCGCGCGCACGCAGGCCGCCGCGCGCGAATCGCGCCGCGCAATCAACGCCGCCGAATCCAACTGCGCCGCGCATTTCAACAATCCCTCCGCATCGATAAACGCATCGGCATCACCGCCCAACCGCGCGCGCGCCCACGCCGACAATTCGCCGAAGGTCATTGCATCGCAATCCGGTGCATGCAATGAATGTTGCACTGCGTTTGGCGCGGTTGGATTCATATCGTTACGATGCGATTGACAATCGCGTTTGGTGACGACTCATTAATGTAAATGTAACTGTGTGAAATTCGAACGGTCGAACCCGTCGCATGCACATCGACGTTGCACTGTCGCACTCGGCATTGTCGAACTCGACACCGTCGCACTACACTTTTTCATCGTTATCCAATTCACTCCGCCCGCTCCAACAACTCGATTTGATGTTGGCACAACGGCTCGACCACCTGTTCCAACCCCCCGCCGAGAATGTCGTCCAACTTGTACAGCGTCAAACCGATGCGATGGTCGGTCACCCGCCCTTGCGGAAAGTTATAGGTGCGGATGCGTTCCGAGCGGTCGCCGCTGCCGACCAGCGATTTGCGCATGCTTGCTTCGGTTTCGCGTTTGGCGCGGTTTTGCGCCTCCAACAACCGCGCCTTTAACACCGCAAATGCGCGCGCGCGATTTTTGTGTTGCGAACGTTGGTCTTGGCATTCGACCACGATGCCGCTCGGCAGATGAGTGAGACGTATCGCCGAGTCGGTTTTGTTGACATGCTGTCCGCCGGCGCCGGAAGCGCGAAAGCGATCGATGCGCACTTCGTTCGAATTGATTTCGACTTCGTCGGCATCGTCGGCTTCGGGCATCACGGCCACGGTGCATGCCGAAGTGTGCACCCGCCCCTGCGATTCGGTCAGCGGCACGCGCTGCACGCGATGCGCGCCGGATTCGAATTTGAGCCGCGCATAAACCCGCGCGCCTTCGATGCGGCTGATGACTTCCTTATAGCCGCCGTGTTCGCCTTCGCTTTGGCTCAGCACCTCGACCTTCCAGCGCATTCGTTCGGCGTAGGCAAAATACATCTTTGCCAAATCGCCGGCAAACAACGCGGCTTCATCGCCGCCGGCGCCGGCGCGGATTTCCAAAAAGATGTTGCGCGCGTCGGTTTGTTCGCTCGGCGCCAACAAGGCGCGCAACGCGGTTTCGCGCTGCGCCAATTCATCGGTCAAGCGCGGCAATTCCTCCTCCGCCATTTGGCGAATCGCCGCGTCG
This sequence comes from Candidatus Poriferihabitaceae bacterium, assembly GCA_965226545.1. Taxonomy (GTDB): domain Bacteria; phylum Pseudomonadota; class Gammaproteobacteria; order Arenicellales; family Poriferihabitantaceae; genus JAHRAW01. The sequence continues at coordinate 2,271,642 of OZ245364.1, forward strand.
TCATCGGCGCACATCGCTTGCGTCTCTTGGTGTTGACGCGCAAGTTGTTGATGCGCATCGAACGCCTCGACCAACGGCGCAATCTCCGCCAACTCTTTGGACAATTTGCGAAATTCTTCCTGCGCGCCAATCACATGCGGCTGCGACAACAACCGCCCCAATTCAATATGGCGGTCGCACAAACGGCGCAGTTTTTCCAAAGTGGCGGGGTTCATTTTTGCATCGTCCGCACATCATCCTGATGTGGCAAGTGCAAGTTGCAAGTCATTAGTTGCAAGTTAAAAGTTAATAATTATCAGTTACAAATTACAAATCGTCACTTAGTTAATTGTAAATTAATAATTGCGCAACATAAATTTTAAATAAATGATAAATCGCAAATCGAAAGTTATAAATTACGAATTACAAATTACAAGTTACAAACCATCAATTAAAGTTTACAACTTAAAAGTTAATAATTAAACCGTGCAAGTTAAAAGTTACAAGTGACAAATTAAAACCCAACCATCACAAATCAAACAACTTACGCGCCGCGTGATGCAATGATTGGTCACCATCGCCGGATGATTCGCGCAACGCTTCGCTTGGGTAATGCGCGAATTGGCGGGTGAGGCGGCGCGCCAGTTGACGCGCAACTTCATTCGGGTCGTCGCCTTGCGCCAAACGATGTTGCGCGCGCGCGGTTTCGGCTTGTTGCAACGCCGTCAATGAATCGCGCAATTGGCGAATCGTCGCGACCGAATCCAGCGAACGCATCCAACGCATAAACTGCACGGCATGCAATTCGATAATCATCCCGGCCTTTTCGGCTTCGCCTTGACGCAATGCGCGATGTTGCGCCGCCAACGATTGCAAATCATCCAGCGTATACAAATACACATCGGCCAATTCGCGCACTTCGCTTTCGACATCGCGCGGCACCGCCAAATCGATGATGCACATCGGTTTATGGCGGCGATGTTTAAGCGCGCGCTCGACCGCGCCTTTGCCGAGCAGCGGCAACGTGCTGGCGGTGCACGACACCACCAAATCGGCGCGCGGCAAATGCGCCGGAATATCAGCCAAGCCAATCGCTTCGCCGCCAACCGCGCGCGCCAACAATTGCGCCTTATCGGGCGAGCGGTTGGCGATGGTCAGTTGGCGCAAGCCGCGCGCGTGCAGATGTGCGGCGGTCAATTCAATGGTTTCGCCGGCGCCGATTAACAGCGCGCGTTGCTCGCGCAAATTGGCGAACACCCGCCGCGCAAGATGCACGCCGGTATACGCCACGCCGACCGAGTTGGCGCCGATGGCGGTGTCGGTGCGCACCTGTTTGGCGACCGAAAAAGTTTGCTGAAACAGCCGATTGAGCAATTTGCCGGTCGCGCCGGCATCGAAGGCAAACGCAAACGCGCGCTTCATCTGCCCGAGAATTTGCGGCTCGCCAAGCACCATCGAATCCAATCCGGCCGCGACTCGAAACGCATGACGCACCGCGTGTTCATTCGGCAATTGATAGACGCTGTCGCGGAGGATGTCGGCTTCCAGCCCGGTGCGCCGCGCAAACCAATCGGTCAATGCGCGCCCGTCGTCGCCGGCGTATCCGCAATAAATTTCGGTGCGATTGCAGGTCGATAAAATCGTCGCCTCGCGCGCGCCAAAGTCGGTCAATTCGCGCAACGACGCCGCCAATGCATCATCCGCAAACGCCGCCCGCTCGCGCACGGCAAGCGGCGCGGTTTGGTGATTGATGCCGACGGTGAGCAGATTCATTGGAATAAACGCAGGCGCGGCGGATTCGACGCGGATAAGCGGAATCCTACCCGCCGCAACGGCGATTTTGCAAGCGATGTGGTGCGGCGTGATGTGATGATATTAAATAGTGACGCGGTTGACGATGTCGGCGATGTCGGCGGCGACGGTGTGCGGACCATGTCGATGTTGTTCATTTTGACGGCGTTAACTGTATTTGACGATGTTAACTGTAAACGAGTCGCGCCATTGGGTAACACGGTCGCTTTATACTGTTACTTCGCACGGTTACTTTGCACCGTTAACGTTTCACCGTCACTTTGCCTTGACACCGCACACGGACACCCCGCCCGCGCATTAAAATTGTTCACCCAATTTATGCCGCGCCGCATACAAGGCGATAAAATCCATCCCCAAGGTTGCGCCGAGTAATGCGGTGATTTCACCGTGGTCATACGGCGGCGCGACTTCGACGACATCCATACCGATTAAATTCAACCCGCGCAAGCCGCGCACAATTGCTAATGCTTGCGCCGAACTTAATCCGCCGCACACCGGCGTGCCGGTGCCGGGCGCAAACGCCGGGTCGACGCAATCGATATCGAAGGTTAAATAAGTCGGATGCGCGCCGATAATTCGGCGAATGTCGGCAAGGGTCGCATCGACGCCGTTGGCGTGCACCCAAGCGGCGTCGCGAATGTGGAAGCCCATCGGCGCATCGTTGTTGGTGCGGATGCCGATTTGCACCGAACGTTGCGGCGCGACCAAGCCTTCATTGACCGCGTGAAAAAACATCGTGCCGTGGTCGATGCGCCCGTCTTCATCGCGCCAAGTGTCGGTGTGCGCATCGAAATGCAGCAGCGAAACCGCGCCGTGCCGCGCGGCATAGGCGCGCAACACCGGCAGGGTTAAAAAATGGTCGCCGCCCAAGGCCAAAGTCGCCGCGCCGTGTTCGATAATTGCGGCGATGTGCGTTTGTATCGCGTCCGGCGTTTGTTGCGGGCGACCGTGGTCAAAATAACAATCGCCGTAATCGACCGCGGTCAACACTTCAAACGGGTCGAACTCCCACGGCCAATTGCGCTGCCAAGCGACTTCGGTGCTGGCTGCGCGAATCGCCCGCGGCCCAAACCGCGCGCCAGGTCGATTGGTGGTCGCCGTATCAAACGGCACACCGGTGATGGCGAGGTCAACGCCGCTTAAATTTTTGTCATACTTGCGCCGCGCAAAACTCAACGCCCCGGAATAATTCGGCTCCGGCACAACACCGCCGCGCGCCGAGGCAACGGCAAAGGCGCGGTCGATGCGGACAGGGGAATCGTGGTCGGTCATTTGTGTTATTTATTTAAAGTGACAGTGGACTGTGAATTGGACGCAAACTGAACGGTGACTTGTGGTGATGAATTGTAATAGTGCATTGTAATATGGTTGTTATAACGTTAACCGATGAACTCGATGAAGTCGGCGACGACGGTGACGGTAACAGTAACGAGTAACCGATTAAGTTAACATGCATAACAATTGCAAAGTGACACCAACGACACAAACGACACCGTCGCCGCCGACAATGCCGTCACCGACAAGTGCATCGTCACACAACAGCAACGATATTGACGCAAGATTGTCGATATTGACAGCGGCGGCGCGTACGCGCACAATACGCGCCTTGATGGTTGCGCCGGCATCTGCGCCGGGCATTTTTGGCAATTTCCGTTCAAATGACGAATAGCCGATTAACATTAATTGCACAGCGCAATTGGGGTGTAGCCAAGCGGCCTAAGGCACCGGGTTTTGATCCCGGGACTCGGAGGTTCGAATCCTCCCACCCCAGCCACCTCCTCGCCGAGCGAAGCGCGCGTGTCGCCGGATAACATCACGGTGTTCAGCGGCAACGCCAACCCGGCGTTGGCCGCCGAGATTGTGCAGTGCCTCGGGCTGCCGCTCGGGCGCGCGATGGTCGGGCGGTTTAGCGACGGCGAAGTCAATGTCGAGATAATGGAAAACGTGCGCGGGCAGGATGTGTTTGTAGTGCAGCCGACCTGCGCGCCGAGCAACGACAACTTAATGGAATTGTTGGTGATGATGGACGCCTTGCGGCGTTCGTCGGCCGGGCGCATCACCGCGGTGGTGCCGTATTTTGGTTATGCGCGTCAAGACCGCCGCCCGCGCACCGCGCGCGTTGCGATTTCGGCGAAGTTGGTGGCGACGATGATTAACCACGCCGGCGCCGACCGCGTGCTGACCATCGACCTGCACGCCGACCAAATTCAGGGGTTCTTCGACATCCCGACCGACAACATCTACGCCTCGCCGGTGTTGTTGAGCGATTTGTGGCGCAAGCAACTGCCCAATCCGCTGATTGTCTCGCCGGATGTCGGCGGCGTGGTGCGCGCGCGCGCGATGGCGAAACAACTCGACACCAATTTGGCGATTATCGATAAACGCCGCCCGCGCGCCAACGAAACCAAAGTGATGAACATCATCGGCGAAGTCAGCGGACATTCGTGCATATTAATCGACGACATGGTCGACACCGCCAACACGCTGTGCGAAGCGGCCGGCGCGCTTAAAGCGCACGGCGCGATTAAGGTGCTTGCGTGCTGCACGCATGCGGTGCTGTCCGGCAACGCGGTCGAGCGCATCAACTCATCGGCGTTGGATGAATTGCTGGTGACCAACTCGATTCCGCCGAGCGATGCGGCGCGCGACTCCGCGCGGATTAAATGCTCGAGCGTCGCCGAATTGCTCGCCGAATCGATTCGCCGCATCTCCACCGGCGACTCCATCAGCAGTTTGTTTGTCGAATAGGCGTGGCGGGTTTTTGGTATGATGCGCCGCGTTGAATTGTTTTTTTAATCACCTTGCGAAGTTAACGTTTTTGCGAAGTTAACATTAATGAGTTGGATTGTTTTGCGGGCAGGGTTGCGGCGATTTTTTGCAACGACTGTTGGCAACGCCCGTTTGTAATGATTTTGTGCAGCGACTTTGTGCAACGACCGTTTTGTAACCATTGTTTAATTTGCTTGATTGGGGAATACCATGAGCGACCAATTTGAATTAATCGCCCGCAAACGCGCGCGCGCCGGCACCGCCTTGGTGCGGCGGTTGCGGCGCGAAGGCGATGTGCCGGCGGTGCTGTACGGCGGCGATAAACAAAACCTGAGCATCGCCATCAATCACGATGTGCTGTTTCACAGTTTGGAAAAGGAGGAATTCCATTCGGCGATTATCATCATCAACACCGACGGCGAAAAGGAACAGGCGATTTTGCGCGATGTCGTGCGCCATCCGCACAAGAGTTCGATTTTGCACGCCGATTTTCAGCGGGTTGACGAAAACAAAAAACTGGTGATGTCGCTGCCGATACACTTCACCGGCGAGCCGCAATGCGTCGGCGTTAAAATGTCCGGCGGCATCCTGTCGCATTTAATGAAGGAAGTCGAAATCACCTGTCTGCCCAAAGACCTGCCGGAATCGATTGAACTCGATGTCGAGCGACTCGACCTCAATCAATCGCTGCATTTATCCGACATCAAACTCCCGGACGGCGTCGACATCATCACGTTGATGCACGATGAAAACCGCGAACACGACCACGCCGTGGTCGCCGTGCTGCCGCCGAAAGTCAGCGCATTGGAGGATGAAATCGAACAGCCGGTCGAAGACGCCGAAGACGGCGAGGAAGACGCCGGCGAAAAAACCGACAAGGGCGACAAGGGCGATTGACGCGCCCATCGCCTTAATCGCCGGGCTCGGCAACCCCGGCAAACAATACGCCGACACCCGCCACAACGTCGGCTTGCGATTGGTGGCGCGCCTTTGCCGATTGCGCGGCGTGCAACTCACCGCGCAAAAACGCTTCTCCGCCGAGGTTGGCGAATTGCGCGTCGGCGAACGCATCGTGCGCGTGTTGGCGTCGAGTGTTTATATGAATCTCAGCGGGCGGGCGGTCGCGCCGTTGGCCGGGTTTTACCGCATCCAAGCCGCGCAAATATTAATCGTGCATGACGAAATCGAATTCGCGCCCGGGGTGGTGCGCCTAAAAATCGGCGGCGGCTTGCGCGGACACAACGGCTTGCGCGACATCGCCGCGCAACTCGGCAGCCGCGATTTTATCCGCCTGCAAATCGGCGTCGGTCATCCCGGCAAAACCCGCGACGTCGCCGGCTATGTGCTGTCCAAACCGACCGCGCAACAGAGTCAATGCATCGACCGCGCGATTGACGATGCGCTCGAAGCCATCGACGACATACTCGACCGGCGCATCGACGCCGTCGGCGCGGCGCAATAATGGCGCTGCAATGCGGCATCGTCGGCTTGCCGAATGTCGGCAAATCCACTTTGTTTAACGCGCTGATTCGCGCGCGCGCCGCCGCGGCCGAAAACTACGCATTTTGCACGATTGACCCGAATGTCGGCGTGGTCGATGTGCCGGATGTGCGCCTCGACCAACTGGCGCAAATTGTCACGCCGCAAAAAATTGTCGCGGCCACGGTCGAATTCGTCGACATCGCCGGGCTGGTCGCCGGCGCATCGACCGGCGAAGGGCTCGGCAATCGCTTCTTGGCAACCATCCGCGAAGTCGATGCAATCCTGCACGTGGTGCGCGCGTTCGACGACAACAACATCGCCCATGTCGCCGACAAAGTCGACCCGCGCGCCGACATCGATACGGTCAACACCGAATTGATGCTCGCCGATTTGGAAACCGCCGACAAGGCGCAACAACGCGCAGCCAACCGCGCCAAAAGCGGCGACGCGCAAGCGACCGCACAACGCGAATTGCTCGGCGAAGTCGTGCGCCATCTCGACGCCGGCGCGCCGCTTCGCGCAATGAAGTTGACCGATGAACAACATCAAGCGTTGCGCGGCTTTTGTTTTTTGACCGCCAAGCCGACGTTGTATGTCGCCAACATCGGCGAACCATCGCGCGACGCCGACTCAAGCAACCCGCATCTCGACGCGCTGACCGACATCGCGCGCGTTGATAACGCGCGCAGCGTCGCCTTGTGCGCGGCGATTGAACAGGAAGTGTCCGAATTGGACGCCGCGGACGGCGCGTTGTTTTTAAACGAAATGGGACTCGACGAACCGGGGCTCAATCGAGTGATTCGCGAAGCCTATGCGTTGTTGGGGTTGCACACCTATTTCACCGCCGGGCCAAAGGAAGTGCGCGCGTGGACGCTGCCGGTCGGCGCCTCGGCCTTGCAGGCGGCCGGCGCAATTCACGGCGATTTTGCACGCGGGTTTATTCGCGCCGAGACGATTTCCTTCGACGATTATCTCGCCCACCACGGCGAACAAGGCGCAAAAGAAGCCGGACGATTGCGCCTCGAAGGACGCGATTATGTTGTGCAGGACGGTGATGTAATGCATTTTCGGTTTAATGTTTGATTTTTTATTTTTAATTTTTAATAGTTAACAGTTAAAGTTAATGGTTGCCGTGCACTGTTTAATATAATTGCTTTGGATTGATTTTAGTTTTTGGTTTTGCATTTTAATTTTAATCTTAACTTCTAATCTTAACTTCGACTTTTACTATCGCATACCGCAACTCACCCGCAACCCCGGTCATCACCTTGTCCCACCACCAACTCGAACAAACCCTGGACGAATACCTCGACCCAGTGTTGTCCAGCCGCCGCACCGCCGAGGCGCCGGCGCGCGCGCTCAGCCAATTGTCGCGCGCCGAACAGGAATTTGCATTGCATTGGACCGACGTCATCCGCAAATCCAACGCCGAGATGGCGTATCAATTTGTGCATCACGCGCCGCGCGCACTTGCATTGGTCGGCATGAGCGGCACAAAAACTTGGCTGCTCAACGCACTCGACATCTACGACAAAGAGGGTTTGTATCCGGGCAGCGATGCGTTTGCGCGCATCGATGAATTCGCGCGCGAATTTCGCGCCAACGACAGCGCGGTTGCCTTCGGCGAAGTGCGCACGGTGCTCGAACGATTCATTCGCGGCTTGGCCGGGCGCGAATTAAAACTGGAAATTGGCGAACGCAGTTACACCGACACCGCAACGCTGTATTTGCCGGCGCGCATCCATCGCTTTGCCGAACGCGAACGCAATTATCAGTTGTACAAAATCACCGCAGTGTTGTTGTGGGCGCAGGTTTGGTTTGGCACGTTTCGCCGCGCAACGCCGGATGCGTCGACATTAAATGAACGGCTTTCCGCGTTTGCCGACCCGGCGCGCGCGCTTAACTTGTTTAACCGCTTGGAAACGATTCGCCTGACGGCGTGCATCGAACGCGAATTGCCCGGCTTGTTTCGCCAATTGCGCGCCCTCGACCGCCCGCCGCCGATGCACGACGCCACTTGGCGCGCCGTTGCCGCGCGATTGCAACAACCCGACGCCGATGTCGATGCCAGCGTCGATGCCGTCGAAAAATTGTACGCACTGCAAACCGAATGGCCGAGCGCGAGATTGTATCAAACCGAATTGGATTTGCATGCCGCGCACACGGTCGGCGCGCAACGAATCGAATCCGAAAAAAACCGTCTGCAGGAAATCATCGCCGAACTGCTCGGCGCCAATCCATCGGTCGATGCGAATGCGGATGAACAAAGTGACGGCGACGACGATGACGGCGGCGACCAAACCGATGCAACACCGCATGAACTTAACTTGGATAAAAACCCGCACGGCGATTTTGAACTGCAACTCGACGGCGATGCGCTCATCATGCCGCCGGACGGGCGGCGCGTGTTGTCGTCCTTGCTGCAGGATTTTCAACAACTGCCGCCCGAATGGTTGACCGCAGCCGGCGACGGTGCATACGACTCGCGCGAACAAACGCGCGATGAACAACCGTCCGCCGCGGCCGATGCATTGTCTTATGACGAATGGGATTTTCGCCGCCAAAGTTACCGCAAGAATTGGTGCATGCTGCACGAACGCGTCGGGCATGCGGTGTATGACGACTTCATTGCGCACACCCTCGACAAACATCGTCACTTGGTCGGCGAAATTCGCCGACACTTCGAGGCGTTGCGCGGCGAGGATAAATTGCTCAAGGCGCAAGCCGACGGCGACGACATTGATTTGGACGCGTTGGTGGCGCAATGCGCCGAAGCGCGCAACGGCGCGGAAATGGACGGGCGATTGTTTACCCAAAAACGCAAAGCCGAACGCGATTTGGCGGTCGCGTTTATGGTCGATGTCAGCGGCTCGACCAAGGGCTGGATTAACGACGCCGAGCGCGAAAGTTTGGTGTTGCTGTGCGAAGCGTTGGAAATTCTCGGCGACCAATACGCGATTTACGGCTTCTCCGGCATGACGCGCAACCGCTGCGAAATTTACACCATTAAAACCTTCGCCCAACCCTACGACCGCGAAGTGCGTGCGCGCATCAGCGGCATGCGCCCGCAGGATTACACCCGCATGGGCGTGACCATTCGACATCTGTGCGGGTTGCTCAATCAAGTTGACGCGCGCACGCGCATTTTAATCGCGCTGTCCGACGGCAAGCCGGATGATTACGACGGCTATCGCGGCGAATACGGCATCGAAGACACGCGCCGCGCATTGCTCGAAGCGCGCCACACCGGCATCCATCCGTTTTGCATTACGATTGACTTAAGCGCGGCCGATTATCTGCCGCACATGTACGGGCATGCAAGTTATGTCGTGGTCGACGAAGTGCGCAAACTGCCGCTCAAGGTTGCCGATATTTATCGCAAGTTGACGACGTGAACGAGTCGCAACAACGGCGGACACTGCCCATGGTTTATAAATGATTCATAAGTGGTTTAATGGGTGCGGTTAATATAGTTTAGTTTAGTTTAGTTTAGTTTAGTTTAGTGCAATGCAGTGCAATGTAATGTAACGCAATACAATCGTTAATGTGTGAAATGCAAATGTAAGTGCAAGTGCAAGTACAAATGCAAATACAAATACAAACTCAACATCACCGCGCAATCCATTATGTCCAAAACACCACCGTCGACCCCGGCATCATTTAATCACGCCGACCCATCGTGCATCGGCGTATTGCTCGCCAATGTCGGCACGCCGGCGTCGCCGCGCGTCGCCGATGTGCGCCGTTATTTGCGCGAATTTTTATCCGACCGCCGCATGATTGAATTGCCGCGTTGGTTGTGGTGGCCATTGTTAAATTTTGTCGTGCTGACCGTGCGCCCGCCGAAAACCGCGTCCGCCTATCAAAAAATTTGGCGCGCCGACGGTTCGCCGTTGCTTGCCATCGGCAACCAACAACGCGACCGTTTGCGCCAACGATTTGCCAACCGCACGCCGCACGTACAAATCGAACTCGGCATGCGTTACGGTGCGCCGTCGATTGCCGATGCGTTAACCAAGTTGCACCAACACGGCGCCGACAAGGTGTTGATTGCGCCGCTGTTTCCGCAATACTGCGCGGCGACCACCGCATCGACATTTGACGCCGCCGCGCGCGCGTTATCGATGGTGCGGCGCGTGCCGGCGTTGCGGATGATTGACCATTATCACGACCGCCCGGCCTACATTCGCGCATTGGCGGACAGCGTGCGCGAATATCGCGCCGCGCACGGCGCAAGCGAATTGTTGTTGATGTCGTTTCACGGCATGCCGCGCGCGTATTTTTTGGCCGGCGACCCGTATCATTGCGAATGCCAAAAAACCGCGCGACTGCTCGCCGAAGAATTAACCCTCGCCGATGACCAATGGCAAATCGCGTTTCAATCGCGCGTCGGCAAACAAGCCTGGCTTGCGCCATACACCGACGACACCCTGCGCGAATTGCCGCGCCGCGGCATCACCGACCTGCAGATTATCTGCCCGGGGTTTAGCGCCGATTGTTTGGAAACGCTCGAGGAAATCGCGCTGCTCAACCGCAACATTTTTACAACCGCCGGCGGCAAACGTTACGGCTTTATCCCGTGCTTAAACGACCGCGACGACCACATCGATTGTTTGCATGAATTAATCGATGAACATCTGCATGGTTGGAACAACGCGCCGGATGATTTGCACGCGCGCCAACATCGCGCAATGACGCACGGCGCAGCGCAATGACGCGCGGCGGTTTGTGTGTCACAATGCCGACCAACCAACGACAACGCACAACAATTTACGACAACGAATGACAACCAACGACAGCACACGCCAACGCCAATGAAAACTTTATTGCTTGTTGCGCATGGAAGCCGCCGCGACGCAGCCAACGATGAAATCCGCGCATTGACCGAACGGCTGCGCGTTGCGGCGCGGTTTGGGTTGACCGAATGCGCGTTTTTGGAATTCGCATCGCCGACCATCGCCGAAGGCGCGGCGCAATTGGTTAACGCCGGCGCGAGTCAAATTATTGTGCTGCCGTATTTTTTGGCGGACGGCAATCATGTCATCGCCGACCTGCCCGCGCACATTGCGCGCATCCAACAACAACATCCGTCCATCGACATCACGCTTGCGCCGCATCTCGGCGCGGCCGATGCAATGCCGCAATGGATTGACCAACACTTAACCGCGACGCGCGCCGATGCCTGAGCAACCGGCGCACGCAACCAACCGCAGCGGCGGACGCGCGGCGCGCATTGCCAAACGCGCCGACCAACAACGCGCGCCGACGCCGGCGTTCATCACGCGCAAACCGCCGCCGTATGAATTGCTCGATGAACAATCCCTGCTTGCGCTCGAAACTCAAGCCGATTGGATACTGAATGAAATCGGCGTCGAGATTCGCGGCGACGACGAATCGCTCGAGTTGTTTCGTCAAGCCGGCGCCAAGGTGGACGGCGCGCGCGTGCGCTTCGAGCCCGGCTTGGCGCGCGCCTTGTGTCAAACCGCGCCGCGCGAATTTGTCATGCATGCGCGCAACCCGGCGCACAACATCACCATCGGCGGCGACCATCTGGTGTTGGCGCCGGCCTACGGTTCGCCGTTTATCCACGACCTGCAGGGCGGGCGGCGCTATGCAACGCTGGATGATTTTCACAACCTGGTTAAACTCGCGTATGTGTCGCCTTCGCTGCATCATTCCGGCGGCACGGTGTGCGAGCCGATGGACATCGCCGTCAACAAGCGTCATTTGGACATGGTCTATGCGCACTTGCGTTTTTCGACCAAGCCGTTTATGGGTTCGGTCACCGCGCCGCAACGCGCGCAAGATTCGATTGACATGGCGCGCATCGTGTTCGGCGAATCGTTTATGGAAAAAAACTGCGTCATCCAAGGCAACATCAACGTCAACTCGCCGTTGGTGTTCGACCAAACAATGCTCGGCGCGCTCAAAACCTATGCGCGCGCCAATCAAGGCGTCGTGGTCACGCCGTTTATTTTGGGCGGCGCGATGGGCCCGGTTACCCAAGCGGCGTTAATCGCCCAAGCGCACGCCGAAGCGATGGTCGGCGTCGCCTTGATTCAACTGGTGCGCAAAGGTGCGCCGGCGGTGTACGGCAATTTTTTAACCACCTTGGATTTGCAATCCGGCGCGCCAACCTTCGGCACGCCGGGCGCAACCTTGTCGACCTTGGCGATAGGGCAATTGTGCCGGCGGCTCGGCGTGCCGCTGCGTTGCGGCGGACATCTCACCGCATCCAAAGTCGCCGACGGACAAGCGTTGCAGGAATCGGTCGATACGATGAACGCCGCCATTTGGGCCGGCGCGAACTTTATTCTGCACGCAACCGGCTGGCTCGAAGGCGGGTTGACCGTCGGCTATGAAAAATTTGTGATTGACCTCGACCATTGCGCGATGTTGCAGCGCACCTTAAGCGGCTTGCGCATCGACGCCAACACTCTCGGCAAAGACGCCTATCGCCAACTCGACGGCGGCGGAAACTTCTTCGGCATTGCGCACACGCTGGAAAACTTCGAAACCGCCAACTATCAATCGCCGCTGGCTGACAACAACTCGTTTGAAAAATGGTCGGAAGACGGCGCGCAAACCATCGAACAACGCGCCCATCATCGCTGGAAAAAACTCCTGGCCGAATACGAAGCGCCGCCGCTGGATGAATCGATTGACGCGGCATTGCGCGAATTTATCGAACGCAAAAAATCCGCAACATCCGACCAATGGTATTGACGGTGTTGACGGTTATGTGACGGGGTTTGTGATGCAGGTTGTGACGAATATTGTGACGAAGTATGTGACGGCGGTTAACATCGTTGGCAACAGTGTCAGTAACGGCAACGGTATCGACATCGACAATGCACCACCAACAACAACGCGGATTATTCAATCACCTGATAAAACGTTTCATTCGGCTTAATCAATCCGTATTGCGAACGCGCCAGCGTCTCCACCGTTTGCCCACCTTCCTTTAAGTCGATAACTTCCGCCAACAATTGGTCGTTGGCGTGTTTAAGCGTTTGAATCTCGGTTTGAGTTTGCGCGATGGCGCGTTGCAACGCCAGCAAATCGAAAACGTTTTTGTCGCCGAGCCACAGCGCATAGTGCAACGACAGCAGCAGGGCGACCAACAAGGCGGTGAACATTTTCATTGCGTTCATTGCCCAACCATAGCCGATTTAATCGCGCAATACAATCGACGGCGCGGGCGTTACCGTTGCAGATGCGCAAACGCATCCGCGCCGACATAGCGCGCGTGTTCGCCGAGCAGTTGTTCAATTTTTAACAACCGATTGTATTTGGCGACGCGTTCCGAGCGGCACAACGAACCGGTTTTAATTTGTCCGGCGCGCGTTGCCACCGCAAGGTCGGCGATGGTGGTGTCTTCGGTTTCGCCGGAACGATGCGAGATGGTGGTTGCATAACGGTTGGCGTGCGCCAAGCGCAACGTCGTCAAGGTTTCGCTGAGCGTGCCGATTTGATTCGGCTTAATTAAAATCGAATTGCCGATTTGATTGTCGATGCCGCGCTGCAAAGTTGCGGCGTCGGTTGTGAATAAATCATCGCCGGTCAACTGCACGCGCGCGCCAAGTTGTCGGGTCAATTGCGCCCAGCCGTCCCAATCATCCTCAGCCATGCCGTCTTCGATGCTGACAATCGGATACTCGCGCGCCCATTGTTGCAGATACTCGACCAAGCCGGCGGCGTCGAGTTGCGCGTTTTCGGCGCGCAGATGATATGCGCCGTCGCGATAAAATTCGCTGCTGGCCGCATCGACGCCAATCAACACCTGTTCGCCCGGGCGATAGTGCGCGCGTTCAATCGCGCGCATAATTAACCCCAACGCCTGTTCATTCGAATCGCATTGCGGCGCAAAGCCGCCTTCATCGCCGACTGCGGTGCTTAACTGTTTTTCGCGCAACACGGTTTTTAACGCGTGAAAAATTTCCGCGCCGCAACGCAAGGCTTCGCCAAATCGGTCGAAGCCCACCGGCAAAATCATAAACTCCTGAAAATCAATTGCATTGTCGGCGTGCGCGCCGCCGTTGATGATGTTCATCTGCGGCACCGGCAAACGGAATTTTTGTTGCGCATAAAAATGCAGCAAGGCTTCATGCGAATCCAATTCGCTTTGCAGTTGGCGCGGCTCGGTTTGTTCAAACAGCGCGTTTAGATGCACAAACAACGGCAGCCCAAACGTGTTGGCGGCCGCGCGCGCGCAAGCCAACGACACCGCCAACATTGCATTTGCGCCGAGTCGACTTTTGTTTTCGGTGCCGTCGGCGGCGATTAAAAAATCATCGATGCGCGTTTGTTCAAAAGCGCACAATCCGCCCAAACGATGCAGGTCGTCGCATTCACGATTGATATTGTCGACCGCGCGCAACACCCCCTTGCCGTAATACCGCGCATCGCCGTCGCGCAATTCCAACGCCTCGCGCGCACCGGTCGAGGCACCGGACGGCGCGGCGGCAACGCCAACACCGCCGCGCGTGCGCACTTCGGCTTCGACCGTCGGATTGCCGCGCGAATCCAAAATTTCGCGCGCGCGAATTTGCGTGACGATGCACGGGTTGTTGAGGTCGTTCATGTCGTTCATTTCTTTTATTGCGTTCATTGCATTCGATGCATTGATGTCGAGTGCATCAGTCGAGTGAATCAGTCAAGCGAATCGAGCGGCGTGCGTTTGGCGACGGCATCGAGTTCGAGCAAAGTGCCGAGCAACGCCTCCATCTTATCGAGCGGCACGGCGTTCGGCCCGTCGCTTAACGCTTTATCGGGTTGCGGATGCGTTTCCATAAACAACCCATCGACGCCAACCGCCACCGCAGCACGCGCCAGCACCGGCACAAATTCGCGCTGCCCGCCGGATTTGCCGCCGCTTGCGCCGGGCAACTGCACCGAATGGGTTGCGTCAAACACCACCGGACAATTCGCGCCGCGCAAAATCGCCAAACTGCGCATATCGACCACCAAATTGTTGTAGCCAAACGACGAGCCGCGTTCGCACACCATTATCGTCGCCTTCGGATTGGCGGCGCGCGCTTTATCGACGACATAATGCATTTCATTCGGCGATAAAAACTGCCCCTTTTTAATGTTGACAGGTTTGCCGGATTGCGCGGCGGCTTGAATTAAATCGGTCTGCCTGCATAAGAACGCCGGAGTTTGCAACACATCGACCGCTTGTGCGGCGGCTGCGACATCATCCGGCGAATGCACATCGGTCAACACCGCCACATCACATTCGCGCCGCACCTTGGCAAGTATCTCCAATCCCTGCTCGCGACCGGGTCCGCGCGCCGATTGTCCTGAGGTGCGGTTGGCTTTGTCAAACGATGATTTATACACAAACGCCACGCCAAGTTTGTCGGTAATCTTGCGCAACTGTTCGGCGCACGCCAACGCCGACGATTCGGATTCGATAACGCATGGCCCGGCGATGAGAAAAAACGGCGTACGCGCATCGCGCGTTGCAATGGCTTGGAAGTCGGGCGGGTTCATCGGTGATGGTTGTGATGGGTGAGTTAATGGGTTAATGGATTAATCGGTTTGGGATTGGAAAGTACAAGTTACAAAGTACAAGTTATAAATTAATAATTACAAATTAATAATTGCAAGTGATGCATTGTAACTTGTAAAGTGAAAGTTAAGCGTTACAAGTCACAAATTAACAGTGGCAAATTAATAGTTGTAACTTAACAAGTTACAAGTTACAACTTACCACCCACCCCACTATGCCGCATTTTGCGCCGCGGTGCGCGCAAGTTGGCGCGCGCGGGCGGCGGTTAAATAATCGGTGAACAGCGGATGACCGTCGCGCGGCGTCGAAGTGAATTCGGGATGAAACTGGCAGGCGACAAACCATGCATGGCGCGGCAACTCGATGACCTCGACCAAGCCGTTGCTCGACTTGCCGGCAAACAGCATGCCGGCGCGTTCGAATTGTTGCATATAAGTGTTGTTAAATTCATAGCGATGGCGATGGCGTTCGCGCACCACATCGCGTCCGTAAATGCCGCGACAACGCGCATCGCGATGCAGATGAATATCCTGCGCGCCGAGCCGCATCGTGCCGCCCAAGTCGGCGTTTTCATCGCGCAGTTCAACATCGCCGGCGTCGTTTATCCATTCGGTAATCAGCGCAATCACCGGCTGTTCGGCGGCTTGCACAAACTCGGTGCTGTGCGCGCCGCGCAAATCGAGGCAACTGCGCGCAAACTCAATCGTCGCCACCTGCATGCCGAGGCAGATGCCGAGATAGGGGATGTTGTTTTCGCGCGCAAATCCGGCCGCGGCAATCATGCCTTCGATGCCGCGTTCGCCGAATCCGCCCGGCACCAAAATCGCATCGACATCAGCCAATTGCGCCGCGCCGTGTTGTTCAATCGCGGCCGAGTCGACATACTCGATGCGCACCTTGGTGTCGGTGTGCACGCCGGCGTGCGACAACGCTTCAGTCAACGATTTATAGGATTCGGTTGGGTTTTTGTATTTGCCGACCATCGCAATGGTCGCTTCGATTCGCTTCGCGCCGACGGCGGTCACCCGTTGCCATTCGGACATGTCCGGCGCGCGCGCATCGATGCGCAGTTGGTCGGTTACGATGCGGTCGATTTTTTCGCGCACATACAATTCTGGGATTTCATAAATGTTGTCGACATCGACGCCGGAGATAACCGCGTTCTCTTCGACATTGGTGAACATTGCGATTTTTTGCCGCGCCGATTTTGGCAAGGCGGTGCGCGTGCGGCACAATAAAATATCCGGCTGAATGCCTATCGAGCGCAATTCCTTAACCGAATGTTGAGTCGGTTTGGTTTTGATTTCGCCGGCAATGCCCGGCACCAAAGTCAAATGCAAAAACAGCGTGTTGCGCGCGCCGTGTTCGATGCGCATTTGGCGAATCGATTCGAGAAACGGCAATGATTCGATGTCGCCGACCGTGCCGCCGATTTCGACCAATGCAACTTGCGCATCATTGGCCGCGGCGCGAATGCAGCCTTTAATTTCATCGGTGATGTGCGGGATAATCTGCACGGTGCCGCCCAAATAATCGCCGCGCCGCTCGCGGCGAATCACCCGTTCATACACCTGCCCGGCGGTGAAGTTGTTGGCGCGACTCATGGTTGCGCGCACAAAACGTTCGTAATGCCCGAGGTCCAAATCGGTTTCCGCGCCGTCTTCGGTGACAAACACTTCGCCGTGTTGAAACGGACTCATCGTGCCGGGGTCGACGTTGATGTATGGGTCGAGTTTCAGCAATGTGACGCCGATGCCGCGCGCTTCCAATACGCTGCCCAACGACGCCGCGGCAATGCCCTTGCCCAAGGAGGAAACCACCCCGCCGGTAATAAACACAAACTTGGTCATAAACGCGCCGCGTTGATGAATGCCGCAAGGGCAATGAGGGAACGACGTCCCGGACGGGGGTGCAGTATAGCAAACGCGCGCGCGCCGCGCATTTGCGCGTTGCCGGCTCGATACGGCGGCGGTGGAGGGTTGGCGGGTTGGGTTGTATGTGCGATTGTGTGTTGGATTGGTGCGGGTGGTTTGGCGATGGCTGTGTTATGTGCAACGTATGCGCACAACTTTGCGCGTAACGCGAAGTTACTTGTTACAAAGTTATTGATTACGAAGGCGCGGATTACAGCGGCACTTATAAAAGTGCGCTTTACTTATTAAAGCGCACTTGCCAAAAAGTCACTTTATAAAAAGTCACGCCAATTAAAAAGCCACTTCCCCACGCAACAAAATCCGCCGTTCGCCAAGTTGATTTTCATTGCGGCGATGTTCGCCGGTGAGATTTAAATCAAAGTGTCGATGCGGCGACCAATCGACGCCGAGTCGATAGATGTCGTTGGCATCAGCGGTAATCACTTCACCGAAAGGCGCGAATAAACCGCCGCCGCTTTGGATGCCATACGACAACCGCGATTCATTGCGCCATTGGTAAACGCCGTCGTCACTGTTACTGTCGTCGTGCGCACCGTCAAACGCCGCCAACGATTCGACATCCCATATCGCGCCAAAGTCGCGCGTCGGCCCGCCATAACTCGGACGCAATCGCAACGCCAATCCCTGTTCATCATCACCGCCGCTGATGCGCAACTGCCCATACGCGCCCCATTCCTTATATTCATTGCGTCCGAATACGCCGTGCGCGCGCAATTCCAAATCGGTTCGATGGCTGAGATGTCGCCAGCCCAATGCGCTTTCAATCGCCGCGCCGGTGTCGCCGTCTCCGCCGTCGTTGCGCATGCCGAGTTCGACGAAACTGTGATGTTCCTCGCTGAGGTCGCGGCTGCGCCATTTGGCGAGCAGGCGCACGCTGTTGGCGCGGATGGTTTGGTCGCGCAAGGTTTGCGCGGCGTTGCCGATGATTTTCATTTCCGCGCCGCGCCATTCGCCGCGCACTTGCAGATGCGCCGAGAGGTCGTCGCTGACGCCGAGGCCGGCTGCAGCCATATCGATGTCGCCGATGAATTCTTCGCCGGCTTGGGTAATCGTCAATTCACCGTCGCCGCCGCCCGCGCTCAGCCATAAATTTAAATCGCCGCGTTGCCAATCGATGTATTGATATTGGCTGTCGACCGTGATGTCGTATTCACCGTCCGCGCCGTCCATACTGATGTAATCGAATACGCCGTTGTGTTTGGCGACGGCGATGCCGAGCAATAAATTGTTTTGTTTGTAATCGAAGCCGAGATGCATGCCGTCGACATTGCCGCGCCATTCGACCACCTCATCACCGCCGCCGCCATCGATGTTGCGATAATGCACCCCGCCCCACACCGCCGCGCCGCCGCGTTCGCGCGCGGCGGAAACCGGCACGACGAATCGACTGCCGTTTAAAAAATCCTTCGCATCCAACACGCCATCGGCATGCGCTTTGGCCGCTTGCGCCAAGGCCATTTGCGGCGCATACCCGCCCAACGACACCAATGGCGACGGCGTGGTTGTCGGCGTTGTGCCGAAGTCGGCGATGCGTTCGGTAATCGCGCCCAAGGTGGCGGCGACTGTTGCGGCGGCGACCTCGGGCAAAATGACTTCGTTAATTTCGCGCAGGCGTTCGATTTCGGTCTCGGATACGCTCGGCGTTACCGGTGCATCGTCCGCATCGACTTGCAGCACGATGGTTTGGGTGACCGCGGCGACGGTGGCCGCTTGCGAAACATACGCCGCCGTTAAACTGTAGGTTAATATCGCCGGCGGTTGATTGGTGAAACTGTCATCGCTCATCAATCGATGAGTCGCGGCGTCGTAAGACAACCCAACATCGCGCGGCGTCGGCGAAAATTCATAGCGCACTTCACCGCCGGCGGCGACGCGCAGATTCGCCAACGGGGTTAATTGATGCGTGGTTGCGCCAACGCCAAACGTCAATTCGCGCATCGGTTGCGGGTTAATCATCGGCGTGATGTGCAGATTAAACACGGCGGTGATTGCCGCGCGGTTGGCGTCGATGGCGATATAGGTCACCAACGGCGCGGGCGTAACTTGGCTCGGAAAAGTTATCGTCAGCGGGCCATAAAGCGTTTGGTTAACCGTTTGGTTTTCGAACGACAATTGCCCGCGCAAGCCGTGCAGTTCATAACGATACGGCACCAACCCGCCGCCCGGTCGCGGCAACAGCACATCGTCATCGTCGACGCTAAAGGTTACGCCGGCGGCAAAGGTTTGTTGCGCGGCGGCGCGCCAAAACAACAAATCATAATTGTCAAACAACAACTCGGTCGAGACACTTGCGCCGTTGGCGTCCACCGCCGTCAAGGTGTACTCGGTTGCGCCGAGTATCGCCGGCGGATGGCCGATAATCGACGGCGGCGTTTGGATGAGTTGCACTTCGTTCGGCAACGGCGGCGTTATCCAATACGACAATTCGCCGAAGCCGCCGGCGGCGGGAATCAAAGTGAAGGTGTGCAAATGTGAAATCGTGTATCTATTTTCGCCTTGCGCGCTGTCGAATCGCGGCGCGTCCACCACGTTAATCGCCAAGGTAAAAGTCGCGCTGCGGTTGTCGATGTCGCGCACCGTGCGCACATAAGTGAAGTCGCCAAGGTCGCGCGCAATGCCGCTGATGAAAACGCGCTGATTGGCGCGCACATTGGCGGCGATGCCATTCGGCGGCGGGGTTGCGACGGCATAGGTTAACGCACCGCGTCCGCCGCTTGCCGCCGGCAAGGTTAATGCATTGGAAGTTACGCCGTTTGCGGTAAATCGGTTCGCGCCGCGCGTGTAGGTAATCGATGCGCTCGCCGGCATGAACACCAACGACGCCGTGCTAAATATAAAGGTGGCTTGCGTATCGGTGTTATCGAAGCCATCGACCGCGCTTACGAT
Source organism: Candidatus Poriferihabitaceae bacterium (assembly GCA_965226545.1). Taxonomy (GTDB): domain Bacteria; phylum Pseudomonadota; class Gammaproteobacteria; order Arenicellales; family Poriferihabitantaceae; genus JAHRAW01. The sequence goes on from OZ245364.1 coordinate 2,292,021, forward strand.
AAATTCGCCGGTGAAAGCGGCGTTCGGCGCGATGCCGCTTAATTGATTCGCGCCCGCGTTATATGCAACACCGCTCGGCAAACTCGGCGCACTGCCGTCTAGATTGGTTAATGAATATGCAATCGCGCCGATGGCGTTGTTGACTGCGTTTAACGACAGCGCAAAAGTCGCGGCGATTTCGACGGCGAGATTTTCCTGCGACAAAGTTAATGAATCAATCGAATGCATCGTTGTGTTGTGCGATGCGGTTTGTGCGTGGCGGTCGCGCGCGTGATAGGCGAACGATTGCACCGCCGCGGCCAACGGCGTGCCGCTGATGATGCGCGTGGTTGCGTCGAAGGTGATGCCGTTGGCGGACAATGTTGCGGCGGCGTCTGTCGACTCATAACTCGAATTCGCGCCGTCGGTTAAGCGATAGGTTAACGGCGGCGTGCCGGCGGTCGCTTGCGGCAATGTTGTGTTGGCGACAATGCTTGCACCAACGCGGAAGGAAACGCCGTTGGTTAACAATGCACTTGCATCATTTGCAAACGACGGCACATCGACAAACTGCACTTCGATATTAAGTTCATCGGTTGCAGCCAAGGTGTCGGTGACCGTTAATGTTAACGATTGCGCGCCCGGATTTGCGCCGCCGAGATACAACAATTCATTCACGGTTGAATCGAATTGCAATTGCCCCGGCAACGCCGACATCGAATACGCCAACGCCCCGCCGCCGCCGCTTGCAAGCGGCAAGGTATACGAAGTGCGCGCGCCAATCGTAAAGGTCAACTCGAGTTGCGCAACGGCGAAAGTTGGCAACGGATGCACGGTGATTGCAAAAGTTACTGCGGCGGTTTGGTCGAGGGCGTTGGCCGCGCGGAGAATGTAATCGCCGGAATCGCCAACCGCAATTGCAGTGCCGATGCGCAATTGATGCGCATCACCATCGAAATCCAACGCCGCCGGCACTGCGCCGATGATGCGCGTGAAGGTGTGGGTGATTGCGCCGACGGCGGCGGTGGCGCGCGACAAGGTGATGGTGCGCGCGCGGCTTGCGCTTAATGCCAAATCCGTTTGCGCTGCGTTAAACACCGGCGCATTCGGCGCGATGGTGACAAAACTTAACAAGGTGGTTGCCTTGCCGCTCGAGGTTGCATCGGTGCTGAAGTACGAGGTAAAGGTCGCGCTCGACACGCCGCCCGACAACATTGCATCGAGACGGTTGGTGATGACAATCGGATATTGCGCGGTGTGCTTTGAAAAGGTTAAGCCGGCGGCGGCGTAATCGCTTATAGATTGCGCGCCGCCTTGCAATGTGTAGGTGACGAATGCCGCGCCGTCGCCGGTGACGCGCGGCAAGGTGATGCTTTGCGGTTCGCCGCGGATGAAGGTGTAGATGGTTTGCGCGGCATCGAATGTCGGCGCGCTTGCAAACACTTGCAGTGTCACTTCGGCGCCAGCGGTCGCGCCGTTTTCATCGGTCACGGTTAAGGCATATGTCGATAACCCAATCGCCGCCGCGGTTGCGGTTTGGCGCAATGCCGGCGGGTCGCCTTCGACCACCGCCAACCCGTTCGGCAATGCCGGCGCGAATGCATAGGTTAACGCCCCGCCGCCGCGCGCGGTGAAGTTATGCCCGCCGCCGGCGCCGCTGACGAAATAAAACGGGCCGAGCGATTGGCTGAGGATGATGTCGGTCACGACCAAGTTAAAGGTAACCGCCGCACTCGAACCGTTTTCATCGGTCGCGGTTGCGATGTATTCGCCGCTGTCGGTTTCGGCTATCGATGTGGTGCTGCGCATTTCGCGCGTGCTCGGCTCCAAAGTCAACGCCGCCGGCACGGTGCCGCTGGTGCGGCTCAGCGTATAGGTCAACCCGCCGATGCTGTTGCTTGCTTCGACCAAAGTCACCGTGTTGGCATAGCCGATGGTGTAGGTAACATCCGGTTGCGGCGTGGCGAACACCGGCGCATCGGCTTGTTGGTAAACGAAACTTAAGATTGTGCGCGCCTTGCCGAGTGTGTCATCGGCGTTGGCGGAATAATACGCGACAAAATTAATTTCGCCTTCGCCGGTAAACAATGCATCTTTACGATTGTTGACGACGATGGGTGCGGTTGCGGTTTGCTTTGAAAAGGTTAAGCCGGCTTGCGCATAATCATCGATAAACGATGCGCCGCCGACCACTTGATAAGTTAACGCATGCAATGCATCGCCGTTGGCTTGCGGCAAGGTGAATGCGGAAGATACGCCTTGTTGGAAGGTGAATGCATAAACGCTTTGCGCAAAGGTTGGCAATGCGACCACTTGGATTGCAATGTTGCCTGCGCCCGGCGCGCCGTTTGCATCGGTGGCGGTGATTGCATAAGTCATCGATGCGCCAATCGCGGCCGTGCCGCTTTGGGTGATGGTTGCGGTATGCACGCCGCTTATGCCCAAGCCGCTCGGCAATGTTGTTGATGAATAGGTTAACGCGCCAACGCCGCCGCTGGCCGGGTTGGCGAATGAATACGCCCCGCCGCCGCCGCTGACGAACACCAGCGAATCGGTTAAGGCGGAGTCGAATCGCGGACGCGCGACTATCGTGAAAGTGACCGAGTCGCTTGTGGCAATCGCGCCGTTGTTGTCGATGGCGGTTTGGCGCAAGGTAAATTTGCCGGTGTTGGCAAAGGTCGCGCCGAATACGCCGTCATTACCGCCGCGCGCATCGACGGACGTAATGACGGCGGCGATTAAGGAGTCGCCGTCTGTATACCCGCCGCGCTCAATCGCGGCGACGTCGGTGAGAACGAAAGTGTATGCAATCGGCAACGCCCCGCCGCCGTCGATGGGCGCGAAGGTGTATGCATTGTTCGCGCCGCCTTGGCTGAAGGTGACATCGCCGTCGGCAATCGCCGCAAAGGTTGGCGCGGTGACGATGTGGAAGGTTAACGCGATTGCCGCGCGTCCGCCGTTGCTTGTGGCGGTGTCGGTGTATTCGGTGGTGTATTGCAACACCTTGGCGCCGAGGGTCGCGCCATCGATGTTGCCGACGGTGATTGGATACGGCGCCGGATGTTGCGATGCCGACAAACCCAAGGCGGTCAACGCCGCTTCGCTGATGCGCGCGCCATCGGTGTTGTTGCCGAGAAAATATCGCGCCGCAAATGCAACCGCATCGGGATTTTGCGGCAGGGTGACATTGGTGTTCACCGTTTGGGTAAAGGTAAATTCATCGCTAATGCCGGCGCCGGTCCAAGTTAACGCCGGCGCCACTTGGATTGCAAATTCGCGCTCGACCTCGGCGTTGTTGGCGTCTGTAACTTGCATCGTATACACCGTCAACGCCATCTCAGACGCCGTTGCGGTTTGCGCCAATATCGCCGGGTCGACGCCGCTTATGGTCAACCCGCTCGGCAATGCCGGGTCGACGCTGTAGGTCAACATCGAGCCGCCGCTCAGCGGTATCGTATAACTGCCGCCGCTGCCGGGCGTGAACACATATGTGCCCAACGGCGCGCTAAATTGCGGCGCCTCGACGATGGTGAAGGTGACATATTCGCTGGCCACACTCGCGCCATACGCATCGGTTGCGTTGTAACGCAAGGCGAATTTGCCGGTCTCGGAAAACACCGCGCTGACAACCCCGCTCTCGGCATCGAACGCGGTATCGACCGCGCCGCGCAACGCGGCATTGGCGCGATAGCCGCCGGCGTCAATCGGCACAATGTCATCGCCGGCGGCGTCTACACTGTATTGAATCGGCGGCGTACCGGTGGCCGGGTCGATGGGCGCGAAAGTGAAGGCGTTGCCTGCGCCGGCTTGACTGAAGGTGATGTCGCTCGGTTGCGGCGCGAAGGTTGGCGCGGCGACGATGTGGAAACTGAGCACGGCTTGGGTTAAGTCGCCGCCGCGTACATAATAGACGCCATATGGCACCCGAACGCCGCCGAGGGTCGCACCGACACGGCTGCTCACCACCATCGGATACGGATTAAATCGTTCGGTTATCGACAGCCCCATCGCCTCCAATTGCGCGTCCAATTCCGTATTATCGGCGAAGCCGTAATAGTAAATCGCCGCATATGACAAGGCGACGGTGTGTTGCGGCAGGGTGAGGTCGGTGGCGACGGTTTGGGTGAAGGTGTAATTTTCCTTTTGCGGCTCGCGCGGCAACCAAAAATAAGGATTCCACAATCGCTCGCCAACTTGAATCGAAAATTCGGCGTCAGCGGATGCGCCGTTGGCGTCGCTCACCGTCATCGTATACACCGTCAAATCCATTACCGCCACTTCTTCGCCGTCCGGTTGTTGCAACATCGGCGGCGCAATGTTGCTGAGGGTCAAGCCGCTCGGCAACGGCGGGTCGATGCGGATGCTGTGCGCGCCGAAGCCGCCTTCGGTCGGCGGCAAGGTCCACGTGCCGTCTGTGCCGGGCGTGAACACATATGTGCCAAGCGGCGCGGTAAATCGCGGCGGGGCGACGATGGTGAAGGTGACAAAATCGCTTGTGCCGATTGCGCCGCGGGTGTCGGTGGCGGTGTAGCGCATTGCGAATTCGCCGGTTTGGGTAAACGGCGCACTGATGATGCCGCCGTTGTTAAGCGCGCCGGTCACTTCGGCAATCAATTCGGCTTCGGTGGCGTAGCCGCCGATGTCAATCGCATCGATGTCGGTCGGCAGGAAGGTGTAGGCGATTGGCGGGGCGCCGGTGGCCGGGTCGATGGCGGCGAAGGTGTAGGCGTTTGCGCCGGAGCGGGTGAAGGTGATGTTGGTTGGCGTCGCGGCGAAGGTTGGCGCGGCAAAAAATTGGAAAGTGAGCGTGGTCTCGCTAACGCCGAGTGCGGCGTCGCTGTTGGCGTTAAAATACGCCGACAAGGTTTTTGCAAAATCCTCCGGCAATGCATCTTCACGGTTGGTGACGCTGATGGGATACGCGCCGTTGACGCTGGAAAAGGTCAACCCCAATCGCGCGTATTCGTCGATGTCGGTATCCGCCAATCGATAGGTTAAGGTGTCCACCGATTCGCCGTCCGCGCGCGGCAAGGTCAACACCTTTTTAACCGATTGCACAAAGGTCAGCGCGTATAAATTTTGCGCAAACGTCGGCGCGGCGGCGACGACGCGAATCGACATTTCGCTCATGCCGGTTTCACCGTTGGCGTCGGTGATATGCAGGGTGTAATCGGTCTCGGGCATCACCGCCGCCGATGCGGTTTGCGCCAAGGTGAGCACTCGTTCGCCGCTGAATTCGATGCCGCTCGGCAATGCCGGGGTTATCCGATGGGTAACATCGCCGATGCCGCCAACGACATTAAAAATATATTCCCCGCCGGCGCCGCGCACAAAGGCAAACGGGCCCAGCGGATCCGATTCGTATTGCACCCGCGGGATGATCGAGAAGGTAACAAAACCGCTTTTGCCGATGGCGTCGTTTGCATCGACGCGGCTGTAGCGCAATTCGAATTCGCCGACGGTATGCAATGGCGGGTCGATGATGCCGTTGTTGCCGCCATCTACGCTAAGCGTCGCGCGCACCGCTTCGCGCAATGCATCGATGTCGGCGTAATCGCCAAGGTCGAGCGCGCGGATATCGACATCAAAAAATCGATGCTGGAATGGCGGCGCACCGCCGACGGTGCTCGGGGCGAAAGTATACGGTTGGGCGAATGTGGTGTTGCGGGTGTAGGTGAAATGGGTTGTGCCGCTGAGTGCGTCGAACATTGGCGTATCGACTACGCGAATCGAAAACGCCGGCAACGACGCGCTTGCGCCGTGCGAGTCGATGACGCTGAGGGTGAATAACGTACCGCCATCCGGCGTGGTTGGCGCGCCGATGAGGGCGACCGCTTCGGCATCGAAAGTGATTCCGTCCGGCGGGGTTGGCGCGAGGGCATACACCAACGGCAACGGACTCGCCGCGCGCGGCAGCAATTCATACACTTGTCGCCCGCGCGATACATTTAAATTATCCGCCGTCACTGCGCCAAACGATGGCGGGGGGATGACGGTGAATTGCAAGGTGAATGTCGCTTCACGCGGCGATGGGATTGCGCTGTCGGTGACGTACCTTGTATAAACAAATTCGCCGGTTTCGGTTGGCGTGCCGCTGATGATGATGCGATTGTCGGCGAGTTCGGTTGCGGTGATGCCGGCCGGCAATTGATTGGCGGCGTCGAGGCTGTAGGTTAATTGCCCGGCGCCGCCTTCGGCCGCGGGCAGCGTGATGGTGTCGGACACGGTTACGCCGTCGGCACTGTAGGTGGCGAAGTTAACGGTGTAGGTGGCATCGACCACAAACGGCGCAAAGCCCGGACGGTCGCGCACGCTGATGTGTATCGCGATTTGCGTGGTCGCGCCGGCGGCATCGATGGCGTGTAACATTGCATCCGCGCCGTGCGCGCGGGTTGGCGTACCGATGATGCGCGCGGCGAAATTGTTGACGGCTTCCAAGCGCAAGCCGTCCGGCAGATAGCCGGTGATGCCGTAGCCGACCGGCATTACGCCTTGTTCGAGTTGCGGCAGGGCGAAATCCACGGCGATGTCGGTGGCAACCTCGAAAGTGGTTTGCACATTGGCGGCGAATGCCGGCGGTGCGGCGATGTGTACCGCGATTTTGGTTTGGGCAAACACCGCATCATTAACATGCGCGGTTAAGTTAAAGGTGACATCGCCGGTGGCGGTGTTGGTTTGGCTGCGCAACATTAATCCATTAACTGCGCCATCGGCGGCGTCGAAGGTTAAGCCGGTGTAGTTTAAGGTGTGCACATAACTTGCAATCGCGCCCGAGGCTTGCGGCAGGTTATGCAAGCCGGCGACGCCGCCGCTGAAGGTGATTGCGTACAGCGGCAATTCGAAATACGGGCCAATTTGCAGGGTGAAGGTTGCATCTTGACTGATGCCGTTGTTGTCGGTTATCGCGTATACATATTGTCTATCCGGCAACGGCGCATACGCCGCACCGCGAAACACCAATGCGGCTTCGGTCGATTCGATGGTCAAGCCCGGCGGCGTTATCGGGTTGTCGGCGGCGGCGGCGAAGGTGAATGGAAACGCGCCTAAGGCGGTGTAGGTTTGGTCGACGGCGGTGGCGGCGGTGAGGTTGATGCGGTCGATGTCGATGTGCGGTTGCGGGGCGGTGGTTAAATACAACGCCGCATCGACATTGCTTTGGGTATGCACGCCGCAACTGGTGGAAAATTCGGTGCAAGGCCCCGGTTGGCTTAAGTTGTTTAAGTAAATAATCGCCGATGCGCCCTCGATGACCGCGGTGGTGCTGTTGATGTTGCGCAAATAACAAAACACATCATCGCGCGTGACATCATAAGTGCAAGCCGCCAAGCCGGCGTTTAACCCGGTCGGCAAATCGGTCGTGTCAAAATCGCGGTTGTGGTCAACCCATTTTTGCCAATCGTTTGGATAGAGATCCTGCATCTTAAAAGTAACCGCGGCGCCGGCGGTGAAGGTGAGCGAGCGCGATTGATTGTCGTAGGTTTCATAACTGTTCAAACTCCGAGTGCGCACGGTGATTTGGTGCGTTGCGGTTGCGCCGAGTCCATCGATAACTTCGATGGCGTAATTGCGTTGCGCCGGGTCCGCGCCAAACAATCGCGCGATGTTGGTTCCCGCCACCGACACAAAGGTTAACTTATTGCTCTTCGGCGACGGCGTTATCGCAAAGAAAAACGGCGCGGTGCCGCCGGTGGCGGTGAAGGTGTATTCCTTATGCGCGGCGGTGCCGCCGCTTTTATGCCAGTCGTATGCGCTTTCGCGCGAAGCAAACCCCAGCGGTTCATTGACCATTATCTCAATCCGCGCCGCCGGCACGGCCGCGCCGTCTCCGCTCGGGCGCAGCCAAAAGGTGAATATCCCGGCGGTGTAGGTGGTCGCGCCGGCGATGGTGTCGGCGGCTTTCGATATCGTCGGCGGGTTGACGGTTAAATCGTAAGTCAAGGTTCTCGCAAAGGTGTATGCCGATGTGGTTTGGTCAGACGGCAAATCGACGACATAGCCGCTTGCGCCGGGCAAGGTTGGCAAGGTCAGCGTCGATGCATGTCCGGCGGTGAATTCGTACGAATGAAAACTCGCATCCCACACCCAGGCTTCTATCTCGACCGTCTCGAACGCCGCGCCCAAGGCGGTGTACTTAAAGGTATGCAAGCCCGGCGCGACAAACAAATCGTTATAAATTATCGGCGGCATTTGCGCGGTGTCGAAACGGATGCCTTCATCCAAATCGCCGGCGACATGCCAATCGGAAACGCCCAACCGCGTCGGCAAATCGAATTGGCTGAGCGAGCCGACGGCGAAGGTGTAGCGATACAAGGTTTGTTCGAATCCAATGAAACTGAAATCTCTTATGTAAACCACCCCTTCGCCGACGCCGCCGTTTTCGTCCGTGGCGGTGATGCGATAGGTTTGTTGCCCGCCCGGCGCAGTTGGCGTGCCGCTTAATACGACTCCGCCTGCGGTGGCGGTTAAGGTCATGCCGGGCGGCAACGGCGGCGCATCGGCGGCGATTGCGTAGGTCAATCCGCCGTATCCGCCGGTGGCGGTGAAAGTGGCGGCATAAGGTGTGTCGACGGTTAAATATTGGTCGGGAATGTTAAAGGCGGGTTTGGCGACGACGATTAAGATGAAACTCACCGCTGAACGATCGTTGATAAAATCGGCCTGGTAGTCGACTCCATAGTTGTACAACACAAATTGCGTAACCTGCCCGGCGGCGATGGCGGTCGTGCTGTATACCCTGTGCCCGGACGAAGCCAGCGTGTCGCTGGACGCGCCGCGGTAAAAGCCGTTGCCCAAATCCACGGTGTATGCATCGAATGAATTTCTGGGGTTTTTTTCATCCAAAAGCACCGTGTTGCCGGTAATATCCAAAAGTTCATGACTGGTCGCCGTGCCTGCGGTAAAAGTGACGAAATATGCGCTGTCCGGCTGATGTACACTGAAGGCGCGATGCGTTGCGTTGCGAATGTCAATCTCGGCGCTGTCGGTTGCGCCGAGGGCGTCGGTCACACTGAAAGTGTGTACGCTCGCCGAGTTGTCCGGCAAAAACCCGTCAATGGTCGCGCCGCTTGAATCGAGTGTAAGCGCAAGTTCGCTCGGCAATGCCGGCGTCACCGCCCAAGTGTGCGGCTGCAAGCCGCCGTAGGCGACTATTTTGTAAATGGTTTTGTGATGGCTCGGCAACTGTTGCTGAAAATAATACGGATACTCCGAAGAAATAATTTGCAACTGCGGCTGCACCATCAACTCGATTTGCGCGGCGTAATCGACCGCATCGCCGTTGGCATTTTGCGCGGTGGCGGTGTAGACGAAGGTGTGGGTTTCGACATACCACTGTTGCCCCAACTCGACTTCGCTTAACAATGCCGGCGGCGTCGAAGTTACATCGACGCTGAAATTGGCGGAGCCGCCGATGTCGGTGGAATACGCGGTTGCACCGCTGAGCGTCGGCAGGTCGTAAGTGGCGGCTTTGCCGGCGGTGAAAGTATACGCATACAACGGCTGCGCAAATTGCGCTTGCGCCGGGGTGCTGAACCATAACGCGAGCAATGCGAGGGCGAGTGACGCCGTCGACATACGCACGATGCGCCGACAAAACTTGTCGCCGGTTTTGTGAAGGTGGGTTGGCGTGTTCATCGTTAGTGTATCTTGCGCAGTATCGAGTCGGCACCGCTTGCTTAAAGGCGAAGTATACGCCGCCGTCACTTGTCGGTCAAACGCGGCATTTAACGCGGTTGACCGTTATTCACCGTCGTCGAACTTGTCATTATAAATGCACTTATCAATACACATTATAAATGCACAACATCTGCGGCGGCGGCGATGAACTTAACCTTTAACTTGTGCTCGAACTTGCTCTCGAACTTGCACTGGAACTTGTGCACGAAATTGCACTGGAACTTGCACGCGCCATCAACCGAATCCGCACCCCATCCGCATTGACCGCACCAAACCCCGCGCCGACGCCAAGCCGATGCGCCCACACAATCTCATCATCCGCGCACAACATCGGCAACGCCGCGCGTTCCCACGGCGGCACCGCGTATTGCTGCTGAAGTTTTTTAAGCACACTGCGATGCGCGCGACGCGGCAAGGTCATTCGTTCACCGCCGCGCCGCCACACCCAATGCAAATCGCGCCCGCGCAAACCATCGGCGTCGATAACATCGTGAACATTAACATCGTGAACATTAACCTCGCGAACATCGACAGCGCGAACATCGTGCCGCGCAACCGACGCCGGCGCGACTTCGACCTGCACTTGCGCATCCAAAACGCGATTGCGCAAATCCCATTGAATCGCGGCGCGCGGCGGCGCAACCAACCGGCGGGTTAAATAAAGATGCCCGCCGAATCGGCGCACCATCGCATCATCACACTGCAACACCGCATGCGCGCCATCGGCGACAAACACCTGCGCAAACCACGCGCGCCATTGCCGCGCAGACGGCGAACGAATGCCATATTGATGCAGCCACGCGCGCAACACGCGATGCAATTGCGCGCGCTCGAGCCCGCGCAATTTCCGCAAACAAAGCGGCGGCGCCAAACAAAACACGCCGCGTTTATCCGCCGCGCAACACTCGCGCAACAGCGGCGCAACCGCATCATCCAACCATTCGGCCGCATCGAAACAATGTTGCGCACTTTGCGCCAACGCAGCAACCACGCCGGCGCGACGTTGCCGCAACAACGGCATCACCCGCGCGCGCAAAAAATTTCGCTCATAACGCAAATCGTCATTGCTTGGGTCTTCGCACCACTGCAACCGCGCGCGCCGCGCATAATCGCGCAAGGCATCGCGCGCAAACGACAACAACGGTCGCGCGACTTGCGCCGGATGATTGGCCGACAGCGCGCGTTGTTCGCGAATCCCCGCCAACATCTCGACACCGCCGCCGCGCATCGCCGCGAGCAACAAACATTCGGCTTGATCATCCAAATGATGCGCAGTTAATAAAATTTGCTTGCCATGCAAACATTCGCCAAACCAACGATACCGCGCCCCGCGCGCAAACGCCTCGACACTCTCGCCGCGCGGCGCAACTTGCATCTGCCGCGCAGTTTGCAACGGCACCTCCAACGCGCGACACACGCCCGCGCAATGCCGCGCCCATTGCGCCGATTGCGCGCATAGCGCGTGGTCATAATGCAACGCGCTTAACCGAAACGATGCATCGCAACGCAATTGCGCCAAGGCATGCAACAACACATGCGAATCGCAACCGCCGCTGTAGGCGACGACGAAATGCGCGTCGAGCGGCAGGTGCAGCCGTTCGAATAAGATGTGGTGGAGTTGAGGTGCGTCGAATGTTGGGGGCATGTTAATGTGCTTTAACAATGCACTGTTACGGTGACAATGCAACTGTGATTGATTGTGACTTTGTTTGGGCGGACGATTTAATCGCGCACTTTAATAATGCGCTTCGACAGTGCAATGTTGGGGACATTTTAACGCTGGTGAGACGGTGAACTTGATAATTTATTTTAACAATGCACTGTTACAGTGACAATGCAACTGTGATTGATTGTAACTTTGCGTTTGCACCGGCGATTTAATCGTGCATTTTAATAATGCGCTTCGACAGTGCACTTCGACAATGCGCTGTGCCGCCGTCAAACCGTACCGCAACAAGTTAAGCGGCGTTACTTGACACTACTTCTTCAACTCAAACCGCCCAAACCCATTCAACCGCCGCCGCCGCAACGCCGGCAATTCGGTTGCGCCAATGTCGCGGAATTCATCCAATGCATCGGCCAACGCCGCCTTAAGAGACGCGGCGGTTTCATCATAATTGCGATGCGCGCCGCCGAGCGGTTCGAGGACGATTTGGTCGACCAACTCGGCGCGCGACAATTCGGCCGCGGTGACGCCCATGGCTTCGGCCGCATCGGCGGCTTTTTCCGCGCTCTTCCATAAAATCGATGCGCAACCTTCGGGCGAAATCACCGAGTAGGTGGCGTATTGCAGCATCAATAATTTGTCGCATACGCCAATCGCCAACGCCCCGCCCGAGCCGCCTTCGCCGATAACCGCGGAGACAATCGGGGTTTGCAGCGTCGTCATTACTTCGAGCGAGGATGCAATCGCTTCGCTCTGCCCGCGCTCCTCGGCGCCGACGCCGGGATAGGCGCCGGGGGTGTCGATGAAGGTAATCACCGGCAAGCCGAAACGTTCGGCGAGTTTCATTATGCGCTGCGCCTTGCGATACCCTTCGGGGCGCGACATGCCAAAATTGCGCCGCGTGCGTTCGCGCGTGTCGCGCCCTTTTTGTTGCCCGATGACCGCGACATTGCGCCCATCGAGTACGCCCAACCCGGCGACCATCGCGGCATCGTCGGCGTACATTCTGTCGCCGTGCAATTCCTGAAAATCATCGATGATGCGCGCGATGTAATCCAGCGTATATGGGCGCAACGGATGCCGCGCGATTTGCGTGATTTGCCAGGCGCTTAACTTGGCAAAAATTTCGCGGGTTAATTCGCCGTTGCGTTTGCGCAATTCGCCGATTTCGGCGTTGAGGTCCAAGTCGCGGCTTTTGCTGACGCGCTGCAACTCGACAATCTTTTCCTCAAGTTCGGCAATCGGTTTTTCAAATTCGAGATAGTCGATGCTCATTTGGTTTTGTAACAACTTGTCGTTAATATCATTAATCAATCGGTCGATAATTGTAGACGATTCATTGTCGCGGTGTTGGTATTGCATCGACACTGCGTCACCTCTGCATCGTCACTTCATCGTCACCACATTGTCACTTCATCGTCACCACATTGTCACTTCATCGTCACTGCATAAGTTAAATTCGCAACCCTTACGCACACAATGCAATCAACCCGCGCAACGCGCAATGCACACTTTGCGCCCGCACTTCATCGCGCGCGCCGTTAAAGTGTTGGTGTTGCGATTCGCATTGATGCGCGCGACCATCCGCCGACGCCCAGGCAAAATGCACGGTGCCAACCGGTTTATCCGCCGTGCCGCCGTCCGGTCCGGCGATGCCGGTAATCGCCGCGCAATAATCGGCGCGCGCCGCGCGCAATCCGCTGCGCGCCATCGCGCATGCAACTTGCGCGCTAACCGCGCCGTATTGCATCAACAATTCGCGCGCCACGCCAACCATCTCGGCTTTGGCGTCGTCGGCGTATGTCACATAACCGCGCTCAAACCATTGCGAACTGCCGGGCACTGCGGTAATCGCCGCGGCCAACGCGCCGCCGGTGCAGGATTCGACCACGCTAACGCGCGCATCGCCGCGCAACAATTGCGCGCCGAGTTCGGTTGCCAACGACAATGCAAGCGGGTCGGTCATCGATGTAGTGGGAGTGCAAGTGGGAGTGCAAGTGAGAGTCCAAGTCCAAGTGCAAGTGCAAGTAAAATAAATCACAGTTGCACAAGTATGAAATTACACAGTGGTGAAGTTATAAATTAACAACTACAAATTATAAATAACAAGTTACCAATTGCATTTATCAATACATTGGAAACAACACCCGCGCCGTGCCGCGAAAAGTTTTCGCGTCATCAATCAATTCATAATCGCGCGGCGCGATGCGGTTGCGAGACGGGGTTTGTACGAGAATTTTGCGCGCGTTTTGTACGGTGATTTCGGCGGCATACTCGCGCATTTCATCCGCGTCAATCGCATCGATGGCGCGCGCCAACCGTGCGCGCACATCGAAGGAAAATTGATGCGCATCCAGTTCGCGCCAATATCGATTGGTGCGCGCGATGAGTTGTTGGTCGCGCGCCAAGATTCGATTAATTAAGCCGCGCTTAACTTGTTCGAATGCAATTTCGTCCATCGAATCCAAATCGCGCGCAAAGTCGATAATGAATTGATTAAACAGTTTTTCCAACTGCGCCGGCGATTGAGACGGGCTTTGCGCCAACAACAACAAGCCCGGCACTTCGAGCAAATTAAAATCCAAGGCATGCACCAAATAACCGACGCGTTGGTTGGTGCGCAACTGCAAATAAAACGCCGGCTCAATCAACCGCGCCAACAACCGCATTCGCGCACGTTCGGCGTCGCTTTTGTTGCGCCCCTGAAAATACATCGCCAAGGCCGCGTCATCGTGATCGACATTAAGATTGCGCAAATAAGCGCGAGCCGATTCGAGTTCGCGCAACCGCGGGCGCGCCAACGGATTGATTTTTTCGGCGTCGGCAAACGCGCCGGTCAATTGTTGATTCATCGCCTGTGCGCGCGCGCGCGAAACATCGCCGTGCGACAAACTGGTCAAGTGCATGCGTTGCATCAACGCGCGCGAATGTTCGCGCAAATCGTCGACCGTCAATTCATCCAACACCGCCAATCGTGCGTGTTCGCTCCAATACGGCGTCATCAACAGCGCGTACATTTCATGCGCAACTTGATTCGACGGGGTGTCGAGCGCGGCGTTTTTCCATTGACGGCGCGCGGCATCGACCGCCAATTCGAATTGCGCGGCATCGATGCGCGGTGCGCGCAACGCGTCCAACAACAACGACAACAACAACGACTGTTTGTCTTCATAGCCTTGGATGCGCACGGATACGCCGCGACTGTGGCGATAGAGTTGATAATTTAACCCCGCCAATCGCGCCGGATAAGTTGCGGCATCGAGTTGGCGAACAATCATCCGCACAAACAATTCGGTCAACACCACCTTGCGCGCATCGCCGATTGCCGCCGGCGATTCGACGCTGAAATAAAACGCCGCGCGCGGTGCGTTAAATTGCGCATCGAAACGATGCCACGCCTGCACGCCGGGCAGGTCGAGCAGTTCGGGCGCGGCGCGCGCATCGGAATCCAATTGGCGCGATTTAAGCCGCATTGGAATAAACCGATTGCGCGTCGGCAACGCCAGCCGCGCATCGGCTTGCGCGCGCTGCCATCTTGCGATGGTGTCAACGCCAATCGGTTCGATGCCGAAATCGACTTCATAAAACGGCGTCTGGCGCGCGGTGCGCGCATCGCGCGACGCCGTCTGCAGCAACACGTTGCTCGGCGTTAATGCATCGAGCAATGCGGTGATTAATTCGGGGCGATAGCCGTCCATCATGTATGCGCCGCGCAACAAATCGGCGCGCGCATAATAATGTTGCGCGCTTGCCAACCGCCGCGCCATCACCGCCGCGGACGGCGTCTCGGCAAAACGAAACGCAATCTCGGCAAGGCGATGTTGTTCGTCATAGCGCCAGGCATCGATGCCGGATTGGCGAATCAATCGAATGTATTGAAACAACAACGCGCCGATGTCGTCGATGTGCGCCGCGCCCTGTTCGGTTAACTTAATCGACACTTCGAACACGCCTTGCGCTTCGTCCATATAACCGGCGCCGGCGCTTAACGCATCAGCCCAGCCGAGCGATGTTAACAACGCCAACAATGAACCTTCGCCTTCATGCCCGATGAGGTTGGCGATATAGGCGAGCGGCTTGTTGCGATAATATTGTTCGGTCGATTCGATGGGAAACAAAAAACTCACGCTCGATTCATCCTTTTGCGGCGCAACATTAAGGCGCGACGCCGCCAAACTTGGGTTGAACAACGGCGGATGATTGTTGACCGACTCTTCTTCACGCATCGGCACTTCGGCAAACAATTCGCGCACCCAGTTTTCCAATTCGCGCGGCGATTGCGGACCAAGCACCGCCAACGTCATTTGTTCGGCCGAATAATGCCGCTGATAAAATTCGATTAACTTGTCGCGCGCCGCGCCGTTTTTGCGGTCGCGCAAGGTGTGCGCCGAGCCCACCGCAAAGCGCGACGCCGGATGCGTCGGGTTGTACAATTGTCGACGCGCGGCATACAGACGCCGCGAATCTTTCTTGCGCCCCGATTGAAATTCGGAATGCACCACCGCGCGTTCGCGCTCGACATATTGCGCATCGAATGTTGGGTCGATAAAAAATCGCGCAAAGCGCATCAACGCCGGCTGCAAATGCGCGGCGTTGATGTCGAAATAATAATTGGTCGAATCCAACGTGGTGTAGGCGTTTTCATTGCCGCCGTGCGCGTTGATGAATTGTTTATATTCGCCGGCTTCGGGATATTGTTCGGTGCCGAGAAACAACATGTGTTCCAAAAAATGCGCCAACCCGCTCCACTCCGGCGGATTCGCGCCGCTGCCAACCGCCACCTGCAACGATGCCGCGGCTTGGTCGGCGTTCGGGTCGGATGCAATCACCGCGCGCAAGCCGTTGGGCAAGGTGAACGCGCGATAAGTTCTTTCATCCAGCGGGCTTTGGATAATCGCGGCGTCGTTCGAATCATCCGCGCCGATTGAGTGGGCGGGGAGTAACAATAATAGTGACAATGTTAAAACTGATGCGCGAATTAATGTGCGCGGCAATGTGCGTGGTGATGTGCGTGGTGATGAGCATCTCGATGACCGACTCGACAGCGATGGCAATGTCACTGTTAATCGTGTCGATGATGTCAACGATGTTAACGATGTCACCGTCGCCGACAATGCCGCGATAATGCGGCGACAGCCGGCGGGTTTTTGGGTATACTGATGCGCGCAATCCAACCCGATGCGGCACTGTTTGCGTTTGTTGTTCATCATGAGTTGTTCATTAAGATAAATGCGAATGTTGGATTGGTAAAGCGGCATTGGATTGGCGACGCGACATTGCAAAGCGCGCACGCCCTATTTTACCTTGTAATCGTTGCGTTTGCTTTTGCGTTTTTTGATTGTGTGCTTGTTTAGCGATTGCTTATCGATTGCTTTGCCGTTTGATTGCGCGCGCATTTTTATTCACATCATCACTTCACTCACCATCGAGGACATTATGAAACTCCACGGCAGTTACACCTCGCCTTTTGTGCGCCATTGTCGCGTTGCATTGGCGCAGGAAAATATGCAGTACGATTTTGTCGAAGCCGATTACGCGGCCAGCGCAAAAGGTTCGCCGACCGCCAAAGTGCCGTTTATGAGCGACGCGGCAAACGGCGATTTGATGTTGACCGATTCGGGCGCGATTGTTAAATACATCCGCGAAAAATCCGGCAACACTTTCCTCGCCGACGTCAACGATTTTGAAACCTACATGATGGCGACCACAACATTGGACAGCGCAATTAATTTGTTTTTGATTGAAAACGAAGGCTTCGGCGCCGCGCAAATTAAATACATGGCGCGCCAAGCCAATCGCGTCACCTCGTCGTTGGCTGCATTAAACCGGCGCATCAATCCCGCCGCCGGCATCGCCGCGGACGGCGCATTGCGTTGCGCTTGCCTGCTGGCATGGGGCGCGTATCGCAAACGATTTTCATTCGATGCGCACGCCAATTTATGCGCATTGCTGGACGCCGCCAACCGCGACAAAATTTTCGCCGCCACCGCGCCGCCGGCGCAATGATTTGCGGCAATTTTATTGTTGCAACAATTTCGCCGATTGTGTTAGTGTTAAGCCGCGTGGCGATTGTCGCGTTTACCTTTCACCAACCGGACTTTTTCGGAGGCTGCAATGAGCAAATCTGATGATTATGATGATGATGGATTCCTCGGCGTTGAAGAGCCGCAAAGCGAATACGGCGACAACACCAACAGCCGATTGACCGCGTTGGAAACGGATATGAAACACGTAGCCACCAAAGCCGATTTGTTGCAAACCGAAGCCAACATGAAAACCTATGTTGATAACGCGGTGACGCGCGTAATCGGGTTGATTGATGCGCGCGCAAACGAAGACCGTCGGCGCAACCGTTGGGTGATTGGTTTGCTGGTGGCGCTTTTCATTGCCGTCCTCACCTCCCCGTTTTGGTATAGCGCGCTGCCGGGGAGTTAAATCCGCGCCCTATCAATCGCGGCTTAATTAATTACAACACCGCGAACCGCAAGCGATGCATCGCCGCCGCAATTATTTTGCGGCGGCTTTTTTTGCGGCTTTCTTTGCCGTTTTCTTGGCAACTTTCTTTGCCGCTTTTTTGGCTGTTTTCTTCGCGGTGGTTTTGCTCACCGCTTTTTTCGCGGTTGCCTTCTTCGCGACCGTTTTCTTGGCAACGGTTTTCTTCGCCGTCTTTTTGGCGACGGCTTTCTTTGCAACCGCTTTCTTTTTAGTTTCGGTCGGCTTGCTTTCAGCGACAACCGCCGGCGGCGTTTGCGGCTCGACGACCGGCGCAACCGGCGGCGTCTCGACAGATTTCTTTACAACCGCTTTCTTTTTGGTTTCGGTCGGCTTGCTTTCAACGGCAACCACCGGCGGCGTTTGCGGCTCGACGACCGGCGCAACCGGCGGCGTCTCGACAGATTTCTTTACAACCTCTTTCGTTTTGGTTTCCACCGGTTTGCTTTCGGCGACAACCACCGGCGGCGTTTGCGGTTCGACGACCGGCGTAACCGGCGGCGTCTCGACCTCTTTCACCACATCCGCCGGCGCGATTGTTTCGACCGGCGGCGTTTCCGCTTGCACTTCGGGTTTCGGCTGCGGCTTAACTTCCGGTTTAACTTCCGGCGCAACTTTTTCCGTTACTTCGCGCGACACTTCCGGCTTAACTTCGCGCTTATCTTCATGCCGCACTTCCGGCTTAACCGCCGCCGGTTGAACCATCGGCGGCGTTTCACGATGCACTTCCGCCGGCGCAGACGATTCATACGTCGTCGCATCGACAACCGCCGCATCATCCGCAATCACTTCACCATCGACCACCGGCGCGCCTTCGCCGATGACTTGAATCGTAACCGACAACCGCACTTCGGCATGCAGGATGACTTCGACTTGATATTCGCCCGGGTGTTTAATCGGTTGCGCTTGGGCGATTTCGGATTTTTCCACTTGGGCGTGTTCGCCGCTTAATGCTTCGGCGATGTCCGCGGGCGAGACCGAGCCGTATAACGCGCCGCTTTCATTGACCAACCGCGACAGCACAATTTCGCGCGCCAACAAATCGGCTTTGGCTTGCGCGGCTTCGACGCGTTTGCCCTCCTGCACCGCCAATTCGCGGCGGCGTTTTTCGACCTCGACAAGCGCATCAGCGGTGGCGCGCATCGCCTTCTTTTGCGGGATGAGATAGTTGCGCGCATAGCCGTTGGCGACGCGCACGGTCTCGCCGAGGTCGCCAAGGTTGCGGATCTTTTCCAGCAGGATGATTTCCATCATTGCGCGAATCCGGTTTAGTCGTGTTGGTCGGTATACGGCAACAACGCAAGATATCGCGCGCGCTTCACCGCGGTCGCCAATTGACGCTGAAAATGCGCCTTGGTGCCGGTGCTGTGACGCGGCAAAATCTTGCCGGTGTCGCTGACATTCGCCTTGAGCAATTCAAGGTCTTTGTAATCGATGGATTTAACGCCCGCGACGGTGAATTTACAAAACCGCGGACGACGTTGCATGCGCGCCATTAGGATTTCTCCGATTCGGTTGACGGGGTTTCGCCGGACGCGGCATCCGTGTCGGTGTCGGCGTCGTTGGTCACTTCGGTTGATTCGGTTGATTCATTAACATCAACATCGGCGGTGTCAACATTGTCACCGCTGACATCGCCGCCATCCGCAACAGTATCGGCGCCATCGACACTCACGGATGAATCAGACGACTCGGACTCTTCGCCCGTTGCATCAGACGCTTCCGCCTCAGCCGCCGCTTTCGCTTTGGCGTCGGCTTGCGCTTTTTCCTGTGCGGCTTTGGCTTTTTGGCGTTCGTTTTCGCGTTTTTCGGCTTCGCGACGTTCTTCTTCGAGTTTGGCGACCACCACCGCCGATTGTTCGCTAATCGCGCACTTGCGGCGAATCACCAAACTGCGGATGATGGAATCGTTGAAGTTGAAGGTTTTTTCCAACTCGCGCAACGCGTCCAAATCGCATTCGATGTTCATCAAAACATAATGCGCCTTGTGCACTTCGCCAATCATGTAGGCCAGCCGACGCCGCCCCCAATCCTCGACGCGATGCACCCGCCCTTGCTTGCCAATCAGCCCGCGATACCGCTCGAGCATCGCCGGCACTTGTTCGCTCTGATCCGGATGAATCAGCAGCACAATTTCATAATGTCGCAGTTCAGCGTTCATGTTCTCCCCATGGATGATTCCCCCCGCGCGAATTGCTTAAGGCACGGTGGAGAAAGGAGTCAATAATTAAAGTAGAAGTTAAAGTTAATAACTTAACTCAACTTAAACAAATCAAGTTAATCAAAAATCCAAACGGCGCGCAGTATAACCGATTAACCGCCGCGCCGCGCCATTAATTAATGTCGAATTAATTGCGCATTAATTTCGAGTGCGGCGTGCGAATTGTGAACAGTGAATTGCGAATTAACGCGCATTAATAACGCGCCAACCCGGTCAAAACTTAATCTCACCTTTCAGCAAAACACTCTGCTCATCCGCGGCATCTTCATGCTGTTCGCGTTGCCCGATAACATTCAGCACCACCCCGCCGCGCGGCGTCCAATCGACGCCGAGTCGATAGATGTCGTTGTCGCGGCGCGACCATTCGCCAAACGGAGTCAGCAAGCCATGCGCGGCAGTTAAGCCGAAGCCGACGCGCGCATCGATATGCATCGCGTAATCGGCCGGCTCGGCATCGACTTCGAGTTCGTTTTGCCACAAATCGCGTTCGTTCATCTCGCCGTAGGTCGGGGTTAAACTTGCCGAGAAGCCCTGCCCGTCCAAGCCCGGTTGATTGCGCATTTGGGCATACACGCCCCATTCGTGATATTCGCCGCCGCCGGACAACACGCCGTGCGCGCGCAATTCGCCGCTCAATCGTTCGTTCAAATTGATAAACCGCGCGCCGCCGGAGGCTTCCATCGCCCCGCCGATGTCGCTGTCGCCGAGTGCATAACGCACGCCGATTTGGAAATTCGGCAACAACTGCCCGCCGTTTTCGAGCGTCACCAATTCGCTTAACTGCGCGCTCATTCGCGCCAAGCCGCCATCGAGAACTTGTTCATCGATGCCTTCGTTTTTCTCGACTTCGACGCGCGTGGTAACCGCATCGAATCGCAATCGCATATCGATGTCGTCATACACCGCTACTTCGCCGGCCGCGCCAAACGCCGCGCTTGCCAAAGACAAGTTGGTGTGAATTTCATTGGCGTCGACATCTTCGCGTTGGATGCGCATCTCGCCGTTGCCGTTGCCGAGGCTGGCCCACCAACTCCAATCGTTGTGGCGCCAACTGAAATACGGATGCATCGCGGTTATCTCGATTTCGTATCGGCCTTTGCCGGCGCGTTTGTCTTCGCCGACATCGTCGTAATCAATCACGCTTTTGGATGCGCCGATGGTCACGCCAAACACGGTGCCGTTGCCAATCGTGCCGTCGACGCCGACATACAATCCGCCGACATCGCCGGACCAATCGAGTTCGTCATCATCAAAAGATATCTCGCGATAATCGCCGCCCATCCAAAACGCCAACGGCGCGCGTCCGCCCGCGCCCGCACTTGCGCCGAGCAGCGGGATGTTGATGCTTGAATCGCGCCATAAATCGCTCGAATCCATTTCGTCATCGGCAAGCGCTTTGCCGTGCGCGGTGATGAATCCGCTCAAGCCGTTTTGTCCGCCAATCGATACGCTCGGCAAGGCGGTTGCGCCGGTGCGAATCAACGCAATGCGGTCGGCGATTTTGCCGATGGTGTCGCCGACAATCGTCGTCGCCAATTCGGGCAACACCGATTCGGTCACCTCGAACTGGTCGGTGGGTGAATTGAGGAGCATTCGAACCGTCAGCTCGGTCGTCACGGTCGCGCCGTTTTGGTCGGTCAATGTATACAACGCAAAGGTCGCAATCGGCGCAAACTCTTCGCCGTCGTATTCGGCGCGCAATGCGTCGGCGTCTTCGTTGGACATATCAATGCGCAACTGCAGCGGCCTGATGTCGGTTATCGTCTCCGCCGCACTGAAAGTGCCGTTGAAATCACCGTCGACTTTTCCGACCGACAACCACGGACGCAAATTCGTCCCCGCCGCGATGTGCAGTGCATAGGTAATCGGCGCAATGCCGCCAACCGCTTGCGGCAACGCCTCCGTTTTGTCACCTTGACGCTCGAATTCGGTTATCGGCAATTCTTGGAGGCGTTGGCGGTCGATGTTGTCAATACTCAGCGCACCGGCGACGTGAATCATTAACGACAACCTAACCACAGTGTTGTTGTTATCGACGGAAGTAAACACCAGCGCATAATCGCCGGCGGTGAGCGGTGCGCCGCGGATGATGTGGTCGGTGGCATCGACGATATACGTCAAGCCGCCGGCAAATGTATCGTCAACGGCGATGGGTTCGTCGTTGACTTCAAGTGAATACGTAATCGGCGCAACGCCGCCGGTGGCGGGCGGCAAGGTGATGTCCGCGCCGGCGGCGAAAGTGCCGACCGGACTGTAAGTTGTTGCGCCGACGGTGAAACTGTACACCGCGGCGACTTTGTCATCGCCAAACATTTGTGCGGCAGCCACGCTGATTGCAAACGCCGTCAAAGTATCGGTTACACCGTTGGCGTCGGTTGCGGTCAAGGTGTAGTTGGTCGATGCGGTGGTGACAACATCGCCCGTGCTGCGCAACACCGCCGATTGCGCATCCAAACTCACCCCGGTCGGCAACGGCGGCGCGATGGAATACGACAACGGCAATGCGCCGTCATCCGCAGTCAACAATGTAAACGTGCTGGGCGTGCCGGCGGTGAAGGCGATGGCATCTTGCGCACCGCTAAACGTCGGCGGCTCGACCACAACCACATCAAACATCAGCGGCGTGGTTTCGCCGTTAACATCGGTCGCCGTATAGGTCACCTCGCTCTCGCCGACATTGGCGCTCGATGCGGTGGCGGAGAAAGTGAACGGCGTCAATGAAGATGAATTTTTATCCGGCGTAACCGTAACCCAACCCGGCACGCCGCTGATGGCGTAGGTCAAATCGCCCGCGCCGCTCGCGTCCGGCAATGGCACGGTTTTTAATGCGCCGACGGTAAAGGTGATGTTTTCTTCCGAAGTAAACTTCGGCGCTTCGACCACATCGAATTCGAGCGTCAAACTTGCGCGCGCACCGTTGGCATCGATGGCGGTCAAGGTCGCAGTCGCGGTTTGACCGCGCGCGGTTGGCGTGCCGGTGATGCGGTTGGTCGCGGCATCGAAAATCAAACCGCTCAGCAATCCGCCGCCGCTTATCGAATACACAATCGGCGCAACCCCGCCGCTGACCGTCGGCAAGGCGTAATTGATCGGATTGTCGCGCCCAAACGAACGCGTCAACGTTGCACTGGCAAACGCCGGCGCGGCGACCACAATCACCGGCACGGTGACCGTGCCGGTTGCGCCGTTGGCGTCGGTCGCCGTTAAGGTGTAATTGGTCGATGCGGTTGCGGCTATCGAAGTCGTGCTGCGCAATTGGCGCGAACTTGCGTTAAAGATTAATGCCGCCGGCGTGGTCGATAGCGAATAGGTTAACGCGCCCGCGCCGTCGCTTGCGGCGTTGAGCGTAAACGCGCTTGCGGTGCCTGCGGTGAACGACAACTCCGCTTGCGCGGCAAAATTTGGCGCGGCGACGACGACGATGTCGAGAAGCAACGTCGTAACTTGTTCGGTTTCATCGGTGGCGGTGTAGGTTACGGTGACGCCGCCGTTGCCGCTGGATGCGGTCGCGCTAAAAGTAAACGGCACAAGCGACGATGCACTTGCATCCGGCGTAACATTCGCCCACGAAGGCGCGCCGTCGATTGCATAAGTAATGACTCCCGCGCCGCTTGCGCTTGGCAATGCAACGGTTTTTGCCGTGCCAATCGTAAAAGTAATCGGTTGCGATGACGCGAATTGCGGCGCGTTGACGATGTTAAAGTTCAGCGTTAAATTCGCGCTTGCGCCGTTGGCGTCCGTGGCGGTCAAGGTCGCGGTCGTGCTTTGACTTAAGGTCGTCGCCGTGCCGGTGATGCGGTTGTTGGCGGCATCATGCGACAAGCCGCCGGGCAAGTTGCCGCCGCTTATCGAATACACAATCGGCGCAACGCCGCCGCTGACGCTTGGCAAATCGTAATTGGTTTGGGTTTGGTGACCAAAGGCGCGGCTGAGTGCATTGTTGGCGAATGCCGGCGCGGCGATGACGATGACCGGCACTTGCACTGTGCCGCTTGCACCGTTGGCGTCAGTCGCGGTTAAGGTGTAGTTGGTCGATGCAGTTTGGGCAATCGAAGTCGTGCTGCGCAATTGGCGCGCGGTTGCATTAAAGATTAATGTCGCAGGCGTGGTCGATAACGAATAGGTTAACGCACCGGCGCCGTCGCTGGCGGCGTTTAAGGTGAATGCGTTGGCGGTGCCGGCGGTGAACGAGAGTTCATCTTGCGCGGCAAAATTCGGCGCAACGACGACGATGACGTTTATCTCCAAGGTCGTCGCCTGTTCGCTTGCATCGGTTGCGGTATAGGTGACGACCGCGCCGCTGTTGCCGCCGGTGGCGGTGGCGATGAAGGTGAACGGCACCAATGCCGTGGCCGTGCTCGGGGTAACCGCAAGCCAAGCCGGCGCGCCTTGGAGTGCATAGGTGACCACGCCGTCGCCGGACGCGCTCGGCAATACGGCGGTTTTGGGCGTACCGATGGTGAAGGTGATGTCGTCGGCCGAGGCAAATCGCGGCGCGTCGACAATTCTAAAGGTCAGCATCAACGCCGCGCTTGCGCCGTTGGTGTCGACGGCGGTTAAGGTAACCATCCGCACTTCACTGCGGCGAGTTGCGCTGCCGGTGATGCGATTGTTGGCGGCGTCGTGCGTCAAACCTCTCGGCAAATTGCCGCTGATGGAATAGTTAATCGGCGCAACGCCGCCGGTTACATTCGGCAGGTTGTAATTGGTTGCGCTTTGATGACCAAACGCGCGGTCGTCCACGGCATCGGCGGCGAATGCCGGCGCGGCGATGACGACGACCGGCACTTGCACTGTGCCGCTTGCACCGTTGGCGTCAGTGGCGGTTAAGGTGTAATTGGTCGATGCGGTTTCGGCTATCGAAGCCGTGCTGTGCAATCGCCGCGTCGCAGCATCAAACGTTAACCCGCTTGGTGTGGCGGACAACGAATAGATTAAATCGCCCGCGCCGGCGGTTGCGCCGACCAATGCATAATTGCTCGCGGTGCCGGCGGTAAACGACAATTCGGTTTGCGCGACAGTAAAGTTCGGCGCGGCAACCACGACCACGGTTAATAACAACGGCGTGGTTTGTTCGCTTTCATCCGTCGCGCTATAGGTAACAATCGCGCCGCTGTCGCTCGCGGATGCGGTGGCGGTTAAGGTCAGCGGCATAACGCTCGGCGGCGATGGCGTAACCGCCGCCCACCCCGGCGCGCCGTCGATGGTGTAGGTAACCACGCCGACGCCGGTGGCGATTGGCAAGGGCGCGACTTTTTGCGTGCCGATGGTGAAAGTGATGTCGTCGGCGGCGGCAAAACGCGGCGCGGCGACGATTTCGAATGACAACGCCAAACTCGCGCTTGCCCCGTTGGCGTCGGTGGCGGTCAAGGTGGTGTTGGTGAGTTGCCCCAAGGTGGTTGCGGTGCCGGTGATGCGGTTGGCGTCGGCGTCGTAATTCAAGCCGTTCGGCAACGTGCCGCTGTGCGCGTACACAATCGGCGCAACCCCGCCGCTGACGCTCGGCAGGGTGTAATCGGTCGCGCCTTGATTGCCAAAGCCGCGCGATAAAGTCGCCGATGCGAATGCCGGCGCGGCGACGACGATGACCGGCACTTGCACTGTGCCGGTGGCACCGTTGGCGTCGGTTGCGGTCAAGGTGTAATTGGTCGAGCCGGCGGCGGCGATGGCGGTGGTGCTGCGCAATCGATGCGTCGCCGCGTCAAACAACAACCCACTCGGCGCGCCAGACAAGGAATACATTAAATCGCCCGCGCCATCGACGGCGGTGACCACCGCAAAATCGCTCACCGTGCCGGCGGTGAATGAGAGTTCGGTTTGCGCGGCGGTAAAGTTCGGCGCGGCAACGACGACCAAGTTAATCGGCAAGGTTGTGGTTTGGTCGCTTTCATCGGTCGCGGCGTAGGTGACCGATGCATTGGCGTTGGCGCTGACCGCCGTGGCTTTAAAGGTATACGGCGCGGTGCTCGGCGCGCTGGTGCTTGGGGTGACGTCGACCCAAGCCGGCGGGCTGTTGAGGAATCGATAGGTCACCATCCCGGTGCCGCCGGCCAGCGGCAACACGGCGGTTTTCGGCGTGCCGATGGTGAAGGTGATGTCGTCCGATGCGACAAACATCGGCGCGGCAACGACGGTGACCATTAACTGCATACTCGCGCTTGCACCGTTGGCGTCGGTCGCGGTCAAGGTCGGCGCGGTGGTTTGATTGTTGCGAGTCGGCGTGCCGACGATGCGGTTGTTGGCGGCATCGAAGCTCAAGCCGGTCGGCAATGCGCGTTGCCCGCCGCTGAGGGTATACACAATCGGCGCAACGCCTTCGCTGGCGCGCGGCAAATCGTAGGCGATGACGGTGTTATGCCCAAACGCGCGGCTGAGCAAATCGGTCGCGAAGGCCGGCGCGGCGACAACGATGACCGGCACGGCGACCGTGCCGGCGACGCCGTTGGCGTCGGTTGCGGTTAAGGTGTAGGTGGATTCGCCGGCGGCGATTGAAGCGGTGCTGCGCAATTCGCGCGTCGCCGCATCGAAGACCAAATTCGCCGATGAGGTGTCGGATAACGAATAGGTTAACGCGCCGGCGCCGTCGTTGGCGGTGATTAAGGTGTATGCCGATGCCGCGCCGGCGGTGTACGACAATTCGGCTTGCGCGGCAAAGTTGGGCGCGGCGACCACCAACACATTAATCTCGACCAAAGTATCCTGCCCGCTGTCGTCCGATGCGGTGTACGACACGATTGCATCCGCGTCGCTGGCGGTTGCGGTTGCGCTGAAAGTGAACGGCACCAAAGACGGCGCACTGTCATCCGGCGTAACCGTGACCCACATCGGCGCGCCTTGCAAAGTGTAAGTGACCGTGCCAACGCCGCCGGCGGTTGGCAACGGCGCGGTTTTGCTGGCGCCGACGGTGAAGGTGATGTCGTCCGCGCTGGCAAACTTCGGCGCGGCGACCACTTCGAAGTTAAGGGTTAAATTCGCGGTTGCGCCGTTGGCGTCGGTCGCGGTTAAGGTCGCGGTGGTGGTTTGACTTAAGGTCGATGCCGTGCCGGTGATGCGGTTGTTGGCGGCTTCGTAGACCAAGCCGTTCGGCAAATTGCCGCTGAGCGCATAACCAATCGGCGCAACGCCGTCGCTTGCACTCGGCAGGTTGTAGTTGGTTGCGCTTTCATGACCGAAGGCGCGGCTGAGCGACGCGCTTGCAAAGTTCGGCGCGGCGATGATGACGACCGGCACCGGGGTTGTGGCGGTTGCACCGTTGGCGTCGGTTGCGGATAAGGTGTAATTGGTCGATGCGGTCGCGACGATGGCGGTGTTGCTGCGCAATTCGCGCGATGCCGCATCGAACGTCAATCCGGTCGACAAGGTTTCGCCGGTTGCCGGCAATGCATACACCACCATCCCGGCGCCGGCGAGTGCGGGGTTTACGGTGAACGTGCTGGCGGTGCCGGCGGTGAACGAGAGTTCGGTTTGCGCGGCGAAGTTAAGCGCGCCAACGACGATGACCTCGAGCAACAAGGTCGTGGTTTGTCCGGTTTCATCGGTGGCGGTGTAGGTTACGGTGATGCCGTTGTCGCCGTCGCCGGCCGTGGCGGTGAAGGTGAACGGCGTCAAGGACGGCGCACTTGCATCCGGCGTTACCAAAGCCCACGACGGCGCGCCGTCGATTCCATAAGTAACCACCCCCGCGCCGGTTGCGCTTGGCAATGCAATGGTTTTTTGCGTATCGCGCGTAAAGGTAATCGCCTCGGAGGATGCAAATCGCGGCGCGGCGACGATGTTGAAAGCAAGCGACAAGGTTGCGCTTGCACCGTTGGCGTCGGTGGCGGTCAAGGTCGCGGTTGCGCTTTGACTTAAGGTCGTCGCCGTGCCGGTGATGCGGTTGGTCGCGGCATCGTGCGACAAGCCATCCGGCAATGTGCCGCTGACCGCGTAGGTAATCGGCGCAACGCCGCCGCTGACGCTGGGCAAGCCGAAATTGGTTTGGGTTTGATGACCGAAGGCGCGGCTGAGTGACGCATTGGCGAATGCCGGCGCGGCGAGGATGATGACCGACACGCTCACCGTGCCGCTTGCGCCGTTGGCGTCCGTGGCGGTCAAGGTGTAATTGGTCGATGCGGTTGCGGCTATCGAAGTCGTGCTGCGCAATTCGCGCGTGCTGGCGTTAAAGATTAATGCGGTCGGCAAGGTCGATAACGCATAGGTTAATACCCCCGCGCCGTTGTTGGCGGCATCGAGCACAAATGCGCTTGCGGTGCCGGCGGTGAATGACACTTCGGCATGCGCGGCAAAATTCGGCGCGACGACGACAACGATGTCGAGATTTAAGGTCGTGGTTTGTCCGGTGTCGTCGGTTGCGCTATAGGTGACGGTGACGCCGCTGTCACTGCTCGATGCGGTCGCGCTAAAAGTGAACGGCACCAACGACGATGCGCTTGCATCCGGGGTTACCGAAGCCCACGAAGGCGCGCCGTCGATTGCATAAGTAATGACTCCCGCCCCGCTTGCGCTTGGCAATGCAACGGTTTTTGCGGTGGCAATCGTAAAGGTAATCGCTTCCGATGACGCAAATTGCGGCGCGTCTACGATGGTGAAGTTCAGCGTTAAGGTTGCGGTTGCACCGTTGGCGTCCGTGGCGGTTAATATCGCCGTTGTGCTTTGACTTAAGGTCGTCGCCGTGCCGCTGATGCGGTTGTTCGCGGCATCATGCGACAAGCCGCCGGGCAAGTTGCCGCCGCTTATCGAATAAACAATCGGCGCAACCCCGCCGGTTACGCTCGGCAAATCGAAATTGGTTTGCGTGTTATGACCAAAGGCGCGGGTGAGTGCATTGTCGGCGAATGCAGGCGCGGCAATGATGACGATTGGCACTTGCACCGTGCCGCTTGCACCGTTGGTGTCGGTTGCGGTTAAGGTGTAATTGGTCAATGCGGTTTCGACTATCGAAGTGCTGCTGCGCACTTCGCGCGATGCCGCATCGAACAGCAATCCGTTTGACAAGGTTTCGCCGCTTGCCGGCAAGGCATATATTAAATCGCCCGCGCCGTCGCCGGCGGCATTGACGGCGAATGCGCTGGCGGTGCCGGCGGTGAAGGAAAGCGCATCTTGCGCGGCAAAATTCGGCGCGGCGACGACGACGATGGCGAGATTTAATATCGTGCTTTGTCCGGTGACATCGGTTGCCGTATAAGTGACGGTGACGCCGCTGTCACTGCTCGATGCCGTGGCGACAAAAGTGAACGGCACCAAGGACGATGCGCTTGCATCCGGCGTAACTGTCGCCCACGAAGGCGCGCCATCGATTGAATAAGTAATGACTCCCGCGCCGCTTGCGCTTGGCAATGCAACGGTTTTTGCCGTGCCAATCGTAAAGGTAATCGGCTCGGATGACGCAAATTGCGGCGCGTCTACGATGTTGAAGTTCAGCGTTAAGGTCGCGGTTGCACCGTTCGCATCGGTCGCCGTCAAGGTTGCGGTTGTACTTTGACTTAAAGTCGTCGCCCTGCCGCTGATGCGATTGTTCGCGGCATCGTGCGACAAGCCACCGGGCAATGTACCGCCGCTTATCGAATACACAATCGGCGCAACCCCGCCGGTTACGCTCGGCAAATCGTAATTGGTTTGCGCGTTATGACCGAAGGCGCGCGAGAGGGATGCAGTATCGAATGCCGGCGCAGCCAAAATGATGACCGGCACATCGACCGTGCCGCTTGCACCGTTGGCATCGGTGGCGGTTAAGGTGTAACTGGCCGATGCAGTTTCGACTATCGAAGTCGTGCTGCGCAATGCGCGCGTTGCCGCATCGAACGTCAATCCGGCGGACAAGGTTTCGCCGCTTGCCGGCAGGGAATAAGTTAACACCCCCGCGCCGTCGTTGGCGGCGTTGAGGACAAAGGTACTGGCGGTGCCGGCGGTAAACGAGCGTTCAGGTTGCGCGGCAAAATTCGGCGCATCGACGGCGAGGATGTTGATGTTGAGCACCGTACCCTGCCCGGTTTCATCGATGGCTTGATACGCAACGCTGGTGTCGCTGTCGCCGCTCATTGCGGTGGCGGAAAAAGTGAACGGCACCAACGAAGCCGAATTGACATCCGGCGTTACCGAAACCCAACTCGCCGGCGTGCTGATGAACACATAAGTCACGCCCCCGGCGCCGCTTGCGATTGGCAACACCACGGTTTTGGCGGCGCCGACGGTGAAGGTGATGTCGTCCGATGCGGCGAATTGCGGCGCGCCGACGATGCGGAAATTCAGCGTTAAGGTTGCGGTTGCACCGTTGGCATCGGTGGCGGTTAAGGTCGCCGTGGTGCTTTGACTTAAATTCGTCGCCGTGCCGGTGATGCGGTTGTTGGCGGCATCGTGCGCCAAGCCGGCGGGCAAGTTACCGCTGACCGAATAGGCAAGCGGCGCAACCCCGTCGCTTGCGCTCGGCAGCGTGTAATCGGTGGTGGCGTTATGACCGAAGGCGCGCGAGAGTGACGCATCGGCGAATGTCGGTTTGGCTAAGATGATGACCGGCACTTGCACCGTGCCGCTTGCACCGTTGCGGTCGGTGGCGGTTAAGGTGTAATTGGTCGAGACGGTTTCGACGATTGAAGTGCCGCTGCGCAATGCGCGCGTCGCCGCATCGAAGGTCAAATTCGCCGCCGAAGTGTTGGACAATGAATAGACCAAATCGCCGGCCCCGCCGCTGGCGGCGTTAAGCGTAAACGTGCTTTCGGTGCCGGCGGTGAATGACAACTCGGCTTGCGCGGCAAAGTTGGGCGCGACCACAACGACGATTCCGAGTTGCAAGGTCGTGGTTTGACCGGTTTCATCGGTTGCTTGATACGACACGGTCGCGTTGCCGTCGCTGCTCGATGCCGTGGCGACAAAGGTGAACGGCGTCAAGGATGGCGAACTTGCATCCGGCGTTACCGAAACCCAATTCGGCGTTGCGCCGTCGATGGAATAGGTGATGACGCCGGCACCGCCCGCGCTTGGCAATGGCGCGGTTTTTGCCGTGCCGATGGTGAAGGTAATCGCTTCGGATGAATCGAATTGCGGCGCGTCTACGATGGTGAAACTCAGCGCCAAGGTCGCGGTGGCGCCGTTGGCGTCTGTCGCGGTTAAGGTCGCGCTGGTTTCCTGCCCCAAGGTTGCGGCCGTGCCGCCAATTTTATTCGCGGTTGGCCCGTAGGTTAAGCCGCTCGGCAACACCCCGACCAAGGCGTAACTAATCGGCGCAACCCCGCCGGTGACGCGCGGCAAGTCGTAATCGCTCGCGGTGTTATGACCGAAGGCGCGGTTGAGCGTGTTGACGGCGAATGCCGGCGCGGCGACGACCAACACCGGCACACTCACCGTGTCGCTTGCGCCGTTGGCATCGGTCGCGGTTAAGGTGTAGGTCGATTCACCGGCGGCAATCGCATTGGTGCTGCGCAATTCACGCGACGCCGCATCGAACATTAATCCGCCGGCCAAGGTTTCGCCGCTGGCCGGCAGGGAATAGGTTAACGCGCCCGCGCCGTCGTTGGCATTGATGAGTTGGAAACTGTTGACCGCGCCGGCGGTGAAGGTGCGTTCGGGTTGCGCCGCGGCGAAGTTGGGCGCGGCGACGACCAGCACTTCGACTTCGAGGTCGGCGGTTTGACCGGTTTCATCCGTGGCCTGATAAGTCACTGTTACATCGGCGTCGCTGCTCGACGGCGTGGCGGTTAAGGTCAGCGGCATCACATTCGGCGGAGCCGGCGTCACGGCCAGCCATGCCGGCGCGCCGTCGAGGGTGTAGGTCAATACGCCAACGCCGGAGGCTTGCGGCAACTCGACCGTGGATTGCGCGCCGATGGTGAAGGTGACGGCGTCAATCACCGGGAAACTGGGCGCGACCACGACATCCAACACCAACGGCAAGGTCGCGCGCGCGCCGTTGGAATCCACGGCGATTAAGGTTGCCGTGACGCTTTGCAATGTTGTCGCCGTGCCGTGCAGGCGGTTGGCGCTCGCGTCGTGCATCAAGCCGTTGGGCAATGTGCCGCCAATCGAATAGGCAATCGGCGCAACCCCGCCGCTTGCGCTCGGCAGGGTGTAATCGGTCGGCGATTGCGTGCCGAAGCCGCGCACCAACGACGCTTGGGTAAATTGCGGGGCGGCGACGGCGACCACCGGCACGGCGACCGTGCCGACGCCGCCGTTGCGGTCGGTGGCGGTTAAGGTGAATGTCCATTCGCCGATGGCGATGGCGGTGCTGCTGCTCAATCGGCGCGGGCGTGGAATGAAGGTCAAATTCGCCGCCGAAGGATCGGATAAGGAATAGACCAAGAAGGGCGCCCCGCCGGTGGCGGCGTCGAGGATGCGCCCGCTGGCGGCGCCGGCGGTGAACGACACTTCGCCATGCGCGCCAAACGCCGGCGGGGCGACTACGCCGATGACGATGGTGTCGGAGGCGGTTTGCCCGCTTGCATCGGTGATGCTGTAGGTCATCGTCGAGCCTAAGTCACTCGCCGTCGGCGTGGCGCGGAAAACGAATCGCTCGGTGGACGGCGCGTTTTGGTCCGGGGTGACGTCAATCCAGGACGGCACACCGCCGAGGAGTTCATAGGTGATGCTGTTTGAGGTGGAGAATGCTTCGCGCAAGGTGATGTTGTGGAGGACTCCCACCGTGAAGGTAATGCCGCGGTTGTCGCTTGAGTAGCCGTTGATATTCGGCGGAGGGATGACTTGAAACGACAACGCCAAAGTCGCGCGCGCGCCGTTGGCATCGACCGCGCTCAAGGTTGCCGATGTGGCGTGTTGCCGCGATGTCGTGCCATGCAAACGGTTGGCGCTCGAATCGTAAACCAAGCCATCCGGCAAATCGCCACTGACCGAATAGCCAATCGGCGCAACCCCGTCGCTTGCGCTCGGCAAGGTGTAATCGATGGCGAGTAGATGCCCAAACCAGCCGATAAACGGCGCATCCACGGCGAAGGTCGGCGCGGCGACGACGACCAACGGGACGCTGAGCGTGGCCGCAACGCCGTTGGCGTCGGTCGCGGTTAAGGTGTAGGTGGTTGCGGCGGTTTCGACTATCGAGGTGGTGCTGCGCAATGCGCGCGCGGTTGCATCGAAGACCAATCCGCTTATCAAGGTTTCGCCGCTGCCCGGCAAGGTGTAAACCAAATCGCCCGCGCCGTCGCCGGCGGCGGTTAGCGTAAAGGTGTTTTCGGTGCCGGCGGTATACGACAACTCGGCTTGCGCGGCAAAATTCGGCGCGGCGGCGACGACCAGGTTAATCTCCAACAAGGTCGCTTGTTCGCTTGCATCGGTGGCGGTATACGACAAGGTCGCATCCGCATCGCCGCCGGCGGCGGTTGCGCTGAAAGTATACGGCACGAGCGACGGCGCACTTGCAACCGGCGTGAATGCGCCCCAGGCCGGCGCGCCTTGCAGGCTGTAGGTAACCGCGCCAACGCCGCTGGCGGTCGGCAGCACCACGGTTTTGCTCGCGCCGACGGTGAAGGTGACATCATCCGCGCTGGCAAATTTCGGCGCATCGACGACATCGAAGTTAAGGGTTAAATTCGCGCTTGCACCGTTGGCGTCTGTGGCGGTTAAGGTCGCGGTGGTGTTTTGGTTTAACTGCGTCGCCGTGCCGGTGATGCGGTTGTTGGCGGCGTCATGCGCCAAGCCGTTCGGCAGG
This sequence comes from Candidatus Poriferihabitaceae bacterium, assembly GCA_965226545.1. GTDB lineage: Bacteria > Pseudomonadota > Gammaproteobacteria > Arenicellales > Poriferihabitantaceae > JAHRAW01. The sequence continues at coordinate 2,325,708 of OZ245364.1, forward strand.
TTGCCGGCGCTTATCGAATACGCAATCGGCGCAACGCCGTCGCTGGCATTCGGCAGGTTAAAGTTGGTTGCGCTTTGATAGCCGACGGCGCGGGTGAGCGAGGCCTCGGCGAAGTTGGGCGCGGCGATGACGATGACCGAGACGCTGACCGTGTCGCTTGCGCCGTTTTCATCGGTCGCGGTTAAGGTGTAAGCGGTCGATGCGGTTTCGACTATCGAGGTGGTGCTGCGCAATTCGCGCTTTGACGCATCGAACGTCAATCCGCTTAACAAGGTTTCGCCGCTGGCCGGCAGGGCATACACCAAATCGCCCGCGCCGCCGTTGGCTGCATCAATTTGCATCGCGCTGGCGGTGCCGGCGGTGAATGACACTTCGCGGTGCGCGGCAAAATTCGGCGCGGCGACGACGACGATATCGACGTTGGTGGTGACGGTTTGTCCGGTTTCATCGACCGCTTGATAGCCGACGCTCGCGCCGCTGTCGCCGCTCATTGCGGTCGCGCTGAAAGTGAACGGCACCGTCGACGATGCGCTTGCATCCGGGGTTACCACAACCCACGAAGGCGCGTTTTGGATGGAATAGGTAATCGCCCCCGCGCCGCTTGCGCTTGGCAATGCAACGGTTTTTGCCGCGCCGATGGTGAAGGTAATCGGTTGCGGCGCATCGAATTCCGGCGCGGCGACGACGCTGAGATCAAGTATTAACATCGCGGACGCGAAGTTGGCGTCCGTGGCTTGTATGACCGAGATGCCGCGTTGCCCCAATGTCGTCGCCTCGCCGTAAATGTTGCGCGATTTGGGTGCATAGTTGATGCCGTCCGGGAGATTGTTGAAGGCGCTGCCGGGGAATCTGTAGTTAATCGGCGCAACGCCGCCGGTCACCGGCGGCAACGTCACATCGGTTGTGACTCGATGACCTAAGGCGCGGGTGTAGGTGGTGATGGGAAATGCCATCGCCGCCGCCACCCGCACGGTTACGACCACCGTGTCGGTTGCGCCGTTGGCATCGGTGGCGGTCATGGTGTAATCGCCGGCCGCGGATTCGGTTAGCGAAGCGGTGCTGCGCAATTGGCGCGTGACGGCGGTGAAGATTAATTCACCCGCCGGCAACGTCGATATCGAATAGGTTACTGCGCCCGCGCCGCCGCTTGCGCCATTCAACACAAACGCCGTGGCCTTGCCGGCGGTGTAGTCGCGCGGGCTTTGCGCGGCAAAATTCGGCGCGGAGACGGCGAGGATATCCAAGGTGATGGTTGCGGTTTGCCCGGCTTCATCGGTCGCCGAATAGGTGACGGTGGCCGCGGTTGCGCTGTTGCTGGGCGTTGCGCTGAAGGTGTATGGCACGGTCGATGTCGAACTCGTCGGCGTTACCGAAGCCCACGAAGGCGCGCCTTGCACCGCGTAAGTAATGACTCCCGCGCCGGTCGCGGTTGGCAAGACGGCATCGGTGGCGGTGCCGATGGTGAAGGTGATGTTGTTCGATGCATCGAATTGCGGCGCATCGACGATGGTGAATTGCATCGCCAAAAACACGCGCGCGCCGTTGGCGTCCGTCGCGAATAAATTGGCGCGCTCGACTTGATTCAAAGTGGTTGCGGTGCCGGTGATGCGATGCCCGCTTGCGTCGTATGACAAGCCATTCGGCAAATCGCCGGCCAACCTATAGCCAATCGGCGCAAGCCCGCCGCTGACGCGCGGCAAGGGGTAATCGGTCACCGCTTGATGCCCAAAGGCGCGGTTGAGGCTGGGCGAATCGAATGCCGGCGCGGCGACGACGACAATCGGCACATTGACCGACACGCTTGCGCCGTTTTCATCGGTGGCGGTCAAGACGTAATTCGCCAATGCGGTGGCGGCGACCGATTCGCCGCTGCGCAATTCGCGCGAAGCCGCATCGAACACGATGCCGGCGGGCGGAGACGGCATCGCATAGGTTAACTCACCCGCGCCGTCGCTGGCGGCGGTTACGGTGAAGGTGTTGTCATTGCCGGCGGTGAACGACAGAGTCGCTTGCGCGGTTGCGAAGTTGGGCGCGGCGATTGTGCGCACGTTTATCAGCAGCGTCGTGGTTTCATCGGTTTCGCCGTCGCTGGCGGTATAGGTCACTTGCCCGCTGGCGGCACGGCTCGCCGTTGCGCTGAAAGTGTATGGCACCAATGAACTGGCGGCGGACGGGGTGACGCTAATCCAACTCGGCGGCGTATTCGTAAACGCATAAGTAATCGCGCCAACGCCGCTGGCGATGGGCAACACGGCGGTTGTTGCGGTGCCGAGCGTGAAGGTGATTTCCGCGACATCGGCAAACACCGGCGGCGGCGCAACCGAAAGCGTCATCGGCAAGGTCGCGGTTGCGCCGTTGGCGTCTGTTGCGGTTAAGGTCGCCAGCGTTTCTTGATTCAGTTGAATCGCCGCGCCGCGCAGTTGATGGGTGGCGGCGTCGTAGGTTATGCCGCTCGGCGTTGCGCCGCTTACGGCGTAGGCAATCGGCGATGCGCCGTTGGCAACGCGCGGCAAATCGAAGTTGACCGGCAATTGCCCGAAGGCGCGGCTGAGCGACTCCAATGCAAAGGTTGGTTCGGCGACGACAATTAACGGCGTCTGCTGGCTTGCGGTGATGTCGTTAATATCATGCGCGGTGATGGTGTAAGTCGCCGCGCCGAGTGCTATCGAGGCGGCGTTGCTCAATCGCGGCGGCGCGGCTTCGAAGGTCAATCCGCTGATTAAAGTCTCGCCCGATGCCGGCAGGGAATAGGTCAACACCCCCGCGCCCAAGGTCGCCGGTTCGATGAATTGTACGCCGGCGGTGTTGGCGGTGAATGACAATTCGCCTTGCGTCACGCTAAAGGTCGGCTGGGCAAACACTTGTATCGTAAATTGCGTCGCCACGCTGGCCAAATTGCCGCTGTCGGTGGCGACCAAAGTGTGCGTGGTCAGCGTTGGCGAGGTGACGCTGATGGTGTTGCTCAAGACGCCGCTGTTGGCGTCGAACGCCAAACCGCGCGGCAAGGTTGCGCCGTTCACGCCGCTCAAGGTATAGATATATGGCGGCTGTCCGCCGACCGCGAAGCCTTCGGCGGTGAAGGTCAAATCGACGGTTTGCCCGATGGTGAATGACAATGCGCTCAAGTTAATTTGCGGGGCGTTGGATGCGGCGACCGAGAAAGTAATCGCGCCGTTGGTGCCGACATTGCCGCCATCATCGACGACGGCGTAGACCAATTGACGCGCGGCTTGCGCGTTGGCTTCGCCGCGCGTGCCGAAGGTGATGGGCGTGGCCGATGCGGTTGCGCTGTAGGTCAACCAACTGGGCAAGGCGTTGCCGTCCAGCGCGCTTAATGAATAATTCAATGGCGCGTAATAATCGGCGGACGGATGCACGACGCTCGGCAGCACGACTTCACGCCCGCCGCCGATGGCGAATGCATACGCCAATTCGGATGCGCCCAAATCGGTTGGGCGGCGCGCGATGATGCGCATCTTGGCGGTGCGCGAAGCCTTATCGATGGCGTCGACGACGCTGTGGGTGAAGGTGGCTTCGCCGTAAACGCCGCTCGGCGTGCCGCTGATGGCGCGGGTTGACGCGGTGTAAGCCAAATTGACCGATTGCAAACTCGGTTTGCTTGCGTCATCGGCGGTCAAGGCGTAATTCGCGCCGCCGCGAATGTTGCCCGCTTGGCTTAAGGTTTGGTTGACTGCATCGCCGACATACACCATCAGAAAATCACTGCCCAAGGTAATCGCCGAGGCGACCGACAAGGTCAACGCCGTACTATCGATTCCGCCGAGCGCATCGCGCACATGCAAAGTTAAGGCGGTGTCGGCGGCGGCGGTTGGCGCGCCGGTTAAGGCGAATTCGCCGGCGGCGATGTCCTGGGTTATCGATACGCCGGCGATGCTGGCGTTATCGACGAAGGCGGCGTTGGCGTCGCCGACGGTGAGCGAATAGGTGTGCGGCGATGCGCCGCCGCTGGCGAGGGCGAGGTCGACATTTAATGATGTGCCGATTCGCCCGTATTGCGTATCGATGTTCGGCAGGCTGGCCGGGGCGACCACGCTGATGGTGAAGGTGACCGAGGTGCTGGCGCCGTCGGTTAATTCTTCGGCGCTGTATACGAAAGTTTGCGGAGATGTGACGCTGGCCGGGACGCCGCTCAATCGGCGGTTGGCGATGCCGAAGTTGGCGCTGATGCCGTCCGGCAATGCCGAGCCGCTTAAGGCGGTTAACGAATAACTGACCTGATTGGATTCAATCGCGTTTTGCGCCGCGGCCAAATCGAGGCTGACGCTTGCGCCGAGTGAGAAGTGCACATCTTTCTGCGGCAACGCCAAGCCGCCGAATTGGATAAATTTCACCGGCGCCGACTCGCGATGATTGCGCGCATCGCGCACCCATAGCAGGCGGTTATATTCGCCGGCGGCGGTTGGCGTGCCGGATAATATGCGCGTTGTGGCGTCGAGCGTCATTCCCGGCGGCGCCGAGATGCCGTCATCGTAGTTGTCGCCGACTTCGGTCAATCTGAAAGCGTTCGGCCCGCGTCCGTCCTCCGTGCCCGGCAAGGTGATTTCCGTCGCCACACCGGTGCGGAAGATATAGCCGCTTGCCAATTCGGTTTTCGCCGCTTGCGGCCAATTGACGCGCGGCAATGCGCTCACATGGAAGAGGTATTCCAACCGCACGCCGTTGCGGTCGGTGACGGCGAAGGTTGCTTGAACGCGCGGTTGTTCGACATTAAAAAAGAGTTGCATTCGGGCGCGGTTATTGTTGCTGGGAGTCTGACAAGAATTGCTGAAGTCCTGAATGTTGGAGAACGCGGAGGCGACAAAGCCGGTCGGGTGGGGGAAACTTCTGCTGCACGGCGTATAGCCGCCGCGCCCGGTCGGAACATATCGGTCGCTATAAAAAGCGAATTGGTTGATGTCGTAAGTCTGGTCGACAATCCAAGCGCCGCTCTGCTGATAAAACGCCGGATGCACGCGAAAATTAAACACATAGTTGACGCTTGCGCCGACCGCATCGGTCGCGGTTAAGGTATAGCCGCGATTTCCGGCGCCGCCGGTTGGCGTGCCGCTCAATTGCGCGGTTGCCGCATCCAGCGTGACGCCGGCCGGCAACGGCGGCGAAAGCGAATACACAAACCCGCCCGCGCCATCGATGGCAACCGGCAATTGAAAATCCACCACCGAACCGGCGAAAGTTAATGCATTGGACGGCACACCGCTCGAACTCGAGGAGGTGGCATGCGCGGTCATAAACGCCGCGCCATCGAAATTCGGCGCGGCATCGATGTGCGCGAATACGCTAAAGGTTGCATTGCGCGAGCCGCGACTGTCGCGCACGGTGCGCATAAAGGTGAAATCACCGGCGGCGGTTGGCGTGCCGCCGATTTGCACTTGCCCGCCGCCAATGTTGGCGGTGGTTAACCCGGCGAACGACGCGCTTAATGTGTATTCCAGCACCGCATCACCCGATTGCGAAGTCGCCGCCGGCAAGGTCAAGGCGTTGTAACGCATGCCGCCATAGGCGACGCCGGCTTGGCTTTGGGTGAAGGTCACGGCCAATTGCGGCGGCGTGAAAATCGGCGTCGGGATGTTGGTTACTTGCAGCGTGAAGGTGGCGACGGCGGTTGCGCTGTCGAAATCATCGGCGACGCCGTAAATGAATTGCGCGGTCGATGATTCGCTCGGCACATCGCCGGTCAATCGGCGCGTGTTGGCATTCCACAGCACCCCGCTCGGCAAATCATCCAAGCCAACGCCGTCCAAATCGGTCAAGGTATACGCGGCGTCGCCGACAATGTTGGCGGCGGCGGCGAGTTGCACGGCGATGCCGGTCGCGCCGCCGAGCAAATCGATATTAATCTGCGACAAGGTTGGCGCGGCGGCGAAAACCAACAGCGCATCGGTGGCGACGCCGACGCCGTTGGCATCGCGCGCATGCCAACGCAATGCGGATGTCTGCGGCGTGCTTGGCGCGGTGCCGCTGAGGACGCGGGTGGCGATGTCTACGCTGATGCCGTTTGCGCTGTACGCGGTGGGTTCATAAGTCGAAGTCGCGCCGGCGGTGAGGTTATGTGTCAATGGCGGCGCGCCGTTATCAGCCGACGGCAAGGTGGCATCGATGGCGGCGTTGACGCGGAAGGATAAACCCGCGGCCAACTCGGCGACATCGGAATCCGAGAAATTCGGCGCCGGCACGGCGGCGATGGTGAATAAATGCGTCACTGCCGCCCCGCCGCTATCGGCGGCGATATAGGTCAGCACTGCGCTGTTGTTGGCGGCGGAAAACCCGCCGCGCAATTGGCGCGAATCGGCGACGAAGGTTAAGGTGTTGGCGGCGGATAATGGCGCAAGGCCTTCGAGCGAATAGGTGTATGGCGTGCGCCCGCCGCTTTGCAGGGCGAGGAAATCCACGGTTTTGGCGGTGTCGCCGACGGTGTAGGTTAAGTCAACCGGGTTATTGCCCTCGACAAACGCCAATGGCAGGAAGATGCTTAGCCGCACCGTGGATTCGGCGGCAACGCCATGCGCATCAACGGCGCGCAAGGTGTAATCGACAGCGCCGAGGTCCGAGAGATTGGTCGGCAGCCCGCTGATGTTGACGCTGTTGGCGTCGAAAATCAGCCCGCTCGGCAAGGTTGGCGTTAGCGAATACACCAACCCGCCAAACCCGCCAATCGCCGGCTGCAAATCGATATCCGCGGCTTCGCCAAACACCGCTTCCGCAGGCGGCGGCTGCCCGATAAACACCGGCGCGGAAACCACTGTGGCGTATAACGCAAAGGTCGCCTGCCCGACGGTGTCATCGGCGATGCGGGTATAGGTGAAATCGCCGGCGGTGGTTGGCTTGTTGGCGACGACGATGGCGGCGAATTCCTCGCCGGCGGGCGTGTTCACCGACATCCCGGTCGGCAATGCGCCTTCGACGCTGTAACTGCGCGCCCCCAAGCCGCTTAATGCCTGCGGCAAGGTTAAGTTTTCGAGGGTTGCGCCGCCGCTGCTGTAGTTGGCGGCTTCGCCGACGGTGAAAGTGGCGGCTATCGATGTTGGCGAATAGAACACCGGACCGCGCACGCGCAAATTAAATTGCACGCCGGCGGTTACGCCGTGCACATCGGTTGCGGTGAGGGTATGCAAGGCCTCGGCCACCGCCGTTGGCGTGCCGCTGAGCAAGGCGGTCGATGCGTCCAGCGTCAAGCCATTCGGCAACGGCGGCGTTATCGAATACACCACGCCGCCATAACCGCTTGCAGTCGGCAGATTAACCGACAGCGATTGATTGAGGTTGAGGTTCATATCGGCCTGCGTGCCGCTGAAGGCGGGGGCGGCGGCAATGTTGGCATACAGCGAAAATGTGGTTTCGCCGAGTTGGTCGGTAACGATGCGGCTATAGGTGAAATCGCCGACCGTGCTCGGCGGGGCGGCGGTGTTGATGAGGGCGAATTCCTCGCCGTCCGGCGTGCTCACCGACATCCCGGTCGGCAATGCGCCTTCGGCTCGATAGGCGCGGGCGTAATCGCCGCTGGCCGCCGGCAAGGTTAACGCCCCGCCGGTTGTCCCGCCGCTGCTGTATTGTGCGGCACTGCCGAGTGTATAGGTGACATCGAGCGAGGTCGGCGAGAATGCCGTGGGCGACAAGGTGGCGTTGATCACTTGCAAGGCAAAGGTGAGCGAGGCGATGCTTCGACTCGGGTCGTCGCCAACATCGGTTGCGCTGTAGATATAGGTTTGCACCGCAACCCCCACCGCCGGTGTGGTGCCGGCGAGGCGTCGGTTTTCGGCATCGAAGGTAACCCCGCTCGGCAAATTCGCCGCCCCGCCGCCGATATCGATGAGGCTGTAGGTTTCAGCACTTTCGGCGGTCGTGCGAATCGCATCGACGGCGGCGAGCAATTGTAGGTCGACGGCTTGATTGATGCCAAATTGCAAATCGCCTTGTTCGGCGTCGAAGCGAATGTTGCGGGTTACGCGCACGGTGAAAGTGGTGGTGGAGGTTGCGCCGGCCGAGTCGCGCACCCAGTATTGAAAACGCAGCGTTGTGCCGATGCGGTCGTTAAACAATCTGCCGTAAAACTGTCCCGGGCGGCGGCGGTTGTCGTAGGCGGCGTAGTCGTAATAACGCGCTTCTACGGTGCTCGGGAAGGTGGTTCGTGCAAGATTATCGCTGAGGGCGTATACCAACGGCGCGCTGCCGCCTTCGGCCGGCGGCAAGGTGATTTCGAATCGAAACTCGGCGCGCACGACATAATTATCCATAATCGCCTGCGACTCTTCGGTGAATATCGGGCGGTCGACATAGAAGAGTTCGACCAAATGCACCAATCGACTGTTGAGTGCATCGGTGACGATATAGGTGAGCGTCACCTGCCCGGAGTTGCCGGCGATAAACGCGCCGCGCAAGGTGCGCGTCGGCACATCGAATCGCAAATTTTGCCGCACCTCAGCCCTATCGATGTCGCCCAACCCATCGAGCGTATAAGTCAACGCCCCAAAGCCGCCGCCGGCGGCCGAGAAGACTGGGATGCTCCGCCCCAAGTTGATGGTGTAGGTCAACGCCGTCGGGTTTTCGCTGAGGAACACCAACGGATTGTGGATTTCCAAATTGAATTTTGTCGATACGATTGCGCCGAGCGAATCGTGTGCGGTTAAGGTGTATTGCGCATCGCCGATGTCGGCGTTGGCGGTGGCAATGCCGCTGACGATGCGCGAGGCGGCATCGAAGGTGAAGCCGACCGGCAGGCTGGGGGCGAGGCTGTAGGTCAAGCCGCCGATGCCGCCATCTGCACTTGGCAAGGTGACCTCAGTCGATGCGCCGTTTAAGGTCGCATCGATTTTGCCTTGCGTGGCGGTGAAGGTGGGGATTGCGGTGACATGGATATTCAGCCGCACACTGTCGGTTATCCCGGCTTCGTCCGTTACGACAAAGGTGTATTGATAATTGCCGACGCTGCCGACGGCGGCGACGCCGCCTATCGATGCGCCGCTGGCGTCAAAAAGCGCGTTGACTCCGCTCGGCAATGCGCCTTGTCCGCGATAGGTTAATTTGCGCACGCCGCCGGTGGCGGCGTAGGTGACCCGTCCGCTGACGATGTCGGTGTTGATGGTGAAAGACGATGCGCCGAGTGTGAACGATAATGCCGCCGTGGTCGGCGTGTAATCGAATGCCGGCGGCGGCGAGATGGTGAGGGCGAAGGTTACGCGGGCGGTGATGTCATCCCAAGTGTCGCGCACGCTGTATTCGAATTGTTGGCGCGCAACGGCGGCGGGCGGCGTGCCGTTCAATTGGCGGGCGGCGGGATCGAAGGTTATTCCGTTCGGCAGGGTTGCGCCGCTTACGCCGGTGATGGCGTAAACAAAATCGCCGACATTGGGCGTGTTTACGGCTGGGGCGAATTGGATGGAGGCGGCGCGCCCGAGCGGCAAGTCGTAATCGATTACCGCAGCCAATTGCATCGGCGCAACCACGACGATGTTGGTGTTGGCTGAGGCGGTGTCATCGATGAAACTGCGGCGAAAATGCGCGCGCGCCACTCGTGTGCCGGTTGGCGCCGTGGCGCCGCTTACCGTGCGGAGATTTTGGTAGAGGGCTGAAGCAAAACTGATGTTGTTGTGATTATAGGCGGCGTCGGTGAATACGCCGCTTGCGCCGTCGGTGAGGTTGTAAAGGGATTTATTGGCGAAAGCATTCGCCGGCAAGCCGTCCGGCAACCGATAATGCCGCGGCACACCTTGGCGGAAAGTGTAGCCGCCGGCAAGCGTTTCCAACTCGGCGGCGGTGTAATACGGCTTCGTCCAGGTTCGCACATTGAAACAGTTTTCGCCGGTGCGCGCGCCGTTTAAATCGGTAAGTCGATAGCAAAACCGAACATCGCTTTCACCGCTCGGGCGCACGATGAAGGGAAAATAACCGCTGTTATTTTCGCTGCGCGCTTCATAACCGCCGCGCCAAGTGCCTTGCGTAACATAAACCGCATTGGCGGCAAAGGTCGGATTCGCCGCCATCACCCCGCGCCCGCCAACCGCCCACGGCAGATTGATGGTCGTCGTATTCCCCACCGCAATATGCGTCATCGGCGGCAATGCGCTGACGACGCGCGGCGGGGTGTAATAGTGCACGGTGAATTGGCTGGTGATGTCGACATTGTTGGAGTCGGTCACCACGACAACATAATTGACCGGGCCGGCCGAGATGTCGGCCATCGCCGGCGTGCCGACCAACCGCGGGTTTCGCGTGGTGCCGTCGACTATCGACATATTCGCCGGCAACGACGGCGACATCAATTTAGCGCTAAACGGCCCCTGCCCGCCGCTGATGGTCGGCAAGGCGAAGTTAACATTGCTGCCGCTCGAGCCGTGTCCGCTGGCGGTGATGTGGATATCCGGCACGGTGCCGGCGGTTGGCGCCGGCAACACAACGATGGGCACGGTGTAATAGCCGCTGCGCCTATTCGGCACCGCCAAATCGCGTATGCGGCGTCTGACGAAATAATCATCGCCCGCTGCCGTCGGGGTGTCGACGAGCCTGCTGTTGCTGACACTCATCCCCGGCGGCAGGCTGCCGCTCTGGATGTTATCCTGCCCTATGCCTTTCCACAGGACGACGGGCGAAGTGCCGCGGATGTTAAACGGAGTGGTGTAGCGCACACCTTCGCTGTTATAGATGGTGGAGCCGACGGTGTAAGTTAACGGCGCGCGAACGGCCGGGTCAAACAGCGGCGGGCCGACCGCTTGGAATTCCAAATCGAAAACCGCATCCGCGCCGGTGCGCCCGCTGGAGGTATCGAGCATTTGATAACGCACATAACAGGTAAAAGACGGCGTGTCTTCGTCGCCAAATGTTCCGGTCAAGACGCGTGGGGGATATTGGCTCGTTATGGTCAACTTCAGATCCGTGATATGCGATGTGCATGCCGTTTTGCCCGGAGTGACGCCCAGCGAATAGGTCGCAGTCGAGGAACTTGACCCGTACGGAGGCATCCGCGCAAACGGCAACACCCTCGAAAAGGACGCGCCGGTGTGCGTCAATACCAGCGGGGTGGCGATTTCATCTTCATCAAAATAAAAATGCCGCAACACGAAGACTTTGACCGGCGCCGATGTCGAGACGGTGGTGCCGCCAACATTATCGAACACAATATAATGCCCGGTAAACGTGCCTGCGGCGGTCGCCGAGCCGCTCAAGGTGCGCTGGCTGACGCCGCCGAGGAACCTTAGACCGGTCGGGCATGCATACGCGCCTGCGCATGTCAAGGGCCTGTTTATCACTACATTCTCACCCTCCCTGTTGAGCAAATAGCCGCCATAAGGCGGCGCCCCGCCGTGCGCCGACGGCAAAGTGTATGTGGCTTGAGTCTGTCGAAAGAAAGTATAGCCGGCTGCAAGTCTGTTCACATCTGCGACGTCGAATCGCAACGCAGAACCGCCGTGCTCGCGCGTACCAAGCGAATCGCTCACCGATGAAGCGACACCCGCCGCATCCCCACTGGATTCCGTTTGCGCCCACAACTCACCGCCCGACAACGCCAAGGTCAACCCAAGCACAGTCAACGCAACCGCAAACGGATTGCATCGCAACAAGTTTATTCGACGAGACATTCGACAAGACATTGCAGGCACACGATTAGACGACAACAACGCCGTCAACTTTTGTCGGGGGGGGGGGGGCGATACGCGCACAACCGCGCAACCTGCATGCATGCAGATTGCGCGCGTGAAGTTGCGCGAAATAGTCGCGACATAGTTAACAAACCAAAAACAACTTGCATCATTCGCCCCGTCGTTGTCAATTCATCATCCGCCGTGCGCACTTGGTGTGCGGAGCGGTGATTGGTGCGGTAGGGTATACGGAATTGGGGTGGGTGTCAAGGGTGGGGGTTGGGGTATAATGTACGTCCATTTAATTGCGATTATCTCGGGGGAATGTGATGAAACAATATGACCGAAAGCATGTGGCGACGAAAGATGATATGAAAGCATTTGTAACCCCGGAGGATTTGCGCCAATCCGCAGCGCGAATCAAACAAGACCTCGCGAATAACCGTGCGCAAACGATACGCTGGGCTGTCGGTGGAGCATTGCTGTCCTTACTGCATTGCGCAACGATGGCGGGAGTGGTGATTTATTGGGTCGAGCGGCTTGCATAACGGCGATCTGCAGGGTATAGTACAAGTCCATTTACTGATATCAGGAGAATTCCAATGAAACAATATGACCAACACCACGATGACAGCCGCGAATTGAAGCCCGGCGAATACGTCGCCGAGCCTGTAGCGGCATACGGCAACGAATCCAAACGCACCCGCAGCACCCCGCCGCCGAAGATGCCGGCGCTATCGAAAGAGTTGGGCGCGCGTGTGGCGGTGGTCGAAACCACTTTGGCGCATGTGCAAGAAACCTATGCAACCAACCTTGCCTTCGAAAAGTTCAAAGAGGAAATTCGCCAAATTGTGCGCGAAGAGATAAAAGCGGCGCTGAAAGTGGCGCTGAAAGATATGGCGACCAAAGAGGCGCTTCAAAACTTGGCGGACAAAGCGGCAACCAAAGAGGATTTGGAACCGTTGGCAACCAAAGAGTCGCTTGAGACATTGGCGACCAAAGAGGATTTGCACACATCCGAAAAGCATACTGGCAAAGAAATTTCGGAGAGCCGTTCATCATCGATGAACTGGGTTGTTGGCATGGCCATCGGATATGGCGCATCGATGGCGGCGTTGGTGATTTACGTGGTCGAACGGCTGGCGTAATACAATGTCATTCCGGTTAACTTTTTGGCGACGAACGCCGCCCAAAACGGCGGAAGAGATGCAGGCGCGCAAACTGCGCAATTTGTATGTGGCGGCGGCTATCGCTGTGACATCCAACGTCTTGCTAACGATTATCTTATTCGTGGTTCTCTTTCGCTACGGGTAGCCGTAACTTGTTTCGCGGCGTTTGTCGCGCATCAACCAGCATCCCAAAAAACCGCCGCAACAACGGCGGTTTTTTTTGCGTATATGCAATCGCCGCGCAATTAAAATATAATCGCGCAACCGCCCAACCGTCCCCACACAATCCACTACGCCGCCGCTGTTGTCGTTCGCCGTGTCATCGCCCGCCGTGATTATTTTGTCCGCGCCTTCCGGGGCGGGCAAGACCAGTTTGGCGCGCGAAGTTGCCAAGCGGCGCGGCGATATTGTGTTGGCGGTTTCGCACACCACGCGCGAACGGCGTCCGAGCGAACGAGACGGCGTTGATTATCATTTTGTTGCGCGCGATGAATTCGAAACGATGATTGAGCGGCGGCGGTTTATCGAATATGCAATTGTGTTTGGCAACTATTACGGCACTTCGCGCGCCGCCATCGATGCGCCGTTGGCGCGCGGCAACCATGCATTGCTGGAAATCGATTGGCAAGGGGCGCGCAATGTGCGCGCGCAATTCCCGCAGGCGCGGTCGGTGTTTATCATGCCGCCTTCGCTCGATGCATTAAAGGCGCGCCTCGAATCGCGCCGCCAAGATCGCCCCGAAGTTATCGCCGGACGAATGCGCGCGGCCGAAGATGAAATCAGCCACAAGGACGAGTATGATTGCATCATCGTAAACGACCGATTCGACGCCGCCGTCGCCAAACTCGATGCGTTTATCGGCGGGGCGGATGTGGCGTGATTTTTTTTGATTTGTTTATTTGTAAGATTTGTTTATTTTTAACTCGTTAATGTTACATTCGACATTGAATGTTAACTTGTTATTCACTTTATTCACCAGTATTAACTTGAGGACAACCGATTATGGCGCGCGTAACCGTAGACGACTGCATGAAATACATCGAGAACCGTTTTGAATTGGTGTTGACCGCCGCCAAACGCGCGCGGCAATTGCATTTGGGCGCGGAGCCGAAAGTGCCGCCGGAGGAAAACCGTCCGGCGGTGTTGGCGTTGCGCGAAATTTCCGAAGGCAAAATTGGCCCGGAGATATTGCAGGAAGAAACCTTGTTCCCGGATTTGCCCGATTTGTTTGACGACGACGACATGCCGCGCAGCAAAGCGCCGTTGAATGAGGATGATTTATTCGGCGCACCGGCAGGCGACGAGCCGACCGATGACGCTCAGCCCGCGACACAAACCGACGACGATTAACCGCGCGCCGCCAAAGCGCGCCGCCAACGCGCACGCCGTGCGCGCCACTACGCCGCCGTCCACCCAACGCGCGGGCAAGCCATCGAACAAACGCGCGGTCGATAAACGCACAAACAAAAGCGCGGACAAAAACGCAACCCATCGCGCAAACAAACGCGCGCCCGGCAAGCGCACGCCGATAGGCGCGTTGCTTGCCGACTTGGGCGATTATTTGGACGGCAAGGCGGTCGATAACATTTGCGAAGCGTGTCAATTCGGCGAACACGCGCATGCCGGGCAAACCCGCGAAAGCGGCGAGGCCTATATTCATCATCCGCTGGCGGTGGCGCGGATTTTATGCGATATGCGAATGGACAGCCGCACGATTATCGCCGCGGTGTTGCATGATGTTATCGAAGACACCGACAGCACGCGCGGCGAATTGGCGACGCAATTTGGCGACGACATCGCGGCGTTGGTGGATGGCGTAAGCAAGGTCAGCCAACTCGAACAAAAATCCAAACAACACGCCGAAGCCGAATCGTTTCGCAAGATGTTCATGGCGACGGCCAAGGACATCCGCGTCATCATCATCAAACTCGCCGACCGGCTGCACAACATGCGCACATTGGATTCGTTGCGCTTGGAAAAAAAACGCCGCGTCGCGCGACAAACCTTGGAGATTTACGCGCCGATTGCCAACCGACTCGGCATGCGCGATTTGGCGCAACAACTCGAGGAACTTGGGCTGCGCACGTTGTATCCCAAACGCCATTCGGCGATTGCCAAAAAACTCGCCGGCGGCAAACGCGGACGCAAATCGGTGGTCAAGGAAACCAGCGAAAAAATCGGCGCCGAGTTGACGCGCATCGGCATCGAGGCGCAAATCTCCGGGCGCGACAAGGATGTATACAGCGTGTATTGCAAGATGCGCGAAAAGAAACTTTCGTTGCGCGATGTGCGCGACATTCACGCGTTGCGAATCATCACCGCGACTCGCCCGCAATGCTATCAAGCGTTGGGCGCGGTGCATCAAATTTACAAACCGCGCCCGCAGGGGTTTAAGGATTATGTCGCGATACCGAAAGTGAACGGTTATCAATCATTGCATACGGTGGTGGTTGGGCCGTTTGGGCAGGCGGTCGAGGTGCAGATTCGCAGTCAAGCGATGCATCGCGTCGCCGAGAATGGGGTCGCTTCGCATTGGCTTTATAAAACCGCCACCACCGGCGAACACGCGCCGCAACAATTGGCGCAGAAATGGCTCAGCAGTTTTCTCGAATCGCAACAACAATCGCTCGACTCCGGCGATTTTTTGGAGCATCTCAAAGCCGATTTGTTCCCCGATGAAGTGTATGTGTTTACGCCCAAGGGCGACATCAAACGCCTGCCGCGCGGCGCAACCGCGCTGGATTTTTCCTATGCGGTGCACACCGACATCGGCAATCGCAGCGTCGGCGCGCGCATCAATCAACGCGACGCGCCGCTGCATGAACGGCTGCATAACGGCAATTATGTCGACATCATCACCGCGCGCGCCGCGCGACCGTTGCCGGCGTGGCTGGATTTCACGGTGACCTCGAAGGCGCGCGCATCGATACGCCATTATCTGCATCAGCAAAAGGATAAACAATCGCTGAAGTTGGGGCGCAAACTGCTCAAGCAATCGCTCGCCCAACAAGGCTATCGCCGCCTGCGAATCCCCAGCGCGCATAAAGTTGCATTGTTGAATCAATTGCATTTGGATGATTGGACGCGGCTGTTGTGCGACATCGGCTTCGGCAAACGCCCGCCGACCTTGGTCGCCAAACAACTCATCGCCGAAACGCAAAGCGCCTCCGCGCCCGGCGGTGCGGCCGCGATGTCGATAGAAGGCACCGAGCGATTGTTGGTGCATTACGCGCATTGCTGCCGCCCGATTCCCGGCGACCCGATTATCGGCGCGATGACCGGCGGGCGCGGCTTGGTGGTGCATCGCTCCGCATGCCCGAACCGCAAGGAATTAACCCGCAACAAGGACAATTATTTTCATCTCAGTTGGTCGGATAAAACCCGCGGCGTGTTTCAAGTGACCATCAAAATGGAAACCCGCAATCATCCCGGCGTGCTGGCGTCGGTCAGCAACATCATCGCCGGGCATGAATCCAACATCAACAATCTGCAGGTGCATTCGCAACACCACAACACGTCATCGATGTCGTTTGTGATTGAAGTCTCCGGACGCCGCCACCTCGCCGCGATAATGCGCCAACTGCACGCCGAAAAAGCGGTGATACATTTGGCGCGGGCTTGATGATTGTTTTGGTAACTTGTATTAACCTTGTATTAACTTGTTTAACTTTATTCACTTTATTTATTTCATTAACTTTATTCACTTCATTAACTTTGTTAACAACATTAACTTCGTTAACCGATTTGCGCAACTGGATGCATAACTTGTCGCATAACTTTATGCATAACTTGCCGCGTAACTTGTCACATAACCAACAGCGTATTTATTAATGCGCCACCGCATATTATTTGTTTGCCTCGGCAACATCTGCCGTTCGCCAACCGCCGAAGGCGCGTTTATGCATGCCGTGCAACGCCGCCGACTCGACGCGCACTTCGAGGTCGACTCCGCCGGCACCGGCGATTGGCACATCGGCAAACCGCCGGATGAACGCGCACAACGCGCG
Source organism: Candidatus Poriferihabitaceae bacterium (assembly GCA_965226545.1). GTDB lineage: Bacteria > Pseudomonadota > Gammaproteobacteria > Arenicellales > Poriferihabitantaceae > JAHRAW01. The sequence continues at coordinate 2,342,475 of OZ245364.1, forward strand.
GCAAAACGTCGCGGCATCGACATCAGCACATTGCGCGCGCGCCAAATCCGCGCCAATGATTTTCGCGTCTTCGATTGCATTGTCGCAATGGACAACAACAATTACGCCAACCTGCAAACGCTTGCTGATGAGTATCGAAATGAACATCGAAGTGAACATCGAGATGAACAGTGCCGCAACAAAGTGCGCCTGCTAACCAACGACGAAATCCCAGACCCGTATTACGGCGATGAAAACGGCTTCGACCGCGTCTTCGATTTAATCACGCGCGCGGTGGATGAACTTATCGATGAATTGCTCGATGAACTTGACGCCAAACCGTCACCGCGCACCACAAAATAAACAGTGCACAAAAATAATACGGTGACAAAATGAAACCATCCAACCCAACCGCCGCGCGCATCCACATCGACATCAAAGCGCAATCGTTGGCATTAATCATCGCCGACCAAACCGTCGCGCGGTATGCGGTGTCGTGCGCGGCGAACGGCGCGGGCGAACGCAACGGCAGCGAATGCACACCGCGCGGCGCGCACATCATCCGCGCCAAAATCGGCGACGGCGCGCCGCTCGGCGGCGTATTTATCGCGCGCCGCCCAAGCGGCGAAGTGTTTCGCGCGGCGATGCGCGCAACCGCGCCCGAACGCGATTGGATTTTGACGCGCATCCTGTGGCTCAGCGGCGCGCAACCCGGCGTCAATCGGCTCGGCGATGTCGACACGATGCGCCGCTACATCTACATCCACGGCGCCCCCGACGACATACCGATGGGCGCGCCCGGCTCGCGCGGCTGCATCCGCATGCGCAACCGTGAGATTGTCGAACTGTTTAACCAAGTGCCGTGCGGTGCGGCGGTGCAGATTGATGCGTGAAGGTAACTGTGCGTCAACCCATTAATCAATACATCGTGAATTAAGATTGTTAATGAATATTGTTAATGAAAAGTATTAATCCAATTGTTAATTAAATGAATCAACCCAAAACCGAATCCACCCCGCCGCAACCGCTCGGCGCATTGATGATTGACATCGATGGCGTCGCCTTGTCCGCCGACGACCGTGAATTGTTGCGCCACCCGGCCATCGGCGGCGTGATTTTGTTTGCGCGCAATTTTGTCAACCGCGAACAATTGCGCGCATTGGTCGCCGACATTAAATCATTGCGCGCGCCGTCATTATTAATCGGCGTCGACCAAGAAGGCGGACGCGTACAACGATTTTGCGACGGCTTCTTTCGCCTGCCGCCGCTTGCGATTTTCGGCGCAATGTACGACAACGACCGCGCGCATGCATTAACCGCCGTCGAATTGGCCGGCTTTGTCATGGCCGGCGAAGTGCGCCAAACCGGAGTCGATGCAAGTTTTGCGCCGGTGTTGGATTGGCGCAATCCACAAAGCGCGGTCATCGGCGACCGCGCGTTTCATCATCGCGCCGATGTTGTTTGCGAATTGGCGCGCGCCTATATCGCCGGAATGAATCGCGCCGGCATGCCCGCCACCGGCAAACATTTCCCCGGACACGGTTTTGTCGAAGCCGATTCACACGCCGAGTTGCCGCGCGATGTGCGCACGATGCGCGAACTGCACCAACGCGATTTAATTCCCTTCGCGCAACTCGCCCAACAACTCGGCGCGATGATGACCGCGCATGTTTTATTCGAAACCATCGATGATGATTTGCCGACCTATTCGAAATTTTGGTTGCGCGATATATTGCGCGATGAACTGCACTTCGAAGGCGCGATACTCAGCGACGATTTATCGATGAAAGGCGCCGGCGATGAAGACGCGCCAACCCGCGCCATGCGCGCATTAACCGCCGGCTGCGACCTTGCGCTGATTTGCAACGATCGCACAAGCGCGCGCGCCGCGGCCGACCATCTGCAAGACCAACATCAATCAAAACGAATCGAATCCTTGCGCGCCATCGATGCCGCGCCCGACGATGCACAATTGCGCGACGCCATCGAACAACTGCGCGCGCGGTTGGCGCAAGTGCAGTAACAGTAAACAGTAACAAAACCAACTCAACAAAATTAAAACGCGCCACACTTTAATAAAGTTACATCGGTTGCATTGACCGTCACTTTCACCGTCGCACTTGCATCGCCGCACATCACACACGCGGCATGCAGTACAATCGCGCAATGCGAATTGTTTCCCTGTTGCCGAGCGCCACCGAAATCATCCACCAACTGGGGTTGGGTGCGCAGTTGGTTGGCGTGACGCATGAATGCGATTATCCGCCGTCGGCGGCGGCGTTGCCGAAAGTGACGCGCACCCTCATCCCCAAAGACGCCGACAGCAAAACGATTGACGCATTGGTGCGCGAAAGATTGCGCGATGCGCGCGCGTTGTATTCGCTCGACCTCGAGACATTGGCAAGTGTGCGCCCGGACTTAATCGTGACGCAGGCGTTGTGCGATGTGTGCGCGGTCGCCGCGGATGAAGTGTATTCGGCGGCGCGCACATTGCCGCAGCCGGCCAAGGTGATTAACTTGGAGCCGATGCGTTTATCCGAAGTGTTCGATTCGATGTTGATGGTCGGCGACGCCGCCGGCATCGATGCGCATGCCAAACAAACGGTCGATGCATTGCGCGCGCGCGTGCAGGCGGTGCAAGCCCGCAGCGCAACCTTGCCCGATGATGCGCGCCCGACGGTTGCATTTTTGGAATGGATTGACCCGCCGTTTTGCGCCGGGCATTGGACGCCGGAACTCATCGAACTCGCCGGCGGCAATGCGGTGGCATGCAACAAACATTTGCCATCGACGCAAATCGATTGGCGCGAACTTGTGCGCGCCGCGCCGGCGGTGTTGTTCATCGCGCAATGCGGGTTTGACATCGCGCGCAGCCGACAGGATTTGCCGACGCTGTACAACGCGCCGCATTGGCGCGACCTGCCGTGCGTGCGCAATGGGCGCGTTTATCTTGCCGACGGCAACGCGTATTTCAGCCGCTCCGGCCCGCGCTTGGTCGATAGTTTGGAATTGCTCGCCCACGCACTTCATCCGCAACTTCATCCGCCGGGCAATGCGAGTGCGGTGACGGTGTGATGCATCAATCGGTAACGCAATCGCAATCATCGTTAACGAATCGCAATCGCCGTTAACAAACTGCAACTGTAAACAACTGTAAAACCTGTAACCGGCATCGCAACGGCAACGACAATGAAACGCTTGGTGTTGCATCACAACTTCGAAAATAAACGTTGCCTGATTGTCGGCGGCGGCGCGGTTGCCGAACGGCGCGCGCGACGCTTGATTGACGCCGGCGGCAAAATCGACATCGTCGCCAAACAAATCGGCGATGACTTGCGCGCATTAATCGAACAACATCACGGCGCCATCCACTTGCGCGCCTATCGCGATGAGGATTTAACCGCGCACCACTACGCATTGGTCGTCGCCGCCACCGACCAACGCGCCGTCAATCGAGCCGTTGCCGCGCACGCAAACCGTTGCGGCGTCGCCGTCAATGTCGCCGACGACTCGGCGCACAGCGACATCATCTTTCCGCTGATGATTGAACGCGACCCGATTGCAATCAGCGTCGCCTGCGGCGCAACTTCGCCAACCTTAACCCGCCTGTTGGGACGACGCATCGATTCGCTATTGCCGCACGATTACGGCGCATTGGCGCGGCTGTTTGGCGAACACCGCCAACGCGCGCGCGAAATGATTCCCGAACGCGCCGCGCGCCTGCGGTTTTGGGAGGATATTCTGCATGGCGCAGTCGGCGAAAGCGTGTTGTCTGGACAAGCGCAGCGCGCCGCGCAATTGTTGGAAGAGGCGTTTGTTGCGCAACGGGACGGTGACGGTGACAGCGCAAGTAAAAATAAAAGTAACAACACAAGCAAAAGCCATAATAAAAACGAGAACGAAAATAAAAATAAACCTCATCATCGAACCGGCGAAGTGTATTTAATCGGCGCCGGCCCCGGCGACCCGGATTTATTAACCTTGCGCGCGCATCGCTTGTTGATGCAATCCGATGTGGTGTTGTACGACCGCTTGGTTGCGCCGGAAATTTTGACGCGCATCCGCGACGCCGAGTTGGTGTATGTCGGCAAACGCCGCGCTTCGCATGCGGTGGCGCAGCGCGACATCAATGAAATGTTAATCGCGCATGCGCAACGCGGGCGACGCGTCGCGCGACTCAAAGGCGGCGACCCGTTTATCTTTGGACGCGGCGGCGAGGAGATTGAACAACTCGCGAGCGCCAACATTGCATTCCAAATCATCCCCGGCGTCACCGCCGCCAACGGCTGCGCCTGTTATGCCGGCATTCCATTGACGCATCGCGATTACGCGCAATCGGTGCGCTTCGTCACCGGGCAATTGCGCGACGGCGCAGTCGAGTTGGATTGGGCCTCGTTGGCTGCGCCCGGGCAAACGCTGGTGTTTTACATGAGCCTGCTCGGGCTGCCGTTGATTTGCGAACACCTGCGCGCCGCCGGCTTGGACGCCGACACCCCGGCCGCGTTGATTGAAAAAGGCACCACGCTGCAACAAAAAGTGCATCTCGGCACGATAACCACCTTGCGCACTCTCGACCGCGCCGCAATTCGCGCGCCGACTTTGCTCATCGTCGGCGCAGTTGTCGAATTGCACGACAAGTTGCGGTGGTTTGAATGTGAGTGACGGTTAACTTGTTTTGTTACTTTGCCTTGTTAACTTCGACGGTTAACTTGCTTTGTTAATTTGCCCCGTTAACTTTTGTTGTTAACTTATTTTTGCCGTTAAGTTACTTGTGATTAACTTAACAATGAATGCCGCAATGAATTGTGACAATGAATTGTCACCCATCGAATTTCTCCACCACCAACACTCCCCCGTCGCTCTCGACCGCCTTAACCTTCGCCCCGCGCGGCAACTCCGGGCCGCGCACTTGCCATTGACTGTCGTCGACGGCGATTTTGCCGACGCCGTTTTGAATCGATTCGGTTAAGGTAAACACCCGCCCGATGTATTGCCGCCCGCGTTGATTGAGATGCGGATACGCGCCGCCGGTTTGTCGCTTGACCAAATACCGCCGCGACAACAACACCGCAGCCACCGCAAGCGCGGCGAATATTAAGCATTGCGTCTGCCAAGCCAAGCCGTCGATAAAAAACACGCAGCCGGCGGTCACCAACGCGGCCACGCCCAACCACAGAAAAAAAGTCGCCGGCACCAACAACTCGGCGACCAACAACAACAACCCGATGGTCAACCACGCCCAATGATTTAAATCGAACGCCGCGCCCGACCAAGAATTGAAAAATTCATTCATCGAATTAATTAATGCGGTTTGAGTTGATGTAAGTTGGGTTAAGTTTGGTTGCGCGCGTTTACTTGCGCGCCGTGATTCGAATTGGTTTATTCGAATTGGTTAATTCGAATTTGTTTACTTGCCGCTCGAGCGTTTGCCGCTCGGGTTTTCGCCAAACGTTTCCTTCACCAATTCGCCGATGCCGCCGAGCGAACCGAGCACATTGGTCGCTTCCAGCGGCAAGAACACAACCTTTTGATTGTCGGCCGCGCCGAACGCTTTTAATGCATCGACATATTTGGTTGCGACAAAATAATTAATCGCATTGACATCGCCGGCGGCAATCGACTCGGACACCATTCGCGTCGCCTCGGCTTCGGCTTTCGCCAATCGTTCGCGCGCTTCGGCTTCGCGATAGGCCGCTTCGCGTTCGCCTTCGGCTTCCAAAATCGCCGCTTGTTTTTTGCCTTCGGCGCGCAAAATTTCGGCTTGACGTTCGCCTTCGGATTCCAAAATGGTCGCGCGTTTGTCGCGCTCGGCTTTCATCTGCCGCGCCATCGATTCGACCAAATCGGCCGGCGGGGTGATGTCCTTGATTTCGATGCGCGTAACTTTGATGCCCCACGGCGTGGTCGCGGCATCGACCACCTTCAGCAACGCGGCGTTAATTTCATCGCGCTTGGAAAGCGATTCATCCAAATCCATCGAGCCGAGCACCGTGCGGATGTTGGTCATGGTTAAATTCAACACCGCGTTTTCCAAATGGTTAACTTCATAACTCGCTTTGGCCGCATCCAACGCCTGATAAAACACCACGCCATCGACCTTAACCACGGCGTTGTCCTTGGTGATGACTTCCTGCGACGGCACATCCATCACCCGCTCCATCATGTTGACCTTGTTGCCGATTTTGTCGATGAACGGGATGATGATGTGAAAGCCGGGGCGCAATGATTTAACAAATCGCCCAAACCGTTCGACCGTGCATTCATAGCCTTGACTAACCACGACGACGCCCTTGGCGACAATCAACGCGATAATCAAAACCACCGCCACGGTGAACAAGGAAAAACCCGCCAAAAATTGCGCTGCGTCAAACATGTTAACCCCCGAGGTTAATGATGCGATTTAATGGTCGATTAAATAGTCGAGTAAATAGAGTGAATATAAATAATCGGGTGAATAATCGAGTAAGTAATTAAGCAAATAATGATTCGTTTACATAATGCAATGGTGCACCACGCGATTATAACGCATTGCGCGCAATGCAAATGCAATCATCGATACATTCGATATTCGACAATCGACAACGCCGATTAAAACGGCAACGTCAACCCGTCGCGCGCATCGGTTAAAAACCGTCGAAACCGCGATTGAATTTCATCGAGTTGCGCGCGCGTGTCGGCTTCGAATCGCATAATCATCGTCGGCGTGGTGTTGGATGCGCGAATCAATCCAAAGCCGTCGGCAAAATCGACGCGCACGCCGTCGAGCGTGCTGACCTCGGCGTCGGCGAATGCGCTTGCGGCGTTGGCGATTAATGTTTCGATGAGTTGATGCGCTTCGCCTTCGCGCATTTCCATTCGAAGTTCGGGGGTGTTGACCGTGTCCGGCAACGCCGCAAACACTTCGCGCGGCGTGCGCGCATCCGCGCCCAGCAATGCGCACAATCGCGCCGCGGCGTACACCCCGTCATCGAACCCGCCCCAGCGGTCGGCGAAAAATAAATGCCCGCTCATCTCGCCGGCAAACACCGCATCGCCGGCTGCAAGTTCGCGCTTGATAAACGAATGCCCGGTGCGGCACATCTTGGCGCGTCCGCCGCGCGCGGCGATGGCGCGCCCGACCAAGCGCGAACATTTGACATCGAACAACACTTCGCCGCCGACGGATTCGCGCAGCACTTCATCGATAAACAACAACATCAATCGGTCCGCTTGAATAATCGCGCCGTCGCCCGACACCACGCCCAAGCGGTCGCCGTCGCCATCGAAGGCGATGCCAAACTCGGCGCGTTGCGCGCGCACCGCATCGATTAACGCGGCAAGATTTTTTGGCTCGCTTGGATCCGGATGATGATTGGGAAAGTTGCCGTCGACTTCGCAAAACAATTCGATGACTTCGCAACCGAGTTCACGAAACAATCGCGGCGCAATCGCACCGGCGATGCCGTTGCCGCAATCCATCGCAATGCGCAACGGCCGCGGCAATCGAATGTCCGCGCACAACGCGCGCGCGTATTCACCCAAGCCGTCGTGTTGGCGCAATGCGCCGAGGGGGTTGTCGCTTGCGTTTGTACTTGCACTGTCACTGTTACTGTTACCGCTTTCACTTTTATTGTGACTTTTATTGTTACTTGTACCGTCACTTTTATTGTGACTTTGGTCGTGACTTTGATTACCACTTTCCCCCCGCCCGATGTCGATGACTTCGGCTTTGAGCGATTGAATCGCATCACCAAACAACGTCTCGCCGGCAATCATCATTTTCAGCCCGTTGTATTGCGGCGGGTTGTGGCTGGCGGTCACCGCGATGCCGCTACCTTTACTGCGCGCGGCGACAAAATACAACACCGGCGTCGGCGCCGCGCCGATGTCCACGACATCGCAACCGCTTTGGCGCAAGCCATGCATCAACGCGCGCTGCAGCCGTTCGCCGCTCAACCGCCCGTCGCGCGCCACCACCATTTGCGTTACGCCGCGCGCGCATGATTGACGCCCCAGCGCAAGCCCAAGTTGTTCAGCCAACGCTTCGCTTAACTCGGCGTCGACAATGCCGCGTATGTCATACGCCTTAAACATTTGATGCGGAAAGTTCATCAACGGCAACTCGTAAAGGGATAATGGTTAACTGTTTACGGTTAACTTATAACAGTGACTTAAGTGACAGTGAATTAATTGTGACTTAATAAGTGACTTAAAGGGTAAGTAACTTAAAATGATTGAGCGCGCCTTAACCGTCGGTTGCAAAATACCGCCGCAAACCGTCCTGCAAATCGGCGGTCAATGCATCGATGGATTCCAACCCGACAAACACGCGAATCAAACACCCCGGCGAATCCCACCGCGTCGCGCTGCGCGACGATTGCGGCGTGGCTGGGGCGATTAAACTGTCGCAACCGCCCCAACTCAACCCGATGCGAAACAGTTTCATCCGGTCCAACAACGCCGCCTTGGCCGCACGACCGCGCGGCTGCAACTCGAAGGAAAACAATCCGCCGGCGCCGTCAAAATCGCGCCGCCAACTATCATGCCCGCGACACGATGCCAACGCCGGATGCAACACGCGCAACACGCCGTCTTGTTGCGCGAGATGATTCGCCAACTGCAGCGCGGCTTGCTGATGATGCGCAAGCCGCACGCGCAAAGTTTTCAGCCCGCGCAATCCGAGATAGGCGTCGTCCGGTGATGCGCAGTTGCCGAAGGCGGTGCGACAGGCGCGCACCGCATCATAATGCGCGGCGTCGGCGACGATGACGCCGAGCATCGCATCCGAATGCCCGACAAAATATTTGGTCGCCGAGATGACCGATACATTAACGCCATAATCAAGCGGGCGATAAAAATGCGAACCCGACCAAGTGTTGTCGATAATCGTGGTGATATTGCGCGCTTGGGCGATTTGCGCAATCGCGCGCGCATCCTGCACTTCGAAGGTCAACGAGCCGGGCGATTCCATAAAGATGCATCGCGTGTTGTCGCGCAACAATGAATCGATGCGCGCGCCAATCATCGGGTCGTAGTATTCGACCGTCACGCCGAAGCGCGTCAACACCGCATCACAAAATTTGCGCGTCGGCGCATACACCGAATCGGCGATTAACACATGGTCGCCGTGACGCACAAACGCCAGCAACGCGATTGCAATCGCGTTCAACCCGGATGATGTCGCCAAGCCGGCGTGCGCGTTTTCCAATGCGGCGACTTTATCCTCGAATGCAAACACCGTCGGCGTGCCCATCCGCCCGTACAACAGCGCATTTTTTTGCGCGTATTCATCGCGCGACTTTTCGAATTCATCGAGCGTGGCGTGCGCCAACGTCGAGCCGCGCACCACCGGCGGGTTAAGCCAGAATCGATTGGCGGCGGGCGGGCGGGGCATGGCAAACAAGCGGTCGGCGGCGGGCGTGGTATTATACGCAATCCGTCGCTTGTCATTGTTACTGTTACTGTCATTGTCGTCATCGTCACTGTCGCCGTCGACATCGTCGACATATTCATCATTCACCGTCACACATCGCCGTCACTTATCGTCACCGTTCAGCAAGCCCAATGTTCGTTCACGCCTGTCGTTTGGCATCGCAATTCACCTTGCCGGTGGTTATCTCAAGCCGCGCGCCGGACGGCGCATGCCATGCATCGATTGGCGCATGCGTGATGATAAACGGCGACGGTTGGATGTTGACCACCAAACATTTAATCGACGAGATACAACGCGGACATAAAAGCAGCGCGCAACACGGCGCCCATCGCGCCGATGTTCGTCAACTCGAACAAGACACCGTCGCCGACAAGTTGTATCGCAAAAGCAAGGTGCGCAGCGTGCAGCGTCCGTCCAAAGGCGGCGCGATTAATCATTCGGTGTGGTGGGGGCGCGACGCCGCGCAATTGCGCGAAGTTACCGTGATGCCGTCGGCTGACCTTGCGCTCGGACGCATCGAACCGTTCGACGCCAATTCGATTGCGCACTATCCAAAATTTAAGCGCCCCGACGACGACTACGCCCCGGGACGCAGTTTATGCAAACTCGGTTTTCCGTTTCACAACATCACGCCGCTGTTCGACGAAAAACGCAACGCCTTCATGTTACCAAAGGGCGCGGTGCCGCTGCCGTTGTTTCCAATTGAAGGAATGTTCACCCGCGTAGTCACCGCCCCGCTGCCCGGCGCCGAACCCAACCAAGCCGGCAAGTTCATCGAAACCTCAACGCCCGGCTTGGTCGGACAAAGCGGCGGACCCATCGTAGACACCGCCGGCGCCGTCTGGGCGCTGCAATCCCACACCCGCCACTACCCCCTCGGCTTCAGCCCGCCGGTGCCCAGCCAACAAAACGCCGCACAAAAATCCGCGCAACCCGCCGCGCAAAAGGAGCACCAATTTTTAAACGTCGGCATGGGCATCCACGCCGAGCATTTGCTTGCGGTGATGCAACAGCGCGAGGTTAAGTATCAGTTGGCGGATTGATGTTGTTTTGTAGTGTTGCTTTATAACGTTGTTTAGTAATGTTACTTTATAACGTTACTTTATAATGTTATCTTATAACATTACTTCCACTTTGCAATGTCACTTCGCAATGGGATTTTATAACCCGCGTTACCAATCATTACTTTACACCCCACCAATACAACCCAACAAAGTTCAGCCCCATTCATTTATTAACTTTATGAATCGCGCGTTTGTCGACCGCCAAGGCCGCTTCGTGAATTGCTTCGGATAAGGTCGGATGCGCGTGCATCGTGCGCGCCAAATCTTCGGCGCTGGCGCGGTATTCCATTGCCAGTACGCATTCGGCGATGAGTTCGGATGCATGCGCGCCGATGATGTGTGCGCCGAGCAGGCGGTCGGTTTTTTGGTCGGCGATGAGTTTGACCATGCCGCCGGTTTCGCCCATCGCCAATGCGCGTCCGGTGGCGGCGAAGGGAAACGCGCCGACGGCGACATCGATGGATTGCGCGGCGAGTTCGGTTTCGGTTTGCCCGACCCAGGCGATTTCCGGGGCGGTGTAAATCACCCACGGCACGCAATTGAAATCGACATGCCCGACGCGATGATTGCGCGCGGCGATTCGTTCGGCGACCGCCGCGCCTTCTTCGGAACTTTTATGCGCCAACATCGGGCCGCGCACCGCATCGCCAATCGCCCACACGGCATCGGCGCGCGTGCGGCAATGCGCATCGACCTCAATCGCGCCGCGCGCATCCAATGTCACGCCGCAATCGTCGCCCAACAATCCATCGGTCGCGGCGCGTCGACCAACCGCGACAATGACGCGGTCGACTTCGAGCGAATGTGTTTGATTGTTTTGTCGATAGGCGATGTGCGCCGCGCGTTTGCCGCGCGCTTTGCGCACTTCGCAGGCATCGACCGTCGCGCCGAGTTTAATGTCCAGCCCTTGTCGGCTGAATTGGCGCATCGCTTCACGCGCGATTTGTGAATCGGCGGCGGACAAAAAATCATCCTGCGCTTCGAGCAACACCACTTGCGCGCCCAATCGCCGCCAGACGCTGCCGAGTTCCAAGCCGATAACGCCGGCGCCGATAACGCCGAGTCGTTGCGGCGGTTGCGCAAAGCAAAGCGCGCCGCTCGAATCGACAATCGTTTCGCCGTCGAATGCAATGCCCGGCAATTCAATCGGCATTGACCCCGGCGCAAGAATAATGTGCGCGCCGCGCAACGCGCGCGTTGTGCCGTCGGCGGCGACGGTATCGACGCAATTATCGGCGCGCAAGGTTGCGCGCGCGTGAATAAACTCGACCGCATTGGCTTGCAATAATTGCGCGATGCCGGTGGTTAACTTATCGACAATCGAATCTTTGCGCGCCATCATCTTGGCGATATCGATGTCGATGCCGCCGACCGATACGCCGTGTTCGGGCAGATGCGCCAACCGCTCGACCTGCTCGGAGGAATCCAACAACGCTTTGGACGGTATGCAGCCGACATTTAAACAAACCCCGCCCAACGCCGCCCGCCCGTCGTCGCCGCTGCGCGAATCAATGCAGGCGACGCGCAAGCCCAATTGCGCACAGCGAATCGCGGCGACATAGCCGCCGGGGCCGCCGCCGATAACGATGACATCGTGGGTGGGTTGCATGATTAAAATATAAAGTGCGGTTAAAGGGTTTAAGTTAACAAGTTAATAAGTTGATAAGTTAACGAGTCGTGTTGTGCGTTGCGAGTAAAAAGTTAACAAGTGATAAGTGACAAGTGCAAGTGCGAAGTGACAAATGCAAAGTAACCAATGCAAACCAACCGCATCGATTAACTTTGCAACAACAACGCCGCCGGGTCTTCGAGCGTTTCCTTAATCGCCACCAAAAACCCAACCGCTTGTTGTCCATCGATGATGCGATGGTCATACGTCAACGCCAGATACATCATTGGGCGAATCACAACCGCGCCGTGTTCGGCAATCGGGCGCTCTTGGATTTTATGCATGCCCAAAATCGCGCTTTGCGGCGGATTGACAATCGGCGTCGATAACAACGAACCAAACACGCCGCCGTTGGTGATGGTGAACGTGCCGCCTTGCAATTCATCCAACCCAAGTTTGCCGTCGCGCGCGGACTCGCCGAATTGGCGGATGCGTTTTTCGATGTCGGCAAAACTGAGCGATTCGCAATCGCGCAACACCGGCACCACCAAGCCGCGCGGCGACGACACCGCAATGCCAATATCGACATCGCGTTGATGCACGATGTCGTTGGCGTCGATGCGCGCATTGACCGTCGGATATTTTTGCAGCGCGCCAACCGCCGCCTTAACAAAAAACGACATAAACCCCAACCGCGCGCCGTGACGTTTTTCAAAATCCTCCTTGTACTTGGCGCGCAACGTCATCACCGGCTGCATATCGACTTCATTAAACGTGGTCAACAACGCCGCCTCGTGTTGCGCCTGCACCAATCGCGCGGCGATGGTTTGACGCAAACGACTCATCGGTTCGCGCACTTCAGCCGACTCCATCGAATCGCGCGCCGGCGACGGTGACGATGCCGGCACCGACGACGGTGAAGGTGCCGGTGCCGATGCCGATGCCGCCGAAGACGCACTTGCCGCCTCTTCATCCGGCGCAACCTGATTGGCGATAAACGTCAACACATCCTCTTTGGTCACCCGCCCATTGCGCCCGCTGCCGCGAATCGCATTCACATCCAACCCATGCTCGCCAACCAACCGCCGCACCGCCGGACTCAACGGTTCATCATCCGCATCGGTTTCGCCGGACGACGGCTGAGCGATTTGCGCCGGCGTATCGACCGACGGTTTGTCGTTCGCGTCGACGTTGACGTTGGCATTGACATTGTCGGCACCGCCAACGTTACTGTTAACGTCACCACTTTCACGCGCCACCGCACCTTCGTTCAACTGCGCAATCCGCTGCCCGGCGGTCACCGTCGACCCGGACGGTTCAAAAATATCCGCCAACACGCCGTCAGTCGGCGCAACGACTTCGAGCACGATTTTGTCGGTCTCGACTTCGACCAAAATTTCATCGCGCCGCACCGCATCGCCGACTTGTTTTTTCCAATCCAGCAACAATGCATCGGCGACCGACTCGGGCAATACGGGAACTTTAATATCCATCGATGGGTTACCTCGTTGGTTGACTCATTAAGTTACAGTGAAAGTCACAGTGACAAGTGCAAGTGTAAGTGAAAGTAAAAGTAAAGCGAAAGTAACAGTAAGTAAAGTAACGGTAAGTTAGTTACAGTGACTCGAAATAAATCGATTCGGCAAATCAATCATTCAACCAATCATGCATTATCACCGGCACTCAACGCCCCCAACGCACGCTCGACCAAACGCTGTTGTTGCGCGACATGCAATTGATAATGCCCAACCGCCGGCGACGGTGAAGCCGCGCGGCTGACGCAATGCAAGGTTTGCCCGCGCGTTAAACAATCGCGCAAGCGGCGATGAATTTGTCGCCACGCGCCTTGATTGTTTGGCTCCTCTTGACACCAAACAATTTCGCGCGCGCGCGGATAATGTTCGAACATCGCGCGCAAATCGCGGCGCGGAAACGGATAGAGTTGTTCGATGCGCAACAACACAATGTTGGCGGCGGCGGCATCGATTTTGTCGTCACTGCCGGCGCGGCGGCGCGCTTCGAGCAGGTCGTAATAAACCTTGCCGTTGCATAACACGATGCGCGTGGCGCGTTTGGCGTCGAGCGCATCGACTTCGCCGAGGACATTGTGGAATTTGCCGTCGCTTAATTCGCTTGGCGTCGAGGTCGCCAGTTTGTGGCGCAATAAACTTTTCGGCGTCATCACAATCAACGGTCGCCGCAACGCGCGCAAAATTTGCCGGCGCAACAGATGAAACATTTGCGCCGGCGTGGTCGGCGTGCATACCTGCATGTTTTGTTCGGCGCACAACTGCAGGAATCGCTCGAGGCGGGCCGAGGAATGTTCGGGGCCTTGCCCTTCCATTCCATGCGGCAAAAACAGCGTCAACCCGCACACCCGCGACCACTTGGCTTGCCCGCTGCTGATGAATTGGTCGATGACCACCTGCGCGCCGTTGGCGAAATCGCCGAACTGCCCTTCCCAAATCACCAACGCGCGCGGCTCGGTGGTTGCATAACCGTATTCGAACGCCAGCACCGCCTCTTCCGACAGCAGCGAATTAATCACCAAATATCGCCCGTCGCCGCCGAGATGCTGCAGCGGTATGTGGGTGCGCGCGTGCGATTGGTCGTGCAGCGTTGCGTGGCGATGCGAAAATGTGCCGCGCCCGGCATCCTGCCCGGACAGGCGCACGTCGTAACCGTCCTTCAAAATCGTCGCGTACGCCAACAACTCGGCGCAACCCCAATCAATCGGCGTCTCGCCGCGCGCCATCGCAATGCGCTGCGCCAACACTTTTTGCACGCGCGCATGCACGACAAAATCGTCCGGCGTTTCGCTGAGTTGTTGCGCAAGTTGCGGCAACGAATGCTGGGTTGCGGTCGCCGTGCCGTCGTCCCAATCGCCGCCGAGATACGGCGTCCAATCAATCATCATCGCCGCTTTGTTCGGGTCGATGACTTGTCCGGCGACGATGTGGCCGTCGTCCAATTGCGCGCGATAGGCGTCGGCCATTGCATCGGCGCGCGCGCGCGCAATCGCGCCGCGCGCAATTAATCGGTCGGCGTAAATTTTGCGCGGCGGCGCGGCTTGTTTAATTTTGCCGTACATCATCGGCTGGGTGATGCTCGGCTCGTCGGCTTCGTTGTGTCCGTGGCGGCGATAGCAAACAATGTCTATCACCGCATCGTTGCCGAAGGTCATTCGATAATCCAACGCCAATCGCGCGGCGCGCACGGTGGCTTCGGGGTCGTCGCCGTTAACATGAAAAATCGGCGCCTGCACCATCTTGGCGACTTCGGTGCAATACAACGTCGAGCGCGCATCGAGCGCGTTGGTGGTGAAACCGATTTGGTTGTTGATGATGATGTGTATCGTGCCGCCGGTCGAATAGCCGCGCGTGCGCGACATGTTTAATGTTTCCATCACCACGCCCTGCCCGGCAAACGCGGCGTCGCCGTGAATCAAAATCGGCGCAACTTCGGCGCGCGCCGAATCACGCCGGCGTTCCTGACGCGCGCGCACCGAGCCTTCGACCACCGGGTCGATGATTTCCAAATGCGAAGGATTAAACGACAAGGCGACATGCACGCGCCCGCCGGGCGTTTGGATGTCGCTTGATGCGCCTTGATGATATTTAACATCGCCGCCGGTTTGCGCTTCGGCATCGATGTTGACATCGACGCCGCGCCCTTCGAATTCGCTAAACAATTCCTTCGGCGCCTTGCCGAGAATGTTCACCAACACATTCAACCGCCCGCGATGCGCCATGCCGATGACGATTTCCTTCACCGCGCGCGCGCCGAGTTGTTGAATCATATCAGCCAACATCGGCACCAACACATCGCCGCCTTCGAGCGAAAAACGTTTTTGCCCGACATATTTGGTGTGCAGATATTTCTCCAAGCCTTCAGCCGCGCTTAACCGCTGCAATAAGATGATGCATTCTTCATCGTCGAGCGGCGCCATCGACGATGGGCATTCGATTCGTTCGCGCAACCATCGACGTTGTTCGCGCGAAGTGACCTGCGCGACTTCATAACCAATCGCGCCGCAATACACTTTGCGCAAATGTTCGAGAATCGCGCCGAGCGGTTTATGTCCGCCGCCGCCGAGATTGCCGACATCGAATTCATCGGTCAACGCCGCTTCGTTTAAATCAAACCGCGTCAAATCCAACTCCGATGCATCACCGCGCGGCATCACGCCTATCGGGTCGATGTCGGCGCGCAGATGCCCGAAACTGCGATAGGCATCGATTAACAATGACACTTGCGCCTGCTTATGCGCCGAACTTGCCGACCAAGTTTGCGCATGCGCATTGGATGCGCGCGACTCGAGTGAATCGAGTGACGCAAACGAATCGGGCGACGCGGGCGAATCAGACGACAACTCGGCCGCCAGCCGCGCCCAGGCGCCGTTGCCTTTTGCATCGCGGCGACCTTGCGCATCGCGCTGCAATGATTCAAGATAGGCTAAGTTGTCGCCATGTAACCATGCGCGACGTTGCGCGCGGTTGGCGGGTGCGCTTTTCATCGGTGTTGGTCGTCGCTCAATGAGCGAATCGTGATTCCAATTTATCGAATTGGCGTGTGCGAACCGCAAGTGTAAAGCGCGCGCGCGTCAAGTGCAACCGCACCGCAAAAGTAACCGCGCGCCATCCATGCAACCGCACGCCGACTGAACACCCCCACGATAAATGAAGCGACCTCGATGACTCCCTCCGATTGGCGCGACCGATACAGCCGACAAATCCGCCTCGCCCAACTCGGCGAAGCCGGGCAACGTCGTCTGCGCGATGCGCATGCGCTGATTGTCGGGCTCGGCGGGTTGGGCGCGCCGGCCGCGATGTATTTGACCGCAGCCGGCATCGGCAAATTAACCCTCGCCGATTTCGACCGCGTCGAGCCGTCGAATTTACAGCGGCAAATCATCCACCGCCACGCCGACCTCGGCGAATTAAAGGCGCATTCCGCCGCCGCCACCTTGCGCGCATTAACCCCCGAACTGCAAATCGAAACATTGGATTATTCGCTCGACGCCGATGATTTAATCGACGCCGCCGCCGCCGTCGACATCGTCTTGGATTGCACCGACAACTTCGCAACGCGGTTTGCCATCAACCGCGCATCGCAACAAACCAAAACCCCGCTGATTGTCGGCGCGGCGATTCGCTTCGAAGGGCAAGTTACCGCATTCGACCCGAACAACCCGGCCAGCCCGTGCTATCGATGTTTGTATCCGGAAGAAAACATCACCGCCGACACCTGCGAAAACGAAGGCGTCATCGCCCCGCTGGTCGGCGTCATCGGCGCGATGCAGGCGATGGAAGCGATTAACCTCTTGCGCGGCGATGCGCAATTGGTCGGGCGGGTGTGGTTGTTCGATGCGCAAACGATGGAATGGCAACAAATGCGCCTGCCAAAAAATCCGCAATGTGCGGCGTGTGCGGCCGGATGATTGTCGCCGAGCGTTGCATCACTGTTGCCCGTCGATGGTTGTGTCGGTTGCGCAACGCGTCCATCACCAACCGCTTTTGGTTGGCGATGCTGGTGGTGTTGTTGACCGACGGCGCATTAAAAAGGCGCGCGGTTGCCGAACATCTGGTCGTATACGCATTTTTTGTTTAACTACCAACACGGTTTTGTCAAACGCGGCGCAATTGGCGCATTGCTCGACGCCATCAATATCGCGTCCCTTGACGCGTATGAATTTTTTGTCGCGTTTAGTTTTGCATTTTTGTGCGCCAATATTGCATTGCTTGGCGCGTTGTGTTGGCAACTCATCAAAACCCAACATTTGCCGTGGATTGGTTGTGCATTGTTGTTTGCATCCGGTTTGGCGATTGTTTATTTGTCGCACACCGTCGGCTATTTTGACCACATCGGTTTGTTTGTAACGTTGCTGGCGTTAATCACGCGCGGCTTTTACAAAAAACTTTTGTTAATCGCCGCCGCGTTTCCATTCGCGATAATAATTCACGAAGCGACCTTGATTATTTTCTTTCCGGTTGCGGTGATGTCGTTGTTGCTGGAATTACCCCTCCCCGATTTTTAAATGCGCACTGCAAGCGCAATTGGCTCAGTCGATTGACGCCGCTATTGTTGGTCGGTGCGTTGTCGCTGACGCTGTTGGCGATTGACTTCATCACCGCGCGCACGGCGCTGTCATCCAACCAGTCCACTGCCATGCATAACCAACTCGCCACCCAAACAAAAATTAAATTGCGCAAAGACGCCTTTGCGGTGTTGCATCGCACCTTTCAATCCAATGAAAAAATAATGCGCGGCAAACGCGTCGAATATTTAACCAACGGCGACTATGCGCGCGGATTTTGGGCGGTCGCACCGACGCTGTTGCCGTTTTGGCTGTTTATCGTGTTGGCGTTGCGCCGCAGCCGACAACCGCTTTATATGCAATTGCTCGGCGTGTTGGCCGGCGGTTCGCCGCTGTTGATGCATTGGTTTGGTTGGGATATATTTCGCTGGTATGCATTGTCCGTCACCACTTCGTTTTTAATGGTGTACACCGCCGCAATGAAAACCGCGCCGCCGCACCGTACGCCAACCGCCGGTCGAATGATGTCCGGCGTTGGCGTGGTGCAAGCGGCGGCATTTGCGGCGTTGATTGCGCTGTCGATGCGCGCCGAGATGCCGTTATTCGACGGCTATCAAATCAAACGCTTCCCCTACACCGCGCATCAAAACCACCTCAAACAAATTATGCACGGCAACCGCGCATTAATTTCCCCGCCCAAGCGTTAACGCTTTTATCCAATGCAACCCGACAACCTGCGCATCGACGCCAAACGGCTGTGGGATTCGATTATGCGCATCGGCGAAATCGGCCCCGGCACCGCCGGCGGCTCGAGTCGGCAGGCGTTGACCGACGACGACAAAGCCGCGCGCGATTTATTCACGCAATGGTGTCGCGATGAAAATTGCGCGATTACGATTGACGACATGGGCAACATTTTCGCGCGCCGCGCCGGGCGTGAAGATTGCCCGCCGATTTGCGCCGGCAGTCACTTGGACACCCAACCGCATGGCGGAAAGTTCGACGGCGTATACGGCGTCATCGCCGCCTTGGAAGTGGTGCGCACCTTAAACCAACACGACATCCAAACCACCGCGCCGTTGGAGATTGTCGTGTGGAGCAATGAGGAAGGCTGTCGATTTGCGCCGGCGATGTTGGCATCGGGCGTATTCGCCGGGTTGTTCGAAAAAGATTTCGCGTATGCGCGCCAAGACGCCGACGGCAAACGTTACGACGATGAATTAAAACGCATCGGTTATTACGGCGACCAACCGTGCGGTGAACATCCGCTGGGCGCGTTGTTCGAAGCGCACATCGAACAAGGCCCAATTCTGCAACGCAACGACAACGTCGTCGGTGTGGTCAGCGGCGGGCAGGGATTGAGTTGGTACGATGTCACCGTGCGCGGACAAGATGCGCACGCCGGGCCGACGCCGATGCAAGGGCGCAAGGATGCATTGGCCGCGGCCGCGCAAATGATTACCGCGGTGCGCGACATCGCGCTGGACAACCCACCGCATGCGGTCGGCACGGTCGGGCAATTGCGCGCGCTGCCCAATTCGCGCAACACGATTGCCGGCGAAACCCAATTCAGCGTCGATTTGCGCCACCCCGATGAACCCGCGCTCAAGGCGATGAACCAGATGATGTTCGACCGTTGCCAACAAATCGCCGCGACGCACGGTGTGACGGTCGACATCGATGCGCTGTGGCACAATCCGCCGGCGCAGTTCGATGCGCAATGCGTAAACGCGGTGCGCGATGCCGCAACGATGTTGCAACTGCGCCATCAAGATATCGTCTCCGGCGCCGGACACGATGCCTGCCAGATTTGTCGCCGTCATCCGGTGGCGATGATTTTTGTGCCGTGCAAAGATGGCGTCAGCCACAACGAACAGGAATGGGCCGAACCCGATGCGTTGGCGGCCGGTTGCAATGTATTGTTGCATGCGATGTTGGGCGTTGACCGATTGCGCGATTAAATTGCGCGCGCGCGGCAATCGCCCTACAATTGCGCGCTTGCAAATTCGCGCGAAAATTTGATGTGCATTTTTTATTGTGCACTTTTTTTATTGTGCACTTTTTTTGTTATGCACTTTTTGTCGTGCACTTTTTGATAAGTGCGGTTGCGAATGTTTTTACGAATACTTTTACGAGCACTTTTACAAACGCCGCGTCGTCGTCACTATGTTTTATATCGAATATTAATTGCACCTTAATCGCATCGAGGAAAATCCAATGAACATTTTCAGCACAAGTGCAGTCAAACAATTGCGTTTGGCAATCATCGGCATAACGGCGTTGTGTGCGCCGCTTGGCGCGCAGGCGGCGGTCAAAATCGGATTCATCACCACCTTAACCACCCCGGCCGGCGTCATCGGCGAAGACATTGTCAACTCGGTCAACTTGGCGATGCAGCATATCGACCGCAAAATGAACGGCATCGATGTCGAGTTGTTTATCGAAGACGACGGCTTCAAGCCGGATATCGGCAAGCAAAAAACCGACAAGTTAATTAAGCAAAACAAAGTTGATTTTGTCGCCGGCTACATTTGGTCGCATGTGTTGTTGGCGTCGATGAAATCGGTGTTCGATGCCGACAAGTTTTTAATCAGCGCCAACGCCGGGCCGTCGAAACTCGCCGGCGCAAGATGCAATGCAAATTTCTTTTCGACCTCGTGGCAAAACGACCAGCCGGCGATGGCGCTCGGCGAATATTTAAATCACGAACGCATCGAATCGGTGTACATCATGGCGCCCAACTACGCCGCCGGCAAGGACATGGTCGCCGGCTTTTCATCGACGTTTGCCGGGCAAATCAAAGGGCGCGATTTAACCAAATGGGGCGCCGATGCGCAGTTGGATTTTTCGGCCGAATTGGCCAAAGCCAACGCCTCCGGCGCGCAGGCGTTTTACATTTTTTACCCGGGCAAAGCCGGCGGCGCATTCATCAAACAATATCAACAAGCCGGCTTGCGCTTCACTATGCCGTTGTACAGCGTGTTTACCGTCGACGCCATCGCCCTGCCGAAACTGCAGCAAGCCAACTTGGCCGGCGTGCTCGGTTCGAAATCGACGCTGCAATGGTCGCCGGACATCGACAACGCCGCCAACCGCCGGTTTGTCGGCGATTATTTAACGGCGCACGACAAATATCCGTCGTTCTACGGCGCACAAGCCTACGATGCAATCATGCTGATTAAAAGCGCGGTCGAATCGGTCGACGGCGATTTAACCCAACAGGATGCATTGCGCCGCGCATTCAAAGCCGCGAAATATGATTCGGTGCGCGGCGATTACACGGTCGGCGACAACCACATGCCGATTCAAAATTTTTACTTGCGCGAAGTGGTGACTGATTCGGCTGGACGATGGACGACTAAAATTGTCGACACCGTTTACAAAAATCACCGCGACCCGTATGCCGCGCAATGCAAGATGTAACTGAGGTGCATGTATTGAGTGCAAGTGTAAGTGTAAGTGCAA
Source organism: Candidatus Poriferihabitaceae bacterium (assembly GCA_965226545.1). Lineage (GTDB taxonomy): Bacteria > Pseudomonadota > Gammaproteobacteria > Arenicellales > Poriferihabitantaceae > JAHRAW01. The sequence goes on from OZ245364.1 coordinate 2,364,041, forward strand.
GTGCAAGCGTGAATTTAACTTCGACTTCGACTTCGACTGCACAATGCAAGCGTGAATGCAACCGTTAACACTGTATTGCGATGCACATTTTGTTCGCGCACATCAACCCGCGCAACCATCGTTGACACACATCACTTAACGCGCACGCATTAACCCCGCCGTCGCCGACAATTTCGACAACGGCACCGCGCAACTCGACCGACTCGGCGTAATGGATTGGCATCTCCTCATCAACCAATTGCTCAACGGGCTGCAACTTGGCTTGTTGTTGTTTTTGCTCGCGGCCGGGTTGACCTTGATTTTCGGCATTATGGATTTCATCAACCTGTCGCACGGTTCGTTCTACATGCTCGGCGCGTATTTTTGCGCGACGATTGCCGCGTACAGCGGTTCGTTTTTGCTCGGCATAGCGCTCGGCTTGGTCGGCGTGTTTATCGTCGGCGCGATTATCGAACGTCTCGTGGTGCGGCGGCTGTATCGCAAAAGCCATCTCGACCACATTTTGGTCACCTTCGGTTTAATTTTAATGTTCGATGCAAGCGTGCATGCCGTGTGGGGCCCGGCCGGCATGGCTGTGGCGACGCCGCCCACACTCGATGGGCAACTGCGCTTGGGTGAATTGGTGTTGCCGACTTATCGGCTGGTGATTGTCGGCGGCGCGGCCGGCGCGGCGCTGTTGTTGCATCTGTTGGTCGCGCACACCCGACTCGGGATGTTGATTCGCGCCGGCGCATCCGACCGCACCATGACCGAGATGCTCGGCGTCAACATCAATCGATTGTTCACGATGGTGTTCGCACTCGGCGCCGCGCTCGCCGGCTTGGCCGGAATGTTAATCGCGCCAATCACCGAAGCCGGCATCGGCATGGGCAACGACATCATCATCATCGCCTTTGTCGTGGTCATCGTCGGCGGCGTCGGTTCGGTCAAGGGCGCGCTTTATGCCGGGCTGCTCATCGGCATGATTGACACCGCCAGCCGCGCCTATTTGGACGACGGCTTGGCGCACTTGATGTCGCCCAATCACGCCGAGACCGCCGCGCCGGCGTTGTCGGCGATGATGGTGTATTTGTGCATGGCGGCGATTTTGGCGGTGCGCCCGCAAGGCTTGTTCCCGCCGCCCGCGGCAAAATAATGTCGCGGCGTACGCGGGTCTATGTTGCATTGCTGATTGCGTTGGCGCTCGCGCCGTTGATTTGCGCATGGCTCGACCGACCGTTTTATTTGGATTTGTTAACCCGCGCGTTAATTTTGGCGATTGCCGCAAGCGGCTTAAATCTCATCCTCGGCGGCGGCGGAATGGTCAGCCTCGGACACGCCGCCTACATCGGCATCGGCGCGTATTGCGTCGGCATCGGCGCGCATTACGGGCTGCATAACGGCTGGGCGCATCTCGGATTGGCTTTGGCAATTGGCGCGTTGTTTGCGCTGGCGACCGGCGCAATCAGTTTGCGCGCCAAAGGCGTGCACTTCATCATGATAACGTTGGCGTTCAGTCAGATGGCGTATTTCGCCCTGATTAGTTTGGATGAATACGGCGCCGACGACGGCTTGCTCATCGATGCGCGCAGCCAATTTCGCGGCGCGCTCGATATGCAAAACGATGCGACGTTGTATTACTGGTCGCTGGCGTTGTTGACCGCGATAATTTTGTTAACCCAACGATTGATGCGCTCGCGATTCGGTCGGGTGATTGTCGCGTGCAAATTTAACGAACCGCGCATGCAATCGCTCGGCATCAACACCCGCGTCCATCGCCTCGCCTGCTATGCACTCTCGGCGATTATCTGCGCATTGGCCGGCGTGCTGCTCGGCAACTTCACCGAATTCGTCAGCCCGGCGATGATGCATTGGACGCGCTCAGCCGAATTGGTGTTTATGGTGATTATCGGCGGCGCCGGCGCGGCGTTTGGCGGCTTGCTCGGTGCGCTTTCATTTGTATTACTCGAAGAATTTTTATCGACGTTCGGCGTCTATTGGCATTTTTTATTCGGCTTGGTGTTGATTGCCTTGGTGCTGTTCAGCGCAGGCGGTCTGCATGGCTTGCTCGGCTTGCTCGATAAATCGCGTGATGATGACGGTGATGGTGATGGTGATAGTGACTGTGTAAGTAACGGTGACGGTAACAGTGCAAGTGAAAGTAAAATTACAAGTACAGATGCAAATGTAAACACAACTGCAATTAATAACGACCAATCCAACAACCCGACCCAATGAACCGCGCCTTGCACATCCACCCCGCCGCCAACGACCGTGCACCGTTGCTCGATGCCGCGCGGTTATGCAAACATTTCGGCGGCATCCAAGCGACCAATGAAGTCGATTTACAAATCCAACGCGGACAACTGCATGCATTAATCGGGCCAAACGGCGCCGGCAAAACCACCTTAATCGCGCAACTCGCCGGACAACTGCGCCCCGAACGCGGACGGATTACATTCGACGGACGCGACATCACGCACCTGCCGCCGCATCGCCGCGCGCGACTCGGCTTGGCGCGTTCGTTTCAACGCACCAGCGTCGTCGCGCCGATGACCTTGTTGGAAAATGTGCAACTCGCCGTATTGGCAACCACCGGCCGCACCTTCGGCTGTTGGCAACCGGCCGCGCATTGCGCAACTTCATCGGCGCGCGCGCGGCATTATCTCGATGAAGTCGGGCTGGCGTCGCGCGTCAATGCGCGCGCCGAACAACTGTCGCACGGCGAACAACGTCAACTCGAGATGGCGATGGCCTTGGCGACGACGCCCAAACTGTTGTTGTTGGATGAACCGATGGCCGGCATGAGCGGCGTCGAAGGCGCGCGCATGATTGAATTGTTAAGCCGCGTTAAACAACACACCACGATGTTGTTAATCGAACACGACATGGACGCGGTGTTTCATCTCGCCGACCGATTGTCGGTGTTGGTCGACGGGCAACTCATCGCCACCGACACGGTCGACAACATCCGCAACAATCCGCGCGTACAACGCGCCTATCTCGGCTGATGCTCGAACTACGCGGGGTGTGCGCGTTTTACGGCGCAAGTCAGGCGTTGTTCAGCGTGTCGTTGACTTGCGCGCGCGGACAAATCACCACGCTGCTCGGGCGCAACGGCATGGGCAAAACCACCACGGTCGCGACAATTTGCGGCTTGATGGCGGCGCGCAGCGGTGAAATTTTATTGGACGGACAATCGTTGCGCAATCGCGCGCCGTTTGAAATCGCGCGCTGCGGCATTGCGGTTGCGCCCGAAGACCGGCGAATTTTTCCAACGTTGACTGTGCGCGAAAATTTAATCGCCGCGCACACTCGACCCAACCCGACACAGTCGACAAACGAGTCGCTGTGGACATTGGATAAAGTGTTGACATTGTTTCCGCCGTTGGCGGCGCGATTGCACAGTGCCGGCGCGAAGTTGTCCGGCGGCGAACGGCAGATGTTATCGATTGGTCGAGCGTTGATGCTCAACCCGCGTTTATTAATTTTGGACGAAGCCACCGAAGGCTTGGCGCCGCAAATCCGCGCCGAGATTTGGTCGTTGCTGGCGAAATTAAAACAAACCGGTTTATCGATGTTGTTGATAGACAAACACATCGATGCCCTGGCGCCGCTGGCCGACGCGCATTATTTAATCGAGAAGGGACGAATAATATGGCGCGGCGATTCGGCGGCATTACATCAAGACAACATTAAATCGCGCCGCCTTGGCGTGTAATCGTCGATGAATGAGTCGACTATGCAACGATGATGCAACGATGATTTGTTTCGAATCGATACGATGATTCGATAAGACGATTCGATTCGAAGATGCTATCGCGACAAAATGAGATGCGATGAGATGGTGGGCTCGGCAGGATTTGAACCTGCGACCAACGGATTATGAGTCCGCCGCTCTAACCGCTGAGCTACGAGCCCGCCGCGCGTACATTGTGCCAAAAACACGGTGGCGCAACGCACCGCCGGACAATCGACATCGAATCGCGTTATCGAATCACGCAATCGAACCGTCGCTTGAATCGCAGATTAACTTGTCACGATAAATAGCGACTTGATAAATCGCGACTTAAATCGCATCGCAACACGCGGCGATTAATTGTTGAAATCCAAAAAACTGCGCAACACTTCCGAACGACTCGGATGGCGCAATTTGCGCAACGCTTTGGATTCGATTTGCCGAATGCGTTCGCGCGTAACATCGAATTGCTTGCCGACTTCCTCGAGCGTGTGGTCGGTGTTCATGCCGATGCCCAAGCGCATTTTCAACACTTTGGCTTCGCGGTCCGAGAGCGTCGACAGCACATCTTCCATCGCCTGCTTCAGCCCCAAGCCGGTGACGATGTCAATCGGCTCTTCGGCGTTGTTGTCGGGGATGAATTCGCCGAGATTGGTGTCGTCGTCGTCGCCGACCGGCGTCTCCATCGAAATCGGCTCTTTGGCGATGCGCAACACCTTAAGGACTTTGTCCTTGGGCAATTCCATTTTTTCGGCGAGTTCATCCGGCAACGCTTCGCGCCCCTTTTCCTGCAATATCTGCCGCGACACGCGATTGAGTTTGTTGAGCGTCTCAATCATGTGCACCGGAATTCGAATCGTGCGCGCTTGGTCGGCAATCGCGCGGGTAATCGCCTGGCGAATCCACCAAGTTGCATAGGTGGAAAATTTATAGCCGCGACGGTATTCGAATTTGTCCACGGCTTTCATCAAGCCGATGTTGCCCTCTTGAATTAAATCCAAAAACTGCAGCCCGCGATTGGTGTATTTTTTGGCGATGGAAATCACCAACCGCAGATTGGCCACGGTCATTTCATTTTTGGCGCGTCGCGCAATCGCTTCGCCAATCGAATGTTCGCGGCTCAACGCGCGCAATTGCGCCAGTTCCAAGCCGGTGTAGCGGCGGGTTTGATGCAGTTTTTGCATGTACTCGCGCACCTTCGGGCGATATTTGCGCAACTGCACGGCTTGCCCCGGGTTGTTGCGAATCAGTTTGTTAAACCATTCGCCGTCTTCGGCGCTTTTGTCGAAGAACGACAAAAACCGCTTGCGGTCGACCTTGCCGTAGATGACGCAATAGCGCGCGATGTGCTTTTCGCATTCGCGCACTTCCTTCATGCTTTCGTACAGCGTGTTGGACAACATCTCCAACTTCGCCGGGGTGAATTTCATCTGCAAAAATTCATCGCTTAATTTCTGCCGCTGGTTAAGCGCCGGGCGGCTGTCGTAGCCGTGTTTGCTCCAGGCGCTTTCCAATGAACGCCAAGCGCGTCGCATGCGTTTAAACCGCTCGACCGCTTCGTGCAGTTTCGGGCCTTTGGCCGCTTCGGCCGCTTTGCGCGCGGCGTTTTGCCCGGGCTTGCCGGGCGCGGCCACGGTTTCATCATCGAGCGCATCCAACGCCATAAACCCGACGATGATGTCGGATAATTTCATCTCCTGCGACTCGACCAACTCGGACAACTCGAGCAATTTTTTAATCGCGCGCGGCGTCAGCGAAACCGCTTTGGTGCGCTGGCGATTGCCGGTCTCGATGCGTTTGGCGAGTTCAATCTCTTGCTCGCGGGTGAGCAAATCCACCGTGCCCATTTCGCGCATGTACATCCGCACCGGGTCGGTGGTGCGCCCAAATTCGGTTTCGGTCGCAACCTTCAACGCCGCGCCGACTTCCTCGGCGACTTCTTCGTCTTCCGGGTTGGCGCGCTTTAAGTTGAGGTTGTCGATGTCCGACGCCTTATCGACCACCAAAATTTCCATATTGGTCACGATGTGAATCGCGGTTTCAATCTGGTCAGTGTCGTGGATGTCGCTCGGCAGATGGTCGTAGATTTCGGCGTGCGTCAAAAACCCCTGCGCCTTGCCTTTAAGCACCAATTGATGCAGCCCGGATTCGGTTTGCATCGCCAACCGGTCGACCGCCGCATTGCCCGGCTTGGCGCCGTTGGTTTTGGCGCTCTTGCCCGACGGTTTCGCGGCGCCCGGTTTGCCGGCTTCGGCCGCGCGCGCCAATGCGCTGCTGCCGGCGGTGATTGCCGAGACGATGCGCGCGGTGGCGGCATTGGCGGCGTTAACCGATTTGGCTGAATGCGTCGGTTTGGTTGACGCGCTCGCTTGGGTTACATTGGGTCGCGCGGTTTTGGCGCTTGTATTTGCGCTTGCACTTGCACTCGGACGTGAACGCGCACTTGCATTTTTACTTGCACTTGAACGTGCACTTTCACTCGCCTTTGCCACAGTCTTTTTGGCAACCTTCTTGGCGACACGCGCCGCATTCGGTTTGCCGCGCACAACCGCCGGACGCTTGGCGCGCGCAACGGTTTTTTTCGCACTGCGCTTTTTGGCAATCGTCTTATGTTGCGCGACGGCTTTTTTGGCGACGCGCTTTTGTGCGACTTTTTTCGCGGCGCGTTTAACGCCTGCGGTTTTACGCGCGCGGACAGCGGGTTTTTTGCTCGGCATGACAGGTCTCCGGTTCAGCAGGACGGGGCGGGGTTAATCGCACTATTATAGCACACTTTTCCGCCATCATTTGCTTGACACAACACTTTCTTTAACGCATTCACTAACGATTTTGTACCTTGTACTTTGGTGCTTTGTGCTTTGTGCTTTGTGTCTTGTACTTTTTACCTTTCACTTTTCACTTTGCCGGCTTTTACCTGCAACATCGCAACAGCATTGTCGATATAAAAAATAACCCCAACGCCTCACTCACGCGCCGCAAGCAATGCTTGCAGTTCACGCTTACGCGCACGTTTTTCATCGCCGTCGGGCAACTCTTCGATTTGTTCGGTCAACGCCGCAACCTTTTCACGCCGCTGTTGTTCAGTTTGCCGCGCCAACAACCGCGCCAAAATATCATCAACCTGCGCGCCCAATGCATCGACCTCCGGCGGATGATGATGCGTCGCCAATGTGTTGTGCAGATATAAATAATTTGCGTCGTCGCGAAACAATTCCAACAGCCGCGCGGTGGTGATGTTCGGGTTGGCTTTGATGTGCGCCAGCAATTGACGCAAGGTGTCGACGCCGCGCACTTGCAAACTATCGACACTGTCCGCCGCGCGCAATTGCGCAGCCAGATGCGGATGTTGCAGCAATACACTCGTCGCCACCGCCAACGGCGAAAGCGTACGCGCGCCGCGTTGTGCGCGCGGCGGTTCGCCCCGTGTTTCGCGCCTTGCATCACCCCGCGCATCGCGCGACGCGGCTTCGCGCGGCAATTGTTCGACACTCAACCCGCTCAACGATGAAAGCCGCTCCAACATCAACTCCCGCAATGCGCCATACGGCAGCCGCCCAATCAACGGCATCGCCAACCCGACCAACCGCGCGCGTCCGTCCATTCGCTTCATGTCGGCTTGTTCGCGCAGGGCGGCGAAGAAAAAATCCGGCAACGGCTGCGCCTTGCGCAAGCGCGCGGTGAAGCCGTCCTTGCCTTCGGCGCGCACCGCGCTGTCCGGGTCTTCGCCTTCGGGCAGAAACAAAAACCCGGCTTGGCGACCGTCGCGCATTTCCGGCAAGGTGGTGTGCATCGCCTTAATCGCGGCCGCGCGTCCGGCGCGGTCGCCATCGAAACAAAACACGATTTCCGGGGCGAGTTGAAACAGCCGCGTGATGTGCGCATGCGTGGTCGCCGTGCCGAGCGTTGCGACCGCGTTGCCGACGCCGAATTGCGCCAAGCCGAGCGCGTCCATATACCCCTCGACCACTATCGCGCGTTTGGCTTCGCCGATGGCGCGGCGCGCGCGATGCAGGCGATACAACGACTCGCCTTTTTTAAACAACGGCGTCTCCGGCGAGTTTAAGTATTTGGGTTCACCATCGCCGAGCACCCGCCCGCCAAAGCCGATGACGCGCCCGCGATGGTCTTCTATCGGAAACATCACCCGCCCGCGAAATCGGTCGTACAAGCCGCCGTCGCGTTCGCGTTCGGCGACCAAGCCGACCGTGCGCAGATGGCGGCGCGATGGTGCATCGCGTCCGAGCGCGCGCGTTAAGTTATCCCAACCGTCGGGCGCCAGCCCCACGCCGAATTCGAGCGCGATTTTGCCGGTTAAGCCGCGCGATTTAAGATAGGCGACGGCGGCGTTGGCGGCGTCGCCGCGCAATTGTTTTTGATACCACTGATTGGCGCGCTCGAGGGTTGCATACAACGGCGCCGGCGGGGAGCGCGCGGCGTCGGGCGCGCCTTCGCGCGGCACTTCGATACCCAAATCGGCGGCGAGTGATTCGACCGCTTCGACAAATCCCATGTTGTCATAGCGCATCACAAAACCAATCGCGCTGCCGCTTTCGCCGCAGCCGAAGCAATGAAAAAACTGCTTGGCCGGGCTGACCGTAAACGACGGCGTTTTTTCGTCGTGGAACGGACAACAGGCGGCAAATTCGCGCCCTTTGGCTTTGAGCGGCACGCGCCGATTGATAACCTCGACGATATCCGCCCGGCTGAGCAGTTGGTCGATAAACACACTTGGTATTCGCCCGGGCATAACGCGCATTTTACCGCCAACCGCGCTTCGGGTAAAATCGCGCCACCGCAATGGCGCAGCGTCGTAATGGCGCAACCATTTCACAACGAGTCACAACGTACGCTCGATAAATCACAATGGTTGACGCTGTTGTTAACCTGCGCAATGGTTTATAACGAGTCACGATTTTGCACACTGTTTTGTATAACGAGTAACGATTCATTTAATACTTAACTTAAAACGTACACTCGATAGGTCACAATAGTTAACGCTGTTGTTAACCTCGCAATGTTTTGTAACGAGTCACGATTTTGTACACAATTTAGTAAACGAGTAACGATTCATTTGAATGCTTAAAATGGTTAACATTGTTTAACATTATTTAACGCATCACAACAATTCACCACCCACCGCAACCAACTCCGAATCCAAACCCCGCGATGAAATCACCGCCCGCTTATCAACCGGCCGAAATCGAATTGGCCGCACAACATCATTGGCGCAGCCAACGTTCGTTCGAAGTGCGCGAAGATGATTCGCGCGAAAAGTTTTATTGCTTGTCGATGCTGCCGTATCCGTCCGGACAACTGCACATGGGGCATGTGCGCAATTACACGATTGGCGATGTAATGAGTCGCCATCAACGAATGCTCGGCAAAAATGTGTTGCAGCCGATGGGTTGGGATGCATTCGGCTTGCCGGCTGAAAACGCGGCGATTGAACGCAACCTGCCGCCGGCCAAATGGACGCATGAAAACATCGCCCACATGAAACAACAACTCGAGCGGCTCGGCTTTGCCTATGATTGGCAACGCGAATTGGCGACCTGCGACCCGTCGTATTATCGATGGGAACAATGGTTTTTTAATCGCTTGGTCGAGAAAGGCTTGGCGTATAAAAAAATGGCGACGGTGAATTGGGATCCGGTCGAGCAGACCGTACTCGCCAATGAACAAGTCGAAAACGGACGCGGTTGGCGTTCCGGGGCGATTGTCGAACGCCGCGAAATCTCGCAGTGGTTTATTCGCATCACCGCTTACGCCGAGGAATTGTTGCGCGACATCGACAACTTAAGCGGCTGGCCCGAATCGGTCAAGACCATGCAGCGCAATTGGATTGGCCGCTCCGAAGGCGTCGAGTTTGGTTTTGCCGTCGACGGCATCGACGAACCGTTGCGCGTCTACACCACCCGCCCGGACACGATGATGGGCATCACCGCAATTTTTGTCGCAGCCGAACATCCGCTGGCGCGTCACGCCGCAACCGATGCACAACGCGCGCCGCAAAACGCTTTGATGCGCGGCTTGCGACGCGGCTTGCGCAAACTCGGCATCGGACGAATCACGATTGATGAATTCATCGCCGAATGCAAAACCGCAACCACCGCCGAAGCCGAATTCGAGACGATGGAAAAACGCGGCGTGCCGCTTAACTTGACGGCGGTGCATCCGCTCAGCGGCGAACGCATTCCGATTTGGGCGGCGAATTTTGTGTTGATGGGCTACGGCACCGGCGCGGTGATGGCGGTGCCGGCGCATGATGTGCGCGATTATGCATTCGCCAAAAAACACCGCTTGGAAATCCGCGCGGTGATTCAACCGCCCGAGTCGAAGCATGCCGAGTCGATACCTGCCAAGTCGACACATGACTTCGCTCACGCCGCCTACACCGGCAAGGACGGCGTGCTGATGAATTCCGGCGAATTCGACGGTCTCGATTATCAACGCGCATTCGATGCAATCGCCGATGCCCTCGAAGCCAACGGCGCCGGGCGTCGTTGCGTGCAATATCGCCTGCGCGATTGGGGCGTGTCGCGCCAACGCTATTGGGGCTGTCCGATACCGGTGGTGTATGACGCCGACGGCAATGCGCTGGCGGTGCCGGATGAACAATTGCCGGTGGTGTTGCCGGAGGATGCGGCGTTTCACGGCGTCAACTCGCCGCTTAAAGACGACGCCGATTTCGTCAACGCGCAACTGCCCGACGGCGCAAGCGTCACGCGCGAGACCGACACCTTCGACACCTTCGTCGAATCCTCGTGGTATTTTCATCGCTACTGTTGCCCGGGCGCCGATGCGATGCTCGATGCGCGGGTGAATTATTGGATGCCGGTCGACCAATACATCGGCGGCATCGAACACGCGGTGTTGCATTTGTTGTATGCGCGGTTTTTTCACAAACTGCTGCGCGACGCCGGCTTGGTCGAAGGCGATGAACCGTTCACCAATCTGCTGACGCAAGGCATGGTGCTTAAGGACGGCGCGAAGATGTCCAAATCCAAAGGCAACACGGTCGACCCGCAATCGATGATTGAAAAATACGGCGCCGACACCGTGCGTTTGTTTGTGATGTTTGCCTCGCCGCCGGAACAGCCGCTCGAATGGAACGACGATGCGGTCGCCGGCGCGCATCGATTTTTGCATCGCTGGTGGCAATTAACCATGCGCAATTTAACCGCCGTCAACGCCGCGCAAAAAACAGTGGCGCGCGATGATTGGGCGGTTGACCTGCCCGAAGATGCAACCCGCGCGCGCGAATTTCGCCGCCACACCCATGCAATGTTGGCGCGCGCGAATCGCGATTATCCAAAATTCCAATACAACACCGTCATCGCCGCCAATATGGAATTGCTCAATGTGCTGAACAAATTTAACGCCGACGACGATGCACTGTGCGCGGCCGCATTGCGCGAAGGCTTGCGCGCAATGTTGTGCGTGCTTGCGCCAATAACGCCGCACATCGCCCATCATCTCTGGCAACAACTCGGCGAACCCGGCGAAGTCATCGACGCCGCTTGGCCGGAAGTCGACGCCTCAGCGCAAGCCGGCGCGTTAATCACGGTTGCGGTGCAGGTCAACGGCAAGTTGCGCGCCACCATCGAAATCGCCGAAGACGAATCCGAAGACGAAATCCGCCGCCGCGCACTCGACGAAGATAATGTGCGCCGCCACCTGCAAGACAAAACCGTCGCCAAGGTCATCATTGTGCCGCGGCGATTAATCAACATCGTCGCGCGGTGAATGCAACGCGCGAGACGCGACAGTCGATGGCACGGACGATGGCGCAAACGACGCGGTTAATGTTGTCGGCTTTGACGGTGTTGACGACATTGACACTATTGACGGCGGCATCGACATTATCCGGCTGCGGCTTTGCCTTGCGCGGCGACGATGCATTGCCGGCGCAATGGATGCGCGTGCATATCATCGGCGCCGACGATGAACTCATCGCCGCCTTGCGCCGCGAAATGATTCAACGCGGCGCGCATCTGCAATCATCGAACGCCGCAACCATACAAATCGCCGCCGCTGATTTCACCCAACGCAATTTGGGCGGCGACGCCGGCGGTCGCGCCACCGCCGATGAACTCGAGTATCGTGTGCGCTTTCATTTCATCGCCGTCGACGGCGTGATGGTGCAGCGCAATCAAACCATCACAGTGCAACGCGCATTCGCCCATCAACCGCGCGCACAATTGCGCGCCGACGCCGAACGCCGCGCCGCTCGAAATGAAATGCGCTTTGATGCCGCGCGGCGCATTGTGCGGCGATTAAGTGACGCGAAGTGATTTGGGTTAATGGTGTTAATATTGTTACGATTAATGTTGTTAAGATTAATATTGTTACTATTAAATTGTTACTATTAAAGTGACTGCATTATTTGTAACTGTTATTGATTAAGTTTGTTACTTGATTTTGTTACTTATAAGTTTGTCACTTAACTTTATTAATGAACTGTATTACGGTTGCGCCCGCGATGAACGCATGCACACTTTTTACCGATGCCGCCATTATCTCCCGCTCGGATGAATTAGCGGCGGCAGCGAAATAATGGCATTCATCGTCCGCCCAATGCGCCCGCAAGAGGCATCTTTTGCCATCGCTTGTGCCGCCGCCGAAGGTTGGAATCCGGGCGAGCATGATGCCGTCAGTTTTTATCATGCCGACCCCGCCGGTTTTTTTGTCGGTGAACTTGACGGCGAATTGATTGGCTGCATTGCGGCGGTGTCGTACGGTGATTTTGGCTTTATTGGTTTATACATTGTTGTTCCCGCCCAGCGCGGGCGGGGCTATGGCATGGCTTTGTGGCAGGCGGCCATGCAGCGTTTGGCGGCACACAACATCGGTTTGGACGGGGTGCGGGAGCAACAGGCGAATTACGCCCAATCAGGTTTTGTCTTTGCCTACGGCAACATTCGTTATGAAGGTCATGCCACCTCCGCCCCGCCGTCTCCGCCCAATATTGTCGCCGCCGCCGCCGTATCTTTTGCCGATTTATGCGAATACGATAAAAAATTTTTCCCGGCGCCACGCCGAAAATTTCTGCGCGATTGGATTGCGCAGCCGCACGGTCGCGCCGTGGTGTGGCGGCGGGATAGCGGCAATATATGCGGTTTGGGCGTATCGCGCCCTTGTCGGCGGGGGTATAAAATTGGTCCCTTGTTTGCCGATGATAAAAAAACGGCGGATGCCTTGATAAAAGATTTAATCGCCGCTTTGCCGGCGGGCACGCCATTTTATCTGGATGCACCGTCGCCCAACCAAGCGGCATTATCTTTGGCGGCGGATTTTGCCATGCAGCCGGTGTTTGAAACCGCGCGCATGTATACAAAATTTGCGCCGCCGCTGAATGCCGGCGTTTTTGGCGTGACCACTTTTGAATTGGGATGAGCGGCGAGCGGCAAAATGCGGCACAATAACTTTCGACGCCCGGTCACCATACAATCGTTTGCAATACGTCCGCACAATGAACTTGCCGCCACTTGAAATAACTTAAAATAACTTAAAGCCACTTATCGAAACGTACGCCGACTTAACCGCCACCTTAACCAATGCTCCTAAAACCCGACCAACTGCCCAAACATATCGAAGGCGAATTGGCCTCGTTGTATTGTTTTTTTGGCGCCGAGACATTGCTGATTGAAGAGGCGATGGATTCATTTCGCCAAACCGCGCGCGCGCAAGGCTTCGGCGAACGCGTGTTGTTTTATTACGAACGCGGTTTTGACATGACGCAACTTGCGCAAAACGAACGCTCGGCGTCGTTGTTTGCCGACAAAAAATTGATTGAGTTGCGCATGACCGTCAAACCCGAAGCCGCCGACGCCGAGCAGTTAATCGATTACGCCAAAAACATGCGGCGCGGCGATGCGGTGTTGTTGATTGCGTTTTACGGCGCATTGAATGCAACCGCGCGCAAAGTGAAATGGTTTCAGGCGATTGAACAACACGGCGTTGCGGTCGAGTTTGCCGGGCTGGATGCGCGCCAATTGCCCAATTGGATTGGTGCGCGCATGCGCGCCAAAGGGCTGGCGTTCGACGCCGATGTGCCGGCGCGATTGACGCATTTTGTCGAAGGCAATCTGCTCGCCTGCGCGCAAGCGATTGACCTGCTGGCGTTGTTGTCGCCTGATAAACCGATTAACGCATCGACGATAGATTATGCAATCGCCGACCACGCGCGTTTCACCGTGTTCACTTTCGTCGATGCCTGCGTCGCCGGCAACATCGCGCGATGCGTGCGCACGTTGCAGGGCTTGCGCCGCAATCAAGTCGAGCCGATTTTGGTGTTGGTGATGTTGACGCGCGAGATTCGGTTGTTGTGTCAATTGTCCGCCGGCATGGCAAGCGGCAGAAACGCGCATGCATTATTAAAACAACACGGCGTTTGGGCAAACCGTCAGTCATTAATCAAATCCGCATTGGCGCGCCTCAGCCGCGCACACTGCGAACATCTGCTGCACCTCGCCGCCCAAACCGATTTAATGGCAAAGGGTCGCGCGCCGATTCGCCGCGGCGATTTATGGCTCGAGATAGAACATCTCGGCTTGCGCGTATGCGCGGCGGCGAATCGTTGATTGCCAAACCGTTTTATACTTTGTCGGAAGTTAAATTGCATGTTACCGATTACACATTGCATATTGCATATCGCACACTTAACTAAATCCGTTTGCTTTACGACTTAACTTTGTGAATTAACTTTGCGACTTAACTTTGTAACTTAACTTCGCAACTTAACTGTTACGAATTAACTGCACACATTACCCGCGCAATCGAAAATGAAATCGGATAAACCAAATCCCCTGTCGCCCGAAGCGCATATCGCGCAATTGGGCGAAAACGCGCGCGCGGTGCAAGCCGACATCGGCGGCGCCGACACTGCGGTTAAAAACGCCGCGTTGTGCGCGGTCGCGAAGCATCTGCGCGCGCATCAAAAACAAATTTGCGCCGCCAATCAAAAAGACATGCGCGAAGGGCAACGCCGTCAACTCAGCGACGCCCTGCTCGACCGTCTGTTGCTGGATGAAACGCGCATCGATGCAATGGCAAACGGCTGCCTCGAAATCGCCGCCCTGCCCGACCCGATTGGCGAAATCAGCGCGATGACGCGCCGCCCAAGCGGCATCGAAGTCGGGCAAATGCGCGCGCCACTCGGCACCATTGGCATCATCTACGAATCGCGCCCGAATGTAACGATTGACGCGGCCGCGTTGTGCGTCAAAGCCGGCAACGCGGTGGTGTTGCGCGGCGGCTCGGAGGCGTTTCATTCGAACTTGGCGCTCGGAGAATCATTGCGCGCCGGGTTAACCGAGGCGCGCCTGCCGGGCAATGTGGTGCAGTTGGTCGAAACCACCGAACGCGGCGCGGTCGGCGCGATGATACAACTGCCGCAATACTTCGATGTCATCGTGCCGCGCGGCGGCGCATCGTTGATTGAACGCATCACCATGGATGCGCGCGTGCCGGTCATCAAACACGCGGCCGGCGTTTGCCATGTATACATCGACGCGCACGCCGATTTGGACAAGGCGATTGCCGTCGCCTACAACGCCAAGACGCGCCGGCACGGCATCTGCGGGGCGATGGAAACCCTGCTGATTAACCGCGACATCGCCGACGCCGTGCTGCCAAAGTTGGCGCAACAATATCGCGACGCCGGCATCGAATTGCGCGGCTGCGAACAATCGCGCGCGTTGGTGGCAACTATGCGCGAAGCGCGCGAGGACGATTGGCGCAGCGAATATCTCGATGCGATTTTGGCGGTGCGCATCGTCAATCACATCGACGACGCCATCGCGCACATCAACACCTTCGGCTCGAATCACACCGACGCCATCGTCACCGAAAATATTTCGCATGCGCGACGATTTTTGCGCGAAGTCGATTCGAGTTCGGTAATGGTCAACGCCTCAACCCAATTCGCCGACGGCTTCGAATACGGTCTCGGCGCCGAGATTGGCATCAGCACCGACAAACTGCATGCGCGCGGCCCGGTCGGGTTATACGGATTAACCTGTCAAAAATACATCGTCATCGGCGACGGTCACGTGCGCGCGTGAGTTGGCAAGTGTTTATTTATTCATTAACATTACAACTGCAATTAAAATTACAAATTAAAATTATAAATATAATTCCAATTTACAAATCACCATCAACCGCACCGTCGCTGTTACCTGTCACATCACCGTCGTCACTGTTACTGTCGTCACAGTCATCATCACCCCCGCCCCGCAACCACCCACAAATCGCCGCATCGGCATCCGCAACCCCTTGCCGGTCGCGCGCCGAAAACAACTGCACCGCAATCGCCGCCGGCGCGCTTTGCGCCAATTGCGCGCGCACCTGCAACAACACATTTTGCGCCGCGCCGCGTTTGTATTTGTCGGCTTTGGTCAGCAGGATATGCACCGCCAAATCCAATTGCCGACAGCAATCCAACATCGCCCAATCCATCTCGGTCAGCGGGCGGCGAATGTCCATCGGTATCACCACCGCGCGCAAACAACGCCGCGTCAAATATTCCTCGACCAACCCGCGCCAACGTTGCCGCTCGCTGCGCGCGACATTGGCGTAGCCATAGCCGGGCAAATCCACCAGCCGCCGCGCATCATCGACGCGGAAAAAAACAATCTGCCGCGTGCGTCCCGGGGTTTTGCCGGTGTGCGCCAATCGGCGGCGGCGCGTGATTGCATTAATCGCGCTCGACTTGCCGACATTCGAACGCCCGGCAAACGCCACCTCGGCGCCCGCATCCGGCGGCAATTGCGCGAGTTGATGCGCCGACAACCAATAGGCGGCGCAATCCAAATGGATCGGCGCGGGCTCGGCGCTCGGCGCGACTTTTGCGGCGGGATGGATGATGGCGTTCATCGCGGCATTGTCGAAAAATCGCGCGCGCGATGCAAGGCGTTTGGGTTGGTTAATGTGTGCTTATTTAATGTATGTGCATCTCATCGACACGCGGCGTCGCCACTCATCGACGCCACGCTAAAATACGGACATTAATATAAGCGTTGATTTTGTCGGCGGCGGCGGGTATACTCGCGCGGCGTTGCGCGATGGGTGCGCAATTTTTCATCGTTTTTTACCGGCGACGCAACCCAATCAACCCAACCCAATCAACCCAACCCAAACGAACAGACCATGTATGCGGTAATCGAAACCGGCGGCAAGCAATACAAAATTGCACTCGGTGACAAATTGAAGGTGGAAAAACTCGACGCCGCCGAAGGCGAATCGGTGGCCTTGGGGCGCGCCTTGATGATTGCCGACGGCGAACGTATTCACCTCGACGCCGCCGATGCGGTGCATGCCACAGTGCTCGCGCACGGACGCGGCGATAAAATCCGCGTATTCAAAATGAAACGCCGCAAAGATTATCGCCGTACGCGCGGACATCGTCAGGCATACACCGAAATCCAAATCACCGCGATTGGCGACAACACCCAAGCGGTCACGCCGCCGACCAAACCGGCGAAACAAGTTGCTGATGTTGGTGCGGACAGTGCGGCGGATGGTGCATCGAGCAATACGGCGAGTGTTGCAACGAATGATGCGGCGAATGATGCGGCAAGTGTTGCAACGAGTAATGCGACGAATAATGTTGCGAGCAACGCATCAAACAAAGCATCCGATGCAACGCCCGCAAATGATTCCGCCGCCGGCGAATCTGATTCGAAGTAACAACGTTTAAGTCACTTTGTAAGTCACTTTGAAGTAGTGTTAAAGCAACGTACGTTATTAACGACGCTCAACCAATTAACCACTTAACCGGACAATCAAATGGCGCATAAAAAAGCCGGCGGCAGTTCGCGCAACGGGCGCGATTCGGTCGCCAAACGACTCGGTGTGAAAAAATACGGCGGGCAGCAAGTGTTGCCCGGCAACATCATCATCCGCCAACGCGGCAGCACCTTCCACCCCGGCGACAATGTGCGCGCCGGACGCGATTACACGCTGTTTGCAACCGCGCCGGGCAAGGTGCTGTTCCAAATCAAAGGCGCGAAAAAACGCAAAACGGTCAGCGTGGTCGCCGAACACTCTTCGGTCTAATTGCACGGCGATAAGTTGCGCGCCGCCAAAGGCGATACACGAGCCCCGCTTTGGTGACAAAGCGGGGTTTTTCATTATTACATCGCTGATGCATCGTCGATGCTTCGATAATGCATCGATACTGTTTCGATACTCGTGTGACCGTGTCGTCGACTTGCACTGTTGACCATGTTGTCGACCGCGTCATCGACCGTATTGTCACTTGCACTTTAACCGTCCCGCCGCAATCGGTTTGACGATTAAAATGAAGTTTGATGAAGTTTAATGCAGTTGGATTCGAATTGAATTCGAGTTGACCCAAACGAGCGAACTGGAATGAAGTTTGTTGACGAAGCCATCATCGAAGTTTCCGCCGGCAAAGGCGGCGACGGCGCGTTGAGTTTTCTGCGCGAACGGCATCGCCCCAAAGGCGGGCCGGACGGCGGCAACGGCGGCGACGGCGGCAGCGTCTATCTGTGCGCCGACGCCGCGCTCAACACGCTGGCTGATTTTCGCCACATCCGCATCTATCGCGCGCGCGGCGGGCAACGCGGCGGCGCGCGCGACAAATTCGGCGCCTGCGCGGACGATTTGTCGGTGCGCACGCCGCCCGGCACGCAGGTGTCCGACGCCGACAGCGGCGAAGTCATCGGCGAAGTGTTGCGCCCCGGCGAACGTTTATTGGTGGCGCGCGGCGGGCGCGGCGGCTTGGGCAACGCGCGATTTAAATCCAGCATCAACCGCGCGCCGCGCCGCACCACCGCCGGACGCGGCGGCGACCGTCGCCGCCTCAAACTCGAACTCAAACTGCTCGCCGATGCCGGCTTGCTCGGGCGACCGAACGCCGGCAAATCGACGCTGCTCAATTGCATATCACACGCGCGCGCCAAAACCGCCGACTATCCATTCACCACCCTGCACCCGCAACTCGGCGTCATCGAACGCGACGCCGGACGTTTTGTCGTCGCCGACATCCCCGGCTTAATCGGCGGCGCGGCACAAGGCGCCGGCTTGGGCGCACAATTTTTACGCCACTTGACGCGCACTCGATTGTTGTTGCATCTAATTGATGTCGCACCCGACGCCGCAGGCGAAGACACTGTCGATGCAACCGTCGATGCCGACAACGACTCGCGCATCGACTCCATCACCGCCGCGATTACCGATGCAATTAACGAAACCGAAAACGAACTGCACGCGCACGACTCTGCATTGGCGCACAAAGAACGTTGGCTGGTGCTTAACAAAATCGACCGCCTCACCGCACGTCAACTCGATGCATTGCGCGCACAATTTTCCGCACATCAACGCCCGGTGTTTTTCATCGCCGCCATCGACGCACGCGGTTGTACGCAATTAATCGATGCGTTGGTGCAACGCTTAACGCAATTGACGCGCGATGAAGCGGTTGGTGACGGCAACAGTGACAGTCACAATGTCGCACACGACAACGTTAACGACATCAACATCCATAACGCCACCACAACCAAACCCGCCGCGCAATGAACGACGCCGACCAAATCAAAGCGCGCACACAAGCGCAACATAAACTGACCGACTCATCGCGTTGGGTGGTCAAGGTTGGCAGTTCATTGTTGACGCGCGCCGGGCACGGCTTAAACAAACCGGCGATTGATTCATTGGTTACGCAGATGGCGACGTTGCGCAAAGACGGCGTCGAGATTTTATTGGTGTCGTCCGGCTCGATTGCAGCCGGCATGCAGCGAATGGGTTGGCAAACCCGCCCAACCGCGCTCGAACAACTGCAAGCCGCCGCCGCCATCGGGCAGATGGGGTTGGTCGAATCCTATGAAACTTCGTTTAAGCGGTATGAATTAATTACCGCGCAAGTGCTGCTGACCCACGCCGATTTGGCTGACCGCGAACGTTACTTAAACGCGCGCAACACCTTGCGCGCATTGTTCGCGCTCGATGTTGTGCCGATTATTAATGAGAACGATGCGGTGGTGAATGATGAGATTCGTTTCGGCGACAACGACACGCTCGCCGGCTTGGTCGCCAATTTGGTGGACGGCGAAATCGTCGTGCTGCTGACCGACCGCGAAGGGTTGTACAACGCCAACCCGGACGCGCAAGGCGCGACATTAATTAAACACGCGCGCGCCGACGACGCCGCATTGTTATCAGTCGCCGGCGCACCGGGCGCGCACGGACGCGGCGGCATGGCAACCAAATTGTTGGCGGCACAAAAAGCCGCGCGCAGCGGCGCAACCACATTAATCGCCGACGGGCGATGCGACGACACCTTGCTGCGATTGCGCGAAGGCGTTTCGCTCGGCACGATGCTCAGCCCCGGCGGCGGACGAATCGCGGCGCGCAAACAATGGCTCGCCAATTTGTTGCGCGGCAACGGCGAAGCCGTGCTCGACGACGGCGCGGTGCGCGTGTTGCGCGAATCCGGGCGCAGTTTATTGCCGATTGGCGTCGTCGAAATTCGCGGTGAGTTCCGCCGCGGCGATGTCATCACCTGCGTTGCGCAGAGCGGCGCCGAAGTCGCGCGCGGCTTGGTCAATTACAATTCCTTTGAAGCCGCGCGCATCGTCGGCAAACCGAGCGGCGCGATTGCGAAAATTTTGGGATATGGCGGAGACGCGGAATTAATCCACCGCGACAACATCGCGCTGACCGGCGAACGCGGCGAAGATTAACTCGACGAAGTCGATAAGTAACTTAAAGCAATGAAGTCGATGAACTCGAACAACTCGATGAAGCCGCGCGCCGCTTGCAAGACAACCGCTTGCAAAACAACCGCGCACGAATGGCACGAAAGGTTACGCGCTGAGCGCGCGCAGGCGATTATTCAATCGTTTTTTCAATCGCGCCGCGCGGTTTTTGTGATGCAACCCTTTGGACACTGCACGGTCGACGCGCTTGGCCGCGTGTTGATACGACTCCGTCGCCGCATCGCGGTCGTTGGCCGCGAGGTGTTTAAGAAATCGTTTGATGGCGGTGCGCAACGCCGAACGCCCGCTGACATTGCGAGTCCGACGTCGGATGTTTTGTCGCGCGCGTTTGCGCGCCTGCGGTGAATTTGCCAAAGTCGCCTCGTGCCGCGGTTGCGGCGTGGTTAAACTGGGCGCGCAGTGTCGCCGATTGCGCCGCCGATGTCAAGCGGCGCGATTGTGATTTGCGCACTGTGAATTGCGATTGCAATGTGTGCATTACAACTTGCGAATTGCGAATATCGATTGTCAATTATCGATTGTCGATTGTGAATTGTGAACTACGAATTACGAATTACGAATTGCAAATTGCGAATCGCGAATTGCGAATCGACACTTGCAACCGTTACCTGCAACCATCCACTTCGCCGCAACGCCGCACCGCATAAAAAACTTGCCTAAACAACCCGCCAACAAATGCCCGCCAAACTAATTAAATCGGTTTCCGTTATTGGCGCGATGACGTTGTTGTCGCGCATCACCGGCTTGTTGCGCGATGTTGTGTTTGCGCATTTGCTCGGCGACGGCAAAGCCGCCGATGTGTTTTTTGTCGCGTTTCGCATTCCGAATTTCTTTCGCCGCATTTCCGGCGAAGGCGCGTTTTCGGCGGCGTTTGTGCCGGTGTTCACCGATTACCGCATGCATCAATCGCCGCAAACCACCGCGCGATTTTTGCAGTTGATGCTCGGACGATTCGGCGCGGTGTTGTTGGTCGCATCCGCGCTCGGTGTACTCGGCGCGCCGGCGTTGGTCGCGGCAATTGCGCCGGGATTTTTACGCGACGCCGCGCAATTTCAACTTGCGGTCGACGCCACGCGGCTGACCTTTCCGTATTTATTTTTCATCTCGCTGGTGGCGATGGCTGCGGCGATGCTTAACACCTGCGAACGATTCGCCGCGCCGGCCGCAACGCCGATATTGCTCAATCTATGTTTGATTGGCGCCGCCTTGTGGTTGGCGCCGCATTTTGCCGCCGGCGACGCGCCGCTTGCGCTTGGCATCGGCGTGTTGGTCGCCGGGCTGGCGCAGTTGTTGTTTCAACTGCCGTTTTTGCGCCGCGAAAAATTAACCCTGCGCCCGCGCCTGCGCCAAGTCGCCGGCGACAAGATTGCCGCGGCCGGCGTCGCGCGCGTGTTTCGCCTGACCTTGCCGGCGGTGTTCGGCGCATCAGCCGCGCAAATCAATGTATTGGTCGGCACATTGCTGGCGTCGCTGTTGGCGACCGGCAGCATCTCGTGGCTGTATTATTCCGACCGCCTGATGGAGTTCCCGGTCGGCGTGTTTGGCATCGCCTTGGGCACGGCGATTTTGCCGAAGTTGTCGCGCCAAACCGCCGCGCCGATGGCGTTTTCGCGCACCTTGGATTGGGCTGCAAGATGGGTGGTGTTAATCTGCGCGCCGGCTGCGGTCGGTTTGATTGCATTGCGCGCGCCGCTGATTGCGACCATTTATTATCACGGCGATTTCACCGCCAACGGCGTGCATCAAGCGGCAGCCGCATTGGCCGCATTCGCCTTCGGCTTGGGCGCGATTGTGTTGGTCAAGGTGCTCGCGCCGGGATTTTACGCGCGCCAAGACACCCGCACCCCGGTGCGCATCGCGGTAATTGCAATCGCGGTCAACATTGCATTGAGCGTGTTGTTGGCGCGACCGTTCGGGCATGTCGGGCTGGCGTTGGCGACTTCATTGGCGGCGTATTTAAACGCCGCCTTGTTGGCGCATCGATTAATTCGCCTGCGCATCCTGATGCCAACGCGCGGCTGGCTTAAATTCCTCGCGCAAGTATGCATCGCCGCCGCTTGCATGGCCGTGCTGCTCGATTTCGGCGCGCGCGGCGATTGGTTGCTGTGGTCACCGTGGCGACGCGCCTTGCATCTCGCCGCGTGGGTCATCGGCGGTGCGGCGGTGTATTTTGCGGTGCTGCGGTTGACCGGCTTGCGGCTTGCATCTTTATGGCGCGCGCCGGCGGGGAGTGAATAGTGGCGGTGCATAGTTACAGTGACTTGTGACAGTGATTAGTGACCGACACGGTAACAAGTGACAGTTACAGTGGCGATGCCGACGACGACCTCGGCATTGACCGCGACATTAATATCGACATCGAATTCGACATCAACCTCGAACAATGAAACTAATTCGCTCGATTGATTCGCCGGCGTTGCCGCGCGATTGCGCGTTGACCATCGGCAATTTTGACGCGGTGCATATCGGGCATCGCGCGATTTTGCGCGAACTTAAGCAACGCGCATTGCAACGCAATTGCCCGGCGGTGGTGATGACCTTCGACCCGCATCCGCAGGAATACTTCGATGCGCAACCGCCGTGCGCGCGCTTGACCGGATTGCCCGCGCGATTTTTTGCATTGCGCGAATGCGGCGTGGATTGCATGCTCGCGCTCAAGTTCAATCGCTGCCTGGCGCGCACCGACGCCGAGACCTTCATCCGCAGATATTTGGTCGAACGCTTGCGCGTTAACTATTTGTTGATTGGCGACGACTTTCGTTTTGGCAGCCAACGCGGCGGCGATTATGCAATGTTGGCGCGCGCCGCCGAACAACATCATTATGAAATCGCGCGCATCGACAGCGTCACAAAAAACAACCGCCGCGTCAGCAGCACTTGGGTGCGCGAACTGCTCGCCGATGGGCGATTGGACGACGCCGCGCAACTGCTCGGGCGTCGCTATGCGCATTGCGGGCGCGTCGTGCATGGCGCGCGGCGCGGCACCGATTGGGGATTCCCAACCATCAATCTGCCGTTGCGGCATGAGCCGGCGGTGCGCGGCGTGTTTGCGGTGTCTGTCGCAGGCTTGGGCGAGGCCAAATTGCCCGGCGTCGCCAGCGTCGGCACGCGCCCGACGATTGATGCAAGCGCGAATCAATCGATGCTCGAGGTGCATTTGTTTAACTGGTGCGGCGACGCGTATCGGCGGCGGGTGTGCGTCGAGTTTGTCGCCAAAATTCGCGATGAACTGCGCTTCGATACTTACGAGGAATTAATCAATCAAATCGCCGACGATGCGCGCATCGCCGCGCAAATTATGCAACAATGCAGCCCATGATGACCCGAGACCAAAAAGAAGTCGGCAACCACTATCTGCGCTATGTGCTGTCGCTGTCGTTTATTTTATTAATCGCCGGCTTCGACCAAGACACCAAAAACACCATTGTCGAGAAATTGGCTGACGGGCGCACGGTCGAAGTAACCTCGTGGTTTAAACTCGTGTTGGTGCACAACCCCGGCGCGGCGTTTGGCGTACTCGCCGAAGCCGGCGCGTGGGCGCATTATTATCTCGTGTCGTTCGCCGTGCTGATGATGGTGTTGGTGATGATTTGGCTGTGGCGCGAAGTGTCGGTCAACATCGCCAACGCCGCGGCCTTGACGTTAATCGGCGGCGGCGCACTCGGCAATCTCACCGATCGCTTTCGCCACGGTCACGTCATCGATTTTTTTGTGCTGCATTACGAATCGCATTATTTCCCTGCATTCAACGTCGCCGACCTCAGCATCACCTTCGGCGCGTTGACGTTGGTGTCCAGCGCATTCGGCATTTGGTGGATTTTGCGCAAATGATGCGGGCGACGGTGACGTTGACAACTTTGACGGTGACAGTTGCAAATAAACTTTTATACAAATAACTTTTACAGTGACTTAACGACAACGGCATGACAACGGCAACGACCAAGCCATCGATGAAAGTAACCCTCGCCAACCCGCGCGGATTTTGCGCCGGCGTCGACCGCGCGATTTTAATTGTCGAGCGCGCCTTGGCAAAATACGGCGCGCCGATTTATGTCCGCCACGAAGTCGTGCATAACCGTTTTGTCGTCGACAATTTGCGCCAACAAGGCGCGGTGTTTGTCGATGACCTCGACCAAATCCCGCCAAACGCCACGGTAATTTTCAGCGCGCACGGCGTATCGCGCGCGGTGCGCCGCGATGCCGAACAACGTTCGCTCAATGTCTTCGACGCCACCTGCCCGTTGGTAACCAAAGTGCACATCGAAGTGCGCCAATACCGCAAACGCGGCTTCGAGATTATCCTCATCGGTCACGCCGGCCATCCCGAAGTCGAAGGCACAATGGGACAAGCCGACGGCGGCATTCATTTAATCGAAAGCGAAGATGATGTCGCGGCGTTGACGGTCGACCGCCCGCAGCAACTTGCATTCGTCAGCCAAACCACCTTATCGATGGACGACACCGCGCGCATTATCCAAGCCCTGCGCAACCGTTTCCCCAACATCATCGGGCCGCGCAAGGACGACATTTGTTACGCCACGCAAAACCGACAGGACGCGGTCAAAAAACTCGCGCAACAATGCGACATTGTATTTGTCGTCGGCTCGCCCAACAGTTCGAATTCCAATCGCCTGCGCGAAATCGCCCGCCAATGCGGCGTGCCGGCATACCTCATCGACGGCGCCGCGCAAATTAAACCCGAATGGCTCATCGGCAAACAATGCGCCGGTGTAACCG
The DNA here is from genome assembly GCA_965226545.1 of Candidatus Poriferihabitaceae bacterium. Lineage (GTDB taxonomy): Bacteria > Pseudomonadota > Gammaproteobacteria > Arenicellales > Poriferihabitantaceae > JAHRAW01. The sequence goes on from OZ245364.1 coordinate 2,389,238, forward strand.
CCGGCGCCTCAGCCCCCGAATCCCTGGTCGCCCGAGTCGTCGAACAACTCGGCGCCACCACCCGCGCGATTGAATTGGATGGACCGGCGGAAAACATTTCCTTTTCGCTGCCGGCAAAATTAAAACTCGATGCTGATGTTGATGTTGTCGCCGGTGACGAGGTAATGAAGTGACACGGTGACAATAGTGACGAAGCCGCCGAAGTAAACAAAGCAAACCATTAACAAAGTGCCCGCACAAAAATTTGCGCAACCCGCCGCAGTTTATTTATAATCCGCGACCATCCCCGCGCCGGAATAGCTCAGTTGGTAGAGCAACTGATTCGTAATCAGTAGGTCGGAGGTTCGACTCCTCTTTCCGGCACCGTTTTTTTTATTGTCCAACGCACACCCAACTTGCGCGCCTGACTCGCCCGCCCGACTCGCGTTCACGCCAAGCGTATCGACTCGCCGAAACTTTTGCGATAGCGCGATTCGAATTCATCTTGAGTGAATCGATGATTTTGCGTGCCGTGCTGTTCGATTTTAATGGCGCCGAGCAAGGTTGCAATGCGCGCGCAGGTGCGCCAATCCAGTTGGCGGGTGATGCCGTACAACAACCCGGCGCGAAAGGCGTCGCCGCAGCCGGTGGGGTCGACGGCGCGCGCGATGGGCGCGCAATCGATGTGCAGGCATTCGCCGTTGTGATAAATGTCGGCGCCGCGTGCGCCGCGCGTTACGATTAACGCGTCGACGCGCCGCGCCAATTCATCGGCGTCCAATTCGGTTTTTTGCCGCAGCAATTCGTATTCATAATCATTGACCGCAACATATTTTGCGCGCTCGATAAACCGCAGCAATTCAGCGCAGTCAAACATCGGCAACCCTTGCCCGGGGTCGAACACAAAGTCGATGCCGGCCGCATCAAATTGCGCGGCGTGCGCCAGCATCGCTTCGCGACCGTTTGGCGCGACGATGCCGAAATCGGCGTCGGTGGGAATGTCGGCGCGATGCGCATCGTTCATCGCGCCGGGGTGAAACGCGGTGATTTGATTGTTGTCGATGTCGGTGGTGACAAACGCCTGCGCGGTCATTGCATCCGGCGTCTCGAGAATATGCCGCGACTCGATTTCATTTTGTTTCAGCCAATCTCGATACGGCGCAAAATCCGCGCCAACCGCGCCGACCGGCAACGGCGCACCGCCGAGCAGTTTTAAGGTGTAGGCGATGTTGCCGGCGCAACCGCCGAATTCTCGCCGCAATTGCGGCACCAAAAAACTGACATTAAGAATATGCACCTGCTCGGGCAGGATGTGATTCTTAAAGCGGTCTTCGAACACCATAATCGTGTCGTACGCAAACGAACCGCTGATGGCAACCGATGCATTCATCGCTTACGCCGTTTCATCCAGCAGCACTTGAAAGCCGCCGTGGATTACGCGCTGGCCGTCGAACGGCATCGGGGTGTTGGCGTTGTGCACGCGTTCATCCTGCATAATTTTTTCCATGCCTTCATCGCGCGATTGTTTCGACTCCCACACAATCCACGAGAACACAATCGTCTCGCCGTCCTTGCAGTGCACCGCCTTGGCGAATGAGGTGACATCGCCCGGCGGTATGTCATCGCCCCAGCAATCGACAATTTGTTTTGCGCCGTATTGCTTTAAATATTGCGCCATCAATTGCGCGTGCTCGATAAACGCATCCTTGTTTTCAATCGGCACCGCCGCGACAAACCCGTCAACATAACTCATCTTAAAATCCTCACTGCGAAATGAAGCCGTGATTGTATCAATTTTGTTCACTTCGCCGCGCAGGTTTTGCATTGCCCGTATAAAATTAATGCGTGGTCGTGCAATGTAAACCCGTGCCGCTTGGCGACCTTTTCCTGTTGCGATTCGATGTGCGCATCGACAAATTCGGTTACCCCGCCGCAATTAATGCACACCATGTGGTCGTGATGTTCGGCGTCGTTTAATTCGAACACCGCGCGTTCGCCTTCGAAGTTGTGACGAATCACCAGCCCGGCGTCTTCGAATTGCGTCAGCACTCGATACAACGTCGCCAACCCAATCGGCTGTTTGCGCTTCAATAAAATTTGATAAACATCCTCCGCCGCCATGTGCCGCACCGCACTGCTCTCCAACACCGACAACACCTTAAGGCGCGGCTGCGTGGTTTTTAACCCCGCTTGTTTAAGCGCATGGTCACCGCCGGTTGTGGTCGTCACTGCTGCCATTGTCGTCGTGGTTATGTTTCGTTGTTAACAAGTTACCGTGTTTGTCGCACTTGGTTAAGTTAAGTAAGTGAAGTGCACTTATTAATCCACCGCACTTAATTAATTAAAGTGCACTTAATAAAGTGACCGCGCATTATACCCCGCCGCGACAAACTGCCGGCAAATCGCCGCTCAACCCCAACGCGCGCCGCGCCAATTGATGTTTCAGCGGCGCGCATGCATCGACTGCGCACACCCCCGCAGCGCGAATGGTTTGCATCGGCACACCATGCGCGGCAAACAATTTACGCAATGCAAGCATCGCCGACAAAGTCGCCGCATTGTCGCCTTTGCGACGGCGTTCATACCGCCGCAACACGCTGCGTTTGCCGATGCGCAAGTTGCGCGCACGCGCCGCGCCAATCGTTTCGACCAACGCCGCCGCATCGATAAATCCCAAATTCGCGCCCAAGCCGGCGAGCGGATGAATGCTGTGCGCGGCGTCGCCGATTAACGCGGTCGATGCACCCAAATACGTTTCCGCATGCCGCTGCATCAATGCAAACCGCCGCCGCGGTGCGCGCAATTGCATCGCGCCCAATTCACCAAACACCGCCGCCAACCGCGCGCAAAATGCATCGTCCTCCAATGCATAAAGTTCATCGGCGACATTATGATTGCGATGATGATTGCGCGCACCGTCGCCACGGTCGCACGACCACACCACCGCACATTGCCGTTGCGCCAACGGCAACATCGCCACCGGCCCGCTCGACAAAAAACATTGCCGCGCAATCGATTGATGCGATTGTTCGCATTGCACAATCGCCGCAATCGCATCTTGATGAAAATCCACCATCGACGAATCAATCGCGCACAATTCGCGCACCCGCGATTGCGCCCCGTCCGCGCCAACCAATAATTCGGTTTGGATGGTCGCGCCGTTGGAAAGATGCAGATGCAATGAATCATTATTATCGATGCGGTGACGGTTTCGATTGTCGTCACTGTTAATGTCACTTGCACTGTCACTGTTACTGTCGACTCGACCGTCACCATTCGACATCGACACCAATTGCGTTTGCGCAAACATCTCCACTTGATAACTCGCCCGCAACTTCGCGCGCAACGCCGCAATCACTTCGCGGTTATGCAACAGATACCCCAAACAAGCCACCCGCAATCCCGCCGCCGAAAATTCAATCCGCGCCGCACTGGCAGAATCCCACACCCGCATCGTTTCATAGCGACTCGCGCGCGCCGACAATTCGGCCCACACCCCAACCGTCTGCAACACATTCACCGCCGCAATATTCAACGCACTGACTCGTTCATCACGCACCTCATCCAACGTACCCGCCTCGACCACGCCGACGCGCAATCCTTGCTCGGCAAATAAACACGCCGCCGCCGCGCCAATCATCCCGGCGCCAACCACCACCACATCGAATTGCCGTGTTGTCATTGGTCGTTGTTCACTGTTGGTTTACTGTTAATGTTGTTGAGTTACATTTGACTCGCACTGTCATTGTTACTGTCACTTTGCACCTGCCAGTTTACTTTTGATTCACTTTTGATTCACTAACGGCAACCCAACCCCCAACCGCGTACGCGCGCCGGCCATCCCCATCGTCCGCCGCAACAATGCGCGCTTCACCGGCGGCAACAACTCGACGCCGAGCAACCCAACATTGCGCGCCAGCCGCAACCATCGAGAACTTCCGGCGAACACATTCAGCAAGCCATCAGTAAACGCACACACCCGCGCCACCTCAGCGCGCCGCGCATGCGCATACCGCTGCAACAAGGGCAAAGCGCCAACATCATCGCCGCGCAACGATGCATCGCACAACATCTCCGCCAACACCGCCACATCGCGCAAGCCAAGATTAAAGCCCTGCCCGGCAACCGGATGCAAAGTATGCGCGGCGTTGCCGATGATGACCGTGCGCGCGCCAATCGATTCGCGCCGTCTCGCGCGCGATAACGGATAACATCGCCGCGCGCCTACTTCGATAAAGTTGCCGGCACGGTCGCCAAACGCGGATTGCAACGCGGCGATGAATGCATCATCGGTCAACGCCATTCGAGTAGCCGCCGTACGCGGTGCGCAAGTCCAAACAAACGCGCGGCGCGAATCGGTATATGGCAATAATGCGATTGGACCTTCGGCGGTAAAACGTTCGTACGCCCGCCCGTCATGCGCGCAATCGGTGCGGACGATGCCGACAATTGCACTTTGCGATTCGCTTTGTTGGTTACGTTGTTCGTCACTTCGCGCGTCACTTTGTCCGTCACTTCGTTCGTTACTTTGCACATCACTTTGCGCGTCACTTCGTTCGTCACTTCGCACATCACTTTTGTTAACCACCACCCCATCCGCCCGCACCGCCAACCGCGCACAAATGCGCCGCACACCGTCCGCGCATCGAATCTCCGCCACCACCGAATCCCCGCGCACGGAAACCCCATCAACTCGCGCCGGACAAAACACGCGCACCGAATCAGTTTGTCGAATCACTTGATACAACGCCCGCCCCAAGTCGCGGTTGGCGACGACATGCCCCAAGGCGTCGTAGCCGACATCGTGCGCGCGCAGATGCGCCATGCCAAACCCGCCGCGTTCGCACACCAAAATTTCGCGTATCGCGCAGGCGCGCGCGCCAAGCGAATCCCACACCCCCGTCGCGCGAAAAATCCGCCGCGCGTTATCGGTCAACGCCACCGTGCGCGAATCGAAACTGGAATGCGTTTCATCCGCCGGCAACTTCGCCTCGACCAACGCCACCGATAATGAACTGCGCGCCAACGCCGCCGCCAAACTCGCCCCAACCAATCCGCCGCCGATGATTAATATATCGGTGTGGACATCGATGTCGGCGTCGACATCGGTGTCGGCATCAACATCGACCTTAACATCGACATTGGTATGCATCGTGTCGTTGGTGACTTTGTTATCGACTTTGTTGTCGACTTTACCGCCGACGTTACCGGCAACGTCACTTGTAACGTTAACGTTACTGTTCCCGTCCCCGTTCATCGCGCCATCAACGATTCAATCTCATCAACTTCCTTCGGCGCATCGCGCGACAGCACTTCATTGCCGTCTCGGGTGACCAACACATCATCCTCAATCCGCACGCCAATGTTGCGCCATTGTTCATCGATGTCTTCATCCGGCGGAAAGTACAACCCGGGTTCGACGGTCAACACCATCCCAGCTTCCAAGGTGCGCCATTGGTCATCGATTTTGTAATCGCCGACATCATGCACATCCATCCCGAGCCAATGCCCGGCGCGATGCATTGTGAATCGTCGATGCGCGCCGCGTTCGATGAGTTCATTGCGTTCGCCGCGCAAGATGCCGAGTTCGATTAACCCGTCGGTTAACGTTTCGCCGGCGACTTGATGATAATCATTGACCGTGCGTTCGGCGACCACCGCGTCAATCGCGGCTTTTTGCGCGCACAGCACCACCTCATACACCGCGCGTTGCGCCGAGGTGAATTTGCCGTTGACCGGAAAGGTGCGGGTGATGTCGGCGGCATAACAATCGAGTTCGGCGCCGGCGTCTATCAACAACAATTCGCCGTCTCGCATTGCGCGGCGGTTGTCGATGTAATGCAAGGTGCAGGCGTTGGCGCCGGACGCGACAATCGACGGATAGGCGCAGGCGCGCGCGCCTTCATAAAAAAATGCGCGTTCCATTTCGGCTTGCACTTGATATTCATACAAGCCCGGCGCCGCGCATTGCATCGCGCGGCAATGTCCATTCGCCGATATTTTGGCGGCGCGCCGCATCAATTGGCATTCGTCCTTTTTTTTAATCACGCGCATTTCATGCAACAAATGCCCCAAATCGACCAACTCGCCGGGCGCATGCACGCCGATGCGTTGATGGCTGCGCACCGCGCGAATCCAGTCAATCAAATCATTGTCAAAATCGGCGTATCGCCCCAACGGCGCAAACACCCGCGCGCAGTTATGCAACAAATTCGGCAACACTTCGCCCAACGCGCTTATCGGATAACTTTGCGTTGCGCCATACATTTCACGCGCGCCTTCGAGCCCGGCGCGCGCGCCATCCCAGGCTTCTTGGTCGGCATCTCGTTCGCGGCAAAATAAAATAAAGTCACCGTCGATACGCCCGGGTGCAAGCACTGCAACCGATTCCGGTTCGGGAAAATGCGTCAGATAATAAAAATCACTGTCGGCGCGATACGGATAAAACACATCGCTGTTGCGCGCCTGCACCGGCGCATTGGGAATCACCGCAATGCCGTCTCGCATCAGATACATTAAATCTTGACGACGACGTTGATGGATTGATAAATCGGTTGGCATGGTTAATTTTGGATTGTGAACTGTGAACTGTGAATTTAATTTATACAAAGTTAATTCGAAGTTAACTTATAAAGTGAATTCGAAATTAATTCGAACTATTAATTCGCACCTTGATTTGTCGTCGACGACATCGACGACGTTGCCGACTCCGCCATCGGCGGACTCAACTCCTCAAACACCACCTTAACCGCCACACGCAAATATTGTTCAATCTCAAACAATTGCTTCTCCGCATCCGCCCCAACCGATGCACCATCGATTCGGCTCATTGCCAAAATATCGTCAAACGCCTCACGCAAAGTGCCGGCGGAATCCAAATAACGTCGTTCGCCGTCGTGCATCACGCCCTGCATAAACCCGATGCACCATTCCGCCAATGCATCGATGCGTTCGCGCAATCCGTCTTCATCCGCCGGCAACAACGGATTAAATTCGAATTCATCGGAATGCAAATCTTGCAAAATCACGCCGTACATTCCCTGCAGTAACGTCACCTCATCACCGCCGCTCAATCGAAACAATCGCGCCTGCTGCGGCAATTGCGCATCCGTCACGCCGCAACACGCCAACGCACTCAACAACCCATGCGCTTCCGCCGCACCACTCGCCCACGCCGTATTGCGCAGTTTGTCGTTCAACGCCTTATAAATTTCCGCCGCTGTTGGCGTTTGCGAATTGCGCGGTGCATCGTTCATTGTTAAGTGCACTGTGTTAAGTTTACGATGTTAGTTAAGCGAATCACATTGTACTTGCCAACGCGCATTATTGTATAGTTATGCGCCACTTCATCACCAACACCATCGCCCAATGGACAACACCATCACCAATCTCGAAACGCGCATCTTGGAGTTAATCGAACTCACCGAAGAACTCAGCCGCGAAAACCGCACCTTGCGCAACGACCATCAAGTGTTGCGCCAAGAATTCGACGCCCTGCGCGAAAAAAACAAAACCGCCTTGGCGCGCATCGAAAAAATCGTGGCGCGATTGGGGTCGATGGAATAAAGGTTGGCTCGATATTTTTTATATCGATACTCGACCTCGACATCGACCTCGACTTCGACATTAACATCGACACCGCAATTATGCCGCCCGCCATTCGCAACAGTAAGTGTACTCGCACAAGCACGACACACACGCGCACAAGCGCGGGTAAAAGTGCGAACGAGAGAAAGTTAGGACAGTTTTACACCGTCACCAACCCCTTCGCCCATCCGGCCTTCCGCCGCTGGGCGCGCACCGCCGATTTGCCGCAAGCGCGCATTCTCGAACCGTTTGCCGGCTGCAATAGTTTAATCGCGCATCTGCATTCGATGAATCTCTGCAAAGATTACGCCGCCTACGACATCGCCCCGGCGGCGCGGGATGTGCGCAAGCGCGATACGTTGGCAAAGTTTCCGCACGGGTTTGATGTATGCATCACCAATCCGCCGTGGCTTGCGAAAAATAGCGCGACCGGTCGCGGCTTGGCGTTTCCCAAAACCCATTACGATGATTTATACAAATACGCATTGGAAAAATGTTTGTTGCATTGCGCCCATCTCGCCGTGTTGGTGCCGGAATCTTTCATCCGCAGCCGTGCGCGCAATGCCGCCTTGCATGCGCGGTTGCACACCTTTATTTCGCTCACCACGCCGATTTTTGCCGATACCGCCCACCCGGTCGGCTTGGCTTTATTTACGCCGCAAGCCGTTGCCGACACAATGGTTTATTCCGGCAAACATCGTGTCGGGCGATTGTCGGCGATTGAGCGATGCCGTCCGCAACCGTGCGAATCGCGGCAGGTGATTTTTAATGACCCAGACGGCACCATCGGGTTAATCGCCGTGGATAACACTTATGGCGACTCGATTCGCTTTTGTCGCCGCAATGAACTTGCCGATTATCCGGTGATTGACAGTTGCCGTTATATGACCGTGTTGTCGGTTAATGCGCGGGTGCGCATCGACCGATTGAATGAAATCCTCGCCAAGTTTCGCGCGGACACTTGTGATGTTTTGATGACGCCGTATCGCGGATTGCGCAAGGACGGTAAATATCGCCGCCGTCTCGATTGGCAATTGGCGCGCGGCATCGTCGCCAATGCGACAAGTTAGTTCACTATTAATTAAGCACAGATTAATTAGCACCATTAATTCCGCTATACTCCCCCAATGCCAACCCCGCCCGACAATGCCGCCAACCGCCCACGCGTTAATGTCACCGTGCGCATTCTTTCGCGCGATTACACGGTCGCTTGTGACCCGCAGGAGCGGCAGAGTGTGATTGATGCGGCTGAGTTGTTGGATAAGCGGATGCGGGCGATTTCGCGGGGTGGGCGGGTGTTGGGGGTGGAGCGGTGTGCGATTATGGCGGCGTTGCATTTGAGTCATGAGTTGTTGAGTGTTAGTGATGCCGCCAATAGTGTTGGGGAGAATCAGGCGCGGTTGCGGGAATTGCAGGGCAAGGTTGACCGGGCGGTGGTGAATGCGCGACAAGGGGATTTAGTGCGGTGACGGTTTATTTTTTTGTTGTGCGTGAATTAATTTTTATGAATTAACTTTATCAAGTTAACTTTACCAAGTTAACTTTAACAATTAACTTGTTATAAAAAAAACTGCAAAAACAACATCGCCGCAATGGATTTTAATGGCGGCATCATTATGTCGCCGAACAGGCGGAAATAAAGCAGCGTGATTCGATGGCGCAGTTCCAAATAATTTTCGCGTCCGCGCATGCGAATTGCATCCGCCAATCTTTCCAGTGCTTCTTCGATTTGCTGTTCTTTTGGTTGCAGGTTGTTCATTGTGGCGGCATTAGATGGCGATGGCGGGGCTGCGATTGTAGCGGGTTGCGGCAATTGATGTGGAGGTTGGCGGGAATAACGTCAACGTTTATGTGATTAACCTTAAGGTTTATGCAATGAACCTCGAAGTTCATGCGAGTAACCTTAAGGTTTAACCGATAAACCTTAAGGTTTAAGCGAATAACCTTAAGGTTTTTGCGATTAACCTCGAGGTTTATCCGAGTAACCTTAAGGTTTTTGCAAGTAAACTGCAGGTGAATTGGCGGCGTTTCACCATCGGCGGCGGGCTTGACAAAACGGCGGCGGCGGGGTATTTTGCACACCATATCGATGCGCCGCCGAGTTGCGTCGTCATTTTATCACTCATCATCAATCATTCCTCGACAGGTCTGACACTATGAACCCCACAATAATCAAACACTCCGCCCGCCCCACCCAACGATTTTTTGGGCGGGCGATGTTTTCGTTGCGCGCAAGTTGCGCGTTGATGTCCGTTTTGGCGTCCTTGATGTTGCTTGCATTTGCCATGCCCGCACAAGCGCAAATCACTTGGACTGAACGCTCCGGCTCAGTGGCCGAAGGCACAGTGTTCCCGTTTGCCGTTGGCGAAACGCTGCCGGGTACTTTTGAGTTGCCGAATCCGAGCAACGACTCGGCACTCCAATCTTTTTTGGTGAACGGCTGTCAATTCGATGACGATGAGGACATCCATGTCAGAGGGTTCAGTCAAGTCGGCACTGCTTGCGACTATGACAGCAGTTTCAACGTCGTCGGCGCAACTTTCGGGATAGGGAGCTGGAAATTTAAAGAGTACTTCGACCCTACTAATGCCACCCTTAAAACCAACACGGACACCACCGTCGGAGCGGCTTGGGCTAGCGACTTGAAGGCGATTGAATTTAAGTTTTCGGCATCACTCTCCGGCACCGTCCTCACCCGCAATTTCACTTTCTCATTTTTCACCCTGCCGACCCTCGCCGCCCAAAGCAACCTCGACCTCCCAGGCGGCGTGATTTCCTATGAGTTAACGCCGGCGACCAACGGCTATCGTGGTGTGGATGGCACCGACGCTTTAACCTATAGCATCGCCTTATCGGGTGCAGGCAACGCCCTGCCCGGCATCGGCATTGATGTGAAACAAGACGGAACGCCGGTATTGACCGCCACCGCCACTTCCGCCGCCTACGCCGCCACCGGTTATACCCTCACCGTCGAAGACGGCGATGGCAACACCGCCACCACCGACTTTACGATAGCGGTGCAAGCATCGACCGCGCTGGCATTCGGCAACCAACCCCCCATCACCTTCACCGCCGGCAATGTCAGCGTATTCACCTTGGCGGCGGCAAGCGGCACCAACCCGGCCTACACTTTGAGCCGCCAAGCCGGCAACTTTCCCTCTTCCCTTAATTTCGATTCGGATACTCTCGAACTCACCAGCACCGCCGACATCGCAGACGGCGACAAAGGCAATTACATACTGCAAGCCACTGTCGGCTTAAACACCGTCGCCACAACCTTCAACATCCAAGTCGAAGATGCGCCGTCATTTGCGACACAACCGGACTTAAACTTCAACATCGGCGAAACTAAAACCGTCACCTTAGGCGCAGCCACAGGCGGCGCCGGGGGCGTAATATATGTATTTTCGCGAGTCGGCGGCAGCGCCGTGCCGAGCCAACTGGCATTCGACCCGGCCACCCGCATACTCACCGCCACCAACATCCAAAGCGACGCCAACGGCGATTATCTGCTGACCGCCACCGACACCAACGGCATCATCACCACCACCACCTTTGCCATAAACCTCTATACGGCATTGACATTGGAAGCCGAACAAGTCGATATGACCTTCACCCGAAGCAACGCCGGCGCATACACCCTGCCCGAAGCCACCGGCGGCTCGTCTACTTGGACTTATTCGCTGTCGCCGACCTTGCCGGCGGCGGATTTTGCGGTGGACATCCTCACCCGCCAATTGCGCTTTCTCGGCACCGCCAGCCCGAGCGACCAAGCCGAAGTGATTTGGAAAGTCACTGACGCAAGCGGCGAAGCAGCCACCACCTTTACGATTACTTTCGTCGATGCCCCCGCCTTCGCCGCCAACGACATCACCGCCTTAACCGCCGGCTACACCTATCGAGTCGGCACATTGGTCGAACTCCCCCTGCCCGCAGTCAGCGGCGGTAGCCCGGCGTTGACCTATAAACTCACCGCCGGCGCATCATCGGCATACACCGCCGCCGCCTTCTCGGCGAATGGATTGGTGTTCGACCCGGCCACCCGCATATTAAGCGGCACGCCAACCGCCGCCCAAACGCATCCGTTGGCATATCACGCACGCGATTTGCACGGCGTCGAAACCGCCCAAAACACCGGCATCACCATCATCGCCGCCTTGGCGATTTCGCAGGAAGACCTCGCCTATCAAATCAGCACCACCGGCATCAGCGAGACGTTGGCGACGGCGGTGAACAACATCGGCACGGTGACCTATTCGCTGGTCGATGAAGGCGCAACGACTTTGGCATTGCCCGGCACCTTGGCATTCTCCGCCGCCGGCCCCAGCATCAGCGGCAACGCACCGGCGACGGTAACCACGCTTTCGTTCGTCTTAACCGCCCACGACACCCACGACGACAGCACCGCATCGACCACTTTCAACATCGTCATCAGCGACAAACCGGTGTTCCCCTCAGCCGGGGCGGTGGCGACTTACACCGTCGGCTACGCCAACTATTACCGTGAAGGCATATTAAGTGACGATGGCGACGCCTTGACCTTGCCGGCGGCGGCTGCCACCGGCTTGACGACATACAGCAACGAAGGCGCATTGCCGGGCGGCATGACCGCAGCCGATTTAACCGCAGACCAAGTCGCCATCAGCGGCACGCCAAACGCCGCCGGCGATTTCGCCTACAGCCGCATCGTCACCAGCGGAATGGAAGCGGCGACATTCTCCTTGATGGTGCACGTCGCCGCTGCGCCGTCGCTTGCGCAACAAGTCGATTTGCGCATCGAACAAGGCGCAGCCGCAACATTCACCTTGCAAGTCGGTGCGGGCGGTGCGGTGGAATTGCAATACGCCTTGACGCGCGATGTCGGCACCTTTCCGTCGGCATTAATCTTCAACCCGTCCACGCGGATATTGCGCAGCACCACCGGCATCCTCAAAGCGGATTCAGGCGCGTATACCTTGACCGCCACCGACCGCATCGGCGCATTCGCCACGACGAACTTCACCCTCACCGTATCGCCGCCGCTGAGTTATCCGCGATTGGCGAATTTCACCTTCACCGGCGGCAATAACGGGGAATACCTCATCCCCGAAGCCGAAGGCGGCGGCGGAATGTTCACCTATTCCATAACCTCGCTGCCGGGCTCAGTGACGCTGGATTCGGCATCGCGCCTATTGGCGTATACCGACACAGGCACCACCCCCAGCGACCAAGTCGGCGTGGTCATCACCGCCCACGACACCGCCACCGGCGGGGCGATGATTGCCAGCAACGGATTCACCATCGTATTCGTCGACCCGCCGTCTTTTGGCGACGATGCGATTGAAACCCTCGACGCGACTTTATCTTTCCGCGCCGGCGTGCCGATTGCGCAAAACACCGTATTGCCGCAAGCCGACGGCGGCACTCAAGCGGTCACCTATAAAATCACCGCCGGCGCGAGTTCGGCATACGGCGACACCGCGTTTGCCGCCAACGGCATCGGCTTCGACCCGGCCACGCGCACCGTCTCCGGCATGCCGACTTCAGGGATGGTGCATGTCATCAACTATCATGTGCGCGATTATCACGGCGTCACCGTGTCGCGCACGACTTCGTTTGTCGTCGTCAATCCGCTAACCATCGCCAACCAACCCGACCTTCCTTTCGACACCAACCTCGAGGGCATCGACGAAAGTTTGCCTATCGCAAGCAACAACATTGGCGTAGTGCAATACGATTTGCGCGACCTTAACGGCGGCAACTTTAACTCGCTCAGCGGCTTGACCTTCGACTCCCCCCCGCCCTCCTTGAGCGGCACGGCGGCATCGACGATGACGATGATGATGTATGTATTAACCGCCACAGACGGCTTCGACAACGCCAAAGCCTCGACCACTTTCGCCATCAACATCTTCGCCCCGCCGATGTTCAGCCCGCCCGGACTCGATGCAACCTTCACGGTCGGCGCAACCAGTTTCACCATCGACGGCGATTTATACGATGCCATCACCCTGCCGGCGGCGATGGGCGGCTTTGGCAATGTTGACCACGCCACCGGCATCGACACCTTGCCGCTGAACCTCGGCGAAAGCGAGCGGGCGGACGACAGCGTCATCATTCGCGGCATCCCGCAAACCGCCGGCGATTTCACCTTCACCCGCATCGCCACCGACAGCGGCAACAGTGTCTACGGCGACCGCAGCGGCACTTACACTTTGGCGGTGCATATCGAACCCGCGCCGACCTTTACCGACGCCGCCGTGAGTGAATTGAAATTCACCGTGGGCGAGAGTTTCACCGTCGGCATGGGCGGTGCCGACAAAATCATCGGCGAAGTCGGAGGCGGGTTTTCGATGATTACCTACAGCCTTACGCCGGTGTTTCCGCCGACTGTGCGCGGCTTGCGCTTCGACGGCAGTGGCGGGTTGGTCGATGACCTGCTGAGCGGCGAAGAGGACAACGCCGCGCGAATTATGGTCGACTCTGCAATCACCATCGAAACCGACCGCGCGCAATACACCTTGACCGCATACGACGCCAACGGCGCGACTGTGGAACACACCTTTTACTTGGAAGTGTTGGAAGGGTTTGATTTTCCAGTCGCGCAAAACTATTCGCTCACGCTTGCCGATTCGTTGCAATTGCCGCAAGCCAACGGCGGCGGCGCGCAATACACTTATGAACTGTGGGCGGATAAAGACGGCGACGGTTTGGTCGGCGCAGACGAGCAAGGCCCGTTCTCCGGGATGTCCTTTAACGCCAACACCCGCACGATTGAAGGCGATATGCGGATAGAGAAGGCGTCCGATTTGCGCCACAAACTTTATTATCGCGCCACCGATACGGTACGGGGCGCGGTTGCCACGCGAATAATTAACCTCGAAATCATTCCGTTGCGATTCCCGGACGGCAGAATCGAATTGCAATTTATCGCCGGACAACCGAAATCATTCGATTTATCCAAAGGGGTGTTGACCGCCGTCAACAACGGCGCGACCGTTTTCTACGACGACGCGCTTAGCCCGGAGGTGTTGCGGGACCCGGAAGCCGACCCAGTGACCGAATGCAGCGACCCGCGCAGCGACGACGCACCGGCCAATTGCAAAGACCCGGGGCTGTTTTACTACGGCGGGCCTGCGCCTTACGACCGGGCCAACGCCGGCAACATCACCTTGCCGATATTGGAAAGCGACGCCACCTACGCCTTCGACTACGACCCGAAAAACTTGACCTATACGCTGACCGCGAAATTCGCCATTGGCGGCAGTGAAGCGACGATACGCAAAGATTTCCATCTCGATGTAATCCAAGCGCATCAACTCATCCCGGTCAACGCCACGATACTATCCAAAGTCGCGGCAGTGTCGGTCGCCGGCACCTTGGGCGCGATTACCGACCGCATCGCCAACGCCGCCAAAACCGCGCCGTATAACAACGAGCCGTATTTCCAGATAGGCGGCAATCAATCGTCAATGGAATCGGCGTTCGCCGCCAACGCCAAAGCGCTCGCCGACGGCACCCTCGACCGCAAAGCGATGTTAAACGGCACAAAATTCGTGATGCCGTTTGGCAACGCCGGGCAAAATATCCGCGCACACGGCGCATTTTGGGGCAGCGCGCATTATCGCAAACTGGATTTGGACGGCAACAACCGCGCCGCACCGCGCGAAAACATCGATTGGCGCGGCGATGTATTGGGCGTGCAACTCGGCTTCGATTTGCGCATTTATGAGGATTACCTCATCGGCGTCGCCCTGTCGCAAACCGACGGCAAACTGCAATACCAAACCGCCGCCGACGATGAAAAAAGCGATTACGACATCGCCATCAACGCGGTCTATCCGTATTTCAGCCGCCGCCGCGACCAATTGACTTGGTGGGCGAGCATCGGCGGCGGTGACGGCGATTTGGTTATCACCCAACCGGGCGTCGAAGGCGAAACTCGATTCGAAACCGAATTGGGCATGGTCGGCTACGGCGTCGGCGTCAGCAACGATGTCACCGACCAAGTGCAACTGCGCGCCGAATTCCGCGGCGCCGATGTCGATATCAAAGCCAACGACGAAGGCACGATACTGCAACAGGACATCACCACCCGCACCAGCCGCGCAATGATTAAATGGCACGATATGCTGCTGACCGAACGCCGCTCGGCCTTCCTCGAGCTCGGCTTGCGCAACGACACCGGCGACGGCGAAATCGGCACGGCGATGGAAAGCGCGGTTGGCTGGAGTTATCGCGGCTATGATTCAACCATCGAATTCGGCGCGAACTTCCTGCTCGGGCGCGAAGATTATGACGAATGGGGCGTATTCGGGCAATTCCGCATCGTCGGCGCCGAAGGCTGGCGCGGCTTGTCGTTGAGTGTGCGCCCGAGTTACGGCGATGTCGGCGAAGAATTCGGCAAACTGTGGAACGCCGATTTGCAGGACGATTTGGACGACGGCGGCGAAGCGCCCATCGGCTATCAATGGCGCACCGAATCGCGCCTCGCCTACGGCATGCAGGGTGCCGGCGGCAAGGTCGTGCCGTTTGGTGAAATGGTCATCGCCGAAGACGACATCTATCGACTCGGCGTCGATTGGACTCCGCCCAACGCCTGGCGCAACCTCGACCTCAACCTCACCGGCGAACGCCACCACAACAAAGACCGCCTAAACGAAAACCGCGTGTTGTTGCAGGGCGAGGTGAAGTTCTAATCGCGCCGTACAACATTACAATCAACCCCGCCTTGTTTTTGACATGGCGGGGTTTTTTTATAACTGCATACCGTGCATCGTTATCGACAAAATCAACTTTACCGCCGCGTCACAATTGCAACGCAACACAATGAATGAAGTCAAACCCCGCGCAACAATGTCCCGCCATCCACAGTCAACACCGCGCCATTAATATACGTCGCGCTTGCCAACAACAACAACGCGCCGTCCAATTCATGCAATGCGCCGGCGCGTTTTGGCAACAAGTTGGCGAGATATTTTTTGCCGTGCGCGCTTTCCAAAAAATTGCGATTGATGTCGGTGCTGAAATAGCCCGGCGCAATCGCATTGACGCGCACGCCGTCGCCGGCCAATTCGAGCGCCATCGATTCGGTTAAATGAATCACGCCGGCTTTCGCCGCGCCATAATTGGCGTTGCCGCTTTGCGCAACCCGCCCGAGTATCGACGCGACATTAATAATCGCCCCGCCGCCCTGCGCAATCATTTGCCGCGCAACCAACTGCCCAACCCGCCACACCGCGGTTAAATCAACCTCAATCACCTCGCGCCACGCGTCCTCGCTCATATCGATAAACCGCTCGGACGCGGCGATGCCGGCGTTGTTCAACAACAAATCAATCCGCCCAAACCGCGCCGCCGCTTCATCAATCGCCGCCGCCACCGAATCGCGCTCAGTAACATCCATCACTTGCACCATCGCTTCGCCGCCGCCTTGCTCCACCGCGCGCGCAACCTCCGCCAACTTCGCCGCCCGCCGCGCCGTCAAAACCACCGCACACCCGGCGCGCGCAAAAACCCGCGCCGCATGCGCGCCAATCCCCGACGATGCGCCGGTAATCAACGCAACACGATTTTCCAACCCAAAGGTCGCGCGCAAGTATTCAATATCAACCGCCATACGCGCGCACTATACGCCGAAGCGCGGGGGGCGGCAAATGATTGCCGCTTCGAACTTCACAACGCTTGCAACAAAACAAAACTTGCGATACTTTGCGCGCGCACGCATTGCGGGGGATAATACAATCCGCGCGCAAAAGAAAACCCATTTCACTTAACGCGCACTTAACGAACACTCACCCCACCTCCACCGCGCCCACCGCGCCATCAATGAACGCCAGTTATTCCCCCCATCGCCGCCGCATCGCGCTTGCCGGATTGACCGTGTTGTTGTTGGCGGTCGCGGCGTTGTCGTTGCGCATCGGCGTCATCAGCGCGGAGGTTGGCGCGATTGTGGCGCAGTTGCCGGCGGCGTTGTTGGCGTTGGTGTCGGCGCGCGCGCCGGAGACGCCGTTGGCGATGATACTCGCCGAGATTCGAATTCCGCGATTGTTGTTGGGCGCGTTTGTCGGCGCCGGCTTGGCGATTTGCGGGGCGTGCATGCAGGGCTTGTTTCGCAATCCGCTCGCCGACCCCGGATTGCTCGGCGCATCATCCAGCGCGGCGTTGGGCGCGGTCGCGATGATTGTGTTTGGCGGCGCGTGGCTAAGTTCATGGTTTTTGCCGGGCGCGGCGTTTATCGGCGCGTTGTGCGGAATGTTAATCGTGCATCGCCTTTCGGTGGTCGGCGGCAAAACCGATGTCGCGACGATGTTGCTGGCCGGCGTTGCAGTCAACTCGATTGGCGGCGCGGCGATTGGGTTTTTGAGTTACATCGCCGACGATGCGCAACTGCGCAATTTAATTTTTTGGAGTCTCGGCAGTTTGGAAATCACCGCGCGCACCAAGTTGCTGGTTGGGCTGGCGGTGATTGCGCCGGCGTTGTTGATGTTGCCGCATTACGCCGATGCGCTCAACGCCAACCTGCTCGGCGAACGCGAAGCCGGACATCTCGGCGTCGAGATGGAAAAGGTTAAGCGGCGGCTGATTGTTTGGGTCGCGTTGGTGGTCGGCGCGGCCGTCAGTCTAAGCGGCATCATCGGCTTCGTCGGGTTAATCGTGCCGCATTTGGTGCGCATCGTCACCGGGCCGGATCATCGATTGCTGTTGCCGGCATCGGCGTTGTTGGGCGCGGCGTTATTGGTCGGCGCCGACATTGTCGCGCGCAGCATCGCCGCGCCGGCGGAGATTCCGATAGGCGTGATTACCGCGCTGCTCGGCGGACCTTTTTTCCTGTGGCTGCTGGTGCGCTTCCAACGCGCACGCGCCGCGGCATCGTAACGATGCAACCGCAACGTTAACTGTTCCCATCGATTTTGATTTTGACTTCGACTTCGATGTCACTGTCAACGTCTACGTCTACGTTCACCTCCATGTCTTCGCATTCGACTCCAACTTCGACTTCACCGTCAATGTCCCTGCGCGCGCGCGATGTATCCGTCGTCGCCGGCGGGTGCACCTTGTTGGATTCGATTAACGTCGATTTCGCCGCCGGTGAATTAACGATGATTGTCGGGCCAAACGGCGCCGGCAAAACCACCTTGTTGCGCTGTTTGGACGGCGAGATGACGCCGACGCGCGGCGCGGTCGACTTCGCCGACCAACCGATTCGCGCATGGCGACGCGATGAATTGGCGCGCCGACGCGCGGTGTTGCCGCAACAATCGTCGTTGGATTTTCCGTTTAGCGCGCTCGATGTTGTGCTGATGGGGCGCATGCCGCATCGCACCTCGCCGGCGCAAGACCGCGCGATTGCCGAATACGCGCTGGCAATGTGCGACGCCGCGCATCTGCAGCCGCGCGCCTATACGCAATTATCCGGCGGCGAACAACAACGCGTACAAATCGCGCGCGTACTTGCGCAAGCGGCGGATGAAGGTGACGGTGTAAGTGAAAGTAACAGTGACAGTCACAGTGACGGGCGAAGTGACAATCAAAGTAACGGGGAACGAAAAAGTAAACCGAACAGTAAACGTAACGTTGCGCGCGACAACGAACACACCGCCGCAAAGTTTTTACTGCTGGATGAACCGGTGGCGGCGTTGGATTTGCGCCATCAACACGCGCTGTTAACAGTGCTGCGGCAATTAACCCAAAGCGGACGGTGTGGCGTGATATGCACGCTGCATAATTTAAACTTGGCGGCGCAATTCGCCGACCGCGCGATTGTGCTGCATGAAGGGAAGGTGGTGGACGACGGCGCACCGCGCGCGGTGTTTAATGAAGCGACCATCCGCCGCGTGTTTGGCGTGTCGGTGTCGGTGCGCGAACATCCGGATGATTGTGAAGTGGTGCTGTTGGTGCCGCGAATTGGCGCGGCGCGAAGTTAATGCAACACAAACGCGCGCATTAAAATCCGCGCGTAATGATCCAACAATAAAAATCCAAACAACGCGCTTAAATAAAACACCGAATAGCCGAAGGTTTTCATTGCGTATTGATCGCCGTCGCCGCGATAAAGTTTTATCGCGTGGTATAAAAACCCCAAGCCCAAGGCCAACGCCCCGATAAGATAAATCACCCCGCTCATCAACAACACAAACGGCATCAAGGTAACCAACAACAACAAAATCGCATACAACAAAATATGCAGTTTGGTGAACGCCACGCCGTAGGCGACCGGCAACATCGGCACATCGACTTTGGCGTATTCATCGACGCGCTTAATCGCCAACGCCCAAAAGTGCGGCGGCGTCCACACAAAGATGATGAGAAACAACAACAACGCCTCGCCGTGGATTTCGCCGGTGACCGAAGTCCACCCCAACACCGGCGGCGCCGCCCCGGCCGCGCCGCCGAGCACGATGTTCTGCGGCGTGCTGCGCTTTAAATACATGCTGTACACCACCGCATAACCAATCAGCGACGCGAAGGTTAAGGCGGCGGTTAAGGTGTTGACAAAAATTAACAACACCGCCATCGATAACGCTTCCAACACCAACGCAAAGCCAATCGCGCGCCGCGCCGACACCGCGCCGCGCGGCAACGGGCGATTGTGGGTGCGCGCCATCTTGGCGTCGGTTTCCAAATCGACCCAATGATTAATCGCCGCGCCGGCCGCCGCGGCCAAGCCGATGCCGAGCAATCCAAAAAACCACGCGCGAAACGGCGGCAATGAATCGCTCGATAAAAACATCCCGACCAACGCGGTGAACAAAATCAACAACACCACTTTGGGCTTGCATAATTCGAAATAATCGCGCCACACGGGGCGGCTGTCGGCGGCGGCAAACACGGCAAGAATGGGCTGGGCAAAAACGAATATGGACTGGCGCAATCGTAGCAAATATTTAACCCAATACTTAACCTTGCGGCGATTGCAAGCGCACGGCAAAATACGCGCGCGGTTGGTGAAAGTTGCGGTTGTTTGACGATGGCGACCGTTGGATGATGATTAACGTTGGACGAATTAACGCCCGATGACCGCGTTGTCGATTGACGCGGCGGTAAAGTTAATTGTCGACTTCGATGGCGATGATTAATATTTGATAAAGTTAACCGTCGCTGATGCTTTAATTGCAAGTGCACTGCGATTAACATCGATACCGTTTCACAACGTTAGCGAAATTAAAGTAAACGAAGTAACGTTAACCAAGTTAACACGCCCCAACTTATCCCGCACAAAAACCAATGCCCAAACCACCGCAACCGCCGCGCGAAGTGTTGTTGATAAAAGCCGACGACGACCGCTTTGACGATTGGCGGCGCGCATTCGACGGCTTTGATGTCGAGGTGCGCGATTGGGATGCGCCCGGCGAGGCGGCGCGCGTGAACTATGCATTGGTGTGGCAGCCGCCGCCGGGTGCGTTGGCGCGGTTGGTGAACTTAAAATTAATCATCTCCATCGGCGCGGGGTTGGATCATTTGCTCGGCGAAAACATTTTGCCGCGCGACGTGCCGGTGTTGCGCATGGTCGAAGACGGCTTGACCGCCGGCATCACCGAATATGTGCTGTACACCACCTTGCGTTTTCATCGCGCGATGCCGCAATACGAAGCCGACCGCCTCGCGCGCCGCTGGCGCATCGGCGACGCCCCGCCGGCGCAACAACGCCGCATCGGCATTCTTGGCTTGGGCGTGCTCGGCGCGGATGCGGCGCGCGCATTGGTTGCGCTTGGCTTTGATGTTGCCGGCTGGAGTCGCGGCGCAAAAAACATCGACGGCGTCGTTTGTTTGCACGGCGATGCGCAACTGCCAAAGTTGTTGGCGCGCAGCGAAATATTAATTTGCCTGTTGCCGCTGACCGCCGCAACCGAAAACATTTTATGCGCGGCAAACTTCGCCAAGATGCCCAAAGGCGCGCATCTCATCAACGCCGCGCGCGGCGCGCATTGCAATGAAGGCGATTTAATCGAGGCGCTGGATTGCGGACAACTCGCCGGCGCGGCCTTGGATGTGTTTCACGAGGAACCGTTGCCGCCGGATAATCCGCTGTGGCGACACCCGGCGGTATACATCACGCCGCACATCGCCGGCAAAACCATGCCGCACAGCGCAGCGCAACACGTCATCGAAAACATCCGCCGCCTGCGCGCCGGACGCGCATTAACGCATCAAGTAAACTTTGCGCGCGGTTATTAAGTTAATCGCCATTGCACTCGCGACATTGCCGCGCTTGCGATACTTTGCGTACAGTGCAAGACAACGGCAAAACATTCGAACGCATTAATAATTTGTGACGCTTGCAACTTTGGACTCGACAACGCTTGCAACGTTTTGCGCACAGTGCAAGGCAACTGACGCTTAACGCGCGATGGACTCTTAACCGAATGACTCCGCCACACGCCATCCGGCGGCGCAATGCGATGCAAACGACAGGCGGCGGTTATGTAAGTTAATCGATTGACGCTTAACCGAGTGACTCGTTACACGCCATCCGGCGGCGCAACGCCATGCAGCCGACAGGCGGCCAACAACGTATTGCGCAACAAACAGGCGATGGTCATCGGCCCGACGCCGCCCGGCACCGGCGTAATTGCGCCGGCGATTTTTTGCGCGGCGGCAAACTCAACATCGCCGACCAACCGCGTCTTGCCGTCGCGCGCAATGCGGTTGATGCCGACGTCAATCACCGTCGCGCCGGGCTTTATCCAATCGCCTTTGATTAATTCCGGCGCGCCGACCGCGGCCAATAAAATATCCGCGCCGCGACACACCGCCGGCAAATCGCGGGTGCGCGAATGCGCGATGGTCACCGTGCAATTTTCGCGCAACAACAACAACGCCGCCGGCTTGCCGACAATGTTCGACCGCCCGACCACCACCGCATTCATCCCGGACAAATCGCCGAGATGATGTTTGAGCAACAACAAACAACCGCTCGGCGTACACGCCGCCAATGCATCCGCGCCGCTCGCCAGTTTGCCGACGTTTTCAATGTGAAACCCGTCGACATCCTTGCCGACCGCAATCGCGTTAATCACGCGGTCGCCATCGATGTGCGGCGGCAACGGCAACTGCACCAACACGCCATGCACGCGCGCATCGTCGTTGAGTTGCGCAATCAACCGCAGCAATTCATCCTCGCCGGTCGCCGCCGGCAATTTATGCGCAAACGAATTCATCCCCACCTCCACCGTGCGCGCGCCCTTGTTGCGCACATACACCTCACTCGCCGCATCATCCCCCACCAACACCACCGCCAACCCGGGCGTAACCCCGTCACGCGCCTTCAACGCAGCCACGCCGCCCTTAATCCGCCCGCACAACGATTCGGCGAACGCTTTTCCGTCGATGAGAGTTGCCATTGGAATGCTTGATAAAGATAATAACGCGCGCCGTCGGCGCGAATGCGCGGGGATTATACGGTATTGCGGGCGCGTAAACCGCCCGCAGTGCAATCGACTATTCGTTTGGCACCAACAAAGTACCGGCTATCTCATTCCATAAAGCCATTCTAAACCTCACATCGCACATTCGTGCCCCGCCCTTTTGCCGATAAGGACAAATATCGGCATGTGATTTGGATTCGTTCGTAGGTGAATATTTTATCGAAATATCTTGATTGTATTTCTCCGCAATGTTGCGCTTGGCACTACCCACGGCGATTTTTGCAAATCGCCCATTTTTTCGTGTTTCACGCGCCATATCTCCGCAAACGAGATTGAGACATCGGTCAAGATTCGAATTGCCGTTACAAAACTCCAACCAATTAGTCGAGCAACATTCTTCGCTTTTTCGCAATTCAAAAGCGGTTTGTAAAATAGTCCCGTCCGTTACGTGTTGGGGAGAACAGTAACGCACCACATGATTTTCATCAGGGATATCATCGCCGTGATTTAGGTTTTGCGCCATTTATCCACGCCATGTGCAATCAGCCTTTCGGCAAGCCCGGTCTGCGCAATGGAATCTTCGGAGTCGTCAATTAATGAATCAGGAGCATTTTGATTTGCGTCAAGCAAAGCAAAAGAAACGCGTTCATTACCCAAAAAGTCGACGACCAAACATTGGTCTTTCGCCAAATGCCAACTCGCCGAAAGCGCACCAGTGCTCAAAATGCCCAACAACGGCTCACCCAAACCGTTGAATTTTTCGGTCAAAAATTTATCAACGAATTGTACATATCCAATCGCAGAAGTTAAGGACATGGGTTGGGCGCCATCTTCGAAATCTTCGAGGTGCGACAATTCCAAAATGCGTGCTGCACTTTTGGGGAAATTTTGATTGACCAGTTCAAGCACAATCG
Organism: Candidatus Poriferihabitaceae bacterium; assembly: GCA_965226545.1. Taxonomy (GTDB): domain Bacteria; phylum Pseudomonadota; class Gammaproteobacteria; order Arenicellales; family Poriferihabitantaceae; genus JAHRAW01. Next base: position 2,413,065 of record OZ245364.1, read on the forward strand.
CTTTAACCAAATTTTCCCTGACAAATCTTTTAACTTCCGTAGCGTAACTTGCGCCGTCTGCGCCCGTGTAATTTGGAACAAGCGTGAAATCACGCTCATTAAGCCAAAAAATCAATTGGTCAGTGTTCGCACCCGCATGAATTCCAGATTGCTCGTCATACACTTGAGGACGATGAACTTGCATAGTATCCATCATCGGCGTCAGGTCAATAATCATCGAATCATGCCCCCGAAAAGTATTGGTTAATATTTTCCACAAGGGCACTGTAAAGCCTTTGTGGGTTTTCCAAAACGGTAATTAACTGCGCAACAACATCTTTCTCCGCATCACCGGAAAAATCCAATTGAAAATTGATGTCCACATTGACAACATTGAGCGATTCTAACGTTGTCGTCATTGTGCAAACACACGCCTCATCGACTTTTTTCTCAAAAGTCAATGAGGTGGGGGAAATTTGTTCGCCCCATTGTCGTCGGTCGGTTAGAAATTGATTCTTAAACCAGCCAATCGAATCGTTGGTTTCCATTCTCACGCGCCAATTAATTCCCATTGCTTTGTAGGGAATATGCGGCAAAACTTCAACATATTTTTTGACGCAGCGGTATAAATTTTCCGAACTCGGCAACTTTGCTTGCATGGCTTGTCTAACTTTTTCAGAAACAGTTAAACGCCCCGGATTGACTTCCAGTTGAAGTTTATCAAAGTCAACTTTCGAAACAACCGGAGTAACCAGCGAATCCTCCGACCGATCGCTCCAATCGCGCGGGATAATGTTGCTTTGTCGTAAAAAATCGGCGTTGATAATGGACGGATTATGGACGCGCGCAACCAGCACGACGGATGCGTGAACAACCTCCCAATGCGCAACGGACGCGGGCATTTTAGTTGGTTGGACGCAATGGACTGAAAGGTGACCGCGAAAAGCGAGTCACCTTATAGAGAAGGTGGTTGTGTGGGGTAGATTCATTGTTGGGACATTCTCTTGCGGACATTTTCCTCGCACTGCCACAACGTGACAATTTACAAGAATATCTACAAGATGCGGATAAATCTTACCACAATCAATATCGCCCATCATTAAAAATGTTTTAAGTTTCTGCGCACAACCAGCCCCACAAAAGCCGGGGAATCGCATAAAAACAACCTCTGTCGATATTCCAACCAATCTGAAAAACCTATTCCACCGTGTATAATCCGCCAACCCGCAACCCGCCACTTCGCAACCCAACCAAGCAACAACAATGCCGCCGTCAACAATCGCTTATCTATTCCCCGGACAAGGCGCGCAATACGCCGGGATTGGCGCGGATTTGTATGCGGCGCATGCGGGGGTGCGCGAGGTGTATGCGCAGGCGAGTGAGGCGTTGGGGTATGACATTGCCGAGTTGTCGTTTGGCGGCGATGCGGAGCGGATTAATTTAACGCGGTATACGCAGCCGGTGTTGTTGACGCATTCGATGGCATGCATGCGCGTTTGGCATGAGCGGGTTGGCGCGCACACGCCGGTGATTGCCGCCGGGCACAGTTTGGGCGAGTATTGCGCGTTGGTGGCGAGCGGCGCGTTGGCGTTTGCCGATGCGTTGCGATTGGTGAAAACGCGCGGCGAGTTGATGGGCGAATACGGACGCGGCGCGATGGCGGCGTTGATGTTGACGCAGGACGACGCCGGCGCGTTGGCGCAGCGGCATTATTGTCAAATCGCGGCGTGCAATCTGCCCGCGCAAACCGTGATTGGCGGGCGCGAGGAGGATGTCGCCGCGTTGCTCGAGGCGATGGCGCAGCGGCATCCGCGCAAACGCGGCATCCGCTTAAAAACCGAAGGCGCGTTTCACACTTATCTAATGGTCGAAGCGGCGATGAAATTCCGCGAGACGCTGGTGCGCACATCGTTTGCCGCGCCGAAGTTTGCGGTGTTGTCGAACTTCAGCGGTGCTGCGCACGACGATGATGTCGATGCGATTCGTTCGCGCTTGTTTTTGCAGTTGTTTAATCCGGTGCTGTGGTGCGACAACTTAACCGCCGCCGCAACCCGCGCCGAATGCCTGATTGAATTCGGCGGCGGCTTGGGCAAGGGCGATTCACCCGCCGACAAACGCCCAAATTTGGAGGGCATCGTCAAAAAAACCTGCGCCGACAAACGGTATCTGGCGGTGATTAATGTCGACAGTTTGGAAGCGTCGGCGACGGCGTTTTTGGACGGTTGAGTTGGACGGTGAATTGCGCAAGTTTTACCGTGCGGGTTATCGTAAAAAAGTTAACGCGACAGTGTTAATGAAAAAGTTTTACCGCAACAACTTAATTGCACACGCTTAACTCGACGACTTCGTAACGTTAATTAACGTTACCCACCGTCCCTTACCCCCGCTACTTATCCCCCTTCCCCACATTGCGTCGATTGCGGCGCGCTTCGCGTGGGCGGACGGCGCCGGCGGCGACGCTTAACTCGCCGCGCAATTGCGCCTTGGCGCCGGCCGACACTTCGCCCAAGCGGCGTTCAATCACCTCCAATGTCGGCGAGGGTTCGCGGCGGTGATGATCGAGGGCGCGGCGCATTGCGCGCAGATGCGACGGGGTGGTGCCGCAACAGCCGCCGATGATTTTGGCGCCGGCGTCGATGGCGAGTTTGGTGTATTCGCTCATGATGTGCGCGTCGCCGTCGTAGACGATTTTGCCTTCGACATAATGCGGCACGCCGCAATTGGCTTTGGCGACCAACAGCGGCTCGATGGCGGCTTGGGTGCAGGCGTGTTGCATGTTGACGATGGCCGCGACCAATTCGGAGGCGCCGACGCCGCAATTTGCGCCGATGGCGATTGGGCGATGCGCCAACTGCAAACTTAACTCGACGATGTCGGCCGGCGCCAAGCCCATCATGGTTCTGCCGTTGGTGTCCATGCTAAATGTCGCGACCATCGGCAAGCCGGCAACGCCGCCGCCTTCGACCGCGGCCGCGATTTCTTCGTGCGACGACATCGTTTCAATCCACAACACATCGACGCCGCCGCGCTTTAAGGCGCGCGCCTGTTCGGCAAACGCTTCGACCGCTTGTTCATGCGTCAAATCGCCGAGCGGCTGCAGGATTTCGCCGCTTGGTCCCATCGACCCGGCGACAATCACTTCGCGCGGCGCGGCATCGGCGCATTGCCGCGCGAGATGCGCGCCGGCGCGGTTTAATTCGTCGACGCGTTCGGCAGCGTCGTGACGTTTGAGTCGATGCCGCGTGCCGCCGAAGGTGTTGGTTAAAATTAAATCGGCGCCGGCGTCGATGAACGATTGATAATGCCGCGTGATGCGCTCGGGGTGTTGCGCATTCCACAACTCGGGCGAATCGCCGGACAGCAAGCCGAGCGCAAACAGATTCGAGCCGGTCGCGCCGTCGGCCAGCAACACGCCGCGTTCGGTTAACAATCGATTGATGATGTTGTCCATGGCAAACACTTCGGCGCATCCAAAGGGGCGCGCATTATAATACAAACAGGCAACGCCGGATGACACGATGAAAACGCGCGACACCTCGCCGAGTTTTACGCTCGGCATCGAAGAGGAATACATGCTGGTTGACCCGAGCGGCGCATTGACGCGGCGCGCGCCGCGCGGGTTGATGCCGGCGCTCAAGCGCAAATTGGGCGATGCGATTGCGCCGGAATTTATGCAGGCGCAAATCGAAATCAACACGTCGCCGCACAACACGGTCGGTCAACTGCGCGACCAACTGGGCGAGTTGCGCGCCACCGTCGGCGAAGTCGCCGCGCAACACGACCTCGCCATCATCGCCGCCTCGACGCATCCGTTCGCCAACCCGTATGCGCAAGCCGTCACCGACCGCGAGCGCTACACCCAATTGGCCGCGGATTTGCAGGGCGTGGTGCGGCGATTGTTAATCGGCGGCATGCATGTGCATGTCGGCATCGACGACGACGACCTGCGCATCGAGTTAATGAGTCAAACGCGCAGTTTTTTGCCGCATCTGCTTGCGCTCAGCACCTCGTCGCCGTTTTGGCAAGGGCATGACACCGGCTTGAAGTCGTATCGCATCGCGGTGTGGGATGCGATGCCGCGCGTCGGATTGCCGCCGGCGTTCGACGGCGCGGCGGCATATGCGCGCGAGGTCGATGCGTTGGTGCAAGCCGGCGTGATTGAGGACGCCACCAAAATTTGGTGGGATTTGCGCCCGAGCGCGCGCTACCCAACCTTGGAGATGCGCATCGCCGATGTATGCACGACGATTGACGACGCCGTGTGCATCGCCGCGTTGTATCAATGTTGGCTGCGATTTTTACATCGGCGGCGCAACGATAATCACCGGCGGCGCGTCGATTCGACATGGCTGCTCAATGAAAACCGTTGGCGCGCGCATCGCTACGGCATCGATTGCGGCTTGATTGATTTTGACAAAGGCGAAATCATCGACTGCCGCGAATGGCTCGAGGAAATTTTGCGCAACATTGCCGAAGACGCCGACGCCTTGGATTGCGCCGCCGAAGTGCGCCACGCGCGCACCATCCTCCGCCGCGGCACCAGCGCGCATCGACAACTGCGCCTGTATCAAGACGCGATTGAACAAGGACAAACGCGACAGCAGGCGTTGGCGAAAGTGGTGCAATGGCTGCGCAAGGAAACGTTGCGCGTGTAATGCGGCGGGTGGGTTGTTGGATGTTTTGTAATTAATGCAAGTTTGTTTAAACTTGTTTAACTTGTTTAACTTGTTTTACTTATTTAACTCGCTTAACTTATTTTACTTTTTTAACTTGCTTAACTTATTTTACTCACCCCCGAACATCGTCGCGCCCGACCACCGTCATCAAGGTTGCGCTCATCCGCGCAATTAACTTGCGTTGCGCACCGTGAATTGCAAACGCTTCGCCGTCGGCGACGCTTATCGTCCGCCCGGCTTTGACGACTTTGCCAAGCGCGACAAATCGCTCGCCTTGCGCCGGCGACAGTAAATGCACATTAAAATCCACAGTCAACACCGCCGCCTCGACCTGCATCAATGAAAACGCCGCATAACCGCACGCGCTGTCCAATGCGCAAGTGACGACGCCGGCATGCAAAAAACCGTGCTGCTGCACAAGGTCGTCGCGATGGGCAAAATGCAATTCAACTTCGCCAGGCTCAACCCGCGCCAACGAAATCCCCAAGGTGTTCATCACCGTCTGCCGCGCAAAACTCGCCGCCACCCGCGCCCGAAATGCTTTATCGCGCGGCGTAAACGACGAGTCGGTTGGCATTGGTGTTGGGGTTGGGGTTGGAGTGGACGCCGGGGGTTGGCGTTAAAACAAAGCCGGATAATGCGCAAGCGAACGGTGTATCGGCGACGGGCACTTAACGCTTAACACTTAATGCTGTCACTTAATATAACACTGTGCATTAACAACATTGCCCACACCGCCCGCCAAACCCGCCGCGTTTATTTAATCTTCGCCTCTTTATAAACGACATGTTTGCGCACCACCGGGTCGTATTTTTTCACCGCCAACTTTTCAGTCGCCGTGCGTTTGTTTTTGGTGGTGGTGTAATAATGCCCGGTGCCGGCACTCGACACCAATTTAATTTTATCGCGCATGATGAATGCTCCGCTCGAAGTTTACGGTTGGAAGTTTGCGGTGAAAGGCAACGCGCGGTTACACCCGCACGCCGCGCGCGCGCAAATCGCGCAACACCACATCGATGCCTTTTTTGTCAATCACGCGCAAGCCGGCGGCGGAAATGCGCAACCGCACCCAGCGGTTTTCGCTTTCGACCCAAAACTTGCGGTTGTGCAAATTCGGCAAAAACTTGCGCCGCGTTTTGTTGTGCGCATGCGAGACGTTGTTGCCGCTGATGGTTTGCTTGCCGGTGATTTGGCAGATTCGTGACATGATGGTTTCCCAAAATTGCAATGCATAAGCGCGCATTATAACAAAATGCGCGGCGCATAACTTAACTCGATTTTTTGCGCCGCCACCGGCGCGGCAATCGGCGCCACGCCGATGCGCGGCGTTCAATCACCACGCCGACATCGCCGGCGCCGCGCACCGCGCCGAATTTGTTGATTTTGACGCGGCACCAACGCAAGGCAAATTCGCGCAACAACAACGCCGCCACCTCTTCCGCCAATCGCTCGACCAATTTGCATTCGGATTGCGCGACAAACGCGCCGACCCGTTTGGCGACATCGCGATAACTCAACGTATCCTCGACCGCATCGCTGCGCGCCGCGCGGCGGATATCGACCGCCATATCCAAATCAATCGTAATCGTCTGGCGGATGCGGCGTTCCCACCCCCACACCCCGACGACGCAATCCACTTTTAATGCATGCAGATAGATAATGTCCATTGACGCGCCGACTGGATTAAAATCGCCCAAGTGAAACCGGCAACTTGCGCCGGTTAAGTTAACGGTTAACTTAATAGTTAAGTTAAAATGTTGGTTAAATTAAAGTTACGAAATAAAGTTATTAAAATTAAATTGATGAAACCAAATCAATCGAATCAATCAATTCAACATATCGAGTGAGATGAAACAAGTGAATCAAATGTATCGCGTGAATCGCATGAATCAAGTTGCCGCCATCCCCGCGCCAACCGCGCCAACCGCGCACTCGCGCATTGTACGCCGTTCATCGAAGTTTCGCACGGTCGCACCGCGCGCATCCGCCCCGCCCACCGCCGCACCACATTCCCCGCCACGCTAATGCACCCTTTCGCCTTCGCCGCGGCGTTGATGTTGTTCGCCTATTTATTCGCGTCGATATCGACCGCCGTGTTGGTCAGTCGGGCGATGAATCTGCCCGACCCGCGGCGCGGCGGTTCGCATAATCCGGGCGCGACCAATGTATTGCGGCTCGGCGGCAAGCGCGCCGCGGTCATCACCCTGCTCGGCGATTTTGCCAAAGGCGCCCTGCCGTTGGCGTTGGCGCGCGGCTTGGGCGCGGACGATGCATTGCTCGCCGCGCTCGGCGTATGCGCGTTTTTGGGGCATTTGTATCCGCTGTTTTTTCAGTTTCGCGGCGGCAAAGGCGTCGCCACCGCCGGCGGCGTATTGTGCGCCGCCCATCTTGCACTCGGCGGCGCGGTGATGGCGGTATGGCTCGGCGTCGCGTTTTTGTTTCGCTATTCCTCCTTGGCTGCATTAACCGCAAGCCTCGCGGCCGCGCCGTTCGCTTGGTGGTTGTTGCCGAATACGCCGTATTGGTTGATGGCGTTACTCATCGGCGCGCTGTTAATTTGGCGACACCGTGCAAACATCCGTCGGTTGGTAAACGGTGAAGAGGGCAAAATTGTTTTATCGAGTAAGCGGGATTGAAAGTTACGGATACAAGTTACGGATATAAGTTACAACTGAAAGTTACTTTATAAAAATAATTTTGTAATGCAATAAACTTAAATCACAAACTTAAAATAACAGTCACTTGTTACTGTCACTGTTAATGTATCCACCGTCGCCGTTACACAACATCATCAATCTCCTCAATACTCCACCGCGGCCGCACATCAAACCCATGCCCACCGTCGCGCGCAACCGCACACGCCCCGCGCTGCAATCGCAGATGCCCGGCCAATGCAATCATCGCGCCGTTGTCGGTGCAAAGTTCGGCGCGCGGATAAAACACCCGCACATCGACCGCTTGAGCGGCCGCGCGCATTCGTTCGCGCAACCGCGCATTCGCGCCAACGCCGCCGGACACGACCAACCGTTTGCGTCCGCCGGCGCGCAACGCGCGCATGCATTTAATCACCAACGTCTCGACCACCGTGCTTTCAAACGCCAGCGCAATATCCGCGATGGTTTGCGCATCGAGCGCATCGTGTTGGGTTAATTCGCCGACCACAGTGCGCACTTGGGTTTTCAATCCGCTGAAACTAAAATCCAACCCGCCGCGATTAATCATCGGGCGGGTGAATGTGAATCGCCCGCTTCGCCCATCTTCGGCGGCGCGCGCAATCGCCGGACCGCCGGGGAAACCAAGCCCGAGCAATTGCGCGGTTTTGTCGAACGCTTCGCCGGCCGCATCATCCAAGGTCGCGCCGATGATTCGATATTCGCCAATCGCACCGACATCGACCAACATCGTATGCCCGCCCGACACCAACAACGCCAGCAACGGCGGCGACGGCGGATTGTCTTCGAGCAACGGCGCAAGTAAATGCCCTTCGAGATGATGCACGCCAATCGCCGGCACGCCCCAGCCGCGCGCCAAACTAACCCCAACCGACGCGCCAACCAACAACGCCCCGGCCAACCCTGGCCCGGCGGTATACGCCACCGCATCGGGCGCAACACCTTGATTGGCGTCGCCGTGAATCAAATAATCAATCAGCGGCAGCAAGGTTTTGATGTGGTCGCGCGCCGCCAGTTCAGGCACGATGCCGCCGTATAATTGATGCACTTCCAATTGCCCGGCGCGCGCATGCGCCAACAAGCCGAGACGATGGTCGTAAATCGCCGCGGCGGTGTCGTCGCAGGAGGTTTCAATGCCGAGCGTTCGCATTGCGCAATTTTACCCAAGCAACGCGGCGCGAGGTTTGTTATTTTATTGCCGCTTTTACTGCCGCTTTTATTGACATTTTTATTGTCGCTTTTACTGATTTAATTTTATCGATTTTGGTTTATTGAGTTGGATTTATTAATTTTGGTTTGTTGATTTTAGTTTACTGATTTGGCTTGTTTGATTTTCGTTTATCGATTTCGATGTATTCCAATGTTTTCCCTGTTCACTTTTCGACCAAAGGTGTTGCGCGATGATGCGCGCATCGCCTTCCCATCAGCGCGCCGCGCCGCGCCCAACGGCTTGTTGGCGATTGGCGGCGATTTAAGCGTCGAGCGATTGTTGGCGGCGTATCGACGCGGCATCTTTCCGTGGTATCCGGCTGACAGCCCAATTTTATGGTGGTCGCCGGACCCGCGTTGCGTTTTGTGGCCGCAACATTATCAACCGTCGCGCAGCGTGCGTCGCGCGATTCGCCGCAACACGTTTGCGTTTACGATAAACGCCGCCTTCGCCGAAGTCATCGACGCCTGCGCATCGACGCAACGCGACGACACTTGGATTGACGATGCGATGAAGCGCGCCTATGTGCGTCTGCATTTGCGCGGCGATGCGCATTCGGCTGAGGTGTGGCGCAACGGCCGATTGGTCGGCGGGTTGTACGGCGTATCGATGGGGCGCGCGTTTTTTGGCGAGAGTATGTTCAGCCGCGAAACCGACGCCTCCAAAACCGCGTTGGCGATGTTGATGCCGCATTTGTTGCGTTGGGATGTGCGCTTGATTGATTGTCAAATGTGTACGCCGCATTTGCTCTCGCTCGGCGCCGCCCCAATGCGCCGCGCGGCGTTTTTGCGCCGGTTAAAGAAGGCGGTGCGATTGCCATCGATGCCAACGGCGTGGGGCGCAATTAATGCGCAGTGAATGCGAAGTTACTTTAAAGTCACTTCAAGGTAACTTGTAAAGTACCTGCAAGGTCACTGCAAAACAAATGTAAAGTCACTTAAAAGTAACTGCGAAGTAACTGCAAGATGAAACTGTAATTCGAATTAAATAACAATCCAATGAAAGCCCACGCCAACCCCAACGACGCTTCCGCAAGGCGCGCGCATCCGCGTCTCTATCATTCCGCGCCGTATGAATGTTCCTATCTGCCGCGCGAGACTGCCTCTTCGTTAATGTTGGACCCGAGCCAGCCGCTCAACTCAAGGTTGTTTCACAAACTGTTAAACGCCGGCTTTCGTCGCAGCGGCGCATCGATGTATCGACCGCAATGCCGCCATTGCAACGCCTGCATTTCGGTGCGCATTGCGGTGCGCGATTATCAACCCAACCGCGCACAACGTCGCGCCTATAAACGCAACGCCGATTTAAAAAGCGTGATGCAACCGGCGGCGTTTCACCCCGAACATTTCGAGTTGTATTGCCGCTATCAAACTTGGCGACACGACGGCGACATGGTCGCGCCCACCCGCGCAACCGGCGACGACCCGACTTTATACAAGGAGTACATGGTCAACTCGACGGTCGATACAATGTTCATCGAGCATCGCTTAAATCATCGATTAGCGGCGGTGTCGGTGTGCGATTTGTCCGCCGATGGAATCGTTGCGATGTATTCATTTTTTGCGCCGGAATTAAAACAACGCAGCCTCGGCACGTATTCGATAATGAAACTCATCGATTACGCCAATATGTTGGGAATGGATTGGCTGTATCTTGGCTATTGGATTCGCGGCTGCAAAAAGATGCAATACAAGGCGCAATTCCAACCGCTGTTCGGTTATATGCATCAACAATGGCAACCGGTCGATTTGCGTTATTTAACCGCGCGGCGGCGGATTATTTAATTGTGATTTGATTATGGTTTAATTCATAATTCATTAACAAATAATTATTAATGGTTAATTGTTAATTGTGAATTATGAATTGCGAATTGGAAATAACAAGTAACAAGTGACAAGCAACAAGTTGTCACCCGCGTCGAAAAAAATCATTGGTCATCGGATAGCGTCTATCCTTGCCAAACGCCCGCGAAGTCACCCGCGCACACGGCGCACTTTGGCGGCGTTTATATTCATTGGCGATAACCATCTCGACCACTCGATTCACCGTGGCTTCATCAACCCCGCGCGCAATGATTTGCGCCGGCGATTCATCGCGCTCGACAAACGCCGCCAAAATTTCATCCAACACCGCATACGGCGGCAAGGTGTCTTGATCGGTCTGTCCGTCAGCCAATTCGGCGCTCGGTGCGCGCGTTAATACGCGCGTTGGAATGATTTCGAATTCCGTTTTGGATTCGAGTTTAGATTCGGATTCGGACTCGGACTTAGATTCAGCGCGCGCGTTTCGATAACGCGCCAATTCATACACCATCATTTTCGGCACATCGCCAATCGCCGCATAACCGCCGACCATGTCGCCGTACAAAGTTGCATAGCCGACCGCCATTTCGCTTTTGTTGCCGGTGGTCAACACCATATCGCCGGATTGATTCGATAACGCCATCAACAACAATCCGCGACAACGCGATTGAATGTTTTGTTCGGCAATGTCGCTCGGCGCATCGGACAACGCATCGCTTAACTTATCCGTCGCCGCGCACACCAACGGCTCGATGTCCATCGTATAAAACCGCACGCCAAGTTTATCGGCTTGCGCGCGCGCATCATCGCGACTCATCTGCGAAGTGTATCGCGACGGCATCATCACCGCCGTCACCCGCGACGCGCCGATTGCATCGACCGCAATCGCCAAACAAAGCGCGGAATCGACTCCGCCCGACAAGCCCAACACCACGCCGCGAAAACGATTCTTATCGACATAATCGCGCACGCCCAACACTATCGCCGCATAAATTAATTCCGCGCCGCGCATCATCGGCGCAATCGCCTTTGCAGACGCGCGCAACTCGCCATCGACATAACGCACACTCGCCATCGTTTCGCAAAATGCCGGCAGCCGCGCAACCACTTCGCCGCGCGCATCGACCGCCAACGATGAACCGTCAAACACCAATGAATCCTGTCCGCCGACCAAGTTTAAATAAATCATCGGCACGCCAACCCGCCGCGCTTGTTTGGCGACGATGCGCTGCTCGCGCACAAACGCCTGCTCGTTGTGAAACGGCGATGCGTTGATGGCGACAATCACCCGCGCACCGCAGGCGACCGTATCGGTCACCGGCGCATCGCTCCAAATATCCTCGCACACGGTCAAGCCAACGCACACGCCGCCGATGTCGACCACTTGCGGCGCATCGCCTTCGCTGAAATAACGCTTCTCATCAAACACCGTGTAATTCGGCAGGCAACGTTTTTTATACACCGCCTTTGTTCGCCCGTCGCACAACACCGACAACGCATTAAACACCCGCCCGCCCTCACAAAGCGGATGCCCAACAATCACCGCCACCCCGATTGACGCTCGCCGCAACCGTGCCATCCCTTCATCACACCGCCGCAAAAAATCCGCGCGCAACAACAAATCCTCCGCCGGATACCCGCACACCGCCAACTCCGGAAACACCACCACATCCGCACGATGCCGTTCGCGCGCGACTTGGCAATGCTCGATAATTTTGTCAACGTTGGCGTCGATGGCGCCGACGGTGAGGTTGATTTGGGCGAGGACGAAGTTGAGTTCGGGCATGCGGGAAGCCCTGTGTGAAACGCGGGGGAATTGCAATAACGCGCCGATTGTAGCACGGCGCGGGTTATTCGTTGGTGTGGGGTCGACGCTTATTGGGGTGGGGTTAGGTCGAGCCAATCCCAGTTGCTTAGGTCGTTGCTTGTTAAGTCCGCGCCTTTGCCGCGGTAAATTTTCCACGGGCGATGGTCGTGCTTTGTAACAATTCCGCCGATTAACTTTCCGTTTTCGACGGTGCGGGTTTTGTTTTCGCGTTTGATGTACGCAAGTAAGCCGTCGCTTTTTTCGTGGGCGGCATCAATTGTCATGCCGCTTTTGGTGTCAAACAAACCAATGCGCCCATCGGTCAAGCGGACAATAAAATCCACATAAAACGGCTTTTCGTCGTCGTAAGCAGTGTACGGCACGGCAAAGTGCATTGCCACTTGTTCACCGTTTTTGTACCACCAAAGCACATTTTTATCCTGCTCCAAAAACTCGATAAAGTTTTTCTCTTGGTCAGACTGATTTTTCGCCACGTAAAACGGCTGCATGATTGACTTCGCACTTGATGCGTCGTATTGGCAATAATTTTCGCCAAAGGTAAGTGTTTGCGCAACTTCCCAACACTTCGTTACCTGCAGCGGCTCTTTTCGCTCTTCGGTTTTTTTGCGATATTTTTCTTTCGCGTCATCCAAGGCGCTGGCAAAGAGTTCGCGGTTTCCGTCGCTTAAGACGATATTGACAATCAATGCGAAATTGTTTTCGCAGTGTATCGACGGACTCATCGCCTTGCTAAAAAAATCATAAATCGCATTGCGCACGCTGCCCATCGAATCATCGCCAGGGTAGTACGGCGCACTATTTTCGCGCAAAAAGTAATCGAGCAGTTTCTGCAAGTCCAATTCGTTGGTCGCATCAACATGCCCGACTTCGCCTACACTTTCGCCTATGGTTTGGTCAACGTCTTGCGCCTCATATTCTCTAATGAAACTTATCGACGCACCTACGCCATTCGTATTAATGCGATTTTTTAACTCCATTTCCTCAGCGGCTTGCAAAAACGCCTCGCTAAACTGCCGATATGCAATTCGAGTTTTTTCGCGTTGACGCAGACGGTGCACCGACGGCAACTGCAACGGCGAATAGTTGTCCGCCCGTTTCGAGTTGTAGATGTGTGCATAGTCGCTGGGCACGTCATTGCCGATATTGATAACCGGCAAGTCGCTGTAAACGTAAGCGCTATTTAGCAGTTCGTTGGGATAATAACGCCCATTTTCAGGTTCGGGCATCCGCATAATCCGCCCAAGCGTCTGCACCGAAAAAGTGGAACTGCTCCAATGGCGAAACAGCACCAAAATATGTGCGCGCGGACAATCCCATCCTAATGCTATGGTTTGTTTGAACAGCATCACTTCGACTTCGTTGTTGTTTTTCTCGATACGCTCCAAATTTTTCTTGTCTTCCGACAAATTCACGGAAAATTTTCCGTTTTTCACGGTAATGCCGTGTTGTTCGAGAACTTCCTCGACCATGTGGTGAATGTTTTGGTCTTGCTCGGTTCTATTATCCGGCAACTGAACACACAGCAATGGATTGACGTCGATGTTGTTGGCTTGGAACGCTTCAGCCAATTGCCGACGCTTGTCCAATGCCTTGCCCAACACGATTTCTCCAAACGAATCGTCGTTTTGCGCATGCCCAAGACTTTCGGCAAATGCATCGCCAAACCCTTCATTGATAACCACCGATTTTTTAATCATCCCCTCGTCTTTCACGCTCTCCGGATACACCGTGACCAGTTCCTCATGGGCGTGTTTACCCGGCGTCGCTGAAGCGTAAACAATCAGTTTCGGGGCAATTTCATCAATTAATTTAATGGCTTTCGGGGAAAGGTGATAGTGGCTTTCGTCAACAATAAGAATAATGTTGCGTTGCGCATCGCGGGTATTCTCCACGACTTTGTGAAGGTAGTTGTCCTGCTCATTTTCCCGAATGAAAACGTTTGTTTCCTGCCGAACGCTTTCCCAGTTGAAAAAAAGAATTTGTCGTTCGCCGATTTCGCGGTTGTTTAATTCGTTAAATTCCGCGCAATCCAATATGCGTGTATCAGCGTAATAACGATCGAGTTTCTTCTTGCTTTGCAAGTGCAGTGCGCGCGGCGCAGTCCAAATGCAGGCAAACGGGTGCACTTGACTGTCTTCGGCAAGTTGTTTGAGAAACTCGGCAAGCATCACTGTTTTGCCTGAACCGGTCGGCGACATAAACACCATTCGCTTTGTGCCGTGCAACCCCAAAAGTTTTTGGGCTTTACGGCGCAACTCGTTAATGGCGTCGTTTTGATAATCTTTGAGATTCATCTCGATTGCCTCCTCTTAAATACATTGCGGTAGGCGTTTAGAATACCAGCAGGAATGGGTTGCGTAGTCACTTTGCCGCGCAAATCGGCAAAATCTTCGGCAAAATCTTCGCCTCCAAACGAAAAAATGTACACATTAAATACGCCGTCAATTTTGGCGACGGCTTTTTTGAAAACGTCAATCACCGACGGTGCATAGATAATGCCCGTGTAACGCTTTTGGTTACGGAAAATTTTGTACGACTTGGTTGCTTTTACTTCGACAAAAGTGTTTTCGCGCACACACAACATTTCGGTCGCGCGGTTGGTTATCTTGATTTTGTTCGGGTCGGTCGCTACGCTCGACACAAAATCGGTTTTGTAGTATTTGAGGTTTGACGGGATGCCGGTTATGTCGGGCAGGGCAGCGTGACCTTTAATCACCGCCTTAACTCGCGGCTGACAAACATCTCGCGCAATGTTGCTTTCATTATTGGTGCATAAAATGAACTGGCGGTTGCCACCGTCGTCGTTGTTTAGTAACAAAACGGCATGCCCGGTTGTGCCTGAACCGGCAAAAAAATCCAAAACGACGGAATTCTTTTTGCTCGTGATTTGAAGAAAATCTTCCACTGTGTAAACGGATTTGGGGTAATTGAAACGCGAAGCGCCAAGAAGTTTATTAAGCAACTTTGTACCGTGCTCGGTGGAGTTATACCTCTTACCGGACCAAATTGTCGTAAAGGTTTGCCGTTCTCTCAATTTGTAGACAACGTCAACCCTCCCGCTTGTTTCACGAGCGGCTATTTCTTTGTTCTTAATGCGCGTCTGCGTTGTTTCTTTTACTGTCCGCCACGTCTTCTGACGGTTAGTAGACGTCACTGGAAAAACTTCATGGAAGCCCCGCTGTTTTTTCAGTTGGACTTTTTGCAAATCCTGGCTTACATAAATCGGATACCAGAAGTTCGGCTTGCATTCCCTTGCAGCAAGGCTATACATGCCAGTGCTGATGTACGAAACCCATCGGAATTTTCCGTGCTCATCTTCCTCCGTAAATTTTTCCCTCGCCTCCTCACTTATCACCACATCATTAAATTTAGCCACCCCTAAATTTTTTGCATAAACCAACATGTAGTCATTGGACGCAGAAAAGAATTTTTCTTGATTGCGACCTTCGGGTTTGTTGACGACCGCAACAACTCCCAGACGATTATTTTCGCCAAAAATTTCATCCAGCAAACACCCCACCGTAAAAAGTTCATTGTGGTCAATCGCCACACCAATAAATCCGCCTTCGGCCAACAGTTTTTTCGCCAACCACAATCGGCTCGCCATCATCGAAAGCCATTTGCTGTGACGATACCCGTCATTGTCATCAACATAATCGTTGTTGTATTTCCAATCCTTCGCCCCCGTGTTATACGGCGGGTCGATATAAATCACATCAATTTTGCGCGCATGCGTGTAATTCAACACCGACAACGCATGAAAGTTGTCGCCTTCAATCAACAAATTGGTCTGCAGATTGTCATCGTTGCCAATCGCCAACGTTTTCACCTCTTGCAACACCGGCAATTCGCTCTGGCAACGGTCGACAACCTCCTCGGGCTTGTCCTCCCAAACCAAGCCAAACTTTTTGCGTCGTTTCAGTACGGAAATCTCCTCCCGCAACTCGGCATTTTCTTGGGTTAACTTTGCAATGTTATCTTCACTTGGCATGATAAATCACCGAAACGCATTAACAATCGGCGAACATTGCCGCCGCGCAATTACTATACCCGAAAACCGCCCGGCACACTCGACAACATCAAACCCGCTCCGCCTTCGGGTCGCGCCCCAACAATTCCTTCACCGCAAGCGCCGGGTCGTGTTGGCAATGCACAACACGATAGACCTGTTCGATAATCGGCGCTTCGACCTTTAAGTCGCGCGCGATTTGGTGCAGTTCGCGGGCGGTGTTGGCGCCTTCGATTTCTTGACCGATTTGTTCGCGCAGTTGTGTTGGCGACAGGCGTTTGCCGAGGCCGAGGCCGAATCGGCGGTTGCGGGATTGGTCGTCGGTGCAGGTTAAAATTAAATCGCCGACTCCGGTTAAGCCGGTGAAGGTTTCGAATCTTCCGCCCATGGCCACGCCCAGGCGGATTAATTCGGCAAGCCCGCGCGCGATTAACGCGGCGCGCGCATTCGCGCCAAAGCCGAGACCGTCGCTGATGCCGGCGGCGATGGCGATGACGTTTTTCATCGCCCCGCCCAACTGCACGCCGATGATGTCGTCGCTGAAATACACCCGCGTGGTTGGCGTGCGAAACCATTCGGCGAGCGATTGTGCGCGCGGCAATTCATCGCAAGCCACGGTCAACGCCGTCGGCAAACCGCGCGCCATCTCGGCGGCAAAACTTGGGCCGGACACCGCCGCCTGCACACCGCCGCCGTCACCACCATCATCACTAAATACGCGCGCCGCGACGACGCTTGGCAGTTGTCCGCTTTGCGGCTCAAGCCCTTTGGTTGCGCACATCAACACCGCCGCATCTGCATCACGCTTGGCGGCTTGGCGGCGCGCATGCAACGCCCCCACCACCTGCAAAAACGCGCGGCTCGGCGCGGCGATGACGAAGCAATCGGTTGCATCGGCCACGCGATTTAAATCGGACAGCGCGCGCACATTATCGGGCAGGCGCGCATCAGGCAGATAGCGGCGATTGACGCGGGTTTGTTCGATTTGCGCCAGCGCATCGGCGTCGCGCCCCCACAGCAACACTTGCCCGATGTTGTGCGCCAAGCCAATCGCCAGCGCCGTGCCCCACGAACCCGCGCCGAGCACGCCGACGACCGGCGGCGCGCGCAGGTCGCTTAGCGTTTGACCAGCGGCAGATTTTCCTTGCGCCATGCGGTCAGCCCGCCTTCCAAAATGTACAACTTATCGAATTGATTGACGCGCAAAATGCCGGCCGCTTTGGCCGAGCGCGCGCCGTTTTCGCAGGCGACGATAATCGGCTTGTTTTTGTATTTGTTGAGTTTGGTGATTTTGTCCTTGATTTGTTCGAGCGGCAGATTAATCGATTGGGCGATGTGGCCTTTATTAAACGAATCCGCCGCGCCGACATCCAGCACCACGGCCTGCTCGCGCGCCTGCAGTTGCGGCAATTGCAGCGGCGAAATTTTCTTCGCCCCCGAAGCCGCGGTCGGATTCATCGACAGCAACAACACAATTACAAACAACAATGCAAACAAATACCAATGCGAAGTGATGAATTCAAAAATCATTTTCCCAACTCGGTGCGCGCGTGAAAAGAATTAAGGCAAGTTAAACAAAATCTAAAACAAAATCTAAAAACAAAATCCAAACTCGATAAGTGACATCGAAAGTAACAGTAACAAATAAAAATAACAAAACGAAAAATCAAAATACACTCGCTCGCGCGGTGCGGCGAATAATCGAAGCGTTGTCACTTAACCAGCATTACATCCAAGCGCCATTGTAGCCGACTGTTGGCGTACGCACAAATCCGCTACAATGGCGCAATGAACATAATGACTACGCGACATTGGTTGCGCATTGCGCGCGCGCTTTCATTGGCGTTGTTGCTTGCATGTGCAGGCGCGGCGGTGCGCGCCGACGACTTGCCGCTGGCTGAGATACGCGCGTTTACCGAAGTGTTCGGCAAGATACAGCAGGAATATGTCGACCCGACCGATGCGGCGACGATGTTGCGCGATGCGATTTACGGAATGTTGCACGGGCTCGACCCGCATTCGGCGTATTTGGATGCGGACGCGTTTGCCGAGATGCAAATATCGACGCAGGGAAAATTTCACGGGCTCGGCGTCGAAATCACTTCCGAGAAAGGCTTTATCGAAGTGGTTGCGCCGATTGACGGCACGCCGGCCGAACGCGCCGGGATTCAAAGCGGCGATCGCATCATTGCAATCGACGGCGCATCGATTGACGAAGTTAATTTATACGAAGCGATTGAAAAAATGCGCGGCCCGCCGGGCAGCCGCATCACCTTAACGATTGAACGGCCCGGCAAAGCCAAGCCGTTTGATGTGACGATTGTGCGCGCGGTGATTGCGATACCGAGCGTGCGCGGGCGGATGTTGGACGACGCGCACGGCTATGTGCGCATCACCAATTTTCAGGTCGACACCGCCGATGATTTGCGCGACGCCATCGGCAAACTGCGCAAGCGCAACATGCATGGCTTGGTGTTGGATTTGCGCGACAACCCCGGCGGCATTTTGCACGGCGCGATTGAGGTCGGCGATGTGTTTTTGCCGCCCGGCGTCGAGATTGTATCGACGCGCGAACGCAACGCCGAGCGGTCTGAAGTGTATCGCGCGCGCGCGCCGGATTTCAGCGCCGATATGCCGCTGGTTGCGCTGGTCAATCGCGGCACCGCCTCGGCGGCGGAAATTGTCGCCGGTGCGCTGCAGGATAATCAACGCGCGATTTTGCTCGGCACGCGCACCTTCGGCAAAGGCTCGGTGCAAAACATCATCCCGCTTTCCGACGGCGGCGCATTGAAGTTAACCACGGCGCGTTATTACACGCCGTCGAAACGCTCGATACAAGCGCGCGGCATCGCCCCCGATATTGTCGTCGCCAAACGATTGCCGGGCGCATTGTCGTCCACCGACGACCGCACCGGCGGCGAGGCCGATTTATACGGGCATCTGCAAAACGAAGACGGCGGTGCGCGTAACGCCGAAGGTAAAGCCAACGATGACATCGATGAATTGGCGACGCACGACAATCAAGTCGCCGAGGCGTTGCATGTGCTTAAAGGGATGGGGTTGGTGAAGTTGCGCAGTGAATCGCGCGGTGAGGCGGCGCAGTGAATCGTGTGGTGCGTCGTGCAGTTTGATTGCGCGGTGTTGTCGATTCGATGAAGACAAGTGACAAAGTGGCAAACAAAATAAATCAAAGCCAATCAAAGTGACAAAAAACAAAAAACTTATTCACTCGAAGTTGGTTTTTTTTCATTTCTTTTTTTCTTCATCTTGCGCAAGCGCGCCGCGCTGCGTTGGCGCAAGGTCAACACAATCATTAAATAACCGCGCCGCGCCCAACGGAATTCGAACGACAACACCAACAGCCCGAGCGGAACCATCCACACGCCGAGCACCGGCAAAATCGCGCCGACCGTGCCGCAGATCAACAACAGCAGGCCGAGTGCGAGGCGCAACGCCGACGGCATTTTTTTAATCGGCTTGGCAAGCGAGGTAAAGCGACGGTGCAAGAAAAATTCCGAGCGGCGACGGTTTGCTATGATGGGCGATTATACGCGGATTGACCGGCATGCGTTATCCATTTACCAAAATGCAGGCGCTCGGCAATGATTTTGTCGTGTTGGACGGCGTCAGTCAAAAGGTGCGCCTCAGCGTCGAACAAATTCGCCGCTTGGCTGACCGACATCTCGGCGTCGGCTGCGACCAAGTGTTGTTGGTCGAGCCATCGGATGCATCGGACGATGCATCCGATGATGCCCGCGACAATGCCGATGACGACTTCGCCCTGCGCATCTTCAATCAAGACGGCGGCGAAGTCGGGCAATGCGGCAACGGCGCGCGCTGTGTCGCCCGATTTTTGCGCGCGCGCGGATTGACGCACGCCGATACGATTCGCCTGCGCACCTTTGCGCGCACGATGACGCTGCAGTTGTGCGACGACCAAACGGTGCGCGTCGACCTCGGCGCGCCCGAGTTTGCACCAAAGCGCATTCCGTTTATCGCCGAACGGCGCGCGCAACAATACGAATTGCAGTTGCGCGACGGCGCGGTGCAAATCAGCGCGTTGTCGCTCGGCAATCCGCATGCGGTGTGTCAAGTCGATGATGTTGGCGCGGTGGCGATCGACGATGTCGGCGCGCAAATCGAGCGGCATTCGAGATTCCCCGAACGCGCCAACGCCGGCTTTATGCAAATTGTCACGCGCGACCGAATTGCATTGCGCGTATACGAACGCGGCGTCGGCGAAACGCATGGCTGCGGCAGCGGCGCGTGCGCGGCGGTAATCGCCGGCATTGTCGGCGGGCAATTGGATTCGCGCGCGACCGTCGCCTTGCCCGGCGGCGAAGTGCAAGTCGAATGGCGCGGCGATGACTCGCCGGTATTTTTACAAGGCGGTGCGCATATCGTGTTTTGCGCGGAGATTGAGATTTAGTGCATTTAATTTAGTTAACTTAATTAACTTACTTAACTTAGTTAACCCGCTTAACTCATTATTAATGCACATCACTTAAGTTGTTACTGTTATCCGCGCCAAGCGCAACTTAACCGCATAACTTAACTTCACAACTTAACCCACACCCATGCCCGCCCAATCGCCCAACGCCGACATCGAATCATTTATGCAAACGTTGCGCACGCGGCGATTGTCGGCACATACCGTGGATGCATACACGCGCGACTTGGCGCATCTGTTGACCTTTGCCGCGCGTCATCGATTGGCGTTGGAGACGTTGACCGCCAAGCAGGCGCGCGCTTGTTTGGCGGCGTTGCGTCAAGCCGGATTGTCGGCGCGCAGCATTCGCCGATTTTTGGCTTGCGCACGCGCGTTCTATCGTCATCTGTTGACCACCGGACGCACGGACAACAATCCGTTTGACGGATTAACCGCGCCCAAACCGGCGCGCAAATTGCCGCCGACGTTAAGCGTCGATGAATTGTCGGCGTTGTTGGCGTCGCATGACGGCGCATTGTTGTCGGTGCGCGATTGCGCGATGTTGGAATTGTTTTATTCCTCCGGCTTGAGGTTGTCGGAGTTGGCGGGGTTGGATTGCGACGGCATCGATTTGGCCTCGGGCGCGGTGCGCGTGCGCGGCAAGGGCGACAAGGAACGCGTTGTGCCGCTCGGACGTCAAGCGGCGCGCGCGTTGCGCGATTGGCTTGCGCGCCGCGACGAACTCGCGCACGCGAACGAACGCGCGCTGTTTGTCAATCACAACGGAAAACGTTTGGGCGCGCGCGGCGTTCAATATCGCGTACACCGCTGGGCGCAACGCCATCATCTCGGGCAACGATTGCATCCGCACATGTTGCGCCATTCATTCGCCAGCCACGTGCTTGCATCGAGCGGCGATTTGCGCGCGGTGCAAGAGATGCTCGGCCACGCCGACATCGCGACAACGCAAATTTACACGCATTTGGATTTTCAACATCTTGCCAAAGTGTATGACCGCGCCCATCCGCGCGCGCATAAAGTTAAGCCAAAACGCATCAAGCCAAGCGAGTCGACCGACGGTTGATTCGAATGTTTGCGTTGTTGATGTGTTGTATTGTTTACCGTGTTATTCACCGTTATTTTCCGCACAATGCACCGTGTTGGTTAACCGTATTGTTTAACAACTGCATCGTTTAACGTTGACGGCGCCGTCCGACGTTTATGCAATCGATGCGCACAAGTGCAAACTTTATTCGCAATCGAATACAATCGCGCGCGTTCGCGTCACTGCAATCATTTCATTCGAATTGTTTAACATCTTTATTAACACCGCCTCGTAACCACCAATGCAAGCCGCCGTCTGTCGTCAATTCGCCAAGCCGTTGGCGCTTGAGGAATTAACCTTGTCCGCGCCGCAAGCCGGTGAAGTGGTTGTGCAGATTCGCGCTTGTGCGATTTGTCATTCGGATTTAATTTACATCGACGGCGGTTGGGGCGGGCGGTTGCCCAAAGTGTTTGGGCATGAAGCGGCCGGGGAGATTGTCGAAATCGGCGAAGGCGTCGAAGCGGCCGCGCCGGGGTTGGCGGTCGGCGATGCGGTGTTGGTTACCTTGTTGCGTTCGTGCGGGCATTGCGCATCGTGCGAAGCCGGGCGGCTGAGCATTTGCGAGAGCGTGTTTCCGCTCGACCGCGAAGTGCGGATGCACGACCGGCAAGGCGCGCCGGTCAAACAGGGATTGCGCACCGGCGCGTTCGCCGAATACGCGATTGTTCATCATTCGCAACTGGCGCACATCCCCGATGATTTGCCGCCGACCTCGGCGGCGTTGTTGTCATGCGGCGTGATTACCGGCGTCGGCGCGGTGGTCAACACTGCGCAATTGCCGGCGTTCGCATCGACCGCAGTCATCGGCTGCGGCGGCGTCGGCTTGAACGCATTGCAAGGCGCGGCGTTGTCGGGCGCGGCGCCTTTGATTGCGATTGATTTGAACGAAGCCAAACTGCGCATCGCGGCGCAATTCGGCGCGGATGAATGCATCAACGCAAGCGACTCGGAAGTGCGCCCGCGCATCGACCAATTGACCGCCAATCGCGGTTTGGAATATGTTTTTACCGCAGCCGGCAATCCCAAAGCGATTGAACTCGGCGTATCGTTGTTGGCGCCGGGCGGTGCGTTGATTATCGTCGGCATGCCGGCCAGCGGCGATTTTGTGCGCATCGATGCAACCGATTTGGCATCAACCGGGCGGCGCATCCTCGGCAGCAAAATGGGCGCAACCCGTTTGCGCACCGACATCCCGCAGTTGATTGGGCTGTATCGCGCCGGCAAATTAAAACTGGATGAATTAATCAGCGGACGCTATCCGCTGTCCGACATCAACCACGCCATCGACGAAGTGCGCGCCGAACGCGCGATTCGACATGTGATTGAGATGTAAACTTGTTGATGCGGGTTTGGTGAAGTTATGTTTGATAAATAGGTTTTGTATCAGTGGCAGTTGCAGTTACATTAATAAGTGACGTTGGTAAGTGACATTGATAAGTAACATTGCATGTATTGCATATAGACGAATTGCGTATCGACAAATTTGATTTTGTTTTAAGACATATTGTTTTAAGACAGCGCTTATCCCGCCTTTTTCACCGACGGCACCCAACAATAACCGTCCGGGTCCAACAAAAAACATTCCCGCAACCCGTGCGGTTTGTCGGCGGTTGATTGCAACACTTCATAACCACCGTTGCGCGCGCGCACTTCCGCCGCGTCCGGGTCGATTCCATACAAACGCAACTCGACACCCGCACCGCGCACATCGGCGCTCGGCAACAACGCCGCCAATGGATGAGCGTGATAGGTTGCATCGATATGCAGTTGATGCAAATGCCCGCGATGTTCCAACAATGCATACGCGTCATCAGCACGCAACACGCGAAAGCCCAACACCTCGCGCAAAAACGCGACGTTGTCGGCGATGCGTCGCACCAATAAATTAACGCCAAAGCCTTCGAGCAACTGTCCGACTTGTTCGGCGGTGAGTTCTTCGATGGAGTGCAGTGCGGCGTTGTCGATGTTGGCGATGTTGTCGACACTGTCGAAGTTGACGTCGTCGGCATTGGCAACGTTGTCAACACTGTCAACAGTATCGTTGCGATTTTGATTGCGGCGTTTTTTACGTTCGTTCATTAACCTATTCACGGTTGAGTGTGTACGGTCTCATCTTCATCACGCGCGCTTTGCCCGCGTTTTACTTCGGCAATCGCGCGGATGCGTTCATTGCGAATCGCGCGCTTGATGTTTTCGCCGCCGTCGTTTTGCGCGGCAATCGCCGCGGCGTCGACGGCGCGCGCCGCATCATAACAACGCAACAACAATTCGCCTTGCGGGCAATCGACGTTGTGCATGCCTTTGCGTCCGCGCAAATCCGCCGCGCAACTTTGCAAAAACAACCGCACATTGTCGGGCTTGCGAAACGCATCCAATCGTTCCAACAACTTCAACACCGTCGCCGGCTTTAATTCCAACAGTCGATGATGATGCAGATGAAACTCGCACACCCGCAACGCGAGTTCGGCGTATTCGCGCGGTGCGCGCAAGCGTTCGCACATTGCGCGCACTTTTGCCAAGCCGGTTTTTTCATGTCCGCGATGCGCCGGCCATTCGCGGCGCGGCGTACACGCCTTGCCCAAATCATGCGCCAGCACCGCAAACACAACGCGCTCGTCGCCGCCAATCCGATGCGCGGCATCGAGCGCAAGCAACACATGTTCGCCGGTGTCAATCTCGGGATGATGTTGCGCGGGTTGCGGCACGCCAAACAGCGCATCGACTTCCGGCAACACTTTGGCAAGCGCACCGCAGGTGCGCAACTCGCGCACAAAGCGCGAAGTTGCCGGCAAGGTCAGCGCGATTTGCAATTCGCGCCAAACGCGTTCGGGCTGCAGCGCATCGACTTCGCCGGCGTCGACCATTTGTTTCATCAATGCGCGCGTCGCCGGGTTAATCGAAAATGCAAGCGCATCGAGCGCGGCTGCAAATCGCGCCGCGCGCAACACGCGCAATGGATCCTCGGAAAATGCCGCGGAGATGTGACGCAATTGACGCCGCTCGATGTCGCGCACGCCGCCAAACGGGTCAATCAATCGACCGTGCGGGTCTTCGGCGATGGCGTTGACGGTTAAGTCGCGGCGTTTTAAATCCTGTTCGAGCGTAATCGTCGGGTCGCTGATGATGTCAAAGCCCTTGTGTCCTTTCGCGGTTTTGCGTTCGCGGCGCGCCAATGCGTATTGCTCGCCGCTGTGCGGATGCAAAAACACCGGGAAATCATCGCCGACCGGTTTGAAGCCGCGCGCAATCATTTGCGCCGGCGTTGCGCCAACCACAACCCAATCGCGGTCATGCACATCCAAGCCAAGCAGACGGTCGCGCACCGCCCCGCCGACCAAGTACACCGTCAAGTTGTCCGCCGCATCGCCCATGCCGCGATTATCGCGCAATTAGTGCGCGGTGATGCGGTGTCTGTTGCACGCTCAACTGCACCTCCGAAAGCCGCCGAGTGTGTCAATTGCCAATGCGTATAATGGCGGCGTCGATGTAAATGACGTATGCGACTGTGATGGTTTTAGGTTCGATGCAATCCATTCGAGTTTGTTCGACTTCATGTAAATTTGTTCGAAACAACTTAACGCAAATTCAATTATTTTTTTAATAAACTTTAATTAACTTAACCATATTCGTTAATACATTAATACATTTTTATTAACAAATTAATTTTCGAATTAACCTTCGAATTAACCTTCACACATCAACCCAATGAACACCTTCGGCCCGCACACCAAGCCGTTGCTGGCGGCGTTTGCGACGCTGTTTTTTTGGGCGTTTGCGTTTCCGGCGAGCAAGGCGGTGTTGGTTTGGTTTACGGTGGAACAAATCGTGTTGTTGCGCCATGTCGCGGCGTGCGGGTTTTATTTGTTGTTGTTTGCGTTTGGACGATTTTCATTGCCGCGCCGTTCGGATTGCGCGGTGATTTTGTTGTTGGGCATTTGCGGCGTCACCATTTATCAATTGTTGTTTGTGCGCGGCGTTGGCGCGGTTGCGGCCGGCGCGGCGGCGATGATGATTGCCGCCAATCCGGTGTTCGCATCGATATTGGCGCGGATTTTTTTGCGCGAGAAACTTTCCACCGGCGCGCATCTCGGCATCGCCGTCAGCCTCGGCGGCGTCGCCGCCATCACTTTCGGCAAGGGCTTCGGCGGCGAGTTTGTCGGCTATGTGCTGTTGGTGATTGCGACCTTTTCCATCGCCTGTTATTTTGTTTTCCAAAAGCCGTTGTCGGCGCGCGGCTATTCGCCGTTGGCAATCACCGCCAACACCTGCATCGCCGGCACCTTGCCGCTGCTTGTTTTTTTGCCGCAGGCAATAGACGCGGCGCAACAAGCGCCGTTGAATGCATTGTTGTTAATCGGCGCGATGGGCGTGTTGTCCAGCGGCGTCGGGTTTGTGTTGTGGTTTTATGCGCTGTCCAAATTGCCGGCCGGGGTGGTTACCAGTTTTTTGTTTTTGCAGCCGGTGTTGGTGACCGTGATTTCATGGTTTTGGCTGCGTGAAATTCCGTCTACGCTTGCATTTATCGGCGGCGCGGTGGTGTTGCTCGGCGTCGGTTTAATTCTGCGCCCGCAATTGCGCATGCGCGTTAAAAGTAACCCCTAAAACAAAACACAATAAACAATTAATCAAACTTCGACTTCGCGCCGCAGTTTATTGCGCGGCTGCATTGCCTCAGGACCAAAATGCACATCGCCGCGTTGCGCGGCCAATGCAACTTGTTTTTCGCGCTCGACAAAACGGTTGTGCGCGCGTTGATTGGTGCGCGCATAACAATGCGCACAGGACACGCCCGACACATAACGTCGGTCGCGTTTATCCTCGGCGGAAATCGGGCGGCGGCAGGCGTGGCATTGATCGTATTTGCCGGGCGTCAAGTTGTGATCCAACGCAACGCGTTCATCAAACACAAAACACGCGCCGCGCCAGCGCGATTCGTTTGGCGCAACGCAATCCAAATAATTCAAAATGCCGCCTTGCAGATGAAACACTTGCGCAAAGCCGCGTTGGGTTAAATAGGACGTGGATTTTTCGCAGCGAATTCCGCCGGTGCAATACATCGCAATTTTTTGGTCGCGTGCGGCATCGAGACGACGCTCGACAAACGCCGGGAACTCGCGGAAGTTAACGGTGTGCGGGTCAATCGCGCGGTCGAATGCGCCGATGGCGATTTCGTATTCATTGCGCACATCGATAATCAAGGTGGCGTCGTCATCGAGCAATGCATTCCAATCGCGCGGCGCAACCCGCGTTGCACCGGCGCCGGCGCGCAATTCGCCGACGCCCAAGGTCACAATCTCACGCTTGATTTTAACGCGCGCGCGCTTAAACGGCGGCGCCGCTGCAAGTGACTGTTTCGGCGTTAACGGCGCAAGTTGCGCGACGTCGATAAGATAATCGGTCACCGCATCGACCGCTTGAGGCGCGCCGCAAATTGTTGCATTGACGCCTTCATCGGCGAGCAACACCGTGCCCAACACGCGATGCGCGCGCATTTGCGCAAGCAAGCCGGCGCGCAATTGCGCCGGCGCCGGCAGGCGGGTGAATTGATAAAACGAACTGACGACAATCGATTTCATTTGCGCGCGATTATAAACGATGCGCGGCGAAGTCGACGACCGGACGGCGACAAGTCGACGGCGTGTCCGCGACTGTCGCACTGCGCCGCTTGCAAACGCGCGCTTGCATACAAGGCGCGCATCGGCGACACTTGCGCGAATTCGACGCCGACCAGTTAATAGTATGCAAGCCGATTGGTATTTTGATTTTATTTCGCCGTTCGCGCATCTGCAGCACGAAGTGTTGCTGCGCGATGCGCCGCATCTGCAGCGCAATTATGTGCCGGTGTTGTTCGCCGGATTGCTTTCGCATTTCGGCAACAAAGGCCCGGCCGAGACCCCGGCCAAGCGCACGGCGATTTATCATTATTGCCATTGGCGTGCGCAACAACTCAAGGTGGCGTTTAAGTTTCCGCCGACGCATCCGTTTAATCCGCTGGCCGCGTTGCGGTTGGCGATTGCCTGCGGCGGCGATGAGGCGAGCATAACCGCCGTGTTCCGCGCGATTTATGTCGACGGCGCGGATTTTTCCAACGCCGATGATTGGCGACGGATTTGCGCGCAACTCGATATCGCCGACGGCGATGCGGTGATTAACGCGCAAACGGTCAAGGACAAGTTGCGCGCCAACACCACCGCCGCGGCCAAGCGCGGCGTATTCGGCGTGCCGACTTTGATGATTGGCGAACGATGTTTTTGGGGCGAAGACATGACCGAGATGGCGTTGGAATACGCCGCCGACCCAACGCCGTTTGAACGCGGCGAATATGCGCGGCTGACGAAGTTGCCGATTGGACAATCGCGCAAAGTTTAACGCGGGTTGCGATTGTCGAATTTATCTGCGCGTGTTCGCAATTGGTTAATTAAATCAAGTGCAATTGATTGGTTGCGCAAAACGGTTTTACAAAAAAAGTGGCTGTACAAATGATTGTACAAATTCATCGGCGTTAATTCGCGCGCGGTTTGTTGAATTCGACCATGCGGCGAATCGATTGTTGCGCCGCGCGACGAATCGATTCGTCAATCGTAATTTCGCCGCCGCCGTTGGTAAGCGCATTATCGAGCCGCTGCAAATCGTTCATCTTCATCCACGGACACATCGCGCAACTTTCGCAAGTCGCGCCTTCGCCGGCGGTCGGCGCCTCCAAAAAAGTTTTATGCGGCGCAACTTGTTTCATTTTGTGAAAGATGCCGGTCTCGGTGGCGACGATGAATTTATTCGCATCGAGGCGCGCGACTGATGCAATCAGTTGACTGGTCGAGCCGACCACATCGGCCAACGCAATCACATCGCGCGGCGATTCCGGATGCACCAACACCTTGGCGTCCGGATGTTGTTTCATCAACCCGCTCAATGCGACGGCTTTGAATTCCTCATGCACAACGCAAGACGCCCGCCACAACAACATATCGGCGCCGCTGTTGCGACGCACATAATCGCCGAGATGCTGGTCCGGCGCCCAGATGATTTTTTTGCCTTGCGCATGCAGATGACGCACAACATCCAGCGCAATCGACGAAGTGACCACCCAATCGGCGCGCGCCTTAACCGCCGCGCTGGTGTTGGCGTATACGACAACTTCGCGTTCGGGATGCGCATCGCAAAACCGCGCGAATTCATCCGGCGGGCAGGCCAAATCGAGAGAACATTCGGCCGCGCTTTCGACCATCAGCACGCGTTTTTTCGGGCTTAATATTTTCGCGGTCTCGCCCATAAACCGCACCCCGGCAACCACCGTGGTGTCAGCCGGATGGCGCTCGCCAAACCGCGCCATCTCCAATGAATCGGCGACGCAACCGCCGGTGCGTTCGGCGAGTTGCTGCAACGTTTCATCGACATAATAATGCGCGACCAGCACCGCATTGTGCCGCTTTAATTTGCGCGCCAATGAATCCTGCAACGCCGCGATTTGCGCGGCGTCGAGTTGCGGATGCTGCACCGCCCATGCGGCGTCCGCCAGGCGTTTAATGTGCGCGGTGTGCGTTGGTGCGTTGGTTGGATTCATCGTCTGCGTTTTTGCAATGCTCGGGTTACACTATGCATCCGCGCGCGTTGCATTTCAAGTGCGGCGAATCCGAGTGCAGTTAATAATCAATGCCGACGCACAAGTCGGCGCGGAGGTCGACATGCAGTGGCTGTTGCTGGGCGCAATTGCGCTTGCGTTGTTGTTGATGGCGTCGCGCACGCCAAAATTTGCGTTCGCATTGCTCGCAGTGTTGGCGTTGGCGTTGGTCGCGGCGGCGGTGATTGGCAAACGCGACGCGATGCGCGCGCGCGTTGCCTTGCCAATAACGGATTTGCGAATTGATAATGCAAGCATGACACCGGCATACG
Organism: Candidatus Poriferihabitaceae bacterium; assembly: GCA_965226545.1. Classification (GTDB taxonomy): domain Bacteria; phylum Pseudomonadota; class Gammaproteobacteria; order Arenicellales; family Poriferihabitantaceae; genus JAHRAW01. The sequence continues at coordinate 2,442,665 of OZ245364.1, forward strand.
GCGGCGGCTGGCAATTGCACGCGCGCATCGAAAACACCAATGCACAAATCGCAGCCAAGGAATTCGTCATCGCCATCACAATGTTGGATTGCCCGCCCCCCGACGCCTGCACCCGCATCGACCAAACCACCCGCCGCATCAACCGCCGCATCCCGCCGCGCACCGCGCGCGAAATCCAAAGCCCGGTGTCGTTCGATGCCGCGCGCCCGCAAAATGCAAAGTTTAACTATCGCATCAGCGAAGTGCGTTCGTAGCGCTGACAAAATAAAAGTTTTTATTTCGACAACCCCGCAGAATTGTTTTTCATTCGGCGTCTGGCCGCTTTTACATATTCGTTGTTTTGTTCAATTCCAATCCATTGGCGGCCGTATTTTTTCGCCACAAAAGTCGTTGTGCCGCTGCCCAAAAACGGGTCGAGGACGACGTCGCCTTTTTTTGAACTGGCCAGAATAATTCGCTTCAGCATTTCCTCCGGCTTTTGAGTCGGATGTAGCGCGCGCCCATCGGCGCCGCGAAGTCGTTCTTTTCCTTGCACAAGCGGCAACACCCAAACGTCTCGCATTTGTTTGGCGTTGCCGTCTTTCTGCCTCTCGGGATTAATTTTTTTCACCATGGCATAGTTGAAAACCCACCCTTTTCCTTTTGCCGCCCACACGACAAATTCCGCTGAGTGCGTAAACATCCGCTTGGTCATGTTCGGCATGGCGTTTGTCTTGTGCCAGGTGATGATGTTGTTTATTTTGAAATCAAGTCGCTTTAAAACAATCATCACTTCACTAATGTTGTGGAGGCTGCAAGCCACGTAAATCGACCCGTTGTCTTGTAACACTCGGTTGCATGCGCCAATCCATCGGGCGGTGAATCCGATATATTCCGATTCGCTCATTTTGTCCCATCGCTCGTTGACCATGAACCAGTCGCCGCCGGTTTTATTGTTACGCCACTTCAATGCGTTCCCGGAAAGGTTGTAGGGCGGGTCGGCAAAAATCAGCCCGACGGATTTTGCATCCACTTTTTTGTCAAGCACCGATATGCAGTCACCTTGATGAATAATGTTTGTGCGCATGGCGTTAAATCCGGGCAATCAACGATTCTCGCCAATCGTTGATTTCATTTGAAATATCGTTCCGCCAATCGTCGGATGATTCGCGTGAGTTTGATAAATCAACAATGGCGTCGTAAAGACTCAAAATTTCACCGTGCGACAGGGAATATCCGGCGCGCTTAAGGTCAACCCACACCTGCAGAATTGAAACAAACTGCTGGATGGTGAGCGGAATAATTTTTTGCTTTCGCCCTTCATACTCGTATTTTACCGCAGTCCAAAAAGTGTTGACAGTGTCCCTGTGCAAACTGGGCGCGATAAACAGGCAGTATGCAACTTTGTCGTGTTTGTTCTCAAAATCACGCAAGTGGCGCATGACCGGCTGCCCCTCGTTGTACCACTGTGCTCTGGTGGTTAACATGGTTACTTCGCAAATCGCGATAAAACTGTCGTAAAAGCATTCAATATCCGGCACGCCCGCCGGGGCGGTGAAAGTCGGCTTATTGTCGTCACCGACGGGATAGTTTGGCTGAATACACTCAGCATCATTTAAGGCATGCAGACCAAGCGCGGACAACTGTTCGAGTAAAGTCGGTCGGTTTTCACGCTCAAAAATAGCGGTGAGCGTTGCCATGCAATCCGTGACTGTCTCGACCTGCTGTGATTTTATGCGTATTTCCGCATCCTGCAAATCTTTTCGCTGTTGGCGAAGTTGCGCGATGCAGTTTTTGAGTTCGTCGTTTGACATTGATTGGCAATCAGGCGTTTCGATGCCTTCGCCGCCAAGCGCGGATTGGTAGTTGTTGATTTCCTGAACAATGCCGTCAACAATTGCAATGTAATTTGCTTTGTTGTCCCACGGCAACTGGGGTTGATTAATATCAACAAGAAAAGCGCGGTATGCGTCAGTTGATTCAAATGGATGCGCAGCGGCGTTATCTTGCGCAAGCAAAGAATCGATTTCAACTTTTCTGCGCGGCTCCAAATCAACGTAAAAACCGCCGCCGCGAATGTAGAGGTAACGCGTTAAACGAAAGTAACGAATGACGTTGTCACCGTAATCTCTTAAATTTTTCAGCAGTTTATTTAGTTTTTGTTCATCATTGATGCACAAAAACTCACCGGCAAGGCGGCATTGATTCGATTTTACAATTTCGTTGCGTTCGCGCAACGATTTTCCCGCTTGCGCGTCGCGCAGCGCAATAATTTCTTCGGCATAGCGCCCCACGTTTTGATGATTAATTAACGTGAGACAAAAAAAGCAAAATTCATCTTTGTTGATGCCCTTGGCTTTGTTGCCGCGCGCAATCTCCATTTGATTAACCGCGTTAATCAAATGGAGCGTTCCAACAAACGGTTTGATGTTGTATGCACCACTGCGGAAATCTCGACTGTCCGGATTGGGCAGTTGCCATTTCAAAAAACTTCTAAAAAATATTTCGCCCAAGTCTGAATCTTCAGCCAACAACAAATTCCCCAACTCGGTTACTTTTACATTGTCATTTTCGATGACAACAAAACCCATTTTCTTAAGCGGGTTTACGGATTGTCGCCCGCGCATTGGCGGGTCTTCGTAGTTTTTGGCGTCGAAAATTTCCTGTGCCTTCTTAAAAGAGATTGGCAACGATGTATTTTCAATCAAATCAATTTGTGCGCGTGACAGTTTTTTATAAAACTGCGGGTTACCGTACCCGTACAGTCTGGCTTGGATCAGTTTAATGTGGTAATTGCACTGATTTGCGTCCCCCCACCCCTGGTTGTCAAACTCCCGCAAAACCGCCAGAAATCCGCGCAACCGGTCAGGACTGCGCACCGCAGTTGCAATTGACCAAGGTTTGCTCACAGTGAATTCCTTACCCTGCAATAAAAAACGCGCTCGGCATTGTCGTCACCATTGCTTTTGCCGGTGGTGAACGCCTTGTATTTTCTCTCGAACACTTCCACTTTACCCTTGCGCTTCAAGATTTTTAAAATCTCGTTGTCGCGCATGCGTGCATTGGAGCGTTCACCTTTTGAATCGCCGGTGTTGTTGTATGACAACAGAATGTGGCGACAGTCCGCTTTGTCAATCAAATCGGCGAATGCTTTTGTTGCGCTTTTGAAGCAATAGTTGCTTTTAATGTGCGCGCGATTCATCTTCCTCGCCGTGCCGATTACTTCGGGTTTTTTCCATTCAGCAAGGTTTTCCAACAAATGATAGGCGTCGGAATATTGGCGCGAGTTGTACGGAGGGTCCAGATACAACACATCGCAGGAGATTTTTTCAATCAAATAATTGGCGTCCATTTGGTGGACTTCATTGGCGGTATTGTGCGCATGCCGAACTTCCGGGACGAGCAGTTTTATCGGCCGCACCATATCCAGATGTTTGCGAAACGCATCGTAGTGTCCGACGGTGTTGGCAACCTTGTCGACGGCATACAACAACGCACAAATTAAAAACCAGCGTTGATGGTCGTTGTCGGCGATTTCCTCGATTTCCGCGCGAATTTCGCCAATTTTCATTGCGTTTTCTCGCGTAAAGTACGTCTCGCCAAAGTGTTCGGAGAAGTAATTCTCCCGGTCGCCGCACAGATTGTTGAGGTGCGCGATTTTGTCGCCAAGGTCATTGATTGACGGTTGATGCCCGCCAAGAAATGTTTTCAGGCAAACATAATTGGAAAACAAAAAATCATTGGATACAATTTTGATGTGTGCACTGTTAAAGTGACTGCCGACAACGCCGGTGCCCGCAAAAATATCGCACAGCGAAGCGATGTCCCCGCATTTCTCGGCAATAATATCCTTGATAAAATCAAGCAGTTTGTGCTTGTTGCCCAAATAGCGCCTGTTTTGGATTTGAAAGCAACCGTTTATTGATGCTTGTTGTAACAATCGCCGTTGGGTGTTCGGCGATTTGGCGGGTTGCCCGGCGGGGTTGGGTTCCGGCGACTTAAAAAGAGTCGTCTGTTCTCTGAGAAAGCCCCAGCACTCCCCAAACTGATTCGGGTCGATGACGTCATAAAAAGTTTCATCGGTTGTCCGGAGAATCGCCGAAGAAAACGCGCATGCATCGCCTTGCTTGGTAAACGCGCGTGCGTACGCTGAATCCATTTCATTGGATTCATTTTGCGCATCGTAAGCGCCGTGAGTATTTTTGCTCGCCCTCATCCGCCTTGCCTCGATACCGGGTTACTGTGATTGACAAAAAGCATAAATTAATTCCCCGCCGCCGACAACCCACCAGCCGCTTTGCGGGCGGCGAGTACGCCGTTCATCCATTCGGGGTCCATCTCGGGCACCGAGGACAGCAGCAGGTCGGTGTATTGGTGATGCGGCGGCGTGAAGACTTCGGTTTTGGCGCCTTGTTCGACGATGCGGCCTTGCAGCATAACGATGACTTCGTCGGCGATGGCTTTGACGGTGGCGAGGTCGTGGGTGATGAAAAGATAGGCGAGGTTTAATTCGCGTTGCAGGCGGTCGAGCAGTTTTAAGATGCCTTCGGCGACCAGTTGGTCCAACGCCGAAGTGACTTCGTCGCAGATGATGAATGCCGGTTCGGCGGCCAAGGCGCGGGCGATGCAGATGCGTTGTTTTTGTCCGCCGGACAATTCGCCGGGCAGGCGGTTTAAAAAGGTTTGCGGGGCGAGTTCAATCATCTCCATCAATTCGCGCAGACGGCGTTCGTGTTGTTCGCCTTCGAGACCGAGATAAAATTTGAGCGGGCGACCGACAATCTCGCGAATGGTTTGGCGCGGGTTGATGGCGGTGTCGGGCATTTGATAAATCATTTGCGCGCGGCGCAGTTGTTGTTTGTTGCGCCGACGATAATCGCGCGGCATGCGTTCGCCGTCAATCCAAACGTCGCCGGCGGTCGGCGGCAACAGCCCGGTGATGACGCGCGCCGCGGTGCTTTTGCCGCTGCCGGATTCGCCGACCACGGCGACGGTGTGGCCGCGATGCACTTCGAAATCGATTTCATGCAACACGGTAATCGCGCCGTAGCCGGCGGTGACATTATCGACTTTTAGCAACGGCGTTGCCTCGCGCTTTGGCGGCGCTTGTTGTTTGCGAAACGAACGCACCGCCCACAGCGATTTGGTGTACGCCTCGCGCGGCGTCGCCAGCATTGTGCGGGTGTCGGATTCTTCGACCATCTCGCCGTGTCGCAACACCATAATTTTATCCGCCATTTGCGCGACCACCGCGAGGTCGTGGGTGATGTAAATCGCCGCGCAGTTAAATTGCGCAACGATGTCGCGCATGGTCACCAACACTTCGATTTGCGTGGTGACATCCAATGCCGTGGTCGGCTCATCGAATATCAACAAATCCGGCCGGCATGCCAACGCCATTGCGGTCATTGCGCGCTGCAGTTGACCGCCGGACACTTGATGCGGATAGCGAAAGCCGATTTGGTCGGGGTCGGGCATTTTTAATCGCGCATACAATTCTTTGGCGTCGCGATATGCATCGACGCGTCGACCGGCGCCGTGTTCGATGACGGTTTCGGCGAATTGGTCGATGAGTTTATGCGCCGGGTTAAACGAAGCCGCGGCACTTTGCGCAACATAGGCGATGCGCGCGCCGCGCAACGCGCGTTTTTGCGATTCGTCTGCGTTGATTAAATCCACGCCATCGAATTCAATCGCGCCGCCGCTGATGCGGCAGCCCGGTTTGACATAGCCCATCGCGGCGATGCCGAGCGTCGATTTGCCGGCGCCGGATTCGCCAATCAAGCCGAGCACTTCGCCGCGATGCAGCGTTACATCGACGCCGCAAATAATCGGATGCCAAGCGTCTTCGCTTGCGCCGTCGATGCGCAAATCGCGCATCGTCAACAGCGGTTTGGTTGGATTGTTCATTTTGGGTAATTGTCGTTTTGATTAATGCTTACGTCACTTAACTTTCGCCGGTGCTTCGCCGATTATTTCGAATGCACTTTGATTGCACTTCGACTGTACTTCGACGATGAATGTGCGTCGATAAATGTTCGATTAATGGTCGTCGCGCAGCCCGCTGGTTTTATGCAAAAACCAATCGACGACAAAGTTGACGCCGATGGTCAACAGCGCAATCGCCGCGGCCGGCAACAGCGGGGTGATGTCGCCGTAGGTGATTAAGGTGGCGTTGTCGCGCACCATCGAGCCCCAATCGGCGGTGGGCGGCTGCAAGCCGAGCCCGAGAAAACTGAGTGCGCTGATGGTTAAAAACACAAAACAAAACCGCAAGCCAAACTCGGCGACCAACGGCGGCATGATGTTCGGCAGCACTTCCTTTAAGGTAATCCAGGTGACGCCTTCGCCGCGCAATCGCGCCGATTCGATGTAATCCATCACCACCACGTTCATGCTGACGGCGCGCGCGATGCGAAACACGCGGGTCGAATCCAGCACGCCGATGACGATGATTAATGTCGGTATCGAAGTGCCGAAGATGGTCAGCAACAGCATCGCAAAAATTAACGCCGGTATCGCCATCAACACATCGACCGCGCGGCTCGATAGTTGGTCATACCAGCCGCCAAGCACCGACGCCATAATGCCGCCGACGCCGCCGAGCACAAACGCCAGCAAGGTGGTGATTAAGGCGACGCCGACGGTGTTGCGCGCGCCGTAAATTAATCGCGTCAACATATCGCGCCCGAGGCTGTCGGTGCCGAGCGGGAAGGCTTCACTCCATGGGTCGAATTCGCCGCCGACAATTTGCGATTCGCCGTACGGCGCGAGTAGCGGCGCAAACACCGCCACCGATACATAAACGACGATGACGATTAAACCGAATTGCGCGGTCAACGGCGCGCGGCGTAATTCGCGCAACAGTTGGCGCAGTGCACTTAGGTGGGCGTTGGTGGCGGGTGTATTCATCGGTACTTCATTGGCACTTCATCGACGCGCTTATTTTGGATGCAACAAACGCGGGTTGGTTAATATCGACAGGATGTCGGCGCTGAGGTTGAGCAACACATAGGTGGCGGCGAACACCAAACTGCATGCCTGCACCACCGGCAAATCGCGGCGTTGCACCGAATCGACCAGCAGTTGCCCAAGCCCCGGATAAACAAACACGACTTCGACAATCACCACGCCGACGATGAGATAGGCGAGGTTGATGACGATGACGTTAATAATCGGCGCCCAAGCGTTCGGCAGGGCGTGGCGGATGATGATGCGGCGGCGGGCGACGCCTTTGAGCACTGCCATTTCGATATACGGTTGCGCCAGCAGATTGATAATCGCGGCGCGCGTCATGCGCATCATGTGCGCAACCACGACCAAGGTCAAAGTCAACGCCGGCAATATGCAGACATAAACCCGCCGCAAAAAATCGGTGTCCGGCCCGACATTGGCCAGGCTGGGGAACCAGCCGAGATTAACCGAGAAGATTAATATCAGGATGTAGGCGACAAAAAATTCCGGCGTGGAAATCGATGACAGCGTGACGATGTTGACCGCGCGGTCGTACAGGCTGTTGCGATACAGGGCTGCGGTGATGCCGAGTGCGAGCGCAATCGGCACCGAGATGCTTGCTGCCATCACCGCCAAAAACAGCGTGTTGGCAAACCGCCCGCCGAGCAGGTCGGCGATTTCGCGGTTGTTGGATATCGATACGCCAAAATCGCCCTGCAGTATTCCGCCGAGCCAGGTGAAATAGCGAATGTAGCCGGGTTGATCCAACCCCATCCGTTCGCGCAGGGCGGCGACCGTCTCCGGCGTTGCAAATTGCCCCAACATCGCTTGCGCCGCATCGCCGGGCAATAGGCTGACGCCGAGGAAGATGATCAGCGACACCACAAACAAGGTGAGCAATCCCAACGATAATCGCTGGGCGAGCATGCGCAGTATGTTTTTCATTGGCGTAAGCGATTGTCGGCGTGTGTCGATGGGGGTACGTCGATGGCAACCAAGCGGCGCGGATTTGTGCGCTCAATCGAATCGCGATTGGATTCGATTAACTTTTAATGTCGAATGAACCGATGTTGACCGTTGGTGTTCACCGTTGGCATTCACCGACATTGGTTGCGGTAAAAGCGTGCACAAACGAAGCGCGCGCAAACCGAAAATTTATCGGCTTGCGCGCGCGATGCGGTTTACGCAAACCACCAACGTTCGCCGAAGCGATGTCCGTCGTTCGCCCAGTTGGTCGACATCTCGGCATCGTGGCGCACATTGCGCGCGACCGCGTGGATGTAGTTGTTGAACACCGGCACCACCACGCCGCCTTGGTCGCTGACCAATCGCTGCATCTCGGCGTACATTGCGCCGCGTTTGGCTTTGTCCAATTCGGAACGCGCCTCAGTCAACAGTTTGTTGAATTTCGGATTCTTCCAACTCGTGTCATTCCAACTTGCGCCGGCGGCGTAAGCCGTCGAAAACATTTGGTCTTCGGTCGGACGCCCGCCCCAATAGCACATGCACCAAACGCAGTTGTCGGTGTTCCACACATTGCTCCAATAACCGTCGCTCGGCACGCGCACCACTTCGATGTCGATGCCGGCTTTGCCCGCATGCTCTTTGTACAACACCGCCGCATCGACTGCGCCGGTAAACGCCGCATCGGCGGCTTTGAGTTGCACCTTGAGGCTGGACAGCCCGGCTTGCTTGAGATAATACTTCGCCTTGTCCGGGTCGTATGCCTTTTGCGGCAACTCGGATGCGTAATAGCGTTGCCCTTTGCCAATCGGATGGTCGTTGCCGACATAGCCGTGACCGCGCAACACGGTTTTCAGAATCGCTTCACGGTCGAGCGCGTATTTCAACGCCAAGCGCACGTTGTTGTCGTCAAACGGCTTGAGGTTGGTGCGCATCGGGATTGAATAATGCCCGGTGCCGGAGGTTTCCTCAACGCGCACTTTGCGATTGCGTTCGAGCAAGTGCAACGTCTTGATGTCGCATCGATCCATAAAGTCGATTTCGCCGGTGGTCAGCGCATTGGTGCGCGCCGAGACATCGGCGATGGTGATGACTTCGATTTCGTCGAAATGCGCGCGATTGGCTTTCCAATAGTTTGCATTGCGCGTGTAGTTGCAGCGCACGCCGGGCTCGAACTTGTTCGGCGGCCCGACATACGGCCCGGTGCCGACTGCTGATTGCCAATCGGCCTTGCCGCCTTTGTCCTGCATAATCGGCAGGTGATAATCGCTGAGGGTAAACGGAAAATCGGCGTTGCCGCCGCTCAACGTAAACACCACTTCATATTTGCCGTCGGCGCGGATGTCGGTAATCGGCGCAACCAACGGTTTGGCGGCCGAGGTGGTTTTTTCGCCGCGATGATGGTTAATCGATGCGATGACATCTTTGGCCGTCATGGTTTTGCCGTTGTGGAACTCGACACCACGCCGCAATTTAAAGCGCCAAGTTTTTGCATCCGGCGACGGCGTCCATGATTCGGCCAATTCGCCGATGAGTTTGCCGTCTTTGTCAATCTCGGTGAGGAAGTTGTAGCGGGTAAACGACGAACTAATCATAAAGTCGTTTTCATAAGTGCCGGGATCGAGCGAATCGGTGGTCGAACCATGCCCCATGCCAACGCGGAATTTGCCGCCGCGTTTGGCCGCTTGCGCCGTGCCAATCACCGCCGGCGCCGCCGCCGCCAAACCGAGTATCGAAGTCGCGCGAATAAATTCACGCCGTGAAATGCGCCCGCTTTTAAACTGATGCGCGAGATTTTCGTATTGCTTGCTCATGTTGCTTTCTCCACTGGTGTTGAAAAGGGTTGTACAGCGTCGCTTATCAAAGTGCGACGGTTTAATAATATAACAGAAAAAAATGCGGCGGGTGAACGGATTGGAATGGCGCGCGATTGGGGGCGTTGGCGATAAAAAACCCCCGCCAAAGCGGGGGTTGGTCGGTGTTTTATAAATTCGCCGTTGCAACATAGCGACCGGGTCCGGCGTATGTAGCCCAGCCGAGTCGTATAAATACTCCGCCAATAAAGGTGAAGTTGCATCCGCCTTCTTTGTTGCATTTAGGCAAGTTTTGCTTAAACCAAATTTTTGTAAAACTACCTGTTTTCTTTAACTCATCGCAAGATTTTTTCCACTCGGATTCGGTAACGCCTTTTTCGTACGGAGATTTTCCGGTATTCGATGGAATTAAATAAATTAGTGCGTTTTCTTTGCGCCGCTTGCCAATGCACTTAATATCAAAAGGATTTTTGCCTTTTGGGCGTTGAACTTTACCGTCCAGGTGACGGTATAAATCATATAAATTCATAATAAGCATCCTCAAAATAAACTCGGCGAAAAATTGTATTGCACCGCACAAATTTAAAACAAGTTACTTTTTGTTACTTTTTTCGGTTGTCGCCAACAGTAAACCGCGCGATTATGTTGCGACAAAACGATTCAAACTAATCGTCGAAATCGAGCGTTCATCGCCCAATTGTCCGGCGCACGCCAACCCGGTCAACGACAAGGTGACAAAAAACGCGCCCGCCCAACCGACGAGGTGATAACCGGCGGCGAGATTCATCTTAAGACGGGCATTGGATGGTGGTGGGTGCCAGTGTCGGCGGCAACTAGTGACAGTGTTAATGACAGCATCGCCAATGTTGCGGTTGCAATTTTCAATGCTAATGAGGCAACCCGCGAGTTTGTTGGCGGAAATGACAGTGTTACTGATGAAAGTTACATTGCTGTTGGCGGCTTTTTTAGCGATGACGGTGGTCGGTTATCGATGTTAATGACGGTAACAACACTATGGATTGCACTATTAGCACTGTGGGCGGTGGCATCAATGCTACGGATTGCGATATTAACACTGTAACCGCGATGCGCGTAGCGGGCTTGCCGATTGTGAATTGGGTTTGGGCGGTGATAAACGAAGGGGCGGCGCGAGCCGCCCCTTTTTGTTTCCCAAGTTTGTTTAGGGAGCAAGCACAATCTCTTTTATCTCGCCTCCGGAAACAGTAACTTGTTGCATTAGATACCCTCCCTCTTGAGAAGGTTGCACATACGGCGAAGTTGATGGAACCTCCCAAGCCACAGCCGCAGTCACGTAAAACGCGCCATCCGCAACATTGCGAAACTTAAACTTGCCTTGTGCATCGCAAATGACCTCTTTAGCGTTCGCGAGATACTGAGGCAGGTTGGGCGTAAAGTTAATTTTCGGCGCACTCCAATAACGGACTCCGCGAGTCGTATTTCCATACAAATGTTGGATACGCTCGCTGGCATGCGCCGTGCGCGGAAAGAGCGAAACAGAGAAGCCCCCGCAAGTAACAACACCACCATTTCGCTGGCGCATCAATGCACTCCCTTCGATGGTGTTACTGCCTTTCTGCAGAAGTTTTTTTGCCTGGTCTGCGTCGTAGTTACTCACCAAACTAACTTCCCTCGGCTTAACAACCAAGCACCCCGACAACGCCAGTCCTGCAAACACGCAGACAACCGTAAACAAACATTGCTTCAACGACAACCGTTTTGCATCGTTTTCATGCTTTACCGTAAATAGCATTTTGATTTCTCCGGATAATTGACACCCCCCGACACCGAAGTGCCGGGCCGTTGTCAAGATCACAAGATGCAGAGTGAAATTCCTGCCTATTCGCCCCGCTACACGGGAAGCCCGCGCCGGGTGTAATACTGCTGTTGTATTCGGCAAGTAACCCGACGAAGGGGCTACATCTTGTAAATCTTGACGAGGCGGAGTATGGAGGGTTTTGTGCGCGAAGTCAATTGCATTGCACTGCAATGCAAATCAATCAAAAACAAACCGCGGATAAAGTTCGCCGGCGATTCGGTCGCCCGGGGTTAAGCCGTATTCGCGCATTATCGACGAATGGTCGGGGTCCATGCCTTCGGGGCGGAAGCATATTCGCACATCGTCGCCGAGCCATTGGGTGTTGAACACTTTTAATTCGCGGTCGGCTGAGAGGTTGCCGGAGCCGCCGTGAATCGTGCGGCCGTTGAACACCGCCAAATCGCCGGGCTGCATATCCCAGCCGACGATGTCGTATTGATTGCGGTTGCCTTCGATATCCGGGAACGGCGTGCCGTCGGCGGCGTGATGATGGTCGCGGGCGTCGCCGGTTAAATCGCCGAAATTGGTTTGATTGTATTTTTGATTCCACTTGTGCGAACCGCGCACAAATTCGAGCGCGCTTTTGCGCTCGACCGCCGTCAACGGCATCCAAATCGAACAAGTGTCGAAGCCGTTGACCGACCAATACGGTTCGTCCTGATGAAACGGCGTGCGAAATTGCATGCCGTGCGTGCGCACAAAAATCGCGTCGTAAAAAAAGTTCACCGTGTCGGTGGTTAACAACTTTGCCGCGATGGCGGCGATGGGCGAGTCGAAAATGAAGACGCGGTATTCATCAATCGTTTGCCACACTTGGCTGTCGTATAAACACACCCGCCCGCGCGCATCGCGATTCCACACCCGCCCGCGTTCGCTTGGGGCGGCGATGTTTTTATCGATGCCTTGGGTTAAGGCGTCAATCCAATCGCGCGGGATTGCATCGCGCAACAACACGACGCCGTGCTCGGCGAATTCGGTTACGGCTTGGGAGTCGATGTTCATAAGCGGTCTCGCGGTGCACAAACGGTTATTTAACAAGTACACCGATTAAAAATCAAATGCCGGTACAAGCGTGAGTAAAGTATAAATAAAAGCGTGAATAAAAGTATGCGTAAAAGTATCGACAACAACAACGATAAAAATGCATAAAAAAAGGGCGCGCCACAATCGCGGCGCGCCCGAAGAAAACGGCAAACAACGACCGCTTATGACGACATGCGCACTGACATGATGTAGTGCAACAATGCGCCCAACGCCGCGCCGATAATCCAGCCGAAGCCGGCCAAATCGGAAAGCAACGGATGCCACACGGTGGCAATGGCGAACACCGCCGCGATTGCAAGCGCAATCAAGGCGCGCACATTCCAGCCGCCGTTGTAGTAGTACTTGCCGGACGGGTCGGTGGAAAACAAATCCTGAATGTCGAGATTTTGCTTCTTAATCAGGTAGTAATCCACAATCATAATCCCATACACCGGCGCCAAAATCGCGCCCAAAGTGTTGACGAACGGGAAGATGCCCATCTGCGAGATGACCGACACCCACAGCACCGCCAAAACAAAACCGGCGATGGCGGTGATTAAGCCGCCGGCACGGAAGTTGATTTTGGACGGCGCCAAGTTGGCGAGGTCATACGCCGGCGGGATGAAGTTGGCGACCATGTTGATGCCGACCGTTGCCGTGAAAAACGCAAACGCGGCGACGATAGTCAACAACAGGTTGTCGACGCGCGCGACCATTTCGGTCGGGTTGGTCAACTGCTCGCCGAACACCACAACTGAGCCGGCGGTGACAATCAAGGCGATGAACGAGAACAAAATGATGTTGCCGACCAAGCCGAGCAGATTGCCTTTTTTCATCTCGGCTTCGGTTTTGACGAAGCGTGAGAAGTCGCCGAAGTTGATGACAACCGCGGCAAAATAGGCAACCATCGTGCCGAAAATCGCAATGAACGCCATCACCGAGCTGCCGCCGCCGCCGCTGCCGCGGAAGATAGAGCCGAGCTCCGACCACAAACCGCTGCCGGCTTTCATCCAAATGACGATCATCAACACTATCATCACCGCATAAACAGCCGGGCCGGCGAAGTTTAAGAACTTGCGAATCGGATCAATGCCGCGCCAAAACAGCCAGATTTGGAACGCCGCGACCAAGACCAGCGAAATCCACGCCGAGCCGGACAGCCCGAGCAGGAAAGATTCGCCGCCAAACTCGAACAGCGAACGCAGCAGCAAATCCACCGCCGTCGAGGCGAAGTAGGTTTGCGCGCCATACCAGAAGATGGCGACAATGCCGCGCACCATCGCCGGAAAGTTTGCGCCAATAACGCCCATACTGGCGCGCGCAAACACCGGATACGGTATGCCATGGCGGACGCTTGGGCTGCCGGATAAATTGACCAGCCACATAATAAACAGGCCGGCCAAGATAATGGCGAGAAACACCGCCCAGCCGCTTAGCCCGTAGGCAAGAAACAGCGAAGCGGCCAGCGTGTAGCCAAACAAACTTTGCACATCGTTTGCCCATACATTGAAAATCTCAAACCATCCCCAGGTTTTTTTGTCCGCTGAGGTTGGTGCGAGATCGCTGTTGTACAAGCGAGGGTTTTTGTTGGTAATTTCTGTCACTACAGGCCTCCCGTGAAAAATTCACAGTGGTTGAACAAGGGCGTCAAGTGTAGCAAATTGCGGCGCGGTTGCAACCCCAAAATCCGCATAAAAAACCGCATAAAACCGCCGTTTTTGGTGCGCGACGGCGATGACGGCGGGGTGACGGCGGTTTTTGACGCGAAAATCCATCGAAAACAATTCAGGCAAAAACCGACAACGGCACTATAATTTGCGCCCGTGACTTCGCCAACGACTTCGCTGATGACAAGGTCACTGTCACTATTAATGTATTAATGTCACTGTCAATGGCACCGTCGCCTTCGGCATTGACACTGTTTAACTGTCACTTATCACTGTCCCCATCGTCGCCGTCGCCAACCCGTCACCCGCACTCGCTCCCCCTCTTTAACCCAATGCCCGCCTTAAGATGAACACCGCCGCCGGTTATCACCTCGCCGGTTGGGCGAGCGCGTTTTTTGTCACCTTGTCGCTGACCGGGTTGGCGTTGCAGGCGAAGTTAATTTATGCGCGCAAGCGGTTGGCGCGCGACGGGCAATTGGGCGATGAACGCCCGACTTCGACGATTAGTTTGAATCGTTTTGTCGCGGCGTATTTGGGGTTTTATTCGTTGTTGGTGTATGGCTTGTGTTTTGTCGAGTTCAATCATTATCTGGTGTGGCCGCGCATCGTCGCCGCGTTGATTATTTTGACGGTGTTACATGCGTTGATGAGCGAACGCCAAACCGTCGCTTCGCGTTGCGCATTTTTCGGCTGTGCAGTGTTGTTGTGCGCGGCGTTTTTAATACGCCTGTTGGATGCGCCGGCGTTGATGTTGGGCGCGCGCATTGCGCAAGGGTTGGTGGTGGTGTCGATGGCGTTGTTTGTGCAGGGCGCAACCCATCAAATTATTAAAATCCGCCGCGCCGGACGCACCGGCGGGTTGTCGTTGCCGATGCATCAATTGTTCTTTTTAAAGGATTTTTTCTCGGTGTTGTTCGGCATAACGATGGGGTTGGCGGTGGGCTGGCCGTTGTTGTTGTTCAACGGCGTCAGTATGTGTATGCAATGCGCGGTAATGTGGAATTTTCGCTGGGTGCGCGTCTCTGAACTGGCCGCACAACGCCGCACAATTGCGCCGCCGGATTAACTGTTGTTATCTTGAGTTGCGCGCCTTGCGGTTATCGACAATGGTTAACTAATGTTACGCGGCGTATGCATCATCACGACGCATCATCGCGCAACACGCCGTCTTCGATGGACAACTTGCGCGTCATTTGCGCGGCCAGGCGGCGGTCGTGGGTGGCGATGAGCAGCGCGGTTTGGTGGTCGCGATTTAATTCCAACAACAACTCGCAAATCACCTCGGCGGTTTTGCTGTCGAGATTGCCGGTCGGTTCATCGGCGAGTATGCATGCCGGACGCGTAACCGCGGCGCGCGCAATCGCCGCGCGTTGACGTTCGCCGCCGGACAATTCGCCCGGCTTGTGCAATGCGCGCGCGCCCAAGCCGACGCGGGTTAACAGTTGCGCGGCTTCATCGAGTGCAGCACCGCGCGATTCGCCGCGAATCAACAGCGGCATCGCAACGTTTTCCACTGCGGTGAATTCGCCGAGCAGATGATGAAATTGATACACAAACCCCAACGCACGATTGCGCAACCGCCCGGCGGCGCGCGCGCGCAATGCATGAATGTCATCGCCGCACACCCGCACCCGCCCTTGCGTCGGTCGCGCCAAGCCGCCGAGGATATGCAACAAGGTAGATTTGCCCGAACCGGAGGCGCCGATTAATGCAATCGTATCTCGGCGCGCCACGGTTAAGTTGACTCCGCGCAACGCCGATATTTGTTGCGCGCCGAGGCCGAACACTTTATGCACATCTTCGCATTGCAATGCCGGCGCATCGTTTGCAGTTGCGTCATTCATCATCATTCATAACGCAATGCATCGGCCGGCGCCAACCGAGACGCTTTGGATGCCGGGTACCAAGTGGCGACAAAACTCATCAGCAATGCGGCGACAATCACGCGCACGACATCGGCGGTGCGCATCTCGGCCGGGAAATCGGTGATGAGATAAATGTCGATGGGAAACAATTCGGTGTTAAAGAAATTTTCAATCGCCGGAATAATCGTCTGCACATTTAATGCGGTGACGACGCCAAGCGCGCCGCCGAGCGCGGTGCCGATGATGCCAATCAACGCGCCTTGAATCATAAACACCCGCATAATCGCGCCGGGCGACAGCCCCAAGGTGCGCAAAATTGCAATGTCGGCGCGCTTGTCGGTGACCGCCATCACCAATGTCGATACGATGTTAAACGCGGCGACCGCGATGATTAACATCAGCACGATAAACACCACGCGCTTTTCTATCTGCAGCGCGCGAAAGAAGTTGGCGTGCTCCTGAGTCCAATCGCGGATTTGCAGTTGGCGTCGGCTTATCGATTGTGCATCGGTCAACAACGCGCGTTCGAGTTGGCGATGCACGCGCGGGGCGGCGTCGACATCGTTAAGTTTCAATCGCAAGCCGCCAACCTTGCCGCGCGCGCCAAACAATCGCGCGGCGTCGTCGATGTGTATCAACGCGATGCCGTTGTCGTATTCATACATATTAATGCGAAACAAACCGACCACTTCAAACCGCCGCAATCGCGGCAGAAAGCCGGCCGGTGTCACGCGCCCGCTCGGTGAGATTAAGGTGACCTTGTCGCCGACCGACACGCCGAGCCGCGCCGCCAACGCCGCGCCCAACACGATGCCGAATCGTCCGGCGGTCAATGCATCGGCGTCGCCCTGCACGATGTTATCGAGCACTTTGGACACTTCACGTTCGCGCGCCGGGTCAATGCCGCGAATCAACGCGCCGACCGCAGCCCCGCCCGATGCATCGCGATGGCTAAGCATGCCCTGCCCCAACACAAACGGCGCGGTCGCGCGCACCGCATCGAAGGCTTGCACTTGCGCATCGATGTCGCGCCAACCGGCAAGCGCGTTTTGCGCGCCGCTTATCGTCACATGCGAGACGACAAACAAAATGCGGTCGCGCAAATCACGATGAAACCCGTTCATTATCGACATCACCGTTATCAACGCCCACACGCCGAGGGCAACGCCGGCCATCGAGGTCAACGATATAAACGAGATGAATCGATTGCGGCGCGCCGGGATGGTGTAACGCAATCCGATGCGCAGGGTGAGGGGAATCATTTTTTTGGTTTGATTGGACGCAGTTGTGGGAACAACAACACATCGCGAATCGATGCGCTGTCGGTGAGCAGCATTACCAACCGGTCGACGCCGATGCCGACGCCGGCGGTTGGCGGCATTCCGTATTCGAGTGCGCGGATGTAATCGGAGTCGTAATGCATCGCTTCCAAGTCGCCGGCATCGGCGGCTTGCGCTTGTTGTTTGAATCGCGCGGCTTGGTCTTCGGGGTCGTTAAGTTCGGAAAAGCCGTTGGCAATTTCGCGTCCGGCGATGAACAGTTCGAATCGATCGGCGACATCCGGGTTTGTTTCATTGCGGCGTGACAGCGGCGACACTTCGACCGGATAATCGGTGATGAAGGTGGGTTGGATTAATTTGTCTTCGACCGTTTTTTCGAACAGTTCGAGTTGGATTTTGCCGAGTCCGTCACGGCTACTTATTTCGCCACCGGCTTCGACCGCCAGTTTCGAGATGAGGGTACTGTTGGTTAATTGTTGTTGATTAACTTGCGGGTTGTGTTTGCACAATGCATCCACCATTGTCATCCGCGCAAACGGTTTGGAAAAATCAATCGCGTTGTCTTGATGGGTTAACGTATCGAAGCCAAGCGATTGTTTGCACACCGCGCGAATCATTTGTTCGGTCAACTTCATCGCATCGCGATAATCGGCAAACGCTTGATAAAATTCCAACATCGTAAATTCGGGATTGTGATTCGGGCTCATCCCTTCATTGCGAAAGTTGCGATTAATTTCGAATACGCGCTCGAAACCACCGACCACGAGTCGTTTTAAGTACAGTTCGGGAGCAATGCGCAAATACAAATCCGTATCCAGTGCGTTGTGTCGGGTGACAAACGGACGTGCCGCCGCACCGCCGGGAATCGGATGCATCATCGGTGTTTCGACTTCCATAAAATTCTCGGCGGTTAAAAATTCGCGCAGTCCTTTAACAATTTCAGCGCGCATTGCAAACACTTCGCGAGTGTGCGCGTTCATCATTAAATCGACATAACGCATTCGATATTTCAACTCGATGCCAGTTAAGCCATGATATTTTTCCGGCAATGGGCGAAGTGATTTGGCGAGCATGCGCGATTTTTTGACGCGCACGCTGAGTTCGCCGGATTGGGTGCGAAACAATTCGCCTTCGGCACCGATAATATCGCCAACATCGTATTTCTTAAATGCTTGATGCGCGTCTTCGCCCACGACGTACTGTTTGACGAACAACTGAATGCGTCCACTTACATCCTGCAAGTCGGCAAATATCACCTGTCCTTTGTCACGCTTTGACATCATTCGCCCGGCAACTTTGACAGGCGGCAGTTCATCAAACTGAATGATGTCTTTACATTTCTTTTGCAATTTGCCGGCAAGCGCATCACGTCGAAAGTCATTGGGGTATGCCTCGCCTTGCTTGCGCAATGCGATTAACTTGCCATGCCGTTGCTGACGTTGCCGACTGTTTTCCACATAAAATTCAGCGTTGCGGTTGAGCCAACCGCCCGCTGAACGAAAATTGCTATCGGAAGGAGGTTTCGGCATCTTCGTGTCTGTCATTAAGTAAATAAAAAGCCCGCCCTTACAACCCGGCTTTCAAACTCGCCTGAATAAACGGATTAAGCGCGCCGTCCAGCACCGCTTGGGTGTTGCCGGTTTCGACGCCGGTGCGCAAATCTTTAATGCGCGATTGGTCGAGTACATACGAGCGGATTTGGCTGCCCCAACCGATGTCGGCTTTGTCGGCTTCGGCGGCTTGTTGCGCTTCGCGGCGTTTGCGCATCTCGGCTTCGAACAGCCGCGATTTCAACATCGCCATCGCCTCGGCGCGATTGCGATGTTGCGAGCGGTCGTTTTGGCATTGCACGACAATGCCGGTTGGCGCGTGGGTGATGCGCACCGCCGAGTCGGTTCGATTGACATGTTGCCCGCCGGCGCCGGAGGCGCGATAGGTGTCGATGCGCAAATCGGCCGGATTGATTTCGACATCGAACGTTTCATCGAGTTGCGGATACGGATAGACCGACGCGAATGAAGTGTGGCGGCGATTGCCCGAATCGAACGGGCTTTTGCGCACCAAGCGATGCACGCCGTTTTCGGTGCGCAGATAACCATAGGCAAAATCGCCGATGAATTTCAGCGTCGCGCTTTTGACGCCGGCGACTTCGCCCGGCGATTTGGCAACCACCTCGACCGCAAAGCCCTGCTCCTCGCCCCAGCGGGTATACATCCGCAACAATATCTCAGCCCAATCCTGCGCTTCGGTGCCGCCGGAGCCGGCTTGAATATCGACGAAGGCGTTGCAGGCGTCGGCTTCGCCGGAAAACATCCGCGAGAATTCGAGTTTGTCGAGCGTGCGCGCCAGTTGTTCGGCGTCGCGCGCAATGTCGGCGAGCGCGCCGGCATCGTTTTCGCCGAGCGCAAGGTCGAGCAATTCGACATTGTCGCGGATGCGACGGTCGAGGTCGTCCAAAGTTTGCACGCTGCGTTCAAGTTGCGCGCGCTGTTTGCCGAGCGTTTGCGCGCGCGCCGGGTCTTCCCAGATGGTTGGGTCCTGCAATTGCACTTGCACTTCGGTTAATTTTTGTTTGTTGGCGTCATAGTTAAAGAAACCCCCGCAGCGCATCGAGTCGAGCGCGGCTGTCGCGCAACGAATCGCGCAGTTCATTGGCGGCATCGGGCGAGAAGTTCATCGGTATTCCACAAGTTAAGTTAAAACAAAATTAAACAAAATTAAATTAAGTTAAAAAAGTAAATCCAAAATCACAAAAAAATTACAATAAATCAAAACAAATTAATTGCCCGCCAACCAACCGTTAACGCGCCGCACATCATCATCGTTTAAATCACCGGCGGATTGTTCCAACCGTAACACCGCGAGAATGAAATCATAACGCGCGCGAAAATAATCGCTGCGCGATTGTGCCAGGTCGCGTTGGGCGTCGAGCACTTCGAGATTGGTGGTGATGCCGGCGCGAAAGCCCTGTTGCTTGGCGCGCAATGCGCTTTCGCCGGCGCGCACCGCGCGCGACAATGCGGCCACTTGATTGACGCCGCCGGCGACGGCGCGATACGCCGCTTGCGCGGTCGATTCGACTTCGCGGCGCAATGCAATCGTGAGTTGTTCGGCGGCGTCATAATCAAACGCCGCGCGGCGCGCGCGCATTAAATTGGCGCCGCCGGAAAACAATTGCCAAGTTGCGCTGGCGCCGTACTTTTTGGTCGTGCTGTCACTGTTAAACGACGGCGACGGATTGGTGCTGCGTTCGTGGTTGGCGGTCAACGAGATGCGCGGCAAAAACGCGGCGCGTTGGCGGGCGATTTCATCTTTGGCGATGGCGACATCGAATTGCGCGGCGCGCAATGCAAGATTGTGGTCGAGCGCGCGCATCACCCATTCTGCGGCATCATCCGGCGTCGGGCGGTCGAGCGGCGCATCGTCGCGCAATTTGGCAAGCGGCGGGGTTGCGCCGGCAAGCAATTCGGCGAGCGCAAAGCGCGCGTTGACGATTTCGTCCTCAGCACTGATGAAATCGGCGCGCGCCTGTTGATATCGCGCGTCGGCGTCAAACAAATCGGTCTTGGTGCCGACGCCGACATTCAATCGTTCGCTTGCGAATTCCTTTTGTCGCGCCAGCGCAGTTTGTTGGCGGCGCGCGACATCGTAGTTGTCATGCGCGGCGAGCAGGCGGAAGTATCGTTCGGCGCTGCGCAAAATCAGCGCGTGGCGCGCCTGTTCAAAATTAATTGCGGCGCGCGTGCGCGCATGTTTGGCTTGGTCGAGTTGGTTTTTGGCGGCGACATCAAACACCCGCCAAGTCGCGCCGGCGACAACGCGGCGCGACGAATGTTCGGCGTCCATCGGCGGCTTGGGTTCATTATATTCATCGACGCCGGCGGTGACATTAATCGCCGGCAAAAACGCGCCGCGCGCAATCGGCACGCCGCGCCGCGCGCTTTGGTATTGCAGTTCGGCCGCGCGATACGCGGCGTCTTCAGCCAAGGCGGTTTGATACACCGTCCACAAATCATCGCCGCGCGCGACGCCGACAAAACCGGCGGCGCAAGCGACGCTTGCGACGATGAATTGTTTGGCGTTCGTTAATTTAATTTGTGACTTAATGGTCATCGGTTAACTCCAATCTGCGGCAAGTGCGGTGTTATGGGTTGCAAGTTCGGTCGACAGTGCAGTCGAAAGTAAATCAGCAAGTCAATCATCAAGCAAATAAAAAAAATAAATCAGATGGGAAAAATCCAATCACTCATTAAAACTGAAACGCGCGCGGTTCATCGACATTGCGCAGACGCGGGACAACGGTTTCCAACAACGATTGATGATGCAATTTGCCGGCGCGTTTGGTGATGCACACCATCCGCATCGCCGGCGCATCGCCTTCGATGCCGACCAATCGCCCGCCTTCCGCCAAATGCGCAGCCCAGCCGGCGTTTACGTTGTGCGCAGCCAATTCGTCTGCGGCGACAATTGTCGGCAATGAGCCGGTGATTAATATCGCGTCAAATTGTTCGGCGTCGCCCCAGCCGGCATGCGCATCGCCTTGCTGCAGCGTGATGTGTTGCATGATGTCTTGATGCGCCGCCAAGTTGCGTTCGGCGTTGCTAAGCAGTTGCGCATGAATCTCAACCGAGATAACTTTGGCGCCGAGCGTCGCCAGCATTGCGGTCAACCAGCCGCCACCGGCGCCGACTTCGAGTGCGGCATCGCCGGGCTGCAACGCCAACGCCTGAATCATTCGCGCGCCGAGTTTCGGTTCGAGCATCACTTCATCACAACCGAGCGGAATTTGCGCATCGGCAAACGCCAGCGATTGATGTTGCGCCGGCACAAATGTTTCGCGGCGCACAGCCGCCAACGCCGACAAGGTTTGTGCGTCGAGCACATTCCACGGGCGGATTTGCCGCGCAATCATGTTGGCGCGCGCTTGTTCGATGTCCATTGTCAATGCCGTCGTCTGAAATCGGATGCCACCTAAGCCGCCGCCATTATACTGCAATTCATACTATAATCGCCGCGCATTGGTCGATGTATTGTCGATGTTGTCGATGCGCTTGCCTATGCACTTGTCGACGCATTCACCGTTGCATTCGTTGATTTATTAATGCATCGATTTACTTATCGATTTGTTTGTCGATTTACTTATCGATGCATTTATCGAAGCAGTCATCATTATTCACCGTTGCCGTTCACCCCGCGCCTTACGCCATGCAAACCGAACCCACCACCATCGAGTTAACCGAGCCGGTCGAACTCGGCGGCGTATACAACCTGCCGGGCGAAGGGTTTGTGGTCGAACTGCATCACGGCAACGGCACCTATCTGTTCGATAAACGCGGGCTGCAACATCGCATTATGGAAAAGAAGCGACTCGGGCTGGACGCCGCCGTCGAAGAGGCGGCGTTGTTGCGCATCAACAGTTTCGCGCCGTTCGAAGTGTGGTGATGCGCGCGCACGTGGCAGTGCGCGAACTCGCTTGGACGCCGGGCGCACCAACGCATTGCGAACTTGCGCCGCATGCGGTGCATTTATGGGCGGTGGATTTTGCAACACAGTTTGCGCGCGATTCGCTCGATGCGCATCTGCATTGGTTAAGCGCCGATGAAATTGCGCGCGGTGAGCGTCGCCGCAATGCGCAATCGCGCGCAAGTTATTGGGGCGGGCGAATTGTGATGCGTCGATTGTTGTGCGCATACAGCGGCGTCGCCAATGCGCGCCTGCAACTCGGCGTCGGCGCGCGCGGCAAACCGGCGTTGTTGAATCGTTTATCGCGCGGCGACTTGTGTTTTAATTATTCGCTGTCCGGCGACAAGGCGTTGTATGCAGTGGCGTGGAATCGACAACTCGGCGTCGATTTGGAAATCATCCCGCGCACCATTAATTATCATCGACTTGCCAAACGCAAACTCAGCGTCGATGAACAACGCGCTTGGCGACGCATTCGAAGCGGACATGCGCAAGCGATGCTCGCCTGCTGGACGCGCAAGGAAGCCTACGGCAAAACGCTCGGCGTCGGCATTCGCTATTATCTCAACCGCGTTGCGCTTTGCACCGAATTGGATTCGCCGACTTGGCGCTGTGCGGTGGGTGGGTTGTTTGATGATGGTCGATGTGATGGTGGCAATGACGGTAAAAGTAACAGTGACAGTGACGACAATGTCGACGGCAACATCGACCGCGTACGCGTGTTGCATGGCGTGCAGATTGCGCCGCCGTTTGCCGGGGTTGGTGCGTTGATGTATGACGGTGATGCATTGGATGATGCGCAATTGCATAGCGCGCAACTTCGGTTGTGATGCAATGTGTTTGTATTTTTTTATTAATTGATTTAATTAAGTTAAGTCAAGTTAAGTTAAGCAATTATGAATTTAAGTATGCAACCAAATTGGTTAAGCGCATTGTGCAAAACAATGGCCACGACAATCCGACAAACAAAGTTAACCGCAAATGCAATTCGTTGATTTAGCCGCGCAATTTGCGCGCATCGATTCGCAGGTGCGCGCGGCGATTGATGAAGTGTTGCGGCACGGTCAATTCATCATGGGGCCCGAAGTCGGCGCGCTCGAAGCCGAACTCGGCGCGTATTGCGGCGCGCGCCATGTCGTCAGCGCAGCCAGCGGCACCGATGCATTGTTGATGGCGTTGCTTGCGCATCAAGTCGGCCCCGGCGATGCGGTGATTGCGCCGCCGTTTACCTTTGTCGCCACCGCCGAAGTGATTCAACTGCTCGGCGCGCATGCGGTGTTTGTCGATGTCGAGGAAGACACCTTTAACTTGGACGCCGCGCAATTGGCGCACAGCATCGAGCGCGTGCAGCGCGAAGGGCGGCATCAACTCAAAGGCGTTATCGCCGTCGATTTATTCGGCTTGCCGGCCGATTACGACGCCATCGAATCCGTGACCAAATCGCACGATTTATTTTTATTGGCGGATGGCGCACAAAGTTTCGGCGGCGCGTATCGCGACAAAAAAGTCGGCGCGCTCGGAGACATCGCCGCGACCAGTTTTTTCCCAGCCAAACCGCTCGGTTGTTACGGCGACGGCGGCGCGTTGTTTACCGACGACGCCGACCTCGCCGAGTTGGCGCGCTCGATTCGCGCGCACGGCATGGGCGCGAATCGATATGAACATCTGCGCACCGGCATCACCGGACGCTTGGACACAATCCAAGCCGCAGTGTTGCGCTGCAAGTTGCCGATACTCGACGATGAAATCAAAGCGCGCGCCGCCATCGCCGAACGTTATACGCACGCCTTCGCCGACCTCGGCGAACGATTAATCACGCCGCAAACCTTCGCCAATCGCATTAGCGCATGGGCGCAATACACCGTGCGCAGCCCGGCGCGCGACACCTTGCGCGCACATCTGCAATCGCGCGACATTCCAACGGCGGTGTATTACCCGCGCCCGCTGCATCTGCAGCCGGCGTTTATGCACGACCAAGCCGAAGTCGAAATGCCGGTGTCGGAGCGGTTGTCGAACGAGGTGTTGAGTTTGCCGATACATCCGTATTTGGATGAGGACGCACAAGCGCGGGTGATTGATGCGGTGCTCGAAGGGGTGCGCGGTAAGTTGTAATGGCGCGGGTTGTGCCGAACAATGCCCGCAATGTAACAAGCCGCCGTGTCATTCCGTCATCCGCATAATGCGGTTGCCGTTTCACTAATGGTCGGCGTCCAATCGCGCCAAAGCGGCGGCGTTATTGCCGTGAATGCTGGGTTCTTCGCAGAATGCACGGCGGATTGCTTGCAGGGCGGATTCGTCCAAATCAATCCCCAACATTTCGGCTACGGCGCGGTCTATTTTGTGGCGGTTTGCGTCGGTGTGCAGTTGGCACAGCGGCAATAATTCCGCATCGGCATTGGCGGCAAAAAACGCGGCGGCGGTTTGTAACTTGTCGGGCGGCAGTTGGCGTAAATCCGGCACGGGGATTTGGCTGATGGCTTTGACTTGCATCATTGACCTTCCGATTTGCGTACGTTGCCCTTGCGTCCAATAAATCAAGGCGCCGAAGATTGAGTTGCCCCATAACGCAAATGCACGGGTTAAGGTTTTGTCTTCGCACATGAAAGTCGTCCATGCCCGCCCGCCGAATACTGAATAGTCAGTGGTAGCGGCGACCAATGCTTGCGAAGTCCATTGCAAACCGCGTTGGTAATGCAATGTGCCGTGTTTATCTTGAATGCGCTCAAATGATTCGTGGTCAAACACCACGCCTTTATGCGTGGGTAACACGCGCAAGGTGGTTTGTTCATTGGACTCAGCCGCCCATAATGCGCGGTGCATACCGACAGCATCGCTTTTGTCTACCACCGGATGCAAGGTTAACGCCCCGATTTCCTCGGCGGCGTACAGGTGTCCGATTAAGTGATGCGTGGGTCCGATGTCAAACAATTTCTGCATTTTAATCATCGGGCATTTCAGGCGGGCATGGTGCCGGGCGGTGATATCCATGAGTTCACCGCGAGTCAATGCATCGGCGAGTATCGCCAGTTCCGGCTTGTTGGCACCTAAATGCGACCAAGCGGCATCACGCGACGGCGGGTAAAAGCGAATCATGCGGCCGATTTCGTTTTTACCGGCGACATCGGTGTAGATATAGGCCTTGTCGTTACGCATGGTATGCATCGTACGAATGATGCTGCGCGCAACTTCGCCGGCAATGCCCACGCGAGTCGGAATTTCATTTGGCATAACGCACAACACCGACGCCGGGTGTTCATTCGCACATTTGCGTTTGGTGGCAATCAGCAACATCTCGGCCAGGCCTGTGTCGGCACTAACATGGGATTTGGATTGAGTGCGCATCACGGTGACGGCGATGAGGTCGTCAAAATAGGTCACTAGCATTTCGCGGGTTTCCGCCCATGATTGCGCGAAGGCGGCGGTGAGCGGCAATACGAAACCGATGCGTCCGCCGACTTTTACTTTGCGCCGCGCGATGCATAAAAAACTCGCCGCCATGCCTGCGGTTTTGATTGCGGGTTGGTTGGCAAGCAACTTGCCCCAACGCTCTTGGCATGCATTGCGTTCCGCATCGGTCAAATCGGCAATATCAAACGCGCTTTGTCCGCCGCGCGTTCGGCTATACGGCGGATTCATCAACACATAATCAAATGCGTTGTCAGTGGCGACAATCATGCCGGCATCATCGGCATCATCACCGCTTAAGGTTTCTTGAAACTTGCCGTGCAACATATCTTGTTGGCGGCTGGACGTTAAATATTCCAATGCACCGGTGCGGTCAGGGGCGCCGACGGGTACAGGTCCGATGTGAGTGCGCTTATAACTTTTGCCGCTGCCGGTCAACACCAAACTGGATAACGCCAAATGCGCGGCGACCGGGCTAACATCGGTGCCGAGTATGCCGCCCTGCAAAGCATCGCGGTGCAAACGTTGCAAACCTTTGTCGCTGCCGCCGCCGGCGGCATAAAAACCGGCGATGCGATTGACCGCGGCGCGCAATAGAGTGCCGGTGCCGCATGCGAAATCGGCGACTTTAATGCGGCTGAATATTTTGTCATCCCACTCATGTGCGTCATCTTCGCGAATGGTTAAATGCGCCAAAACCTCAGCGGTGGCGGGTAATGTATAAAACGCGGCCGCTTGTTTGCGGTCTTCGCTGAGTTTGGGGAATAACTCGGCGCCGACATTAATCTGCGACCCCAATTTGGCGTACATGATTTTGTTAACCGCTCGCAACAAGTTTTCAAGTGCTTCGCTGACTCCTCTATCATACTGACGCGCGGCGACTTCCAATGCTTCTACCGCCGGTTCAAAAATGGAATGCCAATTGGTTTGCAGAATTTTGCGCCACTCGCGCACGAGCGCCACCGGGTCGACATCATCTGGCATCGGTAATGGATTAATATCCATATCGCCGCTTTTGTGAATTTTGCTCTGCACCAACATTGCATCCAACCACAACACCGCCGCAGTTTGCATGCCGTTCAAGTTGCTGTGTTGCGCTATCAGTTGCACAATTTTATCACGCGCGTAGGTTGACATATGCGCGTGCAATTTGCCGCCCGCCCCGCGAATTAATTCCACGACCTCGTCTGCGACGCGTTCAACGCTATCCTTGGACACCGATGCGACCTGAATGAATGCCGCCAAATCGCGCACAGTGCCGGACAAGTAACCTTGTTCGGGGAAACGAAAATCGTTTTGTTGCAACACCGCGTAACCAATTTCCGCTCCGTCAATCAATTTTTGCGCGGCGGTTTCTTCCGCCATGCTTTCAAACGCCTTCGGTATGTCGATGGATATTGCGGTTTCAATTTTTAACTCCGAGTTGTCAAGTCGCGCCTTTGCGTCCATGCCGCCATCACCTTCAAACGCGCATTCAATCACAACCTTCGGCATGTTATCCGTATCAATTTCAATATCAGGACGCTTAGCCCCACCGGTGCGCTCGGCTATCACCGTGGTTTCATTCCATTCGGGATTGCAAGTGCGCAACGCTTTGGCAAGCGCGTAATTAAATCCTTGCTCGTGCAGTTTACCTTTGGGCGACATGGGTTGCATATTATGTGGTTGGTGTGGATGTGTCAAGAATGGTGTTAATCCAATACAGCAAACAAAAAGGCGTGGTGACAGTAATGCATCCGTAACAGTACTGTGAATGGTTTTACGAACCGTGCAAGTTGCGTTGCGCGCATTGTTTTTTTATCGATGGCGTTGTATCCGTCGTCGGCAGTGCTGTATGGCGACACAACACAGGCGGCGATTTGCGTCACACATCCGCGGTTTGTTTCACCTTCGATGCAGTTTTGTCCGAGTCGGCATTGTCGTCGTCAGCATTGCGCGACTTCACCGCCTTCTTCGCCGCTTTTTTCGAAGCGCGCTTTGCGACTTTTTTCTTCGCCGATTTTTTCTTCGCGCGTTTTTTGCCTTTTGCTTTGGCGGTCACTTTGTCGTCGACATCATCCGCACCGCCCGACTTCGCCGCCTTCTTCGAAGTTTTTTTCGACGTTTTCTTCTTCATCTTTTTCTTGGCGCGACGGCTGGGTTTGGCGTCTTTGAGCAACGCTTCGCACTCTTCGAGCGTTAAGGTTTTCGGGTCTTCCAAATCCTTCGGCACGCGCGCATTTTTTTCGCCGTCGGTGACATACGGGCCGTATCGTCCGTTCAACACCTGAATGCCGGCTTCATTAAAATCCAAAATGATGCGGTTGGCGTCGAGTTGTTTTTTCTCGACCACCAACTGCAGCGCAATCGGCAACTCGACTGTATACGGGTCGTGTTCGCCGAGCGAAACGTATTTGTCGCCGTATTTAACATACGGGCCATATCGCCCAATCGCGACGCTAACCGGTTCGCCTTCGGGGGTTTCGCCGAGTTGGCGCGGCAGTTTAAAGAGTTTAATCGCCTCTTCAAACGTAATCGTGTCCAACTTTGCGCCCGGCGGCAAACTTGCAAACAGCGGTTTGATTTCATCTTCGCGCGTGCCGATTTGCACCAGCGGGCCATAACGCCCCATGCGCGCCGACACCGGGCGGCCGCTTTTCGGGTCGACGCCGAGTTCGCGGCTTTGGATTGCATCGTCGCGGCTGATGTTTTCCTTCTCGGCCAGTTGGCTGGAAAACGCGCTCCAAAACTCGCGCATAATTGGCACCCAGCGTTTTTCGCCGCGCGAAATTTCATCGAGCGAATCCTCCATCTTGGCGGTGAATTCATAATCGATGTAGCGCGTGAAGTGTTTGGATAAAAATCGGCTGACGATTTTGCCGATTTCAGTCGGCTCGAATCGACGTTGTTCGAGCACCGCATATTCGCGATTGAGCAACGTGCCGATAATCGAAGCGTAGGTTGACGGGCGGCCGATGCCGTAGGCTTCGAGCGTCTTAACCAAAGTCGCCTCGTTGTAACGCGGCGGCGGTTCGGTGAAATGTTGGTCGGCGGTCAACGACGCCAGCGCAACCAAATCGCCTTCAGCCAGCGGCGGCAGGATGACCTCCTTATCGACCGGCACCTTGGCGTCGTCGAGGCCTTCGGTGTAGGCGGCCATAAACCCGGGCGCGCGAATCGTCTTGCCGTTGGCGCGAAACACATGCCCCAATGCGCGCGCGCCGGCCGAAAAATCGACCGACACGGTGTCCAAGGTGGCGTGAATCATTTGACTGGCGAGCGCGCGCCGCCAAATTAAATCATACAAGCGAAATTGTTCATCATTGAGATGCGGCTTGACCACATCCGGCGCGCGCGCGGCTTGCGTCGGGCGCACCGCTTCATGCGCCTCTTGCGCGTTCTTGGTTTTATTTTTAAACACGCGCGGCGTTTCCGGCAAGGCTTCTTCGCCGTAACGCGCTTTGATTACTTCGCGCATCTCGGCGACCGCATCGTTGGCCAGCGCAACCGAATCGGTGCGCATGTAGGTAATCAATCCAACCGGTTCATCGCCCAAATCGATGCCTTCATACAATTGTTGCGCGATGCGCATCGTGCGGCGCGTGGCAAAGCCGAGTTTGCGCGAGGCTTCCTGTTGCAATGTCGATGTCGTAAACGGCGGCGCCGGGTTGCGCTTGCGTTGTTTTTTGGCGACTTCAATCACCGTGAGTTTGCCGTCGGCGGCGGCGCGCAACGTGCTTTCGACTTCGCGCGCGCGCGGCTCGTCGGTAATCGTAAACTGCTCGATTTTTTCATCGGCAAAGCGAATCAATCGCGCTTCGAAAGCGTCTTTGTCGTCGCCGCCGTCTTTATCACTCGCGTCACTTTTGTCGCTCGACTTATCGTTCGACTTGACGCTTGTTTTATCGACGGACGCATCATCCGATGTGGCGTTCAGTTTGGCTGCAAGCGTCCAATATTCCTTGGCGACGAATTTTTCAATCTCGGCTTCGCGTTCGCAAATCAACCGCAACGCCGGGCTTTGCACGCGCCCGGCTGACAACCCGGAGCGCACCTTTTTCCACAACAACGGCGACAGATTAAAGCCGACCAAATAATCCAATGCGCGGCGCGCCTGTTGGGCATTGATTAAATTGTCGGATAACGCGCGCGGGTTTTGCACCGCCGCGCGAATCGCCGGCGCGGTAATTTCGTGAAACTCGACTCGATACACCGGCTTGTCGCCGATGACGTCGCGCTCCTTTAACAGTTCATGCAGATGCCAGGAAATCGCCTCGCCTTCGCGGTCCGGGTCAGTCGCCAGATACAACGCATCCGCGCTTTTCATCGCGCGCGCAATTTGGTCGACATGCTTGCGGCTGTTTTCGAGGATTTCATATTGCATCGCAAAATCCTCCTCCGGCAACACCGCGCCGGTTTTCGGCTTGAGGTCGCGCACATGCCCGTACGAGGCCAAGGCGACGAAATCATTGCCCAAATATTTGGACATCGACCGCGCTTTGGCGGGCGATTCGACAATAATCAGCGGCTTTCCCATCGTTGGTTTGACTCGTGGTTTGCTTGTGGGTTGCTTGTGGGTTGCTTGTGGGTTGCTTGTGGGTTAACGCGCAGGTTGATGCGGCGTTGGATTCAGGTGAGTTGATTGATAATGCAACTTACATACTGTGCAATATTAATGCGCACAAGCATGCAACCCATCCAACACCAACGATTCGGTCAACTCGGATACGCCTTCACCTTCGGTGGTGTTGCCGAGCACCATCAGCACCACCCATTTGAGTTGGTCCATATCGATGCTGTCGACGCCCAACGCCATCAATTGATTGATGACCATTTCGCGCGCCGATGAATCCAGCACGCCGCATTGTTCGAGTTTAAGCAAAAAGCCGCGCGCTTCGACGCCGATGCGCGCGGTTTCGCAGGCGAGATAATGACGCAACGCACCGCGTTTGGGCGGACGCGCGTCGAAACGCCGTTCGCACAATTGCGCGAGATTTTCCAGCCATTCAAACGCGCGGTCAATCGTGCCGTGGTCGAAGCCGGCTTGACTTAACTCATGCGCAAGCGACTCTTGGTCGGGTTCATACTCCTCTTCGTCTTCGTCAAACATGCAGTTTTCAAAAAGATAAATCAGCACATCAAGGACGTTTTCTTTCATTGGGGTTGGGTTGGTGAAGTGGATAAGGGTAACGACGGCGGGTGACGATAAGGCAAATGTAAAGCGAATGCGAAATAAATTTCAAAGCGGATTTTAAGTTAAATCAACGCAAAGTGAAATTATTAAAACGAATTTAACCGCAATTTAAATTCCAATTCAAACTCAAGGATTCGCTACGCGCAAGCGGCGTTGCGGTATGCGTTGATAGCCGCCGCCAGCCGGCGCGATTAAGCCGGCGAATTCGAGTTCCATAAGAATGTAGGAAACTTCGTCCGCCGTCAATCCGCTTTGTTCAATCAATTGGTCGACATCGGTTGGCGTGTGGTCGATTAAATCATACAACGGCGGCGTGTCGCCCGGCGGTGGCGAAATCATTATCGGCGCGATTGCATTGTCGCCCAAAAATCGCCCGATTTCCTCGAGGATATCTTCGCAGGTTTCGGTGAGTTTCGCGCCATCGCGCAACAGTCGATGACAGCCGCGACTTTGTGCGGCGTAAATCGAGCCGGGCACCGCAAACACTTCGCGGTTTTGTTCGCCGGCAAATCGCGCGGTAATCAACGCGCCGCTTTTGGCGCCGGCTTCGATGACCAACACGCCGAGCGCC
Organism: Candidatus Poriferihabitaceae bacterium; assembly: GCA_965226545.1. GTDB lineage: Bacteria > Pseudomonadota > Gammaproteobacteria > Arenicellales > Poriferihabitantaceae > JAHRAW01. Next base: position 2,474,659 of record OZ245364.1, read on the forward strand.
AAGCCGCTGATGATACGATTGCGCTGCGGGAAGTGTTCACGACGCGGCGGCGCGCCGGGCGGATATTCGGACACCACCGCGCCGCGTTCGACAATCACGCGATGCAGTTTTTCATTGCCGCGCGGATAAACAAAATCGATGCCGTTGGCAATCACCGCGATGGTTTTGCCGCGCCCAAGCAAACAGCCGCGATGCGCGCAATAATCGACGCCGCTGGCCAAGCCGCTGGTAATCGCCACGGCATTGCCAAGTTCATTGGCGAAGTGTTCGGCGGTGCGCCGCCCGGATGGAGTCGGTTTGCGCGTGCCGACAATCGCCAATTGCGGCGCGCTGAGCAATTTGGCGTCGCCGAGCACAAACAACCCGAGCGGCGGCGATGGGATTTGTTCGAGCAACGGCGGAAAATCGGCGTGCTGAAAATCGACATAATGCGCGCCGCATCGCGCCAACGTCGCCAATTGCTCATCGACCTGCGGATAGCGCAACTGCACCCGTTGATTTTTTTTGCCGCGGAGAAGCGCGCCCAATTCGCGCGCATCGGCTTGCAACACCGCACGCGGCGAACCCAACGCGGTGACCAGCATGCGCTTGACCGCCAGCGGCGCGCCTTTGGCTTGCAATAACTGCAGCCAAAATTTAAGCATCGATGCGTCGCGCGGTGATTCCGTTTTACTGGTTTGCATTGTTAATGTCCGTCAATCGCGCCAGTATAACCCAAGCGCGGTTTGCGGTAAACTATCGCGCATGAACGAACCGCATGCGCCGCGCGTCGCCGAAATAACGCGCACCACCCGCGAGACGCAAATCACGCTGGCCGTCAACTTGGACGGCGACGGCGTTGCCGAGTTAACCACCGGCGTGCCGTTTTTGGAACACATGCTCGACCAAGTCGCGCGCCACGGTGCGTTGGATTTAACCGTGCGCGCCAAGGGCGATTTGCACATCGACGACCATCACACCGTCGAAGACATCGGCATCACCTTCGGTCAAGCGGTGGCGCGCGCACTCGGCGACAAAGCCGGGCTGCGGCGATACGGCTGCGCGCATGTGCCGCTGGATGAATCGCTGAGCCGCGCGGTCATCGATTTCTCCGGACGACCATTGTTGGTGATGAACGCCGATTTTCCCGATGCGATGATTGGCGCGTTTGCGACCAACTTGGTGCATGAATTTTTTCAGGGGTTTTGCAATCACGCGCAAGCGACGCTGCACATCGATGCATTGCGCGGCGCCAATTCACATCACATCGCCGAGACAATTTTCAAGGCGTTTGCGCGCGCCTTGCGCATGGCCGCCGAACGCGATGCGCGCATGCCCGGCATTCCATCGACCAAAGGGTCGTTGTGACGCGCGGCGATTCGGTTGTTGCGATGCGTTGGTTGCGAAGCGTTTTTTGCAATGCGGGGATTGCAATGCGATTGACGCATTCGCCGGTTGTGTCACGATTCGCGCATTGATTCACATTTCATTTATTCCGCATTTATTAATGCATCATTAATATGCTTTTATTAATGTATGTATTTTAATGAATGCTTTTATTTATTAATTTATTAATTGATTGATTAATTAATTATCAATGTCGAACATCGTCATCGTCGATTTAGGCACCGGCAACTTGCGTTCGGTCAGCCGCGCCTTGCAGCACGCCGATGAGTCGCGTACGCATTCGGTGCACATCTCAGCGCAACCGCAGGCGATTCGCGCGGCGGATTATCTGGTGCTGCCCGGGCAAGGCGCGATTGGCGCGTGGGTGTCGCGGCTGACGCAGACGCCGGCGTTGAAACAAGCGGTGCTCGACCGCCTCGGCGACGGGCCAGCGCTTGGCATTTGCGTCGGCTTGCAGGCGTTGTATGAACAAAGTGAAGAGAACGGCGGCATGCCCGGCTTGGGCGTGTTTGCCGGCACGGTGCGTCGCTTCGCCGATGCGCGCCGCAAAATCCCGCACATGGGCTGGAACCGCGTGCGCCAAGTGCGCGACCATCCGCTGTGGCACGGCATCATCGATGCGCAGCATTTTTATTTTGCGCACAGTTATTATCCCGAGCCGCACCATCGGGATGAAATCGTCGGCGAATGCGAATACGGCGCAACCTTCGCCGCCGCCTGTGCGCGCGACAATTTATTCGCGGTGCAGTTTCATCCGGAAAAAAGCCAGCGCGCCGGGCTGCAATTGTTGCGCAACTTTTTGCGGTGGAACGGCGCATAAGCGGCGCGCAGTTGCGATTGTGTACAGTGGTTTACAGTCATCACTCAAGCCAACACAATCATCATGCACAATCCGTATCGTTTGGTTATTAATCACCGTGCGCGGTCGTTACCATTGCACAATTGCAAAGAGGTGTCTCGATGTTGGTTATCCCGGCCATTGATTTAAAAGACGGCAAATGCGTGCGCCTGCGTCAAGGCGACATGAACGAGGTGACGGTGTTTTCCGACGACCCGCCGGCGGTGGCCGCGCGATGGGTCGAAGCCGGCGCGCGTCGGCTGCATATCGTCGATTTGGACGGCGCGGTCAGCGGTGAGCCGGTCAACGCCGAGGTGATACACCGCATCGTCGAACAACACCCCGACCTGCCGATACAAGTCGGCGGCGGCATTCGCACCGAAGACACGGTCGATGTCTATATCCAAGCCGGCGTGCGTTATGTGATTATCGGCACGCGCGCGGTGGTCGAGCCGCATTTTGTCAGCGACTTGTGCGCCGAGTTTCCCACCCATGTCATCGTCGGCTTGGATGCGCGCGACGGCAAGGTTGCAACCGAAGGTTGGTCGAAACTGTCGCGCCACGACGCCGTCGATATGGCGCGGCATTTCGAATCAGACGGCGTCGAGGCGATTATCTACACCGACATCGCGCGCGACGGAATGATGCAGGGCGTGAACATCGAGGCCACGCTGCATCTGGCGCAGGCGATTAACATCCCGGTCATCGCATCCGGCGGCATCGGGCATCTCGACAACGTCAAAAAACTCGCCGCGGTCGCCGATGCCGGCATCATCGGCGCGATTACCGGACGGGCGATTTACGAAGGACGGATGGATTTCGCCGAAGCCCAACAAGCCGCCGACCAACTCGCCGGACAAGGCGCGTTTGGCTTATGAACGCGCCGCCGCAAAGCGCCGATTCGACCGTTGATTTGACTGTCGATTCGACTGTCGATTCGAACTGCGCACCGACCGTTGATTCATCCGTCGATGCGACCGTGGATTCGAACTGCGCACCGAACGTCGATTCGACCATCGACTCGACCGCCGACTCGCCGTTGGCGCGGCGCATCATTCCGTGTTTGGATGTCGATGCCGGGCGTGTGGTCAAGGGCGTGCGCTTTGTCGATATCGTCGACGCCGGCGACCCGGTCGAAGCGGCGCGCCGATACGACCAACAAGGCGCCGATGAACTCGCCTTTTTGGACATCACCGCCAGCGCGGATGCGCGCGACACGATTATCGACGTCGTCGAACAAGTCGCCGGCGAAGTGTTTATCCCGCTGACCGTCGGCGGCGGCGTGCGCGATATCGACGACATCCATCGCCTGCTGCGCGCCGGCGCCGACAAGGTGTCGATTAATTCCGCCGCCGTCGCGCGCCCGCAATTCATCCGCGAAGCCGCCGCGCATTTTGGTCGGCAATGCATCGTCGTCGCCATCGATGCCAAACGCGTCGATGCCGCCGATTCGAAATGGGCGGTGTTCACCCACGGCGGACGCCGCGCCACCGGGTTGGATGCAATCCAATGGGCGCAACGAATGGCCGAATACGGCGCCGGCGAATTGTTGGTGACCAGCATGGACCGCGACGGCACGCGACAAGGTTTCGATTTGCAATTGACCGCTTTGATTAGCCAAGCGGTGCGCGTGCCGGTCATCGCCTCGGGCGGCGTCGGCACGTTGCAGCATTTGGTCGATGGCGTGTTGTGCGGGCGCGCCGATGCGGTGTTGGCCGCCAGTATCTTTCACTTCGGCGAACATACAATTGGCGAAGCCAAACGGTTGATGGCAACGCACGGCATCGAAGTGCGGAGTTAAGGTAAACAGGGTAAGTTCACGGTTTAAGTGCACGGTTAATTAAGCGCGCGGTTAAATTTAAGTTATAAGTTATAAGTATTAAGTTCACAGTTAAACTCGCCATTAAGTTAATGACCGACCATCACGAATCCGCCGAAAGTCACAACGAAAGTAACGCCGAAAGTAACGCCGCACAACCGCATTGGTTGGAGGCGGTGCGTTGGAATGACGCCGGCTTGGTGCAAGCCGTTGCGCAATCGCGGCAAGGCGAGGTGTTGATGGTGGCGTGGATGAATCGCGAGGCGTTGTGCGCGACCGTGGCCGAAGGGCGCGCGGTGTATTATTCGCGTTCGCGCAAAAAGTTGTGGCGCAAAGGCGAACAATCCGGGCATATCCAACAACTCATCGAGTTGCGATTGGATTGCGACGGCGATGCGCTGTTGTTGCGCGTCGACCAAATCGGGCTGGCTTGCCACACCGGACGACGCACTTGTTTTTACCGTCAATTCGATGACGAACGCTGGCGTGAAGTCGAGGCGATGGTTAAAACGCCGCGCGAAATTTATGGTGCGTGACGGCGTGTGTTGTTGTGTTGTGCGGTATTGGGTACAGTGCAATTGAGATTGCATTTGTAATTGCAACTGCAACTCAAATTGCAACTTCGATTATCGTTATTAAACTTGCATCGAATGATTATTAACCTTTATTAAACTTGCACTCAATTTTCACCGCGTCCAATTTAACATTGTCTTATATTGATAATTCTTAATTCTTAATTCTTAATTTAATTAACTTCCACAAATGAAATCCAACAAATCGCGCAACTCGCGCAATAGATTGCGGCGCGGCAAAGCCAAGCGTGCGCAACACGATAAATCATCGCAGCCGCATGCATCGTCATCGTCGCCGACGACCGCACCGCGTGCGCGGCGGATGCATGCGCACGCGCGCATTAGTCCGCCGGCATTGGCGGTGTTTTTTGTGTGTTTGTTCGCGTATGTATTGAACGGCGATTTTATGTACGGCAACGACCAAAAATCCAACATGGTGTTCGGCGCCAATCTGTTGGAAAATTATTCGCTGTCGGTTACGCCGTTGCAGGCGCCGGAAGTTTTTTATTGGGAATGGCCGCCGGGTTCGGAAAAATGGATTCGCGTCACCGAATGGAATGCGCAAAGCCAACCGTTGCGCGAACGTTATTTGGCCGGGCAAGCCGAGCCGTTGCCGCTGTATTCCTTTATCGAAAGCAAACAACCGGGCCGATACATCAGCGCATTCGGCGCCGGCGCGGCGATTAGTTTGGCGCCGATGTACGCCTTGTTAAATCTGTTCACCGATGTCGGCAAAAACCGCGTCGCGTGGTGGTATGGCGCGAAGATGATGAGTTCATTGATGATTGCATTATCCGCAGTGCTGGTGTTTTTATCGGTGCAGTTGTTCGCATCGCGCAACATCGCATTTTTTGCCGGCATCGCCTTCGGCCTCGGCACGGTCGCGTGGAGCGTCAGCAGTCAGGCCTTTTGGCAACAAACCCCGCATGTGTTTTTTATCGCGCTTGGCGTCTGGTGTTTTTTAATCGCGGCATTGCAATCGCGCCGCGATTTTGCCGCGGTTTGCGGCGCGGCGATTGGCATGGCGGTGTTGGTGCGCCCGACCGGATTATTTTTGGCATTATGCCTTGGCGCGTATTTTGTCTTCGCCGCGCGTCGGTTGACGTTAATGTATGTGCTCGGTGCGTTGCCGTTTGCGATTATCGCGATTTGGTACAACACGCATTATCTCGGCGACCCGTTCACTTTCGCGCAAAGCATCGCCGCCGATGAAATCATCGAGCGTTCCAAAGGCGATGATGTCACCGCCTTCGGCACTTCAATGTTTGCCGGCTTGGGCGGATTATTGGCAAGCCCGTCGCGCGGCTTGTTGTTTTTCTCGCCGTTGTTGTTGCTCGGTTTTGCCGGCGCGGCGTTGGCATGGCGCGACCGCGCGCGCTATGCAACCTTCATCCCGCTGCAGGTTGCGGCATTGGCGATGTTGTTGTTGCCGGCCGCGTGGTATGACTGGCACGGCGGCGCGACTTTTGGCCCGCGGTTGTTGGCTGAAGCCGGGGTGTTGTTTACCGTGCTCAGCGCGCCGGCGTTAATCGCGTTGTTCGCCATTCCTTGGGCGCGCGCATTATGCATCATCGCGTTGGCGTATTCGATTTTTGTGCATGGGCTCGGCGCATTCGCCTATAACGGCGATTCGTGGAATCACAAAGACGGCAAAATTCCGCAATCCGACAATCGTTTATGGTCGTTGCACGACAGTCAAATTTTGTACTATATGCACAACTTCGATTTCGGCCGGCGCACCAAAAAACAAATGATGGGCGGCGTGCTGAATCAACCCGCGCCGTTGTTGCAGTAACCGCGCAATATTGCGGCGCGCATTTGGTATAGTGGTCACTCATCCTCACTCACGCGGAGAATCGATATGGGCATCGGCGGCGTAAGCATCACGCAGTTGTTGATTATTTTGGTCATCGTGCTGTTGTTGTTCGGCACGAAGAAGTTGCGCAATATCGGCGGCGATTTGGGCGGCGCGATTCGCGGCTTTAAAAAGGCACTCGGCACCGGCAAAGATAAAGACGCCAAAACCGACGACAAGGTCGGCGCTAAAACCGACGACAATTCCGCCGAAAAGGTTGCCGACAACCCCGCCGATTCATCCGCCGAAAAAACCGGCGATTGAACCGCGCGCGCTCGACGTCGTCGTCAGAGTCGTCGACATCGACGCAACGGCTTCGATGATTCACATAAGCGTTACCTTCGCTTTAACTTCGATTCAACTTCGATGATGAACCGCGATGTTTGACGTCGGCTTTTGGGAACTTGCGATTATCGGCATCGTTGCGCTGTTGATTTTAGGCCCCGAACGCCTGCCGCAAGCCGCGCGCACCGCCGGCTTGTGGATTGGCAAAGCGCGCCGCATGCTCGGCGAACTCAAAGCCGATTTCGACCGCGAAATCCGCGAACACGCCCCCGCCGATTTGGAATCGGTTAAACACGACATCGAATCCGCCGGCGGCGCATTCCAACAAGCCGCGCAAGATGTAAACGAGGCGATGCAGGTTGACAAGCCGAACGACAAGCCCGGCGCGAACACGGTAAAAACCAACCGGAAAAAAACGCGCGGCAAGAAAACGGTCGGCAAAGCAAGCGGTAACAAAGTCGACAAAAAACGCGGCGGCGGACGTATTGTTAAAAAGCGTGTCGTTAAAAAACACATCGTTAAAAAGCGCACGGTTAAAAAACCCATCACCAACAAACGCAAGCGCGCGCGCTAAACACCAACGCCAATGCCAACCTCGCTCAATGAAAACGCCGAAGGCACTTTAATCGCGCATTTAATGGAATTGCGCAACCGTTTGTTGCGCGCCGTCGCCGCGATTTTCATTGTGTTTTTAATCTTCGCGCCATTCGCCAACGATTTATACGAACTGCTCGCCCGCCCGTTGATGTCGGCGTTGCCCGAAGGCAACAGCATGATTTCGACCGAACCGCACGGCCCGTTTTTTGTGCCGTTTAAATTCGCCTTGGCATGCGCGTTTGCGGTGGCGGTGCCGTATTTGCTTTATCAACTCTGGGCGTTTGTCGCACCGGGATTGTATGTGCATGAAAAACGAATGGTGGTGCCGCTGTTGGTGTCGTCGAGCGTGTTGTTTTATTGCGGCATCGCGTTTGCATATTTTGCGGTGTTCCCAATCATCTTCACCTTTTTCGCCGGCACCGCCCCCGACGGCGTCGCCGTAATGACCGACATCAATTCCTATCTCGGCTTCGTCATCAAATTATTTTTCGCCTTCGGCGTGGCCTTCGAAGTGCCGGTGGCGACGGTGTTGTTGTTGCGCATGGGCATAACCACCGTGCCGAAATTAAAGGCAAAACGCCCGTACATCATCGTCACGGCATTCGTGGTCGGGATGTTGTTAACCCCGCCGGATGTATTTTCGCAAACGATGTTGGCGATACCGGTGTGGGTGTTGTTCGAGGCCGGGTTGCTGTGTGCAAAATTTTTCCCGGCGAAGATTCCCGGGTCGAGTGTGTAAAATAACGGTCGCGCCGTCGTGGGTCGACGCGCAATAAAAGCGTACAACCTTAAAAGATAAAATGCCGCTCACCATTAAATTCGCCAATCGCCAAGTGCAGGACATCTTGGCGGATATTCGCGCCAACTTCGAATCGACGCGCGAAATGGGCGACAACTTCGAGCGGTTGTTTTGCGAAGTGGCAAAGCGCGCGCCGGAGTTGGAGGTTAACAACATTTGGCAATGGAGCGATTGGCCTGCGCGCGCCCAACACGGTTTTACCGGGTTGGACGACGGCGTGGATTTGGTTGCCGAGTTGACCGGCGGGCAGTTGGTGGCGGTGCAATGCAAATGTTACGACGCCGCGCACAAGGTCGATAAAAAGGATGTGCAAAGTTTCATTGTCGGCGCCAAGCCGAAAGTTTTTCCGTTGCGTTGGTTTGTCGCCACCGCCGATTACACGCCGGTGGCGGCGAAACTAATCCGCGAAAACGATGTGCGCGTCGTTGATTTCCAGCAATACGCAGACCTTGTCATCGCCACCGTCGACGACAAACCGAAACGCGAACCGTTGCCGCTGCAACAAGAGGCGATTGACGCCGTCGTGCAGGGCTTTGCCGAAACCGGCCGCAATCGCGGACGGTTAACGATGGCATGCGGCACCGGCAAAACGTTTACTTCATTGCGCATCGCCGAAAAAATCGGTCAAGAAATCGAAGGCGCCAACACCGCCCGCGAACTGCACCAAATCGCGCGCGACTTATAAGGTCGAAGCGCCGATTATCGGACAGGTTTATCGTGTTGTGCATTGCCAACACGACCCGGTGCTTGCGGTGAAGGAACTTCTCGGGCGCGATCCGAAAGCGGAGAAAGTTTAAGGTTGTGAAAGCGTCATGGCGTTTGTGGTCGGGGTGTTGTTGACTCCGCCGGCGTGGGTTTTGTTTGAGGCGGGTTTGCTGTGCGTGAAGTTTTTCCGGCGAATATTCCGGGGGTGAGCGTGTAGGGCGCGTGGTTGGCGTTGGTTTTTTACCGCATACGCGAATATTGCCGCAGTCGGCGATGAAGATGTTGGTTGTGCCATGCGCGAATCAAGTTCGCCCCTCGATTCAAACGTCGCCGTTTTCGCAGGCCAGCAACGGCTCTGTTTCATTGGTTACGCTCGGCTCTCGGCTGATGGCCGTGCGGCATCGTTCAATCATTTTTAAATCAATCCCGGACACGGCGCGGACGACCGCTTCATCCAGTGCATGGCGCACTGTATCGTCGCAAATGTCGGGGAATGCGTTAAGTTTGGCGTTCGCGTATTTGTCGAAGGTTTGCGCGAGCAGATTGACGTCGCAACGGTCTGGGTGCGGCACCGGAAGAGAACGCAATGAGTCCAGCGCAAATTGCGGATAAGTTAATTGTTTTTGTCGAATATTGAGAAACGACAAAACGCCGAGAGTGGAATTTAACCAGACACACCACGCTTTGCAAAGTTCTTGCTTGTTGTTCGCGTTCGGCGTGACCGGTACAAAGGCGGAACCGAGCAAGCGGGTTTTTGAGTAAACAGCCGGCGTCCTGTTTAAGTTAAGGCGGGTCCGCCCGGCCAACAACAGATTGCTGCGTTTTTCCCACAACATTGCGGCGTAGTCGCTCATGTCATTGGTCGGGACAATGTAGGCATCCGCGGTTGTTTGCATTTTGGTCTGGCGCTCGGTCTTGTGGTCCCACAGCGCGCGGCGGTCGGGGCTTTGTCGTTGCTTTGCTTTGTCGAATGCATCCTGCACACGCCGGCCGGCCGGCTCCACCTCGGCGACTTCCGCAATTGGGACAATCGCCGCATTAGCAAGCAACGTTTGATAGTTGTGAAAAAGCGTTTGGTCATAAAAACACGCTTCATTCCATGCGCGGTCGCGCAATTGTTCGGTTTTTACGGTAATCATGTACCCGTATTCGCCGAGTGGACTGTGGTCGCCGTTCACCGCGGCGCGAATCGCCTTGGCGAGTTGGCGCGCACCGTTGGCGGTGGACGGGTTTTCCGCCAGCAATACAAAATGCGTGTGCGTCGGCGCCTCGGCATAATAACCAACGCGCCGAGCGACGATTAAGCATTCGTGTATCCGTGTATTTTCCGAAAAGAAAATACGCCGGTTGTCATGGCTGGTAATCACCAGTTCCAAGTGGAGATGCTTCGGATCGGTCAGAAACGCGCGCTCGTTTTTGCCGGATGGGCTTGTGCAGATGGTGAACGGGCAAACCATAGCCAGGGACCCATTTTCCTTCTTCAACAAAATATCGGCAATCGGAGTAAAAAAAGTGCGCAGTGCCGTTTGGTCAATAATTTGGCGGTGTACCTTGTTAGCCGCCGTCTGCGCGATTTCAATTTCATGCTGCTGAATTAATTCGCGCTCCGCTTTCGGCAAATGCAAATTGCGCAACGAATTGCGCGTATACGGCGGATTCATAATCACCAAATCGCACTTCCCTTTAATCGGCGGCGCTTCCAGGGCAACACCCTGTGCAGTTGTTCTCGTATGCGCATCGTCGTGCGCGGTACCGGGAATATACTGTTCGTTGTCAATCAGTAAATCCAACGACCCTGCACGCACTTTATCGCGCGCGCCATGCTTCGATTTGTCGGCGCGTGCGACTTGGTTGTGCATTTGATACATGCCCATCTTGTCATAGTTCACGGTCGGCGCGTTAAGCGTCAACATGCTCGCCGCGAGGTGAATTGCGTGGCGGTTGATATCCAAACCAAACAAGATGTCTTGAACCAAATGAATGTGCAACTCATCAAGCAATTTCGCTTCGCCGGCATCGATTAACCGCTCTTGCATTGCGCGCGCCGACGCCATCAGCAACGTACCAGTGCCGCATGCGGGGTCGCAAATTTTGAGTTTGGCGAGTTGATTAACATCAGCCCAATCCATTCCCAGCCATGAAGGCGGCATGGCGATTTCCGCAAGCAAAATCGACGCCGGTGTGCTGGTGTAAAACGAGCCGTCATATTTCGCCGATTCCAACAACGTGTGATACAGCGGCCCGGCGTGGTCAAAACGCAAACGGCGAATGCGCGGCGCGACTTCCACGCACGCATCGACCAGCAGATGAAGGGCATCGGTCGTGCGCTGATGGTTGGGTAAGTTTTCGAGAATGGCGATTGCAGGGTCAAGGACAGGCGCATAATCCACTTTGCGGATTTTGCGCCAGTTATCCAACAACTTGGTGTGGATGTTGGGCGCGTTTTGCAACAAGCGGAGTTTCGTCAACCCCTGCACGGCGGCGCTTTCTTCCATGCGGTCATGCAACAACGCGGTGTTGGTCAACAGTAGGCAAGCGATTGACGCCGGGCGATGGTCAATTTCCGAATCCTTCGGCTCATACAGCACCTGCAGCACTTTCGCTATTTCCTTGATTGTTTTGCGCGTCATTGACTCGGCGGCAGAGTCAATCGCCTGTTTCAGAGTGTTTACGACGAGTTTAATATCGCGGTCCTCCACATCTTTAATTAACTCGGCCAGGTCGCTGAGTTTGCCAAACACCCACTTTCCTTGAACGCCGTCTTTAGTAACCTGCGCCATCAGATAATCTTTGCGAGCCGCGAGTGCATTCGGCGTCAGGGCGGACGACGGTGCGGCTTTCAATTCATCCGGATAACAAAGCGCGACCGCATTCCAGCAGGCGGGTTTTTTAAGCCAACGTTTCGCGTTGTTGACTGCGTCGCGTTTGTTTGTTGCGCTCTGCCCGTGTTTGCATTCCACTGCGGTGAAGTTGTGGGCGTCCGCTTCCTCGTGCACAGTGATGTCGCAACTTTGTCCGCCGGCTGAAATTTTCTCAGCATCGGCGCCCAGCGCAAAGTTTTGTTGCAACGCCAGTGCAACGGCGACGTTAATGGCTTCTTCGCGAGTGGACATTTTCATATCAGAATACGGGAGTGGGTAACTATACAAAAAAAACGGCGGTGCACGCCGTTGTGAATGCCCCAATAATATCTTCGCTGACGCGATTTGTTGCACCAAGCGTCGCGCGGCTGGCTTCGCGCATTCGAGAAAATCCAAACTGCGTTAACGGCAGATTCGGTCGAGCATCGACCCAAACTTACCGACCAATGACGCAAATGGTTAAGCCAAGAACCGACCATCACCAACAAACCCTACAGCGGATAAATTAAACCCCGCTTGGCTTAAACACCACGACAAAAATAATCGCCGCCAGCAACACCAACGGCACTTCGTTAATCAGTCGATAATACAAATCGCCGTGGCGATTGCGGTTATGCGCAAAATCGCACAGTGCGTGATAGCACCAATAATGATAGCCGACCACCAACAACACCAGCGGCATCTTCCACGCCAACCACGCACCGCCGATGCCGTATTGCAGCCACAGCCATAAACCAAACACCAACGTTAACGCCGCACTCGGCGTCATGATTCCCCAAAACAATTTGCGTTCCATTATTTTGAAACGATCGATGCTGATGTGGTCGCGCGCGGTGGCGTGATAGACATACAAACGCGGCAGATAAAACAACCCGGCAAACCAGGTGATGACAAACAGCAAGTGCAGTGATTTAATCCAGAGCATTGTGGAATCGATTGCGGGGTTGGCGGATGTGTGGCGAGTGTGTCGAAGATGCGCGGCGATTGTAACCGCATTAAGTTAAGGTTGGGTTAAGTTTGCGTTAACGTTTGCATTAACGTTTGTTAATTAAAAGTTAACTTGCATTCACGGCATTGCGCATTCACCGTTATTGCGAATCATCGGGCGATTTTAACCCAAGTGCATACAACTCATTGGGCGAAGCGTCCAACAATCGCGCGGCCAATTTTGCCGCGTGTTTGCGCGGCATTTGTTCGCATAACATCTCCATCACCTCGCGCGCGCGCGATTCATCCAAACTGCGCACGCCGGCATCGCCCTGCACAATCACCACCATCTCGCCTTGACAACTTTTTTCATTATCGAGCGCATCGATAATCTCGCCCAAACAACCGCAATAAAAAGTTTCGAATCGCTTGCTGATTTCGCGCGCCAAACACGCCGGACGCGCAGCGCCGAACACTTCGCGCATCGCCGCCAAGGTTTTTTTAATGCGTTGCGCGCTTTCATAAAAAACCATCGTGCGCGATTCAAATCGCAACGCCTGCAAAGCGCGCAAGCGCATCGATGCCTTGCTCGGCAAAAATCCTTCGAAACAAAATCGCGCCACCGGCAACCCGCATGCCGACAACGCCGCCACCGCCGCATTCGCCCCGGGCAACGGCGTCACCTGCAACCCGGCGCGTCTGGCATCGCGCACCAGCGGATGCCCCGGGTCGCTAATCAACGGCGTGCCGGCGTCGCTTATCAATGCAATCGTCGCGCCGCCTTGCAATTTATCCAGCACCGCGCGCGTTTGTTGCGCTTCGTTGTGCTGATGAAACGATGTCAGCGGCGTTTGGATTGCATATCTCTGCAACAAAATCATCGAGCGCCGCGTGTCTTCGGCAAGAATTAACTTGGCGTCGCGCAACACCGCAATCGCGCGCAAGGTGATGTCCTCCAAATTGCCAATCGGTGTGGCGACAACATACAACACCCCTGATGCGGCGTGCGCGTTGTGGGCATGCGTCGGCTTAACCGATGCATTGCTCGATGTGTTGCGCGATGAATCGACGGGCGAATCGACCGACGAGACGGTCGACAACTCGACGGGCGACTCTTTCGAATCATTAAATAATGTGCGATGTGTTTTGCGGTTCATCAGCAGGTTGCGTATACTGTAACGATGAACATCCAATTGATTGTTGACCGCCGCATCGCGCATCGCGCAACCGCGGTCAAATGGCGCGTCATCGCATTATACGGCGGCGCATTGGCGGCACTCAGTGCATGTGCGCCGGTGAATGTCGGGCCCGACGGCTTGCCCGATTGGTCCGCGCCGGGCACCGCCTATCCGTATGAACGCACGGCCCAAGCGCAAGACCCTTGGCGGCTCGCCGAGCAAGCCGAAACCGCCGCGCCCGACCAAGCCGCGACATTGTGGTTACAAGCCATCGATGAATTGATTGCCGCGCGCGAACTCGAGGCGGTGTTGCCGTTACTCGAGCGCGTGCAGATTCTGCCGTTGCCGGCGCATCAACGTTATCAACTGGCGTTGGCGCGCGCCAAGTTGGCGATTGCGCGCGGCGACAATGCGCGCGCCGCCGAATTGTTGCGGCGGTTGGCGGTGTCGCCGGATTCGCCCGGCACCGACGCCGCAGCCGAAGCCTTTTGGTTGTTGGCCGATGCCGAGCAAGCCTTGGGGCGGCAAACCGCCGCGTTGACCGCATTATTGCGCCGCGACGCCTTGCCCAATTTGCGCGACCAAGTCGATGGACAGCAGCGCATCATCGCCTTGATTCATTCGCTCGATGCGAAGACATTGGCGCGATTGCGCGCGCGACCGCCGGCGTCGAGCATCATTGGCTGGCTTGCGCTCGGCGAAATTTTGCGCGGCGGCACGCAGGCCGAACAAGCCGCCGCAGTCGAACGATGGCGGCGGCGTTATCCGCGCCATCCGGCCGAACGGCTGTTGCGCGCCGGCGATGTCGGCGGCGACCGCTATCGACAAATTGCATTGTTGTTGCCGATGACATCAAAATATGGCGAAGCCGCGCGCGCGTTTTATGAGGGCTTCGTCGCCGCGCACAACCGCGATTCGCCCGACAGCCGCGCCGATGTGCGCCTGTATGACATCGGCGAAAAGCCCGGCTTGGCCGCAATCTATTACCGCACGGCGCGCGACGACGGCGCCGACTTTATCGTCGGCCCGCTCGGGCAACGCGCGGTCGATGCATTGCTGTCGGCGCAAACGCCGCGCTTGCCGACATTGCTCATCGGCGCGCTCGGCGCCAACAACAGCGCGAACAATTTATACGGCATCAGCCTCGCGCCCGAACACGACGCCGCAGCCGCGGCCGAACGCGCCTTGGTCGATGGACATCGTCAAGCCGCGGTGTTTCGCATCGACGGCAAATGGGGCGCGCGCGTCGGCGATGCGTTTGCCGCGCATTGGGCTGAATTGGGCGGCGAATTGGCCGCGGATATTGTGCTGCCGGCCGACAAACGCGCCGATTATTCCAAACGGATTCGCGCGCTGCTCGGCATCGACCAAAGCGAATCGCGCGGCAATTTATTGGCCGCGCAAGTCGGCGCGGAATTGGAGCTCACGCCGCGCCGCCGCGCCGACATCGACTTTTTATTTTTGGCGATGAACGCCGAACAGGCGCGGTTGTTCACGCCGCAACTGCGCTTTTTTCAGGCGCATGATTTGGCGTTGTACGCCACCGCCGCAGCCTACACCGGCAAACCCAACCCGGCCAAAGACGCCGATTTGGACGGCATTCAATTCGGCGACATGCGTTGGATGATTGACGCCGCGCGCCTGCCCGCGCCGGCCGCGCAATACGACATCGGGCTCGCCGAAAAACTGCGCGACACCATCGCCGATGAACTGCGCGAAACCGGCGAACTCGACACCGAAGACGCCGGCAATTTGGATTCGCAAATCAAACTGCCGGCGCAGGATTTAAACCCGCGCATCGCCACGCCGTATTACCACACCGCTCTCGACCGTTTGTATGCGCTTGGCTTGACCGGCTATGACCTCATCCCGCGCCTGCGCACCTTGCGCGCCGACCCGTGGCGGCGGCATTTTGGCGAGGCGATGGTGCTGAGCGTACAATCCAACGGCAACATCCTGCGGCATTTGGATTGGGCAAAATTCCAAAGCGGCATCCCGGCGCCGCTGGCGGCGACGCGGTGACGATTCGCCTGCGCGCGACGCGCTTGGCCGCGCATTTGCGGCGCGGGCAAGACGCCGAACGCGCGGCGCGCCGCTATCTCGAATCGCGCGGCTTATCGATGATTGCGCGCAACTATCGTTGTGCGCGCGGCGAATTGGATTTGGTGATGCGCGTCGGGCGCGAGTTGGTGTTTGTCGAAGTGCGCTATCGCGCCTCGCATCAATTCGGCGGCGCCGCGCGCAGCGTCGATGCGCCCAAGCAACAAAAACTGCGCGTTGCCGCCGAAATGTTTCTGCAGGAAAACGCCAAGTTGGCGTTCGACACTTGTCGGTTCGATGTCATCGCCTTAACCGGCGCTCCGCCCGATTATCGAATCGATTGGATTGATAATGCGTTTTGAGCGTGTTTTGAATTCGTTTCGAAATTGTTTCGAATTTGTTTCGAGCGCATTGGTTTGTTAATTCATTAACCAATTAAGTTTTATTAATTTAATTAAATTTATTAAATTTATTAACTTATTTAAATTACTTAATGAATTAAATTTATTAACCCACATTAATTAACCAACACCTCCACCGATGAACCAATCCGAGTTAACCGCCGAAGTCGATGCATTGTTTGCCGACAGCGCAACCGCCATCCAACAAGCGCGTCAACAATTATCCGGCGTGGTCGCCGTCGCCGCGCGCAAACTTGGCGATGTATTGGCCAACGACGGCAAAATTTTAATCTGCGGCAACGGCGGCTCAGCCGCGGACAGCGCACATTTTTCCAGCGAATTGATTAACAAATTTATGCGCGTGCGCAAACCGTTGGCCGCGATAAGTTTGGCGGTGGATGCGCCGACGTTAACTTCAATCGCCAACGATGAAAGTTACGACGCCGTGTTCGCCAAACAAGTCGAAGCGTTGGCGCGCAGCGGCGATGTGGTGGTGGTCATCACCACCTCGGGCAATTCACCGAGCATATTGCGCGCCGCACAATCGGCGCATGCACTCGGCGCAACCTGCATCGCATTAAACGGACAAGGCGGCGGCAAGTTATCGACACTGTTGCGCGAAGACGACATCGACATCATCGCCCCGGGCGATTCGACCGCGCGCGTGCAGGAAATTCACGGTATAATCATCCACGCGTTTTGCCAATTAATCGACCGCCAACTTTTCGGAGAACTGCGCCAATGAAGCGCACCGCCCGCCCCGCCGGTTACACGATTCCCCTGAATAGTCACCGCGCCATTGGTTGCATTGCCGGTCGCGCCGCGTGCGCGATGAAGTTATGCGGTGCGGCGTTGTTGTTGGCCGGCGGGTTAAGTACATCGGGATGCGTGCCGTTGGTTGCAATCACCGCGGCCGCAACCACGGTGGATGTCGCCTCCGACCGTCGCACCACCGGCAAATATGTCGACGACAATTCGCTCGAACTTAAATTGCGCAAACAATTCGCCGGCGATGAATCGCTCGGCAAGGGCGTCAACATCAGCGTAACCGTGTTCAACGGCGTGGTGTTGTTGACCGGCGAAGTCAACAGCGATGCGCAACGTCAACACGCCGAACAACTTTCGTATGAACACGCCGAAACCGCCAAGGTGGTAAACGAACTCGAACTCGCCGGGCGCACCAACCTCACCAGCCGCGCCAACGACGCTTGGATTACGGCCAAAGTCAAAACCAAAATTTGGGGCGCGTTGGATTTAAAATCATCGCAAGCCATCAAGGTGGTGACCGAACACGGGCGCGTCTATCTGCTCGGGCAGGTCAGCCGCGCCGAAGCCGACATTGCGGTCGATGCGATTCGCGGCGTGCGCGGCGTCACCCACATCGTTAAGGTGTTTGAATATATTGAGTGACGCGCGCGCAATGCAAACGCGCCGGCGCACCCTCGACTCGACGCGCAAAATTTACGCCGGCGGCGCACTCGCCGATTGGCTCGGGCAATTTGCGCGTCCGCTGGTGTTCACCAACGGCTGCTTCGATTTGTTGCATCGCGGGCATGTGCATTTGTTGGAACACGCCGCGCAATTGGGCAATGCGCTGATTGTCGGCGTCAACAGCGACGCCTCAGTGCGCGCCCTCGACAAGGATGCATCGCGCCCAATCAATCCGTTGCCGGACCGAATGGCATGCCTGGCGGCGTTGGCTGCGGTCGACGGCGTGATTGAATTTGATGCGCCGACGCCGCTGGAATTAATCCTGCAAATTAAACCCGAACATCTGGTCAAAGGCGGCGATTGGCAACCCGACCAAATTGTCGGCGGTGCGCAAGTTAACAGTTGGGGCGGGCAGGTGACGGCGTTGCCGTTTAAATACTCGCGCTCGACCACATCGTTGCTTGCGCGCATTCGCGCGTTTGCGCAAAGTGATTAAGTTGTTAAGTCATTAAGTAAAACGAAGTCACGAGGTAACCGGGTAACGGAGTGACGAAGTAACGCGGCAGTTAAGTGCAATCGGTGCAGAACACCCGCAAACAATTAATAACTCGTCAATCAATCATCAACCAACCGCGTCTGCGGTGCGAACGACTTGGCGAAAAAATCCAGCCAGTTTTGCCCGATGATTTGCCGCACTTCAGCATCAAGGAAACCAACTTGACGCAAGCCGTCGATTAAATTGCCGAAGCAAGTGTTGTCGCAAAACCACTTCGGCGATGGCGGCCAGCCGCTTAGGTCGGCCGAGCCTTCGCCGTAATCGGTCGCGCGGCTCCAGCGTCCGTTGCGCATCCAATGCACGATTTCATCCGGCTGCCCTTGGCATAAATCCGAGCCGATGCCGATGTGTTGCACGCCGATGCGTTCGGCGGTGTCGGCGGCCATTTGGCAAAACGATTCGAGCGTGCAGTCGGCGCCGCCGCGCAAATGATGCGCATAGGCGCTCAAGCCGAGCATGCCGCCGGATTCGCCCAAGGCGCGCAACACCGCATCGGATTTGTTGCGCTTGGCCGGATGAAACGACGCCGGGTTGGCGTGGGTGATTGCAATCGGGCGCGTCGAATATTCAATCGCATCGAGCGTCGAACGTTCGGCGCTGTGCGACATATCGACCGCCATGCCGACTCGATTCATTTCATCGACCACCTGTTTGCCAAACCGCGTCAACCCGCCGTCGTGTTGTTCATAACAGCCGCAAGCCAGCGGGCTTTGGTTGTTGTAGGTCAACTGCATAAAGCGCACGCCGAGCGTGTGAAAAATTTCGACCAAGGCGTAATCATCCTCAATCGGTGAACAGTTTTGAAAGCCAAACAGTACGCCGGTTTTATTCGCGGCGACCGCAGCCTCGATTTGTTCGGCGGTGGCCACCTGCACGATTAAATCGCCGTGTTGTTCGAACAATCGATTCCACGCGCCGATGTTGCGCAAGGTTTCGCTGCAGGTTTCGTGATAGGCGATGGTGACATGCACGCAATCGACGCCGCCTTGCCGCAACTGTTCGAACAGTGCGCGATTCCAATTGCAGTATTGCAGTGCGTCTATGACAAGCATCGTGAGTGTCGTCGGTTAATGTTGGTTAGTGTTGGTTAAAAGTGTCGACGGTTAATGTCGATGGCGTCGGTTACAGTCGTCGTTCGATGTCGTCTTTGTCGTCGGCTTCTTCATCCAACCGCTCGACCTCGCCGCTGATGACCGCCTCGACATAATCGACCGCATCCGGCGCGCTGATTTCGGCGACCGGCGTGCCGATTTGTCCGGCCGCCAAACTCGGCATTTGGTCTTCCAAATCGACCGCCGCGCGTTGGCGCATTCGATAGGAGGCAAACGCGGCGAGGATTGCAAACGCGCCGCCGATGCCGGCAAAATAAAAGTTCACGCCAAACGCCGACATCAACAGCGAAGTGACAATTGGCCCGGCGCACAACCCGGCGCCGGCAATCATAACCAAACCGCCGCTGGCTGCGACAATTTGTTTTGGCTCGAGCCAATCGTTGACATAGGCGATGCCCAAAGCGTACATCGGCATCGCCAAGCCGCCGAGCAGCACAATCAACGCCAAAAACAACCCGCCGCCCGGCGACGCTATCACCGCCAACAACGACAACGCGGCCGCGCCGACGGCCATGCCGAGGATGACAAAGCGTCGCCCGACGCGGTCCGACAACCAGCCAATCGGCCACTGCAACAACAACGCGCCGAAGGAAAAGCACGCCATAAACAACGCCACCAATTGTTTATCGAAGCCCCTTTGCAATGCATACACCGCGCCCATGCCGAAGATGGCGCCGTGGGCGACGCCGGTTAAAAAATTGCACACCACGCCAAGCGGCGAGGCCGCGTACAACTTGCGCAACGACATTTTTTCCAACACTTCAAACGCCGGCGCCGGTCGCGCCGACAGCAACATCGGAATCAATCCAAACGACACCACCACCGAAACCAATATAAACAAATCCTGTCGATTGGTGTCGGCGAGGTTCAACATAAACTGCCCGCCGCCCAACCCAAGCGTCACGATGACCATATACACCGACAACAACTTGCCGCGCGTTTCATTGCCGGCGCGATCGTTGAGCCAACTTTCGGTGACCACATACATCCCGGCGTAACTTAAGCCGGTGATTAAGCGCAACAACGTCCAAGTGTAGGGATTGACATACAAGCCGTGCAACAACACCGCAATCGATGCGGTCGAGGCCAACGCCGCGAACACCCGCACATGCCCGACGCGCCCGACCAAATGCGGCACCATCAACGAGCCCAAAAAGATGCCGACATAATAGCCCGACATCATCACCCCGGTGGTGACCGTGCCGAAGCCATCGCTGATTGCGCGCACGCCCAGCAACGTAAGTTGCAGCCCGTTGCCGAGCATCATAAAGCCGATGCCGACCAACAACGCCCAAGTTGCGCGGATGTCGTTTAACACAGCAATGCCTCGCGGAAAAGTCGGCGGATTGTAAAACAGAATCGGCGCGGCGGACGGTCAAAATTTATCAAGGCGCGGCGGGTGGTCGGCGGTTGTTGGTATACTGCGCGCGTCTTCATCCACTTTTTAATGAGGTGATTCCCATGCCGCGTTCCGCGTTTAAAAAAAACGGGCAATCGGTGGAAACCCAGCGATTGCAAAATCTTGTGTTTGTTAAATTTTTATTAAAGGCAAACGTCTTTAAGGAAAAACCGGGCATGTATGTTTCGCATTGCCCGGCGTTGGATTTATACAGCCAAGGCGACACCCCCGAAGAAGCGCGCGAAATGATTCACGACGCCGTGCGAATGTTTATCGAATCATGCGTCGAGCGCAATGTATTAAACGAAGTGCTGGCGGATTGCGGCTTTTTCCAAATTCAAGGCGAAGCCACCAACACCATTGCCGTCGATACCGACGATGGCGATGACGACAAGCAACACTTCACCGTGCCGGCGGAAATGCCGGTGTTGGCGTTTGGCTGATGCCAAAGTTGCCGACAGTTGCACCGCAACAACTTGTTAAGTTTTTTGAACACCACGGTTTTGTCGTAGACCGACAAAACGGCAGCCACATCATCATGATTAAACCGGGTGCGCAACGCCCGGTGGTTGTGCCGGAGAACAAAAAAGAAGTGAGTGTTGCCGTAATGATGAAAAACTTAAAAACCGCCGGCGTTACCAAAGACGATTTGGTCAACTTCCTGCGCCCGCCGAAACACCGCCGCAAATAAACGCCGCGGCGTTTTAACCCCGCCTTTCATTTAACTTTAACTTTCACCTTCGCCATCAACACCGACGACCACATCGAGATAACCACCGGCGACTCACCGCAAGGCGCGGTGATTTGGCTGCACGGTCTCGGCGCCGACGGCAATGATTTTGCGCCGATGACGGCGGCGTTTGCGCGCGCCGATGCGCCGTTGCGATTTATTTTTCCGCATGCGCCGCATCGCGCGGTTGGCGTAAACGGCGGCGCGGTGATGCGCGCTTGGTATGACATTGCGAATATCGATTTATCGCGCGACCAAGACCGCGCGGGGTTGGATGAATCGACGCAACTTGTGCATGCATTAATTGCGCGGCTTGACATCAAAAGCGAAAACATCATCCTCGGCGGCTTTTCACAAGGCGGCGCCTTGGCGTTGCATGCCGGGCTGAGATTTGCCGAACCGCTCGGCGCGGTGATTGCGTTATCGGCGTATCTGCCGCTGGCGGATTCGTTTGCCGCCGAACGCAACGCCGCCAATCAATCCGCGCCGATTTTCATCGCCCACGGCGAAGCCGACGCGGTCGTGCCGATTGCATTGGCGATGCGCGGCGCACAACAATTGCGCGCGTTGGAATACGCGGTCACTTGGCGCACTTATCCGCACGACCACGGCGTCTCACCCGCGGAGATTGACGAAGTGCGCGATTTTGTTTTCGCCGCGTTGGATTAAACGCAACATCGAATCGCGGATGCATGGTTGATGCATTGTTGACGCATTATGCACGCGCGTAACTGAATCGCGCGTAAATCGTAAACATCAATCGTAACTATAAATTACAAATATAAATCGCAACTATAAATCGCAATCATCAATAACAAACGAATCACAAATCAATTGCATATCAATGATTTTGATTGACAGTTACTAAACCGCCGCACACGAATCGAAAGTGCCCACCCCACCCCACGACTCCCCCAACCGCAACGCACCCGACCCATTGCCGACGCATCGCAGCGTATGGTCGTTGGCGGCGCCGATGATTATTTCGAATCTGTCGGTGCCGTTGGTCGGGGCGGTCGACACCGCCGTGGTCGGACGCCTGCCTTCGCCGGCGCACATCGGCGCGGTTGCGTTGGGCGCGTTGATGTTTACTTTTTTATATTGGGCGTTCGGTTTTTTGCGCATGGGCACCACCGGCTTTGTCGCGCGCGCATTCGGCGCGCACGACCGCGACGCCATCGCCGCAACGATGTTGCGTTCATTGTTGCTTGCGTTGTTGTTCGGCTTTGTTGTCATATTAATCGGCGCGCCGGCGATTGCGCTTGCATTGCATTGGATTGATACAAGCGTCGCCGTCGAACAACTCGCCGCGCAATACGCGCGCATTCGATTATGGAGCGCGCCGGCGACGCTGTGCGTTTATGTGTTCACCGGCGTGTTCATCGGCATGCACAACACGCGCCGCGCGTTGTACTTGGTGTTAACGCTCAACTGCACCAACATCGCGCTGGATTTCCTCTTCGTCATCGGCTTCCAACTCGGCGTATCCGGCGTCGCCTGGGCGACCTTAATCGCCGAATACACCGCCGCCCTGCTCGGCGTTTGGCTGTTGCGCGCGCAATTCATCGATGCGTTGCGTCGCATACCGTTGCGCCGCGCACTCGACCGCGCGGCGTTGATGCAATTGTTGCGCGCCAACGGTCATTTATTTGTGCGCACTTTATGTTTGATGTTTTCATTCGCTTGGTTCACCGCACAAGGCGCGCGATTCGGCGAAGTGATTCTCGCCGCCAATGCGGTGTTGATGCATCTGCATCATTTCACCGCCTATGCATTGGACGGCTTTGCGCACGCCGCCGAAGCGTTAATGGGCGGCGCATTCGGCGCGCGCAATCGCCGCGCCTTCGACCGCACCGCGCGATTAACCACCGTATGCGCCGCAGTCACCGCGTTGCTGATAACCGCGTTGTATGCGTTGTTCGGCGCGCATCTGTTGCGGTTGTTTACCGACATCGATGCGGTGCTTATCGCCGCTGAACAACATTTAATTTGGGTGATTGTTCTGCCGCTCCTGTCGGTGTGGAGTTTTCAACTCGACGGCATCTTCATCGGCGGCGGACACACCCGCGCAATGCGCAATGCAATGTTGTGGTCGACGGCAATGTATTTAATCGCGCTTGTTTTTCTGATGCCGCGTTTCGGCAATCACGGTTTGTTTATGGGGTTATGCATTTTTATGGCGGTGCGCGCGTTGACTTTATGGCGACATTATCCGCGCTTGCGCGCGGCGGTTGAGGAATAGTCAACCAATAAACCCGCATCGAAAATAAAATCGCATTGGCGCATGCATAATTTACAATCGCAATGCGTGCACGCACTTTTTTAACGTCGATATCCTTTAACGCCAACCCCTTTGCAAAATTACAATGTCACGAATTATTGAAGGCGAATTTAACACCAATCTCAGCGAGATTTTGCGAAGCAAAAATCCACGTTGGCGCAAAGGGAATTTTGTCAACGGCGAAGCGATTGGCAGTTTGAATCAAGCCGGCGCCACACCGGATATTTTGATTGCACCGCCCAACACCCTGCCGGTGATTATCGAAAGCGAATATTTGCCGGCGCGCACGGTCGAAGAGGACGCGATTGGACGGTTGGGGCGCGTCGTAAAATCGACCAACACGCGCATCGAACAAGTAATTGCGTTGCGCGCGCCAGCGGAAATCAAAAACGCACAACCCGCGAAATTAAAAACCGCGATATTGTCCGCTCGCTTTGAGTATTGTCTTTTCTCGCACCCTCAGGAAAACGCAAACATGATTCGCTGGCCTTACAAAGGCTGGTTAACCGGCGGCGTTGACGAACTGGTTGCGCTGATTGAGAACATTGGAGTATCCGAGAAATTAATCGCCGAAAGTTTGCACACTTTGGATGGTGCGGTCGGCGGGGCCGCGGCGATGTTGTATCACGCCACCGCCAACAAACCCGATGTTCGCAAAAACATCGCCGCATTGTTGCATCAATCAGAAAACGAACAATCGATGCGCATGGCCATGGCGATTATCGCCAACGCCTTAACCTTTCAAGAACTCATCGCCGGCGCGTACAACATTGCAAATTGTCAACAACTGCGCACCGCACAAAACCGATTGCCCGCGGGCAAAACAACCGCCGAGTGGACGCGCATCATTGACGAGGTGAATTATTGGCCAGTGTTTAACATCGCGCGCGAAGTGGTCAACCAAATTCCGTCCGCGGCGGCAGCGGATATCCTCTCGCGGTTATCCGATGCCGTGGATGAAATTAACGCCAACGGCATCACCGCCTCGCATGATTTATACGGTCAAATGTTCCAACGGTTAATCACCGACCGCAAATTCCTTGCAACGTTTTACACATTGCCGGAGTCGGCGATGTTGTTGGCGGAAGTCGCGGCGGATAAATTAACCATCGATTACGCCGATGAAAACGCCGCCGCCAACCTGCGCATCGCCGATTTCGCCTGCGGCACCGGCGCGTTGATTACCGCCGCCTATCATGCGGTGCTCGCCCGCCATCGCCGCGCCGGTCACGACGACGCCGCGATTCACAAAACGATGATGGAAAACGCATTGATTGCAACCGACATCATGCCGGCCGGCGTGCATCTCACCGTGTCGATTTTATCCAGCGTTCATCCGACGGTTACTTTTGAGAAAACCAAAGTGCATACGTTGCCATATGGTGCAACCAACGGTGACATTAGTATTGGCGCATTGGATTTGTTGGCCAAGCAGGCGTCGCGTGATTTGCTCGTTGCGCGCGCGCAACTTGGCGGCGGCAGTGAAGAGGCGATTACCGCCAGCGACCAACTGGAGTCGATGCTCGCAATGGAGCATGGAAGTTTTAATTGGGTAATCATGAATCCGCCATACACGCGCTCGACCAATCACGAACTCACCGACCGCCCGGTACCGTCGTTTGCCGGGTTTGACACCAGCAACGACGAACAACACAAAATGTCTGAAAAGTTAAAGAAAGTCTACGGCAAGGGAAAACGCGCAGGTCACGGCAATGTCGGCTTGGCGTCGAACTTCATCGACCTTGCGCACCGCAAACTGCGAGCCGACGGCGTGTTGGCGATGGTGTTGCCGGCCACTTTTGCCTGGGGCAAAGGGTGGGAGAACGCGCGCTTTTTCATTAACCGTTATTACGACGATATAACGATGATTTCGCTTGCCGCAAGCGGCGAATATTCAACGTCGTTTTCCGCCGACACTAAAATTGCCGAAATTCTTTTGGTTGGTAAAAAACGATACATACTGCGCCCAAGGAACGAATGGGCTCCAGTGCGTGTTGCTGTGTTGCGCGAGCGCCCGAGCAACGCCGCACAAGCGGCGGTTGTCGCGCGCGCGATTGCCGAATCCAAAAACGGCATCTGGGCCGGCAAAGACCACTTGGGCGAAGTGACTGTAAGCACATTGCAAGGCGGCAGCCCGGTCGGCGTTGCCGCGGTGAATTTGGCTACAAGTGCGGAAAAACTGCAAGACGGTTATCTCAGTTTCCCCACCGTACGCAAAACTCATCCAATTCCCGTCACTCGACTCGCTGAAATCGCCCAACGCGGATTTTTACACCGCGATATTAACGGCAAACATCGGGACGGCAGCGCACGCGGACCTTTTGAGATTGAGCCAAAACGCGAAAAGTTGCCCGACTTCCCATGTCTGTGGGCGCACAAGGCGGAGATCGAACGCCAATTTGTCATCGCCCCCGACACCCAAGGGCGCATACGCAAAGGCATGCGTTCGCGCGCCCATGATGTTTGGGAAACCGCGACCACTTTGCATTTCACACTGGATTTTGGATTAAGTGCAAGCGGCATCGCCGCATGTGTAACGCCGATGCCGACCATCGGCGGTAACGCCTGGCCGAATGTTCGCCCGCACAAAAAAACGCATGAGGCGGCAATCGTGTTGTGGGCAAACTCCACCTTGGGTTTTTTGTTGTGGTGGCATAACGCCTCACGCCAACAAGCCGGGCGCGCACGAATTTCCATCAGCCAATTGCCGGACCTGCCAATCCTCGACACCCGCAAACTCACCGCCCAACAACACCGTCTTGCCAAACGAATCTTTAATCGATTTAAGGAAAAAACCTTCCTGCCGGCCAACGAAGCCTATCGAGATGAAACGCGCCAACAACTCGACCAAGCGGTGCTGATTGAACTGCTTGGATTGCCGAAAACAATTCTGCAGCCGTTGGAATTGTTGCGGCATAAATGGTGTTGCGAGCCCAGCGTACACGGCGGCAAATCGACCCGCCCGCAGGATTAACCTGCGCGGCCAAGTTGCACGGCAATCGATTTTATTAACGCCGCGCTTGCCTTCATCGACGCAACGATTTCGTTGCGCGTCGGCATGCGCGCATCAGCACAACCGCGCGGCATAACTTATACTTGCCCGATGAACTCCCCGTTCGCCCGCGCATTCATCGTTGCGTTATTCGCCGCATCGTTCATCACCGTCGCGCACGCCCAACGCGCCGCGCCGGTTGGCGTCGATGAAATTATCATGCAGCCGTTTGCGCAAACCGTGCCGCTACTCGGCGAGTTGGTCGCCAAACAATCCGGCGCGGTGGCCGCGCGCATCGACGGCACGGTCGCTGCCATGCATGTACAAGTCGGCGACCGCGTCGCGCGCGGGCAGGCCTTGGCGACTTTGGATAAAGCCGAGTTGGAATTGCGGTTGGCGTTGGTGCGCGCGCAATACGACGAAGCGGTTGCGCGCGAACAAAGCGCCGCGGCGCAATTGACGCTGGCGTCGCAGGAAGTTAAACGGCTGAGCGGGTTGAGCCGACAGGATGCGGTCAGCCGCGCATCGATTGACGACGCCGACCAACAACAAAACATCGCCGGCGCGCGGCTGCGCGAATCGCGCGCCGCGGTTGCGCGCGCAAGTGCGGCGTTGCAATTGGCCGCACTCGAGCGCGATTACGCCACGGTGCTGGCGCCGTTTGCCGGCGGCATCACCGAAACATTAAGCGAAGTCGGCGGCTATTTGCGGCGCGGCGATGCGGTGGTGAAGATGGTGTCCGAGCGGCGCATGGAAGTCGAAGCGGCGGTGCCGGCGCAATACTTGGGCGGCGCGGTCATCGGCGCGGACGTGCAGGTTGTCGTCGGCGCGCAAACCTATCGCGCAACGGTGCGCGCCGTGGTCGCCGAAGAGGAAAGACGCACGCGCACTCGACGGGTGCGGTTGGTCGCCGATGCATTGGCGCAAGCGCGCGCCGACGCCAACTTCGCCGCGCAACAAAGCGTTACGCTGTTGATGCCGGCCGGCGTTGCGCGCGACATTGTGTCGGTGCATAAAGACGCCATCATCCAACGCGGCGCGGATAAAATTGTGTTCATCGTCATCGATGGCGCGGCGCAACTGCGCCCGATAAAAACCGGCGCGGCCAGCGGCGACCGCATCGAAGTGTTGCAGGGATTGCAGCCCGGCGAATTGGCGGTGGTGCGCGGCAACGAACGTTTGCAGCCGAATCAACCGGTGATGATTGCGCCGTTGCAATAATTTTGATTTTGATTTTTGTTTTATTTTTACTTTTATTTCTTACTTTTTATTTTTTACCTTTCACTTCGACTTTGTTTGTTTACTTTTAATTGCGCCGACACTTTGCCGTCGCAAAGTTGGGCAGGCGCCGTTAATCCACCGTCCATCAACCGTCAACCAACCGTTACGAAACCGCCGCAATGAATCTAATTCGCGCTTCGATTGAACGCCCGATTGCGGTCATCGCCGCGGTGTTGATGATTGTATTGTTTGGCTTGGTGGCGTTGCGCACCATCCCGATACAACTCGCCCCGGATGTTAACCGTCCGGTGATTACCATCTCCACTTCCTGGTTTGGCGCGGCGCCGGCCGAAGTCGAGCGCGAAATTATCAACCGCCAGGAAGAGGCGCTCGCCGGGCTCGAAGGTTTGGTGTCGATTACCGGACGCGCCGAACAAGGGCGCGCGCAAATCACCCTCGAGTTTCGCGTCGATGCCAACATGGACCGCGCCTTGTTGTTGGTCGCCAATCGCCTCGACCGCGTGTCGGATTATCCCGATGAGGTTGACCAACCGACATTGGCAACAGCCGGCAGCGAAGACAACGCCATCGCCTGGTTTGTCATCACCGCGCGCGACTCGACCGCGCGGCCGATTCACGAATACGGCGATTTTGTCAACGACATCATCAAAGACCGCATCGAACGCGCGCCCGGCGTCGGGCGCGTCAATGTGTTTGGCGCAAGCGAACGCGAGATTCACATTGTCGCCAACCCGCAACAATTGGCCAGCCATCAATTGACGGTCGGGCAAGTGGTCGGCGCATTGCGCGACTCCAACATCTCGCTCGGCGCCGGCGACATCGACGAAGGCAAACGCCGCTATGTCGTGCGCACCGAAGGCGAGTTGAACAATCTCGAAGTGATTCGCGCGGTGCAATTGCGCGGCGCCGGCGCGCAACGCGGACGGGTGACGCTCGGCGATGTCGCCGAGGTGCGCTTCGGTTATCAGGAACCGGGCGCGACCATCCGCTATCTTGGACGCGCCTCGATGGCGTTAAACGCCGAACGCCAAACCGGCGCCAATGTCATCGAAGTGATGCGCGAAATTCGCGCGGCGGTAGACGATTTAAATCGCGCCGCGGTGCCGAACGCCGGATTGAAACTGACGCAAGTGTATGACGAGACCGTATACATCGACTCGGCGATTAAATTGGTGCAGCAAAACATTTGGATTGGCGGCGCCTTGGCCGCGTTGTTGCTGTTGTTGTTTTTGCGCTCGATGCGCGCCACCTTAATCATCTCGCTGGCGATACCGGTGTCGGTGGTCGGCGCGTTTGTTGCAATGGCCGCATTGGGGCGGTCGATTAACGTCAT
Organism: Candidatus Poriferihabitaceae bacterium; assembly: GCA_965226545.1. Lineage (GTDB taxonomy): Bacteria > Pseudomonadota > Gammaproteobacteria > Arenicellales > Poriferihabitantaceae > JAHRAW01. The sequence continues at coordinate 2,503,998 of OZ245364.1, forward strand.
CTCGCTGGCCGGCTTGGCGTTTGCGGTCGGCATGGTCGTCGATGCCGCGATTGTCGTGTTGGAAAACATTTATCGCCATCGCGAAGCCGGACATTCGCGCGCGCAAGCGGCACAGTTGGGCGCGCAACAAGTGTGGGGCGCGGTGTTGGTCTCGGCGTTGACCACGGTGATGGTGTTCATCCCGATTTTAATTATGCAGTTGGAAGCCGGGCAATTGTTCCGCGACATCGCCGTGGCGATTTCGGTTGCGGTGATGTTGTCGTTGTTGGTGTCGATTACGGTCATCCCGGCGTTGTCGCGCCGGTTGCTGGCCGAAGGCAAGCCGCGCGCGCCGGGCGAATTGCCCGGCATCGATCGCAACGCGCGGCGCTTTGTCGGCGCCATCGATGCGTTTACCGCCGCGGTCGTGCATAACCGCAGGTTTGCGCTGCGCATCGTCGTGTCGGTAACGCTCACCGCATTGTTGGCTGCGTGGTTGTTGTTGCCAAAACTCGAATACCTGCCGGAAGGCAACCGCAATTTATTGTTCGGCATCATCATCCCGCCGCCGGGTTACAACCTCGCGACCACCACCAAAATCGCCAAAGGCATCGAAAACGAAACCAAACATTTATGGGTCGGGCAAGACGACGCCGCTCAAGACGATGCAACCCAAACCGATGTCGACTCAGTTGACTCGGGCGACGCCCATCGCGACAACCGCCGCGCCAAACATTCCGATGCGCCGCGCATCTCACGATTTTTTTATGTCGCGACGCGCGCGCGCACTTTTTTGGGCGCGGTCGCCGAAGACAGCCGCCGCGTCGGCGAACTCAAACCGATTTTGGCAAAGCCGGTGTTTCGCGAACCCGGCACCTTCGGCTTCATCACCCAGCCGTCGATTTTTGGGCGCGGCATCGGCGGCGGGCGGGCGATTGAATTGGACATCTCCGGCGCGGATTTTCCGGCGATATTGCAAACCGCCGGGCGCGCCTTCGGCAAAATCATCGCGGTGTTGCCGCGCGAACAGGGCAATGAATGGCGTCCGCTGCCCGGCTTGGAACTCGGCGCGCCCGAAGTGCGCGTCATCCCCGACCGCCTGCGGCTGTCCGACGGCGGCGTGAGCGTGTTGGAATTGGCGCGCACGCTCGATGCATTTAACGACGGGCTGCGCGCCGCGCAATCCACCGTCGACGGCAAGTTGATTGACATCATCATCAAAGGCGAAGCCGACGCGGTGCAAACCACTCAAGGCATCGGCGGCTTGCCGATTGTGACCGCCGACGGGCGCATCATCCCGGCCGCGGCATTGGCTGACATCGTGCTGACCGCCGGCCCAACCGAAATCCGTCACCGCGAACGGTTCCGCACCATCACGTTGTCGGTGCGCCCGGCGCAAACCATCGCGCTCGAATCCGCGATTGAGTTGATACAAGAACGCGTGGTCGCCCCGCTCGAAACCGAAGGCATGCCGCCGGGCATTAAACTGCGCATCGCCGGCACCGCCGACCAACTGACCGAAACCAGCCGCGCGTTGGCCGTCAGCATGGGCTTGGCCTTGGTGATTGTGTTTTTGGTAATGGCGGTGTTGTTCGAAAGTTTTGTTTATCCGCTGATTATTATGCTGTCGGTGCCGGTCGCCGCGGCCGGCGGCTTTGGCGGATTGGCCGCGCTTAATTTATTTTCCTATCAACCGCTCGATATGTTGACCATGCTCGGCTTTGTCATCTTAATCGGCATCGTCGTCAACAACGCGATTTTGTTGGTGCATCAAACGTTGCATTACATCCGCCGCGAAAACCTGCCGGGCGTCGAGGCGATTCAACGCGCCACGCGCAACCGCATCCGTCCGATTTTTATGTCGACGTTGACTTCGGTGTTTGGCATGTTGCCGCTGGTGCTGTTTCCCGGCGCCGGCTCGGAGTTGTATCGCGGACTCGGTTCAGTCGTGGTCGGCGGCTTAAGTTTATCGGCGTTGCTGACCTTGTTGATTGTGCCGCCGATGATGGCGTTATTAATCGCGCCCCTCGAAGCGCGCCGCGCGCGCAGCGGTGCGGCGGCGGAATCGACTTCGACTTCGAATCATTGATGCATTGTGCGAGGTGACTGTTTACTGTGACGGTGACAGTCACAGTAACAGTGACAATGCCGACTCAATCATTGCGCATTAACGACAACGGCGGATAGCGCAGCCAATGGGCGATGCTGAACACGCCGGCGCATAAAAACAACAACGCGCCGCCAAGCGCAACCAACAGCGGTTGACCGGCGCCGATGCGCCACGTTAATTCGAAAATATTTTCGACCACCACCTTGCCGGCCAACAAACCAAACGCGACCGCCGGCAACAACGCCACCGCGGCCATTGTCGAAAATTCCACCGCGCTTTTGGCGATGAGCAACGAACGTTTTGCGCCCAACAATCGCATCGTCGCCGCTTCGCGGGTGCGGTTGCGTTGCCCGTCCAACAAGGCGGCGATGATTAACGGCGCACCGCTCAACAAAATAAACACCGCCGCAGCCTGCAACAACAGCGACATCTTTTCCAACAATTGTTTGATGATTGCAAACGCGGCGCCGGTTGCAATCGGCGTGACATTCGGATAGTTGCGCGCGACCTCCAATTTAATCGCGGCTTCGCTTTGCGGCGGCACAAACACCGCGGCCATCAGCGAATACGGTGCGTTGCCAAACGGACGCCTATCCAAAATCATCGTGAAGTTAATATCGAAACTTTGCCAATCGATGTCGCGAAAACTGGTGACCACCGTCGACCAACGCCGCCCCAAAATCGTGAGCTCGAATTCATCGCCCAAGGACACGCCCAACTCTTCGGCGGCTTCGGCATCGAAGGAAAGTTGCGCGCGCGATTCGGATTCATCCCACACCGCCCCGGCCGACACCCGGCTTGCGCCGAGATAATCGCCGGCGGTGCTCCAAGTCAGCCCGCGGTCGCCGCGCAAAATCCAACGCGCACTTGGCGGGGCGTCGATGTCATCGGCGTTGCGTCCGCCGATGGCTTGGATGCGCCCGCGCAAAAACGGCAACATGCGCACCCGCGCCTGCGGCGCAATCGCGGTGATTGCATTCAGCAACTCGCGATGTTGGTCTTCGCGAATGCCGAGCATGTAAAACGCCGGCGCTTCGCGGCGCAAGGTGTCGTCGATGCGCGCGGCAAAGTTGCCCTCCATATTTAACGCGGCGATTAACAGCGCAATGCCGACGGTAAACGAAACCACCGTGGTGGCGGTGCGGCGACGGTTGCGCGCAATCGCCAACAAGCCCCACGACCACGGCGGACGCAGTTTGCCCGCGATGCGCCCGCCGCCGGCCGCGCACAACATCGCCGCGCCATGCATCGCGGCCGCGGCCAACAAGATGACGCCGAGGGCGAATTTTTCGCGCGGCGCAAGCGGGATGCATACAATCGCCAGCGCGCACATCAACACGGCGGTCAACACATCGCGGCGCGTGGCGCGCGGGACGGCGTTATCGACCGCATCGGCGTTAAACAAGGCAAGCGGATTGACGCGCGCAAAACGCAACGTCGGCGGCACAATAAACGCCGCGCTCAACAACACCGCCGCGGCCAACGCGCGCGCCATCGCCGACCACGGCCATTCGGCCGCGAGCGTAATCGGCAATGAGGGAGTCAACAGCGGCGCAGCCCAAAACAACAACGCGCCGCCGACAAATGCGCCGCCGAGTGCGCCGCCCAAAATAAAAATAAACACAATCGCCAAATACACGCGCGCGATTAATCGCGCATCGCCGCCCAACATTTTAATCACCGCAATCGCACGGATGCGCGCGCGCAAAAACGCCGCCGCCGCGCGCCCGACGCCCAACCCGGCCATCAACATCGCGGCCAACGACATCAACGATAAAAAATCGCGCATGCGCTCGACAAATCGCCGCAACCCGCGCATCGCGCTCGTCGCTTCGCGCACTCGCCAATCAGCCGCCGGAAACGCCGCATCCAGCCGCGCGCGCCAAGTTTGCGGCGTGTCGCCGTCGCGCAATTGCACGCGCACAACGCTGCGCCCCAACATTCCGGGCGCGGTCAATGCAGCGATGGCGTCATCGCCGACCAACACCAACGCCGCGGACATCCATATCCGCGAATCCGGGTCGGGCTCTTTAAGGATGATGCCGGCGACCTGCAGCGACAACCCGCCGGCATCGAATCGCGCGCCGACTTGCAGCGTTAATAAGGTCGCCAAGTCTTTGGAAATTAACGCCGGCAATGGCGCGGGGGAATCGGTGGGGGATGTTGTTGACGGTGAAGTGGTTGTTGATGAGGTTGATGTTGATGTTGATGAAGTGGTTGATGAGGTTGTTGATAAAGTTGACGGCGACCGTGTCGATGACGTTGACGACAGTGCGTCGTATACGGCGTCAGCATCGACAGATTCATCTTCGAGAATTAACGCGCCGTATAACGGATAAGCGGCATCGACCGATTTGATGCGCACCAGATGCGTGCGTTGACCGGCCACGGCGAGTGCGCCGGCGATGCGCACCTTGGAGATGCGCGCGCTGTTTTCGCGCATCCATTCGATTTCATTTTCGGCAAAGTCGCGTTGCGACAACCGCACCGCCAAATCGCCGCCGAGCAACGCTTTGGCTGAATCGGCAAACGAACGATTAAACGAATCGCCGACCGCCAACACCAACGCCAATGCCGCCACCGCGACCACGGTGGTTAACGCCGACAGTAAAAACAGCCGCTTTTCACCGCGCAATTCACAGCGCAAAATGTGCCAAGCGGCGCGGCTATGCATAAACATTATGAGCGAGCATTATGAACCAACATTATGCAAGCCGCCGTCGCGCAAACAAATCACCGAATCGAAGTGGCGCAAAATTTCCCGGTTGTGCGTAACAAAAATCATCGTGGTGCGGCGTTGTTGCGCCAACTCCAGCAAGGTTTCCAACACCGCCTGCCCGGTGTCGTAATCCAAATTGCCGGTCGGTTCATCCGCCAACAACAATTCGGGCGCGGCGACAAAGGCGCGCGCAATCGCAACCCGCTGCCGTTCGCCGCCCGACAACTCAGCCGGAAAATGCGTCAAGCGCGAAGCCAAGCCGACCGCCTCGAGCGATTGCGCGGCGCGGTCGGTCGGCGCGGCGGCGTTGGCCAATTGCATCGGCAGCGCAACATTTTCCAAAGCGGTCATCGTATCGATTAAATGAAAATGCTGAAACACAATGCCGATGTGCGCGCGGCGCAATTGCGCCAATGCATCCTCGGACATCGTCGCAACCGAGCGTCCCAAGGTTTCGACTTGCCCTTCGCTCGGGCGCAACAAGCCGGCGATGATGGCGAGCAAACTGGTTTTGCCGGCGCCGGATGCGCCGGTTAACGCGGTGGTTTGCCCGTGCGCAATCGATGCGGATAAATGATGAAACACTTGCACCGCGCCGTCGGCAAACGACAGCCCGACATTCGACAGGCGCACCGCCGCGGCGGATGTTATAGAATCGTCGTTCATGCGAATGTGGCTAATGATGGTGTTGCTTATGACCGCGACGGTGCGCGCCGATGATGAGGTGATTGTCGCCGCGTTTGGCGACAGTTTATCCGCCGGTTATCAGTTGCCGCAAGCGCAGGGGTTTGCGGCGGTGCTCGAACAACTGTTGCGCGCGCGCGGCCTGGCGGTGCGGGTGGTTAACGCCGCCGTATCCGGCGACACCACTTCAGACGGATTGTTGCGCGTCGATTGGATGTTGGATTCGACCAAGCCGGATTTGGTCATCGTGCAGTTTGGCGCAAACGACATGTTTCGCGGCTTGCCGGTCGAAGTGGTTGGACAAAATCTCGACGCCATTGTAAACCGCATCCGCGCAACCGGCGCCGCCGTGTTGTTGGCCGGCATGCTGGCGCCGGACAACAACGGCGCCGAATACCAACGGCAATTCGCGGCGCAGTATCGCGAATTAAGCGCACAATACGACATCCCGTTATACCCGTTTTTTTTGCGCGATGTGGCCTTGCAGCCAACCTTAAACCTGCCCGACGGATTGCACCCCAACGCCGCCGGCGTGCGCGTCATCGCCGCCAACATCGCGCCGCTGGTCGCCGAGGCCATCGCCGCGTTGCGTTAATGTCGCAAGTTAAAATGCGTTGATATGCCTTGGCGCGCAATAATGGCGCGCGGGTTATGCATCTTGAACGCCGCTTGTTGCAATGCATATTGCAACGCATATCGAAATGCATATCGATATGCATATCGATATGCACATTGCAATGTGCAATCGCATTACTCAAAATCGAATCACAAATAACATTACCAACCGCATTGTGAAGCGCACTATCGAAGTGCACTTCGAAGCGCACTGCAATTGCAGTGCAACCCGAATTGCAATCTTTACTGCAATCATCATTGCAACTTACCTTGTTACGCCGCCATGCAATTGCATTGACCACCGCATTGCGCGCGGCTTAACCGTCATCACTCGTTTTTCACATGCGCCGTTCGTTGTTGTCGCCGAAAATTAAAACACGCGCGTCGCGCATTTGGCGTCGGCATCTTGCCGACCGCATGCGCATGCTGGCGCGCATTGCGATGGCGGCGGCGGTGTTGTTGGCGGTGTTCATCGCCGCATTGCGTTGGATTGACCCGCCGACTTCATCGGTGTTGATGCAACGCAATTGGGGCGCACCGCCGGATGCGCGGCTGTCGTTCACTTGGCGTCCGCTTGCCGAGATTGCCCCGGCGATGTCGCGGGCGGTGATTGCCGGCGAAGACCAGCGATTTTTTCAACATCACGGCTTGGATTTTATCGAGATGGCAAAATCATTGCGCGAAAACGCAAGGCGTCCGCGCGGCGCCAGCACCATCACCCAACAAGTCGCCAAAAATTTGCTGCTGTGGAATGCGCGCAGTTATCCGCGCAAACTCATCGAGGCGGTGTTGGCGGTATACATCGATTTAACTTGGTCGAAGCGGCGCGTGCTCGAGGTGTATTTAAACATCGCGCAATTTGGCGAGGCGGTATACGGCGTCGAAAACGCCGCGCGACATTTTTTCAACAAACCGGCGCGCCGCCTAACCCGCCGCGAAGCCGCGCGCCTGGCGGCGGTGCTGCCCAATCCGATTGAGCGCATCGCCAATGCGCCGAGCGAACAAGTCATCAAACGCCAACGCTGGATATTGCGGCACATGCACATGGTTGACCTTGCGCCGGCGACCAATCGCCGCTGATTTATGGCATACTTTGTCGGCGCGATGCGGTTGTCGCGCATTGCAATCCACCCTTAACCCGCGCACACTCGGAGACGATGATGATGAAAAAATTCGGCGTTGCGTTAACCGCAACCGGTTTGCTTTTATGCGCGGCCGCACCTCAAGCGGTCGCCCAACAGAACTTCGTATCGATTGGCACCGGCGGAGTCACCGGCGTGTACTACCCAACCGGCGGCGCGATTTGTCGGCTGGTCAACAAAAACCGCAAGCAGCACGGCTTTCGTTGCTCGGTCGAATCGACCGGCGGCTCGGTATACAACCTCAACACAATCCGCACCGGCGAATTGGATTTGGGCGTCGCCCAATCCGATTGGCAATACCACGCCTATAACGGCAGCGGCAAACAGGCGTTCATCGATGCCGGACCGTTTACCGAATTGCGCGCGGTGTTTTCGGTGCATGCCGAGCCGGTCAGTTTGCTTGCGCGCGCCGACAGCGGCATCCGCCACATCGACCAACTGGTCGATAAACGCGTCAACATCGGCAACCCCGGCTCAGGGCAAGAGGGCACTTGGAATGTCGTCTGGCGCGCCTTGGGTCACGACAACGGCGATTTAAAACTCGCCGCGCAAATGAAATCGGCCGAGACGCCGAGTGCGTTGTGCGACAACAAAATCGACGCGTTCTTTTGGCTGGTCGGCAATCCGTCGGCGTTGAACAAAGAGGCGACCACAACCTGCGATGCGCGCTTCGTCGAAGTCAGCGGCCCGGCGATCGATAAACTGGTCTCCTCCAAGCCGTTTTACCGCTACGCCGTCATCCCCGGCGGCATGTATCGCGGCAACCCGGACGACACCAAAACCTTCGGCGTCGGCGCAACCTTCGTCACCTCGACGGCGGTGCCGGATGAAGTCATCTACCAAATCGTCAAAGCGGTGTTTGACAATTTCGACGATTTCCGTAAACTGCACCCGGCATTCGCCAATCTCCAACAAAGCGAAATGATTTCCGACGCCTTGTCGGCGCCGTTGCATGCCGGTGCGGTGCGCTATTACAAAGAACGCGGCTGGATGTAAAATAAAAACCGGTTGCGACCAATTTGGGATGAAAACCCAACCGCTTGAGGGGGCTACGCTGGGGGGCGCGCCCCCTTTTTTTTATCTCGACAACCAACACACGCGCCCGCACAGGCGATGGATGGTTGACGCTTGCGCTTGCGCTTGCGCTTGCGCTGACGCTTAACATCAACCGCCGGCGACGACCGCCGGTTCGATTTTTGTTCACATTATTTGATTTAACTAATTATCTATTCACCGTCGGCTGCGTTCGGCGGAATTAACATCGATGAGTTAACCATTGCAACGGCAAACGAGTCGGTGCAAGCGACAAACGCCGCGCGCATTAACCGCGTATACTGCCGTGATGAACCAACCATCGAATAATCATCACACCAACATCAGCGGCATCGCCAACGAAGAAATCGATTCCGACACCCGCGTCCTGCGCGGCGGGTTGGCTGCGGTTGGGTTTGCGTGGTCGATGTTTCAGTTGTGGATAGCGTCGCCGTTGCCGTATGCGCTCGGTGAGTTTATTCCGGTGCCGAACAACACCGACACGCGGTCGATACATTTGGCGTTTGGGTTGTTGCTGGCGTTTTTGGCGTATCCGGCGACGCGCGCCAAATCGCGCGACCGCATCGCCGTGCATGATTGGCTGTTTGCGGCTTGCGGGGTGTGCGCGACGATGTATTTGTCGGTGTTTGCGCGCGAGTTGGCCGAGCGTCCCGGGCTGCCGACGCCGACCGATGTCATCATCGCTTCATTCGGTTTGGCGTTGGTGTTGGAGGGCGCGCGGCGTTCGTTGGGCTTGCCGCTGGCGTTGATTGCCGCACTGTTTTTGGGCTATGTATTTTTCGGGCATTTGGCGCCCGATGTCATCGCTTGGAAGGGCGCGAGTTACGCCAAAACCATGTCGCACATGTGGCTGTCGCAAGAGGGCGTGTTCGGCATCGCCCTCGGAGTGTCGACGACGATGGTGTTTTTGTTTGTGTTGTTCGGCTCGCTGCTCGAGCGCGCCGGCGCCGGCAATTATTTCATCTGGGTGGCGTTTTCACTGCTCGGGCATTTGCGCGGCGGCCCGGCCAAAGCCGCGGTGGTTTCATCCGGGTTGACCGGCTTGGTGTCGGGGTCGTCGATTGCCAATGTCGTAACCACCGGCACATTTACGATACCGCTGATGAAGCGCGTCGGCTTTTCGCCCGAAAAAGCCGGCGCGATTGAAGTCGCCTCATCGACCAACGGTCAACTGACCCCGCCGGTGATGGGCGCGGCCGCGTTTTTGATGATTGAATTCGTCGGCATCTCCTATATCGAAGTCATCAAGCACGCCTTTTTGCCGGCCATCATCGCCTACATTGCGCTGATTTACATCGTGCATTTGGAGGCGTGCAAAGCCGGGCTGACCGGATTGACGCGCACCACGCGCCGCACATGGCAACGCACCGCGCTTTTGTTTTTGGTCAATCTCGGCGGCGTGATTATTTTATCGGGCGCGTGTTATTACCTGTTCGGTCATCTAAAAAACTTCGCCGGCGCGCACACCTTGTGGGTGTCGGCGTTGATTGTGTTGGGCGCATACATTGCATTGGCGGCGCATGCAACGCGCTTCCCCGAATTGCCCGCCGACGGGCAAATCGATCGATTGCCGCCGCCGGGCCCAACCGTCAACGCCGGCTTGTATTATCTGTTGCCGGTGGCGGTGTTGATTTGGTGCTTGACCGTCGAGCGGCTTTCGCCGGGCTTGTCGGCGTTTTACGCGACGCTGTTGATGATTGTCATCACCTTCACCCACAAACCGATTAAGGCGTTGGTGCGGCGTTGCACCGTCGCGCAACTGCGCGCGCAATTCGGCGAAGGCTTGCGCGATTTTTGCGCCGGCATGGTCGGCGGTGCGCGCAACATGATTGGCATCAGCGTCGCAACCGCCTGCGCCGGCATCATCCTCGGCACGGTAACCTTAACCGGCATCGGCTTGGTGATGGCCGAATTCGTCGAGTTCATCTCGGGCGGCAATTTAATGGTGATGCTGGTGTTCACCGCATTGATTAGCCTGCTGCTCGGCATGGGGCTGCCGACCACCGCCAATTACATCGTGGTCTCATCGTTGATGGCGCCGGTCATCGTCTCGGTTGGCGCCGCGCATGGGTTAATCGTGCCGTTGATTGCGGTGCATTTGTTTGTGTTTTATTTCGGCATCCTCGCCGACGACACGCCGCCGGTCGGCTTGGCCGCCTATGCGGCCGCCGCCATTGCCAAAGGCGACCCGATTCGCACCGGCATCCAAGGCTTCACCTACGACATCCGCACCGCGATTCTGCCGTTTTTATTCATCTTCAACACCGAACTGCTGCTGGTCGGCGTCGACAATTGGCTGCACTTGCTCGGCGTCATCGCCTCGGCCACCGCCGCAATGTTGTTGTTTGCCGCCGCCACCCAGGGCTATTTTTTGACGCGCAATCGGCGATGGGAAACGCTGGCGTTGTTGGCGGTGTCGTTTACGCTGTTTCGTCCCGGCTTTTGGATGGACCGCATTTACCCGCCGCTCGAAAAAATCCCGGCCGCGCAAATTTACGAAGTGGTCGAAGCGATGCCGGCGAATGCCCAAGTGCGCCTGCATGTCATCGGCGAGACGCTCGAAGGCAAGGCGGTGGACAAAGTCGTGATGTTGCCGCTCGGCCCCGTCGGCGACGGCATCACGCGCCTGCGCCAATCCGCCGGGCTCGAGTTGCGCATCGACAACGGCATTTGGCTGGTCGATGCCATCGAGTTTGGCGGCCCGGCCGAACGTCAACAAATCGATTTCGACTGGCAAATCGCCGACCTCCAACGCAACGCCGACCGCCCGGCAAAGCAATGGTTTTTCCTGCCGGCGTTGATGTTGTTGGGCGCGATTGTGGCGGCGCAACGGCGACGGGCTTGACAATCGGCGGGCGGTGTCGGTTACAATCGGGCATCGCGTTCATCCGCTTAATTAGTGACTCTGCATTAATTAATGCGCAACCAATAACGCGAATATGACGATGCCCGATTCGATTGCCAAAAACGCCGCGGCGGCGACCGCAAAACCCGCGGCCAAGATTAACGGCGCCGCCAATGTGATTTGGCTTAAAGCCAGTTTCACCGCCCTCATCGAAAAAGAGGAGGAAACCGGCTTGTATGTGGCGATTTGTCCGGCGCTTCCGGCCTGCAGTCAAGGCAAAACTTTTGCCGAAGCGAAAAAAAAACATCGCCGAGGCGATTGAACTGCTAATCGAATATTGCGTCGAAGAGGGCATTTTGAACGAGGTGTTGCAACAGCACGGCTTTCGTCCGATGGCTGCGTTAAACGGCAAACCGCGCGCCGCAAAACCGCCGGTAACCTCAACCGCCAAAACGCGGCGGGTGCAAATTCCGGCGGAAGTGCCGGTGATGGCATGCGGTTAAATGCCAAAATTGCCGGCGGTCAGCACAAAGCGGCGGATTAAATTTTTTGAAGACAACGGCTATCGAATTTCGCGGCAAAGCGGCGGTCATATCGCGCTCAGAAAAACCGGCGCAAAATACGCATTGTCGATTCCGAACCACGCCACTGTGTCGCCCGGCGTCGTGCTTCAATCGCTGCGCAACGCCGGCTTCACGCGACAACAATTGATTGACTCCATTCACCAACGCAAACAGAAAGGTTAACCATGTCCGCACAACAACCCTTGGTGCGCTTCGTCGACATCCAAAAAAGTTACGACGGCGAATCGCTGATCGTTAAAAACCTCAACTTGGACGTCGCCAAAGGCGAATTTTTGACGATGCTCGGGCCGTCCGGCTCGGGCAAGACCAGTTGTTTGATGATGCTGGCCGGGTTTGAGCCGGCCACGCACGGCGAGATTTATCTCAACGGGCGCGGCATCAATCATGTCGCCCCGCACAAACGCGGCATCGGCATGGTGTTCCAAAATTACGCGCTGTTTCCGCACATGACGGTCGCCGAAAATCTCGCCTTTCCGCTCGAGGTGCGCGACATCGACAAAAGCGCGCGCGACCAAAAAGTGACGCGCGCGTTGGATATGGTGCAACTCGGCGCGTTTGCCGAGCGTCGTCCGGGGCAATTGTCCGGCGGGCAACAACAACGCGTGGCGGTCGCGCGCTCTTTGGTGTTCGACCCGGATTTGGTGCTAATGGATGAACCGCTCGGTGCGCTCGATAAAAATCTGCGCGAACAGATGCAGTATGAAATTAAGCACATCCACGAAAACCTCGGGCTGACCGTGGTGTATGTCACCCACGACCAAAGCGAAGCGTTGACCATGTCCAACCGCATTGCGGTGTTAAACGACGGCGTGATTCAACAATGCGCATCGCCCGAAGAATTGTATGAAAAACCCAAAAATGCCTTTTGCGCCAACTTTATCGGCGAGAATAATCGCCTGCTGGGCAAAGTCACCGAGGATCTCGGCGATAACGTGAAAGTGCAAGTGGACGATGTCGGCAAGACCGGCGAGACCGTGGTCGCGAGCAAAATTAATGTGCAAGGCGGCGCCGGCGTGCGCACCACTTTATCGTTGCGTCCCGAACGCGTTGTGGTGGCGCCGCCGAAAGGCTCGCTGGCGAATATTTTTTCCGCGCGCGCCGAGGAATTGATTTATCTTGGCGACCACATTCGCACGCGGTTTACCGTTTGCGGACACGACGATTTTATTGTCAAAATCCCCAATTCCGCCGCGCACGCGCAGTTGCGAAAAGGCGACACGGTGAACATCGGCTGGAACGCCGAAGATTGCCGCGCACTCGACCCGTCGGATTAACCCCGCCTTCGACGCCAACGACGCGCGTCGGCGCGATTTACATACGGCGGCAAATGCTTTATATTTTGCGGATGCATTGTCGCTTGTATCGCGCACTTGTAACGCACACTTGCATCACATTTTATCCACGCCGCATTCGAACGAATGCATTTACCAAACGTTTCATCCAATTTTTTTCGCACGAGGAAACTCAAATGAACGCTATGAAGAAAACCTCAAAATCGCTGTTGTCAATCGCGGTGATTGCCGCGATTGCAGTCGGCGCGTGGTACATGTTTGTTAAGCCGCAAGGCGCGATTGACATGGTCATCGTGTCGTGGGGCGGCGCCTACACCGCCAGCCAACAAAAGGCGTATCACGACCCGTACATGAGCAACAACCCGGGCGTCAACATCGTAAACGATGATTCATCGAACGAAGCGGTCGCCAAACTTCGCGCGATGAACGAAGCCGACAATGTAACTTGGTCGTTGGTCGACGTGGTTGCATCCGACGCCTTGTTGCTGTGCGAAGAAGGCTTGCTCGAAGAAGTCGACCATAATCAAGTCCTGGCCGCGGCGCCCGACGGCACGCCGGCAACCGAAGATTTCGGCTCGTTGATTGTCTCGCCGTGCTGGATTCCGCAAATCGTTTATTCGACCGCGTTTGGCTATCGCACCGATTTGGTCAAAGTGCCGCCGACCACGATTGCCGACGTGTTTGATTTGGCGAAAATTCCCGGCAAACGCTCGCTGGAAAAACGCCCGATTAACAATCTCGAATGGGCGTTGATTGCCGACGGCGTGCCGGCTAATCGGGTCTATCAAGAACTTGCCACCGACGCCGGCGTCGACCGCGCGTTCGCCAAATTGGACACGATTCGCGATTCGGTCGTGTGGTGGGAAAAAGGCGCGCAAACCCCGCAACTGCTGGCCGACGGCGAAGTGGTGATGGGCTCGACTTACAACGGCCGGTTGTTCTCGATTATCGAAGAGGAAAAACAGCCGGTTGCGATGATGTGGGATTGGCAAGTGTATGACTTGGACGGCTGGGTAATCCCCAAAGGCGCGCCGCATCTCGCCGAAGTGTTGAAGTATGTGCGCTTCGCCACCGACACCCAACGTCTCGCCGACCAAGCGAAATACATCTCCTATGGCCCGGCGCGCAAATCATCGGCGCCGTTGGTCGGCAAACACGCCGAACTCGGCATCGACATGGCGCCGCACATGCCAACCGCCCCGGCAAACGCCAAGAACACGTTGCTGTTTAATTACGAGTTCTGGGCTGACAACAAGGACGATTTGACCGAGCGCTTCAACGCTTGGTTGGCGAATTAATCGTCCTGTAAATCGCGCCCGCGTCGATGCGAAATCCGCTGCAAATCGTTCGCTTTGACAAAGGCGCAGTGCGCAAGGACCTTCGGCAATTTGGGGTTCTTGTAGTGGCCGCCGGGGTGATTGGCTATTTTATCGAGCCAATCGCCCACGGCGCCCAGTACGCCATTTTATTGGGATTGATTGTTTGGTGTGGCGCAATTGTCTACACTGAATAAACTTTTAAGGCAACCATGAGGAAATCATTATGTCCAGTGCAACTTCGTTTTACATCACCTTAACCTTCGTCGCGGTGGTAATGCTGAGTGTGTTGTATTTCGGCAAAGATATCAACGACGATTCATCCGATGATGAACCCAAGCGCGCGAAACCGAAGCGGTCGAAATCGCGTTGATTCGCGCTTCGCATGCAATGCGGCGCGCCATCGATAAACGCGCCGCATTGTGAACCATAAAAACATGACGACCGATTCAACCACCGCGCCTTCACCGACCAACGAACTGTTGGTCACCGCCGACGGCACGCCGCTCAAAGTCAGTTTGGCGCGCGCGCAACGGCGCGGCAAACTCAAGGCGTTGGGATTGGTTGCGCCGTTGTTTGTGTTTATCGTGTTTGCGTTTTTTGTGCCGATTATCGACATGCTGTTTCGCAGCGTCGAAAACCAACTGGTCGGCGAAGTGCTCAACCGCAGCATTCCGCTGGTGCATCAGTGGGATGAAACCGGCGGGCAATTGCCCGATGAAGCGGTGTTCGCCGCGCTCGCCGCCGATTTAATCGACGCCAAAAAGGCGCGCACCGCCGGCAAAGTCGGGCGACGATTGAATTATGAAAAACCCGGCTTCTCCGGATTGTTTCGCAAAACCACGCGCAAAGTCGCCGACCTCGCGCCGCCGTATCGCGAATCCTTCATCGCCATCGAACCCAAATGGGGCGACCTCGATACATGGCGCGTGCTCAAACGCGAAAGCGCGCGCTACACCATCTCCTATTATCTCGCCGCATTGGATTTGGGCTATTCGGCCGCCGGCGATATTGTCGCCAACGACGCCGAACGACGCATTTACGTCAAACTCTTTTGGCGCACAATGTGGATGAGTTTATTGATTACCGTGCTGTGTTTAATTCTCGCGTATCCGGTCGCCTATCTGCTGTCGGTGCTGCCGACCGCCAAGAGCAATTTGTTGATTATCCTGGTGCTGCTGCCGTTTTGGACTTCGCTTCTGGTGCGCACCACCGCGTGGATTGCATTGCTGCAGCAAGAGGGCGTGATAAACGATGTGTTGGTGTGGATTGGGTTGGTCGCCGACGACAATCGGCTGGCGATGATTCACAACCGCACCGGCACGATTATCGCGATGGTGCATATCCTGTTGCCGTTTATGGTGCTGCCGTTGTACAGCGTGATGAAAACCATCCCGCCAAGTTACATGCGCGCCGCCGAATCGCTCGGCGCATCGCCGGCGACCGCGTTTATGCGCGTGTATGTTCCCAACACCGTCGCCGGCATCGGCGCCGGGGCGATTTTGGTGTTCATTTTGGCGATTGGTTATTACATCACCCCGGCCTTGGTCGGCGGGCAAAGCGGCACCTTGATTAGCAACTTCATCGCTTATCACATGTCCAGTTCGCTCAACTGGGGGTTGGCCGCCGCACTCGGCGCGATTTTGCTTGGCGTGGTGTTGGTGCTGTATTTTCTGTACGACAAAATCGTCGGCATCGACAACATGAAACTTGGCTAACCACAACCGCATCACAACTCATCATGCCGCTTCCCATTTATAAAACCACCGCCCAACGCATTTGGCATTGGGTGTATTTGGCGTTTTGCGCGTTGGTGTTTTTCTTTTTGATTGCGCCGATAGTCGTCATCATTCCGCTGTCGTTTAACGCCGTGCCGTTTTTCACCTTTACCCCGGAGATGCTGTCGCTCGACCCGGCCGGCTATTCGCTCAAATGGTACGCCGATTTTTTCACCAACCCCAATTGGCAAGGCGCGGTTAAAAACAGTTTGGTGATTGCGGTGTTCGCCACCCTCATCTCGACCGCACTCGGCACGGTCGCCGCACTTGGCTTAAGTCGCCCCGAGATGCCGTATAAATCCGTGGTGATGGGCGTGTTGATTTCGCCGATGATTGTGCCGCTGATTATCTCCGCGGCCGGGATGTATTTTTTCTACAGCAAAATCGGTCTGGCGTCGACGCATCTTGGCGTGGTGCTGGCGCACGCCGCACTCGGCACGCCGTTTGTCGTCATCACCGTCACCGCCACCTTGGTCGGCTTCGACCACAATTTAATTCGCGCAGCCGCCACCTTGGGCGCATCGCCGCAGCACGCTTTCTTTCGCGTCATCGTGCCGTTGATTTTGCCGGGCGTCATCTCCGGGGCGTTGTTTGCGTTCATCACCTCCTTCGACGAAGTGGTGGTGGTGTTGTTTGTCGGCAGTTATGAACAGCGCACGATTCCCTGGCAGATGTTTTCCGGCATCCGCGAACAAATCAGCCCGACGATTCTCGCCGTCGCCACCTTGTTGATTATCACCTCGATTTTGTTGCTCACCTCAGTCGAATTATTGCGCCGCCGCGGCGAACGCCTGCGCGGCATCGCACCGCAATAGCGTTTATTTTAATCGCGACTTGCGCCGCACCTTAATCGCGTCACTGCAGCGCATGCACATCGCCGATGCGATGCACAACATTGCCGTCGATTAATTCATCCGCCGCCGGCCACCACATTTGGTCGGCCGCATGCACAAACACGCGGCGCAAAAACTGCGCGGTAACGCCCTGTTGTTTAAACAACTCGATGTCCTTGGCGTGTTCGGCGTCGATATCCACCACCGGCAAGGCCGCGTAATTTTTATACCGGTGAAAACCGATGCGCGCATCGACGCCGAGCGTGCGCGTCGTGCCGGCGATAAACGCGGTCGCGCATGACGACGCGCATTTTTCCAATGAATAGGTCGCCAATCGATGCTCGCGCACCAGTTTCGCCAAGCCGCGCCCTTCGTAAATTTGCCCGCCGCCGCTGTCCAAAATAATCCCGCGCACGCGCGGATTATCGGCCAACAACCGCGCGACATCTTTGGTGACGCCAACCTGCAGCGCACCGCGCAAATGAATCAACGCGCCGTCGCCGACCACTTCCAACGCATAATCGCGCACCGGCGCAACGCGCGGCGATTGTTGCGCGCGCCATTCGCGCTGATGCGCGAGATACGATTGTGCGCTCGAGATGCTCGCGGTCAACGTCGCGGCAACGCTCAACACCACCGCGCCTTCGGCGGCCAACGCCCAAATGCGTTCGGTGCGCGCGGCGATGCATCGCTCACAAGCGCGCACCAAGCCAATCGCCTGCCATGGATAAATCACCAACCGCACCGCGACAAAAAACCCAATCACCGCGAATGTCACGCGCGCCTCGCCGGTCACATACGGCGGCAACACAAACCGCTCGGCATAGTTCAGCGCGACAAACGGCGCCAGGAAATTCAACCAAAACGAAACCGCCAATGAACATTCGCCGCGCCAATGCCGCCCGACATACCCGTACCGCGCGCGCGTCGTCGGCTTCATTGCGGCTTGCATCGCAGTGTGCATCGCGCGCAATCGGGCGCGCGATTAACGCGCGGCGAGTAAATGATGCGGGCGTTTACGCGCATGCGTCCACCATACAGCAACGCCGCGAATTTATGGTAAAATGGAAATTCGCCGGCGGCTTATCGCAGTCGACCCAACCACTTTCGAACCCGTCCCCCCTCGAACCATTAGCGATGAAAAAAGCGTTATCCGTCGCCGCCGTGTTGTTGTTGAGCGCGTGCGCATCGACGCCACAAGACGAAGTCGCCGACGCCGACAAAGCATCGGAAGTCAGCGCACCGCCCAATCCGGGCGGATTGTTTGCCGAGCAACGGCAATCGGCGCGCCGCTCAGGGCTGGCGGTGCCGCCGGATTTGCTCGATTCGGCCAATCAAAACGTGCGCGACAAAGCACTCGATAAACCGGATGAATCTTTGCGCGTGTTGCCCGAGGTTATCGGCGTCGACATTAAAACCAAGGACGGCAAATCATGGCTGGAAATCGACGCCGATGCGACCGAAGTGTGGCGCAAGTTGACCGACTTTTGGGCGTTTTACGAAATCGAATTGGTGCAGTATCAACCCGAAGCCGGCTTGATGGAAACCGATTGGTTCGCCAAAAAAACCGACGACGTCAAACAAGGCTACGGCACCGAAAGTTACAGCCAACTGGCCGGCGAATTGTTGCAGGCGTTGTTTAACCGCTCGACCACGTTGGACAAATACACCTTGCGCCTCGAACGCAACGGCGCCGACGGCACGCGCGTGTTTGCCTCGCATCGCGCGCGCGAAAAAATCTCCCAACAACCCAAAAACAAACAGGATCCGGTGGTGTTCGAATGGGTCGAGCGCGACGGCGACGGCGAAAAGGTCGCGCAATTGCTGCAAAGCATCGTGTTGCTGTTCGATTCGGGCGCGGCCGACGAGCCGGCCTAACCCGCGCGATTTCGCGCACGCCGCACGCGCGGCACACCCGCCATGCGTTCCCGCTTAGACAACGCCCGCGTGCTGATTTACAGCCACGACACCTTCGGGCTCGGGCATCTGCGCCGCTGTCGCGCGATTGCGCATGAATTGGTCGGGCGCTTCAAGGGCATCTCGGTGCTGGTGTTGTCCGGTTCGCCGGTCATCGGCAGTTTCGAATTTCGCGCGCGCGTCGATTTTGTGCGCATCCCCGGTGTCATCAAACTTAAAGACGGCAGTTACACCTCGCTTGGCTTGCACATCGATTTGGAGCGCACCATGGCGATTCGCGCGGCGATTATCCGCCAAACCGCCGAGGCGTTTCGCCCGGATTTGTTTTTGGTCGATAAGGAACCGCTCGGTCTCGAAAGCGAAGTCGGCGAGACATTAAAACTGTTGCGCGACAAAGGCGCGCGCACCGTGCTCGGCTTGCGCGACGTACTCGACGACGCCGATGCATTGCGCGGCGAATGGCAGCGCAAGGCGGCGTTGCCGGCGATGCGCGAGTTGTACGATGAAATTTGGATTTACGGCGTCGAGTCGTTTTATCACCCGTTGCGCGGCATCGATGTCGGCGCCGAGATAGAGGACAAAACCATTTTCACCGGCTATCTCAAACGCCCGCCGCTCGAGGACGACGGCGGCGCGCCCGAGTCGCCGTATCTTCTCATCTCGCCCGGCGGCGGCAAGGACGGCGAGGAGATGGTTGACCAAGCGTTGCGCGCATTAACCCGCCGCAAACAACACGCGCCGGGGGCGTTGGTTGTGCTCGGGCCGTTTATGGATTCGGCCAAGCGCGCGCATTTTAAGCGCATCGCCAACGCGGCCGGCGACATTCGCATTCTCGACCAACATCCGCGTTTGGAAAATTTAATCGATCGCGCCGAAGGGTTAATCAGCATGGGCGGCTACAACACCTTTTGCGAAATTTTAAGTTTTGACAAGCCGGCGATTGTGTTGCCGCGCGCCACGCCGCGCACCGAACAATTGATTCGCGCGCGCCGCGCGGCCGAGTTGGGGTTGGTGTCGATGCTCGAGCCGCATCAAAACCGCGTCGAGGATTTGTTGCCGCTGATTGACAATCTGCACGCCCAACCGCGCCCGTCGGCGCATCTGCCGCGCGGCATGTTGGACGGCATGGACACGCTGTGCGCGCGGGTGGTGTCGATGCTTGCGCCGCAACAATAATCCACAACACTCATATTAGGCGCGGCATTGAATGCACCATTGAATGCGACTTTGAACGCGACATCGAGCGCGACAGTGCGCGCCGCGCGGATTTGCATTTATGTACAGCACTTGGTCGGCGGCGGCCATCTGGTGCGCATGCGCGCCTTGGCCGATGCATTGGCGCATGCCGGGCATGCGGTCACCTTAATCTGCGGCGGCGAAGCGCATGCATCGCGCGCGTCATCGTTGCGTTATGCGATTTGCCAACTGCCGCCGGTGCATGCCAAGCCCGACAACCTCGCGCGGTTGTTGGACGCGGCGCAACATCCGCTCAGCGACTCCGCCAAAGCCGCGCGCGCCGCGCAACTT
This sequence comes from Candidatus Poriferihabitaceae bacterium, assembly GCA_965226545.1. GTDB lineage: Bacteria > Pseudomonadota > Gammaproteobacteria > Arenicellales > Poriferihabitantaceae > JAHRAW01. The sequence continues at coordinate 2,524,392 of OZ245364.1, forward strand.
TGCGATGCCATCGCCGACGCCGCACCGCAGGCGTTAATCATCGAGACCTTTCCGTTTGGGCGGCGCATAATGCGGTTTGAATTGTTGCCGTTGATGCATCAAGTCGAAGCGATGCGGTCGCGTCCGTTGATGGTGTGTTCCGTGCGCGATGTGCTGCAGTTGCGCACTTTGGTGCGCGCGCGACAAACCGTGCGCGAAATTAATCAATGGTTCGACGGCGTCGTCGTGCACGCCGACCCGACGATGATGCGATTATCCGAAACGTTTGCGTATGCCGACCAATTGCGCGACAAGATTTTTTATTCGGGCTATCTGCATAACCCGCCGCGCGCGTGCGCAAACGACGTTGTCGCGGACGACATTAATAAAGGGATTAATAGTGACATTAATAGTGACACTAATAATAATGACACTAATGATGCACCGCGCCGCGATGCGCGCGACGAGGTAATCGTCTCCGCCGGCTTTGGCGCGGTCGGTTTAAATTTGTTGCGCGTCGCCGTCGCGGCCAAACCGCTTGGCACATTGCGCGATTGTCATTGGCGGATTTTGGCAAGCCGACGAATCGCCGACGCCGATTTCATCCGCCTGCAACAAAGCGCGGGCGACGGCGTTACGGTCGAACGCACGCGCGATGATTTTGCCGCGCGGCTCGGCAAGTGTCGCGCATCGATTTCGCAAGCCGGCTACAACACAACGCTGGATGTCGTGGCGGCGAATTGTCCGGCGGTGTTTGTGCCGTATGCGCATCACTTTGAGACCGAACAATCGCATCGCGCCGAAAAATTCGCCGCACTCGGACGCGCCGTCGTCGTCGCCGAAGCCGAACTCACCCCGGCGCGTCTCGCCGATGCGGTCGCGCGCGCCGCGCAATTGGATTGGTCGCATCTGCCGCCGTTGGATTTGCGCGGCGCAACGCGCACCGCAAATTGGATTGAACAACAACTGCAGCGGCGCGCAAATCGATGACGCAGGATTGGCAAAGTGCGTTGCACCGCGAACTGGATTGCTGGGAAGACGGCGCGGCACATTTATGGTGGCGCGACGACGATGCGCACGCACCGTCGCGCGAACTCGACCATCTGCTTGCATTGGCTGCTCGCTTCGAGACGCCGCTCGGCATTGCGGTAATTCCGCACGCCATGCACGGCAAATTGGCGAAGCATCTGCGGCGCGATTCGCTTGCGGTGTTGCAACACGGTTATGCGCACATCAATCACGCGCGCGCCTTTGAGAAAAAAATTGAACTCGGCGGTGCGCGCAATGATGATGAAGTGTGCAACGAACTTGCCGACGGCATGCGCAAACTCGCCGATGCATTCGGCGAAACCTTTTTGCCGGTGCTGACGCCGCCGTGGAATCGAATCGCCCCGCATCTGCTTGCGCCGATTGCGCAACTTGGCTATGTCGGCGTATCGACATTTGCCGCGCGCAATACGCGCCACACCGCAACATTGCGCATCGTCAACACCCACGTCGACATCATCGATTGGCGACGCAACAAACAATTCATCGGCGCATCACAAACCATCGCGCAATTAACCGCCCACTTGCGCGCCCGCCGATGCGGACAATGCGACGCGCACGAACCAACCGGATTGTTAACGCATCACTTGGTGCACGACGCCGCCTGTTTGGAATTTTTGCCGGCATTGCTCGCCGCCTTAAGCCGACATCCGGCGGTGCAATGGTTAAGCGCACCGGCGGCGTTTGGGGTGTAGCGGATGATTGTTGTGGCGCAAGTGTTAATGGTTGGCGCATTATTCGTTAAAGCGTTACGAAGTGGCGAAGTTAAGACGTTAATGCGCGCAATGTTAACGCGCGCAATTAAACCGTCGCCGCATATTTATTTTTAGCGTTTGTTTTTTACCGTTTGCTTTTACCGTTTACTTTCACCGTTTATTTTTTACCGCCGCAGTTTTTCCAACGCCGCGCCAAGCACCTCAGCCGCGCGGGTAATGTGATGATGTTGGTCATACATCATGCGCGCCGTCGCCGATAGTTGCGCCAATTGCGCCGGGGCATCGAGCAGTTGTTCAATTTGCGCGGCGAAGTTGGCGGCGGTTGGCGCGTCAACCAAGACGCCGTTTTTGCCGGGCACAATCACATCGCCAATCCCGCCGCTGCGTCCGGCGACCACCGGCAAGCGACACGCAATCGCTTCGAGTGCGGCCATGCCGAGCGCTTCGTTGTACGCCGGCCACACAAACAAATCGCAGGCGCGCATCAGCGTGTAAATAAATTCGTCGCGGCATTCGCCAAAAAAATGCACGCGCTCGGGGCGTTGCGATTCGAACAATTCATTGACGCGATGCTGCGCCGCCCCGCCGCCGACAATCAACAGCCGCCAATCGTCGCGTTGCAATGCGCCGACGGCGTCAGCCAACCGTTTATAGGATTCGAATTTGTCGCCCTCGCGCATCATCGCCACGCACAACAGCCAATATTGATTCGCATCGATGCGAAACCGTCGCTGAATGTCATCGCGCAACGCGGCTTTGTTGTACGAGACATCGGCGACATCGGCAAACGGCTTGACGCGCACAACGCTTGCATCGGCGCGCACCTGCGGCAACACCCCGGCGAGGTCGTTGGAATTGATGTTAACAATCAGTTGCGCCTGTCGAATCGCCGCGCGCGTTTGCGCATCGCCGCGCGCCCAATCGCCGTGTTGTTGCCTATCGCTGAGCGAAGCCTCGGCGACGACATACGGAATGCCAAGCGCGGCGCTTGCACGCACCCCCAACCAATCGGGCGATTTGTGATACGGATGATAGGTAAACCAACATTGCGGTCGCGCACTCGGTCGACGTTGTCGGCATTCGGCGATGAATTGTTCGGCGACCGCGCGCGCATTGCGTTCGATTTCATCCTGTTGCGCGCGATTGCCCTTGCCTTCCCAAGTGCGCAGTTCGCCGGCCAATTCGACCGCGCAACCGGCCGATTCCAACGCCGCCATCAACAACCGCGCGATGCGCCTATCGCCCGACGGACGCGGATGCGTGGGCGGTTTCATCGGCGCGTAAAAGGCGATTCTCATTGACGGCGGACGCATTGACGACATTGGCGCATTGTCGAATTGACGCTATTGACGACGAGGTGGTAATGAACACCATTTATTTTGACGGATTGACATTGGACGGCACACAACCGACGCTTGCGCGCCGCCGCGCGGCATAATACCATCCCCATCATCATCCTCATCGCCAACGCCGCATTGTTATGTCCGCCCACATCGACTCACCGCGAATCACCGTCAACCGTCTGCGCAAGTTAAAAGCCGCCGGCGAGAAGTTCACCGCGTTGACTGCGTACGATTATTGCAGCGCGCACGCCGCCGAACAGGCCGGCATCGAGGTGTTGTTGGTCGGCGATTCGCTCGGCATGGTCATCCAAGGACACGACAGCAGTTTGCCGGTGACGATTGACGACGTCGCCTATCATGTGCGTTGCGTGCGCCGCGCCAATCGCAAGGCGTTGTTGATGGCCGATTTGCCGTTCATGAGTTATTACTCGGAAGCCAAGAGTTTGGAAAACGCCGCGATATTAATGCGCGAAGGTGCGCACATGGTCAAACTCGAAGGCGGCGCATGGTTGGCTGAAACCACTCGGCTGTTGTGCGAACGCGGCATTCCGGTGTGCGCGCACATGGGCTTGATGCCGCAATCGGTCAATCATCTCGGCGGCTATCGCGTACAAGGACGCGACCCGCGCCAATCGAAAACCATCCGCGACGAAGCGAAACTGTTGCAGCAAGCCGGCGCCGGAATGTTGTTGGTCGAATGCGTGCCGCAGGAATTGGGCGCGGCGTTGTCGCGCGATTTGGAGGTGCCGGTCATCGGCATCGGCGCCGGCGCCGAGGTCGACGGGCAAATTTTGGTTTGGCACGATTTGCTCGGTTTGTATCCGGGCAAGACCGCAAAGTTCGTCAAGAATTATTTGCACGGCAACCCCAACGGCGTACAAGGCGCGCTGACGCAATACGTCGCTGAAGTTAAAGCCGGCAAATTTCCGGCGCCTGAACATTGTTATTAAGCGGTGATTTGTAACTGGTTAAGGGACGGGTGGTGATTGGTTAAGTTGACAATTATTAATTGATAATTATTAATAACGAATTAATAATGAACACTGTTAATTTTAATTGGTAACTTTTTATTTTAACTTTTACTTTTTATTTTTCACTTTTTTTACTTTTTACTCTTCACTCTTCACTGTCACTTGTCACTTCACCCGCCGCGTCCCCGGCAATCAATCGATACAACGGCGCAAAGTTGTGCGCGCGGTCGAATTGTTCGGTGACGATTTTTTGTCCGGCGTCGCCAAGTCGGCGGCGCAACGCCGGGTCGGCGATGAGTCGCAACAATGCATCGGCAAACGCGCGCGTGTCGTCGGCGTCCACCAACAACCCGTTGACGTCATCCGCAATTAACTCGACGATGCCGGAGATGTTGGTCGACGCCACCGGCAACGATTGGCTTTGCGCTTCGAGCAACACATTGGGCAAGCCGTCACGGTCGCCGTCCGCGGTGATGCGACAGTTCAACGCAAAAAAATCCGCGTCTCGATAACATTCAATCACCGTCCGCTGCGGCTGTGCGCCAAGCCAGCGGATGCGTTGGTCGATGCCGTGCGCGCGCGCGCGGCGTTGATACTCGCGCAGTTGCGGGCCGTCGCCGATATGCGTCAATTGCCAATGCACGTTGCGCGGCATCATCGCCAAGGCGTCGAGCATTTCAAGCCCGCCCTTTTTGGCGACCGCGCGCCCGACGCTGAGAATGCGCACCGGGTCATCGCGCGCTGCGCCGGTGCGCGCACTGTGCGGCGAGGTGTGCGGCGCAAACTGCGCCAAATCGATGCCGTGATAATTCAACGACACTTTTTCCGGTCGCGTAGCCAATTCGCGCAAATGCAAAAAGTTGACGCGCGTACAGGTCGTCAACCACCGACAATCGGTCAACTTTTCGCGCTTTTCCCATTCGGGCGTCGTCCAAATATCCTTGGCGTGCGCCGAACAACTCCACGCGACTTCGCTCAACATCGATGCATAACGCGCAACCGACGCCGGCGTATGCAAAAAATGCGCGTACAACAATTCAATCCGCGCCGGCAATTCCGCAGCCAACACCAACGCCTGCCCAAATCGCCGCGCGCGGTTTGCGCTGAAATCGCGGCGCAAATCGCGCAACCAAACGCGCCGCGCGCATCGATACGAATCACGCTTGCGCAACATGCGCCAAGCGCGCAACACGCGCAACGGTTCGCGCCATAAATATTCCGGCAACTGCACCACCGCGGCGCGAATCGCTTGATGCACCGGATGAGTTTGGCGTTCGCCGGGGCGACGCAATGAAAATATCATCAACGATGCGCCGGCTTGTTGCAGCGCAAGTATCTCGCGCGCAATAAACGTCTCCGACAACCGCGGATAACCTTTGACCACCACTGCAATGGATTTTTTCATAAAGGTGAATGTATTGAATTAAACGGCGCGACCAATGCGCGACCACGACTCGACCACGCTTCGACCAAAGCGCACCGGGTTAAATTGTATGCGCCAACTTGCGCGCGCGTGAATAAAAAAGTACGCTTGATGCCCGCCCGATTATTTGCAGCCCAACGATGAAATCAACCCAACACACCGCCAACCCCGCCGCCCAACCGCGCCGCCTTAACATCAACATCGGCGGCGTCGCGCATCAACTGGTCGCCGAAAATGAAAAGTTTTGGCAAAAGGTCGACGCCAATCGCTGGGAACCCGACACGTTAACGCTGCTCGACCGTTGTCTGCACGCCGATTCGGTGTATGTCGATGTCGGCGCGTGGATTGGCCCGACCGTGCTGTTCGCCGCACCGCGCTGTCGAATTGTGTACGCCATCGAACCCGACCCGGTCGCCTATGAACAATTGCTCGCCAACCTGCGCCTCAACCACATCCAAAACGCGCGCCTGTTTCACGGCGCACTATGCGCACAAAACGGCGTCGCCCAAGTCGTCAACGAAAAAGGTTTCGGCGACAGCGTCACCCGCGTCGGCGAATCAACGCGCGGCGACCGCGCCGAAGTGCCGGCGATGACGCCGACGCGCTTCACCGAATTCTGGGGCATCGAAAAAATCGACTTATTAAAAGTGGACATCGAAGGCGGCGAGTTCGACTTAATCCCGGCGCTAATCGAATTAACCGCCCGCACCAAACCCATCATTCATTTATCGCTGCACGCCCCCAACTTCCCGCAACCCCTGCGCCAATCCAAACTCCAACAAGCCGCCAAACTTGCACGCCTCTATCGCCACTGCTACGACAAACATCTCACCGCCCTGCCCGTCGAACAAATCGCAAGCGAACACTTCGCGCAAAAATTTGATGCGGTGGTGTTGAGTGATGAGGCGTTGTAGGTGGGTGGGAAGTATACGAGAGCGAATGTTTGTTATTCGTCGGGTTTTTTGCTTTCTCTCCACCAAATGAAAATTTGTCGAATCAGCGAAGCCAGCCCCGGAGCACCAAAAAACACCGCAAGCAAGTCGAAGCCTTGCCAAACTGCAAGACCTGCAACGATTATCATTCCTATGCTCGTTGCGACTGCGCCGTTAATCTGCTTGGATTCGTTATCAAGGATACGTGGGGCGGCTTGCATTCGCAACTTTTGTTCTTTTTCCGCCATGGTCATAATGCGGTCCGCCGCGCCCGGCAACACCCGTTCATATCCTTCAAAATCTTCCACGGGCGGCAACGGCCCGCTGTACTCGGAAACTCTCGTCTCGATTATTTGTTGCTCGTTACCACCGCGAATAATCTCCACACCTTCGTGTGTTAACGGTTTTTTAGCGGCAGATTGATTTTTTTTGCGCGACGGGAGTTGTTTCCGCTTTTGGCGCTTCGATTTTTCGTTCACCGGTTTCGCGCGCGATTAGCGAATTTTCTTTCTTTGTGCAACTCCTCTCGTGCAGGCAAACTCAACTTATTAATCGCCCGGCGAAAATCGCCGCCAATGCGTTGCATATCGCGATGCAAAGCATCGTTACCGCAATCCGGCTCGTGCAAAGTTAAGCAATCCGGCGGAGTCCAAACATCCATAAACACATCGACAAAATCGCGCTCGGCAATTTTGTCAAAATCATAAATTTTTCGCTTGGCTTTCATCGATTCATTCCACGGATTGTCAAAGTAATTTGCATGCTCGGCATTTTCCGCCTTTTTTGCGGAGATTGCAAGCCGCGTTTAATTATACGGAAATGCCGCCGCCTGCGGCGGCAAGTGTTTAATACAATCGATAATCCTCGTTGCATTTATCGCGGCAAAATTTTTTTACCACAAAAAAATGTACGGTTTAATTTTGAATAAAAATAAAGTTGTCAACGCAAGACAATTCATTGTGCATTTTTTTAATAAAACACTTCGCCGCAGGCGGACATTTTCGCGTTGTCAATGCCGCGCCCGCCCAACAAGCACCAACTCACGCAAACCGTCCATCGTCAACCAAGGCGAGCGGTAATGCACCATTCGGTGACAATTGGCGCACAACAACGCCAAATCGTCCAAGGTGGTGATTGTGTCGGGTTGCAGTTGTGACAGCGGTCGGAGGTGATGGCATTCGATAAACCCTTCGCCGTGTTTGGGATAGGAATCGGCAAAATCAAAACGACACGCTTCGCAATACAACCGCCCTCGGTTTTCGTCTTGGAATTTCTCTTTTTTCGTGGTCACCAGTTTTTGGTTGCGCTCGCGCACTCGATGTACGCGGGTGAGGATTCTACCTTCAACGGCAATTTTGCCGCCGTATGCGGAAGGGATTTCTTGCACTTGTGCATCGAGTAATGTATCGTTCAATTCGGTTTGGTCACCGTACGGCGCGACGGGTTCTTGCACGCCTCCGTATTCATATTCGTCCTCGGGCAACCATGCACAGATTGCCCGCACCAATTGCTTTACCATTGGATACGGTTTGTCACCCCATGCTTGCCAAACTTCCCGTGCCTGCGCCGCCGGTTCTCTTTTGCCAAAGGAAGGCGACGCCGGGTCAAGAAAAGTGAATTCGCTTACGCGACGGGACACGCCATCCGGCGGGCGATAACTTATGTCCGTTCGTCCATGCACAACTTGACCAATCGCCCGCAAAAGACCGCTCAGTTCGCGCACGTCGGCGCGCGCGCCGCCTTTAATTTGTTGGCGGCGGCGCAGATAAAACTCCAAACAAATCAACCACTCGTCTTGTGACAAAGGGATTTTTGGCATGTTGTTTGCGCCCATGCAAGCACGCGCCCCTTTGGCAAAACAATCAAGCCGCGGCCCGATTATAAAACGCCATCTCATTAAAATTGAGATACTGATAAATCTCCGCCGCCATGTTGTTCAGTTCGCCGGCTTCCTTCATGTATTCCTCGACGCTCGGCAGGCGGCCGAGGACGCCGGCGACGGCGGCGAGTTCGGAGGAGGCGAGATAGACGTTGGCGTCTTTGCCGAGGCGGTTGGGGAAGTTGCGGGTTGAGGTTGACACCACCGTGGCGCCGTCGGCGACGCGCGCTTGGTTGCCCATGCATAGCGAACAGCCGGGCGGTTCGGTGCGGGCGCCGGCGGCGGCGAAAACGGCGTAATGCCCCTCTTCCATCAATTGCGCTTGGTCCATTCGGGTCGGCGGCACAATCCACATGCGCGTCGGGATGGTTTGCGCCATTTTTTTAAGCAGGCGACTGGTCGCGCGGAAGTGACCGATGTTGGTCATGCATGAGCCGATGAACACTTCGTCGATTTTGTCGCCGGCGACTTCGGATAGCAGGCGCGCATCGTCCGGGTCGTTGGGCGCGCATAAAATCGGTTCGGTGATTTGGTTTAAATCGATGTCGATGATTTCGCGGTATTCGGCGTCGGCGTCGGCGGCGAGCAGTTGCGGATTATCCAGCCACGCCTGCATCGCATCGATGCGGCGGTTGATGGTGCGCACGTCGCCGTAGCCTTCGCTTATCATCCAACGCAACATCACGATGTTCGAGGTGATGTATTCGATAATCGGTTCTTGGTTTAACTTAATCGTGCAACCGCTGGCTGAACGTTCGGCTGAGGCGTCGGCGAATTCGAATGCTTGTTCGACTTTTAAATCGGGCAAGCCTTCAATCTCGAGCACGCGACCGGAATAAATGTTTTTCTTGCCGGTTTTTTCGACGGTCAGCAACCCTTTTTTAATCGCCGCCCACGGCAATGCATGCACCAAATCGCGCAGTGTAATGCCGGGCTGCAATGCGCCGTGGAAACGCACCAACACCGATTCCGGCATATCCAGCGGCATTACGCCGGTGGCGGCGGCAAACGCGACCAAGCCGGAGCCGGCCGGAAACGAGATGCCGATGGGGAAGCGGGTGTGCGAATCGCCGCCGGTGCCGACGGTGTCGGGCAGCAACATGCGGTTCATCCACGAATGAATGATGCCGTCGCCGGGGCGCAACGCCACGCCCGAGCGGTCCATCATGAAATCCGGCAGGCTGTGCTGGGTTTCGATGTCGATGGGTTTTGGATAAGCCGAAGTGTGGCAAAACGATTGCATCACCAAATCGGCTTGAAAGCCGAGGCAAGCGAGGTCTTTGAGTTCATCTCGCGTCATTGGGCCGGTGGTGTCTTGCGAACCGACCGTGGTCATTTTGGGCTCGCAATATTGTCCGGCGCGCACCCCGGGCAAACCGCAGGCTTTGCCCACCATCTTTTGCGCCAAGGTATAGCCTTTGTCGCTTTTAATCGGCGGCGGCGGTTGGCGGAATGCATCGCCGGGCGGCAATTGCAACGCTTCGCGCGCGCGCGCGGTCAAGCCGCGACCGATGATTAAATTGATGCGCCCGCCGGCGCGCACTTCATCCAACAACACTTCGGTTTTTAGGGTGAACTCGCCGAGCGTTTCATCGCTGTTGTGGCGGCACACTTTGCCGTCGTGCGGATACAAATCAATCACGTCGCCCATGTTCATTTGCGCGACGTCGGTTTCAATCGGCAGGGCGCCGGAATCTTCGAGCGTGTTGAAAAATATCGGCGCGATTTGACCGCCGAGACAATAGCCGCCGCCGCGTTTGTTGGGGATGCCGGGGAGGTCTTCGCCGATGTGCCACAGCACCGAATTCGCCGCCGATTTGCGCGATGAGCCGGTGCCGACGACATCGCCGACATAGGCCAGCGGATGCCCGCGGGTTTTGAGTTCGGCGAGCGTCTCGAGCGGATTATCGACAAACCCTTTGCGCGGGTTTTTGAGCATCGCCTGCGCATGCAACGGAATATCCGGGCGCGACCACGCATCCGGCGCCGGCGACAGGTCGTCGGTGTTGGTTTCGCCGGGCACTTTAAACACGGTCAATGAAATGCACTTCGGCACCTCCAAGCGGTCGGTAAACCATTTGGCTTCGGCCCAGGCGTTCATCACCGCGCGCGCATGCTCGTTGCCGCCTTTGGCGCGTTCGGCGACATCGTAAAACGCATCGAACATTAATAAAGTGTGCGACAACGCGCGCACCGCGCCGCCGCTAAGTTTTTCATCGTCGAGACACTTTATCAACGGCTCGATGTTGTAGCCGCCGTGCATCATGCCGAGCAATTCGACCGCGCGCGGCGCATCCACCAACGGTGATTCGGTTTCACCGCGCACAATCGCCGCCAGGAAGGCGGCTTTGACATAGGCGGCTTGGTCGACGCCGGCGGCGACGCGGTTGGCGATTAAATCGGACAACTGTTGCTCTTTGCCGCGCGGCGGTTTTTTTAACAACTCGACCAGTTGTGCGGTTTGTTCAGCCGACAGCGGCAACGGCACCAGGCCGAGTTCGGCGCGTTCGGCGACATGGTCATCGTATTGTTTGAGCATGTTCATAATGGCGTCACTGAAATAAGGGCGTTAGTTGCGCGGCGGGGTTAAGCGGTCAATCGCCCGCCACGCGCGCGGCAACACCAACGCCGCCAAAAGAATTTTTGCGGCTTCGCTGTAACGAAATTGCCAGCCAATCGCCGCGGCGTTTTCCCAGCCGATAATCAACGCCAACCACGTCAACCCGACGGCAAAGATAATCAACGTGCCGAGCAACATCAGCGCAATCGTCGAGACAAAGGTGCGCGCAAAACCGCGTTCGGCGAATGCGCCGAGCACAAAGGCGGCGAGCGCAAAGGCAAGCAAAAAGCCGCCGGTCGGCCCGCTGAAATAGGCGATGCCGCCGCCGCTTGCAAACACCGGCAAGCCAATCGCGCCGGCGGCGAGATACGTCAACACGGTCGCCGCCCCCAAGGTTTTGCCGCAGGCGATGCCGATAACCAACACGACAAAAGTTTGCATCGTAAACGGCACCGGATAAAACGGAATTTGCGCTTTGGCTGATGCGGTCAACAACGCAACGCCAATCGCGACCATCAAGCCGATGCGCGCTGCCGCGTTTAAGGATAATGCTTGCACCGGTTGCGCGCGCCACAAGGCGGCGGCGAGGGTTGGGTGGCGGTTGGAAGTGTTCATTGGGATTTCCTCGAATCAGATGGCGGTGGTGTTAAGTTAAGTTTAAATTAAATTGGACGGTTGGTTAACGGTCGATTGATGGTCGATTGACGGTTACTTGGATTAGTTCGGTTACTTCGATTAATACAGTGCAACATGCAATACGTCAATGGCGACAACGCCGTCGTCGTCAACTTCGATGTCGATGTCGATATCGAAGTCAATATCGACATCGACAAGTGTAGCGCAATTTAACGCAACTTGCGCGCACCCAACTTACGCGCACCCAACAGCACGCCAAACAATCCAAGCACAAGGCACAAGATAAACGTCGGGCGGTCACCGTATATCAGATACGGCGTTTTGCCGAAGCGCGGTTGGATGTCGGCGGTGATGACCGCTTGGGTGAATTGCGGCGCGAGATGGTCTACGCCGCCGCGCCAATTGATGACCGCGGACAGCCCGTTATTCGCCGCGCGAATCATCGGGCGCGCGCTTTCCAACGCGCGAAATCGCGCCATCTGCAATCGTTGATGCGGCGCAAGCGAATCGCCAAACCAAGCGTCTTCGCTTAAGTTAATCAACGCACCGGAGTCGCCGGCTTGTGCGCGCCACACTTGCGGGAATGCCGCTTCATAACAAATCGACGCCGCCAACAACGTACCGCCGGCGCGCAATGGATTCTGCGCGCGATGCCAGCCGGCGAAATTCGACATTGGGATGTTCATCCGCGTCGCCAGCGGCGCGAGGAATTCGGCGAGCGGCGTGTATTCGCCAAACGGCACGAGATGTTGCTTGTGATAAAACTGCGGCGGCTCGCCGAGTGCGACGATGCTGTTGTAATGTTTCGGCGGTGATTGCGCCGGGTCGCGGCTTAACACGCCGAAAATAAAATCGGCGCGGTTGTCGCGCAATTGACGGTGGAATTCCGGGGTGAGTTGGTCGTAATAGCCCGGCACCGCCGCTTCCGGCCAGACGATGACATCGACATCCTGCTCTGCGCTGATGCGGAGATAATCGGCGAGGGTGCGGTCGGCTTGGGCGCGTTGCCATTTATCGCGCAGGGCGACGTTGTTTTGGATAATCGCGACCGAAAACTGCCGACCAATCGGTTGCGTCCACGGCGCCGCCAACACCAACCAACCCAAAAACCACACCGCGCCAATGCCGACGGCCGCGAACAACAACAGCGGACGATACGCGCGCAACAACGCCATCGCGACGCCGGCGGTCATCAAAGTCGCCAAACCGACCAAATACACGCCGCCGAGCGGCGCCAAGCCGGCCAACGGGGTGTCAATCATTGCATAGCCGCCGCTCAACCACGGAAAGCCGCCGAACAATCGCCCGCGCAACGCCTCGACCAACAACCATACGCTCGGCATCACCAACCCGGCGCGCACGCCGCTCGCTTGTCGCGCGCGGTCGCGGCGGATTAGGCAGCCCTGCAATAATCCCGCCAACGCCGGGAACAACGCCAACACGCCGACAAACACGGCGACAAATGCGCCGGACAACCACACCGACAACTCGCCGAATTGGTGGATGCTGACATAAACCCACGAAGCGCCGACGCCAAACGCGCCCAGCCCGAACAAAAAGCCGTGTCGGGCGGCGCGCGCGCGCGAATCATGTAACCACAAGCCAAACAACACCGCCAACGCCAACGGACACAACGGCCACCACGCCAACGGCGCAAACGCGCCGACATACGCGACGCCGGCGCCAACGGCAAGCACATTGCACAAGGCGGCGTGCAACGATGCGCGGCGACGGTCGACGGCGGGAGAGTTCACGGCTTAGCCTGAGCGCAATCCGAATTCGGCGAGGATGTCGTCTTCAAGTTGCGCCATCCGCCTCGCTTCACGGTCGTGTTGGTGGTCAAAGCCGCATAAATGCAAGGTGCCGTGAATCACCAAATGCGCCCAATGGTCGAGCGGCGTTCGGCGCGTGGAGTCGGCGTGCGCGGCGACAATCGATGCACAGATTACCACATCGCCCAGCGGCGCGGACGGCGTGTCGGCATCGCAACGAAACGACAACACATCAGTCGCCGTCGGTCGATTGCGATAACGATGATTTAACGCGCGCATTTCATCGACGCCGACGATGCGCACGGTCATTTCAACTTCATCGCAAGCGGCTTGGCGGACGCGGCGAATCGTTTGTTGCATCGCAGATTTGTCGATGTCGTTGTCGTTGTTGTTGTCGTTGTCGATGGCGCGATTGTTACCATTGTCGTCACTGTTACTGTTGACGCGGTCGTTATCACAATCGTCGCCACGGTCACCGTCAATGTCACTTTGACTTGCACTTGCACTGTTACTGTTACTGTTACTGTCACCCCGCCGATACTCATCATGCGCCTTGCGCACCGCCGCCGTCGCCCAGGTTTGGATTTGCGTTTGACTTGGCGTGTCGTGTTGACAGGCGATTTGTACGGTCACTTGCATTCGTCGTTGCGCGCCTCGGACGCATCCGCTTGCACTTGTTCAGATTCGTGCTCTTGTTCGAGCGATTGTTCGCGCGCTTGATAGGCTTCGACGATGCGCTGCACCAGCGGATGGCGCACCACATCGTCGGGCAGAAACTCGGTGAAACTGATGCCGGCGATGTCGCCGAGCAATCCTTGTGCGTGTTTAAGCCCGGACAATCGTTCGCGCGGCAGGTCGACTTGGGTGGCGTCGCCGGTGATGATGGCGCGCGAACCGTAACCGATGCGCGTTAAAAACATTTTCATTTGTTCGGCGGTGGTGTTTTGCGCCTCGTCCAAAATCACAAAGGCGTTGTTTAAGGTGCGCCCGCGCATGTACGCCAGCGGCGCAAGTTCAATTGTGCCGCGCGCAATCAATTTGCCGACGCGGTCGAAGCCGAGCATGTCGTACAACGCATCGAACAACGGGCGCAAATACGGGTCGATTTTTTCGCCGATGTCGCCGGGCAAAAAGCCGAGTTTCTCGCCGGCTTCGACGGCCGGTCGCACCAACACAATGCGCTCGACGCGGTCTTCGGACAACGCCTGCACCGCACACGCAACCGCCAAATAAGTTTTGCCGGTGCCGGCGGGGCCGATGGCGAAGTTAATGTCGTGGTCGTTGATGCGCCGCAAATAATCGCGCTGACGCCGGTTTTGCCCGCGGATTAATTGCTTGCGCAGTTTAACCACGACTTCTTCATCGGCGTTATCGACATCGGCATCATCGACATCGTCGACATTGTCAACGCCAACAGTTTGCTTCGCGACAGTCGCACCGCCGCGGGTTTCGCGCGCCAAGGCCAAATGCACATCGCCGCCGGTAATCGGCGCGGCGCGCAAACTTAACTCGAACAATCCGCGAATCACGCGCTCGGCAATCGGTGCGCGCACGCCGCTAACGCGAAAGGCGTTGCCGCGACGGCTGATGGAAACATCGAGACGGGTTTTAATCTGCCGCAAATGCGCATCCAACTCGCCGCACACTTGCGCCAATCGTTCGTTTTCGGCCGGCAGGGAAAATGTGACTGCTTTGCTCAATGGGTTACCGGCGTCGTTGATGGGGCACTGTTCGTTGCAATGTTAAGTGCAGTGTGGCGGCGTTTAGTAACAATTTAATTGCGGCGGCACTTGTAGCGGGAATTGCGGCACTCGTTATTAATGAATCGATGCAAGTTCGAGTTCGAATTCGATTTAAAGTGCAAGTGCGAATTCGTAGTGCAAATGTGCGATGCAACCTCGTTCACTTACCAATCAATCAATCACTCAATCCCCACCAACACCCCGCGCAATGAATTCGGCAATGCTTCGGTAATTTGCACTTGCACAAACCGCCCGCGTAAATTTTCCGCGTTATTGTCGGCATCGTCATGTGCGACGGTGTTGACGACGGTGTTTGCGACATCGTTCACATCAATCACCTCGTTATTCACACCACAACTTACATCGTCACCCGCGCCATCGAAGTTAACCACTCGATTGTTTTCGGTGCGCCCCGACCATAGTAAAGGGGTTTTGCGCGCGCGACCTTCGACCAACACCCGTTGGCAACCGCCAACCATCGCCGCGCCAATCGCCGCAGCCATTTCATTGATGCGGGTTTGCAATCGTTGCAGGCGCGCTTTCTTTTGTTCGAGCGCAACATCATCGGGCAATTGCGCGGCCGGCGTGCCGGGGCGCGCGCTGTAAATGAAACTGAATGATTGGTCGTAGTTCACGCGTTCAATCAAGTTCATGGTTTGCGTGAAGTCGTCTTCGGTTTCGCCGGGGAAGCCGACGATGAAATCGGACGACAGCGAGATGTTCGGGCGATGCGCGCGGATTTTGTCAATCCAACGCAAATAATCCGCGGCGCAATAGCCGCGTTTCATTAACTGCAAAATGCGGTCTGAACCGCTTTGCACCGGCAGATGCAGATGCCCGGCCAACTCGGGCAATTCGCCGTAAGCGCGCGCCAAGTCGTCGCTGAAATCCAGCGGATGCGAAGTCGTGTAGCGCAGGCGGTCGATGCCGTCAATCGCGGCGACATAATGCAACAACTCGGCGAATTCGACCAATCGTCCGTCGTGGCGGCGTCCGCGATAGGCGTTGACGTTTTGCCCGAGCAGGGTGATTTCGCGCACGCCGTGTTCGGCATGGGCGTACACTTCGGCGATGACATCATCGAATGGGCGGCTGAACTCGGTGCCGCGGGTGTACGGCACGACGCAAAACGAACAATACTTGCTGCAGCCTTCCATCACCGACACAAACGCCTTGGCGCCGCGCGCGCCGGGCGGCGGCAGGCGATCGAATTTTTCAATCTCGGGGAAGGAAACATCGACCGCGCGCGGTTTGCGCGCACGCGCATCCAGCACTTTATCGAGCAATTGCGGCACGCGATGAATCGTTTGCGGGCCAAACACAATATCGACAAACGGCGCACGCCGCAAAATCGCCTCGCCTTCCTGACTGGCGACGCAACCGCCAACGCCGATGACGGTGTGCGGCTTTAATTGCTTAAACCGCCGCCATTGACCGAGTTGTGAAAACACTTTCTCCTGCGCTTTTTCGCGCACCGAGCAGGTGTTGAGCAACAACAAATCGGCCTCGGCGTCGTGCGCGGTCGCCTGATAGCCGTGGCTTTTTTGCAACAAATCCGCCAGCCGCGATGAATCGTATTCATTCATCTGACAGCCGAAGGTTTTGACATGCAGTTTTTGGCTCACGGCGAAGGCGCGGTTGACGGTGCGGTTGACGGTGCAGTTAACGAGCATGCGTTAACGAGTCACTGTTAACTGTTGCTTGGTTAACGGTTGTGCAAGACATTCGCTTACGGCAACATCACGGCGTCGACAATCACAATCGGCTTCGCCGGCACATCGCGATGCCCGCCGGAAGTCGTGGTCGGTTGTTGGACGATTTGGTCGACGATATCCATGCCGTCGGTCACCTTGCCGAACACTGCATAGCCCCAGCCTTGCGGGGTTTTGGCGGTGTAATCCAAAAACGCGTTGTCGGCGACGTTGATGAAAAATTGCGAACTCGCCGAGTTGGGGTCGGAGGTGCGCGCCATCGATAAAGTGCCGCGCAGATTTTTCAAACCATTGTCGGCTTCGTTTTTAATCGGCGCGCGCGTTGCGCGTTGCTGCATGTTTTCGTCAAACCCGCCGCCTTGAATCATAAAGCCGGGAATCACGCGATGAAAAATCAAGCCGTTAAAATGACCGGCTTGCACATAGTCGATAAAATTTTGCGCGGTAACCGGCGCATCGTCGGCGAACAATTCAATCGTTATGTCGCCCAAGTTGGTGGACATCTTCAACATCGGTCGGTCTCCGGTTTGGCTGCACGCGCTCAGCGACACAGCGGATAAAAAAGCGAACAAGATAATTCGACGCGCGCGCGCCGCCGACTTCGACATCGACATTAACATCGACGTGAACATCGATATCGACATCGATATCGAATCGACAATCGCGCGCGGAATCGAACGGAAAGTTAACCAAATAAAAGCAAAGCGAGTGTTCATTGGCGTGTCATCTCCAAGATTGTGTCCCAGTGAAATTTATCAAGCGGCATCACCGACAGGCGATTGCCGCGCTGCAGTAAGCGCATATCAGCCAACGCCGAAGTGTTTTTCAATTGCGTCAAGGTAATCGGCGCGGCGAATTTTTCGACGAACTCGACATCGACCAACAACCAAGTCGGATTGTCCGGGTCGCTTTTGGCGTCGTAATGCGAATCGTTTGGGTCGAATGCGGTCGGGTCGGGGTGGGCGCGTCCGGCGATTTTCATCCGCCCGACAATCGCCGGCGTTTTGCAACTCGAATGATAAAAAAACGCCGCATCGCCGGGCGTCATTTGGTCGCGCATAAAATTGCGCACCTGATAATTGCGCACGCCGTCCCACGGCTCGCGCTTGACGCGCGCCAAATCGTCAATCGAAAATTCATTCGGTTCACTTTTCATCAGCCAGTAGTGCATGCGGTTGTCGTCGATTCGATTAATTGCGCAGCGCGCGTCGATTAATTATCGTCGCTGCGGTTAACGCAAGTTGCACGGTTAATGTTCACGGTGAAGGTTGCGCAACTCAATGCCGCGCGCAACGATACACCCGTCGGTCGGTCACCACCGCATCGATGGGAATATCCCATCGTTCGGCGCGCAATTCGTCTACGCATTGGATTTCATGCGCCAAGCCGATGAGCGGCGGTGCGCTGTGCGGTTCGGTTTTTTTATAGGCGAAGGTCGCGTCGTAAAACCCGCCGCCCATGCCAAGCCGATTGCCGCTGCGGTCGAAGCCGACCAACGGCAACAACGCCAAATCCAACTCGCGCGCCTCGACCAATTCGGTGGCGCGCG
The DNA here is from genome assembly GCA_965226545.1 of Candidatus Poriferihabitaceae bacterium. Classification (GTDB taxonomy): domain Bacteria; phylum Pseudomonadota; class Gammaproteobacteria; order Arenicellales; family Poriferihabitantaceae; genus JAHRAW01. The sequence goes on from OZ245364.1 coordinate 2,542,653, forward strand.
GTTCGGCGATGCCAAAATCATTGCGCGTAAATTCACAGGTTTCGGTGATTTCGGCAAACCGCAAAAAATTGGGCGCACCGCGCACAATCACCGGCGCAAACACCCGCGCGCCTTGCGCGCCCCACCATTGCGCCGCACATTGCGGGTCAATCTCGCCATCGTTGGCGAAGTACAACGCAATCGCGCGGCAACTTCGATATTCGCGCAACTCACGCAACCGTTCCGCCAACGCGGTTGCAGCCTCGGCTTGAGCGGCGGCATCGAGCGCATTGCGACGCGCGCGCAAATCGGCGCGCAACGCCTTTTTGGTTGATTCAATCGCGCGGGTTGAGTCGGTTGCGCGGGTTGAGTTGGCGGTTGAGGTCATTGCGATTAACATCGGTGTGGGTACTGTTTTCAAACGTGTTGCGCAGGCATTGCGGCATAAAACAAATCAGTGCGAATCAATTGCGAATCAATACAAATCACAAATCAAATTCGAATCAATGCGAGTCAACACGAATCAACGTGAATCAAAAAATCAAAACATCAATCGGACGCCGCCCGCAATGCCGGATGCCCGGTCTATCCTTGAACCGCAGGTTCAAGTGGGCACCACGAGCCGCTTTGGGATTATCGCGCAAAGCGTAATACACGCCCACGGCTCAGTTGCGGCTCCCGAGTGGATAACTTAGGTTCCGAGGATTTTGCCAAGGGCACCCAAACACCACAGGCGACGCCGAGTGCCGATTGTAGCAAATTGCACGGGCGGTGTAGTTCGACGGTGGGCGACGACGACAATGGCGGCGGCGGTTTTTTGCTATACTTGGCGCAAAACAGGCGGTTAATAATGCGTTCGACGATTCAGCATTGGATTCATTAAATAGTGTCGGATTCATTAATTAATACAGCACTTCACTTTGCCCGCCACCATCGCAACCCACACTTCACCCGCCACCATCACAAACCAACATGACCAACCGCCTGCCGCCCGATGTGGACGCCGTCGAGACCGGCGAATGGATTGATTCGCTCGATTCGGTGTTGAATAACGAAGGCGATGACCGCGCGCATTTTTTAATCGAGCGGCTCATCGACCACGCGCGCCGTTCCGGCGTGCATATCCCCTATCATCCCAACACCGCCTATCTCAACACAATCCCGCCGCATCTGCAGGCGCCCAACCCGGGCGACCATGCATTGGAGCGGCGGATTCGCGCGTTGATTCGCTGGAATGCATTGGCGATGGTGGTGCGCGCCAATCGCATCTCGAGCGAATTGGGCGGGCATATCGCCAGTTTTGCCTCCGCCGCCACTTTGTACGATGTCGGCTTCAATCATTTTTGGCGCGCATCGACCGAACAACATCTCGGCGATATGCTGTTTATTCAGGGGCATTCGGCGCCGGGCATTTATGCGCGCGCGTATTTGGAGCGGCGATTGGAGAAGGACGACCTGCGCAATTTCCGCCAAGAGGTCGATGGCGGCGGCATCTCGTCGTATCCGCATCCGTGGTTGATGCCGGATTTTTGGCAATTCCCCACGGTGTCGATGGGCTTGGGCCCGATAATGGCGATTTATCAGGCGCGGTTTATGAAATATCTGCAAAATCGCGGGTTGATTGCCGACGACGACCGCAAGGTGTGGGCGTTTCCCGGCGATGGCGAGATGGACGAACCGGAATCCAGCGGCGCTTTATCGCTGGCTGGGCGCGAGAATTTGGACAATCTGATTTTTGTCATTAACTGTAACTTGCAACGCCTCGACGGCCCGGTGCGCGGCAACGGCAAAATCATCCAGGAACTCGAAAGCGAATTTCGCGGCGCCGGCTGGAATGTCATCAAGGTGATTTGGGGTTCGTATTGGGACCCGCTGTTGATGCGCGACGATAAAGGCTTGCTCAAGCGACGCATGGAAGAGGCGGTCGACGGCGAGTATCAGGCGTTTAAGGCGAAGGACGGCAACTATGTGCGCGAAAAGTTTTTTGGCGCGTATCCCGAATTGGCTGAGATGGTGTCGAACATGACCGATGAGGACATCTGGCGCTTGAATCGCGGCGGACACGACCCGCATAAAATCTACGCCGCCTACGCGTCCGCAGTCGCGCATCGCGGGCAGCCGACCGTGATACTCGCCAAGACCGTCAAAGGCTACGGCATGGGCGAAGCCGGCGAAGGGCAGAACACCACGCATCAACAAAAGAAAATGGGCGAAGAGGCGATGCTGGCGTTTCGCGACCGTTTTAACATTCCGCTGACCGATGAACAAGTCGCCGAAGCGCCGTTTTATCGCCCGTCCGAAGACTCGCCCGAGACGCAATATCTGCTCGACCGCCGCGCATCGCTCGGCGGGTTTTTGCCGGCGCGCAATAAAATGTGCGCGCCGCCGTTTGAATTGCCAAAACTCGAATTGTTTCAGGCGCAATTGGACGGCTCGGGCGAACGCGAGATTTCGACCACGATGGCGTTTGTGCGCATCCTGTCGGCGTTGACGCGCGACAAACAACTATCCAAATACATCGTGCCGATTATCCCCGATGAATCGCGCACCTTTGGCATGGAGGGAATGTTCCGCCAACTCGGCATCTATTCGCCCAAAGGGCAACTATACGAACCCGAAGACGCCGACCAATTAATGTTTTACCGCGAAAGCGCCGAAGGGCAAGTGTTGCAGGAAGGCATCAACGAAGCCGGGGCGATGTCGTCTTGGATTGCCGCGGCGACCGCGTATTCGAATCACAATGTATGCGCGATTCCGTTTTACATTTTTTATTCGATGTTCGGCTTTCAACGCGTCGGCGATTTATGTTGGGCTGCCGGCGACAGTCGCGCGCGCGGTTTTATTCTCGGCGGCACCGCCGGACGCACCACCTTGGCCGGCGAAGGCTTGCAGCATCAAGACGGACACAGCCTGGTGTTGGCCGGGGCGGTGCCGAATTGTTTGGCGTACGACCCGGCTTATGCGCATGAGTTGGCGGTGATTATTCACGACGGCATGCGCCGCATGTACGCCGAACAAGAAAGCGTTTATTACTACATCACAGTGATGAACGAAAACTATCCGCATCCGCCGATGCCGAAAGATTCGCAAGAGGGAATTTTGCGCGGGATGTATCGATTGCGCTCGACCGAAAGCGGTTCGAAGTTGCGCGTGCAGTTGCTCGGCGGCGGCGCAATTTTGCGCGAAGTCGAAGCCGCGGCCGAAATGTTGCGCGATGATTACGACATTGCCGCCGACATCTGGAGCGTCACCAGTTTTAATGAATTGGCGCGCGACGGACAGGAAGCCGCGCGTCACAACTATCGTCATCCGCTCGATGAAAAACGCAAATCATTCGTCGAGATGTCGCTCGGCAACGCCGCCGGCCCGGTGATTGCGGCGACCGATTACATCCGCCTGTACGCCGAACAAATCCGCGCGTTTGTGCCGCAAAAATATTATGTGCTCGGCACCGACGGTTTCGGGCGGTCCGACACGCGCGCCAAATTGCGCGAATTTTTCGAAGTCGACCGCCGCCATATTGCGGTGTGCGCGTTGTACGCGTTAAGCGAAGCCGAGTTAATCGCCGCCGACCAATGCGCCAAAGCCATCGACCAATACGGCATCGACGCAGACGCCGTGCATCCGATGCATCGTTGATGCACATTCATTTATTAATTCCGCAAACCAAACAATGAGCGCATCGTTGGAAATTAAAGTGCCTGACATCGGCGATTTTGACGAAGTCGAAATCATCGAAGTGCTGGTCGCCGAAGGTCAATCGGTCGCCGCCGAAGACCCGCTGATTACGCTCGAAAGCGACAAGGCGACGATGGACATCCCGGCGCCGAGCGGCGGCGTGATTGAAAAATTGTTGGTGCAAGTCGGGCAGAAGGTCGCGCAAGGCGCGCCGATTGCATTGTTGCGCGGTGAAGATGCGGCGGCGGAACCGGCGACGAAGCCGTCGAAGTCAGCGGATAAAGAGTCGGGTGAAAAGTCGAGTAAAGAGTCCGGCAAAGCACCGAGTAAATCGGCGGGTAAAGCGGCTGATAAAACACCGTCGCCTGAGTCGTCGGCAGTCGATACGGCAAAAGAGTCGGCAGTCGAATCGCCGCCGAAGTCGACAACCGAATCACCCGCACCGTCGCCGACCGTGGATACGCCGCAAGCCGACGGTGAATTGCCGCATGCCAGCCCATCGGTGCGACAGTTTGCGCGCGAATTGGGCGCGCGGTTGGCGCGCATTAAAGGCAGCGGACGCAAAGGTCGAATCTTGCGCGAAGATGTCAGCGCATGGGTGAAGCAACAATTAACTTCGCCATCATCGTCATCATCGACCGCAAGCGGCATCCCGCCGATTAAGCCAATCGATTTTGCGCAGTTTGGCGCGATTGAACGCGTGGCGTTGTCGCGCATCAAAAAACTTTCCGGCCCGCATCTGCAACGCGCGTGGTTAAACGCACCGCATGTCACGCATCACGACGAAGCCGATGTCACCGAACTCGAAGCGTTTCGTCAATCGCTTAAGGAAGAAGCCGCGCACGACGGTGTGCGCATCACGATGTTGGGGTTTGCGGTGAAAGTGTTGGCGAATGCGCTGAAAAAATTCCCGCAGGTCAACGCATCGTTGGACGCCGACGGTGCAACCTTAATCGTCAAAAAATATTTTAACATCGGCATTGCCGTCGATACGCCCAATGGCTTGGTCGTGCCGGTCATCCGCGAAGTCGACCGCAAATCGATTTTCGAAATCGCAAAGTCGATGGGCGAATTAAGCGCGCGCGCCCGAGACGGCAAATTAACCCCGGCCGATATGCAAGGCGGATGCATCACAATATCCAGCCTCGGCGGCATCGGCGGCACCGCCTTCACGCCGATTATCAACGCCCCGGAGATTGCGATACTCGGCATCACCCGCGCGCGATTGCAGCCGGTGTGGGACGGCAAAAAATTCGCGCCGCGCTTAATGTTGCCGTTGGATTTTTCCTATGACCATCGCGCCATCGACGGCGCCGAAGCCGCACGATTTGTCGCGCATTTGGTGCAATCCTTCGGCGATGCGCGACGGTTGTCGTTGTAACTTTAGTTAACTCGCTTTAACTTAATCTCATTCACTTAACGTTAACGCAGTGTTAACGAAAAGCAGTTAACAGTGATGTCCGCACTTAACTTAACCGCACATTAACCATTGCACACTTAACAAATGAGTACACCAAACAACACCATCGACGCCCAACTCGCCGTACTCGGCGGCGGCCCCGGCGGTTATACGGCCGCGTTTCGCGCCGCCGATTTGGGCTTGCGCACGGTGTTGATTGAACGCCACGCCAAACTCGGCGGGGTGTGTCTTAATGTCGGCTGCATTCCGTCCAAGGCGTTGTTGCATGTCGCCGAAGTCATCGACCAAGCCGAACACGCCGGCGATTTCGGTTTGGCGTTTAACAGCGCAAAGATTGAATTCGCCAAAACCCGCGAATGGAAAGAAGGCGTAGTTACGCAATTAACCGACGGGCTGTCCGCACTCGCCAAGCAACGCAAGGTGCAAGTGGTGCACGGTCTCGGGCGGTTTGTATCGCCGAACTGCATCACGGTGGATTCGCCCGACGGCGGCATCACGGTCAATTTCGAACAGGCGATTATCGCCGCCGGCTCATCGCCGATTGCGCCCCCGTCGCTGTCGCACGATGATGCGCGCGTGATGGATTCGACCGATGCATTGCAGTTGACCGACATCCCGCGTCGGATGTTAATCATCGGCGGCGGCATCATCGGCTTGGAGATGGCGACCGTGTATCGCGCATTCGGCGCAAAAATCAGCGTCGTCGAAATGGCAGACCAACTGATGCCCGGCGCCGACACCGATTTATTGCGTCCGTTAATCAAACGCATCAAAACCCAATACGAAAACATTTGGTTGAACACCGCCGTATCGAAGATGCAAGTCGACGACAACGGCGTCACTGTCGAATTCGAATCAGCATCGAAGAACGAATCGAAGAAACCGCCGCCGCCGCAAACGTTCGATAAAGTATTGGTCGCAGTCGGACGCGCGCCCAACGGCGCGCAAGTGTCGGCGCAAGCGGCCGGCGTCAATGTCGATGAACGCGGCTTTATTGCGGTCGATAAACAACAGCGCACCAATGTCGCGCACATCTTTGCGGTCGGCGATGTCGTCGGCGCGCCGATGTTGGCGCACAAGGCGACGCATGAAGGCAAGGTCGCAGCCGAAGTTGCGGCCGGCAAAAAGAGCGGCTTCGATGCGCGGGTGATTCCCTCAGTCGCCTACACCAACCCCGAAGTCGCCTGGGTCGGCTTGACCGAAACCGAAGCCAAACAACGCGGCATCGATTACGGCAAGGGCGCGTTTCCGTGGGCGGCAAGCGGGCGCGCGTTGAGTCAAGGCAAGGACGGCGTAACCAAATTGTTGTTCGATAAGGATGACGGTCGATTGCTCGGCGCCGGCATCAGCGGCGCACACGCCGGCGATTTAATTAATGAAGCCGCGCTTGCCATCGAAATGAACGCCGACGCCGAAGACATCGGCTTGACCATCCACGCCCACCCAACCTTCGCCGAAACGCTCGGCTTGGCTGCCGAAGCGCATACCGGCGTTATTACCGATTTATATTTGCCGAAAAAACGTGCGCGCGGTAAAAGTTAAGTGTTATGAGTTAAGTGTTACTTGTTAAGTGCCGGACATTAATCATTAACAATTAAAGTGGTTGTTAACCAATTAACCTTCGCCCCGCCACCGCAACGCACACCGATTCATCTCGACCAACACCCGCCGCGAACGCAAGCCGCGTCCGTTTAATTGACGGTCAATCAACGCGCGCGTTAATAGTTGCGCTTCGACCAATTGCGCATCAGATTCGAATCGTTCATCGCGCAACGCACACAACGCCCGCCCACTAATCGGCACCGCATATTCGCGCGGCGGGTTATGCATCGGGCCTCTTTCCGGCACATAGTGATAACGCCGCGCGGCAATAATCGGTTCGCCGGTTTCACTGTCGCGGTCGAACAACAAGCCAAAGCCGATGTGTTGCAGTAAATTTTTTTCGAACACGCGCAACACCCGCCGCGTCGATTGCGCCGCGCCCAATTGCACTATCGCGCGATGATAACAATCGAACAACGGCGCATGCGAATCATGGCGATGCAACAACCGCAACAACAATTCATTTAAATAATACCCGCTAACCAACGCCGCCCCGCGCACTTGCGCCGCGCGCCCGCTTTGTTCCAACGCGGTTAATATCGGCAAATTTTTTCCGGTCCAACTCGCCAGCAACGGAATAAACGGCAACAACAATCCGCGCGTACGCGATTTAGGTCGCCGCGCGCCTTTGGCGATGACGGTCAACCGCCCGTGCCGACGGCTGAACAAATCAATCAACAAACTCGACTCGGAATACGGACGGGCATGCAGTAAATATGCCGGCTGTTGATGGAGTTTAACTTTGTGCATCATTGCGCGTTAAGAAATCACAAGTCGGTTGCACGATTAATAATTCGCATTGGATTGGAATGGTTACTTGTACTTGCACTTGTACTGTACTTTAACTTGTACTTCCACTTTCACAGTCACTTATACAGGCACTTAACTTTGTCCGCCACCGCCGACTGTCGTATCGACTGTTACATCGACTGTCGCATCGAAGTTTCACTCTTCAATATAGCCCAACACCCGCAACATCGCTTCATTGTCGCGCCAATTGTTTTTGACTTTGACATGCAAATTTAAATGCACGCGCACCCCGAATGATTTTTCCATCTGCAACCGCGCGCGCGTGCCGAGTTTTTTAAGTTGCTGCCCGCCGGCGCCGATGACTATCGCCTTCTGTCCGGTCTTCTCAACCCAAATCGTTGCATCAATCGTCACTGAATCATCGACGCCATCATTGTCTGTGTCGATAACTTCAACAGCACAACTGTGCGGCAATTCCTCGGCAAACAGTTTCAACACCTGCTCACGAATTAACTCCGCCGCGCGAAACCGCAAACTGCGGTCGGTGCGTTGTTCCTGCGGATAGCCGGGCGCGCCTTCGGGCAATGCCGCGATAATCAATCGTTCGAATGCGGCAACATCCGCCGCCTTGCGCGCCGATAGTGGAATGATTTGGCAAAACGAATGCAGTTGCGCCGATTGTTCAATCAACGGCAACACCAATTCGCGCTTGGATAATTTGTCGATTTTATTAATCGCCAACATCATCGGTTTATTTTTGCCGACCAATTGTTTCAATTGATTTTCACGCGCCGCATTCCAGCCGCGCACATCAATCATAAACACAATCAAATCGGCGTCGTCCGCGCCGTTCAATGCACTGCGATGTGCGGCGCGATTGGCGAGATGATTGGCGCCGCGCGCGCGCGAATAATGCAGCCCCGGCGTATCGATAAACGCCAGTTGCGCATCATCAGTTGTCTTGATGCCAAGAATGCGATGCCGCGTGGTTTGCGCGCGCCGCGACATTATCGAAATTTTCTCGCCGATGATTCGGTTAAGCAATGTCGACTTGCCGACATTGGCCGGCCCGCAAAGCGCAACTGTGCCAAAGCGATGCGCGCGCATTTATTGCGCGGCGTCCAATTGCGCCATTGCAATGCGCGCCGCACATTGTTCCGCATTGCGCCGACTTGCGCCGCTGGCAATCACCGGCGCGGGAAGGCCGCTGACATGGCAAGCGACGGTAAACACCGGCTGATGCGATTTGCCGGTTTGCGAAATCACTTCGTATTGCGGCGGCGGCTCGGCAATTTTTTGCAGCCGTTCCTGCAATTGCGTTTTGTCATCCTTTTGCAAACCTTGCGGCGAGAGTGTTTCGAGTTGCGGCGCAAACCATCGCGCCACCGCCGCCTGCACCGCCGCCCATCCGCCATCCAAATACAACGCGCCCAACGTCGCCTCCAATGCATCGGCAAGCATCGATTCGTTGCCGCCAACCCCGCCGCGCAACACGCCATCGCCCAACAATAAGCAATCACCAATCCCCAACCCGCGCGCACATTCCGCCAAGTTGGCGTTGCACACAATCGCCGCACGCATCCGCGACATTTCATCTTCACGCGCCCGCGCAAATCGTTCATACAACAACGCCGCCGTCGCCAACCCCAACACGGCGTCGCCCAAATATTCCAACCGCTCGTTGTTATGCACGGAAAAACTTCGATGCGTCATCGCGCGTTTTAACAAACCGACATCGGCAAAGGTATAGCCGAGTCGGGTTTGTAGGGCGGTGAGTTGGGTTTGGTGTCGCATTCTGTGGCGGGCATTCTTTGGCGGGCATTGTTGGCGATGTTGTTTGCACTCGACCTTTCGCGCCGCGAGAATTTCCCTTTGGCGCAACGCTACAACCGCAAGTGCCGAGTTGTTGGATGCAAGCGTCCATCTCGCCATCGATATCCTTCATTTTCGAAAAATTCAATCAGTTGCTTTGCACTGACCACCGGAAATCTTGGCATTATTAAGCGAACGCCATCACCGGCACCTCGACCGGCACCTGCACTTGCCGAATTTTCGCGGCGGATTTTACCGGCGTCTTTTTCGCGGCGCGCGGTTTTTGTATCGTCGGCTTGCCGGTTAAATAATTCACCGGAAGAAAACCGCGGTCCTGCAATACTGTGTTCAAAATGCCCTCATCAACGCAGTATTCGATAAGCAGTTGAGTTGCCTCAACAATGTTTTTTTTCGCCTCGGCAATCGTTTTGCCCTGGCTGCTCACTTGAAGCGCCGGGCAATGCACAAAGTACAAGCCGGTCTCAATTTCTTTCTCGATGGAGGCGACGAGATTAACCTTAACCATAACCACGTTGGCGGCGCGACTGACCGCAATCGATTGCCGCCCGCGCTTGGTCTTAACGGTTGAATTGGACATTATTTAATGCACCCGGCATCTGCAATGCAATTTACAATCAATTAATAAAGTTAACAAATTTAACAAATCATCAAGGCGCTCGATTGTAACCGACACCGTCGGCGCATTGTCAAGCCGTTGTATTAATCCAACACATCCGCTTGCGGTTTATTGAACCGGTTGTTAATGGATGAGTCTCTCGGTTGACGAGAATTTTCCAAGCCCCTCATGTTCGGCGCGGCGCAGTTCGTCGATGGTGCAGGTTTCGGAGTTCGCCGAGGTTAACACTCGGCGAATTCGCATGTTATCCGACATGATGGCGGCGTTGTATTCGTCGCCTTTACTTTTGTCGTATTTAATGAGCGGCAGTTTGTTGATATACACCATGCCGCTTTCGACCATGCGCATTATGGTTGCGTCTTTCTTACCGACAAAAACCGCCTCGAATGCGGCATCCCCCATAAATTCGCGCACTTCATCGACATCGGCGAATTGCGCGCCGGCGAGTTTGTGTTTCGCTTCGGCGCGAAGTTCGAGTATGTGATTCAGATGCGCTTGCGCTTCCTCCGGAATGTTTTCGATTAATTCGCGCGCAAGTTTAACCATGCCTGCAACGATTGCCCGCCGCGCTTCGATTTCCACGCATGCGGCATACAAAGCGCCGGTTGCACAGTTGCGAATGCGCACATTGTGCAAGGCGATAAAATAATTGGCTTCGAGGTCTTTATTTTTGTCGTAGTTAATCGCCGGCAGGTTGTCGGTGGTGTACCGCATGCCGCTGGCGACAGTGGCCAGCACCCCTTCTTTTGTGAGCCCGCCAAAAACTTTGTCATATACATCGCCCATAAACTTGCGCACTTCGGCGGTGGTGGTGAATTGGGGTTTGTCTTTCATTGTGGGTTGAGTTGGTGCGGATTAAAAACAATGATAAAAAACCCGCCCGATGTTTTGGGCGGTTTATTAATCTAACGTTTGGCTTGCGCGGGGTGTGTCTTCGGGAGATTCGATGGTGGAGTGCGAACGGCTTGCGGTGAATACATGGGTGAAATCCGCGTCAGTCGGGGCGGTGCCGGTTGCGGATTAATGATTTGCGAATGGAATCATTCGCGCAAGGGGGCGGTATTGTATGCGGTTTTGGGGTGTGGGGGTAGAGGGTGATGGGTTGGGGTGGGGATGAAAAAACCGCCCTTTGGGGAGGGCGGTTTTGGGGGTGGCGGTTAGTTTTGCGCGTTGTTGTCGTTGGTGCTTGCCATAAGTTCGCAAAATTGTGTTTGGTTGAGTTTCTTAATTTTGCCGAGTATGACCTTGGCGACTTTTTGGACTTCATATTTGTTTACATCGAGAGGTCGCAAACCTCGCCCAAAACCTTTCTGAAAGTGGGAGAATTCGTTTAGGACTTTGTCCACCAAAATTCTTGTGGCACTGTCTTCATCCTTAAAAAATTTCAGCATCCTATCCCTGTGTTCAATAGTGTTTGGGTAAAGATAGTAAAGGAAAAGTTCCAAAAACCTTCTTGCGTTGTTGCTGAAAGTAACAAAATCATCGCGATTTTGGTCGTTAATTTCATTTGCTTCTGCACACTTGCGGATTTGCAAGAACAGGTGGTTAAACTCGGTTGCGCATTTTCGCAAATACTCCGGCATCACTGAAATCGTGCTGGTTTGAGTTTGACGCTCAATGTGGAAAAAACTACATTGACTGCTATTGTTACTTAGATACTTAAGCAATTCGAGATTATGCGTGGAGACGAACAGTTGTTTAAATTCATCATCACCCATAATTTTGCTGTAGATTAAGGAGTAGACAGAGAATATGTGGTTGTCGTCGAGACTCGACACAGGGTCGTCAATCCAAACAATAAGTTTATCTTTGGGTGCTTCAACAGTGTTGTCACTTAAACTTGCCATGAAGTAACAAAACGCAATGATGTTGCGTTCCCCATCACTTAAATTGTCCGCGTCGCCATTGTTTCGGCGTATCACAAATTGATAGTTGTCTGGGTTGCCATCGCCCTCTTTGACGGCGTGCAACGACAGGAGTTCATGCCCAAAGCAGAAACGTAAAAAGGCGTTCACTGTTTCCGCCCCAGTTTTTTTGTCGGCAAGTTTGGCTTTGAGTGAATCTATTTCGTTGGTCAGTTTAACCACCTGGTCAAGTTTCTTGTCGTAATCGACTTGTGCATTTGTCGACAGCAAATTTCGACGGGCTATCTCCGCCGTTTGACGTTCATAATCAATGTTCTTCATATATTTTTGTACTTCATTTAACCGCAGTTCTTCCCGCGCTTCTTTCTTCTTTTCAGATAAGTTCGCAACAACTTCATTGGTTTCTTGAATGGCACTATGCAGCATGCTTTCTGCACTGACCAGATTAGAAAAATCCGCGCCGTCCCCGTTAAATTCTTTGGGGTTAAGAATGTCGTCCTTCCTTTGCACAAGTTGGTCCACCAAAGATTGCACATCTTTGGAATATTGTTGCGCTTCGATTTTAAATTGCTTAAGTGCATCTCGCTGATTTTCCTTGACAGACTCTACGTAAAGGCCCGAATCAAATTCATATTTTTCACCATACTTCCGCACCATAGTTTGTTCACCCTTGGCTTTCTTCAGCAGGTCGTCGATGTCAGACGTGAGGTTTTCCACATCATCGTTAAAGGAAACTTCCAAATCTGCCAGCAAGTTGCCCGGCAATTCCCATCCACAAAATCCGCACGAAGTCAGGTTCTCCGCGCGATGCAGTTTTAAACCTTGTTGTATCCACCCCCGAAATTCTGGAGTGGAGGCAATTTCACTAATAGGTTTCCCAATATTAGTTTCCCGTTCCACAAACTCTTTCGCGTCTCGCGCCAAGTGAGCAAGTTGCAAATCCAACTTTTCGGGGGGTTGGATTGTTGTTTTCCCCGGTTCGTCTAAAACCTTTTTAAATTCGTCGACTTTTTGTTGGGGTAACAGTGCACGCGAATGACTACGAATATTCGGGATGTCTGTGTCGCGGATGTTTCGGATGTCGTAGTAACCCGTCACTTCGAAAGAGGGCGTAGTTTTTATGTCGACTGCTTTGTCTCTCAATTGGTTTTCGAGGTTGTCCTCAGAGTTTTTCAACTCTTTTTGAGCGTTTTCCAATTTGGCTTTGGCATCTTGCATATCTTTATCAGTCGTGCCCAATTCTTTTTCCAACGCATCTATCTTGAGTTTGTCTTCCACACTGTCTTTTCCCAACACAGCAAACGGCTTAATTTTGCCATCGCCATCATGAAGAAAACTCAAGTTTTCTTTCACAAAGTCGTAGTTAAACACCCGCACAATGCCCGGGAAATTTGCCAAATCTCCGAGCGTGCTTTCAATCGTGCTGTCGCGGTCCGCGTTGTCGGCGTGACCAGTTACATGAGTAAGTATTATTCCAGTACGTTTCGCCGACAGTTTACCTTTTTCCAGCGCCTGAAAAATCCGCGAAAGCGTAGTTTTCCCCGAATAATTGCGCCCATAAAGTATGTTCACCTTATTAAACACAACAACGTTATCTTTGTTGTCGCGCACGGACGAATCCCAATCAAATTTATTGAATGAGCCAAAATTCTTAATGTACTTAATTTTCTTAAACATAGTCATGGTCATTACCCCTCAATATGCGATACCCCAATTATAAACCACCCACCCCCAAAACCTCCCCCCGATGTTAACGCCCGTTTTGGGCGGGGCTTTTTCAGCGGCACACCCACCGAGATTAAACCGCACCACTACCCAAGCGGAATGTCTTCCTGCAACAAATTGCCGGTGCGCGGATGCGCAAGCGGCGGCAAATCCGGCTTTATATCGGCGAAAAAATCCTCCAGTGTCCACATCACCAAGCGGTTGTATTCGGTCGAACCAAATTTGATTTTACCGGCGTCGGCAATGTATTTTTTCACCGTTGGCGTATCCCACTTTTCTACGGTAATAAACACGCCCATTGCCGCTTTGCCGCCGATTAACTTGCTGGTAAATGACCCAAGCGAATCGACACTCGGCGAACCGCCTTTAACTTGCGCGATGCAAATGTCGTCGCCGTCAGGTGCGCCGTGAATTAATGCCATACCGTCCACGCCGCCGTCGCCGACTTGTTTATCGTTGGGCGCAAAACCGGGGATGCGGGTAACCGCCCATTTTTCAAATACGAATGGCTTGTCACGCGCGAAGTTTTTCGCCGCCTTAATATCGCGCGGCACACCGGAAAGCGGAATTTTTTTATTGCTCATGCGGTCACGCCGCACGACTTCCAATGCGTTTGCCGAGATGTCAATGCCAATCCATTTGCGTTGCAATATGTCGGCGGCTTGTATGGTCGTGCCGCAACCGCAAAATGGGTCAAGCACCAAATCGCCTTTGTTGCTACTGGCTGTGATAATCCGCTCCAATAATGCAATGGGTTTTTGCGTCGGCCAGCCAAGCCGTTCTTTTGAGTTGGATTGCAAGCGCGGAATATCCCACACATCGCGCATGTTGGTTTCGGTCACTTCGACTTTGGTGTCGCGTCGAGTTACCAACTTGCCTTTTTTCTCATCCCATTCATTCCAGCGTTTATATTGCGGCGTGCCGGCGGCTTTCGGCTCCATTGGCCAATTCCAAGCGTGTTGGTTTTGTTGCTTGACATAAAAAAACAACACGTCATGCATTTTTTGATAGGCCTTGGTTTTTCCCGCCCATCGACGATACGACCAAATGATTTCATTGCGGAAATTATTTTCGCCAAAAATATCGTCCAATACGATTTTAAGGAAATGGCTTGCGGTCGGGTCGCAATGCAAATACAAACTGCCGGTCGGTTTTAACAGCCGATGAAATTCCGCCAATCGTTCCGCCATATACGACAAATACGACAGCAAATCGCCGCCGTCCTTAAATAAACGGTCAAATGCCGAAATGGAATCGTGTGCGGGATGTTGCACCGCTTTTTTAATCTTTGCCACTCGCTCGACAGCCTCTTCATTCCATTCCCAAGTGTCGACAAACGCAGTCGCTTGCGCGAGGTCGTCTTTAAAGGTGCGCGCCTTGCCCTTTTTGCCTTTGTATATTTGGTTGTAATCGCGTTTGGAATTAAACGGCGGGTCGAGATAAATCAAATCAATCGATTCATCATCCCATTCCTTAACCACATCAAAACAATCGCCAAAATAAAGCGAGTTGGGTTTCATCGAAGTTGCCATTGGATTAAATAAGTGTGAGTAATAGTCAAGCGCGAATTATACACAGCCGCATTGCGCATAAGCGGCGGCGCGGATTCTGTTAAAACAAAATCGCAAAAATCAAACCCGTCGATTCATTTCTTTACAACCAAACTCACTCAATCGAATCCCCAATCCGACTCCACCGAACCCCGCCGCCCTCGAGACTCTTCCAACTGAACCAGATGAAAAACGCCTTGCCGACGATGTGGTCCTCAGGGACGAATCTCCAGAAACGGCTGTCGTTGCTGTGGTCGCGGTTGTCGCCCATGACGAAATAATTGCCGGGCGGTACGCGCACTTCCATATTGCGGCTGTTGGCGTTGCGGTCCAAAATGATGCTGTGCGTTGACTCATCGAAGGCTTCCAATCGGCGGTCGGCGGATTGGCCGCGCAGGGCGGTTTGGCGAAAATAGTAAACGCCGTCTGCGGTTTGTAAGATGAGTTTGTCGTTGATGTAAAGTTGTTTGTCGCGATAGCGCAGCGTGTCGCCGGGCAAGCCGACGACGCGTTTGACAAAATTAATGCGCGGGTCGTGCGGATAACGAAACACCATCACATCGCCGCGCTTTGGCGCGCCGAGCGGGATGATTTTGCGATGCACCAACGGCAGGCGCACGCCATAGGTGTATTTGTTAACCAAAATAAAATCGCCGATGCGCAAACTCGGCAGCATCGAGCCGGACGGAATGCGAAACGGTTCGATGACAAATGACCGCAACAAAAACACCGCGAGTATCACCGGAAAAAATGCGCGCGCGTATTCGACCAACATCGGCAAGCGACGCGGGGCGGCGGCGACATCGGCGGTGCGCGCACCGGGCATGCGCAATGCGCCTTTGGTGCGTTCGTATAACAATCGATAGCCGAGCGAGATGACGCCGGTGATGATGACAAACAAAAATAAAACTAATGAAAAATCCATTGGGTTCACCCACGGTAAAAGGATTAAAAATTAATACACCAAGACACTGTTACTTTCGGTCGGCCTGCAACACCGACAAAAACGCCTCTTGCGGAATCGACACCGCGCCGATTTGTTTCATTCGGCGTTTGCCGGCTTTTTGTTTTTCCAGCAATTTGCGTTTGCGCGTAACATCGCCGCCGTAACATTTGGCGGTGACATTTTTACGCAACGCTTTAACGGTTTCACGCGCGACAATCTTGCCGCCGACCGCCGCTTGTATTGCGACATCGAACATCTGTCGCGGAATTAATTCGCGCATGCGTATAACCAAATCGCGCCCGCGTTGTTGTGCTTGTTCGCGATGCACCAACACCGCCAACGGCGCAACCGAATCACCGTTTATCAGCACTTCGATTTTAACCATCGGCGCAACTTTGGCGTCGATTAAATCGTAATCCAGCGATGCATAACCGCGGCTGACCGATTTTAACCGATCGAAAAAATCCATCACCACTTCATTCAGCGGCATATCGAATTCAATCATCACTTGTCGACCGTGATAATGAATATTTTGTTGCGCGCCGCGTTTTTCGACGCATAACGCCAGCACCGCACCAACCATCGCTTGCGGCGTCAAGATGCGCGCGCGAATAAACGGCTCGCGTATCTCGGCGATTTTCGACGGCTCGGGCAACGCCGCCGGATTATCCAGGGCAATGGTGTCGCCGTTTTTTAATCGCACTTCGTAAACCACAGTCGGCGCGGTGGCGATGAGTTCGAGTTGATATTCGCGCTCGAGTCGTTCGCGCACGATTTCCATGTGCAACATCCCCAAAAAGCCGCAGCGAAAACCAAAGCCGAGTGCATTCGATGATTCGGGCTCGAACGATAACGCCGCATCGTTCAACCCAAGTTTGCTGAGCGAATTTCGAAACGCTTCGAAGTCGGCGCCGTCGATTGGATACAAGCCGGCGAATACGGTCGGTTTAATTTCGCGGAAGCCGGGCAAGGCGCGCGTCGTCGGCGTGCGCGCGCAAGTGACCGTATCGCCAACGCGCGCCGCCTTAATTTGCTTAAGCCCGGCGACCATAAACCCAACCGCGCCAGCCGGCAATGAATCCACCGGCGTCGCTTTCGGCGTAAACGCGCCGATGTTTTCGACTTGATAGGTAAGCCCAGTCGACATCATTTTGATTTTCATTTTATCGGCGCGCAATCGCCCATCGAACATGCGAATCAACGACACCACGCCGAGGTAATTATCGAACCATGAATCCAACACCAACCCGCGCAATTGTTCATCATCGACAACCCCGTCGGGTGCCGGCAATCTGTCGATAATTTGTTCGAGTACGTCTTCTACGCCTTCGCCGGTTTTTGCGCTGACGCACAATGCATCACGCGCATCGATGCCGATGATATCCTCTATCTCGAGTTTAACTTCATCGGCGCGCGCCGCCGGCAAATCGATTTTGTTAAGCACCGCAATCACCTCGAGCCCCAACTCGACCGCAGTGTAACAATTGGCCACGGTCTGCGCCTCGACGCCTTGCGTTGCATCGACCACCAACACCGCGCCTTCGCAAGCCGCCAGCGACCGCGACACTTCATAGGAAAAATCAACATGCCCCGGCGTATCGATTAAGTTCAATTGATATTCTTCACCGTTGCGCGCCGCGTAGGTTAAGGTGACGCTTTGCGCCTTGATGGTGATGCCGCGTTCGCGCTCCAACTCCATCGAGTCGAGCACCTGCGCCTTCATCTCGCGCGCTTCCAATGCGCCGCACAATTGAATGAATCGATCGGCCAGCGTCGACTTGCCGTGGTCGACATGGGCGATGATGGCGAAGTTGCGGATGTGGGTTTGTTCAGCGATGCGCATGGCGGGCGGCGGCGGCGATGCCGTCGGCGCATTCTACCCGCAAACGCCGTCCGTCGTAACAGGTAATTCGAATCTACAATGCGGCATACAATTCGAACATAACGATTCGAATCTACAATGCGAATCTACAATGCGAACCTGCAATTCGAACTCAATAACGTTGTCGCCCGACCAACATTTTATACAACCACCATGCATTCCGTTTGTACGCAACTTGCCGATTCGATTCACCGCGTCGCCGAATTTGACTCCGGCGAAAACGAAGCCTTGCGTCGCGATGTGCGATTGCTCGGCGAGTTACTCGGGCAAACGGTCGCCGCGCAACATGGCGCAGCGCAACTGCAATTGATTGAAGAAGTGCGCGCGATTGCAAAGCGCGCGCAACTCGGCGAAGCCGACGCCACCCGTCAACTCATCGACAAGTTATCGACATTGTCAGCCGAACGATTGTTGCGATTGGCGCGCGCGTTCACCTTGTTTTTAAATCTCGCCAACATCGCCGAACAACATCACCAAATCCGCCAGCGGCGCCAAACGTTATGCACCGCCGACGCCAATGGCGCATTGCCGCAAAGCGTCATCGACGCCGAACTCTCGCAACTGCGCGCCGCCGGCGTATCGCGCGCGCAACTGCTCGCGCAAGTCGAACGGTTGTCGATAAACATCGTGTTGACCGCGCATCCGACCGAAGTGGTGCGGCGCAGTGTATCGGCGAAATTTTTGCGCATCGCGCGATTGCTCGGCGAACAAGACCGCGCCGATTTATCCGGCTTGGAACGCGCGCAAATTATCACCGCATTGCATCGCGCGATTGGCGAAGTGTGGGCAACCGATGAAATTCGCCGACGCCGACCGACGCCGTTGGATGAAGCCAAGATGAGTTTGGTGACGGTCGAACATTCGCTGTGGGATGCCGTGCCGAACGTGTTGCGCGAACTCGATGCGGCATTGGTGCGCAATGCCGGCGCGCGGCTCGGACGCATCGCGCCGGTGCAGTTTGGTTCATGGATGGGCGGCGACCGCGACGGCAACCCCAACACCACGCCGCAAATGACTCGGCGGGTGTGCATATTAAATAAATTGAAAGCCGCGCAACTGTTTTGCAACGACATCGATGAACTGCGCCGCGATTTATCGATGCGTCGCGCGTCACCAACCTTGCGCCGCAAGGTCGGTGATGTTGCCGAACCGTATCGCGCATTGCTCGAACAAGTTATCGCTAAACTTAACGCAACCATTGCGCATTATGCGCGGCTGTTTGCCGATGGCGACGATGGCGACGGTGTCAACGTTACTGTTCGTTCGAACGTTAATGCGAATGCGAATGTTAATGTTAACTTTCATCGTGAGCGTGCCGTCAATGCCAACGGCGACGGTGACAGTGACAGTAACAGTGACAACGACACCCTCTATCATCGCCGCGAACAACTGCGCGCGCCGTTGATGTGTTGTTATGACTCATTGGTCGAATGCGGCGATCAAATGATTGCCGACGGACGCTTGACCGACATCCTGCGCAAACTCGATGCGTTTGGGTTGACCTTGTTAACCATCGACATCCGTCAAGAAGCCGCGCGCCACACCGCCGCACTCGACGCAATCACCCGCCATCTTAACTTGGGCAGTTATGCGCAATGGGACGAAGCGCAACGACAGGAATTTTTAATCGCCGAGTTGTCCAACAACCGCCCGTTGATTGCATCGACCTATCCAAATGCGCACCAAGCCGACGCCGAGGTTGCCGAAGTGTTGGCGACGTTTCGAATGATTGGCGCGCAATCGCGCGAATCATTTGGCGCGTACATCATCTCGATGGCCGGCGCGCCGTCTGATGTGTTGGCGGTGGCGTTGTTGCAAAAAGAATGTCGCATTGCAAATCCATTGCGCATTGTGCCGTTGTTCGAACGTCTCGATGCATTGGACGGCGCGGCGCAATGCATGCAGCGATTGTTCGACATCGATTGGTATCGACGATTCATCGATGACAAACAGGAAGTGATGATTGGCTATTCCGATTCGGCCAAGGATGCCGGGATGTTGGCCGCGGCCTGGGCGTTGTATCGCGCGCAGGAAAATTTGGCGCAAGTATGCAGCGAGAAAAAAATTGCATTGACCTTGTTTCACGGTCGCGGCGGCACGGTGGCGCGCGGCGGCGGCCCGTCGCGCGCGGCGATTCGCGCGCAACCGCCCGGCGCGGTCAACGGCTCGATGCGCATCACCGAACAAGGCGAAGTGATTCAAGCGAAGTACGCCCTGCCCGGCATGGCCATCGACACTCTGCAGGGCTACATCGGCGCGGTGTTGGAGGCGACCTTAATCCCGCCGCCTGCGCCGCGTCGCGAGTGGCGAAGCGCGATGGCGCAACTGGCGCGCGATTCGTTGGATGAATTTCAGGCGACCTTGGCGCGCGATGATTTTGTCGCGTATTACCAAAGCGCGACGCCGTTGCGCGAGTTGGGCGATTTAAAAATCGGCAGCCGTCCGGCGCGCCGCACTCAAGGCGACGACATTAAAGGCTTGCGCGCGATACCGTGGATTTTTGCGTGGACGCAAACCCGCCTGATGTTGCCGGCATGGCTCGGCGTCGGCGCGGCGTTGCAATGCGCCAAATCGCGCGACGAATTCGATACGCTGATTGCGATGCGCCGCGAGTGGCCGTTTTTTAATGCAACGCTTGCGTCGATTGAAATGGTGTTCGCCAAAGCAGACGCGAATCTCTCGGCGATTTACGATGCGCGTTTGGTCGATGCCGAGCATCGCGCGCTCGGCGAATTGTTGCGCGATAAATATCGCCGCACTCAACAACTGTTGCTCGATGCAACCGGTCATCGCGTGCCGTTACAAGATGAACCGATTGTGCGCAGGTCGGTCGAAGTGCGCAATCGTTATGTGATTCCATTGCATCTGTTGCAGGTCGAGTTGCTCGCCCGCGTGCGCGAAGGCGGCACAGGCGAAGTGCAAGATGCGTTGTTGATTGCCATCAACGGCATCGCCGCCGGCATGCGCAACACCGGTTAACTTTTTGTTGCACTTAATAATGAAACTTCCGCATCGTGCAATTGCAACCGCAATCACATCGTTCATCGCAACGATGTTGATGCTCTGCAGTCACGCCGCAATGCCCGACGATATTGATGCGCGCGTGCGCTTGGCGACCACCACCAGCACCGACAATTCCGGATTATTGGATTATCTGTTGCCGCAATTCGAACGCGACAGCGGTTATGCAGTCGAAGTAATTTCAGTCGGCACCGGCAAAGCCTTGCGCCTCGGACAAAGCGGCGATGTCGATGTCTTGTTGGTGCATGCGCCGCAAAGCGAACAACAATTTGTCGCGCGCGGCTTCGGCGTCGACCGCCGCGAAGTGATGGCGAATGATTTCATCATCGCCGGGCCGGTCGACGACCCGGCGAACCTTCGCAATGCGCACGATGCGCGCGATGCATTTTTACGCATGCATCGCGCACAAGTTGCGTTTGTTTCGCGCGGCGATGATTCCGGCACGCATAAAAAAGAATTAACCTTATGGCAATTGGCCGGCGTCGACATCGAAGCATCAAACAATTGGCGACGCGAAGTCGGGCAAGGCATGGGACGCAGTTTGCAAATCGCCGATGAGTTGCGCGCGTATTTATTAATCGACCGCGCCACTTGGTTATCGTTGCGCAAAAAAACTTCGTTGGTGTTGTTGTTCGAAGGCGATGCCGCGTTGCGTAATCCCTACGGCGCAATCGCGGTCAACCCGGCGCGCCATCGCGTCAACTACGCCGGCGCGCGCGCGTTGATTGATTGGCTGACATCGAATCGCGGACGCGCACTTATCCAATCTCATCGCATCGACGGCGCGCAATTGTTTACGCCGAGCGGCGCATCCGACACCAGAGCGCAATAAGTTAATGGACTCACTTGGCACCGCCACGGCCGATGCACTATGGCTTCTGTTTCGCGGCGACGCGGATTTATGGGCGATTATCGCGATTTCATTTCGCGTATCGACGACCGCCTTATGCATCGCATTGCCGCCTTCGTTGTTGATTGCGTTTGTGCTCGCGCATTTTGATTTTCGCGGACGGCGATTGCTCATCTCATTATTCAACACGCTGCTGTCGTTGCCGGCGGTGGTGGTTGGGTTAAGCGTTTATTTATTATTGTCGCGGCACGGCGCACTCGGCGAATGGCGATTGTTGTTCACCCAAACGGCGATGGTGTTTGCGCAAATTATTTTGGCGTTGCCGATTTTGATTGCAATGAGTCACGCCGCATTTCAATCAGCCGACCAACGCGCTTGGGAAACCGCGCGCACACTCGGCATTTCATCGCCGCATGCGTTTATGATGGTCGTCGGCGAAGTGCGCTTCGGTTTGTTGGCGGCGGCGTTGGCGGCGTTTGGTCGCATCATCGCCGAAGTCGGCGCATCGATGATGGTCGGCGGCAACATCTTGCATCACACCCGCAACATCCCAACCGCGATTGCGCTGGAAACCGGCATGGGCAATTTCGCACAAGGCATCGCGCTTGGCATTGTGTTGCTGATTATCGCCTTTGCGCTTAACATTGCGCTGCAACATTTTCAAGGGCGCGGGAAGTTGACACAGTAAATGTGGTTTGGAACTTTGTAACTTTAACTGGCACAGTCACTTTTATTGTCACTTTTGTTTTATTCGTACTTGCACTTATAATTTTATTTGTACTTGCAATTATTACTCGCACTTATTACTTGCACTTTTACTTTTACTTTTATTTATATTGTTATATTGTAACGTTTACATTTACCTTTAATTTTGTCTTAACTTTAACTTTAACTTTAACTTATTACTTTCACCGTCACCATCGCCATCACAATTTCCCAATGGACTCCCCATCAACAAACTTCGCCATCGGCTATCGCGCCATCGACAAATTTTTCGGTCGGCGTCATCTGCTCGATGATGTTGCGGTGTCGCTCGAAGGTGGCGTTGCGATTTTATTATCCGGCGAAAACGGCGCCGGCAAAACCACCTTGTTGCGCATCCTATCGGGGTTGGAAAAGCCGGCGCGTTGTTTGGTCGATTTCAACACCGGCGATTTGCGCGCGCAATCGGTCGACTGGCTGAACTGCCGCAAACAACTGCAGCGCAAGGTGATGTATCTGCATCAACAGCCGTATATGTTCGAAGGCACGGTCATCGATAATCTTGCATTGGCGTTGCCGCGCACAATGCCCAAACTGCAGCGCGGCAAAAAAATCCGCCGCGCAATCGAATGGGCGCATCTCGAACGCCATCAACACGCGCGCGCCAAAAATCTTTCCGGCGGCGAAAAGCAACGGATTGCATTGGCGCGCGCTTGGCTGCGTCAAGCCAAAGTGTTGTTGCTGGATGAACCCATCGCCAACATGGATAGAGAATCACAAACCCGCACCGTCGCCTTGTTGCGCCGCCTAAAAAACACCCGCGCCGCGCTGATGATTTCCAGCCACAACCACGAAGTGTTCACCGAATTAATCGACCGCAGATTGGTCATCGAAAACAAAAAACTCATGCCCCTGCGCGCAACCCTGCCCGACAACGTCACCCCCCTCGCCAAAAAACCGCGCCCGCGCAACCCTGCCGCAATCGCGCGCGTCGATGAACCGCGTCGATGAGTCGATTGGCAATCAGTGCAGTGGTGCTCGCCGGCGGACGCGCACGCCGCATGGGCGGCGTCGATAAAGGTTTGATTGGCTTGAACGGCAAACCACTGGTTAAACACGTCGGCGATGCACTCGCACCGCAAGTCGACGAAATCCTCATCAACGCCAACCGCAACCGCGCGCAATATCGTCGATTTGGTTTTGCGGTGGTGGACGATGCACGACAAGGTTTCGAAGGCCCCTTAGCCGGCATGTACGCCGCCTTAATCGCCGCCAAACACGATTGGTTGTTGACCGCACCATGCGACGGCCCATTAATCGCCGCCGATTACGCAATCAAAATGCATACCGCCGCACAAGCCGCCGACGCACCGCTCGCAATCGCAAATGACGGCGAACGCATGCAACCGGTATACAGCCTCATCCACCGCGATTTGGCGGATGACTTGGCGAATTTTTTAACCGGCGACGACCGCAAAATCGACCGCTGGCAAAACCGCCATGCATTCGCCACTGTCGATTGGAGTGGTGCGCAATCGATGTTTATTAATGTCAATACGCCGGAGCAGTTGGCGGAATGTGAACGGTTGTTAATGACGCGGTCGTGAGTAAACTTGTCGATGCGACGTTAATTAATTTGCGCATTGCGCACAGTTGACGGCGTGGATTTTTCTTTGCGGGTTGTTTAGTTCGAGATGCATTGATACGGTGAAAGGGGTTCGGTAATATCCGTTTTGCACTGCGGAAATAGCGAAAACTTCAATCACCGGTTGATAGTGCAAAGACCCGGCATCGCGCCGGGAATGTTAACCGTCAGCGGAGAATTCCCGTGAAAACTTATGCTTTGGTAAAAAATTGTTTGGTTTGCGTGGTCGTTGTTTTTGGTTTGTTGTTGGGCGGTTGCGCAAGCACCGAGCAAAAAGTTAACACCATTTCGCTCGGCATGGACAAACAGCAAGTTATTGATGTTTTGGGACCGCCTGACAACAGTCGAGCCACCGAAGATGTCGAGTATCTGGTGTACCAATTAACAACACCACGAACTGGGGACCAAATTAACGAGTGCGCTTTTATGAGCGCAATTACAATTGCCGGGTTATTTTTGCCTGGTCCTTGTGCGAGAAGTAATGCCGAATACTTTGTGCAATTCAAACAAGGAAAAGTTACCGCTTATGGCAAGGTCGGCGATTTTGGTTCACCACAAGACCTCGAAGCGATTATCGACCTTAATCAGACGGTCAAAGAAGCCGAATAGCGTCATCAAGGCAATCCGCCGACAATGGCAACCCCATTGCCGCCAAATTTTTTAAACACCTATTCACCCGGAGAACTCCCATGAAAAAGTTAATTGCAATCAATCTTATTTTCACTCTCACTCTCGTCGGATGCGTGTCGAACTCCGCGCGGTTGGACGACAGGTTGATTGCGAAAGATAGAACGGCTTTGCATTTTGCGGCGCTAACCAATTCCGTTAAGGCGGCAAGGAATGCACTTGCGGATGGTGTATCCGTTGATGCGAGAGACTCGCTCAATATGACGCCCTTGCATTATGCGGCGGAGAGAAATTCCATTGGCGTTGCCAAACTGCTGATTGCGCACGATGCGGATGTCGATGCAGAGGGTTCGGCAAAGGTAATGGTGGAGGTGGCGTTTGCACAAATCGGCGACGACGATTTTGCTGATTTTTTGGCGCGCGAAGAAGATGTCGAATTATTCTTAACGCCTTTGTTGGTGGCGGCGTTTGCCAATTCGCTTGGGGTTGCCGAGTTGTTGCTTGCCAACGGCGCCGATGTGGATGTTGAATTTTTCGGGATGACGGCATTCGAATTCGCGGAGTTCGCGGAAAATAAAAAAATGCTCGCGCTACTCGAACAATACGAGTAATCGAATTATTAAGTGTCGATTGACACGACGATTAACACAACTATTCACACGGCGTATTTTCCGCAACCCAATGTTCACCACCCTCACCAGTTTCACATTTCCAAAACGGCGCACGGGTTTTAAGATGTTCGATTAACTCACGACAACCCGCGAATGCATTTGCGCGATGCGGCGACCATGCGGCGACCAACACGATTGCATCGTTCGGATGGATTTCGCCGATGCGGTGGATGATTAACGCATCGGTTAATTCATTGCGGGCGATGGCTTGTTCGGTCAAGGCGGTTAATTGGCGTTCGGTCATTTCGGGATAATGTTCGAGCGTCATTTTATGCACTGTCGCGCCGTCGTTAAAATCGCGCATCGTGCCGACAAACGATGCGCATGCGCCAACTGCACCGGGCGGCAACTCGGCTTGATGGCGTTGCAATTCACGCCATGGGTCAAACGGCGTTGCGCAAACGGTAATCTGCATCGACAATCTGCATCAATAGTTGTTAGCCGCCGGTCACCGGCGGAAAGAATGCAATCTCATCGCCGTCTTCGACCGCAGCATCCATATCGGCATATTCATAATTGCGCGCGCATAATAAATTATCCGGCGGCGGCGCATCGCTTAATGCGCGCCATGCATCGGCGATGGTCATCGCGCCTTGATGCGGCACATCGCGCGCATCGACGCCGAGTTGTTGGCGCAATGCGGCGAAACATTTAATGCGAACTGTCATTTGGTTTCGATTGGTCGTCGATAATAAAAATTAAACCGCGAATTAAACCGCGAGAGTTCATTTAAGAATCAAATCGCCTGTACGATTGCAGCCAACGGCGATTATGCGATAATAACGCATATTGACGAACGCATTAGTGATTGCATTAACGAATGCATTAACCCACAGTGACCAACAACCCCCATGGCAAGCAAGCCGCAATTCATCGCCGTTAACATCGCCGTGTTGACCGCATCGGACACGCGCGTTGAAGCCAACGACACCTCGGGCGATTTGTTGGTCGAGCGGTTGACCGCCGCCGGTCATCGATTAGCCAAGCGATGCATCGTCGCCGATGATGTTTGGCAAATTCGCGCGCGCGTAGCCGACTGGATTGCCGACGCCGACATTCAGGCGATTATCACCACCGGCGGCACCGGCATAAGCGGTCGCGACGGCAGCCCGGAAGCGATTGCGCCGTTGCTCGATAAAACTTTGCCCGGCTTTGGCGAGATGTTTCGCGTGTTGTCGTTCGATGAAATCGGCGCATCGACTTTACAATCGCGCACAATCGCCGGCGTCGCCAACGGCACTTATCTTTTTGTATTGCCGGGCTCGACGGCGGCATGCAAATTGGCATGGGATAAATTAATCGCAGTGCAGTTGGATTATCGTACGCGCCCGTGCAACTTGGTGCAGATGATGCCGCGATTGTTGGAAAAGTAACGACACAAGTAAACTGCACAATCGAACTGCAACTTAACTCACAATGTCAAAATACGAACAACACTTAAAATGGTTTGCGCTTGCGCTCGGCATAATCAGCACCATTACCATCGTGCAAAACTGGTATCCATGGACAATGGTTATCGGTTTGCCGTTTTGTTTAATTTGGGTGTATTGCGCATGGCTGCACACCGAACGACAGTTAAAATGGATTAACATTTTATTCAGTGCGTTGTACGCCTACGGAATCATTAAATACCTTTTGAGTTTATAACGATGCCTCGTCCGGCCCCGCAAAAAAGTAACACCGTCGCACGCACCGACACCACCGTCGCGCAACTCGAACGACTGCCGCTTGGTGATTTCACCGAGCGCGCGTATCTGCATTATTCGATGTATGTGATACTCGACCGCGCGTTGCCGAACATTGCCGACGGGCTCAAGCCGGTGCAGCGGCGCATCATTTACGCGATGTCCGATTTGGGTTTGCATGCCGGCGCCAAGTTTAAAAAATCAGCGCGCACGGTCGGCGATGTGTTGGGCAAGTTTCATCCGCACGGTGATTCGGCGTGTTATGAAGCGATGGTGTTGATGGCGCAGCCGTTTAGTTTTCGCTATCCGCTGGTCGATGGGCAGGGCAACTGGGGCAGTCAGGACGACCCCAAATCATTTGCGGCGATGAGATACACCGAATCGCGTTTGACTCAATATGCGCAATTGTTGCTCGAAGAGTTGGCGCACGGCACCGCCGATTGGGTTGGCAACTTCGACGGCACCTTGCGCGAACCAAAATTGTTGCCGGCGCGATTGCCGAATGTATTGTTGAACGGCGCCGCCGGCATTGCGGTCGGCATGGCGACCGACATCCCGCCGCACAACATGCGCGAAGTGGTCGGCGCATGCGTTCGATTGTTGGAAGATTCGCGCGCCAATTTGGATGCGTTATGCGAACACATCAAGGCGCCGGATTTTCCAACCGAAGCGGAAATCATCACCCCGCCGGATGAGATTCGCGCGATTTACGAAACCGGCGGCGGCGCGGTGCGTCAACGTGCGGTGTGGCAAATCGAAGGCGGCGATATTGTCATCACCGCTTTGCCGTATCAAGTTTCCGGTGCGCGCATCGCCGAACAAATCGCCGCGCAAATGACCGCGAAAAAATTGCCGATGGTGGTCGATTTGCGCGATGAATCCGACCATGAAAACCCGACGCGGTTGGTGATTGAACGCAAATCCAATCGTGTCGACGCCGACTCATTAATGTTGCATTTGTTTGCCACCACCGATTTGGAACGCAGTTATCGCGTCAACATCAACATCATCGGTTTGGACGGTCGTCCGGCGGTGTTCGATTTAAAAACGTTGCTTACGCAATGGCTCGAGTATCGTCTCGACACGGTCAAACGCCGTCTGCAGTTTCGTTTCGATAAAGTTATCGAACGCCTGCATATTTTGGACGGCTTATCGATTGCGTTTTTAAACATCGATGAGGTGATTGCAATCATCCGCCATCAAGACAAACCCAAACCGGCGTTGATGAAAAAATTCGCGTTAAGCGACGCGCAAGCCGAATCGATTTTGGAATTGAAACTGCGCCACTTGGCAAAACTCGAAGAGGAAAAAATTCGCGCCGAACAAAAGCAATTGGCGGATGAACGCAAAAAACTTGAGTTGGTGCTTAAATCGCGCAAGCGATTAAAGACGCTGGTGCGCAATGAATTAATCGCCGACGCCGAACAACACGGCGATGTGCGACGCGCACCGCTTGCCGTGCGCGCACCGGCCAAGGCGATGGATTACAACGCAATCGCGCCGACCGAATCCGTCACTGTGGTGCTGTCGACCAAAGGGTTTATTCGCGCGGCGAAGGGGCATGAGGTCGACGTCGCCGGCTTGACCTATAAACCCGGCGATGCGCCGCTGTGTGCGGTGCGCGGCAAGACCAATCAATTGCTCAGCGCCATCGATTCATTCGGCAGTTGCTATTCGCTCAACGCGCACACGCTGCCGTCGGCGCGCAGTTTTGGCGAACCGGTCAGCGGTGGGCTTAACCCGCGCGCCGGCGCAACTTTTTGCGGCTTGATGATGGGCGATGCAAACAGCGCGCAGTTGTTATGCACTGATTCGGGTTATGGTTTTGTCGTCAAGTTGGGCGATGTGCAATCGCGCGTCAAAGCCGGCAAGACGGTGATGCGCGCAGGCGATGCCGGCATATTGGTGCCAACGCCGGTGTTGGATATTAAGAAAGACCGTGTCGCGATGGTCACCGCCGCCGGTCGTTTATTAATCGTGCGCGTAAAAGAATTGCCGCAGATGAGCAAAGGGCGCGGCGTGAAAATTATTAACATCGACTCCAAAAAATATTCGAGCGGCGAAGACCGTGCCGTCGCGGTTGGCGTATTGCATGCCGGCGATTGTTTGCGCATATCCTCCGGCAAACAGCATCTCAACTTAAAGCCCGCCGATTGCGAACATTATTTCGGCGCGCGCGCGCGCAGCGGACAATTGTTGCCGCGCGGCTTTCGTCAAGTGCATACGATGCAGGTTGTGCGTAAAGTTTAACTTGTCACTTAACTTGTCACTTAATAAAGGTGCATCCAAATGAACTCGAAACCGCAAATCAACGAAGCATTATTCGAATCCAACTTATCGAAGTTGGAATTACTGCACCGCGGCAAGGTGCGCGATATGTATGCAATCGACGATGCGCATTTGTTAATCGTCACCTCCGACCGCATCTCGGCATTCGATGTCGTGTTGCCGCAACCGATTCCCGGCAAGGGTGAAGTGTTAACCCGCGTCGCCAATTTTTGGTTTGCGCGCAGCCAACATTACATTGCCAATCATTTAAGTGACCTTGCGCTCGATGCGGTCGTACCCAACATCGATGAACGCAATGCACTCGGTGCACGTGCTGCAGTGGTTAAGCGGCTTGCACCATTACCGATTGAAGCAATTGTGCGCGGCTATTTAATCGGTTCGGGTTGGAAGGATTATCAGCAAAGCGGAATGTTATGCGGCATCGCCCTGCCGAGCGGTTTGCAACAAGCCGCGCAATTGCCGGCGCCGTTGTATACGCCATCGACCAAAGCCGCCGTTGGTGCGCATGATGAAAACATCAGTTATGGCGACACCATCGAATTGGTCGGCGACGATGTTGCCGAACAAGTGCGTCGATTAAGTGTGCGCTTGTATCTCGAAGCGGCCGAGTATGCGCGCACGCGCGGCATCATCATCGCCGATACCAAGTTCGAGTTTGGTCTCGATGCGCAAGGGCAACTGCATTTAATCGACGAGGTGTTGACGCCGGATTCATCGCGGTTTTGGCCGGCTGACCAATATCAACCGGGCGGCAGCCCGCCGAGTTATGACAAGCAATTTGTGCGCGATTATTTGGAAACTTTGGATTGGGATAAGACCGCGCCGGGGCCGGAATTGCCGGACGAGATTATTGCGCGTACGGCGCAAAAGTATGCGGAGGCGGAACGGGTGTTGACGGCGAAGTGAAACGGTGACGATTAAGTGCCATGTCGAACTGCGCGCACAGTTAATGTTACGCGGACAGTTTATAACCAATTACGAACCCGTCAAAAACCCTGCACGCGACAAAAAGGTTTTAAAGAATCCCAATTGTTTTTTCTCCTGCGGGTCGACTCGATTGCCAAGTGCGCGTTCCAAATCGCGCCGTCCTTTCGCGCCGAGATATCGGCTGTTGGCGAAGTTTAACTTCAACACCCGCTGAGACGATTTCGACAAATCGGTCAACCCCATATCTCGGTAACTAAACATCAACAACGCCAACGCCTCTTCGAGCGACGGCGTGGTGTCGTATTTTTCTACGATGCCTTTGGCGCGATTGACCACCGCAACATTCGCATTGCGCGAAAAATAATACGCCGCCACCGCCAACTCATGTCGCGCCAATGAATCATACAAATACTCGGCGCGCCCGCGCGCTTCGGGCGCGTATTGGCTGCTCGGGAATAAGGTATAGACATCCTTAAACGCTTCATACGCCTCGCGCGTGATGCTTGCATCGCGGTCGCTTAAATCATCGCGCCCGGTCAATCGCCCGAACAACGAATTGTTTTCATGATAATTCGCCAGCCCTTTGACGAAGTATGCATAGTCGACTGATTCATGTTGCGGATGCAGTTTGATGAATCGGTCGGCGGCGGCGACGGTCAATGCGGTTTCATCTTGACGATAGCGCGCATAAATCGTATCGAGTTGCGCTTGTTCGGCATACACGCCATACGGATATTTCGCTTCGAGCGCGCGCAAACTTTCAATCGCAGTCGCCCAGTTTTTATCGTCGAGGTCTTTCTTTGCGATGGCGTACATCTCCGCCGCCGACAATTCCGGCTCCGGTTTGGGCGAGCAACCGATAAGCGTTGCACCGAGTAATGCGGTGAACGCAATCGCTATAAACGACTTGCGATGGGTTTGGGTGATTGAGTTGTCGACTGTATACATTGCAATGCGGCGAATGAAGTTTGGATAAGTGGCGGGCATAACGAAAGCATTCGTAAACGAACTTTGGAAAAACAACCCTTGCCTTGCAGGTAAAATCCGCAAGCCGCGCGATTTTGCCATACCGCACATTAATTTGCCAACCCCGCCGCACGTTATTTGCCATAGGTTACTTAAATGTCACCCTCCGCCCCACCGCTTCGCTTCGAAATCGACGCCGAATTATCCGGCGCGCGATTGGATAAGGCCTTGGCGACGCTGTTGCCGGCGCATTCACGCGCGGCGGTGCAGCGGTGGATTAAGGATAAGCAAGTGCGCGTAGACGGCAACCCCGTCGCGCAAAAACATCGCTTGGTACTTGGCGAAGTTGTCGAGGTGTGCATACCGGAAACCGAACCCGCCGATTGGCGCGCGCAACAAATGCCGCTCGATATTGTGCATTCTGATGATGAGTTGTTGGTCATCAACAAACCGCCCGGCTTGGTCGTACACCCCGGCGCCGGTCGCGCGGACAGCACTTTATTAAACGGTTTGTTACATTTCGATGATGCATTGCGCAAGGTCGCGCGCGCCGGCATCGTGCATCGTCTCGATAAGGACACTTCCGGTTTGTTGGTTATCGCGCGCACCGAAGTCGCGCGATTAAACTTAATCGAACAGTTGTCGGCGCGCACGATGCATCGAAGTTATATCGCAGTCGTACACGGCACCCCAATCGCCGGCATGCGCATCGACCAACCGATAGGCAGACATCATCGAGACCGTTTGCGAATGTGTGTCACGCACAACGGCAAGCCGGCGGCGACGCGCATATCGATAATCCAAAAATTCCGCGCGCACAGCGTCTTGCGCGCCGAGTTGGAAAGCGGACGCACCCATCAAATCCGCGTGCATCTGCAATACGCCGGCTATCCGATTGTCGGCGATAAGTTATACGGCGGGCGAATGCGTCAAGTGCGCGGCGCGGGCGATGCATTGCGCGATGCACTGCAACAGTTTAATCGTCAGGCGTTGCATGCCGAACATCTTGCGTTGGTGCATCCGCGTGACAATAAATTATGCGAATGGCGTTGCGAACCGCCGGCGGATTTGCAAAATTTGATTGCGCAGTTGGAGGCGGATGATGGACGAGGTTGACGACGACGAGGCACTATGTAACGCACTGCGCATTGCAATTAGTTGATTATGAATTCCAGATGCAGTGTTTATGCGGGTTGGGCGGGGTTTGGGCGTGAAAAAGGCGGCAATGGGGTTGCCATTGCCGCCGGGGTGATTAAACGAGGATTTATTCCCGTCAATTTAATTTCCTGCAAATGTACTTTCTGTTGCCTCTGTCTTTGGGATACCAGGGGTCAAAGCACGCTTGATACGTGGTGATCTTGCCAGGTTCACCAAAGATTGTCGTTCGACCGTGGGGGTCAACATGGTTCGACCCGTATCTACCTCGTTGGCAATTTGAGTATGACTTTGTGCCGTTTTTCACACAGTATCGGATGTTCACTTTGCGACCGCATGAATTTACGGCAAAGTCGAACTCAGCCGTCCACTCGCCTGCTTTTTCGATTGAGATGCAGTGACCGGCGTAAGCGTCTTCACCGGCGTCATCGGTGTCAGCAGATTCAGTTGTAGAAGACGTCCGCAACGCATCGCGAATCGCCTCAGCCAAGTCATCGGTGTTAGTGGATTCAGTAGAAGGCCCCAGCAACTTCTTGCGCATCTCCTCAGCCCAAGCGGCGGCGGCGGCAGCGTCGTCAGCGAGTGCGGTTGTAGATGGCATCATCAATGCGGAAGCAAAACACACGCCAAAGGTTAAAGCGAAGAAAAATGATTTAGCAGATTTCATTGGGAATCCCGGATTGAAATTGAAAGTTTCCGGCACACCATGGTGCCGGGTCTTTGCACTATCAACCAGTGATTGAAGTTCCCGCTATTTCCGCAGAGACCCTTGCGGGCGATTCAGCGGTGTTTTATTTACGAGAGGCCCGACGAGCGGAACTGGGTAATAGTGCGAAACGGATATTGCCAAATTCGCGTTGGCGTGTCAACACACCACACAATCTCGGCGGTTTGTTGGTGGTGACAAAAAAGGCGGCAATGGGGTTGCCATTGCCGCCGGTGAGGATGGAACTTTGTAGTCCGCCGACTTGATTGGCGGATTAAAATTCCCTACTGGTCTTTGCAGGCATATAGGAAGTGCACGAACGTACAGCGGTTTTTGTTGAATGCTCTGACGCACCTCTTAGACAGGTACACTGCCTCCGACTTTTTCTCACTGAAATTGGCACAGCCATCGTTTGCTGCGTCTTCAATTTCGCTCGCGGTTGCGGTATTGATGCGCACTCTAGGGAGAAAAAATGAATCGGTCAGTGATGTGTGCTCAAGTTCAACTATCACTTTGTCATCGTCGATATCAACGATTTGTGGCGCCCTGTGAAAAGACGTTGCACATCCAGAAATGAAAATGCAACCGACAATCGCGGTTAAAAACAACTTTTTCATTTTGAATTTCCTCGCAATGAAATGATTGACATTCCGGCTCGGTGCCGGGCCTTTGCACTGTCAATCAGATACTGAAGTTCCCGCTATTTCCGCAGAGCCGCCCTTGCGAGCGATTCCAACGGTGTTTTATTTACGAGAGACCCGACGAGTGAACTGACTAATAGTGCGAAACGGATATTACCCAACCCCCGCCGCCATGTCAATGCATCTCGAACTAAACAACCCGCAAAGAAAAATCCACCGCCGTCAAATGTTTGGTAAGCGCACCAATCGAAATGTAATCGACGCCGGTTGCCGCAATGTCGCGCAAATTATCGAACGACACATTGCCGGATACTTCCAACGCCACCCGCCCATCCGCCAACGCCACGGCTTTTTTCATCAGCGGCAAATCAAAATTATCCAGCAGCACACGGTCAACCCCGACATCAATCGCCGATTGCAACTGCGCCAACGATTCGACTTCGACTTCGATAAATCCATTGTGCGAATCGGCGGCGCGCAATTGTGCAACCGCCTCGGCAATGCCGCCGGCGGCGGTGATGTGATTCTCTTTAATCAACACCGCATCGAACAAACCGAAACGATGATTGACGCCGCCGCCAACCGCGACTGCATATTTTTGCGCGGCGCGTAAGCCGGGGATGGTTTTGCGCGTATCCAAAATTTGCGTGCGCGTATCGAGTGCGGCGACGGCATCGACATAGCGGCGCGTGATGCTCGCCGTGCCGGATAAAGTTTGCAACAAATTAATCGCAGTGCGCTCCGCCGACATCATCGCGCGCGTGTTGGCGCGTATATCGCACACCACATCGCCGGGCTGCAACACATCGCCATCGACATAATGCCAATCAATCGCCGCCGCCGAATCCAATCGCGCAAACGCCCGCGCAAACCAAAGCGCGCCGCACAGCACGGCGGACTCTCGACAAGTTAATTGCGCATGCGCGCGCGCATCGGGCGCGATTAACGCGGCGGTTAAATCGCCGTCGCGCAAATCCTCCGCCAGCGCATCGCCGATAAGTTTATCGATGGCGGCATCGGGCGGCGGCGCAATTGGTTTGGATGCATTCATAAGATTCATTTAATATACACATCGCACATCGCGCCGCGCGGCTTGTTATACTTGCGCGGCATTCATTTATCCGCAACAACTCAACTCAACAATTCAGCAGCCGCAGATTATGCCGAAAAACCTCTGGGCGTTGGCGCAACTTGGCATGCGTCGCAGCGCAAAAAAACCCGCGTGGATTTGTCGTGAAGAAGAAGACAACCGCATCGTCACCCATCGCGAACTGCGCGACGCCGCGTTGACACTCGCCGACCGCTTGCGCAGGCGCGGCGTTGAACGCGGCGACAGCGTCGGCATCATTGCATTGAACGGGCCGGAATTCACCGCCGGCGCGTTGGCCGTGTGGAAAATCGGCGCAAGCCTCGCGCCGCTGCATGCCGGCAATGCCGAAGACGACATCAAGGCGCAGATAAAGGCGCTTGCGCCGAAAGTGTTGTTGCGTCAACAACAAGTCGGGCCGGCGCTCGATTTTGCCGGGCAGGAATGTTTAATATCCCTGCTGCCAAACAGCGGCGCGATTGCGCGCGAGATTGCAATCGAATGCGAAGTTGGCGGCGACGACCTTGCAGTGCGCGCGTATACTTCGGGCAGCACCGCCGCGCCGAAAATCGCGCGGTTGTCGCATAACAATTTATTAAGCAACGTGCGC
This sequence comes from Candidatus Poriferihabitaceae bacterium, assembly GCA_965226545.1. Lineage (GTDB taxonomy): Bacteria > Pseudomonadota > Gammaproteobacteria > Arenicellales > Poriferihabitantaceae > JAHRAW01. The sequence continues at coordinate 2,578,081 of OZ245364.1, forward strand.
GCCGCCGACAACATCGAACGATTTCGCGCGCGCGATCGATTCATTTCATTGCTGCCGTTTTCACACATCATGGGCTTGGTCGGCACGTTACTCTTGCCGCTGTCGCACGGCTCGGTGATGGTCGCGCCGCGTTCGCTCACCAGCAGCGAAGTGGTCAACACATTAAAGAATGAAAAAATCAGCGTGGTCATCGCCGTGCCGAAATTGTTTCGCTTGATGATGTTGGCGATGAGCAGTCGATTCGACAAAGGCGGCGATTTTTTGCGCAAATTTTTGGCGATGATACGCGCCACGCCGCGTCCGTTGCGTCGATTCGTCAACGGCGAATTGCGCCGAATGTTTGGCGGGCGCATCAAAGCCTGGGTCAGCGGCGGCGCGCATTTGGATGAAAATGTTTGCGCGTTTTATCATTCGCTCGGGTTGCCGTTGCGACAGGGCTATGGCTTAACCGAAACCTCGCCGTTGACTTGTATGCAGGAACGATATTCGCGCGCACTCGGCAGCGTCGGCAAACCGATTGAACATGTGCGCATCAAGATTAATAATCCCGACAAAGACGGTTGCGGCGAAGTGTGGATTGCCGGGCCGAATGTAATGCTCGGCTATGAAGACGATGCGCAAACCAAAGCGGCGATGAGCGGCGAATGGTTTAAGTCCGGCGATTTGGGACGCATCGACCGCAACGGGCGATTGTTTTTAACCGGACGGCTTAATCGCGTCATCGTCACCGAAGCCGGCAAAAATGTTTATCCGGAAGAATTGGAATCGTTGCTCGAACGTCAACCGGATGTGCTCGAAGCCGGGGTGGTTAATGTGGACAACCGACCGGCGGCCGTGTTGGTGATGGATGGCGACGACGACGACGCCCCGCAACGCACGCGCAGAATGTTGGCGGAATTTAACAAACAAGTTTCATCGCACAATCGCATCGCGCGATTTGCCTTGGTCGGCATCTTGCCGCGCACCCCGCTCGGCAAAACCGCCTTGCGCGAATTGCCCGAAGTGTTCATCAAACACGAAGTGTTGCGCAAAACCTCATCCGAAGAATAACCGCGTGCATTACCTCAGCACCCGCGCGCACGCGCCGGCGATTTCGTTTGAACAAACATTGCTCGCCGGCTTGGCGGTCGATGGTGGGTTGTATATGCCGAGTGAGTGGCCGCAGTTTACTGTCGACGACATTGCAAGTATGCGCGGCTTAACTTATGCGGAATTAACTGCGCGCATCATCGAGAGGTTTGTTGGCGACGGTGACAGTAACAGTGACAACGCCATCGACTTGGTGCAACTCTCTGCACTTTGCAATCGCGCATATAAAAACTTTGACGATGCAACAATCGCGCCGCTTAAACCGTTGGGCGATTCGCTTTATGTATTGGAATTATTTCACGGTCCGACATTGGCGTTTAAAGATTTCGCACTGCAATTACTCGGACAATTATTCGCGCATTATTTAACGCGGCAAAGGCAGACCCGCACAATCATCGGCGCAACCTCCGGCGACACCGGCAGTGCCGCGATTTGTGCATTGCGCGGGCTCGATGCAGTCACATTGTTTATGTTGCATCCACACGGACGCGTATCCGAAGTGCAACGCCGACAGATGACGACAGTGCAAGACGCCAACATCATCAACATCGCCGTCGACGGCGTATTCGATGATTGCCAAAATTTAGTCAAGGCATTATTCAACGACGCGAAGTTTCGCGAACAAAAACAATTGGCGGCGGTCAACTCAATCAACTGGGTGCGCATCGCCGCACAAACCGCGTATTATTTTTACGCGGCGATACAACTCGGCGCACCGCAACGCAAGGTTAACTTCGCCGTACCAAGCGGCAACTTCGGCAATGTATTCGCCGGCTGGGTCGCGCGCGCAATGGGGCTGCCCATCAATCGATTAATCATCGGCTCGAATCGCAACGACATCCTCACGCGATTTTTCCAAAGCGGCAAAATGCAACAACAACAAGTCGCGCCCACCATCTCGCCGAGTATGGACATCCAAATCTCCGGCAACTTCGAACGGTATTTGTTCGAGTTACTTAATCGAGACGGCGCGCAGTTAACAAAGTTGATGCAACAATTCACCGACAACGGCAAGTTCGAAGTCGACGCCGATGCCTTGCGCGATGCCTGCGAATTATTCACCGCACACCGTTTCACCGACCAACAAACCAAAGACGAAATCGCGCGCACTTATCAAGATTGCAATGAACTGCTCGACCCACATTCCGCCATCGGCGTCGCCGCCGCCCGTGCGTTTATCGCCGATGAACCTGACAGCGACACGCCGACGGTTGCATTGGCGACTGCACATCCGGCGAAGTTTCCTGATGCGGTGTTTGACGCTTGCGGTGTACATCCGCCGTTGCCTGAGCGGTTGCGGGCGGTGATGCAGGGCGAGGAAAAAATGATTCGGGTGGCGAATGATTACGATGCGGTTAAAGAAATTATTGCGGCAACATAGTCGAGGTAATCGCGGGGGTTTGTTTTGCACAGTGTTACGCGACAACAAGATAAAAAACGAGGGCTTACGCCCCCGTTTTTAACAAACGCATTGCCAAATTAATTTCGGCAATACACACGCGCTTGTTGCGGCGTCCAAATGCCAAAGGTGATGAGATTGGCAACCCCGTTAATAAAAGTGATTTGCGTTTCGGTGCGGACAACTTTATCCACTCCACCGCAAATTTCGCTTGGGTCGATGTTTTTTTGTTGCCCAATCCCGCCGATGAAATAATGTTGCGCACGATTATAAGTCGCAACCGCATCATCCGGGTTGTCTCGAATGTTGAATTTGGTTTGCGCGCAACCGGCAAGAGCCGCCGACGCAACAACCAAACCAATGACAATAAAGTTTTTCACGGTAATTCTCCGCTTGATAGTTGACGTTCCCAACACGCCACGGTGTCGGGTCTTTGCTAAGTCAACTGAAGTTGAAGTTCCCGTTATTTCCGGCACACGCGCACCCGGCGAGACGCCGATGCACAGTGTGTGGTGTTTTATTCACGAGAAACCCGACGAGCGGATTCAGTTAACTTAGCGAGACGGAGAATACCCAACTCGCATTGGCGTGTCAATAACAAAACCCACCGCACGATTAATTTGCTAAAATCCCGCGCACAACAAGCGCACAATAAAACGATGCGCGCGCGACATTAAATAAACCCCACCACCAGCGAGCGTTATGACTCCACTGTTGTCAATACGCGATTTACATGTGCGCTTCGCCGTACATGGCGCGTCCGTCGATGCGGTGCGCGGGGCATCGTTCGATATTCCGCGCGGTGCGACTGTCGCCTTGGTCGGCGAATCCGGTTCGGGTAAATCGGTGATTGCGCGCGCGATGACCGGATTGTTGGCGCCCAATGCGGCGGTGACCGGCGGGCAAATTATTTTGCATGATGCGCAGAACAACTTCGGCGAAGGTAAAAATAAAAGTAACGGTAACGACAACAGCGTCGACATTCTTACTCTTGACCCAAACAGCGCAGCGATGCGCAAATTGCGCGGCGGTGGGTTGTCGATGATTTTTCAGGAACCGATGGTGTCGTTGTCGGCGTTGCATACCATCGGCGAACAAATTTCCGAGGCGTTGTTTTTGCATCGCGATGTTGGGCGCAATGAAGGCATGCGATTGACCGCCGAGATGTTGGGCACGGTTGGCTTTGTGCATCCGCAACTGGCGATGCGGTTGTATCCGTTCGAATTATCCGGCGGCATGCGCCAGCGGGCGATGATTGCGATGGCGTTGATTTGTCATCCGGCGTTGTTGATTGCCGATGAACCGACCACCGCGCTCGATGTAACCATTCAGGCGCAAATATTAAAACTCATCAAGCGGTTGCAGAAGCAACTCGATATGGCGGTGCTGTTGATTACCCACGACCTCGGCGTCGTCGCCAACCTTGCCGATGAAGTGGTTGTGCTGTATCACGGCGAAGTGATGGAACGCGCGTCGATGCCGGAGATTTTTGCCGCACCGCAACATCCCTATACGCGCGCATTGCTGGCGGCGGTGCCGCGATTTTCGATGCGGCGTGATGAACGATTGACTCCGTTGCGCGAAATTCATGCGGAGGTTGGTCCGTTTTTGCGCGATGCAAAACGAAGTGCGTCACTAAGTGCAGAACGAATTGCGCAACGCAATGCGAAACAACAAACCAACGACTCGATTGAATCGAATGACTCGACTGCATCGACTGATTCGACACGCGCACCGATTTTGCGGGTGCGCGGATTGACGCGCAGTTTTGATGTGCGCACTGGCGCGTGGTCGCCGACCGCCAAGCGCGACAAAATTTACGCGGTTAAGCGCGTCGACTTCGAACTGCAACGCGGCGAATGTCTCGGCTTGGTTGGCGAATCCGGCTCGGGTAAATCGACGCTCGGCAAATTAATCGCGCGCGCCATCGAGCCGCACGGCGGCGAGATACTGTATAACGGCGAGGATGGCGAAGTGCGCGTCGATGCATTGCGCGATGCGCAATTGTTCGCCTATCGCCGCAAGGTGCAATACATCTTCCAAGACCCGGTCGGTTCGCTTAACCCGAGCATGACGTTGTTCGATATTATTCGCGAGCCGATGGTGATACACCAACTCGGCGCAATGGATTATCAAACCGAAATGTGCCGCGAATTAATGCGATTGGTTGGCCTCGACCCGCGACACTTGCGGCGGTATCCGCACAGTTTTTCCGGCGGACAACGTCAACGCATCGGCATTGCGCGCGCGCTTGCATTGCAGCCGGATTTATTAATTTGCGATGAACCGGTGTCGGCGTTGGATGTATCGATACAGGCGCAGGTGCTTAACTTAATGAAGGATTTGCAAAGCGAATTGTCGCTGAGTTATTTATTTGTGTCGCACAACCTTGCGGTGGTCGATTATATCGCCGACCGAATCGCGGTGATGTATCGCGGCGAATTGGTCGAGATGGCCGAACGCGCATCATTATTCGAACGCCCGACTCATCCGTATACCCGCGCCTTGCTCGACGCCATCCCGGCGCCCGACCCGAACCGCCCGCTTAACTTTGCCGACATCCAAGACCCGCAAGGCGATGCGCAACCCGATTGGCCGGAACCGTTTTGCGCATCACAAGGCGACGATGCAAGCGGCGCGCTTTATGAAATCGCCCCAAACCATTTGGTGCGCGCCACCGCCGACCCGTGCGTTGCACATTAATCGAATGCATTCACAACCGACATTGACGATGCAAACACTTGCACCCAATCAAATTGACTCGCAAACTGATTCGCCCGCCGAATCGCAAACCAACTTGTCGCGCATCAAACGACTGTTGCGATTAACCTTTATCGCGACGTTAACAGTGACTGTCGTGTCACTGTTACTGTCACTGTCGTTAACAACCCCATCGCACGCCGCCGACGGTTACATCGAGCCACCATATTGGCGCGCGCAAGTTTCGTCCGGCGAATTGCCGCCCATCGATGAGCGCCTGCCGACGACGCCGGCGGTGGCGCAACTGCAACAACTCGGCAAACAGCATCTCAACAAACAGCCCGGACAATACGGCGGCGCGTTGCGGATGTTGATGGGCAAGACCAAAGACATTCGAATGATGATGGTGTACGGCTATGCGCGATTGGTTGGCTATGACCGCGAGTTAAATTTGCGCGCCGATTTATTGGCGAAGTTCGATGCGGTTGACCAACGCGCGTTTACTTTTTATCTGCGCGACAATCATCGTTGGTCGGATGGCGCGCCGTTTACCGTCGAAGCGTTTCGATATTATTGGCGCGATGTGGTCAACAACGAGGATTTGTATCCGTTTGGTTTGCCGAGTGCATTGTTGGTCGATGGCGAAGCGCCGCGCGTCGAGTTTATCGATGACACCACCGTGCGTTACACTTGGCCGAAACCCAATCCGTATTTTTTGCCGGCGTTGGCTGCACCGCGTCCGTTGTTTTTATACGCGCCCGGACATTATCTAAAACAATTCCACGCCAACTACGCCGAGCCGCAGGCGTTGGCTGCGCAAATCAAACAAGCCGGCGTGCGCAATTGGGCCGGCTTACATCACCGCAAAAATCATCCGTATAAAAACGACAACCCGCAATTGCCGGTGTTGCAACCATGGGTCAACACCACGCGCCCGCCGGCCGAGCGATTTGTGTTTGTGCGCAACCCGTATTATCACCGCGTCGATGCGCACGGGCGGCAGTTGCCGTATATCGATGAAGTGTTGATGCATATCGCCGGCTCGAGTTTAATCGCCGCCAAAGTTGCCGCCGGCGAAGCCGATTTGCAGGGGCGGTATCTGCGATTGGACGATTACACTTTTCTAAAAAAAGGCGAAGCGCGCAATAATTATTCGGTGCGTTTGTGGCGCAGCGGCGGCGGTTCGCAACTGGCGTTGTATCCCAATCTCAACAGCGCGAATCCAACTTGGCGCGCCTTGGCGCGCGAACGCAAATTTCGCCGCGCACTTTCGCTCGGCATCAACCGCATCGAGATTAATCAGGTGATTTACTTCGGCTTGGCGCGCGAAGCGAATAACACCGTGCTCGAAGAATCGCCGCTGTACGATGCGCGCGACGGTGAAGCATGGAGTCAATACGACCCTTTGCTCGCCAATCAACTGCTCGATGAAATCGGTTTGCAAAAACGCGATAGACGCGGCATTCGATTAATGCGCGACGGCAAACCGTTGGAAATCATTTTGCACACCGCCGGCGAAAGCACTGAGGAAACCGATGTACTCGAATTAATCGGCGACAGTTGGCAAAAACTCGGCGTAAAGTTGCACACCAAACCGTCGCAACGCGAAGTGTTTCGCGAACGCGTGTTTGCCGGCGATGCGATGATGTCGATGTGGAACGGCATCGATAACGGGCTGGCCAGCGCCGACATGAGTCCCGAAGAATTCGCCCCCACCAGCCAAACCCAACTGCAATGGCCAAAATGGGGGCAACATTATGAATCCTCCGGACAAGTCGGCGAACCGCCGGCGCTACCGGCAGCGGCAGAGTTGTTGGCATTACATCGCCAATGGCGCAACGCGGCAACGCCGGCGGAACAAGCCGAAGTGTGGCGCAAGATACTGACGATTCACCGCGACGAAGTGTTCAGCATCGGCTTGGTGCGCAATGTCCCGCAACCGGTCGTAGTCGGCAACCGCCTGCGCAACGTCCCGCAATCGGCGATTTATTCCTGGTTGCCGACTGCGTATTTTGGCGTGTATCAGCCGGATACTTTTTGGTTTGAGTGAATTGTTTGAGTACACTGTTTAAGTAAACTATTCGGTTCAGTCGAACGACGCTTGTTAACGTTTGAACTGTGTTTGAATTGCGTTTGAACATCGTCCAAACAACAAGTTGAACATCATTAAATGAACGCCAACGGTCAGCCCATAAAATGTTCCACTACATCCTAAAACGCCTCGCCGTGATGATACCGACATTGTTGGTGATTAGTTTCATCATCTTTGTCATCATCCAATTGCCGCCGGGCGATTATTTGGAAACCTACATCGCCGAGTTGGAAAGCCGCGGCGAATCGGTTGACCGCGACAAGATTGAATTCTTGCGTCGGCAATACGGTCTCGACCAACCGTTTGTCGTGCAGTATTACAACTGGGCGAGCGGATTTTTGCGCGGCGATTGGGGCTATTCATTCGAACACGATTTGCCGGTGCGCGAGGTCATCGGCGACCGCGTCTTTTTGACCATAATCGTATCGATGGTCACCATCTTGTTCACCTGGCTCATCGCCTTCCCCATCGGCGTGTATTCGGCGACGCATCAATACAGTTGGGGCGATTACGGCCTCACCCTGCTCGGCTTCATCGGTTTGGCGACGCCGAATTTTTTGCTGGCGTTAATAATGTTGTACTTCGCCAACAGTTGGTTTGGCACATCGATTGGCGGCTTGATGGACGCGCATTATCTCGGGCAACCGTGGAGTTGGGGCAAAGTTAAATCGGTGCTCGAACACTTGTGGATTCCGGTCGTGGTCATCGGCACCTCCGGCACCGCCGGCATGATTCGAAGATTGCGCGCCAACTTATTGGATGAACTCGACAAACAATACGTGCTGACCGGCAAAGCCAAAGGGCTTGCGCCGTTTAAGTTGTTGGTCAAATATCCGTTGCGCGTATCGCTGAATTTTTTCATCGCCGACATCGGAAGCCTGCTGCCAAGCGTAATCTCCGGCGCCGAGATTGTCGCCATCGTGTTGTCGCTGCCGACCACCGGGCCGATGTTGCTAAGCGCGTTGCAAAGTCAGGACATGTATCTCGCCGGCACCTTCTTGGTGTTTTTATCGATGCTGACCGTGGTCGGTTTATTAATTTCCGATTTACTGCTGGCGTGGCTCGACCCGCGCATTCGGTTACAAGGCACGGTGATGCGATGAGCGAACATTATGTATCGCGCGAAAAGTTCGACGCACACGCCGCGGCGCAATTAACCGCCGAGCAGGAAAAATATTTCTTCGCCTCGCGCCGCCGATTGATGTGGTGGAAACTCAAACGCCACAAGGTCGCGGTCGTCGCCGGCGCGGTGTTGGCGATTTTGTACGCCTCGACATTAATCTCCGAGTTCATCTCGCCGTACAACCTGCACTCGCGCGACACGCGTCACATTTACGCGCCGCCGCAGCCGGTGCATTTGTTCGACCAAGGGCGTTGGGTTGGGCCGTTTGTATACGGCTACGATTACCAACTCAACCTCGACAACCTTGCGCGCGAATATGTCGACAACGTCGACAAGGTGCAAAAATTGCGATTCTTTTGCAGCGGCGACCGCTATCGATTTTGGGGCGTGATTGAAATGGATTTTCACTTCGTCTGCCCGGCGCATGACGGCACGTTGTTTTTGTTCGGCACCGACCGCCTCGGGCGCGATATGTTTTCGCGCGTGGTATACGGCGCGCGCATCTCGCTGTTGATTGGCTTGGTCGGCCTCACCGCCAGTTTGTTTCTCGGGCTGTTGCTCGGCGGCTTGGCCGGTTATTACGGCGGCTGGGTCGATTCGAGCGTGCAACGCCTCATCGAAATTTTGCGCTCGTTCCCCGAGTTGCCGTTGTGGATGGCGTTGTCGGCGATATTGCCGGTCACTTGGAGCCCGATACTGGTGTTTTTCGGCATCACATTAATCCTTGCGCTGCTCGATTGGACCGGCTTGGCGCGCGCGGTGCGTTCGAAATTATTGGCGTTGCGCGAAGAGGATTATTGCGCCGCCGCCCGCCTAATGGGCGCGCCGCCCAAACGCATCATCGCCCGCCATCTGCTACCCGGCTTCGCCAGCCACATCATCGCCTCGGCGACGCTTTCCATCCCCGGCATGATACTCGGCGAAACCGCGCTGTCGTTCCTTGGCTTAGGGCTGCGCCCGCCGATTACCAGTTGGGGCGTGCTGTTAAACGAAGCGCAAAACATGAACGTAGTCGCGCTGTACCCATGGCTAATTCTGCCGGTCGCCCCGGTCATCATCATCATCCTCGCCTTCAACTTCTTCGGCGACGGCTTGCGCGATGCGGCTGACCCGTATAAATGAAATTGGGTTGGTGGAGATGAGTTGCATCTCGATTCTTACATTGCGCGCAACTCTAATCTTGATTGGTAGTAACACCCTCACACCTCGCAACTCTAATGGGGGCGACAAGTGCAATCCCTCACACCTCACACAACTCTAATAGGCGAAAATTTATCGCTCCCTCACACCTCACACAACTCTAATCGGCTTTCAGCCATTCGCCCTCACACCTCACACCTCACACAACTCTAATTAGGGTAATAAACAGCACCCTCACACCTCACACAACTCTAATGGGCGTTAGCCTGCATTGCCCTCACACCTCACACAACTCTAATTGACGGGTTTGACCTGAGCCCTCACACCTCACACAACTCTAATTCATTTTGAACCCAAGCACCCTCACACCTCACACAACTCTAATATCGACATGGTCGTTTATCCCTCACACCTCACACAACTCTAATGGCGAGGAAAATCCGAGCCCTCACACCTCACACAACTCTAATCTGAACTTGTCGCACAATCCCTCACACCTCACACAACTCTAATCACCGGAATGCTCGTGCCCCCTCACACCTCACACAACTCTAATATACCGTCTTCGTAATCGCCCTCACACCTCACACAACTCTAATCAATCGCAATGTTTCCCCCCTCACACCTCACACAACTCTAATATCGCCATTCGCGTCGGCCCTCACACCTCACACAACTCTAATCATACATAGCATAACCCCCTAAAAACAAATACAATTTGCGAAAAACCAAAGCGTGATTCCACCATGAAAATAGATGAATTAAGCCATCCCGATTCGATTTGGACATACAAAAGTGCGCGCCGCTCAAGCAAGGTGTCGGTTTGGTTGCCGTACTTGCATGAAATCAAAAAAGAAAAAGCCAAACACACCTATCGGATTAAATACAGCGGCGGCGTGCCGCAGAAATAAAAAAACCGCCCCGCAAGCGGGGCGGCGTTGTGTGAAAAAGAGGAAGGCTCAGGGTTTTGGACCAGGTCCGTCAGCCAACCTCAGGTGTGACTGCGGATAGTAACGCGCATCGCTTCGCCTGTCAATCCGTGTTGGCGGATTTTGCAATTTTATTGCGCCACCATTTGCGCCCAATATTCACCGCAGCGTTGACATCGGCATGCATAAACACCAGCCCGTTGCGGCGAAACATGCAGTGTGCATGGAGTTTGGCGATGTCCCAATTGCGCAAATTTTGCTGCACCTCGACAAAAGGCGACAAATACGACGATTGACCGGTGTCCTTGCTTTGTTTCGCCGGCGGCTTGTGGCGCAACATATCCTTAACGTGCCGGCTAAGTTCATCCCAATCGGCAAAGTGACGGTTGACCGCCAACTTGCCGAAAGACGGCAGTTTGTTGTCGGTTTTTTTCTTGGCTTCGCGCCCGCCGTAAATGTAAATTTTATCAGCGCCCAGCGAAACAACGCCGCGCGCATCGGTGACCAACTCGATTTTTTCATTTTGTTCCTTTCGTTTTCGAATTACATCGGCCGGATTCTTGTCGCACTGTGAACAAATTTGCGAAGTGTACGCCGGCGACACGCACACCCCGGGATGCAGTTTCAACTTCTCGCCATCCGACCTGATAAGAAACGGATGCTCCCACATCGGCGGTTTGGCGCCGCTCATCCAATGTTTTGCGCGTTTGGCTTTGTGCGCGTCAACATTGCTGAACAGATACAACTGCAAAATCGAGCCGTACACCATTTTCAACATGTTTGCGCCGCTTTCGAATCCGCCGACGGTCGATTCGAACACCGGGAACGCCTCGTAATGGTGCATCAAACCGTCCAGCACGCCGGCCAATTCGCCTATCGCCGCTTCGCGCATTTGTTGCAATGAAGTGTTGAGATTGCTTTGGAATCGCTGGCGCGGTTGCTTGCGGCGACGATGATGGTCAACGCGCTTAATCAAATGACGCAACACCGGCACCGCCACATGCCCGATGGTTTGCGGCGCAACTTCCGCGGCGTTGTTGGAGTCGGGCGCGTCAAAAACCGCGTAGCCGATTCCGCGTTCGCCCAAATCAATCGCAATAAACCGAGACGCATAAGGGAATCGGTCGCGCCGCTTAATCGCCGGTGATTTGCACACCACCGCCGCTTGCAGTCGGGTTTTGCGATAGTCGGCGCGCAATCCGCCGTCTTGCAAGGATTGTTGATATTCCTCTTCGATGATGAGCGAAGTGTCGCCAAATGCGGTGCGTTGTTGCGCATCGGGCAACAGCGCCTTGTCCAACCAACCTTTATAGCGCGACGGCCCCGCCAGACGCACATAATCGCGCGGCTTGCGGTCGTTCTTCGCGGTTTTGTGAGACGCTTTTTTTGATTTAATCTCGACCAAACCGTCCAGCAAATTGTTTTCGTCAACCAACGGTTTGAGATTTTCCTCCGGCGCCGGCGTGAGTTGCGGATAGTTTTTGCCGACTTTGTAATGCCAGTTGTGCGGCATTTCACGCAAACACGCCATGAGAATTTGTTCGCCGTCTTTGCGTTCTTTGGTCGAATCAAACAACCGCTTAACCGCATCGCCCAAACGCTCGGGCGCAATGCCGGCAGTGACATCGCCGCTGATAAACAATTCCGGCTTGGCTTGCAGGAGATTCCAACCTTTCGCCAACGCACTGCCGCCGGACACGACCACCTCCGGCAACCGCCACGCTTTCCCGGTTTTCGGCAACCAATACAACGCCTTGTCGCCGATGTATTGCAGACGCGATTTGACTATCACCTCTTCGCGCGACAATCGCGCGCACAACCCGTTGATTGGTCCGCCGTAACCGCTGTTAAAAATGCGCGCCACCTGCCCGGCGGAAACCGCGTTCTTTTCCAACGCGGCGCGCAAGCCGTTGGGCAGATTTAATGCCAACGCATCGTCCGGCTTGGCAAGCGCGCAAGGCACTTCGCCCTGCAGTCCGCTGACCTGCAAATCAAAAACGCATTGCTCCAACATCGCGGCATCGCGCATTGTTTGCATGTCGCGTTCATTGAGTTCGCTCACCCATTTCACAAACCCGCGAATCAGTTCGCCGACGGCATCGCGGATTTTGTCGCCGACAAACGCCGCGCCCAACCGCAACGGCTCGTGGCGATACGCGGCAAACGGGCTTACATACATTCGCCCTTTGTTTGAATTAAAAAACGCCGCGCCGTCGCGTTTGTCGGCAAACACGGCGCGTTCATCAAACAACAGCATGCCGGTGGCGCGAACATTCATGTTGGCGCATCGTTGCACTGTGACGGCCATCCGCGACAAAACAAACCGGCACGCCAACTCCTCAATATTCCCGACGTCTTTTCGCTTGCGTTCATCCAAGCGTTGCCGTTCAATTTTTTCGCGCCCGGCAATAATGTCGATTTGGCATTTTGCCGCGATTTTCCGCCAATGCGCAGCGCGCGCTTCGCGCAAACGTTTTAATTGGTCGGCGGCGTCGCGCAATTCGCGATTGATGTCATCGCATGAAAAAACCTTCGCGCCGTCGTAGCGGTTTAATTTGCGCCGCAAAAATTTTGCGGCGTCTTCAATTTCATCATCGGCGTTTTTTTCTTTCGGCAAAAAACAACCCGGCAACAAGCGCGCGGCGTCTTTGTATTCGCCTTTTTTGCGCCCCGCCCTTTTGCGAATCATTTCCGCCAACTGCATAACCAACCCGCGGCATTCTTCGTATAAGTCGTTAAAGTATTCGACCTGTTGCACTTCGGTTTCGCCGGCAACCAATTCGCCCTTGCCCATCAAAGCGTTTAACGCCCGTTCGGATTTGTCGCGCGCGCGCACCAAATTCGTTAGCGATTCGTCCAACGCGTCCACCCCGGCAAACACCCGGGAGAATTCCTCGGCCACACCGTGAAATTTTTCGTTTTGCCGTTCCAATTCGGCGACGCCGCTTTTAATGGTTGGCATGTCGTTTGGAATGCCGTCCAGCCCGTCCTTTAACTCGCCCAAACGCTTCCAATAATTGGAAACCGAACTGGCGATAAAACCGCCAAACAACGAACGGAAGTCGTGGTAATCCGTCGGGTTTTCCAACAACGTCGAGGCAATGTGTGCAATGGCATCCAGTGATTCTTGCGGGCAATCGCCAACATCCACGCCGGCTTCGCGCAACGCCGCGGCATTGCCGGCAAACAACCGCAAATTTTTTGGATTAAACAACCATGACAGCGCGTTGTAGTTGCTGTTGTCGGAAAGCAACATCGCTTTAACTTCGTTTTCCTTTATTGCGTTTTCCTTTACTGCGTCGGTCGATTCGCGTTTTCCCGCGACAAACGCAGCCAGCGAAACCATTTGATGCATGGCGTATGGCAATGCCGCCTTGTCAAAATTCGCATTTTGCAAAAACGCCCGATTCGCGCCGTCCCATACCGCCGGAAAATCGTACGGCTCGATTTTCGGCAAAGTGAAGTTAACCCCGGCGGCGCTTTTACCGGCGGCGACGATAACCTCCCATCGTTTTTCTTTTTCCGCCGCCGCCCACAATTGTTGCTTTTCAATGCGCGCGCAAAGTTCATCGATAAACTTGGCAAGCGCGCCGCGTTCGTCTTCACGAACCGCGCGCGCAATTGCCGACACTTTTTGATTGATTCGTTTGCGTACACCGTCGGCGCTTTGGTTTTGGTTGCGCAACGCCGGCTCCAATGCCAGCATTAATGCAACGCCGGCGTTCAATCCAAACGCATCGGCAAATTGCCGATTGAGCGGGCTTTTGGCAAGCGCGGCGGATTGCAAATGCGCGGCGGCCTCCGTGGTATTGGTGAACAATCGAAACCCCGCCAGATGCACCGCCGCAAAAAAATGAAACAGCGAATTCTCCTCGGTTGACCCCAGCCGCCAATAAATGCGCCGCAACGCCTCGCGCACCGCATCGTCCGGGGCATTGGCGACCAACGGAAATTTAAAGGTGGCGACATAATCGCCCGCTTGAACGGTGGCGCTTGCGGATAATTCGCGGCGCAATTTCTTGGCTTCCTCGCCGCCCAACCAGCGCTTCGGATGCCATTTTGTCTTTTCCGAATTCATCATTTTTTCGTTGGCGATATTGCCGTCTTTATACGCACACAAAGGCAAAAGTGCAACCCGACGATTAATTCGTCACTCGATAAACCCCGCCCGAATCCGTCGAGAAATAAAGATACCCGTCGCGTCCGTTGCGCACTTGGCGAATGCGTTCGTGTAACTCGGTGAACAACGCTTGTTGGGCGACCACGACGCCGTTGGTTAATTCGAGGCGGCGCAGTTGGGCGCCGCTTAGGCAGGCGATGAATAAATGATTGCGCCATTCGGGTGATTTGTCGCCGCGATAAAAGGCAATGCCGGAAGGCGAGATGCTTGGCGTCCAAAAAACAATCGGGCGCAGCATGCCGGGGTGATGGGTGTTGAACTTTGGGCCCCAATATTCATAGCCGTCGCTGATGAGCGGCCAGCCGTAGTTGTTGCCGGGCGCGATGCGGTTTAGTTCATCGCCGCCGCGCGGCCCAAACTCGGCGCTGTATACCGCGCCGCTTGCATCGCTATCGATGCCTTGCGGGTTGCGATGTCCATAACTCCAAATCTCGGCGCGCGCATCGGCGCGCTCGGCGAATGGATTGCCGGGCGCCGGCGCGCCGTCTCGAGTCAAGCGCAGGATTTTGCCGTTGTGATGTCTAAGGTCTTGCGCGAAGTCGCGCGCGCCGCGGTCGCCGATGGTGAGATAGAGCGCATCGCCGTCCAATAAAATGCGCGAGCCGAAATGCCGACCGCCATCACCATGAGTCGCGGCGATGAAAATCCGGCGCAGATTAACGAGTTGACCATTGCGCCATTCGCCGCGCGCCAAGGCGGTGGTGAGTTTCCCGTCGACGCGCGTTGAATAGGTGAGGTAGACATCGACAGTATCGATTGGGTCGACGCGTCGCTCGAGGGCGATGTCCAACAACCCGCCTTGTCCGTCGGCGGCGATGTCGAGAGTGTGCTTTATCGTTCGTTGTTCGCCGTCGCTGAGGTTGGCGTAGACCAACGCACCGCGTCGCACGGTCAACAGCAATTCATCGGCGGATAAAAAATCAAACCCCCACACAATGCCGCGCACATCGACCACTCGCTCAGCGCGCGGTGCCGCGAATGTTGCGCTTGCCGCCAACATCAATGTCGCCGCCAATAACCGCGCAAGCGTTCGTGCATTGCATCGCATGCATGCGCGCATTGCGGGTGCGGCGGTGACGGTTGCGACGGCGTTTGTCACTTTTGCAACGAAGTGCACAACGACGTTAATACACCGTTGCGCACGATGCACTTGATACACTTGATGCACTCGGCACTTGCGAAACATTTTTACTTTGCCGTCACACCATGCGCGGTTATGCAACTGCATTGCAATGTTGCACATCGCAATTCGTTTATGCACGCCATTTAATCGAACAGCCCATACTCGGTGTTTGTTGCGCGGGCCCTTTGCCGCCGTCGGCAACCGCGCGCATTGCATCGAGCAATTCGGTTTTGCGCGCGCCGGCATCGTCCATCCGCGCATCATCCAATCGACCGCGATATTGCAATTCGCCGTCGCGATTGAAGCCAAAAAAATCCGGCGTGCATACGGCATCATACGCGCGCGCCATTTGTTGGGTTTCATCCAACAAGTACGGGAAGGTGAACTTGTGTTGCGCGGCGAATTGTTTCATTTTGTCGGGATGGTCATCCGGATAGTTTTGATAATCATTCGGCATCACCGCCAACGTGTTGACGCCGACGGCGGCGAGTGCAGTGGCGTCGTCGACCAAGCGCGCGATAATCGCCTTAACATACGGACAATGATTGCAGATGAACGCAATCAACAAACCGTTTTCGCCGTAACTTTTCGATACGGTTATCTGCGCGCCGTCCAAATTGGGCAGCGTGAAATCATCGAATGTTTTGCCGAATTCGCAAATCGGGGTGTCGAGTAGCATTGGGATTCTCCGGGTGGTGAAGCGGGTGGATTAACAAACAATAAACTGCTATCGCGCACATTATAAACCGCGCGCGTTAACTTTCCGCAAACGCTAACTCGCCCCAATTGCCGTTGGGGTTATCCATTATTATTTTGATAATCAGCGGCATTAATTTTCGCATGATGGTTGTGCAGGGGAGCACAGTGTCACGATTGCTACTACTGTTCCAAGTGGCACCGCCGTGAACGATTTGATTGCGCAAAGTGTAAATGCGCTCAATAACCTCGCGAAGTAATTCCTTCGTCTTCATATCGTTTTTGTTGCTCGCTACATTAGCGCTTCGGTTGGCATCATTAAATTTATCCCTCCATTGTTGGTGAGTCATTTTCCCGCGTTTAGACTTCCAATATTCCGCGTGCGTGTATCGACTACCAAGCAACTTCGAAATCGCGCTTTCGAATTCAATGCATGCGCGCTCGAGTTGTTTATCTTCGTCAAAGTTAACCAACTTATCGATTAACACCGTAAACAAATCCGTTTGTTTATTCGAATCGTTAATTTTAATCTCGCTGCCGTAAGCGGCATTAAACGCCACCCACAAAAATACAAACGCGCCGTCGTCGTCTTCACATTGTTCGGCGCGCCGCAACCAACTTAACGCGCGATGAATGCGTAAGCGAGTCGTCTCCGGCCACTCGTCGCGGTCACGACGATGCTGCGCTTTGAGTACCTTATAAGTTAATTTGGACATGCGCCTATTATACAATCGCGCCAACCAGTGCATCACGCGCAAAAATTAAAACGTCACTCAAGCCATGCGATTCAAACAAATGCTCACCTTGGTCGAAGCGCACGCCGAAGGCGAAGTCGGGCGCGTGATTACCGGCGGTGCGCCGCGCGTGCCCGGCGACACGATGGTGGCGAAAATGGATTATCTTAATAATGTCGATGATTCATTGCGGCGGTTTTGCGTGTTTGAACCGCGCGGTTGTGCGCAGATGAGCGTCAACTTATTGTGCGAACCGACGCGCGACGACGCCGACGCCGGCTTTATCGTGCTGCAGAGTGACCGCGCGCATGCGATGTCCGGCTCCAATGCGATTTGCGTTGCCACCGTGTTGTTGGAAACCGGCGTCGTGCCGATGCGCGAACCGCACAGCATCGTGCGATTGGACACCGCCGCCGGCTTGGTCACCGCGCGCGCCGAATGCGACAACGGCAAATGCGTGCGCGTTGCGTTGGACATGCCGCCCGCGTTTGTCGAACAAACCGATTTGCAAGTGACGATTGACGGCGTCGCGGTGCGCGTCGACATTGCATTCGGCGGCGTGTATTACGCATTGATTGATGCGCGCCAATTCGAGTTGCGCATCGCGCCGCAAAACGCGCGCCGATTGGTCGAGTTGGGTTGCGCGGTGCATCGCGCGGTTGCGCAAGTTGCAACCTTTGCGCATCCCGAAATTGAATCGCTCAACGCGCTTGCTTATGTAATGTTCACCGACCAAACCGAAGACGGCGAATTAATCGGCGCGACGATTTTGCCGCCCGGGCGCGTCGACCGTTCACCGTGCGGCACCGGCAACGCCGCGCGATTGGCGTTGCGCGCCGCGCGCGGGTTGGCGCACATCGGCGAATGCATCACCGCGCGTTCGATTACCGGCGGGCGTTTCGATATCGAATACTTAAGCCGCGCCACAGTCGGCGACCGCGAAGCGGTGCAGGCGCGGCTGTCGGGGCGCGGTTGGATTTACGGCATGCATCACATCGGCGTCGACCCCGACGACCCGTATCCGCTCGGGTTTTCATTGGCCGATTGCTGGGGCGATGCATTCGATTTATTAAAACAAACGCCGAATAAACGTCAACCAAACGACCACTAAACATCAAGCGAATCCAAATCGTCAATGGCATAATGACGGTTTGCGCATTGACAAACCCTCGACAAACTCTCGACAAAACCTCCTCGACAACCCTCCCGATTAACAAATGATGAACGCCCCGGTTGAACTGCATGAATTGACGATTGACCATCGGTTGCATCAATTGATTGCCGATGAAATCGCCCCGCACAGCGGCGTCGACGCCGATGATTTTTGGCGGCATCTAGCGACAATCGTCGATGAGTTTGGCGAACAAAACCGCGCGCTGCTCGACAAGCGCGCGCATCTGCAAAAACAAATCGACGCCTGGCATCGCGAACATCCCGGTCGTCCGCCGTTGCCCGAATACAAACAACTGCTGCGCGACATCGGCTATCTGTTACCCGAAGGCGAATCGTTTTGCATCCCGACTGAAAACGTCGATGATGAAATCGCCTTAATCGCCGGGCCGCAATTGGTCGTGCCGATCGATAATGCGCGCTATGCGCTCAATGCGGTTAACGCGCGCTGGATGAGTTTATACGATGCGTTGTACGCGACCGATGTTATCAATGAAGTCGAAGGCTGCAAGCGCACCGCAAAATATAATCCGGTGCGCGGTGCGCGGGTGATTCAATACGTGCGCGATTTTTTGGACAGGGTTGTGCCGCTGGCGGTCGGCAGCCACGCCTATGCGGTCGCTTATAAAGTGCGCTCGGGCAAAT
This sequence comes from Candidatus Poriferihabitaceae bacterium, assembly GCA_965226545.1. Lineage (GTDB taxonomy): Bacteria > Pseudomonadota > Gammaproteobacteria > Arenicellales > Poriferihabitantaceae > JAHRAW01. Next base: position 2,597,101 of record OZ245364.1, read on the forward strand.
TGATTGTGGTGATGGGCGACGGCGGCGAAACCGAATTGGGCTGGCGCGAATGTTTTGCCGGCTGGCGCGGCGCGCCGGAATCGCCGTCGGCGATTTTGCTCAAGCACAATAACCTGCACATTGAAATCCTCATCGGCGAAGGCTATTACATCGGGCGCGGCGATTTGGCCGGCATCTACGATGTGCGAATCGAATCCGCAATCACCGCGATTATGGATTGCGAAGATTCGGTTGCGGCCGTCGACGCCGCGGACAAGGCGCGCATCTATCGAAACTGGTGCGGCTTGATGAAGGGCGATTTGCGCGTGACCTTAATGCGCAACGGCAAGTCGGTTGAACGCGCCTTGCAGCCGGACATCGAATACATCGGCGCCGACGGCGCGCCGCGCAAATTGCGCGCGCGCGCGTTAATGTTCATCCGCCATGTCGGCGCGCACATGTACACCGATGCGGTGCTGCATCGCGGCGCGCCGATTGCCGAAATGTTTTTGGATGCGATGGTCACCACCTTGGCCGCCAAACACGATTTGCTCGGGCGCGGCAAATTCCAAAACAGCCGAACCGGCGGCGTGTATGTCGTCAAACCGAAAATGCACGGGCCCGAGGAAGTCGCGGCCGCGGTGGCGTTGTTTGCGCGCATCGAACAATTGTTGTCGTTGCCGCCGAACACGCTGAAAATCGGCGTGATGGATGAAGAGCGGCGCACCACGGTGAACTTAACCGAATGCATCCGCGCGGCCGGCGCGCGATTGGTTTTCATCAACACCGGCTTCCTCGACCGCACCGGCGACGAGATTCACACCTGCATGGAAGCCGGCGCGGTGCTGCCGAAAAACGAAATGAAAAGCGCGACTTGGCTGCTCGGCTATGAAGATTGGAATGTCGACATCGGCTTGGCCACCGGGCTGCCGCGGCGCGCGCAAATCGGCAAGGGCATGTGGGCCGCGCCGGACAACATGGCGCAAATGCTCGAACAAAAATTCGCCCATCCGCGCGCCGGCGCCAACACCGCCTGGGTGCCGTCGCCGACCGCCGGCGCATTGCATGCGATGCATTATCATTATGTCAACGTCGCCGCGCGCCAACGCGAATTAAGCGGCGCGGTGCGCGCCAACTTGGATGACATCTTAACCGTGCCGTTGCTTGCGCGCACCCTCGACGAAAACGAACTGCAGCGCGAATTGGAAAACAACGCGCAAAGCATTCTCGGCTATGTCGTGCGCTGGGTCGACGACGGCGTCGGCTGCTCCAAGGTCGCCGATTTATCCGACACCGCATTGATGGAAGACCGCGCCACGTTGCGCATCTCCAGCCAACACATCGCCAACTGGCTGCATCACGGCTTGGTTTCCAAACAACAAGTCACCGCGGCCTTCCAAAAAATGGCCGCGGTGGTCGACCGCCAAAACGACGGCGCAAAAGGCTATCAACCGATGGCGCCGGGCTTCGACGGCATCGCCTTTAACGCCGCATTGGAATTGGCGCTGGCCGGCCGAGACGCCGCCAACGGCTACACCGAAACGGTGTTGCATGCGCGGCGGCGCGAGGCGAAAGCCAAACTTGGCGCGCGCAACGAAGATTAATCGGTCGACTTGTTGCGCGCGCGCAACGCATAAATCTCAACCGCGCCGCTGCGTCCTTTGACTTCATAACCGCCGACTTCGGCAAACTGCAATTGTTCATCGGCGCGCGCAAGTTGCGCGGTTGCGCCGCTGGTTAACACGGTCGCCTTGTCGCCGCGGTCGAATTGTCCGCACAAGGACACGATGCGATTGCAGGTGTTGACCGTGTCGCCGATGACGGTGTAATTCATCCGCGAACTTGCGCCGATGTTGCCGACCAACAACGCGCCGCTGTGAATCGCGATTTTGATTCGCACCGGCGAATCTTCGCGCGTCAATTGCGCGGCGATGTCGAGCGCGGCGCGACAGGCGCGTTGTGCATGGTCGGCTTGTCGTTCGGGCGCGCCCCAAAACGCCATCACCGCATCGCCGATGTATTTATCAAGCGTGCCGCCGTGTTGTTCTATGCATCGCGCGACAATCTCGAAATGCGCATTGACCAACGCCGCAACTTCGCCGGGACGCATGTTCTCCGACAATGCGGTAAAGCCGATGATGTCGGTGAACATCACGGTCAATGTATCGATGCGCGATTCGATAAACCCGTCGCCGCGTCGCTGCATCAATTGGCGCACCAAGCGTTTCGGCATGTATTTCTCGAACCAACGCAAGCCATCGACCATTTGATTAAAGGCGTCGGCTTGTTCATCAATTTCGCGCACGCCCGAATGCGCAACCGGCTCGACGCGCTCGAGTTGCAAACGGCTGACATGCTTGGCTGACACCGCCAACTTGCGAATCGGCCCGGCGATTTTGCGCGCAATCCACAACGCACAACCGATTGCCAACAACAACACGCCCAAGCCGAGCAAAAATGAATCGCGCATCGCGCGAAGTCGATTGTCGAGAGTTTGCTTTGCGCCGTAAATGCCGATGTGCCAAGGCGCTTCGCCGAATTCATCATTGACGCGCGACAGCACCCAATAGTCCTCGCCGTTGGCCGGGTCGGTGATGCCGCGAATCTCGAGGCCGGTTGGAGTGCGAAAATTCACTTTGCTTGATTGAAACCGCGCGATAACCGGGTCGGTGATTTCGCTTAGCCGCGGCATGCGCCCGTCAACTTCGCGCCGCCCGAGCACTTTGTCTTGATGAATAATAAACGCGGTCATGCCAAGTTTTTCGCCGATGCGGCGCACGGTGGTCGACAAGTTTTCGATGCCGACGCCGGTCGCCAACACGCCCATCAATTGCCCGCGATGTCGCAAGGCGGCGAGCGCATAAACGTGATTGCGGTTGGCCGACGCCGACGCGCCCCAAATCGGCGTTGCGCTGCGCCGCGATTGCGCAATCAACGCGGCCAATTCGGGCGCGACTGCGGCGTCATCGAATTGCATCTCGATGGCGCCGTTTGCGCGGCGGCGAATGGTTGTGCGCACTCGCTCGCCGTCGCTCCACGAAACATCGGTGACTTGCGGGGCGGCGGCGAGCGCACCGCGCAACACCGCGCGCAATTGCGCCGGATTGTTTGGATCGACTTGTCCGGCCGCGACTTGGCGTTGGATGAACAACGATATTTCCATCGCCGGATTGAGATAATTGCGTATCTCTTCCTCGACAAAAAACATCGCCAACCGTCCACTCGCGCGCAACAATTCGGTGTTGGCGCGCCATGTGATTTGCGCGGAGGAAAACAACACCAATGCGGACGACAACAACACCAAGCCGGCGATGGTTGCCGACAACAATGCGGTGACGCCGACCGCGCGCCGTTTCGATTGGCGCCGCTTCATCACACCAACAACCGCGCAAGTTTGCCGGCGTCGTCGCGCACCACATCGGCGACCGGCAATTGCAATTGTTGTTCGAGTGCATCGATGTCGGCGCGCGCTTGATGTTCATCGAGTGCCGAAGTGTTTAACGCAACGCCCACGGTAACCGCTTCGGTCAACGCACCGCAGGCGCGCGCGAGTTGTTCGTTTAAGCGAATGAATTGGTCGAGCGGCGGCACCGTCACATTGTGCGGTTTGCGCAGGCGAGTCATGCGCGCGCGGTGGCACATTATTAAATGAGTCGGGCACGCGCCGCGCAACAGTGAAAGCGTTGCGCTGCTGCCCGGATGCAACAGCGAACCCTGCCCTTCGACGATGACGATGTCGTGCGCGCGCGCAGCCAGCGCCAATTTTTCGACCGCACCGCAGGCGTGGTCGAGACGATAGGCGTCGAGCGCAATGCCGCGTCCGCTAATCGTGACGCCGATTTGTCCGGTGGCGAGAAATTCGGCGTCGTGTCCGTGCGCGCACAGCCAGCGATGAATTTCCAACGCCGCGGTCATCTTGCCGACGGCCATGTCGGTGCCGACCATCAACACGCGCTTGTTGGTTAACTTCGCGGCGCGCGCCGCGGCGATGCACGGCGTATCCGACACTTGACGCACATCCCAAATCCAACGTCCGGGTTTGCACAATGCGCCGAGTTGTTCATTTAAATTGTCGTGCAGTCCGTTGACGATGGACATGCCCAACTGCAGCGCGCGCGTCAACGGTGCGCGCCATTCGCGCGGCACGCGTCCGCCGGACGGCGCGGTGCCAAGCACCAACACCTCGGCGCCCAACGCCGCGGCTTGTTCGATATCGGCGACCACCGGATACTCAAACGGCAAATCGCAAGTTTGACAAACGCGCCGCCCGGCATGCGCCGAATCGATGACGCAACACACCGGGTTGGATGCATAGCGCATCACGCCGAATCCCATCTTGCCGTACTCGCCGTCCAAACTTTGCTCCATGTAAATCGCCAGCGGTTGATGCGCGCTTAACACTGAACAAAACCCGCGCCGTGTCCGGGCTGTTGATTCGGCGTGACGATTCCGTTCACCAATTGCGCGCCGATGCACGGGTCGGGGTTAAGATTGAAATGCGAATCGAGGTCGATGTAATCGATTGCCCCGCCAAGCGCGGCGGCGGCTGAGATGGCAAGCGACGATTCGCCCATGCAGCCAATCATGGTTTGCAGACGCAATGCGCGCGCCACCGCAATGATGCGCAACGCTTCGGTGATGCCGCCGCATTTCATTAATTTAAGATTAACGCCATCGACCGCCGCGGCCAATCTCGGCACATCGGCAGCAACGCGACACGACTCATCGATAAAAATCGGCAACGGTCGGTCGGCAAACAATGCCGGCAATTCGGCTTCATTGCCTTCAGCCAGCGGCTGCTCGATGTATTCGACATCGCGTTCGGCAAGCCATTTCATCATCGTGCGCGCTTGCGCGAGATTCCATCCGCCGTTGGCGTCGACGCGCAGGCGCAATGACTCATCGCGCAGGCGGTTGCGCACACATTCGCGCACTTGCGCAAGCATCGCTTGGTCGGCGTCGATGCCGTCGGGTGAACCGAGTTTAATTTTAAGCGCGCGGAATTTATCCAACTGCAATTGCGCGATGCGTTCGCGCACAATATCCGGCGCGCAAATGCCGAGCGTTATTGAAGTCGGCACGCGCGGCGGCGGCATGCCGAGCAATTGATACAACGGCAAGCCGCCCGAGCGCGCCAATGCATCCCACAAGGCAATATCCAATGCGGCCAGCGCGCAAGGCGGCACTTGCGCATCGCATGCGCGCGCATGCACTTGCATCGGTGAAAGCGTTTTGGTTTGCGCATCCAACGCCCGCGCCTCATCGTTAAACGCCTCGGCAAACTTGCGCAACGCCGCTTCGCCGACGGCTGCACTTGCCGCGCCTTGCCGCGCACCCGGCGCCATCTCGCCCCAACCGATTGCGTCGTCGAATGTAACCGAGACAAACAAGTTGTCGGCATCACCGCTTACGCCGCGGCTAATCGCAAGCGGGATGCGCTTATGCAGACGAAGCGTACGGAAGGCGAGTTGCATCACAAAACGAATGTCGATATTAATATCAAGATTAATATTAATGTTAATGTTAATGTTAATGCAATTAAAAAAAGTAACTGTGAAAGTAACTATAAAAATAAATGTAAAAGTAAAAGTAAAAGTAAGTTCGAAGTGAATGTAAATACAACTACAAAACGAATTCGAATCAAAAGTTACGCACTTGCTTGCGCAGCCGTCACCGCACATAACGCGACAATGTCTTCGACTTGACAGCCGCGCGACAAATCATTCATCGGTTTTGCCAAGCCCTGCAAAATTGGCCCAATGGCGCGCACCGCACCGAGTCGTTCGGCGATTTTGTAGCCGATGTTCGCGGCTTGCAAATCGGGAAAGATGAAGATGTTGGCGGGCGCCGGGATATTGTTGTGCGGAGATTTGCGGCGCAAAATTTCCGCATCCACGGCGGCGTCAAACTGCACTTCGCAAAGCACTTCGAGTTGCGGTCGATGCCGCGCAATGATTGCCCCGGCCTCGCGCACTTTATCAACCAACGGATGATTGGCGCTGCCGGCGGTCGAAAACGACAACAACGCAACGCGCGGCGCCATCGCCAACAACGCCTTTGCGCTGTCGCCGGTGTCCATCGCGATTTGCGCCAATTGCGCGGCGTCCGGCGCAATCACCATCGCGCAATCGGCAAACAATGCCGCGCCGCGAATCGCTTGATGCGGCAACTCGTGCTGCATAATAAAAAACGACGAAATCAAGTTTGGCGCCGGCGCCGAATCGGACGGCGAGTCGGATGACGAGTCGGATGATGAGTCGGACGACGAATCCGATGCGCGTTTGCCGCCGACAATGCGCAAGGCGGCGCGCACGACATCGCCCGTGGTGTGCGCCGCACCGGCAACGCAACCGTCGGCATCGCCGGCGGCGAGCATGCATGCGCCCAACGTCAACGGCGCGCGGATTTGTTCTTGCGCATCGCGCAGGCTGATTGGTTTGCCGCCGTTTTTTTTGTTGGATTGCGCGCGCTGAGTTGCGCGCATATAAATCTCGGCGTGGCGCGCGGCATGCGCATTGTCGTGCGGGTTGATGACCGTACACTGCGCCGCGTCCATCGTCGCCTCCATCGACTGACCGGCATCGCGCGCCGCATCGCGCAGGGCGTTTTGCAAAGCGTCGTGCACCGCGCCGTCACCAAGCACAATAACTTCGGCGATTTGCCGCAACGCGATTTGCGCCGCGGCTTGAACGATGCGCGCATCATCGCCTTCGGGCAACACGATTTTTTTGGGATGCGCCGCGGCGCGCGCGGTGATTTGGTCGAGCGCGTTCATCGGTAAATTATAGCCGCGCGTGACGCGCATTGCGTTTTGATTTGCATCAAGGAAACGGCGCGGCGGATGCGGCATGTTGAAACACTGTTCACATTTGGAGACTGCAATGAAAACCAAGACGATTGTGTTTCTAATGAGTTGTTTGTTCGCGCCGGCTGCGTTGGCCGGCGACGGTTGGCAAGGCGCCGAAGTCGGCGTGCATGCCAAGTTGGACGGGCTTAAGCGCGTCAAACAAAAACTGGTTGCGCCGCCGTTTTTGCCGCAACACGAGCAAACGCGCAGCGGCAAGCCGCGCATTATTGAAGTCGAGATGGTGATTAAGGAAAAGGAAATCGAAGTCGAGCCCGGCGTTTTTATGTGGGCGTTCACTTATCAAGACAGCGTGCCGGGGCCGTTGATTGTTGCGCACGAAGGCGATTATGTTGAGTTGACCCTGATTAATCCGTCGACCAATGTGTTGCCGCACAACATCGATTTTCACGCCGCCACCGGCGCGCTTGGCGGCGGCGGGTTGACGGTGGTGGCGCCCGGTCAACAAACGGTGTTGCGCTGGAAGGCGATTCGTCCGGGCGTGTTTATTTATCATTGCGCGCCGGGCGGGGCGATGGTGCCGTGGCATGTTGTGCATGGCATGAACGGCGCGATTATGGTGCTGCCGAAAGGCGGCTTGAAAGATCCCGACGGCAAACCGATACGATACGACCGCGCGTATTACATCGGCGAACAGGATTTTTACATTCCCAAAGACGCGCAAGGCAAATACAAACGTTATCCGACGCCGGCGGCGTCGCTCAACGACGACTTGCGCGCGATGCGCACGTTGATTCCGACGCATGTTGTGTTCGGTGAAAACACCACGGCCTTGGTCGGCGAAAACGCGATGCGCGCCGCCGTCGGCGAAACCGTGTTGTTCATTCATTCGCAAGCCAACCGCCAATCGTATCCGCATCTCATCGGCGGACACGGCGAATATGTTTGGGAACGCGGCAATCTCGCCGACCCGCCGAGCGCGGATTTGGAGAGTTGGGTAATCGCCGCCGGCTCGGCCGGGGCGTTCACTTATCGCTTCTTGCAGCCGGGCACTTATGCGTATTTGTCGCACAACTTGATTGAGGCGTTTTTGTTTGGCGCACTCGCCCACGTAAAAGTTTCCGGCAAGTGGAACAACGATTTGATGGAACAAGTGGTTGCACCGAGCGCGATTAAATAATTGCGCGGTTGACTCAAGAAATCGCCCGTACGGTCGACGTGCGGGCGATTTTTTTGTTGCGCGTTATTTGTCGATAATCCTTTATCGATGATGACTTGATGATTGTTTGATGATTGTTTGATGATAATGATTTGATGATTATTATTTATCGATGATTGTGATGGTCATGATGACTATTTGCCGATGATGATTTGACGATGATTATTTTGACGCAGCCGAGTTGGCGTCGATGCGCGAGCCGAGCATAATCGCCATCCAGCGCGTTTCGCGATTGCTGTCCAAGGCGATTTTTAAGGCGATGGTCAGCGGCACCGACAACAACATCCCGACCGCACCGAGCACCCAACCCCATAAAATTAACGAGACAAACACCACCAAGGTCGACAAGCCCAAACCCTTGCCCATCAGACGCGGCTCGAGCAATGCGCCGATGAACAGATTGACCGATGCATAAGCCAGCGCGGTTAAGACGCCGGCGCCGACGCCGATTTGCACCAACGCCAACAGCACCACCGGAATCGCGGCGATGACCGAGCCGATGTTGGGGATGAAGTTTAACAAGAACGCCGTCACCCCCCACAGCAGCGGATAATCCACGCCAATCAACCACAGCAACAGCGCAATCGTTGCGCCGGTCAACAAACTGGTGAGGGTTTTAATCGCCATGTAACGATTGACATTGCGCGCCGCATCGCGGAATCGATTGAGCGATTTTTCGGCGCTGCGCGCATCGGCGTGCGCGGCGCGCCACTTTGCCGGAATCGTCGGCGCTTCCAACAGGATGAACACCACGGTTAATAAAATTAACAAGCCGTTGGCCAACAAGGTTTGCATGCCGGCAAAAATCGTCCCGGCCAACCCGAGCAGTCGCGCCGGGTCGGCGTATTCACCGAGCAATTCACCCGGCAACGGCAAGCCGAATCGCGCGAGATGCGCCACCGCGGTTGCGCTCATCTCTTCGAGACGCGCCTGATACAACGGAAATCGCGCGACAAATTCCTGCGCCGATGAACCGATTAACGAACCGACCAACGCCACCGCCGCGCAAAACACCGACAACACGCCGAGCAATGCAAGCGGACGCGGCATGCCTTTCGCCTGCAGCCAAGCGTACGGCGAGGCGACTAAGATTGAGATAAACAACGCAAGCAACATCGACACCAACAACGGCGCGGCGATTTTCATTCCGCCGACGACAATCACAAATGCGGCCAGCGAAGTTAAGATGCGCGCCGGATGCGGTTGGTTTGACGGCGTTTTCATTGCACCGCTTCGATGCGCACCGCCTGCGCGGTCGCCGTCACTACATCGTCGGGGTTGACGCTGAAGGGGATGCGGTGGGTGGCGCGCGGTGCGAGGCGTTGGATGTTTTGTTGGCTGCGATGCGGCTTGCCGTTGATGACCGTTTCAATCGTCAGCGTGATGTTGCGCAGGGTGTAATCAGTCGAGTTTTGCGCGTGCACGATGAGTTGATTATCAAAGCGCTCAATTTGCACGCGCACATACCGATGCGGCGCGTCGATTAAATCCAGTTTAACAAACGCCTGTTGCGCCGATTCGCCAATCGCGCCGCCGCCGGCGCGCGCGCGGTCAAACAATTGTTTGGCATTGTCGCGTTCGCCGTTTTGTTGCGCCAACTCGGCCAGCAGATAAGTCGCCTGCGCGGTCGGCAGCAATGCATTGCTGTTTTCCAAATCGCGCCGCGCCGCGGTGGTGCGACCGAGTTGTTTGCGCGCCGCGCCGCGTCCGAGGAAATGTTCGTAATAGCCCGGCGCGCCGGCCAGCGCAATCGCGCGGTCATAGGCGCGCACCGCATCGCGCGCGCGTTGTTGATGCATCAACGCATGCCCGCGAATGCCGTGAAACATCGGCTCGCCGTCGGCACTGCGAATCGCCGCATCGATTTCGCCAAGCGCGGCGCGCGAATCTTTGGCGAGCAATTGCCGCGCGCGCGCGGCTTGCGCATACGCCGATTGGGTGTCGCGCAGATGCGCGGTCGCGCGCAGATAACGCGCCGCGCCCAATTCGCCGCCCGGCGGAAAATCGGCCAACGCTTCGCGATTGCGCTTGACGCGTTCGGTCGATGGCGGATGACTGGCGAACAATCCGTCGAGCCAATCGCGCTTTTGGTCTTTGGAAAACGCGACGAATTTTTCCTGCAAGGTAACCGCCGCGCGCGCGTCGTAGCCGGCCGCATGCATGTATTTCATCCCGTAATAATCCGCATCCAGTTCGGCGCTGCGGCTGTATTTTTTACCGACCAAACCGAGCGCGACATTGGCGCCGCCGATGGCGTATTGCGCATCGGATGAATCTTGCGCGGCGATGGCGACGCTGTTTTCAATCGCCGAGAACAACACGCCGCGTTGCCAGGCATGCGCGCCGTGCCGCGCCGCGGCATGCACGATTTCATGGGCGACGACCGCGGCCAATTCGGCTTCGTTTTCCAACGCAATCAACAAGCCGCGATTGAGCGCAATTTTGCCGCCGGGCAACGCCCAGGCATTCGGCGTACCGTCGTCCAACACGACAAATTCATACGGCAATTTTCGGTCGCTGACCGCGCTTAAACGTTGCCCGATTGTGTTTACATATTCGCTGAGTTCACGGTCGACGGTGTATTGCCCGCCGCCGGTTTGTTGCGCGGTTAAATAATTATCGATGCCCAAGTCGATTTCGGCGGAAGTCGACAACAACACGATTTCCTTTTTGCCGGTAACCGGATTGGTCGCACAACCGCCGAGCAACAACAACGCCGCACCACACGACAACCAACGCCGCCACGGCGCATTGCATATCGAAGACGTTTGCATCGTTATCTCTTGGTCGCGCGGCGATTGCGATTAAGGGTTAAGGTTGCGACGGCGTGATTGCATTGCATCGCGCGATGCCGATTACTCGATGCAATTGGCGCGAAACCAATTACTCGATGCAATTGCGCGATGCAATGCATATTAACGACGCCGATGCGCGCAAAGATTAAACAAAATCTTTGTACTTCGGCAAGAAGCGCACTGGCTTGGACAGCGCATCGCGGCGGAACGGGTCGCCCAATTCGCGCGTGCACATCACTTCAATCACCGTGGTTTTGCCGCCGTTCATTTGCATATCGACCGCGCGGGTTAATGCCGGGCCGACCTCGTCTAAGGTATCGACCGTGATTCCTTCGGTGCCCATCGAGCGCCCAATCTCGGCGAAACTCAATGCGCCCAATTCTTCGGCGACGAAGCGGCGTCCGTAAAAATCCACCTGATTTTTCTTCTCCGCGCCCCATTGCCGATTGTTAAACACCACGCCGGTAATCGGAATGTTGTGACGCACCGCGGTGATGATTTCGCTCATGCTCATCGTCCACGCGCCGTCGCCGGAATAAGCAATCGCCGGACGCGGGCGTTTTTCGGCGAGCGTCGCGCATTTGGCGCCAATCATCGCCGGCAACGAATAGCCGCAGTTGCCCCAAGTCATCGGCGCAATAAAACTGCGCGGCGAATCGAAGCGCAAATAACTGTTGGCAACCGCGCTGATGTTGCCGATGTCGGTCGACACCATCGCATCGTCCGGCATCGCCTTTTCCAATTCGCGCAACACTTGACGCGGATGCAGCCAGTTGCCGGATTCTTTTTTCTGTTCGGCAATCATGTCCAAACTGTATTGGTCGGTTTCGTGAATCCACGAATTGAGTTCGTCTTCCCACGCGGCTTTTTCGGCGGCGACGATGTCGAGGCGCTGTTTGCGATTGGCGTGACAAGCCGGCTTAACATTGGACAACCGCGCCGTCAATGCATCGGCCGCGGCGCCGGCATCGGCGCAGATGCCGCAGGTGATTTTTTTCACCAAGCCGAGCATTTTGTGGTCGGCGTCGACTTGAATGATTTTGGCGCCCGTAGGCCAATACTCGATGCCGTATTGCGGCAACGTGCCGAACGGCCCCAGCCGCGAGCCAAGCGCCAGCACAACATCGGCTTGATTGATGATTTTCATCGCCGCCTTGGCGCCGTGATACCCAAGCGGCCCGCACCACAGCCGATGACTCGCCGGAAATGAATCGTTGTGCAGATAACTGTTGACCACCGGCGCATCCAGCAACTCGGCCAATTTAACGCACGCCGGCACCGCATCGGCCATGACCACGCCGCCGCCCGACAAAATCACCGGGAATTTGGCTGCCGCCAACAATTCAGCCGCTTCGGCAAGCGATTGTTCGCCGCCGGGGCCGCGGTCGACGCGCATCGGCTGCGGGATGTCGATATCCAATTCGCCGTAAAAATAATCGCGCGGAATGTTCAACTGCGTCGGCCCGTTCTCCGCCATCGCGCGGTCAAAACAACGCGCGGTGAATTCGGCGATGCGGTTGGGGTTGTTGACATGCCCTTGGTATTTAACGAATTCCTGAAACATCGGCAGTTGATTGGCTTCTTGAAAGCCGCCCAACCCCATGCCCATCGTGCCGCTTTCCGGGGTAATCATCACCACCGGCGAATGCGCCCAATAGGCCGCGGCGATGGCGGTTACGCAATTGCTGATGCCGGGCCCGTTCTGCCCAATCACAACACCATGCCGCCCGCTGGCGCGCGCATAGCCGTCGGCCATGTGCCCCGCGCCTTGTTCATGCACCACCGGCACAAGTTTGATTCCAGCCGGCGCAAAGATATCCATCGAATCCATAAACGCCGAACCCATGATGCCAAAAATTTCGGTTACGCCATTGGCGGCGAGAGTTTCAACAAACGCTTCGGAGGGGGTCATTTTGGGCATTTCGAAAATCCTCAATCATTCAAAGGTGATTAAAAAATTAAACATCAACCAAACATCAACGATGTTAATCTCGAATTAAATTCAACATTTAATCAAATGTTAAATCAACCATAAAAAAGCGCACGGACGTTAATGTCGGCGCATGCTTGCGACCGCAAACTGTAATCGTAGCACAACCCAACCCGCAAGCGACGCCTTAACCCATGCGGTGTACGTCGCTTAATTGCCCGCCGCAATTTTATCCACCCAGTCGTCTTGTCGCGCTTTGCTTTGTTGCGGCTTGCCTTGTTGCGACTGGACTTGTTGCAAATATTGGACGCGCTTGGAGAATTTAATGGCTTTATCAAAATAGGCGCGCGCCTCATCGCCGCATTTCGCAACCAACGCTTCGACATCACCCGCCGATTTAATGTTAACCATTTTGTCGTCGACGGCAAAATACACCCGCGACGACTTGCCTTGCGCAAGCATATTAAGCGCGTTGTTTAATGTGCCTTTGCTCTTGCCGTACCACAACATCAAGCCGTAATCGGCATCGCGACTCATCGCCGCGTCTTTTTGCGCGAAATAAGAAAAATCCTTGCGCGCGCCGTTCGCTTCAATCGCGCACACTTCCCAATCGCCGACATTATTACGGCATTTATCGCCCATGCAATAAACGACGACGTTTTTGTAACTTTCGCGGTGCATAAACGTCTGCACCGCCTTATCCGCACCGCCGGCGTCGCCAACCAACACGGTGAATTGCTTGTCGATAATGCCGCGCAAATTTTCACACACGGTCTCGTTCAAATACACCATCGCACGCGAGCCGCTGATGAAAATTTTTTTGTTGTTGGCAAGAGATTTCATCGTCAACATCACCGTCGCGCCAACGCACTTCCCACTGACCGCATCGCGCGCCGTCAAGATAACCGTCGGTCGAATCATCGGAATCATTTGGGATATGCGTCCAAACGCAATTCGGCTGTTCGCTCATCGGAGTAGCCGCCGCGCCGCGCTTTTTCTGTACCAATTCGGTTTCATATTAATTTTCTCGCGCAGACGTTTGCGGATGATTTTAAAATCCGCCATTTGCGGAGTCCAGTTTTTATACAGCCCATTTTGCCTAAAAATTTCCGCAGGGAAGACGCGCGCACGGTCGGGGTTAAACCCGCGTCGTTTCATTTCATACACGAGTTTTTGATAACGCAAGTGCAGGTATTTTCCCTTGTCGTAGAAAAAATACACATGTCCCGCGTTTAAGCAAAATCGCTTTGGCACTTTGTCCGCTTGAAAACCGTGTTGGCTTTTGAGCGTACGCCGCAATGCGCCGGCGACCATAAAAATCTCGCGGTATTCGGCGATGAGATGCTGGTCGGTTAATTCACTCGGCGCAATGAGGTTAATGCGCGTCACTTTTTCAACGCATCCACCGCATCAACAAATTCATACCCCAACTCCTCGGCGACGCTTTGATAGGTGACCATGCCGGCATGCACATTCAAACCGTTGCGCAAATGCGGGTCGTCCAGCAACGCGCGTTTGGCGCCTTTGTTGGCGAGGTCGAGGGCGAATGGCAAGGTGGCGTTGTTTAGCGCATAGGTCGAAGTGCGCGGTACGCCGCCGGGCATGTTGGCGACGCAATAATGCACGACGCCGTCTACCACGAAGGTTGGCTCGGCGTGGGTGGTGGGTTTGGAGGTTTCGCAGCAGCCGCCTTGGTCGATGGCGACATCGACAATCACCGCACCGTGTTTCATTCGCTTGACCATCTCGGCGGTTACCAACTTGGGCGCTTCGGCGCCGGGAATCAGCACGCCGCCGACCACCAAATCGGCGTCGAGTACATGGCGTTCGAGCGCATCGGCGGTCGAATACACCGTGTTGGTCGACCGCCCGAATTGCGCCCAATGGCGTTCGAGGGCGGCGAGATTGTTGTCCAGCACCCAAACATCGGCGCCCATGCCGACGGCGATGTGCGTGGCGTGCGTGCCGACCACGCCGGCGCCGAGTATCACCACCTTGGCCGGGTCGACCCCGGGCACGCCGCCGAGCAACATGCCCAGCCCGCCGTGCGGTTGTTCGAGGCAATAGGCGCCGGCTTGCACCGACATTCGCCCGGCGACTTTGGACATCGGCGCCAGCAACGGCAACCCGCCATGCGGCGAGGTGACCGTTTCATAAGCGACGCAGGTTGCGCCGCTGTCGACCAATTCGCGGGTTTGCTCCGCATCCGGCGCAAGGTGCAGATAGGTGTACAGCAATTGCCCGGCGCGCAACATCGCGCGTTCGGACGCCTGCGGTTCTTTGACCTTGATAATCATCTCGGCGGTCGCGAAAATTTCCGCGGCGGTGGGCGCAATGCGCGCGCCGGCCGATTGATAGGATTCGTCGCTTGCGCCGATGCCGACGCCGGCATTGGTTTCCACCGCGACTTGATGGCCGTGCTTGACCATCTCGCGCACACTGGCCGGCGCCAAGCCGACTCGGTATTCGTGGTTTTTAATTTCTTTGGGTACGCCAATTTGCATAAATCAACCTCTTGTCCGTCGCAGTACGGTGGTGGTTAAACGAATGTTAGTCAATCGAATTAAATTTCGCATTAAACTTCGCATTAAAAATTGAATGCGGGGTTAATGTGATTTTAATGGAAGTGCAGGTTAAGGTTAATGGGTTAATGTAATTTTAAGTTAAGTTTAAGTTAAGTTTAATTTAAATTAGTAACGCAAGCAAACCAATTATACGAATTTAATAAAGCGAATCATCGACCCAACCGCAGGCGAATTTTAACCAATGCCAACGGATGCAAACGGCGCGTATAATCGCGGACATGCCAAACGCCGCACCTTCCGAACAGGTGGCGATTGTTGACGTCGCCGACCGTGTGATTGACAGCGCATCGCGCTTCGATATGCGCGCGCAGCGGCGCATGCATCGCGCCAATTATATCCTGGTGTTCAACCGCAAGGGCGAATTGCTCGCCCAACGGCGCAGCGCAAACAAGGATGTGCATCCCGGGCGGTTGGATTTTGCGGCCGGCGGCGTCGTGCAATTCGGCGAGGAATATCACGCATCGGCGGTGCGCGAACTGCAAGAAGAGTTGGGCGTTGCGCCGCCGTTGGTCGAATGTTTCGATATCTGGTTTGAAGATGAAACCGACGCGCCGCCCAATCGACATTGGGGGCGGGTGTTTTCCTGCGTGCATGACGGGCCGTTTACATTGCAAGCCGCCGAAATCGTCGACGCGAATTTTATGCGCATCGACGATGCATTGGCGCATCCGTTGACCGATGTCACCCCCGACAGTCGGCTGGCGTTGCTCGCCCATTGTTTGTAATCTGCGCGCCGATTTTTTGCCGATTTTTCATGTCGATTTGATGTCGTTTTTTTATATCGATTTTTTATGCCGATTTTTTATGATACGCGCACATTCCATCAGCAAACATTTCGGCGGCGTGCATGCGGTCGATGATGTCAGCGTAACGATTGAAGCCGGCGCGATTACCGGGTTAATCGGCCCAAACGGCGCCGGCAAATCGACCTTGTTTAACATCATCGCCGGGTTGACGCCGCCGAGCGGCGGGCGGGTGTATTTGGACGGCGAAGACATCACCGGACAAAAGCCGCATCAATTGTTTCACAAGGGGCTGCTGCGCACTTTCCAAATCGCGCATGAATTCGCCCAGTTGACCGTGCGCGAAAATTTAATGGTCGTGCCCGGCGCGCAACTCGGCGAACGTTTGGCGAGCAACTGGCTGCATCGCGCCAAGGTCGGCGCACAAGACGCCGACATTAATCGACGCGCCGAATTCGTTATGGAATTTCTTAACCTCGCGCCGCTCGCCGACCAATTGGCCGGCGAATTGTCCGGCGGGCAAAAAAAACTTCTCGAACTCGGGCGCACAATGATGGTCGACGCCAAAGTCGTGTTGCTCGACGAAGTCGGCGCCGGCGTCAACCGCACCTTGTTGCGCGACATCGGCGACGCCATCTTGCGCTTGAACCGCGAACGCCATTACACCTTTTGCATGATTGAACACGACATGGATTTCATCAGCCGCCTGTGCGACCCGGTGATTGTCATGGCCGAAGGCGCGGTGCTTACAGTCGGCGCCATCGATGAAGTTAAAGCCAATGAACAGGTTATCGAAGCCTATCTCGGACGCGGCGCGGGGCGTGATGAGTGAGGTGAGGTGAAGTTAATTTATTTAATTTACTTAAGTAAATTAATTACTTAATTAAATTAAAGTGACTTATAAAAAATTAAAGTGACTTATAAAGTAAAGTAACTTAAGTTAAGTAAGTGACATTAATAACTGAAACAATCAACAATGAACCCCAACGATAAAACGCCAACCCCAACCCATTATCTGCTCGGCGAAAACATGAGCGGCGGCTACGGCGGCGCCGACATTTTGCGCGATTGCACCATCGGTGTCGCGCGCGGCGAGATTGTCGTAATCGTCGGACCGAACGGCGCCGGCAAATCGACCGCAATGAAGGCGTTGCTCGGCATGATTCAATTGCGCCGCGGACGGGTGACGCTTGGCGGCGAAGACATCAGCGCGCTGTCGCCGCAGGCGCGGGTGGCGCGCGGCATCGCGTTTGTGCCGCAAACCGCCAATGTGTTTGTCGGCATGACGGTGCGCGAAAATTTGGAGATGGGCGCGTATCTGCGCAAGGATGATTATCGCGACACCATGGCGCGGGTGTTCGAATTGTTTCCGGCGTTGGCGCAAAAGCGGCGTCAATTGGCCGGCGAATTATCCGGCGGACAACGCCAACAAGTTGCGGTCGGGCGCGCGTTGATGACCGAACCCGAAGTGTTGATGTTGGACGAACCAACCGCCGGCGTCTCGCCGATTGTCGTCGATGAATTATTCGAACGCATCCTGGCGGTGCGCAACACCGGCGTGGCCGTGTTGATGGTCGAACAAAACGCCCGCCAAGCGCTCTCGATTGCCGACCGCGGTTATGTGCTGGTGCTCGGACAAAACCGCCACACCGCCGCCGGCGCCGCCTTGCTCGCCGACCCCGAAGTGCGCAAATCGTTTCTCGGCGGTTAAGTGGCGGCGGTTTGCGTTTATTATGCGTTGCGTTGTTTTAAGTTACTTGAAGTTGCTTTTACTTGAAGTTGCTTGAACTTACTTTAATTTATTTTGCGTTACTTTTAGTTAAGCACAGTTAGTTAAGCACAGTCACTTTGATTTATTTTTATTTTGTTTTGATTTTATTTATTTTGTTTTGATTAATATCATTTCGATAAACTCAATTTAATAAACCGATTTAACAAAACCAAGTTAACACCAATGGATGTCTTAAACGCATTCGTACTGCTCGCCAACTTCATTATATTGCCGGCGTTAACCTACGGCGCGCAATTGGCGCTCGGCGCGCTCGGCGTGACGTTGGTGTATGCCGTGCTGCGCTTTTCCAACTTTGCGCACGGCGACACCATGGCGTTCGGTGCGATGACGACGATACTCGCCACATGGTGGCTGCAATCGCACGGCGCATCGATTGCGCCGTTGCCGACCGCCTTGTTGGCGTTGCCGATTGGCGTGTTGGCGACCGGCGGCTTGTGCGTGTTGATTGACAAATGCGTGTATCGCCATTATCGCCGTCAACGAAGTCCGTCGGTGGTGTTTGTCATCGTCTCGGTCGGCGTGATGTTTGTGTTAAACGGCGTCGTGCGTTTTATCATCGGCCCGCAAGACCGCCAATTTGCCGACGGCGAAAGATACATCATCCGCGCGCGCGAATTTAAACAACTCACCGGCTTGGCCGAAGGGCTGACCATCAAAACCACTCAAGGCATCACCATCGTGCTGGCGGTGTTAATGGTCGCGCTGCTGTTTTGGTTTTTACAAAACACCCGCACCGGCAAAGCCATGCGCGCGTTTTCCGACAACGAACAACTCGCCCGCCTGTCCGGCATCGACCCCAATCGCGTGGTGATGATTACCTGGTGGCTCACCGGCGCATTGGCAACTTTGGCCGGCGTGTTGTACGGCTTGGATAAAAGTTTCAAACCGTTCACCTATTTCCATCTGCTGCTGCCGATGTTCGCCGCCGCCATCGTCGGCGGCATCGGCCGCCCAATCGGCGCCATCGTCGGCGGCTTCATCATCGCCTTCTCCGAAGTAACCATCACCTACGCCTATAAAAAATTCCTCGCTTATCTGTTGCCGCCGGAATGGCGTCCCGAAGGCTTGGTGCAATTATTGTCCACCGATTACAAATTCGCCGTATCGTTCATCATCTTAGTGGTCGTGCTGCTGGTGCGCCCAACCGGCATTTTTCGCGGGCGGGTGATTTAACGAATTTGTCAAATTGTCGGCATGACTGTTAACGATTGTTGGTGCGTGATGAAGTGACGAAGTAACGAAGTAACAAGTGACATAGTGACGAGTGCAACTTGATAAGTGAAACTTAACCCGGTGCCCAACCAACAAACCTCCAACCAACCCCAATCAACCTTAACCCAAACCCACCGCAAAATGAAAACCAACCCTCATACCGCCAACCCGCAATCAACCGCGCGCGCGCCGATGCATCCCGGAGTGCGCGCCGCGATTGCGTTTGCATTTGTTTTCGGCGCGCTTGGGTTGGTCGGCGGTGTGCAGTCGTGGGCGTTGGCGTTGGCGATTTTGAATCTTTGTTTAATCTCGGCGGTGATGGCGCTTGGCGTGAATATTCAGTGGGGGTACGCCGGGTTGTTTAATGTCGGCGTGGTGGGCTTTGCCGCGTTGGGCGGGTTGGCGCCGGTGTTGGTGTCGAATGCGCCGGTGGTTGGCGCGTGGGCGGCCGGCGGCAACGGGTTGTTGCTGGCGGCGTTGTGCGTTTTGGTCACCATTGGCGCGGTGATGGTTGTGCGCGCATTAATGCCGCGCGGGATGCGGCGCACCATCGCGCTCGGCGCGATTATTGCGCTCGGGTATTTTGGCGCGCGACATTTTTATGACCCGGCGGTCGCCGCCATCGAAGCGCTTAACCCGGCGAAATACGGTTATCTCGGCGGGTTGGGATTGCCGGTGCTGCTGTCGTGGGCGGTCGGCGGGTTGTTGGCGGCTGGTGCTGCGATGTTGGTCGGCAAGATTGCGCTTGGCTTGCGTTCGGATTATCTCGCGATAGCGACGCTCGGCATCGCCGAGATTGTCATCGCCGCGCTTAAAAACGAGGAATGGTTGACGCGCGGCGTAAAAAACGTCACCGGCTTGGCGCGCCCGGTGCCGGTCGAAGTCGAACTGCAGCAACACCAGCAATTTATCGAATGGGTCGCGCGATTAAACGACGGACGATTAACCATCGCTGCGCGCGAATCCATCGCCGCGCACGACCAACTGTTGACGCAATTGGTGATTGATTATTCCGGCTTGTTGGTTAAATTATGTTACAGCGGCTTGTTTGCCGGCGTGTTGTTGATAATTTTGGCGGCCAGTCAAGCCGCGCTTAATTCGCCGTGGGGGCGGATGATGCGCGCGATTCGCGACAATGAAACCGCCGCCGACGCCATGGGCAAAAACATCACCGCGCGACATCGTCAAGTGTTCATCCTCGGCTCAGCCGTCATCGGCATCGGCGGCGCAATGTTGGTGACCTTGGACGGGCAATTCACCCCCGGCGCGTATAACCCGTTGCGGTTTACTTTTTTAATTTGGGTGATGGTGATTGTCGGCGGCTCGGGCAACAACTTGGGGGCGGTGCTCGGCGGCTTTGTCGTTTGGTTGTTGTGGATTGAAGTCGAGCCGGCCGGTTTGTGGTTGACCGACGCCGCCACCCGCGCCCTTGGCGAATCGCATCCGTTGCGGCTGCATTTAATCGACAACGCCCAGCACATGCGCGTGTTGTTAATGGGCTTGGTGTTGCTCATCGTGATGCGCTTTACGCCCGGCGGCATTTTGCCGGCGGTCGTGCATCGCCGTGCGCATCGATGAGCGGTTAAGTTAAATAAAAACCGGCGACGGTTGCCCGTCGCCGGTGAGTGTGCAATGGTTGTTGTGATGCTTATCGAAGTGCGTATCGCAACAATTGCGCAACGATAAATGCAAATCAAATCAAATCAAATCAAATTAAATCAATACAACACAACAACCAAAAAAAAACCGCGATTAACGCACGCGCACGGTGACGAATTCGCCGCCTTTAACTTCCTCTTCCTTATAGGAACCGTACACTTCGCCGACTTCGTTGAACTCGACGCCGGTGGCGCCGACATAATCAACATCACCGCCTTTGGCGAGAATCTTCAACGCCTTATCCAACTGCCCGGCGTAGATTTTGCGCCCCGGGGCGTTGGCGACTTGCATCACCTTCGCTTGAATCGCGCCGCGTTCGGACGATTTTGCAGCCTGCATCGCCAGCAACAACAACGCCGCAGCGTCGTAGGATTCGGCGCGGAACGGGCCGTCGCCGTCCAAACCGTTTTTGTCGGCGAATTTATGGAAACGCTCGGTGGTTTTGTCTTCGCCGCCGGGACGCGTGCCGACTGCGCCGTTGAGTTCATCGCCGAATGCATCGGTCAGCGAATCGCCAATCATGCCGTCGCCAAACACGAATTTGTCGAACGCATCGGTGTCCAATGACGCCTGAATGATGCCCTTGCCGCCTTGGTCGAGATAGCCGAACACGGCCAAATGCGATGCGCCGGTGGTTGCCAATGCCGCGACTTCGGCGGAATAATCGGCGCGCCCGTCTTCATGCGCGACGCTGGCTTCGACCTTGCCGCCGAGCGATTCGAATGCATCGGTAAACGATTCGGCAAGCCCCTTGCCGTAGTCGCTGTTGGTGTAGGTGACGGCGATTTTTTTCACGCCGCGTTCCTTCATAATCTGCGCCAACACCTGCCCTTGACGCGCATCCGACGGTGCGGTGCGGAAGAAATAGCCTTTGTCGGCAATCGTCGACAACGCCGGCGAAGTCGCCGACGGCGAGATAATCGCGACGCCGTTGGGCACCGCAACATTGTTGGCGATTGCGGTGGTTACGCCCGAACAATCGGCGCCCATAATCGCGGCGACGCGGTCCGAGGTTACCAATCGTTCAGCCGCGGCGGTGGCGGCGGCGGCATCGACGCAAGTCGAATCGGCGCGCACCGAAGTCACAGTCGCGCCATCGAGCAAGCGACCGGACCGATTCACTTCGCTCATCGCCAATTCGGCGGAGGCGGCCATATCCGGGGTGAGCGATTCAATCGGCCCGGTAAAGCCGAGAATCACGCCGACCTTAATATCGTCGGCAAACGCCGTCGGCAGCAACAGCGCGCCAACGACGCACACCGCCGCCTTGCGCAAAGTGCACCGCCAGTTTTTGCTGATAACGTTCATAATCAATTCCTCACAAAAGTAAACGGGGGTGGTTAAAAAAAGTGTTGGAAGTCGCCGGGCAACGGCGCGCCATCGCGGCAAAACCCAATGCGGATGTCGTACAATGCCAAGCCGTTTTCCGAACGCGGCGATTATACCCGCAATTGCCGCCGATGCAAACGAAACGCAATCGCTTCGATGTCCAACCCGCCGCGTGCAAGTGGAGGTGGATTGCAATGAATATGAATATGAATTTGATTTTTAATTAAATTTAATTTTAATTTTATTTAATTTAATTCCATTCGCCGCCGCACTGTTTTGGGTTAATCTTTATTGTCGACAGTGGTCGGAAATCCTATTGCAATGCACATTTAACAATGCGCATTACGCTTTAACTTTTTTAGTTAACTTATTTATAGTTTGCCTTGATTGAATTAAGTTGCACACCGAATTTAATTTGCATTAGTTAAGTTGCACTTTTATTGTGACTGCAATGACGATGTTTACAGTGCATACCGCACATACAACGTTTGATTACAGTTCACACAGTGATTAACCCTTCATTATTAAACGGAAAACCCGCGATGAATTTTTACTGGCCGATGCGCCTGTCGTTGTTGTTGTATCTGGCGTTGCTTGCGTTGATTTCGGTGAATTTGGCGCAGTTGTTTCGCCTGCCGTTAATAGTCGTCGGCATTGCGCCGGGGATTGCGGCGATTGCATTGCTCGGCGCTTGGCTGTTTGGCGGCGCGCGACGCACCTTATTAACCTGCCTGTTAACCATCGGCACGTTCGGCTTGACCGCAGTTGCGGTGGTGTTGGCGTTGCCGGCGTGGCGGGTGATTGCCGGCGAACCGTCCGGCGCATCCGCCGGGCAAATGGCGCCGGTGTTTGCGGCCGCGCTGGCCTTGCATGCCTGCAATCTGTGGGTCGCCGCGGTCAACTCAGGCGAGCAGGAACAAAGCACCGAACGTCTCGCGCGATTGTTGTACGGCCCCGGCGCATTGGCGTCGCTGATTACCGCGCTGATTTTATGCGCCGGCGCAACGTTGGGATTGGAATGGCTATCGACGCGCGGCGAACAATACGATGAATGGACGCGGCGATTTTTACAGCGCGGCATCATCCCGCCGCTGACCGTAACGCTGTTTTTTTGGGGCGCGTTGTTGTTGTTTGGCAAAGCCTGGAACAACAGTTATCTGCGCCGCACCATCAAACATTGGCCGAACGCCGCCCCGCCCAGTTTGGCCGCATTTGCGGTCGGGTTGGATGTGCTGAGCGTCAACGCCGCCGCGATTGACCGCGGCATGCATCTGCTGTGGCAACGCCACGAAGAATCCTATTTGCTGCCGCGCTATCTCAGTTGGGCTGTGCCGATACTCGGCTTCATCGGCACGGTGCTCGGCATCTCGCTGGCCGCCGAAGGCATTCGCCGCATCATCGGCTCGGACGCCGGGCTGGCGAGTTTATCCGGCGATTTGGACGGCGCGATTGCGCCGCTCGGCATCGCATTCGACACCACCTTGGTGGCGTTGTCGCTGAGCGTTGTGCTGATGTTGTTGTTGGTGTTGACGCAACGCAGCGAACAACGGCTGCTGGCCAATCTCGAACGCCGATTGCGCGAAACCGCCGGTGGCTGAGCAGCCTCGACAAGTTGCGCCGGACGACGACAACAACGCGCCGATGATGGCGATTTTCGGCGGCGTGTTTGGGTTGCTGATGGTGTTTTTGGTGGTGGTCAATTTATATTCAGACGCCGCCCAACGCGAACGTCTCGAAAAAGGCGGCGAAGACGGCTTGTATCGCATCGAGCGGTTGGACGGCGGCAGCGGCTTTATCGTCATCACCTTCCCCGGCGAATTGCGCATCATCGAACTCGGCTTGAGCATCGCCTCGACAAAAATCTGCGCGCCCGGCGGCGCGTTTGTTAATTATGCGCGGCGCATCTATGAAGGCGACCGTGACCAATTGGTGTTTTTTATGTTGGAAGGCAGCGTGCCGACCATGGCGATTGCGCGCGAATGTTTGCGCCAACTGTGGCCGCAAACGCCGCTGACCATCGGCTGGGTGATTGCCGACAACGAACTGCTCAAATCGGTTGCGCTCAACGACATCCCCAACTACATCCGCGAATACGTCGAGGAATCTCGATGAAACGCGAAGCCGCGCGCAATGCATTGCCGGATTTTGCCGGCGTCGCCTTGGTCGATATTCTCGCCAACGGTTTGGCGATGTTGATTATTTTAATCGCCTTGAGCATCAGTGCGCGCAGCGAACACGAACAACGCACCACCGCGCAAGTCGAGGAAGTCGAGACCATGATGAGTCGACGTTTTAGCACTTCGCTGGTGCTGAACAGCCTCGCCGCCAGCCCGCCGGCGCAACTGCATGATTACGACAACTCGCCGATAGACCAGATTCTCGACCCGCAAATCCTGCCGATTATCGAACTGCATCGCGGGTTTGTGCGCGAATATTATCGCGGCACGGTGTGGACGCGCGCCGAATTGTTGCGCGAACCGAATGCGATGGACGCTTGGCTGCTCGAGTTTGACGAACAACGCAAAAACCGTTTGCGCGTCGACATCTACGACATCACGCAATTTTATTTGGTGATGTCGATTTTGCGCGACCACGATGTGCCGACACGCCATTGGCATTTTCTCGATGGCGGACTCGGTGCACTGGCCGCCGCCAACTGCCCGCCGGGCGTCGCCGCCAAAGATTGCAAAGGCGAAGGCGAACAAGGCGCATTGGCAAAATTAGCCGGCGAAAGCGGCGGCGGGCAAGGTGATGGCGATGGCGATGGCGATGGCGATGGCAACGGTGAAGGCGGCGGACAAGGCGAAGGTCAATGGCCGCCGCAGGATGATGCACAAGGGCAAGGCGGGCAAGGCGCCGGCGGTGCGCCGTTTCCCGGCGGTGCCGCATTTGGCGATGTCGGCGGAATGCCCGGCGGCGTGCCCGGTGGACAACCGGGCGGGCAACCCGGCGGTGCCGCCGGTGGCATACCGGGCGGCATGCCCGGCGGATTGCCGGGCGGCGAACCGATGCTCGGCGGCGGCAGTTTCCCCAACGCCCGCCCCTTGCGCGCGCAACAATTGCCGGCCGATTTAAGCGCGTTTGGCTTGCTCGGCAGCGATTTGGATGCGCCGGTGCAGTTCCGCCGCTCGACGCCGGAATCGCTGCAATCCGCACAGCCACTCGACGATTTACAAGGCGAAGCGCCAAGCATCGCCGAAGTGCTGGCGGTGTTGTTGACCTATCTCGAACGATTGCAATTGACGTTGGAATTGGGCGGCTCGCCAACTTCGTTATTGGAAAACTTCAACGCCTATCTGCGCGCCGCCTTCGCCAACCCGCCGCCATTGCGCGGCGCCTCCGCCGAAATCGTCGATGACTTGGCGGCGCAATTAACCGATGCAACCCCGTCGCTCAGCGATTGGGATAAACCGCAGGCAACCTTAACCATCCGCCATCGCGCGCCGTTAATTGACACCGCCGACGCCGCCGATGATGACGATGACAACGCCGCCACCCCGGCGCAGTTAATCGTTGCGCCGAACCGTCGATTGCAAGCCGTCATCGTTGCCGGCGGCGCACAACCCCCGCCGCCGGCGGCGCGCCCGACCTTGCATCTCAACGCGCATCCGGATGTGTGGCGCGGGTTGTTGGTGGCGTTGGAACCGGATTCGATTTTATTGATGCCGCCGGTGCAGCACGGCGCGACGCCATCGAACACAACGCAATTAAAATGGCGCGCACTCGCCTACATCGCCCCGACCTTTGACGACTTCATCGTCGGCTTCGCCTATGCCGCCATCGATGCCGACGGCAATCTGCAAATCGGCGGCGACGACAATCGCGTGCGATTGGACGGCGGCGCCTTGCGCACGCCGCATCTCAGCGCAAACTTCGGCGCACGCGGCTGGCTGTGGTCGTTGTATGTTGTATTGCTGCTCGGCTTGTTCGGCGCGGTTCTCCTCACCCGCCGATTATTCGCGCGCGGTTGAATGATGTTGATGGGTTGATGCGGGGCTTGCACAGTAATTTGTGCAATGTTTATTTAATGTTTATTTAATGTTTATGCATTACGCATGCACCGTTCGACAGTACACATGCAACCCACACGCAACTTTATTAACGCGCACACACTTCCCAACACCGCAACAACCACTTAAATGAACGCTTATAAACTCGCCGCGATTGGTTTGTTGGTGTTGCTTGGCTTGGTCGGCTGGGTCACGCGGTTTGGCGCCGGTGAATTGCAAAGTGACACCCGCACCATCCAACTCGGTTTTGCCGCGGCGCAAACCGCGCGCGCCAAACCATTGGACGAGGCCACGCTCGATGCATTGGAACGCGGTT
Organism: Candidatus Poriferihabitaceae bacterium; assembly: GCA_965226545.1. Classification (GTDB taxonomy): domain Bacteria; phylum Pseudomonadota; class Gammaproteobacteria; order Arenicellales; family Poriferihabitantaceae; genus JAHRAW01. The sequence goes on from OZ245364.1 coordinate 2,623,475, forward strand.
ATTTCTCGCGCGAATTATCCGCGCGACTCGACCGTCCGCCGCATCGCGCGCAACTCGATGAATTTTGGGTTGACCGTTGCGAAGTGCGTCAAATTGATTTCGAACGTTTTGTCGCGTGGCGCGAACAAAACGGTGAAGCCGCGCCGCGCAGCACCTCGAGCGGACATCGCATCGCCGGCTTGTTGCATTCCCCGGCCAGCGGCGTCGATGCCGCCGACGCCGAGTTGTATTGCCAATCGGCCGGCGGACGCCTGCCGTGGGCGGAGGAACTCGAGGCATTGGCAAGCGGGCGCAACGGGCGGCTGTATCCGTGGGGCGATTCGTTTGACGGCTCGTTTTGGCCGTATCAAGATGCGCATCGCAACGCTTCGCAACCGTGCGCGATTCATCCGCGCGCGTCCTCGCCCGAAGGCGTGCATGATTTGGCAAACAACGTGATGGAATGGAGTCGCGGGCGGCGCGATGCGCATCCGCGCGACCGTCGTCCGGGCGCGCACGGTGCGCCGCCGATTCGCGCGCGCGGGCGGGCGTTGTATGCATTGTCGTCCGCGTGGCTGCCGATTGGCGCGCACACCCGCAGCCATCATCTCGGCTTTCGTTGCGCATATAACCAACCGCCGCGCGCGCCGTTTGCCTGGGGCGCGCGCGTTGACGCCGCGCGAATCGCCGGCGGCGATTATCCGCTTGGCGTGCCGGCTGATTTTCCGCTGGCGCGCGTCGCCGTGTTGTTGCCGCAGGCGCAACACCGCGAAGCGCGCCGCATGATTGGCGCAACCAAACGCGCGCGCCGTTTGCGCGTCGGCGTATGCGAAGTCAGCCGCGCCGAATACGCCGCATTTTTGCGCCATCCGCTGGCACAACTCGGGCTGTTTGCCAATCAACACGAACCGCGCGGCGAAAATTACACGCCGCACAATTGGCAAAGCCAACGGCAAAATCCAACCTTGCCGGTCAGCGGCGTCAACTGGTGGGCTGCCGATGCCTTCGCCCGCTGGGCCGGCGGACGTCTGCCGCGGCGCGATGAATGGCAACTGCTCGCCGCCGGCAAGGACGCGCGCGACTATCCATGGGGCGATGAATATTCGCCGGCGTTTGCCGCCGCCGGCATCGAACACGGCGTGCATGCTTGCGCAACCAACGCACTCGACCAAAACGCGGACGGCGTGTTTGATTTGGCCGGCAATGTCTCCGAATGGACGCGCTCAGTGGTCGCCGAACGCGGCGATTACGCCGCCTGGGTGCAAGGCGGCAACCCGCGCCTGCCGCCGCAAACCGCCGCGCGTAGCGTGTTTGGCAGATTGGTGCCGCTCAATCACCAATCACCAAGCATCGGTTTTCGCGTGGTGTTTGATTAAGCGGGATGGATGTGACGATTGATGTGTCAATTGATTTGACCATCGACACTTTGGGTTGTGGCGGCGATGCGGATTTGTTTTTGTTTAGTTGATTTCAGTTTTACTTTCGACTTGTTTTTGTTTTACTGCATACCGTTATATTGTTATGTCGTTTAATACTGTTTGGTTTTACTTAACCGAATCAAGTAACAGCGAATCAAGTAACTAACTGCACAACGAATCGAATAACGAAGTGCATAATGAAGTGCATAGCATAATGAAGTGCATAGCATAACGAAGTGCATAACAAGTCGAGACAATCAATGCATCGACGACCACACATTCAAAACAACCCTTCGGCATTATTTTCAGGCGGCGGTTGGTCGACCGATTCGTCGCGGTTGTCGAGCGGTATTTCCGGCTGGCTGCCGGCGATGTAGTATTCGACATACGCATCCGGGTCGCCGATGACGGTCGGTTCGCCGCTGGTTTTGTTAATTAATTGCGTAACAATATTCGCCGGCGGTTCGAAAGGTTGTTCCGGCATTTTTTTCAGCACATCGCGCATGTACTCGACCCAAATCGGCAAGGCCGCGGACGCGCCGGATTCGCGCCGTCCCAAATTCGACGGTTCATCGAAGCCGACAAACACCGTGGTCACGATGTCGCGGTTAAACCCGGAAAACCACGCATCGCGAAAATCGTTGGTCGTGCCGGTTTTGCCGGCGAGGTCGTCGCGCCCCAAGGCGCGCGCGCGTTGTCCGGTGCCGGTGAGAATCACTTGGCGCAACATATCGCTGACAATAAACGCGTTTTGCGCCGAGATGACTCGGTCTTGTTCATCGACATGCGGATTGGCGCGCGGCAACAAATGCGCGTTTTCACAATCGCTGCACCAATCGCCGCTTAACTCAATCGCATTGCCTTCGCCGTCGGTGATGCGCGCGATTAAATACGGGCGGACGCGCTTGCCGCCGTTGGCAAACACCGCAAACCCGGCGGCCAAATCCAGCGGGGTGACGCTTAAACTGCCGAGCGCCAGCGAAAAACTGCGCGGCAATTTATCGCGGTCGAAACCGAATTTGGCGAGATGATTAACCGTGGCGTCGATGCCGATGGCGCGCAACAAACGCACCGAAACCAAATTGAGCGAACGGCTCAACGCTTCGCGCAAACGAGTCGGCCCGTAAAACTTGCGCCCGAAATTTTGCGGGCTCCAAATGCCTTCGAGATTGTCCTCGATGACAATCGGCATCGCGCTGACCAAACTGCCGGCGGTAAAACCGTTGTCCAACGCGGCCGAATAAATAAACGGTTTGATGTTCGAGCCCGGTTGACGCCGCGCTTGCGTCGCGCGATTGAACTTGCTGAGATAATAATCAAACCCGCCGGTCAAGGCGAGAATCGCGCCGCTGTTTGGGTCCATGCTGACCAAGGCGCCGGAGATTTCCGGCATCTGCGCCAACTCCCATTCGCCGAGTTGATTGCGCGCGACATACACCACATCGCCAATCGCGGCCACTTCATCGCTCGAGGTCGGCGCGCTGGTGGTGCGATTGGGCGTCAAGTAGGCGCGCGCCCATTGGATGTAACGCCATTTGATGTCGATGGTTTTGTCGGTGCGCGTAACCGCGCGCAATTGGCGTTCGCTGTTGTCGAGAACAATCGCCGGAATCAATTCGCGGCTCGACGGATAATCGCGCAACAACTCGGTCGGCGATTTGGATTCGAGTTCGCTCGGCGCAATGTTGCCGACCGCGCCGCGAAATCCGTGCCGACGGTCATACGCCAACAACCCGGCGCGCAACGCGGCCTCGGCGTGGGTTTGATAATCGCTGTTGACGGTGACTTCGACTTCATAGCCGAGTTCATAAACGCGCTCGCCGAAACGGTCGACCATCATCCGCCGCACCAACTCGGCGACAAACGGCGCTTGGGATTCGCCTTCGACCATGTGGCGATTGGCGGTGACCGGCGCGGCCAACGCGGTTTGATAACTGAGCGCGTCAATCTTGCCCTGTTCATGCATGCGCTTTAATACATAGGCGCGACGTTGCGCGGCGCGTTTCGAGTTGGTGATGGGGTTGTCGCGCGACGGCGCCTTGGGCAGCCCGGCAAGCATCGCCACCTGCGGCACGCTTAAGTTTTTCATCGCCACGCCGTAATAGACCCGCGAGGCCGCGGCGAAGCCGTATGAACGATGCCCGAGAAAAATTTTGTTGAGATACAACTCGAGAATTTCATCCTTGGTCAACGCGCGCTCCATATTAAAAGCCAACAGGATTTCGCGCAACTTGCGTTTATAGGTGCGCTCCGGCGTCAGGAAAAAATTGCGCGCGACCTGCATCGTAATCGTGCTGGCGCCTTGCGCGCGCGATTGGCTGCGCAAATTGCTGACCACGGCGCGCGCGATGCCGCGAAAATCGACGCCGCTGTGATGATAAAAACGATCGTCTTCGGTTACCAAAATCGCGTCGATTAACAACAGCGGCGTTTCATCCAGCGACACCGGAATGCGCCGTTCATTGCCGTACTGCCCAATCAAATCTCCGTCGGCGCTGTAAATGCGCAGCGGAATGTTAAGCGGCACGCGGCGAATCTCATCGATGGTCGGCAAGCCCGGCAACAGAGTCGCGACATAGACCGCAACGCCGACCGCGCACAAGGTCGCCGGCGGCACCAACCGCAACAGCGTGCGAAACAAAAACCGCAGGATTGCCAACAACACTCGCATCGTCCAATTTGTCCAATTCACCGAAAGAATAAACCGCCGCCGCGCATCAACGCCGCGCGCCGGCGGCGTGCAAGCGGTTATTATAGCCGCAATTGACAAGCGACGATGTCGGCAACGATGTCGGCACGATATCGATAACCATGTCGAACAACATTTATCTAATCGGTTTGATGGGCGCGGGCAAAACCACCGTCGGGCGCAAACTCGCGAAAATGATGCAGCGCGATTTTTTCGACGCCGACCAACTGCTCGAAGAACGCACCGGCGTTACCATCGCGCACATTTTTGAAGTCGAAGGCGAAGCCGGCTTTCGCAAGCGCGAACAAAAATTGCTCGCCGAAATCGGCGCGCAACATCAAGACGCGGTGGTGTCGACCGGCGGCGGCGCGGTGCTGCGCGCCGAAAACCGCGCGGTGTTGCGCACCGGACGGGTGGTTTATTTGCGCGCGCCGCTGGACTTGCTGGCGACGCGCCTGCACAACAACAAAACCCGCCCATTGCTCGAAGCGCCCGAGTTGCACGCGCGGCTGGCTGAATTGCAGGAACAACGCGAACCGTTGTACGCCAACGAAGCCGAATTAATCGTCGAAGTCGGCGGCGTGTCGGCGGTGTATGTCGCCCAAGAGATTCACGCGTTTTTGGACGGGCATCCGCAACGGCAAAGTGATTAACTTGTCGGGCCGGCGGACTTGTTAACTAAACTTCATTAAAGTTAATTAAATTAATTTTGATTAACTTGTACATGATTAACTTAAACTTGTAACTTAACTTTGTAACTGCACCTTGCACTTATCCGCATTCGAGCAATAAATTGTTTGCATATCGAACACATATCGAATGCATAGTGACAGTGCGCGCAAGTGAACGCCATCATCCAATCAATCGAACCACCCACCGCCAACCACATTAATGAAAACCGTTGAAATTGCATTGCCGACGCGCGGCTATCAAGTGCGCATCGGCGCCGGGTTGTTGTCGCAACGCGATGAATTTGCGCCGTGGATTGAGGCGCGGCGGGTTTGCATCGTGACCGATGAAACGGTCGCCAAGTTGTATCTCGACCGCTTGCGCGATGCCTTGCGCGATTTCGAACCGTTGATTGCGACTTTGCCGACCGGCGAATCGCATAAAAATTTGCGCACTTTGGAAAGCGTGATTGATTTGCTGATGCAACATCATTGCGACCGCCAAACCACCGTGATTGCGCTCGGCGGCGGCGTGGTCGGCGACATCGCCGGCTTTGCCGCGGCTTGTTATCAACGCGGCGTCAACTACATTCAAGCGCCGACCACGTTGTTGGCGCAGGTCGATTCATCGGTCGGCGGCAAAACCGGCGTCAATCATCCGCGCGGCAAAAACATGATTGGCGCGTTTTACCAACCGCGCCGCGTGCTCGCCGACACCGATTGTTTGGCCTCGTTGGATGCGCGTCAATTTTCAGCCGGGCTGGCTGAGGTAATTAAATACGGCGTCATCGGCGACCGCGATTTTTTTGCGTGGCTGGAAACCAACATGCAATCGGTCATCGCGCGCAACAATGATGCACTCGAACACATCATCGCCGCCTCGTGCATCAACAAAGCGCGCATCGTCGAACGCGATGAACGCGAAAGCGGCGCGCGCGCGCTGCTTAATCTTGGCCACACTTTCGCGCATGCAATTGAAACCGCCGGCGATTATCGACGCTGGCTGCACGGCGAAGCGGTCGGCATCGGCATCGCCATGGCCGCGCGCATGGCAACGCAACTCGGCGCATTGCACATCGATGATTGCGCGCGCATCGAGCGGTTGTTGACGGCGGCCGGTTTATCGATTGCACCGTTCGACGGCGTCGATGCGCATATGTTGTTGACGTTAATGCAAAGCGATAAAAAAGTGCGCGACGGCAAAGTGCGGTTGGTGTTGCCGTGCGCCATCGGCGAAGCAATACTCACCGATGATTATCCGCCGCAAGCCCTCGCCGACGTTGTCGCGGCATTCACCAACGGCGCATAACATTCGCGCAAGCGCAATCGATGCGCGCAATTAATATTTGATGAATATTATTGACAACTAATATTATTGACAACATTAATGACAACATCACGGCAACATACGCCATCAACCCAATCGCAATATAATGCCGCAATGAACGCGCGCCGCAACCAACCCGCCAACAACGCCGCCAACGCCAAACCAAAACCGTGGGGCGGACGGTTTCGCGACGCCACCGATGCGCGCGTCGAAAAATTCACCGCCTCGCTCGACCACGACCGTCGCTTGTATCGTTGCGACATTCGCGGCTCAATCGCGCATGCGCGCATGCTCGCCGCCGTCGGTTTATTAACCGCCGATGAATTGGCGGCGATTGAACGCGGGCTGTCGACGATACTGCAACAAATCGAATCCGGCGAGTTTGTTTGGGATGAACAACTCGAGGATGTACACATGAACATCGAGGCGCGATTAATTGAATTGGTCGGCGACGCCGGCAAAAAACTGCACACCGCGCGCTCGCGCAACGACCAAGTGGCGACCGATTTGCGCCTTTATTTGCGCGAACACATCGACAAATTGTGCGGCGGGCTGCATGCATTGCAGCGCGTCATCGTCGAATTCGCGGCGCGCGAAGCGGATACGCTGATGCCCGGTTTCACCCATCTGCAAACCGCGCAACCGATTACCTTCGGGCATCATCTGCTCGCTTGGAATGAAATGTTGGCGCGCGATGACGAACGTTTGCGCGATTGTCGGCGGCGCGTTAATCGTTCACCGCTCGGCGCCTGCGCATTGGCCGGCACCGGCTTTGCCATCGACCGCAACTACGTGGCCACCGAACTCGGCTTTGATTCGCTTTGCAACAATTCGTTGGATGCGGTGTCGGACCGCGATTTTGCCGTGGAGTTTTGCGCGCATGCGGCGTTGTTGATGGTGCATCTGTCGCGCATCGCCGAGGAAATTATTTTGTGGTGTTCGGATGCATTCGGTTTTGTCACGGTCGGCGATTCGTTTTGCACCGGCTCGAGCATCATGCCGCAAAAGAAAAACCCCGATGTCGCCGAATTGATTCGCGGCAAATGCGCGCGCGCCTGCGGCAATGTAGCGGCAACGTTGATGTTGATGAAGGCGCAGCCGCTTGCCTATAACCGCGACAATCAAGAGGATAAAGCGCCGTTGTTCGATTCGATAGACACGGTCTCGAGTTGCGTCGACATGCTGGCGGCGTTGCTCAACCAAACCGCGCCGCAACGCGAAACCATGCGCGTCGCTGCGATGCGCGGGCATTCGACCGCAACCGATTTGGCGGATTATCTGGTCGGCAAAAACGTGCCGTTTCGCGACGCCCACGAAGCGGTCGGCAAGGCGGTCGGCTTGGCGGATGCGCGGCAAGTGCAATTGGCTGATATGGATTGGCGCGAACTGCATAAAATTCATCCGGCGATTGATGAAGATGTGCATAGCGTGCTGGACATCGACGGCTCAGTGCGCGCACGCCAATCCGCCGGCGGCACCGCCCCAGCCCAAGTTATCAAAGCCGCCGAACGCGCCTTGCGCGAAATCGATGCGCGGGCGCGTGATGATGAAATGGTTGCAGTCGACGATGTGGTCGGCGGCGGTGCAAGTACAAGTGCAAGTGCAGATGTAAGTGCGAGTGCGAATGCAAGTGCAAGTACCAATACAAGTTCAAGTGCACATACAAATACAACCGGTCGCGCAACAACCGCGCGCAAGAAAAGTGCACGACAAAGTGCAAAACACACTTCGCAACAAAGTAAAAGTAAACGATGAACGCTTTCCATTTCATCGGCGTTGCATCGCGCCTGCTTGGCGCAATCACCCTGTGCGCATTGTTGCTCGGCGGTTGCGGACAAAGCGGCGCGTTATACCTGCCGCCGGACAATACGCAATCGAGCGACGAATAATGCGTCGACAATTGCGTCGCACTTGCCATCGCGCAACAAGTTGCATAACGAGTTTTATTAATGAGTCGCACAATGAATTGCATAACAAGTTAACCAACAACTTGCGCGAACGTTAACCGCAAATGGACCACTTCACCTACATCGACGACCAACTGCACGCCGAACAAACGCCGTTGGCGGAAATCGCGCGGCGGTTTGGCACGCCGTGTTATGTCTATTCACGCGCGACGCTCGAGCGGCATTGGCGCGCGTTCGACGACGCCTTCGGCAATTATCCGCATCGGATTTGTTATGCGGTTAAAGCCAACGACAATTTGGCGGTGTTAAATTTATTGGCGCGATTGGGCGGCGGGTTTGACATTGTTTCGGGCGGCGAATTGGCGCGCGTGATTCGCGCCGGCGGTGCGCCGCAACGCGTGTTGTTTTCCGGCGTCGGCAAACAGGATTGGGAGATTGCCGCGGCACTCGACGCCGGCATCGATTGCTTCAACATCGAATCCGAATCCGAACTGGCGCGCATCGATCAATTGGCGCGCGAACGAAACGTGACCGCCGGCGTATCGGTGCGCATCAACCCCGACATCGACGCCGGCGCGCATCCGTACATCGCCACCGGTCAGCGCGAAAACAAATTCGGTTTGACGCCCAATCGCGCGCGCGCGGTCTATCAACGCGCGCATGAACTTGCGCACATTCGAATTCGCGGCGTCGCTTGTCACATCGGTTCGCAACTGTTGGACTTGACGCCGTATTGCGCGGCGTTGGATTGCATGTTGGATTTCATCGAGCAATTGCGCGGCGACGGCATCGAGTTGGAGCATCTCGATTTTGGCGGCGGCTTGGGCGTGAGGTATCACGATGAAACCCCGCCGTCGCCGCAACAATACGCCGACGCGATTATCCAACGCCTGCGCGCGCGCGCGATGCAATTGCAGGTGGTGATTGAACCGGGGCGCGCGATTGTCGGCAACGCCGGCGTGTTGTTGACGCGCGTCATCGGCATCAAGCGCGGCGCCGAACGAAATTTTTGCATCACCGATGCGGCGATGAATGATTTGTTGCGCCCGGCGTTGTATCAAGCGCATCAACAAATCGTCGAAGTGTCCAAACACAAAGTGTCGAAACAAGCAATGTCAAAACAAACCGCATCGCCGACGCAATACGACGTCGTCGGGCCGGTGTGCGAAACCGGCGACTTCCTTGGCTTGCAGCGTGAACTTAATGTGCGCGAAGGGGATTTGTTGGCGGTGCGCACCGCCGGCGCGTATTGCGCGGTGATGAGTTCGAATTACAACGCGCGACCGCGCGCGGCTGAAGTGATGGTCGATGCCGCCGATGCGCACTTGGTGCGCGCGCGCGAAACTGTCGAGGCGTTGTATAAAGATGAATCGATGTTGCCGTGAGTTGACGAACGCGATGCGTTAACTGCGAATGAATATATCAGTGCGGCGATTAATAACACGGTGCATAACGATGAAGTGTGGAAGTGAAATGCGGAAGTGAGGTGCGGAAGTAAACTGCAACAGTGCAATGAAGATATGAAACGGTAAATAACAAAGTGCACTGCAAAAGTGCAATGTAAAAAGTGCAATGTACAACGTAACAAAAAAAATAAAACGCCAACCCCCAATCAACCGCGCGCCATCACCCGTTGCGACCACATCAACGCACCGAGTACGCAAACCGCGCCGCCCCACTGTAGCGCGGTGAATCGTTCGCCCAACACCACCGCCGCCGCCAACACCACGCGCGCACCGCGCAACAACCCGAGTGCAAGCGCGGTGACCGCAAAACGAAACAACAACATCGTCAATGCATTGCCGCCGTCCTGATAATACAGCCGCGCCAATGTCGTCAATCCGCCAAAACTGAGCGCGGTGAGCAATGCATAGCCGACGCCCGGGGCGATTGCGCGCGGCACTATGCACATATTTATGCGCATATTAATGAATCGACAACGACGCCGCCGCGCGCGCGCAACGGTTACGCGCTGCGTTTTTTATTGCGATTGATTTGGTCGCGGTTGGCGTCGTCGCGGACGACATCATCGCGGTTGACGATGCCGTACGGCACATGTCCGGTGGCGACATGTTCGCGCGCCGAGTCGCAGTTTTCGCGACGGTCATCGAAGAAAATGTCGGCGCCGAATTGGCGCAAAAATTTGCCTTTGGGCAAGCCGCCGAGAAACATGCTGACATTGACGCGCACCCCCCAATCGCGCAGGGTTTTAATCGCGCGCTTATGCGCCGGCGCCGCGCGCGTGGTAATCAATGCGGTGCGAATCGGCGAATTTTCCGCGCCGAAGTTTTTTTGGATGTCGTGCAACTTCGCCAGCAATTTTTTAAACGGACCTTCGGACAACGGATGTTCGGCGTCGCGTTTTTCGGTTTCGATAAACGCCATCGCGCCGTCTTGTTGATAAACGCGGTCGGCTTCATCGGAAAACAAAACTGAATCACCGTCGAATGCAATGCGCAACGGTTCATGCGGCGCATCTTCGGTGTTGGAATGCAAAATGGTGGCCGCGGCGATTCCCGAATCCAATGCGGCGCGCACATCATCGGAATCCGCGGATAAAAACAAATCGGCGCCAAACGCATGCAGATACGGCTGCGTCGGATGCCCGCCGGTAAACACCGCGCGCTTAATCGGCAAACCGTAATGTTCTATCGAATTAAAAATGCGCAAGCCGGTGTCGGCGCTGTTGCGCGACACCAACACGATGTCGACCGAGAAGTTGTCCGGCGCACCGCGCGGACGGGCGCGATTGATTTCCAAAAACTTTTCCGTCATCGAAAACGCAACGCCTTTATCGAGCGGACGGTCTTCATTATCGATTTGATATTTCGAATACGTCTCGACGCCTTGTTGCGTAAACACCGCGTGGCTGTCCTGCAAATCGAACAACGCGCGCGATGAGATTGCAATCAACAGCGTTTTGTCGTTCGGGGCGTCGTCAAACGCATCCGTCGTCGTTTCACCCAGTTCGGATTTTTTAAAAAAGTTCATTGCCATACGCCCCGTCAGTTAACGTATTAATCGCCGCGCCTTACTGCGCATCGACCTGCATCGACTCGCGCACCGCCGCGATGACCGGCGCGGTGCTTGGGCGCTTATCGTGCCACAAATAAAACGATTCGGCGGCTTGTTCGACCAACATTCCCAAGCCGTCGGCGATGCGCGTTGCGCCGCATTCGCGCGCGCGGCGCAAAAATTCGCTCGGCGCGGCGGCGTATACCATGTCGTACACCGCGCTGCGCGCGCCGATGCATTCGCGCGCCAACGGCGGCGCCGCGCCGCTCAAGCCGCTCGAGGTGGCGTTTACGATTAAATCAAATTCGCCTTCGACATGCGCCAAGCCGCAGCCGAGTAATTGGGTTGCGCCATGTTCGGCGAAGTGTTCGTCGAATTGCGCGGCAAGTTGTTCGGCGCGATGCGCGGTGCGGTTGGCGATGACGATGCGCGCCGCGCGATGTTCGCACAACGCCGCCAACGCACCGCGCGCCGCACCGCCGGCGCCGAGTAGCAACACGCGCGAATCATCGATGCGCCAATCGAGGTTGTCGGTTAAATCGCGCATCAAGCCGACGCCGTCGGTGTTGTCGCCAAACACCGCGCCGTCGGTTTCGAAGCGCAAGGTGTTGACCGCTTGGGCGCGCGCAGCGCGTTGGCTGAGCCGCCGCATAGCGCAAAATTTCCACGCGGCGACCTTAAACGGCACGGTGACATTTAAGCCGCGTCCGCGCCGCGCAATAAAATGGCTGACCGCTTGGCCGAAGCCGCCCAAATCGGCCTGAATTCGTTCGTAGGTTAACTGCATATCAAACTGCGCGGCAAACAATTGATGAATGCGCGGCGATTGACTGTGCGCAACCGGATTGCCGAGCACCGCAAAACGATTCGGCGGCGCTTGAAAATCAAACAGGTCAGTCATTGCGAGTCATTGGACGAGTCATTGGGTTGCGGCGACAATAAAGGTAACGGTGATAAGCGCGGTTTTATTTTTACTTTGGAAGTCGAAGTGAAAGTAAAAGTAAAAATGAAAACAAGTGGAAGTATGAAAGTAAAAGTAAAAACAAAAGTAACAATAAAATTCGACAACCTATTTAACACGAATCAAAAACACCGGCGCATCGGTCTGCAAAGTAACTTCGCCAACCCCAACATTACTCAACCCAAACGAACTAAGCGGCGCGATGCGTTGCGCCGGAGCAATGGGATATTTGCACGCACCTTGTAACGTCACAGTCGCCGCGCCAATCGCCGCCAAACTAAACACGCCATCGACATGCAGTCGCCATTCACCGCGCGAGCAACCGATGATTGTATCGTCAAACCGCGCCTTGCATGGCGCGGTGCGCGCCGCCAAAAAATGATGCACTTCGCCGACATTAAACCATTGATGATCGATGCGCCCGCCGACAAAACCGCACAACACGATTTCATCCAAATTTTCACATTGCGCCAAACAACGCAACGCAAACGCCAAATCGGAATAATCCTTGTCGGTCGGCAACAGTTGATTTAATTCGCCGTGCGCCGAATCACCGTCGCCAACCGCAAAGCCGCGCAAGGTCGGCGCATGCGCGCGATGCGCAACGCCGCCGTCCACCCAAATCAACGGTTCATCGGCGGCGCGCAACATCGACGGCTGCACCGTCATCGGCCCAACCAAGGTCGCGCAACGACGGTTTCGAAATTGATGCAAATAATTTTTAAGATGGGTGCACATTGGTTACGCAATCAAATCGCATTGGTCAAACAAAAGCGTCACAACGACGTTATAAAATAGTACAACAACATTCGCACAATAAAACCAATCGCAATGCGAAGTGATGAACAAAGACGGCATAAACAAAATGAATAACCAAGATGCGTCGATAAAGGCGGCGCGGCGTATAATGACGGCGCGTCCGGTTGGGCGCATTGCATTGATTGGAACTCGATAACACCGACGATGGTTAAGATTTTTAAGTTGCGCCGCCCGCTCAAAATACAAATTACCAAAAAAAATTTGCCGGCGGTAATTTTGTTGGCCGCAGCGCTGATTTTTATCGGCTTGCGACTGACCGCGCCGGCGGTCGAACCGTTGCGCACCACCGCGCGCGCACCGGGCGTGGCCGTGCAGATTGTCGAAATCGTTGCGGCACAGCCGACCGTGCAATTGTTTGGCGAAGTCGAAACGCCGAGCATGAGTTTGTTGTCGGCCGCGATTGACGCCGAAGTGCTGGCGGTCAATGCGCTCGAAGGCGATGCGGTGGCGCGCGGCGCGGAATTAATCGCGCTCGACGACGCCGATGTCGCGCTCGAGGTTGCGCAACGCAACGCCGAGTTGGCGCAAATTATTGCGCAAATCGAAAACGACCAAATCAAACTGCGCGCCGACCAAGCCGCGTTGACCGCCGAACAAGCGCTGTTGGAATTGGCGCGCACTTCGGTGGCGCGCGCCGAACAGTTGGCGCAAACCAATGTCGGCACGCAGGACGCGCTCGACCAATCGCGCCGCGAACAACAACGTCAACTGCTGGCCGTGGCCGCGCGTCGACAGGCGGTGGACGGATTCGAATCGCTGTCGCAACAACGCTTCGCCGCGCGGCAAGGCGCCGAAGCCGCATTGGCGCGCGCCGAACGCGACTTGATGCGCGCGCGCATTCGCGCGCCGTTTGACGCGCGCATCACCGAAGTGCTGGCCGCACGCGGCATGCGCGCGCGACGCGGCGACGGTTTGATTCGCCTGTACGATGAATCGAAACTCGAACTGCGCGCACAAATGCCGTCCAACCAATTGGCGACGCTGCAAGCCGCGCTGGCAAACGGACGCACGGTGCGCGCAACCGCGTCAACCGCGCCCGAGGCCAAGCGCATCGAGTTAATCTTGACGCGGTTGTCGGGCAACATCGGCGCCGGGCAATCCGGCGTGGATGGATTCTTTCGCGCCGCCGGGCGCGACCGTCTGCCGTTGCCGGGGCGCACAATGGAGGTGGCGTTGACATTGCCGCCGTTGACCGATGTTGTGTTGTTGCCGCCCGATGCGTTGTACGGCAACGCGCGCGTTTATCGAGTGCGCGCCGACGGTTTGCGCGGCGTTGCGGTCAAGCAACTCGGGCGACGCATCGATGCCGACGGGCGGTTGTGGTTGATTGTGCAAAGCGATTTGTTGCAGGACGGCGACCAAATTTTAAGTTCGCGCCTGCCGCAAGCCATCGACGGCATTTTGGTGCGCGTGATTGAAAAAAACCGCGCCGATTAATCGCATGCAACCCGCCGCGCGCGCCAATCCGATTGAGTTGTTTTGCAATCATCCGGTTGCCGCCAATTTGTTGATGGTGATGATGCTGCTGGCCGGCTTTTGGAGCGTCAAACAACTCAACACCCAATTCTTCCCGACCTTCGACATTAACTATGTCAGCGTAACCACCGTGTGGAGCGGCGCAAGCGCATCCGACATGGAGGAGTTGGTGACCACCGCGCTCGAACAACAATTGCGCGATGTCGATTATGTTAAGGAAATCACTTCGACTTCCTCCGAAAGCGCATCGGTGATAACGCTCGAGTTCGAGGAAAACGCCGACATGAGTTTGGCGGTTGCGCAAGTGAAAGAGCGCGTGGATTTAACCCGCAATCTGCCAAGCGGCAGTGATACGCCCGAAGTCGCCAAGGCCGTCAACTACGAAGGCATTACCCGATTGTTGGTGACCGGCGGCGCGGATTTAATGCAACTGCGCGCCTTGGTTAATCGTTTCGAAGCCGAATTGCTCGAGCGCGGCATCGCCAAAATTTTCATCACCGGTTTGCCGGCGCAACAAATCGCGATAGAAATACCGTCGCGCGAATTGCGTCGATTGCGCTTGTCGCTCGACGACATCGGCGCGCGCATCAGTCAATGGTCGAGGGATGCGCCGTTGGGCGTGGTTGGGCGCGCGCAAACTTCGCGGCAACTTCGATTCCGCGAACGTCGCACCGATGAACTGGCGTTCGAATCAGTGCCGATTGTCGCCGAAGCGCAAGGGCGGCTGATTGCGCTCGGCGCCATCGCCGAGATACAACGCAAGCCGCGCGACGGACAAGTGGCGATTTGGCATCGCAACCAACCGGCCGTCGAGATGTCGCTCAATCGCAGCGCCAACAGCGACAGTTTAAAAGCCGCGCGGATATTCGCCGATTGGCTGGCTGATACGCGCCCAACCTTGCCCGAAGGCGTCGAGTTGATTCCCTTCGACGGCTCTTGGGAATTGCTCGCCGACCGCATTGCGTTGTTGGTCAAAAACGGCTTGAGCGGATTGGCATTGGTGGTGTTGGTGTTGTTTGTGTTTATGACCGGACGCGTCGCTTGGTGGACTGCCGTCGGCATTCCGGTGTCGTTTATGGCCGCGTTGGCGGTGTTTTATTTAATCGGCGGCTCGATTAATATGATCAGTTTGTTCGGCTTAATTATGGCGCTCGGCATCATCGTCGACGACGCCATCGTGGTCGGCGAAGAGGCGATGAGCAATTATGAAAGCGGCGGCGATGCGCAGGTCGCCGCGCAACACGCGGCACAGCGGATGTTGCCGCCGGTGTTTTCATCATCGTTGACCACCATCTCGGCGTTTATGCCGCTGTTGTTGGTCGGCGGAATCATCGGCGCGATTATGCAGGCGATTCCGACGGTGGTGATTTGCGTGATTATCGCCTCGTTAATCGAATGCTTTTTGATTTTGCCCGGGCACTTAACCCATTCGTTTCGACGCATGGGCGAATATCGCCCCGGACGATTGCGGCGACGGTTGGACGGCGCCTTTGTGCATTTTCGCGAACGCCATTTTCGCCGCTGGGTTACGACGGCGGTCACGCATCGCTGGAGCACCTTGGCCGCGGCGATGGCTTTGATGATTGTAACCTTCGGCTGGCTCGGCAGCGGACGCATCAATTTTGAATTCTTCCCGACCGCCGAAGCCGACCGTCTGTACGCCAATGTCGGCTTTGTCGCCGGCACGCCGCGCGCACAAGTGCGCGATTATTTGGATGAAATCGAACGCGCGTTACTCGAAGTCGAAACCGAAATGGGCGAACCGTTGATTCGCACAATCATCAGCCGCGTCGGTGAAGTCGAAGGCGAAGGAAGTGGCGCGCGCGGCGATCATTTTGGCGGCGTGCGCGCCGAATTAACCGACCCCGACCGTCGCACAACGCGCAACCGCGACATTATCCAAGCGTGGCGCAACAAACTGCCGGAGCGCGCCGGACTGGAAAGTTTGACGGTCATCGAGCCGCGCGCCGGGCCGCCGGGGCGCGACATCGACCTGCGCATCGAAGGCGACGACATCTTCATCGTCAAACGCGCCGCGCAACAACTGCAGAACATTCTCAACGACATCCCCGGGGTCAGCGGCATCGGCGACGATGCGCCGTTTGGACGCGAGCAGATGGTGTTGGAATTGACGCCGACGGCGCAGGCGCTCGGCTTGCGCACCGACAATGTTGCGCGCCAATTGCGCGCGGCCTTCGACGGCGTGTTGGTGCAGGAATTATCCGACGGCAAGGACGACATCGAAGTGCGCCTGATGTTGCCGGCGCGCGAACGCAATGCAAGCGGCGGGTTGAACAATGTGTCGATAGTGTTGCCGAACGGCGGCGTCGAACCCATCGTCAACTTGGCGACGATTCGCGGCGAACGCGGCTTCGAATCGATTCGCCATTCCGACGGCAACTTGGCGATTAGCGTCACCGCCGGCGTCGACCCGGCGGTCAACAACAGCAACCGCATCCGCGCCGAACTCGAAGCCGAAGTGCTGCCGCAACTTGCCGCCGAATACGGCGTGCGGTTTGCATTCGGCGGACGACAAGCCGACCAAGCCGAAACCTTGGGCGACATGCAACTCGGGATGTTGTTGGCGTTGGTGCTGATTTATTTGGTGCTGGCCTGGGTGTTTGGCGGCTATGGCTGGCCGTTGGTGGTGATGTTCATCATTCCGTTTGGCATCATCGGCGCATTGTGGGGGCATGTCGTGATGGGGCAGGACATCACCGTGTTGTCGCTGTTTGGATTCTTTGCGCTGTCCGGCATCGTCATCAACGATTCGATTATTTTGGTGGTGCGGTATCAACAATTGCGCGCACAAGGTATGCCGATTATCGATGCGGTGATTGAAGCGGCTTGCATGCGGTTGCGCGCCGTGTTGCTCACTTCGCTGACCACGATTGGCGGGTTGACTCCGTTGTTGTTTGAGACTTCGTTGCAAGCGCAGTTTTTAATCCCGATGGCGACCACCTTGGCGTTTGGCTTGGGGTTTGCAACCGCGCTGGTGTTGTTGGTGATTCCGGCGTTGTTGTTGATTTATGAAAATGCGCAACTGCACATACGCCAACGAATTGATAAACGAATGCACGCCGCACCGGTGGCGCAAATGCGCAACAACGAGTCGCACGTACACACAAATAAATCGCCGCGCGACGCTTGACACGCCGCAACGGTTGCGGTTATTTTGCGCTTGGGGTTGCGAACAACCCCACACCTTTTTCAGGTGCCCGCCAATCCATTCGGGTTGTCGGGTGAAACGGGAAGCCGGTGCGTTGGCATTAATATCGATGCCCACCATCCCGGCGCTGCCCCCGCAACGGTAAATGAGGCGCAAGTTGCTCATCGCCACTGTATCTAATAAGCACGATACGGGAAGGCGCAAATTGCCGTGTGTCGCAACTTAACGGTTGCCGTACACAACTCATGAGCCCGGAGACCGGCCTGAATCATTCTTGCGATTGACAGGGGAAATCGCAAAACACTTCGTTGCGCGGGTGCGCGTGGAGGTTGTGATGATTCATCCTTTCTTGCCGGCGCGCGCCGGCGCCTTGGTTGCACTGTCAACCGCACTGTTGTTTACCTTGTTTTCATCGTTGCTGTTCTCGCCCGGCGCCGCTGCGCAATATTTTGACGACGGGCGATTGACGATTTTAATTACGCCGTCGAGATTTGCCGAAACCGCCGATGAAACATTGGCGCCGGTGTCGGTGATAACGCGCGAACAAATCGAAAGCAGTCAAGCCGACACGGTCGAGGAAGTGTTGCGCACTGTGCCCGGCGTGGCCTTTGGCAACAACGGCGGCGTCGGCAAGGCGACTTCGTTGTTTTTGCGCGGCGCCAATTCGAATCATGTGTTGGTGTTGATTGACGGCGTAAAAATCGGCAGCGCCACCACCGGCTTGGCGCCGTTTGGATTGTTGCCGCTCGACCAAATCGAACGCATCGAAGTGGTGCGCGGGCCGCGTTCGAGTTTATACGGCTCGGAAGCCATCGGCGGCGTTGTGCAAATTTTCACGCGCAAAGGACAGGGCGAAACGCGCCGACAATTCGCCGCAAGCGCCGGTTCGCACAACAGCGTCAAAGCCAACGCCGGCGCAAGCGGCGGCGGCGATGCCGGTTGGTTTAATGTCAGCGTATCGCATCATTCGACCGACGGTTATGACGCTTGCTTAACCTCAAGTTGCGGCTTCGACAAAACGCCGGACGATGACGGTTATGACAATCAGGCGGTTTCCTTGCGCGGCGGTTGGAATATAAACGACGACTTGCGTCTCGAAGCCAACCTGCTTAATTCGCAAAGTGAAAACGATTACGACGCCAGTTACTACACCCCAAGTTTCACGCAAGTGTTTGTCGAAGATGCGGTGCAGGAACACACGCTCGAGGTGCTCGACTTGCGCGCCAATTGGCGCAATGCGCGCGGTGAATCTTCATTGTCGGTCAGCCGCTCGGAGGATGATTCGGAAAACCTTTATAACGGCGAACGCAACAGCGCGTTTAACACCGTGCGCAATCAACTGGGCGCACAACACGCAATGCAAATCGGCGCAGCCAACAAAATCATCGGCGGCATCGACCACTTGACCGATAAAATCGACGGCACCACCGTATACAGCGTAACCGAACGCGACAACACCGGGGTGTATGCGTTGTATCGGCGGCAAGGCAAAATAAACGATTGGGAAATTTCGTTGCGCAACGACGACAACGAGCAATTCGGCAACCACGCCACCGGCAGCGTCGCTTGGGGGTTTGGCTCGCTGGACGGCGGGCGATTGTCGGCTTCCTACGGCACCGGCTTTCAAGCGCCGACGCTGCATAATTTGTATGCGCCGAGTTACAGCAACCCCGACCTCGAGCCGGAGGAATCCAAAAGCGTCGACATCGGCTTTGCCTACGCCGACCAAAACTCGAGCGCGTCGATAAACTTTTTTCACACCACCATCACCGGTTTGTTGGTGTACCCGGCGCCGAATTTCATTCCGATGAATGTGCAAACCGCCAAAATCACCGGGGTTGAGTTGTCGATGCAACAACGACTCGGGCCGTGGCAATGGGGCGCGAATTTCACTTTGCTTAATCCGCAAAACGAAGACAGCAATACACAGTTATTGCGCCGCCCAAAATCGATGGTTAATTTTGACGTCGTGCGCGCGTTTGGCAACTCGAGTGTCGGTGCGTCATTAAACGCGCACGGCAAGTCGCCGGATTTTGGCGCGGTGTTGGACAGTTATCACATCGTCAATCTGCGCGGTGAAACGCGCCTAAGCGACGGTTGGCAAGGCGAGTTCATCATCAAAAATTTGTTTGACGAAGCGTATGAAACCGCCGCCGGCTATCCGCAAGACGGGCGCAACTACCTGTTCACCCTGCGTTACAAACCGATACCGCAATGACGCAAACGTTAATGGTGCAGGGATGCACCTCAGACGCCGGCAAATCGATGTTGGTCGCCGCACTCGGGCGGGTGTTGGCGCGCAAGGGCGTGTCGGTTGCGCCTTGCAAGCCGCAGAACATGTCGCTCAACAGCGCACCGGCAGCGAACGGCGGCGAGATTGGGCGCGCGCAACATCTGCAGGCGCAAGCCTGTCGAGTTGCGCCGCACACCGACATGAATCCGGTGCTGCTCAAACCAACCGACGACCGCAATGCGCAGGTGATTATTCACGGTCGCGCGTTGGCGCAAATGCATGCGCGCGAATTTCACGACTATAAAAAAATCGCGCAACGCGCAACGCTCGAATCGCATGCGCGATTGGCGCGTCGCCATCAAGTTGTGCTGGTCGAAGGCGCCGGCAGCCCGGCCGAGATTAACCTGCGCGACGGCGACATCGCCAACATGGGCTTTGCCGAAGCGGTCGATTGCAATGTTGTGCTCATCGCCGACATCGACCGCGGCGGCGTGTTTGCGCAGATTGTCGGCACCTTGGCGTTGTTGTCCGAATCCGAACGCGCGCGCATCATCGGCGTGGTCATCAATAAATTTCGCGGCGATATAACGCTGCTGAACCCCGGCTTGGATTCAATAACGCGCATCACCGGCAAGCCGGTACTCGGCGTGTTGCCGTATTTGCCGGCGTTGGAATTGGACGCCGAAGACGCCATCGACACCGCCCAACAATTCGATGCGCACGCCGCGCAAACCTTAACCGTCGCCGTGCCGGTGTTGGCGCACATCAGCAATCACACCGACTTCGATGCGTTGCGCGCCCATCCGCAAATCGACTTGCACTATGTTGCGCCCAGTTGCCACGCATCGATTCCGCCGTGCGATTTAATCATCCTGCCCGGCAGCAAAAACGTGCGCGCCGACCTTGCGCAATTGCGCGAACACGGACGCGATGCGGAGATTGCGCGACACTTGCGTTATGGCGGCAAACTGCTCGGCATTTGCGGCGGCTATCAAATGCTCGGGCGATGCATAAACGACCAACACGGCATCGAAGGCAAACGCGGCGCATCCGACGGCTTGGGGTTGTTGGACATCACCACCGAATTGACCGCGCATAAAAACGTGCGCGAAGTGCGCGGTACATTAACCCTCGACAATGCGCGCGCGCACGGTTATTTCATTCATTGCGGACGCACCATGCGCAACGATGATTGCGCGCCGTTGTTGCACATCGACGGTGACGGTGATGTTGACAACAGTGGTGACAGTGAAAGTAACAGTGACAGTGTAAGTGTCGATAACAGCGGCAGCGGCAACGGCAACGACGGCATCGTAAGTGGCGACCAACAAATCATCGGCACTTATCTGCACGGCATATTCGACCACCCGCCGGCATGCACGGCGTTATTGCATTGGGCCGGATTAACCGATGCACAATCCATCGACCGCAATGCAACCCGCGAAACGCAACTCGACCGATTGGCTGATTGCGTCTCCGCGCACTTGGATTGCGATGCATTGTTTGCCGAAAGTTTACAAAACGTCGCGTGAAACTTCGAATGCAACTTCGAATGAAGTGTCAAATGAAACCTCGAATACATCGTCGAATACACCGTCGCACAATTTGCGCGTTGAAGTCGACATCGTCATCGGCGACGGTGTTGACGTTGGCATCGACATCGACATCAACGTCAACGTCAACGTCAACATCGAAGTTAACGTCAACGTTGGCGTTGCTATTAACGTTGACGTTAACGTTGCCATTGTCACTCGCACCCAACACCGCGAATGCCGAGATAACCGTGGTCGACGATTTTGACCGCAACGTCACCTTGCCAACTCACGCCGAACGAATTTTAAGTTTAGGCCCCCACATCACCGAAAATTTATTTTCCGCCGGCGCCGGCGATAAAATCATCGGCGTAACCGCGCACAGCGATTATCCGCCGGCGGCAAACAACATCCAATCGATTGGCTCCGCCTATGCCGGCATTAACTTGGAGGCGGTGTTGTCGCTCAAGCCGGATTTCATCGTCGCGTGGCAAACCGCCGGCAATCGCGATTCGCTTGCGAAGTTAATCGAATGGGGGTTTGTGTTGTATTACTCCGAGCCGCGCACCTTCGACGACATCATCGACAACATCCGCGACTTTGCCAAACTCGCCGGTACGCAGAATCGAATCGACCCGTCGCCGCAGGCGTTGCGCGATGAACTTGCAAGTTTGCGCGAACAATTTTCGCAACGCGAAACGATGCGCGTGTTTTATCAAATTTGGCGCGAACCGTTGATTACCTTAAACGGCGCGCATTACATCAGCCGCGCGCTCGAACTGTGCGGCGCGCGCAATGTCTTCGCCAAGTTGCCGATGATTGCGCCGCGCGTCAGCGTCGAAGCGGTGCTGGATGCCGCGCCGGACATCATCATCGCCGGACGCGGCGACGGCTGGACTGTCGACACCGCCTTGTGGCGCAAATGGCAATCGTTGCCGGCGGTGCGCTACGACGGCTTGCTGGCGGTCGACGGCGCGCGCATGCATCGCCACACCGCGCGAATGATTACCGGCATCCGCGCGATGTGCGAACAAATCGATGCGGTGCGGCGGGTGAAACTTGCGCAAGCGGAAGTGGAGGGAAAGTGAAGTGAAGTGAAGTGAAAATAAAAGTAACAATAAAATGAAAAGTAACAGTGCAAGTGCGAACGACAACAAACAAAACTAAAAACTAAATAACAAATAATGAATAATAAATAATAAAAATACACAATCCACAAACCCGCCGCGTTAATTCAACTCGGCAAATTGACGACCAATCGCCTTTAACTTGTTGACCATATTGACCAAGCCGTTGGCGCGCGTCGATGACAAATGTTGACGCAAGCCGATGGTGTCGATGAAATACAACTCGGCGTTGGCGACCGCATTGGGTTGTTGCCCGGCCAACACGCGAATCAACAAGGCGATGATGCCTTTGGTAATCACCGCGTCGCTGTCGGCGGAAAACGCAATCGCGCCGTTATGCAACTCGGCATGCAGCCACACGCGGCTTTGGCAGCCGGGGATTAAATGCGCGTCGGTTTTAAATTGCGATTCAATCATCGGCAAATTTTTGCCGAGTTCAATCAAATATTCGTATTTGTCCATCCATTGGTCGAAGCAGGCAAACTCATCGATGATTTTGTCCTGCACTTGATTGATGTCCATCGACATTAACCCAGCATTTTGGCCGCGCGCCGCACGCCGCCGACCAGCGCATCGACATCGGCGCGCGTGTTGTACAACGCAAACGATGCGCGCACCGTGCCGCTGATTTCATAAAAATCCATCAACGGCTGCGTGCAGTGATGGCCGGTGCGCACCGCAATGCCTTGTTGATCCAAAATCGCGCCGACATCGAACGGATGCGCATCGCCGAGCAAAAATGAAATCACGCAGACCTTGTCGCGCGCTTCGCCGATGATGCGCACGCCGTCAATCGCGCGCAGTTGTTCCTCGGCCGTGCGCAACAACTCGAGTTCATGCGCTTTGACTTGCGCGGCGTCGTATTGCCCGAGCCATTCAATCGCCGCGCCCATGCCGATGGCGCCGACGATGTTCGGCGTGCCGGCTTCGAATTTATGCGGCAACTCGGCGTAGGTGGTGTTGTCGAAAGTGACCTTGGCGATCATCTCGCCGCCGCCTTGATACGGCGGCATCGCGTCGAGCAATTCGCGCTTGCCGTACAACACGCCGACGCCGGTTGGGCCAAACACTTTATGCGCCGAGAACGCGTAAAAATCAACATCGAGTTGGCGCACATCGATGTCGAAATGCGGCGCGGCTTGAGCGCCGTCCAACAACACTTTGGCGTCGCATAGATGCGCCGCATCGATAATTTGCGCGACCGGGTTAATCGTGCCGAGCGCGTTGGAGACATGCGCCAGCGCGACCAATTTGGTTTTATCCGACAGCATTTTTTCGAGCGCATCGATGCGCAATTCGCCGCGCGGCGAAATCGGCGCAACGCGCAACACCGCGCCGCGTTCGGCGCACACCAACTGCCACGGCACGATATTCGAATGATGTTCCATCATCGACACAATCACTTCATCACCGGGTTGCAGATGGCTGCGCCCCCACGAGGCGGCGACCAAATTAATGCCGTCGGTTGTGCCGCCGGTAAACAACACTTCGCAAGCGTGCTCGGCGTTTAAGTGCGCGCGCGCAATCTCGCGCGCGTTTTCATAGGCGTCGGTCGCCTCTCGGCTTAAATAATGCACGCCGCGATGAATGTTGGCGTTGAACGCGCGGTAATAATGCGCAATCGCATCGACCACACATTGCGGCTTTTGCGCGGTCGCGCCGTTGTCCAAATACACCAGCGGATGCCCGTCAATCGCGCGCTGCAAAATCGGAAACTGCGCGCGCACCGATTCGACATCAAACGCTTTGCGCTCAATGCGCGGCTGCACAGATTCGGTTAATTTATTCATCGCAACTCATCGTAATTGCATCGTAATTGCATCGTGGTCATTGCATCGCGGCGTTGCATCGAAACTGCATCGCAGTTGTTTGTCGCAACTTTTGCATTGCAACTTACATCGCCAACTTGGCATCGCACTTGTGACGGTTGCACTTGCATTTGCATTTGCCAATCGCAAATTGCAACCGTCAACCGCACCCATTCATCCTGCCCGCATTAATTGCGCAGCGTAACATCGGCGCACATCAACCCGCCGCGTCGAGTGGTTGCGCCGATTTGCACATCAATCGGGCAATCAAACATCGGCGCATCATACACAACCGTATGGAACTCGCCGTTTTCGCCGCAGGGATCGACATCGCTTGGCAGGTCGTTTATAAATTCACGGTCGAACGTCCGCCCGAGAAAAGTTTCGTCCAATCGCTCAGGGTTGACGCAAGCAACCACGGCGCGCACGCCGCCGTCAATCATCGCTTCAGCCAATTGGCGCGTATCGCATTGCCACAACGGAAACAGCGGCTCGATGGCGCAGGATTGCATTGTCTTGATTCGATATTGGCGAATGTCGTCCAAAAATAAATCGCCGAATGCAAATTGTTCGACTCGTTCACGCGCGGCGCGCTCGGCAAATTGCGCCATCAAAGATTCGTATTGCGCGTTGGTGCTGTTCATCGGAAGGTCAATCAACGACAACGGCAGATGCGCGCGTTCGGCTTGCAGTTGCAACAACGCCAAGCGGGTTGCATGCACCGCCGTGCGCTCATGCGCGCGATGCACATTGCAAAACAATCCGACGACCTCGACTTGTGCATCAGCCAACAGCCGCGCACACATCCACGCGCTGTCTTTGCCGGTGCTCCACGCAATCATGGTTTTTTTCGCCATTTGCATAGTGTAGCAAATGCGCGGTGCTACAATCGCGCGCATGCAAAACGTTGTTCGAAGCGGCGGGCGCGCGCTGGTGGACGGCTTAATCGCCAACGGTGTGCGCAATGTATTTTGCGTACCCGGCGAAAGTTACCTCGGCGCATTGGATGCAATGTACGCGCATCGCGCGCAACTGCGCGTCATCGCCTGCCGACAGGAAGGCGGCGCCGCGTACATGGCCGAAGCGCACGGCAAGTTAACCGGCGAACCCGGCGTATGTTTTGTGTCGCGCGGGCCTGGCGCGGCCAATGCAATGATTGGCGTGCATACCGCGTTTCAGGATTCGACGCCGATGTTGTTGTTCATCGGGCAAATCCCGCGCGCCGAACGCGGGCGCGAAGCGTTTCAAGAATTGGATTATGCGCGCGTCTATGACGGCGTCGCCAAACGGGTGATGCGCGTCGACTCGGCTGAACAGATTCCGCAAACCTTGCACGATGCCTGGCAACTCTCGATTGACCGTCGCCCCGGCCCGGTGGTGATTGAATTGCCCGAAGATACGTTGACTGAAACCTGTCAAGCCGATGATTGCGCCAAACCAACGCGCGCATCATGCGCACCGCCGCCATCGAGCGTGGCAACCTTTTCGACCTTGCTCGATGCGGCCGAACGACCGCTGATAATTTTTGGCGGGGCGGCGTGGACGCCGCGCGCATCTAAATTGTTGCGCGCGTTTATCGAAAAGCATCGCCTGCCGGCCGCGTGCGCGTTTCGCCGACAGGATATGTTGGACAACACGCATTCGCATTATGTCGGCGAATTGGGCATCGCGCCCAACCCGGAATTGGTGCGCATGGTCGACGACGCCGATTTAATTGTCGCGTTGAGCGCGCGGCTTGGAGAAATGACCAGCGGCGGGTATACGTTGTTCGATGTGCCGCAATTTGACGCGCGCGCGCGGCGCAAGTTGATTCACATCTTCGCCGAGCGCGCGGAATTAAACGCGGTGTATCGCGCCGAACTCGGCATTGCCTGCGACGCCGAATCGTTTCTGCAAGGCGTTGCCGACATCCCCGCGCGCCGCCAACGCGACAACGATGATGCGCGGATTGCGCGCGCGCATCAATCGTATTTGGATTTTATGAATCAACCGCGCGATGAACATCGCGCATTGCGCATGGATAAAATTATGCAATGGCTGCGCGCGCGATTGGCGGCCGACGACATCATCACCTGCGGCGCCGGCAACTATACGGTGTGGGCGCAGCGCAATTATCAATTCCGCCAACCGCGCACCCAACTGGCTTGCACCAACGGCTCGATGGGTTATGCCGTGCCGGCCGCGATTGCCGCCAAATTGCATCGCGTTGACGCGAAGGTTGTGTCGTTTTCCGGCGACGGTTGTTTTTTAATGAACGGGCAGGAGTTGGCGACGGCGATGCAGCATCGCTTGGCGATTGTGTTTATCGTGCTCAACAACCGTTGCTACGGCACCATTCGCGCGCATCAACAACGGCATTATCCGTGCCGCCCGATTGCAACCGCGTTGCGCAATCCAAACTTCGCCGAATTGGCGCGCGCCCACGGCGCATTTGGCGCGCAAGTTTCGCGCACCGAAGAATTTGCCCCGACATTCGAACAAGCACTCGACTGCGGACGCGCGGCGGTGATTGAGGTTAAACTCGACGACCCTGAGTGATTCGATGTTCGATGAAGTTGGTGAAGTTGATTAAGTGAATTTGATTAAGTGAAGTTGGTGAAGTTAGCGAAGTTAATGAAGTCAACGAAATCAACGCCAATGCAATGAACGACTTAATGAATGACGCAATGAACAATGCAATGAACAAAGACGCAAACAACGACAACGCAAACACCGCCGCACTGCGCGGCAATGCATTGTTGACCGACAAAGTCGCAATCATCACCGGCGCCGCGCAAGGCATCGGCTTTGCCTGCGCCGCGCGCTTCGGCGCCGAAGGCGCCAAGGTGGTGCTCGGCGACATCAACTGTGATGCCGGCGAAGCGGCGGCAAAGCAATTGCGCGAACGCGGCATCGATGCGCGCCATCAGGTCTGCGATGTCGGGCGCGAATCATCGATTGACGCCCTGTTGGATTTTGCCGAAGCCGCGCATGGGCGGATTGATTGCGCGATTGCCAACGCCGGCATCGTCAAACACGTCGACCCGTTGACGATGTCCATCGACGACTTCGATGCGGTGCTGACCGTGAACTTGCGCGGCGTGGTGTTGACCGGGCAACGCGCCGCGCAACGAATGATTCGCCAGCCGCCGGATGAAAACGGCGCGCGCGGCTGCATCATCAATATGTCGTCGATTAACGCCGTGCTTGCCATCCCCGAAATCGCGCCGTACATCGTCGCCAAAGGCGGCGTCAATCAATGGACAAAATGTTTGGGCATTCGTTTGGCGCAAGACGGCGTGCGCGTCAATGCAATCGGCCCCGGCTCGATCAACACCGAAATGTTTCACGCCATCGCCGACAACCCGCAAAAATATCGCGCGGTGCTGTCGCGCACGCCGATTGGCCGGCCCGGCGAACCGGATGAAATCGCCAAGGTCGCGGTGTTTTTGGCGTGCGATTATTCAAGTTATTTAATCGGCGAGACGGTGTACCCTGACGGCGGACGACTCGGCTTGAATTATTTCGTCAAGGTCGATGACAATGCCTAAACGCATTCGCGTACGACATGAAGTGTTGTTGTAGAAGTGCTGTTGTAAACGAAGCGTTACATTGACGGTGCGTTAACAGTGGATTAACCATGCATTAACAACGCGCGTTTGCCGCAACGGTTACAACCACGTTCGCCGCGTCAATTGTAACGACACTTGTAGTGACATCGGCATCGACATCTGAATCGATAGTTACACCGACGCTGCATTCACCGCATCACACTGCGCACCGCGCGGGAGGTCCAGCATGTCATCATCACCGCACAACTCAGCCGGCGCCTATCAACCGGAAGATTCGATACAAGTTCCGCCGCTGTACACCTGGCCGCCAAAGCCCATCGCCATCGCGCGATATTTGTTGGTCGGGTTGTTGTTCCCGTGGGGCTATTTGTTCATCGCCTTGGCCGCATTCAGTTGGCGATTTTTGACGCCCGAGTTGGCGAGCATGGCGCAATGGGATTGGCGTTGGGTCGGCTTGATTTGGCTGCGCAACGCCGCCTTGTTGACGTTGCTTGCCGGCGGCTTGCATTGGCTGTTGTATCGCCGCCGCCGACAGGCGCGCGATTACAAATTCAACGACCGCTGGCCCGAGCGGCGCAACACGCTGTTTTGGTTTGGCAATCAAACCTTCGACAACATTTTTTGGAGCGTCGCTTCGGGCGTTACGATTTGGACGCTGTATGAATCGGCGACTTTATGGATGATTGCATCCGGGCATCGTCCGTTGATTGGCATCGCCGAGCATCCGGTGATTTTTGCGTTGATGATGTTGAGCGTGTTTTTTTGGAACACCGCGCATTTTTATTTTGTGCATCGCCTGTTGCATTGGCGACCGTTGTATCAACTTGCGCATGAACTGCATCACCGCAACACCAGCCCGTGTCCGTGGAGCGGCATCTCGATGCATCCGCTCGAGCATGTGTTGTATTTCAGCGTGTTTATGTTGTGGTGGGTTGTGCCGGTGCATCCGATTGTGATTTTATTGTGCGGATTTTTTAACGGCTTGGGCCCGGCGATTTCGCATTCGGGGTTTGCCTATTTGCGCATCGGCGCATGGCGCATGCCGATTGGCGATTGGTATCACCAACTGCATCATCAATATTTTCACTTCAACTACGGCAACGTGGAGACGCCGTTCGATAAACTGTTCGGCAGTTGGCATGACGGCGGCGCACAATCGTTGCAGACGCAAAAACATCGCATCCGCAAAATGCGCGCGGCGCGCTGACGGCGAATCGATGCCGCGCACATCGCGCACATCATGGTCGGTGTATGTCGTGCGTTGCGCCGACGGTTCGCTGTATACCGGCGTCACCACCGACCTTGCGCGGCGCATCGATGAACACAACGACGGCCCGCGCGCAGCGCGTTACACCCGTGCGCGACGCCCGGTGCGATTGGTATACGCCGAATCGAAATGCACGCGGGTTGACGCCTGTCGCCGCGAAAGCGCGATTCGACACTTAACCAAACCCAATAAGGAAGCGTTAATTGCGCGCGGCGTTAATCGATGACGGTCGACAGTGGATAACGGGTGACTCTCGACGCACGACGCGCGGCGCATCGAATAACGGATTAACCGTCGCGCAAAAATTCGCCGAGTTGTGCGGCGATGATGCGCGGATGTTCGAGCGGCGCAAGATGGCGATGCGCGCGATTGACAATCAATCGGCTGCCGGGCAATTGCTGATGCAAGCCGCGCGCCATGCGCGGCGGTGCGCCCGGGTCATCAAAGCCGGTCAACACCAACATCGGCCGCGCCAACGCGCGCAACCGCGCAAGCGGATAACGCTCGATGGCAACGTCGCCGTCGGCAAACAATTGATACGCCTTTTGATAACCTTCGCCGTGCCGGGCAAACGCCGCGCGGATTTCATCGATGACCGCAGCATGCGCGGCGCGATAATGCGGCGAAAACCATCGCGCCAACGACGCATCCAACGACGCCGATGCGCCTTCATCGCGCGCCAATCGACACCGCGCCTGCACCGCGCGACGTTCGTCGGCATTGCGTTGATAAACGCCGTGCAGGAATGCGATATGGGTTAGGCGCGCGCCCAGTGTGACGGCGGCGGCGCGCGCAATCAACGCCCCGAGCGAAAAGCCGACCAAGCCGAATGAATCGATGCCGAGATGGTCGGTGAGATGCGCCAATTGCGCGACATAATCATCGAAGCCGCGCGCGCCTTGCCAATCCGGGCAATCGCCGTGGCCGATTAAATCATACGACAACACGCAAAAATCGCGCGCCAACAACGCATCGACTTCGCGCCACATAAAACGCCCCAAACCGACGCCATGCACCAACACCACAACCGGACGATTGCGGTCGCCGCATAAGCGATGGGAATTCGAATGGGGATTCGAGGCGATGGTGGGGCGTGCAGGATTCGAACCTGCGACCACCTGATTAAAAGTCAGATGCTCTACCAACTGAGCTAACGCCCCTTATGCAAAACGCGCGGCGAGATGCAAGCGCGCGTGAAACAAGACACGAACAAAAACTGTGACCGTGACGGTGATGAATGCAATATTAACTCGACGGTCAACGCAACCCGACACTATTGAATGTTTTGCTCGATGCGTCGCAGCCGCGTTTTGGCCGGCGTTGCCACTTGATGCGCCGGGAAGCGCGACAAGATGTCGCGGAAAGTCGCGGCGGCATCGTCGTATGCGCCCATGTCGTATTGCACATAACCGATTTTAAGCATCGCCTCCGGCACCCGCTGGCTTTGCGGATAACGCGTTACCACGGTGCTGAAGCCTTTGAGCGCGTCTTCGAATTTGCGATTGACATAACGCGCTTCGGAAATCCAATAATACGCGTCGTCAGCCAATTGCCCTTCGGGCCAAGTGTCGGCGAGTTGTTGAAACGAATTAATCGCCTCTTGATAACGCCCGCCTTTAAGCAAGTCGAACGCGCGGTCATACGCCTGTTGTTCCTGCAGCGACACCGCCTGCCCGCCGCGCGAATTGCTCGGCGTCTCCACCGATGCGCTTGTGCCGCCGGTTGCGCGCGTGCCGCTGGCGCTCGGCGTGATGCGCAAATTGCGCTCGACGCGCACCATCCGCCGGTCGTAATCCTCGAACAAATTGCGCTGACGAATGTCGGCCGCTTCGACCTCAAACTGCATCTCTTCGATGGCGTTGCGTTGGCGTTTTAATTCCTCCTTCAAATCGGTTAAATCATCCAACGCGCGCACCGAGTTGCCGCCGAACGACGCGCCGTCGCCCGACCCCGAAAAACTCGCGCAACCGGCCAGCGATAATGACAACGACAACCACAACGCCGACCAAACGCCCGCGCGCAAAAATAATTTAATGATGCTCATCGGTTTCCCCTTGTGTGACGCGATACTTAATGAATGCCAATGCGGCGCAAATGAAGTGAAAATTTAAAGCGTGAATTAAAGTGCCAACGAAGTGCAAGCGAAGTGCAAGCGAAGTGCAAACACACTGCAAGCACAGTGATTAATGTCGGCGATAATGCAAAAAACAATGCAACCAATTAATACCCAAGATTAATACAAAATCTCCACGCGGCGATTTTTTTTCCACGCCGCTTCATCATGCCCAAAAGCAACCGGGCGTTCTTCGCCGTAGGAAATCGTCTCGATGCGCGCGGCATCGACGCCGAGCGCGTTCATCATGTTGGCGACCGATTTGGCGCGGTCTTCAGCCAGCGCGAGATTATATTCGCGCGTGCCGCGTTCATCGGCGTGGCCTTCGAGCACAACGCGCAACGGCGGATTGTCGCGCAATTGCCGCGCGTGTTCGCGTATTGCATCTTTGGCGTCGGCACTCAATACGCTGCTGTCGTATTTAAAATACACGGTGCGACGGTCGCCGGACGACACCGCCAATGACTCATCGGCGAATGCGCCAAGCCCGCTGGCGGTCGCCGTGCCTTCATCGAACACCACAACATCGGCGATGCCGCCAACCGATTGGTCGATAATCGCCGGGCCGTATGACGACCCGCCGCA
Organism: Candidatus Poriferihabitaceae bacterium; assembly: GCA_965226545.1. Classification (GTDB taxonomy): domain Bacteria; phylum Pseudomonadota; class Gammaproteobacteria; order Arenicellales; family Poriferihabitantaceae; genus JAHRAW01. The sequence continues at coordinate 2,655,119 of OZ245364.1, forward strand.
ACCGGCCAGCAACAAGGCAAACGCAAATATCGCGCTTGTCGTTGCGGTTTGGATTATGCGGTTAACCTTGCGCATCGCGGTAAGTTTGGATGAGTGTCGGGGATGAATGTCGACGATGAATTGGAATGAATGTCGGGTGCGGACGTTTACGGTTACGTTTTGGTTTACGTTGGCGGTGATTTTAACTGTTAACGAGACGCGCGACAACAAAACGCATCACCATAAACATTGCAGTACACATTAAATTACGCATTACAGTTGTCGGTTGCGCTGCCGGTTAATCGGCGACCACGCCGGGTCGCGCACCGAGCCGTTTTTCAATCGGATAATCTGCCGCACTTTGCCGTCCAACGAAACCACCTCGAGCACATTGCGCCCGGACAATTGCGTTGCGTACATAATCATCTCGCCGTTCGGCGCAAATGTCGGCGATTCGTCCAGCCAAGTTTCGGTCAATTCGGTCGCGGCAAAGTCGTCGGCAGAGTATACCCCAACTCGATAGCCTTTGCCTTGGTTGGTTATCAGCGCGATTTTGCCGTCGACCGAATAATGCGCGGCCGCGTTGTAATTGCCGACGCGGGTGATGCGCCGCGCATCGCCGCCGCGCGATTTGATTCGATAGAGTTGCGGCGTGCCCGAGCGATTCGAAGTGAACAGAATCCATTTGCCGTCCGGCGACCACGCCGGTTCGGTGTCGATGGCGGTGTGGCGGGTCAGCCGACGCAAGGCGCCGTCGGATAATTGATGGATGTATATCTCGGCGTTGCCTTCCTTGGATAAGGTCAGCGCGATTTGTTTGCCGTTGGGCGACCAAGCCGGCGCGCCGTTGATGCCGTTATGCGCGGCGATGGCGCGGCGTTTGCCGCTCCATAAATCCTGCACATAAATCATCGAGCGGTTTTGTTCGAACGATACATACGCCAACTCGGCGCCGTTGGGCGACCAAGCCGGCGACAAAATCGGCTGCTTGGAGGCGAGTATCGTGCGCGCGTTATGTCCGTCGGCATCGGCAACCTTTAACGAAAAGTTGTCTTCGCCGCCAATCGATTCGACCGTGATGTAGGCGATGCGGGTGTCGAACGCGCCGCTTTTGCCGGTGAGTTGTTCATGAATGATGTCGCTGATTTGATGCCCGACCTTGCGCAAGCCTTCGCCTTGCGCCAAAAATTTGCGCCCGGTTAATTGTTTTTGGCGAAACACATCGAGCAATCGAAAGCGCACTTCGAGCCGCCCGTCGGCAACCGCATCGATGCGCCCGATGACCAACATCTCGGCTTTGAGCAACCGCCAATTTTTATAATTCACTTCATCCGGCGCGGTCGGCGTCGCCGGAAAATCGCCGCGCGCAATCGGCTCGAATTTGCCGCTGCGGTCGAGGTCGGATTCGATAATATCCGCCAGCAACACGCCGTTGGCGGCATCGGCGTCGCCGCCAAACGGCACCACCGCAATCGGCGCGCCTATCTCGCTGCCTTCGGTGATTTCAATCGTCAACAATGCGTGCGCCGGTGCGCCGATTACCGACAACGCCGACAGCAACATCACCATCAACGCTGACAGTAGACCTGCGCAGGTGCGGCGAATCAATTGTGCCAAGCGGCGGCGAGTGTGTCGGCGATGGCGAAATGCCGGCGGCGTGCCGGCATCGAATGCGGTGGCGTCAGTCATTGGTCGGCGGCGATGGTTGCGAACGTTGATTATGGCTGAGGTCGACATTGCGTTTAGCGCAAGGCGTCCGGGGAAAACTTAAAATCAAATTCGTTGATGTATTCATAATACTCCGGGTTGGGGGGAAACGGCAACGGCGACGATTTATGCACGGCGATTTCGGCCGAGCGGTCGAACATCGAATCGCCGCTGCTGTGGGCCACCACCGCCGACAACACCCGCCCGCTTTGCGCGACCTTGACGCGAATCGTCACGCTTAAGCCCGCTTGACTGGTTTGCGGCTTGCGCCAATTTTTTCGCACCGCAAAGCGAATTCGGTCGACCAATGCACTCAATGCATCAGCCGCCTCGCGTTGGGTTTGTGCGCGTTGTTCGGCTTCGATTTGGCGGCGCAGTTCATCCTTGCGGCGTTGTTCATCTTCGCGCAATTGACGCGCGGCTTCGGCTTGCGCCTTTTGTTCGGCTTCGGCTTTGGCTTTGGCGGCGGCTTCGGCTTTGCGTTTTTGTTCGGCTTTGCGTTTTTTTTCGGCGCGTTGTTCAGCCAGTTTACGTTCGCGCGCCGCTTGCGCTTGGCGGGCGCGTTCGGCGCGTTCGATGCGTTGTTGTCGCGCCGCGCGCACTTCCTTATCGGACACCGCGCGCGCTTCAATCGGCGCGGCGCCGCCCGGCTCGATGGTTTGCACCCAACTAAACCCGATGGTCAAAAACACAAACAACAGCCCGTGTACCGCCGCGGTAAACAACGCCGATGTTGACACTTGACGCCATTGCCGCCAACGCCCGCCCATCAAGATATCCCGTTATGAGGTTGCGGTTACGAGGTTGGCGGCTCGGTCACCAACCCGACCGATTGCACGCCGGCGGCTTGCAACAACACCATCGCGCGCACCACAAAACGATAGGCAACATTGGCGTCGCCGCGCACCAAAAACGGCAACGCCGGATTGCGCCGCAACACCGCGCGCGCGCGAGTTTCTATGTCGCGCGGCGACACGGCGGCGGCGCGGTTGTCGTTGAGATAATAGTTGCCGGCGGCGTCTACGGTGACCACAAACGGTTCTTCCTCTTCGGGCGTCAACGTTTTCGCCGCGGCTTGCGGCAATTCAACTTTGACGCCTTGACTAAGCAACGGCGCGGTGACCATAAAAATCACCAGCAACACCAACATTACATCGATGTACGGCACGACGTTAATTTCGCCGACCAATCGTCTGCGGCGTTTGCGAATCATTCGCCGCGTCCGGCCATGTCTTGGCGATTGACGATGCTTAAGAATTCCTCCATAAACACTTCATAACGATTGCCGAGTCGTTCGGCGCGGTGGATGAAACTGTTATAGGCGATGACCGCCGGGATGGCCGCGAACAATCCCATCGCGGTTGCAATCAACGCTTCGGAAATGCCCGGGGCGACCGTGGCGATGGTGACGGATTGCATCACGCCAATCGCGCGAAAGGAATTCATAATGCCCCACACCGTGCCGAACAACCCGACATACGGACTGGTCGAGCCGACCGTTGCCAAAAACGGCAGATGCACTTCGAGATGGTCGACTTCACGGCTGAGGGCGACGCGCATTGCGCGATGCACGCCGTCGACGGTGTCGCTGCGGTTGGCGTTGGTTTTTTGTCGCAACCGCAAATATTCGCCGTAGCCGGCGAGGAAGATGAGGACGATGCCTTCGGGTTCATCGCGCGCCTCCAAGTCGCCGCTCCATTTGCGATAGAGTTGATTCATCTTGCCGCCGGACCAAAACTGCGCCTCGAATTCATCGGCGATGCGCGTCAGTCGTTTATACGCGGCGCGCTTGCGGTCAATCAAAAACCACGACAGCAACGACGCCGCCAACAACAACACCAGCACCAACTGCACCAACAACCCGGCGTTGGCCAACAGCGAAAGGATTGACAAGCCGTCCGTTGCGGCGGTGATTTCAATCGGCATGGGCGCGAACAAAAAGGGTGGCGGGGAGGATGGCGCGGACTATACCATTAAAAGTTAACTTGCAAAGTTAATGTTAAAAGTAAGAGTGCAAGTGAAAGTAAAAGTAAAGTTAATAATTTAAAGTTAACCATTAATAACCGAACGTTAACGAAAACATTGACGGTGATATTAATGTTGATGTTGATGAAGTGTTAACAATCATTAATAACAACACCGGCCATTGCGCGCATTAATCAAATGTTAATAATGTCGTTGATGACAATGTCGATAGACAGTGACAATGTTAATGGCAATGTTGATGACGGCATCGATGACAACGTCGATGACAATGTTGACGACAATGTCGATGACGACAACGACGGTAACAAAACCAAATCACCGCCACATCACTTACCCGCCCCCGTATCTTCCGGCAACGCGCCTTGCGCGGTTTGTTGCGCAAATCTGCGCGCGGCGTCGGGCGGCATATCGATGTGCAGATGTTGCCACGCCGCGCGCGTCGCTTCGCGGCCGCGCGCGGTGCGTTTTAACAATCCTTGTTGAATTAAATACGGTTCGATGACGTCCTCTATCGTGCCGCGTTCTTCGCCGATGGCCGCGGCGATGCTTTCGATGCCGACCGGGCCGCCGTCAAAGTTGCGCATAATCGCAAGCAACACTTCGCGGTCGAGCAAATCCAAACCGCGTTGATCGACCGCCAACATATCCAATGCCGCGTTGGCGGTCGCCTCGGTCAATCGACTGTCGGCGCGCACTTCGGCATAATCGCGCACCCGCCGCAACAATCGATTGGCGATGCGCGGCGTGCCGCGTGCGCGCGCGGCGACCGCGGCCACGCCGCCCAATTCGTAATCGACCTCGAGCAGTTTCGCCGAACGTTCGACGATTTGCGCCAATTCATCGGCGGTGTAAAACTGCAGCCGCTGCACAATGCCGAATCGCCCGCGCAACGGCGAAGTCAACAACCCGGCGCGCGTGGTTGCGCCGACCAAGGTAAACGGCGGCAAACTTAATCGTATCGACCGCGCCGCCGGGCCTTCGCCGATGATGATGTCGAGATGATAATCCTCCATCGCCGGATACAAAATCTCCTCAATCGCCGGGCTCATTCGATGAATTTCATCGATGAACAACACATCGCCCTTTTCCAAATTGGTTAATATCGCGGCCAAGTCGCCGGCTTTTTCCAGCACCGGGCCGGAAGTTTGCCGCAGGCGCGCGCCCATTTCATTGGCGACGATGTGCGCCAAGGTGGTCTTGCCCAAGCCGGGCGGGCCAAACACCAGCACATGGTCGAGCGTGCCGCCGCGATTGCGCGCCGCTTGAATAAACACGCCGAGTTGTTCGCGCGTATCCGGCTGCCCGATAAACTCATGCATGCGTGCCGGGCGCAACGTTTGTTCGATGCGCTCATCCGGCGCATCGCTTTCGCCGGACAACAACGGATTGCCGGCGGGGTTGGATGTGGATTTAACTTTGGAGTTCGAGTTGGATGCGGATGCGTTCATCGATATCGATTCAGTTGGATGTCAACATGTTACTTGGCGGCGACGGCTATGTCTTGCACTGTTATGCCTTGCCCGCCGGCGCACTTAAATATTGCAACGCACTTTTAATTAATTCCTCGCGCCCGTTGGCGTCGCCGCGCACCGCGCGCAAGGCGCGGTTGATGGCGGCGGCGTTATAACCCAATGCAAGCAAGGCCGCGGCCGCATCGTGTTCGGGGGCGTCCGCCGCGGGCGGGTGGGTCGAGTCGACGGCGAAATCGGCCATTCGGTCGCGCAGTTGAAAGATGATTTGCTCGGCGGTTTTTGCGCCGATGCCGGGCACGCGCGTCAACGCGCCGACATCGCCTCGATGAATGCAGCCGGCGAATTCATCATTGCGCAAGGTCGATAAAATCGCCAATGCCACGCGCGGCCCAACGCCGCTGACGCGCAACAACACGCGAAACAATTCGCGCTGCGTACGTTCGGTGAAGCCGAACAACAAATGCGCATCGTCGCGCACCACGCAATGCACAAACAACGCGACCTGCGCGTCGCCATCCGGCAATTCATAAAATGCGGTCATCGGCGCCTCCAATTCATAACCGACGCCGCCGACATCCAACAACAACATCGGCGGTTTTTTGTCGAGCACCCGACCGCGCAAAAATCCAATCATTTGATTCTCGAAGTTTTGATTCGCATAAGCGACACGGTAAAAAGTATGGTGAGTATGGTGAGTACGGTAAGCACTGTAATCACAATAACAACAGTAACAGTAGACGATGCAGTACATCATGTCGCAAACAATTTATTAACTAATAACTAAAACTAAACTTAAAACAAACGCACGAAACAATGCATTAATAAATCGATACATTAATACGTTAATACATTAATGCATTAATACATCGACGCACCGCTACACGACATCGATGGCAACGCCATGCATCTTAAGACGCGCGCCGCAGTTTTTCCTCCACCTGCATCGTATGAATATGGCAAATCGCGCACGCCAATGCATCGGCTTCATCAAAACCCGGCGGCGCATCCAAGCCGAGCAGTATGCGCACCATGTGCTGCACTTGTTGCTTATCCGCCGCGCCCTTGCCGACCACCGCGCGCTTAATTTGCAGCGCGCTGTATTCGACAACATCGCAGCCGGCAACCGTGGCTGCGCAAATTGCACTGCCGCTGGCTTGCCCAAGCACCAACGCCGAACGCGGATTGCGCGCGACAAACACGCGCTCGACCGCCACAACTTGCGGCGCATGCGCATCGATGATGCGCTGCACGCCGCGATAAATATCGCCGAGCCGCGCGCTCAATTGCGCATCGCGCATCGTTATGCAATCGCCGCCAACCCGCCGCAATCGATCGCCGTCGGCTTCGACCACGCCAAGCCCGGTGCGGCGCGAACCCGGGTCAATGCCGAGTACGCGCATCAACCCGCCGCGTCGCCGCCGCTGTCGTCGCCGACAAACATTGCATTGGTGAAGACGTTTTGTACATCGTCCAATTGTTCCAATGCATCGATTAACTTGCCGACTTGTTCGGCGGCATCGCCTTGCAATTCGGTTTGCGTCGTGGCGCGATAAATTAATTCCGCCATATCCGGCACAACGCCTTCGGCTTTAAACGCGCCTTCGACGCGCAAAAATTCGCGCGGCGGCGCGGTCACTTCGACAACGCCGTCTTCACTGTCGATATCCTCGGCGCCGGCGCGCAAGGCGATTTCCATAATGCGCTCTTCGTCGGCGTTTTCGGAAAACACCAAGCAGCCGATGTGTTCAAACAAATACGCGACCGAGCCGTCGGTGCCGAGATTGCCGCCGTGTTTGGTGAATGCATGGCGCACTTCGCCGACCGAACGATTGCGATTGTCGGTCGCGCATTCGACCAACACGGCCACGCCGTGCGGCGCATACCCTTCATAGCGAATCTCCTCCATTGCCCGCCCATCGCCGTCGCCGGCGCCGCGCTTGACCGCGCGCGCAATCGTATCGCGCGTCATGTTCGCCGCCAACGCCTTATCCACCGCCGACCGCAACCGCGGATTCGCATCCGCATCCCCCCCGCCCAACCGCGCCGCGACGGTGATTTCCTTTATCAACTTGGTAAACACCCGCCCGCGCTTGGCGTCTTGCGCGGCTTTGCGGAATTTAATGTTTGCCCATTTGCTGTGGCCGGCCATGCGGTTACTTCACGTTAATTGGTTGCGCCATTTTCGATGGCTTCTTTGGCAAAACGTTGGAACATTTTATCCAACTGTTCCGGGCTTAACGCATTAAGCATAATGCGCCCGCCTTGTCGGTTTATCCGCTTCATAAATTCGCGGAAGTTGTCTCGCTTGTAAATATCAAGGTTTTGTTTTTCGTAAAGCGCTTTGCCAAGCACGCGAATGACGCCGTTAAAAATTTCCGCACTTGCGCTTGCCGAAGTACGCTCGAGCAGGTTGGCGCGTACATCGGAATTTTTCAGCAAAATGGTTAGGGTTTTTTCAAGGTCGTAGTCCTTCTTGCAACGAGACGCCGCGTACCCCATCCACCAAAGGCGCGCAACGGCATTATTGCGGATTAATCCGCGTGCATCGCGCGCAAAATAATGCGCTTGCACATGCTTAATTTGCCGTTTTTTAATTTCAACCTCTTTTTCGTTTTCGGTTTTTTCTTTTTGACCTTTTTTGGATTTCCCGGCAGTTTTAGGGAAATTGCTCCAACGTGTGCGCGTGTACTTGTTGGCAGCCACATGCGTGGCATAAACCCAAATGCGCTCATCCGCCGCTTGTTGCGGCGAAAGGCATTTTAATGCGGTGTAAACGGCGATGATGTTTTCTTTGTCGTGCTCTTCGTCGCCTTTGTCATTCAGCGCTTCAAAGCAATCCAAGTTTGCCGTCAACTTCATCTCGTTGTAATCGGTAAACACGACGGGGGGCGCGTCTTGCTCGTCCCGATACCAATCGAGATTTTCCACAATCGCGCTTTTTAAGTCATCGACCTGACTCAACGTAAAAAAACGAATTCGATTCATTTTATCCTCTCAAGGTGCGTCAACATCGTACCAAGCGGGTTACGCATAAGTTTTTGCGTAATCATAAACGGGTCGATGTTGGATAAATCTTTATCCTCGAAGTGATGCGCAAACACGCGATACCAACGTTTGCCGGATTCCGCATCGTCGATTTTCATTTGTTGCAGTACTTCGATAATCGCCGTCAAGTAAACCAACATTGCGATTGGTTTGTAATTCGAGTTTCCGCGCATCGCCTCAAATTTGGATTTGTCGCTGGGATTCATTTGAATCTTTACTTTGTCACCGCTTGTATCCACCGAAAATTGTCCGGCGACAACGGTGTGGTTTGCGACCAGGTCAATAACCGAATGAATCGGTTTGGCTAATTCGGTGCTCCAGTAATACGAAAACGCGCCGTCAGCGGCCAGCACATCGCCGGGTTGCAAATCAAACGAAGCATTTTCGCCGAATTCACCGTTGAAATTTTTGCTTGCGTGATTTTTAACTTCCGCAGTGCAGACAACAAATGCATTCACATCCACATCGGCAAAAAGCGCGCCTTTGTCCAGCGAAATTTTTCCGCTTTCTTCTTGCGTTTTAAACACGCACCGAAAAAGCGTCATTGGGCAATGAATTTCCAGCGCGTACGCCGCTTTATTGTCGCGGATAAGTTCACGAATGCTTTCTTCGTTAACGGTGAATTTGAACGCTATCGACGGAATGTTGTCTTTGCTTATCACAAAGTCACGAGTTAATTGAAACGCCCGATTCACATAATCGTCGGCTTGATTCCACAGCACTGGGTGCGGAAACGTCTTATTTGCCAACAGTTTCATCGTTTTTTACCCTCTGCATCTTGGTCAACGATTTCGTAAGCCCGCACAACAATCGAGTCGCTTACGGGTTTTTCGAGAGAAACTTGCAGGGCAACGCGCGGAATTGTGCCGTCACCCAATTTTTCGACCTGCAAGGCAACACTTTTACCTTTAACCTCCGCTTTGTTGCCGGCGAAATTCGCATCGACGATGCCGAGCACGCCATCCACTTTGCCGTCATCGCCTCTCACCTCAAGCAAGACGTACATTTTTCCAGATTTCTCCGCGGTAAAGAAAACGGTTTTCTTTTCACCGCTCGTGGTGTCCGCAACAACGCGAACGTTGTTTATTACAACGGCTTTTCTTGGTGTTTTGGTGCCTTCGGTGCCTTCCTCGGTTTTCACACCACCTCCGCCACCGCCAACACCACCACTATTGTGGTCACTGTCGCCTTCAACATCACCCGAATCCCCGTCGTCATCGTCAATCACGAGGGCTGGGATTGACCGTCTTCTTTGCGGTTTTAACGTGCAGTCTGAAATCCCCTCGATATCCGGCTCATCACCATCGCCCGGCATGGTTTCTTCCCGGGCGATGTCGGGAAAGAATTTGCTTAACTCGTCAAGCGGCGTAGATTCGGTTTCTGGGGGTTTGGCAAGCGACTTAACGCTATTGCGCACCCAATTAACGAGTTCGTTGAGGGCTTTTTTGGCTTCTTTGTGGCGTTGTGCTTCACTGACCCGATTGGGTTCGAATGCATTGTGTTGCGGATTTTCCATATCACGCAACAACGAATTGCCTTTGGTGCTGTCGCACATGAATACGGCGGCAAAATCCATACACCCAGGCCATCGCTCGAGGCGCGATTGTCGGTCAGTAATCAGCATGCCTGTCTTTCGTAGCAACGCCACCCGCTTGGGCAACCCTTCGTCCACCTGCAACCAGATGCGGCAGTGCCCCAACGTATTCAGTTCAGCATCCTTGGATTGGCCTTGCATCGCATTGTAGTAGTGACGCGAGTTTTCGACCTTTTCCTTGTTAACGTCAAATTGTTTAATTTTGTCGAAACAAGCACCCAGGTTTTCCCGGTCAATCACTTCGATGTCTTCACGCTCGTTTTGGATTAATACCTCGAGTTTGCCGTCGTAAATTGCACGGAAAAAATTTGCCACCACGGTCGCCATCACCTTTTGCCACCAATTTTTGTCGGCGACAAAGCCGGGGATAAAAACAACGCAACCTTGCGCTTTTGGGCGCAATATCTGCGGGATATTTCCTTCAATCGGCATACAATCTTCCGGCTCGCCATAAAAGCCAGTGGATTGTGTGTACTTGCGCTTTTTGGAATTCGTTTCGTTCGGCATCAGATGTGACACCAAAACGGATTTACCTTGGGCGAGAGTAACTTCGTCGCCGCTGTCGTCTTTATACAACGTCGAGTAAAAAACCGTGCGCAATGCCGACACCGCAAAAGGCGCGTTTTTACCAATGCCATATGAGCCGCCGGCGGTTGGGTCCGATTTGTCGCTGACACCAAGCGCTTTGGTGATGGCGTGCCACTGCCCTTCAAAATTGCGGTAATCGCCGCGCAAGCCGCTTGTGCCTGCATCAGAAATCCGCAGGCAAGGAATTTGTTTTGCCTGCAACACATTAATCGCGTTTTTAAAAAACGAAGTGGCTTTGTCGCTTTTGCTTTCAGCCAAGCACTGTTGGATGACTTTCAGCAACTCATCCGCACCCGGAAAATCCCCGCGATTGATTTTCACAAAATCGAATTCAACCGTAACCTTGGTGTTGCCGACGTTGGCATCCAGCGAATTTTGGATGATTTCACGCGCCAAACTGTCAAAACGCGCACCGGTAAATGTTTCAATACCGGCATCGTTAAAACCCTGATATGTTCCGCCACCGCTTGGCGGGAAAACCCATTTAACGCTCATAATTTATGCACCGTCGATGTCAACCCGCGTTTTCGCAACGCGAATCGGATTGGTAAAATCTCAAACAAGCATCCGCCAACCGCTCAGCCACCGGCAACGACACCGCATTGCCGATTTGTTGATAGCATTCCTTTGTAGGCATGTCCGCTGGAAAATGAGTGTTTTCGAACCCTTGCAGTTTAGCGCATTCGCCGACGGTTAAGCGACGAACGCCCCATTGGTCGAAAATAAACGGCACATTATGTCCGCCGCCGCCCATGTTGGCGGTCAAGGTCGGGCATTTGTTGGCGTATTCGCGCACATAATAGCGGCGCAATTGATAGATGCTTTTTTCATCGCCTTTACTCATCTTGTCGCGAATATGCGAGCAATAGCGATTATCGTCCGGCAAATAATCTTTCGTTCTCGCCTTTTTTCGGCGGTCGATGAACTTGGCAAGCGGAAGCGTTTTCGTCCCGGGCATTGGCTTGGGAAACTCAAAACTGTTGCAATAAAAAGCATCGGTGCTTGCTGCCACCATAAACAAACGCTCCCTGCCTTGTGGCAGGTCTGAAATCTCGTCGGTTTTAAGGATTTGGCAGTTGTCTCTGTCAAACCAATAACCCGCGAGTTGTATTTTGTTGATAATGGTCTGCAACCATCTGCCGCCATCGCCGTTTGCCAGATATGGCACGTTTTCCAAAAGCAAAATTTTCGGCTTGTTTTCTTCGAATTCATCAATTAAACGAATGATTTCGAAAAACAGTTTGCCGCGGTCGTCGTTAAAACCGTGCTTGCGTCCGGCATGCGAAAAACTTTGACACGGAAACCCGGCGGTTAAAATATCCACAGGCGCAAGTTTATGGTCTTCAACCGACAAATTACGAACATCGTCTTCGTGCATCTCGACATCTTGATAATTCTCGGCAAAAGTGCGGACAGCGGCGGCGTCCTTTTCATTCGCCCAAAGCGTTTTAATGCCGGCGTGCTTCAAGCCGGCGCAAAAGCCGCCCATGCCGGCAAACAGGCATGCGGCGGTCGGTTTGCGACCGTTCGTTTGTTGAGTATTGGCGCGCGACATTTTGTACATTCACCATGTCTGGTGCCGCGTACTATAAGGAATTTGCCGCTCAATAGCAGCAAGGCAAATCCGCCCGCCAAGCGGAGTTTTGCGTCGGCTCAACCGCAAAATAAAACCGCTCGGTCAATGCCCCGACAATTTCATTTTCACTTTTGTCGAGAAACTTGTCGATGCTGTCGGAGTAATGGGCGCGCGATGGCATGGGTGATAAATGTTATTCACTCCGCAAAATTTTACTCAATATGGATTCGATAATGTCGTCTAAATTCCGCTCGTCCAATTCGGCATGGGGGATTCCAAGTTCTTCCAGTACGGCTTTAAACCGTCGAAACCCTTGCGACGCGACATTTTCTTCGGTGCGCAACTCAACCCACAAAACATCGAGGGAATCAAGTTGGTCTTTGTTGGTTTGTGACAATTTGTCGGCGACAAACACGCGGCTGCCGCGCGCAATCACCGCATCGGCGCTTTCCGGATTGCCGCGCCCTATTAGTTTAACTTCACATTTATACTCTTCGTCGCCAATCAAATAAAAATCGACCTCGCGCACAAAAGTTTGCATGTCGCCCGCATCGCCTCTCATTTCGGCGCGATAATTTTTCTCAGCAACACCGTACAACATGCATAAAGTTTGCATTAATGGTTTCTCGACTCGCTTGCCCGCCGTACTCCACAACCCGCCGCGCAAAGCGGACCTTTTAACCGCAAGCGTGTTAATGACAATTAATGTTTCGCCGATATTTAAATCAACGCTCACACTGTTAAATCGCAATGTTAAAGTTAAATCGATGCCATCTTCGGAATCCGAGAGTGTCTGAATAAAATCGTATAAATCGTCGTAATGCGCGCGCGAAGTGTCAATCACCACCTGCTTGGTCGTCGTGCCGCGCATATTGTTAATAGTTTTCATGTTCAAGCCGGCGTTAATGGCAATGTCTTCCTTCGGAAAATTTTCATCGAGAAACGCATCTTTGTACCAATCCGCCGTTATGTCTTGTTGTTCAACTTTTGCATTTACCACCTTCTTGAAAAAGTTGACTGCAAACTGCAAAAACACGATGTCAATAAGGGCAACCACTTCCGCACGATAGTCGTCACCGGCAAGCAGTTTGCGGATAATGTTTTTGGCGACGGTTTGGGTAAGCGTCATCGCGCTTCACCCGGCTCGGTTTGTTTGCCGTTGATTCGCCCTTTGCTTTTTGTAACTCGTGTAAACTCGGCAAGCGTTAAAAACCGGCTTGCTTTTGGGTTGCCGGGCGATGCCTTTCGCACCGGAAAGGTCTGCATGTATTCAAAATACTTTTTGTTTTGTTCGGTTAAAAAGAAAAACCGATTGAGATGTTTGGCCACTCGACCAAACGTGCCGCTGCCGGCAAACGGGTCAAAAACCAAATCGTTCACAAACGAATAATACTTAACAACCCGCTCGCACAACGCCATCGGAAAAACCGCCGAATGCACCTTGTCGTGCTTCGGGGCGATGCGCCATACATTCGAGGTTTCATAGCCGTCTTTGACTTTGCTACGGTGGACGGTGCGGCGGTCGTATTGACGGATGTTCCAATCAATCAATTTCGAAGTGCGTTTGCGATACACCATCAAGTATTCGGTGACCGCGTTTGGTTTATACGCCAGCGGTTTGCGATGCTGCAGAAAACCGGCGTTGCGGTTTTTCACGCTGGTTTCCGGTTTTTCCCACACAATGTCATCGATAAATTCCCAATCCATTGCAACCAAAATCGCGTGCAGGTCGAAGGGTATCGGATAGCGGCGACTGGAATGTTGACGGCTGATTCGCGGAATGATAATCGGCGAAGTGTTGACGATTAAGAATCGCCCCTCTTTGGTTTTTGCGCGGGTGAGTTTAAACACTTGTTCGAGAAAATCCAAATAGTCGCGGTAACTTTTATAAATCGAATAATCGCGCGCGTTGTAATACGGCGGCGAAGTGAAGGTGAGATGAAAACTTTCGTCGGGCACTTCGCACAACGTTTCGCGCACATCGCCGAGCACGACAATGTTTTTTAAAAAATCGGGCGAATGCGGATGCGCTTCACGCGGCGCGCAAGCGGTTGCGTCGACAAAAAATTCTTTTTGAATAATGTCGCCAATCGCCTCGTTGGGATGATGGCGAAGTGCTTTAAGTTTTTGGGCAACCGCGCGATTTTTCTTAAACACCAACAGCCCGCGAATTGCCTGCACAACCACTTTGGGGTCGTCGCTTTTTAAAAATTCCGTCAAAACGGCAATCGCCGACTCGGTTCGCATGCGCCCAATCGAAGAAACCGCTTCGCGACGAACTTCGGTGGATTCGTCGCCGCTCGCGGATTTTGTCAACGCAATAATGTTTTGCTCGCTCTTGACCTTGCCGAGCGTTTTCGCCGACCACAGACGAATTTTTTGATTGGGATTAAACAGCAACGGCTGCACCCAACCGTCGTCAAAATCACGCGGCAATCTGCCGAGATTTTGCAAAACAAACAAAACGCTTTTGTTGTCTTGGCAATTCTCGACCAACTCGATAAGCGCGCCGTTGCCTTGCTGTTTGCATGAATTGATTTGCTCTTTGGTTAACATAACGCGCCCGTTTGGATGTCGACGACTGAATAATTTGCGCACATTGCGCATCGCAATTTACACTATAGCCGAATCTCCGCACAAATTAAATCACCCCGCCTTCTTCTTCCCCACCCGCAACCCCAACTCGCGCAGTTGGCGTTCATCAGCCGCACTTGGCGCTTCGGTCAGCAGGCAGGAGGCTTTTTGGGTTTTGGGGAAGGCGATGACATCGCGGATGGAGTCGGCGCCGGTGAGTAGGGCGGTGATGCGGTCGATGCCGAAGGCGATGCCGCCGTGGGGCGGGGCGCCGTGGGTTAGGGCGTTTAGCAGGAAGCCGAATTCGGATTCGGCTTGGGGCGGGGGGATGCCGAGCGCGGTTAAGGCGCGGCGTTGTAAATCGGCTTGGTGGATGCGGATTGAGCCGCCGCCGAGTTCGTTGCCGTTTAGCACCAAATCATAGGCGCGCGACAGCACCTTGCCGGGCTCGGTTTCGATCAGGGCGATGTCTTGGTCGCGCGGGGCGGTGAATGGGTGATGTTGTGCGCAAAATCTGGCGGCGTCTTCGTCCCAAGCGAACAGCGGGAAATCGACCACCCATAACGCTTGCCAGCCGGGCGCGATTAAATCCAAATCGCGCGCGACTTCGACGCGCAATGCGCCCAAGGCGGCGTTGACCACCGACGCTTTATCCGCGCCGAAAAAAATCAAATCGCCGCTTTGTGCGCAGGTTCGTTTTAAGATGCCGGCGATGGCGGCTTCGGGAAGGAATTTTAATATCGGCGATTGCAACCCGTCGGCGCTCGAGGCGTCGTTGACCTTGATGTACGCCAGCCCGCCGGCGCCGTATTGTTTGACGAATTCGGTGTAGTGGTCGATTTGTGCGCGGGTTAAGGCGGCGCCGCCGGGGATGTTTAGGGCGGCGACGCGGCTGTTCGCATCGTTGGCTGGGGCGGCGAACACTTTGAAATCGGCGTCGCGCAATAAATCGGCGACTTCGGCCAATTCCAAAGCGATGCGCAAATCCGGGCGGTCGCTGCCGTAGCGTTGCAACGCATCACTGTGCGTCATGCGCGGCAATGGCGACGGTAATTCGATGTCGCCGACTTGATGAAACACTTGGCGAATCATCTCTTCGGCGAGGGTCATCACTTGGTCTTCATCGACAAACGACATCTCGATATCCAACTGGGTGAATTCGGGCTGGCGGTCGGCGCGTAAATCTTCATCGCGAAAACAACGGGCGATTTGGTAATACCTTTCGAAGCCGGCGACCATCAGCAATTGTTTAAACAATTGCGGCGATTGCGGCAGGGCAAAAAATTCGCCCGGATGGGTGCGGCTCGGCACGAGATAATCGCGCGCGCCTTCGGGGGTCGAGCGCGTCAGTATCGGGGTTTCGATATCGACAAACTCTTGCGCATCCAAAAAACCTCGAATCGCGCCGACCACGCGATGCCGCAGGCGCAATGCCGATTGCATCGCCGGGCGGCGCAAATCCAAAAATCTATGCTTTAAGCGCACCGCTTCGCTGATGTCGGTGTCGTCCAATTGAAACGGCAACGGCGCGGCGCGGCTCAGCAAATCGATGTGTTCGGCGACGATTTCTATCTCGCCGGTCGGCAACTCGGGGTTGACCGTGCCTTCGGGACGCGCGCGCACCTTGCCGCGCGCGCATAGCACGAATTCATTGCGCGATTGGTCGGCGATTGCAAACGGCGCCGGCGCATCCGGGTCGGCGACGATTTGTATTTGACCGGCGCGGTCGCGCAAATCAATGAAAATCACGCCGCCGTGGTCGCGGCGATTCTGCACCCAGCCGGCGACGGCGACTGTGCTGCCGATGTCGGCAACGCCGAGTTGTGCGCTTAAATGTGTGCGCATCGACAATGCCTATCGCTCAAGTGCGCGCCAATGAAAATCACGCCGCCGTGGTCGCGGCGATTGTGCAACCAGTCGGCGACGGCGACGTTGCGCCCGATGTCGGCAACGCCGAGTTGTGCGCTTAAATGCGTGCGCATCGACAATGCCTATCGCTCAAGTGCGCGCCGATGAATTGCCGGCGGCGGAGGTGGATGGTTTATCGGACTTGGCGCCGGACTTTTTGTCGGACTTGTTGTCTGATTCGGCGCCGGATTTTTTATCGGACGATGGCGCGCCGTCTTTGCTGGCGGATTTATCGGCACCGCCTTTGTTGACAGAGTCGTCGCTCGATGACTTCTTGTCGGACGCCGAGTCGGCATTATCGGGCGCGGGTTTTTTGCCGCCCTTGAAATCGGTTTCATACCAGCCGCCGCCCTTTAAGCGAAAGCCGACGCGCGAGATGAGTTTTTTCAGATGCGCCTTGCCGCATTGCGGGCAATCGGTCAGCGGCGCATCGGAAATTTTCTGCAACACTTCCAAGCGATGCGAACAGGCGGTGCATTGGTATTCGTAAAACGGCATTGGGCGGATGCGATGTTAAGAGGGCGATTGGCGGGCGGGGATGTCGAGATAGCGCACGCCCGATTATACACCGCGCGGCGCAGTATCCGACAACGCGCGCGCATCGCCGACCCAATCCAGCCCGGCGCCGCCGAGCGGTTCGCCGTGTTTATCGACGCAATGGCGGCCAAACACCAGCGCTTCATCGACTTGCGCGTGCTTGCGCATGCGCGTGTATTCGAACAAGATGCTGCGATGCACTTTTGCGCCGCCTTGCAGATGACAGCCGTGCGCAATCCAAGTTGGCCCTTGGATTTCGCAGCCGGCTTCGATGCGCGAATTGGCGCCGATGTATACCGGGCCTTCGATGAGCACATCATCCCAATCGATGTTGACATTCAGCCCG